>CAWKGP010000006.1:0-1620071 GCA_963849205.1 uncultured Acidobacteriota bacterium
GCGGTCACAATCGTTGGCAATCAACTCATGCCGCCCGACGTTTTCTGACAGCGCGAGGACTTCACGAGCAAGCCTCAGCTTCAGCCCACTGCTCGCGGTTGAGGGCAAGTGTCGCCAGGTTGCCTGTGTAAACGGCTGTGCCTTCATCGCGTTTGTTAATCTTCGAAATGCGAAGGGCTTCGCGATAGTCGCGCTCGGCGGCAGGGTAGTCTTTGTTGGCTGATTCTGCGTCGGCCAGATTGCTCAATGCGATAGAGACATCGTCACTTTCAGGGGAGATGGAACGGAGAATGTCCAACACTTCGTGGTAGTCGGCGATGGCAGAAGGGAAATCTTTTTTCAGTTCGTGACCGATTCCGCGCAGACTGATCACCCATGCTTTGTTGCGCGGCGTGCTGTTCTTCCAGTGCTCGGCGGTCCGTGCGGAGCACGCCAGCACTTCGGCGGGTTGGTCGCGGAAGCTATAAACCATTCCTGCCCGAAATGCTTGCCAGCCCGCATTTTCTTTGTCGTCAGCAGTAAAAGCGTTTCGGCTTGTTCATAGAGCCATATTAGATCATCCCATCTACCAGTAAAATTGAGAAATTGAAATAATTGTTCGCAGACCGTTTGCAAACGGTCATTGTTGCCTGTCAGCAGGCGCGGCAGGGCGGCGGCGATGAAGTCCCATTCGACGTCCAGCGTGGGAAATTTTTCGTAGTCTCCGCTTCCACCACCGTATTGCAGGGCAAGAGCGTAGGCGCTGTCCGTAAGGGCGTCGCCTATCTGGGTCACGGCTTCGGGACGGCGGGTGCGAATGAATTCGCTGTCAGCGGGGGTAAAAAGTAGGTTTGGGCGGAGAGGTCGGAGGTCAGGATGGAGCGGTCGGTCAGGTCTTCCAATGCGGTCTCGGCGGCGCGTTTGGGCAGGTCGGTCATGTCCACGATCCACTTAAGTTTGGCAGGCAGGCTGAAATACGTCAGCGCGGCGAGGACTTTCGTCTCGTTGACAGTAAGGGTCTCCAGCAGGTCGCCGAAGATGTATTCGAGCGGGTCGTGCTTTGGGCAACTTGTCGATGAAGGCGTAGGCTTCGGCGATGGTGCGGCACTGCGAGCCTTCGCGCCCCAATTGCCCCGCGATCCAGCGGATGAAGAGCGGGTTGCCCTGCGTGATCTCATACAGGTCTTCGCGCTCTTTTTGGGAGGCGCGAGCGAGGCGCGGAGTTTTGGCGGCGAGTTCGTCGATGAGTTGCAGGGCTTCGTCGCGGGCAAGGCGGTCGAGGCGCACGATGCGCGCATCCACGTCGGCGCGGCGGCGGGAGGTGACGATGGCTTTGTTTCCGTCGGGCAGGCGCGAGAGGAATTGGAATAAGCGCGTGCGCTCTTCTTCGGGCAGCGTTTCCCAATTGTCGAAGATGATCAGCGCCTTCTTGCCCGCCAGCGCGAGACGCAATTCGTTGGGACGCGCTTCGGGCGCGAGTTTTTCGAGTCCGTCGGCGCCCAATTCTTTTCCAATTCGTCCAGCATGGCGGGGTAGGTCGGGCGGGTAAAGTCGGTCAGTTTGGCTTCGCCTTCGGTGGTCAGTTCGCGCACTTTGGCGGTGATGAAGATCTTACGCTCGAAGAGTTCCGCTGGCGCGTCGTGCGCGGCTTTGATGGCGAGGGCATCTTGCCGATGCCGCCGGGTCCGTCAATGAGTGCGCCCCAGGTGCGGGATTCGGGGGAGAGGGCGGATTGGATTATCTCCAGTTCTTTCTCGCGCCCAACGAAGAAACCTACTTGAGGAAGAGTGGAACCTGTGGGTTTGGGAGGTTGGTAAATTAGTAATTCGGAATCAGGAATTGCTTTTTGACTTGCTACAAAATGGCTAAGCGCATTGGCTACTTTCGCCCTCAAATCGTCAGGCGTGGTGAAATAACCGCACATGTGCTGCTTCTCAATTCGTTTCTTAAAATCTTCAAGTTTGGTCTTTCCCGGTTCGCCCTCGATCCATTTTGTGAGCCAACCTTGATTATCTTCATCAAGCAAAAAGCAGTAGATTGGTCTGCCAAGTTCTTTGGCGTGAACGTATTCCCTTTCCGTTATGGAAATATCTGCTCCCTCGGGAACGAATCCATAACGTAAGGCGTAAATGCCAATAAATAAATCGCTTTCCTCCACTTCTTTCAAGCAGGCATCCAACGGCTCGTCAGGTCGCGCACCAAAAACTTCCATCTTGGAAGCATGGTAGTTTGTCCCCTCTACGGCACGAATAGCCGCGGTGCGGTAATCAATGAGGTCTTTGTAAGTGGAACTGATGAAGACTTTCATAGTTGCCCAACGATTTCTGGGAGGCCTGATGGATGCGCCGGCCGAACATTATAACAAGTCGCCTGACCTTGAAAGTGTCTCTGCCATGTGAGACTTTTGAGATGCTCGCATGACAGCACCATTCATCCATGAGAAAGCACTCGTCGAGACTGATTCGATTGGCGAAGGTACGCGCATCTGGGCGTTCGCTCATGTGCTGAAGGACGTCCGGATCGGCTCTCACTGCAATATCGGCGATCACGCTTTTATCGAGGCTGGCGTCACAATCGGCAACAACGTAACAATCAAGAATGGAGTCTGCGTCTGGCAACACGTACACATAGCCGATAACGTATTTCTTGGTCCAAACGCTGTGCTAACGAACGATCTCACTCCGCGCAGTCGCGACGCGAATTGGATTCCTGTGGAAACGTGGATCGAAGAAGGAGTCACTATCGGCGCAAACGCAACGATTGTTTGCGGCGTCAGACTGGGCCAACGTTGCCTCATCGGAGCGGGCGCAGTCGTCACCCACGACGTTCGTCCACACGAGTTGGTTTACGGAAATCCCGCGCGACACGGCGGGTGGGTGTGTTTTTGTGCTCAATCTCTGCCGCCCGACCGCAAACCGGTTAAGACTTGTGAGCGCTGCGGGCGAAAGTACAAAGTTGGAGACGACGGCGTTCAGGAGCTCGCCTGATACCTCGCTATGGAGTTTTGGTTTCTGCGCTAACCGGACGCTTCACTTCGGTGATCGCCTCGACCTTGCTTCGATCAAGAAATGAAACAACATTACTCCGCCGGAACCAGATGCCCTGCTTGTCTTCCCAGGCTGCATCCGCTTCGATTGACGATCCATCCTTCATCTTTATGATCGCGCGTTCGCCTGCTGCCGACTTCTTGTCACCGATTGCTATTGGACCATGATTGACAACTGCCGGAATTGGCGTAGCTGCGGCGGAAGCCGCCGGACTGGCTTCCGGAGTCGCGTCAGCTTCGGCAGGACTCTCAGTCTCAGTTGGTGACGCCGTCTCACTCGGCCGTAACTGACTCGGCGGCACCACCGCGATCTGATTGGATTTAGGAGCAGCTTCGGTGTTCTGATTGTTCTGACGGTCCTGCAATGCGGTCTCGCGGCTCGGCGCAAGAAAAACGATGTACAGAAGCACGCAGACAATGATGCCGATAAGTCCGCCAATCACTCCTGTCACCCAAACAGGCGTCGGCCCTGACGACGGTTTCGTCTCGCTAATCGCTCGAGGAGAGTCAGTCAGCTTCACGAGCTCCGACCCATCCATATCGCAAAACGCCTTCTGATTGTCGAAGACCTCATTACACTCAGGACACTGTTTCATTTCCCACCCCTAAGCCACAGAAAATCAGCCACAAAAAAGCACATAGCACCTAAACAATTAGTGAACCAGAATACGCTTTCTTAACTTCCCATTCACTCTCTTTTTTGTGCTTTTTGTGCCTTTTTGTGGCTACACTTTGTGTGCCTTTTGTGGCTACTTAAGCAGACTGAGAATGTTTGAGAAGTCGTCGGTCCAAACCATGTCTCCCTGCAATCGGGTCCAACGTGAATCGTTTGCAATCGGCCCTAAGTCGGCGTCGTTACGCGCCATCACTACCCAGACCGACGGGTATTTGCTGGCTTGACTTCGATCCGTGTCCCTGCGGATGAAGCCGGTGAGCCCTGCGCGCTTCGACAATCCTGAGAGCAGCGGCTCAAGATTGAGATAGCGATTACTGATGTGAAACGCAATCATGCCATCCCCGGCCATCTTACTGACATAAAGCTCCATCGCCTCGGTTGTCAAAAGATGTGCGGGCACAGAGTCGGAGCTGAACACATCCATTACCAGCAATCCATATTTTCCTGCCGGCGCCTCGCGCAATTTCAAACGCGCATCACCCAAAATCACTCGGTACGAACCCTTAGTGCAACTGCTGAGAAACGAAAAATAACTTGGCTCAGCCGCAATACGCACGATCGCCGGATCAATATCGTAGAAATCCCACTGCTGGCCTGGCAAAGAATACGTTCCCAGTGTACCTGATCCTAATCCAGCCGCGGCCACCGGCAGATTTGCAGGCTTACCATTGTGGGCATCAAAGATCTGTCCCACCGGACCGCTCGGATAGTAATACGAAACCGGCTGACACTTTCGTGCTTCGTCTTTCATCTGCACACCATGAACCGTGCTGCCATGGTAAAGACGTCGGAACTCTTCGTTCGGACTGGTAGTCACGCGCCAGACACCAAAGAAGTTCCGCTCAGTTGTCAGAGTTTCGACCGAGGCATTCATATACGGAATCGACGCAAACATCAGCGCCGCCAGCGACAGTGCGAAGATGAACGGTCTTCGGAAACTGAAAACAAAAACCAGCAGGAGCGGGAGCAGCAGCACGAGGCCGTGCTCTAATTGTGCACGAAGCTCCAGGCGTGGAATTGTCAGCGCTAAACCAAACGTCAGCACAAAGATGAGGACCGGAAATGTGGTTCGCATCAGCGACTTTGTCTTCTGTTCCTGCGTGGTCACCGGGCGTATGAGACACGCCAGAATTATGGCTGCCGGATACTCAAACGGCGTTGAAAAGATCATCGGCGCAAGGAGAGCGTTGAAAATACCACCGAGCACTCCGCCTACTGAGATCCATAGAAAGTACTCGGGCAACTTGCTTACGTCCGGTCGGCTCTGAGCCAACCTTTGATGACTTACGAGTGCGGCGAGGAAGAAGACGAGCAGGTGCAGCGTGATCGTTACCCACACCGAGATCGGTGGGGCCAATATTATGAGTGCTCCGAGCACCACCAACGCGATCGGAAACAAGATCGAAGCTATCGGCAGCTTGATAATCTGCTTGTTTCCAAACGCAATGATGAACGTCAAGAGATAAAGAGCTAAGGGAATGATCCAGATCAGTGGCACTGACGCGACATCTGTTGCGATGTAAGTCGTCACGCCGAGCATCAAGCTTGAAGGAACGAACGCGAGCAGAACCCATTCAAGTCGTTTGGACGTTTCAACTTTTATCTCAGGTTGTTCGACTGCGACTTGATTCTGATCTGACGTAGCTCTCCTCGCGTTAAGCAGAATCGCGCACGTAATGATCAACCCAACCAGAGCGACATAGCCTACAGCCCAGAAGACGCTTTGTGTTTTGATGGCAAAGGCCGGTTCAAGCAGGAAAGGAAAGCCGAGTAGCGCGAGCATACTGCCGGCGTTACTGACTGCATAAAGAAAATAAGGATCGCGGGCTGCTTTATGTGTCGAATGTGAAAACCAGCGCTGCAGGAGTGGCGCGGTAGCCGAGAGAAGCAGAAACGGTGGTCCAACAGTTATGGCGAGGGTGGTGAGGAGCCAAAGTATCGGACTGCTTTGTGTGGGTAATGACGAGAGCACACGCTCAGATAAGCCGAACGGTAAAACCAACCCTGCAGCCAGTAGTAACACGGCGTGAACAATCGCCTGGTTTTTTAGTGAGAGGCGCTGGGAAACGAAGAGTGCGTATGCATATCCCGCCAGCAATAACGCCTGAAAGAACACCATGCACGTGTTCCAGACCGCGGGCGCGCCGCCGAGCAACGGCAGGAGCATCTTTGCCACGAGCGGCTGCACCCAGAAGAGCAGCGCCGCGCTCGTAAACAAAGCCAGCGCAAAGACCGGCGCGAGCGCTGAGGCACGTGCAGCGGTAGTGTTAACCCGATTCAGTTCGACCTCGATGTCCATTTGTTTGCCCTACCCGAAGATTTTTGGTGTGACCGGCCACTCTGGCCAGACAAATCAAGGATAACAGGGTTTAACCCGCTTCGGGTGGTAAAAATTCTTCGCAAATCCGATACCCAAGCCTCAAAAGTAGGCAGTTTCTCGCGGTTGCTAACTGCTCGCTGGCGAGCATCTGTCGCTAAATAGCGCAGGCCAAGTCCTCAAAGATCAAGAAAAGCCGAGATATTTCGCGGCATGTCTGTTGCTCAACTCCCTTAATCCAGCCCGACGATTGGAAGAAGTGCCATGCAAAATAATCGGTGGTTGGTGTGCATATTTCTGTTCATCACTGTCTGCCCGATAGTAAACGGGCAGAACCAGACTTCTGCGGGTGTGCGAGGACGACCACTCCGGAATAGCGACGTAATCCGGATGGTCGAAGAAGGTCAGAAATCCAGTGACATCATCGGCAAGATTTTTACGTCGTATTGCAGTTTTGACATCTTCCCTCCGGTGCTAAGGGATCTGAAACGGCGAGGAGTGCCGGACACAGTGATCCTGGCAATGAAATCCGCTCCGGATGGTCCACCTGCACTTGCTGAGGTCGAATCGAAAGTTGCGGCACTCACGGCGCGGGTACAGGTTCCCGCTGGAACCGTAATCGAAGTGGAAAGCTCACGGGCGTACTCCTCCGGGAATATGCCGGTTGGGAGCTTGATGACTTTCGCAGTCACGCGCAGGATCTTTGTAAATAACGTGCTGGTAGTCGAGCGTGGATCTGCTGCTATCGCTCGTGTGGTTCAACGAACACGAGCAGGGCGGTTGGGCCGACCTGGAATGTTGGCGTGGGAAATGTTGTACGTGACAGCTGTTGATGGCACGCAGGTTCCGATACACCTCGCCGGAAAGCAACGCGGAGTAAGTCGACGCGCCGCGATGGTCGGCGGCGCAGTTGCGACTGGCGCATTGGTTTTTCCATACGCGTCACCGGTCGCACTGATTTGGGGATTGAAAAAAGGTGAAGAGGCAGTTTTGCGTGGTAGCAGGCTCTTTTCAGCTCAGGTTGGAACTAGTGCTGAAGTAACAGGTTTACAGCCCCGGCCGGCTGGGGTGGTGTATCGCGATCGTGAAACGGTCAAAGCAAGCACCGCCCCTCCAACGAAGACGGAGTTTGAGCGCAAAAGCGTAAAGCCGACTGGGATCAAGCGAAATTAATTTTCAATGCGGCCTTCAAAATGAGCAGTTAGTTTTTGGTGCGGCACAAATTCTAAGAAATAAAACTTAAAAAAAATAAAAAGGAGTTGAGTTATGAAATCAATCAAGAAGTTCCTGGCAGATGAGGGCGGTATGGAGACACTGGAGTATGCCGTCATCGCCGGCCTTATCGCCATTGCCGCGGCACTCATTTACGCCAGCACCGGAACGTGGGCGACTACGATCCAGAACCGCCTTCAGAACGCCGCTGCCCAGACCTAACCGCAATGACCGGCGTTCACTTTGGAGTGCGGCGGCCTAACGCCGCTTTCGGTTCGATCAAGCTCCATCAGTAATAAAGCGGCGTCAGGCCGCCGCACTCCAAAGTCGTTTAGTTTAGGCACAAAGCATGTCGATCGACTCACAACAGAGAACAAACACCACATCTCGCGGCAAACGCATAGGGCTGTTTGTAATCGCCTACAATGCTGTCAACAAGCTGGATTGGACACTGGACCGCATCCCAAAGGAGGTTTGGGACAAGGTTGAGGAAGTATTTCTATTCGACGACTGCTCTACAGACAATACGTATTACGCGGCTGTCGGTTACAAGAGTGTCAAAGGGATTCAAAAGCTAACTATCCATCGGAATGCCAACAATTTAAGATACGGTGGCAACCAGAAGGCCGGCTATCAGTATGCTATTGCGCGCGAGCTTGACGTGGTTGTGATGCTCCACGCAGATGGCCAGTATGCGCCGGAAGTCCTGCCGCAATTACTTGAACCACTTGAGAACGATGAGGCTGATATGGTTTTTGGTTCTCGGATGGCGAGTGGTGGAAACCCGTTACAGGGCGGCATGCCTTACTATAAGTTCATCGGCAATAAGATTCTCACCTTTCTCGAAAACCACATTACGGGAATGAACCTTACTGAATTCCATTCCGGCTATCGCCTGTATAGTTGTAACGCGTTGAAGAGCATTCCTTTCATGCTCAACTCGAATGACTGGCACTTCGATACCGATATTTTGATTCAGTTCCATGAAGCTGGTTTGAGGATTAAAGAACGACCTATTCCAACATATTACGGCGATGAGATCTGCTACGTTAATGGCTTACCTTATGCTTTCAACTGTGTGAAATCCGCAGTTAAATACCGGCTACACAAAGCTCGCCTTTACTATTCACGCAACTACGACGTAAAAGCAAAGCAATTTATTTATCGCGAGACAGATCCTGACAGTAGTCACGCACAGATTCTTCGTTGGATTGAACAGCATCGACCAGAACGAGTATTGCAGGTAGGTACCGCGACGGGTTTACTAGCAGCCGAGATGAAAGCGCTGGGCTGCAGCGTTGTGGGTGTAGAGGACGATCTGGAGATGGCGGAAGTCGCTCGCCAGCACTGCGAGACTCTGATCGCCGGGAACATTGACGATATCGATCTCGGCCAACAAAAGCCATTTGACATTATCATCCTCGGCGATGTTCTGAGCCGCGTGCGTGACCCGCAGAAGATTCTGATCAAGCTGAAAGCTCTTTTAAACCCCGGCGGCAAAGTGCTCTTGTCCCTTCCCAACGCTCCCAGTCTGGGCGTTCGTCTAAGGTCGCTTTTTGGTCGCTTCAACTACGGCCGTGTGGGAATTCTGGATGAGTCTCACCTTCGCTTCTTTACCCTCGCAAGTAGTAAGAAACTTGCGAGAGAGTCAGGACTCGATGTGATCCACGTGAATGCGACCCCGATTCCGTCGGCTGGTTCGGCAACTAGCAAACCCTCACGCAGTTTTACTCATGCAGTCAACTGCAGGTTGGTAAAAGTTGCAAAGGCATTATTCGGGTATCAACTGATCCTGGTCTGCAAACCGAAAGAGTTGAACAACTCTTAAAATCACCTCGCCGTCTGCGTCGAACATACCCGGCACATGATCGCATCCTTGCTAACAGCCAAACGAGTAAAGAACTACTGCCTGATTTTGATCGGCGTCAATTCTCTGCTGATCGCGCTTAGTTTCGCGCGTACGGGAAATGTGAGTTTGTCGGGAGCTCCGTTCGGTGGCGATTTCATCGAGTTCTACAACGCTGGGAAAATACTGAACCAGTACGGCTCTCATCGACTTTATGATTTTCAACTCCAACAGGATCTAATCCAAGAAGTCATACCCGGCTTCTCCCTCCCTTATGTGACTCCTCCTTATGTAGCAATACTGTTTTCTCCTCTCGCGCTGCTTCCATTTTCTGTCGCCTACCTGATTTGGATTTTTATTTCTGTTGCTCTTTACGCGGGCGCGATCTCACTCATAGCCCGTTTGGAACTTCTTCCCAGAGGCATGACTCTGCTGATCTGTCTTGCCTTTCCGCCATTCCTGATGCTTACGATCGCTGGTGGCCAAATATCGGCCATTGGCTGCTTCATCTTCGCGCTTTGGATCTACTTGATGAAGCGGCAGCATAAGTTATTGGCGGGCCTTGTCCTGGGTCTAATCCTTTATAAACCTACACTCGCAGTTTTCGTTGTTCCAGCACTTTTATTTGGCAAACAGTTCCGGATGCTAGTCGGATTTGGCGCCGTATCGGCAGTGTTGGTGGCCCTTACGATTTGGATGCTCGGTCCAACTGGATCAACGCAGTACGTAGCCATACTGCGCGAGTTCAGCTCGCTCGTCGGTCAAGGCTACACGCCGCCTTCCATGCATGTTGATATTGCGTCCATGGTGCGACAGATAATTCACGTGGACGTAAGGTATATCAGCATGTTGATTGGGCTGCCCTTCGTTTACCTCATACGGAACAATCCTGAGCGGGCCATCCTCCCCACAATGCTATTCAACTCCTATGCACCGACTTACGATTTGATTCTGATTATTCCCTTGCTTGTACTGACATATCGATTAGTAGACCGGTATCTACAGGTAATCCTGTTTGTTGCGGCGTTCCTGACCGTTCCTTTGTGTCAGTTCACCGGGATTCAAATTATTACGCCAGTATTGTTGGTGCTCTGTTATGTTCTGTGCGTCAAACCCATGATTCATTCAAAAGACAAATCACCGTCTGGGGCTGCTTTGGTCGCTAACACCCGTTGATGGCAGCAAGTCTCCCAACCATCAAGCTCCACCGTTCGTACACATTCGAAGCTCGGACTGATCCTGCTTCTGATTTGCTCAAGTTTCTTCGCGCTCTACCATTCCAATGCTGCTAACACGTCCGATGAAGTTTGGAGTGTTAACACAGTCCTGTCGGATGATGTGATTTCAGCTTTAAAGGCTGACGTTCACCCACCCTTTTATTTCCAGTTGCTTGACGTGTAGGTTTCACTATTCGGACATGGCGGGCGAGCCGTTCGGAGTCTGTCGGGTTTGTTTTACATTCTGGCCGTTCTGTTTATTGTACTGTCTGGCAAGAGAGCTTTATGGAGACGAGTTGGCACTGCTGAGCGCGCACTCTACGCATGCAGGCCTTTAGCAATTCTGTCGGCCCAATTCGCGCGGATGTATGCGTTACTGTCGTTCCTATCCATCGTCTCAACCTTGCTGTATGTGCAGTTCTAGATTAAGGACCGAACTAACTTATTGCGATTGGCAGCTTTCGTCGTCGTTAACGTCCTTGGCACTTTTACTCACATCGCGTTCTTCTTCGCTTTGTTTGGGCAAATCGTTTTTCATGTGGTCTATCAGCGCACGCGATTTAAGAAATTTGCACTTGCGGTCTGCCTGAGCCGGAAACAGTGGTGCTTCCTGGCGCTCCTACAATCTCCGTCTCGCTGATCGCAAACAATCAGGTGACGATCTCCATCACACACGGCAGTACAGGCAACGCCACTACACTGCGTCGCAGTGAGAACCCTGACGGCCCATTCCTTGAAGTCCGAGGCTGTAGTACGTCACCGGATCGTCGTTTCTCGACGGGGATACTACGGTTGTAGCGCGGGGTCGATTCAGATCGAGACGTAGCGCACTCAATGAGGCCGTTGCCGATTTGTCAGTAGAGGCTGAGTCTAACGTGCAGATTTTCGATCTGAGTAACGTTTATTAACTAGCCCGTCGGCGGCCTAACCATGCAACGAGAACGCCCATCCATACATAGGGTAGTACGCGACTGAATAGGAACACGCTAGAAGCAGGAACGAATGCGAGTGGTTTATGGGTAATCTCTCGACTCATTACAGCCATAGGGAACAGTAATAACGAGAGATCGTGAAGGTGCAAGTGTGGGGACGAAAACACAATCAGTACCGTGACTAGTCCTAGAGCATTCAGACCTGTGCGATTCAACGTTAACCAACAGGAAAATCCAATCACCGCAGCGAATACGGTCCAAGCAAGACGCACAGCCGTGCCGGTGTTTAGTCCGGCACGGATAAGCAGCCCCAAAAGGTTCAGTTGATCTTCGCGGTTGATTCCGTAATCGTCGCTCGAAACCGACAGCCCGCTAATCTGGGCCATTTGCGCGACGCCATCAATTCCTACAAAGAACAAAATCAACAAGCACGTAATAACGGTCGCGGCAAGAAACCATGCAAATGCTTTGCGACTCGCAAACAGGGTCACAGCTCCGAACGCGAACGCTAAGTGCGGTTTCGCGAGCAATAACGCCAGTGACAGTCCCGCGGATTTATGTTTGCCGCGATTCAAGAAGTAGCCCCACATCAACGCCGCAACCGTAAGGAAGGGTGAGATCTGCCCCTTCACCACGGCACCAAATAGTGAGTAGAACAAAGTCGCCGTGATGGCCGCAACCCAATCTCCCGTAATCCGGTAAACGAGGAAACCACATAACGCACAGACAGCAACTAAGAGCGATATCCAACGCAGATATGACGCCCGGTAATTGTCGTTAATAACTATTTTCAGAAGTGGGATATAAACTGGCGGGCTAATGAACGGCAAGACACCGGCCGGGTCGCCGTAAGGCTCGCCGATTACCTGAATCTGGATCTCGCGTTGCTTTTGGAGATCATAAAGATCCGCCGCATCAAGACGCGCAGCTGAATACAGCGCAACGAAATCTTGCCTTTCAATCTGCTCTTTATCTCGCGCGGCTTGGATGTAGAAATATACCGTTAAGGCGTTTACGAAAAGAACGGCGATTACCAACAGCGTCGAGATCGTAGCAACGCCCACATCGTTCCGTGCCTGTTTCTCATCTTTTCGCATAAGTACTCCTCACCCAAGGATCGCCTTACTTCAAAACAATTTCGGTGTACCTTTGGTAGTTGGGCGGTGCGCTTTGCACAAAACCGGAGGCTCTAAGCCTGCGAAGCAGGGCGAAAGCATAAAGCCTGGGGCGTAAGCCCCACGATCAGAATCAAAATGAATCGCGAGCCCATGAAACGGGCGACAAATCGTCGCCCCGCAAAACCTGGAGCTTATGCCTGTAATGGTCTGTCACCCGCATTCGCGGTCTCGAATGGATTGTGCTTCGGCCCTGGGGCTTACCGCCCCAGGCTTTATGCTTCCGCCTGCTTCGCAGGCTAAAATTGCATTTTTTGTGCAAAGCTGGACGACGGCTGATTTCAACCTCGGAGCTTCACTCGATACAGTGTGTAATCGCCGTGTTGCTCACCCGCGTCCCGTTCGTACCAGCGATCGATGGCCTGCAGATTTGATGCATTTGGCTTGGTCACTACATAGCTGATCGGGTGGGCCAGCACTTTCTCTCTGGAAAAACTCTTCAAGTAATCATCATAAATCTTTACCTGTTCTTCTATTTCGTTCGGCTGAATGGGCCGAAAATTCGAACCCAGGATCGGCAGTACGCGTTCGTGACCAAAGACGGCGATGCGCGCGTAGTGTCCTGTGAAGAAATCGGCGGTTGATCCGCTCAGCAGGCTGCGTAACCCTTCAGCGTCAATGTCGGAGTAGTACAGGTACATGTAAAACGATTCTTTGCGCTCACTGTGTGTGGCAGTTCCAAAGTCGAGCCCACCCATTTTCAATAGCGTTCCCTGCGAGGTCCACGTTGGCGCCCATGACATTACGTCACGATGTGGGGAAAACATTATCGTCGGAGTTTTGCCTACGGCGCGTAATCCCTCTAGCGTGCCATCCTGCGTCGACAGTTGATCCAAACGTCGCAGAACCGGAACTATTCGATCGGCGGCGAGGCTCGACTTGAAATGGGCCAGTATGTCGACAGTTACTTCAGTTGCGCCGCAAAGACAACATGCCACCGCGATCCATGCGAGCGATCGGCGAACCTTCGGCTCCCATAAAATCACGGCAAGAATTACCAGAGCTATTAACACAGCATAGTTGACCACAAAAGTTTCAAAGTGGTACGGCTGCATTGTTCTGCCCGTCAACACCTGCTGGTTAAAGACCACAAAAGGAAGTAACGCAAAGGATGCGGCAAAGATTGCACGCGGGTCGGTTCGTTCAATCACTTTGCGACGGACCGCAAGCAACAGCCCAGCAAAAACTACGAACCCAATGAGTTCGGAAGTGCGAAACAAATCTGGCCCGCGCGTGAAGATCATCGTTTGCGCCTCATCCAACTCTCGCGCACGGTTGGAAATGAGATTGTAGTAAGGAACTAAAGCGAGTATTGCGATGCCGCCGACGATCGCAAACGGCTTCCAACTACTAAATCTTTCAATCTCGAACCGCGAGCCCAGCCAGATCAGGGCAATTAAGACTAGCCACGCGACGGCTGTGGTCCAGAGATAAAGATAAGAGAAGATCAATACTGCCAATACCAGGCCACTTAATAACGAATAGATGTTTCTTCTAGTGACGAGAGCCTTCCAGAACGAGGCACAAAAAAGGAAGAAAAAGGGAAATGCGACGAGTGGCTGATATCGTCGGAGAAAAGGCAGTCCCAAAAACAGCACGTCGGATTTGAAGAGAAGACCAACTAAACCCTGGCCCGCTGCGAGTGCGCCAAGAGTTAGAACGAATAGCATACCCACTCCGCTGAGTAGTCGATTGCTTGTAATGGAATTCAACAAATACAGCACAGCCATTCCGGCAAGTGCCCCGCCTATTGCCAGCGAGGTTATGAAAAGCGTTGCCGAAGACGCGCCAAAAACTCGGCCAATCGAAGTGATTAAATATGAGGGTATGAACTGAATTGAAAACGTCGATTCAGGAAGTGGTTGTGTTGGAGTACTGTCCTGCCCAGCGAATGGATCGTTACGTCTCGGCCGCCCGCGCAGTAATGCGTTGATGTACCCGGAATAGAGAAACTCATCGCCCTGGATTCCGGCATAGGCACCATTCCACTCGGAACCTCGACTCAACCACAGATAAATTTGTGGCGCCAGGGATAAGAGGACAATTGCGATCAAAGCGACGACACAGAATGTGTTCGCTCGTTGAGAAGAAGAGTTCATTCGTCCCTCGGACTTTGCGCGAAAACTCCAATTTGTTGTTCGAGGTTCCCTGCTCCGGAGGAGCAAGATGTTTATAGCCCTGACCGACGAAGTCATCCCGCTCCATCAGGAGCGGCATGTAAGCGAACATCCAAAAGCACATTGCACGCCCGCTGGAGCGCGGGATTATTAGAGATGTGAAGCTATAAACATCGTGCTCCTCCGAGCACTCGGGTGCCGAATATCACACCTAAAAACTTCTCGTGCAAAGCCAGGCTAGCGGCTATTGAGTTGCTGCTCTTTCAGCACCAGAATAACGGCCTGTTTATCTTCGAACACTTTTTGCCAGCGACTATCGTTGCTAAGCAGACTCGCAATAGCGCTGTCACGCTTAACTAAAACCGTTTTCGACCCATACTGCTGAAGCAGTTCACGCCATCGTGGTTTGCCGTCATTCACCTGGACAAACTCTTCTACCATTCTGCCTCCGAAGACATCGGCACGGCCATCTATGTAAACGCGGTAATCAGGATACAGCCGCCAAATCAAGTAACCGCCCCAGACATATTCATTGAAGATCGGCTGCGGAGGACGTTGGAGTTTTATGTAGTCAACAGCGGCTTTAGGGAATTGCTGTTCCTCAGTTGAGGACTGTTCCGCAGCTGCGCGCCCAGCCGCAAGACCGCAAAAGATCAACGCTACCACGATGATTACTGAATTGACGGCGATTTGAGGTATCGATCGTTTCTCTGGTCCCCTGGCTGTGGAAGGAATAACACGGGTGGCCCAGGGTTGTCCCTTCACCCAGTCCCACAAATGCTCCGCAAACAACGGTGTCGCCACCAGGGAAAAGAATGGAACGTTGCGGCCCGAGCGCAACATCGCAAAACTGGTAACCAGTAGGATCAGCAATCGCCCTGGACGTTCGCGTTTGTTCGACACGGCGAGAAAAAAAAACGTCGCCAACAGCAATATCAGCACCGCTTGAAAATGCGGTTGATGGAAATCGGGCGATCTCCATTCTGTTACCAGTCCCATTAACGGCGCGGAAGTTAACGTTTCAAAGGGATACGAGTACATCCTCGTACCGTTGGGATTCACACAAATCGCCGCCGTACACGCGACTAAAACTCCGAACAAGGTGGGCGCTCGTTCCCTAAGAGAGTCGCGTGATTCCATTCCGAACAAGACATCCAACAATAGCCCCGAAAGAGTCAGTGCAATCAACGCCAATCCGAGCAGCCATCCAGCATGCAGATTTACCCAAAGGACCATCAAAGGAACCAACAACCAAATGGCCTTGTCAGCTTTCCCGCTATAGTAGTTATCCAAAATGTAAAGAAAGACACTGGCAAACAGAAGCGTGAAGATTTGCGGACGTGCTCCCCATACGAGCGTGGTGGCGAAAGATCCTAACAGCAATGCCAAAGCGGCTATAACCGGATGGCCCACGCGAGGTCGAAACCGGATGTACACAACCCAGAATGAAGCTGTGACCAACAACGCGAAAACAACTATCAGGCCCGGGAAACCGGCGACGAGAAAGACGCCATACATGAAAACCTCTGATAGCCATTCGTGTGTAATCCAATCGCTACCTAGCCGTGTATGGGAGAATACGTCGGCATGGGGGACGCCGTGATTCTGAATGATGTATTCGCCCGTTTTGAGATGCCACCAAAAATCGGGATCGGTAATTGGTTGGAGAGCCGTGATGAAGATCACGACTAAAACAATGAAAATCAATAATGAGCGCGTCGAAGTAATCATCCTTAATTCGCACACATACAACCGTTAAGACACAGAAGGAATTGCTGTAATGAATACTTAATTCGTGGCAGCCGTGGAATGCTTTTGGCTGGCCAACAATTGGAACAGAATATCGAGTCGGAGCTAAACCACGCACCAACTTTAGGTAACGCCCTAAATTGAATCCATCTCTGCGCAACCTCTGTCGTACTCTGTGTCTTTTGTTGTATCGTGGATTCCGATAACCACACAGTCACAGAGAACACAGAGGTTGGACAAAGAAATCCAAACCAGGGCACTACCCAACTTATCACCGCCATCTAAAGACGCTTAGTATGTTTGAATAATCGTCGGTCCATAGATGTTTGCCGTCTGCGGTTAACGGAGACGCAATCGGGGCTTTGGTGAGCAGTCCACTCTCGTCGTTTTTGCGCGTCATCGCAACCCATGCTGACGGATCCTGTCCCTTCACAGGATCGGCTGTTCGGTCTTCAAGGTAGACAACCGTTAGATCTCTGCTTGCCGCGACGTCGGCCACCACAGGCTTCAGATCGAGATTTCTGTTTGAGATGTGAAATATCAGTAAGCCTCCGGGTGCAAGCTTAGATAAATAGAGGTCCAACGCTTGTTGCGTGATTAGATGGACTGGTATGGCATCGCTGCTAAAAGCATCCATAATAATCAATCCATATGTAGCGTCACTTGCCTCGCGTAAACGGAGTCGCGCATCTCCCAAAACGACATTAAAAGGGACCTGGGCGCATTCTCCCACGTAACTGAAATAGCGTGTGTCGCGCGCTATTTCAACTACTGCCGGATTGATTTCGTAATACGTCCAGTGTTCCGCCGGCAAAGAATGAGCGAGGATTGCGCCTGCTCCCAGGCCAACTACAGCAACGTTCTTTGGCGCAGCAGACGCGCGGAACGCAGCAAACACATAACCCAATGGACCCGCGCGGTGGAAATATGAAAGGGGTTCGCACCGGCGCTCCGTAGCCGTAAACTGCCTGCCGTGGACCGTACTGTCGTGAAAAATCGTGTGCACGCTGTCGTCGGCATTGCTCGTGACCCTTAACACACCGAAGAAGTTTCTTTCGACGTGCAGCGTTCGATTCTCAACACTCACAACAGTCGAGCCAACAATGACGGCAGCAACACACAGAACAAAGATCAATGGTCGGCGCCGCGAGGTGTAAGCGAGGATCAGCGGCAGAGCAAGCACCACCAGTAGCCCCGATAAGGAATTCGGCGCC
Organism: uncultured Acidobacteriota bacterium; assembly: GCA_963849205.1. Classification (GTDB taxonomy): domain Bacteria; phylum Acidobacteriota; class Blastocatellia; order Pyrinomonadales; family Pyrinomonadaceae; genus PSRF01. Next base: position 17,481 of record CAWKGP010000006.1, read on the forward strand.
AGCTTATTGGTTGCTATTCCGAGTACCAATGTGCCGATAAGGATGACGACGGGCTTCGCATAGTCCTTCCACCGTAGCTGGACCAGGCTGGGTTGTCCCTGCGCTCCTGGAAGCAGTAAGCAAGCCAGCAACACCATCAGCGGATATTCAACTACAGAGGTGAAAATAAGTGGTGCAAGCAAAGCGTTGAAGATTCCGCCAAGGACACCACCCAGCGAAAACCACAGATAAAATTCCGTAAGATGCCTCGCGCCCGGCCGCAGGGCTGCAACACGAGTGTGACAAGTCAGAGCAGCGACAAAGAAATAGATAAGACTCAGAGCAATCATCCATGAAGGTTCTATTGACATGCGAGAGAAATATACGAACAAAAATAGAACCGTTAACGCCGGCAAGACTATGGTCAAACTGCGCAGAGAGATTATTTGACGTCTTGAGAATGCCAGAACTAGAGTGAATAAATAGATCGCCAGTGGTACAACCCACAGAAGTGGCAGCGAAGCTATATCCGTAGTCAAATAGTTCGTCACACCTAACATAAGGCTGGACGGCACAAACGCGAGTGCTATCCATCGCAGCCGCTTTCCGGTAGACGGAACGTCGTCGACTGAGGCCGCAGCGTAATCAGGATCAGTTAACTCACTTTCCAATGTCCGAGCTCTGGATCGCCACAGCATCAAAGCACACACGGCAATCAAGCAAATAAGAAGCAGGTAGCCGATGGCCCAAATCCGACTTTGCAGTTGCAGATTAAAGTTCGGTTCGAGTAACGCGGGATAACTTAGTAAAGCAACAAAACTGCCGGCGTTTGAAGCAGAGTACAGAAAGTACGGATCGGCCGCTGATCTAAGACCTGTGTTCGAGAACCATTTCTGCAGCAATGGTCCATTACTGGAAGCGATGAAGAAAGGCAAACCCACCGTAGCGGCGAGACATGCCAGCAGCCAAAGAGCGGGATTACTAGTCGACGGAACAGAGTTTAGCCAAACCGCCGACAATCCAATTGGGAGGCTTACGCACGCGAGGAGTAGCAGGACCAGCTGGAAAAGGATTTGCTGAGCGACGCTCCTTCTCGAAATGAACATTGCGTAGGCGTAGCCGGCAAGCAACAAGCCTTGAAAGAAGACCATGCAGGTGTTCCAGACCGCCGGCGTCCCCCCTAACAAAGGCAACAGCATCTTTGCCACCATCGGCTGCACCGAAAAGAGCAACCCGGCACTTAGAAACAAAGTTAGACCAAACACAGCCATCACTGCAGATTGCGTCGATCTAATCCTGCGGGTAAGTGGTGCGTTAGCTGAATAACGTTTGTCGGCAGCAATATCCATAAACTATAGAAGACTACCAATAACGGGGCTTTGCCTCAGAAAAGTCAGAACGAGACTTGGACGCTTCGGTATGTGCAGCGCCAAAGGCGCGAAATATGATAGCCAGGGGAAGGCGCTGAGCGGAGCGAAGCGCGTCGCCCCTGGTTAGCAGGAAATACATCAAGAGAGCACTGTAAGTGCGAGATGTCATCGCTAGTTATTCCGCTCGTTCAGAGCTTCACGGTCGTTACGTTTTTATTCCAGGGCGACGCGCCTCGCGTTGCTCGGCGCTTGCCCCTGGCTATCATATTTCTCGCCTTCGGCGCTGAGAACGCGACTCTCCGCTTTCGCACGCATATTCCGACTCGCACGGCAAGCATGTCAGATCAAACCGAGTCGATCTATGAAGAAATTTTCGTTCCTCTATGAATCGCAGATTTCTCGCGCTGCTCGATTGTTCGATTCCTCAATAAATCATTCGACAAACACCCTCTGAACTCTTCAGGATGCCGTCCCTCGGATCAATTAACAGCAGAGTGTTCTGCCACAGATGCTCGCCAGCGAGCAGTGTTGAACGCGAACAACAGTTGGGCTCTCGAGCCGCCAAACTCGAAATCGCCCGCATTTATTAACGCTTTCATTCGCTGCGGTAAAGCACCCGCAGTTGGCATACGTGTTGCACCCATGGCGGCGCACTAGAAATGTTGCCGTGATCGGCAGGAAGCGATCACTCAGGTTTCCTGAGATGACGCCTGCATTTCTAGTGAGATCTACTTTGCCCGATCACGTGCGTACGTACGGGCGCAAAACCAATCCCAGAAACCATAAGGAGCAAATCATGAACACGATCAAGAACTTTCTCAAAGACGAGAGCGGCATGGAGACTTTGGAATATGCCGTGATCGCCGGTCTCATCGCTATCGCGGCGGCGCTTATTTACGCCAGCACCGGCACCTGGGCGACGACCATCAAGAACAGACTGGTGAACGCTGCACAGCAAACTTAATTCCTGACACAAGAGCAATGGACAGTATGACGGGCAGGCGGTCGGATTAACCGGCTGCCCGTCAACGCTCTTTAGCCCAAGAAAGATAAGGACCCCGGATGCTGGAAACTTACACCGTTGCGATCGCATTGGTTTTGGTACCGATGGCGATCATGATCACGTACATGGATATTCGCTACCGGCGGATTCCCAATAAACTCGTTCTTATCACTCTTATTGGCGGCATCGCTGTAAATACTGTCTCGCATGGCTCGTCTGGCTTACTCGCGAGTCTTGGCGGAATGGCTTTGGCCTTTGGTCTGATGTTCTTTCTGCACGCGTTCGGCACCATGGGGGCAGGAGACGTAAAGCTCTTCGCCGCGATCGGCGCGGTTCTCGGCACATCTCTAGTTCTTCCAACTCTGCTTGTGGTTGCTGTTACGGGTGGCGTGTTTGCCATTCTGAAGATGATCCACGCGAAGCGAGTGACATCAACGATGTTAGGTGTTCTGCATTTTTTTATCGGCCTACTTCCAGGGCAGCGAATACCGCGGTTTGAAATACCTGCAGACCGCAGTTACACGTTGCCGTACGCACTGCCAATTTGCTGCGGCAGTCTCATAGCTTTTGTTGTGTTTCACCACTGATCTGTGCCGCTGCCCACCGCGTGGAGGCAATGTGCTTAACGAACGAATGGAGATTGAACATGCGAAATAGACGTCTCATCCTGGCCCTGACCGGCGCGGTTTTGTGCGGCCTGCTCGGTGTTACGCTAATCACCCGCTACATATCTAATATCCAGGCCTACACGAGAGACCTGGGCGAAGTTGTGGTCGCGAAAACAGACATTCCTCTCGGAGAGAAGATCACAGCGGAACACCTGACTCTTCTTCCGATGCCAAACGGCTCAGTGCCTGAAGGTGCGTTCAAAAAGACGGACGTGGTCGTTGGTAGAGTCGCAATTATGCCGATCGGTGTCCGCGAGCCTATCACCAACGCCAAACTTGCACCGGAAGGTACAGGAGCAGGGCTATCTGCCGTAATCCCACCGGGATACCGGGCGATGACAGTAAAGGTTGACGATGTAGTCGGTGTTTCGGGATTCATCATGCCCGGCTCTTTTGTCGACGTGGTTGCGATCATCGTACCTCCCGGCGCCGGCTCAGACCAAAAGGGCCCGATCTCAAAGATCGTTCTGCAAAGTATCAAGGTTCTTGCCAGTGGTCCAAAGATCGATACGCCCGAGAATCAGCGCACGCCTGCCGAGGTAAGAGCTGTCACTCTTCAAGTCACTCCCCAACAAGCTGAAAAACTTGTTCTGGCAGCAAACGAGGGCAAGCTACAGCTCGTTATGCGCAATTACACAGACCAGGATGACGCTGACACTCAGGGCGCAAATAAGAACTCTATCTTGACAGGTGAATCGCTCATACCTCAGCCGGAGCCGCCGAGCGAAAAGGCGGTGGAGAAAAAACCAGTTCAGTCCAGGCCACAACCGAAGCGGGTAACCCCTGCTCCGATACGTGAGGAAAAACCAGCGCCACTACCCGTTGCCCGTAAGTCAGTCGAACTTATCGAGGGCTCAAAACGGCGAGACGTCGAAATTCCATAGGTGTGATTAACCCAAGTCGGTCCACCGCAATGCAAAGATATCTTCTACAAGTAAGGAGTCAAAATATCATGAAGCCCCGTTCAAACCGGCTACTTGCGTTAATCGCAATAGTTGTCTTTTCGGCAATACAACTGAACGCGCAGGACCAGAGTACCAGTGTGGTCTTTGGAACCAAGGACGTTATTCCCGTCAACGTACTCGTTGGCCAGTCGAAACTGATTACTTTTAATCAATCAATCGAGCGGTTCTCGGTGTCAAACCCTGATATCGCTGAAGCTGTCCTCGTGACCGGCAATCAAGTGATGGTTAATGGAAGAGCGTTCGGACAGATCAATTTCATTGCCTGGGAAAAAGGAACGGACCGTTTCCTGGTGTTTGAGGTTTACGTTCGAACGAACCTGTCACTCATCGATTCACAAGTCCATGCTCTGTTTCCCAAAGATGACATTCGACTGAGCCAGGCAAACGGCTCTGTAGTTATCTCAGGATCAGTCAGCGATCCGAGTATTGCTACTCAGGTTGATGCTGTTGTTCAGGCGGCGGGCTTCAAGACAGTCAATCTGTTGCAGTCTCCGGTCAAAAACGCCGTGCAGGTTCAACTGATGGTGCGTGTTGCTGAAGTTAACCGCACTCGAATGCGCGAACTTGGCACGTCTTACGGATATCAAGCTGGTCCAGGCGTCGGCGGATACATGAATAGCGGCGGCGGTCCGAGCTCGCTAAGCGAAGTTGCAGGAGGTGTCTTGAAAGGCACAATCGGCAGTTCGCTGAACCTGTTTGTGATGGGCGGCAATTCGTTGGCCTTCATTCGTGCCCTCCAGCAAACAGGTGCCCTGAAAGCACTGGCGGAGCCAAACCTGATTGCCATGAATGGGCAGGAAGCCAGCTTTCTGGCAGGCGGTGAGTTTCCGATACCGGTCGTACAAGGTGGCGGTGGACTCAGCACCGTAACCATCGTTTTCAAGGAATATGGTGTGCGACTCAATTTCAAACCAACGATCATCGATGAAGATCACATTCGTCTGGAACTCGAACCCGAAGTTTCGACACTAGACTTCGCTAACGGCATCCGCATGGATGGTTTTGTCATTCCCGCCCTTCGAACACGACGCGCAAAGACTGGTGTCGAGCTGCGCGATGGCCAGAGTTTCGCGCTAGCGGGCTTGCTTGACAACAACGAGACACAGCAACTCTCAAAAGTTCCCGGACTGGGTGATGTCCCGATTCTCGGAAATCTTTTCCGCTCGAAACAGTTCCAGAAGCAGGAGAGCGAGTTGATGTTCATCGTCACGACTCAAATCGTGAAACCGGTGAACCGTGACGATCTGCCGCGCATTCCTGCGGTCGAGAATATGAAGAACGGTTCATTGCTTGGAGTTGAACCAAAGACCACTGGTGGGGTATCTGGACCAACCACCGGCACAGTAAACGGACCAACTGGATTTATCGTAACTCCGACTAGTGAGCCAGCGGCTCCAGCCGGAACTACAACACAACCCAAAACCGTGCCAGCCGCACCCCCTGCGACAACTGGAGAAAAGCCGGTAATTGCGGTGCGTCCGGGTTCAGGCACGAACCCTTAACACGGAGATGATTCACCTGAGACGGATACCAAATTGATTGACGTATCCGTCTCAGGGAATGCAGAGACTAAACGGAAGTTCAGGAGAAGATGACGATGGTCTTCAACAGAACAAAACTAAATGATCGAAAAGGAGAGCGGGGCTCCATAACGATCATGACGGCAATTTTTGCGTTGCTTTTATTGCTCATGGTCGGACTGACCATTGATATCTCGCGCATCTACCTGGTTCGGAGCGAACTTCAGAACGCTGCGGATGCTGCTGCGCTAACAGCGGCCCGCGAGTTGAATGGAGGGACCGGCGGCATCGATGATGCAGTCACCCAGGCTACTAATGTGATCGCCAACACGCAGGGGCTTCGAGCAAAAACAAATGTGGCAATCGCATCGGTAGAATTCGCTGCCAACCTGAATGATGACCCTTACATGAGCGCCGCGGCTGCCAGAGCGGTCGCTCCCACCATTCGCTTTGTCAAAGTAACTACCGCGACAACTTCTACGACGATCCTCTTTGCATCCAGTGCACTGGGAGTATCGAATACGCAGTCAAGGCAGGCTGTGGCAGGAAAGTCGGTGGAGCTTAGCGGAATCTGCGACTTTTATCCTGCGGCTGTTGGCCTCGAAGATACGACCCCCGATCCCGGCACCTTAATGACGTTGAATTTTGCACAGGGCTCAGGAAGCATTGCCCAAGTCAACAATTTTGATTACATCGTTCTTGATGTGCCTTGCATTACCGGCAATGGCGACGTTGAAACGGCGAGGCTTGCCGCTGGTGAACCCTGCGCGTGCAACGGTCTCGGCGGCAGTATCAACATGACGCCAAGTTCGAATTTCGGCAATGGAGGAAGCGCTGCGGGCGATGGGATGAATACCCGTTTTGGCATGTACGCAAACGGGTATGGAAACGCTCTCACTGCTGCCAATTATCCGTCTGATACCAACGTCACTACGGGCATTACATACACACAATATTCGAACTCGAATCCAACAGCCGGCAACGACCGGCGGGTAGTTATTGCCCCCATCATCCAAGCCCCCGGTACTTATCCGGCCAACACCAACGAACGAATTGCCGGGTGGGGAAAGTTCTTCTTAAAAAGCCCGATGTACGTGGTAAACGGCAACTGCGCGAACAATCCGCCTTGTGGCTCCATGATAGTGGAGTACATAGGTCAGGCAAATATGGGCGCCACCGGAACTGTTGCATGCGGCTCTGGACTCACGACGGCGGTTCTCTACAAGTAAGGGAACGAACATGAATCCATTCCCAAGATCCCTGAAAGATCCGCTGAGACAATTAACGCAGCGCGAAGATGGTGCTTCAACCATCGAGCTCGCGATCATGTTTCCGATACTGGTGATCCTGTTTGTAGGAACTGCCGAGTTGGGCCGCATGTTTTACTACTACACGACACTTGCCAAGGCAACTAATGTCGGAGCGCGCTATCTCTCGACTTCAAGAAATGCTGTCAATGGAACTGCTACAGAAAAGACGAATGCCAAGAACGAAGCAAGGAACCTGGTTGTTTGCGGAATCAAGAGTATCGCCGCAAACGGTTGCACCGGCCAGACGCCCGTTATCCCTGGACTCACAACGGCCAACGTCTTGATTTGCGACAATTTTTCAACGCCGTGTTCGCCAGTCTTAGCCGGCGGATCGGTCAAGTACTTCAAGGTGGAAATTACAGGCTACACGTACCAGGCTGGCGTTTTTAATCTTGCCGGCAAAACGGGAATGACATCCACAACTTTTTATTTCCCGCTGCAACCGGGCACCGAAACACGCTGGATGCAGTAGGTGGATAGCCCAGGACAGGGGTTTTCGAAAGATGAAGCAGCGCAGGACTAAAAAAGAATCTGAAAGCGGCACGGCCATAGTCGAATTTACACTTACGGCCGCGGCCTTTCTCATGATCATTATGGCCATTATCTCCGCTGGCCATTTGTTCTTTACCCACAACGCACTGGTCGAGTCTACGCGGCGCGGTGCGCGTTACGCTGCTATGCAGGCAAAGCCAGGCGCCGAATTCTGCCAAAACAATTCGACAACGGTTGACCCTATTAAGAATATGGTGCTCTACGGTACACCTACTGCGGGCTCGGCAACCCTCGTCAACAATCTTCAGCCTTCGAATATTACTGTGTGCTATAGCGGAGACTACGGCGTAGGCCAGGGTACCGTCTCCGTCAAAATCGAGGGTTATACCTACACGTTCGCTGTGGGGGCATTCAATATCAATATGCCGGCATACCAGACGACAGTTGTCGGCGAGAGTGCGGGTACCGTACCGGGAGTTACGTGTCCATAGAACGTCTAATACATACAGGAGTCATGTGTCCGTAGAACGTCGAATACATATTGATGCTAATGCGTTTTTCGAAAAGGTGTTTTGCTTTGATATCCGACAACGAAGTGCTCCAGCGGAGCACGATGTTTATAGCGTCGCATCTCTTAAATAATGCCGCGCTCCAGCGGAGCGCGATGTCTTTTGGGTGTTTACATTACATGCCGCTCCTAACGGAGCGGAAATATCCTGGTGGGTCAGGGCTATAAACATCTTGCTCCTCTGGAGCCAAGGAATTTCGAAACAACGAAACAGTCTTTCGTGCAAAGCCGGCTAATACATAGAATCGGCTAATACATAGAAAAGGGACTTTTCGTGTTAAGCCGGTCTAATACATAGAACAGCAAGGAATACAGAGGAAATCATGCAACCATTAACGTTCACAACGCTGAGCAAGAATCAGGAAGTCTCTCGGGAGCTGAAAGAAGCGCTTATTGGAAGCGGCCGCGCGCGACTTCTCTCCTCTTGTGACACTCCGGAATTGCTGCTAAGCGACTTGGTTCGGTTGCGTCCCTCGGCCGTAATAATTCACGTAACAACTGCTACCTCAGAAAAAGATTTCGCATTAATCAAACAGCTGATCGTTAAAAATCCAAACACTGCCATCATCACCACTTCCGAAGAACCTGCGCCCGCTTTGATCCTGGGAAGTATGCGAGCAGGAGCACGTGAGTTTTTGCAGCTGCCGATCCTATCGGATGAATTCAGAACCGTAATGGATCGCATGATGGAGTTTTCTGCCACCGTAGAAAGCCCGACGAAAAAGAAAGCGCATGTGATAGCGACGTTCTCAGGCAAAGGTGGAGCGGGTGTTTCTTTTATTGCGACAAATCTGGCAGCAGCTATGCCTGATTCGACGTTAATAGTCGATCTCAATTTGCAAGCCGGTGACATCGCGTCTTTTCTCGGGCTCGACATCAAATATTCGCTTACTGACTTTGTTCGCAATCGGACGAGACTGGACGATTCACTCATGACCAGTCTTATCACTCAATATTCGAACGACCTGGCGCTGCTGCCTGCGCCACTGGAGGCTCATGAGGCGGAGGACATCGGCCCTCAGGATCTCTCAGAGGTTCTTTATCTACTCGGCCAACGTTACGAACACATCATTATTGATTTGCCGCATACATTCGATCCGATAACTGTCGCTGCGCTTGATCTGGCCGACGACATTCTGCTCGTCCTAACGCTCGACATCCCTGGTATCCGCAGCACCAAGCGTGCTTTGAAAGTGTTCGACCGCCTCAACTATCCCAAGAAAAAGGTGCACGTGATCGTTAATCGATTCAGCAAGAACAATGACGTGCCCCTACAAAAGATTGAGACGCACCTTGGCGAACAGCTTATCGGGTTCGTGCCGAATGATTATCGCAAGGTCATGGACTCGATCAATCTTGGCAGACCGCTTGTTCAGAGTGATGCCGGCTCGAAGATCAGCCTCGAGATTAAGAGAATCGCCGCTCTCGTGAAGGGCCAAAACCACGATGCATCGCCGCAACCACGAAAGGGTTTATTCAATAGCGTCTTTGGACGTTCCAAGTCGCAGAATGGGCTGGAATTTTCAGCGGCTCCTGACACCGCCTGAAACGATTGGCTAGCTACCGTTAGAGTTCGGAGGGAAGGACCAAGGTAAAAATAATATGGCTTTACGTGAAAGATTCGTTAGAGATCAAAACGGCGACGGCGTCGCCACAGCGCTCGAAGAGTCAGTGTATGGCAACCAGAACCTTCAGGATATTAAAGCGCGGTTGCACAAGGCAATTATTGCCAGACTTGACCTGACCAAACTGAACACCCTGGCGCCAGACCGAGTTAGAGCTGAAGTATCGCGGTTAGCAGAAGGACTTCTGCAGGCCGAGAGCATGCCGCTCTCGTCGGCCGAAAAGGATCGTCTTGTAGGTGAAGTTCACCACGAGTTGTTTGGTTTAGGACCACTCGAGCCGTTGCTCGCCGATCCTACTATTTCGGATATTCTCGTAAATACTTACGCAAATGTTTTCGTCGAACGGCGAGGCAAGCTCGAGAAAACAGCAATCAGCTTTAAAGATGATGAGCACCTGAGACGCGTGATCGAGCGCATCGTGTCAACTGTCGGCCGACGAATCGATGAAGCGCAACCAATGGTGGACGCAAGATTGACCGACGGTTCGCGTGTCAATGCGATCATTCCTCCCCTCGCGATCGATGGGCCAATTCTTTCAATCCGGCGTTTCGGCGCGGATCCTCTGAAAATGCACTCGCTCATCGAGAACGGCGCTCTCACAAGAGAAATCGCTATCCTTTTTGAAATGTGTGTGAAAGCTCGTCTGAACATCATCATCTCGGGCGGCACCGGCGCCGGAAAAACGACGTTGCTAAACGCCCTTTCCGCTTACATCCCGAGCGACGAACGAATCGTCACGATCGAGGACTCTGCAGAGTTGCAGTTGCAACAACCGCACGTTGTGAGATTAGAGACTCGCCCACCGAACATCGAAGGTCGAGGCGAAATCACACAACGCGAGCTGGTTAAGAATGCGCTGCGAATGAGACCAGATCGAATCGTGGTCGGCGAAGTCAGATCCGGCGAGGCGATCGACATGTTGCAGGCGATGAACACGGGTCACGATGGTTCGCTGACAACCATTCACGCGAATACGACTCGCGATTCACTATCGCGTCTCGAAACAATGATACAGATGACGGGAATGAGACTTTCCGATCGCGCTATGCGCCAACAGATCGCATCTGCAGTCAACCTGGTAATTCAGGTCGCACGATTGACGGACGGCACGCGCCGGATCACTTCAATTTCCGAGATCACCGGCATGGAAGGCGAAATGATTACCATGCAGGAAATCTTCATGTTTGAGCGGACCGGTGTAGATCAGATGGGCAAAGTGATCGGTCGCTTCCGGTCAACGGGAATTAGGCCGCGTTTCGCCGAAAGGTTGAAGCAATACGGTATGCAGTTGCCCGCGTTCTTCTAGGAGTAAAACAGATGTTACTGTCACTGGCGACTATTATATTTCTTTTCTTCCTGTTCTTGACGTACGCGCTATTCCTGCTGTCATCTCGCAAGCAACTAGCTGATCAGGAGCGTTTGCAGCAACGTGTTCGCGAGGCGTTACAAGAGACGCTTGATAGTCCCGAAGGCGCGATCCAGATCGTCCGGGAAGACCCGATCGGTGGCAACGCTACGATTCATCGCTTGCTCTTGTCGCTAAACTTTGTAAATCGGCTGGAGCTGATGATCAAGCAAGCTGACGTGCAGATCACGGTTTACAGGTTGCTATTGTTTTCCGCGCTCGCAGGCATAATGGCTGGTCTTGCAGCCGCAACGATCTTCAACATAGTGGCAGTGGTGGTCTTTGCTGTCGTAGCGGCTGTAATACCGATATTGCACATTGCACGAACGCGTCAGAAACGATTACGCGCTTTTAATTCCCAGCTTCCGGATACGCTGGATTTGATGAGTCGCTCGTTAGCGGTTGGCCACGCATTTTCTGAGTCTCTTCATCAGGTAGCGATGGAAATGCCTGAACCAGTGGCCACCGAATTCCGAATCACATTTGAAGAACAGAAACTGGGCCTGTCAGGCAAGCTGGCTCTCGATCGATTGGCTGAACGTGTACCGCTGCTGGATTTGCGAATGTGTGTCACGGCTATGCACATTCAACGAGAAACAGGCGGTAACCTCGCTGAAATCCTGGAGAAGGTTTCTCTGACCATCCGAGAACGCTTCAGGATCATGGAAGATTTCCGCACCTTGACGACGAGTTCCCGGCTGTCTGGTTGGATTCTTTGCGCCTTGCCATTTGTGCTTGTATTTCTGCTTACGTTGCTCAACCCGGAATACATGTACGTACTCGTGCGCGATCCGCGAGGTCATTACGTTCTTGCGTTCGCTTTTGTGTGGCAGATTTTTGGCATGCTTTTGATTAGGAAAATCCTAAACATTAAGGTCTAACGCTATCTGGCACGACTAAAAGGAGTAAGGTTCCAATGCTGTTATTGATCGTTCTTCTAACATTTGCTTCGCTCACACTAGGCGTGATGAGTCTCTACTGGTTGCTTGGTCGCAGGACTACCACGGTGGAAGCCCGACTGGACGTTGTGGATCCGTCCTTACTGACCGTCGAAAACAGTCCGTTGACCACGATGACGCTGGCAGCGGAACCGATTAATAAGATCGTCCCCATCTCAGCGGGCGAAGCGGCCAAACTACAGAAACAACTGCTACACGCCGGATACTCTCATCCGGACGCTGCGGTCGCCTACCGGGCAATTCAACTGCTGTCGTTTGCTACTCTGCCAACCATCGTAGTGATCTTCTGTTTCACCATGGACTGGTCGCTGAACACGATGCTTATTTGGGGAGCAGTAGCGGCAGCGCTTGGGTTTTATTTTCCTCGCATAATCCTCAAGTCAGAATGATCTCTGCGCGTCAACAACGAATCAGGTGGGCTCTCGCGGACGCTTTAGATTTGATGGTGATCGCGGTCGAAGCCGGTCTTGGCCTAAACGCGGCGCTGAATCGCGTCGGGGAAGAAATGAAAGATCTTCACCCTGACATGCACAGAGAATTGGAGCTGGTGAATCTCGAGATCCGTGTAGGTCGCAGCCGCGAAGAGGCACTTCGGAATCTGACCGAACGAACCGGTGTCGATGACATCCGAAGTTTTGTCGCGTTGCTGATACAAGCCGATCGGTTTGGCTCCTCGATCGCGAAAGCCGTGAGAGTTTTTGCTGATTCGCTCAGGACAAAGCGCCGGCAACGAGCCGAGCAGGCCTCAGCAAAAGCGGCGCTGAAATTACTTATTCCGCTAACGGGCTTCTTATTTCCGGTAATTGTCGTGACGATTTTGGCTCCATCGGCACTTAACTTGTTCGATTTGTTCTCTAAATGACCGAAGCAGGAAGGTGACTCGAAATGTCAAAGAAAGCGTTTGCTAGTTCTCTCCTCGCTGTCTATTTGATGTTTGCGTTTGTTCAGCATCACACCACCGCTAATGCCGGAATCTTTGATTGGTCCGCGTCCGTAGATGAACAAATTGCAGTTGCAGAGTCAGCCGCTGTTGATTCAAACACTGACGACACAACAAAAGATTCAGCCGACACGGCGACGAAGAAACGCGGCAATGGTTTTGTCCGCGCCCTTTCTGCTCCCTTCCGCGCACTCGGACGGTTGTTCGGAGGCGGCGGTAAGAAGAATGACCAGCAGCAATCGCGTCGTATCAGCAACAAAGAAGCTGAGAAATTCGAAAGCACCAAACTTACCCGCGTTAAAGATGCAACGACGCCTGTCGAAACTTTTCCTTCAAACTCAACTCCCGCAACACCATCCTCTGCTGGCGAGTTTGAGAACTATTTGAATAGAGCACGGCAACTGTTACTTGCGGGTGATGTAAACGGCGCCATAAGCGAACTGACGAGCGCAACAGCCATCAATCAGCGATCGGCCGAAGCCAACAAACTTCTCGGCGTGGCCTACGAGAGCAAAGGATGGCGCGATTCCGCGCTTAGATCTTTCGAAATGGCTGTCACGCTTGATGAAGACAATCCAGAGCACCTGAACAATCTAGGTTTCTTCCTTTACAAAACCGGCGAGTACGAACGTGCCACCAGGTTTTTGAAGCACGCCGCAAAGATTGCCCAGAATAATCCGCGCATCTGGAATAATCTCGGCCTGGTCCAATGCGAGCGTGGAAAGTTTGATGATGCCTACAAAAGCTTTGTTCGTGCTGTGGGTGAGTATCAAGGGCGCATGAATATAGCCGCTCAGCTTCTGCAACGTGGTCACGCGAAAGACGCGATCAAGCATCTCGAGTATGCGCAAGCGATGCAGCCAAATTCGACGGACGTGCTGAATAAACTGGTGAGTCTGTATGAAATGACGGGACGCCCAAGCGATGCAGAAACCGCCCGCCGAACTCTTATCGCTTTAAAGACGTCAGCGGAAGCCAATAAATAGTTTGAGAGAGAGCAGCATAACTTCACTTAAAACATCGGAGCGCCAAACATGGGCAACCTCAGCTTTTTAACACGCGCGGAAATCGAGAGCCTTGGCCCACCCACTCCCGAAGAGTTGGAGGAACTCGGAGTAGCGGAAGGCTTTCTTCGCGATCTCGCTCTTAAACACGTCGCTTCCCTCGCAGATCCCACGACTATCTCAGTCGCTGATAAACTGCGTCTACCGCCTGCTTTGACCGATGAGCTGCTCTACCAACTTTACCGTGAAAAGCTGATCGAGATCCGGCTCCAAAGTGCCGCCGGCCTTACGCGGTATGCCATGCTGGAACATGGGTGGGAACGCGTACTCCGTTTGCAAGCTCAATCCGGTTATTCGGGACCGGCGCCAGTCACACTTGATGATTACACCTACATGATGCGTCTGCAGGCAGCGCCGGCGCAGGCAGCTTCCCTGGAGATTGTACGCGGCGCGCTTCGCGATCTGGTGCTTCCCGATTCGCTAATTCAAACCCTGGGATGTGTAATCAACTCTCGGTCTTCACTTTTTCTGACCGGACTTCCCGGAACGGGTAAGACTGCCATAGCCGAACGTTTGAATGCCGCGCTTCCAGGTTCAGTTTGGATTCCGTTTGCAATCGAGATTGATGGCTATGTCATCCGCGTGTTTGATAACCACAGCCATAAACCGACAGTTGTAAATGAGCCTCCTATGGAGCACGACCGGCGCTGGATTCGGATCGCGCGCCCGATGATCATGGTTGGCGGTGAGCTCACACTCGAAAATACAGATCTGGCTTGGAATGAAAACTCTCGTTTTTATGAAGCACCATTCCAGATGAAATCAAACGGTGGGACATTGGTTATTGACGAACTGGGGCGGCAACGTGTTTCCAGTAAAGATCTGCTCAACCGCTGGATTATGCCCCTCGAGAAGCGGATCGACTTTTTGACGTTACATAGCGGAAAGAAAATCGAGGTGCCATTTGAGCAATTGGTAGTTTTCTCGACCAATCTCGATGAACACGAGCTCGTCGATGAAGCTTTTCTGCGGCGAATGGGATATCGTGCTCGGCTTGAGTTGCCGACGCCAGGCGCCTATGGTGAAATCTTCAGGCGCGCCGCAGCTTCCAGAGGGCTGGCAGTAGACCACGAGAGTATCAGTCACCTGCTCCATAAATATGGAGTGGAAAACCGCCCCATGAAGTCTTGTGAGCCAAGAGATCTGTTGAATCGGATGTCCGATATTTGTTCGTTTCAAGGGCGGCCGCTGCAAGTTTCGCCGGCTCTTATCGACGCTGCCTGGGGAAATTACTTCGGCACTGCGCACGGATTCAAATCCTTTAAGGGCAATCAACGTTCGCAGGCGCATGCGGTCGGCGTCTAATTCTTCTCTGTGCAACCTCTGTGTTCTCTGTGTCTCTGTGGTGATCTTTTCTCGAGTCTCATTAACCACAGAGACACAGAGAACACAGAGGTTGCACAGAGAAGTCAGTAACTGATTTAAGAGTAATGACGACTAGCCACTTTAATGCTGCCGGCCTATTAGTTCTTTGGCTGCTCTTCGCATCTGCGTCCGTGGTGGCCCAACGCTCACCTGAACCCGCGGCGCCAACCGGCGTGATCGTGGGCCAGCGAATCATATTTGCCGACGGCGCAACCCTGGATGTTGATGACACCTGGAAACAGGGTGACACCATTTGGTATCGCCTCAGAGGAACCTCTCAAAGCACCAATCGTGCAGTTCAAAAAATCGAGAATCGGTACAAAGAAGCCCCGTCTTCCAATAACGCTGCGCCGGCAACAAAAACAACCAAAACGGTTGAGCCGAAGCCAGCTCCTGTGCTGGCAACCTGGATTTACCTGGTGAACGGTGCTCGCCTGCGTGTTGATGAAGTCAGAGAAGTTTCCGATGGCGCGTGGTACAACCGCGACAAAGTAACGGTCTTTCTGGCCAAAGACCGTATTGCCCGAATTGAACGCGAATCGGACGCACTGGCTGCGCCGGGAGAAGCCTGGAAACTGAATGGCTGGTCGTCAGGGAATACCTCAATCGACAATCTAATCCGAACGAACGCGATGCGGTTTGCGATCGACCCATATCTCGTGTTCCTGGTAATCGAGCAGGAATCGCACTTTAATCCACGTGCGGTCAGTCCGAAAGGCGCCAGGGGTCTTATGCAGTTAATGCCGGGAACTGCACGCCGTTTTGGCGTGTCCCGTCCTTTTGACCCGTCGGACAATATTCGCGGTGGCACGCAGTATTTGAAACAGCTTCTGACGATGTTCAGCGGCCGCGTGGATCTGGCCCTGGCGAGTTATAATGCCGGAGAAGGCCGGGTCCTCGGTTATGGTAATCGGGTCCCCCCTTTCAAAGAGACGCGCGACTACGTCAAGCGCATTAGCAGCCGCTACCGCAACCATATCGTTCAGAGTGAGCCGGCGCCGGTTACTAAGACGCCTCGTCGTCGCCAATAGGAGAGGAAGAATCATGAAGGGTTTTCTATTCAGCCGTAGTCTCCTCCTTGTTCTCTGCCTGCTAATCAGTTGTGCTTCAGCAGGGGCACAATCTGATAACAACGCCCCACTCACAAATGCCTCGATAGTCAAGCTCGTTAAAGCGGGATTCAAAGAGAAGTCCATAATTACCATTATCGCTTCCAAGCCCGTCACTTTCGATTTGTCGACTGACCGTCTCATCGAATTGAAACGCACTGGGGTGACCGAAAAAGTGATTTTGGCGATGATGGCCCGTCAGCAGGGCGAAGTTTTTTCTGACGAAGCATGGACTGACGATGAAGAGTTCTTCAATCAATCCACTAACGCGGCCAAGAGTTCTTCCACTAAACCCGGCAACTCGAACGACGGTAGTAGCACAGATATCTTCGGCTCCAGTGGCGGAAGCAAAGGTGGGACGAGATCGAATAGAGGCAATAGCTCGTTATCCGGCGATACCATAACCACCGGCTCGGCCACGGTCAAAATCCTGCGTCCACCAACGGAAGCTGGAGGACCGGCAAAACTCGAAAAGACCAAGAGTTTGACGAATGATTCGGTTTGCGAACTCGTCGAAGCGGGATTTTCCGAAGGAACAATTATTCGCCGAATTGAGCAGTCACCGGTGGAGTTTGATCTCTCGGCAGCGAAGATCGAAGAGTTGCGTAAACGCCGTGTCAGCGAAAAGATTATCGTGGCGATGAAGGCCGCAATGGGCGACGAGTCGACCAAGTAGACTCTGTGCAACCTTCTGGAATTTAGCGGTTATTGAACATTTCTGATTTTCAAATGATCTACATCAAGAAGCGTAGATTGTTGGCAATTGTGCTGCTATTCATTCTGGCGGCACTTTTCTTATTGCCACACGGCTTTGTCACAAGTGCGCAGAAGCAAACGGGTTCGCGCCCTGCGAAACCAAAACCTGCGCCTCGACCCAAAGCTTCTCCAACTCCCGGGCCATTTGATGGCCTCGGTGCACCCCCTCCTGTTCCCACTTTGAAGCAAAAGCGTGAGGACACGGAAGTGGCTCCCGGCGACGTCATTTCGGTGAATACCACTGAAGTCATGATTCCGGTGACAGTGCGCGATTCAAGTGGCCGTCTTGTAAACGAACTCACACGTAACGACTTTCGCGTTTTCGAAAACGAGAGCCAGCAACCATTGAGCGATCTTGCGTTACGCCAGGTGCCGGTTGATGTCGTGTTGATGGTTGACGCGTCGTCTTCAGTAGCGACCAACCTGGACGACTTTCGCCGCGCGGCCGAGGGTTTTGCGGGTCGACTAGCGAGTGATGATCGCATCAGCCTGATCAAGTTCGACGATCGGGTTGAACTCTTACAAGACTGGACTCATAGCCGATTTCAGTTGCAGCGGGCGTTGCGTCGCATTGAACCAGGAATGTTCACGCGCTTTAACGATGCTCTAATGCTTGCTGCTCGCGATCAGTTTGGCACAACTAAATCACGTCGAGCTGTGATCGTTTTGTCAGACGGCATCGATAGTGGACGTGGTACTGCTACGCTCGAGGCAGCATTACAAGAGCTCCTGAAAGCACAGGTAAGTGTATACGTCGTCAGTAACACTGAAATTTCTCGAGCCGCGAAGCGATCCGAGTTGGATGCTTTAACGGGGAACTCCTCAGACGCGACAGTTCGCTTTAATCAGATCCGCATCGGCGACCTGCGAGAAGGTCTTCGCGTTTTGGATTTGAGCGAGCAGATGCTTGCGCAACTTACGACAGCTACTGGTGGTCGCTTGTATAAGCCGCAAAGTTTTGCAGGGCTTGAAGCCACTTATGCTGAAGTAGCAGAGGAGCTGCGTCACCAGTATGCGGTCTACTACACGCCTTTGAACAAAGCGCGTGATGGAGGTTTCCGCCGCGTCCGCGTCGAGATGACCAACCCCGCTTACAAGGGCCACACCCGCATAGGTTACTTCGCTCCGAAGCTGTAAAGGTGCCGAGACAACCCGGATTTAGCGAATAAACCCGAGTTCTCATTCGTTATTCTGGGCTTTGCCCTAAAAGTCGCAATGGCGCTCTTCTCTGTGCAACCTCTGTGTTCTCTGTGACTCTGTGGTTAATGAATTCCTAGCAAAATACACCACAGAGACACAGAGAACACAGAGGTTGCACAGAGAAATCCCAGAACAAGGACTTTGAGGCAAGGCCGTTATTCTGCGCGCTCGATCCTCGACCTTGATTCCCTGGGTTCTGATCAGAGAAAGCCACTTTGCGCACCAGCCTGACCAACACTGCTAACTCCCACGCTGATCCTTTATCCGAACAGTGGTTCGACTTGCGGCTCGTTTCGACAACCCGCCTGATGCTGGCCGCAACGGCTCTGGTGGTTATTTTAATTGAGCCCTCGGGACCCGACGGTTACGCTCAACTCACTTACGCGATTCTCGCGCTCTACACCATATACAGCGCGGTGATTTTTGGTTTATCCGTTCGTCACGGCGATCTTATTCCCGCGCAGTACATGCACTGGTTCGACATGGTCTGGTTTCTCGGACTGATCTCGTTGAGCAGTGGCACCACCAGCATCTTTTTTAATTTCTTCTTTTTCGCGATCCTCGTTGCTTCGT
Organism: uncultured Acidobacteriota bacterium; assembly: GCA_963849205.1. Lineage (GTDB taxonomy): Bacteria > Acidobacteriota > Blastocatellia > Pyrinomonadales > Pyrinomonadaceae > PSRF01. The sequence continues at coordinate 36,352 of CAWKGP010000006.1, forward strand.
TCGGTTGGGGCTACAAGGCTGGATTACGGCTTACTCTTGTTTCCGCTGTTCTCTTCACCGTTGTTGCCCTTTTGACTACCCCCCAGGGACCCGGATTCGAGCTGAATCGTCTGATGTTACGGGTCGCTCAATTGCTAATACTCGGTGCTCTGATCTCACGTTGGGGTGGATTCAAAATCAACCTGCGAAACCGTCTCCAACTGCTCAAGGATGTTACCGTCTTCTCCAATCCAAGATTCGGGATCGACCGAACGATCAACGCCATTCTGGAAAGTCTTCGTGCCTTTTACGATGCCGACAGTGCTCTGTTGCTGCTTCTCGCTAAAGGCGGCGCAGAATCGTATCAAATGTATCGGATCAGGCGTGGCAGCCACACAAACGAAGGCTCACCTCCCGTTATAGAAGCAGAGGCGGCTACTTTGTTGCTCTTGCCATCGGTTAATTACGCGGTAATTCACCGGCAATATGGGCGGGAACGAACGCTGTTATTTGACGTCAACAGTCGCCAGTTTCTTCCAGGCGATTCGACAGTTAGCGACCGGGTGGCAAACGCGCTCGAAACCACACACTTTTTATCAGTCCCTATTCACAATCGTAATGGTCCAATGGGCCGTTTGTATCTGAGCGGGGGATCGCATCGCTTTGATAACTCGACGATGGATTTTGTGCTTCAGTTGATGGACCACATAACTCCATTGATCGAGAATATCCGCCTTGTCGACAGTCTTGCTTCGGATGCCGCCGAACAGGAGCGCCAGCGCATCGCGCGTGACATTCACGACAGTGTCATTCAGCCCTATGTCGGGTTACAACTAGGCATTTCCGCACTTGCTCAGAAACTTCGAGCGGGAAAGACTGAGGTTCTTGACAACGTCGAGGAACTTCTTGAGCTCACAAATCAGGAACTGATCGAAATGCGGCGCTATGTTTGGGGGTTGCGAGCGGGAGAGGAACGCCGCGACGTGCTCTTGCCTGCGATTCAACGCTTTGTTACAAGATTTGCCTCCGTTACGGGCATCAATGTTGACGTCGAAGCTTCCGGTAAGATCCAGGTCAACGATCGTTTGGCGGCAGAGTTATTTCAAATCGTCGCGGAAGGATTGAGTAACGTCAGACGACACGCTCTTTGTAACGAAGCCCGAGTCGAATTAACGTGTGACGCAGGCAGGTTCCGGCTGCAAATTAAAAATCGCCGCCCGGAAGGAAGCGGCAGTCTGGGCTTTAATGGAGAAGACCAACACGACCGGCAGACTTTATTCACGCCTCGCTCAATTGCGGAACGGGCCTCTATGTTAGGGGGCGAAACTAAAGTCTCGATTGATAACAACTACACGGTTGTAACCGTTACCGTTCCGCTATAACACAAGACTGAGTTCCCATCCATGCCCGATACTCCCACGCAAATTCGCATTATGATCATCGACGATCACGCAGTTATTCGCAGTGGCTTGCGGATGCTGATCGAGCAGGATCAGACGATGAGCGTAGTCGCCATGGCTGGCACCCGAGCCGAGGCACTGCTTCTTGCTGAGAGAGAACAGCCGGATATCATCCTGCTCGATCTCATGCTGGACGAAGAAGACGGTCTCGAGTTTCTTCCGGCTCTATGTGAAATCAGTCCGAAGTCGCGTGTTCTCGTATTAACAGGTGTGCAAACAACGGAATCGCATCGTCTGGCGATTCGTCGCGGCGCCATGGGCATCGTCTTGAAGCAACAGGCTGCGGACTTGTTATTGAAGGCAATCCGAAAGGTTCACGCCGGTGAAGTCTGGATCGATCGTTCGATGATGGGAAGCGTTCTGGAAGACGTAAGAACTGGACGACAACAAGGACCGAATGCTGAAGCGACTAAGATTGCAAGCTTAACGCCGCGTGAGCGAGAGGTTGTGGCACTTGTTTCGGAAGGACTCAAGAACAAGCTGATAGGCGAGCGGCTCTATATCAGTGAGACTACGGTAACTCACCATCTGAGCTCGGTGTTCTCCAAGCTCGAAGTTTCTGACCGGCTCGAGCTCATCATCTACGCTTTCCGGCATGGTCTTGCCAAGATGCCGAAATAAATCTTTCTCGCGCAAAGGCGCAAAGAAAACCTCTTAGAAACGCGGCAGCGCTTTGCGTCTTTGCGCGACGAATATTCTCCGTATAAGACTTTTGTGCGAAGCCTACCTGGACGCTTGAAGGAAATCCTACACGAACATCCGCATCACGCCCCATGCGATCAGCAAGCTGACGAATCCACCTGAGAATGTGAAGACGCGCTCCGCTGGTTGGCTCTGACGGCGCAACAAGGCGCGCATGATCACTACACCACACTTCCAACCATCGTGCTGGTAAAGCGGCAGAATGTTGCCGGCAGCGACTAATAAATTCAACCAACCAAACATCGTTCCGTAAGTAAACAAGCAGGCGACGAGATTAAAGATGATTCCGCCCAGGTGCACGAGGAGTTGGGCTCGTACAGATCTCTGCTTCAAGGCAGTTCCATCAAGTCTCACAAAAGAGCCGGCCGGAATCGCGCGGAGGTTGAAGGTGATGGATCCCAGACGAAATCCCGTGAGTCGTGGCCCAAGCCCCAAACCAAGTTCGGAGGCGGGGACATTACAAACTCGGGCGGCCACGAGATGACCCAGTTCGTGAATAATCATGGCGAGCGCCGTAAAGCCTATAAGAGAGATGATTATCGTCATGCCAATCAGCCGTTCGCTGCGGACAGCGTTTACTTCAAGCCGCAGCACTACCCTCAATACTCGTGCCGGGAGCGATTTGCGTGTATTTGTGAGGAAGTTGGGATTGTTCATTCGCTGAATGACAAAAATTGTGACCCGAAAACGACCAAATTCCGGCGCCTCAAGGCGGAAACCATTCTTGGATGGGTGCGCTTGCTACTCCTCAGGCAAACGGGTCACAGGATCCTCCTACTCGGACCCCACAGGATCCTGCCATCTAATCCCCCAAAAAAACTGCGTATTACTGCCAGATAAATGGGCAAAGACCTCCGTTGTCACGATTTTGCAATAAGTTCATAATCCAAAAGTCGAAATTCCTAACCCCGTAGGAAGAGCCCAGATGCACTGTGAACAACGAGCTAATTACATTTTAGATTGCCACCTTCGAATGCCGATGCCGGCATTCCGCACACGGGGAACCCCCCTCGAACGACGTTCCAAACCTCGCTCCCACGATGTTTTGCCCGCTCGAGTTTGGGGAGTCGATATTGATGATCAACCGTTCAGTCTCGACTGTCATTTAGACAACATGAGTTCGTCCGGCCTTTACTTACGCCTGCCCCGGCGTATGAATTTTTCGTCGTCTATCAGTCTTGTCGTGCGGCTTCTGAATGGACCAGTCGAAGGGATGGTTGCAGCGATCAAAGGCACCGTTATGAGGGAGGAGATGGAGTCTGACGGTCACAGAGGTTTTGGCATCAGGATCCTCGAACACAAGTTTCTTTAGCGGAGTTTTTCCCTGCCGAGGGAGGTTAACGACACCCGGTAACAGATCGCGTCTGCTCCGCCGCTGAATCTGTTCCGAAGGGAGGCTGGTTGTAAGCCAGGCGTATGCCCCCGACTGACGATCAAAGCTATTCAGCCTCCCTTCCCCGACTCATTTACACCCGCCCAGAGGTGTGAATGATACTTTTAAACCAGCTGGAGTGGTTTGACGCACTGCCCCCGACTGCAGCGCTTCTCCTACCAATCCACCGGCCATTAACCCCAGAGGACGAGGCGTGCTGAGACCGCTCGGCACGCATGTGCGTCGTCTTCGCTTCAAGCAAGGAAGGAGTTTTACAATGTCCCCGATTAATCTTCGCAAGGTCGCCGTCTCACTCGCGATCTTTGCAGTTGTCGCCCTTGGTTCCGCGTTCAACGCAAAAGCCGACAGCGTTTATATCTTAACCAACTCAAATTTTGCCGGAAATGGCAATTTTGGCACTGTAACGACCCATTTAAATATGAATGGCACAATCACGGTAAGTGTCAACCTGACTGCAGGGTTTGTGTTTCACGGCGCAGGATTTGGTTTCAACGTCGTGGATCCAGATGCCGGGCTAACTATCTCCGCGATCAATCCCGCTGCTTTCTTCCAAGTTGGGGGAACGGGAACACAGTTCAATGGCTTTGGAAACTTCGAGTTCTCGGTTGAATCACTTCAAAGCACTTCGCAGGCTCGAGCTACAAACACGAACAGTCTTACTTTCACCGTAAGTAGAACCGCCGGTTTTACGAGTGATACTCAACTTGCGGCATTGAATGCATCCGGCTGGTTTTTTGCAGCTCAAATCGCTCCGCTCGACACCACTGCCAGCACCGGATTCGCTGCCGGAGCCACTGCGGTGCCCGAACCGACGAGTATGTTGCTGCTCGGAACGGGCTTGATCGGCGTTGCCACCGGATTGCGCAAGCGTCTTCGGAAAAACGAGTAGGACTAGATCGCTGGTACAGCTTAATTAGCTCCACGTAAGCATTTTGCGATGGCGCGAAGCTAAAGTTGCGCCAGCGGCAATAGACCAAATCCCAGGTTGCGGCCACCCCCAGGCCGCAACATAGGAGTTCTGTGTGTACAGCGAACTGATAATTCTGCCTCTCAATGCCGATGGCGAAGTCTATGCGCTCGAAGACGAGCACGGGCGAATTGTCGGCACTGGAACACGCGAGATATGCGAAGCATTGTTGAGCATGATGAAGAACGAGGCGTTCCTCTTCAGGGGGTTGAAATCTGATCAACCTGATCGGAATTCCAAACGTCCATAATTGGTTACGAACGCCTGTAGTAGCGTACTCCCGACGAAACGAACCTCAATGCTGAAGCTCAAAACGGTATCCGGCCGCCTCAAGGAATTTTTCTGGGGCCGGGATCAAACAGCGGTCGATCGCGTTGAAAAGACACCGCGAAATCTACTCGTCGTTGATGACGAAGAGTCGATCTGTTTTTCGATGAGCGAATACTTCTCCCAACACGGATTCAAAGTGGATACAGCGCGCGAGAAGGAAGAAGCGGAAGGACTCATTAAAGAGACTGAGTACAAAGTCATAATTCAGGACTTGCGACTGGGTGTAGAACGACGTTCCGAAGGTATCGAAATCATCAAGTTTGTTCATGAGCACAATCCCGACACTCGCATTGTCGTACTCACGTCCTACGGATCACCTGAAGCAGAGGAAGAAGCTCTTAATGCAGGAGCAGATGCTTTTCTGCGTAAACCGAAGCCACTGTCACAAGTGGCCCAGGTAGTTCAGGGATTAATCGAGTCGCCCCGCGCACGCGCAACTGTGAAGCACGTGTCAGTGTGATCGACAAAACTGTTTTTTAGAAATTTCTGCGGCTCACCCACGTCGCGGCCCGACAAAAACTTGCATGCGCAGGACCCCGCTTGCCCAGAGCCCGGGTCTTGCGTTTTGGAAGGCTACCGAAAGATTGACCGGGAACTGGTTATTGAGAGGGCGGTTCCCGGTTGTCTACCCGACCGGTCCTTCCAGAGAGGGCTCGGCGTAGTCTGAGCCCTCTCATTTGTCAGCTAATGCGTCCTTCATCCGGGTAATCTGTGGCGCACAACTGCTCGCTAGCGAGCAGTTCATAGGGTGGATTAACGTCGTTTTCCTGCCGCTGATTTACGTAACTCATACACACACCGATAGTTCTCCACTTGCACGTCTTCTGGCGCAGTGATTGCTACTAGCTCCGCACACGAAACTGCACTCGCGGAGTAGTTCATCCTCTCGCGCGAAGGATTGGGGCACCGTGCGGGATTCATCCTCTTTCCAGGTTTTGTAATAGCAAGAATACGAGCCCAGAGCTTTGGCTGGTGCGCGCGTTGGTCTGTCCAGCAGGTCACGTCACCGGCCAAGGCAAGTATTTCCATCTTCCATCAGGAGTCTTAACGACATGGTCCCCAATCGCCCGACCTCCTTCCGTCGCATCGCGCTTTTACTCGGCTTGATAGCTGTAACAGCGGGTGCGTTGGCGTCCACATCATCTGCCAGTTCACTCGGCCAAAGACTGTTCGCGCGTGTTGCGACGATGGTCACCGGTACGCAGGCTGCGCCGGCTAATCACACGCTCGACGCTGAACTCGAGGAAGCTGCGGCAGCTCCAGCCGAGAGTGCAACAATGAGCGTCGAGCGACGCGGCCACACTGCGACACGTCTCGCAGACAGTCGTGTGCTGATCGCCGGCGGTGAAAACAGTGGCGGCACGCTGAATCAAACTGAGATTTACGATCCAGCGTCGGGAAGTTTTTCTGCTGGGGCGAACCTGGGTGCGGCTCGCGCCAATCACTCTGCGACGCTGCTGGCAGACGGTCGCGTGCTGATTGCCGGCGGTCGCGATGGAGGAAGCGCACTCGCTACTACCGAGATTTTTGATCCGGCTACCGGATCGTTTACGAGTGGTCCATCAATGAGCGTCGCGCGTGCAGGACACAGCGCGACGCTTTTTGCTAATGGTCGCGTGTTGGTTGCCGGTGGTAATGCGGCTGGCAGCGCAGAGCTTCTGGATGTGGCTGCGGGAACGTCTACCGCAACGGGCAGTTTGGGCGTTGCGCGTTCGATGCACTCGGCGATTCTGCTTCAGGACGGACGCGTGCTTGTCGTTGGTGGACGTGATGGAAATGGTAACGAACTTCTCTCGGGCGAGATCTTCGACACCCCCGCTTCATCATTTTGGACGATTGACAATGAGTTGAGGGTTGCTCGCGTCGGTGCGCACTTGCGCCTCTTGTTTGACGGCAAAGTTCAGATCATCGGCGGTAACAACGATGGCTCGATGGAAATTTACGATCCTTTGTATGAAGGATTCGGTGCTTATGCGCACGTGCTCCCAGAGAGCGATCCGTGCACAGGTCTCCCCGGACAAATTCACATTTCGCAAACGCGCGCGGCGCTGTTTCACAACGGTCAGACCGATCCGCTCTTCGATCGATCCGGACATACGATCACCGAGCTGAACGGCCAGGCGCTCGTGCTTGGCGGTGTGAACAGCAACGGCGCAGTGCTGAGCTCGAGTGCGGTGCTCGGAAGCTCCTCGGCTGCGATTACAACGGACAGGATGGACTATGCGCCGGGCGAGACTGCGACGATTACGGGTCGCGGATTCCAGCCTGGCGAAGTTGTTAGATTGAAGATCCACGAGGATCCGCACACGCCGCAGGAACGCGGGTTTGATGCGACGGCGGATGCGGAAGGTAATTTCAGCGGCGAGTATCTGGTCCAGGGTTACGATCTTGATATGAAGTTTCTTGTTGGCGCGAGAGGGTTGAGTTCGGGAGCTACTGCGCAAACAACCATGACGGATGCGAACGCCTTCACCGTTACACCGGCGTCTCAGACTGTTGCGGCAGGTAGCACAAACACCTTCGTTTGGACATTCACTGCGAATAACTCAGCTAATGTTGCGACAACTACATTCACGATACCTGCAGGTTGGACAGCTCCTCAAGCTGCTCCAGGTCCTGGTCGTATAATCATTACAGCCGGCACCTGCGCCGCGACGCTGAACAGCATCAGTGGCCAAGTGGTTACTATCAACCAGGGGGCCGGCGGCTGTAACAACAACACGACCTTTACACTGACCTACCAAAACGCAACAGCGCCAAATCCAGCTGTTACTACGGTCTACCCGTTCAACGTTCAAAACTCGATCGCCCCGACGGTCACGGTAACCGCCGGTAACGTCAATACGACGACGACTGTTGCCAATGCCGGCGCAACTTACGGCGACACCTCAGTAACGCTCAACGCGACTGTTACTCCAGCAAGCGGCCCAGCAGTCAACAACGGTTCAGTAACCTTCACTGTCAAGCAGGGCGCAACAACAATCGGTGCCGCGACGACTGATAATACTGTTGTTGCAGGAGCGGCGAGCGTGAGTTACGCATTGCCAACAGGTACGGATGCTGGTCCTTACACGATCGAGGCCGCATACACTCCCGGTGCTGGCTTTAACACCAGCAATGGCACTGGCACGTTAACCATCAACAAACGCAACATCGAATTAACAGCCGATGCCGGTCAGTTCAAGACTTACGGTGATGCTGATCCAGCAACGTTCACCTACTCGATAACGAGTGGGTCACTCGTTGCACCGGACGCTTTCACGGGCGCCCTCAGCCGCGTAGCTGGCGAGAACGCCGGACTCTACGCGATAACCATCGGTACGCTCGCGATCAATGACGGCAACGGCGGCAACAACTACAACCTGACCTTTGTCTCAAACAATTTTGAGATTAAGAAACGCGCCGCAACCTGGACCACAAATCCAGCCAGCAAGACCTACGGTGATGCCGATCCGTCGCCACTAACTACCGGCAGCGGCACGAACTTCGTCGCCGCCGACAATGTGACGGCAACCTACAGCCGCGTGGCTGGCGAGAACGCGAGTCCGCCGACTTACCACATCACCGCAACGTTGAGCGCCACACCGTTCTCAGCATTGGATAACTACATCATCACGAATGACGGCGCTGAGTTCACCATCAACAAACGTCTCGCAACCTGGACCACTAACCCAGCCAGCAAGACCTATGGTGATGCCGATCCGTCGCCACTAACTACCGGCAGCGGCACGAACTTCGTCGCCGCCGACAATGTGACGGCAACTTACGCTCGTGTAGCTGGTGAAAACGCGAGTCCGCCGACCTATCACATCACTGCGACGTTGAGTGCAACGCCGCTCTCAGCCTTAGACAATTACATCATCACCAATGATGGCGCTGAGTTCACCATCAACAAGCGTCTCGCCACCTGGACTACTAATCCAGCCAGCAAGACCTATGGTGATGCCGATCCGTCGCCACTAACTACCGGCAGCGGCACGAACTTCGTCGCCGCCGACAACGTGACTGCGACTTACGGCCGTGTGGCTGGCGAAAACGCGAGTCCGCCGACTTATCACATCACGGCAACACTGAGCGCAACTCCGCTCTCAGCCTTAGACAACTACATCATCACCAATGACGGCGCTGAGTTCACCATCAACAAACGTCTCGCAACCTGGACCACTAACCCAGCCAGCAAGACCTACGGTGATGCCGATCCGTCGCCACTAACTACCGGCAGCGGGACGAACTTCGTCGCCGCCGACAATGTGACGGCAACTTACGCTCGTGTGGCAGGTGAGAACGCGAGTCCGCCGACCTACCACATCACAGCGACGTTGAGTGCAACGCCGCTCTCAGCCTTAGACAACTACATCATCACCAATGACGGCGCTGAGTTCACCATCAATAAGCGTCTCGCCACCTGGACCACTAACCCAGCCAGCAAGACCTACGGTGATGCCGATCCGTCGCCACTAACTACCGGCAGCGGCACGAACTTCGTCGCCGCCGACAATGTGACGGCAACTTACGCTCGTGTAACAGGTGAGAACGCGAGTCCGCCGACTTACCACATCACAGCGACGTTGAGCGCCACACCGCTCTCAGCTCTCGACAACTACATAATCACCAATGATGGGGCCGAGTTCACCATCAACAAACGTCTCGCAACCTGGACAACCAACCCAGCCAGCAAGACCTATGGTGATCCTGATCCGTCACCACTAACGACCGGCAGTGGTTCCAACTTCGTCGCGGCCGACAACGTGACGGCAACCTACAGCCGTGTCGCGGGTGAGAACGCGAGCCCCCCGACTTACCACATCACAGCGACGTTGAGTGCAACGCCGCTCTCAGCCTTAGACAACTACATCATCACTAACGATGGGGCAGAATTTACGATCAACAAACGTCTCGCTACCTGGACCACTAACCCAGCCAGCAAGACCTACGGTGATGCCGATCCGAGCCCGTTGACCACTGGCAGTGGCTCGAATTTCGTCGCGGCCGACAACGTGACGGCAACTTATGCTCGTGTAGCAGGTGAGAACGCGAGTCCGCCGACTTACCACATCACAGCAACACTGAGCGCAACTCCGCTCTCAGCCTTAGACAACTACATCATCACCAATGACGGCGCTGAGTTCACCATCAACAAGCGTCTCGCCACCTGGACCACTAACCCAGCCAGCAAGACGTATGGTGATCCCGATCCGTCGCCACTAACTACCGGCAGCGGCACGAACTTCGTCGCCGCCGACAACGTGACTGCGACTTACGGCCGTGTGGCTGGCGAGAACGCGAGTCCGCCGACCTACCACATCACGGCAACACTGAGTGCGACGCCGCTCTCAGCTCTCGACAACTACATCATCACCAATGACGGCGCTGAGTTCACCATCAACAAACGTCTCGCAACCTGGACCACTAACCCAGCCAGCAAGACCTACGGTGATGCCGATCCGTCGCCACTAACTACCGGCAGCGGCACGAACTTCGTCGCCGCCGACAACGTGACGGCAACTTACAGCCGTGTCGCGGGTGAGAACGCGAGTCCGCCGACTTACCACATCACAGCGACGTTGAGCGCCACACCGCTCTCAGCATTGGATAACTACATCATCACCAATGACGGCGCTGAGTTCACCATCAACAAGCGTCTCGCAACCTGGACTACTAATCCAGCCAGCAAGACCTATGGTGATGCCGATCCGTCGCCACTAACGACCGGCAGCGGTTCGAACTTCGTCGCCGCCGACAACGTGACCGCAACTTATGCTCGTGTAGCAGGTGAGAACGCAAGTCCGCCGACTTATCACATCACAGCAACACTGAGTGCAACTCCGCTCTCAGCATTGGATAACTACATCATCACGAACGACGGCGCTGAGTTCACCATCAACAAACGTCTCGCCACCTGGACCACAAATCCAGCCAGCAAGACCTATGGTGATGCCGATCCGTCGCCACTAACTACCGGCAGCGGCACGAACTTCGTCGCCGCCGACAATGTGACGGCAACTTACGCTCGTGTAGCAGGTGAGAACGCGAGTCCGCCGACTTACCACATCACGGCGACGTTGAGCGCCACACCGCTCTCAGCTCTCGACAACTACATCATCACCAATGATGGGGCCGAGTTCACCATCAATAAGCGTCTCGCAACTTGGACCACGAATCCAGCGAGCAAGACATACGGTGATCCTGACCCGAGCCCGTTGACCACTGGCAGTGGCTCGAATTTCGTCGCCGCCGACAACGTGACGGCAACTTACGCTCGTGTGGCTGGTGAGAACGCGAGTCCGCCGACTTATCACATCACTGCGACGTTGAGCGCGACACCGCTCTCAGCATTGGATAACTACATCATCACCAATGACGGCGCTGAGTTCACCATCAACAAACGTCTCGCAACCTGGACCACTAACCCAGCCAGCAAGACCTATGGTGATCCCGATCCGTCGCCACTAACTACCGGCAGCGGTTCGAACTTCGTCGCCGCCGACAACGTGACTGCGACTTACGGCCGTGTGGCTGGCGAAAACGCGAGTCCGCCGACCTACCACATCACGGCAACCCTGAGTGCGACGCCGCTCTCAGCATTGGATAACTACATCATCACGAACGACGGTGCGGAGTTCACCATCAACAAACGTCTCGCAACCTGGACAACCAACCCAGCCAGCAAGACCTACGGTGATCCAGATCCAGCAGGACTAACCACCGGTAGCGGCTCTAACTTCGTCGCCGCTGACAACGTCACGGCTACCTACAGCCGTGTGGCAGGCGAGAACGCGAGCCCGCCGACTTACCACATCACCGCGACGTTAAGTGCAGTACCGATGTCAGCTCTCGACAACTACATCATCACCAATGCCGGCGCTGAATTCACTATCAATAAGCGTCCGCTTCAGGTGACAGCGACTGCCGGTCAATTCAAGATCTACGGCAATGTCGATCCAACGTTTGCTTACACAATCACTAGCGGCACACTCGCATTCAGCGACACCTTCACAGGTGCACTGAGTCGAGTCGCCGGCGAAAACGTGGCCCTGTACGCAATCACGATCGGAACGCTGAAAGTGAACGACGGCAACGGCGGCAATAACTACAACCTCACGCTGGTAAGCAACAATTTCGAGATCAAGAAGCGTCCGATCACGGTCAAGGCCGACGCCAAGACCAAGACGTTCGGCGATCCCGATCCCGCGTTCACTTACCAGATCACGAGTGGCACGCTGGCGTTCTCCGACACGTTCACCGGAACGCTCACACGTGATCCAGGCGAACTGGTCGGACAGTACACCATCCACAAAGGTACGCTCGCGATCAACGACGGTAACGGCGGCAATAACTACACGCTGACGTTCGTCGAAGATAAACTGACGATCGTGACTGCCTGTAGCACGTTCAACGGCTTCTTACCGCCAATCGGTGGGGCTGTGGAATTTGGAAACGGAGGCAGCTTCGGGGATCCGGTGAGGTCGTTCAAATTGAACAGCACTATTCCGGTGAAGTTCAATGCCATCTGCTTCGGACAGCCGCTCACAACCGGAGTGCATACGCTGCAGGCGACGAAGTACTCGAATGCGACCGACGGCGACACACCGATCGACGCCACGCCGACTGATGCAGCCACGATCGGAAATCAGTTCCGGCTCACCGGCACTGAGTGGCACTTCAACATGAACACCAAGGCCCTTGGCGGCAACGCGCAAGGCACGTGGTTGCTGAAGGCAACACTCTTCGACGGCAGCAGCTACACGGTTTGGGTGTCGATCAAGAAGTAGAGCCACAAAAGGCACAAAAAGCACAAAAGGCACAAAAAGCACGAGCGATCCAAACCGGATCGTTCTGCTTTTGTGCTTTATGTGCTTTTTTGTGGCTAATCGTTTTTGTGGCGAAGAGCGCGGCCGGGGCGTTGGCCCGTCGTGGCATTATCGATCCAGACTTCGGCTCCGTTCACGAACACACGCTTAACACCCGTGGCAGTCAATTGCGGCTCCTGAAAAGTGGCGCGATCGATGATCGTGTTTGCGTCAAACAGGACCAGGTCCGCTTTGAGGCCGGCTCGGATCAACCCACGGTCACTCAGTTTAAAACGCTTTGCGGGCAACGACGTCATCTTCCTGATCGCTTCGGGTAAAGCGAGCCAGTGTTTCTCACGAACAAAACTACCCAACACACGCGGATAAGTTCCGGCACCCCGCGGATGGCGCGACCCGATCCCACCGTCGCTACTCACCATCACCCACGGCTGCCGGTAAAACGTGCTAATGTCCGATTCTTTCATTGAATGGCACACGACGCCGGCGCCACCATCGCGCACGATCTTCATGTAGAGCTCGACGGGAGTAATTCCTTCACGACGGCTAATCTCTTCCATGTTCTTAAATTCGTAATCGGGATGCGCGCGGCAACTGACAATGGTGACGTTCGCTGGTCCACCAACATCGGCGAGCCCACGCGCTACATCTGCGGGATCGTCATGACGTCCACTCGGGATTAGAACTCTGATCGTCGAGCTCCACGCTTCGTAGGGATAACAATCAGCCGTAACATCCTGACCGCGAGCACGCGCCTTGTTGATTAGCGCCACTGCCTCCTCTGCGCGTCCCCACACAGCGACACTTCCCAACTTGATGTGCGAAATCTGAACCGGGATGTGCGCTTCCCTGCCGATGCGAATCGCTTCGTCCAACGCTTCAAACGTCTTGTCCGCTTCGTCGCGAATGTGGCTGATGTAGATGCCGCCGAAAGCACTCGCCGCACGCGCGAGTGTAACTACCTCGTCAGTCGACGCTGGTTTTCCGGTTTCGTACTCGAGTCCGGTTGAAAGTCCGATAGCGCCATCTCGCATCGCCTGCTCCACTAGCTGTTTCATCTTTTCAATCTCGGCAGGCGTGGCGCGACGGTTCGTGTCTTCACCCATCACCGCAGATCTAACGGTGGCGTGCCCGACAAAAGTGAGCACATTGAGTGCGATCGGATCTCGATCGAGACCGGCGAGAAATTGGCCCACCGGAAAAGGCGAACCACCGTCCTGTCCGACAACTACAGTCGTGATTCCCTGTGAAACCTGTGAAGCAGCGGATGGATCAGTTGTGAAACCGCGATCCGAATGGTTGTGAGCATCGATGAAACCCGGTGCAAGCACGAGGCCACGTGCGTCGATCACACGAGCATCTTTAGGCACCTTGACCTGGCCACGACGCCCCACGGCAACAATGGAATCGCCTTTGATAACTACGGCGGAGTTTCGGATGGGAGCGCGACCCGATCCATCGATCAGAGTCGCGCCCAGAATGACGATGGTAGTGACAAGCTGCAACATAGACCACCGATTATACAGATAATCTGTGGATCAGTTTTTCGGCCTGTTCGCCTCGATGTAGTCCCTCAGTTTTTTCGCATCCTGATAGTCGGGCTTCTTCTTCAGAAACTCCTCGTACTCGAGTGCAGCTTTATCTTTCATCCCGACCGCGTTGTAGAGCGTTGCGAGACGCAGGTGCGCGTCGGCTTTGCCGACGGGATCGAGCTTGATTGCCTGATTAAGATAACCAACCGCCTTCGAACCTTTCTTGACCTGAAGATAAGCTTCACCAAGACGATAGTTGGCATCTGCAGAAGTTGACTGAACACTTACGGCCGCAGTCAGTGGGTCGATGGCGCCTTCGTAGTTTTTCTGCATCATGCGTAACCGGGCAAGGTTCATCAGGCCCAAAAAAAACTTCGGCCTGGTATCGAGAGCATTTAAATAAGCCTTCTCGGCCTCACCTGGTTTTTGTTCGAGCAAGTAGACGGTGCCCAACTCAGTCCAGGCTTGAAAGTCTTTCGGATCGTTAGTCAAGAGTTCATTGAACAGGCCGGTTGCTTCCACATACTTCTTGTGATCGGTAGCTGCCTGTGCCCTTTCAAACAACTTTTGGTTTGCAGGCGTGCGTTGGTAAAAGTCCTCGACGGAAATTGAAGCCGGCTTTGTCGTAGAGCCTCCGATCCCGCGTAACTCGAGACTAATATCCTGACGAAGATCCGTGGCCAGCGGTGAGACTAGTTCGACGCGGATGCGTGCAACTTCCGTGTTCTCGAGCTCCACCACCAGGTCGTATACGCCACTATTCAAGTTATTAAAGCGATAGCGGCCGGTGCTGGTCACGGTTTGGCGGGCAACTACTTGCCGGGACAAACTGTAGAGAATGACGTCGTAGCTGAGTCGAGTAACACCTGTTGCTTTACTCTCATCAACCTTCATATCACCATAAAGGATGTGCCCGCCGCCCTGAGCTAAAGTCAGACTGCTAAGAGAAATTATTAGCAAGAAGGAAAGGACCAGAAGTTTCATGGGTTACCCTCCTGAAAATACAAATTCGTACTTGGATACAGTCAGTACCGTCTGCGGTAGCGGATGGGTACGAAGTCGACGCGTTCGGAGCCAAAGGCTGCGCACCCATCCGCTACCGCGGACGGTACTGACTGTGTCCAAGTACGACGCCCGGACTGTGAAAGTACGAACTCGAAACGGAAACGGGCTGAAGCATTGAGCCCCAGCCCGTATTCTATTTTTTGAGCAGAGCCCAGTCTAGAAGGAATAACGGATGCCGAACTGCATTACGCGCGGCGCTCCCTGAATGCCGGTAAATCTCATCCAGTTGATTGGTATGGCCTCCTCTTCGATAGTCGAGGGGTCGAGCGCGATTCCGAATCCCGTTCGGCTACCGGTGTTTGGAGCGTTCATCCGTTGTGTGTTAGTGACGTTAAATGCTTCAACTCGGAGCTGCAACCTGTGGTTTTCATTCCAAGGTAAGTTGAAGGATTTGGTGAGTCCCATGTCGAGATTGACGTAACCCGCCAACCTGAACACGTTTCGATCTCCGGTCTCACCTGGGAATGGATTGCGGAAGCTTCGGTAAGCTTCGAGCAAATTGCAGTCAAAGAGCCTGCCGCCTCTTGCCGGACAAGGCTTAATGTCAGTAGTTCTTACCGCGTTGCTCTGAGCATTCCAGTTAGTCGCCCAGCGAGCATTATCGAACGGAGCGCTGATGGGCAAGCCGGAGTTCCAGCGGAAGATTCCTGTCAACTGCCACCCACCGATAAAGGCATCCGCCACTCGATTGACGTTGCCGAAGAAGGTTCGACCGCGTCCAAATGGAAACTCCCACAGGGCATTCGCGTTGATGATATGGCGAATGTCAAAATCTGATTCCGCGTAGCTATCTCTTTGACGCAGCGGATTATGGATGAACGCGCCGCCGAATTGATCGGCAGTCTGAAGACCTGACGCGTCGTCGTGAGAATGCGAGAGTGTGTAGTTGAAATCGGCAGTAAAGCTCCGGCCAAGGCGCTGGCGGACACTTAAGGTACCAGCATGATAGTTGGAACGGGCAACGCTGCTGTGAGCTGACAAGGCGCCATATTGCGGGTGGAAGAAAATGTTCCGATCCAAGCCCTGTTCAATGACGTCCTGCGTGTCGGTCCAGTCGTTTCCATAAAAATTCAACGCCACGGCATACACGGCTTGCGTCGGTGTTAAGTTGTACGTGGGGAACACGCCACAGCACTGCTCGAAGTATTGGAGGTCCATCAACTCCGCGATGTTGTTGGGCAGGAAATGATTGAACCAGGGGATATTCGGGATATCCTCGATTGCAGTCCCTGCCGCGCGGTGTGCCTCAAGTATTCCGGCGGCTGTGTACCAATCCATACCGGAACCGGGATCCCTGAGATTGTTAAGCGCCATCACGTCGCGCGACGCGATCAGGTTACGCGAGATCCTGCCAATGTAAGAGGTCTGGAAAACGAGACCCTTCGGTAACTGGCGCTCATATGTGAAGTTCCATGCGTAGTTGATCGGAGCAACCAGTTTCGAGTCCAACGTCGTTTCAATACGTCGATCCTGCGCGAAAAACGCCGGATTTGGCTCGAATGGCTGGGTGCGCGGGAAGCTAATGTTTCCCGGATCGTCGATTCTGGGAAGCGAACGCACGTTCTGGCCAAAGCCGGTAAACAACGGCGCCGGTCGAGTCGTCAGGTTAAACGTGTTAGCCGAGATGTCCTGACTGGACGAGAACCCCAACGTATTATTGAGGTCAAAAGTAACTGCGAGTTGTTGACCATAGTAATCGTTCGTAATGCTGAACGCACCGCGAAAGACAGATTGATTGTTCGTCCCAAAAACTTTTCCGAGGAAACCGTTTTTGAAGGATGGCGACCAGGCTACTCCCACGCGAGGTTGGAAATTGTTCTTGTCCCAGTCGTAAAGCGGGTCAGCGTTGTTGGCCTTGCCGGATAGTTCCAAGGTTATTGGGGTATTGAGAGATTCGCCTCTTGCGGCAGCGGCTTTCCGTGCCTCGAAGAACTCGGAGAGGGGAACCGTTGTCTTAACTTCAAACCCATTCTTCTCGTAAACCGGAGTGCTGATGCCGTAGCGCAGACCATAGGTAAGCGTTAGATTAGGTGTGATCTTCCAGGTGTCCATGGCATAAAGATCGTATTCTTCGGTGCGAAACTCGCGCGCCGCTGGTGTACCTGAAGGCAATAGGGTTCCATCCCGGTCAAACGTGAATAGAGCCGAGTATTGCGAGAACCTGCCAATTAAGGCGGTTACCGAGTTTTCCACCCCGGTCAAGGCTCCGGTAATCGGCTGGAAGTTGTTTATTATCTGATCGGTAATTGAGGCTCCGCCGCCTTGATAAAACGAAGGATTGGTGACAGCGTTATCAAACGCATTATCGAAAGTATCCCGCTTATTGCGAGTCAATCGAATGTTCGTCCCAAAGCCGAAGCTGTGGTTTTCCTTCACCCACGAGAAGTCATCCGTAAAGTTTTGAACGGGAGTTATCCTCGTTAAGGTACGGGTAAACGTGAAAGGTGAAAAGATGAAACGGAAAGTGATTGCGTTTTCAGCCGAATCTCCCTGTTGGCTAAAAGCTTCGCGCGTGTAGCCATAACGGAAGTTGTTCACCATACTGTTATTCAGAGTCCACGTATGGCCGACGGCAAGGCCTAACGGGTGTGACCAAATCGTGGGGATCGGAGTATCCGGAAACTGGCGCTCGCGAGAGATCAAATCGTAAATCACGTTACCGCGAACAAACGCTGTCTGCTTGCCCGTAAGATTAAAATCGAACTTGGCAACGTGAGAGTTTCTTTCGGCCGGCAAGGGAGTGTTGAATCTAAAGCCAGCGTGGTTCAATCCGTCGCCAGTGGTAAAGTCGTTCGCCGGATATTTGGCGGCAGCATCCCTCAGAGCATTGACTGCCAAAGGATTGATGCCTACATTCGGGAAAATCGCGTTTAGCTGAGCGATGTTCAGAGTTTGCGGCGTGGGCGCAATCTGGCCTGCCTCGTCGCCACAGTCGTCGGGATCAGTGCCCGGAGGGCAACCGAAGAAATTAACTTCTCCGCGGCCCAGGCTCGCCAGAGGAACGTTGCGAGAAACTGAGACCGGTGCTTCTCGTGTAATTCGATCTCCTTCAAAGCTATAGAAGAAGAACGCACGGTCCTTAAGGATCGGCCCGCCCAAAGCGCCACCAAACGTGTGACGAATCAGCGCCGGTCTCTCAAGCCCCTGCAGGTTGTTAAAAAAGTCATTCGCAGTAAACTTCTTGGTTCGATAAAACTCAAAGAGTGCTCCGTGAAACTCGTTGGTACCGCCTTTAGTTACCAACGCCACCTGCGCGCCTCCAGATCGGCCTTGATTAGCGTTGGCATTCGCAGTGGTTACGCGAAATTCTTCAACCGCCTCGGCATTGAGCCGCAGCACCGTGCTACGGTCCGGGACGAGGTTCAGGGCGTTCGTACTATCGGCCGGATCAGCATTGGGATTTGTGTTCTGATTGGTCTCGGCCTCGTTGATGTCGACACCGTCAAGCGTAATGTTTGACTGGTCGGCACGCGCTCCAGCCACGGAGCCATCTCGAGTGGCGCCCGGTTGCAACGACAACAGGTTGGTAACGTTACGACCTTCGAGTGGTAGCTCGGTAATCTGCTTGGTAACAAAGTTGTTTCCAAGAGTTCCGTCATCCCTATTGACTAACACTTCAGCGGATCCGGCGGTGACGGTGACGGTTTCGGCGACATTACCGACTTCGAGCGCTACGTCGACCGTTTGCGATTTCGCGATCAACGCGTGGATGTCAGTAACTGCCTTCTTCTTGAAGCCCGTGGCTTCAACTTCGACTTTGTAATCACCAACGGCGATGAAATCGAAAACATATACTCCAGCATCCGTAGTTGTCGTCGTGCGAGTGGCGCCAGTTCCCAGGTTGGTAAGCGTCACAGAAGCGCCGGAAACCACGTTGCCATTAGGGTCTGCGACGGTTCCGCGAATTGCCGACGTACCCTGCTGGGCAAAAACCGCAACTGCAAAGAACAACAACAGAACGAAAGTGCTACAGCCCTGCACAAAATCTCGTAGCAAGTTTTTACTTTTCATGAAATCCTCCGAGAGTGTGACTGTTTGACGGGGGAATGTGCATCCCTGCGTACCCCGCTTGCGACAAAAACGGGTCTTCCCTGCTTGAAAGTAATCAGAGCCCGTAAAGATGAGAACCGCTATAAATCAGAAGTTGGAAACACTTCTTGCAGATACTATTCCGTGGATAGGTCTCCAAAAAAATACGCATAAAACCGCACGTTTATTGGATTCAAGACATTTTTGAATCCCCGTGAGTCGGTGAAGTCCATTCAAATTTATGGGGCGTCTATAGAAATTCGGAATTTGCGAGCGAAAAAATAACCGATCGGGCTGCAGGCAAAAAGTCCCATGAACCTCCGAGAGTTTTCGCTGCAATTTTGTGGATGAAGTTTAGGAAATTTGTATATAATGCCCGCCGTTTCAACACTTCGCCGGATTTTCGCGCACACAACAAACGAACAGTAATCATCCACCCCGGCGATGATTAGTCATTGATCTAAGATCTGACGGGCCCAGGTTTTGTATAACGCCGTCAGTGCATTCGGGAAATAAATCTACTCAGTTCTACTTTTCTCCAAAGTTAGGAATGTGATTGGTCCAGGTCAGATTCTGATTTGGAGTAAAGCCGACGCAGACTCCGTTCCTGTGGAGTCATGAACGCCCTACCTATGTTTCGGAGGAACCAATGAAACGATATAGCTATCCCTTCAGGCAATTTGGTTTGTTCTGCGGCCTGGTCGTTCTCCTCAGTATTTGGAGTATGACTGCCGTTGGCCAAACCGGCACATCATCAGTGCGCGGAACCATTCTCGATCCGAACAATCAGGTTGTGAGCGGCGCGACCGTTACACTCACAAACACTGAAACGAATACCGCACGCACCCAGCAAACGAGCGAGAGCGGTATCTACGTTTTCGAGCTGGTGACGCCAGGTCCCTACCGCGTCGACGTTGAAGCCACGGGCTTCAAGAAAAAGATCATCACTAATGTTCAGGCGATGGTCGCAAAGCCCACTGAGGTGAACGTACAGCTCGAGATTGGAGCTGTTACTGAATCAGTAACAGTCGCCGCGAGTGCAAATGAGGTGTTGCTAAACACTCAGGATGCGTCGTTGGGAAATAACTTTGTAACCAGGCAGATTGGAGAACTTCCCCTCGAAGCGCGAAACGTAGCTTCATTGTTGACGCTTCAGCCCGGCGTTACCCGCGAAGGAGCCGTAACCGGCTCGCGCGCTGACCAGGCGAATGTGACGCTCGACGGTGTTGACATCAATGAACAGCAGTCAAACCAGATCGGCAGCACCAGCAGTAACGACGCTGCCAGCCTCAGCCCGTCAACCAGTACCGTGCTGCGTTTGAACGCCGAAGCAATTGACGAGTTCCGCGTGGTGACGGCAAATCCGAACGCACAGTTCGGCCGTTCATCGGGTGCGCAGGTTTCTCTGATCACGAAAGGCGGCACCAACGAATATCACGGAGCGCTTTTCTGGTTCCACCGTCCGACGGTCCTCGCCGCGAACGACTTCTTCAATAACCGTGCTGGAAGTTACGGACCAAATGATCCACAGGTAGCGTTTGGTCAAGCGAGAGTTGGTGAGGAAAAGGTTCCCCGCCCGGCTCTAATCCGAAACAGTTTCGGTGGTGCTTTCGGCGGACCGATTGTTCGTGACCGCACCTTCTTCTTCTATAGCTACGAAGGGCGCACCGATCGTAGTCAGCAAAGTGTGCTTCAGCGCGTGCCTCTGCCGACGTTGGGTCAGGGCCAACTGCGGTTCGCAAACGTCTCCGGAGGAGTGACGACGTTTACGACTGCGAACTTCGCAACAGAGTTTGCCGCTTTAGGCGGCGTCAATCCGGCAGCCGTCTCAGCGCTGGCAGCCGCCGCTAATAAATACAGAGCTAACGACTTCGGTACTACCGGCGATAGCTTCTTTAATAGTAGCGGGCAGTTGGTGTTGCTCAACACTGCCGGTTACCGATTCAACGCTTACCTGCCCAGCAACTTCAATTCACACGTCGCTCGACTCGACCATAACCTTACTTCCAAGCAACAGATATTCGCTCGCTTCAGCGTCAATCACGATACGATCGCGGGCGTTCCGGCTTTTCCAGACACACCGCGGCCTGACACGTGGTCTCATCCGTGGGGCATCGCTGCCGGTCACACGTGGACCATCAGCAACCGGTTTGTAAATAACTTCCGCTACGGCTTAACGCGAGAGGCATTTACGCAACTCGGCGACGCATCGAAAAATGAGATCTTTTTCCGTTTCGTGTTTTTCCCAGTGCTCGATTCACGCACTTTGAAACGCGTGACGCCCGTGCATAATTTTACGGACGATTTCTCCTGGGTGCTCGACAACCACACCTTGCAAATGGGTGGAAACTTCCGCATTGTGCGCAACAAACGAACCAGCTTTGCCGGCGCGTTTGATACAGCATATACAAATCCCTCCGGCTACGTAGCAGGCTCATTGACGTCGAATCCAATCAGGAACTTCTTCGCTAACACGCCAAACGCTGCACCAACCAGCCAAACATCCGTTATTCAGAATGCCTCCGCTGCCTTGCTCGGACGCCTTACGAGTTGGAATGCCAGGCTGACTTACGACAAGGAAGGTAACCTGCAACCGGCAGGCACACCGACAGAGCGCGAGTTCGCAACTGAGGAATACGAATGGTATGGCCAGGACATCTGGAAGATTGGAACGACGCTGACTCTGACGTACGGTCTTCGTTACAGCCTCAGCCGCCCGATTTATGAAACGAATGGTTACGAAACTAAACCCAACATTGCGCTGTCAGACTATTTCCAACGACGCATCGACGCTTCAGCGCAAGGCCAAAACTATTTCGAACCACTCTTGATGGATCTGTCCGGCTCGGCCAATGGTAGATCTTCCATGTATCCATTGGATAAGAATAACTTCCAACCACGTGTTGGAATTGCATGGTCACCCAACTTCAGAAATGGGTTCATGCATAGCATCCTTGGCGACGCCGGAAAGTCGGTCATTCGCGGTGGCTTCGCGATGACCAACGACTTCCTTGGACAACAACTTGCCACGCGATTCGACCAGCTGAATTCGCTCGGGTTTCTTACTACGCTCAATAGCCCGTTCAGCTTCTGTAACACATCAAGCAACCCTTGCCCACTCTTCACCGGGTACGATCAACCAGTGCGCACCTTCCCGCTCGTGACACCGGTGGTTGAGGATCAACTCAGCTTTCCACGGGAACGCCCGGCAGACATGGCGCTGGTAATCGAAACAGGACTGGATGAGCGAATCAAGTCGCCCACGAACTACATGTGGAATTTGACATTCGAACGCGAACTGCCAAAAGGGTTGGTGGTCCAGGCATCGTACATCGGCCGTCTCGGCCGTGGTCTGCTGATATCGCGGGACGTGATGATGCCGAATAATTTGACAGATCCGAAATCGGGTATGGATTGGTACACGGCGGCAGGAATACTCGAAGACTATCGCCGCAATTTGGCGTTGCAGGGAATTGACGCGTCGTCTTCAAACGCGGCGATCCTGCAAGCATTCAACAACCTTCCGGTAATTCCGTTCTTCGAGAACATGTTCGGCTCGGTTCCGAATTTTGCGACTAACATCGTGGGCGGGACCCGCAGGAACAACTTCAATATCAACAACGCCACGAAGACGGTCTTTGGCGACGCGTTCTTCTTCTTTGGCAACGACTGGACTTCGGTTCAATCGGACCTCGACATCAACGCACTGATCGGTGAAGGGCTGAACCCATTGTTTTTCCAGCCCCAGTACGGGGCGCTGTCGTCCTTCTCCACCGTCGGTAATTCCGAATACCACGGCGGCACACTCTCGGTTCGGCAACGTCTCGGAGATGATCTGAGTCTCGATTTCAATTACACGCTTTCGAAGTCGATGGACGATGCCTCGGGACTGCAAAACAGCGGCAGCTATGGCGGGGCCTTCATTCTTAACCCGCTTCGACAGCGCGATAGTTGGGCGGTCTCGGATTTCGATGTCCGCCATATCATCAACTTCAACTCTCTGTGGCAACTTCCCATGGGCCGTGGTCGCTGGTTGTCGCTTGGCGATAACAAGGTGGCCAATGCAGTGCTGGGCAACTGGCAGCTTTCAAGCATCATGCGGTGGAATTCGGGATATCCGATTGGCGCGCCGTATGACGCTGCCCAGTGGGCCACGAACTGGAACGTACAGAGCTACGGGACACGCGTTCGTCCGGTCGAGGCGTGCCCGACTCGAGGCGATACCCAGCCACCGCGGCTCTTCGGCTGCAACCCGGATGAGGCGTATCAGAGCTTCCGCAACGCGAAACCCGGTGAAACCGGAGATCGCAATGTGTTTCGTCTGCCCGGATACTTCACGCTCGATCTGGGGTTCTCAAAATCATTCACAATTAAAGAGGGTCACAGCCTTCAACTTCGTTTCGAGGCATTCAACGTAACTAACACGCAACGCATGGGTACGGTGCTGAGTACTCGCGACGGCTATGGTTTGGTAGACATTCCGCAGGCGACATCGGCGCCGACGAATTTCTCGAACTTCACTGCCATCCAGGGAAGCCGCCGTGTGATGCAGTTTGGCTTCCGATATTCGTTCTAAGGTATCGGGATCGCCAACGCCGCTTCACGTCGGCAAACTCAAGCGGGCTGGCGTTTTCAACGTTCAGCCCGCTTTCGCTTTTAGTTAGAATGCCCTTCATAATGCGTTCTTCTCTTGTCATTTGGAATTTTCTGCTCGCCTCTGTTCTCCTGATCATTCATGCAGGTACGGTGCAAGGTCAGGGTGGCCACACCTTGTTTGGAGATCTCAAGGTTGACGAAACGAAGGTCGGAGGGTTCGTGTCGCTCAGCTTTGACGTCGTCCTGTATACAGAGGGCGGCGTGTTGCTCGGGCGCCAGACCGTTGTTAACAATAGTCGTTATCGATTTCTCAATTTACAAGACGGTCGTTACGACGTCGTCGTGGAAGTGGAAGGTTCGGAAGTCGCGCGTGTCCGCGTTTTTGTAAAAGCAGCTTACAAGACTGACTTCCGCCAGGACATCCATCTTGAGTGGAAGGAACGTGTGCCGCAGCGCCAGCGGGCGAGACCACAGACGATCTCGGCCGCGGATGTTTACGACCGGGCCGGCCGGAACAAATCGCTGTTCGAAAAAGCGCAGCGACTGCTCGACCGGCGTCGATACCGTGAAGCAACTCCGCTACTCAACGAAATCATTAATACGGATCCGGCGGACTTTCAGGCGTGGACTGAGTTAGGCACAGCTCATCTCATGGGCGGTGACGTAGCTGAAGCGGAGAAGGCGTATCGCCGAGCAGTTCAGGAGAAGCCAACGTTCGCACTCGCGCTTCTAAATCTTGGGCGTCTTCTGATAACTCAAAAGAGATACACCGAATCTATCGATGCGCTTGGCCGCGCAACTCAAGCCCGTCCCGATTCCGCCGACGCTCATTTCCTGCTTGGCGAGACGTATCTCAAACTGAAGCTCGGCTCCAAAGGCGTTCCTCATCTCAATGAGGCGTTACGGCTGGATCCGGATGGCAAGGCCGACGCACACCTACTTCTCGCCGCCCTGTACCATGCCGTCGGGCTGAAAAAGCGCGCAGCCAGTGAGTACGAACAATTTCTGACAAAACGCCAGGACTATCGCGATCGGAAACGACTGGAACGTTACATAGCAGAACATAGAAAACCCTAACTCAAATTGGCCACAAAAAAGCACAAAAGGCACAAAGAGTAATCAGGTGAGTCTTGTGCTTCTTGTGCTTTTTTGTGGCTAAAAAAAGGAGCCGAGGATTAACTCGGCTCCCGTCAAACTAAAACTTAAATCAACTTAGAAAACATAACGCAGACCAAACTGCATCAACCGTCCGGCCTTGCTTTCTCCAAGTGGCGCCTGCGTTCCGGTGAAGTTTCCGAATCCAATTGGCGGAGCTCCACCGGCGATAAATGGATCAACCGTGCTAACACCTGAGCCGTTAAAGCCGGTTAACCTTTGTGTGTTTGTGAGATTGAAGACTTCCCAGCGGAAGGTCAGTGCGTGTCCTTCGAAGGGCATCTTGAATGTCTTGTGCAGAGCAGCGTCGACTGTGAAGTAACCCGGATAGCGCAAAGTATTCCGGTCACCGCCCTCGCCGGGCTTCGGATCACGAAAGCTCTGAACCACGGCTGTCGGATCGGCAAACATGTTCGGCGCGCCGTTGACATCTCCATAGTGTGTTTCAATCGGCCGAACTGCGACCATGCCGGACGAGATCTGCCAGTTGGTGGCCCAACGCTGAAACGCGAAAGCACGCGTCGTAGCGGGCAGCCCGGAGTTCCAACGGAAAATTCCCGTGATGTCCCAGCCGCCCAAAATGCCGTTGGTAATCGTGCCGGCGTCGCTCAAAAACTTCTTGCCACGGCCGAACGGCAAACCTACCAACCAGTTCGCATTTATGTTGTGACGAATGTCGAAATCAGAATTTGCGTAGTTCGACATCGGATCCAACGGGTTGAAGATCAACGAGGCCGTTGAGAAATTACCGGCACTCTGAAGACCGGAAGCATTGTCCAGCGAATGCGACAAAGTATAGTTGAAGTCAAACGTAACATCGTCGGACAAACGCTGACGAACACTTACCTGCGCGGAGTTGTAATTGGAAAGAGCGAACGTGGACCACGTATTGAGTGCTGCATACTGTGGGTTCACGAACGTGTTGTTGAAGATCGAAAATGGCTTGTCGTCCCAACGCGCGTTTGACTGCAGGAAGGTGTAGTCAGTGACGTTGGTTCCGCCCACAGATGGCAGCGCTATGCGACGATAGGCACTCTGCGTGGCCGTGAGTGCCCGAGGAACCTGAAGCACGTTGAAGGTGCCCGCGATTCCGGGAAGCACATTCTCGAAGAACGGGATTGGCCCAACCGACGTAACCGGCACGGCCAGGTAGCGCAGGTCGATCAGGGCTTGCATCGCTTCATAAAAAGTCTGCCCCGACTTTGGGTCACGCAAGTTATTGAAGTGCATGATATCTCTTTGCCCGAGCAGGTTCCGCGCAAACCGGCCAACGTAGCTCAGTTCAAACGATAGTCCCCTGTTCAGCTCGCGGGCATAGGAGAAGTTGTAACTGTAGTTAATGGGTGTGGTAATCGTGTCGTCGAGTGAAGTCTCGATTCGCTCGGCGCCGTTTGCCGGCTGGGTTAACGGGAAGGAAATCGTGTTGCTAAAGTTTCCGGCTATGCCTTGCAACGTGCGTACGTCGGGTATCGTGCCGGTAAAGGCCGGCGCCAATCGCGTGCTGACGTTGTAAGTATTTACCGGAATCGTCAGTGCTGACGCGAAACCAAGCTGATTACTGAGATCGAAGTTGACCGTCAATGCACTTCCGATGCGATCGTAGGTCGTGCGGAAGCCGGCACGAAATACTGCTTTGCCTTCGCGTCCGATCAGCTTGCCCCAGAAGTTATCCGGGAGCTCAGGCTGCCATGCGACCGCAAAGACAGGAGCAAAGTTGTTCCAATCCTGTTTATAGAAACCCGGTTTGCCATTCGCTTTTCCGGAGAGATCGAGCGAAATTGGATCGTTAAATGGAACTCCATTGAAGGCGCTCTCCTTCCGCTTCTCGAAGTATCCGCCCAAACTCGTCGTTGGCTGAACCTGGAAACCATTTACTTCATACACGGGGGTTGAAGTGCCCCAGCGTATGCCGTACGTCAGCGTCAGGTTGTTACGAACACGCCACTGATCCTGCCAGTAAAGTTCGAGCTCCTGAGTGGCAAAAGTGCGATCGGCAGACGAGCCGGTTGGCAGTATCTTGCCGTCCTGGTCGTAAAGGAAGTTCGCAGTGTATTGAGAAAAACGACCAATAACTGCGGAAAGAATGTTGCGCAGCGGCGTTAGTGAATTACCGGCAACGTTCGGGAAGATAGCTGTGCCTCCGGCATCCGGGCCTGAGGTAGTCAGCACAGCCGCCGAAGCTGCGTAGCCCGACGGGTTGGTCGTCAAAGAGTCGAATGCACTTGCAAACGACCGCCTGGTGTTCTCTATCAAGCGAAGGTTGCCGCCAAACTGCAACGTGTGATTGCCTTTCACGAAGGTCACGTCATCAACAAAGTTGTGAACAGGAGTCACGCGCGTGAGCGATGAGGTCAATGCAGGGGCAAAGATGAAGCGAAATGAAAGTTGGTTTCCAGTTTGATCACCTTGCCTCGTGAATGCAGCGCGAGTAAGACCGTAGGTGAAGCGGTTCACTGTGCTGTTCGAAATGGTCCAGGAGTGACCCGCCGCAAAGCCCTTCGGGTGATACCAGATCTCAGGTGCCTGGAAATTAGGCAAAATTGGCGCGAGCCCGATGTTGTCGTCCTGGTAGTTACCACGAACAAAAAGGGTTTGATTGTTAGTCAGGTTGAAATCGAATTTGAGGACATAAGTGTCCTGCGTGGTCGGCGTAGAAGCGTTAAAACGAAAGCCGCCTGTGTTGACCCCATCGCCGGCTGTGATTGTGTCGTTAGCCGGGAAACGCCGCGCTATGTCTTTGAGAAAGTCCAGAGCCGGCTGGCTGACGCCGGGTGTTATTCCATTCGCGTTAACGTAAGCCTGGTTGATTTGCGCCGGAGTCAGACACACGAGCCCGAGAGGAGTACCCGCTGGACACGAAGGATCGCTGAAACTGGCGCTGGTGTGTCTATATCGAATAATTCCCTGGGCAATGTGAGGCAATGGCACAACCTGCACGCCAGGACTTGAAGTCGCTTCGCGCAGCCCTTCATAGGCGAAGAACACAAAAGCCCGATCGTGCTTGATGGGACCACCCACTGAGCCGCCAAAGAAGTTTCTGAGTAGTGGCGGTCGTGGCACTCGTTCATCGCCGACCTTCGCAGCCCCGGAAAGAACCAATGGATCAGTTGGGGTAAAGCGTCCTGAAGCGTTATTAAAGTAGTCGTTGGCGGTCGTTATCGTGTTTCGATGAAAGTAAAACAGTGAGCCGTGCCAATCGTTGGAGCCTGACTTGGTGGCCAGCGAGACCTGCGCACCTGAAGAGCGACCGGTGTCGGCATTTGGATTCGTCGTAGTTACGCGAAACTCCTGCGTCGAATCGCGCAGCACGCGCAGTACGCTCGAGAACGCCTGGGCGGTAACGATATCCAAACCACTCTGTTGTTCATTCACGTCAACGCCATCGAGCGTGATGTTCGATTGATCGGCTCGACCACCGTTAACGTAACCGGCGCGCGTTACGCCCGGTTGCAGTGAAAGCAATCCGACGACGTTATTGGCATTAAGTGGTAGTTCAATGATACGACGCGATTCGAACGTGTTGCCGATCGTCGCGTCAGTACTATTGATGGGGGCGTCCGCGCCGGCGACGATGCTGACGGTTTCGGCAACGTTACCAACTTCCAACTGAACGTCCTGGGTGCCAGGCGTATCGATCAAAAGTTGAAGCTCTGACAGTGATGCCTTTTTAAAGCCGGTTGCTTCTACATCGAGCCGATAAGTTCCCGGCGGAACGGCCGTGAAGATATAGGCACCGTCGCCGTTAGTGTTTTGGGTGCGTTCAAAATTTTTCTGCGCATCCGTAAGCGTAACTTTAGCGCCCTGGACCGCACGTCCCTGCGAATCAGTCACAATTCCGCGCACTGACGACGAGCCGCTTTGGGCACATGCAATGCTCGCAGTCATCAGCACCAGGACGAGCGCGCTGATGACAACGAACACTCTTTGAAGAGAGAACCTGAGTGTGTTCATTGAATCCTCCATCGAAGAACTAGTCATACGAGTTGGAAAAAGAAGACACGAATTGTCCGGATGAATGCGTTGAAAGTGCTGGATTCTATCCAAATTTTTGAGGCAATGTCTAGTTTTTCGGAGGAGGTTTACTTCTTACCTAATCCGGCAGCGATGATTTCGGACAGCCGCGACATCAATAAATAGGCAGGATTGTAGACCGACCACATCGTTTCGGGCATGTCGTCGCAGGAAATCGCCATCGCGATTTTCCCTTTCGGAGTGTAGAGAATCGCGACTGCGCTGCGCAGACGATCGAGCGCGCCATACTTGCTCGCCATCGGAACATTCCAAAGCGAACGTCCAATCGCGTTGCGTCCCTGCTCGCGCTTCATCAGATCGATCATCTCTTTTGAGATTGCCGGACTAATGATCTCGCCGCGCTCGAGTTTCTCCAGCACGAGCACCATCTCACGGGGCGTGGCCATGCCGAGTCCGTATTTCTTGTTTTCCGGATCTTTGCCGGCCACGCTTTCGCCACCGCTGGCGACCTTGCGCATGATCTTGATCTGTTTGATGCCGAGTGATTCCATGCGCGCGTTCACGGCATCGGTAGTCAACACGTCGAGCACGAGATTCGTGGCGGTGTTGTCGCTCAGAATCATCATGAGATTGACGGCGTCACGCAGCGTCAGACGCAACCCGTCTGAAAGTTCACTAAGGATTCCTGATCCGGAAACTTTCTTCTCTTTCGTGAGGACGACTTCGTCAATCCACTTTGCCTTGCCTTCATTCACACGCGCAAAGGCCTCAATCATGACGGCAATCTTGATCGTGCTCGCCGTGCGCACGCGCTCATCCGGGTTCAGCGCGTACGTTTCACCAGTGTCGAGGTTCTTGGCAAAGAGACTGACCTTGCCCTTGAACGACGCAACGATCGGCTTCACCTGATCGTCGAGTGTTTGTTGTGACTGTGCTGCGGCGGAAAAACTAAGAACAAGTAAAACTGCGAGAACTTTTGGAAGTCTGATCATGTTCATCCTGAAAAAATCTTGTTCATCCTGTTAAATGTCCCAACGCAATCAACAACTCAGCATTGAGTATGGCCGCCCCCGCCGCACCACGAATCGTATTGTGACTCAAGACCACAAACCGGTAATCAAGCACTGTATCCGGGTTGAGCCGTCCAATCGTGATCGTCATCCCATTCCCCGCATCGCGATCTAACTTTGGTTGCGGACGATCCACTTCGTCACGAACAACAATCGGCAAACGCGGCGCCGAATATAACCCAAGCTCCTGCGGCAACGACTTAAATGACTCAAACGCATCTCGTAGCTGACGCAGTTCGGCCGGACGCGACAGTTTCACACGCACCGCCGCCATATGACCGTCAGCAACATTGACGCGATGACACTGCGCGCTCACGGCCATCGGCGCCGTTTCAATTCGCGCATCTACACAGCGTCCCAGTATCTTCGTCGTCTCCGTTTCGATCTTCTCTTCCTCACCGCCGATGTGCGGTAGAACGTTATCGAGAATGTCGAGTGAAGCAACGCCCGGATACCCGGCTCCGGAAAGCGCCTGCAACGTCGTCGCGACCACCGCAGAGACACCAAACGCCGCGTTCAAAGGCGCGAGCGCAAGAGCCAGCATGATCGTCGAGCAATTAGGATTCGTAACGATGTATCCGCCCGATGGATAATGCTCCTTCTGTCGTCGCAGCTGTTCGAGATGCTCGTGATTGACTTCGGGAATCAGCAACGGGACATCTTCATCCATGCGAAACGCTGATGAATTGCTGATCACCGGATAACCGGCCGCAGCAAAACTGCCTTCCGTCTCACGCGCGATGTCGCCCGGTAGCGATGAGAATACGAGGTCGCACTCGAGCGGCGGCGCCGGTGCTTGCACCTGTAACGAACGAACGCTCTCCGGCATCTCACCCTGCAAACGCCACGAACACGCGTCACCGTACGCTTTTCCCTGCGAACGATCAGACGCTGCTACAGCGGTGACTTCAAACTGCGGATGATTCTCAAGCAGTTGAATAAACCGCTGGCCCACCATCCCCGTCGCGCCAAGTATTCCGACTCGAAACTTCCTGCTCATAAGTTTTGCAATCCTCTTTTGATTCTCTGCACGCCTTCTTCCAAAGTCTCATGATCCGCGCAAAACGAGACGCGCAGGGAACCTTCGCTTTCGCTGCCGAACGCCGCACCCGGAACCGTGATTACTTTTTCACCGAGCAATGCTTCGGCAACTTTCATCGATGGTCCATATTTACTGACGTCAAGCATCGTGTAGAACGCGCCGTCAGGCGTCACGGCTCGAAATCCGAGCTCAGATTCAATCAGGTGCAGGAGATGATCGCGCCGCGCACGAAACGTCTCACGAAAGCCTGCACGCGCGGCTTCGGCTTCATCGGTCCATGCTACCAATGACGCTTTTTGCGATACAGCAGACGCGCACGTTGTCACGTAACCATGAAGCACAAGCGCAGCCTGGACCACTGCTTCTTCACCACATAACCAACCTAGTCGCCAGCCAGTCATACTCATGGATTTCGAGAGTCCGCTGATCACGATCGTGCGGTCGTGAAAGTTTGACAACGTCTCCGGTCGTTCAGCCGTGTAGTAAAGTTCTCGATAGATCTCGTCGCTGATCAGGTAGGCACCATGGTCACGTACGGCATCGGCGATGCTTGCCAGATCATCGTTCGTCAAAACACGCCCCGTCGGATTCGATGGACTAATACAGACGACGACCTTCGTTCGCGGCGTCAGCGCGCGTCGAAACTCATCGCGATCGAAAGCGAAACCCGTTTCACGTGGCAGGCGATAAAATGACGAGGTTCCTCCAGCCATCCGAACAATTGTCGGATATGCAACAAAGCCGGGATTGGGAAGCAGCACTTCATCGCCTTCGTCAACAAGTGCAAGCAACGCGAGATACAGCGCCTCCTGCGAACCCGCAGTGATAACAACCCGCTCCGGCCTGCCTTCGAGATACGGATATTCACTCGTGACCTTCTCTCGCAGGGCAGGCAGTCCCGCGTGCGAGGTGTAACCGTTCTGTTCCTCGACGATCGCTCTGACTGCCGCTTTGCGAATGAGATCGGGCGTGGGCAAATCAGGCTCACCCAAACCGAGATTAATGCTGCCAGGCAGCGCGCGGTCGAACACCTGGCGGATAACACTCTTCTCAATCCCCTGCAAACGTTTCGGTGGTTTGAACTTCATAGAACGTACTGTAGGGGCGGCCCTCCGTGGCCGCCCCTGCGTGGAAATGAACCGTCAAGATGCAAACGCAGGGGCGGCCACGGAGGGCCGCCCCTACAGTACGTTCGATCAACGTAGGTAGTCTTCGAGGCGCACGGCGGTGTCGGTCTTTTCGTCGCGGTATTTCACGATGATTGCCGCATAGAGCGAGAGGCCCCAGGCGCGTCCACGCTCGGTGGTCACCGCGCGCGAACCGGGAACAACAACAGCGCCCGCAGGAACCTCGAGCGGACCACCCGCGGTTCGTTGATAAATCTCACCGCGCACAAGATCGTAAACCGGAGTCGAACCCGTCAGAATCGTCCCCGACGCCAGCACCGCGCGCTCGCGCACGATCGCTCCTTCATAAACTCCGCAATTACCACCGACAAGCACGTCATCTTCAATAATCACGGGCACCGCACCGACGGGCTCGAGCACTCCACCAATCTGCGCGGCCGCAGAGATGTGAACGCGTTTGCCAATCTGTGCACACGACCCGACAAGCGCGTGACTGTCAATCATTGTCCCCTGGTCCACGTACGCGCCGGCATTCACAAACATCGGCGGCATACAAACCACACCCGACGCGATGTAAGCCCCATCTCTTATAGTCGAACCACCGGGAACGATCCGAACGTTGTCTTCGATCTTAGTGGGACGAGTCGGATAAGTATCTTTATCGAAGAATTTGAAACTTTCGCCGCTGGAGACATCGGCGATCACACCCATGCGAAACCCGAGCAGCAACCCCTGCTTCACCCACGCGTTGACGAGCCACTTACCATCCGCGCTCTTTTCAGCCGCACGCACTTCACCTCGATTGAGCGCCTGCTTGAACTCCTCGAAAACACTCCTGTCTGCACGCGAAAACTCACTGCTTTCACGCGACGCCAACGCCCCGATCTGTTCACGCAACAGCATGCGACGTTTCCTTCAGTAACCCGAGTTCGTTCAAGATTTCACGCATCCGATTGCGCGTCTTCTCCTGCACCGGCACAAGCGGCAGACGAAGATTCTCTTCGAGCAATCCCATCAACGCCATCGCCGCTTTAACTGGACCAGGGCTGGATTCAATGAAGTTACCTTCCATCAACGGCAACAGACGATAATGCAGTGCGCGTGCTTCATCCCACTTGCCTGCGAGTGCAAGATCGTTGAGTTGAGACATCATTCCTGGCGCTTCGTTCGAAGCTACGGAGATCAGACCCTGGCCGCCGAGAGCAATCAACGGCAACGTGAGCGAGTCGTCGCCGGAGATCACACTAAATCCATGAGGACGGCCACGCAGGATTTCCATGATCTGCGAAAGATTGCCCGACGCTTCTTTAACCGCGACAATGTTTTCCACATCGCGTGCAAGCCGCAGCGTTGTCTCTGCGGCAATGTTCGAGGACGTACGTCCCGGAACGTTGTAGATCACGACCGGCAAACTATCGACTGCGTCAGCGATCGCGCGGAAGTGTGCGTACAAACCTTCCTGTGTCGGCTTGTTGTAATAAGGAGCAACTGTTAGAACGCCGTCGACGCCAAGCTCACGTGCAGCCTGTGAACGTCGAATCGTGACTGCGGTCGAATTGCTGCCCGTTCCCGCAATCACTTTTGCGCGTCCGCGAGATAACTCCACAGTGGTCCGGATGACGAAGCTATTTTCGTCTTCAGTCATCGTGACGCTTTCACCCGTGGTACCACACGGAACGAGTATTCGGACTCCACCCGCGATCTGATATTCGATCAAATCACGCAAACGTACTTCGTCAACCGCACCATCGGCGGCAAAGGGCGTAACGAGAGCCGTAGCACATCCACGAAGCCAGTCGAGTTGTAATGTCATGGTGACCTCCCCAAAATTGCCGATTGTCGATTGCCAATTGCCAATTGTGATTTTGCTGCGCCTTAGGTCCGCTTTTCTGAATCGGCAATCGGCAATTGGCAATCGGCAATGATTCCATCAATAACCTCCCCGAACTCAAACACTCCCGTTCGGCCAGAAATCCAATGGGCGGCAAGTAGTGCGCCGCTCGCGAAGCCCTGTCGCGAGCGCGCAGTGTGAGTCAACAGCACTTGATCTGCTTCAGAATCAAAACCGACTCGATGCGTACCTGGAATATAACCTGCACGAGTCGATGACGTCGGAATCTCTGGTCCGAGATGCTCCGACATCAAGTCGCGCAGCTTCAAAGCTGTCCCGGAAGGCGCATCGCGTTTGCGATTGTGATGCGCCTCTTCAATGAATGGCGCATACCCATCAACCGCAGCAAAGAGCGACGCCGCATGTTTCACGATCCGGTAAAAAACATTCACGCCGATGGAAAAATTTGCGCCATAAACCATCCCACCCGAATACTCTTCAACGATCCGCCTCGCCTCAGACTCATGCTGCTTCCAACCAGTCGTGCCTTCAACAACAGCCACCTTCGCGCGTGCACACGCTTCAATATTTTTCAAAACCGCATCACCAACCGAAAAATCAACCGCGACATCGTGCCCGGTGAGTTTTTCGGCCAGCGCCTTATCCTTACTCGTAAACACAACGCCAACGTCATCGCCCGCCTTACGCGCCTCAGCGGCAACCAACTTCCCCATCACTCCATATCCAATCAGCGCAATCTTCATCCGTGTTCATCCGTGGCCAACTTGTTCGCCAGCCTCACATAAAGCTCGATTGATTCTTCAAGCTCTCGTTTCGAAATCTTTTCATGCTCCGTGTGCGCATCGAGAATCGATCCTGGTCCAAGCAGCAACGGCTTTCCCCACTGCGATAAGTACGGAATGTCTGTCGTGAAACGCACCACACAATCATCGAACCCGGGAACTGAAAACAACCGGACCGGGTTATGCGCTGAGGCGTATTCGAGCTGCCCGCGCGTCCCGACTGCATCTTCCAGAACTCTTTTGACGTGCTCTATATCGATCCCGAGCCGAATTTGCAATTCCGCGCGAGCATGATCGGGAATCACGTTGGGTCGCGTGCCGCCAAGGAGAACTCCGATGTTGCACGTCGTCGTACCAAAGAAACTGTCTCCGGGCCAATCGCAACTGCGAATATCCTGCAGGATATCAAGCAGCTTTTCGATCGCTGACTCGCCGGCCTCCGGATACGCAGAATGTGCCGCGCGTCCTTCGGCCGTGATGAACACTCGCACCGATCCCTTCGTGCCCGTTGCCAGACGACTATCAGTCGGCTCGCCATTGATTAAGAACTGACACTCACGCGCCACCGGGTGCTTGTTTGCTGCCTGTGCACCAAGACTGCTGAGCTCTTCGTCAACAGTGAAGAGCAATCCAACGTCATTCACACCACTGCCACGCAAAGCTTCCGCTGCAAAGATCTGCGCCGCGATGATGCCTTTCGCATCACACGATCCACGTCCATAGATGTACTCATCATCCTCACTCGACGCGATGAACGGCGGCACGGTATCCATATGCGTCGAGAACACAATGCGCGGCGACTTATCGGTAGTCGCCAATACATTGAACCGATTGGTCGCGATCTCCTGTTTCTCCACGCGATATCCGGACTGCTCGAGATAATCCGAAAGATACTGCCCCACCACCAGCTCTTCGCCGGTGACGGACGGAATATCAATCAACTCTCTCGTCAACTCAAAAACATTCATGCTTCTGCTTTGTACTCGATGTGCTTTTTTGTCGCAAAAAATTCTTCGTGCAGTCTTGTGACCACTTCCTGCACTCGCTTTTCGTCGACCACGAAAGTGAAATTGATACTCGAAGCGCCCTGTGAGATCAAAGATACATTAATGTCGGTGATCGTACTGAATGCGCGCGCAGCAACACCCGGAGTTCCTCTCAAACCTTCGCCTACAACACAGATGATCGCCTGTCTTTTTTCGACTTTCACAGTACCGAGTTGTTCCAGTTCCTCAACGATCGAAGGCAACGCACCCGCTTCGTCTAAGGAAAGTGAAACGCTGACTTCCGACGTCGTGACCACGTCTACTACCGTGCGATGCCGGTCAAAAACTTCAAAAAGTGCACGCAGAAAACCGTACGCGCCCAGCATCCGTAGAGAAGAAATCTGAATGACCGTCACACCGGTCTTGTGCGCGATTGCCTTAATCGTTCGCGGCGTGGTGTCAGTCAGTGGTCCCACCACGGTCCCCTGCGCTTCAGGCATTCGCGAATTGCAAATACGAACGGGAATGGCATGCACAATGGCCGGGTGAATTGTTTTCGGGTGGAGAACTTTTGCGCCGAAATAAGCAAGTTCTGCGGCTTCACCGTAAGACAGGTGCCCAACGGTATGTGCGTGCGGAACCACGCGTGGATCGGCAGTTAAGACCCCGGTGACGTCGGTCCAAATCTGTATTTCAGTCACACCGATCAAGGAGCCGATCAGTGCTGCGGTGTAATCGGAACCTCCGCGGCCGAGCGTGGTTGTTGCTCCTTGCGTTGTGGCTCCGATAAATCCACCGAGAACGGGAACGATTCCGGCTTCGAGAACAGGGCGCAACTCATTCTGCGTGTGCGTCGTGGATTCGCTCATCAGCGGGGTCGCGCAAGTATGTTCGTCATCTGTGATGATGCAGCGCCGCGCATCAACTTGCCGCGCCTCGATATCGCGTTGATTCAAAACCGCAGCCAGCAAAGTGCTCGAGAGAGTCTCACCAAATGAAACGACAGCGTCTTGCAGTGCTTTGCGCTCGGCAGGTTTCTGTGCGAACTCTTTGAGCAATTGAGAAATCTGATCGGCCGCGTTTCGTAACTCTTTCAGAAATTCTTCTCGGCTCGGATCAGAAAGCAGCTCGTGAGCAGCGGCCTCGTGTCGTTTGAAAACATTTTCAAGCGAAGCAAAGGCGCGCTCAGCGTCTGTCGCAGCGATTCCCGTCGCATTGAGTAAACTATCCGTCACACCACTCATTGCAGACACAACCACCACCGGCCCAGCTGCGTGTTCCGACGCGACGATCCGTGCGACGTTTTCGAACGCAGCGGCGTCAGCAACTGACGTCCCGCCAAATTTCATTACGATAGCCATGCAATTAAAAAGGCCGGTCGCGAGTGAACACGACCGACCCTTTTGAGAATCGAAAATTTTCGTCGTAGCACTCCACCGGTGTATCGGTGACAGTCCCGCGGATTTAGCCGCGGCAACCAACCCGCATTCGTCGGAAGGTAACGAATACGAACTTCGGCGACCAGCCCCTTTCAGTCAAACGAAAACCCCTTCACCTGTGCGTTTGCCTACTCTTGGAGGTCGCGCCTCTACTTTAGATTCCAAAGATCTGATTAGTGATGACACACGGTAGAGCGAGATCGGAAACTTGTCAAGAAAAGGTAAACGCCGGTAGTGTCTAATCTGATTTCTTTGCGCCTTTGCGTCTTCCTTCGCGCCTTTGCGTGAAAGTTATTTTTCCACGCCAAGCCGCAAAGAAAGGCGCAAAGAAGTCAGATTAGGACATTATGTGAACGTCTAGCGGAGTAGCTCCTCCATGAACCTCTGGACCTTGCTGCGATAAGTTGTCAAAGGCGCATCCTGCAAGCTCTTCTTGAACACCTCCTGAAGTCCCACTAAACCAATCTCGTCGTCGAAAGCGCGGAAATTCAGCGCATTGTGGTCGCGTACTCTCTCAGCGAACGCGGCCAGGTTTATCTGGTTGGGACCATTCCCACAGATGGCGTCGATGATGCGCGAACCCAGGGCACGATAGCTTTCAAACTGTGCCTCACTAAACCATTGGTCAGTGATAACTTCCTGTGGAAAAGTCGAACGGCTCTGCCAATAGTTGATGACGTCTCTTGGTTCCTGACCAATCAAGGATGGCTTGATGAAGATAAGGACGCCGTCAAAATCTTCGTCAGTTTTATTTGCGTGATCAGGATCATCCGGATCACGATCGACACACGAATAGCGAATGGTACCTATCGCACAATATTTGTTCTTCAGATTTTGCGACGGCACTCCCACCGCCATCTCCTGTAACTCGATCGGCACGCCAAGATCGACACGGATTTGCCGAATAGACATCGCCAGCGATTCAAACGAATAGTCGGGATCGGTGGTCGCATCGCATACGACGATAAAACGACATCGTCGCAAGACCATCTCGTACAAACCAAGGTTCTCGAAGTGACCTCCGTCAGACAGGTAAACATACGACGACGTGTCATCAATACTGCCCGTCGCTTCAGACAAGAACGGGATCACAGATAGTCGGGGTGAGTCGAGACGAAAGGGACGCTTCACTTCAAAGCCCAACAGCTTGGCTGGACCAGTGAGTATGCGTTCGAAGATATTTGTTCGATCGCCGGCTGGTCCAGGATTACCCAACCACCAGCCGAACCGCACGTTAAAAAGCGCCATCAGAAAGCGGACTACCGGCGAACTCATCATGAATCCCATGTTTGGGCTGACGAAAGCGCCGGAAACAGCGACGGAACCACCGAGGGTAATTCCGTCCGTCCCGCCGTAATGACTGGAGCGTCGATAACCAAGCCAGTAACTGCCGGCATGAAGCGGAGACACCGTAAACGACTCTGCTTTACGATCCTGCCATTGCAGTTTTTCTCCGCCCGTCAGGTTCAGAGCCAGGTTCAAAACATGAAAGAGTTTCCGTGTAAAAGGAACACTCGGCTGGGTTGGATCCACGTCCGTTTCTGCAGTTCGACTAGTAACGGGTTGAGGCCACAACTGGTGCATGTGAACATTGTCGTACTTGTCGAAGTTAGTAAAAGGATTGGGTCGTCGATCCGTGTGAGACGCGCCGAGGTATGCTCGAATTATTCGATTACGCCAGAGGTATTGGAGCGAGAATACGTTGGTGCTAATCAAACGTCCGAGAACCACACCAAGTAGGAGCAACATGAAAAATAGAAACACCAGCAGACGAAACGGTGTGTACGTAATCAATAGACAATGCCAGTCCGATAAAGGCGAGAATGCGGAGGGCAGTGTCATTCCAACAACTAGAGTATTGAAGTACTGAGAGGGCCGGCTAATCAGAAGCCAGTCAGTGCCGAGCGAGAGAAGTATGATCACGAACGCAAGAAAAATCGGCGCGAGCACTTGCGTGAGTACGGCTAGCAAGAGGCCACCCGTCCCTGCTTTCTGAGCTTCTTTGGCATTGGCCGGAGTCTTGGCGCTGAAGCCACCGAAGAGAGTGATCACACCCGATAGGAAGCCCAGCACGGTCGCAGCCATCTTCCCCCAGTCAGACCAATTGAGATTTCTTAAACGACCCTGACCGAGTAATTTCGCGATTGTCGTCTCGAGGTTCAGAATCAGCAGTGGGCCATAAAGCACGAGTGAATGGACCAGAATCCACATCACGGCAACAATCAAAACCCACGCGCCGGCACGTGCCCACCATTCCTGGTCATCATCGTTGCTGAGCCGGCTGGTAAAACCGGTAATGAGCACAGCCTCAAAACCCATTAGGACCAGGACGAGAGGAACCGAAAAGACTGAGTAGAGCAGACCCTGATCGTAGAAGTTCGGCAAGAGCAGAATGACTACAGCGCTCGCTACATACCCCACAATCAATTGAACCAGGAAAATGAGAAACGTCGCTGCAATTACAGGGAACACCCGCTTTCGTTTTTGTCTTTTCTCAGTGGTCCAAAAAACTTTAATCACACAAAGAAGCCAGGGGAAAGCAACGATCGCAATTCCGAGCCGTGCATACGACCGCCACAACATTGGATCAAACCCTAATACATGCCAGTTCCATAGATAAACCGAAAAGGCAGCCGCGCTGATTACTAACCAGAGCAGGCACCCTATTAGGAAAGGTCGCTCACTGATCTTGAATCGCTCTTTTGATGATGTTGCAGTGTAGCTGTTCGAGCTCGGCAGATTTAGTCCAATGTAAGAAAGGGCTACGATAGCGGCGAGGACGCCGATCCACCAGGACGAGGCGACTGCATTCACCGGATTACCGGCGCTACGCAGAACGATCGAGGCCCACATTCTGGGTACCAGCAAAAACGCGAGCAGCACCGGAACAAAAACAAACCAATTGAGCAGGAGATTGCGTATCAGCGTAGCGATAAGCGTCCACGTATCCGCGCTGAGTAAGCCTGGTTGGGGACTCAGATAATTGCTGTAGATTCGGAGATGCTCAACCGGCTTTGGATCCGGAAGAAGTGGTTCAGCAGGCTTTCGCAATTCGTTAACTACTTTTTTCAATCCGCTGCGGTACTTCCATGCCGACACCCAACCGCCGATAAAACCGCCGCCTGAAACTGTCGACAGGTAATCAAACCTGTCCAGCAATCCATGTCGAGCAAGTCCCTGCAGGATTCCGAGATTGAAAGTGGCGCTGCGAATGCCGCCTCCGGAGAGACATAATGCCGATCGAAGCGTCTTGGCTGCGGCGAGATCTACGTTTCTCGGAGGATTATTTCCCGTGCTGGCGTTATAAGTTTCTGTAAGCCTGCGCTCAATGTAAGCCGCCCTATCTTCAGCGTTCGGGCCATTCGGGTTTTTCTGACCGTTGTTATCATCGAACTCCTGCCCGAGAACTTCGCGCAGATCGTCGCCCGCTGATGACTCGTACAGGATCGCGTTGTTCACGAGCGATTCATTGCGGGTGAATTGCTTGCTGAACTTCGCTCGCAGTTCGGCAATGTGCCGGTGCTGCGCATCATTCATCAATTTGTAAATCTTCTTAATTGTCTGCTTGTTATAACTGCGTTCCTTTTTGAGTTCCTCGAACTCCGGAACTGGCGGCTGGTCCAGAGCTTCGTACTCCTCAATCAAGACGTGCGACAGGAGCACACGGGTAAGGGTGGGATCGTCCTTGACGTCCTCAGCTTGAGCTTTTGGATCCGGGAGGCTTTGAGTGTATTCCAAGAGGTACTCACTTTCTCAGAATGAAGCGATGCTTTCAACTCTAATGAACAAAAACGCAAAATCGTTTCATTCGCCGGAAAGAATTGGCCGTCAAAAGTTGGGAACCTACAGGCTAAGACCTGACTTTCGGCACAGCCAATCGGACAGCTCTGACAGGGTTGTTTCAACGGTTTACTTGGTTACCACATTTTGAGGAGCAAACCGTTGAAACAGCGTGTGAGGATTATTTAGATACTCACTTCGAAACCTGTGGCGACACGTACTTCACGAAACTCAGTCGGACCAGCGTCTCAATCTTCTCAACCGGAAGCCGGCCGATGATGAGGTTCGAAGTCTTGGAATCGAGCACTACTTCGAAGCCGAGCTCTTTTAATTTCGCCAGCGACTCCGGTGACTTATCCGTGACCCAGACTTGCACTTCAGCTTTGCCACTGCGAATAAATCCACTTTCATCTGCCGAAAGCGTCTCTTTTCTTTGCAGCTTTTGAACTACTGCGAGTAACGACCGGTGTAGTTTCTGTCGCAGATGACTGTCCTTCTGATCTGTCAATGCCGCAATGGAATCAATACGAGGAGGTAAATTCGGGGGAGGAGACGGCCCAGAACCTACACCTCCACCTGCGCCGCCTGTCCCTGTGTTCGACATCCCGCCGCTAATTACGCCTTGCGACACAATCACTTTGTTCTTTCCGGCTGAAGCTGCTGCGATCGATGCGAACTTGCGAGATACCATTATCGAAGATTCGTTAACTTCGTCGCTATCCTTCATCCCTTGCGGAACCTCAACCGGCACGTCAATTCGTCGCGGCTGTCCACCATCAGTAACAACCATCTCCTCCACCGCAACGAACGAAGTAAACTGCGTCATCAATCGATACTCAATGCCGAGTTGCGTGATTGTGTCTTTCAGATCAGCACGCATGTTGCCTGACTGTGCACCTGCAAAATCTTCGTTCATCAAGTTGTCGACTCGCGCACGCGCCCAGAGTGGCGCCAGGACATCGTGCAAAGCCATCGTCTCCGGCAAATCAACCGGAATCTCGCGGACGAAATCGCTGCCGGCCATCTTGCCCTTCAGACGAATCGTTCCGCGTCCCGCAGAGGTAAATCTTCCAGTCAGAATCAGCGGCTTCGCGCTGAAGAGATCCGGAATTCGTTGTGGATAAACATCAGCAACCGGGAGGCCACTCCAATCGATCGAGATATCCGTGAGCAGTGGATTGCGCACACGTTCGTGAAAACGACGTGCGGCCGCGGAACCATCGTCGCCCAGGTTCACATACTCGACCTCGCCGCGTCCCGCTTCCGCCATCTTGTCGAGCAGGAAACGATTCACAGAACTTCCAATTCCAAATGAAAACACGCGCGCACTCGGATGCTTCTGAACTTCCGAAATGATCTCCATGTCGTTACCGACATAACCATCGGTCATGAAGCAAACGATGCGAATGTGCGACTGGTCGTCAGAGTCTTCGAGCGCGGCCTTGATCGCCGTCATCATCTCCGTGCCACCAGAACCTGAACGCGAGTTGAGAAATGCCTGCGCCCTGTTCAGATTCGCTCGCGTCGCAGGCACAGGTTTTTGAAAAAGTATGT
Organism: uncultured Acidobacteriota bacterium; assembly: GCA_963849205.1. GTDB lineage: Bacteria > Acidobacteriota > Blastocatellia > Pyrinomonadales > Pyrinomonadaceae > PSRF01. Next base: position 78,972 of record CAWKGP010000006.1, read on the forward strand.
GCGTGTCGCCTGCAAACGTGATGAGGTTGAATGTGTCAGACGGGTAGAGACTGTCGAGCGCTAGGTTCATCGTCTCCTTCGCCTTCTCGATCGGGAATCCCTGCATCGAGCCCGATGTGTCGAGCACAAACACGAGTTCCTTTGGCCTTACGTCTTCAGCCGTCACGCGATCGGGTGGCTGAAGGATCAAGGTGAAGTAGCCTCCCTTCTCCGAACGATGCGTTAACAATGCATCCTGAATAGCGCGGCCGGCGACGTCGTAACGAAGCACAAAATCTTTGTTGGGAATCGTCGAGCCTTCGCGCAGACGCAGGCGCGCGCTGTGAGAATCCGTACGTTGAATATCAACGTTGTGTGTTTTCGAATTGACGTCGTCGAGGATTAAGCCGGCATCAAGTGTCACGTCGAGCGAGATATCATGCCCGCTTCGCGTCGCTGGCGGCGGCGAGGTCGGAGTGATGCGCGACGCATCCGGAACTCGATCCGTGTCGGGAGCAAAGCCGCTGCCTTGCGTTCGTCCTATTGGAGTGCCAGGCACGTAACGTGGTCCAACAACCATCGGAAACACAAACTCGTACGCACCGTTAACATAGCTCAAAGTCTCGACGTAGCTGATCGTGATCTTTATCTGATTGCCCGGAAGAATGTTGGCCACTGACTGCGTGAAAATATTCGGACGTTCCTGATCGAGCAGGCTCGCCACTTTTCCGCTTGATTTTGCGGCGTCGTAAACTGCCTGTGCTTCTTCGCGAGGAAGGATTTTTCCGCGGATCGTTCGCTCGCCGACAGTCATGGTCATGTCGTCGACGGCGGCATTTTGCGGGAGCGGAAAGGTATAAACTGCTTCGATCTTTTCTTTGAAAGGATTCTCAAACTGTTGCGTCACGACGACTCGAGAAATGAAACCGCTGATCTCGGCCTTCACGTCAGTGTGTTTCAAAGGACACAACGCCTGTGCTTTACCCGAGGAATCGACCACCGTGAGCGCGCCGGATGTGAAGCCTCCCTGAGCAGATGCAGTGGTTTGCGGATAGAAGAGTAAGACGACGGGCACAGCGAGAGCCCCGAGAGTGAGTATCAGCAACGATTTTGGAAGGAATTGTATCTTCATGGTTTCCTCCGAAGCGCAGTTTTTGACAGTTTTAGAACCCGATTAACGGTGCCTGTTCCCGAATGTGTTGAGGTTAGAACGTGAACCGGGTCCTAACTTGCATCCGTATAATCTGTGGCAAAAGGCTCGTCAATACAAATTAAAGTTGTATTCAAGCTGCATCGCCACCGATACCGGCTGCCCGCCTTTCACCGCCGGCACAAACTGGATCTGGCGCGCAGCCGCAATCGCTCGCTCCGTCAAACCAAACGGAAGCGTACGGAGGGCACGTATTTGGACCACCTCGCCCGAACTCGAAAAGACCGCGCGCAGCACAACTGTTCCAGTGACGGCATTCTTGCGTGCCTCTTCGGTGTACTGCGGCTCTGGTTTCGATAACAGTCGGGCCCTTAGTTCGACTTGAGTCGTCTGATAGGTTGACCAGTTCTCCTCTCCGCCGCCTCCATTACCACCACCCCCACCGCAACAGCCAAGCTGTCTGTGGCCATCGCCAATATTACCGTCTTTGCCGGGTCCATAACCGGGTCCGGATCCGTCGCCGATCCCGGTCCCCTTGTTTGTTCCAATTCCTTCACCTTCGCCCGGACCTTTGGACTCCACCTGCGACATCGATCTCGGATCTCCAAAAACAGGCGCCTTAAGATCTTTCCAAAGGGCCGGATCGATATCCATTCCCGCAACCGGAAGTGCCGGCGTATGGATCGGAGGAGCAGTTGGAATTGCTGCTTGTATGTTTGAGGGCGGCGGCAACTTTCCCCATTGCGGTGGCAAAGGAGTGCGATTACCTCCGCCACCGCCACCTTGTGCGAGCCTCTGTGCCGGCCCTGAACCTTCGCCGGTTCCGTCACTAAAACCCACTCGTCCCGATCCATCAAGACCAATCGAATTGTTATTTGGGTCAAGCGGAGTTTTGAGGTCCATGAAAACTATTTCGGGCTTCTCTTCGATAAGAGCCGGGCCGGTGCCGCGCGTGCTCTTGTCGACCAGCATCACCATAACAATCACGCACGCTAGCGCAGCGACTGCGGCGAATGTTGATGGTATCGCGTTTGGAGACGAACGAAACCCGTGCAGTAGCTCGCGTGTCATCGCTTTCGTACACGCAACCGGATCCCTTTTGAACTCGGGCCAACTTCGTTTTAGTTCTCCTCTGAAGAAGGCAATCTGGATTGCAAGCCGGCTGATCAGTGGGGGAGTCTCAATTATCGTGGGTCGATATTCATAGGATGGTCTATCAGTAGAGTGAGCAATATTCATCGCAGAACCTCGTTGGACCTGTAAGCATACTTCCAGCGCCCGACGCGTCCGACTTGGACATAGTCAGTACCACCTCGCGGTAGCGGGTGGGTACGAAGTCAGTTCGCTTACAGAAGAAGTCGAAACGGTGATGCCGGCAAACAGCAAGTTTGCCCGGCGCGGGGAGCCCTCTATTGCTTTGTTACCGAAACCAGTGAAAAGGTGACGCTCTGAGGAGACTGATTATTCGGCAATTGTGATGAGAGGCTGCGTCTTTAGGATGCTTACTTCATATTGTTGAAAAGTTTTGTCGCGCGCGCGCTGTCGATACGCTGCAGAATCCGATACTGCTGCAGTGCGCCGTTACGATTGTTCATCGCAATGAACGACATACCGAGATTGTAGTGCGCTGAGGCGTAATCCGTCTTCTGCTGGACGGCGATCATATATTGCTGGATCGCTTCGGCGTATCGACTCAGTTGATGTAGTGCGTAGCCGAGTTCGTTGTGTGCTTCGGGATAGTTGGGTCGCAACTGGATCGCTTTGCGCAGTTCGTCGATGGCTTCTGTATAGCGCTCGAGATCGTTTAAAGACCAGCCGAGGTTGTACTGCGCGGTCGCATTGCCGGGCCGCAACGTCAGACCCTGTTTGTATGCTCTCGCCGCTTCCGCGTACTGCTTGGTGTTGTAGTAATAGACGTCGGCGAGTCCGAGATGCGCGAGGCCCATGTCGGGCTTTTGACGAATCGCTTCCTGATACGACTGGATGGCTTCACTATTACGGCCGAGGTTTCTGAGTGCGTAACCGATTTCGTTGTGTGCTTCGGGGTAGTTCGAACGATATGAGAGCGCGCGCTGCAAACTCGTGATTGCTGCGTTGTAGTTTTTTTGCTCGTTTTGGATCCAACCGATCTCGTAGTGAGCGGCGACGTAGTCGGGTTTGATATTTACGGTTTGGTTGAACTGCCTTAATGCGTCGGCATATTGTTCGAGTTTTCTGTAAGTGTAGCCCAACTCGAAATTCGCGGCCGCGTGATTGGGTTGTGCCGCAATAACTCGCTTTAGCGGATCGACTGCTGAGTTGTAATCTTCGAGATCGTTATAGATCCAGCCGATGCGATAGAGCGCCGAACTCATCGACGGATTGATGTCGACGGCCTTTAAATATTGATCGAGTGCCTCGCGATATTTTTTCGCGGTATAGAGCGTTTCGCCCTGCTGATAATAAGTGTCGGCGGTAGTGGTTGTAGAGGCTATAACTATGGGCCGCTTGACTGGTGGCGTTGGTCTTTTGACCGGAGGTTTTGTTGTCGATGCCGGTTTCGTTGCGGGCTTAGTTGCGGGCTTAGTGGAGGGGCGACCGGTGCTTCCTCCAATGATCCCACCACCGGTGACGCCACCCCCCTCGTGTTGCGCCAACGCGACGCTGCCACTCGTGAGTATTAATAGGACCGCAGACAGAGTTATTAAACGGGGGCTCAACATTGGAATTCTCCTGGTGCTCAAGCGGAATGGGGACGGTCAAGAACCGCGACCGGCATTATAGTCTGTATCCGTGTAATCTGTGGATAAAAGTGTGACCAGCGGGCGTGCTCGTTTGACAGGCTCAAATCCGATACGCTAACGTAACGCGCTTGCGCTAGCGTTCAACCCTCTCGCCATCTGCGTCCCGTTCGTCTAGCGGCCTAGGACACCGCCCTTTCACGGCGGCGACACGGGTTCGATTCCCGTACGGGACGCCAAGTTCCTTAAGCATTTTTAACATTTAGCTAAGTTGAGCCAATCAAGCGTTGTCTTAAATGGACCTTCTTAGTGGAGGCAGCTGGGGTCGTGCTGTCTTATCATATGCAAAAACCTAAGGAATATTGGTTTTCGCTTCGCGTGTTATCGCAGTCCTGCGGCGGTAACCTGAGGGAACTTAAGGGTACCCTTCGACCACAACCATCGTTACTTCCTTGGGCCAAGGCATTTGCTTTAAGATATCCTTCGCAAAGTCACAGGCCTGTTTGTCCGGTCCAAATAATCCAGCCGATCCATCAGTGGCAGTGACCTGTCGAGCTCGCTTCAGGGACTCCTGTAAAAATCTTAAATCCTCAAACCAGCGTTGCCCTTTTTGGGAGGAATGAAAGTTACTTTTCCGAAGCTCGTATTCGAGCAAATGAGCTAAATTTAAACTTTCCGCTCGAACCAAAACTCAAACATCAGCGGACCAAAGGGTATATTGTCGCGGAACCTTTGAGATCCTCCCTTGGATGTCGCATCCGCTTACCTCAGAATGCCGCGATGCGCTAAGGGCTTCGATGTCCTGTTTTATTAAGTCACTCAGCCGAAGTCTTTATACCTGTGTTAAAATCCGTACCAATGAGCACCGAATTGCTAAATCGGATCACCTCGAACCCGCGTCAGTGTGGCGGTCGTCCGTGCATTCGCGGGATGCGAATCCGCGTCAAAGACGTTCTCGACATGCTCGCCGGCGGTGCTTCGGAGGAAGAGATACTCGCTGATTTTCCTTACCTTGAACCTGATGATATTCGAGCGTCTCTCGAATACGCCGCCGCCCAGATCGATCACGCGGTGGTCATGGTCCCGTAGTGAATTTCCTGGTAGACGCTCAACTGCCTCCCGGATTGGCTCGGTGGCTGGCCGACCAGGGACACTCGGCCCAACACGTCAGTGACGTCGACCTGGCCGGTGCCGAAGATTCCGTGATCTGGAATCATGCACTTGGCGTCGATGCCATCATCGTCACAAAAGACGAGGACTTTGCCGAACGGACCGCACGAACAGCCGTTGGGCCGGTGATTGTCTGGCTGCGAATCGGAAACGCTACGAACCGTGCCCTTCTCGAATGGCTGGAACCGCGTTGGTCTTCTGTCGTTCAACTCCTGATTGACGACAATCGATTGATCGAGGTTCGGTGATCGATATTCAGATTAAAAACAATATTTCCTCATCAGTTTCGTGGAATGCTGTGAGTCAGAAACTTTGCTTCTCTGCGCTGGGCTCGCGCTTTCCTGTCAGCCAAACGTCCTGATGCCAGTCCGGTGAAGCTAACTCGTCGCTCCGTCGAGTAAGAGAATCCCAAAGCTGGTCCATCACTTGGAGCGGTTCGATGACTGACATCCTCTCGATCTCTGATGATTCAATCATGTCATCACACTATCACCTCGAGCATTGGGCCGAAAGACGCAACTCGCTAACAACCGACGCAACTCGCGAAGAAGGTTGAGCATTGAAGATTCATTCGCGCGTCCATTAAGGGTCCAATAACAAGTCCTTAGAGTTCCTTCAAATGACCTCAGCGTGCTATCCATGCCGCAAGTTTCCTTTGAATTACAACAAATCGCTTCACTTTCACGGCGGCGACACGGGTTCGATTCCCGTACGGGACGCCAGTATCTTTACGATTTGCGTTAGTCACCCGGGAATTAAGCTCCTCGCTATGAGCCTACCTAACAGTTCCGGTCACTCAGCAAGATGTATTCGCGCTAAAAGAAATGTTAAAAGCACAGCTGCAACATTGATTGGCTATTTGCAGCGGCCATCCAGGTTAAGGAACTCGAATAGCACATTATGTTACTCAGCCCCCTCAGCCAGCGTCACAGAAATCATCTTGGGTCCATTGTCTAAGCTCAGCAACCTGAATCCGAGATCCAACGTTACACGCACCGTTACGCTCGCCTGCTTGAATGACGCGGTGAAGACCTTTATTCTGATTAGTTATGAACACAGAGTTTGAGCCACTTTTTAAGCTCAGTCGCGCTGAACGCCTTCAGCTTGTTGAAGACCTTTGGGACAGCCTCGTCCAAGAGGATGCAGAACTACCCGTTTCGGAGGAGAAGCGCGATGAGTTACGCCGTCGCAAGGAGCGGTTTTTAGAGCATCCCTCATCGGGCCGCACGTGGGAGCAAGTCAAGCATCACGCACGGACGCAGCATGATTGAGAGCGTTATTTTCACATCGGATCCTGACGATGATGTGGCCGCTTCCTATGATTGGTATGAAAGGCGAGAGCCCTGGTTTGGGAGAGGAGTTCCTTCGATCTATTGAGGCTTGTGTTTGAGGAATTCAGCGTCATCCCGAGATGTATCCCGTCGGCATCGATGAGTTTCGGCTTGCGCCTATTCGCCGCTTTCCCTTTGAGATTTTCTACGAACTGACTGGTAATAGCATTACTATCTATTCTGTTTTTCACTGCTCACAAGATCCCCAGAAGTGGCGCCAGCGTCTCGGTTATTGAACCGCCTCGCCTAAATATTTTGGCCTGCAGCCGAGGAGCTCGATTGCGTGGAGCCACTCGATTTCTTAACCGCGCGTCCATTAAGCGTCCAATAACGATCCCTAAGAGTACCTTAGAATACCTTACGGTGCTATCCATGCCGTAAGTTTCCTTTGAATTCCTGTAAATCGCTTCTCTTTCACGGCGGCGACACGGGTTCGATTCCCGTACGGGACGCCATTCTTAAAATTGCCTATGGCTCTCGATAGCTCTTCTTATCTTCAGGAGGCATCGAATCGAACTCGGATTTTCGAATTCCTATGAGTTCGTTTTCTCCGATTCCACGAATCGAAACCAATCTAACAATAACTTGTTCCTTAAAGAATTTCGCCATGGTTGCGCTCTCGAGATCGAAACCACGGCGGTTGAACGCGAATCTAGTTCCGGGAAGCTTCTGAATTCTGGCCGCCATATTGATACACGATCCGACAAAATCCTCTCCGTTTCCCACTGAAAAAACAGTGCCACGCGCGATACCACATCGTAAATGCGTCGGCGGTTCCACAACCTTTTTTCTGATTTGTGGCAAGAAGCTATTCCTATATCGGTTGCAGACATCGTGAAGTGACACTAAAACATTGCGTCTGCTCACTTCATTCATGGTCGATGCGTTCCATAAGAAAAGAATCCCATCCCATGAACTTCACAAAAAACGGTAATGGACTAAAGAGCTTATATCCCTTCGCTACAGTCTTCTCTACCGATTGTGTCCTTGACTTGCTCCATAAGCCAATTGAGAGACTCGCTCAGAAACAATGGCACAGAAAGCTGAGGTTCAATCTGTTTGCAGAAATTTGTAAACCCTTCCAGGTCAAATATAGCGGCGATCGTGTCCGTGGACCGTCGCTGGTAACGTTAAGTCGCCAACACCGAGTAGCGCGGTATTGAAGCGCGCCCTGCTTCTTTGGTTATTATTTTTCGATCTTTAACGTCGATACTGGCGACGGAATAGTCTGAAAGCTGTAATTTGAATGTAGTCATATTATTTACTGAAATTCTCAGTCACTGAAAATAGATCTGACTCCACGCTTCAACGGCTGTGGGACTCACGTGGATATTTTAGGTCACTGACGCAAAGTGGCTCAAACACGTGCGCCCGCGGCGGACGTTTACTAAAGCTCGTCTATCTGCCGGCCCTGCAAACGTTGCCGAATCCAGAGAGGATCGCGCCGCAGATCCAGAATGGCATAAACGTAGACTACGTCGTCTTCCACCTCATAATAGATGCCGAATGGGAATCGCTTCGACAGCATCCGATGGAATCCAAAATAGATGGGATGAACACCTGCAAAAAGAATTAGAGAGTCAAGATCGGAGAGGATTGAGTCGAGAAAGTAATCGCCAACTCCCGGCGCGCACGATTCATAGAATTGTGCACCTGCCTCGAGGTCCGCTGCCGCGTCCTCGAGTATTACGACAGTCATCGTTCAGAGCTTCGTAGACGGGATCTGAGTTCTGCCAGAGTCAGAAACTTTGCTTCTCCACTCTGGGCTCGTGCTTTCCTGTCAGCCAAAACGTTTTGATGCCAGTCCGGTGAAGGTATCTCGTCGCCGCTTCGATTGAGGGAGTCCCAAAGTTGGTCCATCGCCTGCAGCCGTTCGGTCACTGACATCCTCTCGATCTGTGATGATTCAATCATGTCGTCACACTACCACCTCGGACCTCTGGCTGCAAGAGCAACTCGCGGCGAGAGTTTTGTGAACTTTTACCTAAGTGCTTATTCGTGCATTGGCGCGTCCATTAAGGGTCCAATAAGAAGTCTTTAGAGTTCCTGAGACCACCTTACAGGTGCTAATCCATGCCGAAGGTTTCCTTTGAATTCCTGTAAATCAATTCTCTTTCACGGCGGCGACACGGGTTCGATTCCCGTACGGGACGCCAGTAACTTGGTCCAATCTTTCGAAATGCCTGGGTAATAACCCGAAAGCGAACAGGTTGTACTCAAACGTTTGTTCGGCGCAGCCCGCCTGCTTTATCCAATTAGACCTGAAACTATTTTCGAAGACGACCTATCAAATAACCGATACTCGGAATTACTAGAAACGCAGGCAGAATCAACCACCATAAGAAGGAGAAGATTACGATCAAGTTAAACGACAACTCCTCCTTCATATATTCCAGCAAAGGACATGGCCGGCCCTGACCGCCAAAGAAGTAAAAGACTCCACATCGGCCGTTGTAGCTCAACGCAATCGACCCCACCAAATATGAGCCGGCGATGAAGAGAATTACGAAATTAACGAACAGACCTGTGACTAGGTACTTGAAAGGCTTTGTCAAAATATGTAACCAAGATCAGTGTGTAGCACTTTGGTTCCAATCAACAATGGGAGAAATGATACTGCAAGGAAAACCGTGTTTACGAAGTCTTCTCCCCCTCAACCAGCGTTTCGACGCATAGTTTCGATTTGCTTTAACCACGAAATGATTTGGTTCCAACTCAGAATGCTTTGGGACGCCAACAATGTATTGAGTTCGTTGTGATTGACGTTCAGCTTCCACAAGCTTTCTCGTCCCACCATGGAATAGCGACTGCTACGATAAGACGGTTGATTTCATCAACAATTTCGGAAGGTGCCAAGGGCCCACCACGGAACTCGCGATAACTCGTTTTTCCGAATGAAAACCACTTGTCTTTAGAGTGGTTCCCCGAACCGAGCCGAACGCGAACTGTCGTTTGAGACACCTTCAGTTTCTTTGGTTCAGTCTCTTTCCTGAAGTAAACATTTTCTCTGGTCTTATCCGCGTAAGAGATATTTACACAAAAGCTGCCACCAGAACGGAAGAACTGAAAATTGATCAAACTGACAAAGCCGTTGATATCGCGGTACAAATCTGGAAAACTGCCCTTGAAACCCCGTTTCCTAAGGAACGAAACACAGTGTTTCTTTAGCTGTTCTTCCATTTCCGCACGTTCGGTATTCATAAAATGAAAGCTACTAGCATCATGATTGCATTTATGTCCGCGCTGCGTTGAACCACTGCTGCACTTGCCTAATCAAAGATTCTTTAGAAGAGAGGCCCAATGACCGTTTCAAAGTGCCGACCATTCACGAAGGTTACTATTGCAGGCAGATTTAGGATTCGAAGCTCTTTGCATCTCTCCCAGTTCTTCTCATGGTCCGTATCGATCGATCCGATGAAAATTTGATCTTTGTAAACATCAGCAATTTCGCAGAGCTGCCGATCCATAGTTACGTCATACCGATTCCAAGAGGCATAGGAATGGAAAATTGGGACGTTATGGCCAGCGATGACTTCGCCAAACTCATCGGGCAGGACTTTCGTTGTTGATGGCTGCCAACTCACGTCACTAAAGTTTTCTTGAATTCCAGTTAATCCTAGTCTTCCCCGGCGACGCATACTCTCTGTTGCTCCGGGTAGGTTGCCTATCCATAGACCGCGCGGGCAAATTGATATAGCTCAAAATCTGAATCCTATACCCGCGCTAAATTGTAAATTGTGGCGTGTTTCTGCGGGGCGCTCAAGTATTGCTCCTGAGAGACTGATTCCTTCCCGACGGAACGTTCCGTAACGAATTATCGTGTCCCCTATATCAAAGCGCGTCAGAATTCTCCGGGACAGATAAACTTCCAATACTCCCCCCACATCGGTAGAAAAATAAGTTTCCTTACCGATGCGGAAATCGCCGACCGTAAACTGTTGGTTACCGAAAGTAATCGTCCTTGTACCCGTTAACTGACTGACACGGCTGAAACCGACGAAGCCCGGCCGAATTTTCGCGAAAATTCCAATTTTCGAGAATCGTTTGCCTGTCTTGACCCCGAATTGCCCCTGATAGATATGACCTTCTGGGCCAGAGAGGTCATTTTCTCCACTCTTGGGGAAGAAGTTGCCTTCTGCCTCGACAGCAAGATAGTCAGTGAGATTGTATGAAAACCTACCTCCGAATCCCGCCCTGGTTTCATGATCGAAATCATCAGGGACGATGGTAGGAGAGGAGAAAATGGGAGTAGGCTTTTTACGGGACAGCAATGAGAACTGTCCCCCGATCTCAAATCGAGGCACGCTTTCTTGTGCGGCAGCGCTAACAGTCATAAACAAAAGCACGGTGAGTACTGAGATGATAGTACTGAGTGAAGCCTTTTTCATCAGTATCTTTCCTTTCGAATGCTTGAGTCTTCTTAACGAAATTGCACTGTTAGGCGCATGAGAGGATAGATTCGGGTCCTGCGTTTGTTGATGCGCAATCAGAGTCAGTTGATTGAGAATTAAAATAATAAGAAAAGCCGGCGTGACGGAACTGTTATAAGACGACTTTCATTTTAAGCCCTTATTCTTTTAGCCGCCAGGGCGAAGTAATTCCCTACAATCAGGCGTGACTTCAGTTTCACGGACGACCACGGGCAGATCCGTCCACTTCGGGCGCGGCACATCGACTGTGGCGTCGGTAAACCCCGGCCTCGGAAAAATCGAGCATTAACAAAGTTGTGGTATGTCCCGCGGGCGTGCTGTCAAGTTGCTGTTTTGGGTTCGTGCAATGCAGCCACCACGATCCGTCGCAGCATGCCACCGAATATTAATTGATGGAAGGGGTAAAGCGCGTACCAATACAATCGCCCAAATAATCCTACTGGATCAAAAATCGCTGTCTGCCGAATCGTTGAAGCAGAGTCGTCGCCGGTTACCTCAAATTCCAACCAAGCTCTACCGGGCAGTTTCATCTCAGCGACGAGACGAAGTAAACGATTCGGCTCAAACCTCTCTACTCGCCAAAAGTCGACCGTGTCGCCCACGCGTAAGACGTCAGCACTAGAGCGCCCGCGCCCTACGCCACCCGCGCCGAAATTCCGAACTGACAGCCGATTGTTCTCTTCAAAGGAGCCTGCGGAACCGCCCCCGCTGACGCCAGAATCAGTGGAGAACGGGTGAGCGCACACTGATTTTGTTAGGAGCACTCGGTGGCTGGCCCGGTGCATTCGTTGCTCAGCAATTTTTTCATCACAAGACGAAGAAAAGATCATTCCAAATCGCCTTTTGCTTAACAGTGCTGCTTCACTGCTTTGGATTTGTGCTGTTGTTGTCGCGATAGGTGCTATCAAGTCAGTCTCTCACTCTTTATGAGTTCACAATCTCTGCTTATTATTTTCAGCTACCGTCCTCAAGTTAGAGTGCAAGACACTCTGTTAGAAGACCACGTCTGGACTGAGATTGAGCGCGTGCCCGTGTTTGCCGGCAGATACTTTGCGGAAAACGCAGCGGCCGCGCATCTGGAAGACTGGGCGACCGGCGTGCTAACGTGGACCGTGTAGAGGTCACCTGGGGCCATAAGCCTGTCGATCCAAACCTGCCTGGTTATTTCCCTTCTGATTTAGAGATGGAGTTGGCCCAATATTTCGCGGAAGACATATGGTTCTATCGTGAGAACCGGGTCTATGCAATTGGTATCAAATCATCTGGACAAGACGCTTACTGATTACGGCCTTCGATTGCGGGACGCGAATACTTTCAACACTTACAAGATATCCCGGTGATTCTGTCCGCAACGACTGCCAGCCTAAGCCTACTTGATTGGCAGTCGATTAGTAATGAAGTTTGCAACTCGAGTCGCCGCCGGCGGATCCAGGTTCGCCAACACAGCAACCACATAACCTGGCCCGGGGCAGATCTTCAACTCGCCATTCATCCCCGGCGCGCCACCGCCATGGCCAAAGCATCGGGTCCCATTAACCGTCGCCTCTTGAAATCCATAAGCATACTTGCCGCCGTTCGGTGTCTCGACTTTCCCCGTCGTGAGCATCTCGGTGTACTGCGGCTTGAGTAGCTTGTTTGTTTGGAGTGCCGTCGCAAACTTCAATAGGTCCTCAACCGTCGAATAACCGCCACCCGCAGAAGTCCCGCGATAGGGGAGTGTGTCAGTGTTGCGCTGCCAACCGGCGCCATCTGATCGCATGTAACCAACGCTGCGATCAGCAACCACCTGGTCTTCCGGCTCCGAAGCAGTAGCCATCATTCCTGCTGGCTTGAAAATGTGATCTCGAACATAGTCGTAGTAGCTCTGACCACTAACTTTCTCAACTATCACACCCAACAAAAGAAAACCGTAGTTGCTGTACTGCCAGCGACTGCCCGGTTCAAACTGCGGTCCGCGATTGCCGTAGAGCTTCACATAGTCCTGTAAGGTCTTTAGCTCAAGTCGATTCTTAGCGAACTCCGGACCAAAGATGTCGCCCGTGCCCCCGGTGTGCGAAAGCATCTGTTCAATCGTTACTTTCGATGCAACGTCTTTATTAGGATAGTCGGTGAGATAATTGCCGAAGGGTGCTTTCAGATCGAGTTTTCCGTTTTGTACAAGTTGAAGTGTGGCGACTGCGGTGAACATCTTGTTCATCGATCCGAGGCGGAAGCGCGTCTTCAAAGTGTTCGGCGTTTTCTTCTCACGATCTGCCAGTCCATACGCTTGTGCAAAAACAGTCTTGCCATCTTTTGCGACGAGGACAGCACCTGAAAAAAGATCAATGGCTACTACTTCATCCAACCGCTTTCGCAATGAGGTGACCAACTCATTTTCGTTCAAGTGACGAATAGCAAACTCCGCCGGTCGTGGGAGCACTTGCAATTGAAATTGCTTAATAGCGTGTGGCGGCGCGGGTTCGACCTCAACGGTAAATTGCGCGAACTGCTCGCCCAGGCGTTCCTGGACCAGCAGGACGATTTTGGTTGGTGTCGACTCCGCGACTTTCATGACGTCGAAACCACCAGTCCCGCGTCGCATTTCTGTTTCGCGATCAAAGCGTTCCAAACGACTCGGATAATTCGTTTGGAGGAAGGCCCTGCGCTTCTCGACATCTCCCGCGTTGAAAACTTCCAACCACCCCTTCGCCTGCTTTGCGGCGGGCGTGTCTGGCAACTGTGCCAACGCTGATTGGGCGACGCACGCACCGTTGATGAAAAATAGAAGTGCGGCAACTGCTAGCGAGTAGTTTTTGAGATTCATGGTCTACATCCTCGTCTGTTGAAGTCGTTGATTCGTTAGTTTACACACGGACGCCATAAGGTGGAGTACCTATTTTAAATTGTACGAATCCGAAGATTTAGTTCCCGTTTTTCGTAGTGCGTTGTTTGACTTTTGTGAGACGAGAAGTCTCATGGTGAGCACGCGGGGCCAAAGTCCGACACGCTTCAGCTTGTCGTGACTTGAATAACGGCGCCAACGCGGCTTATATCATTTAAGTTGCGTTGCTGACGAAGGCCGTAAATGAAAATGGACATAACGTTATGCCTAGAAACAATCATGTAGGTCGTCTGCTTACGGCGCTTGGCGTCGCTGTGTTGCTTCACGTTGTTCTGCTTCCTGGAACGGACACTGTGGCACAACCAGTGAGAGAACGACTCCCGATCCGTGAACTCACCTACGTTGTCGAACCAATTATCCAAGGGGAGAGTTGCCGGCTGCTCGTTGGTTTAACTTTTCAGGGAGATTCGTCAGGGGAGTCCCGGCTCTTATTGCCTTTAGAGTGGTCACATGGAGTTGAGCTTTACCGCGCGATCAGAAACATACGGTCGCTCTCAGAAGACGTAAAGGTTGAGGATACTAAGGAACCACACGTCAAAATTGTGCACCACCGACCGAACCAGCGCGTTTCGCTGACTTATGAGGTCGTAACCCAGCCGCCCGCTACAAAACTGACGATCGCTGTGTACCATTCCCCGGTGTTACGTTCATCTTACTTCTACGTTATCGGTGAGGCGTTGTGGGTCTATCCGGATATGCCGACAACCACTCCGCTACGTGTAACGCTTAACTGGAAGAACATTCCAAACGGTTGGGTGCTCATCAACAGTTTCGGTGCCAGCGAGCCGCGACAGAAGGTTAAGACCACCCTGGAGAAATTCCGCAAAAGCACATTTCTCGCCGGCGACTATCGAGTTAAGCGAATTGTAATAAAAAAGCGGGCTGTTTACGCCGTCACTAGAGGCAAGTGGGGGTTTCCTGATGAAGAGTTTAACAGCCTCGTCCAAAAGGTTGTGCAAGTCCAGCGCGATTTCTGGGACTCATATGATTTTCCTTACTATTTGGTGGCATTGTTACCGTTGGATGAACAGGAAGGAGTACGCGGAGGGGAAGGACGGACTAATAGTTTCTCTCTCTATCTGCCTAAGGATTTGACCACCCTGTCCAAAGACCAGTTCCTGTTCGCGCACGAGATCTTTCACGCCTGGAACCCTCAGCGACTCGGCGCCTATGAAAACGACCGTTTGTACTGGTTCGGCGAAGGATTCACGGACTACTACGCTTACCTGGTACTACTGCGCGCCGGATTAATCTCGCTCGACGAATACGTGGCGGCCCATAACTCCTGGATAGAAGCTTATTACACCTCGCCTGTTCGCTCGCTCACGGTGGACGAAATGGTTCAAAAACGCCGGACCAACTCTGACGCGGAGCAACTTTTTTACAAAAAAGGCTATCTTCTGGCCAATCACCTGGATTTCACCATTCGCTCTAAGACAAACGGCAAGCATTCCCTGGACGACGTGATGCGCAGCCTGCTCAGGTCATCTAAACCAGACAGCATCAAGCTTTCGGAAAAGAGGATTGCAGATGCCTTGCGCCCGTATCTGCAAGAACAAGGAGCAAACGCTATAGAGAAATATATGAACCGCGGCGAACTCGTGCCCGCAGACAACTCCTTTGGCGCGTGCGCAACTGTGGAAGACATCGAATTTCGTTCATTCGATATCGGTTTTGATTTTGAAAAGTCATCTAAGACCCGCGTTGTATCGGGTGTCGTGCCTGATAGTAATGCTCACAAAGCAGGGCTGCGTGACGGGCAGAAAATAGTGACTTGGGGCTTCATGCTCGATAACCCGAAGAGGCAAGCAAAAGTCACAATAGTCGAGGGTGCTACACAGAAGTTATTGCAATACTATCCAGCGTCCACAGTGGCAATTCGCCTGCCGCAGTTCAAGCTGAAGCAGGGCCTTTCAGTGGAGGAGCGAGCGCAATGCCTCTCGCAGCTTGGGGCATCAGCGGCGCCTCGGAAGCTACACCGAGAAGATAAGAAGCCGTGAAGTTGTGCTTTATCAAGGCATGGGTTGCTGAAACTTCATACGCGTTGGGCGGTCGAAAGAGCTTGAGACCGAAGGCCGGTGATCGAAACGCCACTTAAAATCCGTTGTTAGAGAAGTGAACGAGTAGCGCCTGCTGGAAAAAAGCGCGAGTCCGCGAAGAGTCCAATAAGCGTTTCCCCCTGATTCCGTTAAGTGCGGTAAAGCGCTATCCATGCCGCGAAGTTCCCTTGAATTAACCATTCAACAATCTGGTTTCAACTTGGAAATGGTTTGGGACGCCAAACTTCCACCCAAGTAAGTATGAATCACGCTGCCTTGCAAATAACCGGCAGAATCTCAAGCAAGTTGGTCGCACATGAAATTCCCGACGCTTGAATAATAGACTTCAGACAAGTTGGTAAAAAATGAATCGCATCATTTCTACAACAGCGCTCGCAATCTTTATTCTCGTTCAACCCGTTAACGTGAGCGCTGCCGAAATCAAAGTTTGGACCGCGCGCGCGATCGCGACTGTGCTCGCTGAGATTGGACCTGAATTCGAAAGAATGACGGGCCACAAGCTAAAGGTCACCAGCGATTTGCCTCCCGCGTTTGCGCGCCGCGCGCTGGCGGGTGAACAGTTTGACGTTTTTATCAGTGGTTCAGCTAGCGTGGATGAATGGATCAAAGCTGGCAGAATCATAGCTGAAACGCGTAAGGACATAGCGCGGTCAGGTATAGGCGTCGGAGTGCGTGCGGGTGCGCGCAAGCCAGATGTCAGCTCGGTTGAGGCATTCAAGCGCGCTTTGCTCGAGGCGAAGTCGATCACCTATTTAAGAGTAGGTAGCGGTATCTATATAGCTGGTCTGGTTGAGCGACTCGGAATTGCAGATGCAATCAAGTCGAAGGTCACGCGACCGGAATCCGACATCGTTTCTGAACTTGTTGCTAAAGGAGACGTCGAGCTCGGACTGGTGGTAATTACTCAAATCCTGACCACGCCGGGTGTCGAACTCGCTGGCCCACTGCCAGCAGAAATACAGTCGTATGTCATGTTTACTGCGGGCGTGAGTGCAAACTCCAGGGAACCAGAAGCAGTGCGGCAGTTGACTCAATTCCTTACCAGCCCTACGGCGATTCCTGTGATCAAGGCGCAGGGCATGGAACCAGCACGCTAACGTCGTTCGTTGATCCGCGAGGGATGTTATTGGTTTGAGCCGCGGGGGATCTATTGCAGTGCATCAAGCATCACCAAATCAACACCATTTACGTCCTTACCGCAATAGCTTGAGGAAAGGCTGCAAACTCGTGCTTCCTCCACGGCTGTTCAATCAACCTGTTATCTTTAAATTGTACGAAGGCCGTTATTGTTCGACCGCGCGACTGGGATAGGCGATCTCCTCGAGATCTGAAGCCAAGCCTTCAAGCGCTACTTCCGGATTCAATGCGTTTATCGTCTCGGCGGTGAGGGTCTGGTGTTGGTAGATACTACTTACTGCTTCCAAATCAATTGAACACTCATAGTATTCCTCGGCAAACTCCCGATACGTTGATGGATTGCCGTCCAGAACAAGTAATAGATCCTCTGATCCATCCGGATCCTCTTCGTTAGGGTAGTCGATCGGTCCCGTTTGCCAGGCCCCATCTGTATTTCTTCGCCAGATGCAAAACGTTGTCGCTGTAATTGAAAACGCGGGCTCCGTCAAAAACTCCGCGAATTCATTGGGCACCTCGTCAAGCACTCCTCGCCAAACTTGTTCTGGCTCATTTGCCCATGGACTCATCGCTGACTCATGTGCAAACCCCTTCATGATGGCACCCTGCGAATTGAACAAAATAAAATATTCATCGCCGCTGCCGTTTCTCATCGACGCCATCATTTCTCCGGCGGTCCAATTAGAATTAAATGAGTAGTAACGGTAATCCCATTCCGGCGACATGATGGCATCCAACATCGCCAAGGATTGGCTGAGCTTTTTTAGAGACGAGATGTCCGGGATGGCTTCTAGTCTTTTCTTTGTGACCATATCTGTGACGTGTTCAGGCAATTATGCGACCGCGATTCACGCAGCCCTCGCCGGATCATTCTCGCACGGGTTAACGCCAAGGCATTCATTCAGCAACATATCTTAGAACAATTTGGTTATGGACAGATTTGCCTGCGTTCATTAGCGGGCGATTAATCTCCGGGCACGTAAGTGACTTGCTCCGCATTTTAAGAGTGTGCCCAACACTGGAGCGATAGTCGCCATGAGGTTAGTGTATCGACCGGATTATTTTCCGTCTAAATCTAGATGACTATGTGTATGAATTACGCGATGAAATACGTCCTATCAATTTCGCTTCAACTTACTTTTTTGCCGATACTAACCAGCTACCTCGGACAAGAGGAAACTTTGTCCCTCTTACTTCGAGAATGGTGAGAGTATTCGGTTTAGCTTGCTCAACGACCTTGCCTCAAAAGTCGGAAATCAGTCCGCGGAGCGCCATAGGCGCGGAATCTGATAGCCAGGGGCAAGCGCCGAGCAGAGCGAGGCGCGTCGCCTCCGGATCCACGCGTAAACGACCTTGAAGCTCTGAAAGAGCGTAATATCGCGATGATATTTCGCACTTTCAGTGCTCCCTTCAATTGCTTCCCGGTAACCAGGGGCGACGCGCTCGCGCTTGCCCCTGGCTGTCATATTTTCGCGCCGTTGGCGCTGCGCCGACCGGATTCCGACTTTAGGGCAGCCTTATTCATCCACTAACGTTAGCCACTAAACGCGAGTTCGCAAATGCTCGAATTAAGATTGACTAACAGTCAAGACTAGTCAATACTCGGCTCGCTTTACCTCATTCCTCAAAGGAGCATCCCATTAAGCACCTCGAAGGCCTGAATTTAGAATCATTTCTAAACAATTAGCACTTTTCCCTGGATTCCATAAATCAGTTTTTAAAGGGCCGTTTTGAGATGGTATTTAGTTCCAGAAGCGCGCCATTCACAGTTAGTCAAACCTTGACCTCAAGGAGGTTTGGAAATGATAGAAGCGAACAACACGTGGCATGACCTCATCCTGGGAGTTTTGGTTAACGCTATTTGGGCCGTCATCACCGCATTATTGACGGGCTTGTATGTTTCGACAAAAGAAAGGTCCAAGTTTAGCGGTCGGTGGAGCGCGCAAATAAGATGGACTCCGGAATGGGCCGAATCTCACTTAGTCGGTTCAAAGTGCCCCGATGCCAATTCACATGGAGAGATCGCCCTTTCGTACGGTTCTGGATCAAAGCGAAATCAATACTGGGGTCTCGGGGTATGGCATTTGAGAGATGGGTCGGATGTTTTGGCCGAACTCTGCGTAGAATTCCGAACCATTCAAGTTGAGAAAAGGTGGTCGAAGGCGCCACCGTTCTTTCGCTACGAATTGAAATCATGTCATCTCACATCACGCATTCGCCATGAGTTGGGAGACTTTAAATATCCCACAAAGTTTGCAAATTATGAGGTGGTCTTTTCATCTGCAACCGCAGATATGCTTGACGGTACGATCGAGGCCCATGCCGCTGGGATGGAGAGATTACCAGTCGGCACTTTACGTGCAGATCGGGTTGCTTAGTTACCTTGGGACTTATCAGATTGGTTTTGGATTTGAGTTTATTCTTTCCAACACACCTGGCTGCTCACCTTCAAACTCCTGATAACGCTCTAAATCGCGATCGCTAAACTCAACGGTGAATTGTAAGTTTCGACAACGGACGCATCCATACGCTTGAACTGCTCTGCTCCCAATACCAAAAATACGTTTAAGAGCCGGCATGTCCTTCGGGTAAAACCCAAACGTTGATCCGTCGCCGCCATCGATAACTGTGCCCTCGACGAGCGATGAACTTCCACATGCTGTGCACTTCATCTTGTTGCGGCCTCCGAATTGTTCTAGATCACGGTTTCGCGTTGCTATTGCCCGACGACGGTTGATCCTTCTCCACATATTCGCTTCCTGCTTTGATCACAGTGCTCTGGCTCTTCGCGTTGTTAATGTCGATCCTGGATTCGCATGTATTTCATAAAGTCATGCCTTGGACACAATCACTACAACTGCTGCAACCACAGGGGAATGCTATCAGCAAAATGTGGCGGCATCTCCCACGTACGCGGTGCATCGGCCCACATCAGCATTCCTACACATTCGGCTTCTGTCGCTTCGTCCACTACCTTGAGGAACTCCGGAGGCACCCAACTAATCAAGAAAGCGTACTCACTGGGCACTGAATCAGGCGACTGATGGGCCAAAGATTCGGGAACGAATGCCTGGACCCACGTGTCCCACGGCGGGGTGTCGTTGTTATCTAAATAATACGAAGTTATATCGGCAGTTGCGCCGTTATGGTTCGACTCGCCCAGAAAGTGGATTAGTAGTCTCCCCCCAGCCAAATCGATGTCTAATTCACTAAATGAATCGTTGCCGGCGCTGGATAATAGAGCGCGTGAATCTATCACATTACTAATCATCTGAATATCGGCCCAGAGATCAACGTCCTCATCGGGTCGCAAGCTAAACTCGTAATCGGGCCTCAACTGCGCTGAACGCAAGCAGTATTTAGGGTTACTGATGTTCACGCGTGGGATACACCACGCAATAGTCTCGTGCAAGTTCCTACTGAAGTTGGCAGGCACGGGTTCGTGTTTGCTTCGGTTCGAATTCACTATGGCAGAGATAATAACTATCGAAAAGAACATTCACTACTTCAGTTCTTGGGCCTTAATCCAACCACCTATACAGATATGAAATTCCGACGCTGGCAACTCCCATTAGTGCGCCATAGATGGCCCAGAGCTTAAAAGTTGGTAAGTCTTGCGCTTGTTCGCCGCGAAATGGATAGAACGCCAGCGTTGAAACAAATGTAGCCAGCCATATTCCGATAACCGGCATGCGAACTGTCGCAAGGCTCGAAAGGAGACGCTCGAACAGTCCAAAGAAAATGGAGAGCATGATCGTTCCAGACCAGATCAGCGGAGTTCTAACGTTCGCCCTTGTTCCCTTACCGCTCACAATCTTGTGATTTCGAAGCTCGACGAGATCGTATGCTCCAAGGATCGTCATCACGCCAAACAAAAGAACACCGAACCATCCTGTTCTTGGGCTGGATCTGGTTGCCACCAAAGACACCAACATACAACCTGCCAGTCCTGCTACAACCAATATTCGCTTCGTGAGTTCAAAGCGTGTGATTGACAGATTTTTTTGTGCTCCAGATTTCGACATCGACTAGAAGTGCTTCTGGACACTGTCACCGCTAATGCTCAGTAAAGATGTTTATGCTACGTTGTCGGCCCCATAACGAAGATCGTGTTGCCGAAAGGGTCCACTAGATCGAACGTCCGCGCACCCCAGGATTCATTCTTCGGAGGGCGAAGCACATCCACTTGTTTGCTCCACTCCTCGAAATAGGCGTCTGCGTCGTCGACTTCCAGCGAGACGCAAGCGTTCCGGCCATGTCCATCCATTGGACTATCCAAGGTGATCTGAATAGTGCCTCGCGCCAGTCCGAGGAGACCACTCTTCCCGTCATCCGAAGCCTCGAACACGACACGAAATCCGAGCTTCGCAGCGTAAAAGTCTTTGGCTACGCGCAGATCATCAGCCGGCAGAATTGGCACAGCTCGCTCCATCGTCCTCCTCTCTCCATGGACGTCTTCGTAGTGCCCACACAGAGGTGTCAGGGTGATGCGGGTACAATAACTTCTACGGCCACGGTATCGTTGATGCCTTGAAGGCCATTACGGAGTAAATAAGGTTCACGTGTGGTAAGGCCTCTGTATGTTGGGGCGGGTAGATCGGCCCAACAATACAGCCCAAGCCGAGCCGGTTGACGCAGAGTTTCCATTTCCCTTAGCCAAGAGATGATCCGGTTCCAACTCGGAATGCTTTGGGACGCCAAAGTTATTAATCTTCAATTCCTGCTCTCCGGTAGTCGTCTTAGGCTGAGCACTAGACCCACTACTCCTAACGCTAACCCAGTGCCCTTTATAACTGCCACCCAGGTAGACGAAATCGGCGCCGGATCGGGGACACCTGTTCTTAGATTTTGTAATTGACCGAAAAAGCTGTAGTAAGCCATGCCACACATGAATGCAAAACCAGCCGCCAAAAAGCGCTGACCGGTTCGAGCATCTTTACCAACACGCCAAGCTCCGTAAAGAAGAAAGGCTCCTAAAATATAATCGTCAAACAGGGCAGGTGGGTCGGCCCGCCATGTACTCCAGCGTCGAATAGTTTCAGCGACAGGCGTCACCAGCCCGAGGACAAGCGCAAGATAGCGGCTGAACGAAATCATCATGGCTTCTTATGTACCAGGTAGTGTTGGCTCAACAGGCTAACAAACAGTGGACTCTGCCTCCTCGCACTCTCTCGATCATAACTGTGCCCCGCAATACTTGCAGCAGTTCGCGTCCGCGTCATGTCCCTCCGCTGCACACGAAGGACAAGACTGTCCCGTAACTTCCTTTCGTCGCACAGCTTGTGCGAGTTCCACGGACACGATGCCGGTTGGAACTGCAATGATGCCGTAGCCGATGATCATGACGATCGACGCCACCATTTGCCCCAACGCCGTGCGCGGCGAGAGATCACCGTAGCCCACTGTTGTCAAAGTTACGATGGCCCAGTAAATACTTCTCGGAATACTTGTGAAACCATTTGCTTCGCCTTCAATGACGTACATCACCGCGCCGATGATCACAACCAGCAGCACTACGGCTGAAATAAAGACGCTGATTTTGCGGCTGCTCGCACGAAGAGCAAGCCGAAGTGTATCGGCCTCCGTAACGTACTCGGAGAGTTTCAGCAAGCGAAACACTCGGAGCAGACGAAGTATACGAATCACCAGGAGATACTGACTGCCTGGTACGAAGAGACTAAGGTAGGTCGGAACTATGGCGAGTAAATCAACAACGCCGAAGAAACTCGTTGCATAACGCAGGGGATGGCGGACGCTCAATAGTCGAAGACCGTATTCGACCGTGAATAATAGAGTAAAGATCCATTCAAGTGCGTGAAGCAGAGTGCCATATTGCTCTCTGACCTCGCGGACGCTTTCCAGAACAACTGTTGCGACGCTAAGAATAATCAGCCAGATCAGCGTGAGGTCGAAGGCTCGGCCGGCACGAGTATCCGATTCAAAAATGACTTCGTGTAGCCGTGCCCGCCGCTTGGTAGAAGGGCGTTCCGCAGCTGGGACTCGTTGGTCTGTCTCTCGCCTCATTCGGGCATTCATAGCTTAAGTATGCCCGCGTGTCGAGTTATTCATCAGCCGATTTCATCGATGACGATATGCTCTCAACAATCCATCTTGAAGAAGTCTATTCGATTCTTATGGCCTTGCCTCAAAAGTCGGAAATCAGTCCGCGGAGCGCCAAAGGCGCGGAATATGATAGCCAGGGGCAAGCGCCGAGCAGAGCGAGGCGCGTCGCCCCTGGATCCACGCGTAAACGACCTTGAAGCTCTGAAAGAGCGTAATATCGCGATGATATTTCGCACTTTCAGTGCTCTCTTCAATTGATTCCCGGTAACCAGGGGCGACGCGCTTCGCGCTTGCGCCTGGCTGTCATATTTTCGCGCCGTTGGCGCTGCGCCGACCGGATTCCGACTTTTAGGGCAAAGTCGATTCTTAGCAGTGCTGAAGCTGTCACAAGAAATACCTATCATCGAACTGGGCATCGTGCGCGGCACTGGGTGCGTCGGGTCGTGCACTGAGCTACCGTACGCGCTCCGAGTCCCCCTCCGGATACACAGTCCTGAAAAATCTGCTGGCACTCCGCCAGGCATTCCTGCCGAGTTGGCCCTTGTGGCTGCGGCGGTCGCGGAACGCTAATAGTTCCCCTTGCGACAAACGACCCCTCATTGCCGCCGAGAAAGCCGTTCTGAAAGATCGTTGTGCCCACCAGCGTGACCGAGCACGTGATCGTCGTGCCAGCGACAGTGCTGCCACATTGGTCGATCGGCGCATTATTCGTGCTGGTGAATCTTACTCCAGTGAGGTTGAACGTACCTCGTTGGGAGATAGTATTTCCAGTCGTCAGCGTTGTAGCGGCACTATCGTCTCCGGTTAAGACGGTGTCGTAATTAAAGAAGAAATTGAGGGGCATCGTGAATTGACCGGTCACCGGAAAGAAGTTTCCGGTACCGCCGCCGACTTTTGAGACGGTGACAGCAATAGGGCCAATTGGGGTCGGCGCCTCAAAGGTAATTGCCGGAAAACTCGTCATTGTGACGACGCAGCGGTTGCGACTGAACTGAAGTCCCAGAAGGAGAGGATTGTTAAATGGGCCGCGTGCGCTGTTGTGGGTTGTACTGGTCGCCACGTTGCCGGCAAAATTGGTGACGAGAATGTTCGCTTCGAGCGGCCGTCGCGGTATGCTATCGAATTGCCGCCGGCATCTACCCACCTCGAGCTTGAGTTGTTTCAAACGCTGATCGTTGGCGCGCATATTAGTTATCCTTCTAATTTGCGCCATAATGGCAGCCCTCCGAGCGGCAGGAGCACCTTCCAACTCGTCTCGTAAAGCACTTATCTGGCCTTCATAACTAGCTTCTATCGTTTCGATCTCGGATTCAAAGGCCCTACACTGCGGCGGCAGAGTGATGGGTCGACAGTCCATGTCCAGTTCCTGGCCGAGCGCGCTTGCGATAGGTGAAATAGTTAAGAAAGAAACTGCCAGGAACCTAATCAACTTGTTCATGAAAGGTAACTCCCTTCCCTGTTGAGGATCGTCTGAGGTGACAATCAGAGGATCGGTTTGCGGTTCTTCAACACGCGGTCCTTGAATAAACATCCACGTATCGCTCATTCATGAGGAGCTTCAACTAAGCATAAGCCGTGCCGTCGTAAAGATATCGTCGATTCAAAGCAGAATTTGTTGGGTTTTGAGTTGAGGTGTTGCCTTTAGGTGTGTCCCTGTAACTTTTTGTAGACAGGTGGGCGCAATAAACCTCTATGTTTTTAATCCAGCCACCTGGACACATACGACATTCCGATACTGGCAACTCCCATTAGTGCGCAATAGATGATCCAGATCTTAAAAGTTGGAATGTCTTCCGCTTGTTTTCCGCGGAATGGATAGAACGCCAGCGTCGAAACAAATGTAGCCAGCCATATTCCGATAATTGGCATGCGAACTGTTGCGAGGCTGGAAAGGAGACGTTCGAGCAGTCCAAAGAAAATGGAGAGCATGATCGTTCCAGACCAGATTAGAGATGTTCTAACATTTGTCCTTGTTCCCTTACCCTTAACAACCTTGTGATCTCGAAGCTTGACGAGGTCGACCACTCCAATGATCGTCATCACGCCGAACAACACAACACAGGCCCATCCTGTTCGTGGGCTGGACCTGATTACCATCAAACCCAACAACATGAAAGCTGCCACTCCCGCCACAGCCATTATTCGCTTCGTGAGTTCAAAGCGTGTGATTGAAAGATCTTTTTGTGCACCAGATTTCGACATCACCAAAGTCTAAAGACTCGGAAACCCGGACGTCAGTACTAACGTTGCTTAGGTCGGGTCCAAACTGACATATGTTCTCCTGCGGGGTTGAATTCTTCCTGCAGGCGTCTCACGGCCGAAATGGCCAGAAAACAGGCACCAGTAAAATGACGATCGCGAATACTGCGACCGTCAGAATCGAGCCCACTTTCACAAAGTCTAAAAAGCGATAACGTCCCGGTGTGTAAACCAGCACGCAGGCTGGCTCCAGTGGCGTGAGAAAGGAGCACGAAGCGGCGTAGGTAACTGTCACTGCAAACGTTCTCGGGTTTAATCCTAATGCGAGAGCAGTCTTCACTGATATTGGCAACATCACAAGCGCGGCGGCCTGGTTTGACATTGGTTGCGTCAGAGCAACTGTCATTACGAAAAAGCCTGCCAGCACTGCCGTTGGACCATACTGGCCCGTGCCCCTCACAATCAAATCTGCCAGGTATTGGTCCGCGCGCGTCTTTTCCATCGCCACTCCAAAACTCATCATGCACGCAATCAGAATTAGCAACCGCCAATCAATGATTTCATAAACTTCCGACATGCGCAGAGACTGGCTGGCAAGCAGGATCATCACCCCCAGCAACACGGCGATGGGCAACGGAACAAGGTGGGTAAGTGACAGGAAAAGAAAAATGACAAAAGCGAGTAGCGCCCATCGCTTTTTTTCCGGTCGCGCCTGCTTCTCGGAAATCTCTTCCAAAAGCAGTATGTGACCTTCGGCGGCAAGTCTTTCAACCTGTGCACGATTTCCCTGTATTAAGAGCACATCACCGAATCTCAGTCGTACTCTGCTGATCTTCGAAAGCAAATTCACGCCATGACGGTTGATCGCTAAAACAACGACCCCGTGAAGCTTTCGCAAATCGAGGCGCTTCAGTGTCCTTCCGACGAAGTCTGAAGCCCGTGGCACCGCCGCTTCGAAGAGTTCTGTGTCCTTATCCTCTAAAAGGGAATCGTTCAATATAAAGTCGGGTTTAATCTCAATCCCGGCTTCAGCCTTCACTTTTAGAATATCTTCGACGCGACCCTGGACCAGTAATAGATCATTCGCTTTTATCTGCTCTCTTGGGTGGGGCGCCATTCTGTACTGCTTCTCACCTCTGAGAATGCCGAGAACGGTCAGATCCAGCTCGTCTCCGATACGAGTCTCCGCTAGCGATTTACCAATCAATGGAGAATCGTCCAGCACAATGACTTCTGTCATGTATTGTCTGACGTGATATTGCTCAGTGAGAGATTCGGCCGCCTTCCCACCAGGTAACAGGCGGACACCTACGAGCAACATATACACCATGCCTACACCAACAATAACCACACCAACCTGCGTGAGTTCAAACATTGTGAATGGCTGAATTCCGTAGCGCGGCAGAGCGCCACTTACGGCAAGGTTGGTTGATGTACCAATCAATGTGCAGGTACCGCCGAGGATTGCTCCAAAGGCGAGCGGCATCAGCAGTTTTGAGGGGCTAAGATTTCTGCGTGCAGCAATACCTAACACGACTGGAAGAAACATTGCCACGGTAGTTGTGTTTTTCATCACGGCGGCGCAAGCTGCTGCCGCGAACATGATCAGCGCGACAATACGAAACTCACTATCCCCTGCCGTTCGGTGCAAGCGGCGTCCAACCAGGTCGATTACGCCAGTCTTAGCTAATCCGCCTGTCAGGATGAAGAGACCGGCGATTGTTATCACGATGTCATTGCCAAATCCGGCGAAGGCTTCGCTGACAGTTAATGTCTTGGTGAGAACCAATGCCATTACCAGAAGAATCGAGACGACTTCGATCGGTATTCGCTCGGTGCCAAACAGAATGAGTGCGATAACCAGTAGCGCGAGGACGATTGCAATCTCGGTTGTCATTTGTAGTTTGAGTCTAAGGTGTGAAGTCTCAGCATGCCAACATGTAAAGATGAAACGGCATCCATTCTTTGCACGGGGGGCAATTAAAACGTTTACTGAACAAGAGACGGAAAAGTCACGTCATCTTGCAAGTGCTACACACTATGCCCGTTCTTTCTTTTGAATTTTATAAGCGAACTACTAAAAGGAACTACTACGATGCAAAGTATTCCATGTAAATCCTCGATTAAGGCATTCTTTAATAAAGTTCTTATTTCCGGCTTCATTGGATTGATCATCTGTTCAAACCTGGCTCTGACCAGCCCTCGGACAAATAACAGTGACATTGCCCGACGCCGACCAGAGGACGATGCAACAGTAAATACGGTTGATGATCGATTGTACGCGGCCACGTCGAGGTTCGCATTCAAGCTGTACGCCCAGATCATAAAGGAACAGAGCGGCAAGAACACATTTGTTTCTCCTGCGAGCGTGATGCTGGCTTTAGCAATGACTTACACTGGCGCAGACGGAAACACTCGCCAGGCGATGGCTCGAGCCCTGGAGCTTGAAGGCATGAGCCTTGACGACGTAAACAGTTCGTTTGCCAATCTGAAGTCCACGCTTCATCCAACCGATCCTAAAATACAGCTCAAAATCGCGAATTCACTCTGGGCTCAAAAAGGGTTCATTCTTAAACCTGCGTTTATCGCCCGCAATAAAAACCACTACGACGCGGAGATAATGAGTCTAAATTTTGCTGATCCCTCAGCACTTGAGACTATCAACTCATGGGTGAAGAAAAACACCGAAGGTAAGATTGAAAAAATTCTTGATGATGGGATTAGTCCGGACAAAGTTCTGTTTCTAATCAACGCCATCTACTTCAAAGGCCGGTGGCAGCTTGAATTCAAAAAACAAGATACGAAGCCTGACGTGTTTAGACTTCCCGGCGGCGAGCGAAAGGAAGTCCCGATGATGTCTCAATCCGCAAGCTACTTCTATTATAAGGGCAAAGATTTTCAAGCAGTCGATCTGCCGTATGGTACGGGCGGCGTGAGCATGTACATTTTCTTACCGGACGAGCAAATAGGCTTGGATCAGTTTGAGCGAAGCCTCACACCTGAGAATTGGGACATTTGGATGAGGAGTTTCCAGTTGACCCCCGGTGACTTGAAGTTGCCGCGTTTCAGGGTCGTATGGGAGTCGCAGCTGAACGATGCCTTGACGAGCTTGGGAATGGGAGAAGCTTTTGATCCGCAGCGTGCGAACTTTTCTCAAATGGCCGAACTGACCCCCGGTAACAACCTCTTCATCTCTGAAGTCAAACACAAAGCGCTGGCCGAAGTGAACGAGGAGGGTACAGTGGCGGCCGCAGTCACATCAGTCGAAATGAGCGTCACATCGGCCAGGCGGCCCCAGGAGAAGTTCTTCATGAAGGTAGATCGTCCTTTTTTCTTTGCGATTCGCGATAAACAGACCGGAGTTTTGCTGTTCATGGGTTCCGTCGCAAACCCCGGATAAAGCCGGAAGGATGGAATAACAACTGACGAAACTTCAGGCCGGGGCCCAGGGAGCTCCCGGCCTGATTTAGCTTGATTGGGTGAGATGTTGTGGCTTAATCACGTGGGCGCCTACAACTCCTCTCCCTCGCTTCTCCGTTAATCGTCAGAAACCGTGACAGAACCAGTAAAATAGGGTCCACCTTTCGTAACGCCTGTGCGGTTTTCCACGACTTCCATCGAAACAGAAAGCTTAACGGGGCGCACCGAGCCGTCCATTAATACAACCTGGATACCGGCGCGCACCTGCAACCGACCCGTCTTCTCTTCACCTGCCTCGCGCAGATCGTCGCGGTTGATATTGGAGGTATAAGACTGTCCAGGCAGCAGCTCTACCGGATCAGTCTGCGTCAGGAGGCGGCCTGTCGAATCGTAGATATATGCTTGCACGCGGACAGGTTCGCTGCCTTCTTCGTTCGGGTTGAAGAAGGTGTAGCTCAGCCTCTGTCCGGGGATGAAGCCGATTGGAGGGTAGTGCTTAGACCGCTGAGCAGCCAGGATAATCAGTCTGTATTTGGAATCTGTCTGTACGGACTGTCCATCTTGATTCCCATCCGGAATGATCTCCAGTGAACCAGGAAAATCGTCTGGATCACTTCCGGCAGGAGCTATCATGGTTACTCTCACCATCATCTGTGCGCGTCCCGTGATCGGTTCGCCTTCAGTTTTCAACTGTGCGCGCGTGACTTCAGAGAACCGAAATTCTCCCCGCGGCACTCGCATCCATTCCGATTCATAAAAGGGAACGCTACTCGAAGAGTTGCTTGTGTGCGCGAGGTAGTAGCTGAACGACAATGAGAGGGTTCCGGTTGACTTTTCGGTGTTACTCACACTGAGGCGAACCTTCTCTCCGTGGACGATTCCGACGGATGCGTATGAGATGAACCTTACGCTCCCGTCACCAATCTGTGCCTGAACGGGTTGTAGCCAACCGGTTCCGCATAGAAGGCCGGCGGCAGCCAGCGTTGCCACAGCCATAGTTTTACTGATGAGCTTTGTGATTCTGTTACGTATTTTCATGAGTCCTCCTTCAGTCGATAATCAAAAGTGGCGCCACATTGCGCCCGATTGTTAAAGGCGGAAGGAGGAGGCGAAAACTATCATCGTGGAATAACTTTTCTGCGGGATGGGTGCTGTGATTGGTCTCAGCAGTCGGCAGTAACCGGCCGGTTAGGCCTTTCAATGTATTTTTTCAAGTAGCACGATTGGAACTTCAATACGCCCGACCTTGTAGATCGTGCCCTCTTTAACGGAGCCCACAAAGAAAGTCCCACTCGACTGATCCACCGTCACGCTCTCCGGGTACACATTCGCGCTGTCGAGAAACGAGTGTAGGACTGGAGGCGCATGCGGCTGGAGAGTCTCTTGCGCATTGCTGCCCCCCACCAAAGTGAATAACGTGACGATGGCGAGAGCGAGACTCGTGGTCCAAAAGAACAAAAGTAGTTTCCAGGATTTGTGCGGCATGTGTGCCTCCTTCGCGACATTCATGATGTCAGTTAGAATTCTCGTACGCAAACACCTTCTTCGTAGATAATCATGAGGCAGTCCTGATATTCACCTTCGCTAGTGAGGCAGTTATGGGCATGTATTGCATTCTTCGTCGAGTTAACGAGATCGACCTTCGCCGGCTACGTGAGGCGCCCGAGGAGGTTTCCACATTTCTTTACGGGGAGCCCGCCCCGATGGAGACAGTGCGAGAGCCAGGGTTGCTCGGCTTCATCGATCGTTTATTTGGGGTCAAGACCCAACAAGTAAGCGCAACGGCAGCCGCGGATGAGTCCGCGAACCGCGAACTGGTCCAGGACGGCGAAGAGCTTGGTCTTGAGAAGGCTTGGCAGGGTCTGCATTTTTTATTCACCGGCACGGCTTGGGAAGGAGAGGAGCCAGGGTGTTTCTTACTGCTTGGCGGCGAAGAGATCGGAAACCAGGACGATGGGTCAGTTCGAGTCCTCGGGCCGGACCAGGTTTCTCAGTTCGCGGCGTTCTTAACTGGGCTTTCCCGTGACGAGCTTGCGCGTAGATACAACCCAACGCGTATGACTGCCCTCGACATCTACCCTAAAGTCATCTGGCTCAGGCCCACGCCTGATGGCGAGTCCCAGTTCGATTACCTGTTTGAGACTTTCGAGGAGTTGAGGGACTTCGTCACTGCAACTTCGACCAGAGGCGACAGCCTCATCGTGAGCATCGCCTGACGATCTCGCGAACTCATACTGTCGATCGTTCTGAACGAGACTGTTTATGTGCGCGAGTGGAGGCAACCAGAACTATCGATGCGGCCAGCAACAGCGGCGACGTGTACACACCAGGCATTAACTTCCACATGTAGATTGAATGCGCGATGTGGAGCAATCCATTGGTCAGCATAACGGCGGCGAACACATATGATATCGGGCGCATCGCCCATCGCCCCTTCCCAACGAAAAAGGACACTCCTACCAGAGCGATCACGGTGAAGATTAGTAACCCCAGCCAGATATTAAAGGAGAAGATCGGCAGCATTATATACGGGTGCCGCTCCCGAATAGCGTGAAAAGCTGGGTTATAGACTCCCAGGAAATCCGTGACGGCCTCGTCTAACACGTGGAGCGCTAGTGCTGCACACAAAACTATCCATGCCAGCCAATGACGACGGCGAATGCTGTTCTTCGATCTGATGCTCATTCTTCCAACTATCGTGTGTGGCAACCGTTGTTCCAAATGGATCTTTATTAACAGGATCAGCTTCAATCTGAACGAAGCGACTAGGATTGCCGGTGAACATATATGTCCAGAAATCAATTCCGCCTCTTAGTGGTGATGAATCAACTGCTGATTTTTGGAGCGGTTGTTGTTCACGAAATAACTGAAAAATCACTTCCACCAGAACTAAAGAATTATCTCGGCATCGACGAGAGTGTTTTAAACATGCAGGTCACGAGCGTTACGCCGCTCAGTGATGTGCCTTATTGGTTCGGAACAGTCCTTCTGTTTGTCGGTGCCATTGCGTCCGTGGGTCTTTTTTGGGGGAAAGGATGGGGGAGGAAACTGTTCCTACTGAATTGGGTTGCGATGCTCCTGCTTACGTTGGCAACGGAAGTTTACATTAACACCGGCTGGACTGCTTTTGTTTCTTACCTGGCGGGAACAACAGACGGCATGATCCTCGCTCTCGTCTACTTTTCTCACGTCAAAAGAATGTTCGAGAACGCGAAAGACGTCTGACAGGATGGACCAGGTGTCAATGAGTCACTGAACACGAATTGTCGCCGAGTTGCTTATTTTGCCGCGCAGCGCCACTGACACTCTCAATTCGCCTGGCACAACTAAATCGCCCGGTAACATCATCGTCAATTGACTCAGCCACGGAAAGCCCGGAACCTTTCGCAAATCCTCAACCGGCAAGTTGTGTGATATTTGTGATTGATCGATGGCTTGCGCCGTTACGATTGAAAGTGATTCCCCGCTGAACAAATCCAAATCCACCAGTAGCAACTTAATACGAGTTCGCTTGTCGTTGCCGAAATAGTCGTTATTCAGGAGCGGAAAGGGATCGCGATTCAGAAAGACGGAATCGACTGCTAACGCCTTCAGTGAATCATCTTCAGTTAACAGGATTGGTTCCTGGGCAAAGATAAGAATGGCAAACGGTAGAGGGGCGCCACTGAAATCTAATTGCTGTGGACCAGCAAGAAAACCTCCCACGGACACAAACCCGACTTGCACGGGATTGAAAATGAAATTCCTTCGATAGGCTCGCAATTTGATGCTGTTATTCGCCCCCATGGAAATCACGTAGTTGCCCTGCGTGTCGGTGATGGCAACGCGAGTTCCTGTAAGATTACCTTGCGCGACTACTGCGACATCCGGAATTCCCAAGCCGGTGTTTTGATCTGTCACTTTGCCTGAGAATGTGACGGTTTGTGAGTACGCGGATACAGCAATGGTTAAGACAAGCGTCAGTGCCAACCCAAACGTTTGTATGGAGTATCGAGAAATCATTTAGTCAGGACAACTGCCTTTGAGAATCTTTCCCCTTGTGTTCCCTTTTGTATAAGCACAGGCTGAGACCTAAAGCATGGTAGCGACATTTAGTGCTTGTTTCAACGGATCATTATTAGCAGGATCGGCACTTGGATACAGTCGGTACCGTCCGCGGTAGCGGATGGGTACGAAGTCGAAGCCCTCGGATCCAAACAGGCTGCGCACCCATCCGCTACCGCGGACGGTACTGACTGTATCCAAGCATAACGTCCCGACCTTTGAGGAATTTCTTCGATCGGTACGTTGGAGTAACTGCTTTGGACCAGCCCGCCATGGTCCAACGTGATGAGGCTACGACCAATATAGAGGCGATCGAGGCTGACACTCTTAAGCCCGGCAGAGAGGCGAGCCGCGTCATCAATTGCTGCTGAAAGAGCTTCGCACGTTCCGCGTAATAACCACTCAATTCCAGGCTTCATACTACGGATCAGTCACCAAAATTGAGTTGCACGTATCTAAGGGTTGGTGGATAGAAAAACGTCCCACGCCCATCGGCCCAGGTGAGCCTTATGGATGTCTGTTACTTTTGCACGGTAACGGAATTCATTCCCGAATCTATCAAGTCGCTTGGAGCTTTCATAATCAAGACTAATTGATTTCAATCCAAGTTCAGTTAACGGGTGCAATTCGGGAAGTTCAGAGATGCCATTGTGGTTCGTGTCTTGCCATAAGAGAAGTGAAGCGAAGACAGAATCGGCTGAATCGATTTTGCCGTCCCCATTACCGCCCCGATTTGGCTTATCATATTCAGCTAAAGCAAGAAATCCGTTCAATTCACTTCCTGCCGGTGGCTCAGACTGAGGAGTGAAGTTTCCAAACAACTCTGATCCATTATCAATTCGTACGTTCCCATTATTATCGAGAGCCAGCCAGGCATCGTCTGAATCTTTGGCGGTCCAGGGCAACCAACCACGACTGCCATCCGCATTGAGATCGAAAGTGACGCCAGTGCTAGACCTCGTCAGATGTATACCATTACCCAAAACGTCAACAATCACTGGACTACAGTTAACACCACCCGCGCACTCACCTGGATGCCAAACACAACGGCAGTTCACCGGATCCCATGTCATCGGATAACCAGCACGCACACAGTCGTCTTCTTCCTCGGAAGAACAGAAAGTTGCACACTCATTGCTCGGGTCCCAAAAATTCTCGTCACAATCATTTTGAGCACAGATTCCATCACCATCGGGATCTGGACACTCAGGAATTCCGGCAGTGGTGGGAGCGTCGACCTGACAGTTTTGGTTTGTTGAGTCATCGAACGCTCTATTTGCCTGAAAAACATCATTGGGTTTCACTTCAGTGGTGTGCATTCTGTAACCATTTAACGGATTCGAGCCATTCATGATTGTGGCGCCGACTCCTGCGCAGCTCGGTTCCTGGTCCCAGTTTGCCAATCCGATACGGTGCCCAAGTTCGTGCGCGATCATTGCTGCCAGATCGGCAGCATTAAGATTGGTCAACACGTCAGATCGAATTCGTATCTCGTGCGGGTAAGCTTCGAGGTTGATATTAGCCGGCGGACCGGTTGTGCCGCTGACAGCAACGATGCGGAAATCCGCCTGCTCATAAGTTCCTGACTGAAAGAAATAGGGAGTAGTGTAAGAATTCGGAGGATTGGAAGTTGTATCGCGAGCATCGTTCCATTTTTGGGCAGCGCCATCAATCCCCGCTGTCACTTTAGAATTGTTGACGCCTGGTACGTCGTTGGCGATGATCGCTTTGCGGCGATTGTCAGTTGCAGATGCTGGACCGTGACCCTGTAAAACAGCCTGATCCTTATAACAAGGAGGGCAGACTCCAGATTGGGCAAGTTCAAACAGGACCAGTACGAACGTCACGCCAATTAGGCTTCTAAAAAACTTGTTCATTGTTTTGTTCCATGAGGTTGTTTTCGTGAGAGCGATCTCGGATCGCGGGAAAGGAACGTCGAACCTGTCTTACTTAAACTTCTCCTTCAGCCTTGTCACTGAAGTACCGTAGCGATTCTCAATCTGCGTCTTGAAATAAGAGCGGTTTTTACCAATCGGTTCCAGCGTATCGTCGGACTTAATCTTTAAGGCTCCGCTTGGTCCGACTTCGACGACGCCAGCTTGCTTAGCGTGATCCACGGCTACTAAAAGCAAATATTTTTTAGAATTCTCGAAAGGCGGGAAACCTACTTCTTCCATCTCAGTCTCCATCCCATCGATCTCAACCACTCCTCCCGTTTTCCAAACCAAAATTTCATCGGCGGCTAACGGAAGAAGTTCTGCAGGTGGGGACTCAATTTGAGGAACTCGTTGTGTGGCTTTCGACAGGGTTTCGTGAATTTTGAACTTATACCAGGTCACGATGTTTCCATCGTCGTCGGTTGCAAAGCTCGTGCTGGAAACAAACTCGCCGATTAAAAGGTCGTATATGGATAACGCCCCGTCCAGATCAACTTGGGCGTAAATAGGTATGACGCCCCGTGAGCGAATCTTCTTTTCTCCACGCGCCTTAGCGCGTTGTAATCGCTCCTTGTAGGTCCCCTGCTTTTCATTCTGTTCGTTTTTGGCGACCTGAGGTTTAGAGGCGCTGTAAATTACGCCGGCACTAGTCAACGCGGCGACGACGAGGACGATGCCCAGGATATTCTTTTTCATGACGCACCTGAAAAGTGATGCCTTTATTCACGGCTAGTGGCATAACTAGGAATGAGGATTCAGGATCGATTCAGTTCTGATTCGAGTTCCAAAGTACCGCTTACCCCGAATGAAAGTCAACGTTGTGTCCGGTCGCTATGGATCACCATAGAAGTCTCGGTTTTCGTATCTAGTTGTGTTTGGTATTTACTATTAGAACTTCTCGGTCAGTATCCACCAACTTCTCGATGGTCTCCTCAAAACTTACCGACGCCACAAGGAGAGGCCTCCCATTGAGGAGGCAAAATCTTTGATGCTCAGATTGCTGTATTTGAGGCCGAATTGTTGGCAGGCGATGAGTTGAGATCTCAATGACGTCGAATTAGCGAGAGCCGGGGTTGCTCTCGCTCTACCTTGTTACTCGTACCTGAGCGTCTCCAGCGGATCGACTCTCGTTGCCCGTCGCGCTGGTAAATAACATGCGAGCAGAGTCACTCCCGCCAATAGCAAGGTTACGACTCCAATCGTGAGCGCATCGCTGGTCGTCAAACCAACCAACATACTCGACAACAGTTGCGTAACTGCGAAAGACGCCGGAATGCCAATGACGGCGCCAATCACAACCAGCTTCATGCCCTGGGCCAGCACCAGAACCAGAACGTTGTGTGCCTGTGCTCCAAGCGCCATGCGAATTCCGATTTCGCGTGTGCGTTGGACCACCAGCCACGCCATCACGCCGTAGAGTCCAATCACTGCCAGCATCAAAGCTAAAGTGCCCAGCACAGTCGCGCCGTGTGACGCCGCCGACATAATCGCTTGTTGTCCGGTGATTATCTCTGCAAACGTCTTCACCTTCAGTCGAAGTAGAGGCTCGACAGCAAACGCCTCGCGGCGCGCAAGTTCTTTCAGGCCCGCAGCGTCCGTCGTAGTACGCACCAGCAGTCTTGTATCCATTTCGCCAGGCGCAGTGCCGGCAAGATAGACTCTGAGTGGCGGTGTTGCTCCGGAACTATCAAGCTGATTATCACGCGCAACACCGACCACTTGCGCCGAAGAAGAGATCATTTTGCTCCCGCCGTCACGCATCGGTTCCTCGATACGTAACAACTTGCCGAGCGCACTCTCACCAGGCCAGAGGCTTCGCGCAGTCGATTCACTGACAATGAGTACCGGCGTGTGTGCGTTTGCCTCATCCACTGTAAACGCGCGTCCGAGTACGAGCGGCGTACCAATCGTGTCGAGGAAGTTAGCGGGAATCTCTTCAATCGGTACGTTCCCATACTGCTTTGGACCAGTTCCTCCATGGTCCAACAACGTAATGAGACCGGGACCGATATAGACACGATCGAGACTCACATTCTTCACACCCGGCAGCGCCGCGAGTCGCGTCATCAATTGCTGTTGAAAGAGCTTCGCCCGTTCCGCGTCATAGCCGCTCAGTTCGAGGCTGTAACCCAGGGAGAGAAGGTTCTTCGCTTCATAACCGGGATTGGTGGCCAGATTGAGTTGGACGCTTCGCAATAGCAGTCCGGCTGGAATCAGGAGGACAAAACAGATCGATACTTGAGCGATCACAAGGGCGCTGCTCAGTCGTGATCGCGCGGAGCCTCCCGTAGCGGTTGCGCCTTCCGACTTGACGATGCCAATCAAATCGGGACGCGTGGCGCGCAACGCTGGAACGAGGCCAAACGCGATTCCGCTCAATAACGCAAGCCCAAAAGAATAAGCGAGGACGCGCCAATCCGGTGTGAGATCTAGAGCGACTCGCTCCATCTCTGCGCCACCGTAGCGCACGAAAACTAGGGACAAAAACAGGTTGAGACTCCACCAGGCGAGCAATACGCCAGCAACGCCGCCCACGACGCTCAACACCAAACTCTCGGTCAGTAATTGTTTAACTAATCGCCAACGACTTGCGCCGAGGCACAGTCGAACACCGATTTCTTTCTGTCGTGCGATCGCTCGCGCGAGTTGCATGTTTGCGATATTGAGGCAGGCGATCAGGAGGATAAGACCAGTGGCTCCGAGGATCATTCCGATAAACATCCACGCTTCGATTGGAAACTTCAGCTCGTTGATCAGATCGACGGCGATTGATTTCCTGGGGTCAGTGCTCGATTGAGTATCGAGTTGGCCCAGGAGCACATTCATCTCGTTGCGCGCCTCAGGCGCGGTCCTGCCGGGCTTCAGACGTGCGAATATGCTGAGCCAGGTAAAGTCGCGTCCCGCGTACCAGTTTCTGTTTTCAGGAGCGATGTCGTCGAAGCCGGCCGTCGCCATAGCACCCCGCATCGCTAGTGGCAGCCAGATGTCAGGCATTTCGCGTCTGAGGCCGACGAACTCCGGATGAGTTATTCCGACAACCGTGAACGATTTGCCATTTAACTTTATGCTGCTGCCAACGAGCTGTGCATCACTCCCAAAGCGTCGCTGCCAGAAGCCATGACTCAAGACGACGACTGCATCACGACCGGGAACACTGTTCTCTTCCGCCGTGAAAGAGCGTCCGAGATGGGTGCTGCCGCCAAGCATCGCGAAGTAATTTTCTGAAACGAAGTTTCCGAGAATCTCCTCAGGATCGCTGTTAGGTCTGTTTTCTCCGAGAAGAAAACGCTCCTCTTCGAAAACGGCTAACACGTCGGAGAACGATTGGTTGTGATCGCGAATGTAGGAGTAGTCTTGAAATGCAAACAGGTCCGATCGATCGGAGCCTTCTTCGACGAAGAGGCGCACAATCGACTCCGGCTCCTTGACCGGTAACGGGGCCAGCAAGAGGTTGAAGACGCTGAAGATTGCAGCGTTCACACCAATGCCAAGAGCGAGCGTCGCGATAACGACGATGCTGAAGCCCGGTCGCTTCAACAGATTTCGGAGGGTATATCGTAAATCTCTAAACATATGTGTGCTTTGTGAACCTTATGTGCTTTGTGTGCCTTTTTGTGGCTATAACTCATTAAACGACTACGCGGCTTCGTCATTAACAACGACTCTACTGTGTTTTTGTCTCAGTCAGGACGCGATGCTTGGACACAGTCAGTACCGTCCGCGGTAGCGGATGGGTGCGCCGCAGGCCAGTTAAAGCATTAGGACAAGGCTACGCACCCATCCGCTACCGCGGACGGTACTGACTGTGTCCAAGAGTGATTTCTGAATTCCCTTTTCTTTTGTCCCCTCTTCGGCTGACCTGCCGCGTTAATAGATAGATCTACCCATACTCTTTACCCCTATAAGGAGAAAAAATGACGCCTGAACCAAAACAAAAGAATTTCGCCAAGATAGAGCACGTGTTCGAGCTGCTTGAAACTAACGCCCGGCAGCTCACGCAGGGAGAAAAGCAGGTTATCGCGGGCCAAAGAATAATTAATGGGCTTCTGTATCGGGCGATCAGCGCCGTTTTGGCGACTTTCCCGGATGAGACTGCTCCCCAGGCGATTCTCGATGCCAAGAATTCAATAGGGGCTGTTCCCGGAAAAGAGCCCCCAGGTTGTCCGGAGGATGAGCAACCCCTGCCAAAACCGCCAGGCCAATAGGATCGCAACAGTTACGGCTGATCGCTGATCAGGATCACATCCGCGAGTTCGCCGCCTCTTTGACAAGCAAGTTTGGTGTAATCCGCGGACCACGCGTAGGCAAAAATCTTGTCGGCGATAAAGTTTGTTAGCTGCTTTGTCGAACCCGTCGCCAGTTCATAACTCCAAATGTTTGAAGTGCCTTCGACGGTCATGACGTACATGAGAGCATGGCCGTCGGCGGTCCATTGAACCTGCTGCCACTCCATCACCGGAATAGGCAGACGTCTAATCGGCTCACCTCCCTGCACCGGCATGATGGCAATCTCTCCCCGATAGCGATAGGCGATGAACCGGTTGTCAGGCGAGATCACGGCATGCGGCCGTTGTCGCTTATCTTTAACGGCGCGCCGCCGTCGAGCGCCACTTTCCATATCGTTGTATTCGGCGCACTTTGATTATCGTATGCAACCCAATGACCGTCTCTCGAGTAAGCCGGATAAGAGTTGCCATCACTGAAGGTCAATTGTCGCGGCTCGCTACCGTCAAGCGCTTTCATATGCCAGATATTGAGACTGCCCGTGCGATTGGAAGCAAATGCGATGTATTGACCATCAGGTGAAGGCGCAGGGTTATAATTGTCTCCCGCGTTGGTGGTGAGTTGGGTCTGCTTGCTGCTATCCGGGTCGAACACAGAGATATTCAGATTGTTGCCGCCCATCGTGGAAAACACGAGCTTGCCGTCGCGCGTCCAGTTCAACCCGTAAATCCGTCCGACATTTGAAGCGATCACTCGCGCTTGCCGGTCGTCCCCACTTGGCGCAATCCAAAGCCGGCCCACCTGTTGACTCTGTACCGATACCATCGCCTTGCCATCGCGAGCCAGACTTACACTCTCATGTTCGACCGTATCGTTACTGACGCGCACTACCTCGCCTTGTGGATACGAGACGCGCCACAGTTGATAAGGACTTGTCCATCGCTCGCGCGCACTGACGATGAGCCATCCTTTATCCGCAAGCCATCCCACCTGCAAGATCGAGAACCATTGCTGCGTGCCGAGTGTGCGTTCCTTCCCATCCGCAACTCCGACTTCGATCAGGTTCATGTGATAGCCGTTGTCCCAACGGCCGGCGGCACAAACAATCGTCTCACCATCAGGCGACCATGCCGAACCATAAACAGAGAGCCTTTGTCCATTGCCTCTCCGGGCAAGCGTGCGTTCATCAGTGCCGTCGATCTTCGCTGTCATGAGCACATAATCGCCATTGGCCGGAGTGAAACGCACGAACGAAACACGGTCGCCCTGTGGTGAGAAGGTTATTGGACCATCTACGCCGTCAACCAGCTTCACCGGCGTGCCGCCGGGAAGCGCCAATCGATAGAGAGCGCCCAAATCGCTACTGTGGTTGCGTCGAGTGACGTAGAGATAGTTTCCGTCGTGTGAAAAGGTAATGCCCAGATACTCGGTCTCCTCTGCGGGAACCACGACTGATGTGGAGTTGGTCGCCAAACCGGTCAACAACAAGGCCTGCATGCCGTTTTCCAGAATTGCATGGGCCACAAACTTTCCGTCCGGCGAGATGGCGGCGCACACTGCGCGCCCTGAGTTTGTAAGCCGTACAAAGTTGAGCTTCTGGAACGGCGGCAGTGACGATGCACGAGGAAAGAACAGTAATGCCAGCACTAAAGCGACGCCCGCCAAAGCCAACGCCGACAGTTTGGGGCGTCTCCTGACTTCGTTGAGCAAGTAGCGTGTTGAAGTTGTCAGTTGCGACTTTATGCGTTGTAAGCGTGTTGGTGGACTATGGTCCACCGAAACACTTTGATCCGATGGATACGATCCGAGTTTGACGGTTGGCAGGTTTTCGTTGATCGTGCCTGATCTGACGCTGAATCCGCCTTGCAACTGCTTCACGTCGGCGGCAAGCTCCGCAATCTTCTGATAGCGTTCCTCCAGAGGCTTCGACATTGCACGTGCAACAATTTGCTGAAACTCTGGCGGCACGCCCGCATCCCAGGCAAACCGAATTGGCCCACGATCCAGGATCAAAGCGATACTCTCGTTATTGCTTTTTGCTGCGAACGGCGTTCGACCTGTCACCATCTCGTGCAACACGACGCCAAGACTCCAGATGTCAGTGCGCTGGTCCACAGTCAATTCGCACAATTGCTCCGGTGACATGTACTGCACCGTTCCCATTCGGGTTCCGGGTTCCGTCAGCTTCGGCAACGTGCGGGCGTCATGATCTGACTCTTCGGAACGTGGCTGGAACTTGGCGAGACCGAAATCCAGTACTTTCACGTAGCCGTCATCACGCAACATGATGTTTTCCGGCTTGATGTCGCGATGAACGATCCCTGAGGAGTGCGCGGCCGTTAAGGCATCGGCGACTTGAACTGCTACTCCGAGCGCTTCCTCAATCGACAAAGGTTGTTGCGCGATGCGGTCGCGGAGAGTGCGTCCCGCAATGTGCTCCATCGCGATGAAGTCGCGTCCGTCGATGGACTTGCCTATCTCGTAAATGATGCAGATGTTGGGATGGTTGAGTGCCGAAGCAGCACGAGCTTCCTGTGCAAAACGCCGGACAAAGTGCTCATCTCTGGCAAAGTATGGAGGCAGCAGTTTGAGTACGATGAAACGGTCCAAACGCGGGTCGCGAGCGAGATAAACTTCACCC
Organism: uncultured Acidobacteriota bacterium; assembly: GCA_963849205.1. Taxonomy (GTDB): domain Bacteria; phylum Acidobacteriota; class Blastocatellia; order Pyrinomonadales; family Pyrinomonadaceae; genus PSRF01. The sequence goes on from CAWKGP010000006.1 coordinate 120,355, forward strand.
ATCCCTCCGCCACGAATGGCGTTCACGATCTGGTAAGGGCCGACAAACTGCCCTGCCGACAATTCTGATGATGCGCTCACCAGCGACTCGGCGACCATCGCTACCGCCGGAGTCTCCATAAGGTTTGGCGCGTCAGACGCGAGCAGGGTCTCGACTTCACGACGCAACTCGTCGTCAACACCGGCTTGCGCGAGAAAAACTTCTCGCTCGGAAGGTGATAGTTCGACCGCCGACCAAAACAATTCCTTAACTTGTTGCCACCGCGCCGGCGTCATGGCTGCGCGCCTCTGCTGAGTTCGCGCAACAGCCACGCCTTGGCCGCACGCCATTCCCGTTTGACGGTGCGTGACGAGACGTTCAACACTTCGGCCGTTTCTTCGACGCTCAGACCGCTGAAGAAACGCAACTCGACAACGCGGCTCTGTTGTTCGTCTAACAGCGCCAAACGATCGAGTGCCTGGTCCAGCGCGACCAGATCGATGTCTTCACCTTCACGTCGCGCGTCAGCATCGTCAAGCGGCAGCAGCTTGAGATCGGTCCCGCCGCGTTTGACCGCCTGATGCTGGCGCACATGATCCACCAGCACGCGTCGCATCACGTTCGCCGCAATGGCAAAGAAGTGATTCCTGTTCTGCCACTCGACTGCCCGTTGGTCTACCAATCGTAGGTACGCCTCATGAACCAGTGCCGTGGTTTGCAGACTCTGTCCCGGTCGTTCACGGCGCATGTAGTTGGCCGCCTGCCGGCGCAGTTCGTCGTAAACGATGGGGATCAGTTTATCGAGGGCGGTTTGGTCGCCCCGACTCCATTCCTGAAGCAGTTGCGTGACGACTTGTGGAGCCGGTTCAGCCATATGGCGTATTTCTCAGCGGGTGGAGACGAGTGAAGCAGTTGCCGACGTGAAGCGCTCGTGGCAGGCGAGAGCATATGCCCTTGGTTTACTGAGGTCAATCGAATTTGGGTGTGTGTCCCCTTTTTCGCAAACCTGCCGCGTAAATGTATAGGACGGTTGAGGTCCTTGCGCTTCAGCCGAAGCCTCACGGAGTTTTTATTCAACAACTCCGACGCGGATCCGCGTCCTGATAAACCAACCTTAGTCCTTGAAGGAGAAAACAATCATGAATTATCGAACCTACAGAACACTTGTTGTAATCGCTGTCCTGTTGTTGGTCGGCGTCGCCGCACCGGCGAGTCGCGGCAACCTGCTCGTCCCGTCAGTCGCACCGCAGTCGGCGCCATCAATGTACACGCGAGTCGCCTTGATGACGGTTAACCGCAAGTACGTAGCCGCCGAAGGAGGTGGCGGCCGTGAGTTGGTTGCGGACCGTGACGCCCGTGGTCCATGGGAGTCCTTTTACGTAGTCCACCTGGGAAGCGATCGTGTCGCGTTACGAGCCAGTAATGGCCAGTATGTGTCAGCCACAGGCCCGAACGGATTACTGCTCGCCAACCGCGACTGTATTGGACCAACGGAGACGTTTCTAATGATCCGCTTGAGCGACAACCGGATCGCCTTAAAAGCTCGTAATGGGAAGTTCGTCTGCGCTGAAGGCGGTGGAGGTCGCGAATTGATCGCTAACCGTTACGCCGTCGCCGAATGGGAGAGCTTCTACGTGCTGCCGTTGTAAGAGTAGTTTGGTCCAAGTCTCCAGCCGAGAGCGCGCCTCGGTCTGGAGACTCGCCCTTTTTATCTCAGCAAAATTTCGAGGCGGTAATCGGCTAATTTATAAGTCGAATGAACTCCAATTTCGCAGTGGCCGTTAAATTCCGGCGGCATCGTGCCCGACCACGATTTTGTGTCCGGCGCAACTGGTTCGACATCCAATCCGTGATTCAAATAAACCGTAAAATCCGAGTCGCGACCGGTAATTTTGATAGTTATTCTTTGCCCGGCGCGGGCTCTGAAACGGTAGACGACTTCGTCTCCATCACGCACCGCGCCCGTCAAAACCAGCTTCTTCCCTTTTACCACCCTTACGTTTTTTTCACTGACGCGGTTATAAGATTGCGCTGAAACCTCAACAGTCAGCCAGGCCGACAAACAAATCGCGAACAAAATCAAGAATGTCTTTCTCATCATCGACTCCAACTTGGATAAGTTGACTAACGACTTGCTTTGATATCGTGAGCCCACAAGGTCCCGGAGCGCTTTGTTTATACCGTTAGTGGGCCGTTGCACAAATTCCGAGTCAAACGACCAAATCTCGACGCACTTCGTAACGAAGCTCCACTATGCCATTCTTGTACGCCGTGACCTCAGCCAGATGAAGGGCGACGTCTTTGCCGAGGGTCTCGAAGAATGGTATCCCGTCGCCGATCAAGATCGGCACGATCGAATAACGTATCTCGTCGGCCAATCCACGACGAAGACATTCACCTGAGACCGTACCCCCTCCAACAAACCAGATGCTCTTGAACGTGGGCCGTAGGCGCTCATTCACAAACTGCGAGAGATCACCTGAGTAGAACTCGACCGTACCGCGTGTTCGCGGCAGCTCGCGACTAGTGAGGACGAACGTAGGTTTATCGCCGTATGACCAGCCCAATCCCTGGGCCTCGAAATTCAACGCAGTCTCATAAGTTCGCGATCCCATGACATAGCAATCAATCGTCTTGAGGAAAGCCTCGATAAAATCCGGATCCAAAGAATCCCCGCCCGCGAACTCGTCTGACGTCTCGAGCCAGTCGACGCGCCCGTCCTTTCGGGCGATGAAGCCGTCGAGGCTCGCCGCCATGTGAATCGTTACTCGCGAATCGGTGTTTGCCATAGTTTTAGCTAGCGACGCCTCTGCATGCTATACGCAGTGAACTCAATCGGCTCACGCGTCTCGCTACGCTGGAACAGTTGTAAGAGATCTTTGCGACGTTGGATCTCTACACCATCCACATCGGGTGCTTTCAAGAGTCGTTGAAGGTCTGCCTCCACTTGATCGCGCGTCTCGTTCTTGAGGCACAGGAGCGTCAAACCGGTGAACGGGAAGCGCTCGAAGTTCTCGATCAGGAACTCGCGCAGCGCGGGGCTGCGACGGAGATGAAACATGATGATTCGATCGACGCCCCGAACAGGGTATTCCGGGAAGGCCGCTGCGTGCATCAATGCGGAGGCAAAGTTATTGAGAATCAGCTCTGCCATAGCTTGGATCTCGTCTAACGAGACCTCATCTCCGGGCTGCCACTCTGCCTCGCTATAAAAGTACGGTCGCAGTTTTGGTTGCTCGACGAAGAGCCTGAGATGGTTTGAAGTCTCGGTGACAGCACGCTGGATAAGGAACAGATCAGGCTGCTTTTGGGCGATCTCCAACTGCCGCACAGCAGTATCAATTTGTTCCTTGGCAATCCGAAGTTGTTTTCGAAAGACAGAGAAATTCAGTAGTCCCACTATCACAAGCAGGAGTGTGCCCATGAAACCAAGCACGCCGATTAGAGATTCGAAGCCCATTCGTCTACCGATCTACGAAGTATCGCCGATACGAGCGAGATATTAACGCAAACGAAGAAAAAATTTCGCACCGCGGTAATACGGTCAAGAATTCAACAACTTCTCCCTACACAGTCATTGGTGGGCCATCGCCGTCCTCAATCCGACGCACGGCGATGTTTACCTCGGACCAAGCAAATATTAAAGGAGAAGAAAATGAGAAATCTAAGTTTTGTGAAAAGGACCACAGCGCTGGCAATGGCCCTCATGTTTCTGGTTGCTTCGAACGTCATGCGCGTTGAAGCTGCACCAGTCAACAATTTTACTCCGGAACAGATCGAAGCGATCGCTACGGAGATGTTCCAGAAATTCGCCGCGCTCGATGCCCAGGGCACTGCAAATATGTTCGCCCCTGACGGCACGATTGAAGACCCGGTCGGAACTACGCCGATACAGGGAACACAAGCCATCATTGCTTATTTGGAAACGTTCCCCACTATCTTAAATGAAATCAGAATCCAGTCGTTCGACGTCACTGTCGCCGGACAGGAAGCCGCGATTAAATGGAGATTGCGTTTTAAGACCAAGACGGGAAATGTTTTCTTCGTGGACGGCATCGGCATTCTTAAGATCAACGCAGAGGGAAAAGTACAATCAGACAGAGAGTACTTTGATCTGGCGTATTTTCAATCGCAATTGATGCAATAACTGCGTCGCGCGAGTGGGGCCACTCGGGTGGCCCACTTGCCTGCTTGACTTCCTTTCCGACGGCTCACACTTTCCGACAACCTTCTCCTGGTTATATAGTTAGGTCTATGAAAGTCCTGCGCGTCATGGAAGAGCTGTTAGCGATTGAAGCAGAAGCAAAGTATTTGTTATCTGGGAACGATCGCTCTTATGAACAAACATTGATGCAGGAGTTGTTGAGGATATTTAAAGAGGCTGAACATTTGTTTGGTCCAAGAGATGCCTCCATTCAACTGTCGATACCTCGGATCACTGAGTGTACTACCGCGCGGAGTTTCGTTATTCGGCCCTTGCGGATGGCCAGAATATATCTAAGTCGCGAGTCCAGGAATAAGCCCTGGCTTGCTTCAGTGGAACTTGCTCATGAAGCGGTTCATATCATGAGCTCCATAACATTTGGAGGCACTCTGACGATCCTGGAAGAGGGGCTTGCAGAATGGTTCGCACAGAGATATGCGAGTCGCGTTCACGGGATGTCGTTTGAAAGGGGTGCTAACCCTAAGGCTGATACGGTGATGAGGGCCGTTTCTACTCTTCTGGCTAAGAATGAATTCGTGATAAAGAAATTGCGAACTCATCAACCGGTAATCTCAAAAATTGATGAGAAACTTCTGGTTGAAGTGGCTGGTATCGAGCTTAGTCAGGCAAAGTTTTTATGTACCGACTTCCGCAGCTATTGGCGAACACCCTCGCCCTGGAGTGGCTTTGCCAGCGAGGGCGCTGAACGCCTCGCTGACTGTCTACGCACCATTTGGAAATAGGGACGATGAACTATGTGGGAGGCATCGTACAATTTACTCGAGCGACGAGGAACCTGGGCCGTGGTGGCCCTCCTCTTTATCCTCTTTATACTTTGCGCACAAGGCTTCGAGTACCGGCGCAAGGTCCTTGGATATGAAAATCGCATTCTGGATAGTCGCTTCTGGTATTCGCCAATCGAAGCCCGAGACTTTCTTCACACCATAGGAGAACGAGGTCGACGAATCTATGCAGCGACTCAATTGACTCTCGATATCTTGTTCCCGATCGTTTATGGGGCGCTGTTCGCAATACTGCTGATTCGTGTCTATTCTCCTCCGAATGCGAAGAACTTAATGATTGTCCCATTGCTCACTGCAGCGGCGGACTTGCTGGAAAACGTCACGGCTGCATATTTGGCGTTGCAGTTCGATGGTGAACCTTCATCAGTCGCCCGAGTGGCAGCCTTTTTTACCGCTGCGAAATCGATCTTGTTCGTCCTCTCATTGATACTCATACTTGTCGGCGCTATCGCGACTTTATGGCGCACGTCTCGGTTCCCAACTTAGTCGGCGAGCCCAAGTCAGGCCTGGGCCAGCTACTGTTCTAACTTCGCCCCAACATATAACACCTGACGCGACTTGCCGGCAGGCCCTTCACGCAACTTGTCGATAAACTCCTTCTCGAAATACTTACGCATTTCCTGTTGCCTGGCTTCACCAGGACAACGAAAGTCCATCTCTTTCAGCGTAATGACACTCTGGTTCTCTCGCTCTTGTAGAGTCACCGTCGCCGTACCGTTGCAAGAATCAAATCGAATCTCGAACGCATTTGCATTCCAAAAGGAGTCCATCACCTCATTGGCCGGCAAGCGACTCAGGCGCAAAAGCAGTTCTTTTCTAGAACTTTGAAACTGGTATTCATTGCTAAATGACATCTTCTGCCTGAATTGCGTCGCCGTGAACGCAAACATTGAGACAATAGCAATCAAATAAATGAGTCTATTCGGAACGTGCATGCCAGAAGAAGTATTACTGTACCGGTACGCGAGCGGAAGAATGAGTAATGCCCAAAGATCGCTGTAATCGACAGTTCTCTCTATTCCAAAGAACCGTAGGCTGTTCCATCCTTCAATTAAGAATTGGGAATAAACCGATTTCCAAAAAACAAACAGCACTGCGGTTGAGATAAAAACAAAAAGTTTCCGGCGTGGAAAGAAAGCGGTCCAGAAGAGTGGAAACACAAACAATCCTGCAAAATCCGAAAGCTTACCTGTAAATCCATTATGAAACTGTTCCTTGAAAACAAAGTCATTCAAGAGTAGTAACAGCAAACCAATCAGGAAAGCGGATGAGCCTAAGATGTGGTAGGAGCGTTTGTCAGTCATTACCTACCTCCAGGTTGGATCAGGCCCACAAAAATGTTAAGCGATCCAGATCCGTCCGAAGACACGCTTGAAGTTCTCGCCCAACACCTTCTGCGTTTGGCGACTCGAGTATCCACGCTTCAGTAGAGCGTCGGTGATGATCTCCATCTTGCGTGGTGTATTCATGTCAGGAATGTATACCGGGCGATCTTCACCCGGAGCAGATATCCCGTCTTTCTTCCGCTGCTCAACCGCGCTGCGCATATTTTCCAAATCTTTTTCTACAACTCGTAATGGAACGTCAGTGCCCACTCCAACATGATCCTCGCCGCAAATCTTTAGGGCATACTCCAGATGTTGCATGTAGTCGTCCAGCGCCGGTTGCTTCGGCGACGGCGTCAAGTACGGCAACATGTAAAGGCCCATGACACCACCTTTATTAGCAAGAGCTTTCATCTCGCGGTCTTCTATGTTGCGCGGGTGCATGTGAACACTACGGCAACCCGAATGCGAGACGATCGGTGGCTTCTTCGAGGCAGCAATGCCCTCGGCGATGGTCTGTGTATTTGCATGACTGAGATCGAGTGCTACACCGATCTCGTTCATCTTTGCGATTGCTTTGCGCCCCAGTTCGGTTAACCCACCCGAATCGCCGTCGAGACATCCGACGCCGAAAGGAGTCCGCCGGTTGTAAGTAAGCTGCATGACGCGGACACCCTGATTGCGGAAATGTTCAATTCGTTCAACCTTATCTTCCAGCATGCTGGCAGCTTCGAAAGAATAGATGACGCCTATCTTGCGCTGTTGCTTTGCGCCGTCCAGATCGGCGGAGGTGCGAACTTTCAGGAACAGGTCAGATCTTTTGTTCATCAATTCATCAGCCGCGGCGATGTCGGCCATGGTTTCGTCGAATGTACCGGTTGCTCCTCCGAGAGTAGATTTGAGGACAGTGATTCCCGACTCGCGCAGGGCGTTTAGTCTTGTTTCGTCCCTAAGCTGGTAGCCGATTGAAGCGAGGGCGTTGCAGTCGAGTACGAATGAACTGCGATAGAGATCCGCAGCCTTTTTAGAAACTTGAGGCACATCCAGCGGCCAGACTAGTTCTGGCTTCAGTGTCGTGAGAACGACGGCGCCGGCAAAAGATTTCGTGAAATCGCGACGTGTAATCATGGTTGTTGTTTTCGCACTCCACTGGCCTCATAAAACGCACGAGCATCCTGTATGTTCAGGATGTCATAAACCGCCTTCCGTTTGTCCTTCGCGTTCCGGTAATAAGATCGCGTGATCAAATAGCCGATGTAATATCCGAGGTCGGCCGGCCGGTCTTTGGCAGAGGTCGCGTTGTAAATCCAGTTCGAATAATCATTTTTATACATGTCCTTTTCGAAGTCGCGCCAAATCTCGGCATCGTGCGTTCGCCCGTAAGTTTTAAGATGTGCGTTGATATTTCGGCCCGAGATCAGCTCACCTATTGTGTCGCAGGCGCCTTCCTGCAAGGACTTGCCGAGTAGGTGCCACTGGCTGGGAGAGTTGTTGTAGCGCTGATTGTAGTGACACGACTCATGCGCGACGATAGCTGGCACGTTGTCGACCGTCGAGATTACTACGCGCAGCCACGCACTCAGTTCGTCCATCGGAGTCTTCGCTGTTTTGCTGTACAGTTCCGTTCCGATTAAAAGTCCGCTGGGCCCTGTCGTTCCGCCTGAACTCGTGACACCAATCACGAAGTAAACATCGGGAAAGACCGCCTCCGGGTAGATCGATTTAAATTTTTCAAAGGCGGCCCGCATGCGCTTCTCCATGCGTTGCACCTGCAGAGTCTGCGGACGGATCGACTCGTAATATTTCGGCATCCGGTCGATTGTTTTTACAAGATTCTCCGCCGACTTGATTCGCAGCCGTAGGAAATCCTTCAAACCTGCGCTGCCCTTGTCGAGATACTCGGTCTGAAAGATCGCAACGCGTTTCGCTTTGTCGGTTTCTTTGGTTGCGAGGTCATACGCCCGCCAAAAATTTCCGATGTCAGAGGTGACAAATTTAACCGTGTGCGGATCGCGATTGAGTTGCGTGCTCGCTTGGGCGACGCACATTGTCGAGATGAACAGGATGCTAAGCGTAAGGGCGATAAGTCGTGGCATTGCGGAAAAATATCACGGCTCGAACGGCGTCGTGAAGGTGCGTGTTTCAACGTTGGAGATCGGTAGATGCGAACAAGCGCCAACGGCGCGAAATATGATAGCCAGGGGCAAGCGCCGAGCGAAGCGAGGCGCGCCGCCCCTGGTTAGCATAAATAAATCGAAGAGAGCACTGAAAGTGCGAAATATCGTCGCTCGTTATTCCGCTCTTTCAGAGCTTCACGGTCATTATGTTTTTCTTCCAGGGGTGACGCGCCTCGCTTCGCTCGGTGCTTGCCCCTGGCTGTCATATTTCGCGCCTTTGGCGCTGCGTTACGTGTCGGTTAACGGTGGGTTGACGCAGGTAACTAATGCGGCTCGAACTCGCTTCACTACCGACGGAGGTATCGGTGTGACGGACGTCCGATGTGGATATGTGGTCCGGTCGCGACGCCGGGAATGTACCCTCGAAACACGAGGAAAGGAATTTTTTCGGTTCGCAGGAAGTTAACTAGGGCAGCGCCTTCCTGACTATCCGGATGAAGCCCCACGTCCATCCCCTGGCGGTGATCGAGTCCCCAACGGTTGTGAATGTCCGATTGTCCAAATGCCGATGTCGGTAACGGACGACCAAACTTCGTGAAGAAAAAATCTTCTACCTTCTTGGAATCGGCAAGCGACCATTCTTTCGCAGCCGCGCTGATCTGCGGGGTTTCGCCGGACGATGGTCGTTCGATGCGGGCAACTCGTGCCGGGTCAAGCAGGGTTGTTACGCCTCCGCGTTTGTACCAAATACCATCCCGGGTTTCTCTCAGTTCTTCGACTTGCAAACGCCCGCCACCGACGAGCTCGATGGATATCAAAGCGACTTCTTTTTCAGCACTCGGAGACTCTTGTTTCTTATCAGTATCCTGGGCTGAAGCCAGGCTGGCCGCCTGAACACTAAGAAACACGAAGAGAAGGGTTGAAGCGAATACTTTCACGAAACAGTCCTTATTAAAAGAAAGACGCACATAGTAATCCTAATTCCACCTTTCCGCCAACAGATCTGGTGAAAAGGCCGGCCAAATTAACTCTTGACTTAAGTCAAAACGGCATGATTGACTGAGCGCTAGAATTTTCTGAGTAATTGCACGCCTCAGGTCCCGTCAGAGAGTCCGAAATCCACGCTCTAGGTCTTTCCATCAGAAAGCAAATGCGAAGGAGAAATATGAAATCCACCCCCATCTCAATCCTCTGGATCTTATGTGTCGCTTTATCCGTCAATGCGTCAAGTCTCGAAACTAAACTAACCGCACCCGCCGCTCAGAGCGGTGATGAATTCGGCCGCGCGGTGGCTGTGCAAGGGAATGTCGCTGTTGTCGGTGCCCCAAACGAATCAAGCGGTACCGGCGCTGCATACGTTTTCGAAAAAACCACGACTGGTTGGCAATTTAGTCAGAAATTGATCGGGGATCCGACTCCGGGCAGTTTCTTTGGCGCGTCGGTGGCGACTGATGGTGATCGAATCGTGGTCGGAGCAAACGGTGATTTCAATACGGACGTTGCCGCCGGCGCCGCTTACGTCTTCGTTCATGTTGGAGCGAAGTGGACTCCTGAAGGAAAGCTGATCGGAAGCGAGAACACAGCTTTCGACAACTTTGGCATTTCTGTAGCCATTAAAGGCGACACGATTGTCTGCGGTGCGTTTGGAAATTCTGATCTTAATCAAACTGAGGTGGGCTCTGCATACGTCTTCCGTCGAATCAACAGTCTGTGGCTTCAGCAGCAGGAACTGACGGCAAGTGATCCCGCCTCACTCGCACGCTTCGGTCTTTCGGTCGCGATGAACGACGACACCGTAGCGGTCGGAGCTGATGGCGACGCGGAGTTAGGTTTCTTTTCCGGCGCTGTCTATGTCTACACTTTTGACGGATCAATTTGGACTCAACAACAAAAGCTGCATGCACAGGACCCGTCGGAGAGCGCGTCGTTTGGTTTTCACGTCGCGATGGGTGCGGATACGCTAGTTGTTGGTGCTCCACAGGATCAGGTCGGGACTCACACGCTTGGCGCTGCATATGTTTTTACTCGTGGCTCACACGGCTGGGTGCAGGATCGGAAGCTCGTTGCTAAAGATTCAGACGCATTTGATGGATTTGGTTTGCGTGTCGCTGTGAGTGAGGACACAATCGCGGTTGGCAGCGTAAATGATCACGATGCCGCAGTATTTGCTGGTGCGGCGTATGTGTACAAGCGAAATGGGCAGTCGGGTTGGTCTTTACACGAAAAGCTATTCGCCTCGGATGCGGCGCAAAACGACGCTTTCGGTTGTGCAGTGGCCGTGAGTAATAATACTGTCTTGGTTGGAGCCCTCGGAAAATCCGACGTCGCACCCAACGCAGGCGCGGCGTACGTATACGAATTCTGAAACCACTGAGCCCGACATAATTAAATAGACAAATAATCCAAGAGGAGAACAGTCAATGCCTACACTGAGAAAAGGTTCATCTGGGCCAAAAGTAAAAAATTTGCAGCAGCGGCTAAAAGAGCTCGGATTCGATCCGCATGGTGTTGACGGGAAATTCGGGCTGGGGACGCAGACTGCAGTGCTCGCGTTTCAAAAAGCCAACGGGCTTGAGCCTGACGGTATGGTTGGCCCAAAGACATTAGCGGCTTTGAATTCCAATGGAAACAAAACCACGACTCCCGCTGCGGAGACGACGACCACACCTAACATGAATACCTCGTCGACGTTGACCGAAGATGACTTCAAGCAGGCGGCCGAGTTGCTCAAGTGCGAGGTTGCCGCCATTAAGGCTGTTGCTGAAGTTGAAAGTCGCGGCGCCGGCTTTATGCCTGACGGAAGACCGACGATCTTGTTCGAGCGTCACAAATTTCACGGTTTCACCAACGGTGCTTTCGCTGCCACTCATCCTGATATTTCAAGGAAGTCCGCCGGTGGTTACGGGGCCGGCGGCGCGCATCAGTGGGATCGCTTTAACCAAGCTGCCGCCCTTAATAACACCGCCGCGATAAAGTCGTGTTCATGGGGCAAGTTTCAGCTTATGGGTTTCAACTTCGCGAGCTGTGGGTTTGCGACTCTGCAAGATTTCCACGCAGCTATGTTGAAGAGTGAGGGCGAACAGCTAAAAGCCTTTTGCAACTTCATTACCGCCAGCGGTCTGGCCGGGGCGTTACGAAACCGCAAGTGGGCAACGTTCGCCAGAGGTTACAACGGTAAGAATTACAAGATTAATAAGTACGACACGAAGTTAGCAGCCGCTTATAGGAAGCATTCAAAACAGTAACGCGCGTTACGGCTTGAACAAGTCTTATGCGGAGAAGAATTTCTCGCGCAAAGGCGCAACGACGCAAAGCGCTGCCGCGTTTCTAAGGGGTTTTCTTTGCGCCTTTGCGCCTTTGCGCGAGAAATATCTCTTCCCGCGCTTTACTCAATTTGCAGTGGCGCCTTGTTACTTACCTTGCCGCGCACTGTGACGCTGACGTTCACAGTGCCGGCACCGGCAAGCGTATCAGGAAGGCGAACTGTCACCTGCGACATCCAGCTCAAGTTTTTTACTCGGCCCGTTGCCTCACAGGGTAAGTCGAACAGACGTAGTTGTGTGTCCTCTGCCTGGACCGTTACGAACGGCAGATCTGCAGGCTCCAGTAAGACACCGGCTAAGAAGAACGTGATTCTTGTGCGGCCGTCAGTAGCGAGAAGATGAGGTGCCGGAACGTGGAAAGGCTCGCTTGTTGTCACTACCGAATCCAGTGCGACAGCCCGTCCGGTATTGGTTGCGAGTAACTGTGGCACCGGCGGTTCGTTTCCGGCACGTCGATGACCAAAAGACAGATTGTCAATTAACACGCTCGGTGTCGGCTCCGGAAAGTCGAGAGTGATGATCAAAGTCTGGAAGGGCTGATCGGAAACGAAGCCGACGAAAGTTGAAGTATCCGACGGGTTCATCATGACGCTCTCGCCGGTCGAGATGGACACGATCATCGGTGTGTTGAACTGGTCAACTCCGACAGCCGTTGTACCTGGTGGAAGGAAAACCGTTAGACGCACTATTTCGCCCACGGTCGCTCCGAACAAGAGCTTGTTGCCGTTTTGCCCATTTACGATTGCGGGCGTGCCGTTGAAGTTACGGAAGAAGACGCCGTCAATCTCCAAAAAGCCCAAACCGTCGGGGACGTTCGCGCCCGATTCAAAATCGATAGTCTTCAGGTTCTGTGAGGCGGCGTTAAAGGAGGCGCGATCACGAAAAACCGCCGCGTCGGCGCGACTAAGTGACGTGCAGCAGATCAGAACAACGATGCTGCCCGAAACCAATAGTTTCATTAACATCGCAGGCTCCGAGGTCTATCCACAGATTACACAGATTTAATTAAAGAATCTATGTAATCTGTGGATGAAAAAGTTATCGGCTCACGAAATCGCTCGGGAGCGGCGGTGCACTCGCCGGCGGTAGTCGATGTTTCGTAGCTTGCTCGTATGCGTAAGCGAGGGCAATCAGCCTCGCTTCGCTGAATGCGCGGCCAGTAAACGTCACGCCGAACGGCGCTGGATTGATCACTGGACCAGCCGGTGGGGTAAATCCTCCCGGAACGACGATGCTCGGATAACCGGCTTTTGCCGGCGCCGCTGCACCACGATTCTGCGGAAACAGAATCGCATCAAAGTCGTCATCAGTACCTTTAATTCCGTCTGGACCATTGAAGACTGCATCCAGCCCGCCTCTTGTGAGTGATATGTCCAGCGCACGATCCGCGAGGTATCGCTGCGTGTCTGCACTTCCCGGGTTCGTATCGAGTTGATTAGCCGCCAGAAAGATTGCCTGTCCATACTTCAACGCTACCGCAGCGTTCGCGTTGTTGAACGCGATGATGTCGGCCAACGTGTGAACCGGCGCGTTTGGCCTGGTTGTCAAATAGGTGTTGAGGTCGTGTTTTTGCCCGTACATCAACACGGTCGAACAATTCGCCGGCGCTGGAAAAGTCACACAGATTCCGAACGCTGATATGGCTGCCTGGTTAGGAATCTCGAAAGGATCAACCACAACTGCTCCCTGTTCGCGCAGAGCTGCGATCGCGTTCAGCATGATCTGCTGTTGCGCAGGGGAGAAACCGATCCAGTAAGGCACGCGAGGCACTGCTATGCGTGCACCTCTGAGTGCGTGTTTGTTCAGGAACTTGGTGTAGTCCGAATGGCAATTACCAGGCTCTAAACATGGTGCGGTAGCCGAGTCATTCGGATCGTGGCCCGCGATCTCGCTCAGCATGATCGCAGCATCTGTCACGGTTCGTGCGAGCGGACCGGCGGTATCTTGATCGGCAGTGATCGGCAGGATGCCTGTGCGGCTGACTAAACCGACCGTTGGCTTAATACCAACTACGCCGTTCGACGAACCCGGACTCAGGATCGATCCTGATGTCTCCGTGCCGATGGCGACGGCAACAAGACTTGCCGATACGGCAATGCCTGAGCCCGAACTGGATCCACCAGGAGTAAGCACCGGGCGCCCGTCGCTAGCGGGAAGTGGTCTCGGATCGTATGCGTTGAAGCCATAGCCACCCAGTGAGCTATACCCGGACGGCATTCCGAGCGCGATGAAGTTTGCGAACTCAGTTAGTGTAGCTTTGCCGAGAATGATGGCGCCCGCTTCACGCAACTTCTCAGTAATGAATGCGTCGTTTGGAGGAATCGAGCCGGCGAGCGCAACGGACCCGGCAGTGGTTGGCATATCTGAGGTATCGATGTTGTCCTTTAATAAAACCGGAATGCCGAACAGCGGTCCATGAGCACGTCCGCGATGTCGATCGCGATCGCGAGCGCGGGCTTCTTCGAGAGCATTGGCGTTGATATGAATGAACGAGTTGAGCAGCGGCCCAGCGTCGTCGTATGCGGCGATGCGATTGAGATACATCTGAACTAATTGTTCAGACGTAATGAGCTTCGTACGCAAAGCTTGCTGCAACTCCGGAATTGAAGCTTCCACGAGCTGGAGGCTGCGTGGTACCCCAAACGGCTGCTGCGCGGGAACCGGTTGGGCGAACACAGCAACAGTGAGAATCAACACCAGTAAACTTTTCTGCATGGCAACCTCTCCTCTTGAGGAATGTGTGTACGTTGAGGGGGAAAGATTGAGGTGGTTTCAACGGAAACCACGCCTGCCAAAGATCGTTAATTCACCATTTGTTGTTAGAAGCGTCGATCGGGTAGGGGGAGATTTATATGCCTGATCTGAGGCGGTGTCAATACGTTTCCAGCGCCGAAGGCGCGGGATATGACAGCCAGGGGCAGAGTGTGAAGCGAAGCGAGCACGTCCCCCTGGTTAAGGCCCACAAAGCACGGTCGAGGCCTGAAGGGCCGAGATAATCACCGGCGTATTACGCCCTTTCAGGGCTGCGTCGCCTCTCTTTGTTTTGATCCAGGGGCGACGCGCTTCGCGCTTGCCCCTGGCTGTCATATCGCGCGCCTTCGGCGCTGTGGTCTACTCTCCGCGCTGGGTGATCTATTTTCGCGGCGCTGTGTGGTCTACTGACTGTGGCTGGCTAAACGGTCCTTAAAGAAACTCAAAACACGTCGCTCGTATTCTTCCTTCTTCAACGCATGAAAATCGACATGCCGTGCTCGTTGCACGATCCACAATTCCTTCGGTTCGGCGGCGGCCGCAAAGAGCTGCTCCGACTCCGCCAATGTCGTGTGCCGATCTTCGGCGCCAACGATGAACAATTTCGGAATAGTAATCCCACCAACTTTTTCCATCGGGTTTAATTCATCCGAACTGAATCCCAGCCGCAGCTTGAGTTGAACCGTCAACAACGGAGTCATCACGCTTCCCAATGGCCCAAGTCTCGTTGTTAATCGATTAGTCACTGCTTGATTGATCGTCGGATAAACCATCTCCAACACCATCGCCTTAACATCAAGCGGCGGAGACGCAAGCAGCGGGGCTGCGCCGCCCATCGACACACCTATCACACCAATTTTTTCTCCTGGAGCCGCCGTGCGAAGGAATTCAACAGCCGCTCGCGCGTCTCGAGACTCAAGATAACCAAACGTGATGTTTTCTCCCGTACTCTCCCCGTGGGCCTGAAAATCGAAAAGCAGAATGGAGAAACCTGCCTTCGCGAGGAACCGTGCGCGGTCCAACATAGCAAGGCGATTGCCTCGCACACCATGCATGAGGATGATGGCCCCGGCGCCTTTAGCACCGGGAATGAACCAACCGTGAATGACAGCCCCCGACTCGCTCTGAAACTGGACCGGTCTTGCCGCCAGATCGTTAGGCGGACCACCAACCGACTGAACGACACGATTGGTCAACACAGTTCCAGCCGTCCAAACACAAGCTATGAAGATGACCGGCAGAATCAGAATTGAAAGGACGAAGCGTTTTCTTTTCATTTAATGGAGGAGAATGAGGACCTCAATCACGCGATCTCTCAACCAAATGCGTCGTGGTATTTTCCGTAACACTCGCTGGAACTGCGTCCGAGAAGTCAGCCTGGTCCAATAATCTTGCGGTTGACGCAGATTTAAATGCCCGCTCCGATTCGGCCAAGCCCATTCCGACTCCAGCCAGGGGCGATCTTCGTTGCCACTGCTTTTTGAGCTTCTGGGTTCTGATGAGAGTCTGAATGTGCCACGCGCCAATCGCGATCAATAGACCAGCCGTCGTATAGATTAGCGGATGCGAGCTCGGCCTGAGCGCAAAGAGCAAAATCGCGAGAGTAAAACTCACGAATATGGTTAATGAATTTAGGACCGTATTCGCTTGTAGATGATCTTCGGGCGGAAGCTCACGTTTCAGCGGCTTCGAAAGATCGGGCAGAAAAAGTCCGCACTGACGACAAAAAGTTTCAGCCACCTGTTCGGCTTTTCCGCATCGTGGGCAATACATACAAAGCAGAACGATTTTAGCACTAAAAGGTTTTGGGAGAGTTTTAGCTCAACAGATCCCGCGCGTTTGGGCGCCACCGTCACAGACCGCAGGTTTGACGATCAGCCACGTTGTAACTGCGCCTGCTGCTACGCCACCAAGAATCAGCCAGGTCTTTGTAGAGACGCCATCTGACTTACTCACGCTCTCGACCTCGGAATAAGCGATCGACTGAGTCGTGCCGCCTTTCGAATCCCTGAGAGTGAAAGTTACCGGCTCCACAGACACGATGTAACCCTTAACCTTGGTGCGATCGCGGAACTTGACCTGGACTTGCGAGTCTTTGCTCGTTGAGAGGGTCTGAACCTTGGCCCGGATCTTCTCAATCTCCGGATTCGATTGTGCTGACGCAGTCGCGGGCAAACCAAAACTCAGTGCCGTGATAAGTACAGAAAGCGTTATCGATAAATATTTCTTTCTCACAAACAATCTCCTATTTTCCGAACTACCTGTGTTTTGGCAACCGTTGTTCCAAACGAGTTCTTATCAACAAAAGCGGGCGATTTGCGAAAGAATTGCTTGTAGAGGTGGTGGCTAACGCCGGAAAATTCTGACAAGTGATGTGTGGTGAGCTATTTCTCTCGAAAGCTTAGAGCCATAAACCAATTAATCGCCGCGAAAAATGCAAATCCGAATGCCGCTCGGAAGCGAGAATCGCTCCGGAAGGCTGCGTTGCGGTTTGCCTCACGTCGCCAGGGAACAGCCTTATCTTTCGACATTCGCCTCACTGAGCCTTCGCCTCCAGACGTGCCGAATGATGAACCACAGGCCAACGAAGAATATCAATTCAGCGATGATATACGCCGCAACATAACACTCTATATCCGCCGCTAAATACCTACCGTCACTCAAGCCCTCTCTGGGCGGAGCCTTAAACTGATTGTCGATTACAAAAATGAGCACAAGAACACTCACTATGCTCATCAGAATGCCGATATAGATGCGCTTCAATCTCATCAACTTCATCCCTAGTATTGCGAATAACACGAAGATGGTATCAGCAATAAGGTAGACCCAAAGTGGAGGCGGCCACATATTTATGGGACCAGCGATGCGCACATTTGAAGTGATATCAACAGTCGCAACAAAGAATAAGAACGTGCTGCACAGCAGAAAGACCGCGCCGACAATCTTCGTCAGTATTTTCAGGATTGAGATCATTCTTGGTCCGGGTCAGTACAGGGGGCGGTAGCCACCTGGGCAAACCATGCGAGTCAAAAAATCATTGGGTATTGCATGCTGATCACTGACCAGAACTTTTTGAAAAGAGTCGTCGAACGAGGTGGCCCTTCCACATCCAAAGTCCCGTCAGGACAATTGCAGGAACGGCGACAAACCGGACCACGGGCGCGTAATTTGGAATTTGATCGAACGGGCTATAAATGTAACCGATTATCGGAATGGCAAAGATGATGTGAATCACGCGAAGAATCGAACGTTGGGTGGCGCTACTGATCATTTAATCCTGCTCCTGTTGGAAGATTCTGAATGAAAGCAGACTCGTTCAAATTCTCAGGGAAGATAATACCTTAAATGAGGACCGCTTTTACGCTTTGCACAAACTCTTACGGAGTGGGCGGATGGTTCAAGTCCAACACTGAGATCCGCCAACTTTCGTTGGCGGGATTAAATGTTAGGTTTAAGGTGGCGGTTGTAGAAAGGACTTGAAAATCCGCCCACTGCCGTGATTGGGGATTTCGAACTAACAACCCGGAAATTACATCTTACTCGCCTTCGTGTCCTGGCACGCACCTACCCTCAACACAACGTTGGTCACCTGTCCCTTTTCGTTCTTAACAAACATCATTTCCGTCTCTGTCTCTTTCGAGAAAAAGTGTGTCTCAGATAAAGGAACCAGCGTCACCGGCATTCGGTTTCCGCCGCGCCACTTAAGAGCATCCCCTTCACGTGTAACAGTCGCGATGGCGTTTGGTCCAAACTGGTACTTTCCTACGTAGGCGTCTAAGAGTTTAGGATCGAGGGTTATTGGATTGCGCTCCGGCGCCAGACGTGTTCCTTGTGCCTGTAGTAGTTTCCACTGGCCGTCTTTCTTCACAAAGATGCTACTGATCGCAGTGCCGCGCAGTGTATGTCGCGCAACAGCCACGTCACCGTAAAGCATGAGACTATCGTGCGCTGGAGCCGGAACCGGAGTTGCCAAGAGCGGATCATTGGCCATGATGCCACTGATTTGCTTTGTCTTATCGATGACTGCCCCAGAGGGACGGATGAACTGAAACTCGTCTGCGTAGAGTTGTTCAAGCCGGGCACGATCCTTTTTAGTGATCGCTTCGTTCAAATCGCTGAATAGTTTTTGTATCTCGTCCTTCGTTTTCTCGTCTTTGCCGCCGTGGCTTTGTGCATTGGCCAAGGCGGGTGTTAGCAATAAGAAAAAGATTGCGACTTGAATCGTTATCTTCATATCGATCTCCATCTGTTGGGATAACAAATAGAATCGGCGTGCCGCTTAGAAGCAACGGCACGCCGCACAGAAAACCATTGACGAGTCGATCGCCATTAATGAGTTAACGGCAATTTATTGTCCCGGCTCTGCCACCGCCTTGAAACCAGTGCTGTTGATAACTTCACGGAGCTTGGCTTCGGTCAACTTCTGGTCGTCGTACTTGATAACGGCCTCGCCCTTATCGGAGCTGACCTGTACGTCCTCAACGCCCTCGGTAGCCTTCAGCGCTTTAGCTACCGATGAAGAGCATTTCGCGCACTTCATTCCCTCAACCTTAATGGTGGCGGTCTTGGTGAAAGCTGCGGCAGTAATCACGCCGAGGGTCATCACCATAACACTACTAACAACAAGACTAATGATTCGATTTCGCACTTCTTATCCTCCTTCTATATTCTTCATCAATAGCGGTTTGATCTTCTCGTCGAATTCTTCGCGAAGAAGTATGCCAACGATTATGTCGCTTACTTTACCCTCGCGATTTATGACGACGGTCAGAGGTAGATCTTCCTCTGAACTAAAACGTGCTTTGATCTGAGGGGAGCCGAGGATGATAGGGTAATTGACTTTAAGACTTCTGGCAAATCTACGTACGCGGGTTTTATCCTCCGGCGGGTAAGTGATGCCGATGATTTGTAGACCTCGCTTGCGGTGCTCACGCTGAAGTCTTACGAAATATGGCATTTCGGCACGGCAGGGTGGACACCAGGTGGCCCAAAAGTTAATCAGGACCACCTTCCCCTTATAGTCGCTCAAACGTACGGTGCGTCCATTTATATCCTTGAGTGTAAATTGCGGCGGTGTCGTCTCCTGGCCCAGGGCAGTTGCGCATGAGAAGACGCTCATCAGCGCGACCGTCATCGAGAATTTATAGAACGTGGACCACATCTTCATTGTGTCTTTTGTGCCTTTTTGTGGCTGCCTTCATCTCCCGCTGATGATGTTTGAGGCCATTGCGGCCCACACCTCGGGGTCGAGCTTCCAGAGATCAAGTCTGTCATTATTGCCGGCGCTAGTGACGACCAGCGTTTTCCCATCGCGGCTGAAGAACATCGAGCCCAACACGTAGTCTCCTCCGATACCGAACGGATAACTTTCAGGACCAAGCCGGCCCATCAGCAGCCCTGTCTCGACATCCCACAAGCTGATCGGCCCATCGCTCTTCGCCGCTAGCCATCGTCCATCCGGGCTGAGTGCAACTCGTCCAGCGCTGTATTTCCGCCCCGACTCGGAGTCGCGCGACTCGGGCACGAGAAACTGTCTGCGACTTGTACCTTTCAAGTAATCCCACAGCACGATTGTGCCGTTGTCGTACGAAGCTGCAAGTGTCACACCATCATCGGCGAACGAGAGCGTGACCGGGCGGCCGTCGAAATTGAGTGCGCTAAGCCGGCGTGGGTGCGTCTTGTCGGAAATGTCCCACACAACAATCGAGGTGGGCTCTACCTGCGAGATGTCCCAGCGCCTGCTGGCCGAATCTCCAATGGCGATCGTACGTCCGTCGGGGCTGATGGCGCGCGGGGCGCTGAGTGTGTGTTTGATGTCCACCCGTATTTCATTCGTCCCTCTGCCGTAAACCTCTCGAAGAGCAATGTAATCACCCGCCTTTTCAGACAGCAGGTGCAGCCCAAACTCGCTCGCGGGAAACTCAGGACGTCTTTCGCCCGGCGAGAGTGGTTCGTAACGGCCACCCACGTCTCGCCACAGCTTGCTCGCACTGTCGCCTTCACTTTCAGTTTCTGACGCGGCATACAGCAGCCCGGTTGTCCTGCCGAAGACAAAAGCTTTCGGGTATTCGACTCCTGCCAACGACTGAACCAATCTCGACCCGCGTCCCAGATCCCACGACGCCAACAAACCATCGCTACTTCCGGTCGCGATCATTCCGGTATCGCCCATCCGGATCAACGCACTGACGCCGGGCTTAAAAGATCTGACCCAGGTCGGCGTCGGGCTCCAGAGGTCCCACAAGCTAATTTCGCCGGTGCGTTTGGCCGTCACTAGATCCGTGGCTATTGGGCCATTCTGGAAAAGAGCAACGTGCCAACCCGCGTCATAGTGTGAATTGGGTATATATTTCGGCTCCTCTTCGCTCAGATCCCACAAAAATACTGCACCTTCGTGAGCGCCGAGTGCGAGATACTTTCCGTCCGGACTGAACGCAAGGCTTTTAGTGAGATCATCACCGCTGCGGGGTTCCACGTGCGCTCGCATATAGATGCCTCGACGGTCCAACCTGTCTAAATGCCAGAGGCCGATACCCCTGTTGTACCCGATCGCAATCATCTTCGTTGCTGGGCTGGCAGTCAGCCAGCGCGCGACGCCGAATTCATTTCTGGATACGTGAGGCGGAAAAATAAGGGTTTTGACGACAGGCTGCGGCGTGACCTGGTCCAAGTCCAACAATACGATCTGTTGCTGTTGTCTGTAATTACTAGCTTCGCCGACTGTAACGAGGAGATTGGGTGCGGCGAAGACGGGTGTGATCTGTATGGGGATGTTCGGGTCTGTGAAGGACTTGATAGACATGCGTTCAACGACCTCGTATTCCTCACCGCGCGTCTTAACCTCCCATGCAGTCAATTTTCCGCCCAGGTAATCGGCCGCGCAGAACGAGCCGCCGGCGGCGCAGGCGATGCGAACACCATGCAGTTCTTTAGCCGATGGTTCGACCCGCTTGACGACACGCTTGCGCGCGGCGTCCCAGAAGAGGATGCGGCCGGTGTCGTCGGCTGAGACCAGCACGGCGCCATTGTGACAGGAGGCGAGACTCACGATCGGGTTTGGGTTTTCCCGCATCACGCCGCGGAGGTTGGGATACTGTTCAAGACTTGTCAGCAGGCTCCCGCGTGCCTCCACGGTCGGATGGATACGATATGCCTCGAGGCTCTCCGTCAGCGCGCGATCGGGTTGAGCCGCTCCGAAACGCATCGCGGACGTTGCTTTGGCGCGCGAGGATCCGATTGTCTCTTGCAAACGAGCGTTAGCCGTCGCCTTCGCTTCGAGTTCGCGAGCGACTTGCTCGCGCTTGATGGCATCACCTGCACGTCGTTCGGCAAGGCGGGCGTCGTCGGCCGCCTTTTCTGCCAGCGATTTCTGCTTGCCGGCTTCGTTGCGCGCAACCTCTGCGTCGTTCTTTGCCTGAAGCGCTGCTTTGCGCTCGGTCTCCGCGTCATTCCTCGCCTGGTCTGCTGCTGCTCGAGCTGCGTTCGCGAGGACAATCTGCTGTCTCGCATAGACACCGGCGCCGATTCCCGCCAGAAGGAGAAGAGTGAGTACAAGCCCCATGCCGATCGCAGCGCGGCGTAGTCGCTGGTTGCGGCGCGTATAGTTGAACTGCTTCTCGATTCGACTAACGACGGACGGCGATGGCTCGCCATCGTCAAGTGCCATCGGGTTCTTCTCTGGTTCGGGAGCGATGCCTTCAACGAGCGAGTACCAATTTGCCCGGTAGATTGCGCCGCCGAAATCAATGGGGACTATAGAAGACTTTCGGCCCGTATCGAGGAAGTTCCTGACTTCGTCAGTGATGGTTTGCCGACTTGCGGCTCGGTCGGTACCGACCACGACCAGCATCGCGCACGATTTGAGTTTGCGAAGCAGCGTGTCAGGAAGATCTTTGTTGGGATCGGTGCCGAGCTTGTCGATGAAACAGGAGAAGCCCTTCTTCGTCAATTCGTCGGCAAGACCGGCGGCGTAGGTGCTGGCGTCCAGGCGTGTGTACGAGATAAAAATATCGTCGGCGGCCAAAGACCTGAATGGCATGTTAGTCTCCTCTGCCCTGCTGGGATCAGGGACAAGGTGTAGTGTTGCTGGTCATCCTTACTTCAATGTTTGACTGTGTCAATATATTTCTGGAACGGTCGTATCAGCCGATACAATGAGTAACTACGGTTGCTGAACAATGATTAAGAGAGGCGCGAATGACTAACAACAAAAAGAAGTTGTCATCAACACAACGTGAAGAACTACTCAGCGCATTGAAAGCCCGCTTTGAAAAAAATATGAACCGTCATAAGGGTGTTGAGTGGGCTAAAGTGCAAGAGAAGCTGGAAGCCGATCCTAAAAAATTGTGGTCGCTGAGTGAAATGGAAGGAACGGGCGGGGAACCGGATGTTGTTGGTTATGACAAGAAGACGGGCGAATACATTTTTTACGATTGTGCAGCGGAGAGTCCTAAAGGCCGGAGAAGTGTCTGTTACGACCACGAAGCCCTCGAGGCGAGGAAAGAACACAAACCTCAAAACAGCGCTGTTAATCTGGCGACTGAAATGGGCATCGAACTTTTAACAGAGGCCGAATATCGCGAGTTGCAGAAACTTGGAAAATTCGATTTGAAAACGTCGAGCTGGGTGAAGACACCTTCCGATATTAGAGAACTTGGTGGCGCCCTCTTTTGTGATCGCCGCTACAACCAAGTCTTCCTGTATCACAACGGCGCCGACTCCTACTACGGCGCCCGAGGATTCCGTGGGTCATTAAGAGTTTAGAACTTTGAGTGTGAAGTTGTGTTGGTTGGAATTTGATTCGAGTACAGATTGATTCGAATACGAATAGACGAAATCCCGCCCACGGCAGTGGGCGGATTATTCAAGTCCTTTCTAAACCCCCAATCCTAAAGAGACCGACCGTTCGAAAATCCCGCCCACGGCAGTGGGCGGATTGTTCAGGTCCTTACTATTTAATCTTAACTTATTGATAAATAGATCGAGCTTGAAAATCCGCCAACTACCGTTGGCGGGATTGAATCCCAAAGACCAGTCCTTAATAGAAAGGACGCGAACAATCCGCCCACTGCCGTGGGCGGGATTCGAAGCAAAGCTTTGTTAGCGTTCGCTAACATTGCATTCATTGTCGTTCGCATTACAACTTCCTTTTTTTCGATCTCGTATGTGCGTTAACCAAATGGTTTAGCTCCTGCCGGAACGCAAGTCAGTTGAAACAAAGCTGCAATGCTTTTCCTAGCAATTCGACCGAATTTTCACATCTGCACTACTTCCCCTCCTTGCGGCACCGTGCTTGCAAAGTGTGCGAGTATGAACGTGGTAAAGGAGAAGGTGGTCATGAAAACTAACTTGTTAGCGAAAAGAGTGATTGGATTTGTTTTTGCTTTATCTCTCCTTCTTGGTGTCGGAATGACGGCGAGTTCTGAAACTCAAGCCCAGATTCCATCCTGGCAGCGGGATCAGATCAGACGTCAACGTGAATGGGAACGTGAGCAGCGACGTCGTCAGCGCGACTCACAACGTGATTGGCGTTATGACGATGATCGGTACGGCGGCGGTGGTTTTCAGCTTCGTCAGACTGCTTTGAACGCGGGCTACAACGAAGGCATTAAGGAAGGCCGTAAAGATCGAAGCCGCGGTGAGCGGTATGAGTTCCGCGATGAGGAAGATTATCGGAATGCGAATACTGACTACAGTTCACGCTTAGGTAGCAGAGCGCTGTATCAGCAGTACTTCCGACAGGGTTTCCAGAACGGTTACGCTGACGGTTACAGAGGTTACTAAGAACGCTCTGTAGCTAAACAATCGAAAGGCGGGATCGAATTGTCGGTCCCGCCTTTTACTTAACGGCATCCCCCTTTAGACACCGTTAAGAGCAAATAGAGCAATTACTGTTGCAAACCGGCCCAAAACCCATTAAACTCTCGGCTCCTTCTCCTCGAAAACCCCCAATTGGAAATCCAATATTATTGAACTTTTAACTAGGTCAGAGGTTTGCTATGCGCCATTTCCAAATCCCGTCTTCACAATTTACTGCCCGGTTGCTGGGCATGATCTGCTTATTGGTGGCAACAGCCGGGCTCACGTTTGCCCAAGCCGATCCGTCAATCAGCATCAATGACATCGCGGCGAATGAACGCGATAGTGGCCTCTTCGGCCACCCATTCAGGGTCAGCCTATCCGCGGCCAGCACCAAGACAATCACTGTGACGGTTTCCACGCAGGCCGGAACGGCCATTAACAACTCAGATTTTGGAGCCGGCTCTGCAGTTTTGACTTTTCAACCCGGCCAAACGTCAGAAACGATCGACGTCTTTGTTATTGGCGATACAGTGGTCGAAGGAATTGAAACGTTCTTCCTGAACCTGAGTAGTCCCGTCAATGCCACTATCGCAGATGGTCAGGGTCTGGGAACGATTGTTGACGACGATACGCTTCTTCTTCTTACACAACAGGGTTCGCAACGTGGTCTCGTAGTTGACTCCGTTTTCCAAACTCTTGAGACCTTCGCCATCAACACTGGTGATCTGCCTTTCTTTAGTTCAGATCACCGCATGCGAATCTCTCTTTTGGCAATCGGATTGAAATCGGGGACTGTCGGTACGGTGACGGCGACGGCGGAGGACACAGGCGGAACCGTTCGACCACTGACAGTTGAGTTCGTAGGCACGCCTCCAACTGCCGACTGGATCACACAGGTCGTGGTGAAGTTGAACGACCAAATAACACCTGCGCAAGACGTCAAGGTCAAGATCACCGTGAACGGAGTCTCGAGTAACACGGTGCTTGTGGCTGTAAAACCGCAGTAGAGTCGCTACTGACGTAGGCGTTCGCGGGCTTTCACGCCACGAATCGCACCTGCGATCATCCGATTCACTGCCGCGAGGGAGAGACCTCCTTCATCAGTGCTCGGAATAGTCGCAAACCCAATCGCCGAGACTTTGGGGTAGCGACTGAAAATAGTCTCAAACAATTTGGCAAGCCGTTCACCTCGATGGGCCATTGGGAACCTTGTTCCCGTGGCCCATCACTTCGCGTGGGTCGAGCACGTCCATATCAATGTGCACGAGCGGATCTGTAAGACGGACACCGCCCATTACAATGTGGCGATCCTGAAGAGGTGGATCGAGGTGAGCGTCCAATCGCATTCGATGAGCGCGCGGCCAGTTGCGACTGCGACGGGCATACGAGCTGGAGTTTCATTGGGCCTACAATCCCAGGACTATGGCAGTAAATCCGGGATATGAATCGTAGTAGCTAGATATTCTTACTGTTCTCTGTCTGTCCGATTCCATAGCGAAAGACGAGCTCACCACCCAGCCACCCGGAGATACTGATCAGAATTATGCCGACCAGCGAAAGCAAAAACGGAATGGTGAGTCTGCGGCCTACGAAGTCACTGTAACTGCCCATTCGCAGGAAAAGACTGATCGCGAATACCACAAGCGCCGCGATGTTGAGCCTTGCATGCCAGTTTGCGACTTTCTTCACATCGCCGTTCTTGATTGACAGCCAATCGATGATGCCCGGGATCGCCGCGGCGATCGCGCCTAAACAGCCGGCTGCTATCATGAACTTAGCAACTACCAGAAGCGTCGGATGCCGCAGAAAATAGAAAAGAATATCGACCGCAAACGACGTGGCCCAAAGAGCAAGCGGAAATGGAATCAGCATTGGATGGATCGGATGACCGGCCAGAGTGGCTTTGCTTTTCATCGCGACACTCCCTTCGGGAATTTAGATCGTTCTCTATCCCTGTGCTCTTCAATTCGGTTCGTGGAGTGTCTCTATCATGTCAGCATGAGACCATCCCGCGCAACCTCTGTCATCAGGTGGAGCACTGCACGAAGTGTCACACCGATTGCGGAATTCTCAATTCAACCATGAGCAAATATCTCTCTAGTGATAGGTGCACATCTATGAAAATTGAACAGTTGATTAAATTCGCCGTGGTTTCAGTGATTGTTGGCCTCGCCTTATCCTTCAGTGCATTTGGTCAATCTACTCAAAGGGATGATTCGTTGAAGCCTCACACATCTTGTGAGCTTGAGAGTGGGTTAAAAATTGTCCAGGTTGATCGCTTGCCGAAGGACACCAGATTTCGCACGGTCGAAACGAGTAAAGGCGATCTGAAGATCTCGCTCGCCGATGGATATCGTGTGATGGTCGCCTACAACAACAAGCGAGACTGGTTCGCTAACATCAAAGCTGAAAAGTCATTACCGGGAGAGTATGAACGAGACAAAGAGAGTGTCATCGAGAATCTCAAATGGGCCGCGTCGACGTCCAAGGACTTGGAACACCCGGAACCGGTGAAGGTCTCGTTCAATGGATTTGAAGGTTATGGAACAAGCAAACAAATGTTGACTGGAAATATGCTTGGAATCTATCTGCTCTTCTCCGACGCCGACCAGACGATCACCACGTTCTACTTCATCAATCAGAATGCGAAGAGGACGAGATATCAGAGCATTGAAGAATGGCGGACGATACGGGACGAGTTTCTTAATACTTATACGAAGTGCATAAACAATCACCGAAGTAAGCCTTAAAGGTGTTCACGCACCAAGTCGACAGCGCGAGTCAAGTTGCCATCGCGATCCAGGAGCACTACTACACCGTCTTTGAGGACTTTGATTGTGCCTTCGTCGAGAGGAAAGGTCACCCATTCCGAAGAAGTAATGCCGTATTCTACCTCAGGACCGTCCGCATAGAACACGCGCAGCGATTGAACGATGCCCCAGTCTTCGATCGACACCGATTGAGCGACTCCAAACCTGGAGAGCCAAGTTTGCTCTTCCAGGTAGCGAGCCGGTCTCACACACTGAATTACGAAATCGACATCGGAATCAGAACGCGCGTCGCCGCGAGCGCGCGAACCCACCAACGCGACAGACATGATATCGTCCTGGTCCACTGCCCAGGACGTTACGGCTTTCACAAGTTCATCGGCTGTCAATTTGGTTGAGATCTACGGGCTATTTCAGAAACTGTTCCAGTTCGCGCTGCATTTCAGCAAGTGTTCCGGCCGTGTGCCGAGTGTTGATGAGGTTCTTCATTTCGTACGGGTCCGCCTTAAGATCGTAGAGTTCGTCCATGCCGTCCAGCTCTATGTAGTGGATGTATTTCCAGCGTTGCGTGCGAACAGCTTTGTAACCCATCTTCTGCATCCGTGGAAACACTTTGTCAGAGTAATACTCGATCAAGAATGACTTGCGCCATTCGCTGTCTACGCCTTGCAGCAATGGGACCAGGGAATGTCCGTCTGCTTTGATCTGCGCAGAAACTTCTGCCAGTTCAAGCAAAGTTGGAGCTACATCGATGTTCAGCGCCAATTCATTACGTGTGGTGCCTGCTTTAATCAATCGCGGAAAGCGGATGAGTAGAGGCATACGGATTGACTCCTCATACGCCAATCGACGCTCAACACTGAGGCCATGCTCTCCGTAGAAATATCCGTTGTCACTTGCAAGAACAATTACTGTGTTATCAAGCTGGTTCGTTTCCTGTAGTGCCTTAAGAATCTCGCCGACTCCTTCTTCGATAGCCATCAGCGAACGTAGACGACTTAAGACTACCTCGTCCGAGGTGGCAGTTTTGGGTCCTAGTGGAGGCAGATCACTTATCTTGCGTTGAAGTGCTGGCTTTCCTGCCGGCGTTCGCATTGCACTGGGCCGGCGCGGAACCTTTTTTCCGACAAACAACTTGCTATGTCGTTCTGCAGGTATGAACCGTTCGGCTTCCGCAAGATTGACACTCCCATCGTTATGCTGCATCACTTCAGGATGAATTGCTTTGTGTGCGAGGTAGACGAGAAACGGTTTGTCATGCCGTCGTTTGATAAACTCAACTGCGTACCCAGTCAGAAGATCCGTTATGTATCCCTGTGAATGAACGTCGTTGCCGTCTTCATTGATCTCGGGGTTTACGTAATTGCCCTGGCCTTTAAAGCTTAACCAGCGATCAAAGCCGGGGCGCGGCGAGTCGTCGTTTCCCATGTGCCACTTGCCAATGAAAGCGGTCGCATAACCTGCTTGTTGTAACAGAAGTGGAAACGTGATCAGCTTATGGCTTGCAACCGAACGATCAACGTTGTCCGTGATACCGTGAGTGTGTGCGTATTGGCCGGTTAGAAAACTGGCTCGTGACGGTGAGCATAGCGGCGTCGTCATGAAGGCATTGCGAAACACTACGCCTTCTTTGCCAATCCGATCGATGTGAGGTGTCTTGATGAATGGGTGACCAGTGACACCCAACTCATCCCATCGCAAGTCGTCAACAAGGATAAAGATGATATTGGGCCGAGATTGTTGACGGTTTGGCTGCGCCAAACTCATCGAGGCGAGGAACATCAGCAGAAGTGCGAGTGTAGCTGCTACGAGTTTCCTCACGATGATCTCCTAGCGCCGACGGGGCGAAACATGTCTTAGCGCCGAAGGCGCGAAATATAATAGCCAGGGCCAAGCGCCGAGCGAAGCGAAGGCGCGTCGGCCCTGGATCAAAAACGCAAATGACCATGAAGCTCTGAAAGAGCGCGATAACTCGGCGGCGATATTTCGCACTTTCAGTGCTCTTCAATCAATTTCTTCTTAACCAGCGGCGACGCGCCTCGCTTCGCTCGGCGCTTGCCCTGGCTATCATATTTCGCGCCTTCGGCGCTGGGAATAAACTCTTCATACTCGTTCTCAATCAACAGATCTGACCCTTCGGACATTTGCTGCTGCGGACGTTGAGCGTGACATTCAATGGCGTCACAACGTCGGCCTTCAAGAAAAGTTTGAACTGACGAGTTTCGAAACCATATTGACTGATAGTGATCACATACCAACCGGGCTGTACACTAGCCTGAAAGAATCCTTCTTCATCCGTAGTTAGTTCCTGTTTGATACCCTCTCCGGCAACGATCACCTTTGCTTGTGCGATGCGAGCAGGTTGAGGATCGACAACAATCCCTGCGACCTTAGCCGATTGCGCAGAAGCAATTGACGGAACGAGGATCAAAATTAACGTAGCGATAATCTGTTTCATAATTTGAGAAGCATATCAGATCGAAAAGTTCTTGCATTTTAAAACACTCGGTGTAGTATGGCGGCGCTGTCCAACAAATCCTTATGTAACATCGGGCAGCCCAACGTGATCTCACTCCCAATTGCCGTTCGCCCAGAACGTTCGTTCAAGCAGGTCGTCAAGGGGCATTAAAGGTCAGCGTTCTGTTTGACTCATCTCCACCTCTCTGCACGCTGAAAGTGTAGCTCGATCCCGGGTAGCCGTATCGATTTCAGAATGGCTAAGCCAACGGAAACCGATGGTCGCAGATTGCCGAGCGCCCGTGTGTTCAACCCATGAGTACACACTCCGAACGCCCATAAGTTCACAGATAACTGAGGACAAACGCCGCAACAGGAGGATTTCATGATTCCACGGAAGTACCTGGAAAAGCTCAAAATGGAGTTGGCCGGAACACTACTCCAGGCAGGTGATGCCGGCTATGACCAGTCGCTCGTCATCGACAACGGACGCATCGATCTAAGGCCGGGCGTAGTCGCCATGTGCGTCAACCCGCAGGACGTCGCCACGGCATACAAGTTCGCCATCGAGCACGACATGCCATTTACAGTGCGCGGCGGCGGCCATAGCGCAGCGGGTTACTGTCTGAATCAGGGTGGAATGGTGATCGATCTCACCAGCATGACTGCCAAACGCCTCGATCTCGACCGGCAAGTTGTTTGGACCGAGACCGGCAACCGCTGGCGTGACCTTTACCTCTTCCTTCAAGCCACAAACACCGGTCTGATTCCGATCGGTGGCGGCTGTCCGACTGTCGGTATTCCCGGTTTCATGCTCGGCGGCGGCATCAGTTTCGTCTCACGCTCCTACGGTCTCAGTGTCGATAACCTTCTCTCTATCGATCTGATTACACCTGACGGCAAGCTGCGAAGAATCTCCGCGGAGTCGAAGTCGAAAGAAGACAAAGATCTCTGGTGGGCCTGCCGCGGCGGCGGCGGTGGAAACTTCGGGATCGCCGTTGCCTTCGAGATCCGCGTGCACAAACCAAACACGCCGACGATGCTGTGCGGCCAGATCCGTTATCCAATCGAATACGCGCAGGAAGTTCTCGGTTTCTACAACGAATGGATCGAGAAGGCGCCCGACTCGCTCGCCGTCTATGGCTACATGGGGAAAGTCGCGCTGCCGGCCCATCCCGACACGATCGTCAACACTTTCGGTCTCACACCAATCTTTAACGGCGACAGTCGCGAAGGTATGGATCTGATCGCGCCGATCCTCAAGTTTCCAAATATCTTCATCAACCTCTACGACATGACACTGCCGGACTTTGAGATCTACAACGGGCTGCTCACAATCGTAGGTGGAATGAGCGGCTACATCCGCTCGGGCTTCATGGCCCCGAAAGCATTTACGCCGTCATGTATCGACGTGCTCACGAGTTCGATGACCAGTGCGCCATCTCCGAACAGCCTCCTGGTCTGGACACACATGGGCGGCAAAGTCACAGAGGTCGCCCAGGACGCAACCTCTTTCTGGCATCGCGATGCGCGATTCCTGTGGGAAGTAAAAGCAATCTGGCCGCAGACCGATCAAACAGTCCAGAACGTTAACTGGGCCTACGAGCTCGGCGAAGGGATGGCTCCGCACTCGATCGGCGCCTACTGTAATTACATTGATCCACTACTGCACAACTGGCCGACAGAATTCTACGGCGACAACTACAAGAGGCTCGTAAGAATTAAGAAAGCTGTCGATCCGGAGAATCGCTTCCGCTTCCAGCAATCCATCGGATCACCATTCAATCCGGACGGCGCGTTCCCGCCGAATCTTGCACCGCTGTATCGCACGTTCCTCGTTTGATTCAAGATGGAGGAGAGATGAAAAAACTTATAACGATCATACTGCTCACCGTGGTCGCCGTGACAATGGTGATCGCGACGTCGATACCAACGACGATGGCGCCTGTCGTTGCCGACCCGGCAATCGAGATTAGTCCGAACATTCCAGGTGATGCTACGTTCGGACCACTCCCGCCTAACGCAACCAACGAGCAGAAGCTGTTGGCCATTCAGGGCGACTTCGACATTTATTCATGGAATACCTTCATTGCACTCAACTGGCCTCCTGGACCAGACGGCAATGGTGATCCAAACAAGAAAATTGGCCAGAATGGCGACAACGATACGGTGTGGGAACACTACCGCGACGTCGCAGACGTCTTCCTACCCGGTGGCGCCACGCCCACTTACAACGGACCAGTGAGTGTGCCGACTCAATGCAAGGCCAGCTACAAACCGGGAATGCGAATCCTCAGTCAGGTCGGAAAAACACCGACAGTCTTGACTGACTTCAGCCAGCCTTTCAACACTGGTCCCCTCATCGATCAAAACGGCAATTACACACGCTACGAAATCCTCGTGAACAAGCCGATGTTCGACTACATCCTGGCGAACAAGCTCTACTCGAAAGCCGGACAGCAGGCATTCACGGGCCAGGTCGCATTTCCTTGCGGAGGGCCCACAGGACCCGAGGGAGCGATCATGGTGAAGTCTGCGTGGAAAGTCATAAGCCCTGCTGACAGGGGACGCTTTCACACCAAGACGGTGCTCGTTTACTCGCCGGCGTCGCAAAATCCCAAATACCCGGCGTCGTGTAGTACGAAGTTAATGGGACTCGTCGGTCTGCACGTTGGGCATAAGACTGACTCGGCTTCACAGTGGCTCTGGTCCACATTCGAGCACGTCGATAACGCGCCAACGGAAGCTGACGTCGCGAGCAAAAAGTTCAAGGCAAAGTACAACTACTACAACCCGAAATGCAGTGCTGCCAACTGCCCGCCAAACAAGGTACCACCGCGACCGTGGATTCCGACGAAGGTCAGCGCCTTCCGCAGCCAGGTGGTCCGGATGAACATGTTCAAGGGTAACGAGTTCGCATTCACGAGTGCAGACGCACGCAATGCCGAGGCGCTGAAGCTCCTGCTCGGCGTCAATAGCAAGTCAGTATGGCAGTACTATGAATTGATTAGCACGATGTGGCCCACCAACGCCGGGAAGTGTGCGGCTGTTCCAGGTGATCCACTCGGCACTCCGGCGCCGAACTTCCTGGCCAACACGACGCTCGAGACTTATATCCAGGGAATGGTCCCAAACGTCTCGTCGAACTGCATCGAGTGTCACAACAACGCCACGATGACTAACGCCAAGCCATCCGACTTCACCTACATCTTGCAACGAGCGCAATAGGAGGGAGACCACACCATGACGACCAATCCACCAAACCCTTCCACACCATCGGAATCCACTGTGCAGGCTTTCGCCGATATGTCGGCGGCACTCACAGGTTTTCAGTCGAGCTTCATCAGGCCATTTCTTGATCCGGTGAATCTCTCCGGCACTTTCTATCAATTCGCCGTCTCGCAAGTCGGACAGGCAAGGATGGATGCACTGATGAGCACATTCGCTTCTCTCAGCAATCAGGTTCCGAAGCTGACTTCACAGCAAATCGCCGATACGCTGCTCGAAACAACTCTTAATGCTCCGTCGCTTCAAGCGCAACTCTGCCAGAGCATCGTCGCAATGTGGTATCTGGGATCGTGGTATACGCCCGGACTACTCGGCGGCGGAGGATTCGCACCGCCGGCCGTACAAGTAATTTCAAACCAGGCGTACACCAAGAGTCTCGTGTGGAACCTGGCCCAGGCGCATCCGATGGGATTCAGTGCTTTCACATTCGGCTACTGGAGTGAGCAACCAGCGTCACTCGAAACGTTCGGAGTCGACACAGGTAATGGAGGTGGACAATGAGCAACGGTGCTTCCACACAATACGACGTCGTCATCGTCGGCGCCGGCGTCTCCGGCAATCTGATCGCAAAGCAACTCGGACTCGCCGGCAAAAAGGTGCTTATTCTTGAAGCGGGACTGGAAGTTCCCGACAGCCGCGAGCAGTACATGGAAAACTTCTACCTCGCGCTCGCGAAGACACCTGAGTCGCCGTATCCGGCGCTGGCCGGCCGCAAAGGCTCGCCAAAGTATCCGGTGGGTAAGCTGCCCAATCCGACGGA
Organism: uncultured Acidobacteriota bacterium; assembly: GCA_963849205.1. Classification (GTDB taxonomy): domain Bacteria; phylum Acidobacteriota; class Blastocatellia; order Pyrinomonadales; family Pyrinomonadaceae; genus PSRF01. The sequence continues at coordinate 153,931 of CAWKGP010000006.1, forward strand.
CCTTCCGACACCGCGCGCAACCGTGCTCTCGATCGGCAAGGGGCCCGACACTAGTTACCTGATCCAGGCCCAGCCCTGGACCGAGACTCATCCTGATTCCAAAGAACCGCCGCAGAACCCGACGCCGGATGATAAGGGCAACGTATTCGGTCTCCAGTTCTCAAGTACATTCGAACGTAACGGTGGCGGCACGGCGTGGCACTGGCTTGGTACTTCGTTGCGCGAACTGGAGAACGACATCCGGTTGCAGACGAAGTACGGCCACGGCGTTGATTGGCCCATCACGTACACCGAGTTGCAGCAACTGTGGGCACTCGCGGAGAAAGAGATCGGAGTCTCTGCCAGCACGGCAGAGCAACAGCCGCTGGAAGTAGTCGGACTCGTTTACCCGCCGGGCTATGAATATCCAATGCAGTCGATTCCAATGAGTACTGTCGATCAGGCTGTGAGCAATGGAATAACCGGCTTGCAAGTGCCCGGCACTCTACCCGACACACCGGGCGGCTCAGATCCGACGATGTACAACGTCTTCGTTACGCCCACGCCGCAGGGGCGCAACTCCGAACCATACGACGATCGACGTGTCTGCGCCGGCAACACGAATTGCATCCCGATCTGTCCGATCCAGGCCAAGTGGGATCCGACTGTCACTCTCGGCAAGGCTCTCGACACCGGTAACGTGACAGTCAGCTATCAGTCTGTTGCGTATAACGTCGCAGTTGAAGGCACCAATGCCACACGAGTTGACTACTACGAGTGGTCGCGCGACGCGAACGGCAACCTGACGAAGGTTTCGAAGTCAGTCACGGGAAAGATCTACGTCCTCGCCTGCCACGCAATCGAGAACGCAAAGCTCCTCCTGCTGTCGAACAACTGGCAAGGTATTGCGAACCAAAGTGATCAGGTCGGACGCAACCTGATGGACCATCCGATCTACCTTACCTGGGCGCTCGCGCCTGAGCCGCTCTTTGGCTATCGCGGCCCACTCGCGACGTCGGGCATCGAGTCGTTGCGCGACGGTGAGTTTCGGAAGTATCGCTCGTCGTTCCGCATGGAGATCGGCAACGAGGGCTGGAACTTTTCGAAGGGTGATCCCTACACGACCACCATGGACTTTCTTCAGGGAACGAACAACACGGGAGTGAACGACGGTGGACCAAATGGAGCGCCACAGCGTCTCGCGGGCGTGCAACTCGCCCAGAAGCTCAACAGCATCTTCACGCGACAGTTTCGCATCGCCTGCATGTTCGATCAGTCGCCGCTGGCGGAGAATCGGGTCGAGCTGGACGTCACGAACGGTAAACCGAATAACATCGATGGCCTCGGCATTCCTCGACCGAAGGTAACGTACGGCCTCGACCCATACACGATGGAAGGTTTCCGCATGGCCGCCTACGTCTGCTCGCAGGTCTATCAGAAGATGGGCGCGAAGGAGTTCACGGTGAACGGCGTTGGCGGTGCGGGCGACTTCACCTACCAGGGCGTGAACTACCACTACTACGGCGCGGGCCACGTAGTGGGAACACATCGCATGGGCGACAAGCCCAAAACTTCGGTCGTTGACGCGAGCCAACGCTCGCACGACGTGCAGAACTTGTGGATCGTCGGCAGCGGGAGCTTCCCGACCGTCGCCACCGCAAACCCGACATTAACGCTGATGGCGCTGGCCTTCAAATCGGCCGACAGCATCATCGCGGCACTCGGTTCATAGCACCTTTTGGAGTGCGGCGGCCTGGCGCCGCACTCCAAAATCATAAGAAAGGATCACCATGTATATCCTCGACGCCTTTTGGTCCATCATCCCCGGCAACGAAGCAAAAGCCTATGCCGCGCTCGGCGCACTCGCTGCGCAGGTTGAGAAGGAAGAGCCTGACACGTGGATGTATCTGCTCCACACTCCCAACCTCGATACCGGTGTTAACACGTTTCCGATGCCGGGGCCGCAGCAGGTAGCCTTCGTTGAGGGCTTCAAGGATCGTGACGCCTTTCACAGGCACGCCAACGGGCCGATCTTGAAAGAGTTCTTCGCGAAGAACGGCACGTACTTTCTGAACATGTACGGACCAACCGTGCCCTTCATGATGTTGCAACCGCTGGAGATGATCGACGGATTCATCCGTCCCGGCGCCGACGTAATGACGGCGTGGCAAGTCGAAGCACGTTGGGTAATGAAACCGGGTTGTCGTGACAAAGTGAAGGAAGCGCTTAAACCCTATGTAAACGCCGTACGCACCGAGGAACCGACGACGTTGATGTACACGGTGAGTGTGCCCGATGTGAGCGAATACGCGATGGCCCTGCCGCCATCACAAGTGGACGTGCTCGTCTACAATTCATCATGGACCAACCAGCAGGAATTCTTCGCTCACGGCAGCGGACCCGTGTATCAGGACTTTCTCAAAGAACACGGCAACCTCTTCGTCCAGGCCGGCCCCGGCTCAACAACGCACCCGTACATGACGACGTCAGTTCTCAAACGCTTCGCAGGCTTCTTCCGCAAGGAGGCGTTTACGGAGTGAGGAGTCATGACTAGTAATTATTCCGTCGCGGCTTGGTGCAATCGAGGCTGCGAGGTCTCCTCGTCCTAACGCGAAATGCGCGCGTCATTCGTGACAAACGTCCTCATAGTGGGGCATCGACAGCGGTTACAACGCAGAGACAGCGCCGAAGGCGCGGAATATAAAAGCCATCTATGAAGCCGGGTCGTGTCAAGAAATGAGTTTGGGTTGATTGGTTCACCCATCTATTCGAGATTCCACGTGGCCGAGGTTTGAAACTCTGTAAATACGTGGTCTCAGTCAACGGTGCGACGCGGCTGATTCAGGGGCACGAGTTTTTCACTCAGGCTTTCTGCGAGCTCAGCGTCATTTCAATCGTGCCAAACCTTTCTCTACCCACTCAAGACTAACCAGCATTCAGGTAGCTGCGAGATCGTTCTCCCCTGGTCCTCACTTCCGCGATTACTGCCTTGGGGCCAGCTCAGGACTTAGCGACACAGGGCGTAGTGAACGTTGGCCGCCACCTAGTACCGTCGCGCAACATGGCCCAACAACGCACTAATAATCTCCGGGCCACCGCCACGATCGCAATCTTCCGGCGCGACTTCTTGCCGCCGCTGATTCGGTGAAAGGTTTCGCGCACCCAGGGGTTATAACGCAGGCCGGCCCATGCCACCTCCACCAACAAGGAGCGCACTAAACGACTACCATGTTTCGTGATCCGGCCGCGGCGCACCGTCTCACCAGAATCAAGTTCTTTCGGCACCATGCCCACATAGGCACTCACTTCACGCGCTTTGCGAAACCGCTCGGGTTGATCTAACAAAGCTACTATGGCTTCCGATAAGCGCGGCCCCACTCCCGGTATAGTACGCAACAGCGCCAGCCGTGGCTCTGCTTTAGCGATCGCGTCCAACTTTTCCTCCACCTGGTCAATCTCACGCTGCAACTCTTCTAACTGCCGTAGCTCGACCTTCAGTTGCCCGCGCCACAACTCATGCATTCCTAATTCACCGAAGTCCTTGGCCAGCGCTTCTAAGTGCGCCCGTCCCAGTTGGGTCCAACATTTGGCCCCGCGCGGTAGTATTTGGCCCTCACTGACCAACAAGTCGCGAATGTGATTCTTGACCTTGCCCCGGCGCCGCACCAGTTGTTGCCGAAACGCAATCAACGCCCGCCATTGCCGCACCTCGATATTTGGGATGTGTACTTCGCGCAACTGATTAACGGCTGAGAGTTGCGCTGCTTTCAACGCATCGCAGCGATCATTCTTCTTCTTCACCTTGCGCCAACGCCACGCATCCTCACTGGTGTTCGCTACCTGGACCTCTACGCCAAGCTCACGTAACAGATCACAAACCCAGCCCGCGATATTGCAAACTTCGATCACCACCCGATCTGGTTTTACTTCTTTTACTAACTGCGCCAACCCTGTCGGCGTCGTGCCACTCGTTTTGAATCGATGCTCACCACTCGCGCCGTCGTAAACACAACCCACTGTCTTGAATTTTCCTAAGTCCAATGCCAATATCTTCATCACCGGGTACTCCCTTCAAAGTCAGATTTTGAGTCAAACCTGCAAAGGCCAAACTCGTTCATACTGGACATTGTCCAGCTTTCAAATCGACTTTGGGAGACCCGGCTTCATAGTTTCAGGGGCAAGCGCGAAGCAACGCGAGCGCGTCGCCCCTGATTAATCCCCACAAATAGCGGCCAAGGCCTGAAAGGCCGAAATAAACGCCGCCGTATTACGCCCTTTCAGGGCTTGCGATTGCTTTTTATTTTCTTTACTAGGGGCGACGCGCTCGCTTTGCTTCGCGCTTGCCCCTAGCTTTCATATCTCGCGCCTTCGGCGCTCCGTTGAGGAGGCTGACAATATCTGTCTGCGACGGTGTGTATGTCAACGGTTTTAGTAGATCAAGCCGTCGTCAAAGTCCACACACGTCTACTCGTGAACCAAGACTTTGAGATGGGCCGAGAACGCGTGAGGTTATTGAAGAGACAAGGGTTATGACAGCCCATGTTGCCGCGCTAATTTCTTCGGCAGCTTCGATCGCACAAGGTCGTATGATTGCTTTATGTAGTGCTCCCACTCCTTACGGGTGAGACATCCCGGATCTTCTACAAGCACCCATTTGTATCGCGCCACGTATGGCGCCGGACGCATTCCCGGCGAGCTCGACATTTCGTCGAACTCGTCATCCTTTACTTTGAAGGAAACGCTCAACGGCCCGTCTAAGGCTGCAACACAAAACATCTTACCCGCGACCGAAAAACACAGGTCATGTCCCCACTTAACGTCCTCCGTAACAGCCGGAAGCGCCCGGCAGTAGTCACGCAACGTTTCAATATTCACCTATCGCTCTCCATTGAAAGATGAAACTTGAGTCTTACTCCGATTTGACGTAAGGACGATAGACGAAGTCAGTTTCACTTTTCCCTATATGACAGCCTTGGCAGTTTTCGAGCTTTCCGATTGCCTGCAACTGCTTTCCGTCTGGACCGACAACTGAAAACTCCCAATCGCCAGCCTTCGGGTTGTAGCCGGGTTCACGCTTTTTCATGAGCGTGTACAGCAGCGGCTTACGACCCTCGAAATGAGTGCCAATCTTCTCTTTAACGATGATCGATCCTTCCGGAAAGCGCTGCACATTCTTTGCGAACATTGCGTCACGACCGACTTTGTTAACGTAGACAGTGATGTAGGACGCTGCGTGTGGATTACTTTTTCTTTCGGGTTCGTAATCTGCTGCAGTGGGTGCACGACAAAGGAGATCGACGGCTGAAGATATGCGATAGGGTTCGGTGTTGACTTTAATCCATGTGGCGCCGTCCTTGAGTGTTGCGGCGTCGAAGCGAAACTCATCTTTAGCACTCTCAGAGCGGCGTGCGGCAAATGCGATGATGAGCACAAGTCCTGCCACCATAGTAACCAAACCAATTTTGATTTGCTTCGCCATCTGCATTCTCCCTACGAAGTGCTATCGAGTTATTCGCTGCAGCTTCTTGAGTAGCTCAGCCTTTTCGGCAGCAGACGTTTTAGCCACCGCAAGCCGTAGTGAAGCCAACAGCCTTCTCAAACTAGTTCGTTCCTCGACAGCATATCTATCGCCACCCTTGGCATTCGCTCTTCTAATTACTTCATCCGTCAGCAATTCGTTAAGATTCTTTACGGCTTCAGCCGCATGCACTCCGTTTGGATGCACGTTCAGATACTTTACGGCGCCTTCAAATACAAAAAGATGGCAGACCTCGTCGCCCTCACAATCGTGGGGTTGCGGATTCTCAGCCGCCGCCCACGCGATGCGATCAGCAATCGGGAGTGTGTGATATTTTGTTTCCAGCCTCCAGAGCAATTCCGAGCGCAGGTTGTACCCGCCCGCAAACTCGTTTGGAATAACTTTCGCACCGTGTATTTTGAGCCACTCTCGAGTGGCCGGCTTGTTAGGATCGTCGTTCGAAACAAACACACCCCAGTTAGCGAGGGCCAGCAGTTTCAAGAGCTCAAACTCGGCACGCGTGTTTACATCTTTTGCTTCCGTAATCGAGCGTGCGGCGAGATTGTAGATCTCCTGCCGATCGTTGAAGTCTGCGTTCTCGGCTTTGAGTCGTGCTTCGATGATTTGACGCAGAATTTGTTCCCGTTGGCTAGCGTTGTAGTCAAGCAGTAGAGCACCAAATAGCCAGCCTGACTGACCGTTCGGTAGATTCACTAGATACCAGTAATCAGTCAGGTCGCCGACTTTAACTTGATTTGCTGTACGTGCAGTGGCGGTCACCACCGAGGCGAGCTTCAGCCGCGTGACTTCCTGGGCCGAAATTTGTGGCGCTCTGCGCGCACGCATCGCGGAGACAGTTGTAATCTTCGCCTGGGCCGGCTCCAGCTTGATCTCGCTCGACTGCCCGTAAAGAGGAAAGGCATGCCCAAGCATGAGCATGAGAGTTCCGACTATTGAACGATAGTTCATGAGGATACTTTCTTCAAGAGTGTGCTTTGCTCCTTCGGGACAAATTACCTACGTGAAGTGAGTCATCACGATCGAGATAGATGAAGAGATCGCGGATTAATTCGGTTCGCATAATTCAAAGTCGATTCGTTTGCCTGCGACTTATACGTCCATTGCGAGAGCAGGTCAATGATTGGCCGTAAATGAGCTTGACTCGCTGTGGCTTTGTGCATAGATTCAACGCGAATGCACAACTGTTGGCGAGGAAAACAAAACATGCTCAAAAGATTGTTGATGTCCATTGTGGCGGTTGCCGTGCTTAGTGTTACTACACTGGCACAACAACCAACGCCGTCCAAAACACACTTGAAGGTTGGTGACGCGGCGCCTGACTTCACGCTTCGGGCCACTGACGGAAAGACCTACAAGCTTAGCGATTTCAAAGGCAAGAAAAACGTCGTGCTGGCGATCTACGTGCTGGCGTTCACTGGTGGTTGAACAAAGGAACTAAAAGCATATCAGGCTGATATCGCAAAACTCGAATCAACCGACACTCAGGTTTTCGGCATGAGTGTAGACAGTGTCCCCGCCAACCGCGAATTCGCAAAACAGATCGAAATCACCTTTCCGCTACTCAGCGATTTCAAACGTACTGTGGTCAAGGCTTATGGTGTTTTTAACGAGGAGCAGGGCTTTGGAAATCGCGCTACGTTCCTGATCGATAAAGAAGGCATCATTCGTCACATCGACGAAGGAAACGTCGCGATCGATCCAACTACAGTTGTGGAGGCATGTAACGTGCTCCACCGTAAAAAGGCCTCGCAGTAGCAACAGCTGCTCGGGCACTGCTAATCGATATCGTCGAACGGAACGATATACCTTTGCATGTGCCCGAGCTTGTCATCAATAGATAAACGTTCGCCCAGCTCTTCGTCTAGTAGTGGGTCGTTTAGATTTTGTTTCACGCAAGGACGCAAAGACAGCAAAGAGAAACGTCTGATTTTCTTTGCGTTTTCGTGGCGCCTTTGCGCCTTTGCGTGAGACATACTTCAAACTGACCCATTACCTCTTCGTTTGTTTCTCTTGACGCATCTCATGCGTCAAAATTATTCTAAAGCTCCTCCCATTGCCTTCTTCCCCCAACAAGGCGAAACACCTATCACTCATCAAGCCCTGTGTTAAGTAAAAGGAGATCGAGATGAAACACGTAGGTTTGCTTTTGGGATGCCTCATACTCATCGCTTCGTCAGCGCTACAAGCAACGGGGCAGTCACGTAACAGAGCCGTCGTTCCACAGCTAGTCGCAGATCCTATTAAGGTCACAACGCCGACTATCAATACACGTAAGAGTCGTTCAGCCGGCGGCTGGATAAGTCAACCGCTGGTCCAGGTCGAGAATATTTCGACTAAGCCAATCACTTACTTCATGATCGAAGCCACGCTACCAGGTGTCAAAGCTCCGTTCATGCTTGCTTTCGGCAACGTACCGGGAAAGCAGTCAACCGGAAATGTAGACCCGCTTCAGCCTGGTGCGAAGATCGAACTCAGCGTGGACCGTCACGCGTGTGAGTGGATCAAGAAACGTCTACTCGAAACCGATACTCGCGCTTTAACCGGTAATCACGCGACTGCAAGGAGCAATGGTGTGGTCTTCAATGATCGGACCGCGTGGTTTGATGGTCTCCCTCACGAGATGGAGGCAAACAATCCATTGCGTTGGAAAGTCGTGCGGAGCACCGCAGCGCTTCCGGATCTGAATAGCTCTCCGATGTTCAGTTTTCTCAAAGCAGGATATCGAGAAAGCAATAGTCTCACACCAAGTCCGCAAATGTGTTGGGATAGGCTCGGTACGGAATACGTCGATTGCTGCGGCTTTCAAATGCCCTCAGCGATCTTGATTCAGATGTGGGGTGGCATATTCGAACCGTTCCCGATGCAGTCTGAGTGCGATCCAGGAGTTTATTGCGAGTGGACAAAAGCACTCGGATGTTCCTCGTAACCTCTAACACTGGCAAGCCGGGAGATGTTTACTCTTCCGGCTTGTTGGTCCCTTACCAGTCTTCTCCACGCATTGCCTGCAATTTGTTTATTGCTTTATCCCGCATAACAGTGTAAAAGGCTGTCGCTGCATTTCTCGGCAAGGATTATCATCACGCGCTCTCACCGACTTTGCCATGCGCATCTACTTGTCGTCCGGACATCGATACCCTGCCTGGCGCCACGGAGTGGCGGCGCACGTTATCCACGATCGACTCGCGCGCGGTTTGGCTGAGCTTGGCCACGAAGTTCGCTATCACGTCGAAGACTTTGGTGATGAAAAACTTCCTGACGACGTCATTCCCGTACGCGGTCTCAAAGGCGACGAGGATATTCTTCACTCCAATCGTTTCACTGCTGCTGAAACACCTCAGACACAACTTCCGTGGGTGCGGAGCGTCCATTCAGATCTACTAGAGCAGGGATTGCCTCGCGATCGATCTCGCCCCAACTTTGTTTTTGTTTCAAAGACTATAGCCCAGCTTCACGCATCCGATCGCTTCGTATGGAACGGGATTGATCCGGCAGATTTCATCTACTCCGAAACCAAAGACAATTTCTTTCTATTCGTAGTGAGGGGCGACGTCAACAAGGCCAGGATGTACAAAGGACTGGACATCGCCTTCTGGATCGCAAAGGAGACTGGGATCAAGCTGGTGGTCGCCGGCGGTAGCGAGAACTCGTGGGAAAACACAGAATTTGTCAGGCTGTGTGAGGAAAATGATGCCGAGTTTTTAGGCTTGATCAACGGTGAACTCAAAGCCGAAAAATTCACTGCCGCGAAGGCATTGTTGTTTCCGACGCAGGTGAACGAGGCGTTTGGATTGCCAGTGGCTGAAGCATTGATGTCGGGTACACCGGTTATCACAAGTAACCGTGGCGCGATGCCTGAAGTGCTCGATCCGCTTGGAGGGTTTATCTGCGGTGACGAATCGGAGTATCTGAATGCAGTCGAGAACCTTGGACAGATCAAATCGTCCGATTGTCGAGAATTAGCTCTATCGCGTTTTCATTATCTCGACATGGCGCAAAACTATGTTAAGGAGTACGAGCGCGAGATCGAACGATGGTCCAATCGTGCTGAGGCAGTGGCGGACATTGCGCTATCGGCCTGAGTTCACGATTGATAGATCGGGCCAGCTCACCGCCACACTCTGACCGACATCGAGACTGGACCAGTGAGAGCTCAGTTCGTCGAGGTGTTTGCAGATGTCGTCGAGTTTGCTCTGGTTAAGGGCGGGTAATTCCGTAACGCCTTTTAACGGCTTGCTCAGTTCGCGCGACGAAGATCGAGCCAGCCATGCCTGCCAACAGATCCATGTAGCTCGCTCAGACTCCAGGCAGTCGTCGCGTCCGTTTTTCATTAAATTCTTGCCGCGTGCCGTTACACGTTTTCTGGCACGCGTTACCTCACGTGAGCTTTGATCGCTCTTCACAGACAGACGAAAAGTTCCCGCAGTTCCGCCAGCCGCCAACTGTCCAAAAATTCCGCGACTAAGTCCAAGCTGAGCCTCTACCACCATATGCATCATGTCGTGAGGCATAAGCCGGTCGTAACCCGGAGCTGGGTTAATCTCGACAACAGGAAGCCCGGGACGCAGTGCTTCAACAGCGTACCTTCGCTGCCCGGTGCGACGAAACACAAGTGTCATTTGATGTCCCATGGTACGACTCTACTTCCCTACCTCGTTCGATCCTCGAATGTTACGCGGTGGTACGGTCTATAAGTTCCATATTGGTTGCAGGTCTGAATGTCTGAATTAAGATTGGTTGCAGGGCTGAATGTCTGAATTAAGCGTCCAGCGCCGAAGGCGCGAAATATGATAGCCAGGGGCAAGCGCCGAGCGAAGTGAGGCGCGTCGCCCCTGGTCACCATAAGAAAATCGAATAGAGCACTGAAAGTGCGAAATATGATCGCTCGTTATTCCGCTCTTTCAGAGCTCCACGCTCATTATTTTAATCACCCCAGGCGACGCACCTCGCTCCGCTCGGTGCTTGCCCCTGGCTATCATATTTCGCGCCGTTGGCGCTGCGCCAACCATTCCAAACCTTCATATCATCATGCGAATTGGGCTCCCGGTTTCGATACTCGCACGACACAGTTGTGTTGCCGCCTCAAGTGCTGCCATTATTTTCTCTCGGCTCTTTCATTTTCTGTCAGCCGGCCACTCCGGCGGTATGGCCTGTGAAGGTAAAGATTACGCTTGATTGCGTCAACAGAACAATAATGAAACCCGGTCGAAAACCTATCTTGGAGGCCGGAGTTTGGTCTAGAATGAGGTCCGCCGTGCAAAGACCCTTGCCCAACTTTTTACTGGTTCTGAGTGGGCATTAGGTCCGGAAGGGTTCAGATGAGAAATTTACTACTTGCATGTCTGTTCGCAGTCTTCATCACTGGTCCAACCGCCAACGCCACTCCTGTCAACGCTGGTCCTGATTTCGACGGACTGAAACTAATTGCTGAGCTTCCTGCCGAGGTGCCTCGGCGAATTTCAGGATTTGCTTACGACGGCGAAAAGCTGTGGGTTGGCATCTACCATGGCCACGGACTCTATGTGACACTCGATCCTGCCACACTCAAATGGACCATCAATAACGAACAAAAATCACGCCAGGCCATCAGCGAGTTATCCGGTGTGTACTTTAGTCCAGGCGCACTTTGTTTCGTTAACGGTAAGTTATGGATCGGCGCTTCATATGGCGACTCGTATGGCTCCCTGGATCCGCGAGACTGGAAGATCGAAAACAAGTTCCCGGTCAAACAACGGGAGGATTCTGCAAGCCAGGCTTATTCCGGAATGGCCTACGACGGCAATCATTTGTGGATCGCCTGGCACTGGATGAAATACAGACTGCCTCTATCGCAAACCCAGCTTTTGCTGAAAGTCGAACCCAAATCAGGAATAGTTATCGCCCAGTACCCGCTTCCACCAGGCAGATCCAACGACATGACGCACGGATTGACGTTTGATGGGTCACGGTTGTGGCACGGGAAGGACAACAAACTCGCTTCTATCGACCCCTCCACAGGACAAGTAGTTATCGAATACAGATTGAGTCTCATCAAGCGTATCAGTGGCTTAGCCTGGGACGATCGAGGGCTTTGGATCTCTGAGTTCGACGGAAAGATCTGGCGTTTGCCGTTCAAGTTTGTTTGATTCTTCGGATCGCTCAAGCTGGTCCAGCCGCAATATTCCTCACACTCTAGTCGTATTCTCACATCTCGAATAGTCGTCGTTTCTCGGTAACTTCTTGGGAATTTGCGTGTGTGATGTGGGCACAGACTTTGCACCGCGCAATCGTCAAATCCCTACAGAGGAGCTCAAGATGATTACGAAGAAACTCGTCCAGCAATTAATCCTAATTGCAACCACAACTCTCATCGCCACGACTGTCAATGCACAGTCCGCGGAACAAAACGTCAACGTCACCATTCGACCATCTCAAACTGTCGAAGAAAAGGTCGCCAACGAATTTAAAGAGAAGGAGTTACGAAAGGCAGCAGAAGAAAAACTGGCCGCAGAAGAAGCTGCGAGGATCGCAGAGACGAGTCCAAAAGCGCTCTTACGACGCGCGCGTGTGGTCTATGTGACCTCCAGCACTTCGTTTTTTGAGGATGAGCTACTGCAAAACGCTCTGCGCAAGCGCGACGAATTTGATAGCTGGCAAATGGTAATCGTAGACGGCTATGACAAACGAAACGTCGCTGACGTCATTATCAATATTGATCGGCCCCTTTTCACTTACACTTTCATCTACACAATCATTAATCGCGGCAATGGAATTGTTCTCGCGACGGGAAAAGTGACAGCGTTTGACGGTAATCTCGCCGCGCCCAAGCTCGCGGAAAGGATTATCGAAGACATGAGAGTCGCGCGGGGAGAAAGCAAAGCAAAGAAGTAGCCGTTCGCCGGGGAACGTTATTTTATTGCCTGGCTAATTCAGTCACGGCCGCGTAAACGCCCTCAACGACCATTGCCATGCGTTTGTAATCGAGCTTCTCTTCAGTGTCCTGAGCCGTGTGGTAATTAAAATTGCGGTAGAACGCCGTGTCAGTAATCATCACCGCACTGTAGCCCGCGTGCCAGTAATTCACCTGGTCTGAAAAATCGATACCGGGAACAAAGATTGGAGCGTTGATGGAATAGACTGAAAGCGGCGACGCGTTGCGCATCGTCGCTTTGGTCCGTCGGACCAGCGACCAATCGCTAAGTCGTCCCACGACACCTATGAAGTTTCCGGTCGACGGATAGAAAGCACTCAATACACCGACAGGAAAATGCTGGCTGTTGGGCGCATCGCTGAAACAACCGATCATCTCAAGACTAAACATCGCTCTCACGCGAATGTTTTGCTTGCGCAGCGATTCCGCATGGACCGAGCTGCCCATGCCTGTAGTGCGAAAGTACGGCGGCTCCTCCAATGTGAAAGCAACGAGCTCAACTCGCATTGGGGGTTGTTGCCGGCCTAGTAAACGCGCGAGTTCTATCAATCCAGCCACGCCACTCGCGTTGTCGTCAGCACCAGGCAAAGGGCCTGCAACATCGTAGTGGGCACCAACCACGATTCGCTCGCCCGACTCTGGTCCAAATTGAGCAATTACGTTTCGATACGATTTGCCTTGAACCCGAAAAGGTTGTTCAGAAACGACCGCAGTCGTCTGGCTAAACTCGTCTTTGATGTAAGCGGCAACCCGATCGAGATTCTCGATGTGACTTTCATCCCGCGGAGATAGTTCGACGGAGAGCTTGCGAACGTGCGCCTGGAGACGCGAAGGATCCACTGTCCTTTCAGAACTTGGTCGAGCGGCAGACAAGAGAGGCTGGGTCACCCAGAACCATGACCCGATTAACAGTAACAAAAGTATGAGCACAACAAGCAACATGAATCTGATGATACGACGCCGGCGCTGGATTTGTGATTGCCACTGTGTTTCGACGGAAGATTGAGTCACAGACTGTCGATTAACGAATTGGGCCATTGATAGCGATGATCTTGATCGTGTATTTATCGCGTGATTTTTTCCTTCCGATTCCAGAGAACCATATCTCACCGCGAGGCATTGCCACTCCGGTCCACCTGGCCCATAAATCTTTCACTTCGGTTTTAGCGATAAGCTGCCGGAACTCTTCGTCAAAAATTTGGTCGTATGCTCTTATGAAATCCGCTTGGTTGCGAATGGTCCGTCTCCTGCCGGGCGCTATGGTTGCTTTGATCGGATAGCTTACCAGGGAAGCCACTTTCTTCTTGTCGCCTGCCGAGACAGCGTCGCGAAACGAAAGGAAAAATATTTCGACCTCTTGATCCTTTAAGCCTGCGGCAGAGAAACGACCTTCCTGTCGCATCACGTAAGAAGGGATGCATGACAGCAACATCAGAATCGTGATTCCTAATTTCATGTAGTCTTCGCCGCGCGAGATCTGGCGGACGAGGGCTTATATCACTTTGTGATATTCGAGCTCAATTTGTTTCAGGCAGCAAATCGAGAAGCAAGTTGGAGACGCTCGGCAATCGCCAGCTTCGGTTGGGCGCCGATGAGACGATCGATGAGTTTTCCATCTTTGAAGATGAGCATGGTAGGTATGCTCGCGATCTGAAAACGTGACGAGGTTTGCGGGTTCTCGTCAACATTCAATTTGGCTATTCGGTAGTTCCCGCGAGACTCTGCGGCGAGTTGATCCAAAACTGGCGCGATCATCCGGCATGGACCACACCACGGCGCCCAGCAATCAACCAGAATCGGACGCCCCGTCATTTGCAGCACCTCACGTTCGAAAGTCTGGTCTGTAATATTGATTGGTTTCGAATCTTGTTGGTCGTTAGAAGCTGAGATCGTTTCCAGCTTCTCACCGCACCGGCCACACTTTGCCTCGCTGGTCGCAAGTCTGCTTTCATCGATTCGATTCTTCGCCCCGCAATTGCTGCAATCAACTACCTGCATACGACACCTCTTTTCAAACCCAGTTTGACCCCTTCTTAGTGGCGAAATTTTCTCGAACAAGTGTCTAATCTTACTCGCCGCAGCGGCAAGGGAAAAACAAGAACTGCGGAACGTACTGTAGGGGCGGCCCTCCGTGGCCGCCCCTGCGTTTTTGCATTCCGCCGATTGACTTCCACGCGGGGCGGCCATGGAGGGCCGCCCATACAGTACGTTCCGAATTCACTAAACTCTGATCTCTTAGGATTCTGAGGCTTTCAGATCGCGAAGGAGCTTCATGAACTCGAGTTCAAAGACGTCATGGTCCTTCCAGTTGGAAAAATCTGGTATGTAGTATTCACGCACTTCAACAGCGAGATCGGTTCCACCATCAGCATCAAAACATTCCCACTTTGCGATCGCTCGAAAATCAACCAGACGAATTGGAAATAGCTTTCGGCGCTTCTCTTCACGCTCAACTTTTCTGGCCCGTCGTATTTCTGTCATCACCCACTCACTCTTCATGCTGTTCTCTGAAAGCACTAGTAACAACTTGTCATGGATCTGAATCGCGCGAAAGATTTCCTCATGAAGTTTTCTGCCAGCCTTCATATCTTCTGGTGCGTACCAGACACGCAGATTCGCGCTCCTCATACGTGAGTGAAGGCGGCGTGAAAACTCTTCATCCAAACGACTGTAGCTAATGAAACATGAGTAGAACTCGATGGCTCGTCCAACCAGAGACGGAACAAACGTAATAAAATCTTCTGGGACGCCAGCGCCACGCAAGAACACTTCGGGAATTTTGCCGTCGGATTTGTAAAGAGTATCAATGCCGATTGTAGACGGTCCTAAGTGGGTCACCTTGTCCAAGCCCCTTACTCCACTCAGATCATTATCACCCAATCTAGTGTGCCCGATAACCGCGTGGCTAAGGTTCGCTTCAAATAGGTTCGCGCCGCTTAGGTCTGCCCTGTTAAGCTTTGCGTGTCTAAGATCTGCACCGCAGAGATTCGCTCCACTAAGATCCGTGCCACTTAAGTCTGCAGTCTGAAGATCAGCTCCGCTCAGGTTTGTCCGGCTAAGGCTCGCATCCTGAAGATTTGCGCCTTCCAGATTTGCACGGTTAAGGTCACCGTCTGTCAGTTCCATCCTGCGAAGCTCAGCCCGATTTAGGTCTACGTCGGGAACATATAGTAGTGGCAAGAATTCATCGCTGAGATCGGGAGTGGCCTTAGGGTTATCGCGCCTCCAATCATTCCAAACTCCTGCTCCCTTAAAGATTAATTTGAGATGTTCGTAATTTGACATGAGGCTTTAGTAGATCCGCGTAGATCAACTACGATCAATTATTTAATTTGTGAAGTTGCTCAAGTTCTTATGAGAAGCTCGGCAATCTGTGCGTGCTCTCCTTCGTTCGCCCAATCGTGAGGTGTGCCGTCGAAGCGTTGATCGTGAATTGTTAAGCTAGCACCACGCGAGATCAGCAGTTCGACGGTTTTGCGATGACCATTGATAGCCGCCCAATGCAAGCCGGTCGCACCAAAGATGCCTTTCGCGTCGATCATTGCGCCGTGGTCCAACAGGTATTCGACTACATCGGTATGACCATTGCGGGCCGCCCCATGCATCGCATCCGAAAGAACGTCGTTCTGGATGTGAGCAGAATCAGCGGGCCAGTGATCGTCTGGAGAGTCAGGCGCTCCACGCCGGCGATGCTTCGAAAGATCCTCTGACTCAACTATCGCCTTCACGTCTTCAAGCTTGCCGAGTGCAGCAGCAACAATAATCGTGAAGCCACTTGCGCCACGATCCAACAACAACTCGGCGACGCTCCCACTTCCCATCGTGGCCGCCCAGTCGAGCGGAGTTGCGCCCCAGGTGGTGAGTGCTTCGATGTCGGCTCCAGCGTCTAAGAGAACACGAGCCGTCTCCAGTTGATCGGTTTCAGCCGCCAGGTGCAGCCCCGTCTTGGCGTACTCGTCTGCAACTTTAACCAGTTCAGGCTCTGCGCGTAGGAGATCCGCAACCAACTTTGCGTCGCCGCGCTTAACTGCGTCGAGAAACTCATCCTGATGTGCCATCACGGTCGTGCTGAAAGACGCAAAGGTGTATCAACATTCACGCGACATGGATCGTTTGACTTCTGCGTGTTGTTTCTTCGAGTGGCCGTTCGCTCGTCGAGCTTCAACAGTCCACACTCAACCTCACTTAGTCTCAAGTTCAGTCGCTGAATCTCGTCGCGAAGCAGAATGACGTCGCGATCGCTGGTGCTCGGTGGTGAAACCTGTGGCCGTTGTGAAGCGACGTACGTTTGCAAGCGATTGATACTCGACTCGACCTGGTAGAAACGCTGTTCGAGCAAACTTATTCGTCGATCCAGACTGCTCGGATCCTGCGTCTCTGCTGAACTCTTACCCCACGAGACGTTAGCCACAGTTCCAACTACAACACACAGCACCAACACCAGTACCAGATTCGACTGCCTTGAAATATTCATTACCTTTGTCCCCCTTGCTCAATTATGCACCACCCTTGATGTCAAACGCCCACAACGTTCCGAGATCACGAATGTACAACCTTCCATTTGAAATCACTGGATAGGTAAACGCGCCCTCCGGAAATTGTCCGATTTTCTTTTTCACAGGCGGAGACGGAGGGCTAAACTTGCCCTTCAGCCGAAACGCGTCCGGAGTTGCTTCGACTAACAGCACTTCACCGGATATGAGATGACAAAACAACAGTCCATCAGCGGAAGCCACTGATCCCCAACCAAAATCCGGTGCTTCCCATTTTAGTTTCCCGGTTTTGAACTCAGCCGCAACCAGCTTTTGCCCGGCTTCGGTCCCGTAAATATGATCGCCGATTACAACTGCGCCACCAATGCCATTTGGAAGTCCACGGATGAAGTAAACCTGCTCTGTCGCAACTCCACTGCCTTCCGGTTTCAAACGTATGAGACCACCACCAATACCGAGTGCTCCGCCGTACACATGATCTCCCTGCGCGATCGGAGTGAAATACTGAGCCGGACCTTTTGCCACGTCGGCATAACGCCAGAGGAATTGACCCGTCTTTGCATCAACGCCGACAAGTCCCTTCGTTAACAACTGCACATACTGTCTGCGTCCGCCGCCCTGGACCGCGATCGCTGACGCATAACCGGCCTTGTCGCCGCCCGGTATTGCAGACTTCCAGACTACCGCGCCTGTCTTTTTATTAACCGCGGCCATCGTCGCCTGCGCGCCGCCGGGAGTTACGACAACCAGATCACCATCAACCAACGGAGATTCGGCATACGCCCAGTCACCAGGCTCACCACCGAAGTCTTTCCGCAGACTCTTCTGCCAGCGAATCTTGCCGGTCTTTGTTTCGAGACAGGCGAGATCGCCGTCGGAGCCGAGAACGTAAATAAAGTTTCCATCGATCGTCGGAGTCGATCGTGCTTTCGGATAATTCGGCTGCTGATCCGGATTACCTACATTGCCGACACGCGTGGTCCAGATCACTTTGCCGTCGACAGTTGAGAGTGCCTGCACAAACTCATTGTCCATCCCGCGATTGCTCATCACGTAGATGCGGTTTCCGACAACTGCGGGCGTCGAGTAGCCGTCGCCGATGTCGTTGAGTTGCCATAGTAGTTTTGGTCCGGCGGCCGGCCATTGTCTTAAGAGGCCAGTTTCAGACGACGATACCCCGCTACGTTGCGGACCACGCCACTGGGGCCAGTCGAAGCCCGCTGAACTGTTAACAGGAACGGCTGAAAGACACACGCATAGCGTCGCAAGAATCGCGATAAGTCGTAACTTCAAGGTCTTCTCCTTAGGTGGTTGGGATTACTTTTGGTTTCGTGCCGGGCATGCAAAGTTACGGATCGTCGTGAGGAAATGTTTCGTGGTATTTCGTCAACAGGAGGTGCGGGATGTACAAAGTTGTCACGGGATGTATGAGGATGTTTCATGCTGTAAAAAGTTTGCTTGAGCATTCAATCTTTCTGTCTAAACAAGCGTCTGAAGAATCGCGCGATGATCGCCCACAACGCGCGGAAGGCGAGGTGGCGCTGCAGCGACGGCTTTTTGTTTCGACGGGAGTCTCGGGTGGTGTGGTTGCTGAAGGTTGAGGTTCGTCAGCCACTTCAAAGTGCTGCTTCACACAACTTGAAAATTGCCGGAACATCTGCCCGCGAAACTTCCTCAATTATCCCACGGCCAAACTGCACGATCTTTCCAAATTGGTTCGACGTCAGCGACAACTGAAACCTCCGAACCGTCACTTGGAAGCGCCACGACTATGCTCAGCATCGGCACCTTCGTCGATCCCGAACCACCAACTGGCGTGCATCGCCAACCATGCGGACCCGATGCGTCTGCTCGTTGACTTTGGCGAACTTCGTGTTGCCCTTGTACGACATCGACAGTGGTCCAACTTTGACTTTGATCGCTCCGGT
The DNA here is from genome assembly GCA_963849205.1 of uncultured Acidobacteriota bacterium. GTDB lineage: Bacteria > Acidobacteriota > Blastocatellia > Pyrinomonadales > Pyrinomonadaceae > PSRF01. The sequence goes on from CAWKGP010000006.1 coordinate 172,777, forward strand.
AAAACTGTGCTCGTCTGTGAAACTCGATCAGGAGATCATCAGAGAGGTCCGCTTTAAAGGTGACGGCTGTGCCGCTTCGCGGACTTACAGAAGCTCGCTGTATCCCCAGATTAACGGTTCTTTAAAGTTCGCTTAAGCTGGCGAAAGGTGGGTTTATCGATCGTTAAACGTTTCAAGTGTAGTACAATCTACCCGGCACTTTGCATATACTGGGGGGCCTGAAAAATGAATCAAGATCGTCTTGCTGATTTGATAGAACGCCCGGAGGTTCAGCAGAGGATTCTGAACGACTATGAGGGAGGTTATGCGCTGGGTATAACCTTAAATCCTCAAGATCGATCAGAGATGGCCATTCGCGTTCGCGTTGAGGGGAAGGATGCGAATATTCCATCTCACATTACTTTGGACGGGGAGACGATTCCCATCATTGTGAATTCAGACTTCAAGGTGCCTGAACCTCTCGGCCGCCGTTAGAAGAACGAGAGCTCACCCTCAACTCTCACAGTGCTCGGGGTCTCGAATGACAGACTTCGAACACATCCTTACGCAGCCTCTATGCTCACCAATCAACCCATCCGTCAATTCTCAAAAAGGAGATTATTATGGGCGTCTCTTTTGATCGTGCCTTAGATACCATCGATTTCGCAGCAGAAGAACTTTTTGATGCGGACCCTAGAGTTAGAGCGGTAGGTATAACCCGCCATGAAGACTCATATGGATTTCGCGCCATTCGGAATGCCCAAGTCCCAGTACCACTCAACACCGGCTTGCCGACCGTTGAAAACGTCGAAGGGATACCAGTCGTTTTCACTGACACGTTTGGGGAGGTCGAATCACTGGTGATGGTTCCAGGGCTACCAGGAAGTCCCACAAGTCCATCCGCAACAAGCCTGGTGCCAGAAGTGAACCGACATCGGCCTCTTGTAGCGGGTCTCCAAATCCAGAATTTTGATGACGACAACCGGCAGGGTGTGCTCAGTCAGGGATTTATCATCATCGGAACCTTAGGTTGTTTTGTAAGACTGGATAGCGGTGCCTCGGCTTTACTGTCCAACAACCACGTAGTTGCTGGCGAGAATCGTGGTCGAACGGGTTCAGACCGAATTCTTCAACCGGGAACCAGCGTTTTTGATCCCGATGAACTGATTGCGATCTTAACTGATTTTGTGCAGTTGGTCCCCAGCCCGCCTGGAGCAAGTCCTCGTACGGGCAACGTAACGTTTAACAACATTGACGCAGGCGTGGCGGAATTAGATAGCAACGTAGCTTTTAAGCAAAGTTATCTACCGTTTCGTAATTTAGTAAGTCCTACAGCAACTGCCTCAGCCCGTGTGGGAGACCGTGTTTTCAAGGTGGGACGGACCACCGGCTTAACACATGGTGAGGTGAAAGATGTAGCCACCGTGGTTGGACCAGTTCCGTATGACCCAGGTCCATGTTGGTTTCGTAGGTCAATAACTATAGAAGGTCTCAACGGTACGCAGTTTTCAGATAAAGGAGATTCTGGTTCAGCAATAGTGCGCACAAACGGAGAGATCATTGGAATTCTTTACGCTGGTAATGGGCAGCAAACATTCGCCTGCCCAATCGACGCCTGTTTACGCGATTTGAACTGCACACTGGCGTAGCGGGTAGGTCGATACAGATAACACAGACTTGAATCAAGAGTTATCCGTATTTATCTGTAGTTCAGAAACCTTGCGCGTTGTGCTGTGGGAAGTTTTCGACTGCATAGCAGACTGTGCGAGGAATTGTTTGGCGTGCTTATCGAGAACGCTTACCAGGCGCTTCTGATCTTTCTTCCTTGCGCCGCAACAAATGCTCTGTGATTAGCCTTTTAGGCCATGATCCCTGGGTTCAGAACTCTAACACACGCACGCCCGGACAGTCAGGACATTCCTCTGCCGCGACTACGAATTGACAACGGCAACGTGGACAATACGAGATTGAACTGTCTTCTTGAGTCGGAGCCAGCAACTCTTCCGGTTTTAAGTAACGCTCACCAACACTAAGTTGCTCGTTCGCCGCCCACGTTATCGTCTCCACAGCATTCTTATCTGAGAGCTCGTGCCCAAGTGGATGCTTCAAGTCGAGAACGACGCTGCGCACAAACGGCCGCTCACCGGAGCCCGGCAAGACCTCCGCAAGAACAATCGGACTAAATTCAGCCAGCAAATTTTTTGTGAGAATATCCGCCGCGCGAATCGCCACCGGCGGACACAGGATCATCTTGACCAGACTCTCCAAACGTTCTGACGACTCAGCCGGATACAATTTCTTGTGAACACGACGAAACACAATTGCGATCTCAACTGCGAGGGCAACCATGACGATCGCGACCGGAATGATCAAAGTCATCAACCCAACAATGCTGCCCAGCACGGGGGTCAGCACAAAAAGAAACAGGAAGAGGATTAAACCCAGCGATTGGACCGGTTTGATTAACTCCTGCGCTTCCTTCAACAGGGTCGTTGCGTCACTCGCGGAATATTGTTTGGCAATCCAGTTCCGCGCCATTCCCTCGCGTTTCGAAGCAGAACCCTTGACCATCTCGGCGATCACGCCAGCGAGTGCCCTCGCCTGCTTCGCTGTCGCGCACTTCGCGAATCGTTCAGCATTGATCATCAGATACGAACCATCAACGCCGGCTTCTTTTATCTGACTGAACGGCAGAAAATCTCCGGTTTGATACGGCGAGCGCGCTTCGGACGGAAGCGTTTGTACGTTGAGAGCACAAACGCCTGACGGGGAAATCGAAACAGGGGACAGATGAGAAAGAAAGACTCTTCCGCTGGGTGGTAGCGGATTCAAAAACAGAATTCCACCACGCGCATTTCCCAACCACGAAGACGGAGTCGTGAGTCGCCACCGACGCCACGCAGAAACGAAAGCGACAGACTCCCGCTTCACCCAAATCAAGCACTCGGAAAGGTAGAGCAAGAGAAGGACAAACAGCAGCGTCTCGCCTTCACCGATCAGGTAGAAGACGACGTTCACTTGTTGCGTGAGAATATTTTCTTAATCAGAGCCGCTACCCCGACAACCCCGGCTACCAGAACTTTCCACAACCATTTGAAAGCTCCAGTCTTTACCGCCGCCGCGGCGCCACCGGCAACGATCAATCCTGTGAGGCCGTAAGCAGCAGTCTTGTCGCCCGAACGAAACTCCGCATAACGATGTCCCTGTTTGAATTCAAACCCCTGCAGCATCGTCTTGAACTTTGGCAGTGTTTCGGCAAGTGTTTCCGGATCGGTAACGAGGGTGACTTCCATCACTCCGCCTCGACCGAGCAACCGTGTGTTGTGATTAATAACTGGAAGACCTTCGCTCTCTGCTCTGAAGGCCCATTCGAGGTTATGAGTGACGTCGTCGTAACGCGGTGTCGTTTCCCAACCGATGACGGTCATGGTGGGCCAACCGCGCCTGGCGCGTTCCTTGTTCCCTTCTTCCGTCCCTTTTTTAATTGATTCGAGAATTGCATTCGCGTCGAGAGAACTCTTCTCGTCGTCTTTCACGTAACCAACGTCGTCAAATTCAAAAACGGCGAACCAGGTCTCACCGGCGGGAGCGATAAATCCCAGTTCTCGATTGGTGATCGGATTTTTGTTCGCTTCCATGATGGTGCGCGTATCTCGAGCACCGGCAAAGACGTAACCTTCGGGAATCTCCACTTCGCCGTTAACGCCAAGCTGGCCCACAGTGGGACCCTTTTGCCAGGTCACGCCTTCATATGTGCCCCAGAAATCTGGCGTGGGTGAGGGCGAAGGAGAGGGTCGTTTCTTCGACTGGCCCACGACTATCAGGGTACAAATACACAACAGGCTCATCGCAACAAAAACACGGGCTTTCATCACTAATCCTCCTGGGCTATCTGGACGGGAAATAACTGAAGTTTGAACGGCCTTGGTTGGAAGGCAGTTCGCGAAGTATATCATAGGTCAAATAGGGACCGATCGAACCTACCTGACCGTTTCCAAAACCATTGACATAAAGCGACTGCTGGTATAAGTTTCGCGGCCCCAGATGGAATAAGCGATACGCGGGGTTTCGCCGCAGCCCCTGACAGGATCTCAACCCCGTGCCATCGATCCCGACTACGATGCGGCGTAGTTCCTACTTCTTCACTAGGAGACAAACACCGATGAGAACATTCCTCTTTAAACGAAAGAATATCACCGTGACACTGGCGCTCTTGCTCTTGGTATTAAGTCTGGGAGGAGCGGCGTTTTCACAGGCTCTCGCCATAACCGTCAACCAGTTCGTCCCGTTTGCGCAGGTTGTTTTTGTACCATGTGCTAATGGCGGGGCGGGAGAGAATGTGCTGGTTCAGGGCACGCTCCACCTACAGGACCACATTACCATCAACAATAACCGGGCGAATTTGAAGATCCACGCCCAGCCGCAGCAAGCGTCCGGCGTGGGGCTCATCACTGGTGACGTATACCAGGCCACGGGCGTGACTCAGGAGCAGGATTCGATTCCGCTCATCAATGGGGCGTTCGAGTTTACCTTCATCAACAACTTCAGACTCATCGGGCAAGGTCCCAATAACAACCTGCAAGTACACCAGAACGTACACGTCACTGTCGACGCGAATGGCTTTGTCACGACGATCGTGGACAACACAACCGTCGATTGTAATTAGCCGAGCTTGATGCGAAGGCGTTCATGAATCTCACCCAAGGTACCTAAACTGAGATCAGCGAACGCCTTCGACCAATCAGACTGACCCCTCTCAAACTGACCTCTCACGCGTCAATCTGCTCACCCGATTAAGACCAAATCCACCTTTTTGCTCAGGCAAAACAAAGAAACCCATCTGGCACGGGGCTAGCACTAGGGCGGTGCTCGCATTTTCGGAGCGCTGTTCTTTTGAGTTGAAAGCTGTCGTGACTTATCTGCCCCCAGATGTAAGTCACCCAGAAAAGCGGCTTTCACTATTTCATTGCCCTGGAGAAACTGAATGTCTCGCCCCCAAGTCCTGAAACGTATCGTAGCCGCCGCTGTGCTTGTCTCTTTGTGCTCGGCGCTGTGCCTCACAAACAGCACCAGAGTTCGAGCGGCCAACAATCAAACGCAACTTGCTTCCGCCAGCAAGATTTCACCTGACCTGCGCAAGCTCATCCTGTCAGGAAACGGCGACGCACGCGTGAAAGTGATCGTGCAGTCAAAACCTGCTACATCACCCGGTTTATTGGGTGGATTGCTCAACACCGTTGGCGGACTACTCGTCGGCGTTCTCTCAAACCTGAACATGCGGATAGTCGATATCGAGGCCAACTCGGTTGAGGTGCTGGCAACGGATCCGAACGTCGCTTATCTTTCCCTCGACGCGCCGGTCCGCAGCTCAGGTCACGTCACAACCACCACGGGCGCGCAGCAAGTTCGTGCTCAAAAATCACTGCTCGGTCTGAACCCCACTCTCGATGGTTCTGGTGTCACGATCGCGGTGCTGGATTCCGGCATCGACAGCAAACACAAGTCATTCGCTACTTCGGGCAAGATCAAATTCAGTAAAGACTTCACCGGCGAGAATCGCACTGACGATCCGTGGGGCCATGGAACGCACGTCGCGGCAATCGCGGCGGGTGATGGTGCTCCTACAGGTGGCGCGTACGAAGGCATCGCTCCGGCTGCAAATCTCGTCAATCTTCGCGTTTTGAATTCACAAGGAGTCGGCAAAGTTTCCGGAGTGCTCGCTGCACTCGACTGGCTGATTGCGAACAAAAACCACTACGGCGTGAAGGTTGTGAATATGAGCCTCGGCACGCCGGCAATCAACTCATACGAAGACGATCCCATCTGTAACGCTGTTCGCAAACTGGTTGACGCCGGTGTAGTAGTCGTAACTGCAGCCGGTAACAACGGCAAAGACGCAAACGGCCGAACGATCTACGGCGCCATTCACTGCCCGGGCAACGAACCGTCGGCAATCACAGTCGGCGCCAGCAACGGCTTCGGCACCGATCCGCGGAACGACGACGCAGTGACGAGTTACAGTTCACGAGGGCCAACACGCAGCTTTACAGTCGATTCTTACGGCCTGGTCCACTACGACAACATCATCAAACCAGATCTCGTCGCGCCGGGTAACAAGATCATTTCCGCTGAAGCCGTCAACAACGGCTTAATCAAAAAGTATCCCGAGCTCGCAACCAACAAATACTCCACCAGCAACATGAAACTCATGTACCTGAGTGGTACGTCGATGTCCACACCGATGGTTGCCGGCGCAGCCGCTCTCCTCCTGGAAACAAATTCGAGCTTGACGCCGAACATGGTGAAAATGCTATTGATGTATACGGCGCAACCGCTGGTCGGCTTCAACACGCTGGACCAGGGCGCCGGTCAACTCAACATCGCGGGCGCAGTCACTCTCGCAAGAATCGTCCGCACTGACCTGTTGGGTCTGCTGAAACCAACCTTCGGCTCCGCTTTACTCACGCAAACAGCACCTGCTCCGCAAACCAACATCGCAGGTCTGACGTTTACCTGGACCCAGGGACTGATCCTCAAGCGCACTACGATTATGGGCAAAGACCTGATCAATAAGTACCAGGTCAGTTACGGCCAGGGTTATGCGCTTGGCGACGGTATCAACGAAGGACTCACCAGTCAGAGTCTCAACTACAACATGTGGGCCAAGTCCGTGACACTCGGAAACTACCTGACGAAGAGTGACGGTTCACCGGTGTTTGGCGGTTCGTACGTGCTAAGCAACGTATTGCTGCTCGCCGACGGTTTTGCAATCGGCGACGGCTTTGCAATCGGCGATGGTTTTGCCATCGGAGATGGTTTCGCGATTGGTGATGGCTTCGCAATCGGTGACGGTTTTGCGATCGGCGACGGCTTCGCGATTGGCGATTGCTCGGCCGGCGACAGTGGAGCGGGAATGAAGTAAGACCTCTGGTCCACAGATTACACAGATCCGTCTGTGTAATCTGTGGATTCAAATGGATCGTGCGGCCATGAAAAGTCTCAGACAACATTCGGCGAGTATATACATGTGGACGGTCGTAGCGGCTGGAGGCGCCGCCGTCCTCTACGCCGCTTACTCTCTCCCACGTGGAATCATTGATGGTTACTTCCTGCTGCTGACGCTCGTCACCGCAGTTATCGGATCACGCATCGCGATCCGCATTCCACAAATCAACGTCAACATCACAGTCGACGACACTTTTGTGTTTATCGCCCTGCTGCTTTACGGTGGACAAGCCGCCGTGATGATCGGCGCCCTCGCGGGCATTTGCTCAGCGCTGAGAATCAGCCGCAAGGTGAGAACGGTGGCTTTTGGTAGTGCCGCGCTCGCCTGCGCCGTACTCGCCACGGCCACCGTTTTAAAATATGTGTTTGGGACCACCACCAACCTCGTAAACAACGGCTCATCATTGGCGATCATTGCGCTATGTCTGATGGGCCTGGTCCAGTACCTGGTCCACACGATACTCGGCGCCACTGCCAGCGCGCTCAAAGCCAAAGAGCCGATCTGGCGCATGTGGAGTCGTAACTTTCTCTGGATATCGATCAGTTATTTTGCGGGTGCCGTTGGGGCTGGCTTCATTGTGAACAGTCTTGGCACCGCACGATTCTGGGCGTTTCTGATCTGCATTCCTATCGTCATCATCGTCTACTTCAGCTACGACCGTTACATGCGCGAAGTAAAAGCTTCCGCACGACACGCGGAGGAAGCTGAACGCGCACGCGCCGAACTCGAACACCAGCGCGCGGAACAAGCCGAACGGCACGTTCAGGAATTGAACAACTACATCGCGGAGCAGGAACGAATCAGCCGCGTCCTTGAAGAAACAAAAGAACACTTCCGCCACGCGGCTTTCCACGATTCGTTGACGGGACTGCCGAACCGGGCCATGTTCACCGAGTTGCTCAAGGCGGAGATTGAAAGCTCCAGCCGTCGGAACGATCACAAGTTTGCCGTTCTCTTCCTCGATTTGGATCGTTTCAAGAACGTTAACGATAGTTTGGGCCACACACACGGAGACCTGCTGCTCGTGGCTTTTGCGGAGCGTCTCGAACGAACGCTCAGGCCGGTTGACACGCTTGCACGCTTCGGCGGCGACGAGTTCGCGATTCTTTTGAGTGGAATGATTGATGCGACGGATGCCGTTAGAGTCGCGCAAAGAATTCAGGACGAACTGAGCCAGCCCTTCGTGCTGGATAAGAACTCGGCATTCGCTACGGCGAGTATCGGCATCGCACTCAGCTCCAGCGGTTACGATCGGGCCGACGACATTCTGCGCGACGCAGATATCGCGATGTATCGCGCCAAGGAAAATGGCAAGGCGCGCTACGAATTGTTTGACCAGGGAATGCACGCGCGGGCAGTTTCGCGTCTGCAGCTCGAAAGCGATCTGCGCCAGGCGATCGAAAACAAGGAATTCTCTGTTTACTACCAACCGATCGTTTCACTCGCAACAGGTCGTCTTGCCGGCTTCGAAGCCCTCGTGCGCTGGAACCATCCGCGTCGCGGGCTAGTTCATCCGGGCGACTTCATTCCGGTTGCTGAAGAAACTGGCTTGATCGTGCCGATCGGGCAGTGGGTGTTGAATGAAGCCTGTGCGCACGTGCGTCAATGGCAAATCGATTCGCCCATCCATCGCGCGCTGAGCCTGAGCGTTAATCTTTCAGCTCGACAGGTCGCGCAACCCGATCTGCTGGATCGAATCAAAGAAGCTCTCGAAACCAGTAAACTCAATCCGCATTGTTTGAAACTCGAGATCACGGAGAGCGTGGTCATGGAGAATGCGGAAGCAGCGGCCTTGATGTTCAAACAACTGCGTTCACTCGGCGTACAGTTGAGCATCGACGACTTCGGCACCGGCTATTCTTCTCTCAGTTACCTGCACCGTTTCCCACTAAATTACCTCAAGATCGATCGTTCTTTCGTGTCGCGTCTGACGACGGATAACGACAATGCGATCGTTCGTACCATCTCCACTCTCGCCCGCAACCTCGGGATGGAAGTCATCGCCGAAGGTATCGAAACCGAAGAGCAATACCAGCAACTGAAAATGCTCGGCTGCGAGTATGGTCAGGGTTATCTCTTCTCTCGCCCGGTCAATAACGACGGCGTCGTGCATCTGCTCGCACAGGATGCCCACCGCGATACAGAGCCCGACGTGAATCTCGTTGAAGCAACAAGTGACGAGGCTGCGCTCATCTACTCCATGTAACCAAGCCCCGCCTTGGAGTGCGCCAACTTGTTGGCGCTTTGGTATTTACTAAAGCGGTGACAAGTCACCGCACTCCAAGGCGGGGTCAATCATCTGTGGCTTATTCATCCTTCTTTGGTTTAGACTGCCATCATGCGATTTCTGAGTCTTAAATTAATCTTCGCTCTTGTACTGACAACCCTTGTAATTCCAGCATTTACGCCCGTCCAGGCGCAGAATCCGAACGCCGACGTCGTGATGGTGCTGCCGTTTGAAAACATCTCGAATCGACCCGAATACAACTGGGTCGGAGAGAGCTTTGCCGACGCTCTGGCCGAACTGCTGAACAAACCTGGCATGGTAGTCGTCAGCAGCGATCAGCGTGAACTCGCTTACCAGCAACTCCGCTTACCGGAAACAGTGATTCCTTCGCGAGCCACTGCGATCAAGCTCGCACGCCAGGCGAAGGCCAGCATTATCGTCATCGGAAGCTATTCAGTTACGCCGCCACCAACCCTCGAACCCAAAGCCAACTCCACTGACAAGCAGCCGGCAGATGCGTACGTGCAGGTTAATGCGCGCGTTATCAAGGTCAACGAAGGTCGCAACTTCGGCGAGGTGAAGGATGGCAATTGGATCACTCGACAGTTCGATCGTGGCGACACGCTGACCTCGCTTCAGGAGATCCACGGCTGGCTCGCTTATCAGATTCTCTATCAACGAGACAAGGCGCTGCCTTATTCACAAAACCAGATCATCCAGGAAGCCACCAAGATTCCGCAGAAGGCTTTCGAGGCTTATGTAAAGGCGGTGCAGTTGCCGCTGCGTAACGATGCGCGCTTCATCTATTTGAAGAACGCGTTGCACTACTACGCTGAGTCGTCTGGGGGCGCAGTCTATCCACAAGCTGCCTTCGAGCTTGGCCGCGGCTACATGGATCTCGGTAACTGGAAAGAAGCCACTGAGTATTTTTCGAAGCTCCAGAAGAAAGAGCCTCATTACTTCGAAGGCGCTTTTTACGCCAGTCTCGGCTATATGAAGCTCGGCGATTACGGGCGCGCGCTGGCGACGATCGTGCCGCTCGCGGGTGATTTGCCGCTGATAGCCGTCTATAACAACGCCGGAGCAGTTGCCGTTCAAGCGGCTCGCGAGAACAAGAACGAGGCTGAGAAAACACAACTGCTGAGCCAGGGAAACCAATTTCTGTCGCAGGCCTCGAAGTCGTCGCCGTCTGATCAGATGGTCCACTTCAACTACGGCTATGCTTTGTTCCTCGCGGGCAAGTATTCAGAGGCGGCCGAGCATTTTCGTCCGGTGATCACATCCGATCCGCAGGATGGGCAGGCTTATTTCCTGTTCTCCAAGGCGCTCGCAAAACTCGGCAACACCGAGGCGGCGACGGCTGCGGACGACATGGCGCGCCGGTACCTGCGCACTTCCTACGCGAAGTGGGAAACTGAGTGGCAGAAATCGCAGACAACGAGCGGCGTGAACGTGCGCACGCGCGACGTGTTGGCTCGGGAAGAAATCTTCGGCATCCAGCCACCTGAAGGCCCTGGAGGTGCTCCGAGTTCTGCAACGCAGGATCTACTGATGAAGGCCCGTGATCTTTACCAGGCGGGTCGCGATGAAGAAGCGTTACCAGAACTGCATCGCGTAGTAATGATCGAACCTACCAACGCAGAAGCGTATCTACTCAGTGGTCGCATCAATCTTCGTCGCAGCGATCAGGAAGCAGCAATCGCCGCGTTGAAGACGGCGATCTTCTGGGATCCAAAAATCATCGACGCCTACATTCTCCTCGGCCGAATCTTCCTCGAACGAGGTGACCGCGGTGAAGCACGCAAGTACGCCCTCGGCGCCATCGCCATCGACCCCAACAACCAGGAAGCCATCGCCTTGCAGCGCCAAGTAACGATGAGCAACTGATTAAAGAATCAATCAACAAGGAACATACTGTAGGGCGGCCCTCCGTGGCCGCCCCTGTGTGGAATTCGACGCAGGGGCGGCCACGGAGGGCCGCCCCTACAGTACGTTGCGAGATATCTGTTGTTTCTGGCACAGCGCGTGCTCAGAAGATTCGCGGCATGACACGGAAAGACGGAAGTTGTTGACCGTGCCCCCGCCGCCTACATCCCCTGAGCGCCGCCTGCCGCTGCGCCAGTTACCTTCCGAGCGTTCCTTCAGTGCTTCCCCCCGAACCGCGGACCCAGTCAGTGATGACTGGGTTCTCCTGCTTTAAAGCCACAAAGTATTGCCGATTGCCAATTGCCGATTGCCAATTTTTGACGGGTGGTGAGCAGCGCAAATCGGCAATCGGCAATCGGCAATTGGCAATTTCTTTATTCCTAATCCCCACCCATTTCCAGAAAAACTTTTTTGTGGCATGCGAGGTGCTCAGAGGAGAAGTGGCACGACGCGGAATAGACGTAACGTTGACCGAGTCCCCGCCGCCTACATCCCCCTGAGCGCCGCCTGCCGCTGCGCCAGTTACCTTCCGAGCGTTCCTTCAGTGCTTCCCCCCGAAACGTGGACCCGGGTCAGTCATGACCGGGTCTTCCTGCTTTTAAAGCGCAGATCTGCATTCATCGACTTTACTTCCGCGTTTATCCGCGATACCGAAATTTGTCACTTTGGCAGTGACGCTTTCTGTCTTTTTGCGTTAAATTTCAGCTAATTGACCTCTATCAATCAGCCTGAATTCGCAACTGAAAAAATTTTTTTGCTAAACTCCTCGCGATGCGGCAAGTTTTTTCTCGAGCCGAGTGGGGCGCTGCGGGCGCAACCGCTCTCCTCCTCATTCTTTCGTTTCCAAATTTCGAGTTTTACCCGCTCGCGTGGATTGCTCTCGTTCCGCTCCTTGTTGTCATCGCACGGCAACCCTCGCCACGACGCGCATTCCTCCTGGGATGGATGTCGGGATCAGTCTTCTTTTATGCGACCTGTTACTGGCTCACCTATTCGATGATTCACTATGGGGGGCTGCCAACTCCAGTCGCCTATGTATTACTGATCCCTGGTGCACTCGTCGTTGGCCTGTTCCCCGGATTGTTCGCCCTCATGCTCACTTTGTCTGTGAAGAAGTGGGGCAAGTGGGCACTGCTGCTCGGGCCAATAATCTGGACCGCCTTTGAATGGACGCGTCTCGGTGTGACTGGCCAGCTTTGGAATGCTCTTGGTTACTCACAGGCTTACCACTGGTACCTCACGCAGCCCGCGAGATGGGGTGGTGTTTATGCGGTGAGTTTTCTGATCGTCGCTATTAACTCGATAGTCGCTCTGCTAATACTCAGAAGAACTCGCTGGACCATCGGCGCGGCACTGTTCGTCGTCGTTGTCGTCGTGTTTGTGATGCTCGCTTCTCAGGGAACGATGACGATGGCTAATCGGCTTATGTCACACGGCGGCGAAGTGAACATCGTGGCCGTGCAGCCAAACGTACCGATGACGGCTGTAAAAAGCGTCAGCGAAACAAACGAACTACTCGAGCGCCACTTTTCATTGAGCACACGCGCGCTTCAAAGTCTCGGTGACCGTCCCGGTCCAAGACTCGTCATCTGGCCCGAGTCGCCAATGAACTTTTCATACTCCAACGACAAAGCACTTCAGGAACGTCTCGCTGACTTCACGAAACAGAATCACACCGCACTGCTCTTGAACTCGCTGGAGCCTGCGCCCAACGATGGCGCTTACAATTCAGCGCTGCTCATAAATGAAGAAGGCCGCCTGATCTCGCAATATGATAAGATTCGCCTAATGCCGTTTGGCGAATATGTGCCGCTCCCACAATGGTTACCGGGAGCTTCTTTGATAAGTGGAATCGTCGGTGAGTTCACGCCGGGGGACAGTTACACCTTGATGCCCTTCGGTGATCGTCGTGCCGGGGTGTTCATCTGTATTGAGGCTGCGTATCCGTGGATCGCCCGCAGGTTGAGTAGTGACGGCGCTAACGTGCTGATCAATATCTCAAACGATGGCTATCTTGGCCCGAACGCTGTGATGCGACAACATCTCGCGAACGCGATCTTCCGGGCAGCAGAGAATGGTAAGCCACTGTTGCGTGTCACAAACACGGGTCTGACGGCGTTGATAAGCGATCGCGGAGAGGTCCTCGATCTCACCAGCGGTTTTCAATCAGACGTTCGCGTGTGGCAGAAGCCGCAATCGACGGGCGGTGACACTTTTTACACGCGACACGGCGACTTGTTTGTGCAGATTTGTACGGCGATTACAGTTTTGGTTTTTATCGCGACCCTGTTCAGCGGCAGAAGGAGTTTTGGAAGATTAAAATGAACGATACCTTATCAATTCAGGAATTACGTACTTCGTTTGATGCGCTCCGCGCGCGCGTAGACCAACTCGGGAGGTTTCTTTGATGTCCCGACGCGTCGCGAAGAGTTGAATAAGATCGAAGCGCAGGCCTCCGCGCCTGATTTCTGGAACGATCAGGAAGCCGCACAAAAGCTACTGCAGGACCGTAGCCGTCTGGAAAAGAAAATAGAACGCCAGGAACAGTTCGAATCGCAGGTCGCCGACGCTGAAGTGCTGTTTGAGTTTGCTGAAGAAGACGTATCTTCAATCAACGAATTGCAATCTTTGCTCGAACGGCTTGAACACGATCTGAGCAAGGCCGAAACCGAGATGTTACTTGCGGGCGATAACGATCGCCGCAACGCTATTTGCACTATTCATCCGGGCGCAGGCGGCACCGAATCTCAGGATTGGGCCGAGATGCTGCTGCGTATGTATCTCAAGTGGGCCGAGCAACGTGGCTTCAAAGCCGAAGTGCTCGAGTATCAACCAGGCGAGGAAGCTGGACTGAAGAGCGTTACGTTTAGAGTTGAAGGTGAATACGCCTACGGGTTGCTGGCGGCCGAAGCCGGTGTACACCGATTAGTCCGGATTTCGCCATTCGATCAGGCCGCCAGGCGACATACATCATTCGCGTCGTTATTTGTCTATCCCGAGATCGACGAGGACATCGAAGTAGAGATCAACGACAAAGATCTACGCGTCGATACGTATCGCGCCACCGGCGCCGGTGGACAGCACATCAACACCACCGATTCAGCAGTTCGCATCACGCATATCCCCACGAACATCGTCGTATCCTGTCAAAATCAACGATCACAACATCAGAATCGAGCAGTTGCCATGCAGGTGCTGCGCTCACGTCTTTATGAACTCGAGTTGGAGCGCCGGCAAGCCGAAACTGCCGAACTCGAAGCCAACAAGGCCGACATCTCATTCGGCTCGCAAATCAGAAGTTATGTACTGGCGCCCTATCAGTTGGTAAAAGACACTCGCACTAAACTGGAACGAGGTAACGTCGAGGCAGTGCTCGGCGGTGACATCGACGACTTCATCAAGGCCTACTTGCTCGCCCGCAAGGCTGCGTAGGTCTCAGTTTGCAGTTGGAGTTTTCATGGCAACAACTACACACATTGAAGAAAAGCCGCGCGTGATCGTCCCGCGCGCCGGTCGTGGTAACGAGATTCTCGCGATTCTTTTTATCGCGGTCGGACTGCTGCTGACGCTTTGCCTCGTCTCGGCGGCGTTCTATCCAAACGATCCGTCGTGGAACTCTGCCGGCGCGAATGAAACGCAGAACTGGGCCGGATCGATCGGCGCGAATGTCGCGGCGATGGCGTTTCAGTTTATCGGTCTCGCTGCGTTTCTGTTGCCTCTCCTCTTGTTCGCGGGCGCATACCGGCGGTTTCACACTGCTAGTATTCATAGTCCCTGGACCAGAGTTGTTGGACTCGTAGTGCTCGTCGTGGCCGCAGCGGCGCTGCTGTCGATTTTTCATTTGAGTCCGCTCTTCGATTCGAGTGTTCAACCGGGTGGACTGCTGGGTGCTGTCGTCGCACAGGGACTCGCCAGCGGATTGAATAACGTCGGGGCGACTGTGCTGCTCGTCGCGATTGCGGCGACGGGATTGTTGCTCGCGACGAATTTCTCGTTTGTTCGACTTTACGAAATCATCGTCAATGCGATCGGTACGCGCTTCTCTTTTGTCGGTAAGCTTCCGGAGCGTTTTAGAGCATGGCAGCAAATGCGTGCCGAACGCGCGAGGGTGAAGAAAGAAACCAAGGCGGCGATCAAAGCCGAGCGTGAGGCTGCAAAAAGCGCGCTGAAGCAGACGCTGAATCTCACCGCAGCCGAACGTGTTGCGGATTTCATGAAAGACCCGATTGCGACTGAGCCGCCGCCGGTGATTCGCACTGAGACAAGTCGCACGCCGATGGGTCTCGCCGAGCCTGTCCAGTCGCAAGCTACAGCGGTTGCGGCGGGCGCGGGTGTCGGAGTTGCAACACCGCCGGCAACAGTTGTCACGGGTCGATCAGGAAAGAGATCGATCTTTCCGACCCCAGAAGTCGAGGATGAAGAAGGCGCCGAAGAGATGGTCAAAGGCGCTTCCGTGTTGCGCGTTAAAGCCGAATCACCCGCGACTGGGAAACTGCCTTTCGACGCAACGCGTCGTGTTAACTACAGCGATTACGGTTTGCCGCCGATGGAGTTTCTTAATGAAGCTCCGCCGCACAGCGAGCAGGCTGACACGGAGTTGCTCAGTCTTGCTACACGACTCGCCGAGAAGTGCAAAGAGTTCAACGTGACGGGACAGATCAAACACATTTGTCCGGGTCCTGTTGTCACGACTTATGAATTCAAACCCGATCCGGGTGTGAAGTACTCGCGCGTAGTTTCGCTCGTTGACGATCTTTGTTTAGCGCTCAAGGCTGAGTCAATTCGCATCGATCGCATGCCGGGCAAGCCGCATGTCGGTATCGAAGTGCCGAACCCACGACGCGAAACGATCTTTTTACGCGAAGTGATCGAGTCGCGTCCGTTTCGTGAGTCAGGCTCAAAGCTCACGATTGCACTCGGCAAAACGATCGATGGTTTGAACTATGTGGCAGATCTCGCGAAAATGCCGCACTTGCTGATTGCCGGCACGACTGGTTCGGGTAAATCGGTTGGCGTGAATGCCCTCATCGTCTCGATTCTTTATCGTGCGCGACCGGATGAAGTGAAGTTTATCCTGATCGATCCGAAGCGCCTCGAGCTCGGACTCTACGAAGACATTCCGCATCTTGCCGCGCCCATCATCGTCGATCCGAAACTCGCGTCGCGGTCGTTGAAGTGGGCAGTAGCTGAGATGGAGCGCAGGTATCGCGACCTCGCCGGCTGGGGCGTGCGCAATATCGACGGCTACAACACCGAGATCATGCGTCGCAACCTCGTCAAGGAATACGACGACAAGGGTGAGCCGTGGAAACCGTTGCCCTACATCGTGATCATCATTGATGAGCTCGCCGACCTGATGATGACTTCGGGGCGTGAAGTCGAGGAGTCGATCACGCGGCTTGCACAAATGGCACGCGCTGTCGGAATTCACCTCGTGCTGGCAACGCAACGACCGTCAGTAGACGTGATCACGGGTCTCATCAAGGCAAACTTCCCTTCCCGCATTTCGTTCCGCGTCTCTTCGAAGATCGACTCGCGCACCATCATCGACACGAACGGCGCCGAGCAGCTTCTCGGACGCGGCGACATGTTGTTCCTGCCGCCGGGCACGTCGCGTCTGATTCGTGTTCACGGCGCTTACATTGATGAGACTGAGATTGGTCGCATCGTCGCCCACATCAAGGCGCAGGGTCCGCCATCGTACGACGAGAGCATCACTCAATCAGACGAAGAAGCACTCGGTCTCGAAACTACTGGAGGCGAGCACGACGAACTCTTCGAAGAAGCGTTACGGATCTGTGTGGAGATGAAACGCGCGTCTACGTCTGTGCTGCAACGTCGTCTGCGCATTGGCTACGGTCGCGCCGCCGCCATTCTCGACATCATGGAACGTGAAGGTTTGATTGGGCAGGCCGATGGCTCGCGTCCACGCCCCGTGCTGGGTCGTGCTTACGAAATGGTCGCCGACTGGGACGAAATGGCTTCGGCGGACGTTTAGAGCCACAGAAGGCACAAAAAGCACAAAAGGCACAAAAAAGAAATCTTGTTCATCTTGAAAATCATGTAAATCATTATCTAACATGCGCCTTCGAGAACATGCTCGCTCAATCTTTGATCACGCACTCTCGTCCGTAGATCCTCGCGTAGCAGTTAAACAATCAGTTACTCAACTCAACCTCTCTTCTCAACCCATCTACTCAATCGCTATCGGCAAGGCCGCGACCTCGATGGCACTCGGGCTCGATGACGCTCTCGGTGAGCAGTTAACAGCGGGTGTGATCGTCTCCTCAACTCCACACAACGCAAATCGCTGGCAAAGCTTTATCGGCGGTCATCCATTACCAAATGACGCAAGCCTCGCCGCTGCGCGCGCCGCATTTGCTCTGCTCGATCGCGCAAACACCGAACAAGCAAACGTAATCTTCCTGATCTCAGGCGGCGGCTCCGCGATGATCGAATGGCCCGTCAGCAACGACATCTCTTTACGCGATCTCAGAGCCGCAAATCAGGATCTCATCTCCTGCGGCGCAAGTATCGCGGAAGTGAACTCCGTCCGCCGCGCGTTCTCTGCTATCAAAGGCGGTGGACTGGCGCGACGATCACCACAAGCACAGATGTTCACCCTCATCGTCTCCGATACCAATCCTGGCGACGAAGCAAGCGTTGCCTCAGGTCCAACACTCGCCGCCCCAGCCGGTGCGCCAAATGCAGTAAAGGTGGTCGAGCATTACAGTCTCGATACAGTCTTACCTGAATCAGATCAGTAAAAGCGGTGCGCAACGCCAAGCCTTCAGCCGATCCAGTCAATGGATCTCACGTTGTTCTTTTGGACAATCGAACCGCCGATCAACGCCGCTCGCACAAAAGCGATCGAACTCGGCTATGAATGTTTATTGCGGAACGACATCAATGAACAGCCGATTCAAGAAGGCTGCGATCTTCTTCTCGCAAGTCCCTCCTGCACGGTCTCGGGAGGCGAATTCTCATGCCCGGTCCGTGGAGACGGCCGCGGCGGCAGAAATCTCGAAACTGCCTTGCGTTGTGCCATCAATCTTCAAGATCAAACTTCACACACCGTCGTGCTAAGCGCCGGCACTGACGGCATCGACGGCAACACTCCCGCCGCCGGCGCAATCGCCGACGAAACCACCATTCAAAGAGCTAAAAATCTCAATCTCGACGCCGAACAGTATCTCGCTCGCAGTGACTCCTACTCCTTCCTCGAACAACTCAACGACCTGATCGTCACCGGCCCCACCGGCACCAACGTCCGCGACCTCCGAATCGTTCTCAGATCCGCGTAAATCGCTTTTTAAAGATCCGTTAAATCCGTGGTATAAGTTTTCCCGGAGATCCGAACTCTTGTCGACACTTATCAACACCAACACTCCCATTACTACCAAACCGCCCGATGGCAGTTCGTTCACGTTTACAGAGCTGATTGAACGTCTAAACAGCCAAATCAGCGTCCCAACCCTCGAAGATTTGAATAACTGGGTCGCGAACGTGGAGATTACCGAACTCGATCTGAAGCCGTACCTCGGTTTCAAGGAAGGCAACTACTGGCGCCATCGAGTTTGTCGCAATGAGGCGGTCGAGATGCTTGTGATCTGTTGGCGTCCTGGTCAGAAGACGCCGATTCACGATCACAACGGCTCTCATGGTGTGGTAAGAGTTCAAAAGGGTCTGATGTGGGAAACGATTTTCAAGTACGACGACGAGCAAGGTTTGTGTTACGACACGGGTCGTGAATGCCCGTTGGGCACAGTCACGGGTGCCGAAGTCCCGGACATTCATCAGCTCGGAAATCCCGAAGTCAGTGGTCAGGATCTCATCACGATTCACGTTTATGCGCCGCCGCTCGGTGTGCTCAAGACTTACAAAGTAGGAAGTGCCAAAGTAGACCTTTACACGCCTAATGATTTTCCGACCTGAGACGCGGCTGGCGCCGCTCGCCGCGTTAGTCATCGCGCTGGCGTGCGTCACCGCGTGCAAGGATAGACCCACCAGTACAACAACTGCTTACGACGAACTGACTGTCGCCGCAGCTTCCGATCTCACTCCAGCATTCGAAGAACTCGGTCGCGAGTTTGAGGCCGCCCACGGAGTTAAAGTCGTCTTTATGTTTGGATCGACGGGTATGCTTACGAGGCAGATCGAGAATGGCGCGCCCGTGGATCTCTTTGCGGCTGCGAATGTGAGCTATATCGACGAGTTGGACAAGAAGGGTTTGATCGTTCCTGACAGCAGAGCGATTTATGCGCGTGGCCGTATTACGTTGTGGACGCCTGACACGAGCAACATACGACTGCAGGGAATCGCAGACCTCGCGCGGCCTGAAGTCATGCGCATCGCGATCGCGAATCCCGATCATGCTCCTTACGGGCTCGCAGCGAAGCAGGCGCTTGAAAGTGTCGGCATCTGGGAGCATGTGAGGCCGAAACTCGTTTTCGGTGACAATATCCGCCAGACGCTTCAGTACGCGGAGACAGGGAACGTAGATGTCTCGATTGTGGCGTTGTCGCTCAGCATACAGAGTCGTGGGCGATGGACGTTGATACCGGAGGAGTTGCATCAGCCGATTGATCAAGGTCTCGGGATCATCAAGACCACCAAAAACGAAAAAGCCGCACGCGCGTTCGCTGCATTCCTTAATGGGCCACAGGGGCAGGCGATCATGAAGAGGTACGGTTTTAGCCGCGGATGAACGCAGATAAACGCAGATCGTGACCGTCGGTGATAACAGTGATGGTTCCGCATTCGCCCGTAGTAAGGACCGTGGCGCCGTTTGCTTGCCAGCGCTCGACGACGTCTTTGTGTGGGTGACCAAATCTTGAATTGCGACCTACGGAGATGATTGCCAGGTTAGGTTTGGTTGCGAGGACGAAGCCTTCGGTTGAGGATGTTTTACTGCCGTGATGCGGCACTTTCACGACGTCGACACGTAGTTGTTGTTGCGATGCCAGGAGTGACCTTTCCGCCGCTTGTTCGATATCGCCTGTGAACAGTATTGAACGCTCGCCAAGTTGGATTCGGAGCACGATTGAGTCGTTGTTTGTCCATTTATCACCATCTGCTGGGGGCCATAAGACATCGACCTTGACGTCACCAAACCGAATCACATCGCCGGCCTGGATCGTCTCAGGGTACGTATCGGTTTCCGTAAGTGACTTTGAGAATTTTTCGAACTCAGGATCGTTTCCGGGACGACGTGCGATCAGAGCACCTCTTACTGAAAAGTTTTTGAGCACATCATTCAGACCGTCAATGTGATCCGCATCGGCGTGAGTGGCCAGCACGTAATCGATGTCGCTCAAACCTCTCCACCACAAATACTCCGAAACCACCGTTTCTCCAATCCTGCGCGCGGAGCCGGTTGTATTTCCGCCGGCATCTACTAGAAGCGCGGTTCCGTCAGGCATCGTTATAAGCGCTGAGTCACCTTGACCAACATCGAGAAAATCCACGCGCAGCTGTCCGTCGGCACGTCCCGCACTGAGCGGATGCCAGAGCAGGACAGCAAGAAAAAGTAGTTGTGCAAATGAGAGTAAGGGAACGTACCGCCGCAGTTTGCATTCGCGCTGGATACGCGATCCGAACGGTTGCCAGTGCAACAATGCGACGACGAGGAAGAGCAGAGGCAGAAAATAGACCGCGTAAATAAGTGCCGCTGGACCTGAATACTCAGGTAGTCTAAGCGATGCAAGGCCAAAGCTCGAAAACGGATCGACGCTGTGGACCATGGCCCAGTCAATCGCATCTGCAAGTTTGACTAATGGTGCCGAGATGCCGATGCTCACCTGCGAAACAATCAAAGCCAGCATCGCGACCGCAACAAGCGCGGCGAGTAACACGCTGACAACGATATTCAGCACCAGCGACGACAACGAGAGCCGGTGAAAGTAGACAATCATCAGCGGCAGCAGCATTAGCTGTACGCTTGCCGAGACCACGACTGCACCAAACATGTACCGCAAAACAAACTGTATGTGAGACCGCTCAGCCCACCGCGCCACCTCTGATTTAAAGAGACGATATTTATGTGAGGAACGCGCGAGCTCTGCCTGCCATTTCTGCTCGCGCCAGAAGAGGATTTCGCAGAAGGTCTTTAGAACACGTGAGCACGCTGGTGGATAAGGAGTCGAGCGCGACGGATACCAGGCGCCAATGGCTGACAACTTCAAGAGCAACGGCCATGCGATCACCACGATCGCAAGCACCGACAGAAACGTCAGTTGAAACGACGGATCAAAAAGCTCTTTGGGAGAGTGAATCAATAGCACCAGGGCTGCCGCACCCAGGGCATTCAACGAATTTGACTGCCGGAACACAATCGTCCCGAGTCCTGCAAACGTAAACATCAACGCTGCTCGAACGACAGACGCGTCAGCTCCGACGGCGATTGAGTAAGCCCAAACGATGATGGCAGGCGTAATGAACTGGAGCAGTCTGCGCCTGGTGAAACGGCGCATCAGAAGAAACACAAGACCGCCGATAAAACTGATGTGAAGTCCGCTAATGACGAGGACGTGGAAAGTGCCACCTTCGCGAAAGCGTTCAGACGCGCTGTATGAAAGGTTGTAGCGGTTCCCGAGCAGCGTCGCGTCCAGCACACCGGCAGTCTCCGGCGCAAACCGCGCGTCGATCTGTTGCTGTAGTCGCTGGTGCCATTCGTAGAGCCATGCAAGAGGTGGAAAGACGGCAGTGTCCTCTAAACGCGTGATCGATGCCGGGCTCTTGATGATTCCGCTCGCGTCATAACCGTTCCGGCCGAGGAATTCGGCCAGCGTTGAGACACCGGGATTTCGATAACCGCCGTCACGTTCGAGCGTCGTGTTGACGCGAATCCTTGTCCCATATCGAAGGTGTAATTCATTTATTGATATCGCTTTTCGTAGGGACAGTAGCAGTGAAACACGGCCCGATGTAGGTTCTTCAACACGCAACGAGAGATAAACCCGATCGCGTGCGAACTCAGGTGGTCCATCCAGCCAACCCGTGAGGGTAATTGGCTGCTCAACTAAATTCCTGATCGCACTTGAGCCGTTACTCCGCCGCTCCAACCGGGCAAGCACCGCGCCCGTAAAGAAAAAAGCCGCCAGCAAAATGATCCCAGCGAGCTGCAATCGCCTCTTCAACAGCAGAATCAACGCCAGCACCGAACACACCACACCCAGCGAAACACTAAGCCTCACTGAAAAATAATTCGCGGTGCATATACCGACGGCAAACGCCACGGCAAGTTGAGCAAGAGGATGCTGACTGAACAGACTTCTGTGAGGATACATTGCCTCGAATACTACACGATTCTCGGAACGTACTGTAGGGGCGGCCCTCCGTGGCCGCCCCTGCGTAGAATTCCACACAGGGGCGGCCACGGAGGGCCGCCCCTACAGTACGTTCCATGAATTAATTCTTTAGACGGGCGACGGTTTCGACGTGGTGGGTTTGCGGGAAAAGGTCGAAACCATGCAGAGCTTCTATGACGTAGCCGCCGGAGATGAGCTTTTTGAGATCGCGCGCCAGGGTTGCCGGGTCGCAGGAGACGTAGCAGATCTGCGACGGCTGAAGATCGAGGATGCCTTTGATCACTGCCGACTCAGCGCCGGCTCGGGGTGGATCAAGGAGGATGAAATCGGCAGCAGTAGTGGGACCACTGCGGAACCAGTCGGTTACGGTTGCGTTAATCACGCGTGCATTAACCAATCCCGCCTCCTGTAAATTGCGACGTGCAAAGCGTGCAGCCATAGGATTCGCTTCGACCGCTAGTACATGATTGAAATGTCGCGAAAGCGGGAGGGTGAACAACCCCACGCCACTATAAAGATCGAGCGCACTCTCGCCCGACGCATCCGAAAGTGCAAAATCAATCAGCGGTCCAAGCAACGACGGGTTGATCTGAAAAAACGCCTCGGCATTGTAGCGATAAACTTCACCTCTAACCGTCAAACTCAGCTCCAGCGTCTCAAACTGCGCAAACTCTGGCGCAAACGAGACTCCATTCTCACCCGCAACCACATCCAAATGCTTCAAACCAGGCGGAAACTGATACCACTCCGTTGCCCGAACCTCTTCGAGCTTTGCCTGTAACTCCGGTTGCAGAACCGCACAGTCTGCAACATCACACACGACTCTCGACCCGCGTTCGTAATAACCAATCGTGCGTTGCTCCTCATCGATCTGCCACGTCGCGCGCATCCGGTAGCGCCAGTTGTTTGGTGAAGGGGTGACGACGATCTCCGGAATATTCTCGAGACGCGCGATGCGATGCAAACAATCGCGAATAATCTCCGCCTTCGCAGCAAGTTGAGCTTCGTATGTGAGTTGCTGAAAGTCACAGCCGCCACAGCGGCCGAAGTAAGGACAGGGCGGCTCAATCCTCAAAGGCGAAGGTGCAAGGATCTCTTCAATCGAAGCAAACAACACGTTCCCCTGTTCACGCTCAACGCGTACACGCACGCGATCGCCGGGCGCCGCAAGAGACACAAAGACAGTCTTCCCTTGCGCATGGGCCAATCCCATTCCACCCGGAAGAATCCTCTCGATCTCAACCTCGAAACTCATACGTAAAAGAGGCTGAGTCGCGGCATCCCAAAGTGTGCGCGCAAGCCCTTCAGCAACAGGTTCTCGAACATTTGTTTGTAAACCGGGGCTTCCATCTGACTGCGATAAGGTTTCAGTTGTTCCTTGATTCCGTTTTTCAACTCTTCAATTGCAGTTGAACTCACGACCGATAACATCGAGTTGGTGAGCATTCGCTCGAGACCGGTCAAGGAATCTTCGAGTTTGCGCGTGTCGAGCGTTGTGCTGGTCGTAAAATCTTTCTCAATATCATCAAGCAAAATGATAACGCGCGTCAGCACCTCCGAAAAATCGTCTTCCTGTGTTCTCGACCTGGCGAGCGCCGATAAGGCCTCGCGACTGCGCTCGAGATGCTCGGTGACTGCCGCAAACGAAAACGGGGTCTTGTCAGATTCAGTCTCAGACTCGGGACTGTCAGTCGCGGAACCAACGTGAGACTCAACCCACTCGGCAAACTGCGCCTCAACCTCTTCCTGACAATAGAGCAGCGTTTTGACGGTTCGCTTTCGCGGCTTCGCTTCGTACGAGTCGAACGACTTCTCGACACCACGAAGAACAATGTGTAATGGAATTCCCTGCTGTTTCCACGTCTCCATCAAGGCCCAGTCCATCGGACTTAGAAAGAGATGCTTACCGCGCCGCCTGACGAATGCATCTTCGATTTCAGTGAAATAGTTGAAGTAGTTCAAACCTGTCTGGTTCTTTCATACACCAGACGCAAACCGTCCAGCGTCAGCGTGCTGTCAACCTTCTCTATGAACTTCGATGCGTTTGCTATGAGCGGCGCAAGTCCACCCGTGGCGATTACATGTGGCTTGGCATTCATTTCCGCGATCATCTTTTCCAACACACCATCAACCAAACCAGCATAGCCGTGATAAAGACCGGACTGCATCGCGCCGACTGTTGACGATCCGATGACCTTCTCAGGACGCTTGATCTCAACCCGCGGCAGTTTCGCTGCGCGCAGAAACAGAGCTTCAGCCGAGATCATTAGCCCAGGTGCAATAACACCGCCAAGATACTCACCGGCAGCGTTAACGGCATTGAATGTGGTCGCGGTGCCAAAGTCGACGACGATACACGGCGCTCCATACTTCGACACAGCCGCAACAGCATCCACAATCCTGTCAGCGCCCACATCCGCCGGCGCATCATAAAGAATCTTCAAACCTGTATCCACAGTGTGATTGATGAATAGCGGCATCAATTTTACACACTCCTGGACCATACTTGTGAGCGTCTGGTCCAAAGGTGGCACTACTGACGCAATCACAACCGCATCGACTTTACCGAGGCCGACGTTCGTGCTTTCGAAGAGATCACGCAAATCAGCGGCATATTCGTCGCCCCCTTTGTCGTGATCGGTGACCATTCGCCACTGAGTGATCAGATCCTCGCCATCGAAGACTCCAAGGGTGATGTTGGTGTTTCCAGCGTCAATCACCAGCAGCATTGCGAATCGAATACCTCCATGGAGTGCGGTAACTTGTTACCGCTTTGGTAAACATACTAAAGCGCCAACAAGTTGGCGCACTCCAAAGAGGCGTCCAACTCCTGCGGGTCAACTTTTTCAGTTAAAACCTGTTCGATCAGATCGGCGGCGCGTCCCGGGCCGTTCTCCTGCTTCAGCTCTTTGCTCACTTCGACGGCGCGGCTAGCGTACGAAGGCTGAGTGAGTAGCGCGTCAAGCTCTGCGGCGATTCTGCCTGCGAAGTATTTGTTGCGATAGAGCGTTCTGCTCGTGCCGACTTTGCGCGCATGTTCCGCATTGTCTGCCTGGTCAAACGCAAAGGGAACGATCAGCGTCGGCACACCGGCCAACAACCCTTGTGAGGTTGTGCCCACGCCGCCGTGATGGACCACCACACACGCTTTCGGCAGGAATGATTGATATGGAGCGTAGTCGATGGCAATCATTCCTTCGGGCAGCGAGTGAGGCAGATTGCGCTCGTCACCAATCAGCAGTACTGCCCGTCGACCAAGACTCTGTGCCGCCTGAATACTTTCCTGAAAGAAATCTCGAGCCACCCAAACAGCCGACGAACCCAACGTAAACACGATCGGCGGCGGCCCGTTCTCAAGAAAGCGCGTTAACTCAGCCGGAACCGGCGCGTTGTGATTGCCGTCGTAAAAACAAAAGCCTGTGATCTCAGCCTGTTTGGGCCAATCAGGTTGCGGTTGGGCAAACACTCTTGAAAACAATGCCAGGATCAGAGTTGGTGAATGCTGGCCCTCGAACATCGGATTACCATAGTCTTCGATTCCGAGCTCGTCGCGAAAGGCGGTGACCGCCTTTGCCTTGTACGTGCTCATCGTGAGCCGAAGTAAAAATCCCATCACGCCGGGACCGAGGACGCTAAGCTTTGTGAACCACTGCCAAAACGGCGGCATCGGCGGGTCGTATGCGGAAAAGAATGAGAGTGGCGCCAGGACGGTCGAGATCCAGGGCATTCCTGTTTTGCGACCTACGAGGGGACCAGCGGGTGCAGCCGGGTGCGTGACCAGCAGATCGGCGCCTTTTACCGCCCGAAGTAAATCAGCGTAACTCTCGCGCACGGCTGGAAACACGACTTCTTCAGTGAGGAAGCGTGGACCAGTCTTCGGCTCCATGATCTTTTTGATCAGTTCCGGATCCTGTTCTTTAGGCTGCGCAATGTTCGGGCGCACCGGGACAAATTCCACTCCGATGCCTTCAACCTTTTCGCGATAGACTTCCATTGTCGCGATGACGGGCTCGTGACCGCGACGCTGCAGCTCCATCGCAATTGCCATGTATGGATGAATGTCGCCGAAGGAACCGAAGGTGTTCAGGACTATGCGCATATTTTAGCTGCGGATGAACGCGGATTATCGGACACGATAGACGTCACCTGCTCTTACAAGCTTGATTTCATCGCTCGCGGTGCGCAGACGTAAAGCACCGTCGCGTTCGATGCCACACGTTGTGCCCTGCCACACGTCATCGCCGTTGCTGACTTGGACCAACCGGCCAAACGCGTAGGACGATCTACTGGACCATGCGTTCACGATCGACTCCGGACCTGCAGACTCATTCAACAGCGAATACCAGTGCGTTAGCCAACGCAGCACACCGGCAAGAAGCGTCTCACGGTCTGCCGGCCGACCTGTGGCTTCCGAAACTGAAGTCGCCACGCCGGCCAGTTCTGAGGGATAGGCGTTTTCAGTCAAATTAATCCCGATCCCGACAATCACAGCGCGCCCTGCCGGAGTCTCAATCGCCTCGGCGAGGATGCCGCAGATTTTTCGTTCACCTGAAAGAAGATCGTTGGGCCACTTGATGTCAGCCTGCAGTCGGCACGCCTCACCAAGAGCGTCGTAGACGGCCACGGCCGCCATCATCGTGATCAGTGGCCAGTAATTCGTCGCGATTTTCGGCCTCAAAAGAATACTGAAGTAGAGACCCGCGCCCTTTGGAGACGACCAGGCGCGCTGCAAACGGCCTCGGCCCGCAGTTTGCTCATCCGCTACGACCGAGACGCCTTCTTCGGCACCTTCAGACGCGAGGCGTGATAGTTCGGTGTTTGTGGAAGGCAACGACTCGAATCGCAGAACCTTTGGCTTGAGGTGCGTCATAAATGGTCGACGCCGATTATACAAAACCACGCGCGTTAGCGCCGTGTAACTCAAAACTAAAAACAGCACGGCGTTATTTTGAAATCCCCCTGGTCGTACTTGCCCTGTTCGCTGGAGCAGCCTTTCTCACAAAGATGTGCTATCTCTCGCTCGCCTTCAACACGATATTCGTCATCCTTTTTCTCGCACTCGTCTACTTCTATGTGCGGACTCGTTTCGGCATTCAAATCCCAGTCGTGCTTTTAGGACTCGTCTTTGCGGCATTACAAGTTGATGCACTCGGAAACTACTTTCGCATGTACGGCCAGAAGTTTGGGCCAATGCAGTATGACGAGTTCTCACACATGATGGTCCAGGTGCTCGTCAGTCCGGTAATTGTTTGGCTCGTGGGCCGAGTGTTACAACAACTCGGTTATCGATTGCCAATGAAACTCACCGCGTTCTTTGCAGCAACTATTGTGTACAGCTTGTCGGCGATTTACGAGATCATCGAACTGTGGGATGAGATCTATTTCGGCGGCCATCGGATTTGGGGCACGTACGATACGGCAACTGATCTGCAGTGGGACCTTTGTGGAATAATTGTCGGGACGCTGTTTTCTTGTATCATGCTGCGAGACACCCGTGATCAACTGGTTCCCCATTAGGCTTTCGTTTGCTGTCGCCACGGCAGCTACGCTGATCGCACTGGTCGCTGGGTCGGCGCTTGCATGGTTGCTGGCGCGCAAACGCTTCCCCGGACGAAATCTCGTCGATGCGCTTGTAACGCTGCCGCTCGTTCTGCCGCCAACAGTTTTGGGTTACTACCTGCTAGTGTTGCTCGGAACTCGCTCAGCAATCGGAGGATTTCTCTATCGCACGTGGGGAATTCGTTTGACGTTTACGGTGACGGCGGCAATCATCGCCGCTTCAATTCACGCGCTGCCACTCGTGACCAAGAGTTTGCGTGCGGCGTTTGAAGGGGTGAACACCGATCTCGAGGCTGCCGCACGCACGTTGGGGCTTAACAATCGACTGATCTTCTTTCGCGTCACGTTGCCGCTAGCTGCAAAAGGTGTGCTGGCGGCAACGGCACTCGCTTTCGCGCGTGCGTTGGGCGATTTTGGTGTGACGATCATGATCGCGGGAAACATTCCCGGCAAGACGCAGACTGCGTCAGTAGCGATTTACGATGCCGTGCAGGCGGGACGCGATAACGAAGCGTTCACTCTCGCGGTGACGGTCTCAGGTATCGCAGTGCTAATGCTTTACCTTATCAACCGTTTCGGTAACCATGGATCATACAGATAGAAAAACCGATCAGCGCGGATCGGTTCTTCTATCCGTAAAATCCATGGTTAAACTAACGACAGAAATCCTTTAAATTTCGACTCACTCAAGGAATATCCGGGAAAGATTGTTTTTGCGTCTTTGCTGCCGAGGTGGCGCGAAGCGATCTCGCCGAAGACGTCGCGAAAGTCAGTCGTTAAAGCTAGATCGCGTGCTTCATAAAGCTGATCGTTTTTGAGGCCGGGCCACTGGCCGTAAACTTTTCCACCTCGCACGCTGTTACCCATCACGAACATCGCATTAGCGTGGCCGTGATCCGTGCCGCGATTGCCGTTCTCACGAACCGTTCGACCAAACTCAGACATGGTCAGGATCATCACATCGTCCATTCGCTGGCCCAGGTCCTGATACAGCGCGGCGATACCGGCGCTGAACTGCTGCAAGAGATTTCCCAGTTGTCCACGCGAGTTACCCTGGTTGACGTGTGTGTCCCAACCACCAATGTCTGTAAAAGCAACCTCGAGACCGACACCTGCTTTGATTAATTGAGCAATCTGTAGCAACGAATTGCCGAATGGATTGCGTGGATACACGGCTCCATTTTCGGGTTGGTATTGCGCCGGATTCGCCTTCTTCAAAAAGTTGACTGCTTCGAATGTTTCGCGGCCCATGCCTGCGAGCGAGTCGTTTTCGCGTGCGTAGATCGCTTCAAAACCATTTTGCAGGTTTGCTGACGACTTGCCCGCGCGAATCTGGAATTCCGAAATGCTCGACATCGCCACCGCAGCCGCACGTCCCTGAAGCACACGCGGCATTGTCTTCGTCATCGAGACGGCACGAAACAGCGAGCGCTCCGAATCTTTTTTGCTTTGCAGGTAACGATTCAACCAGCCATCGCTCGTCGACTTCACACCGGGAGTCGCCGACTCCATGTAATCCTGGGCGTCAAAGTGCGAACGAGTATTGTCTGGAGAACCGGCGGCATGAACGATAGCCAGTCGCTTCGAATCCCAGAGAGGTTTGAACGTACTCATCGATGGGTGCAGTCCGAAGAAGCCATCGAGATTGATCGCTGCATCGGCATTGCCTGATTCCGGTTTCGGTATCGCGATGGAGGGCCGTAACGAGTAATAGTTCGACTCGCCAAACGGCACGACCATGTTCAGACCATCGACAGCGCCGCGTTGAAAGATCGCGATCAGCGTCTTGCGCTTTTCGCCGGTTAAGGCGTTGCCCAAAACCACGCGCTCGAGAAATGCGGGCGCGGAAAGGGACATGCTGACGCTTGCGAGGGCGATGCTTCCTGATTTAAGAAAAAATCTGCGATTCATAATTCAATCCTTTAAAACTTTCTCCCGCAACGACGCAAAGGCGCAACGTAAAACCGCATTCTTCTTTGCGCCGTTGCGCCTCCGCGTGAGAAACCTACCTTACTGCCTCTGAAATTCCGGTGTTCCCAAGATCAATCCGACGACTTTCGTGACGGGATCGGCAGGATCCAACTGCTTCAGCAACGTCTCACGCGTCGCCGATGAGATCTCGCCAGACAGAAGCGTCTTCAAATACTCGTCCATCACTTTCGCCTGATCGCCGTTTAACTTCGAGAGACTGACGCGCGTTCCGGGAATACGGTTGTTTGCCAAAGCGAGCCCGAAATTCATTCGCTCGAGCAGCGCACCGGTATTGACCCATGCCTCAGCAGCGTCGGAATAACCGTTTGGAGTTTGAAATCCGTAAAGCGGTTCACCCATGCGCGCAATCCACTGATGTGTCTGCTGGCCACCGTTTGTCTCCGCGCCGAGTGTTCGGATGGCACTTACCACGAGTTCAAAAGGCCGTTTGATCTTTGAGCGATAGGCTTCCGTAGAGTTGAACTCCTTCGACAGGAAGATCGTCTTCAACGTCTCACGAATATCGCCGTCGGTTTTTGTGAACGTCGCGGCGGCCCGATCGACCAAAGCTTGCGGTGGATTGTCTGCGACAAAGTAGCGCACGAGTTTCGTCGCGATAAACCTCGCAGTTGATGGGTGATGGGCCAGAATGTCGAGCACCATCATGCCGTCTTTGATTCCGCCGCCCGCTGGAATCTTGTGACCCAAAACTGTCTTCTCGTCGTCGTCGTGAACGCGCTGGTTGAAGAAGAACGTGCCTGCGTTACGACGCGCGCCTTCACCCGTCATCGCATTCACTGCAGCAGCGCCGCCGCGTGGCTGGAAGATGGTCCAACCGGTAAAACATCGTGCGACTTCCTGCACGTCTTTCTGCGTATAGCCACCATCAACGCCGAGCGTGTGTAATTCCATCAACTCGCGCGCGTAGTTCTCATTTATTCCGCGTCGCTGTCGTTGTGGCTGTGGCTGCTGTTCTGCGCGCAATCTTTGCTGTAGACCACCACGGCGATTTGCATTTGCGTTCGGACTGACACTCTGGAAGTTATCGAGATAGAACAGCATCGCCGGACTCTGTGCCGTGGCTTGCAGTAACGTCGAAAACTTCCCCATCGCATTCGGACGAATCGTGTCGCGATCGTATGACGGCAACAGCCAGCGATCGGCGCCCTTGCCCGCGAAAACGTTGAAGTGGTTGGTCCAAAAGTCGACCATCACTTCCTGGAGTTGTCGTTCACTGTAAACGGCACGAAGAATTCTCGAGGCGTGCAGCTCAGCCATGATGCGCTGTGGACGTTCCAGCCCGTTTTCGCGGTAATAGGCCTCAACTACTTTGCGATACTTTTCGTTTTCTAACGGATTGCCTGGCGGCGGTTGCGGAGAGGGCATCGACTCGTTCTTCGGCATCTCGGTCGGAGTCGAGTTCGCGCCACCTTTCACGCGATTCTCACGTGCTTCCGCGAGGTCGGCAGGCAACATTCCGCGCTGCTGAAGCTGGCGCAGCAGTTGGCCGGGTTGCGGATATTTTTCGTAGAGCTCCGCCGTGGTCATGTTGAGGACATTGAGATCGCGGACCTTATTATCGGCAACCGTATCGGAGATCTTTTCCGGATTGAGCTGCTGGTTGATGTAAGTTTCCAACCCCATCGCCTTCACGCGTTCGACGTCTCCGGGGCGAGCGCCAAATCCAAGCCGGTTGAGGACGTGAACAATGCGCTGTTCCCCCGTCAGTTCACGAGAGGCCAGATCCTGAGATTTTGCACGCTTTTGACCGGAAACTAAGGGCTGCGTGGCCGCGAGCGCCAGGAGCAGCGCGAATGCCACGGTCTTTTTCGAGTTCTTGAATTTCATGTCCGGTTAGACGCCCTGAGTTCCAGATTGGTTGAAAAATCCGTTATCAATCCGTGAAGATCTGTGGTTAAAGGCTCGGACTCGTCGTGGCGGGCGCGGTTCTTCCCTGCGGCTTGGGATAGGTGACCTGGCTACGGTTTCCATCTTTATCAATCGCTCTAACACCGAAGAAATAGTTGTCCTTCGACATGCCCTTCATCGTGAATCCGGTGACGTTCCCGACAGACTTTGAATTCGTCCACACCGCCGCCGTTGTGTCGCGCCAGACGATCTCATAACCACCCAGATCCGGTTCTGTATTCGCGTCCCATTTCAGTTCCGTATCGTTCTGTAGACGCTGCGACAAGATCGTCACGCCTTTCGGTCGTGAGGGCGCGAGCGCGAGTGCCGCAAGCGAAGCGGCATTCACACGCGCGACGTTTGCCACATACGCAAAATCCACAAACTCCGGCAGGTCTCCAAACTGCACGCCATTCTCAACGCGAACATTCTGATGCTGGTGCCGAAACTCCTCATTCACTTCCGTGAAGCGTACTGCGGGATAACCGCGCTCGAGAAATGGAATGTGATCGCCGCCACGTCCATATCGATCGCGCCGGTAAACGAGCATCACTTTCATTTGCGGCACATACACTTCGCCAGTCTCTTTTATAAATCTCGCGAGTTGCCGTGAAGCCGAGTCGTTCTCACCACCAACGCTACGCCGCGTCGTCGCTTCTGCCGGCGTTTCGTTTGACGGCACGCCTTCGGAAAACACTCGCACATTTCCGCGATCGCGAACACCATTGCCACCGAGCGTGTTGCCGATGATGTCGTTTGTGAACATCGCATCGATGTTCCAGTTCTTCTGTTTGGCCTGTTCCGCGTAGTGTGTGGAACCGAGCAGGCTCTGCTCTTCACCTGCAACCGCCATGAAAACGATCGTGGCATCAAACTCATACTTCGCCATCACACGAGCCATCTCGAGCACGGCCGCAGTTCCCGAAGCGTCGTCATTCGCGCCGGGCGCATCGCACTTCGCGTCAGTCGGACTGTTACACATCGAATCGTAGTGACCACTGACAACGTAAATTCGATCGGCCGACTGGGGTTGCGTTCCTTTCAACGTGGCGACGACGTTCGTGATGATCGTCGGCTGCGGCACGCGCGCGGCTTTCGCCTGTTCGTACGATTGCTTTTCCACCGTCATGCGACCACCGGAAGCTTCGGCAGCTTTGAGAAACTCCGCATACAACCAATCGCGCGCTGCACCGATGCCGCGCTTGGGATCGTTCTGTTCGGATAACGTGTTGCGCGTGCCGAACGAAACAAGCTTTCTGATCGTCGCTTCAATGTTACGAGCGTCGATTTCACGAACGACATTCGCGATCGTGCGATTACGAACAGTTACGGTTCTGCGACCGGTTGGTCTCGTTTGCGCAAGACCAACGCTTACATTTGCCGCCAGCACCACTATCATCACGCTTTGAAAAACTCTGGTAAGTTGATTTCGAAGCTTCATGGTGATCTTGAATTTATCTTGTTCCGCGATCGGCGGGTTCTCTGTAAATCGGGCTGAAAGTTCGAGTGGTGTGCTCCGTCACACTGGGCACCGGTTCCATTCGCGGCGGCAGGTTATGCATCGCCTGTCGATCATTGATCGTGATCGTCGCATTGCGCGAAGGTTGTCCCGCAGAGACTCCCTGCTGCATGCTCAGCATTTTCGTGAAAAAACGAATCATGAGAGCAGTGCAGCCGAAAAGAGCGGCCGCACTAAACAGGACTATCCACACAATTGCGAACGGATGTATTCCCAGACGGGCGAACTCAGTCGCGCTGCCGAAAATCACGCCAAGCCCGCCAAGGATAGTTAAACCCATAACGATGCTCGGTAAAGTAATCTTCACCGGAGCCATCGCCACAGGCGGAGCCATCATCGGAAGCGTCAAGTTGGCGCCGCAGCGGTTGCAGTATTTAAGTTCGACAGTTATTTCGTTACCGCAGGTAGGACAGTACATAGGACCTCCAGTACGGTAACTTTAACACTTGAGCCACGAAAAGGCCCAAAAAGCACAAGAGGCACATAGGCCTTACTTTGTGCTTTTTGTGTTTCGTAGCTACTGAATGCGGTAAGCGCGACCTTTCCAAACTACGATGATCTCGCCATCGAGCTGGTCGGCAATGGTTTTGATTGAGGGCTCATCGGCAATCAAAGATCGATAGGATTCCGAGCCGCGACCATACCTCGTAATTGCCCGGGAACGATCGTAGGCAGTGTCGGTCCAAACGCCGCCCTGCTTGCGAAATCGTCTTCCAGCGACAGACCGAATCTCAGCGCTGCTGTCCTTATCGTCTCGGTCGACTCCGTCTCGCACATGTCCAGGTGCTCCGGCGCCGCTTTGTGTGGAAGCGACGTCGCCGACTTCTTTACTCTTAGCTGTGCGAGCACGCATCGCTGCGGGCGCCTCGCCTCTTTTTACAGCGCTACTACCTACCTCGAAATTTTTCTTTGACTCCTCCGCTTGTGCGACCTTAACCTCTGCTTCCTGTTTCCGTGACGCATCCTCGTTCTGTCGTCTCTGGTCGCTGACAGCATCAACTTTCGCAGCGGGCGGCGGCGGAGGTTCGGCGGCGGCGGCTGGCTGTAATTCCGGCTTCGCTGCCGGAGCCTTCACTACCGGAGCACTTTGTACAACGTCCGCAGGAGTTCCTTGAGGAACCGGCGTAGCTGGGTCCGGGGCCAAGTCTTTTGATTGGACTTCCTTGTTAGCAGAGGACTCTGCCGGCTTACTAGTATTGCTTAACACGCCCTCTTGTGGCTGCGGCTTAGACTCAACTCGCTGCTCGGCAACGTCTGTGGATGTAGATGGAGTAGGCTGATTCTGCGAAACGTACTCACCCGCTCTATCGCGACGCAGCACGACCACGCCGATCGCCGCTACCACGATCAATGCGAGCGCTGGCGCGGCATACTTCAAAACCATTGGCGAGACGAGACCCGCCAGAAATTTTCTCCATCCCGACTCTGAAACTTTCTCGGCCTGCGCCGCAACCACTACGCCCGCGGACGCGCTGAGCTGCACTACCAACTCTCGACATCGTGAGCATTCAGCCAGATGTTCGGTATAGCGTGCTCGCGCCTTCGTAGGCAGCACGTTTTCGGCATACGCGCTCAGTTCGTCAACATCGAGATGCTCCTCGGCATGGGGCGCAAAAACATCTGGTCGCCGCCCCAGTCGCCGCAACAACAGATCCATTTCGTTGTTTGTTTCCTGTTTCATCTCGATCAGAACGCTGCCTTGTTAAAGAACGTAGCGGCGCGAATACCTTGCAGTCAAACTATCCCCAGCTTACACAGATAGGATTGCTGCTTTTGTGCTTTTTTGCGGCTAAACTCCTTCTTTACTCAAAAGCGCCTCCAAATCCGTATCCATATACTGCGCCACCTCCGCAAACGACCGCTCCGTCTCCGCCTGGGTCCAGCCGCGTTCATCAACGAGGATCTTCGTGACTCGCTTACGCAAATCGCTTTGAATCCTCGTCAAACGACGGCTCGCAGTCGCTTCGTGAACACCGAGCACAACGCCCGCTTCACGCAGCCGTAGATTGTCGAAGTAATAAAGCTTAACCAATAGACGGTCTTCGGAACCTAACTCCTGAATCGCTTTGTTCAGCGCCTGTTGGAGGTCAGTTTGAGCAAAACGATTCGACATCGACTCTTCCGGCGTGGGGATGCCCGCGACAACTGTTTGGCCCTGACCGTCGGGTGCGTCATGCGCAAGCCGGTCGAATTCGGTGTCTTCTTCTGTTTGCACCAGCCGCGACTGTTTTCGAAAAGTATCGACTGCGAGTTGGCCCACGACTGCACGCAGCCAGCCCGCGAGCGAACCGCGACCGGAGTAATAAGCGAGTTTACTTGCAGGCATCCCGTCTTTGCGGACTCGCAACCCGTAGAGTTCTGCCCAGATTGATTGCGCGAGGTCTTCCGCGGCATCCTCGTTTGAACTCGCCGAACGAGCGGCGGAGCGAACGGTCGGTTTGAATCGTTCGACCAGATCGTTCCATGCGTTTTCATCTCCACGTTCGCAGGCGATAATCAGGCACAGATCATCGGCCTGCAACTCCTCGATAAATTTGGCGATCTCCGCGTGAGGAGTGTCTGGGTCGTCCTTTAATAGATACTTTTGAACCGCGGAACTGATACGTGGCAACAGGAGCTCGCGAGTAAGCGAACGATTGTCACTCGCACGGCCAAGTAACCGGCCGGCGCCTTCGTTCAGTAAACTCTGGATTTGAGGGTTCGCGGATTCCACGGAAAGTCTCGACAACTGGGGCCCAATCCTATCACCTCGCCGCCTGTTTGATGCAGCGAGAGCGGCGCATGAATCAAAGATGAACTTAATTCTCGGAACGTACTGTAGGGGCGGCCCTCCGTGGCCGCCCCTGTGTGGAATCGAACGAGGGGCGGCCACGGAGGGCCGCCCCTACAGTACGTTCCATGTTGAATCAAGAGTTTGATAGGCTAGATCCGAGAACTACTGCAAATGCTGCGCGTCACAGAGATTTTTCGCTCCATCCAGGGCGAGTCAACGCATGCCGGGCGACCGTGCACGTTTGTGCGTCTGACCGGCTGTCCGATGCGCTGTGTCTGGTGCGACAGCGAATACACGTTTACCGGCGGCGAGCATTATTCAATCGACGACATCATGGCGCAGGTCAAGGAGTTTGGCTGCCGATTGATTGAGGTTACCGGCGGTGAACCGCTCGCGCAAAAAGAGGCCTTTAAACTGATCGAACGTCTCTGCGATGAGGATTATGAAGTTCTCATCGAAACCGGCGGCTACGTATCAACAGCAGAAGTCGATCCACGCGCGAAGATTATTCTGGATATCAAGTGTCCTGCTTCAGGCGAAGAACCGAGGAACGACTGGTCAAATCTGCAACGACTGCGACCGGACAAAGATGAAGTCAAATTTGTGATCGCAGACGAAGGTGATTGGATCTACGCGAAGCGCATCATCCAGGAGAACCATCTCGAAGCTCGCACAAGGGCCATCCTGATTTCACCCGCGTGGGGACAAGTCGATCTACAACAACTCGCCGACTGGGTTGCCGCGAGTGGAATGAAGATCCGCATGCAGTTGCAACTGCACAAATACATCTGGGGGCCTGACGTCAAAGGAGTGTAATGGGCGGTTCCACTGATATCGAGACTGAAGAATTTGAGGCAACAGCCGTTGCTGACGGTGGTCCACAACTCGCCATCTGTCTCGTCTCAGGCGGCATGGACTCCTGCGTCACTGCTGCGATCGCCAACGAAGAAAATGATGAACTCGCATTCCTTCACGTTTCATACGGTCAGCGGACTGAGAAACGCGAGCGTGAAGCATTTAAAGCCCTGGCGGATCATTACAACGTAAAGTCTCGTCTCGTGATCTCACTCGAGCATCTCGCTACGATCGGCGGCTCGTCTTTGACTGACACCTCGATGGCCGTAACCACTGCAGACCTGTCATCGGATCTGGCAGTGCAAGGGATTCCTTCGAGTTACGTTCCTTTTCGAAACGCTCACTTACTCGCAGCCGCTGTGAGTTGGGGTGAAGTAAACAACGCGACAGCAATCTATATCGGCGCAGTGGCCGAAGATTCATCCGGTTATCCCGATTGCCGGCCGGAGTTTTACGACGCTTTTCAAAACGTGATCGATACCGGCACGAAGCCCGAAACGCAGATCACGATCAGGACTCCTGTGATCGCGATGCGCAAATCGGAGATTGTGCAAAAAGGTATTGAACTGGGCGCGCCATTGCACTTGACGTGGTCGTGCTATAAGGAGTCGGAACTGGCCTGCGGAAACTGTGATTCGTGCGCTCTGCGGCTGCGAGCATTTCGCGAGGCCGGGGCTACGGATCCGATACCTTACGTGCTTGACAGTAGCCGTTTTGCTTATTAATTATAGACACTTCTCAGTGTGCTGAATTGTTACAACCAGTAAACTGTGTGGGCGCATCCTACGAATCTTCGCAGGGTTGAGCTTACATAACGACGGAGGAATCTTTCGATGATTGGCAGATACTTTTTCGGAGCGTTAATGGTCGCCGTTCTGTTGGCGTTCGCTTCTGTGACCGCAGTCGCGCAGGTTGGCGAGTTACGTGGTCACGTTTGGATGCAACAGGCGGACGGTCAAAAGGTTCCCGTTGCTGACGCGCAGATCGATGTTTTCCGCGTCGACATGACCGCGAAATACAACACCAAGACAAATAAGAAAGGCGAGTTTGTATTTGCAGGCTTGCCCTTCATCGGCACCTACGTCGTCGCCGCCAGCCATCCCACGGCAACACCAAACTTTGTGCCCGGAGTGAAAGCCGGACGCGATGTTCCGTGCGAGATCACGGTGACTCCGGGCGACGGCAAGCGGCTCACTTTCGATGAGATCAAAGCTGCAGGCGGTGGATCAGCTAATCCTCCTGCCGCCGCTGCGGGTGGTGGAAACTCAGGCGGCGCTGAAAGCGCAGAAGCTAAGGCCAAGCGCGAAGAGTTGTTGAAGAAGAACGCCGAGATCGAAGCGGGCAACAAAAAGATCACGGAAGCAAACGAGGTCATCGCGCGCACCTTCAAGGCCGGCAACGAAGCACTGACTGCTGCGAACACTGCAAGCAGGGCCAATAATTCCGACGAGGCAGTGGCGAAATTTACAGCCGCTATTGCTCAGTATGATGAAGGATTAGCTGCTGACACCGAGCAACCTGCGATTCTTACCAACAAGGCAGTGGCTTTGAAGGGACGTGGCGTCGAACGTTTCAATGCAACTGTTAGATCAAAGACTCTCGACGATGCCGGCAAAACAGCCGGACTGGAGGCTGCCAAAGATGATTTCAAAGCGGCCGGCGAAACATCGAGCAAAGCGGTCGCCCTGATCAAAGCAATGCCGGCTCCAACTGATCCAGCCGACCTTCAACGTTACACCGCCAACAAGTACGCCGCGATGCTCACTAACGCCGAATCAATGCGGCTTTATGTGAGTAAGGCAGACCCGACCCAGGCCGAGGCCGGCCTGGCAGCTTTCAAAGACTACATCGCCGTGGAGACTGATGCGGCTAAGAAAGCGAAGGCCCAGCTCGACATGGCGCAGATGCTGCTCGACTCCGGTTCAGCAGACAAAGCCTTAGTTGAATTCAGATCAATTCTTGCGACGACACCCGACAGTCCCGAAGCAAACCTCGGAGCAGGTCTGGCGGTGTATGCGAGCGGCGATAAGGCTAAGTTTCAGGAAGCCGCAAACTTCCTGCAGAGGTTTGTGGAAGTAGCACCGGACTCAAACCCCATGAAGGACGACGCCAAGGCGATTCTCACTGAATTGAAAAACGCCGAGAACGTCACTCCCGAGAAGTCCAAACCCGCACGTAAGCGTCCATAGTTCTTATCCACAGATTACACAGAACCGGTCTCGGTATCTGTGTAGTCTGTGGATGGTTTTGTGAATTTCCACACGGTTTTTGCTGGAAATCCTACCTTGACACTCTCAGTGTTCAAACTGTACTATGACTGCACAACGATGTTAGCACCGTCGTTGTAGAGAAAGATCGGTCATGCCTCGCGCCCCATTCGGCGCCTCCAATCCACCCAGAACCCGGGGATATTACCCACTCCCGAGAGCTTTTTAGTGCACAAATGTCAGCCAAATTAGGCGAAATCCTGGTACGCGAAAATCTTATTAGCCCTCAACACTTGAGAGAGGCCCTCGACTACCAACGCGAACATGGTGGCCGGCTCGGCTTCAATCTCGTCAAACTCGGACTGGTAAGTGACGACATGATCACCGCCGTTCTGTCGCGGCAGTACGGCATTCCTTCCGTCAATCTCGAGCTCTTCAATATCGATCCTTCCGTTCTAAGTCTCATCCCTCAGGAGGTCGCGCAAAAACATTCTGTTTTGCCCCTCTCTCGCGTTGGCGCAACTCTCACTCTCGCCATGGTCGATCCGACCAACGTGTACGCCATCGACGACGTCAAGTTTATGACCGGCTTGAACGTCGAACCTGTCGTGGTTGCTGAAGGCAGTGTGCAACAGGCAATCGCGAAGTATTACGGCAGTTCACGCGAAATCGAACTTGCCTCAATGCAGATTGAAGAAGCTGCCCCGGAACTCAGCACGAAGAGCAACGGATCGGGCGCGATTACACACGCCGATCTCGTCTCATTAGACAGCATCGACTTCGACCACGGGGCAACCGAGGACGTAGAGGTAGTCGAAGACAACGAGGAGATTGATCTTTCCACGCTTTCACGCATGAGCGAAGACGCGCCTGTCGTGCGTCTCGTCAACGTGCTTTTGGTTGACTCGCTCCGACGCGGCGCTTCCGACATTCACGTCGAGCCTTACGAAAAAGAGTTACGCATCAGGTTCCGCATTGACGGCGTGCTCTACGACGTGATGCACCCGCCCTTGAAGCTTCGCGATGCTCTGATCTCACGCATCAAGATCATGTCGAAACTCGACATCTCCGAGAAGCGTCTTCCCCAGGATGGACGTATCAAGATCAAAGTGAAAGTCGATTCACGTTCGCGTGAGCTCGACTTTCGCGTTTCTACTCTGCCCACTCTCTTCGGTGAAAAAGTCGTGCTTCGTCTGTTGGATAAACAGAACCTGATGCTCGACATGACCAAACTCGGTTTCGAACCTGAGTCACTGACTAAGTTCAAACGAAACATTTCCAAGCCGTACGGAATGGTCCTCGTGACCGGTCCAACTGGAAGCGGTAAGACCAACACTCTCTACTCGGCTCTACAGTCATTGAACACAGTCGACACCAATATCATGACCGCGGAAGACCCGGTCGAGTTCAATCTGCCCGGCATTAACCAGGTGCAGATGAAAGAACAGATCGGGTTGAACTTCGCCGCCGCTCTTCGCTCCTTCTTGCGCCAGGATCCAAACATCGTTCTGGTCGGTGAAGTTCGTGACTTTGAAACGGCAGAAATCGCCATCAAAGCCGCACTCACCGGTCACCTCGTACTCTCTACCCTGCACACCAACGATGCTCCCTCAACGATCTCACGTCTCATGAACATGGGCATCGAACCCTTCCTTGTTGCCACCAGCGTAAACCTCATCCAGGCACAACGACTGATTCGGCGCGTCTGCAAAGACTGCAAACAGGAACATCAAACGCCGGTTGAAGCGCTAATCGAAGTGGGTTTCTCGCCAGAGGAAGTCAAGTCGATGAAGACCTACAAAGGCAAAGGATGTGCGACCTGCAATAACACTGGCTACAAAGGACGAATTGGACTTTACGAAGTGATGGAGATCACCGACGAGATTCGTGAACTAATCCTGATCGGGGCTTCCGCACTTGAATTGAGGAAGAAGGCGATCGACGACGGCATGATCACCCTCCGCGAATCGGGTTTGCACAAGATTCGGGCCGGCGTGACCACCTGCGAGGAAGTCGTTCGTGAAACAGTCGCCTAATCGAGGAGAACGAAGATGCTTAGACCAATTGCAATAGCCCTGATCTTTGTGCTGTCCGTGGGAGTGATGCTGCCTTTCACGAACGAAGCACACGGCGTCAGGCAAACTGTACAGGTTGGACAGAAACGTCATCATCGCTATCGTTCACGCGCGTGGTGGCGACGTTATCGCGCGCGTTTGCGACAAAAGAGATTGGCCGCAGAGATGGCCCATCGCAAAGCAACGCTCGCACTCCCCCAAAACATTAACGTGGCTGAGCTCCAGGGACTCACGGGTCCGGAGTTGCCGTCACTGCCTTCAAACTCCGCGACGAGCACAACTCTACCGCCGCCAGTAATGACCGGCAGCGTTGCGCCAGTTGCGAATCACTCAAACGGCGGCGAAACACGACCGCGCGTTGTTAACCCTGCCCATCCGGCATTCAAAACCGCCGAAACGAAACTGCCCGGTCAGATGAATCTTGCGGTGGTTGCGTTGAGCAGGCCGAATCCGACCTTCCTGACTTCTCGTGAAGAGAAGAAGATGCTTGGCGGAGTGGCCGTGGCGGACCTGCGCCGAATGGTTATCGACAAGATGGTTTCGTCTGGTGGTTGGGTCGTCAATGACTTCGTTCGCGATGTGAATGGTAATCGCGTTTTTGTAGTTACAGGGCGAACGCCAAAGGATGCACTCACACCGGAGAAAGTGTGGACCTTCTATTTCACCGAAGCGGGTGGCCGCATCTACGGGCTCACCACTGATACAACGGTTGAGAACGCGGAACGCATGACAAGTGAAGCCCAGCGCTTCATCGAGTCGTTACGTACGAAGACCGCTAATCAACAATAACGAAGCAGTTTTTCACGCAAAGGCGCAAAGACACAAAGAACATACTTTGCGACCTTTGCGCCTCTGCGTGAAACCTTTTCTGATCCCGACGCAGGAGAAATTGACCTAGATGCGACTGAACGAATCCGCTCCGCAAATCTCTCTCTCAGAGTTGCTGAGAAAGCTTTCCGAACTTGGCGGTTCGGATCTTCATATCACGACCGGCTCACCTCCGCAGGTCAGAGTTGACGGACATCTTCGTCCGCTCGACGCGTATCGCGTGCTTACCTCCGCAGATACAAAACAACTTGCTTACTCGGTTTTGACTGACGCTCAAAAACATCGTTTCGAAGAGAACCTGGAGTTGGACTTCTCCTTCGGCGTCAAAGGCCTGTCGCGATTTCGCGCCAACTTGTTCAACCAGCGCGGCGCGGTGGGCGCGGTGTTTCGCGCTATCCCTTACGAGATCAAAGCATTCGAAGAACTGGGACTGCCTCCGATTGTCAAACAACTTTGCGAAAAACCACGCGGGCTCATTCTCGTCACTGGCCCAACCGGATCCGGCAAGTCAACCACCCTCGCGGCGATGATCGACAAGATCAATCGCGATCGTCACGATCACATTCTGACGATCGAAGACCCGATCGAGTTTCTACACAATCACAAAGGCTGTTTGATCAACCAGCGCGAAGTGAACGCCGATACCCACGGATTTGCAGCAGCGCTACGTACTGCTCTCCGTCAGGACCCGGATGTGGTTCTGGTCGGCGAAATGCGCGACCTCGAAACGATCGAGTCGGCACTGCGCATCGCTGAAACCGGACACTTAACTCTTGCCACGCTGCACACCAACTCAGCCGCATCAACGATTAACCGTATCATCGACGTTTTCCCATCCGATCAGCAGGCACAGATTCGCGCACAGCTATCGCTCGTGCTCGAAGGAATCCTGTGTCAGGCGCTACTTGCTCGATCTGAAGGAGGCGGCCGCGCAATGGCACTCGAGATCATGGTGCCAAACAGCGCCATCAGAAATCTGATCCGTGAAGACAAAGTCCACCAGATCTACTCGATGATGCAGACCGGTCAGGACAAATACGGAATGCAGACGTTCAATCAGGCGTTGGCGACGCTCTACCACAAGCGCCAGATCAGCCTGGACACCGCTATGCAACGTTCGTCGAACGTCGACGAACTGCGCGAGCTGATCGATCGCGGCTCGGGATTGAACCCGGCCAACGGCCAGAAGCCGCATGCGAGCCCTTATGCACAAGCCCGACCCATCGGTAGCAGACCAAACGTGCAAAACAGATAAGCCACTCTGGAGCTTACAGCCATGCCTACGTATGTTTTCAAAGGCCGCAACAGACTGAACGAGATCGTTGTCGGCGAACGCGTCGCGGATAACCGCGAAGCTCTGCGCGGAATTCTGCGTAAGGAACAAGTAACGCTGACTTCCGTGAAGGAAAAGGGCCGTGAGATCGGTATTCCGAAGATCGGCGGTAGAAAGAAAGTTAAGTCGAAGGACTTGTCGATCTTTACGCGTCAATTTTCAGTAATGATCGATGCCGGCCTACCCCTCGTCCAATGTCTCGAAATCCTGGCCCAACAACAGGACAACAAATACTTTCAGCAGATCCTCTTGCAGGTGCGCCAGGACGTGGAAGAAGGTTCGACACTCGCAACCGCTATGGCGCGACATCCGCGCGTATTCGATCAGCTTTACGCCAACATGGTTGAGGCGGGAGAAACGGGCGGTATTCTCGATCTGATTTTGCAGCGACTCTCGACGTTTATAGAAAAGATCGTCAAGTTAAAGCGCGACATCATCTCCGCGATGATTTATCCGGCAGCGGTGATTGTGCTCGCAATCGCAGCAGTCACAGTGATCATGATCGTCGTGATTCCACAGTTTCAAAATATCTTTATGGGCCTGCTGGGACCAGGCGAACAATTGCCATTGCCAACCAGAATCGTGGTTGGAATCAGTAACTTCCTCGCCGGTTGGGGAGGTTTAGTGATACTCGCAACGATTATTGGCACGGGTGTGGCGATCAAGTTCTACTACAAAACACCGGGCGGTAGGAAGATGATTGACGGATTGCTTCTCAAAGTCCCCATCCTCGGCGACATTTTCCGCAAGATCGCTGTGGCGCGTTTTTCGCGCACGCTTTCGACATTGCTGTCTTCCGGCGTTCCCATTCTCCAGTCGTTGGACATCACCGCGAAGACTTCCGGCAACGTCGTTATTGAAGCA
This sequence comes from uncultured Acidobacteriota bacterium, assembly GCA_963849205.1. Taxonomy (GTDB): domain Bacteria; phylum Acidobacteriota; class Blastocatellia; order Pyrinomonadales; family Pyrinomonadaceae; genus PSRF01. Next base: position 217,116 of record CAWKGP010000006.1, read on the forward strand.
GCGATCACGAAAGTCCGAGCTGGTGTTGAGCGGGGTGAGAGCTTTGTCGATCCACTCAAAGCAACGGAAGTATTCCCCCACATGGTGGCCCAGATGATCGGGATTGGCGAACAAACCGGCGCCCTCGACGCGATGCTCGGCAAGATCGCCGACTTCTACGAGTCCGAAGTCGACTCTGCCATTGCGAATCTGTTGACCTTGATGGAACCCCTCCTGATTGCCTTTCTCGGCGTCACCATCGGCTCTATCGTCATCGCTATGTACCTGCCGTTGTTTACCCTGATCGGCAAACTCTCGCAGGGCCACTAAGTCTAAGACACAAAAAACACAAAAGGCACAACAAGTTACATTGTTGTGCCTTTCGTGTTTTTTGTCGCTGGCCTTGCTATAATCCTCTCACCCCTGCAGACCCCCTTTGCACTCTCCTTCAAGACAGGCGCGAGTTTCAAAGAGTTATGTCCAGCAAGCATTCTCAGGCCGGATCTTCAAAAGAGAGATCGGACAACCATCAATTCACGAACCTGCGGAGCCCTGAACTGGCGCAGTACTGGCTTTCGGCGTTAATCGAATCCGCCGACGACGCAATCATCAGCAAAACCCTCGACGGTATCATCACCAGTTGGAACGAAGGAGCGAGGCGCATTTTTGGTTACGAGGCCGACGAAGTGATCGGCAAACCCGTCACTATCCTCATCCCGGAAGGACATCGTGATGAAGAGCCGGCAATCCTGGCGCGATTGCGAGCGGGAAAACGTATCGAGCACTACGAAACCGTGCGCCTGCGAAAAGACGGACAGTTGATTGATATTTCGTTAACGGTTTCACCGATCAAAGGGCCTGATGGAAAAACTGTCGGCGCCTCCAAAATCGCACGTGACATCACCGAGCAACGCCAGGCACGACGGGCCCTCGATGAGGCTTCAGAGCGTTTGAAGATCGCTCTCGATGCCGCCAGCCTCGGCGACTGGTCGTGGGACGCCAAAACGGACATTACTACTATGTCGGAAAATGCGGCTGCTATTTTTGGCATTCCTCCCGGGCCGCACATGACCTGGACTGAAATGAACGGGCTCCTGCACGAAGATGATCTCGAGCGGGCGCGCACTGCAGTCGATACTGCACTTGCTAACCGCGGCGGATACGATGTCGAGTACCGCGTCAGACACCCTAAGAAATCGGGCTCCTGGGTTTGGGTCGCTTCCAAAGGTCGTGGAATTTACGCTGACGACGGCTCCATTGTGGGAATGATGGGACTCGTTCAGGACATCTCTAATCGCAAGTCCAATGAGGAGACGTTGCGCGAGCAAGCTGAAGCACTGCGCACGCTCAACGAGATGGGACAAAAGATCTCCGCCGAGTTGGATCTACATAACACGGTGCAGGCTGTCACTGACGCCGCTACAGAATTGATCGGCGCTCGCTTCGGCTCCTTCTTCTACAACGTTCTAAACGAAAATGGCACGTCGCACATGCTGTTCACCCACGCAGGTGTACCTCGTGAAGCTTTTGAATACTTCACAACCCCGCGCGCAACGGATCTCTTTGGTCCAACTTTCCGTGGCGAAGGAGTGGTGCGGATCGATGATGTGAAACTGGATCCGCGCTACGGGAAAAACTCGCCGTACTACGGAATGCCTGAAGGCTATCTGCCCGTTACGAGTTATCTTGCGGTCCCTGTTATTTCGCGATCGGGTGAGGCGCTTGGTGGTCTTTTCTTTGGCCACCCGGAACCCGGAATGTTCACTGAACGAGATGAAATAACCGTGTCGGGTCTGGCTTCTCAGGCCGCGATCGCGATGGACAACGCGCGCCTCTATGAAACGGCCCAAAAAGCGCGCGCCGAAGCTGAAAGAGCTGCCGCTGAGAAAGAAAGGCTTTATCGTCAGGCGGAAGAATCGAGCCGGTTGAAAGAAGAGTTTCTCGCAACGATTTCTCACGAGCTGAGAACTCCACTCAGTGCAATCCTCGGCTGGGCCAGGATGTTGCGACTGGGCCAGCTTTCACCCGGTGACACTACCAAAGCTCTTGACACCATTGAACGCAACGCACGCGCGCAAGCGCAACTGGTGGACGATTTGCTCGACGTCTCACGCATTATCACCGGCAAGTTGCGCATGGACGTTCGTCCAGCAGATCCAAATGCATTCATCGATGCTGCTGTCGAAGCCGTGCGACCGGCAGCAGAAGCTAAAGGCGTGCGCGTTCAAAAAGTGGTGGACACCGGGTCGATAGCAATTCCAGGCGATCCAGTGAGACTACAGCAGGTGGTTTGGAATTTACTTTCCAACGCGATCAAGTTTACGCCCCGTGAAGGTCGTGTGCAGATTCGATCGGAGAGAGTAAATTCACATCTCGAGATCGTGGTCAGCGACACCGGTCAGGGAATTCCATCAGACTTTCTGCCGTACGTGTTCGATCGATTTCGTCAGGCGGATCAGAAAACGAGTCGCCACCACGGTGGCATGGGATTGGGCCTGGCAATCGTTCGCCATCTTGTTGAGCTTCATGGCGGAATGGTGCGCGCCCACAGTGAAGGCGAGGGTAAAGGCGCAACATTCACTGTGATGTTGCCTATTACTCCGGTCTATCAAGTCGATACATCAGGTAGTCGCGTACATCCGGGTGCGAGAGATTTATTGCCTCCGGCCGATACGTCGGATCGTTTGGATGGTTTACAAATTCTTGTCGTTGACGACGAGGCGGATACTCGCGAATTGCTGAAGCAGGGACTCGAGTTTTGCGGCGCGACAGTAAAGGTTGTTGGATCTGCAGCCGAAGCTATCGACTTACTGAAGATCTCTGTCCCCGACATCCTTATAAGCGACATCGGAATGCCGGGAACAGACGGTTACGATTTCATCCGGCAGGTTCGCAAGCTCACTCCGGAACGAGGCGGCAAAGTAGCAGCGATCGCCCTGACGGCTTACACGCGTGTCGAAGATCGTTTGCAGGCTCTGCGGGCGGGCTACGATATGCATGTGCCAAAGCCCGTCGAGTTGACAGAACTAATCGCGGTGGCCGCCACCGTGGTGCGCAGGAGCAGTTAAAGATCCAACTTCTTGTTCTCCCCCATGTCCGGTTCTTTTCCCGTGACGATCGAGGATACAAAGCTCAACGCATATCCGATCGTGCTTGAAGGACTGTCCCAATACTCAGCCTTCTCGACATTGACCTTCAATAAGGCAACTTCAGGATCGTCCTTGCCTTCCGGAAACCAGATCTTGAACTCGGGCCTCCATAACTCCTCGATCTTCTTTTTATCGCGAACGAGTTCTCCTGTGCCACTGACTGATATGTAACGTTGATTGTCCAGATCCGCAAAACTGACGTTTACTTTCGGCAGCCTTGCGATCTCACTCACCTTGTGTGACGACGCATTAGTGAAAAACCAGATGTCTCCGTCCGGGTCGATATCACCGTTTGAGGACATGGGCCGGCTGTGTAAGTCGCCGCCTTCATCCACGGTAGTCAACATACAAAAGTCAATCTCTTTAACCAGTTCGCGAAGTTTCTGTAGATCGTCTTCTCGTCTTTGTGTTGCTGCTCCCATTGCAAACTCCCCTGTTCGAAAATATGCCTGAGTCTGGCGGCACAACTTCACAGATCCATGTCAGTGCGTCAGACTTTTTGTGATAAGTAGAATATACTCCGCCCGTGGCAAACTCTGTTCAATGCCCCACTCACGGAGAAACTGAAGAAACGTTTGTCTGCAGCCATCTAACAGAAGGGTTGGCCGGGTTGGGATTCAACCGCAACGAGCCTTCTGAAGAAGATCCCTTTCCTGATGCATGGTGTGATGACTGCGAATTAATCTTTCAGGCTCATGGCGGCTGGACAACCGAATCACAGAAACTCGTCGAAGTACGCATGCTCTGCTCCGGCTGTTATGAGAGATCACGCATTCGCAACACGCGGACGGAGGTGAGTTTTGACGATCTTTCGCAACCGCGATGGAAGTGCGGTTCGTGTGAGGAGTGGCATTACGGGCCATGTCTCAATTTCTCTCATTTGTCGCCTACCTACTGGACAGCGGAAAACGAAGCAGCAAATCAGATCGAAATATTCTTGTCAGGCTCTGAACAACTTCTTACGAATCTGCTGACCGAAGACATTTGCATCCTCGACAGCGAGCATTATTTCATTCGGGGACTAATAGAATTGCCCATCGTCGGCACGAATGAAACGTTTAAGTGGGGAGTTTGGGGTTCGCTGAAACGCGAGAACTTCGAAACGCTACTCGAGATGAACGAAGATCCGGAACGCGTCAATTTGCCACCAATGTTTTCATGGCTAAGCAACTCGATTGACGAATATCCCGAGACATTAAATCTAAAAATGTACGCTCACGTTCAGGAACCCGGCCTTCGACCAATGTTCGAACTTGAACCCACCGACCACCCGCTCTCGCTGGAGTACTACCACGGCATCACACCTGAACGCGTCAAAGACATCATGATGCGACGCCTGGATCTGCCGGAGATGTGAAGCTATTCAGTCTTCGACGTCTGTATTTGATTCTTCATCACGATTCCAAACTGTTCGCGTAATACACGGTCGTATTCTTCGCGAGTCGTCAGCATTTGTTCGTGACGCGTTCGCTGTGGACCAGAGGTCGTGACGAGGCGCATATCGCTCAGCGTGATTCGACCTTCTTCGGTGACACGGGAGCAGATGATGTTTTGCGTGAAGTGCGACTCGGGAGAGGTTTGGTGCAGGCGACACATCTCTTCGTAATCAGGAAAGCCGAATGGTTGGACTGTAAAACGATATTGCGGTTCCCAATCCTCACCGTCGTTGCGACGCATGAGGATCAGATAATCGTTGTCGGCATCAAGGCGAAATGATCTTGTTCCCTGCACTTGTTCCTCACGTGAATCAAGCAACAAAGGTTCGAGAAATGAGTCACCAAAACCAACATCCACCAGCCACCGTTCGGCAAGTGTGACGGATAAGGCCATGTGATCGAAGATTGGCCCAAACCCGCCCTGACGGCGCGCAACTCCCGCCGCGAGCAACTCGACCTGGAATCCGAGGGCACGTAGGAGTGCCGCAAACGAGCCATTGCATTCGTAACAAAAACCACCACGTCTCTCGTCTACGATCTTTTTAAAGAGCGCCTCGTCTTCGAGAACGATGGGCTCGCCCGCGTGAATACTCAGGTTCTCAAAGGGCACTGTTTTCAAATGCGCAACCTGGAGATCTCGCAAGGTGTCGGGCGTCACGCTAAGAGATCCCTGATAGTTAATCCGTTTCAAATACGCTTCAACATCCATAGCCACAAAAAAGCACAAAAGGCACAAAACGCACAAGGAGGCTCTTGTGCATTATGTGCCTTATGTGCCTTTTGTGGCATGCTTTGACAATCTAGGTATCGCTAAGTAAGATGCCTACCGATTCTAGGTATGAGGAGATTCGAGGTGCCGAAAAATAAGGCCGAGCTGTTGCAGGGGACTCTCGATATGCTGATTCTCAAGGCGCTCTCGCTTGGGGAACTACATGGTTACGGAATTATTCAACGCATTCGCCAGCTGTCCGACGAAATGTTGAATGTCGAGCAAGGATCTTTGTATCCCGCGCTGTACCGCATCGAGCAGAAAGGTTGGGTCTCAGCGCGTTGGGACGTACATGAGACCGGACGTGAAGCAAAGTTTTACAAGCTCACACGAGTTGGGCGAAAGCAACTTGAGACGGAAGAGGCAAGCTGGGATCGGCTTGTACTTGCCATCGCAAAGGTCAGACAAGCTACATAAAGGGATTTCGAGCAATGAAGTGGTTCAACATACTGCGCGACCGAATACGGGCTCTGCGGCAACGCGAAACAGTTATTCACGACATCGACCGCGAGATGCGTCTTCATCTCGAGTTGCAGGTGGACGCAAACATCAAGTCCGGAATGTCTCCCGACGAAGCGCGTGAAAAAGCGATGCGCAGTTTTGGCAACGTCAACAGGGCTGTTGACGCTGCTTACGACGTGAAAGGTGGCGGTCTGTTCGAAACCCTGACCCAGGACATTCGCTACGGCGTTCGCATGCTGGCGAAACACAAAGCGTTCACGTCAGTCGCAGTTGTGACACTCGCACTCGGCATCGGCGCGAATACCGCAATCTTCTCCGTAGTCAATGAACTCCTCCTGAGCCCACTCCCTTACCGCGACGCCGAACAGATCGTGATGCTTTGGGAAGTCACACCCGAAGGCAGACATCAAAACACCACTTCGCGTGCCAACTTTAGACGTTGGCGCGAACAGCACACGAGCTATCAAAACATCGCCGCATTCACAGATCAGCGCGTTAATCTAACCGGCAATGGCGAACCTGAAGAACTGTCAGTCCAATTCACCACGCCGGAGATCTTTACTGTGCTGGGGGTTGATCCGCTTCTCGGTAGAACATTCCTTCCCGAAGATGGAGAAGCAGGTAAACCTTCCGTTGCGGTGCTGAGCTATGCATTGTGGCAACGTCGTTTTGGCGGTCAATCGAACATACTGGGCCAACAATTAACACTCAACGGCGCTCAGACAACCGTGATTGGTGTGATGCCGCCGAGTTTTCAGTTTCACATTAAGAGCCGCTCAGGCACGGGACGGCCGGCGGAACTTTGGACGGTGCTGCCGATGCCAACCGGTGGCACTGCGAATGAGCGTGGTCGATTTCTCTCGGTCGTTGGACGTTTGAAAGACGGAGTTTCTGCTGATCAGGCTGCGGCAGAGTTGCGGACGATCGCAGTGCGACTTTCCGACGAATCACCCGAGTTCAACAAGAACTACACCGCCGAGGTGCTGCCGTTGCGCGATCAATTCTTCGGCAACGTACGACGGCCGCTCTGGTTGATGCTCGGCGCAGTCGGTTTTGTGCTGCTGATTGCGTGTGCCAATGTCGCCAATCTCCTGCTTTCACTGGCGACTTCACGCGAGAAAGAGATCGCAGTCCGTGCTGCGCTCGGTGCGCGTCGTTTCCGCATTGTCAGACAGTTGCTGACTGAAAGTCTGTTGCTGGCACTGCTCGGCAGTGTCCTCGGCTTAGGCTTCGCATATCTCGGAATCAAGGCATTGGTGCTAATCAGTCCCCGCGATCTTGTAAGCCTTCAAGGCGTTGGTCTAAATCTTACGGTCTTAGGGTGGACTCTTGGCGTCTCACTGCTGACGGGAATCATTTTTGGACTCGCACCGGCACTACATGTTTCGCGTTTGAATCTCAACGACTCACTAAAAGAAGGTGGCAAGTCGGAGTCGGCACAGGCAGGTGGTAGTCGTCGCTTGCGCAGCGCATTGGTGGTTTCTGAGATCGCTCTGGCGGTCGTGCTGCTCGCGAGTGCAGGCTTGCTGATTCGGAGTTTCATCCGTTTGCAACAAGTCGATCGCGGTTTCCAAACGGATAACTTGCTGACGATGGTGGTCAGAGTTCCCGATGCTCGTTATCGTGAAGATGCCCAGTTTGTCGAATTCTTCAGCCAGGCGCTCGAACGCACTCGTCACCTGCCGGCCGTGCGTTCGGCCGGCATGGTTAATTTTCTGCCCCTGTACGGCGGTCTTGGTTCCAATACCGGATTCAAGATTGAAGGCCGTCCTGAACCACCTCCGGGCCAGGGACCGTCGACCGACGTCAGAGTTGCTGATGCTGGTTATTTTCCGACGATGGGAATTCCCCTCTTGCGAGGTCGCAATTTTTCGGACAACGAACAAAGAGAACCAAAGCACGTTATCCTGATCAATGAAGCCCTCGCTCGTAAACACTTTCCTGACGAAGATCCAATTGGACGACGACTGGATGTCGCGATGTTTGAGAAGCCGCAGCCGGCCGAAATCATCGGCGTTGTCGGCAACGTGAGATACGACAGCTTGATCGACGAGTCGCCACCGGCTGTTTACTTTCCACATCCCGATCTAACTTACCCATTCATGACTCTCGTAATTCGCACTGACGGTGAGCCGACCGCGATCGCTCCCGCAGTTCAGCGCGAGATTCGGACGCTCGATCCGAATCAACCCGTATCGGATGTGCGCACGATGAATCAGGTGATGGCCGATTGGGTGAGTCGCTCACGCTTCAATACGCTGCTGCTAGGACTCTTCGCTGGACTCGCCACCTTGCTCTCAGCGGTCGGCATATTCGGAGTGATGAACTATTCGGTGGCTTTGCGAACACGTGAGATTGGATTGCGGCTCGCAATCGGCGCACAGCCGCGACAAGTATTGCTGCTCATTTTGCGTCAAGGACTGCTTTTGACTATCGCCGGTGTTGTGCTTGGACTTGCGGCAGCTTTTGCGTTGACGCGTCTATTATCTGGACTGCTCTTTGGAGTTGAAGCTGTCGATGTGACAACGTTTACTTCCATCTCAATTTTGCTAGTGCTCGTCTCGTTGCTCGCATGTTACTTACCGGCGAGGCGGGCAATGCGGATCGATCCATTGAGCGCGTTGAGATACGAGTAATTCTTAGACAGGATGAACAGGATTTTCAGGATTTACATGATGACATCCTGCAAATCCTGAAAAATCTTGTTCATCCTGTCCAAAATACTGATAGGCTGTGGCCCCGATGGCTACGCCGGAACAGACTAGCGATTGGGGCCGGACCGCGGGATCGAAGCTCGGCTGGCTGATTGCCGGGCGACTCGTCACAGCCCTCCTGCTAAGCGTCATCGGAACTCTTTGGACCACGAGCGGAGAGCCGTCTCAGACGATCAATAAGAGCCTCGGTCTCCTCACGATCGTTGCGGTCCTAACGATTCTCTACGCCCTCATCTTTCGTCTCTCAAAAAACATTCTCTTTCAAGCGCGGTTTCAGCTCACTGTTGATGTCCTGATTGTCACCTGGCTGGTTTGGAATTCGAGCACCGTTCAATCGCCTTACGTCGCGCTGTACATCGTCATCATTGCAGTCTCAAGTCTCTTTTTAGGACCACGCGAAGCGATTGTGGCGTCTGTCGGATGTGCGGTTGCGTTCACGGCGTGTGCACTCCAAATCACTGGTTTTGGCGTGCAGACCGATCCGACAAAACTGGTTGGCGGCTCGCTGTCGCAGACCATTCAGTGGGTCGGACTGTTCGATGTCGCATTCTTTGTCGTCGGACTGCTCTCTGCGCGACTTGCCGAACGTCAATCGCGCTCCGACGTTCGCCTGGCGGCAGCAACCCAGTCGCTCGCTAACCTGCGCGCGCTGCACGAACGCATCGTCGCGTCAATCCGCTCGGGCCTCGTCACGACGGATCTTGAAGGCCGCATCTTTACTTTCAACAACGCCGCACACGAGATCACGGGTTATCAGGAACACATCATTCGCGGTCAGGATGCATCGATCCTTTTCGGCGATATGAAAGAGCACATTGCGGTGACGCTCGAGGCGCTCGAAAAAGGCGATAACAGTCCGCGTTTTGAAACGAACTGTTTGACCGCTGAAGGAATGCGACTTCGTCTGGGTTACAGCATATCGCCACTGTCGTCTGAGTCGGGCGACACTACCGGCATGGTCATCACGTTTCAGGATCTAACTCAGGTTCGTAGTCTGGAAGAAACGTCGCGTCGACAGGATCGACTCGCGGCTATTGGTCGCATGGCCGCCTCGATCGCACACGAGATTCGGAACCCGCTGGCTGCAATGCGCGGCTCGATCCAGATGCTTCATGCAGAAGTCGACCGCGACTCTTCGCAGGCGCAACTGATGGAGATCATCCTGCGCGAGTCAGACCGGCTGAACCGGATCATTACCGATTTTCTCAATTACGCCCGGCCACGCTCGTTGATCCAGGCTCGCGTGGACGTCGGGGACCTGCTGCATCAAACCTTCGCCCTGATGCGACACAGTCCCGAGATCAACTCGAATCAGAGTATTGTCGAGGAATTACCGGAGGAACCGCTTTTCGCTGAAGCTGATGAAGGCCAGTTAAAACAGGTGTTCTGGAATCTGGCGCGCAATGCTCTCCAGGCGATGCCTCAAGGCGGAACCCTGCGTGCGTCCCTGGAAAAGAACTCCAACAACCGGATGCGTATTTCCTTTGCAGACTCAGGACGGGGCATGTCGCCCGATCAAGTTGAACATCTCTTCGAGCCCTTCTCTTCCACCACCGGAGGAACCGGCCTCGGGCTGTCAATTGTTTATCAAATCATTCGCGATCATGGTGGTACAATCAATGTCCGCAGTCTCGTGGATAAGGGGACGACCATTACAGTTGAACTACCGATGGCGGTGAAAGGTGAGGATCTCGCTCCCGAATAATTGCCGATTGCCAATTTCCAATTGCCGTTTTCCGACTCAATAAATTGGCAATTGGCAATCGGAAATTGGAAATAAAGTCATGGCCAATCTTCTGATCGTTGACGACGAACTTGGAATGCGGCAGTTCCTGACGCACTTACTCCAGCGCGAAGGCCATGTTGTGAGCGTCGCGGAAAATGGTCGTGCTGCGCTGGAACAAATACGCCAGCAACCTCCGGATCTCATCATCTCTGACATCAGGATGCCCGACATGGGCGGCGTCGATTTGCTGCGCGCCGCGCGCGAGTTACTTCCCGAAGTGGAAGTAATAATGATGACGGCTTTTGCGAATGTCGATACAGCTCGTGAGGCATTTCTCCTCGGTGCTTACGACTTCGTTCAGAAGCCGTTTGATAACGACCTGCTGAAGGAAACAGTTGCGCGTGCTCTAGACAAGATCTCGCTCGTTAAAGAGAAAGAGGCACTACTCGAAGAGAACAAGGCTCTCATTCAGGGACAGCGGACGCGTGGCAAGCTTGGCAATATCATCGGACGAAGCAACCGGATGCTCACGCTTTATCAGATGATTGAGACAGTGGCGCAGGTCCAGTCGACAGTCCTGGTGACAGGCGAGTCGGGCACTGGAAAAGAACTCGTCGCACGTGCAATCCACGATTTGAGTCCACGAGCCGAGAAGCCGTTTGTGTCGGTAAACTGTGGTGCTTTTACCGAAACGCTGCTCGAATCGGAGTTGTTTGGTTACGTGAAAGGCTCGTTTACCGGAGCGAGTGCAAATCGGAAGGGACTTTTCGAAGCAGCCAACAGCGGTACGATTTTCCTCGACGAGATCGGCGAAATGTCGCCTGCCATGCAGGTCAAACTCCTGCGGGTTTTGCAGGAACGTAAAGTAAGACCTGTTGGCGCCACCGAAGAGACGATAGTCGACACGCGCGTGATCGCTGCGACCAATCGAGACCTTGCAAGCATGGTTTCGGCAAGCACGTTTCGCGAGGATCTCTATTACCGAATCTCTGTAATTCCGATTGAGCTGCCGCCCTTACGTGAGCGTGCGGAAGATATCTCCGAACTCGCCAATCACTTCGTGCAAAAGTTTTGCGCACCAACCGGGCGTTCACTGACGGTCAGCGAAAATGCGATGCGTCTGCTCGAGCGATACTCGTGGCCCGGAAATGTTCGTGAGTTAGAACACACAATCGAGAGAGCAGTGGCGCTCGAACGCACCAACTCAATCGAGCCCGAACGTCTGCCCGAGAAAATCTCGAATTACAATCCCTATCGCGTTGCTGAAGCGATGGAGTTCCCCGACGAGGGCATTAACCTCACCGCGCACCTGGACCAACTCGAAAAGACCTACGTCCTTGAAGCCCTCCGGCGCACGTCAGGCAATCAGACAAATGCCGCCGAACTCTTGCGACTCTCAGTGCGCTCCCTGCGCCATCTACTCGACAAACACGGCGCCCGTGGTCTAACGGCACAGATGCGTGACGAGCGACGTGGTCCAGATTCCACCCCGCGCCGCCGCTCCACCGACCTTGGTCCCCGCCGCCGTGAAGAAGACTCCGGCGAATTCGCCGCCGGCGCCGGCGACAGTAACTGAGCTAAGACATTGCCGATTGCCAATTGCCAATTGCCGATTTGAGTCGCCGAAGGGCTCTAAATCGGCAAATGGGCAATCGGCAATGCTATTCGTGACATCTGCCGGAAAGCGTCATTTACCCCCTGCCACAAATTGTCATGCACCCCTGCCGGTAATGGTCCACCCCTCAAAATTTCGATCAAAAAAGATCGAAATTTCCCCATTTTGGGCAAAACGCCCATTGGCACAACGGTTGTTTAAGAGACCACCGACACTTCGCGCTTTGCGCGGCTCACAAGGGAACGGAAAGCCGTTGGCGCGAGCAAAATTTGAACCCCCTATATCTTTTAAGGAGCACGAAATTAGCATGACTACCAAACGCCAAGAAGGCTTTTCGTTAATCGAACTTCTCATCGTCGTCGCGATTATCGGTATTATCGCCGCGATCGCTATCCCCAATCTCCTCGCCTCACGTCGCGCCGCTAACGAAGGTTCGGCTATCGCGACCATGCGCGTTATCTTCAGTTCGGAAGCCACCTATCAGGCAACCGCAGGCGCCGGCGCCTACGGCGACCTCGCAGCCCTCAACACTGCTGGCTTAGTTGATACCGTCGTCGCGAATAGCGGCACCACGGCAAAGAGCGGCTACGCTTTCACGGCAGCACCCGTTGCCGCCGTCACGGCCTTTCCAACCTTCGATTCGGGCGCAACACCATCAGTGCACACGACTGGTAATCCCGTAACCGGAACAGGTTCACGAAGTTTCTACACGAATGAATCGGGCATCATGTACTTCAACACGACGGCAGCCGCGCCAGCCTGCACGGCTACGACCGCACGCACAGTTACCGGCACCGTCCTCAACTAATCGTCCTCCCAATCTCACAACGTGCGGAGGCGGGATAACTCGCCTCCGCAAGTTTTTTACGAGTCGATACGACTCATCACTTAAACACTTACGCGGAGTACCGCGACTATGAAATCCTACAAATCAAACAAAGGTTTTTCGCTGATCGAGCTTCTCATTGTTGTTGCCATCGTGGGCATCATCTCAGCGATCGCGATCCCAAACCTGTTATCCTCGAGACGCGCCGCAAATGAAGCTTCTGCCTTATCTACAATGCGGATCATCGCCAGCAGCGAAGCCACTTACCGAGCGACTGCAGGCGGCGGCAACTACGGGGACCTCGCAGCGATGGCCAGCCTAAACCTCCTTGATGCAACCGTTGGCGGCGCAACTATTACCGGACCTGGTTCACCAAAGAGTGGTTTCCTATTCTCAGCGGAAAGTGTCGCCGGTGCTGGAGTCCCTGCGTTCGACGCGAAAGCTCAAGCATTCCTTCACCAATCAGCCAGCATTCTCTTCGCTACCGGATCGCGGAGTTTTTATGTCAACGAAGCAGGCGTTATGTATTACAACACCACCGATACCGCGCCGACCTGCTCGAATGATGACGCACGTACTGTGTCAGGCGGTACTATTCTCAATTAGATCGTTTCAACATTACCCTTCCGAAACTACATGATTTTAAGTTAGATTGTGTTTGCCTCATTAGCTTTATGGATGCGCAACTGAGAACGTTGGACACGGCTGAAGCAACTACTCACTACGAAAAATCAAAATTGGGCGGTTCCGGCAGCCTCTGGCGCATGTCGGCAATCGCCCGCAATGCTTTTCGCGAGGCTGTGCGCGATCGCGTGCTCTACAACCTCGTGTTGTTTGTTCTGCTGCTGACTGCAGCTTCGATCTTTATCGGCGAATTATCCGGCGGTCAGGAACGCAAGGTGATCGTCGATCTGGGTCTGAGCGCGATGCTGCTCTTTGGCATGTTCATCGCCATCTTTGTCGGCGTTGGACTTGTTTACAAAGAGATTGAGCGGCGAACCATCTACGCCGTTTTTTCAAAGCCAGTCGGGCGCGGCGAGTTTCTAGTTGGCAAGTATCTTGGTCTTTGTCTCACGCTGCTGGTGAACGTGCTGGTGATGGGAGTGGGAGTTTCGCTCGCGCTGCTGTACATCCGCCGTGGTTGGGATCCGCTGATTCCGACGATTTGGCCCGCGGTGCTTTTAATCTATCTCGAGTTGATGCTACTGACTGCGGTCGCCCTGCTCTTCTCCTCATTCTCATCTCCCGCGCTTTCCGCTCTTTTAACGTTTCTGGTTTTTGTTATCGGTCACTTTAGTGCCGACCTGAAGGTTCTGAGTGGCGCGTTGGGCAGTACCAGCGCACGCTGGTTCTTTACTGGTCTCTATTACCTGCTGCCGAATCTTTCCAATTACAGTTTTATTACTCCGGCAGCTCATGGCCGCACGCCTGACGCGGGGTTTGTGTTCGTCACCGCGTTGTATGCCCTCGTCTACATCGCTGTGATACTCGCGGCGGCAACACTCATCTTCAGCCGTCGAAACTTCAAATAAGAATGAACAACGAGCGCCTGAAGAGCATCACCCTGGGCCTGGTCATTGTGGTTGGAATGGCCGGCGCCGCGTTCCTGGTTCGCTGGTCAGATACGTTGCGACCACCGGTTGATCCGAACGCAATTGACGAGAGTCTTTATCTGAACGAAAAAACCGCGCGCAGGATGAGTCTCGGCTTTAACGGCCTGGTGGCCGATTGGTACTGGATGCGTTCGCTGCAATACGTCGGCAAAAAGATCGGCAACCACGAAGGTGATATTCGTCTCGACGATCTCAGTAACCTAAACCTGAAATTGCTCGTGCCGTTATTGGAAACGGCCATGACTCTGGATCCGCAGTTTATCCAACCTTACGAGTATGCCGCCGTCGTATTGCCCTCCATCGACGTGCAACAAGCTATTCGACTAACAGAAAAAGGCATTAACGCAAATCCGAATGCCTGGCGGCTCTATCACCATCTTGGCTACATTTACTGGCGCCAGGGTCAGTATCAATTGGCGAGCGAGACCTACGGGCGTGGCGCGCAGATTCCCGGCGCTCCCGCTTGGATGGAGGCGATGAAAGCAAAGCTTCTATCCGAGGGAGGAAGTCGCTCCACCGCACGCGAGATCTATACGCGCATGTATGAGCAGTCTGGTGACGATCAGGTTAAAGAAATGGCGAGCAAGCATCTGCTGCAGCTAGACTCATGGGACCAGCGCGATGGTTTACGCAAGTTATTCGCGGCATACCAGGCGCGCACCGGTAAATGTCCTGAGTCGTGGCGCGAGCTGGGACAGATATTCCGCACATTGAAAATTCCGATGGACCAATCAGGTGCGCCCCTGGATCCGTCAGGAGCGCCCTACCTATTGAAAGCAGGTGCTTGCGAAGTCGAATTGGATTCTAAAACGACTAAGGTTCCTCTGAGATAATATGCCGGTTATCGAGATCACAAACCTGACGAAGGACTACGAAGTCGGATTTTTCCGCAAACGAAAAGTGCGAGCGCTCGATGCACTGTCGCTCTCGATCGATCGTGGACAGATCTTCGGCTTCCTCGGCGCAAATGGCGCCGGCAAGACAACCACACTTAAGCTGCTGATGCGTTTGATCTTTCCGACTACGGGCAGCGCTCGCATTCTGGGCCACGATATACATGACGTGCAGATGCATCAACGTATCGGTTATCTGCCCGAGAATCCATACTTCTACGACTACCTCACGGCGCGTGAGTTTCTCGAGTACTGCGCGGAGATCTTCGGCCTGCGGGCGGCTGAACGTAAGAAACGTGCGGCCGACTTGCTGGCGCGAGTCAACCTCGACGAGAAAAGCTGGGACAAGCAACTGAGAAAGTTTTCCAAAGGCATGTTGCAGAGAGTCGGACTGGCCCAGTCGCTCGTAAACGATCCGGAGATAGTGTTTCTCGACGAACCGATGAGTGGTCTCGATCCCGTAGGCCGTCGCGAGGTGCGCGATCTGATTGCAGCGCTTCGTGACGAGGGCAAGACTGTGTTCATGTGCTCTCACATACTTTCAGACATCGAGGTGCTCTGTGATCGCGTTGCGATTCTGAAAAAGGGAAAGCTGGCCCAGGTTGGATATCTGGATGAGCTGCGGCAAACGACTGAAGGTCCAAATCGAATGGAAGTGATGGCGACCGGCACCGACGCTGAAACGTTAAGGCAGCATCTTCCGCAGGCGGAAATCACACCGACACCCAGGGGACTCCGGATCGAAATATCTTCCGAAAATGAAATTGAACGTGTATTGGCTGCGTTGAGAAAAGCGGGCGGAAAAATCGTTTCGGTTCAGCCGATCAAGCAATCACTCGAGGAATTGTTTTTGGATTAAAGAAGAAGTTTCACGCAAAGGCGCAAAGAAGACGCAAAGTCGCAAAGAAGAAGATTCAATGGTTAACCCATCTTTGCGTCTTTGCTTCTGCTTTGCGCCTCTGCGTGAAACAACTACTCCTTGAACTTGAACGCGGTTACTTCCATCTTGATATTCGCGCGCGCATCGGTCTCTTTAAATCCATCGAGCGACACATTCACCAGCATTGTTTTGTTTGGTGCCAGCTCCGGTTGGCGCGTTGGGACCACTACTACCGCTTTTTGCTTCACCGGCTTTCCTTCGTAGTCCAGCACCGCAGCTCTGATTTCAAGTCCGGTCAATGTCTTTCCAGTCAAATTGCGGACAGTGGTTTGAAGACCCATCACGATGTCGCCTAGCGCGCGTTTAGCTTCGGTCCCTTCCGGCTCATCGAGAACTATGTTTTTCGCTTGCTCCGCAAACTGAGGCGAGCCTTCGCGTATGGCAGCTTGCAACGTATTTTCGCCAGGGGTGCTGCGACCGCTCAGACGCATTAACCCGTAGAAAAGTCCTGCAATCGCAACGGCGGCAATCACAGCCACGACGATGATGAGGGTGCGATTCGTTTCCGCAGTGTCAATACGGCGATCCGGAACAGCCATAGTGTGGGAATTGTGCTTCTAAGAGCCGTCGTGCGTCAACAACTGGGCAATCAATTGCTCTAGCTCGGTAAAGTCGATCGGCTTCGTAACGTAACTGTTGCATCCGGCCTCGACTGCTTCGGCTTGGAAGTCAGAACTGTCGTGAGCCGACACGGCGATGATCGGCGTTGCCTCCAAAGCAGGAACCTTGCGGATGAGACGGGTCGCGGCAAGTCCGTCGATCAGCGGCAGGCTAAGGTCCATCAGGATTAACTGGGGCGACTCAGCTCGGGCAAGTTTCACCGCTTCCTCGCCATTCATTGCCTCCACCACTCTGTAGCCGGACATTTCGAGCAGTCGCCGCATCATGAACCGGTTGTCCTCGGTATCTTCGACCAGCAGGACGGTGGGTGGGTCAGCAGCCTTCTTTTTCATCTTTACACCTGACTTTGCGCTCAATTTACCTCTCCCCCATGCCCGCAAGTTATTGATTTTACTGTATCACTAGAATACGCGCTTCATTTTTGGTAACATCCCGCACTGAAACACAACACAAATGGATCTTAGGCCAGAGTTTAATTCATACACTCGGACTGGCTGTGAGGTTCCCTCCCCCTGCGGCCCCCTTGAGAGCTAAGAGAGATTTGCCCAGATGAAAACTGTAATGTCGAGGCCCGAAGATGACGAGCGCCTTCAGGATCTCGGTCGGGCGACAATGCAAATAGTCCATGACCTTAAGAATCAGCTAAATGGTCTCAAACTCTATGCCACGTTCCTCCGGCGCCGGATTGAGAAGAATGAACGGCCGGGTGACGAACAGGAGACGATTGGAAAGCTGATTAATGGTCTCGACCGTGCGGCAGATGACCTATCGACGATTGTGCGTTATGGACAGCCGGTAGAGTTGAAGAAACAGTCCGGAGTTGAAGTGGACAAGGTACTGCGCGCGGTGTGCGCCAGTTTAAGCGAGGGTGGCTCATCGATAGCGTGGAAAAATGGTTCAGACAGCATTCAGGGCCAGCTTGACCTTTTCAAACTTACGGATGCCTTTAAGTGGCTATGTAACGGTGCATTAAAACTCCGCCAAAACGAAGATGAAGCAAACGAGGTGTTCGTCAACGTCGGCACCGAAGGCGACCAGGCTGTGATCGAGTGGTCGGGATTGCGTCAGCTGGATCACGACCCGTTTCGATCGTTCGCTGGAAGCGACGAGATCAAACTCGCCCTGGCGGCGAAGATCGTCGAGGCGCACGGCGGGTCGGCAAAGTTTATAGATAAAAAGTTTGTGGTAGTGATTCCGCTTGCCGGCTGAAACTATCGCCGATTTCCAATTGCCGATTCTTAACGTCTGTGCAACCGGCAATCGGCAATCAAAAATTGGCAGCGAAAAAAGGGAGTAATCATCATGCCCCATGGCGCAGCGATTTCGAGGGAGGAGAAAAAGGTGGAGAACAAAGAAGTGCGGATTCTTGTGGTAGACGACGAACCAACCATGGCTGACTCTCTGCGGCAGAATTTCGTCGAGGAAGGATACTCTGTCGATACTGCACCGACTGGTGCGGCCGCCATCGAGCTCTTTGATCAAGGCGGACATCATCTGGCGATCTGCGACTTGCAACTGCCGGACATGGACGGATTGGAAGTACTGCGTCACATGAAAGACGCGCGACCGACAACGGAAGTGATCGTTGTCACTGGTTACGGTTCGGTGCAAAAAGCCGTCGAAGCAACAAAAGCCGGTGCTTTCTACTTCGTCGAGAAACCTTTTGACTTCGAGGAACTGCAACCACTCGTCGAAAAGGCGCTCGAACGTCGTGAACTCGTTGCGGAAACTACTAACATGAGGCGCCAGCTCTCCACACGCGCCGAGTATTTCAACATCATCGGCGCGTCGAAGCCGATGCAGCAGATCTACGAGACGATCGAGTCGGTGGCGAAGTCGGATGCAAACGTTCTGATCGTCGGTGAATCCGGCACGGGCAAGGAGTTGATTGCGAATGCGATCCACTATCAGTCGCTCCGTTCCAAAAAGCCTTTTATTAAGGTTAACTGCGCAGCGCTGCCCAAGGAACTGATCGAATCCGAGTTGTTTGGTCACACTAAAGGCGCATTCACCGGCGCACACGCAGATAAGGAAGGTCTGGTCCAACACGCCGCCGGCGGCTCGTTGATGCTGGACGAAATCGCGGAGATGCCGATCGAGCTGCAACCGAAACTGCTGCGCGTTCTGCAGGAAAGAAGTTATCGGAAGATCGGATCGGAGAAGACTTACGCAGTTGACTTCCGTCTCGTCTGCTCCACCAACCGACCACCCGCGGACGCGATTCGGGATGGCTTGTTGCGCGACGATCTTTTTTATCGAATCTCAACGATCACGATTCACGTGCCACCGTTACGCGAGCGAAGTGAAGACACTCAGCTTCTGACCGAACACTTCCTGCACATGTACGCGCAGAAGTATGAACGGGCCATCACCGGCGTTTCGCAGGCAGCGTATCAAAGATTGTTCGGCCATGCGTGGCCTGGAAATGTGCGCGAACTGCAAAACGTGATCGAGCGTGCTGTCCTGCTCGCAAAAGACAAACAGATCGAGCCTATCGATTTGCCTTTCGATAACGGAACGTTGCCCGAAGGCACATCGTCGAACGTCACATGGGATGTACCGCCCAACATGACGCTCGAGGATATTGAGCGCCTTGTGATTGAACGAACTCTTCAGCGCACGGGCGGCAACAAGCAGGCAGCGGCAAACCTCCTTGGAATCTACCGGCCGCGTCTGTACAGTAAAATCCGGAAGTACAATATCGACGTGCCATCACTGGTGTCAGCCTAAAGACAGAACCTTAGCGTCTTTGCGAATCTTGGCGTCTTTGCGTGAAAGATGGTTTCACGCAAAGACGCCAAGAACCGCAAAGACGCTGAGAAATCCGTTTAAGAATGTCCAGTCCCCCAACGACTATCCCGGCGCGACTGCGTGGCATCGACGCACTTCGAGGCATCGCGGCGTTGGGCGTTGTTTTCTATCACGCGGTCGAACAGGGCGAAAAAGTCCTTCCGCAAAACCTCCTTCAATATCCGATTCGCGCAGTCCAATTCACGAGTTCGTTTGGTTACATCGGCGTTTTTCTGTTCTTCGTAATTTCGGGCTTCTGTATTCACCTGCAATGGGCCAAAGCCAAGGCCGCCGGAACGGAGCCTGACATTCGATTCGGCGCCTTCTGGAAAAGAAGACTACGCAGACTCTATCCGCCTTACATAATCGCGCTGCTTTTGTTTTTACTGCTGACCGCGTGGACCGTCGGCATCAATCTCACGCATTTTTTCTTTTACGACATCGTCATGCATCTGCTGATGCTCCACAATCTCGATCCGCACACTTGTTACACAATCAACGGTGTGTTTTGGACCCTCGCGATCGAAGAGCAACTCTACCTCGCCTATTTTCTGTTGCTGTTTATTCGCGTGCGTTGGGGTTGGGGCGCAACGCTTGTTGTCTGCCTGAGTGCGCGTGTGGCGTGGATCGTTTTTAGTCACCTTGTTTGGCGGAAAACCGGTTTTGGCATTCCGGTGCCGGAGGCAGCAGCGGTTCACTGGTTTACGTGGGCCCTCGGCGCGATCGCCGTCGAAGCATTTTTCGGATTAATAAAACTGCGGGGATGGTCACGCGATCTGCGTCTTGCGACTGTGCTGATCGTTGCGGCTTCAGCGATCTCAACCTACTTGCCCTTAATTAATAAAGATACGTTTCTGCACCACGCGGCGTGGTTTCTGATTCATCCGTTTTGGGGTCTCGGGTTCTTTATCGTCTTGAACCGGATGGTGCTCTCCGAGCAGAGTTGGTTACGTCAGGCGAAACTGCCTTCGCTTGTCTCGCACTTCGCGACGCTGGGCATCTTTTCGTATTCGATCTACCTGACTCATGAATTGGTAATCATGCAGTCGTGGCAGTGGACCAATCCGAACTGGTTGCAACTCGTGAATGTGTTTGTGGTTGTAATTCCGGCGACGATTGTGTTTGCGTGGGTATTTTTCTGGTTCTGCGAGAAGCCGTTTATGACGAAGCCCGCTGTAACAACACGGGCTGAAAAACCGTCCACAGATTACGCTGATTTGTCTGTGGAATCTGCGTAATCTGTGGACTGCCTTGTTCTTACTTCCCTTCCGCAGCTTTTTTCAGTCCTTCAACTTCCAGTTTCTTCATCTGCATCACAGCTTTCATGATTCGATCGTTCTTCGCCTGGTCACCCTCTGCAAAGTACTCCCAGAGGATATTCGGAACGATCTGCCACGAGAGTCCAAACTTATCCTTCAGCCAACCACATTCGACCGTTTGCCCGCCATCCGCTGAAAGTTTCTCCCAGAAGTAGTCCACTTCCTGCTGTGTGTCGCAATTAACGACAAGCGATATGGCTTCAGTGAATTTGAAGGTTGGGCCACCGTTTAGCGCCACGAATTGTTGTCCATCGAGTTCAAAATCGATGGTCATGACACTTCCCTTAGGGCCGGCTCCCGAGTCGCCGTAATGTGTGGTGTTCAGGATCTTCGAGTTCTTGAAAACCGACGTGTAGAAATTGATCGCTTCCTCGGCATTTTTGTCAAACCAGAGAAAGGTCGTGATCTTTTGGGGGGTCGCTTGTGTGCGTTCGCTTCGAGAAGTTGCGGTTGTTGCCATGCCAAATCTCCTTATGTTTCGTTTTGTTGCAGACTGACAGGATTTTTTACGTAAAGTTTGTTTTTGCGCTGAAACTTCGCTTGTGCTTTTTGTGCTTTTTCGTGGCGACCCAAACTGGGCTAAACTGCACTGACGTCTCCAACATCGACGGAGGAATTTGCTTACGTGCGTTTCTTACAACTCGTCGCACTTGTTTTCACTCTCATTTGCATCGCTTTCACAGTTCAGGCTCAACAACCCGGTCCAGGCGCACAGCCGTTAGCTTCGCCTACTCCGACACCAACATCTTTGCCGCCACCGACGGTCAGGATTGATAGCTATCGTGCTGCGGCCGCACGCATCATCGGGGCGGCTCTCACTAGCGATCGCGCATATTCACGGCTCGCACACCTGACTGACCATATAGGTAATCGTCTCAGTGGCTCGAAGAATCTCGAGCGCGCCATCGAATGGGCCGTTGCGGAAATGAAACGCGATGCGCTCGATAATGTACGTGCGGAAAAAGTGATGGTGCCGCACTGGGTGCGCGGCGAAGAAACTCTCGAGATGCTCACTCCCGTTTCCAGGAACCTGCAAGTCCTCGGACTCGGCAACAGCGTCGGCACTCCGGCAGAAGGCATTTCTGCCGACGCGATCGTCGTGCGCAACTTTGCCGAGCTCGATCGACTGGGCGAAAAGGTGCGCGGAAAGATCGTTGTTTACAACGTGCCGTTTACAAGCTACGGAGCCACGGTTGCTTATCGTCTGCAGGGTGCTTCGCGCGCGGCGAGCTATGGGGCAGTGGCGGCGCTCGTCCGCTCAATCACGTCTGTGAGCCTACAGACGCCACACACGGGCGCGATGGCTTACGATCCAAACCAACCAAAGATTCCTGTCGCTGCGATCACGATCGAAGTAGCAGAGTTTTTGCAGCGAATGAACGATCGTGGCGATCGACCAACACTTCGGCTCAAAATGGGAGCGAAGTTTTTGCCCGACGCGGAATCAGCAAACGTGATCGCGGAGCTGAAGGGATCTGAGAAACCCGATGAAGTGATTGTCATCGGCGGCCACTTTGATTCGTGGGACGTTGGCCAGGGCGCGCATGATGATGGGGGCGGTTGTATCGTCGCGTGGGAAGCCATACGACTGCTCAAAGAGCTCGGGCTGCGACCGCGACGAACGATTCGTGTTGTGCTCTACACCAACGAAGAGAATGGACTACGCGGCGGTAACGCCTATCGCGACGCGCATCGTGCCGAACTGGCGAAACACATCCTTGCGATTGAATCAGATTCGGGCGTCTATCGACCGGAAGGATTCGGGCTCTCGGCAACAGCGCCATTGCAAGTGCGATCCAACATGCAGGAGATTGCAAAGCTCTTATCGGGAATCGGCGCAGATCAGATTGCAGCAACTGGTGGTGGTGCTGACATTGGTCCAATCATGCGTGAAGGCGTGGTTGGGGCGAGCCTGGATGTCGACGGCACACACTACTTCGACATTCATCACACACCAGCCGACACGCTCGACAAAGTGAACCCGCGCGAGCTTCAGCTTTGTGTGGCGACAATGGCGGTGATGGCTTATACGGTTGCAGACATGCCGGAATCGTTAAAATGATTAATCGATGAGGTAAGTGGCGACGCTGGTGGGTGTCTCGAAGCATCGAACTTTATAGATCTGCACGCGATCGTCGCCAACACGCTTCGCCACGCGCTCGAGCACGTACTTCGCGAGGTTCTCCGCGGACGGCTGCAATTCATCAAACGGCGGCAGTTCGTTGATGTTTCTGTGGTCGAGGTAGGTCACAACTTCATCCGCCGCTGCTTTCAATTCCACAAAATCGACCAGCAACCCGACGTTATCCAACTCACGCCCGCGCGCATAGATTTCGATCTTGTAATTGTGGCCGTGCAGATTCTCACACTTCCCCTTGTAACCGCGCAGTTGATGCGCGCTGGAGAAGTTTCGCTCAATCATTACTTCAAATTGTCCCGGCATAATTAGTCTGTGGATAAGATACTCGCAAGGTCGTCGATTCGCGAAGTCACGCGACACGGCGGCAGGCTTTGTAGAAAAGTTCGGCCATAACCCTTCGTTCGCAAACGCGGATCGAGAATCGCCAGCACACCTCGATCGGTCGTGCTGCGAATCAAACGTCCAAGTCCCTGTTTCAGTGCGATGATGGCTTGTGGAACACTGTATTCGTAAAAACTCGATCCGCCACAGTCTTCGATATATCTTTGACGTGCCGCGACGATGGGATCAGTTGGCACGGCAAATGGCAATTTATCGATAATCACGCAAGATAGTTGTTCGCCGCGCACGTCCACTCCCTGCCAGAAACTCGACGTCGCAAACAACACCGCGTTTGGTGTTTCACGAAACTTCTTCAGTAGTTGACCCTTTGACGCACTGCCCTGGACCAGGCACGGATAGTCGATCTCAGCCCAGACGTTTTCAAATAAAGACTGCATCCCGGCAAGACTCGTCGATAACACAAACGCTCGTCCTTCGGTTGCGTTCAGGATCCGTGCGACTTCGGCCGCAGCGGCAGATCCCCATTCGCGATCGCGCGGGTCGGGCATCCTAGCCGGTAAATAAAGTATCGCCTGGCTCTGGTAATCAAAACTCGATTCCGCAATCAGATCGTCGGCCGTGTCCAATCCCAATCGATCGCGAATGAAGCTGAAGTTGCCGCCACTCGAAAGCGTCGCAGATGTCAACACCACCGTAGGCACTTCATCGAACAACTTGTCCTGCAAAAGTCCGGCAACATCGATTGGCGATGCGCGTAAAAACACACCGCGGTTTCTTCGCTCCAGCCAGTAGACAAACTTCTTGTCCGTTCCGGTAACAATATACTCAAGCTCAAAACGTATCTGGCGCAAGCGACGAATCAGACTCTCAACCTCGGGAGGTTTTTCCTGAAACGCATCGAGCGTCGTTTCCGTGCGGGCGATGGCGCCTTCGAGAGCGAGGTACAACTCGCCCAACGGCGTCGCTTCCAATTCGCCGCTCATTTTTTTCTTCGCAAATGTTCCCGGAATGATCGGATAGCGACCGTCGTCGCCGCGGCCATCGCGAAATCCCATCCAGAAGCTGTCAGAAAATCGCGACATACGCGCGACGCTGTGCGTCAACTCTTTGTCGACTTCGGCGTCTTCGATCGTGAGCATGCCAAGATCGCGCACGAGATCGTCGATCTGGTAATTGGATACCTGTGCGCCGAAGTATTCGGACGCGACTTCTTCTATGAGATGAGCTTCGTCGAGTATGACGGCCGTGTAATCCGGCAACACAGATCCGTAGTTGCCATTACGCAAACTCAGATCGGCGAAGAACAGGTGATGATTGACGACGACGATGTCTGCTTCGTTGGCGCGGTTACGCATGCGCGTGATGAAGCAGGCATCGAAGTCAGTACACTTTTGGCCCAGGCATGATTCAGAGCGCGCGTCGATGTGACGCCAGAAAGAAAGTGACTCCGGCAGGTTCGAGAGTTCGGCACGATCGCCAATCTCGGTCTCTCGCGACCATTGGCTAACCTCTTCGAAGTAATCAACCTCGGCGAGACCTTCGAGCACCGGCGCCGATTGTGCACGCGCGAGCCGGTTTAGACAGAGATAATTGTTACGGCCCTTCATGTAGGTCGCAGCGAAGGGCTTTGGAAGGACGCTCTGGAGAAAGGGAATATCTTTCTCCATTAATTGTTCCTGCAGGTTCTTGGTGCCGGTTGAAACTATGACGCGGCCATTGCCACCGAGCGCAGCAGCAACAGCTGGTACGAGATAAGCCAGTGTCTTCCCTGTGCCCGTGCCGGCCTCAACGATGAGATGTCGCTTATCCTCAAACGCGCGCATCACGGCCCGTGCCATGTCAATCTGGCCGGGTCGATACTCATATTCGGGATGCGCCTTCGCGATCAGTCCATCCGGACCAAAAACTTCAAGCATTTGTTTGCAACACTGTGCGATCGATGGGACAGAGAGGATAACACACCTGGCAAGCGGTGATTGGGTTCATGCACGCTTTGTATCTTTCAAGCTGTGGCGTAGAATGCGCAACCAGGCTACCTCACTTAGCTATGAAAAAACGTAAACTTCTGGAGCGCCTCACAAATAATCCCAAAGGAGCAACGTTCGACGATGTTCGGACACTATTGCTGCAGGAAGGATTCAAGCTGCAACGCATTACGGGCAGTCATCACATCTTCAAGAAGCCAGGAATTACTTTCGTTATCCCTGTTCATGCAAACCGTGTAAAATCGGTTTACGTAAGACGTGTAATTCAGTTGATTAAAGAGGCACGAGGAGAGACCAATGGCGGAGGATTTAAGATACCCGATCATAATTTACCCGGCTGAGGAGGGCGGCTATGTTGCCGAAGTTCTGGCGCTAAAGGGTTGTCTGGCTCAGGGGGAGACGCAGGCCGAGTGTCTGAATGAACTTCACACAGTCCAGGCTCTATGGATCGAGAGCGCCAGACTTAATCACCAAAAAATACCGACTCCGTCCGAGGCAATGGCGAAACTGCGCAAATTGGTCGCTTAGAAATTTTATATCCTGAGAAAATCTGGTAAACCCTGTCTCTAACTCACTCCCGCTTTCAAACGCTTCGGATACAACGGAAACCGTGCGGTCAGATCTGCAACATCACGTTTTACTTTGTTCCGCACTTCTTCCGACTCGGGCGCGTGTATCACCTCCGCGATCAGACGTCCAATCTCACGCATCTCCGCTTCTTTCATCCCACGTGTGGTGACTGCGGGTGTGCCGATTCGCAACCCTGATGCGACGAACGGTTTATTTTGATCGAAAGGGATGGTGTTCTTGTTGACTGTAATCAGCGCGGCTTCGAGAGCTTTCTCGGCATCCTTTCCGGTGATCCCTTTTCCGTCCATCCACACATCAACAAGCATCAGGTGATTGTCAGTACCACCCGAGACTACGCGCAGTCCCTGTTCCTGTAATTCACTCGCCAGCGCTTTCGCATTCTTCAGCACCTGGCGCTGATACTCCTTGAAGTCTTCACGCAAAGCCTCGCCGAAAGCGACCGCTTTTGCCGCGATGATGTGCACTAGTGGTCCACCCTGGACGCCCGGAAAAAGCCTGCGATCGATCTCTTTTGCGTGTTCCTTGCGACAAAGAATCAATCCACCGCGTGGGCCACGCAGCGTTTTGTGAGTAGTCGTCGTTACGTAATCCGCGTGTGGCACTGGCGATGGATGCAGCCCGGCGGCGATTGGACCAGCGATGTGAGCGATATCGGCAAACATGCGCGCGCCCACACTACGCGCAATTTGCCCGATGCGTTCGAAATTAATGATGCGTGGATAAGCTGACGCGCCGCAGACGAGTAGTTTGGGACGATGCTCTTCGGCGATCTTTTGCAGTTCGTCGTAATCGATCTGCTCGGTGTCTTTTGAAACCCCATAATCGGCGACTTTGTAACTGAGTCCGGAAAAGTTCAAAGGATGCCCGTGAGTCAGGTGACCACCGTGTGAGAGATTCATCCCCAGGATCTGATCGCCATACTGAATCGCTGCCAGATAAACAGACATGTTTGCCTGCGCACCGCTGTGTGGCTGCACGTTCGCGTGATCGGCGCCGAATAATTCCTTCGCGCGATCGATTGCGGTTTGCTCGACAACGTCGGTCCACTCACAACCGCCGTAATAACGCTTTCCCGGATAACCTTCGGCGTACTTGTTCGTAAACACCGAACCCGCAGCTTCGAGCACTGCCTCGCTCACGAAATTCTCAGAAGCGATGAGCTCGAGGCCGTTTGCCTGGCGAGCTACTTCATTGTCGATAGCGCCCGCGATAACCGGATCGACTTCGGCGAGTGATGAGTTTCTGTCCATTTATCTCTTTATCCTGTGGTGTTTATGAAAGAAGCGTGATGGTAACTCAGGGACTGTTGTGCAGCAAATGATCTGTATCCACAGATTACACAGATTTGCGTTAGTTGCATTCACTAAGCGAGAATGGCCGGATTATGCGCTGGTCACGATACTTCATCCCAACACTCCGCGAAGACCCGGCCGACGCCGAGGTTATTTCGCACAAACTACTTTTACGAGCCGGTGTGATCCGGCAATTGTCCGCCGGAATTTATTCTTTTTTGCCGCTGGGCCAACGTATCGCCGTCAAGGTCATGGAGATCCTGCGTGAAGAGATGGACGCGATCGGTGGCCAGGAGTTTTATCTGCCCGCGCTACACCCGGCTGAGATTTGGCAGGAGTCAGGACGCTGGTACGCGATCGGCGACGAGATGTTTCGTCTCAAAGATCGTAAAGGTACGGACATGTGTCTGGGGATGACGCACGAAGAAGTCTTCACCGCGATTGCGCGTAACGAAATCCGTTCCTACAAACAACTGCCACAGGTCTGGTACCAGATCCAGCTCAAGTTTCGTGATGAAGCACGCCCCAAATCAGGTTTAATGCGCATACGTACTTTCATCATGAAAGACGCATACACATTCGACGTCGATCGCGAAGGACTCGACAAGTCGTTTATCGATCAGCGCGAAGCCTACAAAAAGATTTTCTCGCGCTGCAACATACAGTTTTTGATCGTGGAAGCATCGTCAGGCGCGATGGGAGGTTCGGAGTCGAATGAGTTTATGGCGCGCACTCCGGCGGGCGAGGATCTGATTGCCAGTTGTGCTAACTGCGGTTACGCGGCAAATCTGGAGAAAGCAACTTCACGGCTGACGGAGATTAACGACGAACCTGGACCAGCAGCACCAGAAGAGTTTCCGACGCCCGGAGTTCGCACGATTGAGGATCTAACAACTTTTCCCGGCGGCGCCGAAAGTTCACGACAGATCAAATCGCTCGTCTTCTTCGCGACTATCGACGGCGAATCGCGACCAGTGCTCGTTTTACTTCGCGGCGATCATCAACTTCACGAAACAAAACTCTCCGACACTCTGCGCGCGACTGCCGTACGTCCCGCGCATCCTGAAGAGATTCGTGACTTGCTGGGCGCAAATGCGGGCAGTCTTGGCGGAGTCGGAGCAAAAACCAAATCGAAAGATCTACGCATCGTCGCGGATTCAGCATTAAAGAACCGTCGCAATATGACGACTGGCGCGAACAAAGACGATCATCACCTGCGCGGTGTCGATATCGCGCGAGACATTCCGGTCGATGAGTGGTTTGAATTGCGCACGGTCGAAGCCGGCGAGGGTTGCCCGAAGTGTGAAACCGGCAAACTTGAAGTCTTTAAAGGCATGGAGATTGGTCACATCTTCAAGCTCGGCACGAAATACTCCGAATCGATGGGCGCAACCGTGTTGACGCAGGACGGCAAACAAGTGCCCATCGTCATGGGCAGCTACGGCATAGGCGTGGAACGAATCATCACCGCCGCAGTCGAGCAAAATCATGATGACGATGGCATCGTCTGGCCCAGTTCGCTCGCGCCGTTTGACGTAGTCGTCACAGTCACAAACATGAAGCAGGACGATCTGCGTGAAGCCGGCGAGAAGCTTTACCAGGAACTGCAACAAGCAGGTCTCGAGGTCCTGCTCGACGATCGCGACGAGCGTGCGGGCGTGAAATTCAAGGACGCGGATCTAATCGGCATTCCTCACCGAGTCACGATTGGGAAAAAAGCCGCCGGTGGCGTTGTTGAACTGTTCAATCGACGCACAAAGCAGAGCGAAGATGTTAAAATCACCGACGTCGTCCAGAAGCTGACAGGAT
The DNA here is from genome assembly GCA_963849205.1 of uncultured Acidobacteriota bacterium. Taxonomy (GTDB): domain Bacteria; phylum Acidobacteriota; class Blastocatellia; order Pyrinomonadales; family Pyrinomonadaceae; genus PSRF01. Next base: position 246,127 of record CAWKGP010000006.1, read on the forward strand.
CTGAGATTTGATTGTGCGGCAGCAGGCGCAACACAGTTTTCTCGCGCAAAGGCTCAAAGGCGCAAAGGCAGACGCAAAGGTTTCTTTGTGTTTTTTCTTTGCGCCTTCTTCTTTGCGTCTTTGCGCCTCTGCGCGAGAACTTTCGTTGGGAATGTTCTTTTTTCTCTTCTTAGTGGTCATCAGCACGACTACAATCCAGGCGCAGGATCTTCTTCCCGAACTCGTTCGCCGCATTAAGCCCTCCGCTGTCGCAATCGAGACTTTTGATTCGCGCGGCGAGAAGCTTTCGAGGGGTAGCGGTTTCTTCGTCGAAGCCGATCGCATCGTCACCAACCGTCACGTGCTCGAGGGCGCGTATCGCGCTGAGATCCATTCGTCAACAGGAACTGTCTATCAAGTCAAAGGTGTTCTTGCAGTCGATGCCGAGGGTGATATCGCGTTGCTAAAGATCGACGTTCCGGCAAATCAAATCCGACCGTTGCCACTCGACAAGACTTCGCCGCAGGAAGGCGAAAGCGTCGTTGTCATTGGCAATCCACTCGGACTGGAAGGCAGCGTCACGAATGGAATTGTTTCCGCCGTGCGCGACATTCCGACTTTTGGTCGCATCATCCAAATCACCGCTCCTATTTCTTCCGGATCGAGCGGGAGTCCGGTAGTAAATATGCAGGGCCAGGTGATTGGCATCGCGACGCTTCAGATCACCGGCGGGCAGAGTGTGAATTTCGCGATTCCTTCAGAGCGTATTTCTCAACTGCAGGTCGCGCCGATCATGTCGCTTGGGGATCTCGTCGCAAGCACCGGAAGAAATAAACGCGCGAAGGCCGTTCAGTTCTTTCGCGATGGATTGAGCTTTCTTTCCAAAGACGACTGCGAGAAGGCGTTGCCTTATTTCGAGAAGGCGGTCGATTCAGACAGCAACTACGCCGAAGCGTGGGCGCAGAGTGGTTTCTGCAATGAGAAGCTTGGCAGACACGCAGAGGCGTTGGAAGCGTCGAAGAAAGCCGTGAGTTTGAGACCGTCTGCTGAGTCGTATTTCAACATTGGGCTCGCCAGCTTCTATCTCAAGCAATACAAAGATGCGGCTGAAGCCTATCGACAGTCGATCAAGCTAGATCCGTACAATGCCGCCGACGCTCATTACGCTCTCGGATTGGTTTATCGCGACTGGGGTAAGCCTGACGAGGAGATTCAGGCGTACAAGCAAACGATTCGCCTGCGGCCCGACTACACAGTTGCGTATGAACGACTAGGCTCGCGTTATTTGAAGTCGAAGAAGTTCAACGAAGCAATCGAAGTGTTTCGTCAGCTTTCGGCATTGAAGCCCGGTGATGCGGCGGCGCCGAACAATATGGGCGAAGCGTATTTCGAGTTGAACAAGCTGAACGAGGCGCTCGAATCGTTTCGGCAATCCATCCGTCTGAAACCAGACTTCGGAAAGGCTTACTACAATCTCGGTCGCTGTCTGCTCGCGATGGGAAATCGCGACGCCGCACTCGAGCAATACACAATCCTCACGAATATCGATCCCGATTGGGCCGAGAAGCTCAACGCCATCATCAACCCATAATCCACAGATTACGCAGATTTACAGAATCTGTGTAATCTGTGGATTCAATTCATCACCTCGCCGACGATGGCGGTAAGGGCGTTGTCCTGGAGACTGGGGTTACGTGGGAGTTGACCGTGAAGATCGCAGCCGAAAACCGCGTAACGCGAAAGTTGTTTGAAGACGTGCTCGCCGAGCAATGACGCGCGAGTGACGCGTCCGTCGCCCGGCGCGTACATCGCTTCAGTCGCTTTCTTCTTTGAGATTTTGACGCCACTCGATGTTCGATAGTCACGAGGTCTGGTCATCGTAATCCATCGATTACGTTTTTCATCTCGAAGCAATACGGGTGAGTTAAACGTCTCTTCGCAATCACCGCCAATCGCGAGCAGAGGAACTGGTGCGTAGGTAGTTGTTCTCGTGTCGAGCGCTTCGTGAAAACGACGGGCACGTCTCAACGTCGCTGCGAGATAAGCGTCGAGCATGTTTTCCGACGTGCCGTCAGTTCCACTTGTTTCAGCGTAACGTCGTCTAAACTCAGGTGACGAATAGATCACGCTCCAGCCATATCGTTTCCAAACTTCAGGGTCGTACAAATCCACCGTCAAGACTTCGAGATTCTCATCAAGAAATCTGACTGCTTCGCGATGTGGCATCAGTTGAAAAACGGAAGGCGTCTTCACGACGTCTTCAGCAGTCAGCTTGTTTAGAAGGGGAACGCGACGCCGCAAGCCTTCAGTTATGGAATATCCCTCGATGAGCGTGGCGAAAGCATCTGCCGAACCTTCGTTGGGCACTCCGATCATGACGATTTTGCTGATGTGAGCCGCACCAATCCACGTCGGTGTAATTGGACTTTCGTCCATTGGCAAATCGAGATCGCCGTACATCGCTGCATAACGCGCAATCAAACCACCCATCGAATGCGCGACGATGTTGAATTTGAGATCCGGCCGCTGGAGTTTCGATTTCAACCGATCGATGCGTCTGAAGAGTTCGCGTGCGTTGCTGACGTTGTCCTGACGCCAGTCGTATGCAAAGACGTAGAACGTGTCCTGATAACCGTCCGCAGCGGGATTTTCCCAGTTGCCATCACGATAACCAGCGTAGCGGCGCAATGCTTCAAGCAGATCTCTGTAGACGTAGACTTCCGGCAACACGCGCGCGAGCTTCACGGTCTCGATAATTTTTCCGGGTATGAGGTCATCGCGATTCGCGGCGAGGTCCGCACTTATCGGCAGTCCTTCCTGAGACGTGCGAAAAGCTGACGGCCAAACCTTTTCACCGGTTTTCGAATTGATCAGTTCACTTCCCAGGATTCCCGGGATAACGATCACCGGGCGCTTTCCCGTCCTTGCGCGAGCGGAAGCAAAGATGTGTTCGAGATTGGGAGTACGGCGAGCGGAAATACACGCACTCGAGATCAGCGAGAGTGCGATCAGAACTAAAAGTAAGTGTCGCGAACGTTCAATTGGGGCTTTAGTCAACTGGCACCGTCCAACGACGATTAATGAGGCTCGCGACAAATCCTGCACCAAAGCCGTTATCGATATTGACTACGGTCACATTTGAAGCGCAGGAGTTCAGCATCCCAAGCAATGCGGCGACACCTCCGAACGATGCTCCATATCCGATACTGGTCGGCACAGCCACGACCGGAACACTTACAAGGCCACCAACAACAGACGGCAAAGCACCTTCCATTCCCGCGGCGACGATCACTACACGCGAACGCTGCAACAGGCTGCGCTCTGAAAGCACTCGATGGATTCCGGCGACGCCGGCATCCCAGATACGATCTACAGTGTTACCCATGGTCTCCGCAGTCAGCGCGGCTTCCTCAGCAACAGGGATATCACTCGTACCGGCCGTCACCACTGCGATTGAGCCAACGCCCTGATTGGTCTTGTCGCGACGGATTCGCACAAGCTTCGCAGCCTCATGCCACTCGGCTTCGGTAACAATGTTACGAATCTCACCAAAAGTGCCTTCGTCTGTGCGAGTGACGAGAATATTTGGCGAGCGCTGAGTAAGCTTTTCAACGATTCCGACAACCTGCGCGCGAGTTTTACCGCCGCCAAAGACCACTTCCGGAAAGCCCTGTCGGGTCGCACGGGAATGATCGACGCGGGCAAAGCCGATGTCTTCAAAGTGAAGATTCTTAATGCGGTCCAGGGCTTCGCTGGTTTCCAGTTCGCCACTCTTGAAGGCGGCGAGAAGCCTCTCTAGTTCGTTCAGATCCATTCGGCCCCAGCATGCCACAAAAATCGACACAAAGCATATCCACAGATTACACAGATTGTTTTCCTTGAATCTGCGTAATCTGTGGATTCGTATCAAATAGTGGTTTGTGACTTGTGTGCTTTTTTGTGGCAATATCTGACGAAGCCGTGTCCACCGTAATCAAAAACACTCGACTAACGCTGGAGATGATTAAGATCGAGCACACGCTCTTTGCGTTGCCGTTCGCTTTTCTGGGCGCTGTGCTGGCAGCCGGCGGGCTTCCCACGGCCTGGCAGATTCTCTGGATCGTTGTCGCAATGGTGGGAGCGCGTTCGGCAGCGATGGCATTCAATCGAATCGCAGACAGAAACTTTGACGCGAAGAACCCACGCACCGCTTCGAGAGCCCTGCCGGCAGGTTTGTTATCAGTCGGATTTGTGTGGGTATTCACACTTGCGGCGGCGGCGTTGTTTCTTCTGGCTGCGGCAATGTTGAATCGTTTGACGTTGATCCTGTCTCCCGTGGCACTCGCCTGTGTTTTGTCTTACTCCTTCACCAAGCGCTGGACGCAGTTTTCGCATCTCGTCCTCGGCGCCTCTCTGGCGATCGCGCCTACGGGCGCGTGGATTGCCGTGCGTGGCGAGATTGGAAGTCCTGTGCCCCTCTTGCTGTCGCTCGTAGTGCTGTTGTGGACTGCGGGGTTTGACGTGCTGTACGCGTGTCAGGATTACGATTTTGATCGACGTGAAAGACTGAGATCCATTCCGGCGCGCTTCGGAGTCGCCCGTGCTCTCTGGATCGCACGCGCGCTTCATGCTGCCGCTTTTTTGGGCTTGGTCTGGCTCTTTGTGATTACGAACCTCGGACCAGTCGCCTTTGCGGGCGTGATTGCCACTGGCGCATTACTTGTCTATCAGCATCGACTTGTTCGTGCCGACGATCTCAGTCGCTTGAATGCCGCGTTTTTTACAACCAACGCTTTTGTGAGCGTTATCCTGCTGGCCACTTTCGGAAGCGCTGTTTTCCTCAACAAATGATTGAGTGATTGAAATGACTTTTTCACACGACGACAAACTGAACGAGATTGAGAAAACCGTCACGAGCGGAAAACGACTCTCATTCGAAGACGGTCTGGCGCTTTACGCCACCAACGATCTGCCGGGACTTGGTAAGCTCGCGGACATCGTGCGACGGCGAAAACACGGTCGCACCACCTATTTCAACGTCAATCGGCATCTCAATCCGACGAATATCTGTTACGCCGACTGCAAGTTTTGTGGTTTCTTCCGCACGCCGCGACAGCCTGACGCTTACACACACAACATCGAAGACAGTTTGAAAGTAGCCGCGCAGGCAGTTGCTGAAGGCGCCACCGAATTGCACATCACCGGGGGACTCAACACAAAACTTCCGTTCAGCTATTTTACCGACCTGCTTTCGTCGTTGAAGAAACAGTACCCGCAGCTACATCTGAAGGCGTTCACGATGGTCGAGTTCGATCACTTCGCACACTTCTATAAGATGTCAGACGATGACGTTATCAAGCAGTTGATCGATGCCGGTTTGGATTCATGTCCGGGCGGTGGCGCGGAGATTTTTCGTGAGCCGACACGTTCGATGATTTGTGCGCACAAATGCAACGCAGAACGCTGGCTCGACCTTCAGGGAAAGATTCACGCCGCGGGTCTCAAGACAAACGCAACCATGCTTTACGGCCACATCGAGTCGATTGAGGATCGCGTCGATCACCTCGTCAAGCTTCGCGAACAACAGGAGAAATCGGGCGGTTTTCAATGCTTCATACCCCTCGCGTTCTATCCACCCGATACTCAGTTGGCCCACTTGCCTGGTCCATCCGGTGTCGATTCGTTAAAGACGATGGCAGTCTCGCGCCTGATGCTCGACAACTTCGATCACATCAAAGCCTACTGGGTGATGCTCGGCAAACGACTGGCTCAGGTAGCGCTTCATTACGGCGCCAATGACATCGACGGCACGATCACAGACGGCGGCGAGTTGACTACGAGCTACTCAGTCGAAGCGAATAACGAAGTAAAGATGAATAAGACTGAACTGATAGGGTTGATCGAAGAAGCAGGCTTTGAAGCCGTCGAACGCGACACTGTCTATAACCGCATCGAGCGCGACAGCGTCAGCATGGTCTAACAATATTTATGTCAGAAACAATCACACTTGCACATTCACCGGATTCCGACGACGCGTTCATGTTCTATGGGTTGGCGACGCACAAACTGAACACAGGGGATCTACACTTCGAACATCTTCTCAAAGACATTCAAACTCTGAACGAGGAAGCGATGCGCGGAACGTACGATGTCACCGCTATCAGCTTTCATGCTTACGCGTACATTCATGAGAAGTACGCCTTGCTTCCTCACGGCGCCTCGATTGGGGATAACTACGGACCGATCGTCGTAGCCCGCGAGGCGGCCACACCTGACGACATTCCTAATCTCAAGATTGCGGTCCCGGGAAAGTTAACCAGTGCTTTTTTGGCGCTGCGAATTTTCAACTCAGACTTCAAATATGAAGTTGTTCCTTTCGACAAGATCATCGATGCCGTTCAGGATGGAACCTGTGACGCCGGCTTGTTGATTCACGAAGGCCAACTGTTTTATGAGTCGAAGGGTTTGCACAAAGTGCTCGACCTTGGCGAGTGGTGGCACCAGCAACACGGACTGCCGCTACCGATGGGGGGCAATGCTATTCGTCGCGAGCTCGGAGACGACCGCATCAGGGAAGTTTCGAAACTGCTACGCGAGAGTATCAACTATTCGCTTACGCACCGCGATGATGCGCTCCAGTACGCGATGCAATTTGCGCGAGACATGGATCCGGAGCTCGCCGACAGATTTGTGGCAATGTGGGTAAACGATCTGACTTTGGACTACACCGAACGTGGTCGTGAGGCCGTACGATTGTTATTAGATGAGGGCTACAAGAAGAAAATCATTCCCCATCCTGTTCAGGTTAATTTTGTCGAGAGTTAGTTTTGAACAGGATTAACAGGATGTTTCAGGATGGACAAGATTAATTAAAAGGTAATCTTGTTCATCCTGAGAATCTTGTTAATCCTGTCCAACAATGACTTCGGATTCCAGATTTGCTAAGTGTAATTGTGTATAGTTAAGGATTTGGCTAAGCTGGGGTGTGCGCGGTGATTTTATTAAGCCACCCCGCCCAGAAGGGGCAGCTAATCACCGCGCACATCATCGACATCAGACCACGTAAAACCAAGCTCCTCCCAAAGCCTGGTTTATCGCCCGCGCCGTGTAAGCAACGCCGCCGCTCGGCGTCACGTCTGCGCTCCCGCGCCGTAAAGCTTCACGGATTTTGGACGAGTGCCTGTTGCCGACATGAGGACCTTGAGAAACTTTATTTTTCAAACTAGCTGAGCCCGCGATATTTTCGAGGTCAACCGGGCTCCTTTTCAGTGAACAACGTGCCGCTAGTTAAGTGATAACTTATTCTAGTAAAGGAACCTTACACTAGATGCAAGAATTTTTGCAATAGGAAAATGGTAATCATGCCCTCGCGGGCGTCCGGCAGCCCAGAGGCTGGCAACAGGATTCTTTGCTTTGCGCATCTGAGGACAGTTAGTTTTTGCCGAAAAGTCCTGATAATTGAAGAAGAAAGACCGTATGAAGACTCCTCTGCTCCTTGCTGCGCTGCTGCTTTGCTCCGTTTTTGCCGTTTCTGTCTCTGCTCAGACCAACGGAAATGGCGACATGGACCCGGCTGAAATCGACCGCATTATCCGAACCTTCACTGCAAAGGAAGCACAGTTTCGCAAAGCTCTGAATACTTATTCATTCAAGCGCGACGCGCTGATTCAAAGCATTGGTATGGGCGGCCAGGTAATCGGTGAGTATCACCGCGTTTCGACTTTCACGTTCGATGACCAGGGAGAACGGTTCGAGAAGATCAGCTTCTTTCCAATGTCGACGCTGCCGGAGATTACGCAGGAAGACGTCGACGATCTGGGAGGTGTCAATCCGTTTGCCCTGGAGCCCAGCAAGGCTTCTCTTTACAACTTTCGATATGCGGGCAAAGAAAAGATCGACGAACTGAACCTCTACATATTTGATGTAACGCCGAAAGTCATGCCCAGTCCCAAAAACTTAAAAGATCGACTCTTTTCCGGGCGCATCTGGGTTGATGAACAGGATCTGCAGATTGTGAAAACGAAGGGAAAAGGTGTTCCCGAGACGAAAAAAAATAAGTTTCCGACTGTCGAAACTTATCGCGAGCACATCGATGGGAAGTTTTGGTTTCCGACCTACTCTTACGCCGATGAGGAACTCATTTTTGAAAATGGTGGTTCAATTCATGTGCGCCTGAAGGTACGCTATCTGGACTTCACCGAAACCAGGGCGACACTGAAAGTCACAGAGATTGGTGAGAACGACGAGCCTGGCAGTGCGGGCAGTGGTATTGCAAAGCCGATCGACGGCGGGGCACTGGATTCGAAAGCTTCGTCAAAGCCAAAGCCAGTCGTAAGCGAAGAGATGAAGCGTTTGAAAGCTACCGGCAGAATTACCGTACGTGTGATCGTGGATGAGAACGGCAAGGTTGTTTCAGCCACGGCGTTGAATGGCGTGGCCGTCCTTCGTGAAGCCGCAGAAGCTGCGGCACGACAGGCTACTTTTGAGCCAACGGTCAAAGACGGGATAACCGTCAGAGTCACAGGAACTTTAACGTACGATTTCTAAGGAGTTGTTAGACAGGATTTACAATCCTGTCTCTAACTCAGCAGCGACTGCAGCACGCACATTAGCTGTCAACTGATCGATATCCTGATCAGTCTTTACATCCACAGTCTCCACGGGCGGCAGTAGGACCATCTCGATGCTGCCCGACCGAGCCTCACCAGTTCCCTTACCCATCAACACATCTGAATTCTTGATCGCCACAGGCACAACCGGCACAGCAGCTTCTCGGGCCATGTAGAACGCGCCCTTCTTAAAGGGCAGCAGCTCACCCGGTTTCGCTCGAGTTCCTTCCACAAAAACTGCAAACGACACACCCGACTTGATGCGCTGCGCCGCTGCTTCAGTCGTGCGTATCGCGCTTTCACGATTCGAACGATCGATCGCCATCACATTCACGAAACCCATCCCAACCCCAAGGATCGGAACCTTCAACAGCTCCTTCTTTGCGAGGACACCAATGCGTCTTCCCGTGTAGACAAATATCGCAGCAGTATCCAGATAAGAACGATGATTCGAGACAAAGACGTATGTCTGTTTTGGATCGAGGTGTTCGAGTCCGCGAACCTTCACACGCACACCACTCAGAAACAGCCACGCACGCGCACCAAGGGACGCCCACGGATAGACGAGGTCGTGCTTGTTCACTAGCCAGGCAAACAACAGGATGGGCGGCGCAAGGATCAGGAGCAGCGTTCCTGCGACAAACATCGACCACCAGTAATGCAAACGGCGCATGAAACGTGGGCGCACTCTTGTGCTAGACTCCTGCGCCGTAGTCTCGTTAATCCGGTTGAATTTTGTAAGTCCTGTCAAAAGGAACCTCTGGAATGCAGAGCCATCGATTAACTACATACCTCGCACTAATTCTGTTTATTGCCGCGTTCTCCGCGACATCATTCGCGCAACAATCTACCGCAATCCCATCACCAAAATCCGTCCTGGGATTCACACCAGGCGACGATCGGACGATTGCCGGCTGGCCGCAGATAACAGACTACTTCGAACGACTCGATCGCGCATCTGATCGGGTTTTGGTCCAGACGCTGGGCCAATCGACTCTCAAGCGACCCGTAATCGTGGCGTTCATTAGTGCGCGTGAGAATATACTGGCTCTGCCGAAATACAAAGAGATCCAGCAACAACTCGCCGACCCACGCAAAGTCGCCAACGATCTCCAGCGCGACCGGCTGTTTGCAAATGGAAAAACTGTCGTCGCTATTTCCTGTTCGATTCACTCAACAGAGATCGTCGCTTCTCAGATGTCGATGCAACTCGCCTACGAGCTTGCGACGGCCCAGGATGCCAACACACGCGAGATACTACAAAACACGATACTGCTTCTAATCCCATCGCCTAATCCTGACGGAATCGACATCGTCGCTAACTGGTATCGCAAGACACTCGGCACACCATACGAAGGACGAGAACCACCCGAGCTCTACCATCATTACGCGGGTCACGACGACAACCGCGACTGGTTCATGCTCAATCTGAAAGAAACACAACTCATCACACGCCTACTCTGGCACGATTGGTTTCCACAGATTGTCTATGACGTACACCAGCAAGGATCGAATGGCTCGAGATTTTTCATTCCGCCGTTTTACGATCCGCCGAATCCAAACATCTCGCCGGTGCTTTTGAGGCAAGTGGGTTTGATTGGTCACAAGGTCGCTGCGGATCTGCAAGCAGCGGGCTTCAAGGGTGTTTTGACAAACGCTCTTTACGACACCTGGTGGCACGGCGGCTTCCGCACCGCACCATATTTTCACAACTCAATCGGAATCCTTTCCGAAGCGGCGAGCGCGCGGCTCATGACTCCGACCACAGTCACTGCCGAACAACTGGCGAGGTCCAGTACGCGTGGCATGCGGAACGCCACTGACGCAATGACAAACTTTCCGGATCCATGGCCGGCCGGTCAATGGCGCCCACGCGACATCATGAACATGGAAATGATCGCGGCGCGTTCGATTCTCGAGATGGCGACGAAGTTTCGCGCCGAGTACCTGCGCAACTTCTACGAACTCGGGCGAAAGAATCTCCAACTACCACTTAACAAGGGCGACGAGATTGCCTATCTGATTCCGGCCGGACAGGCCCGTGACGAAGCTGTAGCGAAGTTGATTGGCAGTTTGATAGAGCAGGGCATCGAAGTCTTTCGTCTCGATCACGAGCTACACGTCGTGCTGCGGCCACAGGTCCTGCAACGAACAAATCCCGCTACGGAGAAGCTCGGCACGTACAAGATCGGCGGTGGGTTGAGTGCGATGCAGGAAGTGCCTGGCGGCAGTTACATCGTCTTTATCACACAGCCTCAGCGTTACAACGTGGTCGCTCTTTTCGAACCGCAAATCTATCCAAACAGACTGACGGCGCAAGGTGAGGCTGAACGCCCGTACGACGTTGCGGGTTGGACGCTGCCGCTACAAATGGGCATTGAAGCGCCCGCAGTCATCACGATCAGGGAAGCCCCGAACGAGCGCAAGTTGACGTTGCTCAAAGATCCAAACGAAGTCAGAGCCGATCTCGCCCTCCCGTTGAGAAAAGGCGATGAGTCGCCGATAAAAAACCCGTTGAAGCAACCCGTTCGCGTAGGGATTTACAAAGGGTCAACGAGCAACATGGACGAAGGTTGGACGCGATTCGTGTTCGATACCTTCAACGTTCCGTATACCTCGATACGCGACGTCGATATGCGAAAGGGATCACTCAACTCGAAATTCGACGCGGTGGTTTTTTCGTCGCAGGCAGCCACACAAATCATCAACGGCAATGCGGCGGGAACCTTGCCGGCTGAGTACACGGGCGGCATCAGTGATGCCGGCGTAAAGAGTCTGAAAGAGTTTGTAAACAACGGCGGGATGATGATCTGTTTTGATAACGCCTGCGACCTCGCGATCAAAGAATTCAATTTGCCGCTGCGAAACACGCTCGAGGGGGTTCGATCGTCGGAGTTTTACTGTCCCGGTTCGATCCTTGCGCTCGATATAGATAATAAGCATCCGATTGCCGCGCTATTGCCCGATTCGTTGCCGGCGTACTTCATTAACAGTTCGGCGTATACAGCGACTTCCGATGCGAACGTGCGTGTCATCGCTCGGTATGCGAAAGAGAATGTGCTGCTGAGTGGCTGGCTGCTTGGTGAAGACAAGCTGCGAGGACAAATCGCTCTTGCGGAGGTAGGTGTAGGGAAGGGACGCATCGTGCTATTTGGCTTCAGGCCGCAGCATCGCGGCCAATCCTGGGCAACCCTGCCCTTAATCTGGAACGCCCTCTCCAGCGCCACTGCAAGCTCATCGGAATAGGATCATAACATCCCATCGAGCGTACTGTAGGGGCGGCCCTCCGTGGCCGCCCCTGTGTGGAATTCAACGCAGGGGCGGCCACGGAGGGCCGCCCCTACAGTACGTTCCGCAGCGTCAGAATCCTTGCCCTCGCAGGCCCCAGGGGGTATCCTTGCCCTGCGGTTTGGTTTTCTCTCCCTAGATTGCTCAAAACTACGAGCATCCAATCTCCCGACAACGCATCAAAGTGGTTCGGCGCGCTGGAGCACGACTATGAGAAAGTTCTTCGTTTACCTATCGCTCCTCTCCATGCTTTTCACGAGCTTGAGCGTCGGCTTTGGCCAGGGACGCCCGAGACGAGTGGGTACGTCAACAACCAGCGCTCCTCAAACCGGTGCTCCGCGAACTACTGATTCGTCCGCACCCGCACCTTCCAGACCGCCTGTATTAGGCGGCGCTAACAATCCCGGAAATCGTCCGCCCCAACCACAAGAGGATCAGGCACCCGCGGGACCGGAAGAAGTCGATGCCGGCGACATCATTCGCGTCAGCACAACGCTCATAACGCTTCCCGTTAGCGTGATGGACCGCGATGGCCGCTATGTACCAAACCTGCAGAAGGAAGAGTTCCGAGTTTGGGAAGACGGGGTGGAACAGGAAGTCGCATTCTTCCAGTCAGTGGATAAACCATTCTCAGTCGTGTTGATGCTCGATACGAGCCCTTCCACTCAGTTTCGTCTTGAAGATATCCAGGACGCCGCGGTCAGTTTTGTTAACCAGCTCCGCAATGACGATAAAGTGATGGTCGTCTCTTTCAACGACGACATCAAGATACTGAGCGAGTTCACGACCGATCGAAATAAACTTCAACGTGCCATTCAACGATCGAAGACTGATGACGGCACGCGTCTTTACGATGCGGTCGACATGGTCATCAATCAACAATTGAGTCGAATTCAGGGACGAAAAGCGATCGTACTCTTCACTGACGGTGTTGATACAACGAGCCGTCGGGCCAGCTATGACAGCAACGTCATGGACGCGCAAGAGCTGGATGCATTGATCTACCCGGTTCAGTACAACACTGCGGGCGACATGAATGTGATAGTTAATCAACCGATGCCTCAGATTGATATCTTCGGAACGATTCTCGGAGGCATATTCGGCGGTGGACGTCGCAGAAATAATCGGCGCGGCGGTGGCGGCGGCGGTTATCCGGGCGGTGGCGGGTATCCACCCAGTGGTCCAAGAGGCGATTACGACATCGCCAATCGCTACCTGATGGAACTCGCAAACGCCACAGGTGGACGCGAATACGAGGCTGATTCATTGCAAAACATGTCTAGCGCGTTTGCGAATGTTGCCGAAGAACTGCGACGCCAGTACAGCATTGGCTACTATCCGAAGCGCCCACCACAGCCAGGACAACGGCGCCAGATCAGAGTACGCGCGCGCCAACCGAATCTCGCGGTGCGTGCTCGTGATTATTACATCTTCAATCCGTCAGGAGCGCCTGCGATCTCCGAAAACTCCACGCGTACCAATGCACCGGTACTGAAGAACTGAACGATCGAGGAACTAGAGACGTATTTAGACAGGATTTACAAGATGTTTCATGATGCACAAGATGAATCCTGTAAATCCTGAGTCATCTTGTTAATCCTGTGAATCAAAATCGGTAACTTCACAATCAACACCGCGCCACCCGTTTCACGATTTGCTGCCGAAACTGTTCCACCATGCAACTCAACGAGGTGTTTCACAATAGCCAGCCCTAATCCGAGGCCACCATGCTTTCGCGTGCTTGAACCGTCTGCCTGACTAAACCTTTCGAATATTCGCGGCAGAAATTCCGGTGGCACACCTGGACCAGAATCTTCAATCCTGATTTCCGCCAGCGAGCCTTCGCGCTCGAGGTAAACGTCAACTGTCCCACCCGCGGGGGTAAACTTCACCGCATTTGCCAGCAAGTTCCAAAATACCTGCTGCAAACGTTCGTCGTCAGCTCTGACAATTGCATCAGGCGCACTCACGTGCATTCCAATCATGATCTCCTTGGCTTCGGCCGCAGGTTGAATCGCATCGATAGCAGCATGAATAATCAGCAGCAGATCGACCGGCTGCGTGCTAATCCGCACCTTCCCGCTAACGATCCGCGACACGTCGAGCAAGTCTTCGATAATCTGTCGTTGTGCTGCTGCATTACGTTCGATCACTTCAACGGCATGTGTAACGCCGGCTTCGTCAAGCTGTCCCGATTGCAGCAATCGTGACCATCCCACCACTGCGTTCAGTGGCGTGCGCAGCTCGTGTGAAACAGTCGCCAGAAACTCCTCCTTCAACCGGCTCGCTTCCTCCGCTTGCTGCCGTGCATGACTCTCGCGCTCGAGAAGTTCTGCACGTTCGAATTCGGCTTTGACAGCAGTAGTGATGTCCATCGTCACACCACGCATTCCGACTGGTCCACTCTCATCGCAAACGACGATCGAATGCGCCTCAACCCAAACTTCACGCCCATCTTTGTGCAGCCAGCGAAACCTGCTCGAGCCTCCTTTGCCCGATGCAAAGATCGCTGCTGCTTCAGCCGCCGCTCGCTCTTTGTCATCCGGATGAACAATCGATAACCAGAAGTTTGGCGTCGACAACCATTCCTCTCTGCTGTAGCCGAGCATCGTCTCAACGTGATTGCTGACGAAGTCTATGCGTTGATTGGCCGCGTCCGGTTTTCCCCATGCTTCCCAAACAACACCCGGAACATGCTCGACGATGTCTTCTACGCGGCGCCGGTGAAGTTCGAGCTCTGAGCCGAGCTTCCACTTCTCGGCTTCGGCTCTGCGTCTTTCAGTTGTCACTGCCGCGACAAGCAAAGTCATCAATGAGGCTGTGCCCACAAATGAGATCAACAACAAAAGGGTAACGTTGTCGCTCGGCTGTACAAATGGACCATAGCCATGCCTGGCTCCCCAAACCGCGACGCCTGCCATCAGCACGATGGCGCTCGTCACAATTCTCTGATCGAATCTCAAGGCCGCCCACAACAAACAAGGCAGACACAGATAGGCGAGTGGATACGTTTTGACCGGCCCGGGAAACCAGCCGGCAAAGACAATCAACACCACAATCAATAGCAACAGGAAGAGACTCGCGATCTCAGGAATATCTTCGCGATCGATCCTCGGCGATCTGCTCCAGGAGAGTAGCAGCGGCGAAACGATGAGTGCGCCAAAACCGTCGCCCATCCACCACGTCAACCAGAGATACCAAAAGGTGGACCATTGCGTCGGATCTCCAAAAGCCAAACTCAAACTTCCAATCGTCGCGCTCACCAGCGGCGCCAGGACAGCGGCGTAGACGATAAAGATCATCACGTCGCCCATCGAGTCGAAAGAGTTTCGCCAGCGTTTCGATCGCTGAAGCAGAAAGAAGGCGACCAGAGCCTCGAGGGTATTGCCTGTAGCAATGCCGAGCGCAGAGGCGAGCGAAATACTCGTGTGGAGATTTGCGGCAAGTGCGCCAATAAAAATGCCTGGCCAAACACGACGTCCAAAGATCAGCAGAGACGCGATCGCAATTCCTGTAGGTGGCCAAACAGGGGTGACGTTTTCGTGTGCAGTGGCGAGCGAGAGACCGAGTTCGGCACCAGCGAAATAAACGATCGCGACTAGTAAACTCAGGCCAATTGAGGGCAAGAGGCTGCGTTTCATTAGCAAAGCTCTGGACTGGTCAGAGTCTACGTCTGTAGACGGCGGGAAGCAAGAATTAGACGCCTCTTTTGAGTGCGCCAACTTGTTGGCGCTTTGGTATTTTTACCAAAGCGGGCCAAAGAACCGCACCCCAGGGAGGCGTCTAATTTCATCAGGTTGACTTTTGAGATAAACGCGCAGGAAAGAAAAAAGCGCGGCGGTTTTTGCCGTCCGCCGCGCCAACTATACCCACAGGAGGAAAGGGGTATTCAACGTGTGAAATTATAGAGGATCTGGCGGCGGAGTGGCAATGTTCGACACCGCACAAAAATCGTTCCCGCAAGACGCAAGCGTAGCGCGTTGAATGATTCGATGTGCTAAGATTTGTGCTCCTCCGATTGAACCAAATACGATTCGACCGTACGACCCCGCCGGCCATGCCCCTTGTTGTTTCAAACTGGACCAGAACCGTTAAGCTGGAGGGCTCTTGGCCACGCGCGACACTATAGTTATCGGCGCTTCCGCCGGAGGCGTTCAAGCTCTATCAAAACTCGTCAAAGATCTGCCTGCAGACTTACCTGCCGCTGTTTTTATAGTGCTGCACATCCCGGTCGACGCTACCAGCTTGTTGCCAGGCATACTCGCACATAACTCAAACCTACCTGTAGCGCATGCGGTTGATGGCGAGCCTGTACTGAGAGGAAGAATATACGTCGCTCCTCCCGATCGACATTTACTGGTGGAAGACCGGACAGTTAAACTCGTGCATGGTCCAAAAGAAAACCTTCATCGGCCTTCAATCGATGCACTCTTCCGTTCAGCAGCACGCTGGATGGGGCCGCGAGTGATCGGTGTCGTACTGACTGGGGCGCGAGATGATGGGAAAGTAGGCATGCGCGCGATCAAACAGCGCAGTGGTCTAACGATTGTTCAGGATCCTCAGGAAGCCCCATTCCCAAGTATGCCCATGAGTGTCATACAGGCAATAAGGGTCGATTACTCCATACCACTGCAGGAGATCGCGCCGTTGTTAAATGAACTTTCCTACGAGACAGTCGTGGAGAAAGGAGGGCACCAGGTGTCAGACCAAATTGAGATTGAAGCAAGGATTGCACGTCAGGAAATGGAAAGCGCTGAACTCATCGCGAGTGTCGAGCGAATAGGCAAGATATCAACGCTTACATGTCCAGAATGTAACGGCGCGCTTTGGGAGATCGACGACCACGAAATTCTGCGTTATCGCTGTCATGTGGGCCATGCGTTTTCAGCGGAGGCTTTGGGCGATGGCCAGACGGCCATGCTTGAAATAGCTCTTTGGTCAGCAATTCGTGCTCTGGAAGAGAAGATGATACTGGCAAAGAAGATTCAAGAGCGCGCGCGCAGGGGTAACCGGATAGATGTCGTGCGGGTTTTCGAAAGACGTGCGCAGGAAGCGGAGCAACACAGCTCAATGATTCGCCAACTGTTGCTCGGTGAAGGAAAGGATAAACCCGGCGAAGATAAGATAGCCGAACCGGTATTTCAGGGTGACGACTGAGTTTTACTCCTAAATCGATTGTGCCTTACTACGGCGGACTCTCTCAGCTCTCTCTAGACTACTGGCTTTAAGTTCCGACTAACTCATATGGATGATTCTTCAAAAACAGTTGAAGACAAAGACCTCGTGGTGGTTGGCTCGTCCGCCGGCGGGGTAGGGGCGCTTTCTACTCTCGTGAGTACGCTTAACAAATCGTTTCCAGCGCCGATTGTAATCGCGCAACACCTCGATCCGCAGCGCCCCAGTCAACTGGGACCTATTCTCGAGCGCCGTAGTCAGTTGCCCGTTGTTGTAGTTAGTGAACACCCGCCAACCAAACTCGAAGGCGGCAAGATCTACGTTGTACCATCAAACAGGCACGTTAGAATCGTTGACGGCCAGGTGCACCTCGAAGCGGATAACGCCGAACGACCCAAACCGTCAGTCGATATGTTGCTGTCGAGCGCGGCCAAGTCGTATGGCGAGCATCTAATTGCGGTAATTCTCACCGGCTCAGGATCTGACGGCGCTGCGGGTGCAGTTGACATCAAGAATGCCGGTGGCGTGGTGATTATTCAAAACCCGCAAACAGCACCATATCCCTCGATGCCGAGTTCGTTACCTCCCACCGCGGTGGATCACACGGTCGAGATGGAGCAGATTGGTCCATTGCTTTTCGACATCTTGAAAGGTGTCAGTCTACCGCCCTCGGAAATGGAGGCTGATGACCCACTGCGCGACTTGTTGACTCAGGTGAGCGCCCGGTCCAACATCGATTTCCGAAACTACAAGTCCTCAACCATTCTCCGTCGCGTGGGCCGGCGTATGGCTGTTACTCAAAATGCCAACATTCGCGATTATGAAGATTACCTCCGCACTCATCCGGAAGAGGTCAAGGAATTAGTTAAAGCATTCCTGATAAAAGTAACCGGTTTCTTTCGCGATCCTGAAGCCTTCGAATTTCTTAATGCCACTGTCATCCCCGAGTTGATCGACCGCGCCAAACACAACGGCCGGACACTGCGAATCTGGTCGGCGGGATGCGCTACCGGTGAAGAGGCTTATTCATTGGCATTGCTCGTTGCGGACCATCTTGGCCCTGAATTTGCCGAATGGAATTTCAGGGTCTTTGCAACCGATGTCGCCGCCGATGCAATTTCGTTTGCGCGCCGCGGCCTCTATCCTGAAAACGTGCTGAGTGAATTACCGGATGACTATCAGGATCGTTTTTTTGAGCGCGTGCACCATGGCTATCGGGTTTCAAAGTCGTTGCGCCAGGTAGTTATCTTTGGCCAACAGGACATCAGTCGCGGCGTACCATTTCCCCGTATTGACCTGGTGAGCTGCCGTAACCTGTTGATCTATCTCAAGCAGGATCTCCAGCAAGTAGTGCTCGATCTTTTTGCTTATTCGCTACACCAATCACACGGATATTTGTTCCTTGGGAAAGCCGAAACCACGCGTCCGACTAAAGCCGCGTTCGAGCTTGTAAACAAGAAGTGGAAAATCTATCGCTGCCTCGGAGGTCCACTGGCCCTTCCCATGCACTATAGCCCCACACAAGCCGTCAACAATACCAATGAGTTGCGCGAATCTCGGGGACAGCGGGCCGTATCCGCAACTAAGACCTACGCCCAGGATTTAACATTAGCTGAGGCAGAGCTCGGACAATTACGCCGCATCAATGAAACGTTGCTGCGCTACTTGAACGTGGCCGTTGTAATCATCGATCGCCAATACCGAATTCTTACGATCAACACCGTCGCGCGACGGTTATTTGGCGTTCGCGAGCCCGCTTCCGATCTCGACTTCCTGCACACCGTCCGCGGTATGCCATATCAGGAAGTACGCGAGGCGATCGACAACTGCTTCCGCGAACACACCACCACGATGATTGATGCGATCGAATTGGACCAGTCGTCAGAGGGCTCGGGCCGGTACCTGAGCCTTACCATTGTGTTTATGCAGATCGAGCCGGGTGGTCCCGAACTCGCCGCCATTACCGCGGTGGATGTGACGGACCAGGTGCAAATGAAAAAGCGATTCGAGGCCGTGCAACTGGAACATGCGGAATTGATAAACGAGCTCAGTAGCGCTAACAAACGCTTCAGCACAATGAACACCGAGCTTCAGGATGCCAACGAAGAGCTTCAGGCTGCCAATGAGGAGCTAATGCTTACTCAGGAGGAACTGCAGGCGACCAACGAGGAGTTTGAAGCCACCAATGAAGAGCTACAGGCCACGAACGAGGAGCTCGAAACAAACAATGAAGAGCTCCAGGCGACCAACGAGGAGTTGCAGACCACTAACGATGAACTGACAGCACGAACCGGGGAATTACAAGAATTGGCGAAGCAGCGCCGGATCGAACAACTGCAACTTACCACCGTGCTTGAAAGATATCCATATTACGTCATGGTGCTGGATGCAGAAGACCTGACGATCCAGACCATCAATCCCGCTTATAAACAACTGCTGGGTAACCGCGATGTAGTCGGCCTTCCTATGACGGAGGTTTTTGGCGGTAAGGAAATTGACGAGCTGATCAGAATCCTTAAAAGGTCAGTGCGCGAACGACAACCCCTTAACACTGGTCCAATTCTGGCTAACGTGGACCATGCGGAAGAAAAAGGAATTCAATTTGTCCACACCGTTGTTCCCATCGTAGATGAGAGTGGCTCAGTTGCTAATCGTATCTTTGTCTATAGTGAGAAGGCTGTGTAGTCGGGGGGGGGAGACTTGTAGTCGCCCCGCATCAGGTTGTAGCATTCGCAAACTGTTCGCTCGAGCACGGGGCGGTCCTGGATATGTAGGTGGCCACGCCGGTAACCAATCGCCTTCATCGACTGCAGTGTTCCGGCCGCGACTGTGATTCCCGCGCGACGCGCGCCTACTCGCGAAGCAATCATCTCCTGAGTCAAATTTAGATTACTGTCTCCAACTCGATCGTGAATCATCAGGAGCCAGCAGCAAAGTCGTTCCATGATCGTGTGTCTGGTGTTACAAACACAACGCTGCGACAGTTGCGTGATCAACAATCGATAGGCCTTCAGCAATGCCTTGAGAGCAACTTCACTTTGCAACAGAGTCTTCTCGATAAATCTTGTTTCCAACTGAATGGCGCTTCCACCTACCGTGACCCAGACCCACTGTCTTGAACGTCTGCTGCCGAGAAGTGAGGAGATTCCGACTAGACCTTCCCGACCTGTCATGGAGGTTTCTATTGTGGTTCCATCCTCCATGATCGAAAGTCCCGACATTACGGAGTCCAGGGGAAAGTAAACGACTTCCATCCTGTCTCCCTGTTCGTAAAGAACCTGGTTCACGGTGAGCGATACGACTTTCAACTCGGGAAGCAACTCGCGAGCAATAGCAGGAACAGTAAAAAACTCTCTCAATAATTCATTGCGAGAGGTGACACCGGCACGAAGCAGTTCGGGGTGATCAGGGATTAGCGATTGAAGAGTTGAATTCATCATCCCCATACTCCCGCACTTGAGTACTTGGGCATTAATACATTTACAGGGGAATTAAAGAACTATTTGAGAGGGACGCGTCGCATTTTACTGCTTATGTTCGGCGACGTACAGTGTAAGCTCATATAATTTTCCCAGTTCTGTTACACAAAATTTTACATGCCCGGGCTAGGGAAATTCCTGATCAAAAAATGTGCGCGATCGTACCGACAGTAGCGTTCTAAGGAAATAAAGTTGCGACCACACAACAAGCAGGGTGGCCGGTGGCTGGCATATCCTTCCCGACTGACCTTGAGAATTATATGTCGGCCCCGGCTTTTTCAAGAACAACGAGCCTGGTCAATTCCCGAGAACAAAGCGGCAACTTCATAGCAGAAATAACAGCTATGCAAAAAATGAATACCCCCCGTGTCCTTTATATTGAGGATCACGAAGATACGCGCGAGTTGGTGACGCTTGTGCTCGAGCAGAAGAGTTACGAAGTCGTGACTGGCTCAACAATCAAGAATGGAGTCGATCTGGCGGCCTCACAGGATTTTGATCTTTACTTGTTGGACTCCTGGCTGCCGGATGGATCTGGGTTGGATCTCTGCCGGCAAATACGTGAGTTCGACAAAAAGACGCCGATTGTTTTTTACTCTGCCGCAGCGTACGAGATCGATCGGGCTGAAGCGTTAAATTCCGGCGCACAGGCGTACCTTGTGAAGCCGTCACCACCATCCGATCTCTGCAAGCTCGTCACCACGTTGATCGAATCACACCGCCGCGTCCGTCGCGTCGCCGTTTAAGCGATTTCACGCAAATCTCCTTCTGGGTTTGAGGGCCAGATGCTCCAGAGCAGGAGGCCTGATAGCCAAACGGTGAGAATTGTCGCTGCGGTCAGAACGAGCCAGAACGACCAGTACGACTGAAATGTTCGGTCCCAACCCGGCTGCACCGCATGCGCGAGATTAACGTTCAATACAGGAGCCGTAAAAAACCGCGATAACAGTTGCACGGCCAAATACCATCCAAACGCCCACCGCCACGACGTTCGATCCATGCCCACCTGCCTCAACGCAATCAACGCGACGGCGAGCCCACCAACGTGCGCCAGCGTTGAAGACAAAAACACACCCCACGCCAGCACCACGTAAAGAATCCAGACAAACAATCCAGGAATCGTCCAGATCGCAGCGAGCCTGATCACGATCGGCTTCTCGAGAAAGAGTCCGAGCGCCAATATCAGGTTACCGACGTTGCACATCCAGAACAGGTTTCCCAGTTCGTTGACCGGCCAGTAGTGCACTACCTGTGCGAAAAAAAAGATGAGCGGGAAGATCCCTAGCAGGCGGAGTTTTGTGCGGGGGGAGATGTTCATTTGCGCGCTTTAGAATAACAGCTATTGGAAAAAAACACTGAGAGTGCTTTTGTGTCTGTGCGGCTTTGTGGTAAGAAATCATGGCAGAGTTTTTTGCGTGGTATAGCTTCACTGATGACTTCTCTGGAAGAACTCCTCAAAAAATCAGTCCCGGAATTAAGTGACCTGTTTGTGCGGCGTCGACGACGCGTACCTAAAGGTTTACTTGAAGCCCTGGACGTCGATCGTCGTCAAGGTGCACACCAACTCGCGAAACGCATTCGCGAAAGATACCGCGAGAACCGTTCTGAAGGTCAGCGACTACATTTTCTGCTGCGCTTCGAAATCGAGCTCTGGTCGCAAGGTTATGGGATGGTAGCAGGCTGCGACGAAGCAGGCATGGCGCCACTCGCCGGACCTGTGGTGGCAGGCGCCGTGATACTCCCACAGAATTACAAGCTGCGCGGTCTTAACGATTCTAAAAAGATCCTCGATCCTGAGAAACGAGATGAACTCGCGCAACAGATCAAACAGGATGCTGTGTGCTGGTCTGTAGGAGTTGCCGAAGTCGAAGAGATCGATAAGATAAACATCTATCACGCCGGTCTGCTTGCGATGCAGCGTGCGGTTCAGGGTTTGAACTCCCAACCCGATTTCATCCTTGTGGACGCGCGTAAGATTCCGAATTGCCAGACGCCACAACGAGGCATCATCCGCGGCGACGCACTCTCGGCCAGCATTGCCGCGGCATCAATAATCGCAAAGACCACTCGCGATGCTCACATGCGCGAAATGGACCAGATGTATTCCGGCTACGGTCTCGCTGTTCACAAAGGCTACCCCACACCTGATCACTGTCGCGCGCTGAAAGAGCTCGGCGCGTTGCCGATCCATCGCCGCAGCTTCGCACGCGTGCGGGAAGCGCTGGGCCTCGATCCAATCCAGGCTGAACTTTTCGGCGTTGAAGAAGAGATCGCACAAGAAATGGCGTGCTGGATCTAGTTAGACAGGATTTACAAGATTTAGCAGAATTAACAAGATGCTGAATCCTGCTAAATCTTGTAAATCCTGTCACCTTTTTACCACAGTTAAAGAACTACTTTAGCGTTCACTGGCATTCATGGCATCACTCGCCGAGTACAAGAAGAAGCGGAAGTTCGACAAAACCCCGGAACCCGGTCCAAAAAAGAAACGCACTCGCAGCGGCCGCATGTTTGTGATCCAGAAACATCGGGCCACCCAACTCCACTATGACTTCCGTCTCGAAGTCGACGGCGTGCTGAAGTCATGGGCTGTTCCGAAAGGACCATCACTCGATCCAAGCGTGAAACGATTTGCGATGCAGGTGGAAGATCACCCGGTGGATTACGCGAAGTTCGAAGGCGTCATCCCTGAAGGCGAGTACGGCGGCGGCACGGTGATGGTTTGGGATTATGGAACTTACAAGCCCGAAACGACTGACGACGTTGAAGCTGCGTTACGCAAAGGCGATTTCAAGTTCACGCTCGATGGTGAGAAGTTAAAGGGTTCGTGGGTGCTGGTGCGCACGCGTGAACGACAGTGGCTGCTAATCAAGCATCGCGATTACTACACGACGGAAGAAGACGTCACAGAAATCGCACCTGTCTCGATTCTTACCCGACGTTCGCTGGCGGAGATTGCAGAAGATGAAGGTGGCGACGTTAAGAAAGCCGCGACCGGCGATCCGAAGAAGATCCCACGCCGCACCGGAGTGAAGCGCCGCAAGAAAGGCGCAAAGGCGAAGGTGTGGCACAGCAACCGGTAACACGGATAGAACGGATCGTGGAAACACGATTTACGCGGATCTGATCCGTGTTCATCGTTCTTTATATCCGTCTCATCCGTGGTTAAATAAGTCCTCGATAAGAAAGTTTTCCATCGACTATGCGTGCTGCGGAAGTGAACGGGTGTTCTTCAGTCTTGTTTTGATCGAGGATGTGGATGACGGTATGCGCCTCAGCTTTTAGATAATCCGAGATCAGGCTTCGGTGACAACGCCACCAGAGCGATTCAGCACACATCACCGCAGTCCGAGACTTCGCTGCGAGTTCAAGTAAATCCTTAACACCCTTCTTGAACTCCTCACTTTCCATATGATCCGCGTAAGCGCGAAAAGACGCATTCTTCCACGCTGTATTGTGCGAGTCTGCGCGCGGCGTTCGGCGGCCTCCGAGTCGCGGCTCATGCCGGTACTCAATTCCAACCTGCTCTAATGATTCAGCAAGCGCTGCTCGATTGAACTGCGGATAACGTCTCGAACCCGGATAGCTACGCACGTCAACCAGCACCTGAATTTCGTGCGCGAGTAGAATCTGCGCGAACTCTTCCGCGCTACGAGTCGAATGCCCCACTGTCCAAACCGTAACCATAATGCTGAAGTTTAAGTGTAGGCAGGCCGACTGTTAAAGATAAGCCTCAAGTCGAAACCGGCCCTTTGTTTCCGTAAGCGGCTTCCACAAGTCGCCGAGCTTGCGAACACGCGCCGGTACGTTGTCGATCCGGAAGTCCTCAATCGAGATTCCGCGCTCGAGTTCTTTCCAGGTAACGGGAGTCGAGACCGATGGCAGCCTGTTTGGCCTGACTGAATAAACTGAAGCGAGCGTGCGTCCCCACGCATTCTGATTGTAGTCAACGAGCACCCTTCCCTTCGGCCGTTTCGAGACTTGATAGACCGCAGTCAGGAGCTTCGGCGCCTGCGAGGCAACTGCGTGCGCAAACTCTTTCGCAAACATCCACACCTGTTTTTGAGTTGGCCCATGTTTGATGGGAATGTAGATGTGAATACCCTTCGAGCCGGTCGTTTTCACGAAGCTCGGGATCTTGATTGAGTCCAAAGCTAATTTGAGAAAGAGCGCAGCCTCACAGACTTTTGCGAACGAGGCATTAGGAACAGGATCGAGATCAAAGTGCACATAATCCGGGCGATCGACGTCGTCGCAGCGCGCATACCACTGGTTAAGGTCGATGCAGCCAAGGTTTATGACCCACATCAACGATGCGACGTCCTGAATCATCGGAAAGTTGATGATGTTCCCTGACTCGTGCTCGATGTTGCAGATGTCAATCCAGTCAGGTCGCGGCGACGGCGCACGCTTCATGAAGAAGAATTCACTTCCGGCGCCGTTCGGGTAACGCTTCATCACCATCGCGCGCTCCGTCACATGAGGGAGTAAAACAGGGGCTACGTCGAGGTAATACTGAATGAGGTCGCGCTTCGTAACGCCGAGCTTCGGCCAGAACGGCTTGTTGAGATTTGTCAGCTTCACCACTCGGTCGTCAATCTCGACGTCGAGAGTGTTCTTGTCTTTCGGGAGTTTGATCTTTGGGATTGAAGACTTGCGGCGTTTCGTTGAGCTTCGCTGGACGGTGGCAGGGTGAAAGTCAGTCGTTGGGAACACGGATATTAGTTAAAGTAAAACCTTAGACAGGATTTACAAGATGTCTCAGGATTAACAAGATACTTCAACTATAAAGACTTATCCTGTTCATCCTGAGACATCTTGTAAATCCTGTGAAGCAATCCCCTAGATAACCGCACCGTCAGCGATCACCGCGTTCTTCGGCACGATGATGATGCTGTCGCGGATGAAGTACGAACCGCCAGGTCCATCAGCCTCGGTCACGCCGGCTTCATTCAACAATCGCGCATTTTTTCCGATGCGCGCATTCTTATCGATGATGGCATGCCGGATGGCTGTTCCCTCCCCTATCCCGACACGCGGCAGGCCCTTGCCGAGATCAATGCGCATCTCCTCGAACGTCTGATAGAAATCGGCGCCCATCAGAAACGACGAATCGATGTGAACTCCTTTCGAGATCCTGCTGCGCAAACCCACGACGGAGTTTGAGACCTTCGCGCCATTGATGATGCAGCCATCGCTGATAATCGAATCGTTGATCTCCGTCTCTTCGATCTTCGACGGAGGCAGATAGCGCGCGCGTGTGAACACTGGCGCTTCGGCGTCGAACAAATTGAACTTCGGAATTTTCGTGGTCAGATCAAGATTCGCGCGATAGAAAGCACCAATCGTTCCGATATCTTCCCAATAGCCGTCGAACATGTATGCCTGCACTTTGCGCGTCTTGATCGCTGCGGGAATAATGTGCTTGCCGAAATCGATCCCCGAAGGATCCTCGGCCAATAACTGCTCCAGTTGATCGTACTTGAAAACGTAGATTCCCATCGACGCTAGAAACGGACGTCGCTGTGCTTCGTTCGCATCGAGCCCGAGCGTAGCAGTGTCGACTTGCATTGAAAGCAAATCGTCGCCTTTAGGTTTCTCTTTAAACTCGACAATGCGCCCGGTTTCGTCAGTCTTCAACAAACCAAACTCACTCGCCGAGCGCGCCTCACACGGAATGACAGAGACGGTGACGTCCGCATCCGATTGATGATGGCGCTCGAGAAACTCGCGATAGTCCATGCGATAAAGATGATCGCCGGAGAGAATCAAGAGCGTGTCGATGCCCCAGTTGCGAATATGCGGCAAGACCTGTCGCACGGCATCTGCGGTTCCTTGAAACCACTGTCCGCTTTCGGGCGTCTGCTCAGCAGCAAGTATCTCTACGAATCCATTTGAGAATGGTGAGAAGCGATAAGTTTGCGCGATGTGACGGTTGAGTGAGGCGGAGTTGTACTGCGTCAGCACAAACGTGCGCAGGATATCGGAGTTGATGCAGTTTGAAAGCGCAATGTCGACGAGCCGGTATTTACCGCCGAGTGGAACGGCCGGCTTCGATCGTTGTTGGGTGAGCGGAAAGAGACGATTACCGGCGCCTCCGCCGAGAATGACTGCCAACAGTTTGGGGTTTGCAGGCATTTGCGATCACCATCCTAGTAAGCGGAGGATCCAACAGTGGCAGGGGTTTTACCCGCGGCTTCTTGTGCGATCTTTACACCAACACTGGCGCCGATGCGTGTAGCGCCGGCTTCAACCATCTTGCGCGCGTCCTCCAGACCTTTCACACCGCCGGAAGCTTTCACACCGAGTTCCGATCCAACAGTGCGTCGCATCAGAGCGATGTCGGCAACCGTTGCGCCGCCTTTCGAGAAGCCTGTCGAGGTTTTCACAAAATCGGCGCCGGCTTTCTTCGCTGCGTAGCACGCACGTACCTTTTCATCATCGGTCAACAACGCCGTCTCGATGATCACCTTACAGACTACGTCATATTCATGTGCCACTTGAACTACTGAGCGTATGTCGTGTTCGACGAGACAATCGTCGCCACTCTTCAGGGCGCCGACATTGATCACCATGTCCACTTCCCTTGCCCCCTCGAGGATCGCGCGACGCGCTTCGTACGCTTTGACGTCGGGCAAAGTGGCGCCGAGTGGAAATCCGATGACAGTGCAAACTGGAACGCCGCTGCCGAGTAGATTACATGCGGCGACACGCACCCACGTCGGATTAACGCACACGGACGCGAAGTGATATGTCGCAGCTTCCTGGCAGAGCTTTTTGATGTCGTCGTCCGTCGCTTCGGGCTTCAGGAGAGTGTGATCTATTAGCCCTGCCCATTCCCGTGCCGTCCCTGTTTGACCCAACACCAGACCGATACGCGAGGCTCCTGCGTCGACGATGCGATGCATGCGCTCGGGGCAACGATGGAAGCATTCGGACGTGCAGCCACACATCTGCGCCTGCTCGGCGCCTTCGCCGTTGAGGCGGGCGACGATGGCATCTGTGATCTGGTCAATTAGAGCTTCGTAATCGCCGTTGCTGGAAAAGGCCATGACGGGGAGCATTCTAGCAGTAAAAGCCGAGTCTCACGCAAAGGCGGAAAGGCGGACGCAAAGGCGCAAAGAAGAATTACTTATGTTTTTCTTTGCGCCTTTGCGTCCGCCTTTGCGTCTTTGCGTGAAATATTCTAACGCTGATATTGCTTCTGGATTGCGTCGATCTTGGCGACGCGTTTGCGGTGCCGATCTTCGCTGATTTCAGTGGAAAGCCATGTGGTGACAATGTCGCGCATTTGCTTGCTGTTGATCGTCTTGCTTCCGAGGGTCAACACATTCGCATCGTTGTGCTCGCGAGAATTGCGCGCCACGTCAACCGAATAACACGCAGCAGCACGAACGCCGGGAACCTTGTTCGCCGTCATCGCACTGCCAACTCCGGCTCCGTCGATCATAATCCCGAGATCCGAACTTCCATCCGCGACTGCACGTGCAACGGCGTGCGCAAAATCAGGATAGTCAACCGCATCTTCGGAATACGCGCCAAAGTCCTGTACTCGGTGGCCCAACTCAGTCAACACAGCCTTGAGCTCTTCCTTCATACTGAACCCACCGTGGTCTGCACCTACTGCAATCAACTTTGAAGCCTTCGATCCACGTCGCGACGCACGTCGCACAATCTCGATCTTCTTTTCGTTAATAATGTCAGCAGCCAACGGCGTGAGCCGCGCGTCTTCACGAATTCTGAGCACAGCACCCGACTCCAAACCGCGCACGTCGTCCTCCGTGATGACAGTCTTCGCCGACTCATCACGAGTGACTGCTGGTTGCGTGTTGATTTCTGAAACTGTGTTTACGAAGCGAGTAGGAGTCGGCTTCTCTTCTGCGTTTTCAGGTGCGGCTTTTGCCAACACTTCACGCACGAGCGCGCGCACTCGATCGCGGGCCGAATCGTCAACCATCAAACGCTCCTCAGATCCAGCAAGCGCGTTTTGACGGACGCTAGTTTTCCCGCGCGGAAAGTGAAATCGACCCGGCCCACGTAGATGCCGCTCTTCCCTACCTGAAATATCATCGTCTTCGCGCCGCACGGTTGAGTCTGCAGGACGGGTTCTTTCATGAACGTGTGCGTGTGGCCGCTGGCGATGAAGTCGATCCCATCAACCTGCGACGCCACCAGCGAA
Organism: uncultured Acidobacteriota bacterium; assembly: GCA_963849205.1. Lineage (GTDB taxonomy): Bacteria > Acidobacteriota > Blastocatellia > Pyrinomonadales > Pyrinomonadaceae > PSRF01. The sequence continues at coordinate 274,815 of CAWKGP010000006.1, forward strand.
TCACCCCGTTTTCCGTCCTCGTAATAACCAATATGCGTCATGGCGACGACGAGGGCGCAACGTTCTTCCTCGCGCAGCTTCTTCACCACGTCGCGAGCAGCAACGACCGGATCGATATAAGTCACGCCTTTGAAGTTGTCGGGTGTGATAAGTCCGACCGGACTAACACCTAAACCAAACAAACCAATCTTGATCCCACCAACTGTTTTGACGACGTAACGTTTGACCTTCTGTTCCAGCACGGTGCCTTTGACGTCGTAGTTCGCGGAGACCACATCGAAGTTTGCAAACTTCAATGCCGCGGCAAGTGCGTCCACGCCATTATCGAACTCGTGATTGCCGAGTGTGCCTACGTCGTAACCAATCGCCGACATCGCTTTATATTCAACTTCGCCTCTGTAGAAGTTGAAGTAAGGCGTTCCCTGGAGAACATCTCCGGCATCGACAAGTAACGTGTTGGGATTCTCTTTCCGAACTCTTTTGACGACTGTTGCCCGGCGCGCCACGCCACCTTTTCCTGCGTTGGCATCGTTCGCGGGCAGCGGATCGATCTGGGAGTGAGTGTCGTTCGTGTGAAGAATGGTGATGACGGTATCGGCCGCGCTTGCGTTCAGCAACTCTCGCGGAAACGTGGCGAAGGTCGCGCCAAATGCAGCGGAAGTAGTTAAGAATGTGCGTCGATTGATCATCGCGGCGCCTCGGTATTCTTTGGCCCTGGGCCAACTTGTACAAAGCGATTATCGACGACACTGCGTACAGGTCGTCCCGCCGCAGTTTCAGACTTGATGTAATTCATAACGGCATCGCGCAGGGTTAGATTCAGCGGCGTCGGGTTCTTTGCTTCCCCAAGGATTGCGTAGGCGCCGCTACTGAGTCGGAGCAGGTAATCGATCGTGAGAATCGTGTAAGTCTGATTCGGATCGATATCGTGCTCTTTTCCATTCTCGTCAACAAGTTTGCCGCTGATGAATTCGGGCCGGTCACGCTCGTTCCACTTAAACTGAATGCGCGCGCCTGATTGCGCGTCGCGAGTCACGACCTGAAGAATCTTCGTGAGTTGAACACCAGTAACATCTACAGCTACTACCGCGTTTTCAAACGGCAGCAATTCGAAGATATCGCTGGCACGCAGTTCACCGGCCGCGATCTCATTTTTGCGCAGACCGCCATTGTTCATCATGGCCACCACGATCGGTTTTCCAAGTTTCGCTCTGCCCTGCGCTCTGATCGCATCGGTCACAAAGTTTCCCAGCGTGCCTCCACCAACACCGGTCTTGCTAAGTCCGCCTTCCAGTCGTCCGATTACTTTGCTGAGCTCGCGAACCTTCTCGCTGTAAGGTGCGATGATCTTCAGAACCTCCGGGTCGTCCGGAACACTCGGGTCGACGGATAACAGTCGCGCACGTGGCTGTGTCGTGCCAGGTTTCGCTGGAGATGGAGTCGCCGGACAAGGTTCGATCGCCGCTCCCTGCCCAAAGACGGGGACAGCGAGAACTGTCAGAGCGATAACACAAAGGATTATCTTGACGGGTTCGTTAATCATTTGACCTGAAGGAAGAGCTTGCATAGTATGTCGCACCACGCAGCACCAAATCAATCAATCTTTGTAATCTGTGGATAAAAGGAGAGACGAGTGGCTACTTCTTCAGCGCATTTTTCAGCGGAGGTAAACTCGGAGTTTAATAATCCGAATCTTGCTGTTCATATCACCGAGGACGAAATCCGCGACCGCATAAAAGCCCTGGGTGCAGAGATCACGCGCGACTACGCCGGTCTAAACCCTCTGCTAATTGGTGTTCTGAAAGGCGCGTGCTTTTTTCTGAGCGATCTGCTGCGCGCGATCGACACGCGTGTGAGCATCGAGTTCATGGCGATTTCGAGTTATGGATCCTCGACGCGAACATCAGGCGAAGTCCGCATCATGAAGGACCTCGACGTCGCGATCGAAGGGCGTCACATTCTTGTTGTCGAGGATATCGTTGACACCGGGCTGACGCTTTCGTATTTGCTCGCGAACCTCGCGTCACGCGGAGCAGCCAGCGTAAAACTCGCCGCACTGCTCGACAAACACGAGCGCCGCCAGAAGGAAGTGAAGATCGATTATCTCGGATTTCAGATTCCGGATGAGTTTGTGGTTGGTTATGGTTTGGACTTTGCGGAACGGTATCGCAACTTGCCGTTCATTGCTGTGTTGAAGAATCCAGAAGCGTAGGGAGACTAAATCACGTGAAGAAGTTTTTGTTAGTAATCGTATCGCTGCTCTTTGCTGTGACGGCCTCTGCACAGCAGACGGACTTTTCCAAGATTGAAGTCAAAGCCACAAAAGTGGCCGGCAACGTCTACATGCTGCAAGGTGCTGGGGGGAACATCGGCGTCTCAGTTGGAAATGATGGCCTCCTGATCGTCGACGATCAGTTTGCGCCACTTGCCGACAAGATCAGAGCCGCCTTGAAAGGACTTGCCGATAAGAAACTGCAGTTCATTCTCAACACACACTGGCACGGCGATCACACCGGCGGCAACGTGGCCTTTGGACCAGAGGCCACAATCATCGCGCATGACAACGTGCGCAAGCGACTTGCTACCGAACAAAAGTCGACTGTGTTCAATAGCACGACTCCACCGTCGCCGAAAGAAGCACTTCCAGTTATTACTTTTGATCAGACGCTGACGGTTCACTTCAACGGCGAAGAGATTCGTGCGATTCACTATCCGAAGGGCCACACAGACGGCGACAGTGTCATCTTCTTTACTACGTCAAACGTGGTCCACCTTGGTGACGACTTCTTCGCGGGAAGATTTCCGTTTGTCGATTTGGAGAGTGGCGGAACAGTTGAAGGGTTGACCAAAAACATCGGCGAGATCATCGCCAAGATCCCGGCCGGCGCCAAACTAATCCCCGGCCACGGTCCAATCTCAACGGTTGATGATCTGAAGAGTTATCACAGCATGCTCCAACAAACAACCGAGATCGTGCGAGGTAAGATCAGCGCCGGAAAAACTCTGGATCAGATCAAGAGTGAAGGTCTACCTGCCGAATGGGCCCCCTGGGGCACCGGCTTCATCAAAACCGATCGCTGGGTCGAGACGATCTACAAAAGCCTCACCGCGAAGAATTGAACGGTAAGATTGGTCAGGATTAACAAGATTTTCAAGATTCACAAGATGAAATCCTGTTAATCCTGTTTACATCTTGTAAATCCTGTCCAGAAAACTCTCCCCATCCTTTAACTTCAAATGGAAATTTTGCGCGATGGTCTGCCCGATGTCGGCGAGTGAATCACGTGTGCCGAGATTGACACCAGCGAGTGAGTTCTTTCCGTAGACCATCAGCGGCGCGTACTCGCGTGTGTGATCCGAGCCGGAGAAGGTGGGATCGTTGCCGTGGTCAGCGGTGATCATCATTACGTCATCGTCACGCATCGCTGATTCGATTTCAGGAAGACGTGAGTCGAAGTGCTCGAGGGCTTTGGCGTAGCCTTCAGTGTCGCGACGGTGACCGTAGAGCATGTCGAAGTCTACGAGATTCGAAAAGATCAGACCTCGAGTGGCGTCGTTTAGGGCTTTGATCGTTTGATCGATCGACTGTTCGTTGTTCTTCGCGGTCAGGTCCTGTGTTACTCCAAGCGAGTCGTAGATGGAAGCGATCTTACCGATACAAACAACATCGAGGTCTTCATCGGCGAGTGCAGGGAGAAGATTCTCACGTGGCGGCGGCACAGCATAATCGTGACGATTCTCCGTGCGATAGAAAGCTCCGGGCTGGCCCAGGAATGGACGCGCGATAACACGTCCGACTTTATGCTCGCCGTCGAGTATCCGTCGCGCGATCTCGCAAATCTCATAAAGCCTGTCGAGCGAAATCACTTCCTCGTGCGCGGCAATCTGAAAAACTGAATCGGCCGAAGTGTAGACGATTGGCTTGTGTGTCTTGATGTGCTCTTCCCCAAGCACCTTGATGATCTCAGTGCCTGACGCCGGGATGTTGCCGAGAATGCCTGGCACGTCCGTCTCACGAATGAACTTGTCGATCACTGACGCAGGGAATCCGTTGGGATAAGTCGGGAACGCACGATCGAGAACAATACCCGCCATTTCCCAGTGACCGGTGGTCGTGTCTTTACCGTTGGATCGCAACGCACAACGACCGTATGAGCCGGCAGGTTGATCCAACGGCGGCACTGACTGCAACGGACGAATGTTCCCGAGTCCGTAACGTTGCAGATTAGGAAGACGTACCCTGCGCGACTCGAGGATATGACCAAAAGTGTCGGCGCCGGCGTCACCCCACTCAGGAGCATCCGGCATAGCACCAATGCCTGCGCCATCGAGAACGATTAGTAAGACGCGGTTGAAGGAAATGGAATTTGTCATTTAAGCAGATCGCCAATTGCCAATTGCCAATTTGAAGAACCACCCAGTCTCCGCTGATCAAATCGGCAATTGGCAATCGGAAATTGGCAATACCTTCACTGTTTCGGCGCGTAATAACCGTCGCGCGCGCGGATTTGAGCTTTCTCTCTTAAGCCTCGCACTTCGAGTTTGATGGAACGATACTTTCCGTCGCGAGCTTTGTTGGTTGGATAATAACCGAGACTGTACTGCGTACCGATATCGGCAGCAACCCGTGCAAACGCGGCTCGTGCATCAGCCAGGGTCGCAGCCTCAAAACTTCTACCGCCGGAACCACGTGAGAGATCATTCATCTCGCGTCGTGCGAGGTTATAAAGCTCGCGGCTGATCGACATTCGCTCGAACGGACCCATCTGACAGAAACTGTTAAAGCTTTCCTCTTTCGCCTTCGGGAAGAAGAGCTTCCGGTAGCGCTCGATTTGTCGTTTCGAAAGCGAGAGCTGGCCGTCGTCCTGACAGTCTTTCATCAGACGATCTTCGACGAAGTCTTCAGTGTTGACTTGAATGAAGTAACAGGCGATTCCGGCGCGTGCCAATTTCATCTTCGCACTGACGAAATCCGAGTTGCTCGAAGAATCAACGCCATCAGTTAAAGCCACCACCGCACGTCGTCCACGCACATCTTCACCTGGCGGATCGCGAAAGATGCCATCCGCAACACGCTCTAGCGCGTCGTAGTACGGCGTGCCCTGACTGGCGCCGAGGTTATCGATCGCAGCCCGCAGCGCCTCACGATCACCAGTTAAAGGTGACAACACTTCCACCGCAGCAACAGGCTCGGCAACAGTCCGTGCCTGATTGAACGAAACAATTCCGACTCGATCACCCGGACGCAACGCTTCAATAAAACTGTTCGCGGCTGATCGGATCAAAGCGACGTCGTCGCGTGTTGAACCCGAAGTGTCGAGAAGCAAGGCGATCTCGAATGGGGTTTCGGTGGTGCCGAAGTTGGCGATCGTTTGCGTTTGACCGTCTTCAATGAGCCGGAAGTTTTCCGGCTTCAAACCGGAGAGTGGACGTCCGGAACCGTCCGTCACAACTGCCGGTACGGAGACGAGTTGTGTATCAGTTCTGATGACGTCACCTTCGTCGACCTCTTCCGCGGTCTGCGTACCTTTTTTCGCCTCACTTGTTTGCTCAGAACCACCTACGCGTCGCGGTCTTTGTGCCGGTTGTTGAGTAATCTGCTGGGCACGTGTTGCATCAAGGAAAATCACTGGCACGCACACAGCGATTAACAGAACAATTGCGATGGGCGAACGACGAAAATTTGCAAATCTTGACATGACTATAAAAAACCGGCTGCGCTTTTGGGCAAATATTGCCACACGCTCGCCACTGAGTACAAAGCGCCTCCGAACCAGTAAACTCATATGTGCTTTTTGTGCTTCTTTGTGGTTAATCTTCCTTTGAGGCACGGCTTGACACTCCTGCGCGGTTCTCATAGCATGACGGCTCGCTTGTTGCGATTTTTGAATCGCGTTTGGACTGACGACAGGGTCAGTCCCAACGAAGGCACGTACGTCAATGGTAGACGGCTTCCCTTACAAGGAAGAGGTTGGGGGTTCGAGTCCCTCCGTGCCTACCAACGAGTCAGATGATGCGGAGTCGTAGTTCAGTTGGTTAGAACGCCGGCCTGTCACGTCGGAGGTCGCGGGTTCGAGTCCCGTCGGCTCCGCCACTAATTTCTGCAATTAAACTCACTAGAGAGACTTGTCTCCCGGCAAGTCGCCTTCCCAGGTAAACCTCCCAGAGCCCCGACTGTATAGTTGTGTGAAGGAGGCCCCATGAAGTTCAGTGCAAATCGTAAAGTCCGTCGAATCGTAATCGCATTGTGTGCCCTCTTCTGTGTAAGCGGCATTTTTGCGCAGGCCAACGCACAGTCCGGTCCGGCCGTTGGCGAAACAGTCGATCTCCTGTCATTCCGATCTCGCAGCGGTCAAACGCTTGCTCAAGCGCTCAAGAAACATTCGCTCGCGATGCTGGTGCTGGTTGATCCGAACTGCGGCACGTGTACCTCAACCAGTGACAGCATGAACGCGTTGCGAGAAAGTGTTGAGAACACAAAAATCGCGTATTTCGTCGTGATGATTCCGGATGGGGGTGACCCGCAAAAGTATTTCGAATATGCGGATTCGTTGAAACTCGGGACTGAGTCGTTTATCTGGTCCAATCCGAACGCAAAACCACCGGCATCGATGATGACGATGACGAAGCCGTCGCACCTCCAGGTGACCAGGGAGGGTCTGATCGTCGAGAAGTGGTTTGGCACTCCGCCGAAAGACGCGCCGCAATAATTCTGGTAAATCCTGTAAATCTGTTCTCGGTTCGACAGGATTACGGGATTACTATGATTAACAAGATTTTCCGGTTTCAGGGTTGCGCTGAATGCTGCAACTCGGCCTATGTTTACGGGTTTCAGTTAAATACACATGTGAGGTCCGTTTGCACGGGGCTCATCGGGTCTGCGGCAAGATAAAATTTGTAAATAATTACCCTTGCGCTATTGACCGCGGGGCAGTTTTGAATAAAATCCTCTCCAACGGTGAATGTGGTTGCCGGGGTGAGGACGGTAACCAATCGAGGCTGAATGCCTCCGCCAACCTTGAGAGGCCGGTCCAAAACCGGCCTTTCGGTTTTTAGCCACAAAAAGGCACAAAAAGCACATAAAGAAAATGATTTCAGTTGCTGAGGCTATCGAGATTGTTAGGCAGCAGACGCTCAGGCTGCCGGCTGAGCGGGTGCCACTCGATCAGGTTTTGGGCCGAGTATTGGCGCAGGATGTGGTTGCCGATTCTGATTTACCGCCTTTCGACCGTTCGCAGATGGATGGTTATGCTGTTCGCGCGGATGATGTGAAGGCGGCACCGGTTCGGTTGCGGATTGTGGGGGAGTCGGCTGCGGGGAGAGGTTGGCATAGTCAGTTGGAAGAAGGACAGGCCGTGCGCATCATGACCGGCGCACCCGTCCCCGCAGGCGCCGACAGCGTCCAACAAGTTGAATTAACTCACGAACTCAAAGACGGCACTGTAGTCGAGCTGATGGAGACGGTCGAATCAGGAAAGTCGATCGTCAAACGCGGCGCTGAAATCAAAGCAGGCGAGGTCGTGCTGAATGCAGGGACCGTTATGGGTGCTGCGATGATGGCAGTGCTCGCGGCGTTTGGTTATGCGAACGTGGAAGTGTTTCGACGGCCGCGCGTGGGCGTTCTTGCCACCGGAACTGAGCTCGTTTCAGTCGATCAAACACCTGGACAAGATCAGATTCGGGATTCCAACAACTATTCCATCAGTGCTTATGCAGCGTTGGCGGGTGCAACCGTCGAGCGCATGCCACTTACCGGCGATGAAACCTCGCTCTTAAAAAAACAAATCGGCGAAGCAGCCGAGCGTTGTGATCTGATCGTGACTTCAGGCGGCGTGTCGATGGGTGTTTATGACGTCACAAAGTCCGCACTCAAAGAACTCGACGCGGAGATCTTTTTTGAGCGCGTTGCACTTCGCCCCGGCAAACCAACAGTGTTCGCGCGGTTACCAAACGGGACACTCGTCTTTGGACTGCCCGGCAATCCCGTTTCGGTCGCCGTAACGTTCAATCTATTCGCACGCACAGCACTGCTTACGATGCAGGGCGCAACGGATCCCACGTTGAAGCGGGAAACCGCCGCACTGGCGCGAAGTGTGAAGGGGACAACAGATCGAGACAGTTACTTACCTGCTCAGTTGACGACAAACGACGATGCAGAGCTCATCGCGTTTCCGTTGAAGTGGGGTGGCTCGTCGGATTTCGTCGCGTTCGCGTTGACGACTGCGCTGCTAATCGTGCCGGCAAACCTCAAATCGATCGAAGCCGGATCGATAGTTAACGTGCTTCGCCTGCACTAGCTCTTAACCTAGCAAAGCCACAACGAAGCACACAACGCACCAACAACATTCACCGTCACACATTTTTGCACGATCGGAGCGACACGTGCGGTCAACCCTTTGAACCCGAGGAAGCCCGGCAGGAGTTCGATGCGGCTGGCAATCTTCTGATCAAACAGTTCCAGCCCTTCTTTACCTGGCCATAGCGTCGCCATCACGTAGTCTGCCTCACCCTTGGGCTTGGCTCCGTTCCCCACAGGCGACCAGAACTTTCCGATAATGAAGCGTGCCAGATTTCTCGAAAACTCAGTTTCGCGAAGCTTCACGCGCGCGACGTTCCAGTAAAAACTCGAATGGATCGATTCTTCCTGCACGATTCCGATCAAGAGTTTTTTCAGTACGGGATGACCGGCGAGATCTGAGAGTCGCCGGTAGGCGTTCATCGCAGTAATTTCGTTGATCGCACCCCAAACCATATGCGCGCCGTGGAAATATTTTCCAAACGGGCGTGACGCATGGTCCACCAGGTAGCTACCGATGGTATAGAGTCGCGGAATCTTGCGCGTCGCTTCAGCCTGCCAGTTCTTTCCAGTGGGATATCCGGCCTCTTCCAGAAACCGATTCAGCAGGTTGCCGTGATGGAGCTCCTCGATACTCCAGCGATCCATAAACTTTTTGATTATCGGATCTTTGCCTGTCGGCGTACGTCGCAATTCCTGATAGTACATATCAGTGAAATACTCGATATCGCGCATGTATAACAGCACGGGTATGAAGGCAGGATTGACTTCGTAGTTCTTGATCTCATTCCATTTAATGCTGTTGACGTACTCCCTCGATAGAGCGCGGGGCTGCTTCTCATACCAGTCAAGTACTTCTTTATCCGTCTCAAACACAGGGGAACCTCCGAATCAAAAGTCGACTAATGCGATCTACTTCCTATATTAATGCCTATTAAAGTACGCCACGCACGGCAAATCGGTTTTGTTACCGTTTGATTTACTACCAGAACAACCCAGGCTCGAGAATTGGGAAGGAGCACAGCACTTGAGAGCAATCCTGAATGAGGCTCTCGTCCCGGTCGCATGAGGATAGACGCAAACATGGTCAGATGTCGAGATCTACTTGCCTGACAAAGGTTTTTGTTATCTACTTCCGGCCATGGCAAACCTTTCGCACGTTGACGACCAGGGCCGCGTTCGGATGGTTGATACGGGAAGTAAAGAGGTCACGTCGCGACGCGCAGTCGCATCAGCACGCGTTCTGATGACGAGCAGCACTTTGGCCGCGCTGCGCCAACATCGAACTCCGAAAGGCGATCCGCTCGAGACAGCGCGTCTCGCGGGAATTATGGCAGCAAAGCGGACTTCTGATCTCATTCCACTCTGTCATCCATTGCCGATAACCCATATCGACGTGCAGGCACGGCTCGATGACGGCGGCGTTTCACTCGAAGCGGAAGTGTCGACAAATGCGCAAACAGGTGTGGAAATGGAGGCGCTAACCGCCGTCTCGGTCGCCGCACTGACGGTTTATGACATGTGCAAAGCCCTCGAAAAAGGGATGACGATTACGGACGTGCGGCTGGAGAGCAAAACCGGGGGCAAGTCAGGCGATTACTCGCGGGGATCTGTGTAATCTGTGGATGGGTTTGGAACCTCCCAGCAGCATTGTGCGTTAATCATCCCGGTATTAAAATAAGGCCACAAATTTCCGCCGACATACCGGAGAGTTGAAGATGAGATTAAGGCTTTCACAAGACGCACGACCTCAGGCGATGACGTTGCTCATCGCGGCCACGATTTCCGTGGTGCTCTGGTTCATCCCCTTTGCCGAGTTTTTAACCTACCCGTTCCGAATTTTCGTGACGTTCATACATGAAGGCGGACACGCCCTCGCGGCTCTGCTGACAGGTAATTCAGTCGCGAGTCTGAGCGTCGCGACAAACGCCAGCGGGGAAACCTACACGACGCAAGGCGGATTCATTTCACAAATCTTCATCTCGAGTGCCGGCTACCTTGGCGCGATGGCCTTTGGAGCGTTGTTGCTGGTTCTGATTCGCAAAGCCGTGGCGGCACGAATCGTTCTGCTGAGTTGCGCAATTTTTATCTTCGGCCTGACGATGATTTTCGGATTCATCAAGCCGCTCTTTTGGATCAATGCCTGGTCGGGAATTCCGTTCACGCTGTTCGCGGGCCTCTTTATCTCAGTGGGTCTGGTCTTGATTGCGAGATTCGCCAGTGCACGCGTGGCAACGTTCTTCGTCAGCTTCCTGGCAGTGCAAAGCGTTTTGAATGCACTCTTTGATTTAAAGACAGTCTTCTTCCTCGCGAATCCGTTAGGACCAACAGTTCCGACTGACGCCGTAAACATGGCAAACGCGACGGGTGTTCCAGCGATTTTCTGGACCGTCCTCTGGATCGCCGTAGCGCTCGGAATTCTGTGGTTCGTGATGCGACTCTACGTCGCCGGCCGCGACAAGAGCTACCAACCCGATCTTCCGTTCGAAGACACGCCCGGACCCGTGTAAATCGTCTTACACGGATCCGTCCAAATCTGTGGCTAAAAATTGTAACGATAGCGGACCGTCACGCCACGTCCCGCACCGTCGATGCCCCAACTGATGCCGCGATATGACTTGTCGAAGATGTTTTCGAAATCGACGAAGACTTCCGACTTCTCATCAAACTTCACAGCACCGCGAACACCAACCAAACCATAACCCGGAAGATACGGGAAGAGTGGTACTGCCGTGTTGTTGTCGACGACGCGAACACCGTTTATGGTCGCGCCGATTGGCAAGAGACGGTTCTGAACCTGCGTGAGATTTTCACCAGTCGCGATCAGGGTTCCTCCTGCATTGCCGCAACCGGCTACGGGAACCGTCGTGAGTCCGCGCACACATGCGCCGCGACGGAAGAAGTTTTGAATGTTCGCACGGGAACGCGCTCCGCCGGTTCTGCGATCGGCGAGATCGAGTTGCGACAAACGATTCTGACGGCCCGTCATTGTCGAATAGCCTTCAATGTAAATGCGCGAACGTGGTTGATAACGCAAACTCACGAAAGCTGTCGCGGGAGGAATTCCACCTTCGACTTCCGGTGGTAATCCATTCAACAGACTGTACCCGCGGATATAGGTAAAGTTTGCAGTCCCGCTTAGTCGATCGGTAAAACGCGCGCGGCCATTCATCTCGAGACCATTCAATCGAGCATCGTCGAAGTTGACGCGCACTAACACGGGAGTGGTGGGTGCCGCCGCAACGAACACGAAACCAGACGAGTTCTGCGAAGTGATTTGATCGCTGCCGAGGAAGGTGCCCGTCGCGCCAGGCGGAAGTGCGAGGGGTAGATCGAAGTAGACTTCACTGAGCTTCGTGGTAAAGCCGGTGAACTCTCCGCCAAACCGCCGGCTCGAGTAGCGAAAACTCAGATCGAAGCTGTCGCTGTATTCCGGTCCGAGACGAGTGACGGGAATGCCTGTGGTACCGATAGAACCACCGCGTGCGGCAGCAGTTCCCGCGTCTATCTCAAACCCGACGCCGGTTAAACCAAGTATGCCGAGATCAGTTGCGTTGGGAGCACGAAAACCGCGCGTGTACTTCCCTGCGATATCAAAGCCCCCCGTCACGTTGACCACGGCCCCGATACGTCCGGAGAACGCGCCAAAACGCTGGCTATCATCCGGAAATAGCGGCCTTCCGTCTGGGCCAAGTGCTGCATTACTGGCGCGCGCTCGATACGATGCCACGCTGTAACGCACGGCGCCGTTTAACTGCAACCGATTGGGAATTGCGGTGAAGTTATTCTGCGCAAAAAAGCCATACGCAAGATAATGTGCACCATCCGGAACGCGTGGGCGTGAGGCGGAAAAGCTGCGGGTGACCGGATCAAAAGTAAACGCGGGAGCGTTGATTGTGTCGCGATAGACATCAGAACCGATGAGGAATGTGTTGCGGTCGCCGATCTGTTTGTCGAGATAGAAGTTGAACCCTATAACGTTGGTTCGTTCGCGTTGATTTGTAATCGCGCCGGCGGGATTTCCGTTTCCACCCTGATTAATTCTTTCTTCACGCTGCCCGTTGTAAGAAAACGTGAACGAGCCGTTATCGAAGATCCAGAGATTCTGCCGGACGAGCCTTGCGTAGAGAGTATCGGTCATCAGGTTACGCAAGTCGGCAATGTTGTTGCCATCTCCGCCGAGCAACTGATCGTAGCGCTTGCCGTTGTCCTGCTGGTTGCGCGCGTAACTGAAAAGAAGCTGAGTGTCGTCGTCGAGATTGAAATTCGCGCGTGCGAGAGTGCCGTATTGAGTAAAGCCCGTGTCGGGGAGTCGCGTGCCGAATACGTCTGAAGGAAGTCCGAGGAAGCGCGTCACTGCCGCGTGATAATCGAGACGGTCAGCGGATCGCAGCGTGCTGATGCGACGCCCGTTCACATTGAGCAATAAGCCATAGCTTCGCGTGCCGTAGGTAACCAACGTGTTACCGCCGAAGCCATTTGTCGGCGACGAGTAGAAGATATTTGTTTGACCGTGAAACTCGGGATCCGGACCACCATAACGAGGCGCTTGCGAGATAAAGTTGACTACGCCGCCATGAACATCCGAACCGTACTGTGAGCTGTTTGGACCACGAAGAATCTCAACGGTCTCTAAACTCGATGGCTCGATCAAACTGAAAAATGTCCCGACACCACCACGCTGTGCACTCGTCGTGTAACGAATGCCATCGACATAAACCGCGACGTTTCGTCCGGTTAGTCCACGCACAAAAACCGCGCTGAGCGAGGGACTCGTGCGCTGCAAATTAGTACCCACTTCTTCGTCGACAACCTGGGCCACCACTTCCGGCGCGCGCTCCAGGATCTCGCGTTCACTAATAACATTTACTTGCGTCTCGACTTTCCGAGTATCAGTAACGAGTCCTGCCTCGGCTGTGATCGTGACTTGCTCCTCGAGCGGTGTGACTTCGAGAACGACGGCAACGTCCCGTGCACTGCCCACTGTGACGTGAACCGCGGAACGATGACGCACAAAACCGCTGCCCTCGACCGTGAGTTGATAATTACCGGGCGAAACCTTTTCGAGTGTGAAGCGACCGTCAGCGTCAGTGGTAGTGGCAGCAATCACCGCGCGATGGCTATGGAGTAACGAAACGCTCGCGCCTACCACAACCGCGCCGTCGGGATCCTTAACGGTTCCGCTGAGCTTACCCTCGGCATCCTGCGCCACACTCATAAACGGCATCATGCATGCAATAAGACAACACCTCAGAGCAGCAATAAATTTTTTCATAGTGTAGATAGAGAGTTAGATAACTAAAAACTAAACATGGAATGTATAGTCCGGCAGAAACTACTACCAGCCATCGTAGGCGTTATCTGCGTAATCTGTGGACGGATTTAACTGAGAATTACGACGACGTGTTCGACGAAGGAATGCACGGTGGCGAGGACTTGCGGGCGACTCTCAATTGTCACGCCGACCACAACGATCAGCGCGAGCACGAGCCAGGGCACGAAGCGAACGATTGAGGCATTACTGACGAGCTGACGGGGATCGGTCGAGGCGAGTTCAACCAGACGTCTCACCCTCACTTTCACTCCCGGTGAGTCGTCGCCGCCGATAAACGGGCTTACTAACGCCGATACCGCGGCGGGAATCACCGGCTGATGTCCTTTCGGAATCATTCTCGCGATACGGACGAGGGCTGAGGCTAGATTCAGTGCTACAGACGAACTCTGCTGTGCGGCGTGTTCATCAGCCGCGGATTCTGACGCCTCACTCCATGCGCGGTCCAGTGATCTGCCACACGGAATCAGCAAGAGTGCCGCGCGACTGACTCGCATCACTGCGCGCTTGAAGTTGTCATGTGCCGCGAGATGACCGTACTCGTGAGAGATCGTAGCCGCGAGTTCTTCCGCAGTCAGACACTCGAGCACGTGATCGGCGATAAACAAACGCGGGCGAAAAGCGCCGACAACCGCGACCATGGGAAATGAATGCTGGAAGACATACGCGGGAATACTTATTCCACCGAGCTCAACCCGTGTCGAAGAAGCCAGCCAGTTTTTAACGAGCGAACGTGTTGCCAGCCACGAGCGAAGTCCACGCGAGATCGCGAGACCCACGCCGATGGCGGAAAGCGTCGCGAGCAATCCCAGTTTCCAACTGACAACTTCGTCCGTCGCATGCGGCTCGTAAATCAGGTACGACGGAATCATGAATGCACCGATCGAAACGATCGCGATAACCGGTGGTCCAATACGCATCACAAACAGTATCTCTGCGGCGGTGCGCGCTGAGCACTTTCGCAACAGCGGTCGGCAGAGACGCCCCACTCCCGCCGCCATCATCGTTGCCGTGGCGTTGATGGTCAGCAGAAGTGCCAGTACCAGAGTGATGCCTAAGAACGTGTACATTTAAGTCCGGCTCAACTCGCGTTTCTTTTCCTGGACCAGGCGATCGAGCTCGTCGAGGAGTTCGCGATCATTCTCGCTGAGCGTGTCGACGATGCAGGCGAGCACAGGTTCAACTCCGTCAGCTCCGTGACCGAGCAGGCCGTCGACGACGTCTTCCTTGATACCCCGATCGAGTTCGTCACGAGAGACCACCGGGACGTAAACAAACGCGCGGCCATCCTTGCGACGTTCGAGCAGTTTCTTTTTAAAGAGACGGTCGAGTGTGGTCATCAGGGTTGTGTAAGCGATGCGCTCTTCGAAAACGCGGTGGATGTCGCGCACACTGACTTCACCGAGACGCCAGGTCTCTTCCATGACCTGACGTTCCAACTTTCCAAGAGCAAAACAGGCGATTTCGCGCGGCCGGCGAAACCCACGCAGAAGAAATCGAGAGGTTTTCATGTCGTGAGGCATTGTCTGCTCAGACGCATGAAGCTGTCAATTGTATTCCCATTTGGTGCTTGCGTGCTTCTCGGGCTATCATTGCTGGTTTTCGACTATCGCCGATTCGCGTCTGTATGCCTGAAGAAGCCATTCAAGTTAGAGGAGCCCGCGTTAATAATCTCAAAAACGTCTCCTTTAACATCCCGATCAACCAGATGACCGTGGTCACAGGTGTAAGCGGGTCGGGCAAGTCTTCGCTCGCATTCGACACGATTTACGCTGAAGGACAGCGCCGCTATGTCGAGTCGCTATCCGCCTACGCTCGCCAATTTCTGGAGCGGATGGACAAACCCGACGTCGATGAGATTCACGGAATCGCCCCCGCCATCGCGATTCGCCAAAAGAACTCGACCCGCAATCCACGTTCGACTGTCGGCACTCAAACCGAAATCTACGACTATCTGCGACTTCTTTTTGCACGTGTTGGACAGACCTTTTGCAGAGTTTGCGGACGGCTGGTCACGCGCGACTCGCCGGACTCGATCGCCGATGAAGTCCTTACACAATTCCCGGAAGGCACGAGGTTCTTCGTCCTCTTCCCTGCCTCCGCCGGTCTCAACGAAGCGAATCGCGAGCAGCAGAAGAAGCGCGGACGCGCGTCGCGACAATGGATCACGGCACACCTGATGAGTCTCATGCAAAGAGGCTTCACACGTCTCTTTGTCGGCGGACAAACAATCGATCTCCACTCGCCTGATGATTATCCGCGTGACGATTTCAAAGACGTCTTTGTACTCGTCGATCGGCTCACCGCGCGGCCCGACATTCGCCAACGTCTCGTCGATTCACTCGAGATCTGTTTTCAGGAAGGTCACGGCACGGCGCTGATTCAGACTGCCGAGACACCGGGTAAGCAGCTGTGGTTTTCCGAGCACTTCGAATGCAAGTACGACCACACTGTCTATGCGACTCCGGAACCACGTCTCTTCAGTTTCAACAATCCTTTTGGCGCGTGTCCCACGTGTCAGGGATTTGGAAACACGATTGGTCTCGATCTCGATCTCGTTATTCCGAATCCCGGTTTGTCGTTAAAAGACGGCGCAATCGAGCCGTGGACCAAGCCACAACACGAGTGGGCGTTCCAGGAGCTGAAACAGTTTTGCCGCGGCGACAAGATCTCGATGACGGTTCCGTTCAATCAGCTTTCAAAATCGGAACAACAGGCTGTTGTTGAGGGCCGTGGCGAATGGGGCGGTGTGCGTGGCTTCTTCGATTGGATGGAAACGAAGAAGTACAAGCTTCACGTTCGTGTCTTTCTTTCGAAATACCGCGGTTACACATTATGTCCTGACTGCGGCGGTGGCAGGCTGCGACAGGAAGCGCGCGATGTGAAAGTCGGCGGACGAACTTTGCCGGAAACCTGCTCGCTTTCAATAAAGGACGCGGCCGAGTTTTTCGATTCTCTCGATCTGTCAGATGAACAGACTGCCATTGCCGACCGCATACTTTTCGAAGTGCGACGACGTCTCCGCTTTCTGGTTGAAGTCGGACTCGATTACCTGACTCTGGATCGACTCGCTTCAACGCTTTCCGGCGGCGAAGCACAACGGATCCAACTCGCTACGAATCTCGGATCCTCGCTCGTGGGCGCGCTGTACGTGCTCGACGAACCGTCCATCGGCCTGCATCCACGTGACAACGATCGTCTCATCCGTTTGCTCAAGAACCTGCGGGACATCGGCAACACGGTCCTCGTGGTCGAACATGATGCTGAGATGATGCGCTCGGCGGATCACATTCTCGACATTGGTCCGGCGGCGGGTGAACTCGGCGGCCGCGTGATGTATGAAGGTGACTTCAAAGGTCTGCTTGCAGATGAAACTTCACTCACGGCTCGCTATCTGCGCGGCGATGCTGAGATCAAGGAACCACGACAACGCCGCACGATGCAGAAACGTCGCATCACTATTCAAGGCGCGGCTGAACACAATCTCAAATCGATTGACGTCGAGATACCGCTCGATATGCTCGTCTGCGTGACGGGCGTGAGTGGCTCAGGCAAGTCGACGTTGATTCACGATTGTCTTTACGCGGGACTGAAGAAGCAGCGCGGAGAGTGGCAAGGTCACGTCGGCGCGTTTCAGAAACTCGAAGGCGGGATTTTTATCGACGACGTTATCCTCGTGGATCAATCGCCAATCGGACGTACACCACGATCGAATCCGGTCACGTACATCAAAGTGTACGACGCGATTCGTGAAGTCTTTTCGTTGACGCGCGAAGCACAAGCACGCGGTTTTGATCCGTCACATTTTTCCTTCAATCTTCCGGGCGGACGTTGTGAAGTCTGTCAGGGCGACGGTACCGTGACGGTCGAGATGCAGTTCCTCGCGGATGTGGAACTGGTCTGCGAAGAGTGTAAAGGTACACGCTTCAAGCAACAGATTCTCGACATTCGTTATCGCGGCAAGAATGTGCACGAAGTGCTCAGTATGACAGTGCGCGAGGCGATCACGTTCTTTCGCGAAGTGCCAAAGATCACGAATCGTTTGCGCGTGCTTGACGACGTCGGACTGGGTTACCTCCGGTTGGGCCAATCGGCAACGACGCTATCCGGCGGTGAAGCACAACGCATCAAGCTCGCGGCCCATTTGTTGAAAAGAACCGGCGCCAAAACGCTCTATATCTTTGACGAACCAACCACCGGATTGCATTTCGACGACATCAATAAACTGCTTGCCGCGTTTCGCGCACTCATTGACGCGGGTGGTTCTCTGCTGGTAATCGAACATAATCTCGACGTGATCAAGACTGCCGATCACGTCATTGACCTCGGGGCGGAAGGTGGCGATGCCGGTGGTTATGTTGTCGGTATCGGCACGCCCGAAGAGATCATAAGCATTCCTGAGTCATACACCGGTCGGTTTCTGCATGACTACCTTGCAAGATCAAACGGTCACCACAAATAACATTCCGCTACGCCGACGCCTGCTTTATTTCGCAATTATCTACGTCGTCTTCCTTCTCCTTTTATTGTCGGTTGAACTGATCACTCGGATTGCGTTTACGCGCGTCGAGAGTCTCGATCTTTTCGTAAACACGCCTCAGCAGAAGATGCAGGTCGCAAATCCGCAGCAGTCTGCGATCTTCGAAGGCGATCCGTTGCTGCTCTGGCGTCTGAAACCAAATCTGGACAGCGCTTACTGGGATTTCACAGTCGTCTCGACAAACGCGCAAAGCTTTCGTGCGGACTATCCCATCGGCGCGAAACCTGCCGGGACGTTTCGAATTGTTTGTCTCGGCGACTCGGTGACTTTTGGTTACCGCGTTCCGCCTGTCTGGCCTGAAAGACCGCACGATTACAACCCTGAGTGGCAACCGTTTCCGGTGTTACTCGAAAAGGAACTGCGCAAGGCGAATCCCAATCGGAGTATTGAAGTGTTTCCGATGGCAGTGCCGGGCTACACGAGTCACCAGGGTCTCGCGTGGCTCAAGCGTGACATTGATTACCTGCAACCGGATGTGGTGATTGCGAGTTTTGGGTGGAATGATGTGAGCATGAGCGACGTTCCGGATCGTGAAACGATCGACACGCGCTGGTGGCCGGTGTCGATCCGCTGGCTACTCGATCATAGCCAGGTGTTTGCGCATGCAACGCGCTGGTTACGCTCGCGAAGTACGCCGCAACAGCGAACGAGCCGACCAGCGGCGCGTGTTTCGCAAGTGGAGTATCTCAGCAACTTCGCGGCGATTGTGAAGCTCGCGCAAGAGCACAACGCAAAAGTAATCGTCATCGGTGCTCCATATCGAGATAGCAAGACTAACCCGCCAGAAGCGCAGTTGATGACGCAATATCGCGCCGCGCTGAAAGCGGATATGCAACACGGTCAAATACCTTACCTCGAAATTCTCGAACTAACGGAAGCGGCAGGCAGCGTGAACGAAGGATTTTTCGGCGAGTTGATCCACCCAAATCATATGGGCCACCGGTTAATGGCATCCGAGCTTCTGAAACTTATGTCTCAACAGCGCCTGCCTGGCGAGCTTAACGTCCCGACTATGGTTCCTTGAGGAACGTACTGTAGGGGCGGCCCTCCGTGGCCGCCCCTGTGCCGAATTCCACGCAGCGGCGGCCACGGAGGGCCGCCGCTACAGTACGCTCGCAGGTTATACTTATTTCGGAGGGTTAGAGACATGTCTCTAAGTAAACAGATCGTTTCGGATCTGACGACCGCGATGAAGGCGCAGGATGCGGCGAGGACTTCGACGCTGCGGATGGTCAAAGCGGCGATGATGAATCGCCAGATCGAGAAGGGTTCCGAGCTCGACGATGATGACGTGCAGAAACTGTTGCGCTCACTCGTGAAGCAACGGCGCGACTCGATCGAACAGTACGAGAAAGCCAGACGTCAGGAACTCGTCGCCAAGGAACAGGCAGAAATCAACGTCATCGAGACTTACCTGCCAAAAGCCGCGTCGCAGGAAGAGATCGAACAGGTAGTCGCCGCTGTTATCGCTGAAACCGGCGCCAGTTCAATGAAAGACATGGGCAAAGTCATGAAGGCTGCCCAAGCCGCCCTGGCCGATAAAAACGCGGATGGACGGGTAATCAGCGAGGTCGTAAAGGCCAAGCTGGCAACGGCCTAAGCGCATTTGCTTGAATCTAACCCTTTCCGTATAATTCACAGCTTGCTCGAAGGCACAGGGTCTCGTCCGGTGGGTTCGCGCCCACTTTTTCTTTTGGAGCGAGAAACCTTCGGAAGGTGGCAATGGCTAACGAATCGATTGCAGCAAGGGTTCAGGAGCTAGCTGAACGGGTCGCAATCGACCATGGCCTCGAGCTGGTGCACGCCGAGGTAGCAGGCCCCGAGAACAAGCCGATTGTTCGTATCTTCATTGATAAGCCGCAGGGCGTGACCCACGAGGATTGTTCCGAAGTGAGCAATCACCTCGGGACGATTCTGGACGTTGAAGACTTCATTCACGCGCCCTACACGTTGGAAGTTTCGTCGCCCGGACTCGAAAGAGGCCTATACAAACGCGCGGATTTCGAACGTTTTACCGGCAGCAATGCGAAAATGAAGACGCGGCAGCCCATTAATGGGCAGCGAAATTTCCGAGGTCGTTTGCTGGGATTGGACGGCGACGACGTGCTTTTTGAAGATCGAACCAATGGGCAGGTGCGCGTTCCTCTGGACGTGATTACCAAAGCGAACCTGGAAGTGGATGTAGAAGAGGATCTACGCCGCTCCGAACATTAGTATCCACAGTTCACAATAATCTGTGTAATCTGTGGATAAAGACCGAGAGAATTTAATGAGTTCATCGATAGCACAAAATATCGAGGCACTTTGTCAGGAACAGGGTATCGACCGTGACCTCGTGATCGAAGCAATGAAGGAAGCCGTGCGCGCGGCTGCCAAGAAACAGTTTCGGTCCGGCGAAGACATTCAGGTCGACTGGAACGCCGACACAGGTATCGAGCTTTCGGCGTCGAAAGTCGTCGTTGACGAAGTCGAAAACCCCGCCACTGAACTCTCTATTGTAGAAGCTCGCGAACTCGCCGGAGACGAAGTTGAATTAGGCGACGCCCTTCTACTACCGCTACCAATGGAAGAACTGGGGCGCATTGCGGCGCAAACAGCCAAACAGATTTTGTTTCAGAAGGTTCGTGACGCCGTTCGCAGTAACGTCTACGAGCAGTACATCGACAAGATCGGCGACCTCGTCAACGGTTACGTCAAAAGATTTGAACGCGGCAACATCATCGTCGACCTCGGCAATCTCGAAGCAATTCTTCCGCGCTCGCAGCAATCGCGCGGCGAACAGTGGAATCAGGGTGAGCGCATTCGCGTTGTCATAAACAACGTGTCAAAAGAATCGAAAGGTCCGCAGGTTGAAGTTTCCCGCACGTCGCCGGAACTCTTGCTGCGGTTGTTTGAAATGGAAGTGCCGGAAATCTACGACGGCACGGTCGTGATCAAATCGGCTGTTCGCGAACCCGGCGAGCGCGCCAAGATCGCCGTCATGTCGAATGAACGTGACGTAGATCCTGTCGGCGCCTGCGTCGGTATGAAGGGTTCACGCGTGCAGGCGATCATCCGCGAGTTGCGCGGCGAAAAGATCGACATCATAGAGTGGTCCGACGAACCTTCAGTATTTGCCGCCAACGCGTTATCTCCTGCGAAAGTTAATCAGGTCCGAATCACCGACATCGAAAACCGCCAGATGGAGGTCATCGTTAACGAAGACCAACTCTCGCTGGCAATCGGCAAACGCGGGCAAAACGTTCGCCTTGCTACCAAGCTCGTCGGTTGGAACATCGACATTCGCAGTGAGGAAGAGATCAAGCGCGAAGTCACCGAACAGATGGGTGCACTTATTGCTTCCGGCGAAGCAGTTCCGCTTTCAGTAATCGAAGGTGTAACGGCACAACAGGCTGAGGCACTCGCCGAGCACGGGATTAACGACATCGATGCACTTGCCCAAACTACCGTCGACGACCTGGTCGAGTTCCTCGATCTGAGTTTGGACGAAGCGGATGTGATCCTCGAAGCCGCTCGGGCAGTTATTGCGTTGCGCGATCGCAGTCTTGGTGAAGGCGCAGGGGAAACAGTGGAAGAGCAGCACGCAGTCTCGGCTGAGTTTGACGAGTCGATTGACGAGGAAGTGCAACCGTCTGCCGAGAGCACCGCTGAAGGCTACGACGAAGCGGTCGAGAACGGTGTTCCTTTCCAGGCCGAATCGGAAATCAATGCCTGGGGATCGGCTGACCCAGTCTCGCTGACTGAAGCTGAACCGATTCCAGCAGATGAGATTGCTTTGCAGGAAGCAGGTCGTGACTTGCGACCGGACACAATAACACCATCTCCTGACATAACTTCTTCAGGCGTCGAAGCCTTCGAACACATCGAGGAAACGGCGAAGGAAGTTTTGGCAGAAGATGAAGAACTCGCTTCCGAGGCCTGGGCTGAAGAAGCAGAAGAATCGACTCCCGCAGTTTCGGAAGAGGCTGCATCAGGCGGGAGCGTGGACGATGATGAGAACCACTGATGCAGCCAAATAGTAACAACGCAAATGCGCTCGCTTTGGGCCGTTTGTGTTGCCCGCTTCGCCCCTACTGTCAGGCGTTGAACTTCTGATCGACGCTTAGGTGGTTGGGCCTGCGGTTCCCAATCACTTAGGTCGGCTAAGACGCAGCAAGAAGCGTCGAGAAGGAGTGCATGACAGTTTCCTCTAAAGTTCGTATTTACGATCTCGCCAAAGAATTAAAGCTCGACACGAAACGACTCATCGAAGAAGTGCGTCGTGAGGGCGTCGACGTCAGCGTTCCATCGAACTCAGTCTCGAAAGAGCTGGCTGAGAAGATCCGGAACAAGTACTTCCCCAAGAAGGAAACGACCGTCAAGCGCGCTGTCAAAGTCGTTAAGCGCGCAGTGCTGCCGACTCCGGAAGCACCAGTAGCTGAGCTGGAGTCGGAGGTTCACGAACCTGAACCACTCGAAGCAGCGCCGGTTCCAGTCGCGGCCGAACCACTCGAGACGCCAGCCGCATCGCCCGCAGCACCTGCAGCGAAGCCACCTGTCACAAGGCTCGTGAAGAAGCTCGCTCCGGCTGCGCGTGCGGAAGCTCCGGTAATTGAGGAAGTCGCGCCGCCACTCGAGGTTGAACTGCCGGCCATCGACGAAGAGCCAATTGTTGAAGAAGTGATCACTGCGCCGGAAGTTGTGGCCCCCACAAATGGCGCTGAAGCGAGAGTTACTCCGTCGCTTGCACCTCCTCCACCTGCGCCGCTACCACCTTCGAGACAGGTAAGAGTTTTGAGGCCGACAGCAGCGGCATTGAACGCCGGTATCCGGCCCGGAGAACGTGCTCCTGCGCCGGCACCACCGCCGGTCGCGCCACAAAGGGAACGGGAACGCACGCCTGATCGACCTGATCGCAACAGCCGACTCCGCGAGCGGCCATCTCTTCCCCGAGCAGAGCGTCTTGGAACACCCGGCGAGACCGCGACGCCGCAAACTACGTACATTCCGCCACCGGATGCCGGACGCCGTCGTTCACGACGCAGCAGTCCGCGTGGAGGTCGAAAGATTGAGGGCAAGGCTGGAAGGTTCGATAAGGGCGATTTCATTCCGCCACCAAAGGCGTTGTCTCTTGAAGACCGCATTGCCGGTCGACTCGAAGTTCCCGGCTCAGGTGAACTCAAGTCAGTTCGTTTGATCGAAGGCTCTACAGTTAAGGAGTTTGCAGAGAAACTCGGAATCAAGCCGAAGGACGTCGTGACACTCCTGTTGCAGCGCGGCGTTTTTGCAACCATCAATCAACCGCTCATGGACGACGTTGCCGCCGACCTTGGAAAACGTTTTGGTTACGACGTCTCGTTCGTGCCGTTTGAAGAAATGGTCGCGGAAGAAGAGTTTGAGGAACTGATCGCAGCAGACGCGGACGACGTTGAGTTGCCGCGCGCTCCAGTGGTCACCGTCATGGGCCACGTCGATCACGGTAAGACGTCGTTGCTTGACGCCATTCGCACCACTGACGTTGCGGGCGGCGAAGCAGGCGGCATCACGCAACACATCGGCGCGTACAGCGTGCAGGTGCCGAATCCCGATAATCCTGGTGAAACTCGTCGCGTCGTGTTTCTCGATACACCCGGTCACGAGGCATTTACAATGATGCGCGCACGCGGTGCGAAAGCGACCGACATCGTCGTGCTTGTTGTGGCTGCCGACGACGGCGTGATGCCACAGACGATTGAGGCAATCGAGCACTCCCGGGCGGCAGGTGTTCCTATCATTGTCGCCATCAACAAGGTCGACAAGCCCGACGCCAATCCGGATCGCGTAAGACAGGAACTGTCGCAGCAGGGTCTTTCACCGCTCGATTGGGGCGGCGAAACTGAAATGGTCCAGGTGTCTGCGAAGAAGCGACAGAATCTCGAAACACTTCTCGAAACGATCCTATTGACGTCGGATATCTTGAACCTTCGCGCCAGCCCGACGCGGTTGGCATCGGGAGTCGTGCTTGAAGCGAAACTCGATCGTGGTCGCGGCGCTGTGGCGACTGTACTGGTCCAACAGGGCACGCTCAAGATTCACGAGCCGTTCATTGTGGGACAGATTTCCGGCAAGGTTCGTGCGATGTTCAACGATCGCGGTGAGCCGATCACTGAAGCCGGGCCGGCAACACCTGTGGAAGTGCTTGGGCTGCAGGGCGTTCCGCAAGCCGGTGAGAGCCTGCAGGTAGTTTCGGATATCACTAAAGCCCAATCGATATCACAGCATCGCCAGATGTTGAGCCGCCAGGCGACGCTGCTGCAAACGACCAAACGCGGTATCGAAGCGTTGGGTGAGAGTGAAGTCAAGGAACTGCTCGTCATCATCAAGGCCGACGTGCAGGGTTCAGTCGAGGTGTTGAAGTCAACACTTCAAAAACTCTCCACCGATCGCGTGAAAGTAAAAGTGATTCGATCCGGTGTGGGTGCAATCACCGAGTCTGACGTTTTGCTCGGTTCTGCGACCCAGGCGGGATCGTCTTCGTCGGCAGTTGTGATCATCGGCTTCAACGTGCGACCCGAAGCACGCGCCGCCGACGTCGCCAAACAGGAATCGGTCGACATTCGTCTCCACTCGATCATTTACAAGGTTGAGGAAGAAATTCGCGCCGCAATGATCGGCATGCTCGAGGCAATCGAGAAGGAGAAGATCCTCGGCAAGGCTGCGGTCAGAGAAGTGTTCCGCGTTCCGCGCGCAGGCACAGTGGCCGGATGCATGGTTATCGACGGTCTAATACGTCGCAACGCTAAGGCGCGACTGATTCGCGACGGCGTGGTGAGTTGGGAAGGCAACATTGCGTCATTGCGACGATTTAAGGATGACGTGTCAGAAGTTCGCGAAGGCTTCGAGTGTGGTATCAGTCTGGAAAACTTCAACGACGTTAAAGTTGGTGACCAGATTGAGGCGTACATTGTCGAGCGCGTAGCAGCGACTGAGCTTTAATCGAAACGGCGGGATTATGCGTCGTAAGGAAAGAACCGCAGATACGCTGAGGGAAGAGATTGCTCAGATCGTCGGTTACGAACTGGAAGACCCACGATTAACGATGGTGACGGTAACTGACGTTCGGTTATCGGCTGATAAACGTGCTGCACGCGTTTACGTCACAGTGGCAGGTGACGAAAACGAGCACAAGGAGGCACTCGCGGCTTTGAAGCACGCGGCGCCTTACGTGAGAAAGCAACTCGGCCTCTCCTTGAATCTCCCGCGCACACCCGAGATTCACTTTGTCCGCGACCGCGTTGAGGAAGAAGGCGAACGCGTCGATCAACTGCTACAGGAGATCGAACGAGAATGGGAAAGCCAAGGAAAGGAAAGTGGTAGTTAGACCCGCAATTTGAAGGATTATGCTTAGTCAAGTAGTCGAGCTGATCGAGGCAAAGCGTCGTTTTGCGATCACCTCGCACATTCGTCCCGACGGTGACAGTTTGGGATCGTCACTTGGTCTTTACTGGTTATTGCGCGCTCTCGATAAAGACGTCGAGGTCATCATGCGCGATCCAGTGCCACACGCTTATCAACAACTTCCTGGCGCCAATGATGTACGCGTCACTCCGGCTGTCGATCCTGGCTATCACGCAGTGTTTGTGATCGAGTGTTCCGACATTACCAGGCCGGGCCTCGCCGATCTCGAAAAGCAGTTTGTAGTTAACATCGATCACCATTCCACGACAGCCCTCTTCGGTAGTATCAATTGGATCGATTCGACTGCGTCTGCAGTCGGCGAGATGATCTACAACCTCTGCAAAGCCACCGGGGTGCGAGTTACCAAAGAGATCGCAGAGTGCGTCTACACCGCGCTGATAACCGACACCGGATCGTTTCATTACTCGAACACAACAGAGCGCACGTTCAAAGTCGCTTCAGAGCTCGTGCGAACGGGTGTGAAGCCCGCGAAGACGGCTGAAGCCGTGTTTGCGAGTTATCCATGGAGCCGTATTCAGTTGATGGGCGCAATAATGTCTACGGCGCGAAGGGACGACACGGGACGAGTCGCGTGTATGCGCCAGTCAATCGAGATGCAGAAACAGGCCCAGGCTTCGGACGAAGATGCGGATGGGTTTGTGAACTATCCGTTGACGGTAGGCGAAGTCGAAGCGGTTGCGTTGCTCAAAGAGTGTGAGCCGGGCATTTATCGCACCAGTCTGAGATCGAAAGGCGACGTCAACGTGGCCAAGGTCGCGGAGAAGTTTGGCGGCGGTGGCCATCGCAACGCAGCGGGCTGCACACTGCGCGGCTCGTGGGAAGAAGCAGAAACTACGATCGTCGGACTCTTGCAGGATGCAGTGAAGCGCGCCAACGGTGCGCGCGACATCACCGAAGACGCGTTAATCGAACGGTAAGCCACAAAAGGCACAGATTTGATTGCCAATTTCCAATTGCCAATTGCCGATTTGTTGAGCCCAATACTAAGTTGAATTGGCAATCGGCAATCGGAAATTGGCAATCCGGATCTATGTCTCAAAAAGAAAAGAAATATAAGTGGCGCCGCGAGGATTATCAGGAGAACACGCGCGGGCTGCTGATGGTCCATACAGGTAACGGCAAAGGCAAAACGACCTGCGCCCTCGGCTTAATGATGCGTGCCGCCGGACGCGGTCTGAAGTGCTGCATGGTCCAGTTTATGAAGTCGCGCAACGATCGTTACGGCGAACATGTCGCCGCGGAAAAACTCGGCATTGAAGTTCACACGATGGGCGATGGTTTTACGTGGGACACCAAGAACCCCGACCAGGACATCAAGACCGCTCGCGAAACGTGGGCACTCTGCGTCGAGAAACTGCGTTCCGGTGACTACGACATGTTGGTTTTTGACGAACTCGTTTATGTCCTGAGTTACAAGATGCTGCCGATTGAGGAAGTATTGGAAGAACTGCGAACTATTCGCGCGGCGCAACCGGCTTTGCATATTGTCGTGACTGGAAGAGATGCGCCACCCGAGTTGATAGAAGCTGCCGATCTCGTGACTGAAATGACCGAGATCAAACATCCTTTCAACGCGGGCATTCGCGCGCAACAGGGCATCGAATTCTGAGTCCACAGATTACACAGACCGGTCTGGAAATCTGCGTAATCTGTGGATTTGTGTTAACCTTCCCCGCATCCTATGGCCTGGTTCAGTAAGAAAACAAAACGCATCGAGGCCGTCCCACCCGAAGAACGCGTAGTGAAGACTGAAAACGTCTTCGTTAAATGCGAAGGGTGTGAAGCCCACCTGTTCAAAGGTGAGCTCGACGATGGTCAGCAAGTGTGTAAGAACTGCGGCCACCACTTTCGCATCGGCGCGCGCGAACGTTTGCGATTGCTTTTTGATGACGGCAAGTTTGAAGAACTCGACGCCGAAGTAATCTCGATCGACCCGCTCGAGTTTGTCGACAGCAAACCTTATTCAGAACGACTCGAACAGGCAAAAGATTCTTCCGGTCTGCCCGAAGCAGTTATCAACGGGCGTGGAACCGTGGGCGATCATCCAGTGCTTGCCGCTGCGATGGATATGACCTTTATCGGTGGATCTATGGGTTCGGCTGTTGGCGAAAAAGTCACCCGCGTAATCGAGCGGGCGATGAAGGAGCACAGCGCAGTGGTGATCTTCTCTGCTTCCGGAGGCGCACGCATGCAGGAAGGCACGCTCTCGCTGATGCAGATGGCAAAGATCTCTGCGGCACTCGCAGCACTCGATGAAGCACGTTTGCCTTTCATTTCTATTTTGACCGATCCGACTACGGGTGGCGTCACCGCGAGTTTCGCGATGCTTGGCGATGTGATCATCGCCGAGCCAAAAGCCCTCATCGGCTTTGCCGGCCCACGCGTTATCGAACAGACCATTCGTCAAAAACTACCGAAAGACTTTCAAAAATCCGAATTCCTTCTCGACCACGGGATGATCGATGCGATTGTCGATCGTCGTGAGCTGCGCGGTTACATCACGAAGCTCTTGAGTTTCATGATGAACCCTGAGATCCACGGCGAATCCGATATCGAACGAGCCCGTCGCGCCGCTTCAAGAAAGTAGTTTCACGCAAAGACACAAAGGCAAAGACGTAAGACGCAGAGAAGAATTATGATGAGCTTTGCGTGCTTCCGTTTTTCTTTGCGCCTTTGCGTGAAAACTCTATGAATTTCCAGGCGGCAGTTAAATATCTTCTGGGCCTCGGACACGAGACTCTGGCCATCAAACTCGGCCTGCGAAATACCGAGTCGCTGCTCGCGGCTCTCGATAATCCCGAACGCTCGTTCCCCTCAGTCCAGATCGCCGGCACAAATGGCAAAGGTTCGACAGCGGTGATGCTGGATTCAATTTGTCACGCGGCCCGTATTAAGTGCGGACTTTACACTTCGCCTCACCTCGTTTCCATCACCGAACGAATAAAGGTTTCGGGTGTTGAAATTACACCTGAAGATTTTGCGGCCTGCGCAACCGTAGTGCGCGATGTTTCGGAACAACTCGTCACCGAGAAGCAACTCGAGGCGCTGCCGACCTTCTTCGAGCAGATAACTGCGATTGCACTACTGGCCTTCCGGAACGCTCGCGTCGAACTCGCCATCCTCGAAACAGGACTGGGCGGGCGGCTCGATTCAACAACCGCTGCAAACGCAAGTATCGTCGGCATCACATCGATCAGTTTCGATCATGAAGAATATCTTGGCCACACGATCGAGAGCATCGCCGCCGAAAAAGCCGCCATCATTCGACCAGGCGTGCGCGCCGTCGTGGCAAGACAGCCTGAACCTGCGGCACTCGACGTGTTACTGAGGCGTTGCGAACAAGTCGGCGTTACACCGATTCTCGCCAGCGAATCCCCGGTAGATGACGACATCGTCCTCGGGTTACGTGGACGACATCAGCTCGACAACGCCGCAGTCGCAATTGGCCTGGCTGAGTTACTGAGAATCTCACGCTCCGCAATAGTCGACGGACTCAACGCCGCTCAACACCCCGCCAGACTCGAGTTCATTCCCAACAAACCGTCATTCCTGATCGACGGCGCACACAATTCCGCCGGCGCCCAATCGTTGCGAGCGTATCTGGACGAGTTCGCAACGCGACCGCTGACGTTGGTTTTTGGCGCAATGCGTGATAAGCAACTGGAGCAAATGGGCGAGATTTTGTTTCCAGTCGCAGATACGCTGATTCTGACTACGATCGATAATCCGCGCAGTGCATCGATTGACACGCTACAAGCAATTGCCGCTCGCTTCGCGAGAGGAAAAGTTTTGCCGAGTGAGTCGAGCGCTGAGGCCCTGCAAATCGCAATCACGAATACACCCGCGGAAGGTCTCATTTGCATTGCCGGATCGCTTTACCTCGCCGGCGAGATGCGACCGCTGATCCCAGCTAAGTTAGGAGAATCATGAGCACGCCACATAAGGAATTGCCGAAGATAATCAGCAGTGAAAAGGTATTTGAAGGCCGTGTATTCAACGTCACCGTCGACACTGTGAGCGAAGGCGAACAAACTTACAAACGTGAAGTGGTCCATCATTCGGGTAGTGCGGTGATAATTCCTGTTCACGACGACGGCACTGTTGTTCTTGTCAGGCAATATCGTCACCCGGCAGTTCGTTACCTATTGGAACTCCCCGCAGGCACGCTCGCGGACCGTGAACGACCCGAAGTGGGCGCGGCGCGCGAACTGGAAGAGGAACTCGGACTCGTGGCCGAAAGACTCGAGAAACTATCGGAGTTTTTTGTGTCGCCAGGCTTTCTCGAAGAAAAGATGTGGGTCTTTCTCGCAACCGAACTTTCGGAAGGAAAACAGCGTCTCGACGACGACGAGATTCTCGACATCGTGCGTTTGCCCATTGCCGAAGCGCTCGAGATGATCACGAGCGGTGAGATTCAGGACGCCAAGACGATCATCGGACTAATGCTGGCAGCACCGCGAGTGGGGGCACCAATGCTGGAGATTGACTACCCGGCGGTTTGATCCACAGATTACACAGATTCTTTTTCAGTGGAATCTGTGTAATCTGTGGATGAAGAAGCTCGTTTTAGGTAAACTCATCTGAGTGTTCACCGAAGAACCTTCCCAACAAATAACGCCGCTACCTGAAGAGCACGCAGAGCCGCCGGCAGTACCCGCGGGCGCGCCACTTCAGGCAACTCCGAAAAAAGAATGGTGGACGGCATGGATCGACGTTGGGATCGCAATAGCCTCGTGGGTCGTAAGCGTACTCCTGCTCCTATTCGTTCCTATTATTTATGTGCTTCCCTACATGGTCTACCGGATCGTCAAAGTCGGTGCCCCTTCAGCGGAAGCGCTGGCATCGGACAAGATGCTGATCTTTTTTTCCGTGGCGGCAATTCTTCCGACACACATGCTCACGTTAGTGCTGGTGTGGGTGGTTGTCTCTTACGGAGGCCGGCGTCCATTCTGGACGAATATCGATTTCGACTGGCCAAAAAACTCCAGTCCCGCAATGACTACCATGCTGAGCATCGTGGTGGCGATCGTACTTTTTAGTCTCGCCTTCGCGATCACGATGTTTTATGGCGAACGCAAGACCGATCTCGACCTGATGATCGAGAGTTCGGTCTACACGCGTTTTGCGACTGCTCTGGTGGCCGTTGTAACCGCACCGCTGGTTGAAGAATTGGTTTACAGGGGCCTGCTTTACAAGGCGCTCGAAAAGGCCGCAGGGGTCGCAGTCGCAATCGGGGTCGTGTCGCTTTTGTTTGCAGGCGTGCACGTCTTTCAATACCGGAACAATGTCGCAGTAATTGCAGTGATCACGCTGCTGAGCATCACACTGACCGTGACTCGCGCAGTGTCAGGCAAGGTGCTTCCGGCATTCATTATCCACCTCGTCTTCAATGGCATTCAGTCAGTTCTCATCGTGTTGGGAGCTTTCGTCGATAAAGACATTCTCAAGTAAAGCCGGATGAACGGGTACGACGTCGTCGTTGTCGGAGGCGGTATTGGCGGACTGACCGTGGCGGCGTTGTTGTCTGCTCGCGGCCTGAGTGTCTGTTTGCTCGAACGACAGTCGCAGGTTGGCGGTTGTATTGCGCGTGTCGAGTTCTCAGGATACGACTTCGAGCCGGGATTCGGACTGTACACTTCCTTCGGTCCTGATGGGATTTACGAGAGACTCTTCTCCGAGTTGCCAGTTCCCGTTCCGGAAGTATCGCTGCTGCAATCTCCTTACATATTGCGTCGCCTTGATGGATCCGATATTCGGGAATCTACCGCTGATCTCTACTCGATTGTTGGCGGCCCAGCTAGTGTGGCTGAGCGACTGGCTGAGTCAATCAAGTTGAGTGGCGGTAAAGTGCGTTTGGATACTCCCGTGCTGCGTCTTGCTTACGACGAATCTGGACGCGCTATAGGAGTTGATCTACTAAGCGGGGAAAGAGTTTTTGCGAAGAAGGCGATCGTCAGCAATCTCACGATCTGGGACACGTATGGAAAACTCGTTGGCCTAAACCGCACGCCACCTGAAATCAAGAAACAACTGAATACACTCCAGGGCACAGGCGTTTACGTTATCTATGCCGTGATGGAAGAGGCCGCGGTCACGCGCCTGCCAGCCCTGCGCATGCGCGTGGAGGATAGCGAGGGGAAGTTCACGATGGCTGTATCCGATCCTGCGGCAGTGAAACATCCGGTCACCTTTACGACTGAAACGGAGATCGATGCATGGTTCACGTACCAGTCGAGTGAGGAAGACTACGACGAATGGGATCTGGCGGCGCTTGAGCAGTTCTGGAAGCGCGTACACATGGCGGTCCCGGAACTGGGCGGTGATATTGAAATCATTGAAACGGCCAATCCGCGTACTTACTACGATCAGACTCGTCGAAAACTCGGAATGGTGCTGGGGATCGAGGGGCAATCAATTCAGTCTCATAAAACGTCTTTGCCTAATCTTTTTGTGGTTGGCGATACGGTGACTTCGTCGAGGCTCGATAGCGTGGTGGAATCGGCGGTCGTGTTGGGGAAGCGTATCAGGGAGACAGGATTTACAAGATTAACAAGATGAGGCTGGACAGCCGCAAATTGTCTAGTGTATACAATCACTAGACAATATGTTTGTTACGGTTGATGAAAGAGATGCAAGACCGCTTTACCAGCAGCTTGTGGACGAGATTAAGACTCTGATTGCGCGTGGCGAGCTGGCGGCTGGGACGCTGCTGCCGCCTGTCAGACAGGTGGCCTCGGACCTCGGTGTGAACCTCAACACCGTCGCCTTTGCCTATCGCCGCCTGCAAAAAGAGGGTTTGATTCGTGTACGCCACGGCTCCGGTGCGGTTGTGATCTCCCAAACCCTCAAAGAAAAGCCCGACGAACGCCTGCGTGCGCAATTGAGGACGGCTCTTACACAATTGATCCTCGCTGGATTAAAGCCCCCTGAGATAAGAACCCTTATCAACGAAGAGTTAGAGGAACTAAGTCACGGACAAACACAAAAAGCACAAAGTAGCCTTCGCTGACTTTGTGCTTTCTGTACCTTTCGTGGCTAACTCTTTCGGCCTTTATTGGTCTGGTCGCGCAGGGGTGACCTGCCGTTGCATCCCGCCTTGCCTATCCGGCATCCGCTCTCGACCACCACCAAACCCACCGTCGGGGCGAGCTATACTCGGAGCTGGCGTAGGACGGCTTCCCCCGCTACTACCTGACGGATAGCTATGGCCGCCTCCCGATCCACCAGATCCACCGCCTGACGGATATCGCGGATGACCGGTCGAACCCGTTTGTGGCTGATTACCACCATTGGTATTTGTATTCGGATATCGTGGCTGAGAGTAAGCCGGTGGATAGTATATGGTCGTGTTGTACGACGAGCCATATGGCGATCCGAAACCGTAGTAGAACGGCAGGAACGTGTAACAGCGCGAACTGGAGTTGTAGAACCAAAATCCCAGACGGCGGTGTGAAAACGGATCGAAATCGTTAAAAGTAGCGAAAGCGGAATTGAGCATCCGGTCATTTATGCGGCTGTTGGCTTTCGCCAGCATTTTTGCTCGCTCTTTACTCCAAACGTCTACCTCTTCCGCGTCCTTAACCTTCTTCTCTTCTTTGGTGAGTTTCGCGACTGACACGTTGGTGGCGTTGAAAACTACTTTATTTCCGCCTTTCACCTTTGTGTGTGAATCGCTGAGAATGACGCGACCTTTTCGAACGATCAGTTCCGTGGCGTTCTCGGGCACGACATTCAGCCGGTAAAGACCCTGTCTCACGATCGCCAGCTTAGTATGCGGCGTGCTGATGTTGATGTTCAGGTCGAGATCATCAGCGCCGGCAGCTTCAACAATCGCAGTTCCTCGCAACAGACGAACTTCCAAATTCTCGAGACTATTGTTTGAGAGTTCGACCTCAGAATCGCCGCCCAGACGCATGTAAGAGCCCGGATTGAGGAGAATTTCTACGCGCCCGTCATACGCCGTTCGTACGCGGTCGCCGGCTTCCAAATCGTCGGTAATCAATAGTTGCTGCCAATCAGATTCACCACGGGCATGAACGCTCGCCTCGCCGGTAATGGCGTTGATCCCCCCTGCCTTGGCAGAAATCACGAACTTTTCTCGATTTTGAGCAAAGCCGACAATCGCACAACAAACGATGAGGGATAGGGAAACAGTGAACGATACCAGGAGGCTGGAAGTTTTTCGCATGGAAATACCCTCCGATTCGGAATCCAAGAATTGTGGGGCGGGCGCTAGTCTCCTGAGCATTATAGTCGCCTCACAGACATTTACAAGCTTTGAGTTGAGCACCACTTTAGAGTGCGGCGGCCTGGCGCCGCTTTTGTCTCGATCAGCGCGATCGATAACAAAGCGGCGCGAGGCCGCCGCACTCCAAAGTTAGGATCGAAGTTTCGCGTAATAGCCTCGTTTAGTGCGGGCAAAAAGGTCTGCTCGTTTGGTGAGTAGAACCTCGAGCGCGCGCCATTTTCCATCAAGCGATCTATTCGTCGGTCGGTAGCCGATGCTGTAGACCGTGCTGAGATCGCGCACTACCTGCGCATAAACTACGTCGAGATCACTCAAACGCGCAGCTTTGTACATAGGCGTGCCGCAAACATTTGCGATCTGACCGAGCTGTTCGCGTGCCCGCGCATAGGCTTCGCGCGGAACGTGATAGCGCTTCACGTTCTCTTCTTCAGTATCGAGGTAAATCGGAAAAACAATGCTCTCAGAGTTTCTGATTCGCTCCAGTAATCCTTCAAAAGGCAGTCTCGATCCTGGCCCTGCAACACCCGGAATCGCGTTATCAACTCCGTCAGTCATTACCACGATCGCGCTCCGGCGCAAGCCTGTTCCCTGCGTGATCAGGTCGTGGAGAACCCAATCCATCGAGTCCCAGAAGTTCGTGCCACCGACGGCTTCGTCCATATCGTCGATCGTTTTTTTCAATTTCTTACGGTCCAAGCTGAACGTCGAATAGAGCGCCGGCTGATCGGTGAAAGTCACGAGCGCGATTCGATCCACGTCGCGCGCGGCATCCACAAATCTTTTTGCGGAGTTTCGAATCATCTTCAGGTTTTTTGAATTGGAACCGGATAGGTCGAGTAGCAGAACGAGATCGAAGGGCGTGTCGGCCGCAGCGAAGAAGGTGATCTCCTGCGGCACGCCGTCTTCGAGAACGAGGAAGTCCCTCGGCTCGAGTAACGGCGGCGGGTTATTGGGAGCAAATCCGAGCACACTAACTTTTAAGTCAACGAGATCTGAATCGATGCGGATCGTTTCGACTGGATCTTGTGCAACGATACTCGTGGCGGAGAGAAGCGCAAACAAAGCCAGCCTCACGCAGCGGCGCAACGGCGCAACGGAAGACAACGAAAATGTCGTTGCGTCGTTGCGCCGCTGCGCGAGAAACTTTTTCATGCGGCTAGTTCGCATAGTAACCACGTTTGCCGCGCGGCACTGCATTAGTGCGATCGACTTTGATCTTAATCGCTCGCCAACGTCCATCACGCGTACTGTTTGACGGGCGATACGCCAAACTGTACATCGTTCCCAGATCTGCCACGACTTGCTCGTAAGCACCGGCGAGATCCGTCAGTCGCTCGACCTCGTAAAAAACACCGCCACCCGCATCAGCCATTTCCTTCATGCGATCGTGACCGGCATCAAACGCTTCAGGCTGAGTGTCGAGCGGGCTCATGGCTTCATACTCAGTGTTCAGCCACAAGGTATACAGGACACCGTCAAACTCCTGAATGTTTCGCAGTGTTTCCTGATAACTGCGCCGCGAACCCTGTTGCCCGCTAATACCGGGAAGTGTTCCATCAAGACCATCGCTCATCAGTACGATTGCCGACCGTCTTAATTTCTTCGACTCCTTCAACACCTCGTCCATCGCAAAATTGGTTGCGTCGTAGAGCTTTGTATCGCCGCGAGCGGTGTCGATGGTTTCGATTCGTTGGCGCAGCACTTCGCGATCTGCAGTCAAAGGTGAGATGACTGTCGCTTCACCTGCAAAAGTGATTACGCCTATACGATCCGCAGGTCTTGCCGCTGCGACAAAACGCAGCGCCGCAGCACGAATGAGTTTTACAACTTCCCTTGTCGATCCCGACAGATCGATCAAGAGAATCAGATCGAATGGAGCCGAGGAGGATTCAAACTGCACGACCCGCTGCTCGTCACCGTCTTCGAATAGTTTGAAATCCGATTGGCCCAGGCCAACGACGCCACGGTTGGTGCCTCGATCGATAACGCTGATGTTGAGTGTGACCAGTTGCGAATCGACGCGTATGACGTCGCCTTCAGTAATGTCCCCGCCGACGCTTGGATCTGCAGGCGTTCCGGCGGGGCGTTTCGGATCGTTGGCGCCGATTAGTTCGGGTGGCTTCGGAGTAGAGTTGCTGGTAGGGTCAGAAACCGACGCGTATGCCAAAAGAATTTCACCGCTATCGGTCTGTAAATCGATTTTCCTGCTGCCATCCCCGACCCGCGTTTGAAAAGGCTGACTTTCTATCGTTGGCGTCCCACCGAGCGTCGACTTGATCGTACCTCGCAGAGACCGCGCGGCGATGTCAGCATTTTCAGGAACTTTGATTTTGAGATGAATCGGCACTACCGGATCGATAGGCCGTCGCACGACCGAGATCGTTAGTAACGACCCGCGGTTGTCGATGATTATCGGCGAACGGCTAAGTCGCTGAGAACCATCGCCACCAATGCTGGCCGAAACAGCCAGGTAGCTATTGTTCCAGACCTCGGCGCTGATATTGCCAAAATCATTGCGAACCTTTAGCTGGCCGCCGGCAGGCAAGTCGATGCGAATTTCATCGTCGGCGTAGGCTGTCGTTGGGGAGAAGGCTGCCAGAAATAGAAGGCCCAGAAGGACCTTTTGAACCTTCAAGAACATAACTACGAAGCCGATAATAGCAAAACAGGAAGAATTTCTCCCGCAAGCCGCAAAGGCGCAAAGGTTTTTCTTAGTTTTTCTTTGCGCCTTTGCGCCTGTAAGGGAGAAGTTTACGGTTCGATTAGATCCAGCATCGAGGTTTCATCTCGCGCGGGTGCCGCAGAAGGCTGTGGCGGTGGCGCGCCCTTCAGGTCTGCAATCTTCAGCAACAGATTGTTTTGATTTGTCGCGTACGGCAAGGCTGTTTCAATGCTTACGACACCGTCTCTGATGAAATGCTCGATCACGGTGTCAAAAGTCTGCATTCCCTCCTGATCCCCCTGTTCCATCGCGTCGATCAGCGACTTCCCTTCCGACTCGCCCTTCTCAATATATTCACGCGTGCGCATTGTCGATTTGAGAATCTCAATCGCCGCCACTCTCCCCTTCCCGTCTGACAACGGAATCAATCGTTGGGAAATGATGAAGCGAAACGACTGCGCAATACGCGTCCTGATCACTTTCTCTTCGTTCTTGGGGAAGACGCCGATGATGCGGTCGACTGTCTTCGACGCGTCGATAGTGTGCAAGGTCGACAACACAAGGTGGCCCGTTTCAGCCGCTTCGAGAGCGACCTCGATAGTTTCACGGTCGCGCATTTCACCCACGAGGATCACTTTTGGCGCCTGCCGCAGTGCTGCGCGCAGTGCAATTGCAAAGCTTGGCGTGTCGGAGTGCAACTCACGTTGGTGAATCGTCGAGTTCTTGTGCGTGTGCAGAAACTCGATCGGATCCTCGATCGTCACGATGTGGTAGTAGTGGGTTTCATTGATCAGATCGATGATTGCTGCGAGTGTCGAACTCTTACCGCTGCCGGTTGGTCCAGTAACGAGCACGATACCGTTCTTGATGTCTACTACCTCTTTCAGTTGTTCAGGCAGATTGAAGTCACTGAACCGCGGAGGTCGCATCGGGATAACACGCATAACGATGGCGTGCGTGCCGCGTTGCTTGAAGATATTGACGCGAAAACGCGCATCACCTGGAGCGCTGAACGACAGGTCGGCAGAACCGGTCTTTTCGAGACTCTCGAGCGGTGTCGGCTGATTGCCGATAATCAGTTTGGCAATTCCCGCCGTGTGGGCCGGCGTCAACTTCTCCAGACCGGCGATGCGAACCGGGACCAGTTTCCCTGCTAATTCGATCTGCGGCGGCCGGCCCGGGCTGAAGATGAGATCGCTCACTTTGTCTGAGGCCCGCAGCATTTCTCGCAACACGGCGATGAAGTTTGGTGGAGGTGGCGACGGTGGTTGAGTGGTTGAGGTATTTGGTTGTTCGCTGCTCATTTTGGAACTTTTTAGCTACGTCGTGCGTCAAAGTCAGTGACAAGTTTGGCTAATGAATAAATGTTCAGGAAGAACAAACTACTTTGAATTTGCGTACATCAAACAGTTCGTTCTGTGAAAGCACGAGAGCCGAAAAATTGGACCGTGCTACGAAATTGAAAAGAAAGGCGCTGGAACCATGGCAACATACAGAGATCCTGTGAGCTGCTTTGCACCACTTGAAGTAATCGAGCGCCTGCTGGAAATTCGTGTTGAAGCAGGCCACTCGCCTGCCGTCTATCTGCTTTCCCCCGATGATTTGGCAGACTACCTCGATGCATACGGTTTTGATGTTTATGCATTGTCGGAGGCGGAAGCTGAGTTTCACTTTGGCGACTATCGTGCACCACTCGCACCGGGCGGAGATCACGCCCACTGCTCGCTGACCGCACACTAGCATCACAAATAGTTTGACGAATGGCAACGCGGGAGATGGAAACGTCTCCCGCGTTTCGTTTCAGCAATATATTTAATTCCACGGAGCGTACTGTAGGGGCGGCTCTCCGTGGCCGCCCCTGTGTCGAATTCCGCGCAGGGGCGGCGACGGAGGGCCGCCCCTACAGTTTTTTATGTTTTATCTTTCAGGGCTTTGATGATGAAGAAGGTTACGTCGTCGGTAGCTCCCGCATTGCCGGTCCACTTCAAAACAGCCATCTCCAGACTGGCAATCAATTCGCGCGCAGGGCGATCGTAGTTCTCCTTCACTGCTTCTGCGAGACGGTCGCGTCCGAATTCTACTCCTTCCCGGTTCGACGCTTCAGTCACGCCGTCAGTATAAAGGACCAGGACGTCACCAGGTTTGAGCGATAAATGATGCTGGTGATATCGCGTGTTCGGAAACATTCCCAGAGGTTGTTCACCATACTCAATAAAACGCGATTCGCGATTCGCATTCATGAGCAGTGGCGGGTTATGACCAGCATTCGAATAGGCCAGGAGTCCGTTCGAAGCATCCAAAATCCCGTGGAAGGCAGTGATGAACTGATTTCTCTCGATCGATTCCCACAGCAGGTAATTAACCTTCGCCATGGAAATATTGGGCGCATACCCGATATGGGTTGCAGCTCTCAAACTGGATCGCAGAAAAGCCATTAGGATCGCCGCCGGCACGCCCTTGCCAGACACGTCGGCAATAACGATCCCGAGTTCATCGTCATAAATTTTGACCCAGTCGTAGTAATCGCCCGAAACCTCCTCGGTAGGAAAGTTGTAGGCACTGATGTCGTAACCCGGCAACTCCGGATCTCTTGGCGGCAAAAGCTCAAGTTGGACCTGGCGTGCAACCTCTAGCTGACCCTGCAGTCTCTTCTTCTCGATCAACTGCTCGTGCAACATCACTTTTTCGATGATGATCGCCACCTGCGAGGCAAGCAGCATCAGCACTTCCAGATCGTCGTCTGAATAAGCATTGAGTTCGTCGCTTTCGAGATCGAAGACACCAATCACCTCGTCGTTCGAAATGATCGGCGCCACCATCTCGGACCGCGTTCGGTCGCGAGCGTTTATGTAAACCGGATCGCTGCGGACGTCGTGAGAAATGATTGGCGCGCCGCTCAGCGCCACACTACCGATAAAGCCCTCGCCGAGTTTCAGGTGCAGATCGGAGAGCTCATCGATGTCGTAACCGCGCACCGCTTCAGATTTAAAGGTACAGGGTTCTTCACCTTCGGGCACAAGTTCCGGGTCGAGACACTGCAAGACAAAGATGCCGGCCGCATCGTATGGAATCAGCGAGTCAAGCGTGTCCATCACCAGGTTGAGTACTTCCTGGAGGTCGAGGGAACGGCTGATCTTTTTCGTAATATCGAGCAGCATGCGCAGCTTGTCCGTAGTCGACAGGCCCAGCGCTGCTTCTTTTAATCGCTCAGTCATCAGACAACTCTTAAATGTTTGAACTCGCGCCAGAGATGGGTCACTTTCATACGATACTCAACCAGCTCACGGCTAACATGAAGGTGTAATCCAATCTCCTGCGAAGTCTTCCCCTGCAATAGCATTTTCTTCAATGATGCA
This sequence comes from uncultured Acidobacteriota bacterium, assembly GCA_963849205.1. Taxonomy (GTDB): domain Bacteria; phylum Acidobacteriota; class Blastocatellia; order Pyrinomonadales; family Pyrinomonadaceae; genus PSRF01. Next base: position 314,686 of record CAWKGP010000006.1, read on the forward strand.
TAAGGAACCAAGCCCGCAGCACCGACCGCGTACGCCTCTTCTTCGTCGGCCTTGCGGTAGTCGCGGTTCATTACCTTACCACGTTCGTCCCTGGTTACGATCGAGAGGCGGTTGGGTTGGTGGCCCAAAAACACGTGACAGATCTCTTCCATCAGCGTTGCATTCGTCCGCGAACGGCCGTGCGTGGGATTGAGTATTACCAATTTCATGCCGTTAGGGAGGGTACAAGCCCCGCCTGACCAGCTCTCAGACGCGCTTCCGAGCAGGTGTTCTCGAGCGTTCTCACTCAAGCCCGCAACTTCATCGAACCGGATGACGATTAGATTTGCAAAACGTGCGAGGTCGAAAGGATTGAGCGGCTGATCGATGCGGGCGCGGGCGAAGTCGCGCAGGCCAAGAGCTTTCAATTCAAAATTTCGCCACTTTTCACCTGGAGGTAGATCGCCAAGCAGCACCTGGAAAGTATACCGGATTCAGCGCGATGGTCTAACGTTTCTTCTTCGGACCACTCTTGCTGAACTGAGTGTAAGCAACGCGAAACAGCTCCGACAGCGCCGACGCCGTTTCGGGTGTGAGATTCCGATCTGCGCGCAGGTGAGCTTCGACGATTTCTGGCGTTGGCTCCTGTGGAAAATAAACGACGGCTTGCGACTCTTCCGCCTTCGGATCGCGACCGCTGAGAATTCTTTCCATCGGGACGTCGAGCCACGCAGTGAGACGCGCAATGTTGTCTGCGTCAGGTTTACCGGTTCCGTTTTCGATACGTGAAAGCGTCGAAGCAGAGACAGATGTTTCACTCGCAACGTCGCGCAGGCTTAGTCCAAGCTCTTCGCGCCGGCGCTTTACAGCGCGCCCGAGCTCTTCGGTGTTCACGAGACCTTTGGTTGGACGTACGTTACGTTTCATGCGGATAAACGTAGCACAGGAAGGGTTTTAGACGCAAGACTTTGTGTTACGCCTGAAACAGGGACGCGGATCTGCGCGGATCCTGCGCAGACCGATTGGCATTTATTGAGCTCGGCTTTGATTTGAGCCCATCGCGAGGTCGCGGGCCTTTGGTAAAACGTCTACTGCTTTGGCAACCTGAGGATCGTTCGTGGTGATGAATACTCTGTCTGCAATCACCCGTCCGTAAGCAGCAGTTGCCATGTTGAAGCGTAGCTCGAGTTCGATGAAGGCACGATATCGATCAATCGTAGCTGCTGTAACCTTGAAATTAGGATCAGCAGTCGCGAAATCACGAAACGCCTTGAACATCGCGTCGGTAACCTTGAATTCTTCCGGCTTCAAGTCGTGACGGAAATTGATCCCGCCGGGGATACGGCTCGCTTCGAAACCACGAACACGCCCGTTCACCAATTCACGCGCAAAGGCAAATGTCGGACTCAAAAGACGTCGCTGAGCCAAGTTAACTGTGCGCGGGTTCACATTCTCATCAGGTGCAATTCCGCCACCGCCATACACCGCACGACCCGTGTCAGTTTTCGTTTCAGGACCCGCAGGTTTGGCTGGCGCGGCTTTGGGTTCGCGAGCGACTCCCCCTCCGTGTGTGTAGTAATCGTAAAAACCGCCGTTCGAATAATCGCGCTGAATCAGACGGCCTGACGGCGTGTAGTACTTCGCGGACGTCAACGTTAATCCGGCGCCGTATTCGAGCGGAATGATGCTCTGCACGAGACCCTTGCCAAAGCTGGTCTGGCCAACGATCAAGGCACGATCGTGGTCCTGCATTGCTCCAGCCACGATCTCTGAAGCCGACGCTGTGTTCTCATTTATCAGAATCACGAGCGGCGTCATGTCGGGAGCATTGTTTCGCGACTCGTACGTGTTGTCGCGATAACCGTTGCGACCCTTTTGCGTCAGAATCAGCTGGCCATTTCGTAGAAAGACTTCTGCAACGTGAATCGCCTGGTCCAAAAACCCGCCGGGATTATTACGCAGGTCGAGTACGAGCGAAGTCATTCCCTTTGCGTGCAGTCGATCGAGCGCATCGAGCAGTTCGTCGGTCGTTGTGTAGTTGAAGCCGCGCGTCATGTCGATATAACCGACGCCGGGCTTAAGCATGTACGCGTCAGGTATCGAAGGTTGCGGAACTGCGTCGCGAACGATGTCAACCCTCTCAACGCGTTTGTCGGCGGCGCGTTCCAGCGTCAACTTCACAGTCGAGCCACGCGGGCCGCGAATCTTGTCGCGCACTTCCAGCGACGATTTGCCGGTCATCGCCACGCCATCAACTTCTACGATGCGATCGCCGTAACGCAATCCAGCTTTGGCAGCAGGCGAGCTATCGAAAGTGGCGGTGATATAGGTGTCGGCTTGTTCGCCACGAACATAATTCTGGATCGAGGCTCCGATTCCGAAGTATTCGGAACGCTGGTCCGTCTTCAGCTCGTCAAACTCTTCGCGGTCGTAGTAATTGGAATGCGGATCGAGTGAGCGAAGCATACCAATGATGGAGGACTTGAATACGTCGTTGTAACTCAACTTTTTGCCATCGACGTATTGCTCTTCGATCATTCTCAGAGCTTCGTTGAAATCTCGCTCGACGGCTGCGGTCGCAGCGGTCGGTCCGCCTCGCGGTCGCCGCCCTGCCGGGTTTGTACCGGGATTGGTGGATTGTGCAATGACAAAGCCGGGCAGTATTAGAGCAAAAATGAGCAGGACGAGAGCAACTGACGCTGGAATTCTTTTCACTACGAACCTCGAGTTTTACAGACTTCAAACGACGTTAAGTACACTTTACGCCGCAGTTGCAATATAACGGATGCGGACTGGGCGGGCAAGGTTGTGCTCGGCAGGGGTAGCAATGCAGTTTGATTCGGGGCGCCACCTTGGACTGCGGTGACTTGTCCCCGCTTTAGTAGCAATATCAAAGCGCCAACAAGTTGGCGCACTCCAAGGAGGCGCCTGTTACCCCATTGCTTGACCGTGTTTCTCGCGCTCCGTAGAATGAACTTACAAAGGCAAACAATCGTAAAAGACGGACAGTTAGAATTCGGTAGTTTGCAAAGGAGTCTGTACGAATGAGCAGTCCGTATCACAAGGAAGAAAACCCGACGCCGGAAAGAATCGACGACTTGATGCTCCGTGACGATTATCCGGAATCCGGTGCGGAAGAACATAATCGAACCGCTTCGTCAGTCCGTGATATTGCCTCGCGTATTCCGGAATCACTGAGTGCAATTGGGCGCGATATCAGTAGGACCATCGAGAAGGCAATCTCGGCAAAGGATGATTACGTTGTTGCCGTGAAGATTTCGCCTGAAGCGCAGGAAAAGCTCGAAGCTCTGGTCCAGGCCGGCGTATTCAGAAGTCGCGCCGAAGCGGCCGGATTCCTGATCGATGAGGGCATCAAAACTCAATCGGCATTGTTTGAGCGCGTCAGACAGAAGCTCGCCGAAATCGAACGACTGCGAGCTGAACTGCGCGGCATGATTGCCGATAAAACTATCTGAAGCGCGCGAAGCTGGCGCTTGAATTTCGCGCGGGCTAACAACCTTCCCCCCAAAGCAGTGCTTTACCTTCCTCGCGAACGGTAAAGCACGCCTTTGTTTCTGGTAGAGAAAAATTTTTGTGACAGAACGATTTCAATTACCGCCAACTCCAATCGAGGAATTTACTCTGGCTAACGGTCTGCGCGTTGTGTTGAGTCCAGACCGCGCTATCCCAGTAGTCTCAGTCGCTGTTTACTACGACGTCGGCTCGCGAAACGAAAAAGAGGGGCGAACCGGTTTTGCGCACCTCTTTGAACACATGATGTTTCAGGGCTCCGAAAACGTTCCCAAAGCCGCGCATTTTCAATACATCTTCAACGCCGGCGGCACGATGAACGGCACCACGTCCACCGAACGCACAAATTATTTTGAAACGTTGCCGTCGAATTATCTGCCGCTTGCTTTCTGGCTGGAGAGCGATCGGATGCGTTCGCTGAAGGTGACGCAGGAGAATCTCGACAATCAACGCAACGCCGTGCAGGAAGAGAAGCGACTCCGTTACGACAATCAGCCTTACGTCAACGCTTTCCTGCGCATGAATGAACTGATCTTCAAGAATCCGGCAAACGCGCACTCGACGATCGGATCGATGGAAGATCTTGACGCTGCCACGATCGACGACGTCAAAAACTTCTTCCGGATTTACTACGCGCCGAATAACGCGGTGTTAACCGTGGTGGGCGATTTTGACAATGCGGAGGCGCGCGAACTCGTCAATAAGTATTTCAGCAACATTCCCGCGCAACCTGTGCCACCACCGGTCGATGTGTCGGAACCGGAAGCCGTCGCAATTAGTGAAGAAATTTTTGAAGATCCCTTAGCTCCGGCTCCGGCTTTTGTGCTCGGCTGGAAAATACCCGAAAGACGCAAACCAGAGTTTTATGCACTGTCTCTCGCGGGCACACTGCTCTTCGAAGGCGACAGCTCGCGTCTGTATCAAAAGCTGGTTAAAGGCGATGAATCTGTGGTTTCGATTGAGGGCGGCATTGACGAGCGGCGTGGGCCATCAGCCCTCTACATCTTTGCCCTGCCAAAACCCGGCGAAGATGTGAGCACAATTCGCGAGCAGATCTTTGACGAGATCAAACGAATCGCCGCGGATGGTCCAACCACCGCCGAGATGGAGAAGTTGCGCAATTCACTCTGTAACGATGCGGTGCGCGGTCGTCAATCAACCATGTACCGGGCCCAGCGACTGGCTGAGTTTGCGTTGTACGATTCAGATCCGCGCCTCGTGGACTCGGAATTGGACCACTATCTGAGCGTCACTGCGGACGACATCAAGAACGCTGCTGCTCGTTTCATGAATGTCGATAACCGTGTCGTGCTCGACATTATTCCAGTTGCGGCTGCGGAAACCGAAGATGAAGCGAAGGCTTCCGCTTCGCCACAAGCGTCCGGCGATCCTCATCAACCTGCGGCACCGCCGCCACAGGTCCCAGAGAAACCAGCGGCTGAACCCGAATCGCCCGTACACGCAGAAGTCGTAAATCCTTCAGCCTCCGAACCACCAAAAGATCCGGCGGATGCTCCGCCACAAACAAAGCCAGGTTCTGGCCCGCTGCACGCTTAACATGAGTCAACCAGAAATGTTTCGTAGCCAGGCGCCCGCGCCGCTACCACCTCGACCGATCTCGATCCCTACCCCAAGGGAGACAACTCTTTCTAACGGCCTGTCACTCGTGGTCGTTGAAGATAAACGATTGCCACTGATCAGCTACCGGCTGGCATTTCGTGTCGGCGGTGCTTTCGATCCACCAGACCTTCCCGGACTTACAGATCTGCTTGCGGGTCTTTTGCCGGAAGGCACTCAAACAAAAACCAGTAAAGAGATCGCGGACGAGGTTGCGCGCATGGGCGCGAGCCTGTCGGCTGGCGCGACGTCCGATTACACGATCGTAGGAGCGTCAGCGCTTTCGCCGTTCAACGATCCTGTTCTTGCTCTGTTGGCGGAAGTGGCTCTCGAACCTTCGTTTCCGGAAAACGAAGTCGCGCTCGCTAAACAAAACACGAAAGAGAGTTTGCGACAACAGCGAGCACAGCCGTCGTTTCTCGCGAGTGAGATGGTTTCGCGAGTGATGTTTGGAGACCATCCATATTCAATAGTGGCGCCGACTCCGGAGTCGATCGATCGTTCTTCGCGTGATGAGTTTGTAAAGTTTCATCGCAGCAAACTCGTGCCCAATAATGCAGTTCTCATCGTCGTTGGTGATGTTCGTTACGACGAGATCGTGAAGCAAGCCGAGTCGCTGTTTTCGACGTGGAGCCGAGGCGAAGACATCGTTGCGAATTTTCCGGCGCCGCCCGTTCGCACAAGCCGAAAAGCATACCTCGTAGATAGACCTGGTTCAGCACAATCGAACATCGTGATCGCAAACAGCGGTATTACGAGAACGAGTCCAGACTATTTTCCGTTGATGTTGATGCACACCGTGCTCGGCGCTAACGCGTCGTCGCGGCTGTTCATGAATCTGCGTGAAGACAAGGGCTACACGTATGGAGCCTATTCAACTCTGGACGCGCGCCGCTCAGCAGGGACATTTCGCGTAACGGCTGAAGTCCGAACACCGGTCACGGGCGACTCGCTGAAAGAGTTTTTCTACGAGTTGAATCGTATCGGCAACGAACCGGTTTCACAAAAAGAAATTTCCGACGCGAAGTCGTATCTCACGGGCGTCTTTCCAATTCGACTCGAGACGCAGGAAGGACTGACGGATCAGTTAGTTCAGATCAAGATGTTGAATATGCCAATTGACTATCTTGACACTTACAGAGATCGAGTCCAGGCAGTCACGGTGGAGGAGCTTCAACGAGTCGCTCGCGAATACGTCAAACCGGATGAAGCAGCGATGATTGTGGTCGGTGATGGCGCTTTGGTGCTGGATCAGATGAAACCGTATTGTGAAGACATTGAGGTTTACAACACCGCCGGCAGACGAAAAACCGCAGAGGCTTCGGCCACGACTGAGCCGGTAGGCGCATGGTCGATCGAGGTCGAAACACCGCTTGGTCAAACGATTCCGGCAACGCTGACGATTTCAGCGGCCGGTGACGGTCACACCGCAATCATTCACTCGGAAATGGGCGACGCCGATCTCGGATCGATCGAAATCAGCGATAACTCGTTCCACGCCACCACGTCTTTGGAGATGGATGGAGACAGCGTCGAAGCCGAGGTATCGGCGAGATTTGAAGGTGAGCAGGTGGAAGGAACGCTGAAGCTGCAGAACTCACCCGAGCTTCCGTTCCGGGGCACTAAAGACTAAGAAAAGCCTTCTCAGCGATCTTTGCGCCTTTGCGTGAAATCTCTTCCGAAAATAAAAGCGCCCGGCATGGCCGACATGCCGGGCGAATCACAGGAGGAACCGAGTGTTATGGTCGTCGCTATCCGTTGCGGCGATCCGTTAACCTCAAAGCCTGAGATGTTTTCAGAACGCTTTCAGGTTGTCTAGTCGCGCTCGTAACGCAGCGCCACACCCGCACCACCAACTACCCATCCGACCTTCTTGTTAAAAATCAGCGAGTAAAGGTTTTGCTTCGTTGTTGATTCTTGTTGCACCCAGGTCCTGCCTTCGTCGCTGCTTCTCAGAATCGTGCCCGATCGTCCGATTGCCCAACCCTCTTCATCATTCAAAAACTGAACACTCAACAATGTGACGTTCGTGTTTGTGGGAACCGTCGCCCAGGTTTCGCCGCCATTTGTCGTTCGTAACAACGTTCCGCGTTCACCGACGACCCAGCCGTCTTTGTCGTTGCGAAAATCAACGTGGTAAAGCGTCCCAGTGGCAGCTACGTTCTGCTTTGTCCAACTCGCTCCTGCGTCGCGCGTGAACAGAATCGTGCCGCCATCGCCAACGATCCAGCCGCGTTTATCGCTGACAAAATCGATATGTATCAACTCCAGCCTGCTCGGGGCACGTTGCCGGCGCCAGTTCAGGCCCTCGTCGTCCGTATAGACGAGAATGCTGTCAACGACGCGGTCGCGCTTGCTGACTGACCCGACGACCCAACCTTTCTTCTTGCTCGAAAAACGCACGCTATACAACTCGACATCCGCGCCTTCGAACTCCTCAGGAAGAAATATTCGCTGCTGCGTCCAGCTTGCACCGTCGCGAGTGACGAAGATTGAATTTCCTGCCAACAGAAAGCCCTTTTCTTCGTCGCGAAAGTAGATGTCGTTGATTGCGGCTTTTGTGCCGACGTTCAGCGGCGTCCATGTTTGCCCACCATTTTCGGTGTGGCTCAGGAAACCGTTGTCGCCGCCGACCCAGCCGCGTCGACCGTCGAGAAAATAAACCGTGTTGAGATCTTTTCCACCGGTGTTGAGCTTGATCGGCGACCAACCTTGGGCACGTGCTGCGCCGACCAGAGTCAGCAACACAATGAGAACCGCAGAAAAGCGGATTAGCTTCATTGTTCTGGTACTCATACTGATTTTGTTTTCAGTTTTGTACCTAATTTGAGGACCGAAGACAAGAGTTAGCCACAAAGAAGCACAAAAAACACAAATCCGATTAGGGCGTCTGAACTGCGTTCGCTTTGGGCGTTATTGTAGGGGCGGCCCTCCGTGGCCGCCCCTGCGTGGAATTCGACACAGGGGCGGCCACGGAGGGCCGCCCCTACAGTACGTTCTTTATTTCGCAGTCACTCTGTAGACACGACCCTCCACAATGACAACTACTCGCTCACCTAGGGCGAAGTAATTTCCCAGTTTTGGATTCTGTTTCAGCAACGCGAAGTACTCGTCGCTGCCAAATACAAGAACCGTTTCCGGCAGGCGCAATCCGGCTTTGAATTCGGAGTCGGTCCAAACACCTTCGATGAGATAGAAAGTCTTCCCTGCGGCGCGTTTCACTGCATCCGTACGCGTCTCCTCGTCCTTCAGCACTAGCCGTTCCTGCTGAGCGCGGGCCGCCTTGCTTCGCTGAACTGCTTCTGCGCCAGTCACGGGCTGCGCCATGCCAGGAGTCGGAGCCGGAGCGGCGTTGGGCGCATTCAAACTACCAAATCCGCCATCAGCAGTACTTCCCATTACTCGACCCGGCCTAACCCGCATGTCGACATCGCGTCTCGAAACTGCTCCATCTTCCAGCGCCAGATACGAAGTGTATGGCGTGACAATGCCGTAGCGAGTTCCGAGATCCACGATCTCGTCGCGCAATTCTTTCTGCTCGCCATTTGAACGTATCTGCTCCATCAGCCAGCCGACGCGACGCGTGGCCCACAGACGCGGCAGGTAATCGTTTGCATCAGTGCGCAGCGGGAAGCTCAGATTGGCATAGCTGTAACTACGAACAGCGCCGCCCGTTTTACCGCTCAGTTTCATGTGCACTGCATTTAGATCGGCTTCGTTGCTGTAACGACCGATGAGTGTCACCTGCGATCCACGAAACACATCAGGAATACCGCGCGGGTAGATCAGATCGGTTTGTGCTCCACCCATGTCGAGTTGCAGATCGGTGAGCACCGGATAATTGACCTTTGAGAAGAAGTTCGAGACTTTGACTTCGAGATCCTCTTTCGGCTCGACGTAATCGGCAACGCCTCCGTTTTCAGCCGCCAGCTTGTCGAGCAACGACGTATTCACGTCGTAACCAACACCAAACGTAAACAGTCGCACACCGGGTTTAGTCGCTTTACGAACGTTGTCGATGATTCTTGAAACGTTAGTTTCATCAACTGTCGGCAAACCATCAGTCATGAATACGAGCATCTTTGGTCGCGCTCGATCTGCTTCGCTGAATTGGCGAAGTGAAGCCAGCAGCGACTGGTTGATGTTTGTTCCACCGACTGGTCTGAGAGCTTTCACGAACGCCTCGCCTCGTGCACGACCTTTCTCGTCCGCGGGAATCAGGCGTGCTTCCATCAGGTGTTCTTCACCGGCAAACGAAATGATATTGAAACGATCCTGCGGACGAAGAATTCGCACACCGTACAACAACGCGGAGCGCGCTTTCTCCATCTTTCCCTCTTCGGCCATCGAGCCCGAAGTGTCGACTACGAACACAACGTCCTTGGCCGAGTATTCCTGATCCGTCCAATCATCTTTCGGCGAGATCATTAATAGGAAATAACCCTGTTTGCCGGGCTCGCGATGTGTCAGGAGTGTCAGGCCAAAATCTTCTTTCGAGATCGTGTAGAACAACTGGAAGTCCTGAGGTTCCTTGCCGCTTTCGCTTTCAAATGACACCAGCGACCGTCGATCGGTGTTGCGCTTGACGTCGATGACGTGCGTGGGCGAGTAAACATTTCGCACTGGTTCTTTGCTTTCGACTTCAACTCGTCCGGCAACGGAACCGATTTGAGCTATCTGCCGGCCGGTCCCCAAAGGATAGCGATATGAAACGGTGCCGCCTTCGGCGCGAACCACCTGGGTGTAAGTGATTTCGAGTTTCTTGTCGGAGTGCGGCAGGATCGGAAAGATGCTTGCCTGAAAGAGATCCTTGCCCGCGTATTCGAGCAATCCAGGGTCGCGTTGACGCCGAACGATTTCGTCGTAAATGCGGCGCGCTTCTTCGCGAGTTCTGACTTCACCGACGAGTCGTCGATCACCGTCCCAGATGGCAAACTCGGCTATCGAGGCCGATTCAGGAATCGGAAAGAGATACGTTCCTTCGAGTGTGGCGCCAGTGTCGTTGCGAAACACCTGTTCGACGTGAGTCGTAGCGACTTGTGAACTGATCTTCGTATCAATCTTGATCGACTTAATCGGCAGGGCGCGTGGTAGTGGAACTGGTCGAGTATCCGGGCAACGCCGGCAAGGACCCGGAACGATGATGCCCTGCGCGCTGGCGATTGTCGCCAGGGCGGAAATGAACGAAAGCATCAATAAAAGCCGTATTGTCGTGGTTCGAAATCGCATGAAAGTCTCCAGAAATTGGGCATTAACCGCTTACTGGTAGATAGAACGCCATCAAAAACCCTTCTTGCATTTTTTGTAGGGGCGGCCCTCCGTGGCCGCCCCTGTGTCGATTTCAACGCAGGGGCGGCCACGGAGGGCCGCCCCTACAGTAAATGCAAATTAGTAAAGCTCGCGAAGGCGCCGGTTGAAAATCGCTACGCCGGTGGCGACGACCGTCACCACTAGCCCGCCTACAGCCAGCGTGTGCTGCGGGCCGAAATGGGTCGACGCAGTCCCGGCCGCGATGTTCCCAATGGGAATCGTGCCCATAAAAGACAGAATAAACATGCTCATTACACGGCCACGCATTTCGTCAGTAACGAGTTTTTGCAGCAACGTGTTGGTGAGCGCAACCGAAACCACGAGGGCAAAACCAAGCCCGAAAAGAAAAAGTAATGAGACCGTGAGCCGGTTAGACAGAGCAAAGCCTGTGATGCACAAACCAAACGCGATCGCGCCACTGAGAACAAACCAACCCTTCCGTCGAAAGTCGCCAAGATAGGCCACCAACAGCGCGCCGAAAAATGCGCCGAGCCCAGCCACACCCATCATCAACGCCAGGCCCGTTTCACCAAGATGAAAGATATCGCGCGCGTAGATCGGCACGAGCGTGAAGTAAGGCGCACCAAATAAACTATTGACCGCCGCGAGCAGCAACAATGACGAGACTCTTGGGCGGTTCCGAACGTACACGAAGCCCTCGGCTATGTCCCGCAAGATAGCAGGCCGTTCCTTTACTGCCGGCACGTCGGAGTTCGATCGACGGTCCATTCGTACCATCCAAAGCGATGCCACCACAGCGATGAAGGAAAGGCCGTTGGCAAAAAAGCATCCCGCAATTCCAAACACGCGAAACGCGACGCCGGCCAGGGCTGGTCCAACCACCCGCGACAACTGAAACTGCGTTGAGTTCAACGCAACGGCGTTAGCGAGGTCTTCGCGACCCACGAGATCGTAGGTGAGCGCCAGGTACGAAGGACTCGCGAGTGACATACAACATCCCGTCACAAACGAGAAACCCAAAACCATCCAGCGATTCACCACGTTAGTCGCCACTAAGCCGGCAAGAGCCAGGGCTGCAATTCCGGCCACCACCTGCGTGTAGAGAAGCAGACGGCGTCGATCGATTCGATCGGCGAACGCACCGCCCAGAAGTGTAAAAACGAACGCTGGAGCGGTTGCCATAAAGCCGTCGAGCCCCAGCCAAAATGGCGAATTGGTCAACTGTAATACAAGCCAGCCTTGCGCGACCGCCTGCATCCAGGTGCCGACATTTGAGAGAAAGGCTCCAATCCAGAAGAGACGATAATTGCGATGGGAAAGCGCGCGGAACATTCCGCTGCGACGTGTCGCGGGCGGTCTGGGAGGAACTACGATCTCAATGGGCATTAATTCACTTTTGTGCTTTTTGTGCCTTTTTGTGACTCAAGGGCGTGCCTGAGCCGCCGCGTCGTTCCGCGACAATTTCAGCCATGATAGCGAGCGCCACTTCTTCCGGAGTTACCGCGCCGATATCAAGGCCAATCGGTGCATGGATGTTCTTGAGTTGCTCTTCCGGAATTCCAGATTCGCGAAGTCGATCAATCACGATTGATGTGCGTCGCTTACTTCCGATCAATCCCACGTAGTCAGGATTAGCGCGCACTACTACTTGCAAGCACTGCTCGTCTTCGTTGTGACCCCTTGTCACAACTGCGACCGAAACACCACGACCGTTGCCGATGGCTTCCAGCAACGCCGCACTCCAGTCGTTCGCCACCATCAGATCGATCTGCGCCTCAGGAAAGCGTTCGCGCTTTAGAAACTCAGCACGATCATCAATCAACGTTGCGTGATAACCGGCAAATGCGGCGAGTCGCGCCAGCGATGTCCCAACGTGCCCCGCGCCACAAATTACGAGCTGCGGCGCGGGCTGAAGTCGTTCAAACAATAAATTCGTTTCGCGAGCGGCGGGAAAGTTGGGTTCGAGCTCGCTAGCGCTAATCATTCGTGTGTCATCGCGGGAAGCGAGAAAGCGCGATGCGTGATTCGCGACGAGTGAATCCAATGCCGGATCGCCTAGACTTCCGTGCGCGATACCGCCCTGGCGCACAAGCAGCTTTGCGCCAATCACTCCCTGGCCGCCCACTTTTGTAACGACGAGCGCAACTTCACCGCGTTCGAGTACCTGCTCGATCGTCTTCACGATCGAAGATGTTTGGTCGCCTGCTTCAGTCATCGATGTTGCTTCAAACCCGGAAGGATATTTACTTCGAAACCCTCTGTTTGTCGAAACCAAAAACAGCGGCGGCCCGACGCAGGACCCAAAGTGGTCCAACCAGGAGGTAGACAGGGTTCTTGAAAAAGGCAGGTTGATTTCCTTCGATCGCGTGCCCCACAAATTGCAAGATCCAGCCGACGATGAACAACACCAGCGCCCATCGCCAGTTGAAAAAGAACAACGGCAGCGAGACTACAATCATCGGGATACCGATGCTGTGCGTCAGCCGGTTCAGCGGGTGCTGGTGCTTGGCTTTGTAGTTAGCTAAGAAATCTTGAGCCATTTTGTGGTTGCCATTGCTGATTGCCAATTGCCAATTAATTGAATCGGAAATCGGCAATCGGCAATGTTTCTAGTTCATGACCTCGACAAAAATGTCCATCGTCCCGCCGCAAACCATTCCCTCTTCACTCGCTTCATCAGCGGTGAGTGAGAAGTGGTGCAACTCGGATTTACCCGAGCGCATAGCCTCTTTTGCCTCGGCCCAGACCTCAGCCTCGATGCAGCCACCGCCGACAGTTCCTGCAACTTCCCCGTTTTGGAAGAAAAGCATTTTCGCACCACGCTGTTGCGGCGTCGAGCCACGTGTGTGTGCAACTGTCGCAACGACGACGCGCTCGCCACGCTCGGCAGCTTCATAGATCATGCGATAGAGGTCGCGCTGTGGAATGGTCGACATCGTGCTTTGTGTTTGGAACTTAGTGCTTTGTATTACGTGTTGACTTTAACTTGGAACTTTCGGAGTTCAGCCTTGTCCAAACTGTGGTAAGTCTACGCCACCAGGATCAAAGCGCAAAGTCCCAAGTCCGAAGTCACAATGGGCCCATCTTTTCTCTTGCTATAAACTACTTTGTAATGTAAAGCCTCCGGCCAATTGAAACTCAGGAGGTGGTGATGGAGGAACAGGCTTACCAACCTAAATCCCATTGGTTTCTGTTTACTTTGGGCGTCATCATGCCGGCGATCTCAATCACGGTCGAGGCATCCACGCACATGTGCGCCGACGTTTTCTTCGACCCCATTCCCACAACCTGGCACCTACTGCTGGTGATCTTTGTGCCCCTGGCCCAACTGCAGGTCTGGTTTGCGATTCGTCGAGGTATGCCCGACCGGCTCCGGTTGGCTGGGTTCATAAATGCCATTGTCATCGGTATCTCGATCTTCTACTCGATCGTCTACTTGCCAATTCTGCCGCTCGGACTGCTGACGCTAATCATCGGTCTGGGATTCCTGCCCCTGGCGCCCTACTTCTCACTCATTGGGGCTCTGCTGATGCGACATAAGTTGAAGCAGATCGCAGCCACCGCGCCCCACAAAACCTTTACAGTCAAAAAACGCGGTCTCCTGGTGGGGCTCGGTGTAACTCTCGCGGTGCTCGGATTCCTCGAGCTTCCGGCCACGCTCACAAGAATCGGACTGCAAAAGGCAATCTCCGATTCGCCTCAAACCAGAGCTGAAGGCATACGCTTTCTGCGTACTTACGGCAGCAAAGACGCGCTACTGCGAAGTTGCTACAACCGAAGCGGCATGGCCACCGATCTCATCGGCTATGCCTTGTTGATGGGAACCACAATAAATCCGACCGAAGCGCAGAAGATTTATTACCTCGTAACCGGAGAAACTTTCGATGCTGCCCTGCCGCCTGATCGAATAGGGGGGTCGGATTATTCCGCAAGACACGGTTGACTTCGATAATGATCAAGGCGGCTCACGAATCCGCGGCAAACTGAAAGGCCTCTCGCTAGCAAATTCGAAACTCGAAGCTTCAGTCGATGCAGACGGGGGCGTGGGTTATATGGAATGGACTCTCCTCTTTCGAAACGAATCGACCGATCAAAGAGAAGCGCGTGCTGAAGTGCAACTACCACCCGGAGGCGTTGTCTCGCGCTTGACGTTATGGGTAACGGTGAGCCTCGTGAGGCGGCATTTGCCGGTCGTGGGAAGGTCACACAAGCTTACCAGCAAGTTGCTATTCGAGAACGACGCGATCCAGTTCTCGTTACAACTGCCGGACGCGATCGGATATTGGTCCAATGCTTTCCAGTCCCACCTAACGGCGGTGAGATGAAGATCCGATTCGGCATCACGTTGCCTCTTCCTCTAGAGGAGACGAACCGCGCACAACTCCTCCTGCCGTACTTTGCAAATCGAAATTTCCGAATTGCTGACGAGGTCTATCACGCTGTAAGGATCAAATCGAAAACAAAATTGTGGCCATTCAACCAAACGTTTAGAACTTTCCTGGAAGACAACGACTCAATTCTGGAAGGCTCAATTCGGGATGAAGAACTCTCACAGGCGGCCTCCGCCATTCTGGTAGATAGAGCAGACGTAAACGAGATGTGGAGCAAGGATCCTTTTGACAAAGGATTCATGGTCCGGCAAAGGATTGAAGAGCGTACACCCGCTCACCTGCAACGATCGTGGGTGGTGGACACATCGGAGACGATGTACAGATGGCAATCGCACCTGGAAACTGCGGTCTCGACGCTTCCGCCGGAGTTTGACGTGAAGATGGTACTGGCCGATGCGGACATGATCGACGGAGATAACTCGTTCAAAAATCTCGCCGATGGTCCTATGGAAATTCAATCGGCTTTGAGGTACGCGAACTTTGCCGGTGGCGCAGATAACATGTCTGCACTGTTGAAAGCATGGGACCTTGCCGCCCAAAAACCGGGCAACAACGCGATCGTCTGGATTCATGATCCACAGCGGTTGCTGATCCGTTCTCCCGAAGAACTTCGACAGCGCTGGAACAATCGTCCATATGGACCAACGCTTTACTCGGTTCAAGCCACACGCGGTGCAGACGAAATCGAGAAGACACTCGACGGAATCGATGAGGTTAAGTTGGTCGCCCGCACTGGAGAACTGGACCAGGATTTGAAATACCTTTTTGGAAGGCTAACGGGTCGCATGAAGACCTATGCATTTGTGCGCTCAAGCAAGAAGCTGGACGAGAAACAGATTTCTGAAGCACACGAAACATCTGATCACCTGGCGCGACTTTGGGCCAACGACGAGGTCGCGCGAATTCTTGCCCCACGAGACGCTGAATTGGAGGACCAAGCGATTACACTCGCGGCACGGTATCAACTCGTTACTCCCGTGACCGGAGCAGTCGTTCTGGAAACAGAGCAACAGTATAAAGCGAACGATCTAAAGCCGGTTGACGCTGGAACAGTGCCGACGATTCCGGAACCAGAGATGGTCGTGCTGTTCATAGTTGCGGGCGCGTTCATGCTTTGGCTTGCATACATGAAGTATCGCAAATCAGGTCCAGGCCGATGTACCGTATGAAGCGATTGCTTGTAATTCTCGGTCTTCAGTTGCTGGCCTTCTGGGAAGTGTGGCACTGGTACGTCACACGGGCCGTCTATTCTTGGGATCAGCCGTGGGGCGTACTCGCCTTTGTCGCGGCAATTGTTTTTCTGATTGTCTCGCGAAAACCTTTGCCTCAGAACGAGCGCTCACTCTGGTTGCCTGCGGTTCTGATTCTTGTCTACGCAGCGACATATTTTGTCTTGCCGCCACTTGGCAGAGCGTTGATTGCATTCACAGCGGTTGCAGTGACGGCGAGTCTGCTGCGCTTCGGAAAAGCTTTTCACGCCGGATTGTTTGGACTCTTCTATCTTTCATTACCGACGATCCCGACGCTGCAATTCTTTGGCGGTTATCCATTGCGCATTGTCGTGGCTGAACTCACGGCTCCGATCTTGCGGCTCGCAGGCTTCGCTGTCGTCGCTGAGGGAACGTGTCTGAACTGGTCTGGTCACTTGATCTGGATTGATGCGCCGTGTAGTGGGATCAAGATGCTTTGGGTCGGTTTGTTCTTGACGTTTGTCGTTTTGTGTTTGTATGAACTGCCGCTTCGCAAAATTCTGCTGCTGATGCCGCTCGTGGGGATCGTGATCATGGGCGCGAATGTGTTTCGCGCGGTGGCTTTGTTCTATATCGAAGCTGGTGTTTTAGATTTCCCTGCATGGAGTCACGAATACGCGGGGGTGATCGCGTTTGTCCTGGAAGCCGCCGGAATCATTTTCACAGTGTTCTTTATGCGACGAGGTTCAATTGTAGGGGCGGCCCTCCGTGGCCGCCCCTCGATTGATTCCACGCAGGGGCGGCCACGGAGGGCCGCCCCTACAGTTGAACCTAATCAGGTTTGAAGATATGCGACGTAGCACTTTCTTCTACATAGTTGCTTGTGCAATTGCAGCGCTCGTACCGTACTTGTCTGCGCGTTATGAGACGACAGCAGCAACAGCACCTGCGGTCACGTTTCCCGGCTGGCCTTCCATATTCGAAGACAAGACTCTGACGCCCATCGCTCTAAACGAGATCGAGAAAAGCTTCGCGTCTGACTTTCCCGGTCGAATCGCCCGCTTCACTGACGGTGAACGCGAACTAATCATTCGCTGGGTGACTGAACCAACGCGCAAGCTGCATCCTTCGTCTGACTGTTTCCAGGGGCTTGGATATACAGTGAAGCCACTCGCCGCGCACCGCGACGAACGCGGCACGCTGTGGACAAGATTTGCCGCGGTTAAAGACAGCGAGCGGCTGATCGTCCTCGAACAAATTCATGCAGATTCAGGGGAGACGTGGACTGATGTGTCTGCGTGGTACTGGTCAGCATTGCAACAGGAAAGCGGCTCATGGTGGGCGATTACGGTAGCGGAGAAAGAGCCTTGATTCTGCTAATATCGTCCCCTCTTAAACCCCTGTTCGGAGGAGACGATGGCCGCAACCCCCAGAATGGCAGGCCGTGTTAATGATCGACGGCTATACATACTCGCAGCGATTCTTATCCCACTGATCGTACTCGCCGGTTTTGCACGCACGTATTACCTGAAACCCTTCTTCGCGACACCCGATCTTCCAGGGCGTATCGTTCATCTGCACGGCATCATCATGACTTTATGGGTCATCCTGTTTATCGTGCAGGTTTCCCTCGTAGAAACACGTCGCACCAGAATTCATCAACGACTCGGAATCCTGGGCGGCGTGTTGGCCGCACTGGTTGTTATAGTCGGCATTTTGACAGCAATTTACGCTGCGGCTCGCGGAGCGAGTCCTGGTCCACCAGCTCTCGCATTTCTGATCATTCCGATCGGCGACATGCTGATCTTCTCGGTGCTTATCGGACTAGCTCTTTACTTCCGCCGCAAGTTGGACGTTCACAAACGTCTCATGCTGCTGGCCGCGATCAACTTGTTGACTCCGGCCATTGCCCGCATTCCTCTGGATTTCATCGCCACCTATGGACCACTCGCGTTCTTTGGCCTGACAGACCTATGTTTGCTCGCGTGTGTAGCGTTCGACACGATCAAGCACCGTCGCCTGCATCCGGTGTTCTTGTGGGGCACGCTCTTTGTCATCGTCATGCAGCCGTTGCGATTGTTGCTGGCCCAGACTAATGCGTGGATAAACGTCGCTGCAGCGTTAGTCAGGCTAGTAAGTTAGAGGAAACTATGAAGACCAGATTTCTTGTCGCGTTTGCGATCACTGGATTGTTGTTGGCGTCGCCAGTGAGTGCGTTAGCGTGTGCGTGTTGTGCCGAAACCGGCGACTACTTCAGTGGCCAAACCGATCTTGACGATTACCCGCTAAGCCAACTCAAACGGATGCGGTTCGCCCGAACAGCCTCCCTCTATTTGACCCCAGCAGGTATCGAAGAAGATTCTCAGGGCATAGAGCAGGCCAAACACAACTATTCGATCGTCGGAGCGTTTGTTAAAGACGTCTGGCGACTGACTTTTCGTGCCGGTTCTGCTTCAGGCGTACTCGAGCTGCCGCTACCCGCAAAAAAGTGGGCCCACTCGGCTGATATTCACGACA
This sequence comes from uncultured Acidobacteriota bacterium, assembly GCA_963849205.1. Classification (GTDB taxonomy): domain Bacteria; phylum Acidobacteriota; class Blastocatellia; order Pyrinomonadales; family Pyrinomonadaceae; genus PSRF01. The sequence goes on from CAWKGP010000006.1 coordinate 333,182, forward strand.
ATAGGCTCAGTCCCGGGGGTGGACCATTGCTTTACAAGGAGTGGCGTTTGGAAGGGAATGTGAGTGGAACCGGAATCTTCAAAGCCGGCATAGTCGCGCCCACGAAATACACACTCGTTCTGCAAGGCCGCGGCAACGGCTGCGATAACGCGGAAGATTTCAGCCACTGGCGACTGGAAGTGCGAGGAGAAAAAGCACAATACGCTTTCTTCGGAAGGTTGGCGAGGCCAACTCCGAGTCAGTAGAGGACAGATTATGAAGAGAGTTGTTTCATCAGCGATTTTGATTTTAATCGTTTCCAGCAGCGTGTTTGCGCAGACCGCACCCGACGCCGCCGAACTAACCAAACTGTTAAATGACTTCTTAGCGGGCGCTTCACGCAACGATGCAGCTATTCACGAACGTTTCTGGGCCGACGATTTGATCTACACACGTTCCGCTGGCCGCCGGGTGACCAAGTCTGAAGTCATGCAAGACGTGCGTTCTGCACCGGCTCCCAAACCGACTGATCCAAAAACTGTCTACACCGCGGAGGACATCCGGATCCAACAGTACGGCGACACTGCTGTAGTCGCATTTCGCCTCGTGGCAAACACGGAAAGTGCTGGCGCCAAACACGTCGCTAATCTGCTCAATAGTGGCACCTTCGTTAAGCGCGACGGTAAGTGGCAGGTGGTGAACTGGCAATCGACGCGCATGCCGCGCACTGAAGCCGAAAGCAAGAGCGAGGTAACTTCAGCCAACTCGGCGTTTCATGACGCCATTCTCTCGGCCAATCTCGATCAGATCACGGCATTGACCGATTCCACGTTCATCTGGACACACGGATCGCTTCAAACCACGCGTCAACAACTGCTCGACGATCTGCGTGCGCGAAAAGTGAAGTATGGAAAGCCTGATCCGGCTAAGGTGAGTATTTCAGTCTACGGCGATACAGCCATCGTTCACGGCCCAAACTACACGCTCACATTCATCAACCAGTTGGGCGTCTGGCGAGCAGTCTCACTTCACACGAGCGCCTGAGACTCTTCTGTTTGTGCTTTTTGTGGCTAACTACGGTTTTCGTGGCCGCGGCGCCGGCGTCTCAGCCGGAGCGGCATCCATCTGCGCGCGGCGTTGTTCGAGCTTTGCTCGTAACAGGTCTACTTCCGAATCCGCATTCGAAACCGCGCCTTCCAAACGCGATCGACTTGTTTCGGCAAGTTTCAACTGCGCCTGAACCCGATTTCTCTCACTCTCGAGCGATTTCTTGCGAGCCTCTCGAGCCGCTTCAGGACGGGTGCTTCCATAACCGGCGGTCGAGCTTTCAATGTTCTCAGGCCGTAGCGCCCACTCGAGCTGCTCGAGCTTCGATTCAAAGTCAGCAATCTTGGCCTGAACATCCATCAACTGCGAACGCAACTGCTCCGCACGCTGCTCGGCGCGCGTGAGTCGCTCCATGTCGAGCTGATAACGATCGTCTTCCTGCATCTGTGTAAGCTTGTTGTTAAGCCTGTCCACTTGCCTTGAAAGATCGCTGATCGTCTGCTGCGTCTTTTCCTCTTCTGTTGGCTCAGGAACGGTCACTTTAGGCTTCCAGCCCTGCATTTGTTCGTTCGGTTCCTTGGACGCGTCCTTGTTGGAATCAGCGGTACTGATGATTTTTACATCCCCGTCAGGCGTGGGAGTCTTGGAAGCCTCGGGAGGAGCGATTGTAGGATTCGTGATCACGGGCTTTGGCGCTGCCGGCACGCTCCGGCGTCGCTTTTTCCGCCGCGTTTGCGCGTCGGCCTCAACCAGGCAGAAGCTGATAATCAAGCACGCTGCAATGAGGATTTTGATGTAATTACGAATCCAAACAGGCATGGTGGTGCTCCTTTTCGTGCCTCTAAGATACCCCGCAATTAAAGATGCCATCAAGCTTCAGCCCGATGCTCCGAGCCTTTCACGAGCTGTTTGGCTTCCACGTTCCAAAAATTAGATCCGGCGCGCCACCACTTCGTACAGCGCATTCTTGAAAAACACGCGCTTGAGTCGATCTCCCACGTGCCGTGGCGGCTGTTTACGGGCTCGTGCGCGAGCCTCATCGATGTTGCTCTTCGAGCTCAACATCTGCAACGGCAATTTCTCGAACAAATTTATCGCAGCTTCAAGCGTCAGGTGAATCGTGTGATCGGCAAACGGACCGACCTCGTAAGGTACGCCAATCGACCTCCAACCCGAATGCAATCCCGCGGCAACGGCGTATACCGGATGATGAACGTTTACAGTGAAATAAAGCAAACCACCCGGAGCTAGAACTCTGACAAGCTCACTAACAATCCGTTTCGGCGATTCAGCATGATCAACTACGTTGTCGCAAAGCACGACATCGAAACTCTGATCCGCAAATGGCAACGACTCGCCACACGCTGCGACAGTCTTCGCACTGTGCTGCCAGCCCGGAAACAGCCGTCCATAACTAACCGCGAGTGGATCCACGCCGATTCCAGACTCCGACCCGAAACAGAAGATCAGTCCATGCGCCCCGCTACCAACTTCAATCACACGAGCGTCAGAACTGATCGTTTGAAACTTCTCGAGCAACTCGCGCACGCGATGCGACGATCGCTTCATCGCATTGATAACCTCGTCTTCGTGTCCGCGAACGTGTTCCGCCTTGCGTTCCTGATAAGCAAGTTGCCGTTCGAGCGCGCGGTGCGCAAGCTTTTGCCTCGTTCTATCCCCCCAACTCATTTTTGTGCTTTTTGTGCCTTTTGTGCTTTTTGTGGCTAGAAAGGCTGAACGTTAAAACTGATATTCATTGCCGGAGCGGCATTAGTCAGCGCTTCGATCCGGATCAGTTGCGCGCCCGCTGCGGCATACTCGCGTACATCCGCCGTGGTAATTTTTCCTGCGCACTCAATCGCGATTGACTTTGATAACTCCCTCGCGATTGCCGCGAGCCGCGCGAACTCAGTCGCACTGAGATCTCTGATCACCACCACATCAGCGCCCGCCGTGACAGCTTCCTTTACATCGCTCTCGCTCGAGACTTCCACTGCCACTCGGTGCAGATAACCCAACTTCTCCTTCGCTGTCTTAACTGCACTCGCCACACCACCGAGAATCGAAACGTGATTCGACGTCACGACGACCCCGTCGTCGAGCCCAAATCTTCCATTTGCCCCGCCGCCAAGTTCGACGGCGTATCTCTCCAATGGCCGCAGACCGGGAGTGGTTGCACGCGTATCTGCGATCAGAGTCCCGGTGCCTTCGACCGCCTTGACGTACTGGTTCGTCAGCGTCGCAATCCCGGAAAGACGTTGCAGGAGATTGAGCGCGGTTCGTTCCGCGGAGATCAGCACGTCGGCAAAGCCAATCATGCGGGCGATCACTTTGCCTGCTTCAACCGGTTCGCCATCAGAAACAAACGCTTCCAGTTGTTGCTGCGAATCGAGTGTCAGAAAAACTTCCTCCGCAGCTTCCAGTCCGGCGACGATCATGTTTTCGCCGGCTACAAAACGTGCGCGAGCACGCGTGTTACGGGCAATGATCGACTGCGTGGTGATATCGCCACGTCCGAGATCTTCGCGTAAGAAGAGACCGATCTGCGCGTACAGTGCGCCTTCGTCAACCCAGTTCATTGTAGGTTCTCGACTGTCTGCTGAAGTTGAGAAGACTGTTGCGCGATCGCGGCGATTCGTTCGCGTACTTCGTTGACTCGCTCCACCGGAGCGCGCTCAACAAAGTTCGGATTGCCGAGTTGCGCTTCGAGCTTTGTTGCTTCGGACTGCAACTTTTCCTGTTCGCGCTGGAGGCGACGGCGCTCCTGTTCGAAGTCGATCAAGCCTTCGAGCGGCACCGCTAACTCAGCGCCGCCGGACAATACCGCCCGCGCCGAAGCCTTTGGCGCATCAAGTCCCTCACCGACCGTAACCTCGGAAGCGCGGACCAGCCGCGAGATCTGTTCTCCCGCGGATGAAAAGACGCGACGCAGTTTATCGTCCGGCGATGCGACTACAACAGGAATTCGCTCAGCCGGCTTCATGTTCATCTCGGAACGAATGTTTCGCACGCGCGAGATCAACTCAATGATAGCCTGCATCTCCGACTCCGATACTTCGTCGATCAAATTCGCAGCGCCTTCGGGATATGCAGTCAGCATCACTGTCGGTTGCGCACCGGCATACGCGGCATGCAGTCGCTTCTCGCCCGGCAAACGCTGCCACAACTCTTCAGTGATATACGGCATGAACGGGTGCAACAGACGCAGTGCGTGTTCGAGTACGGTCAGTAGTCGGGTCCGGGCTTCCGTACGTGCGGCGCTGTCTTGTTCTGCTGTTACATCCGCTTTTGCGAGCTCGATGTACCAGTCGCAGAAATCGTCCCAGAAGAAGTGATAAAGAATCTGTACGGCTCCATGAAACTCGTAAGCATTGATCGCAGCGTTGAGATCCCGCGCGGCTCGGTTTAGTCGCGAAACGATCCAGCGATCGTGAAGCGCAGTGCTTTGCTCGAGTATTTCGGGTTTGACTTCTGCACCTTCCGAGTTGAGCAGACAGAAGCGAGCCGCATTCCAGATCTTGTTGGCAAAGTTGCGATACGACTCGACCTGCTTTTCATTCCAACGTGTGTCAGTGCTGCCGACCTGGGCAAGCGTGAGACGCGTTGCGTCGACGCCAAACTTGTCGAACACTTCGAGCGGATCGATACCGTTCATCTTCGTCTTCGACATGCGCTGGCCCTGGCTGTCGAGAACGGTGCCGGTGATGTAAACGTCCGCGAAAGGTTCATCGCCGACAAACTTCAGCCCCATCATCACCATGCGCGATACCCAGAGGAAGATGATGTCACGCGCCGTAACGAGCACGGACGTGGGATAGAAAGTCTTTAGATCCTGAGTGTCGTTGGGCCAACCGAGAGTTGAGAACGGCCAAAGCGCGGATGAGAACCAGGTATCGAGAACGTCAGGATCCTGCGTGAGCTCATTCGTACCTGCTTTCGCACGCGCCTCTTCTTCAGATCTTGCGACGATGAGGTCGCCGCCCGGCGTGTACCAGGCCGGAATCTGATGGCCCCACCAGAGTTGCCGCGAGATGGTCCAGTCGCGCAGGTTCTCAAGCCAGTCAGTATAGACCTTCCGGTACGGCGTTTCCGGAGTGAACTGCGGCAACTGCTCACGCGCCATCACATCGAGGGCGAGGTCGCGCAAGTGGTCCATCTTCATGAACCACTGTGTCGAGATCAGAGGCTCGATGACAGTCTTGCAGCGTTCACATTTTGAGATCGAGAACTCGTAGTCAACTATTTTCTCCAGCAGTCCCAAACCTTCGAAATCAGCGACCACCTTATCGCGCGCTTTGTAACGATCGAGTCCGGCGTAGTCTGCGCCAGCGCCGGCTGTCATTTTTGCATGTGGATCGATCACTACCACGTGCTGAAGATTGTGACGCAGACCCATTTCGTAGTCGTTCGGATCGTGTGCCGGTGTGATCTTCACTGCGCCAGTACCAAACTGCGGATCGACGTACTCGTCGGCAATGATCGGGATTTCGCGATTGGTGAGAGGCAACAGAACTGTTTGGCCCACCAGATTGCCGTAACGTTCGTCGTTTGGGTTCACGGCAACTGCGGTGTCGCCGAGCATCGTTTCCGGTCGCGTCGTCGCGACAGTCACACGTTTGTCGCTGTTCTTGATCGGATATTGCAGGTAGTAAAGCTTTCCGGCTTGCGGTTGTTTCTCGACTTCGAGATCAGAGAGTACCGTCTGGTCCTGAGGACACCAGTTAACTATCCGGTTGCCGCGATAAATCATTCCCTCGTCGTACAAGCGGACAAACACTTCGCGGACGACACGAGAAAGATCCTCATCCATCGTGAACTTCTCGCGCGACCAATCCACCGAAGCGCCCTCACGACGCATCTGGAGGGTTATCTGTCCGCCCGATTCGTTCTTCCACTGCCAGACGCGTTCGATAAACTTCTCGCGCCCGAGATCGTGACGCGACTTCCCTTCTTTCTTCAGCGCGCGCGAAACCATTAGCTGCGTAGAGATGCCGGCGTGGTCCGTTCCGGGCAGCCAGAGGGTGCGATAGCCACACATGCGCTTGTGCCGCGTCATCACGTCCATGAACGTGTGTTGCAGCGCATGGCCCATGTGTAGAGAGCCAGTGACGTTAGGGGGTGGGATAACTATGCTGAAAACCGGCGCCTTCGGATCTCGATTAATCTCGGGGGCAAAATAACCATTCTTCTCCCAGCGCTCGTAATGATGCTGCTCCGCCTCTTTGGGGTCGTATTGTTTGGGGATATCCATGTGTTTTATCGAAAAGCTAGAGTCTACGACACGAGATGCGGAAAGTTCAAAACACGACCTCAAAAGTGGATCAATTCAACCAGCGTCCTCAAAACAAAACAGGTGACTCATTAGAGTCACCTGCCAGTGTAATCAAATCTGAAACTGCGCTTATTTCGTCTTCTCCAACTGCTGCTTAATCAACAACTCCGCAAGATCCGGAACGACTTCCCACGCAATTTCACGGACCACTTTGTCTGACATCATCTCGACAACGCGTCGTGCGATGGCGTCAATCATTTCCGGTGTCAAACCATCAACGCTGACAGGAGCAGACGGCTCGGCAGCGACAACCGGCTCGGGTTCAACGAACATTGGTTCCGGCTCGGGTTCGACAACCTCGACATCCTGAACCGCGGACGCGTATGGAACTTCCTGCGTGTCAGCAAACGAAGAGTGAACCTGCGGCTGGTAAGTCGATTCATAACCACTGGCTGCTGCGGCAACTGCTTCCTTAACCTCTGGCTCAACAAACGCGCGCATCGGTGTCGCCGCGTAGGCAGGCTCGGCTGCCACACTCGGTTCGTCATCAAGATCTAAAACAAAATCATCGTCCGCACTCGCCTGCACAGGCTCATAGTCGCCGAGATCCAACAGCACATCGGAATCGTTTTGTGAATCGCTTCGTGTTTCGGTTTCCATGTTCTCCTCACGTGGAAACGATTCCGTTGCGGCAACCGGTTGTTCCACCTTGGGTTCGAATGCTTTGATCGCGTCTTCGAGCGGGCGGGTATCCGCCGTCACGACTTCCAAATCGTACGTGTCCATGAACGCTTCTTCGTCCGCCGGTTCTTCAACCTTCGGAAGTTCAGCAGTTGGACGCTCTTTCTCGACGGGCGGCTTTGTTACCAAAGCTCCCACCCGGTCGATTAGTCGTCGAATCGATTGAAATGGTTTCGTCAAGATATCATCCGCGCCAACTCTGCGCGCCTCCGCTTCGTCGAACGGCTCAAACGAGCCCACGAGCAGCATTACAGGGATATGTTTCAGCTTTTCGTGTGTTTTGACATATCTGCACACTTCATAGCCATTCGGAGAGGGCATGAAAACGTCTGCGAGAACTATGTCGGGTTCAAGCTCCAGGAGCTGGTCAATTGCGTCCTGGCCATTGCCAACAGCCACGACTCGCACACCTTCGTCAGCGAACGTAAGGTCGATAACTTTCTGAATGGTGGCCGAATCGTCGGCGAGTAGGAGTTTGCGTCCAGCTAGCAAAGCGAATCCTTTAGCTGAATTTGCACCATCGGCGGGGCCCAGTGCATATGCACGAATGGCGCGGGCAAGTTCACGAAGCAGGTCTCGGGAATGAGACCCAACAGAAAACCTAACACCCGCGGTAAGCGGCAGTCAAGAGTTTGTTTTAGCCGGGGTAACATTTACGGGCCAGCAACGACCACATCGTCAGGCGTGTTGGGTTTGCCGTCGGGGCCAAGCGAGCGGAGGGAGTAGCGATCTTGTTGGCCGTCATATTGATAGGGACGATACCAGGGATCGACACGGATCACGCGGGCGAGGTAACGCGGGCTGAGGTGGTCGATCAGGACGGATTCTTTGTCTGAAACTACGAAATAGCCACGGTCGCGGTGGTAGTCCCCGAGAGCTTTCGCGAGCGTTGAAAGGTCCTCAGATGCAGCAGAGCGCTTGACCTCATCAATCGCTGCCGGAAGTCCGCTAATGTTCGCCCAGTTGCGCCTGCCGCTCTTGAACTCGGACACGTGCCAGCCGCTCTTATCACGCGCCAGACGGAAATCAACTCGAACCAGCGCCGTAACAAGCGCTGCCGACTCCGACCCGATCGAGAGACCAAACGGACTGATCTCTTTGATCCGCACATCGTCCGAAGGAAGTGCGACGCCGAGTAGACTGGCAACGAGACAACGCGCTCGCTTCGTCGTCAGTTGTGTGGCCAAGCTGCGCGCAAACAGCGGCGGTGCGTCACATTCTTCCGCCGGTAACTCAACCTTTGTTGCGCGCACAATTATATCCAACCGTTCCCAACGATCGGGCGCGGTTCTGATCTCTCGCAACTGCCAGTGACCTTCGAATAGTCGCAGCCGAAACACCGTTTGAATCTCGGCGCTGACTTCCGCACTCTCTGCACTGTTCGATCGAATCTCAAGACGAACAGCACTACCCGGCAGCGACCAGCCCGCCATCGTCTGGATCGCTTTACGCGCCTGACTTTGGCTTATATCGGCGCGCGCAGGAGCGGGACCAGCAATCGCGAGCAGGACGACAGTGGCAACGCGGATAAACGCTGATCTTAAGGATCGTTGCATCACTCAGCAGTTTTCTTGCCAATCAACATCTGCAACATGATCTGCAGTTGTGCAGTCGTAAACGGCTTCGGCAGAAACACGATCGCGCCGGCGGAAAAACTGTCAGACGAAAGCTTCGGATCCTGTTCGGCCGTCATCATCATCACCGGAATCTTCTTCAGCCGCTCTTCGGATTTCATGTAGCGGACCAACTCGGGACCGGAAATGTGTGGCATAACGACGTCGAGAATGGCGGCGGTAAAATTCGGATCCGCCTGCAAGATCTTATAAGCCTCGCGCCCGTCACGTGCTGTTACCACGCTGAAATTTTCTTTTTCAAGGATCGTAGCGATTAATCGGAGGATAGCCGGATCGTCATCCGCCACCAGCATGCGCTTATTTTCAGTTTCGTTCGTAAGGTCGTTGTTATCCATGTGAGTGTTCTTCTCTAAGTTTCAAACCTCGACTGCTCGACAGCTCTCACCCGCTTGCGTGGAAAGTTCTGCGGCAAGTTTGATCGCAGCCACCATGCTTGAATGTTCTGCGAGTCCTTTGCCGGCAATGTCGAAGGCCGTGCCGTGATCGACTGAGGTCCTGATAAAGGGCAATCCCAACGTCACGTTGACGGCTTCGCCAAACGACAAACACTTTACAGGAATCATCGCCTGATCGTGATAACAGGCAACGACTGCATCAAACTCGCCACGCGAAGCCCGCAAGAACACTGTATCAGCCGAGAATGGGCCCTGCACGTTTATATCATCGAGTCGTCGCGCGGATTCGATTGCAGGCATGATCTCCGAAGCCTCCTCAACTCCGAACAATCCACCCTCAGCTCCGTGCGGATTCAGGGCCGCCACTGCCAACCGCGGACGCTCAATGCCCCAGCGCTGAAGTTCACGATGCGTCAGGTTGATCACCTTCATAATCCGATCGCGCTCAACCAGCCGGATCGCTTCAGAGAGTGGGACGTGCGTTGACAACAACACGATGCGAAGGTTTGCGGCGACAAACGCCATCGCATACTCCTCCGCACCTGTCAGATGGGCGAGAAACTCTGTATGACCAGGAAAACTATAACCGCCAAGAAACAGTGCGCGTTTATTGATCGGCGCCGTTGCGATGGCGTCGATGCTGCCGGCGGCACACAACTCGACTGCGGCTTCGATGTAACCAGCCGCTGCTTTACCAGCCGCACCCGATTCGATGCCGGGTTCGATAAGTCCGCTGATATTGTCGAGATGATAAATGACTGGCTCGGAAAGTTGATCGGGAAACGACTCTCCAGTGCGAATGATGTCGTAGCCGGATTGAAGATCAAGAGTGCGTGCCGTGTGAGCGAGCAACTGAGCATCGCCGATAATTACCGGCACGCAAACTCTTTTGATTTCTTCCTCGGCAACTGCTTTGAGCACCACTTCCGGTCCGATACCGGCAGGGTCTCCCATCGTAATGCCGATGCGCGGCAAAACTCTCCTGGGTCGAGGACCAGGATTGGTTGAGCTTTGTTCGGAGTGTCGCATTGCTTGAGGCGACGCACTGTTTCAGCGAGAACTCAGGGCGAGGCAGTACTTGAGTTTCGCTATCCCCTCAGGCGCCCTAGGCGCTGGCGTTTTCTACTCGTTCGTCGGCCTTGTAGATGTACTTGATGTTCCGTTTGAGCACGAGTAGATTAGGCGCACCCTTTCGGTTTACCTTCAACGCACCACGATCGTACCATTCGATAGTGCCTTCAATCTCCTCGCCGTCAAGAAGAACAATCACCATCAATGTATGAGCGTCGATCTGTTTCTTGTAATAAAAGATTTCCGCATTAGTTTCGTTGGGAGGCGGAACTCTTTTCTTAACTTGAACAGGTGCGTGTTGTTGGGCAGCGCGCTCGCGCTGTCCACCATCGTTTGAGGCGCGGGAGCTCCCATTCGAACGCTCTCTGGGCTGCGGAACTTCTCGGGCTTTGCCTTTCACTTCCGCGAGTGTGGTTCTGATGAGTTTACGGTTCACTTGATTATTACCTCCAAAAATCTATGACGGGCTTTCTCTCAACCCGGTCGAGAACTAGCAATGTATAGGACACAGGGCTTAGATGTTTAGATCAGTGTCAAAGCTCTCGCAGGCTGCGGCCCATCCGAGGAGAGGAACGAACAATACCCGTAATGGAATTTCCTGCAAGGAATGACCGACATGCTACACAACAAGAGACGAAAATGCAAAGGGGAAAAGCGTGTTTGATTTCAAAGATTTACATGCAAGAAATGATGCAAGCTCGCATCCACAGATTACACAGATTTCTTACAAACTATCTGTGTAATCGTGGAATTGACATAGGTAGGCTATCGCTAGCTTTCCCTGTCACACCACCGTGCATACGGGTCCGTACACGGCGGTTCGGCGAGTGCAGACTCTAGTTGATAACTAACGGCGTCAGTCCCAGCGACGCAAAGTAGGCTTTGGGCAGTGCAATGTGGAGAGCAGGCGACTCACTGAGTCGCCACGGACCATGAGCACTGCCCGCCGTTCGCGCGGCGAGGTCTTTACTCACGCCTCGTTTGCGTAACTCAGCAAAGCGCACCTTCCCTCGTTTCCACTGCTTCCAGACAACCGACCGCAGTCGCCGTCTGAGCCACTTGTCAAGACTACCCAACACTGTGGGCGTTTGACAGAAGCCGAAGTAGCCGCGCCAGCCCGTCAAATAACGACTGAGTTGTGCAACCATCGTTTCCACCTTAACGCCACGCGTCCGCCGCGTCAGTTCCCGCACTCGTTGCTTGAACCGCGCTATCGCTTTTGGCGCTATGCGCCGTCTCGGTTCTCGCTGCCAAGTGAAACTAAAGCCCAGGAACTTTCGCTTACTTGGTCGCGACACTGCACTCTTCTGTTCATTGACCTTGAGTTTCAGCTTCCTCGTGATGAACTCCGAAACACTTTTCATCACTCGCTCCCCGGCCCGCTGGCTGCGCACGTAGATGTTACAGTCGTCCGCATACCGCACGAACCGATGACCGCGGCGCTCCAACTCCTGGTCCAGCTCATCAAGCACAATGTTCGACAACAAGGGCGACAAAGGCCCTCCTTGCGGTGTTCCTTCATCCACCGGACTCACCAACCCACCTTCCAGCACCCCGGCACGGAGAAAAGCTCGAATCAGTTTTAGCAACCGCTTGTCACTGATTCGTCCTGCCAGCTTCGCCATCAGTTTGTCGTGATTGACTCGGTCAAAGAACTTCTCCAGATCCAAGTCCACCACCCAGCCGTAACCAGCAGCAATGTATTGCTGTGCTTTAGCCACTGCCTGATGCGCTGAGCGTCCGGGTCGGAACCCGTAGCTATGTGCTGAGAAAGTTTGGTCCCAACTGCGTTGCAGCACCTGCATTACCGCCTGCTGGATGAAACGGTCCAGCACTGTTGGAATACCCAATTGTCGCATTCCACCATCTGGCTTTGGTATTTCTACTCGTTTCACCGGCTGCGGTTTGTAAGTGCCACTCAGCAATTGTTCACGAATAGTCGGCCAATGTTTCTTCAGATAAGCTGGCAACTGCTCGACAGTCATCCCGTCGATACCAGCGCTACCCTTATTACTCTTGACTCGTGCCAATGCCTGCTCGCAATTCCTGCGCTCGCAGACCTGTTCCATCAGTTGTTCACTATCTGCCTTGCTTTCGGCTTCGCCCTTCGCCATCAGCGCTTCGGTCCCTTCCGCAGAGTCCCTCGGAGCTTCACTCCTACTCATCTCTGTAAAGGCCAACACTAGCTGGTTCTTCTGCCGCTTATCGCTCATGAGTTGCGCTGCTTACTTGCTCTTCTCTTTAATCCCAACGCTTGTTGGGAACCGTTCGGGCCTTCGCCACTCGCGTGATTACTATGCCCTCTGCTGACTTCTGTTGCGCGCTCAACTGCCTCACAGCAGTCTCAGTCGTGGTTCCACGACACGCTACAGATCTCCCGAGGTAAGTTCGACCGCCTTCGGTGCACAACCGCCGGATTTACAACCAGCGTCCTTGCTGGATATGGGCTTTGTTGTCATTTGCCAACTCGCCCGACGCTGCATGCCTCTTATCCGGTTCTTGTTCATCGGCTCGCACCTTTGCTCCACGCTTCCTTCAGACCCCGCCTCACGACGACGCCCTTGCGCTTCGCTAACTCTTCACCTCCATCAGGTTGAGTAGAGGACTTTCACCTCCTAGCTGTCCAACATGCTCGGCACACCAAAAATAAGGGAAGGCCCCCGACGGCCTTCCCTTTTCAAAGGCGTTGATGTGATCCCTAGTCAGCCTTCTTTCGAATGAAAGTCGGGACGTCGAGATCGTCAACGCGCGGAGTACCCATCATAGGCCGCGGGAGATCGTCGGCCGGCCGTGCTACGAAACGTGGCGGCGGCGCGGGAATCGCCGTTGTCGCAGCGGCAGACGCAACTGATGTGGCCTCTCTGTCAAATCCTGTGGCGATGACAGTGATCTTCATCTCATCCGTCAGAGTCTCATCGATCACAGCACCAAAGATTATGTTTGCATCGTCGTCAGCAGACTCCCGAATGATTGACGAAGCAGCGTTCACTTCGAACAACGTCAAATCGGGTCCGCCGGTAATGTTGATTAGAACGCCTTTTGCGCCCTGAATCGTTGCTTCCTCAAGAAGCGGCGACGAAATCGCCTGCTGAGTCGCTTCGATCGCTCGGTTCTCACCACTCGCTCGTCCTGCGCCCATGAGGGCCATTCCCATTCCCTGCATGATCGACTTCACATCCGCGAAGTCGAGATTGATCAGCCCCGGTACAGTGATCAGGTCGCTGATGCCCTGCACTGCCTGGCGCAACACATCGTCGGCAACTCGGAACGAGTCGGAGAGTGAAACACCACGCTCAACAGTGTGCAGCAGTCGTTCATTTGGAATCGTGATGACTGTGTCGACGCACTCACGCAACTCACGCAACCCATTATCAGCCTGTTGCATGCGACGACGACCTTCAAAATGGAAAGGCTTGGTCACTACTGCAACTGTCAACGCATCGAGCTCAGTAGCGAGTGAAGCAATGATCGGCGCTGCACCCGTACCTGTTCCACCACCAAGACCGGTGGTGACGAAGACCATGTCAGCGCCTTCGAGCACTTCAATGATCTTGTCCGTGTCTTCCAGCGCTGCTTCACGACCAACATTTGGATTGGCGCCGGCGCCGAGTCCTTTTGTAAGACGACTGCCTAGCTGAATCTTGATTGGCGCACGCGAGCGCTTCAGCGCCTGTAGATCTGTGTTAGCGACAAGAAATTCGATACCTTCAATGCCGGCTTCGATCATGCGATTAACGGCATTGCTGCCACCACCACCGATGCCGATCACTTTTATCCGCGCTCCGGTGAGTGGCGGATCATCATCAATGAAAATATTAATGCCTGTTCCCGGTTGACGAGTGTCCGGTGTCATAGTTAGTTCCTCTCTCCCAAAACGGGATGGCTTCCAAGGCCGCTTCCTTCTATGTTGGGTGTCTTGAGCCATCGGCATCGATATCTTGCGGACAATATCTTGTGCAACCGGGGCGCAAGCATACAACAAATGGTCAGAAAATACTACCGAATCTATTTCGAAATCTTGACACAAAATGTGTCAGCTTCCCTGTGGATCCACGTCTGCTGACGCCTGTGCGAATCTCCGCTGCCTGCGCGCGATGTGCGAGCAGTGCGAGACCCGCTGCGGCTGTCCACGCAGGACTCTGGATGTCTTCGACCAAACCACCGAAGCGATCTCGTTCGGGATACCCAATTCGCACCGGCGCATCAAAAACCTGTTCCGCGATCTCAGTCATGCCGTGCAGCAACGCACCACCACCAGTCAACACGACACCACTCGAGAGTTGTCGTTCCCAACCTGCGTCTTTGATCTCGTCTGCAACGTGCATCAACACTTCTTCAGCACGCGGCTGAAGGATGTCGCAAAGAATCTGACGCGAGAGTTGACGTGGTGGACGTCCACCAACCGAAGGCACGTCGACAAGCTCGCCACGTTCCATCTCGCTCAAAGAACTACTGCAGGCACAACCAACCGTCCGTTTAATCTTTTCGGCTTCCGGAATCGGAGTTCGCAGACCGAAAGCGATATCGTTGGTGAAGTGCGAGCCCCCGAGTGGAAACACCGCGGTGTGCTGAACGGCGCCACGCTGGTAGATGATTAGCCCGGTTGTCTCGGCGCCGACATCTACAAGGGCGGCTCCAAACTCTTTGTCATCTTCAGTTAGCGACGCTTCGGCGGCGGCAAGCTGCTCGAGAACCATGTCGGCCACGACGAGTCCAGCACGATTCACGGCGTTGATGGCGTTCTGGCGCGCAGTAACCGGACTCGTGACGATGTGAACCTTCACTGCGAGACGCGCACCGATCATTCCCACCGGATCGTTGATGCCATCCTGATCGTCGACGATGAATTCCTGCGGGAGTCGATCGACGATCTCACGACCGGCCGGAAGTTGAATCGCACACGCGGAATCGATCGCGCGACGAACATCCTCGGCGACGATTTCGCGATCGCGCCCCGAGACAGCGACGATCGCTTGACCGTTGAACCCGAGGATGTGGGAACCGGCGAGGTTGATCGTCACTTCTTCTGCCTCAAGCCCGCTCATGCGTTCTGCGTCTTCGACGGCTTTCTTGATCGCGTCGACTGCCGCATCAGGATTTACGATCACTCCCTTGCGAAGACCGCGAGCTTCGGCTTCTCCAATACCAACCACCTCGAGCAAATTCCCCTCACCAGGTTCACCAGCAATACACGTCACCTTGCTTGTCCCAATGTCGAGACCGATGGTGTGGTGTGTTCGCTTAGCCATGTCGGGTTCTGCTTTAAGAATTTTCACGCAAAGGCGCAAAGAAAAGAATGAGTCGCAAAGTTAGTTCGCGACTTTGCGTCTTCTTTGCGCCTTTGCGTGAAACTATCTTTTTATTCATTTTTGCTTTCGGCAACTGTGTGGCTGCCGGTGACTAAACCCACGATCGCTCGCTTACCCTGTGTCAGGTCGATGTAGCTGATCAGCGGACCGCGGGACGTCTGGCGTTGAGCATCGAGAACGGTCAACGCTTTACCCAGTCGCGTACTCTGATCCTGCGATCCGAGTCGGACTTCGATCTGTGCATCATTGCCCGCGAGTTGCACCCGCACGTCGCGCAGATCGTGCAGATTCACTTCGCTCACGCGTTCCGACGTTCCCTGCGTGCTCCAATCACGCTGTAGTTCAAGAAACTTGCGAACGCGATCTCGATTCTCGGTTTGTGCGGCGGTCGATTCATCCTCATTCCAACCGCGCAGGAAGAAAGCCGGCATCTGATCCGTCGAAGACATTTCGCCGAGATAAACTGCATCGTCATCGACCCACATAAAACGTCCCGCTGCTGTACGCACAACAGCTTTCGGTTCACGTTCGGTTATCCGCACCCGAATGCCATCAGGTAAGACTCGCGTGACAACAGCCGTTCGCACCCACGGCAGACGCTCGAGATGCTTGCTCAACTCGGGAAGATCGGCGCGCCAGACTCCCGTTTCACTCACGTCGCGGCGCACGACGCTCTTAATCTCGTCAGCCGACGCTCGTGACAAGCCTCGCGTCTCGATAGTTCGAACTTGAAAGAAGCTTGCAGACGCTGCTGCGCGATAGCCGACAAAGGCTATCAATCCGATGATC
Source organism: uncultured Acidobacteriota bacterium (assembly GCA_963849205.1). Lineage (GTDB taxonomy): Bacteria > Acidobacteriota > Blastocatellia > Pyrinomonadales > Pyrinomonadaceae > PSRF01. The sequence continues at coordinate 349,419 of CAWKGP010000006.1, forward strand.
GCAAAGACGCCGATGCGCAACGCGAGTGGCACGTAACCCAGCAGAGACTTGAACCGTGACCCAACGGATTCATTGGCACCACGTTTTACCGGACGCTGCCCCGCACCGGATCGGCTCTTGCCAATCCCGCTGCGATTACCGACTTTTTGAGCTACGATCTGCTCTCTCATAGCTCACCGTTCCTTTCTTCAGAGCTATCCACAGATTCCACAGATTTGTTTTCTGTGTAATCTGTGGATGGCTCTGCGCGCCAAAGTTCGACCTCATATTCCAGTTCGATCCCGTGCTCACGTTTGACTCGTTCGCGAATCTCTTCCGCAAGGGCGAGCGCATCTTCCGCGCGTGCGTTCTCACCTTCAGTGACGATGAAGTTAGCGTGTTTGGGCGAGACTACGGCGCTGCCGCGGCGCTGTCCCTTCATTCCCATCTCGTCGATCATCTTGCCGGTGCCGACCTTGCTTGCCGGCGGATTCTTGAAAAAACAGCCAGCAGACCTCGATCCGTGTGGTTGTGTAGCGAGACGCCGGCTCTTCGCTTCGTCCATTCGCGCCTTAATGAGATCCGGATCATCGGGTTTAAGCCGTAAGGTTGCGCCCAGTAACAACTCACCTTCTCGAAACGAAGTGTGACGATAGTTCCACTGGATACTGTCGCCGGGAATTTCCACAACCTTTCCTTCACGAGCGACTCGTACCTTTTCAGTCACCGTCCCGATCTCGTGATCGTAAGCACCGGCGTTCATCCAGAGTGCACCACCGACTGTGCCCGGAATACCACCAAGTCCTTCGATCCCCGACAACCCACTGCGTGCCACGTCGATGCAGAGTCGCGGCAGCGAATAACCTGCGCTGACCGAAACAAGATCGCCGTCGATGTGGACTTCACCTTTCATGTTGCTCAAGTTCAAAACCACGTAGTGATGGTCGCTGTCATCTGCGAGAACGTTGCTGCCTGAGCCGAGTGGTCGCCACCCGACGCCCGCCTTCTCGAGTTCGTAAACAACTGCTGCGCCCTGCTCTTCGGTGTCGGGAGTGATCACCCAATCGATCGCGCCGCCAACTCTCAAGCTCGTTAAATCAGCAAAACGTTTTCCACGCTCTGCACGAATTCCGAGTCGTGCCGCAATTTCTTCAATTGCCCGATCACGTTCTTCCAGCTTGTTCTGTTCTTCCGACACAACAAATCCGTCTTCTATCCGTGGTTATCCGTGGCCCCAACTGTCTTCTCTTTCAATAACCCTAGTAATTGCTCACTCACTCGATTCACAGTGCCGGCACCGAGTGTCAACACGAGATCGCCAGGCTGAACAGTTTCACGCAAGGCGGCGGCCGCGTTGTCGAGTGGTCCGATGTAATTCACATCCTTGTGACCGAAACGTTTGATTGCAGCAGTAAGCGCTTCGGCTGTTACACCTTCGATCGGATCTTCGCTCGCGGCGTAGATGTCTGTGATGAACACCACATCCGCGTTATTAAATGAACGCGCAAACTCCTGCATCAGATCGTGTGTTCTCGAATAACGGTGCGGCTGAAATAGAACGACGATTCGCCTGCCGCCCGAACCCAGCTTGGCTGCCGCAAGGGTGGCCCTGATCTCCGTCGGATGATGTCCGTAGTCATCAACCACTAACACGCCATCGACTTCGCCCTTCGCCTGAAATCTGCGGCCTGCGCCTGTGAAGCTATGCAGTCCCTCGACGATCTTTTCGAACGGCACTTCCAACTCAAACCCGACTGCTATCGCCGCGAGCGCGTTGTAGACGTTGTGCATACCCGGCACGCGCAGGATCATCTCGCCCATCACGTCCGTTCCACGCCAAACTGTGAACGACGATCCGAAGTTGTTGTCGTGATGAATTCCATGAGCTGAGACGTCTGCCTGCGCGCTAAAGCCGTAAGTCATGCGACGTCGTTCGAGAAGCGGAATGATCGCCTGCACGTTCGGATCGTCGAGACACAAAACCGACGAGCCGTAAAACGGCACTTTGTTCACGAAACTCGCGAAGCAGGCACGAACGTCGTCCATGTCGTGGTAGTAGTCCATGTGTTCGCGATCGATGTTGGTGACGACTGCAATTGTCGGCGTCAACATCAGGAACGAGCGGTCGCTCTCGTCAGCTTCGACAACCATCAAATCGCTCGTGCCTAAATGAGCATTCGAACCGTATGCGCCGACAACGCCGCCGACGACCATCGTGGGATCGAGCCCGGCATGGCCCAACACGGTGGCGACCATTGACGTGGTGGTTGTCTTGCCATGCGAACCGGCGACGGCGACCGTGTGCGGCTTTAGTCGCATCAACTCGGCCAGCATTTCGGCGCGCGGAATCACTGGAATGGAGCGGCGGTGTGCTTCGAGTACTTCGGGATTGTCGTCACGCACGGCAGTCGAACAAACGACGACGTGGGGCTGGCCCACATTTTCAGCAGCATGACCTTCGAAGATCTCAACACCCAAGTGCTGCAGGCGATCGGTGACATTTGATCGCTTCAGATCGGAGCCCGAAACCCGAAAGCCGAGATTGACGAGCACCTCGGCGATGCCGGACATGCCGATTCCTCCGATGCCAACGAAATGGACGTGTTGAATTCTTCTAAACATTACCAGCCACAAAAAGGCACAAAAGGCACAAAGAATAAATCCGTATCAGGTGCTTAGTTCTTCGATCATGTCGACCGCGGCGGCAGCAGCGTCACCGTGCGCTAGTTTTCTACTTGCTTCCTCCATGCGATTCAGATCTTCGGGAGCGTTTACCAGTTTCTCGATTTCTGTTGCGAGCCGGTCGCCGGTCAAGTCCTGCTGCAAAATCATTCGCGCTGCCCCAGCGACTTCTAATGCCTCCGCGTTCTTGCGCTGGTGATCGTCGGCGGCAAACGGAAATGGGACCATGATCGAAGCCTTACCGGCGGCGATCAGTTCCGCGGTTGTCGTCGCCCCGGCGCGGCAGAGCACGAGATCGGCTGCCGCGAAATCCGCCATCATGTTGTCAATGTAACTACGAACGTCACCACGTTCGCCCCAACCGGCCGCGACGTATGCCGCATTCACCTTTTCAAAATCCGCCGGTCCGGTCTGGTGTTTGATCCGTAGCTCGACCGGAATTGATTTCAGCTTCGGCAACGCAACCACCATCGCCTCATTGATCGCGCGCGCCCCCTGCGAACCACCAAACACCAGCAATGAAAATTTTCCGGGCTCGCGTCTCTTCGGTGGTATTTCAAAAAACTCTCGTCGCACCGGATTGCCCGTCACTTTCGCCTTGCCGCGAAAGTAAGGCAGCGCCTGCTCGAACGATACTGCCGCACGATCCACGAATCTAGCGAGCATGCGATTGGTCCAACCCGGTAACGCGTTCGACTCCATCACGAGTGTCGGACGTTTCGTCATCGCCGCGGTCAGAACAACCGGACCTGAAACATAACCACCCGCCCCAACCACCACATCCGGCTGAAACGCTCGCATCAGCTTGCGCGCCGAGAAAAAACTCTTCGGCAGTATTGCGACTCCTTTTAAGCGCGCGCCGAGACTCACGTTCTTTAGTCCCGTACTTTCAATGAGCGATAATTCAAAACCAGCTTGCGGAACGAGACGCGTCTCGAGTCCGCGCGCAGTCCCGACGAAGTGCACTTTCGAGTTTGCATCGCGTCGCATGATCTCCTGCGCCACTGCGATTCCGGGATAAATGTGTCCGCCAGTGCCACCGGCTGCGATCATCACTTTCATTGCCAATTGCCGATTGCCGATTGCCGATTTACCTGCTCTTCGAACCGCTTATTTAAATTGGCAATCGGCAATTGGAAATTGGAAATAGTTCCACTAGCGTGTTGCGATACGTTGAGCAGAATTCCGACTGCCGCAAGTGTCGGCACGAGGGACGAACCACCGTACGAAATGAACGGCAGCGGAATCCCCTTTGTCGGCACGAGTGAAAGCACCACACTAATATTAAAGAGCGCCTGGGCAACGATGCTGGTGACAATCCCCAAACTCAACAACATCCCAAACCGGTCCGGCGCCAGCAACGCCGTGCGCACTCCACGCCAGAGAAAAAGCGCAAACACTGCAACGACGGCGAGAGCGCCGACGAGGCCCAGTTCCTCGCCAACGACAGCAAAGATGAAATCCGAGTGCGCGAACGGAAGAAACAGCATCTTCTGTTTGCCCTGTGCGAAACCGAGTCCATTCGTGCCGCCTGAGCCAATCGCGATCAGTGATTGGACCACCTGAAATCCCGAACCCTGCTGATCGGCCCACGGATCGAGAAATGTGATCAGGCGTTTCAGCCGCCAGGGTACAAAGATCAATAAACCTGCTGCGACGGCGAGTGCCGGCGCTGCGGCAATCCCGAGGTGAAGCAGACGTGCGCCGGCGGTATAGATAACGACTATAAAGATCACCGCCAGCATCATCGCGGTGCCGAAGTCAGGCTCGATTACAACGAGCGCCGCGAGCCAGCCGGTCACGAGGCCGCAGGGAACAAATGTGCGCCAGAAGTCACCTTCTTCACCGGCCCGCTTCTCAAGGAAGTACGCGAGAAAAATGATCAGCGCGAGTTTCGAAACCTCTGACGGCTGCAAAGAGAATCCCGGAAGCTTGATCCAGCGATGCGCGCCGTTGGTCTCGCTGAAACCAAATACCGCAACCAAACCGATCGTGCAGAGCAACAACAAACCGTAGACGATGCGCCGGCTCTTCAGTTGCTGATAGTTGAACTGCATCGCGAGCAACATCACGATGAAGCCGACGAAAACAAAAACACCCTGCTTCAGCACGTAGTGAAACTGGTTGCCATTCTCCTTTTGCGCGATGACGGCCGACGCGCTGTAGACCATCACGACGCCGAAGAGCGCGAGTCCGACGGTCGCCGCGAAGAGCCATTTATCTGGAGCTAGTTTCCGGGCCATCGCTTAAAGAGTTTCACGCAAAGGCGCAAAGAAGACGCAAAGGCGCAAAACTAACTTTGCGACTCTTTCTGTCTTTGCGTCTTTGCGTGAAACCTGACTTCATCCTTAAAAACTTTCCCACGGTGTTCGAAGCTATCGAACATATCGAAACTCGCGCACGCGGGCGCGAGTAGAACCACGTCGCCTCTCTCGGCGGCATTGAACGAACGCGCGACAGCGTCTTTCATGTCCGTCGCACGCTCAAACTGTGCACTGCTTCCCAACTCATTCGCGATCGTCTCAGCATCTTCACCGATGAGCACGAGCTTTCTTACCTTCGTTCGAATCAGCGATTCGAGTGGCGCGTACGGCGCTTTCTTTCCCCGTCCGCCGAGAATCAGCACCACTTTCCCGGGCTCCTGCGCGAATGCTTCGAGAGCCTTCAACGTTGCGTCAACGCTAGTCGCTTTCGAGTCGTTGTAAAACTTCACGCCTTCAACTTCCGCAACGAACTCCAGCCGGTGCTCGACGGGATCGAATCGCTTCGCGGTCTCACGCATCGTTTCGATTCCCGCACCCGCCGCGATACCTGCCGCAAAAGCTGCAGCAACGTTCTCGACGTTGTGCAGTCCGCGTAACTTCATCTCGTCAACATTGAGCAACACCCGTTCACCTTCCAGCCCGCGAAACACTAGCTCACGTCCTCGCAAAAACACTCCGCTCTCGACTTCTTTCCTGACGCTGAAGTGCAACACTTTCGCTCGCAAGCCGCTCGCCCACGATGAAACTGTCGGATCGTCTGCGTTGAGCACGGCCGCATCTTCCGGATTCTGATTCATAAAGATCCGGTGCTTCGCGGCGGCGTAATCATTGAACGTTTCATAACGGTCCATGTGATTCGGCGTCACGTTGAGCACTACCGCAATCGCCGGATGAAACGTCTTAATCGTTTCCAGCTGAAAACTGGAAAGCTCTGCGACCGTCCAACCGTCATCACGCGAAGTTTCGATCATCGAGATCAACGCTTTGCCGATGTTGCCGCCGACCTGCACCACCAATCCGGCATCGCGCAGTAGCTCGCCGATGAGCGACGTTGTTGTTGTCTTACCGTTGCTGCCCGTGATTGCAACGATGCGACCTTTCAAATATCGAAATGCGAGTTCGACTTCGCCAATTACTTCCGCCCCGGCTCGCTCGGCGTAACGAATCGGAATGATGGTCGCCGGAACTCCTGGACTGACAACCACGAGATCGAGTTGATCGAGTAACCAGCTGGGCGGTTCACCGGGTAACAAACCGACGCCGGTCTCTTTCAGCGCTAACGCTTCTGGCGTCCACTTCTCAAGCGGCTTCTGATCGGTCAGCGCGACAACCGCGCCCTGGGCCAACAGAAACTTCGCGGCTGCGATCCCACTCCGCGCCGCACCAACTATCAAAACTTTCTTGCCACTAAGAACCACAAAATCCGTTAACGAAGTTTCAACGTTGAAAGACTCAATAACGCAAACAAGATCGCGAGGATCAAAAATCTAAAGACGATCTTCGACTCTTTCCAATCCTGCATCTCGAAGTGATGATGCAACGGCGTCATCTTGAATAAGCGGCGTCCGGTGCCCGTGGTACGTTTCGTCATCTTGAACACGCTCACCTGCAACATCACCGAAACCGCCTCAATCACAAACACACCACCCACCATTAACAGCATAAACTCCTGTTTGGTGAGCACTGCCACCGTCCCCATCGCCCCGCCGATAGCGAGGCTGCCAACGTCCCCCATGAATACCTGTGCTGGTGGCGCGTTGTACCAGAGGAAGCCGAGACTGGCTCCGACCATCGCGCCGCAAAAGACAGTTAATTCAGCGGCTTCCGGTCGATGAGTAATGTCCAGGTAGTTGGCCCAACGCGCGTCACTGCTGATATAGGTGAATCCCGTCAACGCCCCCATCGCGATCACTGTGATGCTGATCGCCAACCCGTCCAAGCCGTCAGTCAAATTCACTGCATTCGACGATCCGAGCAGCACAACCGCAATCAATACGAGATACAGGTACGGTCCAATAAAACTCGGTCCGAATGGTCTGGCAGTCGCCTTGATAAACGGAATACTGAAGTTCCAGGAGTAGTCGTTGCCTCCCCAAAATCTTGTCGACAGAAACAGCACCGCCCAAACCATGACTGCCACCAACAATTGGGCCAACAGCTTCTGCCTACCCGTCAACCCGAGACTGCGCTGCTTCGCAACCTTCGAGTAGTCATCGACAAAACCGATCAAACCGAACAACAACGTCGCGCCAAAAGCCGTCCAAACGAACACGCTCGACAATCGTGCCCAGAGCAACGTCGAGATCAAGACCGATCCGACTATCAACACACCGCCCATCGTCGGCGTGCCGCGTTTGACCTGGTGCCCTTGTGGACCTTCTTCGCGAATCTGCTGGCCCACGTTCCACTGCTTCAGTGCCTCGATCAGCTTGCCGCCGAAGAAGAGCGATATCAGCAACGCCGTGATCGTCGCGTACGCGGTGCGAAACGTGACGTACTGAAAAACGTTGAGACCCTTGACGAGATACCAATCCTTATCCTTGAAGTGGAAGTAAAGAAGCTCGTAAAGGAAATAGTAGATCATCTATTCGAAACCGCTTTTAGACAGGATTTACAAGATGTTTCAGGATTCACATGTAAATCCTGAAAACATCTTGTAAATCCTGTCCAATTAACCTTCGTCTTCTCCAGCCAATGGAAACCGCTCTCGCAGCGCTTTCACCACCTTATCGGTCGCCACGCCGCGTGAGCCCTTCACCAAAATCAAATCACCCTCTTTGACTTCCTTGATCAACTCTGCTGCAACTTCGTCAGACGAGTTGAAAAACTTCGCCGCCGTGAGTCCCGCTTCATTCGCTCCAGCGACGAACTCATTCGCCAACCCACGCACTCCCCAGAGTAAGTTAACTCCGCTACGAGCGATCTCTCGCCCAACGTCTCTGTGCAACGACGCCTCATCGGGTCCGAGCTCGAGCATCTCGCCGGCGATAACAACCATTCGCCTGGAACTCTGACCACCTTCCACCATCGTCCGCACCATATTCAGCAACGAACGCGGATTCGAGTTGTACGAATCGTCGATCACCGTAAAGCCAGCCGCGAAGTCGAGCACTTCGCCACGCATCTTCGGCGGCTGCGCACTCTTCAGAGCCTTTGCAATCTCTTCCGGCGTGATCGAAAACGCCGTGCCGACGGCTGACGCTGCAAGAGCATTGCTCAAGTTATGACGACCGCTCATCGCAAGTATCGTTTGCGCCTCACCCAACGGCGTTCGCAAACGAAATCCGATTCTTCCGAGTGAGTTGGTGTCAATCTCCGTCGCGGTTATGTCGGCCACATTGTCGATACCAAACGTCAGCGTACGACCGCGATGCTTGTCGCGCATCTTCATCACCAGCTCGTCGTCAGCGTTGAGAATCGCCGTACCTTCCGGTTTGAGTCCCTCAATCAGTTCGGCTTTCGCCGCCGCGATGTTTTCAATCGTGCCCAGGTATTCCAGATGAACCGGCGCGACCATCAATTCCACTGCAACATCCGGCGGTGTGATCTGGCAGAGTCGTTGAATTTCATGTGTCGGCGACGACATGCCCATCTCCAACACTGCGAGATCAAACTGATCTGGGGAACGGTCTTCACTGACCATTCGCAAAACCGACAACGGCAATCCCAAACCGTTGTTGTAATTCCGCTCGCTTTTCAAAACACGATGACCGGCACTCTTGAGAACGTGCGCCGTCAACTCTTTCGCCGTCGTTTTCCCCGCGCTGCCAGTGATCGCTACTACCGGTTTTCCCCACGCCGTGTAAACGCGATGCGCGAGCAGTTGCAATGCTGCGATCGCATCGTCAACGAGTAGCAAACGATCCTTCACACTCTCCAAATACGAATTGCCCGCGACATGATCTTCCCGTGCGACAGCGGCGATTGCACCGCGCTCCAACGCATCACCGATAAAACGATGCGCATCGACAAACTCACCATTAAAACCGGCGCGGGCGTAGTCTTTTTGCGAGAGCGCAAAAAACAGTTCGCCCGCGCCTACCGAACGCGAGTCGATGGAATAATCTCTAATCTGTTTGTCAAATATCTGTGGGCTGATGCTCGTCGCATTCGCGCCCATCAAACCTGCTGCCTCGCCAACCTTCACGTGATTACGGCCTCTTCCTGCTCCATCGTTTCGTCCTGCAAAGCCGTGTTGTTAACCGGTTCGAGCAAGCATTCAACAAGTCTTGAAAGCGAGCTCTGGTTTATCGAAACGTTTGCCAGAACTTCGGCAAAGCTTCCAACACGCCTAGTGGCAGAACGTACGTCACCATTCGAGCCATCTGTTGGGGGATGATGTTGTGCCCGGAGGGATGAACGCTGGCTGCGCATTCGTCTTCTGCAGTCAGCAATGCCGTAGTTTACGTCATCTTCGAGAGTTTCTTCATCCATAGCAGTGTCGGGGAACTCTTTGGAGTGCGGCGGACTGGCGCCTCGATCAGACGTTTTCGATAACAAAGCGGCGCCAGGCCGCCGCACTCCAAAACTATTGCAACCTCCCAAAATCAACATAGACAAGCTGCCCTGTGCTCACCTCTGTTCCCGCTGAGGGATTTTGCTTCAAAACTCGTCCTTCACCCCGTGCCTCGACTTGCAATCCGAGTTGCGCGCAAGTCCGGGCGACATCTCGCACGCTACGCCCGCGCAAGTCAGGCATTAGCATCGCCTTCTTCGTTGCTACAGCGTAGACAACTTCACCGCCTCGGCCCCCGTTGCTATCCACGGTTGGCATTGTGGCTTTCCGCTGCTCTTCCGATTGGGCCTGTTCTTCTTTAACCTTTGCGGCGCGTTCGGGATCGGTGGGCGTCTGTGCGATCAAATCCGGAGCCGACTTCGTTTCAATGTCAGGCATGACGTTGAGCGTTGGCAGAACCTGTTCAGCGACTTCACGAAAGATCGGAGCTGCGACGTCGCCGCCGTGATATGCACCGGCAGGCTCGTCGATCACAACGATGATGACGACTTGCGGATTGCTGACCGGGGCGAAACCAACAAACGACCCGACAAACTTCGTAGCGGAGTAGGTCTTCGTTTTGGGGTCGATCTTTTGCGCTGTTCCGGTCTTGCCGGCCGCTGAGTAGCCATCGAGTTGAGCCTGCTTCGCGGTTCCGTTTAGCGTTACACCTTCTAGCATACCGCGCAGAGCGGACGCGGTCTCGGCACTGATCACTCGTCGCTGTTCCGGCTGTGCACGATATATAACGTTTCCGCCGGCATCACGAACTTCACGAATTAAGTGTGGCGCAATTCTGATACCGTCGTTGGCAAGTGCACCAAACGCTGCGACCATCTGCACCGGCGTGACGCCAACTTCCTGACCGATCGCGATCGAGCCGATCGACGACGGCTGCCAACGTTCAACCTTGCGCAGAATGCCGTTGGTTTCACCTGGAAGTTCGATTCCAGTTTTTGAACCAAAGCCAAAACGTTTGATGTAATCGTACATCGTCGGATCGCCGACTCGCAGACCGAGTTTGATTGCAGCAACGTTGCTCGACTTCGCGAGAGCTTCGGCAATTGTCAACGATCCGAATGGATGATGATCGTGGACCACGCGTCCAGCGACAGTGATCGCACCCATCTGGCAGTCAATGCGATCGTCAACCTTCGCAAGCTTCTTCTCGAGGGCTGCGGAAAAAGCGACGACTTTGAACGTCGAGCCCGGTTCGTAAATATTCTGCAGTGCCCAATTCGATCTCGTTTCGGGCTTGGCCTCTGACACTTTGTTCGGATCAAATGTGGGCGCGTTTGCGAGCGCCAGGATCTCGCCACTGCGCGGATCGAGAACGATCACCGTTCCAGACTTCGCGCGCGAACGTTGCACCGCGGCTTGTAATGCTTGTTCGGCCTGATACTGAATCGTCTGATCGATCGTCAGTACGACTGTCTGGCCGGGCTTGGAAGCGATCTCGTAACTCTCGTACGCCTTGCCGTTGGCGTCTTTTTCAACAAACAACTTTCCCGCTTCGCCGGAGATCTTGGCGTTGTAAAACTGTTCGACGCCGCCGAGGCCCTTGCCGTCCAGGCCGACATATCCGAGTACGTGAGCAGCGAGCGAGCCATTCGGGTAGTAGCGCTTCGGTTCGAGTTGCGTTTGTAAACCGGGAAGTTTCAACTCGACGATCTTGTTTGCGAAGTCCGCGTCCAAACGTCGTGCAATCCAGATAAATCTTTTCTTCGCTGCGGCGGCTGCGTGAAACTCTCTCGCGAGCTCAGCTTGTTTCAGATCGAGTGACCTCGCGAGCTGCTGGGCGTTGCGATCAAGTGTTGCCGCGTCGAGACCATCCGGATCGAGAAAGAGAGAAACAGTCTGAATACTGCGAGCGAGTTGGCGCTCCTGTCGATCGAGGAGTTCACCCCGCAGCGGACTTGTTTCAATTGCGTTTTGTTGTTGCTGGCGAGCACGATTGGCCAGGGCTTCGTACTGCGAGAACTGCAGGTAAACGAGGCGAGCCGAGATCACTAACATCCAGAAGCCAATAAAAGCCGCGACAAAAAGTACGCGGCCTGATGAGACATCCGGTCTGGATTTTGATCGAGCAATGAGGCGTGCCAACATCACCTACTTGTTTCCCCCTACCCAGTAGCGTGATGAGGACGCCTTTATTGTTGCCGCAGATTCGGATCAGTGTTTATTCGCGTTCCCGATTTGTCCGGGCCTGGCCGGCTTCAACCCGAGACGCCGAGCGGCGGGTTCGAGTTTGTCAGGAGCTGTGGCGCGTTCTTTTTCGAGAGCGAGTCGTTGATTCTCCTCTATTAATCGTTTGCGCTCGGTGCGCAGATGTTCGTTTTCATAACCGTACTGCACGGCGGCAAAGTGTTGCTTAGCGGCAAAGACGAAACCACCGGCCAGTACCAATCCACAGAACAACAACAGTGCCAAGCGGGAGAGTGCGGTGGTATCTCGCGTGCGGCGAATCTTCGCGTTGAGTTGATGCTCAGGAAATCTCTTCATGATCCATCCACAGATTACACAGATTAAATATTTTCCAATTTGCGCGCTGCTCTAAGTTTCGCGCTTCGTGCTCGTGGGTTCTCGTCGATTTCGCGATCACCGGGTACCACGGGACGTCGCGTCAACACTTCAACCACCTCGCGCGCTCTACATGCGCAAACCGGCAAGCGCGGTGGACATTCGCAGTGACCCGAAAGTTTTTTCAGTTCACGTTTGAGGATGCGATCCTCGAGCGAATGAAAACTGATGCCAACAAATCTGCCTTCGGGAATTAAAAGATCGACTGCTGATTCGACAAACTCTCCCAGCCCTTCGAGTTCGTGATTAACGGCGATACGCAGAGCCTGGAACGTGCGAGTCGCCGGATGAATCTGATTCCGCTTGTGCCCGCCGGTAGCCTGCCGCACAAGGTCTGCTAACTCCGTGGTGGTCGTGATCGGCTTCCCTTGTTCGCGACATTCAACGATGCGACGGGCAATGCGTCGTGAGTGTCGTTCTTCGCCGAATTCGAAAATGATTCTGGCAATTTCCGATTCGGGAAGTTGCTGTAGAAGATCGGCTGCGGTGTCGCCCTTCGTCGGGTCCATCCGCATATCTAAAGGAGCATCGAAACGAAAACTAAACCCTCGCTCGGGTGAATCAAACTGCAATGAAGAGACGCCCAAATCAACAAGAATGCCGTTTGGATCGCGCTCATTCGCCTCTTGCAAGACCGCGTTGACAGCGCGATAGTTGGTTTGAAAGGCACGGAATCTTTCTCCGAAAGGTGCTAAACGCTGTCGGGTGTAAGCCAGCGCCGCCGGGTCAAGATCCATTCCGAGTACGCGAGTGTTCTGCGAGGATTTCAGAATCGCTTCGCTGTGTCCGCCAAGACCAACCGTGCAATCTATAAAAAGACCTCCTCGCTCAGGAGCGAGAAACTTCAATGTCTCTTCTAGCAGCACGGGGCGATGGGGCGCGCCCATGCCCCCCAAAGGCGCAGCCATCACCACCGCCCCGTGATCTCGTTCAAAGAACTTTTGAGTTTTGCGTTTTGTTCTTTGTACTTTGTTTTTTGACTTGCTTTTCACAAAGCACAAAGTACCAAGTACAAAGCACTAAATACCAAGTCTCGCGATCGCAGCTTCGTCTTCTTCCGTGTATGGATCGGCGAGCATGCGAGCTTTGAACTTGTCGAGCTCCCAAACTTCCAAATACGTCAGGTAGCCCAAAACCGCCACATCACCCAAAACTTCCGCACTCTTGCGCAGTAACGGATGAATCAGAAGACGTCCTTGCCCGTCGATCGTGGCTTGCTGACCGTAGTAATTCGTTCTGTCAAGGAACTTTCTTCGCGCCGGATCCATTGAAGGCAACAACGAGAGCCGCTGTTCGACCGATTCCCATTCCGGCAGTGGGTAAATTCGAACGTACTCTCCTGTAAGGCTCGTGATATAAAAATCTTTGCCGTGCTTCTCTTCGATCAGCCGCCGAAACTCCGTAGGAACCTTGAGACGCCCCTTTACATCAATTCGCGCCGTGTAGTTTCCTCGCAGCATAGTTTCTAACCTGACGAGAGAGCATTGGTGGGTGGCCCAAAGGAAAAGTGTTGCCGATGATCGGTGTTGCTACGAGGTTGGACCCACTTCCGACCACTTTTGACCACCCAAGGCCGGATACTACGCCCCGCTCCAGACTGTGTCAATAGGGTGGGTTGCCGAGATGATCGCCTTTTGTTGGCCCTTTGGAGTGCGGCGGCCTGGCGCCGCTTTGTTATCGGAGGTCGTGATCAGGCCAAAGCGGCGCCAGGCCGCCGCACTCCAAAAAGATGCTAAACTGGCCCACCGACAAATGACATCTATTCTCCTGTTTGGGTTGCTGGCTGCGGGCGCTAATGTCCTCGGAGGCCTGATTCTGGTTAAATCAGGCGCTCACCGCCTAGGCGAGCGTTTTTTGAAATACCTCGTTGCTCTCGGCGCCGGCTTCATGCTGGCCGCGATTTTCATCGAAATCCTCCCGGAAACTGTTGGTATCTGGCTCGAGCGCTCCCAGGGTGTCTCACCTCCGGAAGCAATCGTTGAGGCGATGACACTGCTTCTAGCCGGATATCTATCAATCCAGTTTTTCGAGCACACGCTCGCGCCACACTTCCATTTCGGGGCTGAAACCCACCCCGAGTCCTTTATGAAACCCTCAGCCGCCTACACCGCTGTCGGTGGACTTTGGATTCACACTTTTTTCGATGGTGTCTCAATTGCATCCGCTTTTCTCGTCAACTTCAAAGTCGGAATTCTCGTCTTTATCGCCATTCTGCTGCACAAAATGCCCGAAGGCTTCACTGTGGCATCAATCATGCTAGCTAGTGGACGTTCGACTACGACGGCCCTGCTTGCTACCGCTGTGATTGGTGCAGCAACTCTGGCGGGCGTCATTGGAGTTGCTCTGGTTAACGAAAGAATGACGAACGTGGTTGGTTATGCTTTACCGTTCTCGGCTGGTGTAACGCTCTATGTAGCTGCGAGCGACCTGATCCCAGAGGTGAACCATAAAGAAGAAAGAAACCCCACGGTGTCAATTGTCGTTTTTGGAGGAGTCGCCCTCTTCTATGTTTTGCACAGGTTGATCGAGGGTTAGCACTGACGAGAAGTTCGCCATTGCATTTGCGTTTGAGAAAATTTCAGTTTGCCTGGGCCAGTTTCGGCCTTTTGGTTTTGGTCTTTTCGCTGCTGGCGTTTGAAGTAAAGGCCCAGGTCACACCTCCATCACCGGTTCCCCTACCAGTTCCCTTCAATCCCATCGTCGATAACGCGAACGTTATCGATGCTCAAACTCGAGCGCGACTCGAACAGATTTATCGCGATCTGAAGGAACGCGGAAATATTGAATATGCAGTTTTGACGGTCCCTACGACCGGCGGTCTCGATATCTTTGATTATTCACTCGCAGTTGCGCGCGGTTGGGGAATTGGACCAAAGGATGGTGAAAAGGCGAGTCTTCTGCTTGTCGTCGCGATTCAGGATCGCAAGTACTTCACCCAGGTGAGTCGACATCTTGAAGGTGATTTGCCAGACGGGCTGGTAGGTCAGATTCAGCGCGAACGACTGGTGCCTCAGTTCAGGCAGCAGAATTACAGCAGAGGCATTCGCGACACGATCGAGGCTTACGTTGCAACACTCGGGTCGAAGCGTGGTTTTAGTGTTGAAGGCATCGGTGAGAACCAGGCAGTCAGAGTCAGAGAGCAACCGCAAAGACCGGCGCAAACCAGCTTGAGTTCAGTTTGCGGCATATTAGTTGTAGTCATCTTTATTGTGATCTTTCTTTCGTTAGCGTCGCGACGAGGTGGAAGAGGCGGAGGCGGAGGTTGTTTGCAAGCGCTGTTGTGGGGAAGTTTGTTCAGTAACCTCGGCGGTGGAAGTGGACGAAGCAGTTGGGGTGGCGGAGGTTTCGGCGGTGGTGGATTTGGCGGTGGCGGCGGTGGTGGTGGATTTGGTGGCGGTTTTGGTGGAGGCGGTGACTTTGGTGGTGGAGGTGCGGGCGGCAGTTGGTAACGGAGATTAATCGCTAAATCATGGTTAAGACGACGGTACAAGAAGCACTCCACGGACTCGTGGAGGATCTGCGTGCGACGCATGGAGACAACCTGGCGTCGGTGGTCCTGTATGGTTCGGCCGCAGCCGGCGATCATATCGAGCTACGCTCTGACTACAACATCCTGATCGCTTTGACGCGGATCACACCGGAGGATCTACGCCAGGCACAGGCGCCGATGCGCGAGTGGCAACGGTTGGGCCATCCACTGCCTGTTTACTTCACTGTTGAAGAACTTGCCGACGCCGCTGACGTTTTTCCGATCGAATTCCATCAAATGGCAAACGCGCGCGTAGTGCTCTACGGTCACGATCCTTTTGAGTTTGTAAAACTCTCGGATGCGAATCTGCGACACCAAACGGAGTATGAGCTGAGAAGCAAGTTGATCCAGTTGCGCCGTCTCTACATTCCCGCCTCAGTGTCGACTGAGAAGTTGTGCGATTTGATGAACGACAGTCTATCGAGTTTCGCGGCACTGTTTCGCGCTGTGCTGTTGCTGCACGGCCACGAAGCGCCGGTATCGAAACCTGATTGCGTGCGTGCGACCGCACAATTATTGAAACTGGACCCCGTACCCTTCCAAAGAATTTTTGAGTTTCGGGCGAGCGACAGTCGTCCGGCGTCAGAGAAAGACGCAAACGATCTTTTCGGAGGCTACCTGTTTCAGATCGAGCAGGTTGTTGAAGCGGTTGACGAGCTTGGAAAGCAACACAGTAACTTACACATGGGAGATTTAAGATGAAGATCCGAAGACTAATGATTCTTGCCGGCCTGGTACTGATTGCTTTAGCAGCCAGCGGCTGTGGTTACAACACGCTGACGACGAAACACGAAAACGTCAAAGGCAAATGGGCCGGAGTGGAAACTCAATTACAGCGTCGTGGCGACCTGATAAATAATCTCGTTGAAGCAGCAAAGATGGCTGGAATTCAGGAGCAGGAAGTCTTTGGCCAAATCGCTCGTGCGCGATCGCAACTGCTGAACGCGCAACAAGCAGCGCCACAGGGTGAAGGCGGCGACAAGTCGCCGGAGCAAAAGCAGGCCGTAATCGATGCTGCCAACAGCTTCGGTGGAACGCTCGGCCGGCTACTCGTGCTTCAGGAGAACTATCCGGTTTTGAAATCGAATGAGAATTTCTTGAAGGTGCAGGATGAAGTTGCCGGCACTGAGAACCGCGTAGCGACAGCACGAAACGACTATAACGGCGCCGTGCAGGACTACAACACAACGCGCGCCCGCTTCCCAACGGTGATCGGAGCTAAGCTTTTCGGGTTTAAAGAGGAGCCTTACTTCAAGGCCGAGGAAGGTGTTAGATCAGTGCCGCAGATCAACGCGAACTCACTGCGGCCCGATAGCAAATAGATCCGTGTTATCCGCGGCTAAAAACCACGGGAACTACACATCGCACAGTGATCACAAGGCTTGCCGCCTGGCTCCAGGCTGCAAGCCTTGTCGTTTTGAAAGAAATCAACAAGCTCCGTGACAGTGGCTTCTTCAACACCAAAGCGATCGAGACTCGGATGCCACGGTGAATGAACACGAGGACCGCTCACTTTAGACTCTATTTGAATCAAACGATTTTGCAGTTCATCGAGACTCGCACGCATTGCGGCCAGCTCTGAGCCGATGTCGGTGCTTTGAGGCGCGGCAGAGTTCGCCGCAACACGCCGCGCGATTCTCTCTGCCATCATCCTCGCCTGATCTTCCATCGCTATAACAGATCGATCCGATCAACAACTCCTACAATCGCTGAATCGATCGCTGCTCCTGCTTGCCCGGTCGCCGCGGTCGATGCGCTCCAACCTTCCTGAACGATCAGCACCGTATCGCCAACACCGGCATCCACCGAATCAAGTGCCAGGACCGAATAACTCGTCTCCTCACCCTCCGGCGTGATCTGCTGGCACAACATCACGCGCGCATTCTCATAACGCCGGTTCTTTTTCGTGGCCACTACATTTCCAACTACGCGCGCGAGAATCATCTGGTTACGTGCTTCTCGGAATCAACAATGCCGATGATCGTACAATCCGTTGGCGTGTCTTCGCGTTTGAAAGGAAAACTCGCTTCCTTTCCGCGACACCAAAACACCAGTTCACCAATACCTGCGCCCACGGAATCGACCGCTACCATCGGCTTTCCTGAGGCTTCCAGGTTCCTATCGACAGTCTGCACAATCAGCAGCTTGCGACCTTCGAGTGAATCGTTCTTGATCGTTGCTACGACTGTACCGATGACGCGCGCCAGTTGCATGTTCAATTCACATCGACCGTATCGATCACTCCCACAATTGCCGCATCCACAGGCACGTCCTTCATACCCTGGGCCAACCGCGCGCTCGAACCGGCAACGACTAAGACGCGCTCGTGAAACCCGGCGCCCACTGTGTCAACTGCAACTACGTAACCGGTCGTATCACTGCCGTCTACATTAATCGGTCGCACGATCAACAACTTCTTTCCGCTCAACCGTTCGTCTTTTTGGGTAGCGACAACAGTCCCGAGAATGCGAGCAATGATCATGTCGGATTATCGATCGAGTCCTATGGGCAGGGTTTCGTCGACGCTGCCATGCGGTCGCGGAATCACGTGCACGCTTACCAACTCACCAACGCGTCGCGCCGCCGCAGCGCCTGCATCAGTCGCAGCTTTCACTGCCGCAACGTCGCCACGAACGATCGCAGTCACAAAACCGGCGCCGATCTTTTCGTAACCGACGAGAGTGACATTCGCAGCCTTCACCATCGCGTCGGCGGCTTCGATCATTGCCACCAGGCCTTTAGTTTCAACCATTCCGAGTGCTTCTTGCATTCGTTATGCTCCTTCAGCCGCAGATAAACACAGATTTAATAACGGACTATTTACCATTTACTGCCTGACTTAACAATTCGACCAGCTCTTCCCGCGTCAGTGAGATCTTGTTGCCGCCATTCTCCGCAGGGCTCTCGCGCAGGTATCCACAGGCCTGCCCGCGTGCGGACTCTCCGAGGTAACCCGCAGCTTCGCGCACGTTAATTAACTTCGCAATCGCATCCGGTGGAAGATTCTTCGAGCCGCCGAGCACGCGCGAGAGAATCGCGATCTTCGCCGTGTGTTCCAGAGTCTCGAGACGGTCCCAGGCCTGCCAGAGATCTGCACCGTACGCGACCGCGCCGTGATTCGCCATCAACAATGCGTTGTGATGTTTTACGAATGGCTGCATCTCTTGAGTCAACTCTTCAGTGGATGGAGTTCCATAAGCGGCAAGCGGCACACAACCGAGCGTCAGGATCACTTCGGAAAGTATCGGTTGATCTATAGCTAGCCCGGCGACGGCAAACGCGGTTCCGTGTGGTGGATGCGCGTGGCACACAGCCTTCACATCCGGACGCTCGCGATAGATCAAAAGATGCATAGCGAGCTCACTCGAAGCGCGTCGATCGTTGAGTGCTTTACCGTCCAGATCTGTGATCGCGATCAAGTTCTCGGTCATGCGACCTTTGCACGTCATCGTCGGCGTGGCGAGGATGCGACCGTCGTCCAGCCGCACGCTCACGTTGCCGTCGGACGAGACGACGTAGCTTCGCTCGTACATCAGGTGGCAAACGCGGATCAGATCTTGTTTGGCTGTTTGCTCATCCATGAAGGTTAAATAAGTTTCACGCAAGGCCGCAAAGTCTCAAAGAAAGATAACTAGAAGCTCTGCACCTTTGCTCCTTTGCGCCTTTGCGTGAAGTTCTCTTTGTTGCCTGACCGCTCCTGTGGTTGAGTAACTGTGCTGTTTGAGGGCTGAGATAGAAAATACGAAAGCGTCTCTAATGAAGTCGTCAGATCAACTGTTTTGACTTTTACTCCGCGTCGAGCAGTCAGTGAGACTGGCGCAAAATTCAGCACTGCTTTAATACCGGCGGACGTCACCTGGTTCAGAACTCTTTGCGCCGCCTTTGCAGGAACTGCGATCACCATCACGTCGATCGCTTCATCGCGAATCACGTTTGCGATCTCGTCTACGTCGCGGACGGCGATGTTTCCATCACCAATCCGTTGACCAATCTTTTGGCGATCGTTATCGAACAACGCCACGACCGTGAAATTTGATCGGCCAAAGCCATTGTAGTTCGCCAAGGCTGTACCCAGCCGCCCGGCGCCGACGATGCCGACTCGGTGTGGGCTGTCGAGGCCGAGGATCCCCGTGATGTGATCGCGCAGATCGTCAACGTAGTAACCGACGCCGCGTACGCCAAACTCGCCGAAGTAACCAAGATCCTTTCTGATTTGCGCGGAATTCAGGTTGAACTGTTCGGCAAGCGCCTGCGATGAAATCGTTTTTATCCCGGCCGTGTGAAGCGCGTTCAGGCAACGCAGGTAAACACTCAAGCGGCTGGTTGTTAATTCTGATATTTTCTCGGACTTCATGAGCACAGCCAGTATAGCGCCCTCCTTGGAGTGCGCCAACTTGTTGGCGCTTTGGTATTAATGTTCAACCCCCGTTACCAAAGCGCCAACAAGTTGGCGCACTCCAAAGAGGCTTTTGCTACAATCCCGCCCGAATGATTGCGCATCTCAGCGGCACACTGCTCTCCAAAGAACCAAACCAGGTTGTCGTTGACGTCAGCGGCGTGGGCTATGAAGTCAACATCCCGCTCTCGACGTTCTATGATCTCGACGATGAGAAATCAGCAGTTCAACTGCTCATTTACACGCACGTAAAAGAAGACGCATTACAGCTCTACGGGTTCAAAACTCCGAACGAACGAAAGCTCTTCATCAATTTCATTTCAGTGAGTGGCGTAGGTCCGAAACTGGGTATCGCACTTCTTTCGCACATGAAAGCGGACGAGCTAATCGAGTCGATCAAATCCAACAACCTTGCGCGACTTACGCAAATTCCCGGCGTCGGCAGAAAAACCGCTGAGAGACTCGTCGTGGATCTTCGCGACAAGATGACGCAGTTGTCTCAAGAACAAGTTGCCGACCAGGCTGGAGTGAAACCTGAAACTGTCCACGTCGCTTCCGAAGACACAGTTCGCGGCGACGCCTTGTCTGCTTTGCTCAATCTCGGATACCAGAGATCCGCCGCCGAAAAGGCGATCGATGCCGCACTCGTCGAAGGTGGTGATATAACAGTCGAGTCAATCCTGAGACGCGGTCTGAAGAAGTTAGCCAGAGTTTGAAAACGCCATGCCTCCTGAGTCAATATCAGCGCGCGTGAAAGACAGCTTCCCTAACGACGACGATCGTCAACTCGATCTGACGCTCCGCCCAACTCGTATCGACGAATACATCGGACAACGCCAGGTCAAGGAGAATCTTCGTGTCTACATGAAAGCCGCGCGCAATCGTCGCGAAGCCCTCGATCACGTGCTGCTCACTGGTCCACCAGGCTTGGGCAAGACCACGCTCGCAAACATCATCGCGAACGAGATGAGCGCGGAACTGAGATCGACGGCCGGTCCCGCAATCGAGAAAGCAGGCGACATCGCTGCCCTACTGACCAACCTTCAGGAAGGCGACGTGCTTTTCATCGACGAGATTCATCGTCTCTTGCCGGCACTCGAAGAAAAACTCTATCCGGCGATGGAAGATTATCAACTCGATCTACTGATCGGACAGGGCGCTGCCGCGCGTTCGATCAAACTCGAGCTTCCCAAGTTCACTTTGATCGGCGCCACGACTCGCGCTGGTCTAATCACTGCCCCTTTGCGTGGACGCTTCGGCATCGTCTTTCATCTCGACTTCTATCCGCACGACGATCTCGAAGTCATCTGCAGACGTTCAGCGGAGATTCTCGGCGTCGCGATCGACGACGAAGGTGCGCGTGAGATTGCGCGTCGCTCACGTGGCACGCCACGCATCGTCAACCGCCTGCTTCGTCGCGTCCGCGATTATGCTGAAGTTGATTACGACGGTCGCATTAATAGAAAAGTCGCAAATGATGCGCTCAATCGCATGGAAGTCGACACTTATGGCCTCGACGAAATGGATCGCAAACTGTTGTTGACGATCATCGAGAAGTTTGGCGGTGGACCGGTCGGACTGGGGACGATATCGGCGTCGATTCACGAAGAAAAAGATTCAATAGAGGAGATCATCGAACCGTATTTGATTCAGATTGGATTTTTGGATCGCACACCACGCGGACGTCTGGCGACGCCGCTCGCATACGAACACTTCGGTATTAACCCTCCCGGCGCAAGGATACCCAACCTGTTCGACCCCCGCTAAGATCTGCGTTAATCTGCGGTACATCGCGGCTAAGTTAATGAAACGCTTTCTGTCATTCTCGCGTCACTCATTTGGCGTTCGAAACCGCTCACCGTGGGGATCGATGCTCGGGCGCTCGCTGCATCAGTTTCACGAAAACGATCTCTTCACGTCTGCAGCGGCAATGAGTTACTTCGGTTTGATGGCGCTCTTCCCTGCACTGCTTTTAATGTTCGCCCTCAGCAATAAGATTGCGGCAGGCAGCCAATTGCTCACGCACGCAGTTGACGTATATCCCGGATCGAGCAAATTTCTGCGTGAAACGATCGAGGCTTTCTCAGATATCAGCTTCGGCGCGATTGTCACGTGCGTAATCCTCGTGTTTTGGGCCGGATCATGGGTGTTTGCCGTCATCGAACGTGCACTCAATCGCATCTGGGGCGCCGTCTCACGAACCTTCTTACACGGGCGGGCGCTGACGATTGGAATGGTCGGGCTCGTCGGCTTGCTTTTATCGCTTTCCGTTCTGGTGACCTCGGTACTCCTCGCCCTTCGTGAAGTGGCCGGAAGATTCTCGCCGCGGCAGATCGAGCGGTACACGTTGCTGGAGTCAGTCGGCAGCGCCTTTTGGCAAGTGCTGTTTGCGGCCGTAAGTTATTTGATCACGGTGGCACTCTTCGTATTGATCTATCGCTTCATGCCGAAGGCAGAAGTTACTTTGAGAGACACTTTGCCGGGCGCGTTTTTGGGGGGACTGCTGTGGGAGCTCGCGAAGTATATATTCGCCTTGAGCCTTCACTACTTTCACTACGATCAGGTCTATGGATCTGTCGGTGCTGTGGTAGCTGTTCTGACGTGGAGTTATGTGTCGAGCCTGATACTGCTCTTCGGTGCCCAACTCACCGCAGTATTCCATTACGAGCATCCCTCAGGCGCAGATAAACACGGATAGATGCAGATCACGGATTTTGATTACGAGCTTCCGGTTGAACTGATCGCGCAGACACCGCTGGAAGAACGTGATGCGTCGAGAATGCTCGTTTTGAATCGACGCGAGCAGGAGTGGGTGGATCTGAGTTTTAAAGAGTTTCCTCGCTATCTCCGTCCAAACGATGTGGTGGTTGTGAACAACTCGCGTGTGATACCGGCACGGTTGAATGGACAGCGTGAAGGATCAGGCGGGCAGGTTGAGATCTTTCTTGTGCGCGAGATCGAAACTCAGGTCTGGGAAGCGCTCGTGCGTCCGGGCGCGAGATTGAAAACCGGATCTCGTGCCATCTTCGGCGAAGGCAAGTTGATCGCTGAATTGCTCGATGAACCGGGAGCGGAATTGCGACAAGTGCGTTTCCACTGCGACGGATGCTTTGACGACGTGCTTGCAGAGATCGGTTCGACACCACTGCCGCCTTACATCAAACGACCTTCCGGTGTTTCGAGTGCAGATCGCGAGCGCTATCAAACGGTCTATTCCAAACATCGTGGCGCCATCGCGGCGCCCACGGCGGGTCTGCATTTCACACCCGCGGTGCTCGCCCAGGTTGCCGAGATTGCCTCAATCGCTGAGATAACTTTGCATGTCGGCTATGGCACCTTCGAGCCCGTGCGTGTCGATGATGTGGCTCAACATTCAGTCAGCAGCGAGCACTTCGAGATCTCTGAGTCCGCGGCGCAAACTATCAACGAAGCGCACAGAGTGATCGTTGTCGGAACCACAACAATGAGAGCACTCGAGTCCGCTGCGTCAGAGGACGGCCATGTTGTCGCCGGCCGTGGCATTGCGAGTCTGACGATCAAACCCGGTTACCACTTCCGCGTCGCTGACGCACTGCTAACCAACTTTCATCTGCCGCAATCTTCGTTGCTGATCCTCGCCGCCGCCTTCGCCGGACGCGAGTTTGTCCTGCGCGCATACGAGCACGCCGTCTCCCGGCGATATCGTTTTTACAGTTACGGGGACTGCATGTTAATCCTGTAGGCGTAAGCCAAAAGTCGATGGTAAACTAAACCCGGTTGCTCTCTCCCGAACCACAACGACTATGGCAGTACTAAAGAAATTTCGCTCCCGCTGGTGGTCACAGTCGGAGGTTCAGTACGACGGCGAGAAAAAGGAGAGCACTCCGAGGCCTTCGTGGAACACGACCTATGACCTCCGGCCGCTGACCATCTCGCAGCTCGATGAAGTCTGGCGACTCGATCAGCGCTGCTTCATCGACGGCGAAGCCTATAGCCGCGAAACCTTCGACTACCTGTTGACCGCTCCCGAATCAGTTTCCTACCGCGCGGTTACGACTGGCGGCGTGATGGCCGGTTTTGTTATTGGGCTCGTCGAACCGGATCACACCGGACACGTAACGACGGTCGGGGTAGCTCCGGAACACAGGCGACGCAGTCTGGCGAAGAGATTAATGGGACAGGTCGAGGAGGGCTTCCGTAAACGCAACGTGAGACTGGTGCGCCTGGAAGTTCGAACGATGAACGTCGCCGCACAGAAACTCTACGAAAGCCTCGGCTACTCAGTTACACAAAGACTTCCTAAGTATTATTCCAACGGTGGCGACGGGCTATTGATGCTCAAAAGCCTCGAATAAGTAACACAGATAAGACGGATCCGTGTAAATCGATTGACGCCGATCAGTCTTATCCGAGTCACCCTTTTCGAAGTTCGGTTAAAACCTGCTTTGCAACAGCTTTCAGCGTGTCGAACACGCCCTGACCCGTGGAGGCTACTGCCTCGACAACGGGTTCGCCTTTGCGTTGCAGTTCGGCGGCGAGATCTTCAACCCCAACGATGTTCCCCAGATCGCGTTTATTGAGTTGCAGCACGTAAGGGAGCTTCATCAGATCGTAACCCTGCGACTGCAAGTTCTCTTCGAGGTTGTACAACGACTCGATATTGGCGTCCATTCGCTCTTCCTGCGAATCAGCCACGAACACAACTCCATCGACACCTTTCAAAATCAGTTTGCGCGACGCATCGTAAAACACCTGCCCCGGAACGGTGTAAAGGTGGAAGCGCGTCTTGAACCCGCGAACCGTTCCCAGCTCGAGCGGCATGAAATCGAAGAATAACGTGCGGTCAGTTTCTGTCGCGAGGCTGATCAGCTTGCCGCGCGCCTGTGGCGCAGTCGAATCAAAGATGTACTGCAAGTTGGTCGTCTTACCACACAAACCCGGGCCGTAGTAAACGATCTTGCAGTTGATTTCTCTGGAAGCGTAATTAATAAAGGTCATAGCGCGTGTCGTTAGCTGAAAAGACTGTCGATGTCCTCGTCGGTGATGCCGGCGAAGGGTGAATCGAGGTCGTCGTAGTCTCCGGCTGCAATCTCTTCGAACATTGCGGCCAGTTGATGAGAAATCTGTTTACTGCGGAGTTTCACTAGTCCGAGACTTGACCGCTCGTCAAAGACGACCACGAGCAGGAGCCTGCCGACTACGGAGATGTGAATGCTCTCTTTTTCGCCTTCATGAGAGAGCGTCGGAAATTCCTTCTCTCCGATCAGTTCAGCCATGCCACCCGTCGCGGCTACGTTGCCGGCAGCGAGGGATGCCAAACTGGTTGTGTCAAGATTTCCCACTTCGCCCTGGGATGCGATCTCCTGACCGTCCTTATCTACCAGAAAGACCACCTTGGCCTGGGCGTCCATTCGCAATCGCGCCAGGACAGCCTTTATTTGGTGGTATTGCTGTTCACGCAACAGGATTGGTGTGTCTGCCATTGTGCGACTCTTTATTGAAGGCCGGGGCGGGATGTTTCCTTGGAGAGTTAAACCTGAAACGCCTGTTCCGCGGATTGCAAATTCTGAAACTAAAAGAGGTTACTTATTCGGTTGGGGCTATTTGCCGAGGTGGATTAAGCCTCCGTAAGCCGAAAGCACTGTAACATAGCCCAACAATGACCATCAAGTGTTTTTCTTTGTTGGCACATTTCACGAAACTCGGGCCGGATTTTCGGCCCGTAAAGCACCCGCAAATACTTGTCTCCGTTGATTTAGAGGGGCATCTATGGTAAGCTCCGGGGCGTTTCCACGGCTGCCCGCTTCACGCGAGCAGCCTTTTGAGATCCGCACATGAGTAGCAGTCTCACAAAAGGGTTGAGACGGTCGGGATCGCGTTCAAAAGCTAAGCCAGCCGCGAAAAACGCGAAGCGCGCTGTTAAAGCGAAGTCGCCTTCCAAACCCAAAGCCAAAAGAGCCACCACCGCCAAGTCAACCGCAAGGAAGGCGGCCAGACCAACTGCGGCCAAAAAGTCGGCAGCCAAGTCACGGTCAGCGGTGAAAGCAAAGAAGGCTGCACCGAAGACTGTGGCTCGCAAAGCTGCTCCAAAGAAAGCCACAACGGTATCAAGGGTCAAAACGACGCAGAAGCAAGCTGCGGTTCGCGCTATCCGACCCACTCCAGCTCAACCTCCGCAGCCACGTCCACCGACGGTGGATGAGTCTGCGGCACTAGTCGCTTTCGAACGTGCGCACAAAGAATTTGTGAGAGGCCGGTTTGCTGAAGCGCGGAATCAGTTCCGAATTCTCCTGGACAAATACTCGCAAGTATCAGAAGTCGCAGCTCGCGCTCGCACGTATCTAGCGATCGCGGAGTCGCGCCTGCGCACTGAAAGCATTCTTCCACGCGATGCCGATTCGCTTTATGACCGCGGCGTGATCGAACTCAATCGAGGCGAGTATGTTGCGGCGCAGGAGATGTTCGAAAGAGCGCTGAAGCGTGAACCGGAAGCGGCACACATTCATTATGGCCTGGCAGCGACTCGGGCGCGACTAGGCTCGATCGATCTGGCGCTGGAGTCACTTCAGAAAGCTCTCGATTTGAAACCAAGCCTCCGCGTTCAGGCACAACACGACCACGATCTGTATCCGCTACGCAACGATCCCGACTTCGATCGTCTGATCAGCAACCCGTCTTAGTAATTGTGAAACTCGGTACGTACTGTAGGGGCGGCCCTCCGTGGCCGCCCCTGTGTGGAATTCAAGGAGGGGCGGCCACGGAGGGCCGCCCCTACAGTACGTGCTGCAATGTCCATTCAATTCGACATGTTATGATTCAGACGATGAACATAGGTGCTCAAAGGCTGGTAGCCATTGGTGGTGGCACCGGACTCTCAACTCTTCTCGCCGGTTTGAAACGGCTGGTCGGAAAAACCGAAGAGGAGATGTGGATCGAGAGTTTGTCGGCCATCGTGACCGTATCGGACGATGGCGGTAGCTCCGGACGCCTGCGCGACGAACTGCAAATGCTGCCGCCGGGCGACATCCGTAACTGCATGATCGCACTCTCGGAAGACTCGACCCTCCTGGCGCGTCTTTTTCGTCATCGCTTTCGCGGCGACGGTGGACTCGGCGGTCACAGTTTTGGAAATCTGTTTCTGGCAGCGCTCACGGAAGTCACCGGAGACTTTACCGAGGCGATCCGTCTCTCATCTGAAGTGCTCGCGAGTAAGGGTCACATCTTCCCAGCGACGATCAGCGACGTCCGTTTGGCGGCGGAATTAGAAGATGGAACAGTCGTTCGTGGCGAGACGCAGATCTCGGCGTCCAAGCTTCCGATTCGACGACTCAGACTCGAACCGGAAAAATGTCTTCCCCTGCCTGAAGCACTGAGAGCCATTCGCGCGGCAGACATCATTACCGTCGGACCCGGATCGCTGTATACAAGCATCCTGCCGAACCTGCTCGTGTCCCAGGTGGCCCGCGTAATCGGTCAATCACGCGCAACCAAAATCTTCGTCAACAATCTTATGACTCAGCCCGGCGAAACAGACGGTTACAGTGCGCGAAAACATCTCGAAACGATCAAAGAGTACGCTCCTGAGATCCATTTTGATTTTGTCGTCGTCAACAATCGACGAATTAGTAAAGAACAGGCAGAACTTTATGCTGCTGAAGGCGCTTATCAGATCGGGATCGATGACCCGATTGACGACGCGCTTGATCAGACGACCGAAATCGTGCGCGCAGACTTGTTGTACGACGGTGAGAAAGTCAGACACAACTCGGATCAAATTGCGGAAGTTGTGCTGAACTGCCGCAAGCAGGCACTCGCCCCGGTCACCGTCTGAGATAACCTATCGATGTCGAACAACACCACCTCGCAAAAACCACTAAACGTACTGGTGATGGCAGCCGGCCTCGGAACCAGAATGAAGTCGAACCGTGCGAAGGTCCTTCACGAGCTGGGCGGGTCGCCGTTGATTGCGCACGTGGTTAGGGCGGCCAAGGCTTTGGATCCGCAAGCGATCCTTGTCGTGGTGGGACATCAGGCTGAAGAAGTTGAGCGTGCGGCACTCGCCGAGGTTGGCGATCTCGCTCGCCCCGTGTTGCAAGCGCAACAACGCGGCACCGGCGATGCCGTCGAGTCAGCGCGACGCGAACTCGAGAACTCCGATTCCCTCGTGCTGATACTTTCAGGCGACGTGCCGATGATTAAGACTGAAACACTTCGGAAGCTTATCGAGCAGCACAACAATGCCGGAGCAGCCTGCACGATCCTGAGTGTTCGACTTGAAAACCCGTCCGGCTACGGGCGCATCGTCCGCGATCAGAACGATTCGTTTCAGAAGATCGTCGAGCACAGAGATGCCACTGAAGAGCAGCGGCTGGTCAAAGAGATCAACTCCGGTATCTACTGTTTCGACGCGAAAGAGTTGTATCGAGCATTGCGCAAAGTCGAACCCGCCAACGATCAGGGCGAGTACTATCTAACAGACGTCGCCGAGATCATTCTTGCGAGTGGCAGGACAGTGAGTGTTTATCTTCACGGCGACAGTCGCGAGGTGTCGGGCATCAACACTCGCGCCGAGCTCGCCGAGTTTGAGAACCTCATCCGCCGAGGGGCAATTCGAAAACTGATGATCGAAGATGGCGTGACGTTTATCGATCCGTCTCACGCATACATCAGTGCCGAGGCACAGATTGGCCGCGACACGATTATTCATCCGAACGTCACAGTGGAAGGGAAAACGATTATCGGCGCAGGCTGTCTGATTCTTTCCGGAGCGCGCATCACAAACTCGCGTTTGGGTGACAACGTAGTGGTGAAGGATCACTCGATCGTTGTGGATTCACAGCTAGAATCGAACTGTGCGGTGGGGCCGTTTGCGCACCTGCGCATGAACGCGGTGCTCGAAGAGAAAGCGACGGTCGGAAATTTTGTAGAGGTTAAGAAATCGCGGTTGAAACGCGGCACCAAGGCGATGCATCTGACATATCTTGGCGATGCGACGATTGGTGAACGAACAAACATCGGCGCCGGAACTGTGACCTGTAACTACGACGGCAAAAACAAACACGAAACGATCATCGAAGACGACGTCAAAATTGGTTCTGACACGATGCTGGTCGCTCCGGTTCGTGTCGGTGCTCGGTCGGTGACAGCTGCTGGATCCGTGGTGACGAAAGACGTACCGCCAGATTCTTTGGTAGCCGGCGTTCCAGCCGAAGTAAAAAAGAAACTAAATTAAGATCCGTGTTCATCCGCGGCTTAACAACAGGGAGTTATCACAAAGCATGTGTGGAATTGTCGGGTATGTAGGAAACAAGCAAGTCGTGCCGCTCATCATCGATGGGCTGCGTAAACTCGAATATCGCGGCTACGACTCAGCCGGTATAGCCGTCGTAAATGAAGAACACGATCTCGAGATTCGCCGCGCCGAAGGGAAACTGCGCAACCTCGAAGAGACGATTCGTCTCAGTCCACTCGACGGCACTTACGGCATTGGCCACACGCGCTGGGCCACTCACGGGCGTCCGACCGAAGAAAACGCGCACCCGCATCGCGATTGCACGGGTCGCGTCGTCGTCGTACACAACGGCATCATCGAAAACTATCTCCAGTTAAAAGAACGCCTGCGCAAATCGGATCACCACTTCGTTACTGAAACCGATACAGAGATCATGGCCCACCTCATCGAGGAATATCTCAAACAGGACTCCTCGTTCGAGCAAGCCGTGGGCTCGGCTGTAACCGAATTGCGCGGCATCTTTGCACTCGCGATCATCAACGCCGACGAACCTGACACGATCATCGCTGTTCGCCAGGGTCCGCCAGTCGTGATCGGCCTGGGCGATCGCGAATTCTTTGTGGCTTCCGACATCCCGCCAATTCTGCAACACACACGCGACGTTTTCTTTCTCGGCGACGGCGAGATCGCAGTCATCAATCGAGACGCAGTGCGTGTCACCGACTTCGAAGGCAATTCCGTTCAGCCTTCGATTCAGAGAATCACGTGGGATCCGATCATGGCGGAGAAGGGTGGCTTCAAGCACTTCATGCTCAAAGAGATTTATGAGCAGCCCCGCTCCGTTCGCGACACGGTCCAGGGACGAGTCTCGCTCGACAGCGGCCAGGTGTTTCTCGACGAGATGAGCAACATCACCGAGGCCGACTTCAAACGGTTTACGTCGATCAAGATTGCCGCCTGTGGTACGTCGTGGCATGCGGGACTCGCCGGCAAATATATGATCGAGCAGCTCGCGCGCATACCGGTAGATGTCGATTATGCTTCGGAGTTTCGTTACCGCAATCCGGTGATGGACGAGAACTCATTGCTACTGGTCATCTCTCAATCAGGCGAAACTGCCGACACGATCGCCGCTCTGCGCGAAGCGAAAGAACTCGGCGCGCGCGTTCTAGCGATCTGCAACGTTCAGGGCTCGATGATCGTTCGCGAAGCGGATGGAACGATTCTCACTCACGCGGGTCCGGAGATCGGTGTTGCTTCAACAAAGGCCTTCACGAGTCAGATGATCGCGCTTTACCTGCTCGGCA
Source organism: uncultured Acidobacteriota bacterium (assembly GCA_963849205.1). GTDB lineage: Bacteria > Acidobacteriota > Blastocatellia > Pyrinomonadales > Pyrinomonadaceae > PSRF01. Next base: position 379,862 of record CAWKGP010000006.1, read on the forward strand.
TGTACCTCGGCCAGGCGCGTGGCGTGCTTTCTGAAGACGAAGCTCGCTTTCACGCACAGGAACTCGCGGAGCTTCCAGTCAAACTCGAACACCTGCTCAACGATTCAGACGGCATCGAGGAACTCTCGAAGGAATTCTTCCGCTCCACCGATTTTCTGTATCTCGGTCGCGGTATCAATTTTCCGGTGGCGCTCGAAGGCGCGTTGAAGCTGAAGGAGATTTCGTACATTCACGCTGAAGGCTATCCGGCCGGCGAGATGAAGCACGGTCCAAACGCGCTAATTGACGAACGTTTGCCCGTACTCTTCATCAACACTCGCGAAGAGGGCAATCGCGCTTCAGAGTTGCGTTATGAAAAGACGCATTCGAATATCGTGGAAGTTAAGGCACGTGAGGGTATTGTGATTTCCGTGCTGACTGAAGGCGACTCGATCTCTTCGGTCGCTTCTGATCACGTGATCGAGATTCCCGCTGCAAGCGATCTACTTTCACCAATTCTCTCGATCATCCCGCTACAACTGCTTGCATATCACATCGCAGTGCGGCGCGGCTGTGACGTCGACCAGCCGCGCAACCTGGCCAAATCCGTGACCGTCGAATAGAGCCACAAAAAAGCACAAAATGCACAAAAGGCACAAAGAACTGTTTTGTGCTTTTTGTGTTTTCTGTGCCTTTTGTGGCGCCCCTCAGGGGCAAACGGCTGTGAGGCACTGCATCCCCCTACAGTGCTCTTGGCTACGAGCCGTCTGCCCCCCGCCTTTCCCTAACGCGCAACCGAGAGGCAAAAAGGTTCATGCCTTCTTCTCACGCCGTTCGTGTTCGAGTAGTTTCTTCTTGCGATCGAGGCCCCAGCGATAGCCGCCGAGGGTTTTGTCTTCCCGTACAACACGATGACAGGGAATGACGAGGGCGACTGGATTTGTTGCGCACGCGCGTCCGACTGCGCGAACTGCGCCCGGTTTACCTAAGGCTTTCGCAACGTCGCCATACGAGACTGTTTCGCCATAAGGAATAGAACGCAGTTGCTCCCAGACCTGACGTTGAAAGGCTGTGGCTTGGATATCGAGCGGCAGGTCGAGACGCGGCTCATTGTTCTCGAGATGATTAACAATCTTCTGCACCGATTCGCGCAGGGCTGAATCGTCACGTTTGAGCTCTGCGTTCGGAAATTCGTCGCGCAAATCTTTTTCAAGCTCCGCATCATTGTCAGCCATTCGCAGTGCACACACACCACGTTCAGTGACTGCCACCAGCAAACGTCCCATCGGCGAAGCGGCAATCGTGTAACTGATATCCATGCCGCGACCGCCGCGACTGTAAGTCGCGGGCGTCATACCGAGTTCTTCTGCAGCATTCTCGTAGAGACGGCTGCTCGAGTTGAAGCCCGATTCGTAAAGCGAAGTCGTTACCGATTCACCTTTGCGCACGAGAGTTTTGAAATTGTCGATCTTGCGCGCCGCCAGGTACTGGCGCGGACTGATACCCATCACACGTTTGAACGTGCGTTGCAGATGAAATGGACTCACACCCGCCTGCGAAGCAAGCTCAGCAAGTTTGAGTGATTCGCTATCGTTCGAGTTGAGCAGGCGGCAGACACGCTGCACCAGTTCAATTTGCGGATCCAGGACGCGAGCACGTCGCGGCTGGCAACGCAGACAAGCGCGAAAGCCGGCCTGTTCCGCGGCTTCGGGTAACTCGAAGAATTTGACGCGCTCGCGGTGCGCGCGACGTGAAGGGCATGACGGGCGGCAGTAAACTCCGGTCGAGCTGACGGCAAAAACAAACTGCCCGTCGAAGCGTGCGTCTTTCGCCATCACCGCTTGCCAGAGTTGATCGTCTTTGAGAGCTGTGTTCATGTTCATGTTGACAGCATAAAGAAAAGTGAATCATCCATCTATCTGGTTCTTGCGGTCAAATTCTAGCCGCGGATGAACGCGGATAAACGCTGATCTGCGTTAATCCGCGTTCATCCGCGGCTCATTTTGTCTGCCTCGTTTGATGTGCTTAAATGCACTCACCGGTGGATTCTGATTTTCTGTCACAACTAAACGAACAGCAACGCGAGGCTGTGCTTAGCTCCGAAGGTTCGCTCCTGATCCTCGCCGGCGCGGGCTCCGGAAAAACGAGAGTCATCGCGCATCGCATCGCATATCTCATAGCCGAGAAGAAAGTTCCGTATTGGAATATCCTCGCGGTCACGTTCACCAACAAAGCTGCCGATGAGATGCGCCAGCGTGTGCAAAGGCTTCTTCACACACAGGAGCGCTCGAGCCTGCCGCTCGTCTCGACGTTTCACAGTCTCTGTGTTCGCATCCTGCGCCAGGATATCGAAAAGCTAAACGACAAATACACGCGTCGCTTCACCATCTACGATCAGGACGACTCGATTCGTTTAATCAAAGGGTGTATCAGGGATCTCGGTTACGACGAGAAATATCTCGGTCCGCGCGCTACGCAATCAACCATCAGCTCGGCAAAAAATCACGGTGAAGACCCGACTTCATTCGCGGCGCGTGCTGAGTACCAGGACGAACGTCGCGCCGCGATGGCGAAGGTTTACGAAATGTACGAAGCGCGACTGCACGGAAACAACGCGCTCGACTTCGACGATCTTTTGATCAAAACCGTGCGACTGCTGCGCGACGTGCCGGAAGTAAGAGAAAAGTACAACAACAAGTTTCAGTATATTCTCGTCGACGAATACCAGGACACCAACGCGCTGCAATTCGAGCTGATCAGATTGATCACAGAAAAGTCTAAAAACATCGCTGTCGTTGGCGACGAAGACCAGTCGATCTACAAGTGGCGCGGCGCCGATATCAGCAACATCCTCAACTTCGAGAAGCATTTTCCGAACACTAAAACCATTCGCCTCGAACAAAACTACCGCTCGACACAGACGATTCTCGACGTCGCCGGCGCGGTGGTGAAGAACAATCTCGAACGCAAGGGCAAGAGTCTCTGGACGTCTAATCCGCGTGGTGGTCGTGTGGGTTATTACCAGGCGTTGGACGCGGAAGCAGAAGCGCGTTGGGTCGCTAAAAAGATTGTCGAACACCGGCGCGATGAGTTTGATATACGCGCCGCAGTGCTCTACCGCACTAATTCACAATCGCGTGTGTTTGAAGAAGCGATGCGCCGCGCCGAGTTGCAGTACAACATCATCGGCGGCTTCTCGTTCTACGAGCGAATGGAAGTGCGCGACATCATCGCGTATCTCAAACTCGCGCTGAATCCAACCGATTCGATCGCGCTCGGGCGCGTGATTAATAGTCCGCCGCGCGGTATCGGCAAAACGACGATCGATGAGCTCGAACGACGCGCAAAAGACTATGAACTCAGCTTGTGGGAAACGATTGGTATCGCGATCGAGCAACCGGGGGATCTTGGTCCACGAGCGATCAGCGCACTGAAGAACTTTCGCGGCATCGTCAACAAGCTCGCGAAGCTGGCCGACACGCCGGACGGCACGAGCAAAGAGCCGGTGTCTGAAGTCGTCCGTTCGGCAATTATCGAAACCGGTTACGAAGCTTCACTGCGTGGTGAGCGCACTGATGAAGCCGAAGGACGCCTCGAGAACTTGCAGGAACTCGTCAACGCAGCCGTCGATTACGATGAACAAGGAATCGAAGGACTGCGAGAGTTTATCGATCACTCCGCTCTCGTTTCCGATCAGGACGATTACAAACGCGACGCACCAGTGACGTTAATGACTGTGCATTCAGCAAAGGGTCTCGAGTTTCCTCTAGTGTTCATCGTCGGACTTGAAGACGGCTTGTTTCCACATTCGCGATCGGCAACCGACCGCGCTGAGCTTGAAGAAGAACGGCGACTCGCCTACGTCGCGATGACACGCGCTGAGCGTTATCTTTACGTGACACACGCGATGAGACGTCGCGTTTATGGTGAAGAACTCGCGTCAGAACCGTCACAGTTTTTGAATGAAATGCCAATCGAGATGCTCGAGGATCTGAGTTTGGGCAAGTCGTGGCTGTCGTTTAGGAGTGGCTCGTCGGAGATCGACTACGAACACGGCGAGTATAAAAAGGAACGGAAGAAATATACCGGTAAGACTTACGACAGCGTCGATTCAATCGCAGATTTCTTCAAACAACGAAACAGGCAGATGGGCCAAACATCTGGAAGTCTACCCAATATCTCGAAAGCGGAACCGGCAAAATCGACCGAGTTCACCCCGGGCTCGTATGTGAAGCATTCGAAGTACGGTCGTGGTTTGGTTCTGCGGCGTGAAGGTGCCGGTGAGTCGACTAAACTAACGGTAAGCTTCCCAGGTTTCGGGCAGAAGAAATTAGTCGAGAAGTACGCGGGTTTGGAAAAGGCATGAAGCGCGGATGAACGCAGATAAACGCCGATCTGCGTTCATCCGCGTTCATCCGCGGCTAAAACTAACTTGCGGTTAATTCAGCCGCGATTTCATTCGCGCCGAAAATCTTCTTCAAAATCTCCAACATTCCTCTTGAATCGACCGAGATCGCTCGATTCACTGATCCGTCATAAACATAGTCGCCTACCAGAGATTGAATGTTGCCGTCGAAGATCAAACCAACGAGTTCGCCGTTCTGATTGATCGTCGGTGAGCCTGAGTTTCCGCCGATGATGTCGTTGGTCGAAACGAAATTAAACGGCGTATTCAGGTTTACGGCACTCTTCTTCTCCATCCAGCGCGGCGGCAGATTGTACGGAAACTGCTGCTTGAACTGTTCGGAACGAGCGTAGAGACCGCCTAGGGTAGTAAACGGCGGAACCTTCTTTCCGTTCTCCATGTAGCCTTCAACGGCGCCGTACGAAAGACGAAGCGTGAACGTCGCATCGGGGTACAAACTGGTTCCCTGTGTATCGAACAATGCGCGTGCAATCTTCGCGTAGTTGGTACGCTCGACTCCGGTCACTTCACTCTCGTAACGCTTCCGCAGTTCGCGACCCTTGGGATCAATCATGCGGGCGACAACGATCATCGGATCGGTCGAAGCATCGATCGCGGCTTTGCCGCCTTTGGCCAGTTCTTTTCGGTATGCAGGATCCTTCAGCTTCGTGCCAGCGATCATTTCGGCAGCCCGTGCTTCCGGAGTCTTGCCATTGAGAACTTGCTTGACGAGTTCGTGGTCGGCGCCGAGCAGTTCGACCATGAAACCGAGCGAGTCGGTGAGTTTGAGTTTTTCGAAGTCTTCGTGAATCGGAGCCGGCGAATAAAGCCCCAGCTCAAGCGAGGCACGACGAGCATCGGTGTACTCGGGCAGTCGTTCGGCATTCGGTTTTTCATTCTCAGCCGCAAGACGGACCAACGTCCGCGCGAAACCGAACAATTCGCTATTGAACCCACCCAGTTGATCGAAGATTCTTCGCTCTTTTATGTAGCTTGGATATGTCTGGTGTGCCTTTGCGATTGCATCCCAGGCCTCGCCATACTTCTTCTGTTCCTCGGGCTTTGCCGCGATTGCTTTGCGCAATGCCTGCTCTTCCTGCTTCTTGCGAGACATCAGCGATAGATCTTTCAAACCCTTCAGCCGTCCGCGATAGACCTTCAAGGCGTTCTGTACGCTGTTGAGTTCATTCTGACCCTGACGAGTTTGCTCTTCACCCATTGCCATGTACTTTTTGAGCATCGCCTCCTGACGCTCAAGCAAACGGATGATGATCGGAATGCTGGTGTCGCCTAGTTCTTCGAGATGGGCCACTGTGTTGAGTCTTGAAGTCGAACCCGGATGGCCGGTCACGAAAACAAGACTGCCTTCCTTGGCGCCAGTGGTGGACCACTTGAAGTAATTCTCCGGATGCACTGGCTGATCGTTTTCATAAACGCGAACCAGGGCCATGTCGATGTTGAAGCGCGGGAAGTTGAAGTTGTCAGGATCGCCGCCGAAGAAGGCCGCCTGAAACTCAGGCACGAACACCAAACGCACGTCGGTGTACTTCTTGTAGCGATAAAGATTGTATTGTCCGCCCTGGTAAAGTGTGACCACATCCGAGCGCAAGCCGGTAGCTTTCGTCGACTCTGCTTCGATCGCCGAGATCTCTGCGCGTCTGGCTGCAAATGCTTCAGCGTCCGTTGCCCCAGCCTTCACTGCACCGTTTATGCGCGTGGTGACGTCTTCGATGCTGATCGAACTGGTTCAGTTCGAGACTCGGCGCTTTGATCTCTTCGGCGCGTGTCTTGGCGACAAAGCCTTGCTTTGCGTAATCCTTCTCAGGCGTGCTGACTTCGCCAACAATGTCTTCGACGATGTGATAATTCGTCAGCACGAGGCCGTTCGGAGAAACAAACGAACCGGACCCGCCGTTGTTGAAGCGCACCGAAGCCAGCCGGACTTTATTCAGCCATTCATCGGTAACCTCAAATCCGTATTTCTTTTTGATTTCTGCGCGCGGAACGTTGTTGAACGTCCACATGCCTTCGTCAGCCAGCGCAGTGAGATGGAGTGTTTGTAAACTGAAGAGCGCCAGCAACAGCGCAGAAAGGAATCTTCTCAATTTCATATCAATCCTCAATAAAGCAGTGTTTTGGGCAGAGATAGCACAGATTACACCCTGAGCGGGGAAACTGTGAAACCGTCAGATGCAAGGCGGACTATTCGCGATGCAAGAAGGCCTATTCGCGCTCGCCGCGGTCCCTGAGACGAATAAATTCGTCGAGGCTGAGGGCGGCATAACCGCGTTCCTTCATGCGCTTGATATAGCTGGCACTGACGCCGTGATCTTTGAGGCGAACCAGTTGCTCGACACTCGTGTTGTTGTATCCGAGATCCTGGAGTTCCTTTATAAAAGCGGAGCTGACACCGTGGTCTTTCATTCGGCGTAGATCTTCGAGCGGCAAACGCTCGTAACCGAGTGCTTTCAACTCTGTCACGAACGATGTGCTGACGCCGTGATCCTTTAGCGTGATCCAATCGTTGAGTGATGAGCGGTTATAGCCGGCGGCAATGAATTCGCCGATGTACTTTGCGTTGACGCCGTGATCTTTTGTGCGAACGAGTTCGTCCGGAGTTAGATTGCTGTAGCCGAGGCCGGCGAGTTCGCGAATGAAGTTTAGACTCACGCCGTGATCTTTCATGCGGACGACGAGATCTGTGGTTTTTACCTGGTAGCCTAGCGATTTCAGGCCCTGGAGATATTCGAGTCTGACGCCGTGATTGCCCATGCGGACGAGCTGTTCGACGGTCGACGTGTCGTAACCCTGACTTTTCAGTTCGTTGATATACGCCTGGCCGGTGTCATTGAGAGCAAGTGTCTGGAGCTGTTCGTCGGTTGCTCTGCCGAAGCCTTGTCGCGATAGTTCGGACGCGAAAGCCTGGTTGGGCGTGAAAGTGAAGTGACCGGATCCGTTTCCGTCTTTGAACCAGCCCTCGAAATTGAACGTGCCGGCGTCGCGTTTCAGTTGAAACTGGACGGTAGTTCCGTTTGACGACATCACCTGCTCGCGCGTCAGTCCGACAAGTTGATCGAGAGTGACGCCGAATCCTGTGTTGTTATAGCTGAAGCCACCATTGTTACCGGGATGGCGGTAACTCATGCTGAGCTGGAGCTTGCTTTCAGTCGGCCTAAACTCAATCAGCCACTGTCTCGCAACGGAATCCTGCGGGTTTGAGTAGCTGACTTCGGCGGCGGGATAGCAGGCCCAAAGCAACAACAAGGCGGCTGATAGTACGGCAACAGAAACGATTCGAGCGGGTGAAGAGTTCATGGGGCGCACTCCAAACTGGATTTGAATGAAAGAAAGCAGAGTTTTACGTGCTCTGTGAGGTAAACACCACCCGCAAATGTTTTGTGGCACCGTGGCGAAATTTGTCAGTTATTGGGGCGTTTAGACGGCTGATCGCCCGGTACGGGGCGCGGTTTGCTCGTCACTTCGCTGCCACACTGCCGGCAGTGATATCGATCCTGCTGCTGCGCGGCGGGCACGAGCCAAAGACAACCGCATGACTGGCATAAAATCGTCGAGCCGAGCAACCACTCATTGAATCTGATTTGTTTTTCAACCCTCATATAATCCCCTTGTTCGGTCCGTCGGGTTTTTAGAGCGACATGCTTTCTAAACGACAAACGACGCGATTGTTTCAACAAATTGTCGCAGCTTCGTGGCAGGGAAAATTGAGCCGCAGATTAACGCGGATCTTCGCAGATCTGCGTTCATCTGCGTTTATCCGCGGCTAAATAGCTTAGAATCCATACATGAGGATAAATCAATTTCCGCGGCTCCTGCTCGCCGACTGGCGCAAGCTCAAGCTTCCATTCTCGGGCGAAACTATTGTCGTCGCAGTTTCAGGCGGGGCGGATTCGACTGCCCTGCTCCTCGCCCTCGAAGAACTCAAACGTCACAACAAACTCTACCTCGACATCTGCGTCGCTCATCTCGACCACCGGCTCAGAAAATCGAGCAGCAAAGACGCAAAATGGGTCTCCGAACTCGCAACAAAACTCGGTTTCAAGAGCGTGATCGGCCGCAGCAAGGTCGCAGATGAAGCGGACGCTGCCAATGACAATCTCGAGCAAGCTGCGAGAGACGCCCGTTACGCTTTTCTACAAAGAACCGCAAAGAAAGTCTCCGCAAATTACGTCCTGACGGGTCACACCATGGACGATCAAGCGGAAACAGTGCTGCTTCGCCTGATGCGTGGCAGTGCCGGCTTCGGCCTCGGTGGCATGGAGGCCCTCCGACCCCTCGCCAAAAACAGCTCGATCCAACTCGTGCGACCGCTCCTGTGGGCACGCCGGATAGACACTGAAGAATATTGCCGCGTCCGGCGAATCAAGTTCCTTTCTGACGAGATGAACGACGATCTGAGCTTCGCTCGAGTAAAGGTCCGCAAACAACTCCTGCCGCTGATGCAGTCGTTCAATAACCGGATTGTCGAGGCAATCTCGCGCACGGCAACCCAGTTGCGTGAAGACAGCGCCGTACTTCTTAACGATTCTGATGCCCTGTTACAACGCGCGGCGGTGTCTAACGAGGAGAAGGGCGAGGAGAGCGATGAAACTAAATCACCCGCGCTCGACGTAAAGGTGCTTTCCGATGCGCCGCCGGCTCTGCGCCGCCGAGCGCTTCGGCAATGGCTTTCGGATGCGCGGGGCAGCACGCGAAGACTGGAAATGGTTCATCTGTTGGCGGTGGAAAGGCTTTTAGACGGCAATTCAGGCGGTAAAGTGGCTGAATTGCCTAACGGCGGACGGGTAAGACGGAAGCGGAACCGGCTGGAGTTTGAAGTCGGAAATGATTGACAGTCAGTTTTGACAGGATTTACAAGATTACTCAGGATTCACATGTAAATCTTGTGCAATCCTGTAATCCTGTCAACAATGACGTTCGCAGCGAGTGCGACCGGGGAACCTTAGACGCGGTTGTGCATCAAAGCAACAGACAAATGATGCCCTGATAAGGTATTATCGGGGGTCGGAGGCGTTGATGAATTTGAGTTCTACGGCAAGACAAATCGTTTTTTGGCTCCTGATTATCGCAGGGGCACTCCTATTGTATAAGCTCGTTAATCCGCGAGGGAACACCTATAAGAACATCTCGTTAACCGAGATGGATCAGATGATCCAGAGCGGTACTCTTAAACAGCTAACAGTAAAACAGAATGAAAGCGTAGCGATTGACGTTAATAACCAGGAATTTCGAGCGGCACTGTCGAATGAGTTTTCCAAGGCAGACCTGCTCAAGTCAGCGCGCGAAGTTGTGAACGGCAAGTCGCGCGTTCCAAAGGTTGAAGAAGAATCGAGCGCAAGTTTCATTTGGCCCATGCTCATCACCTGGGCTCCACTGCTATTCATTATTGCAATCTGGATCTTCATGCTGCGACAGATGCAATCGGGCGGCAACAAGGCGTTGTCATTCGGTAAGTCGCGGGCGAAGCTACTCAACAACCAACAGAAGCGGGTGACGTTTAAGGACGTCGCTGGAGTTGAAGAAGCGAAAGAAGAGTTGCAGGAAATAATCGAGTTTCTGAAGGAACCACAGAAGTTTCAGAAACTCGGCGGACGTATTCCCAAAGGCGTTTTGATGATGGGACCACCGGGAACGGGCAAGACGTTGTTGGCCCGTGCGATCGCTGGTGAAGCAAACGTTCCGTTCTTCTCGATCTCGGGTTCTGACTTCGTCGAGATGTTTGTCGGCGTCGGCGCCTCCCGCGTGCGCGACTTGTTTGAACAAGGCAAGAAGAATGCGCCGTGCATCATCTTTATCGATGAGATCGATGCGGTAGGCCGTCATCGTGGCGCAGGCCTCGGCGGTGGACACGATGAACGCGAGCAGACGTTGAATCAGTTGCTCGTCGAAATGGACGGCTTCGAATCGAACGATGGCGTTATCCTGATCGCTTCGACCAACCGTCCGGATGTTCTCGATCCGGCATTGCTGCGACCAGGACGATTCGATCGACGCGTTGTGGTCTCGAGACCTGACGTTCGCGGACGTGAAGGCATTCTGAAAGTTCACACGCGAAAGATTCCGCTCGGTGAAGATGTGGATATCTCCGTGATTGCACGCGGTACTCCCGGATTCACTGGCGCGGACCTCGCGAACCTTGTTAACGAAGCCGCCCTTAACGCTGCTCGCTACAACAAGAAGCTCGTCGCAATGGGCGACTTCGAGTTGGCCAAAGACAAGGTGTTGATGGGCGCTGAGCGCAAGAGCATGGTGATTTCAAACGAGGAGAAGCGCGTCACTGCATACCACGAAGCGGGTCATACGCTCGTCGGTCTGAAAGTGCCCAACGCTGATCCGGTTCACAAGGTCACCATCATCCCGCGTGGAATGGCCCTCGGCGTGACGCAACAGCTTCCGGAAGGTGATCGTCACAACTACAGTCAGGAATATCTGCTGGGCCAGATTTCAATCCTGATGGGTGGACGTATTGCTGAAGATACTTTCCTCGGCAGCATCACTACCGGAGCTTCAAACGACATCGAGCGTGCGACCGAGCTCGCGCGTGCAATGGTTTGCGAGTACGGCATGTCTGATATGGGTCCGCTGACCTTTGGTAAGAAGGAAGAGCAGATCTTCCTCGGACGCGAGATCGCACAGCATCGTGATTTCTCTGAAGACACCGCGATCAAGATCGATCAAGAGGTGAAGAAGATCGTCACCGCTCAGTATGAGCGGGCGAAGGGGATCATCGAAGAGAATCGCGAAACGATGATTCGATTGGCTGAATGCCTGTTGGAGCGTGAATCGCTGGACGGAGTCGAGATTCGCAGGATTGTCGCGGGCTTGCCGCTCGATGAGACTCCGCTCAGTCGACTCGGGTGACGGCGAGGATCGTCCGCAGTTGAAGGAGCCAACGGCTAAACCGTTGAAGCCGATTCTGCCACCGATAACTGGCGGCAATCCGGCGCCTGCCTAAAACCTATCCACAGATTACGCAGATTTTTGTAATCTGTGTAATCTGTGGATAAATGACTTCCTGGAAAATTAGAGATCGAGAAATGCCCATCGGTGAGCGCACGCTCATCATGGGCATTCTTAATGTCACGCCTGATTCTTTCAGCGACGGCGGACAGTTCGGTACACTCGACAGCGCGTTGGCCCATGCCGAACGGATGATCTCGGAAGGCGCCGACATCATCGACGTCGGCGGCGAATCGACACGACCGGGCGGCGAGCCTGTTTCTGTTGAAGACGAGATCAAACGCGTCGTGCCCGTAATCGAAGCTCTGGCCGAAAGCACCCACACACCGATCTCAGTCGACACAACCAAATCCGAAGTCGCACGCGCCGCACTCGACGCCGGTGCAGCCATCGTCAACGATATCTCGGCACTTCGTTTTGATTTCTACGTCGCCGATGTTGTCGCACGTGCCGGCGCAGGGCTCGTGTTGATGCACTCCCGCGGCACACCCGCAACCATGCATCGTCTGCCGCCGGTTGCCGACATCATGCACGAAGTGACTCACAGCCTGCGCGCAAGCATCAACATGGCCGAGCGTCGCGGCGTCAAACGCGAATCAATCGTGATCGACCCGGGAATCGGTTTCGGAAAGAGCCTCGAACAAAACCTCGAACTGATCGCAAAGCTCGATCAACTAATTGTGGCCTTCCCCGACTACCCCCTCCTGATCGGTACCTCCCGCAAATCCTTCATCGGCCGCCTCCTCGCCGACGAATCGGGCAATCCGGCTCCCGCGGAAGAGCGCCTCCACGGCAGCCTGGCTACGATTACCACCGCGATCTTGAAAGGTGCCCACATCGTCCGCGTCCATGACGTGAAAGCAACAGTGGAAACGATTCGTGTTGCGGAAAGCATCCGTGATAATCCGCAGCAAATGTGAGAGAATCCAGCGCCGATGACAAAGCTTCTACGTGTTTCCCTCTTCATCCTGATGCTCGCGTTCGTCTCCGGTTTTGCTGAGTGCTATAAGCCGGTTACAAAGAATCAACTTCCAGCTCGAATCAAGACCGTCGCGGTGCCGGCGTTTCAGATGGAGAGCCAGGCGCTGCGCTACAAGATTGAGTCGCGTTTTACGGATGCGGTGATGCGAGAGCTCGTGCATCGCGGGCGCGGGCTGCGTGTGCAGGGACAACGCGAGGGTGCTGACGCCGTTATCGAAGGCGTCATTAAGAAGTTCTACTTCGGCGGCGTACTCCTCGACGACAAAGGACGTGCGCGAATTTTTGAAGTGACGATCGAGGCTGCGGTCACAGTGCGTGATCAAACTGAGAATCGCGTGCTTTACGACAATCAGAACTTCGTCTTTCGCGGTGAGTATGAATTCGCGAGCGACCCGCGCAGCTTCTTCAACGAAGAGGATCCGGCAATTCTTCGCATGTCGCGTAATTTCGCCGAGAGCATCGTGTCAACGCTCATCAACGCCGTCCAAATCGAAAAGAAATGAAACCGTTGTCTCGAACCGAGCTCGATCGCTCGCTGCGTGAAGGTCTGCGCCCGCTCTATCTGTTACTTGGCTGCGAGGTCTATTTACGTCGAGTTGCGTCCCAGACGATTACTGAGGCGGCGCTCAGCCGTACGCTTCTGCGCGATTTCAACGAATCAGCTTTCAGTCTGTTGAGCGATCCGGTGCAGTCTGCAATCGCAGCGGCAGAGCAATTGCCGATGATGTCAGACATGCGCGTTGTTCGCATTCGCGACTTCGCAAAGCTACGCGAGGCGGATGAAGACACTCTGATTCGTTATCTCAATAATCCGGCGCCCACAACGGTGATGATCTTTATCGCCGACGAACTCGACAAACGAAAGAAGTCGAGCAAGGTGCTGCTGGACACATGTACCGTCGTTGAGTTCGGACCACTCAAAGATGCGGAAACAAAGTCCTGGGCCAAAACCCGGCTAAAGGAACTAAAAGTTTCTGCTGACGATCAGGTGTTGAGTGAGCTGATTCGACTCGTGGGCACTGACGTGCAAACGCTCTTCAACGAACTCGAGAAACTCGCGTCCGCAGCAGCGAGCACGGGCAGCCGCATCACTCTCGATCTTGTAGATGAACTGATCGGCCGTTCTCGCGAGTTGTCGAATTTTGAGCTGGCCGATCACTTGATGGCGGGTAATCGCAAGAAGGCTTTGGAGACTTTGCACCGCCTCCTCGAAGACGGTGCTGAACCAGTCATGCTTGTTGGACTTATCGCCGGCAACTATCACCGGCTCGCGTTGGGTAAACACCTACTGACACGCGGCGGTCGAGAAGAAGTCTTCCGCAATATCTCCCTGCCGCCATTCAAACGTGATTCGTACATCTCCACCCTGCAGCGTAGTAGCGCCGAAAAGATTGCGCGTGGAATTCAACTAACTGCCGCTACTGATCTCGCAATCAAGACTTCTCAAGCAACGCCTCGCCTCCAACTCGAGCTGCTCGTCTGCGAACTGTCAGGCTAATCCGCGTAAATCCGCGGCTAATACTGCGTTGCACTTCTCAACCACCGAAGCATCCGTCTCAAGTCCTGTTAACTTCTCAGCTATCTTATCGATCCAAAACACTGTCACCTTCTCACTGTATATCGCTTTATCAACTCCGTGATGGTCAAGAAAACGCATCAAGCCTGAACGCATACGATCCAGCGCGGCATCCCTGTCCATCGTGTGCAGGTACCAGACGGCGACTACGAGGTGCTCCGGATGTCTAAAGTCATCCGCGCGAGTCTCACACGATTCAAAACCTCGCACTACATTCTCGATTTCGTCTTCTGATTGGTACCCCTTCATCCACAAACTCCTTTCCAAATAAAAACCGAGGCGGACCGAAATTCGATCCGCCTCGGTAAATTCCAAAATGTTGGCTGGTCTATTTAGCAGCCACTTGATTCGCGCGAACTGTCAGCCGCGACTTGTAACGTGCGGCAGCGTTCTTGTGCAAGACGCCCTTCTGGACCGACTTGTCGATCACGGAAATAGCATCCGGCAGAACCTTCTGAACTTCGTCACTCTTGCCGGTGTCGAGCGCCGCCCGCAGCTTCTTGATATACGTTCTGACCTTGGTCTTGTGGCCACGATTGATGACGCGACGCTTCTCGCTCTGCCTTACGCGCTTCTCTGCTGATTTATGATTCGGCATTCAAATCTCCAAAAACTTAGGAAAAACCCACAAATGATGCGCCCAGCACCTCCGGCGCAAGCGACGGAGTATAAGTACCGCCCCACGCAGTGTCAAGCCGTCCGCAGATTACGCAGATTTGACCCATGTGCGGGCGCCACACCATCCTTCATCAACTTATACTCAACCGAATCCACCAGCCCGCGCCAGCTTGCCTCGACGATGTTGGAGGAGACGCCAACCGTGCGCCACAAGGTCTTTCCGTCACTCGAGGTTATCAAAACGCGGACGAGGCTGGCTGAGCCACTCAGGGAGCTATTGATCACGCGCACTTTGTAGTCGATCAGGCGCATCTCGGCGAGCGATGGATAAGACTCCGCGAGGGCGCGGCGGAGAGCCTGGTCGAGAGCGTTGACTGGGCCGGTTCCGGTCGCGGCGGTGTGCTCGACCGAGTCGCCAACTTTGATCTTCACGGTCGCTTCGCTCAACGGCGTCGTGCCGCCTCGGTGCTCGTCAATGACTCTGAATGCGAGTAGCTCAAAGAATGGCTCCGGGTCGTTGCGAAGTTTGTGGACCAGCAGTTCGAAGCTGGCCTCGGCTGCTTCAAACTCAAAGCCTTCGTGTTCCAGACGCTTCAACTCGTCAAGGATTTGCTGTTCTCCTGCAAACTCGAGATTCAGCTCACGCGCCTTGGCCTGGAGGTTCGCGCGCCCCGACAGATCAGAAACAAGTATGCGACGATGATTACCAATCAACTCCGGAGCAATGTGTTCGTACGTCGCAGGATTGCGCTCCACTGCAGAAACGTGCACCCCACCCTTGTGTGCGAAAGCGCTCGCACCAACAAACGCCGCAGACGAAGCAAGCTCAAGATTTGCAATCTCACTTACAAAACACGCCGTCTCGCGCAACTTCCGCAGACGTTCTGGTCCAATCACTTCGCGGCCCAGCTTTAACTCAAGGTTCGGGATCACTGCACACAGATTCGCATTGCCGCAACGCTCACCATAACCATTGATTGTCCCCTGCACGTGACTCGCACCCGCGAGCACAGCAGCGAGTGTGTTTGCCACGGCGAGCTCGCCATCATTGTGACAATGAATTCCTACCGCAACGCTCAATTTCTGCGTCACGTTGCGCGTGATGCGTTCCACGTCGTGAGGAAGACTGCCACCGTTCGTATCGCAGAGCACGATTCTCGCGGCGCCCGCCTCAGCCGCGACGAGCAGCGTCTGCAACGCATACTCCGGATTCGATCGATATCCGTCAAAGAAGTGCTCCGCGTCGTAAACTACAAGCGGCACTCGTTCCGAAAGATAGCGGACCGAATCGGCAATGATTTCGAGATTCTCTTCGAGATCAATTCGCAGCGCCTCGCGAACGTGCAACTCCCATGACTTACCAAAAATGGTAACGACAGGCGTGTTCGCTTGAAGAAGAGACTGGATGCTGGGATCGGTTTCGCACGAGAAACTCTTCCGACGCGTCGCGCCGAATGCAGTGATGCGGGCGTGGCGCAATTTCAGCGATCGGACCTCCTTGAAAAATGCTACATCGCGAGGATTTGAACCAGGCCAACCACCTTCGATGAAATCGACTCCGAGCGCGTCGAGTTCTTCAACGATCCGGCACTTATCAGCAACCGAGAAGTTGATCGCTTCGCCCTGTGTGCCATCACGCAGCGTGGTGTCGTAGATTTCGATTCGCTTAGTCATCTGTGACCCATTTCGAGTGGCTGCGCAACAAGATGAAGCCACTCTTTATATCGCTCTTCGCGACCTGCGACTGCAGAAAAGAACACTCGTTGGATTCGCTCGGTAATCGGACCGCGCTTGCCGCTCTTAATCGTCACACCATCAACTTCACGAATCGGTGTTACTTCCGCAGCGGTGCCGGTGAAGAACGCTTCATCAGCCTCAACCAGATCCTCGAGTGTCATCGCACGAGTAACAACGCGATGTCCAAGATCGCGTCCGATACGGATCACTGCATCGCGAGTGATTCCCATCAGAATCGAATCGTGCTCGTCGTTGGTTATTAATTCTCCATTGCGAACGATGAAGAGGTTCTCACCGGATCCTTCGGCCAGGTGTCCTTCGCTGTTCAACAACAATGCTTCGTCGAAACCGCGTTTGAAAGCATCACGGACTGCGAGGATCGAGTTGAGATACTGACCGCATGCTTTCGCAGTCGTCGGCATCATCTCCGAATGAAACTTCCACGGCGAGACTGTGACTCGCACTCCCTCGTCGAGTCCGACAGCTCCGAGATAAGGCGCCCACGGCCACGCAAGTATGACCACTTCAACCGGACACCTCGCAGGATGCACACTGAGACTGCTGCTCCCGAAATAACAGAGCGGCCGCACATAACAACTTTCGAAATCGTGCACGCGAACCAATTCTTCGATTGCCTCAGTCAACTCCAACCGGTCGTAAGGAATTTCGAGCCCGTAAACATTGGCTGACGCATAGAAACGATCGAGGTGTGCATCTAGCCGGAAGATTGCGGGACCGGCGTCAGTCGCGTAACACCGTATTCCTTCGAAAACGCCACTCCCGTAGTGCAACGCGTGGGCCGACACGTGCGTAGTGGCGTCTTCCCAACGAATAATTTCGCCGTTGCGCCAGACCCACTTGGATTGATCGAAGCTCATTTAAGGCGTGTCCTAAAGAAAAAAGCCATCAACTTTTTCTTGTTGATGGCCGCTAAATCGCGTTGGAGATTGTCGATTAGGCCATCAAGTCGGTTGAAGGCGAATAGAAATATAGCTAATTACGATAACTGTCCGGGCCGAAATATTGAGTGCACCACTCATGCCTGCTACTCTACTGCGTGCCTCCGCAATTGCATAATTGATTATTTTTAGCCCATGATAAATTGGAGTTTCCACAGATTACGCAGATTACAGTTAAATAATCCGGGTAATCTGTGTAATCTGTGGATAGCGAAGGAGAAAGTTAACAGAGTTTGAAGAAGATTGAGTTGCCGCCTCGTGGTTTAGAGACGTTGTTTGGTGTTCACGATCAGAACATCAAATACCTGGAGTCTCTGCTTGACGTAAGAATTGACGCCCGCGGTCAGGACGTTTCGATTGATGGCGCCCCGGCCGACGTCGAGACCGTCCAACGCATCCTCGAAGACTTTTCGGACCTCTTCAAGGAAGGAAAACACTTCACCGACAAAGAACTGCGCGAGGCCTTCGCACAGATCGCCGAGGACCGCGCCTTTAGCCTGCGCGACTACTTCACGAAGGCGCGCTTCAATCCCGCCGGAAAGAAACAGGTCGCGCCCAAGTCGTCCAACCAACGCAAATACATTCAGGCGATTCAGGAGAAGGACGTCGTGTTTGGCATCGGCGTGGCCGGCACCGGCAAGACGTACCTGGCGGTAGCGATGGCGGTCCAGGCGTTGATGCAAAAACAGGTGAACCGGATCGTGCTCGCGCGTCCGGCCGTTGAAGCCGGAGAGAAACTTGGCTTTCTGCCGGGCGACCTGCAGGACAAAGTCGATCCATATCTCCGTCCACTTTACGACGCGCTGTTTGATCTCATCGACTACGAACGCGTCACAAAATTGCTCGAGAAGCGCGTGATTGAAGTTGCGCCCCTCGCGTTTATGCGTGGTCGAACGTTGTCGGATGCATTCATCATTCTCGACGAAGCACAAAACACCACTGGGGAACAGATGAAGATGTTTCTCACGCGCATCGGCTTCGGTTCGAAGGCCGTCATCACCGGCGACGTCACTCAAGTAGATCTTCCCACCGGCAAACGCAGTGGTCTGATCGAAGCGGAACGAATACTTTCACAACTCGAAGGCATTGAGTTTGTCTACTTCACTGACAAGGACGTCGTGCGACACAAGCTGGTGCAGATGATCATTCGCGCGTACGAAGAGCAAGGCAAGAAGAGCCAGATCTAGCGATGGTCGAGGTTGTTAATCGTCAGCGACGTTTGCAGCTCGATACGGAGGCGTGGTCCACTTTCGCTTCGAAAGCTCTTAATGCCATCGGAAAGAATGAATCGTCAGCAACGATCGCCTTTGTTTCAGACAAACGTATTCGAGAGTTGAATCGACAGTTTCGGGGGATTGATAAGGCGACGGATGTGTTGTCGTTCCCGGCAGAGGAAGAATTGAATCTCGGTGATGTTGCGGTCTCAGTGGAAACTGCTACGATTCAGGCTCGAGAAAACGGATTGACGCTCGATAAAGAAATTGCGCAGTTGATTCTTCATGGACTCCTGCATCTGTCTGGCTATGATCATGAAACCGATAATGGCGAGATGAATCGGTTGGAACTCAAGTTGAGAAGGAAGTTAGATATTGATTAACAAAATTTGCAGGATTAACAAGATATCTTGTAAATCCCGTTAATCATGTCCATACTATTTCTCCATCGATGGAACTTGAAATAGGGCTTGCGCTCGTTCTGCTCATAGTGCTCTCTTTGCTGGCTACGGTCGACATGGCCTTCGCCCAGTTGAGCGATGTGGGTTTGCGCCGTTTGATTGGCGAAAATGGAGACAAGCCTGAACCACGATCAAAAGTCTTCCTGCGACAAGCACTGGAGAATCGCCCGCGCTTTGGCTTCGCTCTCGCGGCGACGATCCAAATGCTGCTCGTCGTTGTTGCTGTTCTCATCACGTCGATCTCGCTTTATCTGTTTCCCGATCCACGACTCGTGCTCGTTGGTCTCTTCGCAGGCTTAATCCTCGCGGGAATCTTTCGCCAACTGATACCGCTCTTTATCTCCACGCGAAATCCCGAAGGCACACTGCTCTTCCTGCTTCCGATTGTTCGTCCATTTATTCCAGTCATGACGTTTATTGCCGATCCTTTTCAGCGACTCTTCGATCGTTCGCGTCGCAAAGATCAGGTGACGGAAACTGGCGAGGAAGAGGAAAAGGATGACGACAGCGGCGACTTACAGGCACTCATCGATGTCGGCGAAGCCGAAGGTATCCTGGAAGAAGAAGAAGGCGAGTTGATCCATTCGATCATTGAGTTTGGCGACACGCGCGTCGGTGAAGTGATGACGCCGCGTCCTGAAATCGTCGCCGTTCCTGCGAGTGCGACCGTGCGCGAAGCTCGTGACATTATCCTGGAATCGAAATACTCTCGCCTGCCCGTCTATCGCGAACAGATCGACAATGTCGAAGGCATTATCTATGTAAGAGACCTGTTGCAGTGTTGGGCTGACGGTCGCGAAGATGAGTGTATTAAATCTCTTGTGCGTCCCGTCTACGATATACCGGAAACCAAACCCGTAGCGGATTTACTCGAGGAGATGCAGAAGGCTCACTTCCAACTTGCCATGGTGATCGACGAGTATGGTGGAGTTTGCGGCCTCGTGACTGTCGAGGACATTCTCGAAGAGATTGTCGGCGAGATTGAAGATGAAGACATCCTGGGCGAAGAGCTCGAAGATATAGTCGAAAGCAACGACGGCAGTTACGAAGTACTCGGGTCAACCGAGATCGGAAAGATTGAGCGACTGTTTGACATGGAGATCGAGGATGACGACTTTACAACGATCGCCGGCCTCGTGATAAACGAGTCGGGAAAGGTTCCCGGCGTAGGCGAACTACTCACCATCCGCGGCCTCGCAGTCGAAGTGCTCGAGGCGGACGAACGCCGCATAATTCGCGTGCGTGTAAGAAAAGCGCCGGAAGAGAATGAAGCAGATTTGGATCACAAAGAATCACAAAAGGCACAAATGTCTTAGGCGAGAACAATGGGTAAACAAAAGAGCAAATTCCTTCGCGGTAAACGAATCGATCCCGCACCAATTCAAAAAAACATCGGCGTTGCGGATCTAATCGACGAGGCGTTTCTTGCTTACAACGCCGCGCGATTACGCGAAGCGTGCCAACTCTTCACGCACAAGATGCTGGAACCCGAGGTCACGATTGGTCTCTCGTTGACTGGAGCGTTAACGCCCGCAGGACTCGGCATTTCGGCACTGATTCCACTAATCAAAGCAGGCTTTGTTGACTGGATCATTTCGACTGGCGCCAATCTGTATCACGACACACACTTCGGCATTGGTCTCGCGATGCATCAGGGTAACGCGCATACATCAGACGTGGTGCTTCGCGAAGAAGAAGTGGTCCGCATCTACGACATTTTCTTCGATTATTCGGTGCTGCTTGATACTGACGCCTTTTTCCGCAAAATAATCGAAGCGCCTGAGTTTCAGCGTCCGATGTCCACGGCCGAGTTTCATTATCTCTGCGGGCGCTACGTCCACGAACGCGAACAGAAGCTCGGCACTAAAGAGAAATCACTGCTCGCGGTCGCTTATGAATATGCGGTGCCGATTTACACTTCATCTCCGGGCGATTCTTCGATCGGAATGAATGTCGCTGCCAAAGCAATTCAGGGAAACAAACTCGCGTTTGATCCATCACTCGACGTGAACGAGACAGCTTCGATCGTGCTCGCGGCAAAACGTAGTGAAGTGAAAGTCGGTGGTAAGAAACAAAAAGGACGCTCAGCAGTCTTCATTCTCGGCGGCGGCTCGCCAAAGAATTTTCTCTTGCAAACTGAACCGCAGATTCAGGAAGTGCTGGGCATCGACGAACGCGGACACGATTATTTTCTCCAGGTAACAGATGCGCGTCCTGATACCGGCGGCTTGTCAGGCGCGACTCCCGGTGAAGCAGTGTCGTGGGGCAAAGTTGATCCCGATCGACTTCCAGATGCAGTTGTTTGTTACGTTGATTCTACAGTGGCGCTTCCGCTCATTACGGCTTATGCTCTTACTCGTCACGAACCGCGCGAACCGAAACGCTTGTATGACAAGCGCGAGCAGTTCATGAACCTGCTGCTGGCGGAATACAAAAAATCAAAACGACGATAGGGTAATGGAGACAACCGGCAATCATGGGTGATTCAAGTGCGACCGCTAAGCCGAAGAGTTATTACGACTGCGTTGACTGCCCTGCCTACTGTTGTTCAGTTTATGAACGCGTACAGGTGACACCGCGAGACATTCGGCGATTAGCGAAATACTTCAACGTTACCGAAGAAGTAGCCACGGCTCGCTATACAAAGATTTACGAGAAGGAAAGAGTTCTGCGCCGCAAGAAGGATGCACTGTTTGGCCAGGCCTGCCAGTTCATCAATCCTGAAACGCGTGGCTGCTCGATCTATCACGCGCGCCCGGCGGTGTGTCGAGAGTTTCCGATCACCAAACGTTGTGCGTATTACGATCTGCTTACTTTCGAACGCGAGCAACAGGACGATCCGAACACGATCCCGTTGGTGAAGATTACGTTTAAGAACGGAAAGAAGTAAGCAAGGTGGAAGACTTTTTAGCGAAACTGATCGGCAAGAAGATCGATATCCACTGCGGCGCCGGATCAAGCCTGCGTGGTGAAGTGCTCAAGGTTGAAATGGGAGTCTTACATCTGCGCGACGACGACGGCAAACAATGCTACGTCGCGATCGACAAGATCACCGTGGTCTGGGAAGCGCGCGACGACGAACACCGCGCCGGCTTCGTGCCACAAAATAATAAGTAGCCACAAAAAGGCACATAAAGCACAACAAAGAAGACCTGTATTTGGTTTTTACTTTTGTGCTTTTTGTGGCTAGATCTTTTTGTGTTTTGTTGTGGCTAGTCGGTGACTGGAGTAGCGTGTGGCACGCGACGGAAGCCGTCGATGTGCTTCAGCCAGTACTCAGTAAACTCTTGATAGACTACACCGTGTCGACGTGAGGCATGGTAGAAGCCACGCTCATCAGCGACGACGCCGACGTGTGTCAGACCACTGAAGAACACGAGGGTTCCAAACTTGAATTGCTCTTCGACCGGCGGTGCTGCGAAACGTGCAAACAAGTGACGCGCGCTCACTCTTTCGAAGTTGACCCCGGTCGCCTGGAAAATACTCCACACAAAGCCTGAACAATCGAACCTGTTTGGTCCGGTGGCGCCCCATCGATACGGCGATCCGAGCCGCTGATCGATCGCGGCCATCAGGAGTGGTTCAAACTTTATGAATCCGGTGCCCGGTGAACTGGGCGAGGGTGCGAGGTCAATAATCGGCTTTGGCTTTGCTTCCCAAGTTGGCTTCGGTGCGGGTTCGGCAGATGCCAGCATAGCAAACTCGTCCGGTGAGCACGACAGTTCGTTCACATCACCGCCATTCGCAACTCGTGGACGAGTTTGGGCGAACGCTGATACTGACAAGATCGATAGGGCCAATGTGGCAACCAAAGCACGAGGGAACAGTTTTTTAAACTCCATAGACAGGGAACTACCTTCTCCGATTAATTTCTAATTTTTGGTATTTCTGCGTGAGGGGGGCACCGCTAAAAGACTTAGGCATCTTAGCGGCTCGACTGATCTGCTTCAACCAGCAATGTGACTGTTTCGTGACGAAACGCCAGCAAATGCGCGACTTGCACTGAAAGAAGTCACGAATCAGTTGCGACTACGGGAGGCGTTTGCAACAGTGTTTATGGGGACGATCGAGGTGGGCCAAGATCAACTATCGGTCAATCTGAAAGGATGCGAACGAAGAATTACTCGCGCAACGACGCAACGCGCAACGAAAAATTTATGACTCAACGTTGCGCCGTCGCGCCGTTGCGGGAGAAAACTTCCGTGATGACTGCTGAAGTCTTATTGCCAGGTTCAGCGTAAAAAGCAGAGTAAGAGCTAATGTCATGGGGCAGAAGTCTCCCGATAACCTAAAAAATCGATTCGTTTGTATGAAGTAATTAAAGTGACAATGAGGAGGCGGTTCCCAAACGTCACCCGGTGCGATCGGATCCGTTATGAACGGCCGCGTAATTTAGACCAACCGTGATGATCTTCTGTAGCAACTGATCGTAAGGAACTCCCGAATACTCAGCCGAGTCAGCGAAATCTTCCTTGTGCGCGATCTGCGGATTCGGATTCGCTTCCAGCAAGTAAAACTGTCCTTCTTCCGTCATGCGATAGTCGAGGCGTGCATAACCGCTGAGAAACAGATACCGGTAGATTCGTTTCGACAGCCGCTCGAGTGTTTTGACTTGTTCCGGCGTTAAATCCGCGGCGCGTGTAGCAAGCCCCACCTTCTCCTGGTATGTCGGATCCCACTTCACTTTCAGCGTCGCAATATTCTCGGCGCCTTCCGGAAGTTTCTCCATCACGAGCTCCCACGGCGCGTAGGTCTGAATATTCTGATTGCCGATCACGCCTACATAGATCTCGCGGCCCTTGATGTACTGCTCGGCGATCGCCGCGGTCTTGTTCTGGCGGTGAATAAACTCAACTCGTTGCGTCAGCTTTTCGTCGTCGTGTACGATCGAAGCCTGCGCGATTCCAACGGAACCCTCTTCACTGATCGATTTCACCAGGAGTGGAAACTTCAATCGCTTTGGCCGTCGGACTTTTCGATTCATCGGAAAGACCGCAAAGTTTGGCACGAGCAAACGATGATACGAGAGAATCATCTTTGTAAGTGCCTTGTCGTGGGCCAAAGTCATCCCACGTGGATTACAACCCGTATAAGCCTGCTTCATCAGTTCGAGATAACTGACGACGTGCTGATCGTAGAGTGGATAACCATGAAACTCTTCGAGGAGATTGAAAGCGATATGAGGCTTGTGCTCCATCAACGCGTTGCCGATCACGTTTAGTTGATTGTAGAGACCAACCGGATAGACCTCGTGGCCCATCTTCTTGAGCGTCGAAATCACATCGTATTCGGTTTTGACTTCGAGTTTTTCTTTGTCGGAAAGGCCGTTCAACGAATCAGGAGGCACGAGGTCTTCGTGAACTAGCACTATGATGCGCAGTTTCTTTCGCGGCTCAAAGGTCATACGGCTATGCGATGATAACCTGAATGGAGCACGTTCATTACTTGCACAGTCAGCACTATCATGACACGTCGGCGCGTTTCGCGGAAGGGGGTTGCTACACGAAGTTTCAATTCTCTACAACGATCGATCATATTTTCCAGCACATGATCGATTGTGTATTGGTGCACACCGGTGCCTTCAGCAACGATCTGTCGCACTTCGCGTCGCACCTTGCGCATAAATAGCGCGGCACTCGGTTTGTTTCTGTGTCGCGGATCGTCAGAGAAGATTCGATGTAGTTCTCGATCGTAAACTGTGGGCCATTCGAAGTCGTAACGCTCACGCTTGCGACGGTAATGATCGCGCAGCGTGCCTCTTAAAGCAGACAGTGGTTCGATCTTTGTGCGCGTTCTGTTTCTCGGTTTCGTACCGTCGAGCTCACTCATCAGGTTGTCGATGTATTCGAGCTTTAGCAACGCCGGCCAGCCGCGATAACGCCGGCGCCATTGCGAACGTGGCGAGAGCCAGACGGCAAACGTCTCAGCGAAGTCTTCCGCCGGGTGTGCCTGTGCGTACCACGCCGGCAAGTGCAGTACATACTTGCGGCTCTTCGGCTTTGGTTTGTAGAAATCCGGATATGGTTGCGCAAAGGAGCCGAAGAGCTCGCGATGCCGGCGTTTGAAATGGAGCCGGAATGCCGTGTCGAGTGCGTGACCGGCTTCGTGTCGCAGGATGCGCATGCACTCGGTGTCAGTGCCGCCTTCGACTTCCAGCATCTGCTTCCGTTCGAGCTTTATCAGCCGCGGGTGCGCGAGGTAAAACGGAATCGCGATTCCCGGGACGCCATCCGGCGAAAACCACTCTTCCGACAGCCAAACATGGGGTTTGAAGCGAATTCCGCGTTGGTTAAGCTCGCTGTACAGGCGTTTTATGTGAGGCTCCAGAAACGACCCCTTGATTTTGATGGGAAGGTCGCAGATGCGCAGGTCAAGCAACTGTTCGTCGCTGAGACGATGCCAGGGGAATCTGTAGCTCACGGTGAGCAGATTCTAGCAAACCATCCACAGATTACGCAGATACCCCTTAAAAAATCTGTGTAATCTGTGGATTGACCCTTTTGCTTTCCGGCTTTCGCGTTCTATTATGAGTGCTCAAATTTTGCAGCGTCTTCCCATTCACCACACACGAAATCAGGAGAACACCCAGGGGTTATGTTTACAAAGACGATTTTAAGAACTGCTCTCTCAATTGCCTGCGTGTTGACGGTTACTGGCATTGCCGCCGCCGACACCAAAGTTAAGTCGCGGCAAACCAGCGGCGGTCAAACTTACGAAAATACGAGTTACATCAAAGGCAAGCGCCAGCGCAGTGAAAACAGTGGCGGCCAGATAATCACCATCGAGCAGTGTGACTTGCGACGTAACCTGCAGCTCATGCCCGCGGGCAAGGTCTACATGATTAACCCGTACGACGACGGGACCCCCAGCGGCACCGCCAAACCAGGCACCTCGTCGGCACAACCCGGTGCTGTTACCAAGGGCGGCCTTGTTACGTCCACCGTCACCACAAAAGACACGGGCGAGCGGAAGCAGATGTTTGGCTACAATGCGCGTCACATCATCACCACGATGTCGATCGAATCGTCACCTGACGCCTGCTCGCAGAACAACACAAAGATGGAGATCGACGGCTGGTACATCGATGCGACTTTTGCGCTCGACTGCGACAGCAATCGCCAGTACACCTACAGACCACCGGCAAGCGCAGGCGGTTGCCGTGATCGTTACGAGACAAAGACGATTGGCACGGCAAAAAAGGGATTTCCGGTTTACGAGAAGATGACGATGGTTGGCGCGAACGGCGCGTCGAGTTTTTCAACCATCAACGAAGTGGTCGAGATTTCACAGGCGACATTGGAGC
The DNA here is from genome assembly GCA_963849205.1 of uncultured Acidobacteriota bacterium. GTDB lineage: Bacteria > Acidobacteriota > Blastocatellia > Pyrinomonadales > Pyrinomonadaceae > PSRF01. The sequence goes on from CAWKGP010000006.1 coordinate 406,073, forward strand.
AAAGCCTGTTTGAGATCCCGCCGGATTATCGTCAGGTAGAAGACTTCTCGAGTGCGTTCAGTGCGGCATACGCAAACCCGCAAGCGTCCACCGCGAACTCGGGCGTTGACGTAAACGTCAACACTCCCGCGAGTCCCGCCGCAGCGACGCCGGCGGCAACAGTTGGAGCGAAACGCGCAGGAGTCATCCGCATCGGCGTGGTAGCCGTCAAGCCCAACAACGTCGCAGAAGGAATGAACGCCCAACAGCTTGCTGCGGCTGTGCAAAACACACTAATCGAGAATTTGAAAGCAACGAACATCGAAGCAATTCCGATTGAGGGCACCGGCGGTATTCAAGCTGAAGCACAGCAAAAAGAGTGTGACTACCTCGTCTTTGCGAATGTTTCGCACAAGAAGGGTGGCGGGGGTTTTGGGAGTTTCATGAATAGCGCGGCTGGAAAGATTGCCAGCAGCGTCCCGTACGGCTCAGGCACAGCGGGTGTCGTCGCCACCAATACTGTTGTCGCGGCAACAGTGGCGCAGAATATCAAGGCGAAAGATGAGATGACACTCGACGTGCGACTCGAGCGTCCCGGCGCCACGTCACCCAAGTTCGCGCAGCAATACAAGGGCAAAGCAAAATCAGCGGGCGAGGACATGATTACGCCTCTCGTCCAACAAGCCGCCCAGGCCATGCTCGCCGCGGCACAATAATGGGAGTTTCACGCAAAGGCGCAAAGTAAGACGCAAAGGCGCAAAAGGATTTCTTCGCGTCTTTTGCGTCTTACTTTGCGTCTTTGCGTGAAATCTTAACTTGGTGGATGCACGCCCGTCTTCAAATACGAAGAAGGACAAAACTTCTCAATAGTGCATTCCTCGCATAACGGATTGCGTGCTTTGCAAATCTTTCGGCCGTGGTAAATCATCAGGTGCGGGAAGATCACCCAATCCTTTTTCGGCACGATCGGGATCAGATCCTGCTCGATCTTCTCCGCAGTCTTCTGTTCCGTGAATGCGAGTCGATGCGAGAGCCGCGTTACGTGCGTGTCAACTACCACCCCCGCCTTTATATCAAACGCATTTCCCAGCACGACATTCGCAGTCTTGCGCGCCACGCCGGGTAGCTCCAGCAACTCCTCCATCGTGTGCGGAACTTCCCCGTGATACTGCTCAGTCAAAACCCTCGACGTCCCCTGAATAGACTTCGTCTTATTCCGAAAGAACCCGGTCGACTGAATGTCTTTTTCCAACTCTCCCGGCGCAACCTTCAGATAATCTTCCGGTTTGGTGTACTTCCGAAACAGATTAGCAGTCACGAGGTTGACTCGTTCGTCCGTACACTGCGCCGAGAGAATCGTCGCGACCAACAACTCAAACGGGTTTGAATGATTCAACGAACACTTCGCTCCCGGATAAGCTCGCTTGAGTCGCCGGATGATATCGCGCGTTCGTTTCTTCAGCTCGTCGACACTCTCGCGTTTTGCCATCAAGTCTACCCTGTTCGCTTCAACTTCCCTGTTCGCTTAGCCCAGGCCTCGATACGAACAAAGACCAGCAGGCCCAACGGCAGCAGTATTGCTCCCATCAACGCCAGCACCAGCAGCTCGTGGGTGACAGCCGAGAGTGGCGCACCCGCAAGATGTTCAGCCGTCGAGTTTGGGTTTCCCACTCCGAACAACTTCCGGCAAGCAGACAAAGTGTAAGTCGCCGGTGAGATCTTCGACAGCGGCTGTAACCATGCTGGCAGGACTTCGATGGGATAATAAACTCCGGAAACGAGCAGAAGCGAGCCCTGAAAGATGTGCGTCGCTTCGGCGCCTCTTTCCGCACTCATCACCGGAAAGACGGCTGCGAACAATCCGAGGCCCACGAAAGCAACCGTGCTCACCGCCAACACCACGAGCACGCCGAACAGATTTGCACCGCGAAGTGTCAGATCGGTGAACAACAACAAGCCGATAAGAACTATCACACTCGTCACGATGCTGTTCAACAACGAATAGAGACTGATACCCAACAGGTGCACCGCTCGCGAGACCGGCGCCATAAACGTATACTCCAGCGTTCCTTCCCAACGCTCATACGCGATCGACATCGAAATCTCCTGGTAGAGCCAGGAAAGATAGTTCCACAACAGCGCACCAACCACGAGCGTCAGAGTCAGTTGATAGTTCTTCTCCGCAACGCCGATCAGCGCGACTGTCGCCGAAGTCACGAGCGCGTAAAAGTTAAAAACGACAACCCAACCGATGTAACGACGCGTGATATGCCACCCGCGAAACAGGAAGGCCCACGTTTGTCTCAGTGTTGCTTCCATTGCTATCTCCTATCCATCCACAGATTACACAGAACAATCTGCGTAATCTGTGGACTCCTCTTCGACGAGTTCTTCACCAGTTAAACGGATGAAGGCGTCGTCGAGCGTCGCGGCGCTCGCACGTTGCATCAACTGCGCGGCCGTTCCTTCAGCGACGAGTTTGCCGTGCGCCAGAAAACCGATGCGCGCGCAGAGTCTTTCCGCTTCCGCCATGTCGTGCGTCGTCAACAAAATTGTCGTTCCTTCCCGAGATTGCAGGTCTTCGAGAAACAACTGCACATCACGACGACTCTTCGGATCCAGTCCGGTTGTAGGCTCGTCAAGCAACAACAACGGCGGATTGATCATCAGTGCGCGTGCGATGCTGATCTTCTGCTGCATACCGCGACTCATCTCCTCGAGCGGCGTTGAGAACTTCGAGTCTTCCATTCCCAATTGTTCGAGGATCCCCATCACGCGGACTTCCGCCTGGCGCGCGTTCTGACCGTAAAGCAGCGCCGTGTACAGCAGGTTCTCGCGCGCCGACAGCTTCTTGTAGAAAGCTGCGTCGACACTGACACGACCAATGATGCGACGCACTTCGTCCGCCTGCTCAGGCAAAATAAAGCCGAGCATTTCCACGTAGCCGCTATCAGCGATCAGCAGAGTCGACAGAATCCGGATCAAACTCGACTTACCCGAACCGTTTGGTCCCAGCAGCCCGTACGTCTCCCCCTGGCCGACGCTGAACGAGACATCGTCGACAGCCCAGAGTTCGGACCTTTTCCTGAAACCGTTTCGCTTGCTGAAACTTTTGCGAAGGTTGCGCACCTGAATAGCTTGTTGTTGCATGATCGAACCTCAAAAGCGGATCGCTCAAAAGAGACTCCACTCGAAAACACACTTCGGTTGTAGTTGGATTAAAAAGAGAGCGGCTAAGCCCGAATCAAGCTCGGATCAGCCTAAGTCTGAGGAAGCAGAGAAATTTCATCAAATCACCTGTGAGGCAGAGCATAATACACACCCATAGATTTACGCAAACAAATCCGTCAGCAATCCGCGTTACCGTTTTCCTTGAGCGATCTTCACCGCTTCGGGAAGCCCACGCAATCTCAACATTGAGATCACCCCAAACAATGGCCCCGGCGCAAGAATCATAAACGCATACCGCCAGTCGTTAACCTTCGACACCACTTCGATCGAGATCGTTGTCAACAGAAACCCAATACACATCTGAACGGTCAGCGCAGTGCCGATGTACTGCGGATCGCCGAGTTCAGTCACGCACGAAGAAAACTGTGCCGAGTCGGCCACAACCGTCGCACCCCAAACCGCCGCGACGATCAAAAGCACCCACGGATTGCCGCCATATAAAAACCCAATCACGAGGCAACACGTACCGCTAATTGCCATCGCCCATGATGTGACTAATGTCCGGCCGACGCGATCTGCGATCAAACCCGCAACAACACAACCCACCGCACCGGCGCCGATCACTATGAACGACCCAAGCTCCGCAAGTCGCGGATCTCCGTTGTGAGTCGCAAGACTCGCACGAATCATCACCGGTATCCAGATCCACATGGCGTAGAGTTCCCACATGTGCCCGAAGTAACCGAAACTCGCGAGTCTTACACCGCGATTACCGAACACCCGCACCACCTGCGACACGTCAAATTTCGCAGCCGGCAGAGCATATGGACCATCCTCGACGAAGAAGAGCACGATGAGTCCACCGATCGCGGCGAGCAGCGAAACAAAGAGCACATTGGATCTCCAGTTCGCACTGCCGATCGCGTTGACGAGATAAGGCGTAGCTTTTCCCATCGTCAACGCCCCGACTAAAACACCGAGCGCCATGCCGCGTCGTTCGCGAAACCACGTCGCCATGATCTTCATTCCCGGCGGGTAAACACCGGCGAGACAAACGCCTGTCGCAAAGCGAAGAACGATCGCTAGTCCCGGATCGTGAACATAAAGGCCAAAAACTCCATTCACCACCGCGCCGAGAAATGCCGAAACGGCAAGAAGATGTCTGGTGCTGATGATGTCGGGCAGGTTGAGCGTCGCGCTGATGAGCGTGCCGGCGACAAAGCCGAGCTGAACCGCGATCGCGATCCAGTTAATCTGTGAAGGAGAGAGTTGCCATTCAGAAGAAAGTGCAGGGACAACCGCCGAGCCACTAAACCACAGCGACATGCCAAACAATTCGGCGATTGATAAGAGGGTTAATGCTTGCCAGCGGCGTGGAGATGGGGCGGTCATGTGGACAGGATTTACAGGATTTTTTCAAGATGTGCAGGATGAATCTTGTAAATCATGAAAATCTTGTAAATCCTGTCCGACAAGACGTTTGTTCCTATAGTCCCAACTTTTCTTCATGCGCCACGAATACAGTGACCAACTCATTTAATCCTTCGGCGTCCTGGTCGTCGAACCTGCCGATCGTCGGACTATCGAGATCGAGCACGCCTAGCAAACGTTCTCCATCAAACAACGGCACGACGATTTCGGAGTTCGAGGCAACATCGCACGCAATGTGACCCGGAAACTCGTGCACGTTGGGTACGATGATCGTCTCGCATTGCTGCGCGGCAACTCCGCAGACGCCCTTTCCCATCGGAATGCGCACGCATGCGGGGTTTCCCTGAAATGGACCAAGCACCAGCTCATCGCCTTTCAGGAAATAGAACCCGGCCCAATTCACATTCGGCAGCGAATTGAACAGCAGGGCACTGAAATTCGCCGCATTCGCAACAAAGTCGTACTCATCTTTAAGCAGGCTCAGCAACTGCACGACAAGACTCGCATAAAGCTTCGGCTTCACGTTGTTCGTCGACGTTGCTATGGGACGCTTCGTGGTTTTCTTTGTGACTGTCTTCTTCTTGGCAGGTTTTGCCTTGGCGGTTCGAGGGGTCATGTTTGCTCAGATTCCTCCGTTGCAGGGCGGATGCTGATCACCACTGATTTCGAAACTGGTGTATTGCTCTTCAGGGCGACGTAGCGCACCGGCACCAAAACATTTGCTTCGGGAAAGTAAGTCGCCGCACAGCGACGTGGGATATCGTAAGGCACGATAACAAATCGCCGCGCGACGCGCTCTTCGCCTTCGAAATGGCTCACCAAGTCTACAACTTGTCGCGCCTTGAAGCCCGCCGCGGCGATGTCTTCGCTGTTGAGAAATACCACGCGCCGCTCGTCGTAGATTCCGCGGTAGCGATCATTCAGAGTGTAGACCGAAGTATTAAACTGATCGTGACTGCGAATTGTCATCATCAAAAACTGGTCCGGGCCAAGATCGTGTTTCGGCAATTCGTGAATTGTAAACTCAGCCTTGCCGCTTCTCGTATTAAAGACTCGGTTTCGCGCTGCGTTTGGTAAATAGAATCCGCCCGGCTCATGTACGCGTGCGTTGTAATCGTCAAAGCCTGGGATCACTCGTGCGATCGCCTCACGAATCCTACCGTAGTCGTTCGCAAGCTTTTCCCAGTTAACTGTGGTGCGATGTTCAAGAGTGGCTCGCGCAAGACGCGCAACGATCTGCGGCTCACTCAAAAGCTCTCCCGACGCAGGTTCGAGCGAACCACGCGAAATTTGCACCACGCCCATCGAATTCTCTGTGGTGACAAACTGAGGTCCAGGTTCCTGTACGTCTATTTCTGTCCGGCCGAGACACGGAAGAATGAGGGCTCGATCGCCTGTTATCAAATGCGACCGGTTTAATTTCGTCGAGACATGTGCGGTCAGGCGGCAACGGCGTAACGCGGCAGCAGTGAAATCCGTGTCTGGAGTTGCCGAAAGAAAGTTGCCACCAAGTGCGAAGAAGACTTTAGCTCCGCCGTCGTGCATTGCATGAATAGCGCGGACTGTATCGAAGCCATGATTGCGCGGCGGTTCGAAATCAAATGTCTCGCCAAGTTTGTCGAGAAACGCCTCGGTCGGCCGCTCCCAAATACCAACCGTGCGGTCGCCCTGCACGTTGCTATGGCCACGCACGGGACACAAACCCGCACCCGGTTTTCCGATCTGGCCACGCAACAACATCAGGTTGACGATCTCCTGGATGTTTGCGACCGCATTTCGATGCTGCGTGAGCCCCATGGCCCAGCAGAAGATCGTGCGTTCTGAAGCCACAAAGATTTCTGCCGCTTGCTCGATCTGCGCTTTTGCGACTCCGCTGTGCTCGACGATCTCGTCCCACGAAACATTTTCTAAAGCGCCCGCGAACTCCTCGAAGCCGGTTGTGTAGCGATTGATGAAATCTCGATCGAGCGCGCCTTCATGCGCCAGCACCGCCTTCGTGATTCCCTTCAGCAGCGCCACGTCTCCGTTGATCCGCACTTGCAGAAATAAATCGGCCAGCTCAGTTCCTGCACCAAGGAATCCGAGCACATGTTGCGGATGTTTGAAGCGCGTCATACCGACTTCGGGAAGCGGATTAATGTGAACGAGCTTGCATCCGTTTTGCTTCGCTCGTTCGAGTGAAGTGAGCATGCGCGGATGATTCGTACCGGGATTTTGACCGATGACGAAGATCGCCTCGGCTTTGTCGAAATCTTCGAGCGTGACAGTTCCCTTCCCGACCCCAATCGTTTCGCTCAACGCCGTGCCACTCGACTCGTGACACATGTTTGAGCAATCAGGAAGATTGTTGGTGCCAAACTGCCGTACGAATAGTTGATAAAGAAATGCCGCCTCGTTGCTGGTCCTGCCCGAAGTGTAGAAGATTGCCTGGTCCGGATAGTTGAGCGAGTTCAACTCGGTTGCGAGTAGTTCGAAGGCATCGTCCCAGCTCACTGGTTCGTAGTGACTCGCACCGCGATTCAGAAGCATCGGATGAGTAAGCCGGCCCTGAGCGTTGAGCCATTGATCCGACTGCTCAACAAGTTCGGCAACACTCCACTTTTGAAAGAACTCAGGAGTGACGCGTTTGGTGGTTGCCTCATCCGCAACGTGCTTCGCACCGTTTTCACAAAACTCGAAATGTGAGCGCTTCTGATCCGGCTCCGGCCACGCACAACCCGGACAGTCAACACCACCCACCTGATTGATCTTCAACATCGTACGTGCGCCACGCACGAGTCCCATTTCATCAGAGACAGCCTTGACCGTCGCAATTATCGCGGGCAGACCACCAGCCGCCTTCGCTTTGTTTATCTCATCCGCCATCAGTTTCGACAGATTATACGAATCTATGTTAAAAGCCCCTACGAGGAAAAAACATATGACCCTTTCGCGTCCCCGTCGGTCGCTTCTTCTATCCGTTCTCTTTCTTTCAACTTTCGGAACAATCGCCAACGCACAACTAAAACCGGCTCGCGATCCGAATCAGGCAATCGATCAGGAATACACCAACAAGATTCGCGAGTATACAACCGCGCCCTATTTCAATTCTCCATTGACCGATTATCTGCCGGCTTCATCTGATGTACCCACACCCAAAGCGGTGCTCGGCGACGTTGCAGGCGCACCGGGCAAATTGCCGTACGCCGAAGATGTTTACAAATACATGCGCATGCTCGAGCGCGCGAGTCCGCGTGTCAAAGTGTTTCCGATCGGCACGACCGAAGAAGGTCGCGAGATGATCGCTGTGGCGGTCGCGTCCGAGCAACTGCTTTCAAAACTCGATGAGAATCGCGCGCGACTAACGAAGCTCGCCGATCCCAGATCGATCAACATGGACGAAGCGGAGGCCGATCGCCTCGTGGCCGCTTCGTTCCCAGTCTATTACATCACAGGCGCGATTCACTCGCCTGAAACCGGATCACCAACGGCGCTAATGGAGCTGGCGTATCGACTCGTCGTCGATAACAGCCCGTATGTCAAATTCATTCGCGATAATGTGGTCACTTTGATCACGCCGGTTGTCGAAGTCGATGGCCGCAATCGTATGGTCGACATTTATAACTGGCACCTCGCCCACCCAAATCAAAACTGGCCAAGTCTGATCTACTGGGGTCGCTACGTTGCGCACGATAACAATCGCGATGCGATCGGGCTTTCCCTCAAGCTGACGCGCAACGTGATGAACACTTATCTCTCGTGGAAACCGCAGGTGATTCACGATCTGCACGAATCGGTTCCCTACTTGTATGACAACACGATTGGAGATGGTCCATACAACGCATGGGTCGATCCGATTTTGACTGACGAGTGGCAGATGATTGGCTGGAATAACGTGTCGGAGATGACGAAGTTTGGCATGCCCGGCGTGTTTGCACACGGCAATTTCGACACGTGGTCGCCTGGCTATCTGATGTTCATCGCGGCGACCCACAATAGCATTAGCCGTTTGTATGAGACTTTCGGCAATGCGGGCGCCGACACACTCGAGCGAACTTTGTCGCCGAGCGAGTATCAACGAACCTGGTATCGACAGAACCCGCCGCTTCCGAAAGCGAAGTGGTCACAGCGAAATAACAACAACTACCAGCAGACCGCGCTGCTCACTTCGCTCTATTACTTCGGCAACAACAGCAAACTGTTTCTCAAAAATTTTTACCTGAAGAGCAAGCGCTCGATCGATAAGCCAAAGAACGAAGGTCCGGCGGCATACGTTTTTCCGGGCGACGATGTGAGACTGGGTAATCAGGCTGAGCTGCTGCGAACGCTTCAGGCTCAAGGCGTCGAGATCAGCAAAGCGACAGCGCCGTTCACTGTCGCGGTGCGGAAGAAACCCGGATCGGCTAACACGCAGGCGAGACCATCAGCTTCTCCGGCTCCGTCTCCATCCAAGACAGAAGATCGAACGTTTCCGGCTGGCAGTTACATCGTCCGCATGGACCAACCCTACAGCCGCATCGCCGATGCACTGCTTGATTATCAATACTGGGCGCCAAACGACCCGCAAACCGACATTTACGACGATACTGCATGGACCATGGGCGAACTCGCGAATGTCGAGGTCGTGCGGGTAGTAGACACGAAGGTGCTTCAGGCCGGGATGAATCGAGTCACGGGCGAAGTGCGGTCTCCGGGCGGCATCGCGAATGCGGGTTCGGTCTTCCTGATCAATCACAACGCCGACAATGCGCTCGTCACGCTGCGTTATCGTTTGAAGGACGTCGAGATGGAAGCGGCTGAAGAACCTTTCGAGGCCGCTGGACGCAAGTTCAATCGTGGCTCGTTCATCATTCGCAAAGGCAATGGCGACGACTTGCGACGAGTTGCAAACGAACTCGGTATTCAGGTCTATGCAGTCGCGGATGCGCCGTCAGTGAAGACGCATCCGGTCAGAGCGGCACGGATCGCAATGATGCATACGTGGCTAAGCACGCAGGACGAAGGCTGGTATCGCATCGGGCTCGATCACTTGCAGGTTCCGTTCGCTTACATCAGCACGCAGGACGTTTCGCGCGAACCGAATCTCAAGAGCAAGTACGACGTGATTCTGTTTGCGCCGGTGGGACGTCCCGCACAGGCCATCATCAACGGCATGCCGATGTACGGAAATCCGCTTCCCTGGAAGAAGACTCAGCTCACACCGAATCTCGGCGGCATCGACGAGACTGACGACATGCGACCGGGACTTGGTTGGAACGGTTTGCAGAATCTGCAGAAGTTTGTAAAAGACGGCGGATTGTTTATCACGGTCGACGACACATCGGAGTTCGCAGTGAACTACGGATTTACAGCGGGAGTCTCTGCGAGTCGTTCGCAACGTCTGCGCGCGATTGGCGCAATACTGCGGACGAAGACAGTCGATGCGACAAGTCCTATCGCCTATGGCTACGGCGACTCGCTGGCGATGTATTGTTTCAACGGCGCTGTTTACAACATCAACAACGGCGTCGGAGGACGTGGTGGACGTCAGGCGCCGCGAGCTACCGGTCGAGGAACACCGGACGATCCTGACGTGCCGCAAGGACGTCCGCCTGCAGAAATACCTGAGCCGCCGCCACGCGTTGAACCATGGGAAGCGCCGAAGGTAACTGACGAACAACTTCGCAATGCGATTGGTTTGATTCCACCCAACCAGCGGCCACGCGTTGTCCTGCGTTACGCGGACAGTCGCGATCTGTTTGTTTCCGGGTTGTTGGATGGTGGTGACGAGATCGCCCAGCGAGCTGCAATCATTGACGTACCTTCCGGCAACGGCCACGTGCTGCTCTTTTCAACCAATCCCTTCTGGCGCGGACAAACGAAAGGCAGCTATTTCCTGATCTTCAACGCGATCATGAACTGGGACAATCTTAACGCGGGCCGCAAACTGGATGAGAAATAAGACAAAAGAGTTTCACGCAAAGGCGCAAAGAAGGACGCAAAGGCGCAAAGAGATCAAATTCTTTGCTTCCTACTTTCCGCCTTTGCGTCTTTCTTTGCGTCTTTGCGTGAAACTCTGGCTAACGATCCCATTCTTTGAAGCCGTCAACCACGCGTAGCACCTCGCTCCGTTTCTTCTCAAACACTGCGAACATGAAGATGATCGTGGCGCCGGTGACGATTCCGGCAACGTACCACAACCACGTCCAGCCAAAGTTTGCCGACGCGTACCAGATCATCGTGACGATCGACAAAAGGAGAAAGATCGAGCCCAGCAATAGCAGGCCGCGAATGCGGAACAAAATTCCGGCAAACACGCCAGCCAGCGAGAACGATCCGAGAATCAACGGCAACCACGGCGAGTTTGCGACGCCGTTGATGAATATGTCCGCGGTGGATGAAACGTAGATCGCGACGAGCGATAAGTACCTGACACCCGTCATCTGATCTTCCGTCAGCTTTTCTTCATTCAGGTACGCAGCAATCAAGATCGAGAGTGCAACCGGAACGAGCCACAACTGCGGATGCTGCAGAAACTGATAATCCTCCGTCCGCTGAAACGCGTACCAGAGCCCAGCATTGCCGGCGAGTGCCGCTACAACTCCGAACCCGAACGAACGACGCAGGATCGACAACAATCCGTAAAGTCCACCAACAATAAACAGCAGCACCGAGAAATCAACTTCCGACGAGACGATCCAGAACCCAAGCACTGGCAGCAACGGCACAAACGCTCCAGTGCGTTCCAGTGGTTGTGAGAGCACGAGCAACTGCCGTCGCCGCAGTGCTTCGCTCGTCACTACACCAAAGTATGCGATCGACATCACGACCAGTGGCCAGTAGCGTTCGATAAAGCCAGTAAACAACCACGGCATCGTCAATCGAATGTGCAGAAACAGCAATGCCAGCATGACTTCGCCTGCGTAGACATATTTCATCCGCCCACGCTCCGAGAGACTCAACGGATCGTGATTTGGCGTCAAAGCGAAGAGCACGGAAATGACAACCGCGGCGACGAGGGTGATGGCAATAGTGATCAGCGCGAGGGGATGAATGAGCACGGCGCCGAAATCAAGCTGGTAGCGCACTTCTGTACCCAAACAGAAGAACAGTGCCAACACGCCCGCGCCGATCACCCATGGCACGCACGCACGCGCGGCACTGGTCCATTCAGAAAAACGGGCACTCAGTTTGTCGAGAACTAAACCGTAAAGAGCCGTCAGGCCAAACACTACGACCATCAAGATCACGCTGCGATTCAGCCACGTGCTATTGACGCCCGGTGTCAGCCACGACCAACCGATGAAGATCGCGCCAATCACTGCCACGAGGATCGCCGCACGTCGCGAATTTTTCGCCTTAACCCCTTCGGCTAACAATCCAACCGTTAGAAATTGTGCAAGGAAAGCGAGTGCCGCCGTCACGCGCAGACTAAAGTCAACGAAGTTGACGTTTATCCAATACGCGAGAATGCCGGTCGTGACTAGAGCAACGCCCGTGAGCGCGGTGAGCCACCACAGTTGGCTGGCATCAGGTTTCATACGCTCAGGCATGTGAAGCTGCGTGGCGAAGCTAATGATCCGTCGACGCCAATGCCAAACAAATGCAACGCACAGACTGTAGGCAGAGAGAATCAGTGTCACTGCCCAGGCGAATCGCGTCGAAGGCAGATTCAATTCCGCCAATACAATCGCACACGCAACGAGCCCGAGTGCGTAAAGACTGACGACTGCGTATTTCGCGTAGCGGTCTAATAGACACGCCAGCATTAGTGTTGTGACAGAAAGGAAGGCGAGCCACGTCGGTCCAGGGATGGTCGACAACGCATATGTTTCAAGATCGACACCCAAGTTGAAAATAACAAGGAGCGTTAACAGACCCAGCACGAATATGGCTGAGATGTGGTGGAAAGAGAAATAGTATCTGATGGCTCTTTCACTTCGTCGGGCCCGCAGATCGAGCCATAGCCACGCGAGACCGGCGAGCGAATTCGCGATCACAAGGTCGAGCAGGAATTCGATGAAGTTGCGGTACTTTTCCAAATCTACAAGCACCCACCACACTGAGATGTAGAAAAGTAACCCGGCGGCAAAGATGTAGGGTCGCATCTTTGTGCGCCAACTGAACGTTGCCGCAAACAACGTCATCACCAGTAAGGGTCCGATGGACCACCACCTGTGAGTTCCAGGAGTAGCATTGCGGATACTCAATGCGAATACAAAAACACCAGCCACCGTCGCCAGGGTTCTCGCCAGCGGCGCCCACTTGCGATCGAGATCAAAAAAGCGCCCGGTGAGGTTGATCGGGAATGGAGCTGCCTTACACCGTTCCTGGGTCAGTTCCGCTGCCGCAAACAATAACCAGACAATGCCGGCAACAAACACAGTCAACGTATGCACGCCGGCGTCACCACCGAGGCTCGACATACGAACCGCGGTCAAACAGCCGGCAGACAACAGTAACGCACCGAGAGTGGCAGCTGACAGCCGAATCGTTCGACTCAAACTCAATGCAAATGCGGCGACGACGGCGGTGAATAAACTCAACCAACCCAAGTCTCCTCCAATTGCGATCGTGCCGACTCCGGGCCGTCTCGACACCAGCACTGCAATCAAGCCCTGGGCCACCAGAACTGCATTGAGCGCGACAGCAATGAATAGTTGAAACTTCAACAGGAAGTCAGCAAATCGCTGATCCACCTCGCTGAGTTTTGTTTGCCAACGCTTGCGCGTGCTCAACCACGGCAATAAGTAGATGGCAAACGTAATCGCATTAAGTTGGACCAGTTGCACCACGACCGTGCTATCAATCGCACTATGCGCAGTGCCAACGGCAAGAAGGAAGGCGAGCGTCACCGTCGCGTTGATGCAAGCACCCGCGTAGAGGACGAACTCCGGTACGCGCTCACGGAGTGCGTATCCGATCAGCACCAGTGCCACCATTACAAGCGGCACACCATACAGGAAGTCAGTGTCTAAGAGTGAGAAGACGCCGCTGATGGGAGTCTGAATAGGCACACCGATAATCGCGCACAAAGTCGGGAGAAGCGTCAGCACGATAATCGGCACTACTGTGAGCGCGAAAAGTATGTTTCGAGCGTGGCTTACAAATGCTTCAGACAACGACGATGCGATCTTGCGGCGGCACCAGATCGCTAACGAACCGCCAAGCAGAAATGCTGCGGCCAGCCAGCGCCACGCGGTCGCAGTCGCGATCTGACTTTCAAATAGTCCAGCGAGCAGCGGAATAATTCCTGAAAGCAACGCGAGAGCTCCGAGCAGAAACACGCTGCGGCGACGTTCCCAGTAAGACAGCAACATCGCGAGCATCAATAAGCCAAGCACGATCCACGAGCCCACCCCGAGCGCTTCCACGTGAGGAAAGTTAGCGACATCGTAGCCGGCGTATTCGGTTCCGAATGCGAGCACTTCCCGTAACGTACCTGAGATCGATCCGTAGATCGCGAGCAACAGAAAAGCTGGGATAAGCAGCCAAACAAGAAATTGGTCGATGGTGTACCGGTAGTCGAGTAGTGACCTCCTTGGAGTGCGGTGCCTTGGCACCGCTTTGGTATACGAAAGCGCCAACAAGTTGGCGCACTCCAAAGTGGCGCCCGAGCTACGGCGCACGAAGAGTCGTAACAAGATCCAAGTCAGACAGAACAGCGTGAGAACAGTTCCCTGAATTTGCAGTGCCGCGGGATGCAGAAAGGCGTGCGGCAAATATGAATACCATTCAAAGCCCTGCAGAGCAGCCTTGACCGTCAACACAAGCGCGCAGATCATCGCGATCTGAAATGCGTTGAGCAGGCTGAGCCGGCGGTTGAGCCAGTGCAACAGCAAGAGTATTCCCGCGATCCAGAAGACACGCTGCGCCTGCACCCACGTGACTTCCCACGTGTTCGCCTGAAACAAACTGACAACGCCGAGCACAATCGAAATCAGCGCCGCATAGTTGAGTGCCTTCGAGAGAACTTTGCCACGGTTGTAACTGGCGCTGAAGATTGCGGCTAGAGCGCAAATCGTCGCGTGTGCGAAGAGTGCTGTTTGCCACGGAAAGGCAAACCCGAATTGCGAGAAATTATGAGCGAGCGAAAACAGCAGCAGTGCAGCCCCAACCCATGTGAATGGCGCGAGCTGACGTCGCCAAGCGATCCAGAAAGCTCCAAGAGCGTACAGCCCGTAAACGATCCACAGTGAATATCCTTCGAAAGCACCGATGCCAATGACAGTCGCGAGCGCAAGACTCACGATCGCCGTCATGCACGCTGCAACGAGGTAGTAATAGCTGTCGCGCGTTCTTCCGCGTTGCGACAACCATTCTGAAGCGAGGATGAAGAGCGCCACCGCACCGATCAGCAGCTGTCCGCTGCTGACGGAGAGACTCACGCCGAGAAGCGACATTACGCGCAGGTTTTCCCACGTAATGTTGCCCGCCATCACATGTCCGGTCACAAGGAACGCAAGCGCGAAACAGATCGCGGCAATCAGATGACCAACTGGAAGCCTGAGCGCGACTGCAAGTACGGTGAATACTGCGAAGTTAAGCAATGCTGCCGGAACGATAGTGGCAGGATTGGGCCATGCGAGGATCATGCCCGCAAGGACAATCATCACACCTAGAATTCCGAGCGCCGTCCCTGCGGTTCTCGATGTGACGAGTTCGCGGTTGGAAATCTTTCGCCAAAGGATTGTTCCGGTGGCAAGCATCGGAAGCCCCCACAACGTAACGAGTGGAGCGAGGTACATCATCGACATACCGATTGGACCAGACTTGTACAACAACAGACCAAACGGTAAGAGGGCCGCAAAGCTCATCGTGCCGAGTGCTGTGAAGACTGTGGTGGTTTCACTTTCGTCTATCTCGCGATCGTGGAGAACAACGCGCAATGCGAGTCCGACTGTTATCACGTAACACAGCACCGGAAACGCACCGAGGAAGATCAGAAGCCACGGGGAAGCGTCCGCGGAAGCGAAATGTCGCACGAGCAATTGTCCAACAGACGATCCAAGCACTCCGGCAGACAGGATGTGCGCGCAGCCGGGCGTAATGATCCGGCCTGCGAAATAAACCAGACAGAGAAATATTGCGGGGGCCACCAGTTCACTGCCGATTACCAAACCTCCCGACGTGTTGCTCGCCGAAACCGCAGCTATGGCGAGAAAGTTCAGTGGTACAAGCAAGGTGGCAATCGTCAGAATGCCGCGGCTGGTTGTCGGAAGTTTCCAACGGTGTTCGGTGTATAGACCAATGCCAAAAAGAATTGCAGTGACGGTCGTGAAGATCAAAAACTTGAGCACCGGAATTTCTGAGATCTGGGCCCAGAGACTCACGACCAGCGCCGTCGAACAACCGATGATCAACAGGCCGCCGATGATCTCGCCCCAGCGAATGTTGCTCTCTTCCATGAAGGAGTTGAGCACCTCAGAGAAAGATCTTCGCCGTGGGCGTGGTGACGCTGGTGGCGGCTCGCGCGGCGGTGCATCGTCGTCGCCCATGAATGACGGCACAGGTTTAATAACAACTTCTTCGTTGTTCTCTACCTGGACTACGGAAACAACCGCCGCAGGCGCTGCGATAGGAGAGGGGGCGGGAGGCGGCGCTGTCGCCGGCGCAGGAGCTTTATCGGGTTTGGGAGTGGGATTAACAAGTCTGTCGCGTTCCGCACGAATCTGACTCATCACCTCTTCGTATGTCTGATCGTTTAGCTTTCCCTCGTGAAACTGGACGATCTGTTGTTCAGTCGTCTTGAGATTGATGAGTTTGGAAAGGACGGGATCATGTCGCGGGACCACTTGCGGGCGATAGGCGCTTTCGTCGACGAAAGCCCAGCGATAAACGGCCGCGATGCTTAGCCAGATTACGTGACCGACGACAGTGATGATTGCCAGGAAGATGAACAGTATGAACAGGACTTCCATAACACCTCCGCCAACTGACATCGAAGTCAGTTTCACAGGATTGACATGATTAGCGGGATTTACAAGATATAATCACCAGGACCCAATGAATCTATTCGACGCGATCTTCAAGCACGACCCGTCGTCGCCGGCCATCCATTTTGGCCCGCGCAAGATTACATACGGCGAACTGCGCGCTGAGACGCTGAAGATGGCCCAACTTATTCGTTCGCTTGGCGCAAGGCCCGGCGACCGCGTCGCCCTCCTCTTAAATGATTCGCCTGAGTTTGTTGAAGCGTTTATAGCCACGTGTTCGCTTGGGGCAATCGCCGTTCCCATTAACATGGCATTGCGGGCCGAGGAGCAGTGTTCGATCCTTCACAATTCCGGGGCCAGTTTGGCCTTCATGGAGACGGACACGCGCCATGACTTGCTGACACATGCGCCAGAAAAGCTGCGGTCCCTGAAAAACACTGTTGACGTCCATGATCTTGAGGGCTTGCTGGAGCGGCTACGCGGGACCGAGGAGTTGCACTTCCCCGAACCGGCCGACGACCAGCCGGCTTTCATCCTCTACACGTCCGGGAGCACCGGTGAGCCCAAAGGCGCCGTTCACAGTCAGGCCGACATCTTCTACACAAATCAAACCTATTGTCGTGAAGTGTTGCGACTGACCAAGCAGGATCGACTCTTCTCATCATCACGATTGCCGTTCGCTTACGGCCTTGGCAACAGCTTTTCATTCCCACTGCTGAACGGAGCACCAACAATCCTCTTGCGCGAAAAGCCATCGCCCGACGTGATCGCAAGAGTGTTCACCGAGCATCGTCCGACGATCTTCTTTGGCGTTCCCGTCATCTATAACCTCCTGCTCGAACATCACCGCCGCGGCAACAAACTCGACTGTTCGAGTCTGCGTTTGTGCATTGCAGCGGGCGAAGCACTGCCTGCCCATCTCGGCGAAGAATGGGAACGAGAGTTTAGCGTTCAGGTACTTGATGGAATCGGCTCGACCGAGATGTTGCACATGTTCATGTCGAACCACGAAAACGACGTGCGGTACGGCAGCAGCGGACGCCTGCTCGAAGGATACGAAGCGCAACTGCTTGACGAACACGGCGAGCAGGCACCCGCCGGTAGCGAAGGCAACTTGTGGATTAAGGGCGACAGCGCGGCATTGTGTTACTGGGAGCGACCTGAAACGACTGCAAAGACTTTTGTTGATGGCTGGGTCCGCACTGGAGACCTCTATCGTTGCGACGATGACGGTTACTGGTATCACATGGGGCGCAGCGATGATTGCTTCAAATCCAGCGGGCAGTGGGTTTCGCCGGTTGAGGTGGAAGGTGCGCTATTACGTCACGAGGGCGTCGCTCGGGTCGCAGTGGTGGAAGATTTTGACTCCGATCGACTGCCGTGCGCGTGTGCGTTTGTTGTGAAGCAAGGGTTAGAATTCGATTCGGATCGACTTGAGCACGAATTGCGCAAACTGGCCGCGCAGACGCTGCCGCGCTTCAAACAACCACGCCGATACGTGTTTGTAGACGAATTGCCGTACACAGCGACGGGAAAGATTCAGCGGTTTAAGCTGCGGCAGCAATTAAGACAGAATCAATGAATAGTATTCAAGAGACCTTCGCTCCAAACCTCGCCTGCTTTGGCTGTGGACCAGCAAACCCAAAAGGCCTGCATGTCCGCAGTTTTCCAGACGGTGATGAGGTCGTCGCCGAATGGCAACCAGCCCCGGAGTACGAAGCCTATAACGGCATGCTGAACGGCGGGATCATCGGCACGCTCCTCGACTGTCATTGCAACTGGGCAGCGGCGTGGCACCTGATGCAGAAGAGTGGCGCTGATAAACCTCCTTGCACAGTCACGGCTGAATACACGATCAAACTTTTGCGCCCGACGCCGACTGATCAACCGCTGAAGCTCGTAGCGCGAATCGTCGAATCAACTGACAACAAAGCCATAGTCGAAGGCGAGCTAATCGGACACGATAAAGTTCGCGCAACTTGTCGCGGCACTTTCGTCACAGTCAAACCGGGCCATCCCGCATATCATCGTTGGTAGTTTCGAAGTGAGATTTTGAAAATGATTCATCGTCCTCGTCGACTCCGCAGAACAGACGCGATTCGTTCACTAGTGCGCGAGACACGCCTCGCACCGGAAAACTTCGTATTGCCGCTTTTCGTTTGTCCGGGAACAAACGTGCGTCGCGAAATCTCATCGATGCCCGGCGTTTTTAATCTCTCGATCGATGAGGTCACAAAGGAAGTCGCAGCAGCTTACGACACCGGCGTGCGCAGCATCATCCTCTTCGGACTGCCGGAAACAAAAGACCTCGTCGCCTCCGGTGCTTACGCTGAAGACGGAATCGTGCAACGTGCGATTCGCGCTGTGCGCCAGTCGTCTCCGGAGATGATCATCATGGCGGATACGTGTTTGTGCGAATACACGTCGCACGGTCATTGCGGTGTTGTTCGCGACGGCGACGTCAGCAACGATGAGTCGCTGGAATTGTTGGCCCAGACAGCGCTGAGCCAGGCAGCAGCGGGCGCCGACATCGTCGCGCCTTCGGCGATGATGGACGGCCAGGTTGGAGCCATTCGCGAAATCCTCGACCGTGAAGGTTTCGAAAACACCGCGATCATGGCGTATGCAGTGAAGTACGCTTCCGGTTTTTATGGACCTTTTCGAGAAGCCGCGCAAAGCGCGCCGGAGTTTGGCGACCGTCGCGCCTATCAGATGGATCCGCCGAACGTGCGCGAAGCAATGCGTGAAGCTGAACTGGACTACGCGGAAGGCGCCGACATACTGATGGTGAAGCCTGCCACGGTCTATCTCGATGTGCTGAGCATGGTACGCGAGCGCTTCGACGTTCCCATCGCCGCCTATCACGTTTCGGGCGAGTATGCATTGATCAAAGCGGCCGCTCAGAAAGGCTGGATTGACGAGGAACGCGTGATGATGGAAACGCTCACCAGTATCAAACGTGCCGGCGCCGACATCATTCTGACCTACTACGCCCGCGAAGCCGTCGATCTCTTAAACAAATAATCCGTGCTGAAGATCGGTGTAAATCTGTGGCTCCTTTTTCTGCTGTTTTCTCAGACACCAAACTGCGGTTGTGAACAAAAACCTCAGCTCAAGGTCCTCGCGGTAGTCAATGGCGTCAAGATCACGCAAAAAGACTTGAGTATCGACACCCACACTCAGGTCAGTCTCGCACAGGAAACGGTTATCCAGGCTCGTTCACAGGAAGTCGATCGCCAGATCAACCAGATGCTGCTCGACGCAGAGGCAAAGAGGCGCGGTCTTGCGAGCTCTGTACTTATCGTCCTGGAAGTCAAAGCCAGAGTGGCTGAACCGACCGAAGCTGAGGCTCGTGCAATTTACGAACAGAAAAAGAGTCGAGGTGGTCCTGGTTTTAGTAGTGTAAAGAAAGAAATTATCACGCGGTTGAGAAGTGAACGCATGCAGGTGCGTGCTATTCAATACACAAACGCGTTGCGAGCGGCCGCACAAATTACCCGGTCGAACCTGCAAGTCACACCGCCGGAAAACGAAGCGGACCTTTCGCGCGTGTTTGCCACCGTCAATGGCACAAAAATCACTTCACAGGATATCGAGAGAGAACTTCTCCCGCTGATCTTTATCGTCCAACAAGCGGTCTATAAACTTCGCAAACGCGATCTGGATGTCAGAATCAACGATCTGCTGCTCGAGCAGGAAGCAAAACGACTTGGTACAACTCCCGAGGCGTTGCTTGATCTTCAGGTAAAAACCAAAGTACCGATCGTAAGCGAAGAGCAGGCGCGCGCTTATTACAAGGATCAGAAGGCTCAGTTCTCAGGCAAGTTTTCCGCGCACAAATTTCAGATAATGCAGCTACTTCAGACCCAGGCCGCACAAAAGTGGTTTGCGGTCTACGCTGAGGAACTGAGAAAAGCCTCGGCCGTCCAGATCTACCTGACTGCGCCGACCCAGCCGGATCTTAGACAGCTCTGTTGCAACCCTGTAGACTAAGCCCGCTTCTAAGGTCACACCGCTGGAGAACAACGCATGAAAATGCTCCCCGGCTTTCAGCGAAAACGCCGTAGAAAAGGAATTCTTGCCGCATCGAGCTTGTTGCTGTTGCTCGCTACGCAGACTGTTGCACAGTCAGGCCGGCGCGCTCCGAAGCCTGCCGAACCGCCCGTCAGCACGCCCAAAACGGATTCTGAAGCTTCGAAAAGTAGTGCCAGAGAGTTAAAGCAGAGGGTTTCCCTGCTCGTCGGCGCCGAACCTTCTTCGAAACACCTACTCAGCGAAGACGCCATCTTCGCAAACTTCCTCAAACACCTCGAAGGGTTCAAGAACGTCAGCTATACGTCATTGGGCGATATCAAACGCGATCGCGCTGTTAAGCGTGCGAAGAGCGAGACGGAATCCGTAGTTGTGTTGCTCCAGTTTGACGTCGACGAGTTTCAGAACGGGACTCTGATTCTAAACTCACCCGATCTGGAAGTTCATGTCTATATATTTGAGCCAAAGACGGGACAGAAGAAGTTTGAAGGCCAGGTTTATTACAAAGCGGTCGGCGGTCCGATGTTGAAGAAGGATAACTGGCCGACGGGAACGCCAATCAGGATCACCACAGAAGCAGTTGGAATCGAGGCCGCAGAGCAGGTGCGTGACTGGCTTTTGGTGCAGGATATCCGAAGAAAAAATTAGCCGCGGATGAACGCGGATAAACGCAGATCAGCGTTCATCCGCGTCTATCCGCGGCTAAAACTTATCCAACGCCTTCCCTAACCGATCCAGTCCCTCTTCAAGCGTAGGCGTATCGCTTGTGATCCCGATCCGGAAGTGCGCAGGCATCTCGAAGAATCTTCCGGGCACGACCGAAGTCTCATACTTCTCACGCAATAACCGGCAGAAATCATCCGAACTTTCCCGACGCACACGCGGAAACATCACTGTCCCAAACTGCGGTCTGACGACTTCCAAATCCTCGCGTGTATCGAGAAAATCGTTTAATAGTCGTCGATTCCGATCAAGTAACTGTTGCGCGCGTACACCGATTTCTTCGAGCTGTTGCAACGCGACGACGCTCAGTCGCTCGCCTGAGTGCACGGGAGTCGAGGCAAATAGATCGTTGAGCAACCACATGCGTTTGGCGAGTTCCGGTTTAGCCAGGATCCAACCGCATCGGAGTCCGCTTAGTCCGAACGCTTTCGTCAGACTGCTCGTCACCACAAATTCGTTCCCCAGATGGAAACTTGTGCGCGGCGACTCTTCAAATAAGGTTTCCATGTAGACTTCGTCGATGAACACACGAGCGCCGACTTTGCGCGCGAGGTTGCCGATCCGTTTAATCGTGGCATCGTCGACCAGTACACCGCTCGGATTGTGAGGATTGGTGATGACGATCAGACGAGTGTTTGAAGTGATCAGCGATTCGAGTTCGTCGAGCGAGATGTCAAAACCGTTTTCAAAACGCCGTGCAAAGCGCTTCACATTCGCGCCGAGGTAATAAGCGAGCGCAAGCATCGGTTCGTAAGCCGGGTGCTCAAACAAGACCTCATCGCCCGGTTTGATTAAGGCCGCCATCGCAAGGTGATTCGCAAAGGTTGTTCCCGCGGCGGTCACCACTTCTTCCGAAGCGACGCGATAACGACTAGCAATCGAATCGACCAGTGGTTTGTAACCATAACCGCCGTTTGTAATCTCGAGATCGTCTAGCGATACACGCAGTTCGCTCAGCTTCAGATTGCCGACGCCGCTTGTTGCCAGATTGTATTTTGCGACCGAGCTCGTCTTGGCCCAGTTCATGTACGAAGAAGTCATAACCTCGCGAGCGGCTGTCATTTGTTCACCTGTTTCCAAAACCAGTACGCCGGAATGCCTGCGATTAGGATCGCGATTCCTATCAAAGTATTTGTCGGGAAATGAAAGACTGTATTAATCGCCACCAGCCAGCAGACAGCAATGAACAGGATCGTTGTAAACGGATGGCCCGGGACTCTGGTTGCCCCCGCTTGTTCGCGTCTGCGAAAGACGAAGATACAGCAGGCAGTCAATCCGAAGAAAATCACGTCGACAGATACGACGTAGTTGAGGATGCGCTCGTAGGTTCCGAGGATAGCGATCAAGATCGCAAGTAATCCCTGAAGTGCGATCGCCACGATCGGAGCTCGCGTGCGTGGATGCACCATGCCGACTTGCTCGAAGAACAATCCATCTTTTGCCATCGCAAAATAAACGCGTGGCGCAGTGAGCATGCTTTGACTCAGAAAGCCCACGGTTGAAATCGCAATTCCGCCTGCGATGATTCGCGCGCCGAGATCTCCGAGGGCACTTCGCATCACGTCGGATGCAGGCGTTTTCGAAACCGCCAGACCCTCTGTTCCCAGAACACTGATATAGACCACGTTTGCCGCAAGATACAGCAACACTACACCGACAACGCCCAGTATTAATCCGCGCGGCAGATTCTTGCGTGGCTCTTTGATCTCACCGGCAACGAAGGTCGCAGTTTGCCAGCCACCGTAAGCAAAAATGACTGGCACGAGGGCAGCTCCGAATGCTGTTAAGAGATCTGGGGAGACGGGTCTATCCAACAAACCGGAAGGATTCGTGCTTCGACCTGCGAAAAGAAAACCACACACGACTAGCATCGCGATCGCCAGAATCTTCAGCACCATCAGGATGCTTTGCACCGTGCTACCGGCGCGAACGCCAACGCAGTTGATGACCGTCAGTAATGCGAGCACGATCGCGGCGAGAAAAGCCGACGGAATCGGAACGTGGGCCAATTCGACAAAATATCGTGCGAACGTCACAGCTACGGCAGCCATGCCGCCTGTTTGAACCACCAGCAACAACACCCAGCCATAAAGAAACGCGACCGCCGGATGAAACGCTTCTCGCAGGTAAGCGTACTGGCCGCCGACGTCCGGCCGCAGCGCAGCCAGTTCGGCCCAGATGAATGCGGCAGCGAGTGCAAACAGTCCGCCGAGCACCCACGCACCAAGAACCAGGAACGGCGTACGAACCTGAAGCGCCACGACGGACGGGTTCATAAAGATCCCCGAGCCGATAATGCCGCCCATGACGATCATCGTGGCATCAAAGAGGCCGAGTCTTCGTGCTAGTTGGGGTTGATTTTCCGTCTGGTCCATTTGAGACAGGATTTATAAGATTTACAAGATTAACAGGATTTGCGCTCGGAATCTTGTAAATCATGCACATCTTCTAAATCATGTAAAAAGCTCTTTTGACACTCAAATGAGTCTTCGATACCCTTTCGCGTTTTGCACGAACTATCCGCACAAGCTGAACCCATTATCACGGCCGGTCTGAGACCTGATCTTTTCGCCGGACGCAGTGTCTTAATCAACAGCCGATCGCTTGTTTTGACTGCACTGATCGTTCTGGTCGTCGCGGGCTTCGGTTTTCGCGTCAACGGCTTAAGCGCCGAGGGTTTAAGTGAAGACGAGCTCAACAAACTAAGCGCCGTTGCGGATTATCGCGCCCACGGTCTGACGGGCGCGAATGGCGAGCATCCGATGCTCATGAAGGCATTCCAAACCGCGACCATTATCCTCGCCGAAAAATGGAACAATACAAATCCGGGAAACCAGATCTCGCCTGAGACTGCCCTAAGATTGCCGGGCGCGATCGTCGGAGCATTGAGCACGGTTTTAATCTTCCTGATCGTGGCAGAGCTGTTTGGAGTTGAAGTTGCACTGATTGCGGCTGCGTTATGGGCGTTTGATCCCAGTGCCATCGGATTCAGTCGCGTAGCAAAGGAAGACTCATTCCTGTTGTTCTTCTTCCTGCTGGCGAACGTGTTTTGGCTACGTGGTCAACGTATCGCAGAGAGCACGAATCAAAATCCGAACAAGTACTACTGGGCCACTGCTGCTTCTTATGGCGCGATGGTCGCTTCAAAGTACGTACCGCATCTCTTTACGGTCAGTATCTGTTACTACTGGATGTTTCAGAACATTCCGGAGACTCGCTGGCGGTTAGGCAAAAAGCGCCTGCTCACGTTCCTCATCATCATGGGTCTTGTATTCCTCATGCTCAGTCCGACGGTCCTGCTTCCCGAAACGTGGAAACAGATGGGATTGTTTGCCGGCGGCAAGCGCATTAGTCACGATGGCTACGAGTTTATGAACAAGCTTTACACACAGCGATTTGAAGATTGGCTGCGTGGCATTCCGGTTTACTTCTATCTTGTGTTCACAGCCGTCAAACTGCCGCTTTTGACTGTAATCGGGTTTGTGGCCGGATTGCCGTTATTGTTTCGAAGAAAGCTGGGCGACGGGCGTTATTTCATTTTGTTCTGGTTCATGATGTGGCTCGTCGCATTCGCCTTTCCCGGCGGAAAGTTCACACGCTACTACACGACGATTTTGCCGGCAGTGCTGATAACGAGTGCGCTGGGAATTCAGTTTGTAGGTCGTTTTCTCGCTAATGGTATAGCGAGCTTTGATTGGGTCAACAGGCCTAACAATCTGAGACACTACGTGCCGGCAACTCTCGCGGTCATCGTCATAGTCGCGTCGGTGATCAACTCGGTTCAGGCAGCGCCACACTTTCGACTGTTTACAAATTCGATTGGGGGCGGCACGGAGTGGGCCGGGTTCTACTTTCCGCACGATGAGTTCTACGACGCAAGCATGCGCGACGTGATGACCGAGATCGCGCGTCGTGCTCGACCCGGCGCGCGCGTTGCGAGTGAGAGCCCGTCATTAGCGACGTATTATGCGGAACGTGCGAAGCGGCCCGATCTGATCTGCCTATCACTCTCCGACCCAGAAGCTCTCAAACAACTCACTTCTGGCGACTTCATAATCGTCGCCCGCGGACGCCGTTACTTCAGCAATGACGGCCTTACAAGCACACTTGAGAAATATGTCGTCCCCGCTACCCAATTCAATCTCGGCGTTGTCCCCTCAGCCAAACTCTACGAACTCAGCGAAACCTCACTTTCAATCATGGAACTCTTCAGCCCGCACCTAGCCCCTGGGCCGAAGGTCACTATCGATAGATTTCGCGCCGGTGCCCAATTGCATGAACGGTAACGGTGCGACGATCATCGTCGAAGGAATAGAGGACTCGATAATCACCTATCCTCAGACGAAGCCCAGAGCGATTTATCAAACTGCGACTTCCCAACGGACGGGGAATGTCTGCCAGCGACCTAATCGCGGCGATGAGTTTTTGAGGTTGGGATTAGAGTTTTCTGCAATTGCGTCAATTGGTGACGAGCTGCAGCAGCATGAAGATAGTGTAAGGCGGCACGTGAGATGTTGCCATATTTAATTTTTCGACATCGTGAGGTTTGGGTTAACCGTTAAAGAGTTGTTGCGGACCTTCCGCGCGCCCTTTCACAACTAAGCTGATCTTCGAGTTCTTCGACAAATTGGGGTGGCCTTCGAACGGTCTGCTCATGCAACAGGCGGCTGCCAAAGCTCGGTGTTACTAACCGGAAAGATGCTGAATCTCAGCAACAATGACTAGCTTCAATATTAGGTAAGGTTTTAACCCTGGACAAGCTTGCTGACACAATGCAGATTAATAATCGCATTAAAGTATTACACGCATACAACCCTAAGGGATAACATCAGAATCATTTTGTGCTTTTTGTGTCTTTTTGTGGCTAATGTCTCAACTCAACCTCGATCGGTTTCGCGTCTTTCGACTCGTAGCCCTCCGGCCAGTTTGAGATATTCACACCATACAGCCAGTCTGATTCAGGGGTGACGGCGAAACGAAGCTTTAGCGGCAGGCCGCGCATCGCTCGCAGGCGAAGAAACATTCCCGTCAAACGCCACTCCTGAATCAGCGGTTGTCCTTGTGGCTCGACGGGAATTAATCGCGAGCCAGCATCCCAGCCTTCGACAAAAAGAGTAACGCGAGTTTTCACAAAGCCAGGTGGCGCATCGATCGGCAATACCGGCTGTACGTGCGCGCGCACAACGATTTCGCTAACCCGTCGCCGGTCTGCGCGCTCGGGGATCGTGTACTCGAGAAAACCGGATCCAAATCCCCAGATGTATCCAACTCCCTCACCAATCTTTTCAAAACGTTCGGCACTCGCCATCTGCGGCTTGAATTGATAAAGAATGGTCTTGTCGTCTCTGACCGTCATTTGTGGCAACGTCGCAGCATCGCCTTCCGAACGTGACCACGCAAACTGTCGTGGAATCAAATGCCGCTCACCCTGTTGCAACTGCGCCGGGAGCTCAGCCGTTTGCAACGAAGAAAACATTTGTGACGCGCGCCCGATCTCCCCCAGCAACGCGCTATCTCGCGGAGTGGAATAAGTAACTCCATAACCTCTGCGCTCATCGGGCGTGAGAATCCAGAACATCGCGCCACCTGCTCCAGCTCTCACATTGCCTTCGAAAAAGGCTCTGTACCAATCGAGCTGCGAGGCACCATTGTGGCCTTCGACGCCCATCCCAAACTCACCAAACACCAGCGGCTTTCCAACCGCAAACGCAGCAGCAGCACGATTCTCAATAAACTCTTTCAATGCCTTCGGCGAATCCACGAAGCTGTTGTGATCGGGCCGCGGATAAATATGCACATCGCAGTAGTCGATTGTCGGAATCGCGTGATCGGCCAACCACTCCCGGCGTTCAGAAGACGAGCGATATCCCCAGACGCCTGGCGCAACCAGATGGTTCGGGTCGAGTGACTTCAGATATGCACTCATCTCCGTAAACCACGCACGTCGCTCGGCCCAGCGCCCCGTGATTACCTGTGCTTCATTCATCAACTCCCAACCGAAGATCGACGGATCGTCACGATACAGCACCCCAGTAACGGTGTTTCTTCGTGTCGCGAGTTTTTCGACGTGTTCTTTATAGAGGCGTCGCGTTTCCGGATTTGTGTAAAAGAGGATCGCCTTTTCATTATTGATACCAAACTCGTAGCTATCGTCGGCGGCATCGTTGATTCCAGCCCAGCGCAGGTACTGCGTCACGCCACCAGTGTCGCGCCACCAGTTTGTGAGGCACAGTTGCACGTA
This sequence comes from uncultured Acidobacteriota bacterium, assembly GCA_963849205.1. GTDB lineage: Bacteria > Acidobacteriota > Blastocatellia > Pyrinomonadales > Pyrinomonadaceae > PSRF01. The sequence goes on from CAWKGP010000006.1 coordinate 433,544, forward strand.
GATGTTATTCTTCGCGGCTTCCGCAATCACTTTGTCGAGATGCACGAAAGCGTCTTCATTCCACTGTCCGGGTGCGAGTCGGAAATAGTGATGACGCGGCCAGTCTTCGAAGTCGGACATCGGCTTGACGTCGTCCGGACCGCCCTCGCCGAACGCCCAAACACGGACGACTTTGATTCCAGCCTGCGCCGCCTGGCGCAGAGTCTCCGGCATCCGTTGGCGATCCTCGTCGCGATACATGAGGGCGACGTTCGCGCCCACAAAGCGAAACGGCTTCTGACCGATTACGAATCGTCCGCCTCGCTGGCGAACAAACTGATCCTTCGGACTGTTAGTGGCATTGTTTGGGGAGGCAACTAAAAAGAGAGCCGCCGCGCTTCCGACAATTACGAGCGCGGCGACCGCAAGCAGCTTCTTATTCATCAACGCAGTAGTAGGGGACAATCAATCAAACTATCTTGGATTCGTCAATCTAATGAAACCAATAATCGCACAAACCGCCCCGAGAACCACAAACAGGTTAAAGAATGCGCCGACGCCGAGTGCCATGGAGAGGTCAACCGAATTCGCCGAGATACCCAGCACTGCAAATATTCCGAATACCAGGAAGTGAAGGTGATAGATGACCATGCAGACAGCCGCGTAAGAGAACCAGCGGGCAGACGGTCCAAACGCTGGCGACCTTTGAAAACCAAGCACAGACGCTATCAACCACGCAACGCCTCCCGCAACCAATAACAACACGACGACCGGAAAGAAATAGTTTGGCTGCGTAGCCCGTAGTTGCGGCTGCAAGAACTCTATCAGCAGTGGAAACATTTTCGGTGCGATTCTCCTTATCTAAATCCTATTCATCCTGTGAATGCTGGAAATCTTGTAAACAAAAACGAGCGCCGTCTGCGCACGTAAGCCGCTTTGGTGTGTGCACAAACGGCGTCCAGAATGGGGGTCGAGCAACAGGCGCAAGTTCACACAGCGGGAACAAAGTCGGCCCGCTGTCCAAAAGGAGTCAGCGCCGCTATTGCGTAATGTGAATCTCTTCCTCTTTGTTTACATGTCCGAGGAAGTAAATCAAACCGCAAACAAAGGCTACTGCTGCCAACCCGAGTGCGATCCATCCTGAGGAATGGCCGCCGTCGACATTCGGGTCGGTCACAAACCTGTAAAAGTAGTAGATCGCGCCGATGCCGGCAGCAATGCCTACCACTATCGCGAGAATATCTTTCAGGCTTTTCATGTTGAACCTCCGGCCAGGTAAATTAATTATGAAGGTTAAGGAAAAAGCCGAATCTTTTTGCGCAAATTAATGGCGTCATGTTAACGCCGCGCCGTAAGGGAATGCAAGCGTCGTTTTTCGATGCGTCACTTTTGCGGCCGGTAGATCAGAGGCTGGCGTACCAGCCTGACTTGATGACTGACCTCCGACCCCTGAAGTGAGATTTTTTCGGAATAGGTCTGGTAACCGGGTACTCGTACGCTGAGAATATAGATGCCGGGCGGGGCCGTCACTATAGCTGAAGTACCGGGGATCGGACGCCCTCCAGAAGACGTGCTCCTCAATAGCACCTGAAGATCACGATACGCGATGGGTCTTCCCTGTTCATTGATTAGGGAGAGTTTCAGCACCACATTTTGTGCTGGTGTGGGAGTCGGCGTTGGCGTTGCGGTTGGCGTCGGGGTTGGTGTAGACGGCGTCCGATCCGCGCCAAACCATAGCTCGTAGTGGTTAGGCCGCACCGAAGAAGAGTTTCTAACTTCCTTCGGAGTCCAGTTTGGTCCGTCCACTTCTTTGCACTTTTGTAAAGCTTTATCGCGATTGGCCGTGACGGATGGAAGGTCTGAATCGTTAGCAGGTTGATACCAACGCAATTCACTACTTGCAGGCGCGCGGCCGCCAACAATTTCATACGCGGGAACCGTGAACCCAAGACTCCGTAATGCGGCGGCAAGCTTATCGGCACGCGGACGCTGGTTTTCATTTGCCAACTGAAAATACATGCGCGGAGGCAAGGAAATAGTTTGTTGAGTCTCCGTCAGAGTTGCATTCTTTTCCTCTGCCGTTTTGATGATTGAATTCGTCAAGGCAGATTTCGACTGCTGAACCTGTTTGATTTCACTCAACGTGTCGTAAAAATAACTGGCAGCAGCCGACACTTCCTTGTCGGCATCGTTCGCGGTAACAGCCACGATTACGGAGATTAGATCGCGCGGTAATTTCTCTTCTTCATTTGTCGCTTCATTCAGCTTCCTAAAACCATTCACGGCTGCCAATCTGTCTTTCGGGTTATCAGCCGTTAACTGGTTCAAGAGATCGATGAGTTGCTTGGAACGATCCCGTTCCTTTTGCAGTTCCTTCTGAGCTTCCTGCGCAGCTTGTTGCGCCGCCAACGCTGCTTGCCTCGACCGATACGTCTGATAAGTTAACCAGACGGCAGCGAGCAGCAACACACCCAGCACAATGGCAAAGATCGAGACATACCGTCGCTCTCTTTCAACTTGTTTAAGTCTCTGCTTCGTTTCGGCAGCCAGCCTGTTCGCTTCGATCTGCGCACGACGAGCTGCTTTCTTATCGCGTATCCAGGGAACCAGAAACTCACTGACGATCTCGTAGAAATAGATCCTGTGACGAGGCTCACGCCGGACCAGTCTGCTCTCAACCAGCGCGTTCAATGCCCTTGTGATCTGGTCCTCCGAAAAGTTTTCTTTTTCGAAAGACTTCAGATCAGGTTCGGAGACGATGTTCCGCGTGTTAGTGGAAGTAATCATGTGGCCCAACAACGCGATTGACGGCTCGTACAAGTCTCCCAACTTCTTTAATGCGTCGGCCCAGTAACCCTCGAGGACTTTTTGAATGTCGGAGCCATTGCTTTCAAAATACTTCGCGGGATCACGCGAATCCCACAATTTACGGCAGACGATTTGAAGCTCCGTGAGGTTGATGAAGCCATTATCGCTTCGCTGCTGAATCTGTGTTGAGATCTGCTTGGCGAGATGCTCCAGGTCGCGGACGTGGTTTGGTTTTCCTGCAAACCTCTGCTTCACGTCTTCATCAGCAAACGGAGCCACAATGATCTGCTGCGCCTCTTCGACCCGCGGCGGCAGCAGTCTGACGTACTGGTCCAATAACTCCGGCGCCGCCTTGAAGAGAATGTTCAACTTGGCCAGGTATTCCTCTCGGAAAACAAAGAGCAGCTTGACGGGCAAAGATTCGTCCTGAAGGATCGAAGTCAGCACAGTCAGAATATTTCCCTGAATTGTTGATGGCGCGTCCTTCGATGGGGCAGCACCGCCACTTGGCGCCGCTTCTTCAAATAGCGTGATGAATTCCTCAAACTGGTCGAAGATCAGAAGCGGGCGAGGTTCATCAACGCGTTTGTGGCGAAGTCGATCGAGTTGTTTGTAGAAGTCTTCGAGAGATATTTCAAAACTCAGCGCTTTGTCGTCCGGTGCTGACGTGTCAACAAGATCCGAAGGAAGATAAGGTGGGCCATCGTCTGTTTCTGTCGAAATACGTTCGACCTTGATCTCGCGTCCGCGTCGTGGCTGCACGCGCAAACGATGAGCGTACAAATTCTCTTTGATCGCCTCGGGAATCAAACCGGCGTTGATGAGTGACGACTTGCCTGACCCGGAATCACCGTAAAGCAAAACACCCCGATTAATCAGGATGTTGCGCATCAGGTCCCACGTCTCTTCCTCGCGCGAGCAAAAAACTCTCTGATCGATATAGCGAAACGATTCGATCCCGCGATACGGAATCTCAGGCAGAGGTTTTACGTCCTGCGCAATTGTCGTCACGGCTTGAATACCTTTCCGAGATCGGCATGCAGCTTGGGAATGCAGTCCCAGAGATTGAGGACGATAAATGAGACGTAACGTCGCTGATTCTCCCAGACGTCGCGAATAAGAACATCCGGTTTCTTGTCGACTGAATAATTTGGCGGAATGCGTGCGGCATCCAGTTTCCAACGCAGCGTCTTAAAAAGCAGACGCAGGTTGTAGTCCATCAAGCTATAGCCGACGAATACCGTGGGCCACTTCATCAGATGCGCCAGGACGTTGTTGCCAAATGGATGGTAAGGCGGCTTGTCACTCATGCGCAGGACAAACTGTATGTAGTCTTCATCGGTGAGAACGATCGATTCCGGTGTATCCACATCACCGTGAATCTTGAGCAGATAAGGTTGTTTCGGATCAGGGTTTCGAGGGCAATCGACCGTCTCCGTTTTGTTCGTGATATTTGGATGGTAGACGGCTACCTGGTACGGCGTCGCAATGTTTTCTGCTTTTGCTTTTGCTTCGAGCGCTTTCTCGTACAGGTGATCGTAGTTGGTGGTGATCACAATCGGAAACTCGAGGTCTGCAAGCATACGAAGGATCGGCGAGGGTTCGCGATTCGCATGAACGGCATCCGTAATCTCTTCCACCAGTCTAAAACGGCTGCGGGTTTCCGTTTCGTAGTATTGAGAAACTCGTTGCAGGTTCCACCAATCCGCGTTTGGATAGCCACACTTCTCCGCCAGAATCTTTGAGAGCTGACTCCCCACGGGCGGCGCTTTATCAGGCGGATACTGATATTGCGCGAGCTCGGGCGGAGGAGGCACGTGGATCGCGGAACCGAGAAAGAGAATGCATTCACGCGCCGCGATCCGCTTTTTAATGTAGGCGAGGTCCTTCTCGTACGACGGTTGATCTGCGCTGAGTGGTTTGGCTTCTGTTTGTTGTTTAGGCTCAGCCACTCTCGCACGGTTGTAGGTATCGGATTGATAAGTTGGCTCGGGGATTGGTCGCTGTTCGTCAGTTGCTGATGCGAGCCACTGCGTTTTTGCCTGCTCGATATCGGCCAACGCCTCCGCCGGAGTCTTCGAGGGTTTGGAGAAGAGATCGAGATCGGGTATGTCGGCAACATAACCCTGATCTTTCTCACTGTAGTAGATGTTGACGTGATAGTCCTTCACGATTGTTTACTGGCGAGGCAGGCTGAAATCCTGTGAATCTTGTTACATCTTGTTAATCCTGTCCAGCAAAATGATTCTCTTATCACCGGCGCGGCGAGTGACCTGCTCGCGATCGAAGAACTCCAGCAAAGGAATCGCATATTTGCGTGAGACACCGGCGAGATCCTTGAAAGCTGCCACATCAATGAAACAATCCGGCTCGTGTTGCGCACCATAAGTTCGCAGTTTGGCTTTCAGATCCTCGACTACTTTGGCGTGCATGAACATCTCACCCTGGATTCGCACAATGGTTCGGTCGTCGATCAATAGTTGCAGGATCTTGCGGGCCTGGGCTCGTTGCGGCGGCGCCACCTCCGCTTTTGTCATTGCCTCATCAATCGTCGGCGCCTCGACTCCAGCCGCGAGGTAGCCATGTTCGATCCGCTTACTCAGCTCGGCTTCCTGTTCCGATAAACCCACGCTGTGCTTGCTCGAACGAACGATATCCTTTTCAGAAACCACTTTGCTTTGCGCTTCGACTCGTGCAATCACACCGTTGAATAACTCTGGCGCCGAATGTGCAAACAATTTCTCGCGCAAAGTCTCGCGCAACATGCCCCGCGCAAGTGGCTCACGTTTGTGATAGCGCTCGAGTTCAGCAATGACTGCATCGCTAAGTCGATCGAGACTCGAACGCGCAATAAACAATCCGCCAACCTCGATCACCGAACCTGTTTTTTGAACTTCTGACGCGACTCGTGCAAGGACTTCGTTGGTCCAACCTGTCGCGGCGGCGAGATCGTTAAGTCTTAATCCCTGATCGCCGGCGGTTTGAACAAAGGCTTCGAACTTTGCAGCACGCTCTTCACGCATCAAGGAATGTAGCAGTGCGAGCGTGTGCTCCATTTCACGTCCACGATGTTTTGTGGCAAACGGATCGACGATCACACCGCCCGCAATCGTTTCTGCCGGCGAGTAACTTCGCAGGATAAATCGATCGCCGTGCACTGCCAAGACCGGAGCTTCGAGTCTCAACTGTGCAATGCCACTACTTCCCGGCGCGATCTGAGATCCTTCGAGCACTCTCACTCGTCCCAACACCTCTGCGGCGCCGATGTGAAAACGAACTCGTGAACGCGATCGCACTCCGCGTGACGCACCCGGCAATACGTCAATCTGAACGTCAACAATCTGCGTGGGCCGTAAACGCCCCACCGGAGCCAAAACCATTCCGCGTTCAATCTGCGCAGTGTCAACGCCGGCAAGATTCACTGCGGTACGCTGTCCCGCATGTGCTTCGCGAACAGACTTATTGTGTACCTGCAAACCGCGCACACGGACGTTGGTCCTTGACGGCAACAACTCCAGCTCTTCGCCTTCGCTGATCTTTCCGGAGATCAATGTGCCCGTAACAACAGTTCCGAAGCCTTTCATCGAAAACGCGCGGTCAATTGGCAGGCGCATCGTGAAGTCCTGAGACCTCGGCGGAACGCGTCTTCCCAACTCCGTCAGTCGCGATTTCAAGTCGTCCAAACCCGCGCCGGTGCGCGAACTTACAGCGACCAGGGGTGCCTTCTCCAGAAAAGATCCGTTGACCAATTCCCTTGCCTCGTCTTCAACAAGCGCGAGCATCTCTTCGTCAACCAAATCCTTCTTGGTGATCACGACAAGGCCATTGCTGACACCTAGTAACCGACAGATATCGAAGTGCTCGCGCGTCTGCGGCATCACACTCTCGTCCGCAGCGATGACAAGGGCGAGCAGATCGATACCATGCGCGCCTGCGAGCATGTTTTTAATGAAGCGTTCGTGTCCGGGAACGTCGACAAAGCCGATGCGCAGATCGTCGAGCTCGAGATCGGCAAAGCCTAAATCGATGGTGATACCGCGACGTTTCTCTTCAGGAAGGCGATCGGGATCGACACCTGTCAACGCGCGTACAAGCGCGCTCTTTCCGTGATCAATGTGACCGGCAGTGCCAACGATAATAGACGACATGTTTAGTTAGACAGGATTAACAGGATTGTTTCAGGATTGACATTGTTTCAGGATTGACATGATTCCATCCTGTTCATCCTGAAATAATCTTGTAAATCCTGTCCATAAAGCCAGTTTTGGTCACAGATTACGCGGGCTGTTTCGCAAGTATCTGTTCGTAGAAATCGATGTATTGAGGAATCACTACGTCGGTGCGATAACGACTGATCGCCGACTCTCTTGCGCTATGGCCCATCTGTTTACGAAGTTTCTCGTCAGTCAGTAAACGCGCGGCGTCCGCAGCCATCTTGTCGACTTCGCCGACCGGGCTGAGATAACCAGTCTCACCGTCTGTCACGACTTCCGGAATCCCGCCCACACGTGAAGCAATTACTGGAACTTCACACGCCATCGCCTCAAGAGCCGCCAGTCCAAACGACTCCTGATCGGAAGGCAACAACAAGACGTCTGACGCTGAAAGATAGTCAACGATGCGCGGTTGTTTGCCGACGAACGAACATTGATCGAAAATACCGAGACAACGCGCGCGATGCTCGCAATTCGTTCGCTCACTGCCGTCACCCACCATTATCAAACGCGTCTTCACAGCCTTTTTCAAAACACGCGCGAGAATCTCGACGCAATCAACTGGTCGCTTTACAGGACGGAAGTTTGAGACGTGAATCAGCAATGGTTCATTCTGCGGCGCCAATGTTTTGCGCAGGTTTTCGACTTCGAGTCGCGCGTAGTCGTACTGGCAAACAAAGTTCGGAATCACTTTGATGTCGTCAAAGTGAAAAATCTCGCGCGTGGCTTCTTTCAGATAGTTCGAGATCGCGGTCACACCGTCAGACTGCACGATGCCATAGCGCGTGATCGGCAGATAGGATCGGTCCGCACCCACGAGCGTGATGTCAGTTCCGTGCAGCGTGGTAACAACCGGCAGACGCCGGCGTGGCTTGAGTGACTCGCGTGCAAGTATCGCGCTGATTGAATGTGGAATCGCGTAATGCACGTGCAGCAGATCGAGATTCTCTTCTTCAGCCACCGTGGCCATTTTTGTCGCGAGTGCGAGTGTGTACGGCTGATGTTCAAACAACGGATACGACATCATCTCGACTTCGTGAAAACGCACGTGCTCGTTGAGTTCGGTCAAACGAGTTGGCAACGATGAAGAGATGAAGTGAACTGTGTGACCGCGTGTAGCGAGTTCTTTGCCGAGTTCAGAACCGACGATACCGCTGCCGCCGTAAGAGGAATATACCGTGATGCCTATGTTCATTGCGCTTTCAAAGTACCAAGCACAAAGTCCAAGTTCAACCCGCAAAAATGTTGAGGCAGGCGACCCTCGCTATCGCCTGCCTCTATCTCAACTTGACTCACCTTCTGAGAGGGGGGGCAAGTGAGGGCGGGAGTATATGCCTGCTCCCGCTTTTTAGCAACGATTCCTGCAACGTTGAGCGGGCTTTTGTATAAGAAGAATTTAGCATTGTGATAAGCGTACGCTTTCGTGCGTCCCGACGGACTGCGAGTGCGCAGCAAAAACGCTATAATGTGACCACGAACAGAGGAGTAAGAAATGCCGAAGATTAGTGATATCGAAGAAACCCCGAATCCGAATGCCGTTAAGTTTATTCTGCGCGAAGCGGTGAGCAATGGAGTGGCACGACAATATGGTTCCGCAGAGTTAGCCGTGAATGATCCGCTTGCGAAGTCGCTGTTCGACATTGGACATGTCGTGTCGGTCTTTTATATGGACCGCATGATTACGGTCGAGAAAGATGACGAAGGCGACTGGGATGAGTTGTTGCCGGCGTTGGCAGTACCGATTCGTGCAGCCGAAGCAGTCAATGGATCGCCAGCAGCGGCGGCGGCAGCGGTCGGTGGTCCAATTGCAGCGGTGACGAGTGACGATCCGCGGTTGTTAAAGATCAACGAAATTCTGGATGAAAAGGTCCGCCCAGCCTTGATGGGCGACGGTGGCTATCTCGAAATCATCGGTCTTACCGAGCACACCCTCAGCATCCGCTACCAGGGCGCCTGCGGCAGTTGCCCCAGCTCCCTCACCGGCACGCTGATGGCGATTGAAAGCATGCTAAAGCAGGAAGTCGACCCCGAGTTGGAAGTGATCGCGGTTTAGGAGAGTAAATTTTGTCGGTTAATAAAGAAGAAGCTTTTGCTGAATTAGTTCGGCAGTACGAAAATATGTGGGTGGCTCTTATCGAGACCGATGGCGGTGAGTTTGTCGTCGGTCATGGGTCTACCGCTGTGGAGGCTGCCAACGAAGCAAAAGAAAAAGGATACTCTCAGGCAATCTTGTTTAGGGTTCCATCGTTCAGTTCCAGATTCGTATATTAGCGCCCGCGACCGTACCCACGCCTGTTTCGTATAATTGCATCTTCCTTTGTGTTAACTTCAAATCGTCTCGCCCACTTTTCAAATACAACTTGATAGCTTTCAAAGAACCCTCGTTGTCCCACGATCGGCATCCCCTCCGATTCCAGAAATACCGCGTCAACAGGAACCCAGTGCGAGAAACCGGCCACCTGCAGATTCACTCTATGGACAAATCCATTCACAAGGTTGAGATCAAAACCGTGAAATTGGTGTAGTTCACCGGCAGAAATATCAATGCCTAATATCTCACCCATCGATTTAGGGAATACACAATCCGCTGAGCCGGAATCGACCAACGCGAGTACCGGCCACATGTTGATCTCGTGACGGAGCAATACCTGGACAAGAGGATAGAATGTATACCCTTCGGCTCTCGTCTGATCCGGTAGCTTGCGGTACTTGATGTTCATTGCGTCGACCCCACAGAATCGTGCTCTATGTTTGAGCGGACGTCCTTTTAGTTTTTCTGGAGGCTATGTGTAGAGGTGGGAATTGCGAACACTATACAACCCGGTAGGAGATAAGTACATGGCCCGAATTGACTCACGAAAAACCCACTCCAAATGGGTATCGTTGCCTCATATAAAAACCCACTCGAAATAGAGTGTGTTTTACCTCCAGGGTTTGAGCGCACTGGAGGTGAGGATGAGGCTAACGATGCAGGCGAGGCAGGAAGTGACCAAAGCGACCGCCGGTCAATATCGTGGCGCGAGCAAAAAAGAAAAGAGCGAGATTCTGGACCAGTTTATCGCGACCACTGGCTATAGTCGCTGGTATGCGCGGTTGGTGTTGCGGCATGAAGGACGTCGACTACAAACCGACAAACAAACGATCGTGGTGGTGGAGCGCAAGTCGAGCACTAAAAGAAAGCGCGTGCGTATCTATGATGAGAAGGTACAAACAGCATTAGTCAGGCTGTGGCGCATCATGGACTACATCTGTGGCAAGCGACTGCAGCCATCGCTGCCGGAGCTGCTCACGGTACTCGAGCGCCACAATGAGTTCCGTTGCGATCGCGATACACGAGCGAAGCTGTTACGCATCAGTGCCGCCAGCATTGATCGCTTGTTGAAACCAGAACGACGCAAATATGAGTTGCGTGGGCGTAGTGGCACTAAGCCCGGGACACTCTTGAAAAAGCAGATCCCGATTCGCACCTTCGCCGAGTGGGATGAGCAACGACCAGGCTTTGTCGAGATCGATCTGGTGGCTCATGACGGCGGTCTGGCGGCCGGTGACTATTGCCAAACTTTGGATCTCACTGACATTGCCACCACCTGGACCGAGACGCTGGCTGTGCGGAACAAAGCACAAGCCTGGGTCTTCGCCGCTTTGAAGGAAATGCGCCAAAAACTGCCCTTTTCGCTACTGGGCATCGATAGTGACAACGGCTCCGAGTTCATCAACAAGTACCTGGTGGAATACTGCCAGCAACAAAAACTGAGCTTCACTCGCTCGCGGCCTTATCGCAAAAACGACAACTGTTTTGTGGAGCAGAAGAACTATTCGGTAGTGCGGCGCGCAGTGGGCTACGCACGCTATGACACGGAAGCGCAGTTGAATTTACTCAATGAACTCTATGCGACGCTGCGGCTCTACACCAACTTCTTTCAGCCCACCATGAAATTGAAATCAAAAGAAAGAGTGGGGAGCAAAGTGATTAAGCGTTATGATCGCGCCCAAACTCCTTACCAGCGGGTGCTGGCGGCGCCGCAGGTAAGCGAAGCGGAGAAACAACGCTTGCGCGTCAAATACAAAACCTTGAACCCAGCCGCCTTGAAAAGAAAGTTGATGCGTTTACAGGATCGATTGCTGAAATCGACTGCTAGCCTGAAACCAGCGCGCCAGCGACTGCGACAATGCAACAACGATCGCTATTTCTCTAAGCAGCCTGAGAGCTAAGAGAATGAGTTTATCGCTTTACGGAGTACCGGATGGGCAGCAAAAGGGCAGAGCACGTGGCCCTGCCCATCCGTATACTCACCGGCGACGGCGCCCGGGTCGCTCTCCAGCGTTGCCCTATCCTCCGCGCCGGCGTCAGTGACTCTAACACAGAGCCACAAACAGGACACAAACCACCACCATTTTTGCGCTCGCATTTGGAGTGGGTTTTTAGCTGAGGCAACGAATGCTATTTCGAGTGGGTTTTTACGTGAGGCAACAGGTGGCCGCAAACGACTGGGTGAGCAAAGTTGATAGGTTCCTAATCTGAGTAATGGGTCAGTTTGAAGTATGTCTCACGCAAAGGCGCAAAGGCGCCACGAAAACGCAAAGAAAATCAGACGTTTCTCTTTGCTGTCTTTGCGTCCTTGCGTGAAACAAAATCTAAACTGACCCACTACCCCTAATCTGAATACAATTGAGGTTGTGTCACCAAAATTATAGACTACGCCAAATGATGAAACGTCGCACACTCCGAATCACAGCCTGGATTCTGATATTCCTTATTGGGACAATCGCCGGCGAAGGCTACGACGTACTCTCAGGAGGAAGTATTACTGAGGCGTTTGTCGGAGTAGTCCACCACTGCTACCTTTTCTAAAACAAACTTAAGAGGCTGGCGGAACGTCTTCGCACTTCTTTTTGGAACCGAAACCCTCCCGGTACGTGTGACAATCCGGCTATATCCATCCCGCGTTGCAACTACAGGAGTATTTATGCGCCTACCCTTCGCCGCAATTGCGTTGAGTGTTTGTTTCAGTGTGTTCGCCTCTGTCGCCGTCGCCCAACCCAAAAAACCGAAAGCTAACAACGAAGAAGCGGAGGCCGAGGCCGCGCAGCAGCGTACGGTCGCGATTTCGCTCGTCACGAGTCTCGCGGATGAGGCGCGGAGTTTTAAGGATCAAACGAGGCGAGCACGTGTGCAGGCGCGGGCCGCGGATGTGCTCTGGGACACGGATCCGGAACGTGCGCGAGAACTTTTCCGGCGCGCGTGGGAAGCCGCCGAGCTCGTCGATGCTGAAGCAGCGAAGAAACGCGCGGAAGACATGAAGCGGATGGAATCAGAGGGTGGACCAGTCGTACTGCGTGGAGGACCAGACTTGCGCAGTGAAGTTCTGCGCCTGGTTGCAAAGCGCGATCGCAAACTCGGCGAGGAGTTTCTCAAGGCCCTGGACGAAGCGGCCGAGAAAGAAAGAAGTGAAGCTGCGACGAATCAACGGAATAATCCCGGCAACAGGCTCGGCGCCTCACAGCGTCTCCAACTTGCGCGACGACTCGTCGAAGACGGTGAAGTTCAACGTGCGTTCGAATTCGCCACCCCGGCGCTTAACACAGTGAGTGCCGACTCCATCTTCTTTCTCTCAGCCTTGCGTGAGAAGAATGCTCAACTCGCCGATGGCGCTTTTACTAACCTCCTGGCCCTTGCCGCGCGCGATCCAAATTCCGACGCCAACACAGTGTCGGGTTTGTCGTCGTATCTGTTCACGCCATTTCTTTACGTCACGTTCGAGAAGGAAGGCGGATCTAATCAAAGTCGTCAAAGACGACCGACACCCGCACCTGAAGTCGATGCGGCACTGCGGAACAACTTTCTCAAAGTCGCATTCAATATCCTGATGCAGCCTGTTCCGGCGCCCGATCAGGATCGCTCCACGTCAGGTCGAACTGGAAAGTATCTGATGATCAAACGGTTGCTGCCGCTCTTCGAGCAGTACGCTGCCGATCTCGCGCCGAATCTACGAACGCAAATGACGGCGCTTGCTTCATACGTGCCGCCTGACATGCAGCAAGGCGAGAATCGAGCGGTGAGCGTCGGGATTCAGCCGGAGTCGTCGGAAGGCGATCCTTTGCAGCGTATGCAGGAGCGATTGGACCGCGCAAAGACTGCGGACGATCGCGATGCGATTTATGCCGACTATGCAGTTTCACTCTCACAGGACGCCGATCCGCGTGGGAAAGACTTAGTCGATAAGATCGAGAACACCGAACTGCGCAAGAGCGTCAAAGCCTATACTGATTTTCAACTCGTCCAGGTCGCGATTCGAAATAAAGACGTCGCTGAAGTTGCTCGACTCGTCAAATCAGGGGAACTCACCAGTATTCAAAAAGTGTGGGCACTCACGAGTAGCGCGAAACTGGTAATCGCGGCGGAGCGTTCGCGTGCTGCCGACATGCTTGAAGAGGCACTCGCCGAGAGCCGTCGCATTAGTGCAAGCGATCCCGATCGCGCGCGGGCGCTGACGGCTGTGGCCGTTGGTTTTGGAGAGATCGACCGCGTGCGTTCGTGGGAAATTCTCGGCGAAGTAGTGAAGGCTGCAAACAGTGCCGAGGCTTACACTGGCGAAGACAGCCGGATCGCTTCACGACTGCAGACCAGGTTTATGGTGGTGATGAACAACAGCACCGCTGAAGACTTTGACTTGCTCGCGGTTTTCAGGCATCTTGCTCGCGCCGATCTTCTTCGAGCGATTCAGCTCGCAAAAACTTTCACCGGCGAAGCTCCTCGGGCAGTGGCAACCCTTGCGATCGCGCGTTCCGTGCTCGAGAAACGAAAAGACGCAGCGTAGGTCATCCACAGATTACGCAGATTTTAGGAGTGGAAAGCATGAAAGCATTTTGGATTGTTTTGTGCTTACTGGTGTCTGCAACCCTTACCCACGCGCAAACGAACGACACTTCGAAACAAGCGCCCGCAAAAGTCCCGGGTGCGAACTCCGCTGCCTTATCAGAAGAGGAGCTCAAACTCAGAGAGCGTCGCGCAAAAGCCCGATCTTTGCTAGTCTCACTATCAAGCGATGCACGCGCGTTTCACGACCAGATGCTGCGAGCCAGATCACTCGCTCGGATCGCAGATGCGCTGTGGCGAGTCGATACCGAGCAAGGTCGACTCCTATTTCGCAAAGCCTGGGAAGCGGCTGAGGTTGCCGATCTGGAAAACGATAAAAAACTCCAGGAAGAGATTAATAGAGTGAAATCTATCACGGGCGGCGGCTACGCCATTAACACGCCGCCCAACATTCGCCAGGAAGTGTTGCGGCTGGCAGCACGCCATGAACGGGTTCTCGCCGAGGAGTTTCTCGAAAAGTATAAAGCGCAAAAGCTGGAAGCCGCGAATTCGGCGACGTCGGGAAAGCCGAATCCGAATCGTCTTAATGAAGCAATGAGCGAGCGCATCGGAGTAGCGTCACAATTGCTTCATATCGGTGAGACTGATCGTGCTCTCGAGATCGCTGCCCCGGCACTCTCGCTGATAACGATGCAAACCATCAACTTCCTCTCAGACGTGCGGGACAAGAATGCAGACGCCGCCGACAAACGATATGCGGCGTTACTCAACAGTGCGGCAAACAATCCCCAGGCAGACGCCAACACAGTGTCGCTGCTCTCTTCGTATATCTTCACGCCTCGCCTGCTTGTGACGTTCACCAGCGGCGGCGGCAGTTCGAGTTCGCAGGGTTCACCGACGATCACGCCCGCAGCGGTGTCGCCGGAACTGCGAAACATGTTCTATCAAGCAGGCGGGTCGATTCTGTTACGCCCACTACCTGGCCCCGGGCAGCCGGACCAAACGTCAGCTGGCGTAGATGGGAAATACCTGGTCATTAAACGACTGTTACCGTTCTTCGAGCAGGGCGCTCCGGTGGAAACGGTTGAGGCGCTTCGCACACATTTGAACGCCTTGAATGGCGTTGTATCTGAAGACACGCGCCGTCGCGATGATGATTGGGTTAACAGAGGCCTCAAATCGGAAAAGCCTGCGACTGATCGCGAACAGTCTTTGCTGGATCGCATCGAGCGAGCGAAGACTTCGGCTGATCGCGATCGACTCTATATCGAGTTAGCTTACGTCACGTCAAACAAAGGTGAATTGAAATCACGGGACTACGTGAGCAAAATCGAAGACTCTGAGCTTCGCAAAAGGTTACAGGCGTATATCGACCCGTCACTCGCGATTTACCATGTGGAGAAGAAGAACCCGGACCAGGCGTTAGAGATGGCTCGTAAAGGTGAGTTGAGTCACATTCACCGGACGTGGGTTCTTACTAAATGTGCCAGTATGCTGGCGAAAACTGATCGCGATAAAGCAATGGAACTGATCGGCGAAGCTGAAGCTGAAGCGCGCCGTATTGAAGGGTCGGATCCCGCACTCGCGCGAGGGCTAATTGCCGTGGCGAATGCGTTAAAAGAGATCGACCCACCACGCGTCTGGGATGCAACGTTCGACGCCGTGAAAGCCGCAAACTCTGCTGAAGGCTTCACGGGTGAAGACGGCGAGTTGCTGCTGTCGTTTCAGAGCAAAGGGCAGTCCTCCGCCCGCTCGAGCGACGTTCCTGAATTCGATCTGGATGGGATATTTCGAGATCTTGCGCTAAAGGATTATGACCGTGCGGTGGAACTGGCGCGTGGATTCCAGGGTGAAGGTCCGCGGGCCGTGGCGACGATCGCGATCGCGAGAGCGATATTGGAACCGAAGAAAAAATAGGTCCCTCACGAATAAATATTCATCGGTCGCGTCAGCAGCGCGAGCGGGTCGTCAACATTCAGCGCCTCACGGACATAAAACGGCTCGCCAGCCTCAACACCGATCAGCGATCCGAAATATCTCATCCGAAATTCAATCTCGTTCAGAAAACCCTGCTGGCTGATTCGCGTCGAGGGCTCTTTTGATGCAGCATCATAAAACTGCGAAGTATAGGCCTTGATCGCATCCATTTTCTCATTAACAAATTCAGACACATCAACCACAAACGACGGCACAATCCGTCGTGAAAAGAGCGAGTGCATGATCGCAGGCATCGGCACCGGCTCAAGTCCCGACTCGTCATCGTACCGCCTCATCGTAGCCAGCCGCGCTGCTTGTCTGACAATCACCGACGTATTCGCATGATCCGGATGTGGATCGTCTTCGTGCGTGGTTATAAGTACCTTCGGCTTGTGCGTGCGAAGCATTCGCACAAACGCTGTGCGCGCAACTTCAGTCGGCCAAACATGTCCATCCGGCTGGTCCAGATTCACACGCACGTCGAGCTTCATGATTCGCGCCGCATCGAGCGCTTCCCTGGCGCGGATCTCGGGACTTCCGCGCGTTCCCATTTCGCCGCGCGTAAGATCACAAACGCCCGTGCGATAACCTAAGGATTTGAGTTTGAGGAGCGTCCCGGCGACGGACAACTCCGCGTCATCCGGATGCGAAAAAACTGCGAGCACATCGAGCTGTGTTCCGGTCGAATTGATGGCCGAACTCATTGCCGAAGTTTAGCTTAAAATAAGCGCATGAAACTAACGATTCTTGGTTCAGGCACATCAGTGCCGCATTCGCACCGTGCGACACCCGGCCACTTCCTCGAAACTTCAAACGGCACCGTTGCACTCGACTTCGGCGCCGACACTCCGCACCGCATGGCGCAGGAGAACCTCGACTGGCCGAACCTCGACGCCATCTGGATCAGCCATTTTCATCTGGATCACATCGGCGGACTGACACCTTTTCTCTTTGGCATCAAATGGGCGCCGCAAACGCAAAATCGTACTAAGCCACTGCGAATCTTCGGCCCGAACGGTCTCGGAGAGATCGTCAAAGCAGTTAACGAGTCGAATGACTATCGCTTGTTTGAACAACCATTCGCGATCGAAATGGTTGAAGTTTCACCAGACACGGAATTTGAAATTTTGCCCGGCATTACTGCCAACACCTTATCCACGCCTCACACGGAAGAGAGTTTGGCCCTGCGTTTGAAAGACGAGGACTCGAAACTTTTTGTTTATACTTCTGACACCGGTTTCTCGGATGATTTAGCACCGTTCGCAAGAGACGCCGCCTTGCTGCTGATGGAATGTTCTTTCAGGCGAAACAAACCAATTCAGAAGCACCTCGAACTTGCGGACGCGATGCGTGTGGCCCATGACTGCGCGCCGGAAAAACTCGTCCTGACCCATCTTTACCCGGAATGGGACGACGTCGACCTCGCCTCAGAAGCGCACGGGTTATGGCCGGGCGAGACGATTGAAGCGAAAGATGGATTGAAATTGGAGGTGTAGAACATTACTCCCGCAACGGCGCCACGGCGCAGCGAAAAGAATTCGTTGGTCTCGGTTTGTCCTTCTCGTTGCGCCGTGGCGCCGTTGCGGGAGAAAAACTCTTAAGGCTAGCTAATTATGAAGCTACTTCTGATCTTACTTTGTCTATTACTCCCACACACTGATGTGCCTTTATTGGAGTCCGGCCAGGGCACGACTTTGCGAAAGCTGACCTCGACGCCTGCTGAACTCAAGGTTCTTTCGTACAACATTCGCTGGCGGAGTGGCGAAGATCTCAAGGACATGATCAAGCTGCTCAAGGACGATCCGGAGATCGGCGGCGCCTCAATCCTCGCGCTACAGGAAGTGGACCGCCGCAAGAAACGCAGCGGGAATAACAATACCGCCAAGATTCTCGCGGATGAATTGGGCCTTTATTACGCATGGACCGCGCCGCCGACCGTGAAGCCGACCGACGAAGAAGAAACAGGCGTCGCGATCCTCAGTGTTTTCCCGTTGTCAGACGTGAAACGTTTTGTTCTGCCTCATCCTGGCCCAGGTAAGCGCCGGCGCGTAGCATTGGGAGCAACGGTGGAGATTGAGAATCGCAAGTGGCGCGTCTATTCAGTACATGCTGAGACCAGGATCAAGTTCGGTAAAAAGCTCGAGCAGTTCAAAGCCGTCCTCGACGATCTCGCTACTTATCCAAAGGACATGCCCGCCATAATCATGGGCGACTTCAATACCTGGGAACCGAACGCGCACGACAAAGTCGTCAAACTATTTTCAGATGCTGGTCTTAAAACGCCGTTTGTCGAAGGAAAGAAGACGTTCAAACGACGCATCATGTTTGTGCCCCTGGAACTGAAGCTTGATTGGGTCTGGTTACGCGGGTTGGAAGCCTCAAGCTGCGGTATCGATCGACAGATCGAAATTTCTGATCACTATCCGTTATGGACCAATGTTAAGATGTAGCCACAAAAGGCACATAAGGCACAAAAGCACAAAACAAAATCCGGGATCTTTTGTTCAAAAAATCGGACTCGCTTTGCGCCTACATATCCATCTAAACTCTTTTTTGTGCCTTTTGTGACTATGTGCTTTTTGTGGCTCTTTTTGTGACTGATGAAGTGTCATAACTGCGAGAGGATCGTGGCCCCGACCCGTGCGCGCTGTCAGGCTTGTCGTACAAAAATGCCGGCGTGGTATTTCTTCGCGGGTATCGTAACTGTTGTTGGTCTCTTCGTGGCGTTCAAGGTCCTGGAAGCATTCCTGTAGTTACCTCACACCCCATTCCCACATTCCGAAACCGATTTTTTTATCGAGCGGCTTGCCGGCTTGTTTAAGCGACAACGCAATCTGTCCGCGGTGATGCGACTCGTGTGAAATCAGGTAGCCGAGAAACGCCGCCGCATGTGGTTTAAAGCCTTTGACTTTGCCACCGGCCTCGAGACTGTTCGCCAGTAGCTTTCCAATCGCAACACCTGAATCGGCTATCGACTTGCGCAAGTGCTTCTTGTCCTTTGCCTGCGCAGCCTCAACTTTTCCGAGATCCTTCAGCAGGTCCGGCGCCGAAGCTTTCAACCACATCAGACGCACGTTATGGATGTGGGCAAACTGTTCCCCAACGCTCCGGCCTTTCGAAGCAGAGTGACTGTCGAGTGATGCCGGGTCCACAGCGTCGAGGAGATAGAGATTGATGCGATCGTGAATCTGCCAGGTTTCGAGGAGTTGATTGTCAGGCATGTGTGGTCCTTAGTAGGTCCACAGATTACGCAGATTTCACAGAAAGATCTCTGTGTAATCTGTGGATGGGTTTGTTAGCGCACTCGCACCACGATACTGTTAACTCTCAACGCATTACCCGTGGCTCGTTGTAAATCCGCAATCGCCTTGTTTAGATCTGTTTGCGCCTTTAACTCCAATGCAAGCGCTTCCGTCAATGCAGTCTGTCGTTCCAAAACCAGAAACGTTGTCGACTGACCGGCATCCAGCTTCCTTTGTTCACTCGCAAACTGTTGCTCGTTTGCCGCACGCGTAGAATGCGCCGCCCGCAAACGAGATTCAGCACTGCGCATCGCCTGCAATGCATTACGAACCTCAACCTGAATTGTTTGCTCGAGTTGCTCGCGTTGAGTTCCAATACGCTCGCCTTCCACGAGCGACCGGCCCAGGTCCGCTTCGGCAGTGCGATTACGGAGTGGCAGGCTGATCTGCACGCCTACTTTGAAGTTACTGTAACGGTTCGCCAGCAGGCTCTGCAGCGACTGACCATAGCCACCGAGTAAATCCGGCGAGAACTGTTGCGGCGGGATAACCGGTAGAGGCTCCAAACCAGCCAGCACCGAAAGCTCATCGATGCGCTGGCGCATCAACACGTTGGTCTGAGTGAACGGATTCACAACATTGCTGCTAACCGAACCAGCCAGACCACTGACACCGTAAGTGCCCACGAGATCGATTGCCGGCTTTGTTCGATCTTTGAAGAAGCGTTGATCGATCTGATTGATCTCGCGTAACACGTTCGACTGCTGCAACTCAGGACGATTCTCCATCGCCGTTTTCAATGCATCTGGAAGCGATATGTCGGGCACAGCAAGATCAACCGAGTCAGTAGGCACGATCGACTCGGCCCAAAGTTGCGCTTTTTGATTCTGCGCAATCAGATTCTTCAAATTATTCTCGAAACGAGAAACCTCCTCGAGTGCACTGAAAACACGTTGCTCGTACGTCGAGATCTGTGCTTGAGCGGCGACAACGTCGATCGGCGCCAGTTGTCCTTCATTTACTAAACGCTTGTTATGCTCAAGCTGTGTACGCGCTACTGAAACCGCATCGCGCTGTACCTGTAGACTACGCAATGCAAATACGAGATCCCAGTAAGCCCGCTGCACGTTTGTGATCGTGTCGATCGCGCGCTGTCGAAACTGAGCGTCCGTTAAAGAAAGATTCTTTCGTGCAATCTCAATCTGACGGCGGCTGTTGTCGATCTTGAGTCCACGAAACAGTGGTTGCGTGTAGCTGAATGACAGAGCAGTCGGAAACTGCGGATTCAGCGCGGTGAACTGATTGTTTGTTGTCAACCGCACCGAGGAGAAATCGAAATGATAGCTGCCGCCGAGAACCGGCGACTGGCCTTCGAATCTCATCGTGCCGGTGTAATCACTGGTAGTTGTCGAACCGTTTTGTCCCCCGCTTAGGAAACTCGAGATGGGACTCTCGATGCGCTCGTAAAAAGCTTGCGTGGTGAGTCGAGGATCGTAAACACCCTGCGCGCCGAGCAGATCAAACTCTGCGATCCGCACATTCTCGCGGGCCACTTCGATGTCTTTGTTGTTCTCGAGCGCCATCGAAAGGGCTTCACGCAGCGCGAGGGGTCGCTGGCGATTGAGATCGACGCCGACGCGAGTCAACTCAGGCAGCGGTTTTTGCGGCGCACGATAATCCGGCGCAATCGTTGGCACCGGCAACTGCTGCATCTGCGATTGCGCTGTCGCAACCGAGCCGACACTAAATATCAAAACTATTAATGAAAAAATCGTTCTTCGCATCTGTATTAATCCGTGGTTACTTATTGCTTTGAAATCAAGCCCGCGGCGGCGCTTGCAGCACGGCGACGCACGCGTCCAAACGTTCCCTGCACTCGATCTCTAATCATTCCCCAAACTCGGCTGCGCGTCAGATCGTCAAAAAGCGAATAGAAGACCGGCACGGCAAGCAGAGTCAGCAACAAACAAAGCGTCTGTCCGCCAACTACCAGCACGCCAATCGATCTATTCGTACCCGAACCTGGACCAGTCGAAATCGTCAACGGCAACATTCCGGCGACGAGCGCGATCGTAGTCATCAGAATCGGTCGCAAGCGATCTCGATTTGCACGCACGATCGCCTCGAATCGTTCCATGCCGCGGGCGCGCAACTGGTTCGTGTGATCGATTTGTAGAATCGCGTTCTTCTTGACCACGCCGAACAACAGCAGTAATCCGAGACCCGAGAAAATGTTGACCGTCTGGCCCGTCATCAGGAGCGACAGGATCCCAAACGGAATCGCGAGCGGCAGTGTTAACAGAATTGTCACCGGGTGAATGAACGACTCAAACTGCGCCGCCAGCACCATGTACATGAAGACGAACGAAAGAATAAAAGCGAGCGCGAAGTAGTAACCTGCGCGACCCAGCTCTTTCGAACGTCCAGCCAATCCGGTCGAGTACGCAGGATCGATATTCATCTCCTGCTTAAACTGGTCCAACTTCGCTATCACCGCGGCTTGTGAACCGCCCGGTCTAACGTTGCCGAGCAGCATCACCTGTCGCTGCCGGTTCAACCGATCGATCGCCGCCGGTCCAGTTCCCTCTTCAACCTTCACCAGATTGTCCAGACTGACCCAACCAACTTTTGCTGACGACACGATCATGCGCTTCAAGCCTTCGACACTCGTGCGAAACTCTCCGACCGCACGCACGCGTACGTCGTACTGATCGGTTCCGGCGTTAAAAGTCGAGACTTTCTGACCGGCAACGAGTGAGTTGAGCGCCTGCGCGATATCGCCGACTCTCACGCCGAGATCCGCGGCTCGCGCGCGATCGATAACCACTCGCAATTCCGGTTTGCCGCTGATGAGTGTTGAGTCAGCATCGACCACGTCCGGAATCGTCTTCATCTTCTCCAGCATCGTGTCGGAAAGCTGTTGCAACTTGTTCAGATCCGGACCACGCAGAACGTACTGGATATCGGCGTTGCGGAATCCGCCGCCCGAGATTGCCGCAACCTGCTGCACACTCGTGCGCAGTTGTCCCGGATAGAATTTCTGATACTTGGCCAATACTTCGTTACGTGCTCGCACCATCAAATCCTGCTGCGAAATGTTGCGCTCCTCGATAGGAGTCATCTTCACGTAAATGGTGGCGACGTTTACGAGCTCCTGCTGGCCGCCGCCGATCGTCGTCAGCGTGTCAGTCACACCGGGCAAACTCCGCACGTCCGTCGCGATGCGTTCGGCAAGGTTCGACGTCGCTGGAAGCGAGTAACCTTCAGGCGCGCGCACGTTAAGCTCGAACTGTGCCTGATCGTCCACCGGCAGGAAGTTCTTTCCGACAAACATGAAGAGCGGCACTATGCTCAGGATCACGATCACACAGGCAGCTACAATCACCCAGCGATGCCTCATAGACCACGTCAACAACCTCGTGTAAGTACGATCGATGGGACGATAAAACCTTGATTCTTTCGAACCATGATCTGCAGGTTCAGAACGTTTCTCGAGACCACGCTCCTTTTCGTCATCACTGCGTTTAATCAAACGTGCCGCGAGCATCGGCGTGAGCGTAAACGACACCAGCAACGACACCGCAATAGCGAATGATGAAGTCAGACCAAACGATGACATGAAACGTCCGACAATGCCGCCCATGAAACCGACCGGCAGAAACACAGCGAGCAGCGAGAGCGTCGTGGCCATAACCGCCAGGCCGATTTCCTTTGTACCTTCAATTGCCGCCTGGAACGGCGGCACACCTTTCTCTTCGATAAAGCGAAAGATGTTTTCGAGCACCACGATCGCGTCGTCGATCACGATACCGACCATCAACGTCAGCGCCAGCATCGTGATCTGATTGAGGGTGAACCCCATCGCGGCCATCAGACCGAAAGTAGCGATTAACGAAGTCGGAATCGCGAGACCCGCAATCAACGTCGAGCGGAAACTCCACAAGAAAACGAATACGACGATCGCCGCGAGAATACTGCCTTCGATCAAGTGAGTTTGAATCGCTTCGATTGAAGCTTTGATAAAGATCGACTGATCGCCGACAACTTCAGTCTTGAATCCCGGCGGCAATGTCTTGCTTATCTCAGCCAAACGCTCCTTCACGGCGTCCGCAACTGCGACTGTGTTTTGTCCTGACTGTTTGGAAACGATCAGAGTGACGGCCGGCTGACCGTTCAAACGCGCTTCGGTGCGTGGTTCTTCAGCTCCGTCTTCTGCGTAACCGATGTCGCTGAGTTTGACTGAGTATGTGCCGCGATTCGCGACGATGAGATTGTTGAATTCAGCGGGCTCGACTATTCGGCCCATCGTCCGCACCGTCAACTCGCGCGCGCCTTCGTCAACGCGTCCCCCCGGCACTTCAAGATTCTGCGCGCGCACGGCATCGGCAACTTGCGCAACAGTCACGTTGAAAGCGCGCATTTTGTCCGGGTCAACCCAGATCTGAATTTCACGCCGGCGACCGCCGATGATCTGAACGTCGCCCACGCCGTTGATCGACTCGATCTGCTGCTTGATCTTCTTGTCGGCAACGTCAGTCACTTCGCGCAGCGAGCGTGGCGCCGACACCGCGATACGAACCACGGGCGCTGCGTCAGTGTCCAGCTTTTGTACGATTGGCTGTTCCGCAGTGACGGGAAGGTCGTTAACGATCAGATCGATTTTGTTTCTAACTTCCTGCGCCGCAACGTCGGGATTCTTCTCCAGCAGGAAGGTGATGAAGACTTGCGAAACGCCTTCGACAGACGTTGAGCGCAGCTCATCGATACCCGAGATCGTGTTGACCGCGCCCTCAACCTGGTCGGTGATTTCGGTCTCGATCTCCTGTGGCGACGCGCCGGGATTTACGACCGTGACAGTGATGGTCGGCAAGTCGATCTTCGGAAAGAGATCGACGCCCAGCGACTTGTAAGAAAACAGCCCAACCACCGTCAGGCTGAGTATCAGCATCGTCGCAAAAACTGGACGGCGAACACAGATTTCAGCAAGCTTTTGCATAAAGATTTACAAGATTGCTCAGGATGAACATGATTTCTTATTTGTGACTTATGTGCCTTTTTGTGGCTACCTTATAGCGATACCGTCACTCAATTGTTCGAGATTGCTCGTGGCAACCAGTTCATCAGCAGCGATTCCCGATCTGATTTCAATCAGGTCGCCATCTGTCTGACCTGTCTGCACAAGACGCTGTTCCGCGTGACCGTCTTTGATTACGTACACACGACTGACACCAGCTTCGTTAACAACAGCTCGAGCGGGAACAAGCACAGCCGGTTCAGCACGCTCCTGCAAAATTCTCACCGTCGCAAACTGGCCCGGCTTCAACCCGCCACCGCTGTTCTCAATCTCAGCTTCGACAGTCAACGTACGCGAAGTCGCCGAAACGTTAGGCGCGATGCGCGCGACACGCCCGGCAAAATTCTTGTCAGGCCACGCGCTTGTCGTGATTGATACTGACTGGCCCACCTTTACTTCCGGAATCGCCTGCTCGGGAATATCGATCCGAATACGCAACGGATTGGTGCGCACGATCGTCACCACTTTCTGCTGCGGCGAAACGTATTCACCGAGATCCGCAATCCGCTCCGAAACGAAACCATCGATCGGTGCCGGAATGACCACGTATGAAAGACTCTTGCGCGCGAGCGCGAGAGCAGCCAGTGCATTCGCGACGTTGGTCCGTGCGACATCCACTCCCGCGTAGTTCTGACGCGCCTGCGCCAACTGCACTTCGTATTGCTCTTTCAATTGATCGCGTCGCGCACGCTGCTCATCGTAAAAAGAACGCGACACGTCGCCGGATTCGATCAGTTTCTCGGCGCGCTTCAAATTCTTTTCAGCAAGATCTAAGTTCACCTTCGCAGCCGCAACTTCCGCCACGCGATTCGGATCAAAAGCCTGTCCCGATCGCAAACCAATCTTCTCTTCCGCCTGACGGACTGCGGCTTTCGCCTGTTCGACTTGCGCATTTGCCTGGTCGACACGCAGCTTCAACTCCGCATCGTCGAGCCTAATCAGCATCTGGCCACGCTTCACATAACTGCCGATGTCAACTCCGACGGCAACGACTTTGCCGGAAGTCTGTGGCGCTACGTCAGTCTGTTGATCGCCGGCGAGACTGCCAGTCGCTTCGAAAAATCGCGGCAGCTCACGCTTGATTGCAGCCGCAGTGGTCACACCTTCGACAACTGGCGGCTGCGCGCTGGCGTTCGGTTCATCTTTTCTGACGTTCGCTTTCGAACCGCGACACGAGGCCACAAAAGCTCCGGCGGCGACGAGCGCCAGAAGCAAAATCAGAACTTTCAATTTCCCTTGAAATCGCATTTGTCTTTTAACTCTTCGTACTAATTCCATTTAACAGAATGTCAGTGAAATGCTTTGCCGCGCTTTCGTTCGAGATATCCACAAGTCGACGTGTTGGATCCCACAAATTGTTGTTGAGCGAATGGTGCATCACCATCCCGATGAAGCTGCGCACCACGAGAGCAGGGTCGATTTCGATCAAAGCTCCCTCCCGCTGGCGCTCACAGATGTAAGCACCGAGAAATTCATAAACACGGCGCACAAACTTGTCGAAAAATATTTCGGCGAGTTCGTGCTTCTCGAGTGCGGAGTGCAACAGCAGCCTCTGAAACTCAGGATCTTTTTCGTGATGATTCAAGGCGGCGAGAGCGAGTGTCTCGAAGACCGCGCGGTCGTCGTTTCGCTTGATCGCGTCGGCGGCCATCTCGGCCGGATCGAAGCCGTCATGGGAACACGCTTTGTGATCGAGAATCGCGGCGTAGAGTTCCTGTTTGGTCGCGAAGTGCCGAAAAACCATTGCTTCCGACACACCGGCAGCCTGGGCGATCTCTTTCGTCGTCGTACCTCGAAAGCCTTTTTGGGAAAAAAGACTCACCGCCACTGCGAGGATCTGCAGTCGCCGCTCTTCTCCAGCCATACGGGCACTACCTGCTGCGCCCTCAATCGTCATCTGTTTACTCAATTGCTCTCCTTAGTTCATCTCTACCCTCATCAGATAAAGTAAGTACTTACTTACCATCTAACTGATAGGCTGTCAAGCCACTTAGCCTCTCGAACCAAATCCGTTTCCGGATCCGCGGCGATCTGTGTTCCGCTGTTGTACGGTTCCGATCCTTTCCCGGTGGGTTTGTATCCTTTCGCAACAAGTCGCGAGCTTAAATGCGGTGGTTTTGCGCGTGATCGGTCGGCACAAATCTTGCTGAATTGTATCTGCTAAATTCCATTCCGATCTTAGAAGGAGTATTCCGAAATGCCAGAAAATGGAAGCATCAACGAAGGAACAACAACGGGAACCACCGGATCAACAGCCGGAACCGGTACCGGAACTGCACTTTCACAAACTGCACACGATTACAAAGAGAAAATTACCGACGCTGCAACCTACGCGAAGGACTATGTAAGCGATAAAGTTTCGGTCGTCGGCGATAAATTTAAAGAACTCCAGAACGCGGATCTCGGCGAGCTCGCAGAGAACGCTAAAGAATATGCACGACAGAAACCCGGCCAGGCGCTACTCATCTCAGCAGCCGCGGGACTGTTACTCGGTTTGATTATTCGGGGCCGGCGCTAAGCCGGCTGCCGACAACCGAACGGGGGGTGAACTAACATGGCGGCAACAAAAACAAGTCTGACCAGGACTGATGAGCTGGCCACACGCACTGACACTGAAAGTCTTCCAAATCTTTTCAGTCGTCTCGGCGACGACGTAATGCAGCTCTTCAATTCGCAGCTCGCTTTATTCAAAGTTGAGATTAAGGAAGAGGCAAATGCTTACGCGCGTGGCGTGACGATGATCGCTATCGGCGCCGTGATCGCAACGGTTGGATTTGCACTGCTGAATGTAGCGGTCGCTTTCGCCGTATCGACTCTGTTCGCTCAGGCAAATTTCAGTCAACCTGCCAGTTATGCACTCGGCTTTGTGGTAACGGGCGGTTTCTACGTTTTGGTGGGCGCGGTGGTCGTAATGTTAATGAAGAACCGGCTCGCCAATCAGGATCTGGTACCCCAGAGAACAGTTGACGAACTGAGAAAGGATAAACAATGGCTGAAGAACGAACTCTAGGATTGGCTCGCGTAGAGGAACGAACGTCTGAAGAGCCCTCCAAAGAGGAACTTCAGCGTCGAATGGGTGAGGCGCGCGATTCGATCTCAAATACAGTGACAGAGATTAAAGAAACAGTAGCAAATCAGGTTCAAGCGGTTAAAGATACTCTTGATTGGCGTGAGCAGTTTAAGAGGCGGCCGGTAGCGTGGAGCGCGGCGGCGTTGGGAGTCGGTTTCTGTACGGGCTATTGCATTGCTTCATATGCCAAAGGCGAGGGCTCGGATTACGACTCGGCGATCGATCGTTATGGCGAAGAGTCGAGACACTATGCGACGATGGCTGTTCCGTCGGAACCGTCGATGCGTTCCAGACAAGACAATGGAAAGCATGACACGGGACCGAGCTTCTTCCAGAAAGTCGCTCATACGCCGGCGTTCGAGCGAGTTCGTGACGAAGCCGGAAATATCGGCGATGCAGTTGTGCAAGAGCTTTCTAAGACAGCGAAAACTGTGGTGCTTCCGGCGCTAATCACTTCGCTCAGAAACTTCATCGGCGACCATCTTCCTAACGCTGAGAAACAACCGTCTCAACCGAGATCGTCGTCGGCATCTTACCAGCCTTCGCTGGAACGTAACCCGAGCTAGATGAATACGGATCAGGGGGCTCCTGATCCGCATTTATCTGTATTTTGATCCGAAAAATCCGTGGTAGACTCTGCGCCATGCTCAGAGCCCCACGGATTATTCTTTGCACTCTGCTTCTCGCGCTCTCGGTCACAGTAGTCGCACAGGATGACGAGCGTAGGCGCGCCTTTCAGCTTTATAAAGACGTCAAATACACCGAAGCCTTGCCGCTTTTCGAGAAGCTTGCGGCCGCCAATCCAAATGACCGCGATGTGATTGAAGCTCTCGGTCTGATGACGGCCTCGCAGACGGCCTATCTAAAAGACGCGGAGGCTCGCAAGCAGGCCCGAGTGCGGGCACGTGAGTTCCTGCTTCGCGCTCAGTCACTGGGAGCAGATAGTGCTCTTGTGAAATGGATGCTGGAGTCAGTTGTTCCGGAAGGTGGGGGAGATAACTCCGCCTTCTCGGCCAAGAAAGAGGTGGACGACGCAATGCGCGAAGGTGAAGAGGCCTTCGCGAGTGGTAACCTTCCTAAAGCCCTCGAGATGTATAAGCGTGCGCTGCTCCTCGATCCAAAGCTTTATGAAGCGGCCCTATTCATCGGTGACGTCTACTTCAAATCAGCGGATCACGCAAACGCGGGTGAGTGGTACGGGCGCGCGATTGCAATGAACCCGGATCGCGAAACGGCTTACCGTTACTGGGGCGATTCCCTAATGAAGCAAGGTCGCTTTACGGACGCTGGCGACAAGTTTGTTGAAGCGTATCTTGCGGAACCTTACAGCCGCCTCACGCGCGCGGGATTTTTGAATTGGGGAGAGAAGGCCCACATCAAGCTCGCACATCCGGAAGTGGACATTCCCACAAACGTCACAAGCAAAGACAAGGGGACAACGATCTCCCTCGATGCGAATATATTGACAAAGAATGACAAGAGCGGCGCGGCGGCGGCGTGGATGGCTTACGGGATCATTCGTGCCAGTTGGCAAACAGAATTCACCAAGCAGTATCCGAATGAAAAGACGTATCGCCACAGCTTGAAAGAGGAAGCGACTGCTTTGCGGGGTGCTCTTGAGGCTCTGAAGAATCAGAAGATCGATCCGAAGAACGTCGATCCCTCACTGCAGGTTTTGCAAAAGCTCGAAAAGGAAGGATTACTCGAGCCGTTCGTTCTCCTGGCCCTTCCGGACGCAGGTATCGCGCAGGATTTCTCAGACTACCGGCGAGCCAACCTTGAAAAATTGCGCCGCTACGTCAAAGACTACGTACTCACCGGCGGCGGAAAACAGTAATCTGTGTAATCTGCGGATAACTAACCACAGATTACACAGATTGCACAGATTATCTCGATCCCGGGGCAGGCTTCCGCGGTAACTTCTGATCACGCATCGCAGTTTGATAAACGAACGCGGCCATGATCGTTGCCGCCTGCTTCATGTCGTCTGCCTGAATACGATCAAACACATCCTGGTTTGAGTGGTGTGTGCGCGTGTCGTATTCAATCTCATCCTGAATAAACTGGAAGCCCGGCAAACCGATCGCGTCAAACGCAAGGTGGTCCGTACCGCCCGTGTTTGCGATCGTGAGCGTGGTCGCACCCATGTCTCTGAACGGAGCGAGCCACTGCCGGAACAACGGACGAATCGCTTCGTTGCCTTGCAGGTATACGCCGCGGATCTTGCCGGTGCCGTTATCGAGATTGAAATAACCACTCAGGTTTTCGTACTCGGGTTTCTTAACGAGTGTTGGTCCAGCCGGTGCTGTTCCGTTTCCATTACCGTTTCCGCCGCCCATCGCGTTGTTCGCACCTCCGGTTGCAGGTGCAGCCGAGGTTGCAGGGTTCTGCATGCTGCCGAAGTGTTCGGCAACATACGCACGCGAACCAAGCAGGCCTTGCTCTTCACCGCTCCAGAGTGCAATTCGAATCGTGCGACGTGGTTTTAGACCGAGTGTCTGAAGGATTCGCATGGCTTCCATCGCAACCGCACAACCGGCGGCGTTGTCAGTCGCGCCCGTGCCGGAGTGCCAGGAGTCCATGTGACCACCCAACATCACGACCTCGTCTTTGAGTTCGGTGCCGGGAATTTCAGCAATCGTGTTGTAGCCCATCAGATCCGCGTCCTGCCAGGCAACGGAGAGATCGACAGTCATTTTCACGGGCTCGCCTGCCTGCAACATGCGCACGATGCGGTTGTAATGCTCAACGGCGACGACGACTTGTGGCGTTACCTTTGGCGCACTCTTGTCGTAAGGCGGTATGCCACGTCCGAAAGCAGGAGCGGGCGCGTTTGGATCGCGCGGTGGTTGTGGCACTGAAGCCGATTGCACGAAGATGGTGCCGCCATCGCCACGACCTGGATCGATCAGCACACCGGCGTTTTCCGACTGGAAGAAACGCAGTTTAGCGTTTGCAACTTCCTGCGCCGCTCGGAAGGTTGCGTTGTTGCCGAAGTTTCCGCGACCGCCGGGACGTGGTTCCGGCGCATCTGCGAGGGCGAGCAGATCTTTTTCATTCAAGCGCGTGCCCTGCGGTTGGAAGTGCGCTGCAACTTCGCGAGTCGGAGCCGTCAAAACGATCTTTCCAGCGAGTTTGCCTTTGAACTTCTCGAAGTCTGCTTCGGTTTTGGCGTCGAAGTAAACGACGTCAGATGTCAGTGGACTGGCCAAACCCGGAGACCATGCTTTCGGATAAGCGATCAGCGGAATCGCGGTCGGCTCGGTGACCTGGGCCGAGAATCTCTTCAACGTCCAGCCACGACCAAAAGGCCCCCAGGCTTCGAGGTGCGCATTTTGAAGTCCCCACTTAGTTAACTGATCGCGGGTCCACTCATTTGCGCGTTTCATGCCCGGCGAGGCAGTCAGGCGTGGCCCAATAACGTCGCTCAGGTAACTCAGAGTCTGCATTACCTGCGAATTTTTCATGCCCTCGTCTTTGATGCGTTGGATTGGATCGTTTGGGTCTGGGGCCGGCGCTTGAGTCTGCTGTGCGAGCAGTGTGGCCGGCGAGCTAATGAAGATCAGAAGCAGCAACAGAGCTGCAGAGCGCCGCAGTTTCATGATGGGTCTCCTCGAAGAAAGTAGGTGGCGTGCTAATACTAAGAATTTTCGCGCAAAGACGCAAAGAAAGCGGTAAGTTTTCCTTTGCGCCTTTGCGTCCTCTTTGCGCCTTTGCGTGAAACTTAGCTCGCGGGCGAGCGCGAAGGCCGGCTTGCGGGTGGCTTTACGATTGGTTCGGGAGTGTCGGTTGATTTGTAACCGCAGTCTTCATTGGCACAGTACCGGAAGGTACCCTGCTTCTTCGTCGTCTTCTCAAGCAGGAACGGCGCGTTACATTGCGGACAGGTTTCGAGGACCGGCTTGTCCCAGTAGACAACGTTGCAGTTCGGATATTCCGAACATCCATAAAACGCTTTGCCGCGTTTCGACTTCTTCACGACAATCTCGCCCTTGCAACCCGGACGCGGACAGGAAACGCCGACAGTCTCCTGCTTGATGTACTTGCACTTCGGATAATTCGAACAGGAGATAAACTCTCCGAACCGCCCGAAACGTTTCACGAGTTGCGCACCATCAACCGGACACTTTTCATCGAGCGGCACAGGAGCGGGCGCGGCAACGCCAGACTTTCCGATCTTTCTGATGTTCCGGCACTCGGGATAACCAGTGCATCCGAGGAATGGTCCAAAGCGTCCACGCTTCAACTGCATCGGCTTTCCGCATAACTCGCAAGTCTCGGGCTCCACTTCCTCACCGTTGGCAACCTGCGCGTCGGTAGAGTTTCCGGCGCCGTCTGCATTGGCCGGCGGCTCAGCATCGCGGGTCGCCTCGCAGTTCAGACACTTCAAATACGAACCGAAACGTCCCCACTTCTGGACCATCCCCGGCGTGTTGCACTTCAAGCAGACTTCCTCGGTCGGAACACTCGTCTCTTTGATGTCTTTGATGTAAATCTGAAAACGTTTGAGATCGCCTTCGAACTTGTCGTAGAACTCGCGCAACGCTTTGGTCCAACGGATCTTCCCTTCTTCGATCTCGTCGAGCTCTTCTTCCATGCGAGCCGTGTAACTCTCGTTGAAAAGATCGTCGAAGCCGCCATCGATCAGAAGATCGTTGACCGTCTTGCCGAGCGTAGTTGGATGAAAACGGCTTTGGAGCTTTTCGACGTACTCGCGCTCCTGAATCGTCGACATGATCGCGGCGTAAGTTGAAGGCCGTCCGATACCCTTTTCTTCGAGTGCTTTTACGAGCGTCGCTTCCGTGTAACGCGGCGGCGGTTCCGTGAAATGCTGTTCGGGCGTGATCGAGTTGAGCTTGAGCGTCTCGCCTTTTTCAACGAGCGGCAGAGTGCGTTCTGCTTCATCGTCATCCTCAGTCTTTTCGTCGCGGCCCTCCTGGTAGATCTTCAGGAAGCCATCAAACTTTTGCACCGAGCCAGTGGCGCGAAAGATGAATCTGCCGGCCTGGATATCAATTGTCGTCTGGTCGAAAACTGCCGGCATCATCTGCGACGCGACAAAGCGTTGCCAGATCAAGCGGTAGAGTTTCAGTTCTTCTGGCTTGAGATACTTCGCGAGCAAATCGGGAGTGCGTGAAATTTCAGTCGGACGAATCGCTTCGTGGGCGTCCTGCGCATCCTTCTTCGAGCGATAGAAGACAGCCTTTTCTGGAAGATAGTTGGCTCCGTATTGCCGATCGATGTACTCGCGAACCTCGTCCAGCGCCGCATCGGAAACGCGCGTCGAGTCAGTTCGCATGTAAGTGATCAGACCGACAGAGCCTTCGTCGCCCAATTCGACGCCTTCATAAAGTTTCTGGGCCAGCATCATCGTCTTCTTCACGGCGAAACCGAGTTTGCGCGAGGCTTCCTGCTGAAGTTTCGACGTGATGAATGGCGGAACGGGATTGCGTTTTCGTTCCTTGGTGGTGACGTCGTTGACGACGAATGATTGCTGCTGGGCCTCGGCGACGATCTCGTCGGCTTGCGCCTGATCTTTGACGAGGATTTCGTTCTTCTTGAGATCCTGATCGAACCCGCTGGTCTTGACAGTCTGCTCACCGACCTTGAATAGACGCGAATCAAACGCCGGCGGCAGTTTCGAACTGAGATTCGCTCCGATGGTCCAATACTCAGTCTTGATGAACTGCTCGATCTCGCGCTCTCGTTCAACCACCATTCGCAGCGCCACTGACTGCACGCGTCCGGCACTCAAACGTCCGCCAATCGTGCGACACAACAACGGCGACACTTTATAACCCACCAGACGATCGAGTACGCGACGCGCCTGTTGCGCATCGACCAGGTTCTCATCGATCTGGCGTGGATTGTCGAACGCAGCATTGACCGCGCGCTTCGTGATCTCATTGAACATCACGCGGAAGGCGGGCTTGGCAGGTCGTTTCGGAACGATCTCTTCGGCGAGATGCTGGCAGATTGCTTCCCCTTCACGATCGGGGTCGGCCGCGAGATAAATTGCGTCAGCTTCTTTTGCGGCCTTCTTCAGCTCCGCAACGATCTTCTTGTTGTTACGTTTCTTCGAGTCGGGAATAAGTTCGTACGTAGGTGCAAAGTTGTGCTCGACGTCGACACCGAGCCCTTTTGAAGGCAGATCTTTTATGTGGCCTATCGAGGCCTTAACCAGATAGTCCTTTCCTAAATACTTATTAATGGTCTTCGCCTTTGCAGGCGACTCAACGATTACCAGGTTCTTTGCCATTTAGATCACTTCCAATTGCCGATTTCCAATTGCCAATTTCCGATCCCTTCAATTGGCAATCGGCAATTGGCAATCGGCAATCTCATAGCTTTCTTACAAAACAACGTCCCGGCAGCGCTCTCACGAGCTCTCGCATTTCCAAAGAGAGCAGCGCCGCCGTCAGCTCCGAAATGGGGAGCTCGCTTTTATCAAATAACCAATCTACGTGCGCCGGACTGTCGGGCGTCAATAACTTAAACACTGAAGTCTCCGTTGGCGAAAGCCCTTCGGGAACGAGCGTCAGTCGATCCGAAAGCGACGACTCTTTCTTTCGCTCACCAAACGGCGGCGGCAAAAGCGTCGCCGCAATCTGTGGCGGCAACTCCGCGGCGATGTCCTGCCACTGCTGCACTAACTTCGCTCCTGCACCTTTAATCAGATAATTGGTGCCGAACGAGTTTCGAGAAGTGATATTTCCCGGTACAGCAAACACCTCTCGATTCTGCTCCATCGCCAGCCGCGCGGTTATCAAAGACCCCGAATTCTCCGCCGCTTCCACAACTACGACCCCGAGACTCAGCCCGCTAATGATGCGGTTTCGGTACGGAAAGTTTTCCGAGACCGGCGGCGTGCCGAGGGGGAACTGGCTGACCAAAGCCCCACCGCGCTCGAGTATTTCCGCCGCTAACTTCTTGTGATCACGAGGGTAAACCTCGTCGATCCCCGTGCCGAGAATGGCCACTGTACGGCCACCAGCCTCAAGCGCGCCTCGATGCGCCGCACCGTCTATCCCGCGGGCAAACCCTGAAACAACCGTCACGCCGCGCTGCGCCAAATCGCGCGCCAGCATGATTGCCGCGTTCTGCCCGTAGGTCGAACACCTCCTCGACCCTACCACACCGATACAGGGTCGATCCAAACAATCTGACCATGCGCCTTTAACATACAGGACAATAGGCGGGTCGTAGATCTCTCGTAAAGGTGAGGGATAAACCCCGTCGTCCAACAAAAGGATTTCGCCGCCGAGCTTCTTGACCGCAAAAATCTCGGCTTCAGCGCGAGAGAGCAAGTCGCGGGAGATGATTGTATCTACTGCCTCAGGCGGCAGTCGCAACTGCTCCAACTCGGCTCGTGTTGCCTTATAGACCGCCTCGGCAGAACCAAAACGCTCGAGGAGTTTGGCAGCGGCGCGAGGACCGATGCCGGGTGTCATATTCAGCTCAACCCAATCTCTAATCATGTGAGGAATTTCCTTGTAAAAGAACTACTTACGCCGACTCCTTGCCTGGCGGAGGCGTGTAGGAATCGAACCTACCTGAGCCCGCTCTCACGGTCTCACTAACGGTTTTGAAGACCGCGCCGTTCACCAGAACAGATTCGCCTCCAAAGCTGAGGCCGGATGGTCGGAAGTCTGAAACCCTACGCGCCATCGGGCTGGGCTGTCAAGCTATGCACGGAGATTTGACCTCCAAGCGCACCTCGTCTAATATCCGAACGAACGTTCGAACCAGAAATTTGTTAATCATGTTAAATTCTGAAATCTTGTTCCAAACATCGCCTGAGCAATACAAACACTGGAGACTCGGGATCGATGGTCCGGTAGCCACGCTCTCGATGGACGTCCAGGAAGACGAGACGCTCGCTGACGGCTACAAGCTCAAACTGAATTCGTACGACCTCGGCGTCGATATCGAACTGGCAGACGCGATCCAGCGACTTCGCTTCGAGCATCCGGAGGTTCGCGTTGTCGTCGTCACGAGTCTGAAGCCTCGGATCTTCTGCGCGGGCGCAAACATCTACATGCTCGGCACCTCGTCGCATGCGTTCAAGGTCAACTTCTGCAAGTTCACCAACGAGACGCGCTGTGCAATTGAAGACGATTCGAAACACTCAGGCCGTCGTTACATTGCGGCGTTGAATGGAACTGCGTCAGGTGGCGGATATGAGTTGGCGATTGCCTGCGATGAAATTTATCTCGTCGACGACGGCAACTCCGCGGTCTCGTTGCCGGAAGTTCCTCTGCTCGGTGTGTTGCCTGGAACCGGTGGTTTGACGCGTCTTGTCGATAAAAGAAAAGTGCGACGCGATCGCGCTGACGTTTTCTCGACGCTTGCCGAAGGCTTGAAAGGAAAACGTGCGAAGGAATGGGGACTGATTGACGGCTACTTCCCGACGAGCAAGTTTCAGGAGTCGATCGATGCGCGCGTGGGGCAGTTAGCGGGTACGTCGTCGTCGGAAAAAGGCATCAAACTCAATCCAGTTCAGTTTGAGACGACCGACAACTCTCGCGATTACAAACACGTGAAGCTCAAACTGAATCGCGAACAGCGTTACGCAGATTTGACGATTCACGCGCCTGAAGGCCCACAACCAACAACAGCAGATGAGATTTACGAGCTCGGTGATGCGTACTGGCCGCTGCAAGCTTATCGCGAACTCGACGACGCGATCCTTCATCTCCGCGTGAATGAACCGTTGATTGGTCTGGTCTGCATCCGCACTAAAGGTAAGGCTGAAGACGTGTTGGCAATAGATCAGACACTGGCGGCCAATCATGATCACTGGCTCGTACGCGAAATCGTGCTGCACATGGCTCGCGTGCTGCGACGTCTCGATCTGACCGCGAAGAGTTTCTTTACCATCGTCGAGCCCGGTAGTTGTTTCGCAGGAAATCTGCTCGAACTGCTACTCGCATCCGATCGCAGTTACATGCTCAACGATCCCGACGCGTCACAAACTTCGATCGCCGTTTCTGAAATGAACGCCGGCGCGTTTCTGATGAGTAATGGTCTAACGCGCATGCAGTCACGTTTCCTGGCCGAGCCCGAAAAGCTCGATGAAGTTTTCGGAGATAAGAAGTCTTTCGACACCGAAGAAGCCGAGGAGCTCGGGCTGATCACTTTTGCTCCCGACGATCTCGACTGGGAAGACGAGATCCGCGTCGCCATCGAAGAACGCACATCGTTGTCGCCCGACGCACTTACCGGCATGGAAGCTTCGCTTCGTTTCGCCGGCCCGGAAACTATGGACACAAAGATTTACGGCCGTCTGACCGCCTGGCAAAACTGGATCTTCCAACGTCCCAACGCGGTCGGCGAAAAGGGCGCCTTAACCAACTACGGCAAGCCCACAAAAGCGGAATTTGATTACAAGAGGACCTAAGGCAGTCCACAGATTACACAGAAAATCTGCGTAATCTGTGGATGGTATTTACTATGAACCTTTACGATCGCATTCCTAACAACGTTAATCTATCCGAAGACAAGAAGCTTCAGCGGGCGCTGGAAAAGTGGCTGCCAAACTATCTCGATTGGTGGTGTGAGATGGGGCCTGAGGGTTTTCAGGAGAAAGATGTGTGGCTGCGCACAGCAATCGACGTCGGCTCGGAAGGCTGGGCTCACTTCGATTACGTGAAGATGCCCGAGTATCGCTGGGGCATCTTTCTCGAACCAGCGCAGCCGGACGCCACCGTCGGTTTCGGCGACAACTTCGGACGGCCTGCCTATCAGGAAGTGCCCGGCGAGTTTCGCAATGCGTTGCGCAGAATCATCGTGACGCAAGGCGATACTGAGCCCGCGTCAGTCGAACAGCAACGACAGCTCGGCAAGACATGCCCATCGCTTTACGATCTGCGCAATCTGTTTCAAGTGAACGTCGAAGAAGGCCGGCATCTTTGGGCCATGGTCTATCTGCTGCACGGTTACTTCGGACGCGATGGACGCGACGAAGCAGACGACTTGCTGCAGCGTCGTAGTGGCAATCCCGATAAGCCTCGCATTCTCGAAGCGTTCAATCAGCCATGCGACGATTGGCTCAACTTCTTCGCTTTCACGATGTTTACCGATCGCGATGGCAAGTATCAGCTCTCCGCTCTCGCGGAATCGGGCTTCGAGCCGCTTGCACGTACGTGCAAATTCATGCTCACCGAAGAAGCGCATCACATGTTTGTCGGCGACACGGGTCTGGGTCGCGTTTGCCGTCGCACGGCACAACTGATGAAGGAAGGTGACGTGCGTGAGCACGGCGGCATTCCGCTCGACATCATTCAGAAGTACATCAACTTCTGGTTCAGTTATTCGCTCGATCTCTTTGGCGGCGAGATCAGTTCAAATTCCGCTGACTTCTTTGCCGCAGGTTTGAAAGGTCGTTACAAAGAACAGGATCAGTACACGGATCACCTTGCCACAGATCAAACTTTCACAATGACAGTCGTCGAAGATGGTCAACTCAAGACGCGCGAAGTTGGATTGCGAAATGCGTTGAACGAGGTGTTACGTGGTGAGTATGTCAAAGACTGTGAGAAAGGCCTGGCACGTTGGAACAAGGTGCTTGCAGAAGAAGGTGCGAGTGAACGTCTCTATCTTCCGCACCCGCGTTTTCACCGGCACGTTGGTGAGTACGCCGGGCACACGTTCGATTTGCAGGGAAACTTGATCTCGCGTGAAGAGTTTGAGCAGCACGAATCTGAATGGCTACCGACGCTCGAAGATCGCGAGTACGTGCGCAGCCTGATGCATCCCGTGTACGAGCCAGGCAAGATTGCCAACTGGATCGCACCACCGGCTGCTGGGATTAAAGGTAAGCCATTTGAATTTGAATACGTCAGGCTATGAAGAATTTTAGCCGCGGATTTACGCGGATAAACGCAGATCAGCGAAAATCCGCGTTTATCCGCGGCTAAAAACCGATCTTATGTCTAGATACGATCAGAAACTGGAATTCATTCTTCGCACCGCCGCACGCATCTTCGCCGAGAAGAATTATCACTCGACTTCGATGCGTGATATTTCGCGCGCCACGAATGTCAGTCTCGCTGGTCTGTATCACTACTGCAAATCGAAAGAAGAATTACTGTTCCTGATCCAGGACAACTGCTTCGGGCGTGTGCTTGAAAGGCTGGAACAGCGCCTTGAGGGCGTCGAAGATCCAATCGCCAAACTCGGGATCTTTATCGAGAACCATCTCTCATTCTTCGCCGCAAACATGTCGGAAATGAAGGTACTCTCGCACGAAGCGGAGTCTCTGCGTGGCGATTTGTATACTCACGTCTCAACACGCAAAGATAAATATACAAAACTCGCACGTCTGATTCTGCGCGAGGTCCAGGAGAGCCAGGAGAACAAAGAACCAATCGAACTGACGGTCGCAACCTACGCGCTGTTCGGAATGATGAATTGGATTTACAACTGGTACGATCCGCAGGGCAAACTCAATGTCTCTGATTTGGCCGGCAATGTTATGAAGCTTTTCCTGAATGGGTTTCTGCCCAACGGGATGTGTCATGGTGTACC
Source organism: uncultured Acidobacteriota bacterium (assembly GCA_963849205.1). Classification (GTDB taxonomy): domain Bacteria; phylum Acidobacteriota; class Blastocatellia; order Pyrinomonadales; family Pyrinomonadaceae; genus PSRF01. Next base: position 472,254 of record CAWKGP010000006.1, read on the forward strand.
TATACCGTCAGAGAGCCCGAGCGTTTGGAGCCACGGATAACACAGATGGAAAAACTCGATTACGCAACTCGCGATGGCATCGCCGTCATCACGCTCAACGATCCGCCAGCGAACACCTACAGCTATGAAATGATGCTACAGCTCGATAGTGCGATTCTCGATGCGCGGATGGACGAAGCTGTTCAGGTCATTGTGATCACAGGCAAGGGCGAGAAGTTTTTCTGCGCGGGCGCCGACATCCAAATGCTTGCAAACGTGACGCCGGCCTTCAAGTATTACTTCTGTCTTCACGCCAACGAGACGCTCAACCGTCTGGAACAAACACCGAAACTCGTGATCGCAGCGATCAATGGTCACTGTGTTGGGGGAGGACTTGAAGTCGCGATGGCAGCCGACATTCGGGTCGCACGCAAGGGCGCTGGAAAGTTAGGATTACCGGAGGTAGGACTTGGTGTGTTGCCGGGAACCGGTGGCACACAGCGTCTGGTGCGAATTGTTGGCAAGTCGAAAGCGATTGAGTTGATGACCACTGGACAGTTGTTCGATTTCGAGCGCGGACTGGAACTTGGCATCCTGAACCAGGTCTTCGAAGCTGAAACTTACGAAAGTTTTGCTGGAATGGTCCATGATTACGCGCGCCAATTCACCACGCCAAACAAAGCCGCGCAGGCGGTGGGTCGCATCAAACGCGCGGTACAAACGGGGTCTGAAATTCCGTTTGAATCCGCCCTCGCACTCGAACGAGAACTACAGCAACAACTCTTCCAGTCAGAGGATGCGAAAGAAGGGCTTGATGCTTACGTGAACAAGCGCAAGCCTGAGTTTAAGGGACGCTAGAATGTCCGAACACATTCAAGTCACCGAGGCTGACGGTATCGCGACGATCACGCTGAATCGTCCAGATAAACTGAACGCCTTCATCGGTCACATGCGACGCGATCTGGCTGAAGCACTCGAGCACGCCGGAAGCGATCGCAGTACTCGCGTAGTAATCATCACTGGCGCGGGTCGAGCATTTTGTGCCGGTGGCGACATCGCGTTCATGGCTGAGTTGATGCAACGTCGCGACGCGGAAGAGTTCTCGCGGATACTGGGTGCGGGAAAGCGCGTGATCCTGGCAATTCGGCAGATGACGAAACCGGTGATCGCGGCGATCAATGGTCCAGCATCGGGCGCGGGATGCAATCTTGCATTAGCATGTGATCTCCGCATCGCGGCAAACACCGCAACGTTCAGCCAGTCGTTTGCAAAAGTCGGGCTTCATCCGGACTGGGGCGGAACTTACTTCCTGCCGCGTCTCGTCACGCCAAACAAAGCGTGCGAGATGTTTTTTCTCGGTGAAGCAATCAATGCCGCCGAAGCTGCTCGATGGGGAATCGTCAATCAGGTTGTGGCGCCGGAAGAGTTGGAAAGTGCAACCATGCAACTGGCCCAACGTTTACGAGCAGCGCCACCCATCGCACTTGCAGCAGCGAAACACGCGGTCTATATGAGTCAGGCGGAGGACCTTGAAGAGATGCTTCGTTATGAAACTGAAGCACAATTGCGTTGCTTTGAGTCTGACGACGGTCACGAAGGCGTTCACGCGTTCCTGGAAAAACGCGAACCCAAATTTACTGGACACTAATCCGTAAACAAATCCGTGTCATCCGTGGCTAAAACAGCACTAATAACTGGTGGGGGTCGTGGCATCGGGCGCGCGATCGCAGTCGCATTCGCACGCGAGAACATCCGCATCGTCGTGGCGGCACGAACGGCTGAGCAAGTGGAACAAGTCGCCACTGAGATCGGCAACGGCGCCATCGCGCTCGTCTGCGATGTTGGCGATCCGCATAGCGTCGCACGAATGTTCGGCGAAATCGGCGATATCGACATCCTCGTGAATAACGCCGGTATCGCAGAAAGCGCAACACTCGTCAACACCACCGACGAGCTCTGGCACCGTCACCTCTCGATCAATCTCTCCGGCACTTTCTACTGCACGCGTGCCGCACTGCCTGCGATGTTGAAGAAAGGTTGGGGGCGTGTAATAAACATCGCTTCCATCGCAGGGAAAACCGGCGCGCCTTACATCGCCGCGTATTCCGCATCGAAGCACGGTGTTTTGGGTCTCACGCGTTCGATCGCGCTCGAAGTCGCCACATCAGGAATCACCGTCAACGCGATCTGTCCCGGTTATGTCGATACCGAAATGACGTCGCGTGGCGTCGAGCGAATCACGTCGCGAACCGGACGCACTGCCGACGAAGCTCTGGATGTAATTAAAAAGATGAGCCCACAGAACCGACTGGTGACATCAGAAGAAGTTGCAGCTTTAGCGTTGTTGCTTGCTTCAGATGAAGGCCGCGGTATCAACGGCCAGGCCATCAACGTTGATGGCGGAACAGTCCTTTTTTAGCCACAGATTTACGCGGATAATTCATAAACTAACCTGATCGGCAATCCCATGATGTTGAAGTAGTCGCCCTCGATCTCTTCGATGAAGAGCGACGCTTTCCCCTGTATGCCGTACGCACCCGCTTTGCCGAACGGCTCGCCCGTGCCGATGTACCAATTGATCTCTTCGTCGCTCATCTCCCCAAAGCGCACACGCGTGGTTTCGTAAGCAACGCGGGTCTCACCACCAACACGCACGACCGCCACGCCAGTCAGAACATCGTGCCACTTTGCATTCAATAAATTCAGCATTCTGACAGCGTCTGCTTCGTCAACCGGTTGCCCGAGGATCTGGTTTGCGACGACAACGGTTGTGTCCGCGCCAAGCACCAACCCGTGGTCCAAACCACTCGCAACCTTCTCCGCCTTTGAGCGCGCGAGTCGTTGCACATAAGCTGCCGCTTCTTCGTTTGGTAACAATGTTTCATCAATCCCGGCGACGATAATTTCGTGCGGCCAGCCCGCGCGCTCCAGTATTTCCGCACGCCGTGGACTGCCTGACGCAAGCACCAGTTTTTCGCGGAGATGATTTGCGTTTTCTTTCATGATTAGTCTATAGCATAAACATGAATCAGTTGATCAAATCGTTACCGGGAGTGTTGCGTGCCGCGGGCGACTCGCCAGAGGTCGCCGAAGCCGCAGCCATTGCGGCGTGGAAGCATGCGGCAGGTAATGGTTTGAAAGAACACGCTGTGCCGTTGAAACTCGAAGATCGAACGCTGACAATCGCAGTCGCGGACGCGATCTGGCAAAAGCAGTTGCACTCCATGAGAGGACAGCTTCTTTTCCGAGTTAATTCAATCCTCGGAAAACCACTCGTCGGCGCGCTGGATTTCGTCGTCGATTCTAAGATCGTGAAACCACCCGCGGAACAGCCTGCCGAACGCGACGAGTTGCTCGACAACGAAGTGCCGCTCGAATTATGGTCGGCGGCTAACGCGATTCATGATAAAGAGCTGCGTAAGAAATTCTTGAAGACTGCTTTACTTTCATTGAGACACAAAGATTAAAACATGCCTATCAATCAATCGGACATCGAAAAGGTTGCGCAACTGGCCCACCTGGAACTGGCTGAGGAAGAGCTCAAAACCTTCGGTTCACAGATAGCGGAGATTGTCAGCTACGTCGAACAACTCAATGAGATTGATACCAGTAACGTCGAACCGGCGCTCGGCGGTCTAACCCCCGAAGGCGAAAAGACTGATACCTCACGTGCGGACGAGATTGCAGGCTCGCTTGGCCAGAAGGTAGCGCTGGCCGAAGCACCGGATCCGGCGTCGGGACACTTCCGCGTGCCGAAGGTTCTATGATCGAATTTCACATGATTTACAAGATGTAACAAGATAAAACTCATGTCGCGTCAAACTGTTGAATTTTCAATCGCCGCCGCTGAGAAGCTGAACGAGACTCTCAACGCGTTTCTCGAGATCGATCGTGAGGGGGCGTTGCAGCGTGTGGGGGAGATTGAGCAGAGTGGTCATACCGGTGCGTTGGCCGGGATTCCGATTGCCGTCAAGGACAATATTTGCGTCAAGGGTTTGCAGGCGTCGTGTGGCTCGAAGATTCTCGGTGATTATCATCCGCCTTATAACGCGACCGTCATTGAACGACTAGCAAACGCCGGTGCGGTCATCATTGGGAAAACAAACTGCGACGAGTTTGCGATGGGCTCGTCAAATGAAAACTCCGCCTTTGGACCAGTGCGGAATCCGTGGGACACGACACGCGTTTCGGGTGGTTCGTCGGGAGGTTCCGCTGCCGCGGTTGCTGCCGGAATCGTTCCCCTCGCACTTGGCTCAGATACCGGCGGCTCAGTGCGACAACCCGCTTCACTCTGCGGCGTGGTCGGTTTGAAACCGACTTACGGTCGCAACTCTCGTTACGGTCTCGTCGCGTTTGCGTCTTCGCTCGATCAAATCGGCATCTTTGCACGCGAGGTCGAAGACGTGGCACGCGTGCTCGGCATAATTGCCGGACGCGACAGTCACGATTCAACTACTGCGGACGTTCCCGTTCCCGATTACACCGCGTCCCTGACCGGCGATGTAAAAGGCGCGCGTCTCGGATTTCCACGCACACTGTTCGGCAAAGGTCTCGATGACGAAGTGAAACAATCGGTGGAAACCGTGGTCGACGTCTATCGCGAGCTTGGTGCTGAGATTGTCGATGTCGAACTGCCGAATGCGGGCTCTGCGATTGCTGTCTACTACATCATCGCCACCGCTGAAGCTTCTTCGAACCTCGCGCGCTTCGATGGTGTTCGCTATGGATTCCGTGCGGAAGATGCACCCGAGTTGCGGCAGATGTATCGCAAGACTCGCGAAGAAGGATTTGGACCAGAAGTAAAGCGACGCATCATGCTCGGTACTTACGTGCTTTCCGCAGGCTATTACGACGCCTACTATCGCAAAGCCCAGCAGGTGCGCACGCTGATCAAGAACGACTTCCTCAAGGCGTTTGAAAGCTGCGACGCCATCATCACACCCACATCGCCAACCCCCGCATTTGCCATCGGCGAAAAGGTTGACGATCCCCTCGCAATGTACTTGAACGATATTTACACCGTGACGGCGAATCTGGCGGGTGTGCCCGGCATCAGCGTGCCTTGTGGTCTGTCGTCGGGGCGTCTGCCGATCGGATTTCAACTGATTGGGCCATACTGGTCCGAGCCGATGCTATTCAAGCTAAGCCACGCGTACGAACAGACGCGGCCCTTCCTCGAACGACCGCCGATCAGCGCTTCGTAACCACAGATGTCACGGATTTTTGTCGATCGGATTTATCGGGAATGAGGTCGCCGGTGAAGAGTTCGACCACTCCTTTGGCAGTACCGACGACGGGAGTCACGTCAAGGCCGACATGAACGGCGCCCGGTAGCAGGCCCTTCTTTTTGATCTCGTAACCAGCCAGGCCAACAGCAAAAATCGACCCAATAATCGGAATTGGTTTGATGAGGCGCTTCGCTATGCCCCAGCCACCAGCCCTAATGATTCTGCGTTTGAGAGTCGTCATCGTTTACACCTAAACGTGATAGCATGCATTTTGATGCGACTCAAGCTGTTTTCGCTGGCCTGCGCAATTATCGCAATTGCGTTGCTACTTTCCTGTCGTCCGGGCGCCGGTAATAAAAACCGGCTCCTGATCTACACGCCACACGGTCAGGATCTCCTCAAGGACTTCATCGCGCGCTACAAACAGCAATATCCGGACGCCGACGTCCAGTTTCTCGACATGGGCTCGCGCGAGATTCTGGAACGTGTACGCGTTGAACGAAACCGGCCGCAGGGCGATCTCTGGTGGGGCGCGTCCCACATGACTTTTCAGACCGCTGCTGAAGAGAATCTACTGCTCGAGTTTCGCCCAACGTGGGTAGACAAAGTTCCCACATCATCACGCGACGCGGGGGACCGCTGGTACGGCACTTACGAGACGCCGCAGGTAATTGCTTACAACAGCGAGGCCCTCAAACCCGAAGAGGCGCCACATGACTGGGACGACGTTCTCGATCCGAAGTGGCGCGACAAGATCCTGATTCGCAACCCAAATCCATCGGACACGATGCGCGTGATCTTCGGCGCGATGATCTGGCGGTTTTACAAAGACACGGGCTCAACGGATAAGGGCTACGACTGGCTGCGTAGGCTCGATGCGAACGTTCACGAATATACCGCCGACGGTACGCTCCTGATGCAGAAGCTCGGACGGCGCGAAGGCTTGATCACGCTTTACAACATGCCCGACGTTCGACTTTACAAAGAGCAGAAAAACTTTCCGGTGGGATATGCGATACCGGCTAGTGGCACGCCTGTCATCATCGACGGTATTGCGATCATTCGTGGTGGACCAAACGCGGAAGAAGCAAAACGATTTTATGAGTTTGTGACGACGCCCGAGAGCCTGGCTTACGCGGCCCACAAGTATTACCGCATCCCGGTGCGGACCGATCTCGATCGCTCTCAACTGCCGTCGTGGATGAACGAGCCATTCACTCGCATGCCTCTCGACTGGGACCTCTTGCGCAAGAATGGGAATGATTGGTTAAGATACTGGGATACCGAAATCAAAAAACATTAGACAGGATTGACAGGATTTTTCATGATTTACAAGATCATCCGGTTAATCCTATTTACATCTTGTAAATCCTGTAAATGGCTTTTCTTTCGTTAAAAAATCTCTCTCGAACCTTCGGAACGACGCGCGCGGTTGCGGACGTCTCTCTGGACGTCAATCAGGGCGAGTTCTTCGGATTGCTTGGTCCATCAGGCTGTGGCAAGACTACGACTCTGCGTATGATCGCGGGTCTCGAGAAACCCAACGGGGGCTCGATCGAGTTTCAAAACACCGACATCACAAACCTTCCGCCCGAACGCCGCGGCTTCGGCATGGTCTTTCAGAACTACGCTCTCTTCCCGCATCTCAACGTGTTTGAAAACGTCGCCTTCGGACTGCGTGCACGTCACAAGACGAAAGACGAGATGAAAGCGCGCGTCACGAGCGCGCTCGAACTGGTCCAGCTTCCCGGTTATGAGAAACGTGCGATGGACGAGCTTTCCGGCGGTCAGCAACAGCGCGTCGCGATCGCACGCGCGATCGCGATTGAGCCGGCACTGTTGTTGTTTGACGAACCACTCTCGAATCTCGACGTCTCACTTCGTGAAGAAACACGCAGCGAGTTGCGCGAACTGGTCACACGTCTCGGTCTCACGGCTGTCTACGTCACACACGATCAGGAAGAAGCGTTTGCCCTCTGCGATCGCATCAGCGTAATGGTCGGTGGAAAACTCATGCAAACAGGTCGCCCGCGCGAGCTATACGAACAACCGTCGGAGATCGCAGTCGCGAGTTTTCTGGGAAGAAACAACCTGATCAAAGCGATGCGTTTGAGTTCGAGTAAGACGAGTGATGGAGAATTCAAGACGCTGGAAGGCGAACACACACTGCATCTGCCGGTTAAGCACAACGATCTCGCGCCGTTGAATAAAGCAGTCTATCTCGCAATCAGACCCGAGCACGTTCAATTGAATGGTAACGGCGGCGAAAATTCCCTATCGGGCCACATCCGCGAGATCGTTTTCGCAGGAGCAACGTCAACCGTGCGCGTGGACGCAAACGGATTATTGCTCGAAGCGCTCGTGTTGCGCACTGACGGTCTCGAAGTAAACCAGCCATGCCGCGTGATCCTCTCCCCGGATCACCTGACCGTTCTAAAGTGAAGAAAAAAATCCGTCTGCATCCGTGGAGATCTGTGGCCCTGCTTTTGGTCACGGCTGTGGTGCTGTTGTACGGAGTGATCTATCCAAATCTCGCAGTGGTGATGACGTCGTTTCAACGTGGCGGAAGTTGGACGCTCGCGAACTACCGCGAAATACTCTCGCAGCGAATCGTCATTGAAGCGATTGTGAGCAGTCTCGGACTTTCGGTAGGCACTGTCGTGTTCTGTGCCCTCGTCGGCGTTCCACTCGCCTTCCTTTTCGAGCGCTTCGACTTTCCGGCCCGCCGGTTCTTCGCCGCTCTCGCAGCCCTCCCATTAGTTCTGCCACCACTCGTCGGCACAGTGGCTTTCATTTTTCTATGCGGCGAAACCGGTATCCTGGCCCACGCCATTCAGAATCTCTTCGGACTCGCAGAACCGCCGTGGCGGTTGCGCGGCTGGGGGGCGCTTCTGCTGTTTCACACTTACACGATGTACCCGTTCTTCTACGTGCTCACCGGCGCCGGCCTGCGCCGGATCGACGCGAGTCTCGCTGAAGCAGCACGAGTTCTCGGAGCATCGCGGACCACAGTTCTTAGGCGCGTCTTGTTGCCACAACTCACGCCTTCACTCGTTGCCGCTGCACTCCTGACGTTCATGACCTCGATGGCGTCGTTTAGTGCACCGTTACTGTTTGGCGGAGACGTGCGTGTTTTGACACTCGAGATCTTCACGGCGAGACAGCGTGGAGACCTCGTGATGGCTATCACCGAGACGGTCATTCTCGCGATCATCTCTCTCGGCGCGCTAATAATCTTTCAACGCTACGAAGGAACGCGAAAGTTTGCAGCGGCCGCGATGAAGGGCGCGCCACGCCGTCGCGTAAGTATCTCGAGCGGTGCTGTACGCCTGCTGGCAACGGTCGTAGCAGTCGCGTTCGCAGTGATTCTGGTGTTGCCCGTGGCGACATTGTTTCTAGTCAGTTTCGCGCAGGAAGGATCGTGGACCACGCAGACTTTGCCGTCCGCTTACACGGTGGCAAATTACCAACGCATCTTTAGCGACACCTACGCGGCCGAAGTCTTTTTCAACAGCCTTACGATGTCGGCAATTGCGGCGCTGGCGGCATTGTTGTGGAGCTTTTGCATCGTCACAGTGTTACGAAGACACCGGGAGACCAGCAAGTTCGTTGGTGAGGGATGGCGCAGACTTTTGTCGTTGCTGGTTTTGATTCCGTGGGCATTGCCGGGAACCGTTGTCGCCGTTTCGGTGGCTGAAGCTTATGGAGGACCGAGTTGGTTGCTGGGTTCTTTCGTGCTTGTCGGAACGTTCTGGATACTGCCGGTAGTTTACTTTCTGCGCTTTATGCCGCTCGTTGTACGCGCACTCCAGGCCAGCATGGAACAAGTGGATCCGACACTTGAGGAAGCGGCGGGTTCCCTCGGCGCCCGCGCGTGGCAGCGATTCATGCGGGTCACTCTCCCGCTCGTGTGGCCAGGTGCGGTCGCGGGTACCCTGCTGGCATTTGTGATCGCGTTGGGCGAATATGTGGCTTCGGTGCTGGTGTTTGTGCCCGCAAATCGACCCATTTCAATTGCGATTGCATCTGAGTTGCGGGATTTCAATCTCGGATCAGCGGCTGCTTATGGGGTAGTTTTGATTGTGATTATTTCGATCAGCATGGTGGTTGCGGGACGTTTGGAGCGCATGCGGGGTTAAGAAGAATTTCACGCAAAGGCGCAAAGGAAGACGCAAAGGCGCAAAGGAACGCACAGGGATGAATCCGTTTAAGAATCTGCGTAATCTGTGGTTAGTTTTATTCATTGCACTGCTGGCGTTTGTTCCACCGGTGCGTTCGGAGGTTGACAAAGCAGCGCTGAACCAGGCGCTGCTCGACCTCACAAACCCGTGGACGGTGATGTGTGTCGCGGCTCATCCTGATGACGAAGACGGAAGCACGCTCACGATCCTGCGTCGCAAATACGGAGTCCACACAGTCTCGCTTTTTTCAACTTTTGGTGAAGGCGGCCAGAACGCCGTTGGCCCAGAACTCTACGAAGAGCTCGGCGTGATTCGTGCTCGCGAAACAATGGCGGCTGCTGAAGTGCAGGGCTCGGAACCACACTTCCTCGGCTTTCGCGATTTTGGTTTTTCGAAGTCTGCTGAAGAAACTTTTCGCGCCTGGGGTGAGAAAGAGGTTCTCCGGCGCATGGTGCTGCAGATCCGTCTGCTTCGTCCGGATGTCATCATTACAAATCACGACACCACGAGCGGTCACGGACATCACCAGGCCACCGGACGAACAATCCTCCAGGCATTCGATGCCGCCGCCGATCCAAAACAGTTTCCCGAGCAACTTGCACAAGCGGGAACATGGCAGGTGCAACGATTGTTCGTGCGTTCCCGTGGCGAGGCTGTCGCCGGAGCGCAAGTCGTCACTCTCGATCCAAACGAAACCGATCCGGTTCGCGGAATAACTTACGCTCAACAAGCACTTGCCGGACTACAAAAACACGCCACTCAAGGTCCATGGCCCAAGACAGTTCCTGCGGGCGGTGCTCGTCAGATTCGTTACACGCTCGTCAAACAAGGTCCGAACACACCGCCGCTTCCGGCAAACGCCAAGACACCCGTTGACGGACTGACTTTGCCCGAAGCCGTCGCGTCAAAGCTGGCCTCACCGACGATCGAAAACAAAGCGCTGACAGAGTTCACCGATCGTCAACTCGAGCTGCTCGTGTCGCTGCTGAGCGCAAAGCGGCGCGGTGTCTTCACCGAACCAAAAGAAGTTTTCGATATCGACCCACAACGATTCAGACTGATGGCGTCTCGGCTTGATAAAGCACTCGTGGCGGCTTCCGGCGCCTCGATAACGATGGGTTCAGAAAACTCAGCTCTTGTACCCGGTGAAGAAGCTCAACTTGGAGTGGTCCTCAGCAACGCAGGCATCGCCGAGATTCAAGTCAAGCAACTGAAGTTTCGCGGACTCGGCGTCGAAACAAAGCTCAACACTGCGGACAAGATGTTGCCCGGGACTGATACCGCTGCTGAAGTTAAAGTGCCGACACCGAAGACTGCGAGCCTGAGTGTGCCGTCGTCAGAGCATCTTTATGATGGGCGGCTCTTTGGCGAGCCACTACGTGTAGAAGCTGAGCTAATGATCGAAGGTGTCTCATTCACTGTTAACAAGGAAGTGCGCAGAGATGTCGCGCCCGCGGTTGAGATTGTGAGTGTCGAGCCGTCACCCTACGTCACCACGCCAGCTACATTCCCGAAGCCAATCGATTTCAGAATCACGTTAAAGAACCATCTCAATTCTGAGTTTAAGGGGCTGTTGCGCGTTAGCGGGCAAACGCTGGAAACCGGACGCGAAATAACACTTCGACCGGATCAGACTGATACCACCAACTTCGTGGTCCGACCGCTGCCGCTCACTGGGCAGATTCAGGGAACGAACATCGACGTCACAGTGGATTTGCCGGTTCCGAAAGAACCAATCGCGAAGAGAACTGTTCCGCTTGTCTACGCTAACGCAATAGTTGCCAGCGGAAGACGAGTCGGTTATCTGCCCAGTTACGATCGAACAATCGAGCGTGCGCTCGCGGCGTTGGGAGTTGAGTCAAAGCAACTGACAGTTGACGAGATTGCGAAGGGAGATCTTTCGTCGTTCAATACGATCATCATCGACAATCGAGGTTACGAAGCACATCAGGATCTGATCCCGGTAAATAATCGTCTGCTGAAGTTTGTGGAAGACGGAGGCACGCTGCTCGTCTTCTATCATCGCACTAATGAGTGGAATCCAAATGAGCAACGCGGGCGTCCGCAGCTTGCGCCGTATCCAATCATCATCGATGACGACCGCGTGACAGAAGAAGATGCTCGGGTAACATTCCTCGCGCCGAAGCATCCGTTGCTCAACTTCCCAAACAAGATCACGCAACAGGACTTCGCGAATTGGGTTCAGGAACGCGGACTCTACTTTCCGCGTGAGTGGGACCCGCGCTACACCGCGGTCCTCTCGACAAACGACAAAGGCGAGCCACCGCTAAAAGGCGGCTTGCTGGTGGCGCCTTACGGCCGCGGAAATTACATCTACACGAGTTACGTTTGGTACAGACAACTGCGCGCGGGTCTGCCGGGAGGCTACCGCTTCTTCGCGAATTTAATCAGTTACGGTAGGAAAAAAGAAAACTAATCCACAGATTACGCAGATTCATTAGCCAGGGTATCTGTGTAATCTGTGGATTCTTCTTCCAGTTTCACGCGGGCGCGTTCGAGGAATGTTTTGATCATCTCTCGGACGCGTTTTTGCATTTCGGCGCTGATTCTGCCCTCACCGACGAGGATTGCGAGACGATGAAGTTCCATCGCGTGTTTGCGGCGTAGCTCGACGTGCTGGACGATACGAATCAAAACCTTCTGGCCGCGTTCTTCAAACGCTGCCGCATAACGGAGGTAGTTCTTGGCTTCGGAGCGGGCCGGTGACCATTCTAGGCGTTCTGGAGAATCCTCAGTTTTCTCCACAGTAAATGCCGCGTGGACAGCACCTATAATCGGTACGTCAGCGCGGACCATCCAACGCATGATGCCGCCGGCTTCCTTGCGAATCCCTTCGATGCCGGGCATTAAGTCCGCAAAATTACGGAGCTCGCCAAAAAACTCCCGTGCCTTTTCGAGGGTGGTTCGTAGTTCCAGTTGATCCGCGTAAGAAGCCTTGATTCGAAACATTTAATCTCCGTTAACCGTTTCTCCAGGACGTTGATGCGTGCAGGAAACGATTTGGTTTCCTGCGTCGCTATTGCTAAGTTACACGAGGACAGTTTGGTAGTAAATATCTAAGTTCATTGGGTAAGAATTATTTAACATGAAGTCACAGGGCAGTTGCCCGCGATGCGAGAAACGCGGGCTCAAACGATGGGAACACTTGAGCGATGAAGAGCGGGAAGTCGTGAAGCGATTGCCTGCCTCCGCCAATTACTCACTTGAGGAACGGAAGGCGTCACGTCGCTGGTGCACGCGCTGCTGGTTCGAGGCTGTTGACGCTGATGCGACGGCTTGATGGCTGAGGTTTAGTTGGACAGGATTTACACGATTAGTCAGGATTGACAGGATTTATCTTGTCCATCTTGTTCAATCTTGAAAATCCTGTCCCAATATACGTTTGTACGCAGCGCGTATAGCTGTCATTTGATCCGTCAATGTCTGCTGCAGATCTCCTGTAGACTCAAAGCCGACACGCTTTGCCACATCCTTGGCGGTCGGATGATTCGGATCGGGCAGGCGCGTCGAGCGGCCCACAATTAACCGCAGGTTATGGTCTATCGAGCGCAACAAACTGTACCCCCCACTCAACGCCGCAAAATCTTCATCATTTAGAGAGCCTTCTTCACGCAAACGTTCGAGGGTGAACGACGTCGAACGGTCGTCGCCTTCGTCCATCACCTCATCGCGCAGTTGTAGATATCGCGACGCAAAGTAAACGTCGAGCATTCCGCCTGGTCCATATTTAATATCCGTCCCAAGCTTTCGACCACGACTTCCCTTCTCTTTTTCAAGTCGATCTCTGACGTGACGTGTTACGGCTTTCAACTCTTTCGGATCGACTCGCGAGGCGTTTGCGTGGATGCGATGACGTGCATGCAGCTCGATCATCTTGCCCAGCTCCTGATCGCCACCGACACAACGCATCTTGACGTAGGCGAGCCACTCCCACGGAGCACTCTCCTCTTTCAGGTAATCGAGAAAACCCTCGGAGCTCGTTACGAGTGGTCCATTCTTGCCGTGCGGTCGCAAACGCATATCGACGCGATAGAGATAGCCTTCTCTAGTAATGCTCGACAGCGCCGCAATCATGAGTTCAACCAGACGTGAATAGGTCTCGTCCTGCGTCAACGTTTTGATTGGCGACGGAACCAGGGAGTCGTAAGTGATCAGAATGTCGAGATCTGATCCGTAATCGACCCCCCCTGTTCCCAGTCGACCAAGTCCGTAGAATGCGATGCGTGGACCACCGCTGAACGAACCATAACGGCGGGCCATCTCGCGCCGCGCGACGAGATAAGCGACGTTCATGCTCGCCGTTGCTAATTCCGTTTGTAAATTGTTAGCAGCGAAGATTGAGAGATCGTTCCTTGCGTCGTGCGCGCCAATCTCGCCCATCAACTCGGCCCACTTCAATCGCAGTGCCGTGAGTTCTGCAGGAAAATTGCGCTCGGCATCGACCGCGGCACGCAGAATTGCACGGTAGTCGCGTCTCACTGAGGCGACGGTCGGTGGACCGAGTGAAACAATCAAAGTGGGGTTCGCGGCAATCGTCTCTGCGAATGAATCCGACGAACCGCAGAGTTGCAGCAGTGTCTCGAGATTTGTTTCGGAAATCACGAAGCGTCCTTCGGTTTTTTCGAGGGACGCTGCTATCCGGGAAGCCTGGAGCAGGGCGCGATGAGGATTTAATGATTTGCGCGCGATGGCAAGCAGAAGAGTCGCAAGCGATTTAAGCCTGCTCTCCGAACGGTGGTCCATGTGCGGAGCAAAGACGCGAGCAGCTGACATCGCCAAGGCAGTATCTTTATCGACTACCACCTCAGGGACCGTTTGTGAACTTTCGTCACTTACCGGTCCCGATTCTTCAGCTTCAGCAAACAGTCGATCGTAGGTGTTGCGCACGTGTGTCGCGTGCGCTTTTAACGCTGTAGCAAAATCCGCGGTGCCGGCGAATCCCATCCGCCGCGCGATGAGCGGCTGCGTGTCTTCACTTTCGGGAACGGTATGCGTTTGCAAACCGTGCTCCATCTGTAGCCGGTGTTCCAGGTAGCGCAGGAAGTAGTAAGCATCGGACAGATCGCTGCGCTCAGTTTGCGTAATGAAGCCACGATCGGCCAGACGACCCAGACTGACGAGCGTGTGCGGCACGCGTAACCAATCGTCGCGGCCGCCGTGGGCCAACTGAAGTGCCTGTGCAATAAACTCGATCTCACGAATTCCGCCGCGGCCGAGTTTTACGTTGAATCCGCTTTTCTTTTCGACCTTGCGGTCAATCTTCTGCTTCGCGAGGCGAACACTCGCAAGCGCGCCGGTGACTGACACATCTGGTCGAAAGATCGCCGGAGTCACAGCGACTTTGAAACGTGAGAACAGTTCAGTCGAGCCGACTGCGGCTCGAGAGCGAATCAGCGCCTGGCGCTCCCAGTCCTGCGCAGTATGCGTGTAATAACGGACTGCTTCGTTGAGAGAACACGCAAGCGCGCCGTCGCGACCGTGCGGACGTAGACGCAGATCGACGCGATACGCCGCTCCCTCACCACCTGACTGGCCCACCAGACGCGCGATCGTCTCCGAGAGTTTCACGAAGTACTCGCGATTACTAACCTCACCTCGTTGACCAGTACCCGACGTGGTCCCATCGTCTGAATAGAGAAAGACGAGATCGATGTCCGAAGCGTAGTTCAGTTCCATTGAGCCGAGCTTACCGAGCGCGATCACACAAAATTCGGCCGTGGCGGTGCGGCCGCGATCGTCAACACTGCGTGGCAAGCCGTAACGATTGTCGAGATCCTGGCGTGCAAGGCTGAGCGCGTAGTCGAGAATCGCGTCCGCAAGGTTCGACAACTCTTCCATCGTCTCAACCAGAGTTTGTGAACGTCGGATGTCGTGGAGGTAAGTACGCAACAGCTCGCGACGACGGAAACGCGCGAGCAACACCTGTGGATTTAACGCAGAGTTAGTGAGAGCGAAACGAGCGAGTGATTCTTTAAATTCGTCGGCCGTTCTGACGCGCGGATCGGCGCGCTCGCGCGACAGCCACGGGAGATAGTCAGGGTTTTGTTCGATTGTTGTCGCAAGCAGCGGACTCCACGCAGCCAAAGCGAGAACGTCCGCGAGCAAGGCTGGTTGCTTGAGGAGGGTTTGATGAGCACGCGGCTGCTCTTTGGCTAACCGCTCGAGAAAAAGACGAGGGCCATTCTGATCGGGAAGATCGTGAATGCCACGGATGAACACTGATTGTGACTGATCAGTATTCATCCGTGTTCATCCGTGGCTTGTTCCTTTTAGATGTCGTAGTACAGCGAGAACTCGAGCGGATGCGGGCGCATGCGGAGCGGCGTGATCTCTCGATCGCGCTTGTACGTAATCCAGCGCTCGATCAGTTGCGGGCTAAACACGTCGCCCTTGAGCAGGAAGTCGTGATCGGCTTCCAGCGCTTTCAGCGAATCGTCGAGTGAGCCCGGCAGCGTCGGCACATCCTTCAGTTCTTCCGGCGAAAGATCGTAGATGTCCTTCTCGAGCGGATCGCCCGGATCGATTCGATTCTGAACTCCGTCGAGTCCTGCAAGCAGCATCGCCGCAAACGCGAGGTAAGCATTGCACGATGGATCGGGTGGACGAAACTCCAGTCGCTTCAATTTCGGATTCGTCGAAAACATCGGAATACGAATCGCAGCCGAACGGTTGCGCGCGGAGTACGCGAGATTCACGGGAG
Organism: uncultured Acidobacteriota bacterium; assembly: GCA_963849205.1. Classification (GTDB taxonomy): domain Bacteria; phylum Acidobacteriota; class Blastocatellia; order Pyrinomonadales; family Pyrinomonadaceae; genus PSRF01. Next base: position 488,363 of record CAWKGP010000006.1, read on the forward strand.
CCTCGAAGCCCGGCACAAGACGCTTGTAACTGTTCGTCGTCGGCGCAGCAAAAGCCACGATTGCGGCGGCGTGTTTCAGCAATCCACCAATATAGAACTTCGCCATCTCTGAAAGTCCGGCGTAACCATCGCCTGCGAAGAGTGGTTTCTCACTCTTCCACAACGACTGGTGACAGTGCATTCCCGAACCGTTATCGCCATACAACGGCTTCGGCATAAACGTCGCGGTTTTTCCAAACTGGTGTGCAGTATTGCGAACTACATATTTGAATATCTGAAGATTGTCTGCCGTTCCCAGCATCGTGGCATAACGAAAATCGATTTCACACTGTCCGGCGGTGGCGACTTCGTGGTGATGGCATTCAACTGTTACGCCACACTTGCCCAAAGTCAGCGAGATTTCAGACCGCAAATCCGTCAGCGAGTCTGTCGGCGCACAAGGCACATAACCTTCCTTCGGGCGAATGCGGTAGCCGAGATTCGATCCGGCAAATTCATTCGCGTCGCGACCGGTGTTCCAGTGTCCTTCGTCAGAATCGAGAGTAAAGCCGGCTGAATGCTGCTCGTTATGAAACTTGACTGAATCAAACACGAAAAACTCGGCTTCGGGACCGAAGTAAGCGGTGTCGGCAAGACCGGTAAATTTGAGATAACTTTCGGCGCGCTGCGCAACCGAACGTGGATCGAAAGCGTATCCTTCCTTTGTTATCGGATCGACGGCGCTGCCGATCAAACAAAGCGTTGGCTGTTCCGCAAACGGATCCATCCAAAAGCGGGTAGCGTCCGGAACAAGCAGCATGTCTGACTCGTGAATCGCAGCCCAGCCGCGAATCGAAGAGGCGTCAAAGCCGAAGCCATCTTCGAACTGATCTTCGCCGAGTTCAGCAATCGGGAAGGTAAGGTGTTGCCAGGATCCGGGCAAATCCGTGAAACGAACAGAAACAAACTTGGCGCCCTGATCGGTAGCGTATTTCAAGACAGTCTTAGGGTTCATTTGATCTCCTGCAAGATTAAGGGAGTGTTAGGGGTGCTCTTCGCCCCGGCGCGGTCTTTGGTGCGAAGTATTTTGGCGTGCTTAACGACTCTAGGAAAACAGTCGTGCGGCATTGAAGGACAATTCGTAAAAAGCTGCCATTATAGTTATGGGGGATACGATGTCAAGGGGAGCCGGAGAAACTTTATCCACAGATTACACAGATTTGAATCAAAATCTGTGTAATCTGTGGATGTATGCGCCGTAAAAAGTTATGGACCGACATGGCCGTTTTCTGTTACATTGCGCGGCTAAAGCGTTCCACCCAAACAACAAACTCCGCAACTCGATTCGGAAAATGTACATCTGTGTTTCAGCTAAAGGCATTCATTTCGTTCACGTTTTATTTTTAAGGCAGGAGACCGCCAATTGACCACGGCAATCGAGCAAACGCTCGAAACTTATGGAATCGAAAACTGGGGAGCTGGCTACTTTGATGTTAACCGCAAGGGAAACCTTATCGTTCGCCCTGTCGAAGGAGATCCACGTTCGGCGGACCTCAAAGAGATCATCGACGACCTTGCCAAACGTGGTATCACCACGCCCGTGCTGCTGCGCTTTCCGCAGCTCGTCGCAGCTCAAGTAAGAAAACTTCAGCGCGCGTTTAGTCGCTCTATTCGCGAGTTTGAATACCAGGGCGCGCACATGTGTGTTTACCCGATGAAGGTAAACCAGCAACGTAGCGTGGTCGAGGAATATCTGCGCGAAGGCTCTCGTTACGATTTCGGACTCGAAGCGGGTTCGAAAGCGGAACTTTACGCCGCGCTCGCGCTCGAACAACCAGGCGACAGCCTGCTCGTCCTCAACGGTTTTAAGGACGAGGAATTCATCGAACTCGCATTCGCCGGCGCGAAGGTCGGAAAGAAAGTCGTGATTGTGATCGAAAAGCTCAACGAGCTCGATCACGTTCTCAACGTAGTTGAGCGTCACGAAGGCGCGCTGCCAATGCTCGGGATGCGTGTGAAGCTTTACTCGAAAGGCTCGGGTCGCTGGGAAAAATCCGGCGGCGAGGCCGCAAAGTTTGGGCTGACTACTACCGAGCTTTTGGAAGTGATCCGTCGTCTGGAGGAAGCGGATCGTATGGACATGTTAAAGCTGCTCCACTTCCACATCGGTTCGCAACTCACCGACATCAAGCGCATCAAGAATGCGATGAAGGAAGCGGCTCGCGTGTACGCCAAGGTCTTCCAGATGAAGGTTCCGATCGAGCTGCTGGACGTCGGCGGTGGCATGGCGGTCGATTACGATGGATCAAGAACGGCGTTCGACTCTTCCGCGAATTACACGGCGCAGGAATTTGCTAACGACGTCATCTACACGATCAAACAGGTATGCGACGACGAAAACGTTCCGCACCCGACGATCATTCAGGAGTCGGGTCGCTACCTGGCTGCTTATCACGCGATCCTGGTAACGAACGTGCTCGACGAAATCGAAACCGTAGTCGAAGACATAACTCCGATCGAAATCGGCGAAGACGATCCACAAGTTGTCATCGAACTGGGCGACCTTCGTGAATCGATCACCGTCAAGAATTATCGCGAGTACTATCACGACGCACTCGAACATCGCGAAGAGTTGTTTACGTTATTCAATCTCGGCTTGATCTCGCTCGAAGATCGCGCGAAAGGCGAAGTGCTTTTCTGGGACGTATGCGAGCGCGCAGACAAATACGCGCAACAAGCGAAGTACGTGTCGGAAGAGTTTGGCGAACTGCGCCGGCTGCTCTGCGCGAAGTACCTGACTAACTTCTCTGTATTTCGTTCGGTGCCCGATCACTGGGCTCTCGATCAACTGTTTCCGATTGTTCCGATTCACCATCTGAACAAGCCGCCAACCGAGTACACGACGTTGTGCGACATAACCTGCGATTCGGACGGCATCGTCGACAAGTTTGTGGATCTGCATGACGTCAAACAGGTGCTGGAACTTCACGCTATCACTCCTGATGAGCCGTACTATTTGGCATTCCTGCTTGTCGGCGCATACCAGGAAGTGATGGGAAATAATCACAACCTCTTCGGAGCGCCACACGAAGCACATATACATATCGACGAAGAGGGTTTCCTGATCAAGAAAGTGATCAAAGGCACGACCGTCGGCGCCGCTGTCGAGCGCGCACGCTACGAACGCAGTCTGCTGCACGATGGTTTTCGTCGCTTGATCAATCGACGCGTCAAAGACGGCGAACTGAGCGAAGCTGACGGAGCCGAGTTGGCCCAGTTCTACGAATCACGCTACGAGGCTTATACATATCTCGCCGTGAACGGAGTCAAGACTCGTTCGCGGAGACGGACTGATTATTGATATTGCCAATTGCCGATTGCCGATTGCCGATTTGAAAGAAGTAGAGTTCATCGTCAGTTGATCAAATTGGCAATCGGCAATTGGCAATTGACAATCACAAGACGAGGTTGACAACCTGCATGGTCACTCAACGAAAACCAAAAGCATCGAAGTACCTGACCACACCCACGCGGCCCGTACAAGTGGACCGCGATCGTTCCGTGGCGGGACTTCTTGAAAAGATGGAAGGAACAGGCTTTGGAGGCCGACAACTCGCCGAGGCACATCGCATCTGGCTCGACATGCTCGGCGATAACACGACCATTATGGTCGCAGCTTCCGGAGCTCTGATCCCCGCGGGCATGCGCCGTTTGCTGGCGTACGTGATCAAGAATCGCTTCGTTGATGTCCTCGTCCTTTCGGGTTCAGTGCTCTTTCACGATTTACACGAAACACTCGGGCGCTATCACTTTCAGGCACATCCAAGCATGACCGACGCTGAGTTGGAGTCGGCGCAGATCAGTCGTATGTGGGATCTTCTCGCAAGTGACGAGGAGTATCGTGAAGCGAAGGAATGGATTGGCGGCTTCACAAACCAACTCGATCAAACGCGCGCTTATTCGCCGCGCGAGTTTTTGCATTTACTGGGTAGAGAGTTAGCGGAGATTGCTTCGGAAGACGGTGTTCTTACTTCTGCTTACAAGGCGCGTGTGCCGATCTTCTGTCCGGCCATTGCTGACAGTGGACTGGCAGTGGGCATCGCCGGGGCGCGTTTTGAAAAGAAGAACAACTTCATGTTCGATCTGATTCAGGATGTGCTCGACATGATGAATGTCATGGCGAATGCGCGGGTTTCGGGAATCCTTAATCTCGGTGGCGGGACTACGAAGAGTTTCATTCAACAAGCGGCGGTGTCGTCGTTCATGCAGAAGGAGCATCATCACGGGCATAAGTATGCGATCCAGATCTCGACTGACGCTCCGCATCCCGGCGGAAGATCGAATGCTGTGTCGTTTGATGAAGGATTGATTTACGGAAAACTTGCACGCGGCGCGCACACTGCTTACGTTCCCTGCGATGCAACTATCGCGCTGCCGATCCTGATCACGTCGCTGTCGCAAACCGCGGCGAAGTACATGAAGGGTCGGAAGAAACCGAACTTCACCTTTGGACGCGACTTGATCGTTGAGGCTCCGTAAAATCGTTTCACGCAAAGACGCAAAGAAAAGACGCAAAGGCGCAAAAAAGAATTGATATTCTTTGCGACTTGGCGTCCTCTTTTGCGCCTTTGCGTGAAACTTCTCTTAAAACACAGGTTCGCCGAGTCCCTTTTGAACCACTCGATTCACGCTTCGCACACGATTCCTCTGCGCGTACATCGCTTTATCCGCCTGCTCGATTGCCTGACCCAAATCGGCCAGTGAATCAAATCCCGCTACCCCAAAAGAAACCGTGACGCTAACCGGCTGTCCGATCCAGCGTTCGCAATTCTCCGCCAGAATCTGGTTCAGCTTTTCAATACGCCGGCTTGCTTCGGGTTGCGGCAGCTTGAACATCAAAACAAGAAACTCATCACCGCCCCAACGGAACAGCATGTCGTCCGCTCGCACGAGGGAACGCATCGCTCGTGCAACCGCACGTATCGCCTTGTCGCCGGCTGTGTGGCCCAGCGTGTCGTTGATCGGTTTCAGATTGTCGATGTCGAGCACGGCCACACTACCTGAAGTCACGGCATCACTTTGCCCCGCTTCCGGTCGTCGCAGCAGCGAGTGAAATGCGTGACGATTCAGCGCTTCCGTTAAAGGATCCATCTGAACGAGCAACTCGAGTTGATCGCGCGCCTGCGTGAGCTTTCGATTCGCCATCTCCACTTCGCTGCGCACACTCTCCATCAGCACCATCACGGTGCCAAAGCCCAGCAATATTTCAAACACCAAATCAAAGACCGATGTGTAGTGCAAAAGACTCTGCGGGACTGTGAAGCCCCAGAGGCCTTTGCGCGCTCCGAACGCAGGAACATAGACCAGAAAACTGATCCCCAGGAGGAGCAACGCCGTCGACATCACACGAATGCCAGGGCTCCGTTCTTCAGAGCGCACTCCTCGACGCAGCACAAAGAACGAGATTATGAACATCGCGGCGATGATCGGCGCATGCAGCATGAACACGTCGTTGAAGTCGCGCGAAGCGTACGGCAGTGCGAGGGAAATTATCAGTCCCGGAATCAGGAAGTAGGCGTGTTTTTTGGAAAGCGTCGCGCCGGTCGTTTGAGCGTGACACCCCGCGATGAACAGCAGTCCGAAGATGTACTCGCCGAAGAAGTAGCAGGAGTGGAGGAGTGTCTGCTGCGAATCGAGGTGGAACGCGAAGAACAGACAGATGAGGGACAGGGAGAGGCTTGCCCATGAAGCAGTCCAGTAGTTAAGAGCACTGCTCTTAATTGACGACCGCATGAAGATTGATAGTAGCGTGATTAGGAGGATGCCCACGCACTGAATGGCCAAACCAACATTCGAATCCATAAATAAACCGCGACCTCGTTTAGGAGAACGAGTTGAAAAGGGAAGTTTCTGGGCGGAAGGGCCTGGTTCTGAAGACGGGTAAGAAGACCCACCGGTTTTTGATTCTAGCCGAGGAAGGCCCGTGAAGCCAAGAGATTTTTAGCCGCAGATGAATGCGGATGAACGCAGATCTGCGGAAATCCGCGTAAATCCGCGGCTAAAATTCAGGTCAGCCATTGGAGTACACCCTCTTCATTAGCGCTACGCGTGCCGCCGACGACGTGGATGAAATACTCCTCGAGCGAGACGGGTCCCTGGCCGTCACCCTCGACACGAATTCCCTTACGCAATTCATCCAAGGATCCGGAAGCAAGTAACCTCCCTTGCGCGATGATGGCGATGTCACTGCAGAGACGTTCCACGATCTCGAGCACGTGCGAGGTGAGAAACACTGTCAATCCCCTGGTTGTCAGCCGCGACAACAGATCCTTCAGCGTTCGTGAGGCAATCGCGTCGACGCCTTCGAAGGGTTCATCCAGAAACAATATTTCCGGCCGGTGAATGAGCGCGCAGGCGAGCGAGAGCTTCTTCTTCATGCCGTGCGAGTATTCGATGATCAGCTTGCCGGGTTCGTCCCGTAGATCCATCAACTCGAGCAGTTCCTTCGAACGCTGTGCAATCTCTTCGGTGCGCAGCCCGTACATGCGACCCGTGAACGACAACATCTCCGCACCGGTTAATCGCTCAAACAGGTTGAGGTCTTCAGGCACAACGCCGATACGCCGCTTCACTTCCATCGGCGACTTTGTGATGTCGAGACCGAGGACGCTTAGCCGGCCGCTCGATGGCGCCAGGAGGCCGGTGAGCATCTTGATGGTGGTCGATTTACCCGCGCCATTCGGACCGAGAAATCCGAAGAAACTACCACGATTCACGCGCAGGTTTATGCGATCTACTGCGACAAAGTCCGCAAACTGTTTGACGAGTTGAAAGGTCTCGACGGCCGGCGCTGCTTCTGACATTAGCCACAGATTAACGCGGATTTAGAACGGAGGCTAATGGCGCAGGTAAGTGCGCGCATCGTCAGCGCGAATGTACCCGGGAAGATGTTGATGAGTGCTCATCATAAAAGCGTTTGAGCTGGCTTGTAATGCATTGCCGTGAGTGGCAGCGAGCCGCACGAACCGTCCAAAAGGCGACCAGCCGTAGTAATAACCGTCATGCAAACTGAGCAGGACATCGGCCGTGTGTTTCACGCGCGGAGTGAAAAGCGACTTGTAGACATTCGCGAGTGCATTCGGATAACGATGCCCGGCGGTGCGCTCGAACCACACTGCGTCAGTGGCGAAGTCATTTGGAAAGGAGCCTAACTCGAGCGGATCGCCGGTGGCCATCTGATATCGATAACTATCCACAGCCGGGTCGTATTCAATCTTCGCGCGCCCACGTGTGCTTTCCACAACGACGTCGGTGTTATTCTTGTAGACGGCGAAATCGATGCCCTTCACTTCCACACTTGCAGTCGCCACTTCAGGAATGCGTTGATCGTCCGGACAATAGATCGCCGCGTAACTGCAAAGGCCAAACGCAGGGATCACCACCTGAAAACCTCTACGCTGCAACGTCGACGCGAGATCAGCGCGCCGGTTCTCTTCGAGATTCATGCCGTGATCCGAGAACATCACGATCTCTGTTTCGTTACCACAGTGACTTTGAATCTCCCTGAGAATCTTATCAAGTGATTCGAGTGCGATGCCAAGACGCTGCGGTCCTTGTGCGTGAAGCAGCCCATCGGTCGCTTTAAGGAATGCAAAGTAGTCGCGTGTTTGGGGTGCTGCTTTGAATCGCTCGCGGAACCGCTGCATGTCGGCACGCCAGACTTTCTCCGGTGCAACGTAAATCAAAAACTCGAACGGCAGCGGTTCCTGATAATCGAGCTCGTCCATGTACGACGATGGCACTTTATCCGGCGTACGACGACCAATGTACTTCCTGATCCCGCCCCGTAACTCACGCGCGTTTCGATCGAAGTACAAGCTCTCATAACCAGCCGGGGGTGAAGCACCCAACATTGCCGACAGTGCGACGTTCGTCATCGTTGGGAATGGTGAAAGAAGACGTGCCGGTGGTCCAAAACTGTCGAACAAGCCACGACTCTTTGCCTGCTCGATCAGCGCATGAGGAACTCCGTCCAGACAAAGCAATAAACGTCTCATCTTAATCCGTGCCCTTTTCCGCGTTTATCCGTGGCTCACTGTTCTGCTTCAGATTTAGACACCTCGGATTTATAAGCCTGTCGCAATCCCTTTTTAGCTTCGTCGTGCGCGTCGTAAACGTTCGGGCGCGCCAGCACTTGTTTGTACTGCGCTAACGCATCGTCACGCTTGCCCGCTGCATCGTACGACCGCGCTGCATACAGATGCGCCATCGTTACTAAGTTGGCCTCTGCACGATCAGCCTTCGTCGCCGCGAGGAATTCCTTCGCTGCACGATCGTGGTACCCCGCCGTCAACAACGCCTCACCGTATTTGAAATGAATCAGATCGAGCGCTCGCGTTGCACTGTCGCGCACGTTACGATCGCGCAGCACTTCGTCAAACGTGGCGAATGCTTCCTTTTCCGCCTGAACCGCGCCTGCGAGATCTTTCTCTTTCCGTTTGACACCCGCCAGCGAAACAAGTGCATCAGCAGTCTCGACCTTCAACAGATAGTTGCGCGGATACTTCGCACTCAACTCGCGCGTGAGTTTAACCACGTCAGCAAAACGCTTTTCACGGTTGTAAAGCAGCACGAGGACAGTCTTCGCGTCGTCCTGCGACCAGCGACCCTCTCTCGCAACCTGTTCGAGCATTGCGAGCCCACGCTTCTTCGAACCGCGATAACCTGTAGCCCCCGCAATGATCTTCACCGGCAGCGGCAACGAACCAACTATATACTCGTACAACCCGATCGTTATTTGCGCATCGATGTATTTCGGATCGAGTTTCAACACTTCGCGATGATGATTGACAGCATCGTTGCCGTTACGGAGGGCTGCGAAGTGACGCCGCTCAACAGCCTCTTCAAACGACGCTTTCAATCCTTCAGTGTTGGCCAGGAAATCCAGCGCTTCAATGTTCTTCGGCTCTTGTTTGAGTTTTGCTTCGGCAAGCCGCTTTGCTTCGCGAGTGAGGTTGCGAAACTCGGTCACGATCTTTGGATCGACTTTGTCGTCGCCATTTGTATAAAACGACTCGGAGCTGTAAAGCGAAACTTGCAGGCGTCGCGATTCATAGAGCGTCTTGATCCATACGCGCGCTGCAAGCAGTTGATAACCTCCGGGATGATTTGGAAAGAGTTGAACAATCTCTTTGAAGTCGCGCTGTGCTTTGTCGTAGTCGATGTTGTAAAGAGCATCGAGCCCGCTGCGCCGCAATTCTTCGAATCGCGCGCGTTCTGCATCCGTTAACCATGGGGAAGAAGGTTGCTGCGCAGTCGCGCTAAAGGTCGCCGCCAGCAACAAAACCAAAACACCGAGATACTTCACTGCAACTCCTCCATTAAATCCATCCACAGATTACGCAGATAAATCACTCACAACTTGTTCAAAATAATCTGTGTAATCTGTGGATCAAGTCTGAAACGACTCCATATACTTAACACCCGATCCCGTATTGAACAGAACCACGCGCTCTCCACGCCTCACTTCACCCGTCTCCATCAACTTCCGCAACGCCGGCAAACACGCAGCTCCTTCGGGTGCGCAGAAGACCCCCTCCGCCGCTCCGATTTCGCGAGTTGCCGCAATCAATTCTTCATCAGTCACCGACACGGCCGTCCCACCCGAATTGCGCAACGCATCGAGAATCAAAAAATCACCGATTGCTTTCGGCACACGCAGTCCGGACGCGGTTGTCGCCGCATTCGGAAACTCATCCGCGAACCGGTTTCCTTCTTCAAACGCGCGGACGATCGGTGCACAACCTTCTGCCTGCACTGTCACCATTCGTGGTCGCCTGTTTCCAATCCAGCCCATGCCTTGCATCTCATCGAACGCTTTCCACATTCCAATCAAGCCCGTGCCGCCCCCGGTGGGATAAATGATCACGTCGGGTAACTCCCAGTTCAGTTGCTCCGCGACTTCGTATCCGAGCGTCTTCTTTCCTTCAACCCGATAAGGCTCTTTCAACGTGGAGACGTCGAACCAGCCCTCTTTTTCTTTCCGCCTGCCCACCTCTGCGCCGCAGTCGGTGATGAGTCCATCCATCAAGGTCACACGAGCGCCGGTCTGTTCACACTCGACCACGTTCGCTCGCGGTGTGTCGCGCGGCATGAAGATGTACGACTTCAGCCCCGCGCGGGCGGCGTAAGCAGCCAAAGCACCCGCGGCATTTCCGGCCGACGGGACCGCAAGCTTGACGGCTCCCAGCTCTTTCGCCATCGACACGGCCGTAGCCATTCCGCGGGCCTTGAAACTCTGCGTCGGGTTCTGCGATTCGTCCTTGATGTATAGCTCATGGATGCCGACGCGTTTACCCAAACGTGGCGCATGCAGCAACGGCGTCCAGCCCTCACCAAGCGAAATAATGTTCTGGTCGTCTTTGACCGGCAGCACCTCACGATAGCGCCAGAGGTCGGGGCGACGCGACGCGAGTGACTCCTTCGTCAAAGTCATTTTGGCTCGGTCTAAATCGTAGCGAACCAGCAATGGCTTACCGCAGGCAGTGCAAAGATTGTGCAACCGTTGTGCCTCGTGCTCCAAGCCACAGAGGCCACATTCGAGATGAGTGACGTTCATTGGCAAACTTCCTTGTTTTTGGGCGAATTCGGGCGAACAACTGCCAGTATGCGACAGAAATGGAGATTAGAGGTAATGCGGATCTGAACTTGGGCAGGAGACAACAAGTGCAATAGGTTTGCGCGCGTGGTGCCACAAACCTATTGCACTCGGAGCAAGCACTTAACTCGAAAGAAGGAGCATTCTTCCAACGGATCAGTGCTTGTGGCTACTGTTGCCGTCGATCTGGCTGCGGATTTCACCGCCGGGCCAGAGAGTGCTGTGAACGTTGACGTAAGTCGCGCCCGCACGCATGGCTCTAATCAACTCGTCAATCTCGCCGGTGTTAATACCCTGAGTCCGCGCTGCCGCAGTTGCCGGGATGTTTGGGCTGACGTCTGCAGCGACGATCGTGCCCGATATCGTTGCTGGTGGGGCGGGGCAGGGTTGAGTTCCAGCGGGTCCGTTGCCGAGATTGGTGCACAGAAACACGCTGATACCGCCGTTTACACCAACGTTTCCGAAGTGAATGTGGGCCTGTTGCACGGCGCCTTCAAGATCGGAATAGCTGAGTTCCCAGTCAATACGCGACTCGTCATTGCTGATGCGCGCATTAAACGTTCCACTTCCTGTAGTCGAAACTGACGGGACCTCCTCGTATCCAGTCAGTAACTCGCTGATCTTTTTGAAGCCCTGTGCAAACGCAGCGGTTGAGGCCGACACCAAGGCAATTACAGCAAGAGACATTACTAGTCTTCGCATTCCTTTACCCTCCAAGATTCTGTTGTAGCTAAGTGGGGGGCGCATAATATCACAATTGCGGGAATTAGCCACCAAATCAATGCCAGTTGCCGATTGCAGATTGCCGATTTTTGACCTTTCAAATTGGCAATTGGCAATGGCAATCGGCAATTGCTTCTTTGCTGCGCTTCCTTTACCTTGTCCCTTCCGTATGACGATAACCCTGCTCGCCCTCGATCTCGACGGGACGCTGCTCGATTCCCGGGGCCATATTTCTGAGCGAAATCGCGTTGCCATCGACAATGCGCGCGAACAGGGTGTGCATGTGGCACTCGTCACCGGCCGTCGTTTTCGCGATTCGCGGCCCGTTGCGCTAGAGCTGGGTCTGGATGTTCCACTGATCTCACACAACGGCGCGTTGACCAAACACGCCGCCACGCTGCAAACCGTTTCAGTGTTGCCACTGCCGCTCGCAGCGGCACGCGACGCATTGCGAGTGGGTCGCGCGGCAGGAGCTGATGCGCTGCTCAGCGACGATCATGAAGGTTTGGGTGTACTTGTTTACGATCACATTCGTGGCGGTAATTCGGCGGCTCACAGATACATCTCGTGGGCACGACGAATTCATGGTGAGGAGGAAGGCGCTCGCGCAGTACAGCAAGTGAACTCACTCGAAGACTACCTCGACCACGACCCGATCCATCTTGCGTTTTCGGGTGGCTGCGAAGAGATGGACCAGCTCGAGGAGGTACTCAAAGCGGAACTCGGCTCGACTGTGAAGATTCTCGGCACGAAGTATCTCGAACAGGATTTCACCCTTCTTGACGTTGTGAATCCGGCGGCGTCGAAAGGCGCCGGCGTCGCCGCTGCTGCTGCGGAGTTAGGTGTGAGTCGCGAAGAGATAATGGCTATTGGCGACAATTACAACGATCTCGAAATGCTTTTATTCGCGGGCACTGGCGTGGTGATGGCCAACGCGCCTCTGTCGCTGCGCGAAATTGCAGGCTTACATCCGACTGCTTCCAATCGTGAGGACGGTGTAGCCCTGGCGATCGAACAATTCATATTCAACCGACCGCAATTAATCAACCAGTAAGGAGAAACCATGGCAAATCGAACGGCAGTGATCGAAACAAACAAAGGGACAATTCGAGTCGAGTTGTTGGAGTCGGATGCACCAAAGACCACCGAGAATTTCATCACGCTTGCGGAGCGTGGCTACTACGATGGCATCATCTTTCACCGCGTGATCAAGGGTTTCATGATCCAGGGTGGCGACCCGACGGGCACCGGGCGTGGCGGCGAATCTGCGTGGGGCGGACGCTTCAACGACGAGATCGATCCGAGGTCGCCTGTGTATCAGCGCGGTTATAAAGCGGGCACGATGGCCATGGCCAATGCTGGTCCAAACACAAACGGATCACAGTTCTTCATCATGCACGTCGATTATCCGTTGCCACCGAGCTACACGATCTTTGGCAAAGTGACGGAAGGTCAGGATGTGGTGAATTCGATTGCGACGTCTCAGACTGGGCCTGGAGATCGACCGGTGTCGGAAGTGAAGATGGAAAAGGTGACGATCGAATAATCTGTGTAATCTGTGGATTAGAGTGGCATTGCACCGTGGCCGAGGCGAGTCGCATTGCGAATCGCGTCGGTCACGTATTTCTTTGCGGCGCTGACTGCTTCTTCGAGGTGCAAGCCTTTCCCGAGGCAGGCGGCGAGTGCGGCAGATAAAGTGCAACCGGAGCCGTGCACTTCACCGGCATTGATGTAATCAGTTCGAAACTCTGTAAAGATTCCGTTTTCAGTTAAGAGGACGTCGAGAGCTTGAGCGTCGATGTGGCGGTGTCCGCCCTTCACTAAGACTGCGGGCGCGCCGAGTTGTTGAATTGCTTCTGCCGCGCGTCGCATGTCGGACTCGTTTTGAATTGAGATGCCGGTGAGCTTTTCTGCTTCCGGAATGTTTGGGGTGACAACGCGCGCGAGTGGAAAGAGATCGCGCTTCAGAATCTCAAAGGCCTCTTCGTCGATCAGTACATCGCCTGATGTTGCTACCACTACTGGATCGACGACCGGCGCAGGCAGGTTTTCTTCAGCGAACAATCGTGCGACTTCGGCGACGATTTCGGCTGTCGGCAACATTCCGGTCTTTGCTGCGGCCACGTTTAGATCCTGGACTATCGGTTCGACCTGCGCACGCAGACTCGCAGCGCTTTGGTGCTCAGCACCGAAGACACCAGTCGTGTTCTGAAACGTAATCGACGTTATCGCCGTGGCCGGAAAACACCCAAACGCCGCGATCGTCTTGATATCGGCAACAATCCCCGCTCCGCCAGAAGGATCAAGCCCCGCAATAGTAAGCACCACAGGTTTCATCAAATATTATGGGACGTACTGTAGGGGCGGCCCTCCGTGGCCGCCCCTGCGTTAGCATCCAATCGTTGAGTTCCACGCAGGGGCGACCACGGAGGGCCGCCCCGACCGTACGTACTAAGGCCGCAGAATAAATTGATGGCGAATGTGTTCGACGATCTCGTGCAAATTTTCGGCGTCGTTGAATGAAGTGATCGCAGCAACGCCGCTGGCGCCGGCTTTAAAACACTCACCAACGTTCTCAAGCGTAATTCCACCAATCGCGATCACGGGAACATCATCAACCATTCCCACCACCTCACGTAACCTGCCCACCCCCTGCGGTGGTCCATACGCACGCTTCGATTCAGTCTCGAAAATCGGCCCAAAGACAACAAAATCCGCACCCAGAATCGACGCCACTTCCGCTTCGGTACCATCGTGCGTCGAAACGCCGACTAAAAAATCCTCCCACAATCCCGGTGCAGGTGGAGGAGTAGGCGCATCGTCGTAAAAGCGCTGCCACGGCGCACCAGTCCAGCGTCCCCCGCACTTCTGCTGAAATGACGCAGAGTTCAGATGAACACCATTAGCCCCAGCCGCCCACGCAATCTCTGGTCGGCTGTTCACAAGCAAACGCGTCTTACTGCCACGCGTAATCTCCACTGCACGACTCGTGAGCTCATGAAGCACACCATCGGGCAACAACTTCTCGCGTATTTGAAAAAGTGGAACGCCAGCGTCTACGGCAGCTCGAACGAGCTCGAGAATCGAAGAGAATTGCGGATCGTCAGGAGTTGTTTGCGGAGTCGTCGTGCCGCTCGTTATCGGATAGATGATGGGAAGTGGAAGCTTCTGCGGCATTGTTCTTAAATCTCTTTGCCGAGCTGGTCTCGTTTTGCAGTGCGACGACCGTGCGTCTGAAGTTGAAGATCTCCCAGAACGCAATCCCGAGATTCAAAAGCCCGATACCGCTCACCGCGCCGCGCACCCAGCCTGAAGCAATTACTGCCTGCAATCCCTGAATGCCCGTCTTGCGTGCGGCATAGAGGAGAAAATAATTGTTGCCCCAGTCGCTGATTCCCCACATTCCGTGCGGCCACCATGGCGCCACAGTGAGAAAGATACCAATCTCGAGGCACAGGATGATGTAAAAGATAACGCTTAATTTCGCTGACATAAAACTATTGCCAATTGCCGATTTCATTTGGCAATCGGCAATTGGAAATCGGCAATTCTTTAATCCTGTTTCTGCCTTAACTGACTCAATTTCTCCGCCACTTCGCGATAGCCAACATCGACGCCGTAAACTTCCGTGTAAAACTCACGTGCCTGTTTCAAGTCGCCTAGTTGCTCGTATGCTGAAGCTAACTCGTAGCGCAACGCCTGATACTCATCCTCACTGTGTCCGGGCGCCTGAAGTCCCTTCTTGAACCAAAGCACCGCTGCTTCCGGCATTCCCTTCTGGATGAAACAATGCCCAAGCAGGTTGCAACACTGAAGGAATCGCGAAGTCCCATCGCTCGGCTTCACCAGACCAACAGAAGTCTGAAACTCCTGGATGGCCTCGTCCATGAGATCCATCTCTTTATACGCCGTACCCATATTGTAATGGGTTTCGTAATCTTCGCGAACCTCGTCGCCCTCTTCGGCCACACGAAACTCTTCAAATAGCTCGGCAAGACCGGCGTCAATTGCCGGCGAGACAGGTTGGACCGTACCGACATTGTTGCCGCCGTCCCCAACGAGTGATTCATACGCGGAATCGTCAGCGAAGGTTGTCGTTTCAGTTACGGGCGTCGCAGCTACTTCTTCGGTTCCGCCAAACTCAAATACTGCGGGCGCCTCCGGTTGCTTATCTCTTCCGGCAAGCTTCTCGCGCCGTGCTTGAATATCAGGATGCTGGCCGAACTGCCTTTCGAGCATCTCGAGCGTGTCGACGGCGATATCCGAGTAACCCTGCGCGATGTAGAAATCAACACTCTCCAGCTCCTGCCGCATCATGTCGTGCCGCGCTCCATCAGCCGGACTGTCATCAGAAGCGACGCCAGCGGGTGTATCAACTGGAGTAACGATGCTGAAATCGACTTCCTGAAAATCGTTTGCCGACGTTGCGAATGGCGCGGGCTGCTCGTCGCTCAGACCCGCGAAAGATTGTTCGTTAAGATCCGCGAAAGACGCAGTCGGATCGCTAAACGCGGCCACGGCGTTAGTCTCAAACTCAGCAGCAGCGACGGGCGCTGCCGGCGCGATCTCGTCCTCATCCTGAACGACTGCAAACGTTTCGAACTGCGGAACGTCACTTTCCGGTTCCGGCAGTGGCGCAAAATCTTCTGCAGCCTCTTCCTGCAAACCACCGAGAAGATTGAGACGGTCGAGATAACGCTGTTCGTCCGGCGCGAGTCGCACGAGTTGCGTCAGCGCGTAGCGTTCTTCATCAACCAGCTCCGACGCTTCGGCGGATTCGGCGAGTCGCTCGAGCGAGGAACGCAATGCGTCCATATCGCGTTGCCACCAGTTTATGCGAACAAGCATTCGCAACGCAGCGACGTGATCGGGATTGCGCTCGAGAACCTGATTGACTATTTCCAGCAGCTCGCGTTCTTCACGACCTGCGAGCATGCGCTCGATGATCGTCGAGAGAATGCGGATCGTTTCGTCTACTTCGCCGAGTTTTAAGTAGAGACGTGTGACTGGCAGAAACTGCGTGTAGTTCGAGGCGTCCTGGGCCATCAACAGCGACGTGGCCTTCTCGGCGCCTTTTGGATCTTCGGCTTCGAGATAGGCGCGCGCGAGCATCGAGACGAGTTCGTTATCTTCTTCGTTAGTCTCGACAACGCGCTCGAGCACCTCTGCGGCCTCATCGGCTGTGCCTCGCGCGATGTGAGTGTCGAGCATGCCGCGCAGTGCTTCTCGATCGTCACGCACGAGCTGCAGCGCTCGCGAGTAAGCATCGAGCGCCTGGTCCTGCGATCCGATGTGATGAAAACGATTTGCGGCCTGCACAAACGCGGCCGCCGCTTCACGCCGCATGTTTTCTTTCAGATAACCATCGGCGAGCTTCAGACGGATTTCAGTGTTATTCGGATCGAGGTCGGCAATCTTGTGGAGGATTTCGAGTGCGCGCTTGTTGTCGCCCGAACGCGTATAAGCGTCGGCGACTACGAGATACTGCGAGCGCGCATCGTGGACCAATCCCTGAGTCGCATAAAGCTCTGCCAGCTTGAAAGCGATGATTGGATCACGCGGACGGAGCCGCTCGATCTTCCTGTACATCGCGATGGCTTTTAGATGGAATTCCTGGTTGCTGTAGTGTTCGGCAATGCGTTCAAAGCAGGAAACGGCTTCCTCTTTTTTGCCTGAACGCACGTAAAGATCACCCAGCATGTTCAAGGTAGTGAGATCGTCACCGTCGTTATCGACGATTTGACGATACTCCTTGATTGCTGCGTTGATCTTCCCTTGGGACAGGAATTTCTCAGCGGCTTTTAGGACCTTAGCTTTTTCGAAAGCCATCAGGAATTCTTAGTTCGTTTACTACGATTGTCGGCGGCGTTAATAGTAGCAGCGGGCAGCGGGACAATGCCATTCCAGTTAAGCGCGCGTTCTTTCTCGACTTAGCAACTTCCGGCAAACAGCCGCGAGATACGCTAACATGCGTAAATAAAGGTGTCAACGCAAGTATTTCCGCAGAAAAGCTATGTCCGCAACCGATCAAAATTCGCGGGGAAAACTGGGGCAGCAAATTGCTCTCGCCGGACTCGCAATCTACGTTGCAACTGCGCCGCATTCAGTGGCGGCTAGTGTAATCGGCGTGGCGATTGCGGGAATCGGGTGGCTGATCCGAACGTTCAGCACCGGGAATTTGGGTCTGCGGCGGTCAAAATTTGACTTGATCATCGTATTGGCACTGCTTTGGACGGTTTTTTCCTCACTACTTTCTGAAGAACCTCGCATCAGCATCGCCAAGCTTCAGGCGTCGTGGTGCGTTTTTGTCTTTTATCTGGCACGCGCAACGATCACGCGCTCGTCAGCGCTCGGGTTGACGGTGTTATTGATTGTTTCCGGTTCGGTGGGTGCGCTTTACAGTGCTTTCGATCTGTTGCGTGGACGCGGGGTCGCGGTTGAGTCGATTGCGGCGAACAGTCCTTTTCAACAGGTTGGGATTCGACCAGGCGATACGATCTGGCAGATCAATCGTCGTCGTGTTTATTCGGCAACCGATGTCGATCGCTTGTTGGCTGAAGCACCGGTGAATTCGGCAGTCTCCGTTGGAATCATCTCGCAGGGTGAGCAGGTTGAGCGTTCATTCACGATAACTCAGCCGTCGGCCTCGGGAGTGGTAGGAACTGAGCGCAATCATCACTTTCGCGCCTCGGGCTGGACACGTCACTACCAGACGTTTGCAGAGATAATGCAGATGATTGCCCTCCTCGCCCTCGGTCTCGCATTCGCAAATCTACGTAATCACGGTCCCAACAAATATTTCCGAGTCGCGATTGTGGCTGCGGCGTTGTTGACTGCAGGTCTTGTGTTCACGGCGATGAGGACCGTCATCGTCGCATTTGTGATCGGCGCGACCGTTATTGCGTTGCGATCGTTGCGCGGGAAGATGAAGATCGTTTTTACGTTTGCGCTCTTCTTTGTGCTGGCATTCGGCGCCGTCGTGGTGTGGCAAACACGCGATCCGAGTGCTCTGTTGCTGGGTGATTCGAGCTCGTCACTGCGAATGCAGGTGGCTCGTGTTGGCCTGTCGCGGATTCTGATTCATCCGCTCTTTGGACACGGCATGGATGCGATGCAGAAGCATTGGACGGAGTGGGGTTTTCCCGGTAAAGACATGCTTCACCTGCATTCGACTCCGCTACAACTCGCTTTTGATCGTGGACTCCCGATGCTGGCGCTTTGGCTATGGCTCATGATCGCGTTCCGGTTGTTTATTGCTAGGGCTGAAAGGGCTGCGGCTGATCTAAGCGATACGCACGGCTACGGAATTCTGCTTGGCATCCTCGGCGCGTTGACCGGATTTCTCGCGAGTTCGTTGGTGAATTACAACTATGGCGATGCCGAGGTGGCGATGATGTTTTGGTTCTTGATGGGAACTGCTTTATCCGCAGATTACACAGATTCAATTTCTGTGTAATCTGCGGAATCTGTGTATTACCGAGGCTCTTCGCCCTCGACGCGCAGGTTATTCGTCACCGAGAACGCACCCGGCACTCGATTCGCTGCGATGTAAGCTAGGTTTCGATCGCCGCTGCCCGAAACCACACCCTCCAGCGTTATATGCCCGCGATTTACAACGATGTGCAGTGATGGATTCGCACCCTGCAGATACCTGTAAAGCCCGCCCATCTGTGCAATCGATCGATATGTAGCTCGGCGAAGTCGATCATCCATTGGTGATAACGGCAGCACCTCGATGTTATTCACCACGCGCGACACGCCGGCAATTCGCTTCACCCTTCCTGCGGCGTCAGAACGCGTCGACGCACGAACTACCTGTCCATAAAGAGTAACAGTCCCTCCGTTGACGCTATATGCGAGATTATCGAATATGCCGTAGTAAGGAAGCGTTACCAGCTCATGCCGAACTTTTCTGGCAAGCTGCGGATTGGTCGCACCCTGCGCCATCGCTACGGCCGGCACAACCGCAAGCAACAGCGCTGCGAAAAGACCCGCTGCGAGCCGCGAAATTGAGTAATTCTTTCTGTTTGTCATTCGTTTAAATCCTCCCCATTCCTTGAAGATTAGATAGACACCCGAGAGTAGTGGTTGGTTACTAAATTCGTTAATCTTTGCTACGATTTCCACCCAAATGACACGACCACAAACAACAGAAGCTGCTCCCTACTATTTCAAATATATCGACCTTATAACGAGTGACGAGATCGTGCCGGCGATTGAGAGTCAGATGGACGAAACCGTCCAGTTTCTGCGGGGCATTTCGGAAGAGAAGAGCCGGCACTCTTATGAGCCGGGAAAGTGGACGATTCGCGAGGTCCTGAACCACGTAAACGACGGGGAACGTCTCTTTCTCTACCGTGCGTTCTGGTTTGCGCGCGGATTTCAGGACGCGCTCCCCAGCTTTGACCAGGATCAGGCGGTCCAGTCGGCACACGCGAACAATACGTCGTGGGCGGAGCTGGTCGAAGGAGTTCAGGAACGTCCGGCTGGCAACTATCTCGTTTTTCAAGACCCTTCCGGATGAGGCGTGGTCAAGGACCGGCGTCGCCAGTGATTACCCGTTCACCGTTCGTTCGCTGGCTTACATTATTGCCGGACACGTCGCCCACCATCGGAACGTCCTCGCCGAGCGGTATCTTTAGACAGGATTAACACGATTTTTGCAGGATTTTCGTACCAAATCCTGTTCATCTTGAAAAATCGTGTAAATCTTTATCCTTGTTTTGCACACCCCTTCGGGTGTACTCTGGAGCCCTGCGGAGATCACTCACTCCGGCTCTAAAGTCCGCAGGCCCCTATCCACCACATCCACTCCAGGAGAATCGCGGATGAAAAGGTGCCCCCAGTGTGAGTTTATTTACGAGGACGACCAGAGTCTTTGCGATATGGATGGAGTTCTCCTCGTCTTCGATTCTCGCACTCTGCCCAATACGCACGCGCTGACGACAGTCGCCGCCAAGGCTTCGCCAAAGCGGCACCGCGCCGTGCCGGCATTTGCCACCTTGATTCTCGCGCTCGTGCTGGGGATGGTTTATTTCGTTTCCACGCAACGAAGAGCGGCACAGACTGCTTATACGCCCGCAACCGTCGAGAGCAGCGCGAATCCCGCGCCTGCTGAAAGCCCAGTTCAAGTAGCAACGCCCGAGCCGGAACGGCAGCCACCGGTCGAGGAACCGAAGGTATCGAAGGCCGCTGCAAAACCCCCGGCAGCCGCAGTTCCTGTGAAAAAGACCTCGACAAAAGCATCAACCAGTTCACAAACCAAACCTTCGACCACAGCAAAGAAAGACGATAACAAGGTGGGTTCAATCCTCAAGAAGACCGGTCGCATTCTCAAAAAGCCCTTCAAGTTCTGACATCATGTAACCCCTCTTAATCTTTCTCCATGAAGCGTTGCCCCCAATGTCTCTTCCTCTTTCCTGACTCGGACGAAAACTGTGACTTCGATCAAACTCCGCTCGAGGTGGTTGACGACTCAGCGATTGAATCCGCGACGCGTCCTAAGAAAAGCCGCGCTCCATTTGTCGTTGCCACAGTTGCGCTGATTCTGGGTGTGTTTGCTGTAGCGCTCTACTACGGCTTAAACCAGCGATCACAAAAAGCTTCAGCTGCGACTGAAAGCTCAACCAACACTCAGCCAGTTGCCACACCTTCGCCGGTAGCAACTACGCCGTCGCCGTCGCCACTTCCCTCGCCTTCACCATCACCTTCGCCTGCTGCTTCGCCGAAAGCTTCTCCGTCAATTTCGACTGCGCATACGCGTGCCACGAGCGATCCTGTCTCGACCAGTGGACCAGGAATCGGAATCCGACAGGGTGGTAAACCCGTAATAATGCTGACGAGCGGCGGAAAAATCGATGCCGACGAGGTCTGGCGCACCAAAGATGGTGTATGGTACCGCCGCAACGGGATTGTCACCCTGCTGAAACGCGGTCAGGTGAAGAACATCGTGACGCGTTAAGCAACGAGTTCACAGTTAATAGGAGGGCAAGTATGCGAATACCAGCTTCCATTTTGGCTTTGGCTCTGATTCTTGGCGTGGCCCTTTCCTGCAAGCTCGGTGAACGACTTGCAGGCGATAAGAATGCGGGCACTGTGAACACGCTATGGTCCGACGTGCCGCCGTTCGAGGGCGCGACCAAAGCGGATCTCGAGATTCCTCTCGGAGCGCGCCTGTTCATTCGCGGCATGATGCAAGGCAAGGTGAACTTCATCTCATTCAAGACAAACAAGACGGCGCAGGAAGTTAAGGATTTCTATACCAAGGAACGTATGAAGGCGGCCGGCTGGAACGCCGACGACAGAGGCTGTGTCGGCGACACGGAAGATGAGCAAAATAACCACGGAGCCGTGTGTCTCTATCAACGCAAAGACGGAGGCAAGGACGAGGGACTGGCAATCATCGTGGCCCAGGACGAGAAACTGCCCGAGACCAACATCTTCTACGCCCGCATCGACATGACGAAATAGATTCCTTTTTTTGTGCTTCTTGTGCCTTTTTGTGGCAAAACCCAAGGCGGCGGTGTTTCTCCGTTAAGGAGAAGTCTATGAGGAAAGCCTTCGTCGCTGTTCTTACCGTCCTGCTCACAACCGCCAGCGCTCTGCCGCAGAGCTTCACGCTCGATTCATTTGCAAAAGCCAAGACCGTGCTTGACCGGTCGATTGCGGCTTACGGCGGCCCGGAAGCACTGAACTCGATTGGAAACATCTCGATAAAAATCGCTGGTGAGTCAGTGCATCGAAATCAGAGTCGGCGTCCCGGCGAGATGGATCGAACTGAATACACGGGCCAACTAGTGCTCGACGTGAAAAACTCGCGGGCGATGCAGACGCAAAAGGGACATTACCCAGGTGGTTTCAACTGGCATCAGGGCTTTGTTGTCGATGCCGGCAACCGGACAAGCTTCGATCTGATTCGTAAAACTTCGAACCCGCCCGGACAGATCACGCCCGCCATTTTCAAAGCTAACAGTCGCTGGCTGCCTCAACTCGTCCTATTGAACGTGCTTGAAAGACAGGACACGCTGCGCTATCTCGGCAAAGCGGAGTATGAAAAACGACCACACGAAGTGATCGACTTTGTAGGCAGCGAAGGTTCACGCCTCGCTCTCTACATCGATCAGGAAACCGGTCTGCTTTCGAAGTACGAGACAATCGGCACGGATCGTTTTTCCGGTGACGCTGTTTTTGAGACTCGCTTTTCCGGCCAGCGTAAGGTCGGTAACAACATCGTTCCCGCGCGCCGTGTGAATGCGATCAATGGTGAGATAACAAATGACTTCGGACTCGCAGAGGTCACGTTCAACACAGAGCTTCGTCCGGAAACTTTCAAGGTGCCGGAGGGAATGCGTGCAGTTACCTTCCCGACTCCAACACCTGTAACCAAACACGCCGAAAAGATCTATACGACGAGTGCCGGTGGTTATAACGTCTTGTTTGTAGACTTCAGCGATCACATCTTTGTGATGGAAGCGCCGGGCAACGATCGCGTTTCCCTACAAGCGATCGAACAAATCAAAAAGACAATACCGAACAAGCCAATCAAGTATGTTGCCGTAACGCATCATCACGACGATCATGCCGGCGGGATTCGCGCGTACATGGCTGAAGGCGCGACGCTGATCATCGTCCCGGGTGAAGAGGCGTTCTTGAAGAAGGTGAGTGCGGTGCGTTTCAAAGTCGATCCTGACACGCTGACACGAAACCCGCGCGAACCGAAGTTTGAACCGATTCAAAATGGAAAACGCGTTTTGACAGATGGAACAACAACCGTCGAACTCTACGACATCGGTTCTGGCCCACACACCGAGGGCATGCTCGTCGCATACTTTCCGGATCACAAGTTCATCTATCAGGGCGACCTGCTCAACCGCCCTTCAAACGGAGACTATCCGATCGCGAACGACACTTCAGCCCACTTCTTGAACTGGATTGATTCGAAGAAACTTGCAGTTGAAGTCACAATCCCAGTCCACGGCACCCCGACCACGATCGCCGAGTTTCGCAAAGCGGTTGCAGAGATGAAGAAATGAGCTAACTTGGCTTGCTGTCGATCATAGGCGCACTCGAAATCCGATAGTCTCAATAATAAAACTTTGGTTCACGTCGATCTATTTGATCGAGAATATATCTCCACTCTTACTGAATCAACGTTCAACCCGTCGAACTGACATATAGCCGGGGCCAATTAACGGCAATTTCGTTCCGCAACGGAGTTGTTGTTTGATGACTGGAGTACAGCCGTTGGAATGCACCGCTCGACTCTTGACGCCGACTGTGCTACATAGGATATCTCAACACCACCTATCGATTAGGATACACCTCATTACCTATTCGAGATGTTGCGAGGTAGGTAAGTTTCTCACTATTTATGTCCGAGTCGACTCTAAAGTACCTCATCGGCGAAACTGTAGGGGATTGGCAACTAGTCGAATACATCGACGCTGGCAATTCTGCTGCAGTGTTTCGCGGTTCCAACGGTTCCCAAATCGCCGCCGTAAAGGTTTTCGATCCCTCTCTGGTCGCGGATTTCGGCAAAGAAAGACAGCTAAAACGGATCGATCGTGAACTCACGCTCCGCGGCCACGATCATCCCAACTTGATAAAAATTTTCGATGGTGGCGAATGCAAAAGAACTAGTCGCCTCTTCATAGTTATGGAGTTTATTGATGGGTCTGATCTAGCTTCCGTTATCTCTCAAGTCCCACGCGATCGAATTCGACCACTCCTCGCCCAAATAGCAGCCGCGGCTCGATATCTAGAAGATAGGGACATTGTTCACCGCGACATCAAGCCGGACAACATTGCTGTCAGTGAAGATTTCTCAAAGGCGACGCTCTTGGATTTGGGAGTCATGCGTCCTTTGGACGTGTCAAAGCTAGCCGAATCCAGCGACGGCAACCGTCAGAACTTTCTTGGAACGCTCCGCTATAGTCCTCCTGAATACGTTTTCAGGACCGAGAAACAAGATTTGGATGGTTTTCGCGCAATTACCTTCTATCAACTTGGAGCCGTACTTTATGACCTTATTACGCGAGAGAGGTTGTTCGAAGCCTTTTCTTTGCCTAAGGCCCGGTTAGTTAAAGCGGTCGCAGATGAAATTCCCACGATTAATCAGCCGGACGTCTCCCAAGATTTGGTTTTACTGGCTGAGAATTGTCTATTAAAGAACCCTGATCGACGACTGAACTTTGTCGAGTGGAAAGACTTCGAGGATCCGGGCGTAATGGAGCCATCGTCCGCGGCAAGAGAACGAGTCCGACGTCGTTTTGGCTCAAGTGAAGTGTACACGACACCCGAAAAGGAGCTTGAGATTGACGATTGGACCACTGGACAGTCACTTGACACGCTGCAACACGCAATCGCAAGCGCTTTGAAAGATATATGTGTGGGAGAAAAGAGTATTCCGAGAAGCACAACTAAAAAACTACGGTCAAGTCCTATCGAACACACAACAGAGGTGCAATTAGTTTTTCCTGCGTCATTGGGACTAAGACTGCTTGAACCAGTCTCCTTACTGTTCACTGCAAAATTAGTTGATGTTAATCCTGAGGTGGTCCAAGTCTATGTTCGTGGGACATCATCTTATAACGACCTGTCGGAATTGGGCCTTCAGACGTTGCGAACACATAACCCGTCACTGATATTTCAAGGTGTTCTCAACTCAGTGGTTCTGTCGGCGTCACTCCAGTCTGCAATTTTTCGCGCAATCGATTTGGCTCAAACAACTGATAGAGCTTTAGGCGAACTTGATCTCGACTTGTGAGGAGCAATGCATTTATGGACCAGTCATGGTGGGTAGATCCAGATGATCTTGATGACGATCAAAAGGCAATTGCAGCATTACCACCAACAGGAAGTCACCTGATTGTGGGGCCGCCAGGATGTGGAAAGACCAATCTTCTATTACTGCGAGCGAAGTATTTTAGTAAATTGAGAAAAGAGAATATTCTTGTACTTGTGTTTACCCGTGCGCTTAAGGATTTCATCATTACAGGATCTCAACAGTATCACCTTCCACCCGACATCGTTCAAACATCGATGGCTTGGGGTTTGGATTTTTTACGACAATACGGCATTAAATATGTGGCAAATGAGGAATTTAATCAGCAGCGAAATCAGATACTTCAGGAGGTTAAGAGCCTAGTTAAAACCAGGGCCTTGGAAAACGTTTACGAGGCGATTTTTCTCGATGAAGCACAAGACTACTTACCGGAAGAGATTGAACTGTTTAGGAAATTGGGACGCGAGATCTATGCATCGGCCGATCCTCGACAAAAGATCTATGATGGCCCAGACTCACTTGCACTCTTGAAAACATTAGTCGCTAGGGTTCACCCTTTGAAATATCATTATCGACTTGGGCTTGAAATCTGCCGGGTTGCAGATTCAATTTTTGTCGGTGAGACTGACGAACCGCTATTCGATAAGGCTTTATACAACGAAAAGTGGCGTCGCTCGTCTGTTGACCCTTTTCTGCAATGTAGGAGTCCTCAAGAACAAGCAGCCCACATAATTGATAAACTAAAGGTTCAATTGGATGCCTACCCGCAGGAACTCCTAGGGGTTATGTGCCCATTTCGACGACAGCGCGATGAACTATTTCAACTACTCGCTGAATCCGATATTCGTGACTTAGTAATCAATCAATCGGACGACCCAATTTTTACGCAGGATAAACCCATTTACGTCTCAACGCTGCATTCCGCGAAGGGTTTAGAGTACCGTGCAACGCACATAGCGTATGCTGAATCGATCACCGGTCTATCATATGCACAGAACTTAACTTATACTGCTGTCACCCGCACGAAAACAGCATTAAGTGTTTATGGTATGGGGCACCCGCCTGGATATTTTCTGCAAGCAATTAACTCGGTGCAAACACCGCTGAGTCTTCCAAGCTTGCCGGAGTTATTCAGTTGATTGGAGGCGAATATGTGGACCTCTAAGATAACGCGTGACGAGTTGATTGCTCTGGCTCAGGCAGAGCAGCTAAAGAACAAAACTCTCCGACCACTAGAATCTTTGAGTGACATTGAGCATCTATCTGACGGACTGATCGGCGTTTGGGATGAGAAGCCGCACGACTGGACGTTACCAAGTATCGTTGTAATGCCCTACAACGAAAAAAGAGACTTTTTTGCTTGGGCAGCCAGCTACGTAAAAGTTAAGCCATTCACGGCTTTTGTGCGTACGCTAGACTTTGAAACGATCGCCTGTGTTGCAATAGCTCCGACAAACACAGAGCAATGGTTGGGTGGAATGACCGGCCTAATCCTTGCTGAAACTCTAACCCATGTTGATCAGCCAGCGACAAAGATTTCACTGAGAGTATGTGAAGGTACTTATTCGTTTGCGGTGGCAAAGACACTGCTTCACATCGATCGGACTAAAAGTGTTCGACAGGTTGGGCTTAATTGGTTTCGTACTCGGGAAGTCTTAGGAACGCGCACCTCAAAACTAACAGAAGAACATCTGCAAGGAATTTGGTCAGTTGTTACCAGACTAGTCAGTCCCAAATTTGCCGAGCAAACAGTATCAGAAATTGTCGTGCAGAGTTGTCAAGATATCCTAAATTCTGGACAGATCCGCGACTCTAATTTGCGGACCTTGAGCACAGAATTCCCGACTTATAACTTGAGAGCTATGATGCAGTTCACGCGAGAGGAACGCGTAAAGTTATTGGAAAGGGTTTTCGTTTCTCTAAGTAGTCAGAAAAGACAAAGCGAAGAGACCGCTTTCTTGGCAGGGTATCTGCTGAGCATGATCGCCCCTGGAACACTCGATCATTGGCGGCTTTTAGACCCTATAAAGCAATCAATCCCCACAGCCGGTTTATGGTATGGCCTTTGTGCGGGATTACTCCCTAAAAGTCAAATCAATTCTTATGGGTCAGGACTGGCTAGGCTGGTTGTAAGAGAACTGAGACGTCCAGTTCATCTCTTAGAACAACCTACATGCGATATAGCGATAGATGAGTTGGATGTTGCGGGTCCGCTCTTTAAATCCGAGAATCCGACGAGTGGTAACACCATCGAAGTTGAGATTGGACCCGGTGTGAGTGTTCCAGTCCGGGCGAACGGTATTGACAACTCCAAACAAGAATTTCGTTTGACGCCGACTTCCGATAAGTCCACTGACCCTACACTGGACCCGACTGTTTTGGAGAATCTTGAGGATGCACTAGATGTGTTACAAGAAGTCCGTCGAAGCATCAGAAGAAGCTTTCCTTCATTGGAGAGAAGCTATGCCCCTAAGCCAAAAAAAAAGAAATCGAGTCGATAGATACCTGGTGGTCTCCTCCTTTGATGCAGCAGTCAACTTTCTCCTTTTAACGCAGAGCGATTCACAGTTCAGGAGCCGATGCTGAAATCAGGGGTTGCATAGTTAGACTCGGTGAATGCGATGACCTGCAGTTCATAACAACATTTCGAGTAGCTCGGCGTGACCACCGTGCTCGGCCCAACCGGCCGGAGTTGAGCCGACTTTTGTGTCTCTGATATTTCGATCGGCGCCGTGGTCGAGGAGGAACTGGACCATCGGGCGGTGGCCGTTGAGGGCGGCGTAGTGCAAACCAGTCCCCGCGATAATCAAATCCGCCAGGAATAGCATTGATCTCCGCACCTTTCTCCAGCAGCAGTTTCGCGGCGTCGATGTGTCCGTGCATACACGCGTAGACGAACGCGTTATTGATGATGCCCTGACGATCCTGCGACCACGCGTTCACGCGGTCCGCGAGTGATTGCTTTCCTTTCGGAGGATGATTCGACGCACCGATCGTTTCGAGATCACCCCAGGGCCAATTAATCCGACCCGCTTCGGGCTTCAGGCTTCCATCCGAATTGAAATAACCCTCGATCAGATCGACACGACCCAATCCCGCGGCCGTGCGAATGTTTTGAATCTTCGCGCCACGTTCGAGAAACAACTCGATCGCGTTTCTGCTGTTCCAGTACAACGCTTCTTCCAACGGCGTCCAACCACCTGTGCCGTCGATCGCTGCTCCACGATCGAGCAACAGTTCCGCAACCGGTCGATTGTCGATGCTACCTGCTGCAACGAGTGGCTCATTCAATTCAGCGCCCGCATCAATTAAGACTTTCGCCATCTCGACAGCGTTCGGTTTATCTTTGCCATCTAACACCAGACACTGAAGCAACGTCGGGTGACTTCTCGTCGATCGCGAAGTCGCCAAAGAAGGATCTGCAGCGACAAGCTCCTTAAATTTCTCAAGGTCACCGGCTTTAATTGCCGCCATTGCTGGGTGAAATCTCTTTTCCATACCGACATTCTTCCACAGATTATAAGATTACGCAGTTGACCGATATAATCTCACTGATATGCCAACAAAGGATCCACTAGCTACCTCAGGACTCCCCACCTTCAAGCGTGACGAAGCCGCGAAGCCTAGTCCGCCGCTCGAGCCAAAGTTCTTAATACTCGTCGTCGACGATTCCGCCGACAACCTCGCAATGATCAGTCTCGATCTTCAGCAACAGAATTACCGAGTGGTAACCGCAAGTAACGGCGAAGATGCAATCAAAATAGCTACACAAACAAATCCCGATCTGATTCTGATGGATATCAATCTACCGGAGTTGGATGGCTTGGCAGCAACACGCCGAATACTCGATATCGAAACATTGAGCGAAGTACCCGTGGTCGCGCTCACCGCCTTTGGCACAGAAGGTTTTCAGCGTGCTGCTTACGATGTCGGGGTGGCGGGCTATTTAACCAAACCGATCGATCTCGATCGCCTGCACCAACTCATCGCTCGTCTTCTTTCACCAGGTGACACCGGTAATCTGTCTCGTCAGGCTTCCTGAGATATTGCCGCCGTAAGTATAGCGTGATAGTCTGCCCTCCACTTTCCCCATTCCGCAAACATCAAGGAGACATCGAGATGAAACTCACTGCGAGGCTTCTTATCGTTGCAGCACTCGGCCTGCTGCTCTCTCTCACGCTGATCGATCGCTCGCCGGCAGCCAAAGCGGCGCCACTCGATCTCTCTGGAGAACTTCATGGCGCGCCTTACCGGATCAGAGTGCCGGAAGTCTGGAATGGAACACTGCTCATCTTCGCGCACGGTTATCGTGACAAGGCCGATCATCCCGGCGAGATCGATAATCGAAACGCCGACATTGCACCAAGCGCCGCACTCGAAGCCCCTTTGCTCGCACAAGGTTTTGCGCTAGCCGGAAGCGCTTATAAAGACAATGGATGGGCAGTTGGAGACGCAATCCAGGATACAAAGAATCTCGCCCTCTTCTTCCGCGAAAACGTTGCAAAGCCTGAACGAACGATCATCGTCGCCGCTTCGCTCGGAACATTCGTCGGTTACAAGAGCATGGAACAGTTCAACGGGATCTACGACGGCGCGCTCTGCCTGTGCAGTGCCGGCGCCGGTGCGACTCGTCTGTGGGACAGCGGCGTGCCGCTTTATCTCGCTTACGACGTCATCTTCGGAATCCCTCCATCGTGGGGAACAGTCGGCGAAGTCAAAAACGACATCGACTTCGACACCGAAGTGCTGGCGAAACTCGCGCCCGAACTCAGCAACATCGCAAACTTTCCGAAGTTTGAATTTATTCGACTGGTGGCGAAGAATCCCGGTCGCGGCATTACGCCACCACCGCCACCAGCGTTCTTTCCCGGTTGGGCTTTGACTGACTTTTTCTTCTTCACTGAAGCGCGTGCAGAGTTGCAACGTCGTGCGGGTGGTCCAATCGTGCAAAACCTGGATCAGAGTTACGATCTCCTTGCTGCTGAAAAGGCTTATCTTGCCGGCATCGGACTGCCAACGCCCGTGGTGGATGCGTGGCTGGCACAAATGAACGCGAGACGAAACATCGAAGCAAAACAGTCGGCGCGAAATTACGTGCGTAACAACACCGACTTCAACGGCAAGATTCGCAATCCGATTCTGAGCGTACACACGATCATCGATCCATTGCTGGTGGTTGCAAATGAACAGGCATACGCGGAGTTGAATGCGGCGGCCGGTAAACAGGAACTTCTTTTTCAAACGTTCACAACCGGCGTCGGTCACTGCAACTTGACTGGACCCCAAATCCTGACTTCGATTGGCGCGATCGACGCGTGGGTGCGTACGGGAGTGCGTCCGACGGCAGCTACATTCCCAGGCGGCCTGGGCTTCAATTCGGCTTTCGTTCCACCCCCATTCTAAGTATTGGAGCGCCTTACCTTGGAGTGCGATGGCGCACTCCAAGGGGCAATCCTGTAGAATGACGCACGAGCCCTCTGGCCATATCTGAGTGTTCTCGAAGGGATCGTGCGGTGAGTTCTTCGGTTTCGTTAACTAACGCTGTTACTTCCGGTGATGAAAGCGCTGTGTCTGCATTGCTGGCTAACGGTGCGGACGTAAACGAAACTACCAACGGTGGTCAAACGGCCCTCATCCTCGCCGTCATCTTCGGTCGCACAAATCTCGTTCGGATTTTGATGAATGCGGGCGCCAATCCGCAACTGCGTGACAATCTCGGTCTTAATGCGGTCGAGTGGGCGCAACGCAGAGGACTCAACGAAGCCTACGCTATCCTTACAACCCGGCCTGAACCTGGCACTCGATCCAGAAGAATCGTGATTCCTGTCGAACAGACAGAAAAGCCGGTCGTTGAAACACCCCCAGCTCCGCGTAATGATGAAGTAAAGCCTACTGCTTCCGAGGACCAGAGCCGGCGTTGGGTGGACGGAGTAAAGCAACGGCTCGATGAGCAAGCCATGCGCCGGCTCAATCGGAATGAACCTCCGCTCGAGCGGCCTTTAGTTCGCGAGGAACCGGTAGTTCGCGAGGAACCGCCCCCACCGCCGGAGCCGCCAAGAGAATCAATTATCACCGGTGCTCCGAGAATTTTGGCGCCACCACCGGTCGAGCCTGCTAAAACAGGCAAGCGCAAGCGATGTCCACAGTGCAACGAGATCTACAACGCTGATCTGGTTGCGTATTGCTCTCAACATATGGTGCCGCTCGTTGACCTTGACGCACCCATCGTCGCAGAGGCGACGAAATCAAAAAATGGCGGCCCACTGTTTTGGGTACTGCTGATCATCACTCTCGCCGGCTCGCTCGTCCTGGGTTCACTCATAACCACTTACGTGTACAAAACAAACCAGGCTGCGACTCCTGCCGCCACTGAACAACAGAAGACCGTGCAAAAAGGCACGCCGGAAGCCAGCACACAACTGGCCGGCAAAGCGGTTTTATTACCCGAGGCCGAGTGTCCCATGAGGGGAGCGGAAACGATGTCTGGGACGGTGACAGTCCGGATCCTCGTCGACAAGAGCGGACAGGTTAACTCGGCGCGGGGCTCAGGCGGCGACTGGCTCATGCGCGGCTGCTCTACCGAAGCGGCGATGAAATCAACCTTCGACCCGCAAAAACTTCGCACCCGCGAAACCGAAGGCACGATCACGTACACGTTCAAGCCTTAATCTCCACAAAAAGGCTCAAAACTCACAACAGTCATTCAGATCATTTTTGCCTTTTGTGCTTTTTTGTGGCTGGGCCTATCCTTGTGGCATGGTCGACTCCCAGCAGACGCGCATCCTTCCGGATGAGCTGCGCACGACTGTTCCCCTTCTGGGCACAATCCTGCGTGACCGCTATCGACTCGACAGCGAACTCGGTCGCGGTGGCATGGGCACCGTCTATCGCGCCACGGATCTCGAACTCCAAAGAGAAGTCGCCGTCAAAGTTCTCGCAACAACTGCGCAAAATTCCGATGCACGTGAACGCCTCGTGCGCGAGGCACGCGCCGCCGCAGCACTCAATCACCCGCACATCGTCACCATTCACGACGTCGGTGAAGCGAGTGGGTTTCCGTTTCTGGTGATGGAGCTGGTCGCGGGACCGCGTCTCTCACAGGCACGTCCGACTGAAATCTCTCGAATCGTCAACATCGCGGTTCAGATTTGTGACGCACTCGAACACGCACACAACAATCAGATCGTTCATCGTGATCTGAAACCTGACAACGTGCTGCTATCAGGGACGAGCGCAGCGAGCAGCGTTAAGCTAGCGGATCTCGGCCTCGCTCTACCCGCTTACGGCGCACGCATTTCGCGCGCAGGTATCATCGTCGGCACAGCCGCATACATGGCGCCCGAACAGGCATTGGGCCAAACAGTCGATGGTCGCACAGATCTGTACGCGCTCGGCGTTCTGCTTTATGAATTGACGACAGGGCGCGTGCCTTTCACAGGCGACGATCCGCTGACGATTGTTTCCCAACACGTTCATGCGCACGTTGTTCCGCCGCGCGTGCTTTGTCCTGATATTCCATGTGGTCTTGAAACAGTTATCGTTCGGCTGCTCGCAAAGGATCCGGCACAACGTTTCAGCACCGCGGCTGAAACTCGAGCCGCATTACTCGATTCACTAAAGAACACCGAGTCTGTACCAACTGAATCGGCGCCGGCGGTTGCGATTCTCGACGCGCTTTCACGCGGCCGGTTGGTTGGACGTAATGCGGAGCTGGCGGAGGCACGCGAGTTATGGCAGCGCGCTCGCGAAAGACGCGGACACGCGGTGCTGCTCAGCGGCGAGCCCGGCGCCGGCAAGAGTCGTCTTGCGCGCGAAATCACGATCCAGGCCGCAGTTGACGGCGCACTCGTGCTTCATGGCGGCTGTTACGAGTATGAAGCGGCCACGCCCTACCTTCCTTTCGTAGAAGCGTTCCGTCGCTGGGTACGTGAAGAAAAGGATGACGAAAAGCTGCGCGAGATTCTCGGTGAAACTGCAACTCAGATCGCGAAGCTCGCTCCCGAGATCGAAACGCGACTCGGCCCGTTTTTTGAACGTCAGGAGCTGGCGGCGCACGAAGAACGACTGCTCTTCTTCGATGCCGTCGTGCAAGTGTTTTCAAACATCGCCCGGCAGCAGTCGTTGCTCTTTTACGCAGACGATTTGCACTGGGCCGATCGCGGCACGCTGTGGTTGCTGGGCCATCTGCTGCGTCAACTACGCAATGAGCGCGTCCTGATTCTCGGTGCCTATCGAGAAACTGAACTCGACCGCGCGCACCCGCTTGCCAAATCCCTCGTCGACTGGAATCGGGAACGCTTAATAACACGCATCGCGCTGCGTCGCTTCAGCGAATCTGAAACGGGCGATCAACTCGGCGCGCTGCTTGGCGAACAGGTCAGTGGTGAGTTTGCGGTTGCTGTTCATCGCGAAACAGAAGGCAATCCATTCTTTGTCGAGGAAGTGTTGAAGGCCCTCATCGAACGAGGCTCGGTGCGGCGTGAGAGTGGGCGCTGGCGGCGTTGTGATATGGACGAGATGCTGATTCCGCAGAGTGTGAAGGAAGCCATCGGCAATCGTCTGGATCGAGTTAGTCAGGACACGAACGAAGTGCTGCGTGTGAGTGCGATACTCGGCAAGGTCTTTACGTTCGAAGAATTGTCAGCCGCAGCCGAACAAAACGAGGACACCCTGCTCGACGCGCTTGATGAAGCTACCGCTGCACAACTGATTGTAGCCGGCTCAGGCGATTCGTTCAGCTTCACACACGACAAGATTCGCGAAGTTCTTTACGAAGAACTAAATCCGATCCGCCGCCGTCGGCTGCATCGTCACGTCGCAGAGGGTCTGGAGCGCAACTGCAAAACGTCTCAGTGTGCAGTTGAGAAACTCGCGCATCACTACATTCAGGCCGGCGATCATCAACGTGGTCTCGAATTCGCTAAACAAGCTGCCGCCGAAGCAGTGCGTGTTTTTGCGTTCGACGAAGCGATCGCCGCTTATGGCCGTGCACGTGACTGCGCTGAAGCTCTCGGTCTGACTGAAGAACAAGTCACGCAGGAAGAAGCAATCGGCAAAGCCTTCATGCTGCACGGCGATACCATTCTCGCTGCCGAACATTTCGAGCGCGCGCTCGCCCTCACGACAGATCCAGCCATGCGCGTGCGTCTACAGTGTCAGGCGGCAGCTTCGCTTGTCACCACAGGTGATCCCCGCGGCAGTGAATATCTGCGCGAAGCGCTACAGGTTTTGGATCCGGTGACGAATCCACTCGAAACCGCAAATGCGTTATCAACCGAAGCGCGTTTTCATCACCTCGCCGGTCGTCACAAGAAAGCGATCGAGCTGTTGCTGCGCGCCGTTGAGCTTGTTGCACCGGCTGCGGAGAGTGACCACGTCAGCACCTTTACAGCGCAGGTGATTTCTCAGATCTATCCTTACACGGCCGGCGGCTATCAACACTATGGTCTTTACGAGGAATCCGATCATTGGTCACAGCGCGCAATTACGTTTGGCGAGAAGCACAACATCCTGTTCGCACAAGCATCCGGCATCGAGTTTCTCGGAGAAAACTGCATCCATACTGGAAACTTCAAGCGAGGTCTCGACTATGCCGAACGCGAGATCGAGATAGCGAACAAACTGCACTCACGCGAGCGTCGTGCGTGGACGCACTACTACGCGGCGCAGTGCCGTGTCTTCCTTGGCGATGTCGATCTTGCAGAACGAGAGTTTCTCGACGGTATCGCGCTCGGCGAAGCAATCGGAGAGAACCGTGCCGTGTCGTTACTGCGGTCCAGTCTCGCGGTTGCGCTGGCTATTCAGGGCCGTCATGACGAGGCACTGCAAACAGCCGAAGAAACTTTCAAACGTTCATCGCCGAGTTTGTTGTATTCACATTTCGAAGCGCTCAGATGTTTTGCCGAAGTGAGATTTCGTCGCGGCGAGATTGAAGAGGCTGAACAACTCTGCCGCCAGGCCGAAGAGCTCGTCGCGCCGACTGAGTCGCGTGTAAGCCGTCTATGGCTTGGGCCACTCTATATCGAAGTTCTACTGGCAGCCGACAAGCGCGAGGAAGCCGCGAAACAACTCGCGGACTACCAAACGCTAGTCGCCGAGTGCCAATCCCCACGCTTCACCTCCGAAGCCACACGCCTCGCCACAAAGATTTGCCACAAAAAGCACATAAGGCACATAAAGCACAAAATAGGTTAACCCTCGCAAGTTGGCTTTCTTTTGTGCCTTTTGTGATTTTTGTGCCTTTTGTGGCCCTTTTTGTGGCCATCTATTTATTCGAGAGATGCCACGATTCTGCAACCTTTCGTGGCGCAGGCAGGAGAAGAATGCGAGATATTCTTCCTGAAATTCAATAGTTATCCCCCGCAATAGCAAGGGCGCAAGATCAATGCTGGTGACTTGACCTTGCGCCTTTGCGTTTTTAACCGCGGATTGGACGAGCTTACATACTACTCACCGCGTCGCCATTCTTGAGGTAGCGATCGAGAAAATCGAGAATGCCTTTATACGCGCGGATCTCGTTGACCTTCTTGGTGAACCCGTGCCCTTCGTTGTCAAACAACACGTATTCAACAACACCACCGCGCTTCTTGATATTCTCGACGATCTCGTCCGACTCCGGCTTAATCACGCGCGGATCGTTAGCACCCTGCAACACGATCAACGGCTTAACGATCTTGTCGGCATGAAACAGCGGTGAAACTGCGCGGAGGTTTTCGAGATCCTTACTCGGATCGCCAATCTCCTTGTAAAGCGACTTGCGGAACGATTCCCAGTACGGCGGAATCGATTGCAGCGTGCGAACCCAGTTCGAAACTCCGAACAGGTCAACGCCAACAGCAAATTCCTCGGGCTTGAACGCGAGCGCGGCCAGAACCATGTAACCGCCATACGATCCGCCCATGATTCCGATCTTCCTCTCATCGACATAGCCGAGCGACGCAAGATACTTCTTCGCTTCGACACAATCCCAAAGCGGTTCGCGCCCGTGCTTGCCGTCGTCAGAAGTAAAGAACGACTTACCATAACCGCTCGACCCACGATTGTTGACGCCAAGCACCACGTAACCATGATTTACGAGATACTGCGTGAGCGCGCTGTAACCAACGCGGGTCTGTCCACCCGGACCACCATGGACAAGGACGAGCGCCGGAACCTTATTAGTCGCACTTGCATGCTTCGGCTTGTAAAGAATCGAAGGTATGTCGACGCCATCAAACGACTTGTAACGGATGACCTGTGAGTCGACGAGATCAGTCGGGTTGATTTCAGGATTCAAGCTATCAGTCAGCTTAGTAGCCTTCTTCGTTACGAAGTCGTAAACGTAAAGATTGCTCGGACTGCGATCGCCGTTCAAGTAGAACGCCATCAGCTTCTCACTCGGGGAGATATTCACACCCGTGATGTCTGCATTCGGAAGTTGCGGCAGGCTGACAAGTTTGCCAGTTGCGGTGTCGTAGATCTTGATCTTCGTGCGTGCGTCTTCATTGATCGCGGTGACGCGATATTTTCCGTTGCGCGAGAAATAGGTGTAAGCGACGTCCCACTGTGTTTTCTCAACCACGTCGCTCTTGCCTGTTGCCAGATCGTAACGGGCGACGTATCTGAATTCGCTGCCCGAATCAGTCAGGTAGTAGAGATACTTTGAGTTAACGTCAAACGTTTCCGCGCCATTCGCGACATCACCTGTGTGAGCGGTGATGTTCTTCATCTCTTTGGTCGCAGTATTGTAAAGCATGATGTCCGAGTCGGCCGTCGAAGCACCGTTCTTCTGAAACGCGATGTACTTCTTATCGTCGGAAATCGCACTGACGTCCAGACCTGTTTCGTCTTTGTAGATCAGCGTTGGTTTGAACGTATCGATCGGCATTTCAAAGATGTCGAAGAAACGCGCGTCTCGTTCATTCGTTGAGTAGAAGAATGACTTGCGGTCGTGACTCCAGCCGAGGAAATTTGCTTTGACCTTGTCGCCCGGCGTGAGGTCGCGTTCGGTGCCGTCCTGCTCGCGCAGGTAGATGTGTTCGTTCTCGTTGCCGCCGCGATCGTATCGGTAAAGAAAGCGCGTACCCTGGGGCAAATACGAAAGGGCAAAGGTGCTCTCTTTGGTTGAGTTGGTCAACTGTACCGGAGCGCCTCCACTTACCGGAACAGAATAGACGTTGTAGATCCCCGTCTTGTTGTTGTGGAAAAGAACCGACTTTTCATCGGATGAGAAGGAGCTGCCGCCGATGCGAACAGTGTTCATGAACTGCTCGATGGTGTACTCCTTAACAGGTTGTGCTTTCTTCTGCTGCGCAGCCGCAGGGAAAGCGGCAATCAACAACATCAGGATAAGCAGTGAAACACGTCTCATGGCAATCTCCTTTGTAATTCCGTCTAAAATTCCGGTAAGCGTCAAAACAAGGTATTCACATCCTGAACATCATACTCGCCGATGAGGTCGATGCCGGACGCAGCGAAACGACGGGCGGCCGCTGCTGCTCGCTCGTCGTGTTCGTGCTCCTTAGACCATTGAGCGTGTTTGATCAGCAACGCATATTCCATGACCCGGCCTAAAGTGAGGCTGAAACGGCGCGCCCCGGCCTCAAGCGCAGGCTGACCGACACGCATTGCCTCATTCAACCAGCTCGATGCATGCTCCAAAGCTGAACGTGCAACGTGTGTATCCCCCACGTTTTTGAGGCATTTCATAACGGCGGCTTCAAATCTCGCAAAACCGCTTCTTGGATCGTTATCACCACTCTGCAAAGCTCGGAGTGTATCAAGCGCTAGGACATTCGTCGTCCCTTCCCAGATTGGGAGTACCTGGCTGTCGCGTAAGAGCACCGGCAGTCCTGTGTCTTCGACATAACCAGCGCCACCAAATGTCTCGAGCACTTCACTGGCAACCATCACCGACTGTTTGCCCGTCGTGAGTTTCATCACGGGGGTCAACACACGCAGCAATAGTGCATCATCGTCGCTGATCTCGCGAGTTTCGCTGCGACCAGTCAACTCGCCGACATAGAAAGCGAATTGAAAAGCGCCTGCTGTTTCGGCGAGCAGGGTTGCAAGAGTATCGCGGTGCAAAGGTTTCTCTGACAATGGCGCACCGAAGGCTACACGTTTTTGTGCGTAGTCGAAACTGAGTGCAAGTCCGCGTCGCATTAGAGATACAGCGCTGATGCCGTTCCATAGGCGCGTGATGTTCAGCAACGGCGCAATGTTGCGCACACCGTCAGTCGGACCTTTCACAAGCTGTGCGGGCGTGCCGTCGAGAGTTAACTCCGCTGTGGGAACCTTGCGTGTGCCGAGTTTATCTTTGAGCCGGTTGATTTGTATGTTCTGCGGGCGACCAACATCGTCTCGTGTTTCAAGGTAGAAGAGCGCGAGCCCGCGGCCGCCTGGCGGATTGCCTTCCGGACGCGCGAGTGTGAGCGCCATTTGGGAACTGATCGCAGATGTGAACCACTTGCGCCCATAGAGACGAAAGACGTCGCCATCCTGCTTTGCAATCGTCTCCGAAATTCCGACATCGGAGCCGCCGGTGAGTTCAGTCATCCATTGACCGGCTGTCCAAAACTCTTGCGGGTCACGCGTGATTAGGTGAGGCATTGCACGATCGATCAGCGACTGATTACCGGAGCCGAGCAACGTGCGCGCTGCGCCGTCAGTCATCGCGAGTGGACAACTGTAGATATCCGTCGAAGGCGTGAAGAGATAAGCGAGCGCGCACTGATGCACCCTCGAAAGACTTCCATGGCGCTGCTCGTAAGCCGTCGCAACCACGCCATGCTCAGCCGCAATGCGCTCCGCCAAACGCCACAGAGGCGTCAGCTCGATCTTATCAATGCGATTACCCCACGCATCCCATTGCGTGAGCGTCGGCTCATTCAACCTATCCGCTAACTGCAGCTCGTACAGATCCGACCGGGCGAGTCGTCCCATCTCCATGAGCGACTCCTCAATGTCACGCAGCACTTCCGCCGGAAGCACACGTGCGAGATACGAACGCAGCAGTAAGTCGTCGCTGTATTGATTGCCTAAGGTTGGAGGTGCCTGTTGAAACATAACCGGTCCGCGTAACTGGAAATCATTAAGTCGTATAACGGGCGGCGAAGCTGTCGGTTACGCCGTTAGCCAAGTCGAGTTGAAACTGTTTTCTAATTAATCCGCCGTACACGACGAGATCGCGCGCAAGCATCTGCAGACGCCGAGCCACCTGAGTGTTTGTGAGACCCGACGAATCAAAATCGTTCGAGCCGTGGACGGACACTCCGTAGGGCAAGCTCCACCCATAACACTGCCGCACACTCGTGCGCATCTGTTCCATCACGGTTAGACCTTTTTCATGCGAAGCACAGGCGAAGCCGAAAAGTTTTCCAGCGAACTCGGCCCAATAGAAGTCGAGAAAGTTTTTCATCGCGCCAGACATTGAGCCGTGGTAGTCAGGGGACGCGAGGACGAAGGCTTCAGCCCAGTTGACAGCCTCAGTCGCTGTGCGCAGACCTGGGTGGTCCATCGCCTCTTTATCGGGGTTGTAGGTAGGGAGGTCGATGGCGCCCAGTTCGAGCAGGCGCGTCTCAGCGCCGTGTTCTCGTGCTGCCGCCAGGATGATGGTCGCCAGCCGACTGCTGTACGATTTCTCCCGCATGCTACCGCAGACAGCCAGGAGCCTGATCGTCATTCAAGAAATCCTCCTTGATTCTTTGAATCATCTTATCCGCCTCGCCGCCTCGATGCTAACCTGCATCAAGGCGGGATTGGACGTACTGTAGGGGCGGCCCTCCGTGGCCGCCCCTGCGTTTGCATTCTGCGCATTGATTTCCACACAGTGGCGGCCACGGAGGGCCGCCCCTACAGTACGTTCCAAGACGCTCGCTTAATTTGCGAATCGTCATCGACGGTGGTTAAATGTGCCTAACTTTTTCCTCTTTCCGAAGCAGAGGTCTTCCTGATTAAAGCCAATGTCTTATGAACCCCAAGAACAAGATCTCTTTCTCAAGTGCCTGCTCGAGGCGAATGTCGACGGCATTATCGCTTTCGATCGCGAGTACCGCTACACCACCTGGAATCGCGCGATGGAGCACATCTCCGGTGTGAAGCGCGAAGATGTGATCGGTAAAAACGCCTTCGAACTGTTTCCCTGTCTCAAGCAAACCGGAGAAGATAATTATTATCGCGAAGCTCTCGCCGGTAACAGCTCAGTCGCTGAGAACCGTCCTTACATCATCGCCCAATCCGGTTGCAACGGTTACTTTGATGGTTACTACTCACCACGTCACGACGAGAATGGCGAAGTTGTAGGCGGTGTCGCGATCATTCGCGACGTCACCGAACGCAAACTTGCCGAAACAGCAACGGCGGACGATCACAGGCGACTCGCTTTCCACGTTGAGAACACACCACTCGCGGTAATCGAATGGGATCAGGAGTTCAAAGTGCTGCGCTGGTCACCCGCTGCGCAAAGACTCTTCGGATGGAAGGCCAAGGAAGTTCTCGGCAAACGTTTTAGCGATTGGGAGTTTGTCGTTCCCGATGACATCGAAGCGGTCAACCAGGTGGGCCACCGGCAAAACCAGGGGGAGGAACGTCACGGCATTTCGCGCAATCGTAACTACAACAAGCTGGGTTCGATTATTAATTGCGAGTGGTACAACTCCGCACTCTATAACGAAAACGGAAAGCTGGTTTCGGTTCTTTCACTCGTGCTCGACGTGACGGTCGCGACGCGGATTGAAGAGGCGTTGCGAAAGTCTGAAGCGCAGTATCGCCTGCTCTTCGAATCAAATCCGCAACCGATGTGGGTTTACGACCTCGCTACGCTGCGCTTTCTCGCAGTGAACGATGCGGCGGTGCGTCACTACGGCTATGCCCGCTCAGAATTCCTTGATATGACGATCAAGGACATCCGGCCGGCGGAAGATCTGAAGCGTCTCCAGGACTATCTTTCCGCGGACGCCGGAGTAGAACAGGGAGTTGAATGGCGGCATAAAAAGAAAGACGGCACGCTTATCAATGTCGAGATCACTTCGAACCGGTTGATCTTTGCGGGCAGGTCTGCGGAGTTTGTTCTCGTCCAGGATATCACTGAGAAAAAGAAAGCGGAGACCGCGCTGCGCATCAGTGAAGATCGTTATCGCGATCTGGTGGATAACAGCCACGAACTCATCTGCACGCACGATCTCGAAGGACGCGTGCTTTCAGTAAATCCGTGGGCCGCACGCGTGTTGGGCTATCCGCAGAACTCACTCGTGGGCATAAACATTCGCGACGGGCTCCTGCCTGAGTATCGCGAGCAGTTTGACGAATACATGCGCACTGTCATAACTGAAGGCTCGGCGCGCGGCGTCATGAAAGTCCGCACAGCCACAGGTGAAACAAGACTATGGGAGTATTACAACACTCTTCGCACTGAAGGCGTCGAAACACCAATCGTGCGAGGGATGGCCCACGACGCAACTGAGCGGCGCCAGGCACTGAAGCGAGAAAAAGAAGCGCGCATGGAAGCAGAAGCAGCCAATCGGGTCAAAGATGAATTTCTCTCGACACTCTCGCACGAACTACGCACGCCGCTAACTGCGATCATGGGATGGTCCGACCTTCTGCTACACGACGAAGTGGAACCGGAGAAACGCCGCCAGGCCATCGAAACAATTTTCCGCAACGCCAACTCGCAGTGCCAATTGATCAACGACCTGCTTGAGGTGTCGCGCATTATCACCGGCAAGTTACGACTCGAATTTGTTGCTTGTGAACTTCATTCCGTTATTGAAGCGGCAGCGCAGAGTATTCGCCCGACGGCGGAAGCTCGGGGCGTTCGCCTGCAGGTCTTATTGGAACCAGATGTTGGCCCAGTGTTTGGCGATCGGGAGCGGCTGCAACAAATCGTGTGGAACCTGTTATCAAATGGAGTCAAGTTTACGCGTAAAGGCGGCTTGGTCCAGGTGACGTTGCAGCGGATCAATTCTCATATCGAAATAGTGGTCAATGACACTGGAGTGGGTATCAATTCCGACTTTCTGCCTTTTGTTTTCGAGCGTTTTCGCCAGGCGGATGGTTCAACGACAAGAAACTATGGCGGGCTGGGACTCGGACTCGCAATCGTTCGACACCTCGTGGAATTGCACGGCGGAACTGCACGCGCCGAGAGTGCCGGTGCAGGCCAGGGCTCGAAGTTCACAATCAGACTGCCCGCCATGACGACGGACGACCATCAGCGTCCAGAAGAGTTCAAACAACCCGCAATCGCGGAAGTGGAACCACGCGACCAGCGGCCTTCATCACTTCAGGGGTTGCGTGTGCTGGTGGTTGATGACGAGATTGATGCGCGAACGTTGTTGACGATGATGCTCGAGAAGTGTGGCGCGCAGGTGATTGCAGTCGCTTCGTCGCGAGAAGGTTTGGAGTCGATCGAGAGTTGGAAACCCGACGTGCTGATCGCCGACATCGGGATGCCGGTTGAAGACGGATACGGGCTGATCAGGAAAGTGCGGAAGCTGTCGAAGCATCAGGGTGGACACACACCCGCGCTGGCACTGACCGCGTATGCGCGAACCGAAGATCGCGTGCGCGCACTTTCAGAAGGTTACCAGGTGCACCTTGCGAAGCCTGTCGATCGATTCGAGCTCGCTGCCGTCGTCGCAAGTCTGGGCCACAGGTGAACGCGGATTGGTTACGGATCTAGTCGCAACCGGCCTTGCTTTCCTGTAGTCGTCTCCAGCTATGGCCGTTGCCTCGCGGGAGGTCGTCCGCTTCGGCTGGACCATCGGTGCCGGAAACGTAGATTGGCAACTCCTTCACGTTCTGACTTGCCCAGGCCTCCTCGATCGGTGTGATTAGACGCCACTGCGCTTCGACTTCATCACTGCGGATGAACAAGGTCGCATCGCCGCGCATCACGTCGAGCAACAACATCTCATAAGCATCCGGCGACTCGACACCAAACACAGTCTGATAACAAAAATCCATGTGGACAGTCGCGGTGCGCATCTCGAACCCTGGTTTCTTGGCGCCAAACGTTACCGTGATTCCCTCGTTTGGCTGAATTCGCAACACGATAACGTTCGGCTCGATCTCGTCAGTCGGCGTGCGCGCAAATAAAGCCTGCGGCGTGCGCTTCAAGTGCACTGCTATCTCAGTCAGGTTGCGGCCGAGATGTTTTCCCGTACGCACGTAAAACGGCACACCCGACCAGCGCCAGTTTGAAATAATAAATTCAACCGCCGCGTACGTTTCAGTCACTGATCCAGCGGCCACACCTTCTTCTTCCTTGTAACCTTTTACTTTCTCTCCATCGATCTCGCCTGGTCCATACTGTGCGCGCACGGTGCGCTCAGCAACCTGCTCCGGTTTCAGGCGACGAATCGATCGCAGCACCTGGACCTTTTCTTCGCGCACTGAATCTGCTTCAAACGCCACTGGCGGCTCCATTGCCGTGAGCGTGAGAAGTTGCAAGAGATGATTCGCGACCATGTCGCGCAGCGCACCGGCTTCCTCGTAGTAACCGGCGCGACTGCCGACGCCGCCGCTCTCGGCTGCAGTGATCTCGACGTATTCGACGTAATTGCGATTCCAGATGGGTTCGAACATCGAGTTTCCGAAGCGAAACACGAGGATGTTTTGAACCGTGTCTTTGCCGAGATAGTGATCGATACGATAGACCTGATTCTCTTTGAAGACTTCAGCGACCGTCACGTTCAGTGCTTTCGCCGATTCGAGGTCGCGTCCGAAAGGCTTTTCAATAACGATGCGACTCCAATGCTCGTCCTCCTTAGCGAGACCGGCTTCACCGAGACGTTTCACGATCGTAGAGAACAGCGATGGCGGCGTCGCGAGGTAGAAGAGTCGATTCTTACTAGCGCCTTCGGAGGCGAGTTCCGTGAGACGATCGGAAACGTGACGATATGTGTTTGCGTCATCGAGCTCGCCCGCCATGTAATGTAG
This sequence comes from uncultured Acidobacteriota bacterium, assembly GCA_963849205.1. GTDB lineage: Bacteria > Acidobacteriota > Blastocatellia > Pyrinomonadales > Pyrinomonadaceae > PSRF01. The sequence goes on from CAWKGP010000006.1 coordinate 532,426, forward strand.
GCGTTCCGACAACTTCTGCCACTGTTGTTCATCGAGATCCTCGATCTTGTTTGAGTTTTCGAGCGCTTCGTGCACGAGCGTTTGAAACTCCTCCTCGCTCATAGCATTACGCCCGACACCGAGAATACGCACGCTATCCAAACATCCCATCTGCAACAAACGGCACAAAGCGGGCATGAGCTTTCGCTTGGTCAGATCGCCCGTGGCGCCAAAGATCACAACCACACACGGCTCCGCGTGCGGCAGTGATGGTTGTTCAAACTGAACTGGATTGGGTTCTACAACTATTGCTGACATTTCTTATCCTGTTCATCCTGCTTAATCTTGTTAATCCTGTGAAACCTTACTTTCGTTCCACATGCCCGCCAAATTGCAATCGCATTGCGGACAAAATCTTATTTGCAAAATCGGCCTCGCCGCGTGAGCTAAACCGCTGGAACAGCGCGGCACTCAACACCGGTACCGGCACGCCTTCTTCAACTGCCGCATTGATGGTCCAACGACCTTCACCCGAATCGGAGACACGTCCCGAAAAGCCTTCTAATTGCGGCGATTCAGCCAGAGCAATCGCCGTGAGATCCAGTAGCCACGAAGCGATGACGCTGCCGCGCCGCCACACCTCAGTAATGTCGGCCAGGTTGAAGTCGTATTGATAGTGATCGGGATAGCGCAGTGGCGATGTCTCGGCATCCGCAGCTCTTTCGCCCTTCCCTTCATTTGCATGATGCAACACGTTTAGCCCTTCAGCGTACGCGGCCATCAATCCGTATTCGATGCCGTTATGGACCATCTTCACGAAGTGACCTGCGCCCGCCTGGCCACAGTGCAGGTAGCCTTCGCCGGCTGTACCTGCGTCGGCGGCGCGACCGGGCGTAGGCGAGACAGCATCGCGTCCCGGCGCCAGAGTTTTGAAAATCGGGTCGAGATAAGTGACGATGTCTTTTTCGCCGCCAATCATTTGGCAGTAACCACGATCGAGTCCCCAAACTCCACCACTCGTTCCGACGTCGACATAGTGAATGCTTTTGGCCTTAAGTTCGCGCGCGCGACGAATGTCGTCGATGTAATAAGAATTTCCGCCGTCGATCACGATGTCGCCGGCGGATAACACAGTCATGAGATCGTTCAGAATCGTATCGACGAGGGCGGCGGGTATCATCAGCCAGATTGTTCGCGGCGCCCTGAGTTTCGCGATAAAACCCTCGAGCGAAGCGGCTCCGGTTGCCCCTTCAGCCAGAAGCGCTTCAACAGCTTCCGGGTTGCGATCGTTAACGACGCATTCATGCCCGCCACGCAAAAGGCGTCGCACCATGTTGCCGCCCATGCGACCGAGTCCAATCATTCCGATTTGCATTAAAAAAAGCTCCTTGCTATGTGTCCGTGTATACCTGAAGATAACAGAAACTTGAACGTAAGGAGCACTCCAGATGAAGTGTTTGCGGCTGCTTGTAATTCTATCGGCATTCGTAGTTCCCGTTATGGCGCAGAGATCGGGCGCATTTCCGCCGCGTCGCGTTGTAGACCTTACTTATGCTTTTGACGCGAACAGCGTTTACTGGCCCACGGCAGAACAGTTCAAGCTCGAAACTGATTTCGAAGGGACGACGGATAAAGGTTATTTCTACTCTGCTTATCGTTATTCGGCGGCCGAACACGGCGGCACGCATCTCGACTCGCCCGTGCATTTTGCAAAGGGACGTTACACCGTCGATCAACTTCCGTTGCAGCAACTGATGGGCGCCGCCGTTGTTGTTGATGTGACTGTACAGTGTGCGAGGAATGCTGATTACCTTGTCAGCGTCGCCGATTTTCAGAGCTGGGAACGACGCAACGGAAGGATTCAGCCGGGCACGATCGTTTTGCTGCGGACTGGGTTTGGGAAGTATTACCCGGATCGCAGGAGCTATCTGGGGACTGACGAACGAGGCGCGGCGGCCGTTGCGAAACTGCACTTTCCGGGATTGGATCCGGCGGCGGCTCGCTGGCTCACAGAGAATAGATCGATCAAAGCGATTGGGTTAGACACGGCGAGTATCGACCACGGTCAATCGACGCTGTTTGAGAGTCACCGGATCTTGTTTGAGCATAATATTCCGGCGTTCGAGAACGTTGCGAATCTCGATCAATTGCCAGTAAAAGGGTTCTCGGTGATCGCCCTGCCGATGAAGATCAAGGGCGGCAGTGGCGGACCATTGAGGATCATCGCGCTACTGTGAAATCGGACGCCACTTTGGAGTGCGCCAACTTGTTGGCGCTTTTGTATTCTTACCAAAGCGGTACCAAGGTACCGCACTCCAAAGAGGCGCCCAGTTTAAATGATTCAAATTCTTCCAAATTCTGAGGGTTTAGCGCGTGCAGCGGCGGAGTATTTTGTCGCGCGAAGGCCAAAAACGGTTGCGCTCTCCGGTGGCTCAACGCCGAAGCTTCTCTTCGAGCTCCTGGCAAATCCGAACGAACCGTTTCGCGATCAGATCGCCTGGCCCAACATTCACTTCTTCTGGTCCGACGAGCGACACGTCCCTCCGGATCACCCGGACAGCAACTACCGCATGGCGTACGAAGCAATGCTCTCACACGTCCCGGTCGCAAAAAACAACGTCCATCGCGTTCCGAGTGAAAACCCGAACGCAGCCGAAGCCGCAAGCGAATACGAACAAACACTAATCGAGACAACGCAGCAACCTCTGCCTCAATTAGACCTGATCCTGCTCGGCCTCGGACCTGATGGTCACACTGCGTCGATCTTTCCAGGCTCCGAGGTCCTGCGTGAAACACAGCGACTCGTCGCGGCGCCGTGGGTCGACAAATTTCAGACGTATCGAATCACCATGACGCTGCCGCTGCTGAACAACGGCACTTCAGTTGTTTTTTTAGTAAGTGGTTCGGAAAAGGCGAAGATTGTGAAGGAAGTTCTTGGAGGTCCGCAAAAGTATCCGGCTCAAGCCGTTAAACCAACGAACGGCGAGTTGCTATGGCTGCTGGATAAAGGCGCTGCGAGCGCAATCTGAAGAATATTTCACGCAAAGGCGCCAAGGAAGCAAAGACGCAAAGGCTCTTCTTTGCGTCTCTTTCTTCCTTTGCGTCTTTGCGTGAAACTAAGTAGCCGTCGCGAGTGATTCAATTGACAGCGGAGTTGTCGCCGACACATCCCTTCCGGAAGTCACGCGTCGCTGCTCAACCAACAGCTCTTCAAACGTCGCCGCCGGCAACGCTTTGCTAAACAGAAACCCCTGCACGACGTCACACTCAAGCGCGCTCAGATACTGAAGCTGTTCCTTTGTCTCTACACCCTCGGCGATCACTGTGAGATCGAGCGCATGGCCCAGGTTGATAATGGCGCGCACAATCGCCGTGTCGTGCGGATCTTTGCAAACGTCGGAAACAAAAGTCTTATCAATCTTCAACGTGTCGATCGGAAAGCGCTTCAGATAATTGAGCGATGAATAGCCGGTACCGAAGTCGTCAACCGCAACCTTGATTCCCATCAACTTCAACTCGTGTAGCTTTTCAATTGCCGCCTCCGGATCCTTCATGATCGAACTCTCCGTCAGCTCGAGTTCAAGCCAACGCGGATCCAGATTCGTCTCCTTCAAAATGTGTGCAACATCAGCGATGAACGTCTGCTGTTGAAACTGTCGCGCCGAGAAGTTCACTGAGAGTGTCAATGGCATCAATCCCGCATCCTGCCACGCCTTGTTTTGTGCACACGCAGTGCGCATGACCCACTCGCCAAGTGCAATGATCAAGCCACTCTCTTCAGCCAGCGGCACAAATTCATTCGGATACAACAATCCCAGACTCGGATGTTGCCAGCGCACGAGGGCCTCCATGCCGACGAGATGAAAACCACGAATATCAACCTGCGGCTGGTACTGAACAAAAAACTCCGCTCGCTCAAGTCCGGGTCGCAGATTGTTTTCGAGCACGAGTTGTTTGAGAGCGCGCGTCGTCCCGCCTGCAGTGTAGAACTGATAGACGTTCCCACCCAGACTCTTCGCCCGATCGAGAGCCGCGCCGGCATTCTTCAACAGCCCTGCCGTGTCCCGACCGTCATGAGGATAGAGACTGATACCGATACTACTCGACACGAAGATTTCCTGGTCTTCGAAGAGAAACGCCTGGTCCAACGCACTCTTGATCGCACTCGCTACATTCGCAGCATCTTGAGCGCGCGGAATCTGCGTTAGCAGGACAGCGAACTCATCGCCACCGAAACGCGCGACAGTATCGCTTTCACGAACGCAACTGCTGAGACGCTGGGCCACCGACTGCAAAAGTCGATCGCCAGCGGTATAGCCGAGTGAATCGTTGATAGTCTTGAAGCGATCGAGATTAAGCAGTAGCACTGCCTGCATTTGATCGCTGCGACGCGAGAATGCGATTGCCTGTTTGAGTCGATCTTTGAAGAGAACCTGGTTGGGAAGATCCGTGAGCGCGTCGTGATAGGCGAGGTGGGTTAATTTTTCCTGCGCCTGCCGGTTTTGAGAAAGATCGACGACAAAGCACGCAATCTCCTCTTCATGCATCGCGGCGCCAAACAAGACCGGAATCTGTGTGCCATCCTGTTTCAGAAACTCTTTCTCGAAAGGCGCGCAGGCGCCAAAGGCCATCAGCTTCTCGAAGGCTTCGTCATCGAGGCGGCGATGTTCGGGCGGCGTCAGGTCATGAATGTTGCGCGGTAAGTTTTTGGAAGTGTAACCGAGGAGGTTCAGGAAACTCTCGTCGGCTTCCAGAATATTTCCGGCCAGATCGGTAAATAAGACGGCGACAAGGTTCTTCGCGACCAAATGCCGCAGGGCTGCATCGACTTTGGTTTCCATAAAGAGAGATTTCGCTTGAAATCGGAGAGGTGAGTCTTGGGCAAGCGGGTTGGCCGTCAACCGCCCGACTAGGCTACCAGAGATGAGGAGGGGTTTCAATAAGTTTATCCACAGATTACACAGATTGTTCTGCGTAATCTGTGGATAAAGCTAGCGCACAGAGCTGGTCGTTGCCGGAGTTGCTGAGCCCGTCGGGAGTCTTTCGTGGAGATAACGCGTGATCATTCCAAACAAATGGCGCTGCGTGCCCGGTCCTTCAAAGATGCCGTGTGACCGGTTTGGATACGCAAACATCGTAAACTGCTTGTTAGCCGCCACCAGAGCGTTAATTAGCGCCTCAGTTCCCTGGTAGTGCACGTTGTCGTCGCCAGTTCCATGAATGACGAGGAGATTGCCTTTCAACTGTCCAGCAAACGTGATTGGCGAACTCTGCTTCCACTCTTCCGGGTGGTCCTTGGGCAGCCCGCAGTAACGTTCCTGGTAAATCGTGTCGTAGTAATGCAGATCCGGCACTGGCGCGACCGACACTCCGGTCGCGTACACGTCCGGGTAACGAAACATCGCATTCAGCGTCGACGAACCGCCTCCGCTCCAGCCCCAAATTCCGATGCGGGCCGGATCTACAAACGGCCATTTGGCAATGGCACGCGCCGCAGCCGCCTGATCGCCGGAATTCACAATTCCCATCTTGCGATAGATGATTTTGCGCCACGCACGACCACGCGGCGCCGGTGTTCCACGATTGTCGACACTCATCACGAGATAACCCTGCTGCGCCAGCATCTGGTGCCAGAGGCGATTTCGACCACCCCAATTGTCCATCACAGTCTGTCCCCAGGGCTCACCATAAACATAGAACAGCACCGGATACCGTTTCTGCGGATCGAAGTCGTGCGGCTTCATCATCCAACCGTCGAGTTGGACGCCATCACCAATATCCACTTTGAAAAACTCTGACGGAGTTTGTTTCAACTGTGCGAGACGATCCTGAACTTGTTTGTTGTCGATCAGAGTCCGCGCAACAGCGTGCTGCGATACGCGGACGATTTCAGTAACGGGAACCTTGTTGAAGCTCGAGTAGAAATGAATCGCAAAGTCGCCGCGTGGCGAGATGTTGTAACTGTGCACGCCGGGAACATTCGCGGGCGTTAGTCTTTCTTCCTTACCCGCGCCGTCGATGCGAACCCGATAGAGGTATCGTTGCGTTGCGTTTTCAGGTGACGCGAGGAAGTAAAGCCAGCCGTTTGTTGCATCAACTCGTTCAACACTGATCACATCGTAATTGCCCGGGGTTATCGTTTTTACATCGCTGCCATCACGCGACACGGAATAGATATGCCGCCAACCATCGCGCTCGCTGGCCCAAAGAAAACGCTTGCCACCATCGATCCATTCGACGTCGCCGCGTGCTAGTCCGGTTTTGTCCCAATCGATGTCGCCCCACGCAGTATCGACCCAGGCTTCGTCTTTTTCAGTCAGAACAGGACGAGCTTTGCCGGTGCTCGCATCGGCAAGGAATACGATGTTCGTGTCCTGCCGTCGGTTGAGTTGTTGAACCACAACTTCGGTGGAGCTTGCTGCCCACTCCATGCGCGGCAGATAGTTGCTACGTGGATCACCCGGAATCTCGATCCAACGAGTTGGACCACCATTCGCGTCTACAACGCCAACCCGAGCACCCGAGTTTGTCTCACCGGCTTTGGGATATGGAAAGGTTGTGATCACCGGATACAACGCCGAGGTGTTGTTTACCAGTGTCATCTCCTTAACGCCTTCGGAGTTGAGCTGCCAGTAGGCAATCTGTTTGCTGTCGGGACTCCAGCGGAAGCCATCACGACAAAAAAGTTCTTCTTCATAAACCCAGTCGAAGGTTCCGTTGACGATGTAGCGCGAGCCGTCAGTGGTGATCTTTGTGATCTTTCCATCACCTATAAGGTTTTCGACGTAGACGTTGTTTTCACGAACGTAAGCGACGCGTAGTCCATCAGGCGAAAACTTCGCGAACATCAAGGTCGATGGTTTTGCGTCGGGACCGCCGAGTTTCTTCAGCGTATTTGCTTTGAGATCGAGCACCCAGTAATCGCCGCGCGTGTTGCTGCGCCATACGCGTGCCGATTCGGTGAAGATCAGAATTTTCTGTTCATCGCCAGTCATTGAAAACTCTTCGACCGTGAGCGGGTCTGTGGCGCCCGTCGGCGTGAGTTTCTCCGCTGATACTTTGATCGTGCGATCGCCTGTGGCGACGTCGTAACGAACGATATCGAGAAAATTCTTTTTAGTTGGCGATGGTTCGAGGGCGAGATAGCCGCTGCCATCGTTCTGCCACTGAACCGGACCAAGCGATCTCGTGCGGTAAGTAAAGACTGAATCAACCGTCAGGAGTGATGGATCTGATTGTTGCGCGAAAACGGGGAGTATTAAGAGAAGGAAGATCGGGATTATTTGAATTCGTCTTTTCATCATTAGGCCTTTACGTCATTTGGTGACAGGATTTTCAAGATTAACAAGATTTACAAGATTAATCGCCACGTCCAACGAGCGCGGCGATCGCTTTGATCATGTCCGCCTGCTCAATCGGCTTCGCCATGTGCTGCTGGTAACCTGTACGAAGTGCGCGCTCGCGATCTTTGCGCGAGGCGTAGCCAGTTAACGCAATCGCGGGGGTCTTACCACCTCGCTCGGGCGGCAACGCACGCAACTTTCGCATCAACTCATAACCATCCTGATCAGGCATTCCGATATCGCTGATTAAAACATCCGGCAACTCCCCTTGAAACACGGCGAGAGCCTCGGCCGCTGATTTGGTCGACGTCACACGTGCGCCGTAACGCTTGAGCATTGTCCCCAGCAGTTTGCGTGAATCGTCGTCGTCTTCAACCAACAACACATGCACGCCATCAAGCCTGACCGCACCGCTCCGGCTTCGGCGCCGCTCAACTTCCCGTTTGCGCTCTTCGGCACGTGCCGGATCCCTGCGCTCCCGCGCGAGCGGAAGATCGACTGTAAAAATCGAGCCTTTCCCGAGTCCTTCACTCTCCGCGCGAATCGTTCCGCCGTGCAGCTCAACCAGGTGTCGCGCGACTGCAAGTCCCAACCCCAGACCGCCCTGCTTTCTCGATATCGAACCTTCCGCCTGCCGGAAGCGATCGAACACGTACGGAAGGAACTCCGGAGAGATTCCGTCACCAGTATCGCTGACAGTCAATCGTGCACTCGATTCCACACAGGTCAGATCGATACTCACGCTGCCATGACGCGGTGTGAACTTGATCGCGTTTGAGAGCAGGTTCCAGATCACTTGTCGCAGACGGTTTGGATCGCCTTTCACAAGACACTGCACGGGGGCAAACCGGGTTTGCAGTTTCATGCCTTTGACGTCTGCTGTGGGACGCAACGCGTCGAGGGCAGCTTCGACTATCGGTGCGAGATTGAGTGGATGCAGGTCGAGCCGTAGATTGCCGGTGATGATCCTTGAAACATCGAGTAGATCGTCAATCAGCCTTGCCTGCGAACGCGCGTTACGCTCAATCGTTTCGATCGCGCGCGAAGCGTTCGAACCTTCGACTTCACCATTGCGGATCATCGACGCCCAGCCGAGTATCGACGTCAAAGGCGTGCGCAACTCGTGAGAGAGTGTGGCGAGAAATTCATCCTTGAGTCGATCTGCTTCTTCAGCGTGTCTGCGCGCGTCGCGCTCGCGAACTAGCGACGCCGCACGCTCTTCTTCAGCGCTTTGTCGCGCTGTTACGTCGAGGACGAGAGAAAGTACCGAAACCAGTTTGCCGCGCTCGTCACGCAATACCGAGTTGTACCACTCGCAGTAAAGAATTGAACCCTCGCGCGTGTAATTGCGGTTACGAGTCACGCCCTGGACTTCGACACCTTCGCGCTGGCGGTTTGTCACGAGCGCCACGGCATCGACGTCGTCAGTAAAAACAAAGCGCCACTCGTTAACGTGTTTCCCGAGTACCTCTTCCGCTTTCCACCCGAAGAGTCTTTCGGCAGACACAGACCAGCGTGACACGCGGAAGTCGCTGTCCCATTCGACAACGGCGAGCGGCGAACTCTCTACGTGAAATTCCAAACGTCGTGTTGCTTCTTCAGCTTGCTTGCGCGCACTGATATCAGCGATGACAGCGATGACACCAGCGACGTTGTTCTGCTCGTCCAAAAGAGGTGAATAACGACTCTCGAACACGCCAGTTTCAGACGGGCCGTAAAGATGACTCTCCGTAACCGATTCCTGTCCTGCGAGAGATGCGGAAACACACCTGTCACTATCGCCTTCGCGCAAAAAAGGAAACACGTCGACCACGCAATTGCCCAGCACTTCGTCGCGGCTGAAGCCCGAGATTTGCTCCATCGCACGATTCCAGGCTATGAGACGGCAATCGCGATCAAACGCGAATATACCGTCGACGCTGGCGTCGATCATTCGCTCGAGTAGTTGTGCGGAGTTGCGTTCCAAGTTTTGGGAGCCACGGATCGGTGTGGATCCGTGGTCTATTGTCCAAACGTGAGCAGCATTAATGCGGTCGCGTCGCGGACCAGAATGTTCGTTCCAAGTAGTACGGGGCTCGCGAAGGTCGATGCCTGCGCTACTTCATAGCGGCGTTCGACTGTAAACGCCGGCGCGTCGCGTTTCGCGACGATCAAGTCTGCACCGTTTGTCAGAAAGATTACGTGTTGGGGAGTTAGCAACAAAGAAGCATGTTCGCCCTCTCTGCCTTCAGTGGTCCAGCGCGCTGCGCCTGTCTTTGCGTCGATGGCGAAGAACTGTCCCTTCCGCTTTGACGAATGACCATAAACCAGACCGTCACCAAAAACCGGAGAGCTCATGTACATCGCGATGTCAGGATTTTTCCAGATTTCGGTTGCTTGCCACTTGCCGGCAGTTTGCGCCAACGTGTAGGCGTGAGTTCCCTGCCGTGTTCCGGACACGATGAGTTGAGCGCCGGTCCAGAGTGGCGTGGCAATGTTCTCGTGCCATTCGTCGGGAAACGGCACGGACCACAACTCCTTGCCTGTCTTTTCGTCAAGACCGAGGATGGAGCCTTGAGTCATGGTAACGATCTGCTGGCTGCCGGCGACTTCGATCACCACCGGCGAAGCATATCCTGGTCCAAGTCCGCGCCACTCCCATTCGGTTGCACCGGTCGCGGGATTAAGTGCAAGCACCTGACCGCCGTGAATGTCGCTGCCTACTTGGACCACGAGACGCCCGTTAACGATCAGCGGTGAAGCCGCTGTGCCGCAGAACATTTTCGAGGTGTCGATCGATTTTGAGAAATCTCTGGTCCAGAGCTGTTTGCCGGTCGCGGTGTCCCAGGCGTTAAGAACTCCGGTTACGCCCAGTGTGAATAGTCGATTATTAACGACGAGCGGGGTTGCGTTTGGTCCTTTCGCCATTTCGACCGCGTACTGGTTCTTCTTGAATTCAGCCTGATATTTCTGCTGCCACAGCAATTTGCCGTCTGCAAGATTAATACTCGCCACGATCTCTTCGGGATCGCGACGGCCGTGCACAAATATCTTGCCACCGGCAACAACCGGCGACGAATACCCTTCCCCAATTTCCACACGCCAGCTTTGCTTCAACGACGCCGGCCACGTCGCCGGCGCATATTTGCTCACCACCGACCCATCGCGCGACGGCCCGCGCCACTGCGTCCAGTCCTGCGCCTTAGCACCGCTTGTTGCAACAAAAAGTAGAACGATTACGCCACCTATGAATCTTGCTTTATTCATGGATACCTCTTCCAAGACAGGGGGGAGATCATGCCACAAAAAGGCACAAAAAGCACAAAATCTCGGCACCGACCGGCTGGCCACAACAAGAGCTTTGCGATTCCTGGCAGTTTTCTGCTAGGCTGCGCGCTATGGGACTAAACGCTAAAGACCTCTACAATACAAGCGTCCAAAAACTCTCACGCGAAGAACGTTTGCGTCTCGCAATCCTGATCCTCAACGAAATGGTTGTCGACGGAGAAAATATTGAATACAGCGATAGCTGGACGGAACAAGATCTTAAGGATCTGACCGCCTTCGCGCTTTCTCACAGCGAGAATCCTCATGAAAAATATCGGAGTAAATCTTGACCCAGGAGACGTGGTACTACTCAGTTTTCCCGGAATCAAACAAACTAAAGTACGCCCAGCTGTGATCCTGTCCTCCCGGATGTACCACCGGGTACGGCCGGACATTATCCTTGGTCTAGTAACGAGCCAGATTAGTGCGGCTGCCGGTCCAACAGACTATCTCTTGCAGGATTGGTCACAAGCACAGCTAACACGGCCGTCTGCATTTCGAGCGTTCTTCGTAACGATTCCAAAATCACTCGTACGGCTCAGAGTCGGCAAGCTTAGGGACCGCGATTGGCGAGGCGTGCAGGAAAAGACTAAGGTCGCTTTCGGCTTCACGCGTGACCATTGATCAGACCACGTCGGCGAAGCTCTTGCGGGTGCGGGCGAACCACCAGTAGCCGAAGATGAAGATGACGATGGCGAAGGCGCTGAAGTAGGCAAGACCGCGCCAGTCGGGGGCGGAGCCGTCGAGGAAGATGCGACGGTAGCTGCGGATGAGCGAAGTGAAGGGGTTTATGTTGATGAAGGTGCGGAAACGCTCCGGGATGATTGATTCGGGGTAGATTATGGGCGTCAGGTACATCCACGCCATTAACAACAACGTGATTCCCTGAGTGATGTCACGAAGAAAGACTCCAAGCGACGCGATGAGCCATGCGGAGCCGAGTGCAAATAGCAGTTGCGGGATAAGCAGCACCGGCAACCAGAGTCCGGTTAGTTCGAGACGCTGCCGGATGATGATCGTTGCGAGCAGCAATCCGACTGTCGCGAATAGTTGAGTACCCAGTGCCGCGAAGACCTGCGCCGCCGGCAATGCCTCGAGTGGAAAGACGACTCGTTTGACGAGATTTGAGTGGACCACGATCGTGTTGGCCGACTGTTGTATCGCTTCCTGAAACATCGTCCAGGGCAACAGGCCGCAAAAAAGATACAGAGCGTAGTCCCAGTGGGAATCATTTACGCCGAAGCGTGCTCCAAATATCCCGGCAAAGATGAATGTGAAGATCGCAATCATCACGATCGGCGTGAGCACTGCCCACGCGATGCCGAGAGCTGAGCCTTTGTAACGACCCAACAACTCGCGCTTGGCAAATGAGAAGATCAGCTCCGCTCGTGATGGAAGCTGCCAAAGCGGTCGCCAAACGTTGCGATGTGTCGTGGATTGCATCACTGGACCATTCCCCTGCCGCACCAACTGTTCTTATTGTGCCATCCGATCTCGACGTCGCGCGCGCCGATGTCGCGCCACCACGTCTCGAACTCTGCACGCGAAATGTAGAACGCAGTTGGCGCCACGAGATGATCGAAAACGATCGTGTGCTGCTCGCGCCAGCCGAAGCTGGAGAGTGAACTCAAGTAGTCGTTGTAAAAAAGACGTTTCGTCAGCGATGAACCGCTTCGGTTAAGTGGTCCGTAAACTAACTTCGTCGCCAGATACATACACGCCGCAGGGAGTTTTGACAATTGCAACAGCACACGTTGATCGATCCGCGACGTGATACGCTCACGCACTGGATTCACCCAACGCGTGATCCACTCATTGTTCTCTGCTCCATAGATCCACGCCGAGATATGTCCACCAGGTTTGACCTTCGACGCCAGCGACATGAATCCACCGCGCGGATCTGGTAGATGGTGCAATACGCCAACTGAAAAAGCGTAGTCAAACTTTCGCGCCAACGGAAGTTGATAGATGTCAGCCTGAACGATGTGTGCATTCGGCAGCGATCGAGTCGCGGCGAATGCAGTCTCAACGGCGACACTCAAATCGATACCAATGATCTCGCGAGCGCCCCAGCGTGCCGCGAGTTGTGTATGCCGCCCCTTACCGCAACCTCCTTCAAGCACAACCTTGTCACGAAAAAACTCCGGCGTGACGGGAGCGATCCAGCCGAGAAACTGTTCGGCGTATCGTTCGTCTTCCTGTGTGAAGTGCTGCCATTGCCAGCCGAAGTTCGTCGCCGTTTCGCGTTTGTCGCTCTCAACCTGCGCGAGATTCGCGAAGCGCGGAATTCCGGAAGTTATTGGAAATGAAGACGAGCAGGATAAACAACGCAGCTCACCCTCCGTGATCTCTTCAGCTTCGGCGTTGCTGACTGAGAGATCCAGAGATCCTTCACACGATGGACAGATGAGATACGCGAGTAGACTTTTCTTCAAGCACAGCCACTATAGCAATGCCACAAAAAAGCACAAAAGGCACAAAAAGCACAAAATGAGTTCTTGGTTTTTATTTTTGTGCTCTTTGTGCCTTTTGGGCTTTTTTGTGGCACTAGTTACATTCGCGGCTATTGCGAGTGGCGAGCATGCCGAAGCGGTTTTGATACTCGGCGGATTGCAGGAAGTTGCAGACCAAAGAACGCGCGGCGTCCCCGTCGCGGAGTGGTTTGCCTTTCAGCGTGTTAACCCACGCGGTGTATCCGGCTTCGTCCGGGCTGCGTCGCAGGTAGGTGAAATACTGGAAGAGCACGAGCGCTTGATTGTAATTGGCATCTACAACGCGCTGATCGGATGCGAGACGGGCCAAAACCATCGCCCGACCATTCGCCGCGTCGTCGAGCATGCTAATCAACAAACTTCGATCGGATCCGAAATCGACACCAGAAGTCTGGGCCAACGTGGTAACGATCGAATCGACAAACTCCGCCGGCTTCATTGTCGCCGGAAACTTGCGTTTGAACTCCGCTCGTTCCACAAACACGTTCGCCAGTGCCATGCGAACCGCTTCAAGCTCACCCTTGTGATTCATTATCACAACTCGATCCGTCTCGAGCTCCGTGAATCGCGGCAAGCGGCTGAACGCGGTCGAATACAACCCATACAGAAACACACCCGTTGCCGGCAGTTCATTCTCAACCAGCAAATTTGTCGAGATTTCTATTCGGCGCGCGCGCAAACAATCGCTGCGACCATTGCACGCGGTGAGTTGTGCGTTGAGCCGTTCGAGAGTTATCTGATCAGGTTCGTGACCAATCAAATCCGCGTACTGCTGGGTGATAAAGAAACGAGAATCATCCACCGGGTTTGCGGCGGACAACGTCACTCCCGGATCGATCGTAATCGCGCCCGGCACGAAGGCCGTCTCGCCGGAGTTTGACTGGAGTCGTAAAGTGTAATCGCCAAAAGGCACATTCGGCGCGACTGTCAGCTCAACGCTCACGATCGGATATGGCGCTGCGATCTGTTCGCGCGCGAGCGTCGCTGGATCAACGGTGAAATAGGGTGAGTTGACACTGATGCTCGTGCCCGGTACCTGATCGACTCCCTCACCACCAAAATAAACCTTCACACGTTTGCCGGGAGCGAGTGGCAACGCAACAGTCGAAAGCTCAGCGTTAAGTCCGATTACTTTTGGACTGAGCGCGGATGTCTGTTGGGGTACTAAACTCGAGCTCAGCGGAGTCGCTGCATCAGCTTTAACCAAAACCTGATTGGAAAGCTCGAAACTACGAAGCTTCTGTGTAGCGCTATCTACCGGTGCTGAAACGATCACTCGATACTGCCCCGGCATAAGTCCTTCCAGACGATAAGAACCGTCGTCGGCAGTTACATCACTCGCAATCACGCGCCCGTTAACAACGTTCTCGGCCCAGATATTCACGCCGTTGAGCGCCGTCAACGCACCGGGCACGCGGTTATCGATGAGTCGACCCTCAATCCGTCCGAATTTTATGCGTGAACCATAAAGACTGACGACCTTCTGGCGATCGTCTTCACTCAAGGTACGCTCGGTCAAAGCCGGCAATCCGAAAGTCCCATTGAATGCCTGACGTGCCTGCATCGTCGACGACAAAACAGCCGAGTGGTCCAAACCAAGCAGGTGACCAATCTCATGCGTGAAGGTGGCTTCGAGATCGTATGTCCCCGGTGTGCCGTCAGTTGAAAACTGAAGCTCAGTTCCGTCTTCGGCTTTTGGTCGTGGATTGATGCTGATGTCTGCTTCGGCAATGTTGCCGGTTTCCGGATCGAAGAAGACGCGTGTTCGTCCGGTAGTCGCCGCGGAATTGAAGGCTTCGTTTTCGGAGGTGGTTGCGATCGTCACGAGGCTGATGCCGTCGCCTGCGTCGGCTGGACTTACCGAAGTCGCCTGGGACCAGGTGACGACAAAGTTGATGTTCGACAAACTGGCCCAGCGAGTAAGTGCGCGGCGCGCGGCACCGACAACGTCGCTATCCGGTTTGATGTTCGGACCGGGAGACTGCAATGACGTCGAGAAGGCGACTTGGATAGTCTTCCTGGGCCACTTGATCTTGCGAGCAGATTGGGCTGTGGGTTCGAACTCGAACGAGTCGCGGATCTCCAGTCGCTCTCTCGACCCGAGAGTCAAAAGCATTGCTGTACTCGCAATGATAGCGACCAGATACTGCATGTCAGAACTTTCCTGGCGAGGTCGAGTTACGTCGAAAACTAAGGTAAAGCGCGGACGCTGGAAGGGGAAGCGGCCAGCCGACGCATGGTAGCACGGTTTTGTGAGGGAGATAAAGATTTACGGAACGTACTGTAGGGGCGGCCCTCCGTGGCCGCCCCTGCGTTAGCATCCAATCGTTGAGTTCCACGCAGGGGCGGCCACGGAGGGCCGCCCCTACAGTAGTTCTGAGGTATTTAATTAATTGATCGTTATGCGCGGTGCGGTGTCAGCCGGCCGGCTGACGAAGGTGCCATTGGTTCTCGTAACTGTTACCTGAACGGGCACGTCTCCAGCTCCTGCCAACGAAGCCGGTAAGGCGAAATCAATAATGTCAAAGCCGGGCATATTCGTGTTCGGTCTGACCGACACAATTGCGCTGCCAGTGATGGCTGTGGTTCCAACCGTTACAGTGACTTCACCAACGGTTGCCGTCCGAACGCCAGTAACACTCAGCGAGATGATTGTTGGACTACCTCCAGTGGCGACATCGAACGGCTCTGCAACTCCCTGGGTGGTTAACGCAGCAGCTCTGTTACCCGGGAACGTGAAAATGTCAGGCTGTGCTGGAATAATCTGCAGCAGACCGCGAAGCAGCGTGTCAGTGTTTGCACCGGCGTCCAGGATGTTGATAGCCACCGTTGCTACACCTGCAGCGGTACCTATTGGCACCACAAAATTAATCTGTCTATCCGCATTACGTACGCGATAGAGACCTGCAGCATGGCCATTAACAGAGAGCGAGACGCCGTTGAGCTCGATTGGTAAAGCTGGAGTCCTGGTGGTTTCGCTAAGGTCTCCCGACGCATTGGCGTCTGACGGCGCAAGCGCAACAGTCGAACGGACGATAGTCAACTCACCGGGCGCCACACCAAATGGCTGTCCCGGAACTGGACTTGGGGTTGGCGTGGGGGAAGGAGTCGGACTTGGAACCGGTGTCGCAGCCGCAACGGGCATTTCGCTCGCACCTGTAAAGAACGAGAGCGTTGCAGACGACTGTGTCGTGATTGTCGGTGTCAGCAGATAGAAAATTTCTGTAGACCCATCGGTATTGCCGCCACCTAACTCCACGCCGCCGATTGCGAACGCCATGCGTTTACGACTCGCACTGGTCATTGCCCTCGTACCGCCGGAGAAGCCAACCACATTCGTAATACGGGTAAAAGTGTTTGAAGCTGAAACCGGAACCTGCGTTAGAAATAGATCCGCCGAGTTATCGACGTTAATACCCTCATTAGCGGTCGCAGTCGAATCCGGGAACGTCCCATTCGGTCTAAAATTCAGGAACGACGAGAAAACGAGAGACGATGGAGCCAAAGAAGAGTCGTAGTCTGTAAACGTTGGGAAACGAATGATGTCGCCGATTGGAGATCTGGTTCCGACTTCAGTAAATGTGTCACCTGCGATTGTGTAAACGAAAGTCCCAAAAATCTGACCGGACGGAGCGGCACCCGACTTCGGATCAGTCGCCCTCGATTCAAAAGCGATGAGTTTTCCATCGCGACTCAATCTGCGGCCAGGACTGAGAAGATTCGCGGTCGTGACGTTGTTGAGCGTTCGCGTAACCTGATGAAATGCGATGGTGCCGCCCAACTCGGCGTAAAAGACCTCTGCATTGTTGTCACTGTTGCTGAAGTTGGTCGGGGTTTGGCTGTTCATGTTAAAGCTGTTCGCGCTCGACATGAACGACACTATGGCTCCATCGTGCGATAAAGTTGGGTTAGTCTGAAAAATGAAACCGAGGCCAAGAATGGCATCTTTCGTATCCGTGGCCTGTCTCAGAGTGCCGCCCGTGCTCTGGCCCGCACCCGTCCTGGTGAAGATAAACAACTCAGGATTGAAATCCGGATTGGCAAAGGTGGTACCCGAAAAGCTGTTCCGGGTCGATATAAACGCGATAACTTTCCCATCGTCGGAAATCGACACTTCGCGATTGTCGTCAGCGAAGAACGGCGACACGTTGGTTCCTCCGGCCGTGGGTACACGACTCGCTGCGGTGTCAGTAATTCGTTCGAAAGCACTTTCTCCCACGGGGAAATCCAAAGGCGTCGGAATATCAGTGCCGAGCGTTAAATCAACGTCGGCAACCGGAGGGAGCTTATAAATCCAGATCTCCGAATTGGCGTCAGCAGCCAGGGCGGGGCTATCACTTCCATTGAAGTTAGCCGGATGCGGTGCATTCGAACTGAACACGATGACGTAACTGCGAAAGCCTCCAACGAGCGCCGGTTCCATCGAGATCATCGGATTCCGATTATCAATCTCAATCTTCACCTGCGACCGGTCCGCGGGTGTTGGCACTGGAGTTGGCGTCGGCGATGGACTAGCAGTCGGACTCGGCGATGGACTCGGAGTCGGCGTTGGACTTGGACTGGCTGCCGGGATAGGAACGTTCTTGGTATTCGTTATCTGGTAAATGCGACGCTGGGCGTAGTCAAACAGGAAGATTTCTCGATTGCCGTCGGCATTATTTTTGTTAACCGTCGCGACGTCCCCATTTGAAGTGAACACGACGAAACGCCCATCAGCACTGATATCGCTCGTCAAGGAACTGAAGGCCGCAGTCGGACTTGACGTAAGCTGAACAGCAAATGGGTCCGGAGTTGGACTCGAAGTTTGGGCTGAAACGGAGGCAAGCGAGCCACCGATAAGCGCAGCCACTATGATGGCGCACAAAAACCAGAAACCTTGCTTCACGAATTCCTCCGCAACAAAGACGCAGATACGAACAGATTAGATGCCTCGGGGAGCTGAGCAGCGTCGTACGCAGGTGAATGTATTATTGCCGGCGACGATTAAAGAACGGCCATTTTAAGCAGAACCCCTCCGCTTCGCAAGCAGGAACGGATTTGGTAATGTCCTCTTTCTGCAATCGGTCTTACAGGCCTATAGGACCTATGACACGTATTAGGAGGATTGGATGGCCAAAAAAGCGCTGATTACTGGAATTACCGGCCAGGATGGCAGCTATCTCGCCGATTACCTGCTGAGTTTGGGCTATGAGGTGCATGGCCTGGTCCGGCGCGTAGCCCTCGAAGCCCCCGAAACCAGATTCAAACGCATCGCGCAGATCCTCGACCGCGTCACGCTTCATCCAGCCAGCCTCGAGAGTTACGCCAGTATTTTCCACGTCATCAGTGCACATGATTTTGATGAGTGCTATCACCTCGCGGCGCAGAGCTTCGTGGCGGAAAGCTTCGCTGATGGCTTTTCCACGATGAACACGAACATCAACGGCACGCACTACGTGCTGGCGGCGGTCCGGGAACTGCGACCCAATTGTCGCTTCTACTTCGCGGGCTCAAGCGAGATGTTTGGGAACGTCAACGAAGTCCCGCAAAAAGAGACGACCGCCTTTCAACCGCGTAGTCCGTACGGAATCAGCAAGGTGGCCGGATTTCACTTAACCAGAAATTATCGCGAGGCGTATGGGCTCTATGGCGTCAGCGGTATTCTCTTTAACCATGAGAGCCCGCGACGTGGTTTTGAATTTGTAAGCCGCAAGACGACCAGCGCTGTGGCGCGTATTAAACTCGGTCTCGCATCAGAACTCAGAATCGGAAACCTTGAAGCCAAACGCGACTGGGGCCATGCGAAAGATTATGTGCGAGCGATGCACTCGATGCTGCAGCAACCGGAAGCAGACGACTTTGTGATCGCGACTGGAGAAACTCACAGCGTGCGTGAGTTGTGTGAGATTGCATTTGCTGAAGTGGATCTCGATTACCGTGAGTATGTGAAAGTCGACGAAAGATACTACCGGCCTGCGGAGGTTGACTTGTTGATCGGCGATGCGTCGAAAGCACGCAAGGCATTCGGGTGGGAGCCGACCTACAGCTTTCGCGATTTAGTGCGCGAGATGGTGGCGTCTGATCTTGCAGCAATCGCCACCCAGGTAACCAAAAAGTAAGTTTCACAGGATTTACAAGATTTTCAGGATGAACATGTAAATCCTGCTTAATCTTGTAAATCCTGTGAAACTAACCTCCAATAAGTCGCAGCCATTGAGGGACGACCTTCTCCAGTGCAAACACGTTCTTCACGTAGTTGGCTGCATTCTCTGACATCGCGGTTCGCACGTTCTTGTTTGAAAGAAGCACAGCAAGATAATCACATAGCAACTGTGTTTCGTTTTCATCATGCGTTAGTTTCCAGCACACTTTATCCGGAAACTCCCGGTACTGGTTGTTATCGCTGATGATCGCCGGTTTGGCTGCCGCGAGGGCGTGCATCAACGTGCCTGATGCCTCACCCATCGAAGGATTTCTCAAGTTGATCAAAACATCCGACGCAAAGAGCGCATTAAAATAATCTGCTTCATCGAGGTAACCCGTGAACGTGATGTGTTCCCGGTATTCACTCGCCTCAACCTCAGCCTGAAGAGCACGCACCTCCGGCGAAGTCTCACCTGCAAATAACAGATGCACCGGGTATCCCTGGGCCAAAAGTTTCTTGACAACCCGCACCTGTAACTCCGGCAACTTGTTGCGATTCACAAACCCCAAACACGAGACCAGAAAACGATTGTCCCTGATGGAAAACCTCTCTTTAAATTTTTCGATCTCATCCGATGTCGGAAACAAATTGATTTTGGCAAAGTGAGGAATCACCTCAACGTGGTCGTTGTTACTAAACTGATTCTTAACCCACCGGTGATGGACGACAACTTTCCGGCTCCTGTTAACGATCGCATACGACATTGGAAGCCCATTCACATTACGCCTGAGCTGCGGCACCAAACTCGTCAGCCCTTTATGTTCCGGCTCACCGTTGTTGTTAACTAGTGCCTGGTCGTAAAGCTGCCAATCAGTTTGCAGATAAAACGCGTCGTGCATAAATGCACTCAGGTTGTAATCGTGTAGCACCACCGTGCCGGGAAACTTCCAGGCAAGCTGATAGATCTTCTTGTGAAAGCCACTGTGATTTCCGAGGTGATAGATAACGTCGCCGTAAGTCTCACGACGCTCCGGAAGCTGCTGTATCGGATAGACATCAAACTCATCCTGCAACTCGAACGCCGGTAACTCGGTATCGTAAAAAAGATCGATCGCGAGGTGCTGCTTGAGAGCCTGGATCAGCCAGTAACTGTAATTGGCGATGCCGCTTTTCTGTGGCGGTAACGGAGACAGCCAGGCGATTCTCCGATTTCCAGCGTGAGTCATGCGGCTATTGAGGTAAGAAGACTAAATCCAAATATGTTTTGGCCACTTCACCAACCAGTTCGCGTTCCTTTTCCCACTCCGCGATCACTTCGGTTGTTGATTGAGTTGTGACCATCTCTTGTTCGCGCCGGAGAACACCGGCACTGTACCCGCACGCAAAAACATCGTTCAGGAAATCATCCCCCTTTACACCCGAAACTCGCTCCAATAACGCAGGAAAAAACTCCATCAAAAACAACGGATGATGGTTTGCGATCGTTTCCTGCATTCCCTGCCACGCTTTTGCCTCGGAACCTTCGATATCCATCTTTATCACATCAACACGGGTCTCGTTCTTGAGTAACGAATCCAACGTGACGGCCTGAACTATAAAAGCCTCTTCTTCGTCTTTAGCCAACTCATCGACAAATCCGTTACTAAATCCCCATGAGAAACTCATCAGTTTCTGAGTATCACCAACCGCAAATGGATAAACTGTAACGTGGTCAAGCCCGTTTCGATGCAGGCTCATGTAAATCAATTCAACATTGCGAGGATTACATTCCACGGCGATGACTTTGCCCGCCTTTCCGACCTTCGTGGCAGCAGTGAGCGTGAAGAAACCAATGTTCGCACCAACATCGACAAATGTCATTCCTTCCTGCAGGTGTTCTTTTAGAAAACTGGTGACATGAGGCTCATACAGTTTTGTCTCGATGAGATTCTCACCGATGTCCCAGTCATGCTCTTGAACATACAATTCGAAATCATCGAGGTTAAGCAGCGTGATGCCGCGGGCTTTTCTACCAATGACATACTCTCGAGACTGACGAAAGTATGCTGCGAGCCGCGCATAAGTTAACTGCTCCGCCTCAACTCTTACCTTCCAATATTCCAAATCCTCGTGCGACGGCTCTCGCATCAGCAAAAGCCGGTAACAGTAGTAAATATCTTCTGCCGTTGCCTTGTCCGGCGATGGTGTTGCTTCAACCACCGTTGTTGTTGGGCTTTCGCTCAATTCAGGATCCATTTTGACACTCAAGATTGGCGCGGCTTTCGACCCACGACGATCAGCGAGACTCCGAAGGGCAGATTGAAATGGTTGATAAGAGCTCGTTCGATATCGAGGAAGGTGACGAGGAGTTGATTGACCCAGGCAGGTGGTAGCCGGTACGAAACTGTCGCCTCGATTGATGTTCTACGTAACCCCTGCCAGAGACGAAAAAACAAGATCGGAAAAAAGAGAGCCGAAATGAAATACGTAGAACGTTCTATCTCAAAACCGGAAGCCGTGAACTTTGCCCGCAGCTCACGCGCGACGTAACGACGATAGTGATGTAAGGCTTCATCATGTTCAGACCAGAGGAAGCCGTAGGCGGGCACGATGGCTATGAATTTACCACCCGGCTTCAGAATACGATTAATCTCTTTAAGAGCCGGCAAGTCTTCACGAACGTGCTCGAGCACATCCAACGCTGTCACCATATCGACGCTTTCATCCCTGAGAGCGATTGCTTCGGCCTGGGAACTAAAAAGGCCTGCAAGGTTTCGTTCGCGACAAAATCCAAGGGCCTCTCGTGAGATATCGCTGCCGATCGTTTTAAATTCGCTTCCAAAAGACGAAAGATTCAAACCAGTTCCACAGCCTAAATCAAATAGCAAAGACTCTGCGCCATTTGGATTGTGTTTGCGCAATAACCAATTAACGAGCCTGCGACGCCCGATGAACCACCAGTAACGGTCCTCGAGCTCGTACATTTTTGAGTATTCTTCTGCCTTCATACTTTTCTAAATGCACTTATCCCGCTTCCGCGTCTTTCATGACTTCACGGCTGCCCAAACTGTGAACGATATTCACTCGAAGCAATGAATCCAGTGATTACGGCCGACAGATCATTTGAATTCTCTTTCAGCGACTTTAACCAGTAATCGTAGCCCTGCGGATCGGGGTCTCGTTTCAAGTAGTCAAAGTAACATAACGCCACAAATGCTGAATTGTATTGCTCTTCCTTAGTCAATAACATTTCGGCCTGCTTACGCAAAGCGTCAGTACGTGTCAGGGGAACTCTCTTCGTCCATTCCTCATAAGTCGGGCGACGTCCGAAGCTCACGAAATATTCACCATACAAAAGCAACTGTGTCTTCTTAAACTCGTCGGAGCGGAACATTTGTAACGCAGCTTCAGAGCGCCGTTGAATCAAACACTTTGGATCGCCGCCACACTCATTGATAAAGCGCACCAACTGATCCGACTCATCCTGTGTCGGTTCTCTGGCCAGCAGGTCAAGATATTGTTGACGCACAAAGTTACCAGCATTATCGAGTGGATTCGGATACGGCAGTGCCGATGGCTCTACCCTCATGAGCGCATAGAGTTCATCACCGGTGTCGGAATCACCCTCTCGATGAATCAATTTAAGCCGGCGCTCGGTTACTCCACTCTTGATAATGGTCTCAATTGCACTTTTACTGTCAGGTTTTAAGAGTGCTTTGTGGACCACGAGGTACGAAGTCGGAATACCTTCGAGAACAGTAAGAAATCGTGCCGGGATGGGACGCTCTCTTGTTAACGCTTCGATTTCCTGAAGCAGCGGAGGCACAAAACTCGAGGCTGCGGTTACGACCGGGTGACCGTGGTCCGCGGCGCGAAGCGTGTATGTGAAATAGGCGTAGTTGTCTCGTTCCGCCGGTAGATGAACAATTCCCCCAGACATCGGTGTTGCTTTCAGGCGTAGCGTCATAGGGTCCGGATCTACATCACCACGCACAAACACGAGCGGAACGACGCGCTGTTCGAACAGCACCAGTATCGCGAGTGCGCAAAAGATCAAGGCTCGTTGCAGTTTGGGACGCCAACGAACCAGCAGTTCCGCAAACTGCGCCGAACCAATGCCCGCTAGAATCGCGAGTCCGACGTAAGCGATCATCGCCCAACGAGCTGGAGACCGCATACCCCTGAAAAGCGGAAGCGTGTCGTACAAAAAGCGGTAGAAGAAAGAATTCATTCCGAGCGAACCGAGGAAGCCGGTCACGGTCCAGATCAGCGCCAGCACATATGCGATGGTCCGCGGATTGGACCGAATACTGGCCCAATAGTCGTTCTCGAAAAAGCGATGAACAAACTGAGGTGGGGCAAGCACCAGCCTGATACCAACTGTGATTATGAAAAAATAGAGCAGACGAGTTGCCGTGAATTGAGGTAACTCGATACCAAACAACTTAGGAGTTCCGCCGTAACCAATCGTCAAGAGACAAAGCAGAAGTGATAACACCGCGAGGCAATCCAACAAAACGATTAGTATTTTGAACGAGGCGAATGACCTGATTTTTGTGGTTAGCCCCGTGAATTGTCGTGAAGCCGGTCTAACGAGCAAGAGTGACGCCACCATGAGAAGCGGTGGAAGAAACCCGGGGAATAGCATTAGCTCGTCCCTCGCCACCGTCCCGCCGAGACCAGTCCAAAGTTTGTTTCGCTCACTCACCGCAAGCCAGTGAATCGGCCACGCAGAAAGTAAGCCTACCTGCTCGGGACTCCGTTCAAAACCATAAAGTTGATGAACGCGATAATAGGGATACAAAAAACCAAGGACAATTAAAGAGGCTAAGCCAAGCAAAGCGGCGCCACGAATCCAGAAATTGCGATCTCGCAGTAAGCGCCACCAGGCGATCAAGAAGATCCCTGTCAGCGTGAGAGGAACGAGGGTCAGAATAAACCACGTCACCGATGTCAGCGCATTCATTACAAACGTGACGCCGAGCCAGCTAGCTCTGCGCCAGGTTCGCTGAGCCGCAAATAGGACTAGGGCTTCAAGCAGCAGCGGGATCCACGCAGTGAAGAGCAAGTGCAGGTGCGGAAGACGTTGGAAATGGTATGGGATAAAAGCAAAAACGATTCCCGCGATCCAGGCTGCGCCCAGACAGTTCGTTAACGTCCTCACCAGACGAAACATGCCGTAACCGGAGAACGCAAACGCAATAAGCGTCGCGAAACTAAGTATAGTCAGAGGCTGGAGGCCAAGCGCAAAGAGGGGAAAAAACAACAGGGACACACCGTAAGCACTCTCGGTGAACGCGAGGGTGTACTTGTACGGGTACAGAACTGTCGCTTGAAAGAGGTTTAAGGGATCATGAAAAGTCTGATGATAATCCCACCAGAGATAGTAAGCGATTGCGTAAGGATCTCCTCGATCAGATACAGCATCACGAAGATGAAGAGCCCAGGGCCACGTCATCAGAACGGTTAAGGTGAGGAAGCCCAGGAAGATTAGAGTCTCGCGGACGACAGTTCGACGATTCATAGATTCACCGACGATTCGAACGCATCGAGAGTCGCCAGAGCTGTTTTCTGCCAGGAAAAATTTTTCGAGTATTCGTAGCGCGTATGCTTAGCTTCCTGATCCATCGGGGCTCGTAAGGCTTGATATAAGGCCTGGGCCATTGCGTCAATATCGTAAGGATCAAAATAAAATGCAAAGTCGCTGGCGACCTCAGGCAGCGATGAGGTGTTTGCTGTGGCCACTGGTAATCCGCACGCTAAGCCTTCCAGTATAGGCAGACCAAATCCTTCATAAAGGGATGGGAAGAAAAGGCACCGTGCCTTTTGATAGAGCTTCAAAAGTGAACTGTCGTCAACATATCCGGGCAGTCGAACTCGTTCCGCTACGCGCAGGTCTTTGGCGGTGTTCATCATAATGCGTCTGGAAGCGTCATCCAGAAAGCACACTATTAGAAAATCGGTTTCTCGGATCGCTGCATCTGCGCCATACATCGACTGTAACTTCGCAAACGCCTTGAGCGCTCGATTCATGTTCTTGCGTGGATCGAAACCTCCCGGATAAAACACGTAATCGCGTCCGGAAGGTTGCTGCGGAAACGGATAAGGTTTGAAGGCGTTGTTGGCCGCTAGCGGCGTGACCACATTCTTTTTGTTTTTGACCGCGAGGGCATTTACGAAATCTGAGCACGTGTGTTCTGAAATGTGCAGGAAGAGATCGAAGTCGCTTTCCATCTGTTTGAGTTTACGACGATAGACCTCTTGGGCTGAGGCGGATAAATGTTTGGCGTACTCCTTTTCCATTATTAAGGGTATGAGATCGAAGATGGTGACCGCGAACGTGCAGCTACTCGCTTGTCGAGATGGAATGAATACGTTGTGCATCAGGGCGTTGGGAGACCAGTAGAGATCGATGCCGAGTTCGGCGATGTCATTGTTGACCGCGTCTGAGTATCGTTTTTCCTTCGAACGACCAGGCGCGTAGACGTTGTTATGAATCAGCGAGAGTTTATTTCGCGTCCAGGTTGGAAGGTTTTCAACGTGCGGGCCAGGCGCGGTATTGAGATAAAACTCATTCGTAAAGTCGTTCTCAAGCATTTGCTCGATCGTGCTCTTAAAATACGTCCCAATTCCCCGATTAATTTCAGGAGTCAGGAGCGTTTGTCCATCGATCAAAATCTTCATAACAGTTAAGACCACTCGGTACGTACTGTAGGGGCGGCCCTCCGTGGCCGCCCCTGAGCCGAATTCCAGGCAGGGGCGGCCACGGAGGGCCGGCCCTACAGTACGTTCGACAGTTCGCTCAAATACTTTGACAACACGGCGTCGTAGGAAAATTCGCGTGTGAGATAGCTTTGGCCGTTTGCGGCGAGGGCGCGCCGGATGTTCTCGTTGTCTTCGAGATATTTAAGGGCCAGCCCAAATTCATCACTGTTGGCAACAAACAATCCGCCATTGCAACGACGAACATGATTCATCGTAACGGGACAATTCGCCGAAACAACACTCGGCACGCCACAATGCCAGCCCTCCATAATCACGATCGAGAAACTCTCATTCTCCGATAAATTGATAACCGCCTTCGAATGCTTTAAGAGCTCCAGCTTCCTGGCCTCAGTCACAAACCCAAGATCAAGGAAACAATCGTTGCGTGGCACCAGCGACTCGTCACCACCACCAATAAAAACCAGCTTCGTGCCTCGCTTAAATTCTCTCGCATATTGCCGAAACCACTCACACAACACGTGAACGTTCTTGCCCCGCTCTTTACGTCCCGCATAAATGAAGTAGCTATCCGGAATGTCCGCGGGTCTTTTGCCAGGCAGCTCTCCGTTCGATGGAAGTTCGACGCCGACACCGGTCACGGGGCTCTCGACAATTCGGCGCCCAACCCGTAACCCGTAGTGCTTGATCGTCAACTGCTTTTCTTCCGGTGCGTTGAAGAAGATGTGCTTGGAGTTTCCTAACAATCGTTCGGTGGCGTCCCAGTAAAACTGCGGCTCATCGTGAAAGCAAGGAACGACAGACACCTTGCCTGGGTACCTGTTGACTACAGAATGAGTTACACCGTGAAAATACGGCAGGGCGATGAGCTCGTAATCATCGCTGAGGTAGTTGCCGACTGCATCAACGAGGTCAGGGCTATTGATTCCGTAATCAAAAAAGTCGTTCTCATCCTGGGCTGAGAGTTGCTTTGCGAGGCTTATCTTTTTGATGGCTGCGTCGTATGGTCCACGTTTCTTTCCAGTGGCAAACCTGTACGTCTGTATCCCCTCGACGTCGTAAGTGCCTGGCTCGTAATGATCTGACCACCAACTGTCATAAGGCGAACGCGAACAGGTCGTAAACACAATCGTCTCAACGCCGCGTTTGTTCAGCTCGCGGCTCATACCTCTCGCCAGCAGTTCAGCGCCGCCTGCAAACGAGCCAAACCATGGCGTAATGACTACGATTTTTTTATTGAACATTAAATCCTGGTAGCGATGATTCCATAGTCGGGAGCGCTATAAAACATGTCGTTGAATCGCTTGATAATTTCGCTATCACCTTCAATCCTGGCCTCGTCCCATGGACGCAACTTCAAAATCTTAATGTCGTGAAGACCGCGCGACTCAAGCAGAAACTGTAGCGTTTGACTTGGAATCGGATGGCGATGCGTAGGATCAGCGTAAAAGTTGCAACCGCCAACGAGGAGATTTTCCGGATTTGGCGTTTCGAGAATCACCAAGCCGCCATGCCTGAGCGTACGAACCATCTCGTCGAGCAACTTGATCAACGTTTCAAACGGCAAGTGCTCGACAAGGTGAAAACTCGTGACAGCATTGAGGCTTTCCGAAGGCAAACTGCGTAAATGCGCCAGGCCATCCGCTTCAATGACAGTTAGACCAGCGCGACGGCACTCTTCAACAAAGACTCTGTTGCGATCCACGCCTTGAGCTTTAACGCCTTCGCTTTCCAGCAACTGCAACCATTCACCGCGGCCACATCCGACGTCGAGAACGTCGCCCGTAATCTGTGCTTCCTTTAGAGTCGGAATATAGACCTCGAGTCGACGTCGCACTTCGTCGCGCTCACCACGAAATTGATCTTCGAATGCGGCATAGAAACCGTCGAGCAGATGGTCCGATTCCTCGGCGACGAGTTGGGCAAAAGCTGTGTTTGGAATCGTCTCGGCATCCCGATTGACTGCTTCGAGCAAAACTCTCAGTCGCGCTTCCTGCGCTGCGAGTTCGTCATGTGATCGCAGTTGGCGTTGCAGGAGTTGCTGCAATTGCACGTCTATCTCGGACCGAAGTTGCTGTTGTTTTGTGAGTTGTTCACCCAGCTCGAATCTAAGTTGGTCCTGCGTGGATGTTAGTTGCTGTTGCTGGTCCAAAAGCTCGTGTTTGTCTGCATCCTGTCGACTGCTAATAGCCTGCTGTTGATCGCGGAGTTCCTGTGTTTGAGTGGCGATGCGTGCTGTCGAATCATCGACGTAACGCCGGGCTTCATCGAAGCGTGAGTCGAGTGTCTTTACCAGATCGTTGTGCCGACCGGCTAACTCCTCATGCTGTCGCAACGCTAACTCGATGGCCTGTTGTTGCTTAGTGACGGTCTGTGCCGTCTCGAGCATTTCCCCTGCGAGTTTCGACAGCGAGTTATTCAGGTCTCTTTGATTCTGATTTTGATGATCGACGATTCGCTGGTTCAGAGACAGTGAATATTGCTCGAATTGATTTTGATACTGCACCGAAGCCGGCAACCGGAGAACAGCAATGATCAAGCGAATCAGATAACCGAGAACCGGGACCCGTCCGAGCCGTCTTATTGTAGCTGGAGTTGATAGGCCCGCGACCGTTACACCGCTCCGTTGCCCTTCAGGCGAGTAATGCAAACTCGCAAGAACATCGATCTTATTGAAACGGCCGCTGGCCAGACTTTGCAGGTGTTCGGCCATGCCGGCGTCGTCAGGCTCTCGCAATAAAAGCGCCCGGTAGGCGTTACGAACGAAGTCTTGCCCATGGAACTTCAACAAATCATCAACGTGATATCGATTGTCGTGATTAGTCTGAAATGCAGGTTGCCATGTGAGAGAACCGATTCCTTCAGTGGGTCGCGGGCTAACCGATTCTTGCGGTAGCGACGGTCTGCTTACATTTTGACGTATCTCATGCATCAGACGCTCGACGTCCAAGTCCGAGGCGCTGATGTGAAGCCTGTCTGTGGTCATTACGCGGGAATAATATCTCAAAATACTCGGAACGTACTGTAGGGGCGGCCCTCCGTGGCCGCCCTCGGTTTAAATCGTGTTCGCAAAACTCGAGACTGTCGATTCTTGAATCCCGTATGTTAAACCAAGGGCGGCCACGGAGGGCCGCCCCTACAGTACGTTCCGAGTAACACAATAAACGGAAGTTCAACTATCATACCGACCAATGGAACCTGTCCTCCGAGTTGAAGGTGTTTCGAAGCAATATCGCATCTACGATCGCGCTTCCGATCGCCTCAAGGAGATGTTGACACGCGGGCGCTGGCGGACGCACCGGGAATTCTGGGCGCTGCGTGACGTCTCGTTCGAAGTGGAGAAAGGCACAACCTTCGGCATTGTCGGACCTAACGGCTCCGGCAAATCAACTCTTCTTCAGATCGTGGCCGGCACCCTGCAACCAACGGAAGGCACGACCTCCCACGCCGGGCGCATCTCAGCGCTCCTGGAGCTCGGCTCGGGCTTCAACCCGGAGTTTACGGGCGTCGAGAACGTTTTTATGAATGCATCGCTAATGGGCTTCTCACACGCCGAAACCGAAGCGATGCTCCCCTCGATCGAACGCTTTGCGGAGATAGGCCAGTTCATCAATCAACCCGTAAAGACTTATTCGAGCGGCATGTACGTGCGGCTGGCCTTCGCCACCGCCATCAGCGCCATGCCGCAGATTCTAATCGTCGATGAAGCTCTCGCTGTCGGCGACGCAATGTTTCAACATCGCTGTCTGAGACGAATACGCGAGATGCAAGAGAGCGGCATGACGATCTTACTCGTCTCACACGATCCCAATGCCATTCGGGCGTTATGCTCACGCGCGCTGCTGCTTCATAACGGGCGGATGGAGGCTGTCGGTAAACCTGCGGACGTTCTCAATCGATATCAGAAACTGATCATGGCCCGCGAAAGCGCGTATGAATTGACCGAGGAGGTTTCAGGCGCTCCGCTGAAAGAGCTCGACACTGAAGCGATTCCAAAACTTTCTTACACGTACCGTCATGGCGACGGCCGCGCCGAAATCATCGCCGTTGAACTGCTCAATGCGGCGCACCAGAGGATTGAGTTTGTCGAATCGGGCGAAGAGGTTATCGTGCGTGTTCGTCTTGTCTTTCATGACGACGTGGAAGCACCCGTTTGCGGATTCCTGATCCGGAACCGGCACGGCATTCATCTTTACGGCACGAACACTGACTTGCAACAGGTAAACTTCGGAGCGGCGCAACGAGGCGAGGTTGTCGAAGTCAGTTTTGCATTCTCGTGCTGGCTGGCGCCGGATTCGTATTCATTAACGTTCGGCGTACACAGCGTCGATGCAATCAGTTTCGACTGGCTCGATGGAGCGCTATTTTTCCGCGTGATCAGCGCCATGGCTATGGAAGGCGTGACGAACCTTAACGCCACTGCTTCGCTGCGACGAATTGGGATCCGCCGGGCAGCAGCGGAGACAGTAAACGCCTAGTCCAGTATGGAGAATCTATCCTCAAATCCAATGGCGCTCGAAGTTGAGGGGCGGAAGATTGCGAAGAACCTGGCGCGCAAACGCTGGTTCCTGGTGGCGTTATTAGTATCAACGTGGCTGCCAATTGCATTTTTTATTTTCGTAGTTCCCAGTCGCGGTGAGCTTAGTGGGTTCGCAGGCATCAAGACTGTTTTCCTTTTCCTCGGAACCGCACACGTCCCCGCGACCTTGTTCTTTTATTTCGACAAAAATTTTTCCGATATCAGAAAGAATCATGCAGTTAGATACATCTACGTTCCGATCTTCTTAATCATCATTACCGGCCTGCTCTTCGCTTTCGCCAATACGGTTATACAAGCGTTTGTTTTGCTCTTCTACTGGGTCTGGCAGGCATTTCACTACGGGCGGCAGAATGTCGGGATATACGCCTTCGCTTCGATAGCAGAAACGGGAACGGGTCCGCGCAAAGAAGAGAAGCTCGCGATTGAATTCGGAACAATCCTCGCAATCCTCGGGACCTTCAAAATACTCGGGACGGCAGTAGCGCCGCAGTATCTGCACCGCGCTTTTGATCTGTTCTATCAAGTCGGACTGGTAGCCTTCTTTGCAGTTCCCGTTTTCAGTCTGGTGGTCTACCTCAAATTCTTTAAGCACACGACCTTCCTCAAAACGTGCCTTTTCTTTACAAGCGTGTTCTTCTTTCTGCCTGTATTCATCTCGACCGACAACAACATCGGCTTCCTCAGTTATGCGATGGCGCACGGCCTTCAGTACATCATTTTTATGACTGTGATTTCAGCCACGACCGGAGATTCGACACAGTCATATTCCTACAAGAGTCTCGCGCAATTTGCCGTTCTACTAATACTCGTCGGCTTTGCGTTTTGGCGTGTGAACGACCTGAAAGAATTCGAAATAGTTAAGACTACATGGGCTTATGGCAGAGTTGCGGATTTCTTATTCGGGGCGGTTTTGGGAGCCACGATGGCCCACTTCGTGGTTGATGCGGATGCGTGGAGACTGAGCCTGGAAAGCCGGCGAGAATATATCAAGAAGAGATTCTCTTTTGTCTTTGACTGATGGAATCTGTGTAATCTGCGGATACCTGCTGATAAACCTTCAAAGTAGCTGCGGCTGCCTTTTCCCAGGAAAACTTCGAAGCATGTTGTTTACCCGCAGCGGACCGTTGCTCTCGCTCATTCGAATTCTCCAACAGCCGTTTGATGCTCCTTGCCAGATCATCAACGTCGGTTGGTGAAATGAGAAGCGCGACGTCTCCGACAGTCTCCCGGATACTCGGTATATCGCTACGTGATAACCGGCGCACCGCACGCCATTGCCTCCAGCAAAGGTAAACCAAACCCTTCATACAGTGACGGGTAAACAAACACGCAGCACGACGAATAAAGCGCTCGCAGATCGTCATCGCCAAGATAACCGGCGAACCTTACACGCTCGCTGACATCGGCGGTCTTTAAAAAGCCATGTAATTCACCTGTCAGCCAACCCTCATTGCCCGCAAGGACAAGCTGTGTCTGCGACACACCATTGCGGACGATTTCTTCAAACGCACGAACAAGCGTCAACAGATTCTTGCGCGGCTCGATCGTGCCGACAAACAGAATGAAGTCATCACTAATGTTCAGACGTCGTCGAACTGCAACCGTCTCTTCAACCGGTACTTTCCATAACGAGGACCGTGGCGCTTCAGGTATCACCGTGATTCTTGAGTCATCGATCCCCAGATGCTCACAGACTTCCGTCTTTATACTTTGTGAAGGCACGATGATCGCATCAGCTCGGCGAGCCATTAACGGCAATCGCAACCGTGCACGGCGCGCCCGGTGTTGCTCGTGTGTTTGAGACCACAACAGAAGCGAAAGATCGTGAATGGTAACGACGGTCGGACATACCTTCCACAGCGGGACACTGTAGTTAGTGCCATGAAAAACATTGAATCGAGATCGTCTGATCAATCGAGGCAGTCCCACCTGCCACCAGAAACGACGACTTAGTCTGTTTACATTCGCCTGAGTGATGTGCAGGTTTGACGGCGATTCGGGTCGATGCAAACTGGGCAGAGGAGAAACCAACTCAAACCTGTCGTCCGGAGCAATCCGGGCCAGCGCGCGGGCCAACTCCAAAGTGTAATGGCCCACTCCCGTCAGTGATTGACTCAGCGGGGTGCCATCCAGTCCGACGTCCATATCAGGAGTATCGTTTAAAAGTATTGAGGCTGGCCATTCCAGAGAATGCCAGCCTCAAAAGTTACGATGCGAATGTCCCGCTTAGAACCTGTTGAGGTACTCCGGCGACTCCATAAAACCGCGCACGATAACATTCTCGATGACCGCGGGATCGATATTCAGATTGAAGCGAGCGTTGTGGAAGATGTAACCACAGTTAGCCGGGTCAGGACTACCCACGCAGGGTTCCGGATCGCGACGAAGGAAACCGAAGTATTCCATCGTTACAAATGCCGGCTTGTAAAACTTGTCATTGACCTGCGTACTCTCAGCAATGATTCGCAACACCTGAGCGCGTGTTTTAGTAGCAGCGTTCAGGTCTGCCACCAACTGACTTTGATTCGGATTCGTTACACCGGCAGTGTTCAGCAACGTCTGAACGTAGGTAGCGTTCGACATGCCAGCCGGGTACTTGGCTTGAAATTCGGGACGCAGCACCCATGCATCAGCGAGCTGATTCTTCTTCTGCTCAGTCAATGCAGGATCGTCATTCGGTGTCGAGATGGCTGCCAGATCCGTCATGAACTCGGCGTAATGTGGACGGTCAATTTTCGCCGGGTCGTTCAACTCAGCCACAGTTTGCGGACGTTGACCCAAAGACACCATGTAGAGATACATCACGTAGGAGCCTTTGCGCTGGAACTCGGGCGAACGGAAGAAATTCGCGGCCACGATACCCCTAAGCGTCTTTACGCACTCGATATCCATTGAGGGCGCACAAATCGTATTGGGATTCAGCGTGTCGAGATAAAACTGCAACCCGGCCGGTTCCGGAAAACGCTTCAGAAAGTCGATGTACTGCTGCGACACGAAGAAATCGAAGTCATTAATCGTTATGACTTGATTAGTTCCAGGCCTCAATCTCAGTGGCTTAACCTTAATGTCACCATAAAACAGCTCCGATGGCAGACCCGGTGTTTCGGTAACAATCCTCAACGTCGGCGGCGACTGTGCAAAACCGACGATGGAAACGAGCACCAGCAGGAACGATGCGGCTACAATCTTCTTCATATTCAACTCCAACTTGGGGAACCTGGGGAGCGGTTCTGTTTTAGGAATGAGGCTGGGCGTGCCCTTTCTGGCCGCTTGACCAAAACTATACTTGCGCTTTAACCATTCTGTCAACACTGTTAGCTCTTGCCCTCTTTTAGAACATTACACGACAAATGACCCGGAAATTTTAGGCTTTTGATGCTCCAATCCGGGCCATGGTCTGAAAATTTTTACCGTACCTGACCGAAATCCGGGTTCTCCTTAAAGTATTAGAGAATTCTAAAGGTGGCCGTATTACTAGTCAGGGTTTGTGTTGATACCTTGACCCTACAGGTGCCTGCCGCCAGCCCATTTGGCAGACGGAACGTCACCTGCGTGAACTGTAAATCAGTAAACTCGTGCACGCCCACAGGAGTTATGTTGAACGACGCATTATTACTGTCGATCAGGTTGACCACAACTGCAGCCGGCTGCACGTTTGGCATGTTGGCCACGAAGATTGCGACTCTCGTGTTTGGATCCGACGCCGGCACAAGCAGATTGCTGCTATTGATGACCGGGAAAGGATCTCTGATCCATAGTATCGAATCGAATGCGGCCGCCTGATCCAACGCCGGTCCCGACACTTCGAGTATGAGCTGAAGTGGCGGCGCGCTAGTGCAGTTGGACTGGTTCCAGTTCAGCGTGATTGAACCAACGTCTCCGCCACCGCCGTCGTTGAATCCGTCTACGGCGATTTTGTAAATCGTACCGGCCGTGGCGTTGAATGTGACGGTGCTGGTTACCACACTACCAGAAACCACGTCGTCGTTCTGCGCAACAGTCACCAACCCAATGAACGAGTTGCCCCTGTAAACTCCGAGCGTGGTGTCGTAGTTGCTTCCAGCCGTCGTCATATTGACCTCGGCGGTTACCGGCGCCTGCCATGAATACCACACAGAATGAGTCCCGCCGTCTGGTGGCGGTAAGTGATCGGGTTCTCCGGACTCGCGAGTAGCGCCTACGTTAGTGCCATTCACAGATCCCGAGCACCCACTAATTACTTGCGCAGACGCGAAATTGTCGTTCGGTGGTGGTGACGGCGTGGGTGTTGGCGAAGGCGCCGGGCCGGTGTTCCAACCAATATCCATCATTAGATATAAAGACAGATCATGAGGGGCCGAAATATTGTGCGTCAGAGAACCGCTGATGTTAGGTTCCATCAGCTGATTCGGTGTGAGACTGAGATCAAAATGGGAAACTGACGATCCCGCATCTACCGGATTGGGTGTATACACACGTGGACGATTTGACCCATCAGCACCGGAACTCAATACGTTTGGCACATTTGCAGTTACCTGAGAACCGTTCCAAACCAAGTTGCCTGTGTTGATCGCAGAAGCTTGCCGTTCGCTGTCAGTCATCTGAGGCCAGAGTTTTCCCGTGGTGATGTCTAACAGGAATCGGTCGTAAATGGTGGGCGATCCTGAAGGCTGCGTCCCAGTTGCCTCATTGGTGAACGAGGAAAAGCCAAGACCGTGAGCAAACTCGTGCAGGGCTACAGTGACCAAATCGATGCCGTTGCTGCCATGAAAGTTATCGAGCCCAAGGTACCATGTTCGGGTGGAAAGGCAGCCGGGGGTGCCGAGGTTGATATTGAACTCAGCATTTATTTCGACACTTGTGCCGTTTCGATCGATTCCTGAAAGCGCGTTTGCAAGAGCCATGGGGTACCAGGTATTCGAGACACCACCGCCAAAGTTCCTTGACCCGCTATTGCTTCCAGCGGAGGCGAGCGTGCCTCCCGTGTTTTGGCACGGCAAACTATCCCAACTTGCTCCTATGACAATCGGTATATTGCTTGTCAGAACTGCGCCCCAGATATTTGCCGCATGTTGAAGGGCATTCAGTCGCTGCTGCCCCAACGTCGTGCCGGTGTTTCCGCCAATCGGAGACCGGGGCGAGGGATCGTTAAAACCAATGCCTGGCGCGTCGTTATTTTTGATGGTGACCGTTACCGCCCCAAAGGCGGATGAGGATACAAACAGAATTGTCGCAAACGCGAACAGGAGCACACGGTGCCTGTAGGGTAAATGCTTATTCATTATCTCTTAGTTCTGCTGTGGTACTGTGGGAACCGTTTTTGGTTCAGTGAGAAGTTTCTCATCGATTCCTAATGCCGAGGCGGCTGCTTTAGGATTGTCAACGCAGGACATTGAAAGAGAACCGTCCTCTCTCTCACGAGCGACAACAACGCTTCGGAACCGGCCTTCGAGCTCCATCGACGTTGAACCGTCTTCGTGTTGTACTTCAGTAAGTCCCTCCGCCGACTTATTGAGCATTTTCTTGAGTCCCGCGGCGAGCTCTTGAGCTTGCTGGTCGCTAAGCGGCTTTAGCTTTCCTGTCTGCGGATCAACCTGAACGTCCTGGCCGGCGACTTTTACTGTCATATATTTTTTAGGGTTCGAATCTTTTGACGCGGCGGTACTTTCTGGCTGCGGGCTTGGTTTTACGGAAACTAATTGTCGCGAGACTGCCGATATTGCTCCGATAACAAGAACAACCGAAGCCAAAGCGATTAGTGCCGGCAGACGCCGGGCTGTCACAAAATCACTCTTCTTTGCTTTCTTACGCTTTTTCATTCGTCCCTCTTCGTTTGGTTGATTGACCCCTGTTTTTGGGAGTCTTGAGAACCAATAACTGCCCTGGTGAATTTTTGCCGTGTGATCAAGACGCACTAATCGGGGACGTGCGTCACTACTTCTTAGACTTAACCGCTGGGCCTTCAGGTGAAGCCGAACTTTGAGGCAAAGGCAACCGACTTGGTTGCCCTCTCATTATGGCGCGCCACGGGACTTGGTTCAAGGCAAAGTTTGCGGGCACCGCCACGGCACCGCACAACAGGTCGCTAGCGACAGCGCCAAAGGCGCGGAATATGAAAGCCAGGGGCAAGCGCGTAGCGAAGCACAGCGCGTCGCCCCTGGAATAAGATTCAATTTAGCGACGAGCCCTGAAAAGGGCGAAATACGGCGATTCATATTTCGGCCTTTCAGGCCTCGGTTCGAGTTTTGGGTTACTTATCCAGGGGCGACGTGCTCCGCTTCGCTTCGCACTTGCCCCTGAAACTATGAAGCCGGGTCTCCCAAAGTCGATTTGAAAGCTGGACAATGTCCAGTATGAACGAGTTTGGCCTTTGCAGGTTGACTCAAAATCTGACTTTGAAGGGAGTACCCGGTGATGAAGATATTGGCATTGGACTTAGGAAAATTCAAGACAGTGGGTTGTGTTTACGACGGCGCGAGTGGTGAGCATCGATTCAAAACGAGTGGCACGACGCCGACAGGGTTGGCGCAGTTAGTAAAAGAAGTAAAACCAGATCGGGTGGTGATCGAAGTTTGCAATATCGCGGGCTGGGTTTGTGATCTGTTACGTGAGCTTGGCGTAGAGGTCCAGGTAGCGAACACCAGTGAGGATGCGTGGCGTTGGCGCAAGGTGAAGAAGAAGAATGATCGCTGCGATGCGTTGAAAGCAGCGCAACTCTCAGCCGTTAATCAGTTGCGCGAAGTACACATCCCAAATATCGAGGTGCGGCAATGGCGGGCGTTGATTGCGTTTCGGCAACAACTGGTGCGGCGCCGGGGCAAGGTCAAGAATCACATTCGCGACTTGTTGGTCAGTGAGGGCCAAATACTACCGCGCGGGGCCAAATGTTGGACCCAACTGGGACGGGCGCACTTAGAAGCGCTGGCCAAGGACTTCGGTGAATTAGGAATGCATGAGTTGTGGCGCGGGCAACTGAAGGTCGAGCTACGGCAGTTAGAAGAGTTGCAGCGTGAGATTGACCAGGTGGAGGAAAAGTTGGACGCGATCGCTAAAGCAGAGCCACGGCTGGCGCTGTTGCGTACTATACCGGGAGTGGGGCCGCGCTTATCGGAAGCCATAGTAGCTTTGTTAGATCAACCCGAGCGGTTTCGCAAAGCGCGTGAAGTGAGTGCCTATGTGGGCATGGTGCCGAAAGAACTTGATTCTGGTGAGACGGTGCGCCGCGGCCGGATCACGAAACATGGTAGTCGTTTAGTGCGCTCCTTGTTGGTGGAGGTGGCATGGGCGGCCTGCGTTATAACCCCTGGGTGCGCGAAACCTTTCACCGAATCAGCGGCGGCAAGAAGTCGCGCCGGAAGATTGCGATCGTGGCGGTGGCCCGGAGATTATTAGTGCGTTGTTGGGCCATGTTGCGCGACGGTACTAGGTGGCGGCCAACGTTCACTACGCCCTGTGTCGCTAAGTCCTGAGCTGGCCCCAAGGCAGTAATCGCGGAAGTGAGGACCAGGGGAGAACGATCTCGCAGCTACCTGAATGCTGGTTAGTCTTGAGTGGGTAGAGAAAGGTTTGGCACGATTGAAATGACGCTGAGCTCGCAGAAAGCCTGAGTGAAAAACTCGTGCCCCTGAATCAGCCGCGTCGCACCGTTGACTGAGACCACGTATTTACAGAGTTCAAACCTCGGCCACGTGGAATCTCGAATAGATGGGTGAACCAATCAACCCAAACTCATTTCTTGACACGACCGGCTTCATAGATGGCTTTCGTATTACGCGCCTTCGGCGCTCCAAAACACTACCGATATCTTTGGCCGATTTGTTCGGTTCCGAAGCTGCCGATTCCGTTGAGACGAAAGGCGAAGACGAGGCGGTTCTCCTTTCGGAGACCGACGTTGAAGGTGGAAAACTGAGCTGTCGCGGCGCAACAATCCCAAGCGCGCCCGAGCGTTATCGTTGAACTGATGAGCGAACTGTTGCCTCTTCCCGGGCGCTTCTGAAAATCGAAAAAGAACGACGCGCCGCCATACCAGCCACGGTCACGGTTGCCGAGAAACGCTGACGGGCTCCACTGAGAACCGCGCACAGTTCCGGCCTCCAAACCACGCGAATCAGCGAACCTCGCGAGATCGGGTGAGAGCTCGATCGCGCGCGTGTAGTAAAAACTCTGAAATATCTCAAACACCGATCGCGTGATTCCAAAAGTCGTCGACAGCGCACGCATCTGGCCGCTGCGGGTATCAATGTCGGTTCGGAAATCGGCAAAGAGATGTCTTCGCGGACGATAACGGGCATCGATGTTGATTGGTGAAAAGCGACGCGGGACACCACCGTACACAAATCCCGAAAGCGTGTTTAGCGGGTAAAACTGATTGCGCTGGTTAGTAAGGAGAGCGCCGCCAAAGAATGGATCGAAGAAGTATTTGCCGCGCAATGTAATCGTCAGCGCTTCGTACGGCTGGCTCGACAGCAAAGGCTTGTCCTGGCCGTTTGTGTCTTTCACCGGCACGTCACTCACGTTTTCAGTAGAGCGACGAGTGAAGAAACGGTTCGCGATGCCGAATTCGATCTCATTGGTGTCGGCAATCGCGTCGAGGTAATCGAAGCGGATGATACGATCGAAGTTGTTAATGCCCGTGAGCTTCCGATAGGTCACGTACGGCTCAATCACGTGACGAAAGAAAAAATTACCACCACGATGGAAGTCTTTCGCCAACGCCGGCGGCCGCACGTCAAGCTCAAACTCCCCGTAAGATCTCGTTAAGTTACGGCTCAGTACGTCACGGTTGTTTGGATCGAGTGAGTTGGAATAGAACGTTACTCGCCCGGCTCCAGACGCCGTAACGGTCCAACCGGCAAAATTCAACGGCAACTCGAATCGCGGATGCAGATCGAGTCGCTGCACGATCGACGGCGTGATGATGGGATTCCCGCCGACGTCATTCACAAACTGCACCGCGTCTTCAACAGTCTCTTTGCGGCTTACACCGTCGGCAGAACCGCTAAAAGAAAAATAGAGTGGAAGATTCTTGAAGAAACTAACGATGCCCGGACGCTTGTCGATGCTGATACTCGGCAACTGTCGAATACGAATACGCGCATTAGTAAGCGACGTAACCTGCGTGCGCGCGAGAAAGTTAAAGCTGTACTCGTTGTGATCCTTGTTTATGAAAACCTGCGAAGTCTCTTCCGGGGAGATGGCTTGTTGAATGTTGTCGGAGAACACTTGCCGGAAGGCGAGGTTCGAAGTGATGTTGACATCGGCCACGGCGATGAACCCGTTTTTGAAATAATGTACGCCGTCGACGTAGAGACTCGAGCCGCCTTGATCGGGATGAGCTTCGTCAGCGGATGGTCCGAAGATTCGATCCTTGACTGCATAGAATCCGAAGTTGAGATACGAGCGCGAGTTGGCGCGTGTGCGCAGGTCACCACCAAATCCGAGTCCACGCGACGTGTAGATGTCGCTGCGGAAAGTGAAATCGGCAGAGCGGCCTAATGTTAGATAGTAGCCGTTCGACAACCGCACGCCCTTCGCGCCCGAGCCACCAAACGTCGGTGTCAAAAACCCGGAAGCACGATCGCGCGTCTTGATCGAGACTGAAGCATACGGCAGGTAGAACACGGGAACGTTTTTCAGTTTCAATTTCGGTCCATAGACGTAAACGCGGTCGCCGGTTTTGATGCGCGTCTTGCTTGCGTGAAAACTCCACTTCGGAACGTCTTCGTCACAGGCGGTTACCTGAACGTTCGTCGCGATAATCGTGTCGAGACTGACCTTCTCGACGCGATCCGCGGTGAAGTAAATACGCGTGCCGTCCTGAGTCTGGTTTGTATAGCCGGTTGAGTCGACGAAATATCCGGTCTTCGTACGATAGTTCCACTCGCCACGCGATCCGGTGATTCGCTGCTGATCCGCTTGATCGAAAACGACGTTGCCTTCCGCGACTACTCTGTTGTCAGCGTCGTAAACAGTGACCTTGTCTGCCTGTAAGCGGTAAGTGCCGATACGAATATCGACGTTGCCTTCGTAGAGAACGACGCGGGCGTTCTCCGGTCCTGACCCACTCTCCTTCGCGGCGGAAACTTTGAGCTCATCCGTGGAAACGCCCTGCACACCGCCTTGCGGCCTGGGCCGGCGCGGCGGTTGATCAGTATTTAAAGGATTGACGTTGGGAGTATCCGTCATCGGATTCGCGACTTTGCGATCGACCGGATTAGTTTGCTGCGCGAATACAAACTGGCAGGCAAATATGAGTATTAGGGAAGCCAGCGGATAACGGGTCATATATTGCGCGTGGATGCTAGCACGAATGTGCAGAATTCAGCATCATGTTAATCCTGCACAATCATGTAAATCATGTACTATCATCCGCGCCGTGCCCAAGCGACACAAACTGATGATCGTTGCCGGTGAGCCGTCAGGTGATGCTCATGCCGCAGCACTCGTCAAAGCGCTTCGCGAACATGGCGATTTTGATCTCTTCGGCGCCACCGGGCCTTTGATGCGTGAGGTTGGTGTCGAAACGATCGTCAACTCCGACGAACTCGCCATTATGGGAATCGTCGAAGTCGGGCGCGTCTTTCAGAAATTCCTCAAGGCCTTTCGCAAACTAAAATCTGCGGCCATTGAACAATCACCAGACGCGGTTGTCCTCGTTGACTGGCCGGAGTTCAATCTTCGACTCGCCTCGAGTCTGCATCGCCGCGGCTTGAAAGTGATTTATTACATCAGTCCTCAACTATGGGCCTGGCGTCCGCGTCGCATTCGCAACATCAAACGCGATGTGGATCTGCTGTTGTCGATCCTGCCCTTTGAAGCTGAATGGTACAAAGCCCGAGACGTGCGTCACGTCGAATTCGTCGGACATCCATTATCAGGCGAGGTTAAGGGGCGCTTTGGACGCGAAGAGTTTTGCCGTCGTAACGATCTCGATCCATCGCGGCCGATCGTTTCGTTCCTGCCCGGCAGCAGGATTAAGGAGTTACAGCGAATTCTTCCGCCGATGATTGGGGCGATGAAACAACTTTACGACGTGCGACCCGACGTTCAGGCTGCCGTAGTAGTAGCGCCAAGCCGAACGGCGGAAGAGACACGAGAAATTCTCGCGCAACACGGCTCTCCAGACATCAAACTGGTCCAACACCAAACGCGTGAAGCCCTCGCCGCTTCAGATGCGGCAGCGATCGCAAGCGGCACCGCAACTCTGGAAGCCGCACTGCTGGAAACACCGATGGTCGTTGTCTACAAAGAATCGCCAATTAACTGGCACACGCTGGGACGTCTGATCACAGTCTCACATTACGGTCTGGTCAACCTCGTCGCCGGACGAGAGATCGCAAAAGAACTGATGCAAGACCAGTTCACAGCCGAAAATCTCTCGGCTGGACTGCTGGAGCTACTCGAACCGGAAACGAATAAAGCGATGCGTGAAAGTTTACGTGAGGTATCTCAGAAGCTGGGCCAACCTGGAGCATCGCAACGCGCCGCGGAATTAATCGCTAAGTTTTTGGCCACGGATTAACGCGGATTGGTTTTTTAGCTCTTCGATCTCTCTTTCGAGGCGCTTGAGATCCTCGCGGAGCTGAGGCAGGCGGTTCATGTGGGCGTTCATCCGCTTGTATTGATCGAGTGGTTGAATGGGTATGCCCCACCAAACGCCTGGTCGCACGATCTTGCCCGGTAAGATTCCGGCTTTTGAACCGATCACCGCGCCCTTCATCACTCGCGTGTGATCTCCAAAACCTACCTGTCCGCCAATCACCGCGTCGTCTTCGATCACCACGCTGCCGCTGATTCCTGTTTGCGCTGCGATCACTACGTGCTCGCCGATGTCGCAGTTGTGACCGACATGGACCATATTGTCGAGTTTCGTGCCACGGCCAATACGCGTGCGTCCGAGCGCGGCGCGATCCACACATGAGTGCGCGCCGATCTCGACGTCGTCTTCGATGACGACTGTTCCAACCTGCGGAAACTTCTGGTAACCAAGATCGTGACGCACGTAGCCAAAGCCGTCAGCGCCGAGACACACCGCTGCGTGCAAGATCACGCGAGTGCCAATGGAGACGCCGTCGTACAAGACAACATTCGGATGCAACACACAATCATCGCCAACGGTTACATTCGATCCAAGAACCACACCCGCTTCAAGTCGCGTGTAAGCTCCGACATGCGTGTACTCACCGATACACACATTCGGACCAACATACGCCGTAAGCGCGATGTCGGCAGTTTCAGCAACAACAGCAGTCGGATGAATCGTCGGTTCACGACGCACCGGAGGATGAAGTGCCGCGCCGATCAATGAAAAGGCCAGCTTCGGATTCGCAACCACAATCAACGTTCGATCTGAGAAGCCAACCTCATCCCGCACAATCAAGCACGACGCCTTACTGTCCACCGCCGCGCCAAACATCTTCTCACTA
This sequence comes from uncultured Acidobacteriota bacterium, assembly GCA_963849205.1. Lineage (GTDB taxonomy): Bacteria > Acidobacteriota > Blastocatellia > Pyrinomonadales > Pyrinomonadaceae > PSRF01. The sequence continues at coordinate 575,316 of CAWKGP010000006.1, forward strand.
TCTATGTACGCAATCTCGCCTTCACGCGCGTAATCCAGATCGGCAATCCGTTCAATCCGCGTCCCCCCGTCGCCGACGAGGCGACCACTCACGATCTCTGCGAGTTCCTGTACTCTCATCTTTAAGCTCTCACGAATCCGCGCTTCGAGCCACGAATAAAGTTCACAAGATGGGCCACGTGCTCGTCGTCTAAATCATCGAGGGTTTGCAAGGCATTCTGAAGCGGCAATGCAGATCGAAAGAGTATGCGGTACGCATCCTTCAACGCGCGTCTCTCGTCGTCATTGAACCCGCTGCGTCGCAACCCAACGCTATTTACCCCACGCACGCGCGGCGGATTACCGTCGGTGATAAAAAACGGCAACACATCCTGCACGATCTTCGACTTGCCGCCAATCATTGCATGACGGCCCATCCGCACAAACTGGTGCGCGCCGACGTTGTTCGAAAGAAAGACGTGATCCTCGATCGTGATGTGTCCGGCGAGCGCGACTTCGTTGGCAAAAATATTGTCGTCGCCGATCACGCAGTTGTGTGCGACGTGAACGCCTACCATGAAAAAGTTGCGCGAACCGATCCGAGTCGACTCTTCCGGACCATTGGCCCGGTGAAACGTACAAAACTCGCGAATGATATTGTCGTCGCCAATCTCCAGATAACTCGCCTCACCTTTGAACTTCACATCCTGCGGCTCGCCGCCGATCACCGCATGCTCAAAGATGCGATTACGCGCGCCGATGCGCGTGAAGCGCTTGATGACGGCGTGCGCACCAATCTCACAGTCGGGACCGATCACTACGTCGTCTTCGATAACGGCATAGGGACCGATCCTCGTGTAAGGATCGACATCAGCCTGGGGATTGATAATGGCGGTTGCGTGAATAGTTGACTGCTTCAAAGACGTTACGTTCACGATGTCTTATGGAGTCGGCGTAGCCGTCGGAGCCGGCGTAGGTTTCGGTGCTTCGGTTGCATCGCCCAAACCGAGTTCTCCCAAATATCGCTTTCGTTCCTCGCTGGTTAATTCCTGCGGCAACCTCAGAATGCGACCCTTCGCAAGATCACGAAGCTCGGCTTGCAATCCAAATGCTTCGGAAGAATAGACTCGACTGGTGTCGTCGCTACTGGATGTTAATATAAACCGGCTGTCAGGACTAAACGTCGCCGTCTGAACCTCGTTTTTATGTCCGCGCAGTACTGCCACGGACTCCCAGTTCTCAGTGGTCCAAACTCGTGCAGTGCCATCAGCGCTCGCAGTTACTACGAAGCGTCCATCGGGACTGAATGATGCTGCTAGAACTGTCGCCGTGTGTTTTTCAAGTGTGGCAGCGACGGTGCCGTCCTCAAGCTTCACCACAGTTGCAGTGTTTTTCGGACCAGGGAAAATTACGTATTTACTGTCACGACTGAACGCACCGGCCGACAAGTTGCTGGCAAAAACCTCCACTGGATTGTCGTCATTATATGGCAAGGGAATTATGTTGGGAGACCCGACCTTCCACAAATTGAGCGAATCAAAACCAAGAGCTAAGACAAATTTCGAGTCTGGACTGAAGCCGGCGTAGATAAGCGTTCCCTTAGGCATTTTCGGACCTTTGAAATCACGGTTCTCGTCAAGGTTCCAGATATGAAATTCATCATCTCCACTAACAATAAACTTGCCATCCGGACTCAAACTTGCGAGAGCAGCATTCGCCACAGGATACCGTTTAACGTTATTGGTTTTAAGATCCCATAAGCCGAACCCGTCGCTATTCGATAACAAGACATGGTCATTATCTGCAGCACTAAACACGGCCAATGCACTTTTTGGTATGTGGATCTTTGACACTGATGTACCGGTCTCCGCAATCACGACCTCGATGTTCGCGGATTCATCTAGGTCGTCGAGGCATGCCAGGACCATGAGATTGTCATCAGCGGAGAACACTTCCCGAGTAAGAAATATTTGACTGCAATCTCTGGACCAAAGTTTGCGCCCTGTTCCCCCCTCCCAAACACTCAGCTTCTTGTCACCGTCGTTGAATGTCGCGATGTAATTTCCTCCGGGACTGAAGATCGCCTTTTCAGCCTTTAAAGTAAATGCGCTCGGCGCACCGATGGTGGACCACAAACGCGCTGTACCATCGGCGCTGGCAGTGGCAATAAATAAACCCTCAGAATCAGGACTAAACTGCGTCTCCGTCAAGGCAGCGGTGTGCCCACGCAACTCCGCTAGACTGGCACCAGTTGCGACGTCCCAAATACGAGCAGTTCCATCTTCACTCGCTGTCACGACGTACTCGTCCTTCGGATGAAACATTACGCTTACTATGCGTCCGGTGTGACCAGTCAATTCAACTGGCTCTTTGTCTGCACTTGCAACGCTCCTGATAGTCGCAGTGTTGTTGTTCACCAGGACCAGCAAATCTCCCTTATGACTGAATGCCATCTTGGTAACGGCGCGCGGGTCTCCTAGCCGGCCGGGCTCAATGATAGACGTGTCAAAGGCTCCCGGTTTGTCGAAGACGCGGGACGTTTCTAAAACTCGGATCGCTTTGGAGTTTGCTACAGCGACGTATTTCGCGTCGTCACTAAACGCCACTTTCGCGGTTTCTTCAGAGTCAAGCAGGTTCGGTTCTGATGGCGTTGCCATCAAATCAAAAAGATAAAGCTCCGAGTCTGCGCCACCGCCACGCTGCACTGCGTATCTGGCATTCGGGCTCAGTGAAGAACTGAGATAGTTTTGGCTAATAGACGGTTGGAGGACAACGGGAAATCCTTGCTTCATTTTCCATGTGCTGACATCCCAGGCGCGAATGTCGTTGCGCCCAGCAAGTATCAGAGTTTTTTGATCATCGGTGAAAGCAAGAACTTCCCGTGTAGCAGGTTGATCGCCCTTCACAATCCGCGCTTCGGTCTCACCACCCGGCAAAGTGGTGATCAGATTTCCCCCCGAATCCAGAACATCTAACGAGCGTGAAAACAACAGGACTCCGGTCCCGTACGTCGCATCGGGGTCGGGCCTATAGCCGGTGTTAGTCTCTCGTGAAACTACAATCAGTCCATTGGTTTGACTGACTACTGAGCCTTCGATTGTTCCTGCTGGTACGGTATAAACGGGATCTACTTTTTCAGCTTTTATTCCCAGATCCCAGAAACGCAACGTGCGCTCGTCAGTAGTGATCAAATGTGTTCCATCAGGATTGAAAGCGATCCCAGTTAGCGGACCCATGTCTCCAGCAAATCTATTTCGATTGTGCGAGAGCAAAGCCAGTGAATCGCGCAGAACATCTAACGCCTGGCTGGTTGAAGCTCTATCAACCGCCTCCAGTCCGAGCAACACACCAACTTCCGGATCGAAGAAAGGTTGTGAAAGCGCGTTTGAGGCTACTGATGCGACGACACGCGATTCAGCGAACGTTCTCTGCACGTTTGCCTGTGCCTCGGCCGTCCGCGCGAGGGTAGCCTGTGTCTGAGCATCCGCTGCAAAACGTGCCTCCGCAGCTCGGGCAAGGTCAGCCAGCCGTTTTTGTTCCTGAGCCTCTCTGTTCGCTGCTTCAGCGGCGTCTCTTTGTTTCTGCGCTTCTTTCGAATTCTCAGTCGCCCTTTCTTCCGCTGCTCGCGCTTTTTCTGCGGCATCAAGGGCCGCAGACTTGGCAGTCTCAGCCTCTCCCAATCGCAGTTGAGCCAAATTTCGTTGCTTATCTGCCTCTTGTTTTTCAGCAGAAGCCTGGCGCCATTGAGTTACGGCAGCCACCCCTGTCGATATTGCAATCAGCAGCAGCACGGCCATGCCGGCTATTCCATACGTCATCTGACGCACGCGCTGCTTACGCCTGAGTGCTGTACGCTCCTGTTGCGCCGCTTCGCTTGCCGTGACGTACGCAACCAGGCGATCGCTGTACGTCATTCCTTCGGACTCATCCAACCATCTCCGTGCCTCAAACGTTTCGTTCGCATCAAGCAACAATGCATCATCTCTCTTTGCAGACCACTCAAGAGCTTTTTCCTCTAGCCGAATTCGCGTTTGCTCCGCGCCTGGCTGGTCCAAAAGCCAACGCTTGTACGATTCCTTAATCGGCTGGAGAAAGCGATCGTGGCTCAGTTCATACCAACGCTCACCGTCACGCAGTTCTGCACGAATCAGGTGGCGCATATCCAACTCATCAACGGCGCGATTGGGAATACCCTCGGTGTCGTGAGCGCCACGAAAGACCATGCTCCTTTTTCCGGTTTCTGTTATCAGCTTGCGGTCAAACCAGACGCGCAGACTGGGTTCGCGCAACTCAGGCTCGTTCGCCGGGCGCTTTTCGTTTGATTTCTCCACCGCGCTTTTGAGACATGCTTCATAAAACGCAGTGAGGACCGCGTTTACGTCACCAAACTGCGCGATGTGATTCGCCGTAATCACACGCTCATCGTCTCCGAGCTTCTCCCAGATCGCCTGACATACAAGCTGGAGTTGTAACGGTTCGACAAATTCACTCATCGCCACCTTGCCGTCTTCTCCGATCTTTCCCGGAATTTCGCAAAGATTGTCGACAAGTTGCTCCGCAACCCCGGGTTGCGCTGGAACCCCGGGTTGCGCTTCAACCTTGGGTGCGAACTCCCGCTTGTACTTCTTCCAAGGCTCAACATTGAGAGGACCCTCGATGGCAGCCAACGCTGCCGGCTTGCGCAACCGTTCCAACCGGAATCGAGTTCGCATCTTCTCGGGTAGAAACACCTCATACGGATCCATCTCCGCGATGAAGTCTTCACGCATGGCGAAGAGCACGCGCAGAGATGAATCCTTCAAGGCTGCGCCCACTTCCTCAAAAAAGCCGCGCCGGTATTTCCAGAGTTCCGGATTGTGTGTGAACAACTCTTCAAACTGATCCAGGATCAGGACTGTCGGCTGAATGAGTTGACCGTCCTTTTGAGTCAGTCCTGCATTCGTCAAGCAATCTACGATGGTCCTGGTGTTTGCGGTCGTAATTTGCGGGTAAATGTTTGCCAGTGAATTAACAACATTGAATACATAGGGGTTGCGTTCGTAATCGAAGCCGGAAGGAATTTCTCCCTTCACACGTGCCGGACCAACTATGCGGAACTCCGACTGTTCAAGCAGCGGAATGAGTCCCGCGTTAATCAGCGAAGTCTTACCCGCTCCTGACTGTGAGTAACACAGCACAACCGGGTGAGCTGTGATCAGCGAAAGCAGTTCGTCCGATTCGTGTTCGCGACCAAAAAATAGAGGTTGATCCTTTCGTTGGAAGGGTACTGGACCAACATAGGGCTTATCAGGCGGAGAAATATCGTTATGGGATCGCATGCTTGGATCTCCTCCATCTCTCTTTTAGTTCGGTGACGAACTGCTGGCAGGGCTGTAAAGAAACTCGGACTTTGAGTTGTTTCGATTCGAAGTATGAGGCGACATAACTTTGGTAGACCTCGAGCTGCTTCTCCAACTTTTCCTTTTGCTCGGCCAATGACTCATCTTCCGAGGGCGCAATCTGCACCGCCACATGCATTCTGGTGCTCCTTGGATAGTTGAGCAGCAGATGGAACAAAACCCTGAAATCCCAATCATCAAGTCGATAGCCGAGGAGGAGCAGCGATGAACCGGCCATAGCACGTTCTATCCTGCTTGGAATCATGCGATTACTTTTTGAGCTTTGGTCCTTGGAGACGCTGATCAGAAATTCCAGGTAGTCGTCATCCGTGACAACCAGAGCTTCCTCACAGTCAGTATTTCCGTACAAATGGAAAACTATCGGGTTAGCTACGTTAGGTTGATACGTGGTGCTGGGGTCAAATGGGGAGGCGGGTTCTTTAGGTATCGAGTCGTTCCAGCGGCAGAAATCTTTTCTGGGATCTCTTGCTCCTCGAGCAGCCAATGCTTGCCACATTAGATCGTCGTAGTTTGTGGTGATGTATACCGGGAACGGCAACTCGGCCAAGACTCGATGCGGATCGTTGAGGGTGTCAGGCGCTCTGAAATCAGGAGTCCTGATGTTGAAGGCACTCCGCACGAGTTCTTTCGGTCGCGCTACATCGTTCGTAACGGAGATGTATCTGCAAACTCTAGGCAGGTCGAGGACGCCGTTCACCTTGTAATCGAAGTCTTTGGCCCACTGTCGCGCAATTGCGTAGACATCGTAAATTCCAGCGCAAGCTCCCGGGCCGATGAATGGAGTGCAATGTCCGTTGTTGATCCTTTCCAACAGACTATCCCACTCGCGGTCGGTCAACGGTGACACTGATAATTCACCACTCATGAAAATCACCACCTTCCGGGTCGAGGCCCTTGACGTTCGTCAGAACTTCACTCGAAATTTCCGCCAGCCCGCTCAAACAGGTCCCGAAGAAATTCCTTAGCGGTGCCCCAATAAATCTTTATGTCGAGCCTCCGGTAGTACTCCGCCAAATAGTTCCGACATCGCTCTTGAACCTGATAAGAGTCGCCATCGGGGTCCAGCATGACCGCAAAGTTTCGCCTCTGCATGCGCGCCAAACTCCGAAGAATAATCCTGAAATTCCAGTCGGCCAGTTGATAACCAATGAAAAGCAGAGTATTTCCGGCGAGGGCTTTGGTTACGGCGTGAGGTAGCAAATCTCGGCGGTCCTTTAAACTACTCAAGAACTCCAGGTAATCGTCTTCAGTAAGGACCATTGATTCCGGGATGTTTGCGCATCCATGCAGGTGGAACACTAGTGGATTCGCAACGTTCGGCTCAGAGTCTGTGGATTGAGAGGAAGAGAGTTGATAACCAAAATCTCTCCAACAACAAAAATCCCTGCGCGGATTTTTGCGCTGACCACTTAAGGCCTCAAACATGAGCTGATCGTAGTTTGTAGTTAGATAAACCGAGAGCGGAAGCTTTGCTAAGAGTCGATGAGGCTCATCTCGTTCAGCGGAGATGTCGGGCAACTTCGCACCAACAAGTTCTTTGGCGAGAAGCTCTTTCGGATACATCGAATCATAGGTAATAGCAACGAACTGAGAAATCTTGACCAAATCGATTTCTTCAAAAGGATAGTTGTGCTCTGCTGCAAGCTGTTTGGCAACGGCTTTGCCGAGAGGAAGCAGACCGGCCGCTACACCAGCCCCCAGGAATGGCGTACACCTGTCTGACCTTATCCGGTCAACAAGAATGGCCCAGTCTGAGTCTGTCCATATTGCTGTCACTTCGCGCTCAACAACTCCTTCCGCTTCGCGTTGAAGATCCAACCCGAGAGCTCAGGGTTGGCTCGCTCGACCTGGAAAATAAAGGCACGTTCGTTGAACATTGATTACCCCGGTATGGAGCTGATTAGGAACTGGGACAGACAGTCGCCGCGAGGCGAGGCTGGGTATGGAAACACGCCGCTTATACGCTCCCTACTCAATCATGTCAATTGTCATTCTTTTGTTTCTGAAATGCCGCGCTTTGCCTCGAATTGAAGATTTGCGACTGGAAAGGTCAGTACCGTCCACGGTAGCGGATGGGTGCGTAGCCTTTTGTGATTGATTGCCTGCGGCGGACCCATCCGCTACCGCGGACGGTACTGACTGTGCCCAACAACAAACCTTGAAGCGCCGATAGGGAGTCGCAGTAACTGAGGAAAACTCTCTATTTTCCGCAAAACCAGCAAAACCGTGAAATTCCGGACCCTTTTTGGTCTTGCCTTTGCCACTTGGGGCCACTATGATGCTCGGCTGTTTAGTGGTTAATTACCTGGAGGGACCAAAGGCCTTTGTTTAGTGATCAGTTTCGTCGGGGGGAGTCAGATAAAAGCAAGTTATCGGGAGTGAAGAGCTCCCGGCTGATCTCCGGTCTTTCGGATGTCGCCTGGCGCGCGTTTCAGTCAGTCAACCAGCGGCTGCCGGAGGGCGAAGCTATTCGGCCCAACTGGGCTCCGGGTCCTCTTCTAAAATCCTACGAACGTAGTGCTCCGCCACTTGGTTTCCCACGCGAAACCGACAGTCTCTGTCCAACCTGCGTAAAAGAAGTTCGCAATGCTGTGATCTCCGGCGCGGTGCCGCTCGAAACGTTGATGCACGAGCATCCAGGTGAGATCAAAGCGCAGATCGTCGAAGACAACGGACAGGTCGTGATGAAAAAGACTTGTCCAAAGCACGGCGAGTTCGAAGATGTGATGTCAACCGATCCTGCGTTTCTTGAAAGGATTGAATCACTCTTCTTTGGTCGTGACTTCCGCGCTGCGGAAGACAAAGACGTGCACAAGCACGGGACCTCGAACATCAAGTTTGGACGCGGCGCTGTGTTGACTGTTGACCTGACCAACCGCTGCAACATGATGTGCAATCCATGCTTCATGGATGCGAATCAGGTTGGTTACGTTCACGAGCCTACGTTTGAAGACACTAAAGCGATCCTCGATCGCGCCGTCTCCTTTAAACCACGACGACAGGTAATCATTCTTTTCTCCGGCGGCGAGCCGACGCTCTCGCCGTACTACCTCGAGGCTGTCGCTTACGCGAAGAAGATCGGTTTCTATCGGATTCTCGCAGCGACTAATGGCATTCGTTTCGCTGAAGATCTCGAGTTCTGTAAAGCAGCCAAGGCTGCGGGACAACACGGCGTCTATTTACAGTTTGATGGCGTGAGCGAAGAGAAGAACAAGCATCGTGGTGTTGGCAACTTGTTCGATGTTAAGTTGCGTGCGATTGAGAACCTCGCGGAAGCCGGGATCAAAGTCACACTCGTCGTGACCATCGTTAACAATCTCAACAACGATGGTATCGGACAGATCGTCGAATTCGCCGCGAAGAACATCGACAAGGTGCAGACGATCGCGTTCCAACCGGTTTCGTTTACCGGACGTGACGAAGATATTTCTGACGAGCTGCGCAAGAAGTGGCGCTACACGCTCGCCGGCATGACACACGATCTGAAAGATCAGCTCGACGGCCACATTCAACCGTTGCGCGATTGGTTCCCGCTCTCGTCGTACTCTGCTTTTACGAGTGTGATGGACATGCTTCAGGGTGCTGATGCGCCGTGGGGCTGGTCGTCGTGCAATTGTCACCCGAACTGCGGCATCTTCACGCTCCTGGTCGTGAACAGGCAGACAGGTGAATTCAGATCGCTGTTTGAGTTCTTCAATTACGAACAGTTTATGAAAGACGTGGCGGTGATTACCGATACCGCGCGTGGTCGCAAACTGTCTTACGCACAGCTCGGCATGGCGATTATGCGAAACTTCAGCGCCGAGCGAGCCCCGGAAGGTTTTCCGATCTCGCAGATCATTAATCTGTTTAAGCCTTCGTCAACCAATTCCAATTCCGATCGCAACGATCGCATGGCGCAGAAGAGCACAGATGCTAACGACACCTGGCGCGTGCTCTGCGTTGAGGGAATGTGGTTCCAGGATCTCTTTAATTACGATTTTCGTCGCACCGAGATGTGCGTAATTCCCTATGGCACTCAGGAAGGCGAGATCTCCTTCTGCGCATACAACACGGGCGTCGGCTGGCGCCAGATCATCGAGAACATGCATAAGACCGCGGGCCTCGCCGAGTGGTACGAAGAACATGGCCGTCACAAGGTCTATGCCGCCGGTAAGCCGGTGCCGCTAACAACAACCAAACATTCCTTGAGTCTGCCGGTTATTCAGGCTGTATTGGCGGAAGACGCCGACGACAAGCCGGTTCATGTAAGTCCGTATCTCGTCGAAGACGAAGAGACGGTTTCTGTTTAATGCCACAAGAAGCACAAAACACACAAAAGGCACAAAGCTCTCATTTTGTGCCTTTTGTGCTTTCTGTGCCTTTTGTGGCGTTGTTCTAGTTTGCTTTCTGTCCTAATCCGGGTCCACTCTCCCCGTTTTTCTGTTTAAAAATTGGAGCGTCTGTAGGTTTGTCTATTTGACGGAGATAACCCCCATGAAAAAACTCGTGTCTCTGATTCTAATGCTGACCATCAGCATGGGTGTAGTGGCTCTTCCAACTTCTCAGGATCCAAAACCGGCAACAGTCTCAACTTCGTTAACCAACAAAGATGTTTCGGACATGGTCAAAGCGGGCCTGACGTCTGAAGTCATCATCGCAAAGATTAAGTCGTCGGCGACGAGCTTTGATACGAGTCCGGCAGCGTTGGCCGAACTGAAAGCCGCAAACGTTCCAGACGCGGTCATCCTCGCTATGGTCAATGGACCAGCGAACTCCAGCGAGGCTCCTCCGGCCGACGGCATAATAACTGTGCCGGACGGAATGGAGATCGAGATTCAGTTGAAAAGCAATGCTTCAGGAGAAGAATTGAAGGTTGGCGACATCGTCGACTTTGTGGTTGTGAGACCGGTCCAGGTAAACGGCCTGACGATCTTTGAAAAGGAAGCAACAGCCAGAGCTCGCATCACCACGGCCAAGCGAGCCGGTCATTGGGGCAAAGCAGGAAAACTCGAATGGGCCATGCAGGACGTTATGGCTGCCGACGGCAACCGTGTTCCCGCGAGATTTACGAAACGACAGGTAGGCGACAGTAAAGGAGGAACTGTTGCAGTAGCAGCAGTCGCGACCACCGTGTTCCTTGGACCACTTGGTCTATTGTGGGGTCTGAAGAAAGGCAAGCCTGCGATCATACCCGCCGGTAATCGTTACAGCGTGTTCGTCAGCGGCGATACAAAGATTAAAGCCAAACCAATAGAAGTAAGTGCAGCACCGTAGCGTGACAGGTTATCTTGTAAATCCTGTCTAATCTTGTTAATCCTGTCTAACCTGACTCGATGAAATCAGCTGTCGCCGTCGCTGCCGGGTTTTTGCACCTCGCGCAATTGGGCCACGATATCGCGCATGCGCAATGCAAGATCCTCGATCGTTTGCACACGCTTTCGCGATCGCTCACTCAAGTCTTCTCGCAACAGGAGTTGGGCCTGGCCCAACACGCCGGTCAGGGGATTATTGATTTCATGACGAATACGCGCCACGAGTGCGGCAGTCTCCTCGAGCTTCAGACGATATTGGGCAATCTGGTCTTCGTGTTCAGTCATCGACTCTCCGTCGTGTCTTCAGGGGAAACTAAAAGATAAAAGCGATTGTCTTTGTTTTCTATAGGTGTGCGCGGCAAAATAGTGCTACAGACGTGCACATTGTGCATCCGCAAGGTCCAGAGTTCAAGCATTTAATTTTGGGAGGTTGTTGTCGTGAACTTTAGAAGTTATCCGGGGAAAGTATTTGTTGTTGAGTCGAGCAAGGCAATCATTCGCGATGAAGTGTTTAAGGAACTGAAATACAAGTCGGGTGAGGATCGCCCGCCGGGCAAACGCGTTGGCGACGTGAAAATAATTCCGCAGCGCACAGAAATAAAAGTGACGGATGTTACGAGCGATTCCGGCAGGCATACATATGTCTTCGCTGTGTCCGCGAGTGGCGATCAATCTTATGGTTGGACCTCAGCAATGAACCTGGAAGGCGGATTCAAGAATGAAACCGCTGGCCTCGCGCCGGCGAAGTGGGACCTTGAACCGTCAGGGACCAACATGACGTGCATCGATGCGAACGCGTTGATTCGAGATGGTGCACCCGACTTCGCTTCCAGAGGTACGTCAATCCCTGTGCGATCGTTTGTGTCAGTAACTGAAACTTCACCCGACGGCAAGTTTGTCAAAGTCAGCAAGGTCGAGATCGTCGACGGCCAGATGCAACCTGGTGAGGAGCTCGGTTGGACCAAAGCTACGAATCTGAAAGATGGCTGCTCCGATCTTTATTTCTCCGATGAGTGGATTGACAAGAAAGGACCGAATGCGTGCTGGCGAAAGGGTGAGTACCTTGGTCCCAAGCTGCTCGTGAATATCGTTGGGTTTGGCGCCGAGATGGAACAGATCACGCTCGACAGTCTCGCACCTTACTTGAAGTTGAAAGATGCCGCGGAGGAAGAGAACATTTCGATCTCGATCAACAGCGCCTTTCGTACGTTCCAGCGGCAAGCTGCATTACGAAGGTTGTTTGAAAAAGGTCAGGGCAATCTCGCTGCGAAGGCCGGACACTCAAATCATCAACACGGCCAGGCCTTCGATCTCAACACTCGTCACAATGTGTTTGACGGATCTGACAAAGTTTATGAGTGGCTGAAGGCGAATGCTCCGAAGCACGGCTTCGTCCGCACCGTCTCAAACGAATCATGGCACTGGGAATACCGGCCCACTGACGCAGAGCAATTGGCAGCCTCTGGCAAGTTCAAAATGGCCGGCGTCGAGGACAATGCTTAATCTGTGTAATCTGTGGATAAAAGTTTCTCCACTAGATCACTAACAAGCGAAGCCTGCACAGGACCATCAACCTGAAAATTTAATCGCGCCGCGCGTCCTACATGAAACTCGCGGATATTAGTCGTGCGTTTGATCTCACCAATGGCCTCGGCGTCGATGCAGCCACCGGCGAGGATCGTTAGCTCCGGAGCAGCAGCGCGCTGGTACTGCGCCAGTCGTTGAATTCTCAGTGCGTCGGTTCCGCCGCTACTAAGAATTCGATCAACTTGCGGCAGTCGTTTGATTTCAGTTAACGCGCGCCGCTTATCTTTCGTATCCTCAAACGCGTGGTGGAGAGTTGCGCGTAAAATCGGACCACAATCAAGCACGCGTTGCGTCAGTTCGACATCTACTTCACCATCATTCAAAAACCCGAGCACAACCCCATTGACTTCAAGTGCTCCAAACTCTTCTGCCGCTCGACACAACCGATCGATTTCGTCTGGACCACTTGTTTGAAAGCCAGCACTCTCGCGCACCATCACTCGAACGGGCAGTTCGACCGCACTCTTTATTTCGCTCACGAGTTCCAACGAGGGAGTTAGGCCACCTCGATGCAAATCCCTGACGATCTCGAGACGGGCCGCACCACCTCTCTCAGCCTGGATCGCATCGGCAACCGAACACACAATCACTTCCAATAACGGAGTCACACTGCGAACATTGCCACAAAAAGGCACAGAACGCACAAAGGATTGGCTCTGGTTGACAACCGTACCGACGATACGTAAATTCAAACTCCTTCTGCTGGGAGGTCGTCCAATGGTAGGACTCCAGACTCTGGATCTGGCTATCGGGGTTCGAGTCCCTGCCTCCCAGCCAAATCTCTTTTTCTTTCCTGCTTTCTTCTATCGCTGATTCTTCAGCTTCACATTTGTCGATCTCACCCAACAATTCATTTAAATGTTCGCGGACTCGTTATTCACCGATGCGGGTCACGAAGCCGAGGATCGTACCTTCGGGCGCCTGCACGTAGGCGACGGTCTGACCCCACGGCATCACTCGGGGTGGCGTGAGCGCCGTCCCCCCAGCTTCTACAGCTACCTGGAATGCGGCGTCGACATCGCGCGTCCAGAACGCGAGTTCAGTCCCACGGACTGTGTCGCTGCGCACGTGGCCGTAGCCGCCGGCCAGCATCAGCATCCCGGCGTCGTGCGATGCGATCGCCACGGCCTGGTCCTCCCCGAGGAGGGCGAATCCGAGATCAGCGTCGTAATACGTCGGTTCTAAGCCGGTCACGCGGCGGTAGAATGCGACAGTCGTGGGTACGTCGTCCGCGTAGATCACGACAGTGGCGAACTTCAATATCTCGCTCACTCAGTTGGTCCTCCTATGCGGGTGGCCGCCAAATTCCTTATACAGGATCCGATTGGACGCAGCGCCAAAGGCGCGAAATGTGATAGCCAGGCGCAAGCGCGAAGCGCGTCGCCCCTGGTTAGCAGCAACTGAGGGAAATGAGCACTGAAAGTGCGAACTATCGACGCTATTATTGCGCTCTTTCAGAGCTCCACCGTCATTGTGCTCTTTTATCCAGGGGCGACGCGCCTCGCTTCGCTCGACGCTTGCCCCTGGCTATCATATTTCGCGCCTTTGGCGCTCCGAACTAATTCCCAACCGCCACCTGAAACTGTTCGAGCTTTCCGTCCGGCATCTCATAAGTCCAGGCGCGGATGGTTTTGTCTTTGAACCGAATCAAGTACACGCGGCCGGCCATGCCGCCGCGCAGGCTTTGGCTGGTTTGATTGAAGGATTCCCACTTCCCGAGTGGGCCAAGGCTGGTCTTGAAATCCTCCAAAGCCTGTGCGCTGAAGTAACCATTCGCATTGTCGGTAAAGAGCGAACGGTCAATCTCTCCCCGCTGTAGTCCTTCGAGAATCTTTTTTGCTTGTTCGAGTTTTGCAGCTGTCGCTGGATCGTTCGTCACGAACAGCAAAGGTGGAATGCCTGAGGCAATTGGACCAGACGCGCCGCCACTATCTTGATTTGTCAGTACAACCACCGCAACGCGATCGTCGGGAAATACAATGTTCGTCGACGTAAAGCCTGAGACTCCGCCACCGTGCGACAGCGCGCGTCGGTTGAGTGCGGAAGTGACGGTCACGCCAAGTCCGTAATTCGTACCGAGCCCGTCTCTTAACAACGACTCAGTGCCGAGCGCTAAATACGAAGCCGGTTTCAAGAGTTTCCGTTCCATGATCGAGATGTTCCACTTCGCGAGATCCTCAGGCGTCATCGCCAACTGTCCTGCAGCGAACAACCAGCCCTTGCCTTCTTTCGGCGCGACTCGCAAAGGGCCGAGCGCATAACGAACATATCCGATCGGATCGCTCTCACTGAGTCGCTCTTGATCGACATCCATGACGCTAGTCATCCCGAGTGGCTTGAAGATGTTCTGCTGCAGGAACTGAAAAAAGGGCACACGCGCGACCTTCTCGACAATCACGCCCGCGATCACATAGTTCGTGTTGCTGTATTGCCATTTCGTGCCCGGCTCGAAGTCAAGCGGAATCTTCGCCCAGGTGTCCATGAGCTTGCGGGCGGTTATCGGCTCGAGCATTGGCTTCATTACGTAATCCTGCGGCCAGTAGTCCTGATAGCCTGACGTGTGCGACAGCAGTTGCCGAATCGTGACTTCATTCGCGCGCGTCAGATCCGGAATGTACTTCGCGACTTTGTCATCGAGCGAAAGCTTACCTTGCTCCTGCAAAAGCAGTATCGCCGCCGCCGTGATTTGTTTGCTGATCGAACCGATGCTGTAACGCATCTGTGTTGTCGCCGGCACCTTCAGTTCGATCTTCGCATCACCGTACGCTTTGACGTACACGAGCGCGCCGTCTTTGACGACTGCGATCGATGCGCTCGGCACGCCGGTCCGCGCCAGTGTCTCAGTCACCAGCTTGTCAATCTTTTCGGCGCTGTCGGGCGTGAGCCGTGTTTGCGAAAATGCCTGTGCGGCAAAACCAAGTACGATGAATACGATGACAGCCGTGAAGATTGGAAGTTTAGAACGACGCATGCTGAATACTCCTCCAGGCAATTGCAAGTTGAATGGCGCGTGGACCATAGCAAGTTGTTCGGCACTAACTCCGACGCAAAGGAAGGGGCGGGTTGCAGGCGAAAGAAAGCAGCGAGGCGTCGTCTGCAAATGATGGCCCGCTTCTCAGCAACCGCTATTTTCAATTGATAGGCTTACGGCTGTAAGTTGTGCCATTTTTCATTATTGCCTTCGTTGGATTCGACATTGAGGTTGGTTGAATCGGCAATCACCTTAAAGGTTGTGTCTTTGAGGTTGACAGCGTTGGGCAGAATACTCGTCGCGTCCACCGGAATCTTCACGAACTTGCCCGGTTGTATCACTGGGATTCTCGACGTCTTCTGTCGGCCCACGGCGCTGTCACCGATTTTGCGAACAGTCAACTCCAGAACGCAAGGCTTTGATGGCTTATCACCGTTGTTGGAAACATAAACATTCACCACTTTATTGCCGGCGAATTCGAACTCATTTCCCCTGACGATTAAATCCGGCATTGGCGGATTAAAACTCGTGGCGACTCTGTTTTGTTCAGCGTTGTCATTGAATCCCGAATTGGTCGCTGGATTGGCCTGCAAGGCACAGACGGCGACGAGGCTCAAGCAAATGATTGTTTTCACTTTTCATTCTCCTTTTTTTGTGGCAACTAGTGTTAACGCTGCCTTTGAACAGCATAACAGCATCTTATCCCACAGTTTTATTCCTCGATCGATTTGATCGTAAAGGTTATCACTAGGCAGAAGGTCATGCTCACGAGCCAACATCTGATACCCTCATTCTGTAATGCATCAAAGGCGTCGAACGAACCTTTTTGTCATAATGCTAGGAAAGCGCTTCTCATGTTTTCTTTGTGGAAAAGATAGAACCAAGTCAAGCGCATCTGTCACGAATTACCAGAATCAGTTTTAATTCGAACGTAATAGTCTTTCGCCAAGGTTGGTTTGCCCTTTCTCTTCGGACGTGTTTCAACGCCGGTCACGTTCTTGCCATCCTTTCCTAAAACCTCAATCTTGCCATCGTTCTCAAGTTCCAAGAGAGCTTGGCGATAAGCCGCTTCACACTGCATGTCGTTCGGCCTCATGGTCCACTCGGTGTAAAAGACAGACACGCGAAGTGGTTTACTCTTTAGGGCTACCAATATTTCTTCCTTAATGTCCGAGTGCCTATCGAACATTGGAAGGAAGTTTGTGCGGCCCTTTTGCCTCAGTTCGAACGCTCCAGGTTGGTCTTCTGAATGACCGCGCGACCACATTACATCTTTCATGATGCGGAAGCCGAGTGGGTGTTTAGTTGCATGGATTAAGTAGTGGCTTGTTTTCCTTTGCTCTTCGTGTTCGACCCGGAACGGGATTATGTATTTAGCTCGCGCCACCTGTGAAAGCGCTCTGCAATATTTCGGACAAAATAATCTCCTCGCGGAGCCCGACGTTCTCGGTCGTTTTGAGCCTGTCATACAGCGCTTTCGCACGTTCTTCCGAACCCATTAACTCAACCAAAACCGGACTGAGCTCTGGGAGACCGGCTATCCGGCGCACTCCATCAATGTTAAAGAAGATAAATGCCTCACATTTTTCTTTCTCCATCACTGCACGGATAGTTTCTAAGCTGGTACCGCTAACGCCGCAGGGATCAACAAATAGAAATGTTGGGGCTAGTTTGCCGCCCACCCTGCCGAGTATTTCCGTAAGTTCTTCAGAGAAATGACCAGAACGTAAAATGGGTTTTCGAATGTTGGTATGATCACGTAAGAATTGGTCGACTCTGTCTTTGAGTCGATTGAATAAGACATCATCAGCTTCGATGAATATTGTACTGACTTGTTTTGAAAAGTCCTCGTTGCTAGCAATAAGCTGTAAGGCTAAAAGCGGTGATCCATCGAACGTGTTGCCCGTTTCCGTTTGGGTGTAAGAACCCGGGCCAGCGAAGCCATCGATAAAAACAAGGTTCTCATTCCACTGCTTTAGAATGTGGAAGTACGCCGGAAGATAAGCGGCAAGAATACTGTGTTTTACGTGGGTCTGCTCGCGATAGTCTTCAAAGTGTTCTCTGTCGCTGCCTTTGGACATTTTGGATCTTTGCCTAGA
Organism: uncultured Acidobacteriota bacterium; assembly: GCA_963849205.1. Taxonomy (GTDB): domain Bacteria; phylum Acidobacteriota; class Blastocatellia; order Pyrinomonadales; family Pyrinomonadaceae; genus PSRF01. The sequence goes on from CAWKGP010000006.1 coordinate 592,644, forward strand.
CTGCACCTTGCCTTTGCTGCAAGTTTGTAAGGTTGAGGTTTATCGGTAACATGATGCACCCGGGGCAGATTATCCCAAGTTGTTCCCTTCAGCATTCGGCCCGCCAGTTTTTTCCCAACGGCAATCATTCGAACGGGAGGATCAACCTCCACCGTTAATAGAGCTTTGTGATTAGAAACGATCGTGCAGTCAGCCGGAGCCCAATGACCCCACTGTTTGAAGTGAAAAGGTACTTTTGCGCGCTGACATTGATTCAATAATGCAAGGGCCCAATCCGGGTGCATTGGTCTTGAATGTGCTCCGCTCTCACCCCCCGCAATTACCCAATCGATAGGATTGAAAGCATGCCGATTAAACCATGATCGTAAGTCTAACGGACCAAGAAGGGGCTCACACGACAAAAACCGCACGGCGGCAGGCAGCGCTAAGAGATATGGAAGTCGCAGTTCGGCGACTTTTTGATTCTCTACACTCGTACCAACCCACACATTTTGCGGCCAAGCGTCACCCCAAGGCGTCATCGATAAAACGTTTTGCGGCCGCTTCGTTAGAAGTAGCCAGTCCAAGTTTGGCGTTTGATCAATTAGATTCCACAGGCGCTCACGCTCTTTATTGAGACTTGCCCGACGCTCAAAAACATCTGCCATGCTCGCGCAGAAAACACGAGCCCGAGTTCCCGCAGTCAAAGCCTGTTGGTTCCATTTGAGAGGTTCTCGCCAGTGAGCGTCTCCAAAAAATCGACGAGGGGCCTCGTGGCCCCAAACGGTTTGTCCAACTCGCTTGGCCCATACTTCCGCGTAGCAGTTGTCACACGCCGGTGAGACTTTGTGACATCCCCACCAGGGGTTAAAGGTGTGATTTGTCCACTCAATGTGTGAGTTCTTTGCCATACGTTAAACGGATTCGGGGCGAAGTCTAGCACTATATCGCTGTTTCATCAATGAAACGGCGAGGATATATCGCGCACGCTGTGGATCAGTTTGCGCAAGTCACGCTCGGCGTCAGCCTTTGGTTCGTTCTTCAGGCAGATTGGCCCAGTCTGGAAAGCTGGGATCGGTCGAAACTTTCCATCAGAAAATCCGCAGCGCGGCGCTGGTGGCGCAGATGAAATCTGATCGGTCTCCTCAACGCCGCGCACCTGATATTCCGGGAACACGGCTGAGTGAATGATCGCATAGGCGGCCGCGGCCGCCGTGCCTCGGCGGTTGCGCCGCAGAGACACGGAACGGCGCGGAGATTCTTAATCACTATCCAAGCGAATGTGTTCGATGCTCATTTCGCCGGCCTCGACACGACTCACTATTTGCTCAAGGTACTGGTCTTTGATCTCCAATCCATAACGGATCAATGAGCGTGTTCTTGGATCGACCCTGCTGTCGGTTGCGAGTTTTCGAGCGCGTCGTTTTAGGTTGGCGTCGAGTGTGCGAGATTTTTGTTTGCGCGGTGATGCGCTACCATGTTTTGCCATGGTCCTTATCCTTTCTTGAGAAGGTTGAGGATCTAGGGTCGGCTTTGTGGTTCAAGCACAAGTCGGCCCGCTTCTTTTTTGATTAGGTGAGTGATCAGCAACCTAGCGCAAAAATTTTCGTTTGTCATCAATCGATTTGACTCACACGAGCGTCGTCTTTGCGATCACTGGATTGAGATCTGCTCAGAGTGCTTCGTTCATGAGTAAGGCTCAAATGTGTTGCGCTCCTGAGTTAGCAACCTCATTAGCTTTGGATGGATAAAAAGCTTTTCGCGGCCGACGACTTTCTCTTCCAGTACGCCAACTCTCACCAGTTCTTTCAAATAACCAGAGGCCGTCTGGCGAACGGCGATTTTCCGTTCGGTCACGTTTTGAATGCGGCAGTATGGCAATTCGAATATCAAAATCATCAGCTCGTGGATGTGCGCTTTTGGGGCAGCTTCGCGTACGTATGCCGCAGTCGTTGATTGCAGCTCGCGGATGGCTTCCACCTTGGCAGTGGTCCAACTGGCGGTCTCTTCCACGGCGGCAATCATGAACTTCACCCACGCTTCCCAGGCAGCGGCGCGAGTCACATCCATCAGCAGCCGGTAGTAGTCGGCCTTGTGCTGAATGATGTAGCGGCTTAAGTAAAGAATCGGAAGTGTCAACAGGTTCTCGTGAATGAAGAACAGGCTGTTCAGCACGCGACCGGTGCGTCCATTCCCATCGGTAAACGGATGGATGGCTTCAAATTGATAATGCGCCACGGCCATTTGGATCAGGGGGTCGAGGTCGGTCGTCTCATGGAGAAAGCGCTCCCAGTTCGCCAGTAAAGACCTTAATAGATCCTCACCTTCGGGCGGCGTGTAAACGATTTCGCCTGTCCGTTCATTTGCCAGTGCCGTACCCGGAACGCGTCGCACTTGCATTTGCACTCCTTTGATTCGGCTACAAATTTCTTCCGCAATCCTCGTCGTCAACGGACGCTTTTGCACCGCCTGATAGCCCTCGAGGAGCGCGTGACTGTAGCGCAGTGCTTCTTTAGTGGGTGGGTCGGCTTGCGCTTGCAATTCCCGAAACTGAAACAGACGGTCGGTAGTGGTGACGATGTTTTCAATTTCCGAGCTGGCCTGAGCCTCCAACAATGGCAGCGTATTGATCAAGACTGAGGGATTGGGAATCAGCTCGGCCGCTCCCTTCAACTCTGCCAGCGCTGCCCGGGCACGAATGCATTGTTTGAGAATTGCCTTGGTTTCCAAGTCAACCTTGGGTGGCAGCAGTGGAATCTCGTTATATGGCTTATGGGCTCGCCATGATCCCTTAGGTCGCTCGGTTCGCGAGGATTGCGGGCGTGTTTGGGAGGCTACCATGGCGAAGAGTTTATGTTAGCCCGCTTAACACGTCAAAGAGATATGTTAAAAATCGAGGGATTTTTTAACACGTTCCGAAAACATGTCGCCGTCTATTACATCTCGGCCTCCGAGTTTGTCACCAATCGATTTGACTCACACGAGCGCCTTCTTGCGATCACTGGATATAATCGAGTTCGCTGAGTAGGTTTCAAACGACAGGTTGGGCAATAACAGATGACGCTGTTATTCGCATTTCTAATTGGACTCTTCGCCGGGTTGCGCTCGCTTACGCCTCCGGCGGCGGTCGCGTGGGCCGTGTACCTGGGTTGGCTCAAACTTGCGCGGCCACTGTCTCTCATCGGCTCGCTTCCTGCAGTAATAATTCTAAGCCTGTTGGCCATCACAGAAGTAATTTTTGATAAGCTGCCGAATACTCCGAACCGCACTGCTCCTCCAGGACTTATCGCCCGCATTGTGACCGGTGGCTTAACGGGCGCTTGCGTTTCTCTTGGCGGTGGACAGTCGGCTTACGTTGGTGCTGGGTTGGGATTGATCGGCGGAGTCGTTGGTTGTTTCGCCGGCTATCACGCCCGCGCTCGGCTCGTAAAGTCCCTGCGCCTGTCGGATTTCAACGTTGCTTTGATCGAGGACCTGGTTGCGATCGGTGGTAGTCTGTTCATCGTTTCGCGATTCTAATGCGGCGGTCCCCAATCATTGTCAAAGCTCCGATCGGAGGAGTAAGTTTGGCCCATGGCAACGACCTCAGAGAGTCTCGCATTTGATCGCGGCGTCCGGCCGATGTTGGAAATTGTCTTGCCGGGAAAGGCTGAGGCAGTGATCGGCTATCAGGCCGATGCTGAACTACAAACCGCATCGAGGAACTCTCCCGAAAATCGACGGACGGCGAACTCACGGAAGACGAACGCGCCGAATACGCGGGTTACGTGCGGGCCAACAAGTTCGTCGCCATTCTCAAACGACAAGCGCAGCACATCGCCAACTCACGTCATAGATGATCAGTGCACAGATCAGGTTTCAACTTCGGAAGCTATTTTGTAGTGCGGTGGCAAGGGGAGCGCGCTTTGGATCTGTTTGACGAAAGATCTAAAGCACCCTCGCTCAATCGGAGGCTATGAATTGTTTCCCTTGGACTAACTTCCCACTTGGACTAAAATGCGGAACATGATCCGGAAAGAACAAATCGAAGAACTCCTGAAAATGCCAGTCGACGACCGCCGTCGTGTCTTGCAGTTGCTTCAAGCTAGTCTCGCCGGAGACAAGACTGGTACACCGTTGGTAAACGGAAGAGAGCCTTCACCTGCTGCAAAGTGGTTGCTTTCTATGGCGGGACGCTATTCCGGTGGCCCAGGGAACACGGCAGCTCGCGCTGATGAAATTCTGAGGACTGAGATTGGCAAGAAGCCGGGTTTGACAAACTAGTGATGGCCGTCCTGCTCGACTCTGGATTCCTGTTAGCCTCGCTCAATTCCACCGAAGCCGAACATCAAGCAACAATCGCAGTCCTGGAGAATATTCGCGAACCGATCATTCTGCCGATCCCCGCAATCACGGAGGTCGCCTACTTGCTAGCGCGCGACATCGGAAATAATGCCGCCGCCGACTTCATTTCAAGCCTTGCAGATACTGAATTAATTCTTGAAGCTCCGGTGGCGGAAGATTACCTAAGGTCTGCCGAGATTCTTCGCCAATACGCTGATGCGCATTTGGATTTTGTTGACGCTTTGATTGCTGCCACAGCGGAACGCCTGAATATCAAACAACTACTGACTCTCGACCGGCGTGACTTTCAGTTGATTCGTCCCAAACACTGTCACAGCTTTGAGCTTTTGCCATAACAGCGGGATCATTTCCCATTGTGCAACCTGGGTTGGCTCAAACTTGCGCGGCCACTGTCTCTCGTGGAGTGGCAGTCTGTTCATCGTTTCGCGATTCTAGGTGGCAGACCCACTCGGGCGGACCTTGCAGAAGCTTAGTGTTCTCTGTGGTTGTTGATGCACACGAAACCTAAACCACAGAGACATAGAGAACACAGAGGTGAGATGTCTCGATTGCGTAGTAGTCCAGATACGGTTGTCTCTTTGTAGAACTTGAGTTGGAATTCCCTTCACCGGATCACCACCATCGTCCCTTCCGGGATCTGATCGTAAAGCTTTTGAATATCAAACAGGTGCATCACGACGCAGCCCCACGAAAGATGACGTGGGCCGCTGTTCTCCCACTCTCTGATCCAGCCGTGAAAACCGATGCCCCCGCCGAGCTTCGTGGTCTCGAGGGTTGCGACTCGCTTTTCCCAGGCGGCCGTAATGGCGGATTGCTGCGGTCGCGAGATCATCTGTTGCGCTACCGCTCGGTCCGCATCGTATTTGTTTGGGTAGTTAATTTTGATCCAGTGCCCACCGTAATAGGCACCGTATGGGCCGTCGAAATTGCCGCGATGTTTTTTAATCACGAAGTACATACCCTTCGGAGTCTTGTTGTCTCCTTCGACGAGCTTCTGCCCCTTGCCTTGTCCAAAACTTACGTCGTACTCCTGATTCAAGACACCCGCTTGATAAAACCTCGCTTTGTAACTTTCCTGATCGACAACGATTAGCTTCGCCTCTTTCTGCGGCACGTAGAGTTTGCGATGCTCGTTAATGAACGCGCTGGGCCAGGCATAATGTTCACTGACCCAGGTCTGGTCCTTGCCGTCTGACGACGGCCAGTAAGTTGGCGAGAGGCTGTCGTCCCAACGCAGCTCCAGGTGCAGGTGCGCAGCGAAGAGTTTGTCGGGATCCTGGCCAATAGTTGCGATTACCTGCCGGCGCTGTACGACGTCGCCTTCCCTTACCTTGATCTCATTCAGGTGAGCATAGAGTGAAATTATCCTGCGATGCTCGTGGTTTTCGTAGAAGTGATGTTCGATGGTTATGACATTGCCCCACAAGCGGCCGCAGTGTTGAGCAAACGTGACGCGACCATTCGCGACAGCATGGACGTCCTGGCCCAGATCGGTGTTGCCACCGCCGTTGCCATTCCAGTCCTCGCCTGTGTGAATGCCGAGCTCATAGTTTTCTGCAAAGTGAGTAGCGATGCGCCAGCCGTGATATCCGATCGCGTCGCGATGTCCTTGTATGGACCGGTGGCATTAGCGTCGCCCACGGGAAAATCAAAACCGTCCGCTGGTGGGATGTCAGTTTCAAGGTAGGCGTCGAAGACGTTGGACGAAGTTCGCTGCTGATGTGGTGGGTTACTGGGAGTGGGGCGCTGGCACGCTTGAACGCAGACAATGACGACAATCAGAACAGCCAGTGATAAATGTTTGAATCTCGTCATTTGAGCGTAAGCCGTCGCCGTTGCTCGCTCTCCTTTATCATTTCGCTTATGTCCGCAACCGGACGTATCTCAACCGGTCCAAGTCCATACTTAAAGCCTGGGAGCTGTGAGACAAGCTGAACGGCGTGGTTGAGGTCTCGCGCCTCAACGATATGAATGCCGCCGAGCTGTTCCTTGGTTTCCGCATAGGGGCCGTCGGTGGTCGCGACTTTGCCGTTTTTCCAGTACAGGGTCAACGCGGTCTCCGGCGGCTGAAGAGGTACTTCGGCAACAAGATATCCGTTGGCACGCAGATGGTCGTTGTGCTCAAAGCATTCGTCGAGCACTTCGTTTCGCTCGTCCTCGGTCATCCCTTCGAATGTTCCTGGCTCGAGATATCCCAAACAGATGTATTTCATTGTTCTTCTCGTCCCTGGTGGTAGCCAGCAGATTTTTCTGTCACTGTTTCAAGTAACGAAGCGCGACAGATCCTGATTTAAAAATCTTTGACCCAACGAGTTTTAATTGAAAGCTCTCGAGGCTGACATCTTCCAACAACCGTCGCCCTTCTCCTGCAACGATTGGCGAAACGACAAAAAGATATTCATCAACAAGACCAAGCTTTATGAGCTGTGAAGGAATACTTACACCACCGAGTAAAATGCTTTTGCCTTGTTCTTGTTTCAATTTAAGTATTTCGTCTTGAAGGTTCGTACGAACAATTCTCGTGTTTTTATCTTCAGCGCTGTCTAACGTTCGTGAAAAAACAACTTTGTTGATGGAGTCAAAGGTTTGAGCAAATTCGTTCGATGCCTTTGACATCGACTGGCTTTTTGCGACTTCAGGCCAAAAAGGGACCATCAATTGGTAGGTGATACGTCCAAAGACCAGTAGGTCAACCTCTCGCAGGAGGTCCGTAAAAAATTCGTGTGTCTCGTCATCAGCAAGTCCCTTGGTGTGGTCGACGCAACCATCCAGGGTAATGTTGATTGCGAAGATTACATTTCTCATTTGATTGTCCTGCCTCCGTCAATGTGCCAGTGCTTACGAGAGTTCTCTGTGCAATCTCTGTGTTCTCTGTGCCTCTGTGGTTGTTGTATCGCATGTTCCTATAACCACCACAGAGGCACAGAGAACACAGAGGTTGCACAGAGAAGAACTCATTGCGTGAATGTTCCGGTTTGGACTGCACCGTTGCGTTCATAATTCACGATAATGACGCCACTGGAACCGACAAGGCTTTCCGTCACCTTGAACGCCGCCGGGATCGTGCCATCGGCAAACAGCCGTTTCCCCTCGCCCAAAGTTATCGGATAGATCATCAACCAGAAGTTATCGACCAGATCGTGCTTTATTAACGTCTGGAGCAGATTACCGCTTCCCCAAACGTGCAGATCGGGTCCTTCCCCTTGCTTGAGTTCGGCTACTTTCTTCGCTACATCCCCGCTTAAAAACACCGTGGGTTGCCATTCGGAAGAAGTCATGGTGTTTGAGGCGACGTATTTAGTCGCCGTGTTGACGTTGGGCCAAATGTCGCCATGTTGCGGCCAAAACGCCGCCCAAATATCGAAAGTTTTACGCCCCAGTAACAGGTCGATCGGCATATCCAACATCTTTTTCACGGCTGCTCCGATCGCGTCGTCGTCAAAGGGCGCTGACCATCCACCATACTTAAAGCCGTCGCTGGTATCTTCCTCCGGCGCGCCTGGGCCTTGTATGACACCATCAAGTGAAATATGTTCAAGCACAATAATTTTTCTCATTCTCCGGCTCCCTTCGAGTCCCATTTGATTTTTCCTCATTCCGTTGCTGCATTCGGGTCCGGGAAGAATAGAAGCTCGCGCACCTCGCCTGCCGCATCGCATGAGATGGCACCCTTGCGCGCCCACGCGAGTGCCTCGTCCATATCGGGAGCTTCCAGTATCCAGAAACCGCCCATGTGCTCCTTGGTCTCCGTGTATGGCCCATCGGTGACGAGCACCGTACCATCAGACTGCTTCCGCACCGTCTTTGCGTTGCTGGCCGCGGAAATTCCGCAAGCAAACTTCCTCACGCCTGCAGCAATCATTTCGCGGTTGAGCGCGTGGATCTCCTCGATCATCGCTTCGGTTACGGCGGACGGGTCGAAGTTGTCGGGGAGGTAGTTAGCAACCAGATACTGTGGCATGAATTTTTCTCCTTGTTTTCTGTGTTTTGTTCCCGATGACTCGTTTCCTATTCACTCAGGAACCGTACTTCTTCGTTCTTTTGTCTATAGTCGTTGGGGAGACGGAAAATCGACAGCTATTCAAGAAAAATTTTTTATTTCAACTAATTCAATTGGCGAATCCGCTCCTGCAGGAATTGCCGCTCCGGTTCCTGTTGGGTCAGCGCGAGAGCTTTCTCATAAGCGGACCGGGCCTCAGCGGTCCTGCCCAGCCTGCGGTACATATCCGCGCGGGCAGAATGCGCGAGGTAGTAATTTGCCAATTCGCCATGTTCCAACACCGCGTCGATATGCGTCAGTCCGGCCTCTGGACCATCGCGCATTGCAATGGCCACGGCACGATTTAATTGCACAACTGGCGAAGGCTGAATTAGTAACAACCGGTCGTAAAGCGCAACGATCTGCCGCCAGTCGGTCGCAGCGACCGATTCCGCCTCCGCATGAACGGCCGCGATCGCAGCCTGCAGTGTGTAAGAGCCGAAGCGATAGGACGTCAGAGCTTTCTCCAGCAACGCCAACCCTTCGGCGATCTGTTCTCGGTTCCAGAGCGAGCGATCCTGGTTCTCCAGCAGAATCAGCTCACCGGTCGGAGAGGTTCTCGCGGCGTGACGGGATTCCTGTAGCAACATCAGGGAAAGCAGCCCAATGACTTCCGGCTCTGGCTGGAGTTCGGTCAGCAACCGGCCCAGTCGAATCGCCTCGCCGGTTAGCTCGGCCCGCGTTACCTCCGCTCCCGCCGCAGCCGAGTAACCCTCGTTAAAGACGAGATAGACGACGTGAAGCACGGCACCCAGTCGCTCCGGCAATTCCTCCGGCGCCGGCACCTCGTACGGAATCGGTGTCTCCCGAATCTTTGCCTTTGCGCGCACAATGCGCTGCGCGAGTGTACGCGGAGTAATGAGGAAGGCTTTTGCTATTTCTTCGGTTGTCAGCCCGCACACCTCACGCAAGGTGAGCGCAACGCGCGCTTCCGGTGCCAGAGATGGATGACAGCACGTAAAGATCAGGCGTAGCCGATCGTCTTCGAGGCTGTCTTCTTCATTGGACCTTTCAACCGAACTCAACTGCGCTTCGAGATATCGCACGAGCTCGTCTTGAGACGCATCAAATCTTGCGCGTCGACGAAGCGTATCAACGGCTTTGAATCGGGCCGTCGAAATCAACCATGGGCGCGGCTTGTCGGGTACTCCACTCCTCGGCCACAGGCTCAGCGCCGCCGCAAAGGCTTCGTGCATCGCCTCCTCGGCAAGATCAAAATCACCAAGTAAGCGGATCAGAGTTGCGAGGATTCGTCCGGAATCCACGCGATAAAGGGAGTCGAGCAATTCGCGTATCTGCTCGATGGAACGCTCGGACATGACGACGACCTTAGCAAGCCCGCTATTCCGGAATCAATTTGGCAAACGGGGTTGTAATCTGAGATTGCCATATTCGTTCGTGGTAATGGGTCAGTTTGAAGTATGTCTCACGCAAAGGGCGCAAAGGCGCCACGAAAACGCAAAGAAAACAGACGTTTCTCTTTGCTGTCTTTGCGTCCTTGCGTGAAACAAGACCTAAACTGACCCACTACCGTCATTCGTCTACCTCTTGACAGTCTAGGGAGGAAGCGTTTAGTCTCTGGCCTAGATAATCTAGGGGAGGTTGTTTGTTACGTGGCGAAGGCGCGGACAGATCTGATGCAGGGCACGCTGGAGTTGTTGATTCTGAAGACACTCGAGCGTGAGTCGTTGCACGGTTATGGGATTGTGCAAAGGATACACGAGACTGCGGAGGACCTGCTCAAGGTGGAAGACGGATCGTTGTATCCAGCGCTTTACCGCATGCAGGAACGTGGTTGGATTAAGTCAGAGTGGGGAGTTTCAGACAATAATCGTCGGGCCAGGTTTTATAAATTGACAAGGGCGGGGCAAAAACAGCTTGAACGCGAGCGCGCAAATTGGGAGCGTGTCTCGAAGGCGATTTCCAGAATTTTACAGACTGCCTGAGCGCATCGATGAACTACCCTTTTCAGCATAAAGAAATTGAACTCGAAGTTGAAGAAGAGTTGCATCTTCACGTCGAACTGCTGCAGCGCGAATACATTCAACGAGGCATGTCTCCCGAAGAGGCACGAGCGGCAACGCTAAAACGATTTGGCAACCTCGACAGAGTCAAGAACGAATGTGTGGCGATATGCAGGAGAAGCCAGCCGCTTCAACGTGCTTTCAAGATATTTCTGATTCTTCTCGCTCTTACCGGACTCATCATTCGTATTGCCAGCACAGATCGTCATATAGCTCATATCGGTGGCACACTGATCGCAATCGCCGTCGCAGGCCGTTTACTTCTTTACGTCCGAGGTTTAAGTCCGTCACGCTTTCTTCCCAAAAACAAACCATCATCGTTTTCGATCTTTAGCTGAATGCTCGCCATCGAAGGGTTGAACAAGACTTACTCGAGTGGGATTCAGGCGCTTAAGGGAATCAACCTCGAAGTGCCTCCCGGAATGTTTGGACTGCTCGGGCCGAATGGCGCCGGCAAGACAACGCTCATGAAGATTCTGGCAACGCTGCTCGAACCTGATTCGGGCACCGCGTGTATGCGCGACACGGACCTGATCTCGGAGAAGCATCGAGCACGAATGATACTTGGTTATCTTCCGCAGGACTTCGGATTCTATCCCTCGCTCACAGCCGAACAAACGCTTCATTATTTCGCCGGACTAAAAGGCGTCCACAACAAAAAGGAGCGCGATTCTCTGGTGAATGCTTTGCTGGAGAGAGTCAACCTCGAAAGTGCACGGCGGCAGAAAGTGGGCGGATTTTCCGGTGGCATGCGGCAACGACTCGGCATTGCGCAAGCGCTGATCGGAAAACCGGCTTTGCTGATCGTCGATGAACCGACCGCGGGTCTCGATCCTGAAGAACGAACACGTTTTCACAACCTATTGGCAGAAACATTCGGCGAGGAAAGTGTGGTGCTTCTTTCAACGCACATTGTCTCCGACGTTTCGAACCTCTGCTCAAATATGGCCATCATTCGTAACGGCCAGATCATTGCTTCGTGCTCTCCGTCTCAAGCGATCAAGGAACTGGACAACTCGGTTTGGGAAGCAACGTTAACACGCGAACAGGTCGATGCAGTGAAGTCTCGTCACAAATTAATTTCCTCGCAAATGTACAACGGCATGATGCGGGTTCGAGTTCTCTCGCCGAGAGAACGACCCGGAGAAGAATTCAATCAGTCGACGCCGACAATCGAAGACTACTACTTCAGCCTGGTCTCCCATTCGTGATGGTCCATCCTTTACACACGCCGTTTTTCACCATATTTCGAACTGAGGTTCTGCTCAACTCAAGGCGTGTGGCGCCGTATGTAATGGCGCTGCTCTGCGGTGGTAACGCGCTTCTTTGGTGGGGCTGGGGCCCGGCCACAGGACGTGGTATTGCTACAAATAGCGACGCTTTCATCTCCGGTGTTTTGCCAATCTTTTCGTTCATGACTCTGCCACTGTTTACAGCAGTGATCATGGCAGATCCGGTAATCAAAGATTTCCGTGCCGAGATCGATCCATTAATTTTCTCAAAGCCTGTGGGCCGGCTTACCTATCTTCTCGGAAAGTTTCTCGGCAGTTTCTTTGTGCTTGCCTCCGGTCAAGCGGCTTTTGTAGTCACATTGTTCGTGCTGCAGTGGTTCAGCCGTCCAGGCATGGTAGTGGTGGATGTGAAGGTCTTTCCTTACTTCAAACACTTCCTCGTTTTTGTGGTTCTTTCACACTTGGTTTTGGCGGCTTTGTGTTTTGCCGTCGGAACGCTGACACGAAATGCCAAGATCGTGTACGCGCTCGGAGTTTGTTTTTACCCTATCTACATCAGCTACCAAGTATTCTTCGTGAATGGCTTGCCGTTGGGTTGGCAACGCGTGCTCGATCCTCTGCTTATGAGGTGGGCCAAAAAAGAGGAAGGGGTTCACACCGCGAGCCCTGAGGTGTTCAATCAACTGGTGATTACTTATGACGCGGAACTGATTATCAACCGCGTCATGATGTTGTTGATAACCGCAGGAATGCTCACGCTGGTTTACCGTCGTTTCGTCATAGGCGAACGGCCGCAGCAGGTCCATTTCTCGTTTCTGAACCTTTCAACTGCAAGCGAAAGGATTTCCTTTGAATCCGAAATTAGACGAAACCGGATCGAGCCCGAAGCCCGCAGAGCGCCAGTTGCACTTCCAAGTGTCACGAGCGCTAACAATGGAATTCGCGCGAGCTTTAGAAAACTAGTCGCGGCGCTGGCGATTGAGTTTCGTTTGCTTCTTGCAGAACGCAGTCTCGTGGTCATCATTCCCTTTGCGGTGTTGCTGTCGACGATGGAGGTGATTTTTTGGAACGTGCGACCCGACGGGTCTTACTCAACCGCGTACATTACCAACATCGCCGGTAATTCCCTTCTCTTCATGATAGGCATCAGCATCTTCTATATAGGAGAAGCACTGCAACGCGATCGTGATTTGAAAATTGAGCCACTGATCTGGAGTCAACCAATTCCAAACTTTGTCCTCCTGTTTTCAAAATTTCTGGCGACGCTCTTGTTGGTGTGCGTTCTTCTGATTTCGGTCGGCTTAATCGCGGTATTGGCCCAGACATTGAAAGGGGATTGGCCGGTTGAGTTGATGGTGTATCTACGCGTTTACTTCTGGATCCTGATTCCGAACGCGATCTTTCTCGCAGCAGCGGCTATGTTCAGCAAGGTATTGTTGCGCGATCGCTATGTTACTTACATGACGGCGATCGGGATTGGCGCCGGTCTCTTCTATTTGTACAGCCAGGGCCACAAAGGATGGCTCTACAATCCGCTGCTATTCAGACTTTGGACGTATCAGGATTTACTCAACGGTAATCGAATCGCGCAACACCGAGCTTACGTTCTTCTTATAGCGCTCGTTCTTCTTGCGCTGTCACATCTTTTCTATCAACGCCGCTCCACCGGTCGTTGAGTCTGTAGCGGCTGTAGCCAGACGACATAGCTCAACTTCTCGCCCTTGTACTCGCCGGTGATCTCCCAGTCGCAAAACAGTCATTGCCAGATCCTCCTTAGTTAAAACTAAGAAACGTCATAAAGAGTTTTTCTCACGCAACGGCGCAAAGGCGCAACGGCAGAATGCAGTGTTGTGGTTTCCGTTGCGTCGTTGCGCCGCTGCGTGAGAAAGTCTTAGTCTTTCACGTCTGCGAGATGGCTAGTTTATGGCAGCCGAGTACACATTGCCATAGCCAAAACTTTATTAACAAACCCTCACCAAAATAATGGTCCAATTCCAATTTTTTGCACACGCAATCTCACAGAACATTTCCGTCGTTTTTTAAGTATTAGACAGACAGTCTCCCAAGGCGCGCCAACACCACCTTTGTTCCGAAATTTTCGGAATACCTGCCAGATTTTGGAGAGGAGCACCACGATGAAGCTGAAACTGTTTGTCGTTGCCACACTAATAGTTCTGCAAGCATCCGCTGCTGCGAGTGCGCAGCAACTCGATGCTTCGCAGCGTTCGTACCAGCAAGCTCGTCGCGTACTCGACGATGCAATCACGGCGCACGGCGGAGTCGAAGCGTTACGCGCAATCAAGGATTTCACGCTCAAAGAGAAAGGCAAACTCCACGCTCGCTATCAAAGCCCGGCTGCTGAAGGTCCGTTTGTTGTCGGCACTTCGGAAGAAACTCTGATCGTCGATACTGAACGTGGATTTGTCTACGATGATTTGAAGACGTCAAATGCCGGCTTCAACAACTGGAACCGGACTGTCATCAAAGGCACAGAAGGTCAAAACTTTGATATGTGGTCCAGGACGGCCACGCCCATCGCAAATGCTTCCGCGAACAACTTCCGGCCGCAGATGCGCCGCTTGCCCCCGTTCGTTTTACTCGAGGCACTGGACCGCGCCTCAACTCTGCGCTACCTGGGTGAAGACGAAATCGCCGGGCGGAAGCAAAAGGTCATCAGCGTCCTACGGCCCGACAATCAACAGCTCGCGCTTTCTTTTGACGCGCAAACAAACCTGCTGACGAAGTACGGTTATCTCTACGCCGATCCATTCGCAGGGGACTCGGAAATCGCACAGACTTATTCAAACTATCGCACCGTCGGAAAGTTGAAGCTGCCCGGCGCGCGTGTTCTGTATAACTCCGGTGGGGTCGTTCAGGAAGCGGAGTACGTCGATATTCAGATCAACACAAAGCCGGCTGAGAGTGTGTTTCAAGCGCCAGAAGGTTTTGAGAAACTCGCGGCAGGTCCGGCAACTCCGGCGCCACCGGCTGTGGTCAAGATTGCTGAAGATGTTTACATGCTGAATGGACTAGCTGGAGGAACGCACAACATCATGTTTGTGGCCTTCAACGATCACATTCTCGTGCTGGAAGCTCCGGAGCAGATTTTTTACAACAGCAATTCATTGCAGGCGTTGGCCAAGATCAAAGAGACGGTGCCCGGTAAGCCGATCAAGTATCTCGTCCTGACTCATCACCATGCAGATCACGCGGGTGGTTTTCGCGAGTATGTCGCCGAAGGCGCGACGATTGTAACGACGGCCGGGAACAAGAGTTTTCTTGAAAAGGCCACGGCACTTCAGTCGAGTCTACTGCCCAAGTTGTCACTGGATAACAAGTTGAAGATCGAGCTTGTCGAAAACAAGAAGCGCGTGTTCCAGGACGACAAGCATGTGGTTGAGTTGTACGACATCGGCCCGAATCCGCACGCGAATGAGATCCTCGTCGCTTATTTGCCGAAAGAGAAGATTCTGTTTCAGGCGGATCTGCTGAACCCTGCCCCGAATGGATCGATCGCGATTGCTCAGGACGCGACCGTCAGTTTCAGCGAGAAGTTGCAACAGCTGGGACTACAGATCGATAAGATCTACGGCGTACACGGTCGACCCGTGACACCGGAAGAGCTGCGAACGTCTATTGAAAAGCGACGTTCGTCAGATCTGAAGTCAGAAGTCTCTGGTCAAAAGTAGAGTTTTAGCCGCGGATGAATGCAGATCAGCGTTTATCCGCGTTCATCCGCGGCTTTGACATTCTCACCAGTTGGTCTAAGATTCCGCACTAGCCTTCAACTAACCCCCTTCAATCAATCGATCTCAAACTTCGTGGGAGGAAGAACTGAGATGTATAAAAAAATCCTTGTCCTGAGCTTATTTGTATTCGCCGCACTCTTCGGCGGGCTTTCTTCACAGCCGAAGACAGTTACGGCAGCTACCAACATTTCGGTTTATGGAGCCTGGCATTGTGGAAACGACTTCTGCACGTGGGCCAGCGTTCGCAACATGACCGACTTCAACACCCGCAACCAATGGTTAATCAATCGTGGCGACGGTACGCCGTCAGTTAACCTCGTGGTTTTGAGCTTTGTTCATCCGATGAGACTGCTGAACAAGACGAACGATGCCGGCACGTCGCAAGGCATTCCGATCGGAATGAATCAGGCAGTGGTTGATTACTTCAAGAGCCGCGGCGTCAGGGTAATGTTATCAATCGGCGGGATCACATACACAGATGCGTGGAATCAGGCTCTCGCAACCAACCCGGTCCAGTTCGGATTGAACGCGGCCGAAGCGGCGCAGCGTTTGGGTGTCGGGATTGAGATCGACTATGAAGAAAACACGAATCCAAACCTTACTGGGTTACAGTCGTTCATCAATGCCTATCGCTCGGTTCTGCCTTACGACGCATCCGGAAACAATCATGCGGCTCGACTGACTATTGACCTCGCTGCCGGCGATCGCTGGTTGATCGCACTCACACGAAAGGCAACTGCTGATTGGCTGAACACGACGACGCCCGTGCTGGATTATGCGAACGCGATGGTCCCGGCGCGACAACCAAACTCTGCCAGTACGGCTCAGGCGGATTGGCAGGAACACGTCGATGGTAAGCCACAGTTTGCGCCTCCGATACTGCCATTGGCGCCGGCGAAGTTTACAGGCGCTCTGTATATCGTTACTGGCAGTAGGGCCGCACCGGAGTGCACCAGCTTTTCGAGTTCGTTGATCAACTCAACGGGGGCATACGTGCAGACAGTTGCGCCAAACGGTGCTGGGACGACGAGTGGTATGTTGGGCTACATGTTCTGGGCCGCGGAATGTCCAGCGACGAGGCGGGTTTGTACAGTGCCACCGAATTCCTGTGAAGGTGGGGTGGGAGTGGGCGCCACTACATACGGCATTCCTATCCCGATGCCGCCGTTAAGACAAAGCTAAAACATTAGCCGCGGATTTACACGGATGAACGCGGATCAGAAAAGAACATAAAATGAATTCTGATCCGCGTTCATCCGTGTAAATCCGCGGCTAATTTTTCTTGTTTTCGCTGATGTACTGCTCGAGCTTTTTTCGATCGGGATAATCAGGTTTTTTTCTGAGCACCTCTTCGTATTCAACAACGGCCTTCTCTTTCAGTCCGGCTGCGTTGTAGAGCCAGCCCAAATCGAGATGGGCTTCTATCTTTCCGAGCTTCCCTGCCTCGTTCAAATATGGAATCGCCTTGGATCCTTTTTTCAAACGAAGGTAAGCCTCGCCTAAAAGTAAATTCGCATCAGGCGACTGCGGTTGTAGGCCTACAGCTCGTGTTAATAGATCGACAGCCTCTTCGAATTTCTTTTGGGAAAATCGAAACCTGCCGAGGTTAATCAATGGGAGAGCGTAGGTGGGCTTGAGTTCGATAGCGGTCAGGTAAGCTTTTTCGGCGTCCTCAGGCTTTTCCTGGATCAGGTAGAGAGTTCCCAGCAAGGTCCAACATTGAAAGTCGTTCTTGTCTTTCTCTACGATCTGATTCAGCAACCTGACTGCGTTTGCATAATCCTTTTTCTCAACCGATGCATGCGCTTTGTCGAAGAGTGACTTATTAGCTGCGGGTCGATCATAAAAATCTGCAGCGGAAACGACGCCGGCGTTGCTTGTCCTCGCTCCAGGCTTTTCTTTCCACTCGAATTCAAAGTCCTGGCGAATATCCGACGACTGGTTCCCTGTCAGAGTCAAACGTAGACGCGTAATCTCGCCACCGTTAGCTTCGATTACAATGTCGTATTCCCCCGTCCGCAGATTCGTGAAACGATAACGTCCTCGACTACCGATTGTTTGACGTCCAATGATCTTGGTGGATTGGTCGTACAAGACCACTGTGACGCTCGAAGGGCCTGCGTGTTCCGCCTTACTATCGTCGATCTTTACATCGCCCCACAGCGTGTAACCGCTCTGACCCATTACTGGCAACGCCGTCATTAATACATGCATCAGCATCAGCAGTCTCAGTTTGAGTTTCATGTGCGTATTGTCCATCAAACGGCGGGCATTGCAACAGTTTTACGCAAACAAAAAGGGGCTCCCAGGTTTCGGGAGCCCCCACAAACTCAAGCACGAGTAAAAGTTGAGACTAAAACTCCCAACGCAATCCGAACTGCATTACACGAGCGGTGCTTTGAACCGCCGTGATGCTGCCCAGATTGACTGATCCAATGTCAACAGTAGGTGGAGCAAAGACATTGTGGTTGAAGAGATTGTAGGCCTCAGCGCGGAGCTGAATGCGTTGAGTCTCTGACCACGGCAATTTGAAGTTCTTCAATAAAGCCGCATCAACGTTCCAGAACGGCTGTGATCGAAGAATGTTTCTGCTACCGGCCTGGCCGTGACGCGGATATTGCGCCACGCCTGATCCGTCATCCGTATTGTGAACGGCATCGGGATCCGCGAAGAACTGGATCTGGCCATTAGGCGTGTCGTGAATCGAGGCTCTCAGAACACTCAAGTCTCCGGAGAGCATCGCCGGAACGCCGTTGGCACCGTCGAAGATGAACGTTCGCGGCCACGAAGCCGTTGCCAAACTGAATGGCAAGCCGCTGCGCGCCGTGAAGATACCCGTGATTTCCCAGCCACCGAGAATCGTATTCGCCCAGCCCGGCATGTCGCCGCCAATCATGCGTCCACGACCGATAGGCAGTTCCCAGATTCCATTAACGTTCATCAGGTGACGAATGTCGAAATCTGAATTACCGCGGCAGACGCGAAGGTCGGTCGCATCACAGATGAGACCACCAGACGTCGTCGTGTTCGCGACGGTTGACTGATTATCGATTGAGTGAGACCACGTGTAGTTCACATCAAACTGGAAGCCCTTGGAGAACCGTTTACGCAAACTCAGCAACATGCCATCGTAACTTGACGAGCCTTTGTTGGTGACGTAAGCGTTCGTGGCAAACTGTGAGCTGAGTCCGACGTTGGGACCAAGCAGACCATTACGACGAAGAGCCTCGATGGTATCTGCCGTGTCGCCGATGGACACTTCGAATCCAGTGAAATTACCCACTACCGAAGTACAGTTTGGACCTAGCCCGAGATTGCCGCAGGGCACGCCAAACGTAGCAATCGATTGGGCGTTCATCTGGTTTTCAAACCACGGGATCGGCGCGAAGGCTCCGCTAACACCAGCGTTGACCTGATCCTGAAGCTGGTTCAGAGCACCGATCATGAACTGACCAGACGCCGCATCTTTGAAGTCAACGATCTGAGCTGCGTCTGCCAGCGTGAAGAGCTTTCGCGCCTGACGGCCCACATACGATGCCTCAAAGATGTAGTTGCCGGGCAGTTCACGCTGGAAGCCAAACGTGTACTGGATTGAATACGGGATCTTGAAGTTCGGATCCACCGCGTAATTAATTGCCTGTATCTGGCTTCCAATTCCCTCGCCGCCTTCCACATTTGGAGTGAAAGGAGCCGACACCGGCGGAGCTACGTTTTGAACCGGGATTGCGTTGACACTCGTGAAACGTGGGAAGTTCGCAAGCGCAACAGCCCCGTTAGTTGCGGGGAAGTTGTTATTCACGAGCGCGTCCAGAATGTAGGTGCTCTGATCCTGAAGGAACGTGATTGCACCACCTGGCCGATCGTAGGTAACAGTACCGCCGCCGCGAATGACAGTCTTCCGGTCGCCGAACAGTTTGCCTAACAAACCACTCTTAACCGAAGGATTCCAGGCAAAGGCCAAACGCGGTCCGAAGTTATTCATGTCAGTCTCGTAAAACGGCCGCGCATCGTTTCCTTTACCGCCACGGATGTACGTGAGAAACGGTTCAGACGACGGGGTTGCGATACCTGCAATACCATTGGCGACGCGGGTATTGAACAGGGTTTCGAAATCCACGTCCTGAAGTGTTTGGCGCCCTTGTGTTTCATACGGCGCAGGATAGATGTGCCAACGAACTCCCAGCGTCAGGCTGAGGTCGTTGCGAATTTTCCAATTATCCTGTGCATAAAACTCGTATTCGACGTATCGCCAATCGCGAATCCTGCCTGTGTTTAGTGGCAGCGGGTTTCCGGAAGCGTCGTAATTAAATCTGGTGGACACTGACGGGATCGTGCCTAACAGGAACGCCAACGCGGAGTCGAAATTATTACGCACCGTCGTGTTGACGAGAATTGTGTTCGGACGAAGCGCATTAGCAGCGGCACTGGTTCCAAGGCTCGTTGGAAAACTACCGCCCAGGCCCACTGTCGGGAAATTGTAATCGCTCGTCAGAACAGTTTGCTGATTAATGGTCTTGAGTGAACCGCCAAATGAAAACCCATGACTGCCTTTATTCCATGTCACGTCATCGCGATAGGTCCATACAGGAACGTCGCGAGCTTGAGTGTTGAAGTTGGCAAAGGGCGCTGCAAGTGGCGTAAACGTGTACGAAGTGGGCAATGTCGGATGGAAGAGGTTTGGAAAATTCAGGACGGATTTAGTTATTCCTACCGTCGCTGAGTTCACAAAGTTCGGTGTCAGTGTCCAGTTGTGACCGACAGCAACTGCCCAGTCGCCGGTAACAATCTGAGACGTTTCCGGATCGCCCGGGAACTGCGCGGCTACGGAGTTAACGGTGTCCGTTTGCACGGCACTGATTTTGTTTGCTCTCACAAACAGCCGCTGCA
The DNA here is from genome assembly GCA_963849205.1 of uncultured Acidobacteriota bacterium. Lineage (GTDB taxonomy): Bacteria > Acidobacteriota > Blastocatellia > Pyrinomonadales > Pyrinomonadaceae > PSRF01. The sequence continues at coordinate 612,898 of CAWKGP010000006.1, forward strand.
CGTTTGAGATATTAAAGTCGGTGCGACCCGTGTAGGTGTTATCAGCACGGTGCGAAGGAACATTAAATCGAAAACCTGCAGTGTTGACGCCGTCGCCGACTGTGAAATCGTTCGGCAGTGGATAGCGCGAATTAATGAAATCCAGAAGCGCCTGGTTTGGTCCGATATGCAGCGGATCCTGGTTCGCCGCAACTTGTGCCGGCGTCAAGATCGTGATGCACTGCGGAGCCGTATTAAGTCTCGAGTTAGACGCGCAACCTGCATTGCGGTTGACGAATCCGAGACTGCCGGCGCGAAAGTGCGCGAGTGGTACGATGCGGGTGTAAGTTTGGCCCTGCGCATCGCGACGTCCTTCATAATCAAAGAAGAAGAACGCCCGGTCCTTACCACTGGTGTAAGTTGGACCACCTTCACCAAAGCGTGGCAGGTAGATTGGGCCACCGATGCTTCCGCCAAACTGGTTACGCGTAAGCTGCGGTCTTTCCACTCCATTTTTGTTGTTGAAAAAGCTATTTGCCGCGGTGGCTGCAGTGCGGTTGTACTCGCGGAGCGAACCGTGAAACTCGTTCGTACCGCTCTTGGTGATGAGTTCGATCTGACCACCACTGCTGCGACCTTCTGACGCGGCGGGATTCGCCGTTACTGTGCGAAATTCCTGAATGGCGTCGATCGGCGCGTTGCCGGTGGTTGCAAACGCCTGGCCCGTGGCCTGATCGTTCGCGTCAATTCCGTCAACAGTGATGTTGCCCTGGTCCGCACGCGAACCGGTCACAGAACCGACGCGGTTAGTGGCTCCCGTGCCGACGTTGTTTCCAACCACGCCTGGCTGGAGGCCAATCAGCGAAGCCGGCGAGCTGCGGATCTGAATGGGAAGTTCTTTCAAACGCCGCTCGTCAATTACGTTGCCAATGCTGGCATCGGTTGTGTTCAGTGTAGCGCCTGCTTCAGCTGTCACCACAACATTCGAGGTCACCTGACCTACGTTCAGTTGTGCATTGTGAGTTTCGGTGTTTCCTACACCCAATACGATTCCAGAAAGCTCGAGACTTTCAAATCCGGGAGCACTGAACTTGAGCGTGTAACCCTGCCCCGGTGGAATCTGTGCAAACAAATATACGCCCCGATCGTTCGTGGTCGTTGTTTTCTCTTGCGAAGTCTTGGAGTCGACCAGTATCACAGTCGCTCCTGTAACCACCGCACCCTGAGCATCCGTAACGGTGCCAGTGACTGCAGAGGTCGACGCTGTCGTTTGTGCAAAACTAACGACTGGTAAGAGAAGTAAGAAAACGCCGACGATCAGTGACGATGTAAATTTCGTCATGTCTGTATTTCTCCTAACTCTGTTTTGGTTCGTAGACGCGGAGTCTAAAAACCTGGTTGATGGCATCACCCTTTTGATGAACACGATTCGACACAACTTTGCAAAAGGGTTTGTGTCGAACCTCATTATTGAAAGCCAGTGATTAAAGAGATACATAAGACTTGAGTGAGGACATCTGCCCCTACATCGATCTATATTTTCGGATTAAACTCCGGCTTCCTCTTTCTCCTGTTCAGATAAAAATGAACAAGACGAAGTGGAAGGTGCAAAGAGTGTGCCCACGACCGACGAGGTCTCCATGCTTTTGTAATTTCCAATGTGGCGGTGCTCGCTTGTTGAGAAATTCGGATTATTTACGAGTTGATGAATTTCATTCATAGGGTGGGACATTGAGCACATAAGAATGAATGTGCGCGGACGTACGAAAGAATGTATGTCGCAGGTCTTCTTCGAAGCGTTGCCAGTTAGACGTTCACCCTTTTACTATTCCCTCTCGTTTTTTCGTTCGAATACTTTTTGTAAAGAATGTGTGTCGTTATGAGCGACTTGGAAGACGCGAAGAAGAAGGCAGCAACCACTTACAACGCTGCCTCTGATTACTACGATCATCCTGCCAACACGTTCTGGGGACGATACGGACGACGGACTGTCGAGCGGTTGGGACTGGCAACAGGAGAACGCGTGCTCGATGTGTGCTGCGGAAGTGGTGCTTCGGCCATTCCGGCTGCAGAGATTGTTGGAGCAGATGGTTCAGTTGTTGGTGCCGATCTGGCGGCGAACTTACTCGAACTTGCACGCGCAAAAGCGAAACAACGCGGCCTCACGAATATTCATTTCCACGCCGGTGACTTGATGCACCTGGCTTTTGAAGACGGAAGTTTCGACGTGGTGGTGTGTGTGTTCGGAATATTCTTTGTGCCCGACATGGAAGGTGCGTTGCGTGAGCTTCGACGTGTGGTTCGCAACGGTGGCCGAGTCGCAATCACGACGTGGGGACCGAGATTTTTCGAACCGGCGACCACTTTCTTCTGGAACTCGATTCGTGATGTCAGACCGGATCTCTACAAAGGATTCAATCCATGGGATCGCATTTCGGAAGTTGATGCTGTAATTCACCTGCTTGCCGCCGCGGGTTTCAGCGATATGGAGGCGGTTGCTGAATCCGACGCGCAAACAGTTAACGAGCCGGAAGACTGGTGGGCCATGATCATGGGTTCTGGCTATCGCGGAACGGTTGAGCAACTCTCGCCTGAAGATCGCGAGGTTGTACGCCGCGCGAACCTCGATTTCATTCAGCGCACGTCGCTCCGAGAACTCGAAGCCAACGTTATCTACGCAACCGCTCGGCGTTGGGCCAAATAAGTCCTATCCGTCCTATTTCCTATTCGCAACCTTTTTTAATTCCTCGCGCATCCGACACCCGGCTATTCCTGTCCCTCTCCCGCTTGCAAAAGCACCAGAGTCTTGTTAAACCTCGTCAATGGAATGCCCTCTTTATAGGAGAAGTATCATGAAGAAAACATTTCACCTTCTGCTCTCCACAGTACTGCTGGTTTCAATGTCAACGCCGCTGCTCGCCGACACGATTCGTCTTAAAGACGGGAGTGTTATTCGCGGTCAGGTGATCGGTTTTAAGGACCAGCAATTCACTATTCTGATCGGCGGGAGCGCGAGAGGCAGACGCGGGCAGACCACCGTTTATGTTGAGGATGTTGAATCGATCGAGTTTGATTCCACCGCTGGCAGTCCAAGCGCCACGGATGACGGCAGCGCGCGGAACAATGTTCCTGCAGCCCGGCCTTCGTATCCGAATAGTCAGCCCAATAACACCACTGTGGATCGGTCAACCGACACAGTGCCGATTACGTCATCAACTCCGACTTTCTTTACGATCAAAGTCGGCGTCAGAGCCGACAACGCAAATAACGGCTGGACAAACAGCGGCCTTGTCGTCCGTAAAGGACAGCGATTGCGGATCAGCGCCTCCGGACGCGTTTCACTTGGCAGAGGACGCTTTTCAACCCCGGGCGGCTTGACGAGTATTCAGGACCAGGACAAGTTGATGCGGAACGAAGCTACCGGAGCGTTGATCGCCGTCATTGGCGACGACAATGACGAGTTTCTCCTGATCGGTCCGCGCCGGGAGTTTGTCGCACAGCGCGATGGAGTGCTGTTCCTGGGTGTAAATGAGGGCGATTTGACGGATAATACCGGAAGTTACGATATCGTAATCGAGGCAGAGGCCAGCGGCCGTTAGTTTGGTAAACTCGGGTCAACGCCCGCGCATCAGACCTTGGTACTGCCAATTTCCGATTGCCAATTGCCGATTTGTTTAGTTCGATCGATTCAAATTGGAAATCGGCAATTGGCAATCGGCAATTTGCCATCTTCCTTCCTCGTGGGAGTCGAAAGTTATGAGATTTAAACGTTCGTATCGGTTTTTTGCTGTTGCGCTCTCGTTATTGCTGCTCGGCGCAAGTGTTAACCCCGGGTGGTCGCAGTCCAGACGCCAACCACCCCAATCCAACGAAAAGAAGAACAAACGACCCGGCGAGACAACGAAACCAGGCGATCCGAGTCAGGATCCTCTTCCCAAGGACCTGGAACCAGCCAAGCCCCAGGACATTGAAAAGGTCAGCATTTCGACCCAGATCGTCAACGTCGATGCCGTTGTTTATCACAAGAAAAGCGGCCAGATCGTACCCAATCTGAAAAAGCCAAACTTCGCCCTCTTCGCTGACGGCGTTCAGCAGACGATCACAAACTTCTCCACACCTGAAGCGCCGATAACAGTCGCAATGGTGCTTGAATACAGCAAGTGGTCAGAGATGTTCGGACTTTACGGAAGCAGGGGTTACGAGCCTGGCACTTACGAAGTGATTCGACCCACGGCGATGTTCCTCTCACAATTCATCAAGCCACCCGACGATTATGTTTCAGTAGTCGCATTTGATATTCGTCCGACTCCTTTAACTGACTTCACGAACGATCCGACCCGACTGAATCAGGTGATTTCTCTGCTGCTGAGGAATACGCCGGCGTTTCGCGAGACGAACTTGTTTGACGCATTGAAGTTTGTGCTTGTTGGCGGGCGAGGCGACTCGGTCGTGTTGGAAGATTCGAAGTCTGAGAAATCCGACTATGCAGGTCTTGCTTCTGTTCAAGGACGGCGACGAGCGGTGATCCTTATCGCCTCGGGTATTGATACGTTTAGCAAGATCAACTACGGCGATGCGCGTAAGGTGCTTCAGAACTCTGGCGTTCCTGTTTACATCATCGGCACCGCAAATCTATTCAAGAAGATGTACGGCGACAACCTGCCGGCGACGGACTCGCTAAGTGGCATGCCGGGCAGAATGACGTGGCTCCAGGCTGACAACACGTTACAGACGTTTGCGAAGGAAACGGGTGGCGCGTATTTTCCGGTGACGTTCGAAGGTGAGTTGCCGAAAGTGCTGAGCAGCATCAACGGGCTGTTGCGCAATCAGTACAGTCTGGCTTTCAATCCGGGCGACGTGCGCGACGGCAAACAGCATAAGCTGCTAGTCAAAGTAGATGTGGACGGCGACGGCACCTATGACGACAAGGAATTCGTGGTCCAGGCGCGACAGTACTACAATTCACCGAAGCCTGACGGCAAGAAATAATTTAGCCGCGGATTTACGCGGATAAATCCGCGGCTAAAAACTCCCGTAGATCCTCAACCGAAACTCATCATTAAACGAAACGATCTCAGCCTTCCGGTTCGAGAAGCGCTTCGCCTCACGCAACAGTGCCGGTAATCCCTGCAGACTGAGTTTCAGCCCATACGCAGTACTCGTCAACACTGACTGCAAGCGCGGATTCAAACGCTCCGGCATTCCATACCGGATCGCCTTTTGCGCCACCGGCGAGAACCCGACACTGCGGCGCGAATTCACAAACTCAAGCGAGTGATCAAAAACATGCAGCCGGCTCGGAAGATCCCGGAGCGCCAGGTCTCTGTGTGCAAGCATGTTTGTAATCGCTTCCGCTACCACGCCACGGTGATAACTCGAACGCGCCTGCACCGGTGAATCTTCGGAAAATCCCTTCGGCCGCACTTCCGAAAGATCGCAGTAACGCCGCAGAAAACTCGTAAGCCCTTCGTAAAGCGTGAACAAGTTACCTGACAACTTGACGCGTTCAATGATCGGCGACTGCTGTGAGTCGCCGGAAAACCTCGTCGCAGTTACAGCAGCACGCGGCTGCAACTCCGCGACACGCTCATCGCGACCAAACAAAAGTAACCCCGCTACTGTTGGAACAATCTCGTGCCCATCGTTTGTCGCGAGCAATAGATCTCGCTCGAGAACGTCTGCCGTCGGATAACTAACAACTGTTGCTTCCTCAAATGCTCCGCCTTCAAACTCGCGCAAGTAGCTCCACAAGTGAGCCTCGTCGATGTCGGCAATCGTTGCACCGAGTGCCGGAACGTCTTCGTAACGAAGCGGTCTTGCTTCCTCGAGTAGCGACGAGATCTCTTCGCGCGACGCTTCCCGCTTCTCTGCTCCGATGCGTAGATAAAAACGTCCATCGCGTGTTCGATACGGGCGTCGCTTGCTCTCGATATCCAGTGCGACGATGCGACGGCCGTTGTCGAGTGCAATCCGATCGATGAATGGGACCAGCGGTGGTTGAACCTCTTCACGACAAATGCGCACGAGGTCTTCCTGAACTCTTTCCGGATCGTCAACACCTTCAACGCGCAACTGATCGTTTACTCCAAACACAATCACGCCACCGCCGGTATTTGCGAGCGCGACGATCTCCTGCGCGATCTTTTCCGTGTTTGAGAGTTTTACTTTGAGTTCGAGAAACGTGTCTTCACCGCCGCGAATGAGTCGCAGTAATTCGGTGCGGGATGTCTGCGGTGCAGGAGTCGAAAGGATGTATTCCTGAAAGGAACGCTCCGTGGTGGGTTCGTGCCGCTGGTTGCTGCGAAATCTTCTGCGAGCCATTTGTGTACTGACGGGGCTCTAAACCCGCCCGGACGCTGCAAAGCATCACTGGATTCAAAGTAACGGAGGTTAGTGTAACAAAAACCATCCACAGATTACACGGAGATACTTCTGTGTAATCTATGGATGGTTCTTCATTCATCCGACGGTTCGCGCACTGCATCCAGTATTTCAATCTCGCGTCTGGCGAGCAATTTTCCATGCCAGTTGATCGTGATTGAGTAGAAAGCCAGTGCAAGCAGTACGAATGCTGTGAGCGCGATGTATTCGTTAAAGAGACTGCTCGTCGAATAGCCAATCAGAGTAGCCAGCGCGGGCAGGACCAACATCAACCCAACCTGCGGAATAAGACAAAGCCCGGCAACACCCGACAAATTCGCACGCTTGCCATACTTCATGCGCTTCGGAAATCGAATCGAGACCCAATTGCCAACAGCCGAACTAATCGCCGCAAAAATTATGAACGTTAACGACAGGAATAACAGGTTACCGGGCGTGATATCCTGAAAGATAATGATGTTGAGAATCAGCAGTGCCGAGGCAAACACAAACGCAATGAGAGTTAGAACGAGATTCTTTCCCAAAAGAATCTTGCGTCGATCGACAGGCGAAAGAATGAAGGTGCGCATTCCGCCTTCCTCGAATGAAAATAGATTCGACGAGAGTCCGGAAAGGATCATAAACACGTAGACCAACCCCCCGATCAGAAGCAAGCCCGAACCGTACATTAAAAACCCACTGGAAACGCCACGCTGCATAGTGCCAAACCTTTGCCGGTTAATCAGTCGAATGACAATGATGATTAAGGGCATCAACGCCATCATTCGCACTTGCGCGTTACGCAACGCGTAGCGGAGCTCTTTTTCAACTATCGCGGAGAGATCCGGCGGCAGAAATGGCACTTGCCAGCCCGAGTAACCTTCTTTCCCGGTAGCCGGCGCTAAAGTCTTTTGCTTTTGCCGTCGTTCAATACCGAGCGCCGCCCGGCGCGCGATCCAGTAAGTCGCGACGAGCAATGCGAACGCGTAAGCACTGAGTGTTACAAAGGCAACGCCATAGGGAAGAGGATCATTTGCGACATCCGCCATCAAGAGAAACGCCGCTGCTCCGGGAGGAGTCCAACGCAACGAACGAAAAGACTCAGCGTGCTTGAAAAGAATCGGCGCAACCTGACTCACCGCGGCAGTTCCAAGACCGGCAATCGCGCCAATGAGGGCAATGATGGTTTCGCCACGTGAACGTTTGCGACGAAGAATTGAACCAATAATCGTCGAAAGCCACTTCGATAACGCGACACCAAAGAGCACTGCAGGAACCGCAGTGATCAGTGACGTCGAAAGATTACCTGAGCCAAGTCCCGAACCGATGCACAACGCCAACACAGCCGGTACAAGGAAGACTGAGTGCAGCGTCGTAAATTCACTGATGAAATCCACCGCGAAGAGTTTGCGGAGCGTGATCGGGTACATCAGTAGTTTGCCGGCGTCAAACTGCTTGCCGCCACCAAGACTCAGAGGGACGGTGGCCCACATCAGATAAATAATTCCGAAGATGGAAAAGAAGATAAACTCCGTTGAAGCACCGGCTGGAAGTTCGTGCGCGGCCGAACGTTGTAACGCGCTGCCGAGGCGCTCAGGTTGAGCGAGCCAGTAGGAAACAAATCCCAAAATCAACGCAAACGCGAGCGCGAACGAGAAAGCCAAAAGCATTCCCAGAATCGACGCGACTTTGTTAACGACTGCTTTCGACGAGCGAAGCGAGTTGCGCAACAGTCGCCACTTGAGCCAGATTAAGGTGAGAAGTTGAGACATTAATTAATGATCCAAAACGCTTACGTCGGACTCGGTTCCAATCTCGGTGATCGCGCCGCGTATCTGGTGCTCGCCGTTCGCGGAATGCTCGACGCCGGTTTGGATGTTATTCGACTCTCGAGCATTTACGAAACCGAACCACTCGATCACGAAGACCAGCCACCGTTTTTGAATATGGTTGCGGAGTTACGTGGGTCGACCTTGCCCGCGCCGGATCAGGTGATGGCAAGGTTGTTGCGAATCGAGTACACGTTGGGCCGCACTCGAGACGTCCCCAAAGGTCCACGCACGATTGATCTCGATCTACTTATCTTCAAGGATTATGCGTGCGACACGGAATTTCTGACGCTTCCTCATCCGCGACTCCCGGCACGTCGTTTCGTCCTTGTCCCTCTTACCGAACTGGTTCCTACGCTGATTCATCCAGTGCTCGGCAAACCGTTCAGCGAACTGTTGTCACAGACTAAAGATCGATCAACAGTGGTCCGCTGGGTGCCGTAAAATTAAGCGCCCCTTTGGAGTCCGCTAACTTGTTGGCGCACTCCAAGGTGGTGCCCAATTGATCTGTGTAATCTGTGGGGACTATAATGCCCCCACTTGTTAGCACGCCCGCAAAATTTCAAAACTCCTCGTTTCACTGGCAATCCAATTGTCCACACATCGTGGTGTAAAGAGAGCTGAAACATGCCCTATCTGAAACCGGAAAGGCCCGAAAAGGTCAGTGCACCGTCTTTGCGATTAAGCAAACAACGCGGCGAACGGCTCGTATGCCTGACAGCGTATGATTACCCGACTGCGCGCATCGTTGACGAAGCAGGCATCGATATCATTCTTGTCGGCGACAGCCTCGGCAATGTCGTGCTGGGATACGGCAACACTGTTCCCGTGACCCTCGAGGAAATACTGATTCACTTAAAAGCTGTGCGACGGGCCGTACAACGCGCGTTGCTGGTCGCAGACATGCCGTATGGAACTTTTCACACCGGCGACGACGATGCAGTGCGAAACGCGTTACGTCTCGTAAAAGAAGGTGGCGCAGAAGCGATCAAGCTCGAGGGCGGTCACAAGCGTGTGCACCTCGTGAAGCGTTTAGTAGATGAGGAGATCAGCGTGATGGGCCATATCGGCTTGACGCCGCAATCCATCAACCAACTCGGTGCTTATCGCGTGCAGGGTAAGACTGCCAAAGCAGCGCAGCAATTGATCGACGATGCGAAGGCAATGGAAGATGCGGGCGCGTTCGCCGTTGTTCTCGAAGTCGTGCCGCGCGAGATAGCGCAGATGATCACCGAAAGCGTCCATATTCCGACGATCGGGATCGGCGCCGGAGTTCATTGTGATATTCAAGTGTTGGTCCTGCACGATATGCTCGGGCTGGGGTTCAGCAAACAGGCTCGCTTCGTTCGACCTTACGCAAACCTGCGTGAGGTCATGACTGATGCGGTAACGAGGTATGCGGACGACGTGAGAAATGGCTCCTATCCGTCCGAAGCGGAGTCGTATGCTCTGCCTGCAGAAACTGCCGAACAACTGGATATAGACATCCCATCGAGAGACTCAAAGGCCGAGAAGTCCTAATCCAACCTCAACTATGGAGATCATCAATCGCCGTCAGCGCATGAGTTCCGTCGCGCGCAAAATCCGTCGTGAACAGGATCGAACTGTGGGCCTGGTGCCGACGATGGGCGCTCTACACGAGGGACATCTGAGTCTCGTGCGTGAAGCGAGACGGATGTGCGACGTGGTGGTCGTCTCCGTTTTTGTGAATCCGACACAGTTTGGACCAGGCGAAGACTTCGAGCACTATCCGCGCGATTTGACTAAAGACACTGCGCTGCTGACTGACTACAACGTCGATTACATCTTTGCGCCGCCAGTCGAAGAGATCTATGCGAAAGGGTTTTCGACTTACGTGAATGTTGAGGGTCTTTCAGAACAGCTCGAGGGTGCTTCACGTCCGGGTCATTTTCGCGGCGTCGCAACGGTCGTGACGATTTTGCTCAACACGATCAGACCTGACTTTGCTTTCTTCGGACAGAAAGATGCGCAACAGGCGCTCGTCATTCGTCGTCTGGTTAAGGATCTCGCTTTTGATACAGAGATCGTGATACTACCAATCGTTCGCGAGGATTCAGGGCTCGCGATCTCGTCGCGCAATCTCTATTTGAATTCCGATGAACAAAAGTCAGCGACGGTACTTCATAAAGCGTTGGTCCAGGCGAAGCAGGCCTTCAAGGACGGCGAACGAAATGCCACCCGTCTTACTGATTTGATTCGACACACTGTCGAATCGGAGCCACGCGCACGGCTCGATTATGTAACGATTGCTGATGCAGAGACACTGGAAAAACTGGACCGGGTCGACGATCGTCCGACACTTATTGCCCTCGCTGCGTACGTCGGCAAAACGCGACTGATCGACAACACGATTTTGAATAAGGTAAAGAAGAAAGACGTTGCCGCTCCACAGTAAGAAGCACATCCGATTCACACTCAACGGCGAACAAACAGAGGTCGCCTTCGCACCGCACAAAACGCTGCTCGAAGTTTTGCGTGAGGATCTGAATCTCACCGGCACAAAACACGGCTGCGAACTCGGTGAGTGTGGCACGTGTGCGCTGCTCGTCGATGGACGTTCGATCCTTTCGTGCCTGATGCTTGGTCTTGATGCTGAAGGTCGTGAAGTGAAGACGATCGAGGGAATGGCTGACGGCGTTGAGCTTCATCCATTACAACAAACGTTCGCTGATCTTGGTGCAGCGCAGTGTGGTTACTGTTCGCCCGGTTTTTTGCTGGTGGCTGAGGAGCTGTTGAAGAAGTCGCCGAATCCATCGCGCGCTGAGATTCAGGAAGCATTGTCCGGCAACCTCTGTCGCTGTACGGGATATATTAAAATCTACGAGGCTGTCGAGCTCGCCGCCGCACGCATGCGCGGAGAAGAAATGGAGCTTCCGAAAGAAAGTATCTTCGGCCTTGAATAAATCTGTGTAATCTGTGGATAAGAACCTCAACATTATTGGTAAGCCTTTTCGGAAAGTCGATGCTCGCGCGAAGTGTGTCGGTCAAACCAAGTTCGCAGACGACATCGTTCTGCCACGGATGTTGTTCTGCAAGATGCTTCGCTCGCATTTGCCTCATGCGCTGATCAAAAGCATCGACATTTCCAAGGCACTCGCGCTTCCCGGCGTTTTTGCTGTAGTCACCGGGAAAGATTTTCCGATTCCGTATGGCATCCTGCCTGTGAGTCAGGATGAGCACGCCCTCTGCGTCGACAAAGTACGTTTCATCGGCGATCCGGTCGCCGCCGTTGCGGCCATCGATGAAGACGTCGCGTTCGATGCGATGAATCTGATCGAAGTCGAATACGAGCCGCTCAATACCATCTCAACCATCGAAGAAGCGGTATTGATCGAGGAGCCACGCATTCACGATTACGGCGACGTGGGCAACATTCATAAAAAAGTGTCCCTCGAGTTCGGCAACGTTGATGAAGGATTTGCCGAAGCCGACCTCGTTCGTGAAGACACCTTCTTTTACGAAGGCAACACGCATTTGCCGATGGAACAACACGCTGCTGTTGCTCACTTCGACTCAGATGGAAAGATAACGCTCTGGAGCTCCACGCAAACTCCGCACTACGTTCATCGCGCGCTTGCGAAAGTTCTCGGATTGCCGGCGAGTCACATTCGTGTGATTGCAACGCCGAATGGCGGCGGATTTGGTGGCAAGAGTGATCCGTTCAATCACGAAGTCGTGGTTTGCAAGCTGTCGATGATAACCGGCCGTCCGGTGAAAGTGACGCTGACGCGCGAAGAAGTTTTTTATTGCCATCGTGGCCGGCATCCGGTGTTGATGAAAGTCAAAACGGGTGTGAAGAACGACGGCGCGATTACGGCGATGCATTTCCAGTCGTATCTCGATGGCGGTGCTTACGGCAGTTACGGTGTCGCGAGCACTTTCTACACCGGCGCGTTGCAGACGGTCACGTATGACGTGCCGCGCTATAAGTTTCAAGGTCTGCGCACTTTTACAAATAAACCGCCATGTGGTCCAAAACGTGGCCACGGCACGCCGCAGCCGCGTTACGCGCTCGAGGTCCAACTCGACAAAATCGCCGAGCAACTGCGACTCGATCCGGTTGAGATCCGCCGCAAACACCTTGTTGCTCCCAACACTGTAACTGCCAATTACCTTCGCATCGGTAGCATGGGTTTGGGTGCCTGCATCGACAAGGTTGCGGAAGGTTCACGCTGGAGCGAACGCTTTTCATGGGATCCGAACAATCGCAAGCTACCGTTCGGTAAAGGTATCGGTATCGCGTGCAGCTCGTACATCTGCGGCGCGGGCTTGCCGATTTACTGGAACAACCTGCCGCAATCCGGTGTGCAGCTTCGACTCGATCGACAGGGCGGCGTCTGCGTGATGTGCGGCTCGACCGACATTGGACAAGGATCGGATTCAATTCTTGCTTACATTGTCGCTGAAGTTCTTGGAATTGATCCGTTCGATATTCGCGTTGTCACGGCTGATACGGATCTGACGCCTGTCGATCTCGGGAGTTATTCGAGTCGTGTCACTTTAATGACTGGTAACGCCGCGATTCAGGCTGCCGAGCGCGCGCGTGAACTGCTCGTGATGGCTGTGGCAGAGAAGCTTGGAGTTCCCATCGAGAATCTTTCGCTCGCCGAGCGGCGTGTGTTTGATGTTGAAAATCCTGACGTTGGGGTTTCGTTTGCGGAAGCGATTGTGCTTGCTGAATCGAAGTTTGGAACGATCGGGACGGTTGGCTCATACACGCCGCCGCGCTCGCCTGGCAAGTTCAAAGGATCGGGAGTTGGGCCATCACCGGCGTACAGTTATTCGGCGGCTGTGGCCGAAGTCGATGTAAATCCTGATACGGGCATCGTCGTTGTCGAACGCGTTTGGATTGCGCACGATATCGGTCGTTCGATCAACCCGATGCTCGTGATGGGTCAGGTTGAAGGAAGCGTCTACATGGGTCTCGGCGAGATCTTGATGGAAGAGATGGTGTATCGCGACAATCGCAACGTCGTGCACAAGTTTCCGTCGATGCTGGAATACAAGAGTCCGACAACAATGGAGATGTGCGACGTTAAGACCTACCTCATCGAAGATCCGGACCCGAACGGACCATACGGCGCGAAGGAAGTCGGACAAGGACCGTTGTTGCCTGTGCCGCCGGCCGTCGCAAATGCGGTCTACAATGCAGTAGGCGTACGAATTGATGAAGTGCCCATCACTCCCGAAAAGGTTTTACGTGCCTTGAAAGACAAGTCGCGCGGACGCGACGGTCGCTACGGCCCCGACTCAGTCCCACCCGTCGCCTGGCCCGAACCGTTGCGGGTGTTAACGCCGGCGGAGGGCGGAGATGGGAGTGAAATGCCCAGAGTGGCTGTGCATTCGTGATGCGAAGACATGGTTGGACAGGATTTCATGATTTAACAAGATGAACAGGAAAATCTTGTAAATCCTGAAAATCTTGTAAATCCTGTCTACATATAACCGTAAATCTTATGATGCGATTGCCCAAATTTGAATATCACGTTCCGCAGAACATCGCGGAGGCGGTGAGGATTATGGGCAGCGCAGGGGCTGCGGGGCAGTTCGTTGCCGGGGGCACTGATCTGTATCCAAATATGAAGCGCCGGCAGCAGACGCCGAAAATTGTGATCTCGGTGATGCGTCTCGCGGAGCTCAATCAGATCACAGGAGACGGACATAGCGGCTTGCGCATCGGCGCGTCAGTTACTCTCACCGAAATTTGCGAAAACCCGATCATCAATCGCGACTATCCTGTTGTAGCCAAAGCCGCGCGCACCATCTCCACACCGATATTGCGAAACATGGGAACCATCGGCGGCAACCTGCTGCTTGATACTCGCTGCAATTACTACGATCAGAATTACGAGTGGCGCAAAGGTATCAACTTCTGTCTCAAGAAAGACGGCGACGTTTGCTGGGTCGCGCCGGGAAGCTCAAAGTGCTGGGCAGTTCAGTCCGCAGATCTCGTTCCGGTCATGGTCGCGATCGGCGCGAAGTTGCGCTTCGCCTCAACGCTGGGTGAACGCGTAATCGATGCCGCAGGTTTGTACAACGACGACGGTATCGATTACCTGCATAAGCGTCCAGACGAACTCCTTGTCGACATTCAACTCCCACAAACCAATGGCTGGCGTGCGTCATATCAAAAACTGCGGCGTCGCGGCGCTTTCGATTTTCCAGTGCTGGGAGTGGCCTCGTGGATCTCAACCGACAGCAACGCAGTAACCGATGCTCGCATCGTGCTCGGCGGCATCGCGCCTTCCCCAGTCGAGATCAAAGAAGCGGCAACCGCCTTGATCGGGAAACCACTGACAGACGAGCCAATCCAAGCTGCTGCTGAAGCCGCATACATCAAAGCCAGGCCACTCGACAACACAGACTTCGTCTCTCAGTGGCGCAAGCAAATGGCGCGTCAGTACACATTGCGCGCACTGCGTGACCTGCAAAGTTAACTAGACAGGATTTACAAGATTAAACAAGATAATCATGTGAAATCTTGTAAATCCTGTACAGCCATTCTCCTCGCCGCCGGGCGCTCCAGCCGCATGGGCGCATTCAAGCCACTCCTTCCCTTCGGAAACAAAACCGTTATCGAATGCTGTATTGACTCCCTACGCGAAGGTGGCGTGGAAACAATCGTTGTTGTCCTGGGTCATCGTGGAGATGAGTTGCGCGGAAAACTGACCGGGGTCAAATTTGCACTTAATCCGGATCCGGACAGCGAGATGGGAGCCTCGATCGCTGCCGGTGTGCGTGAACTTCCTGACGACTCCCAGGCAACCTTAATTGCCCTCGCGGATCACCCGGCAGTTCCGGCAGCAGTCGTCGCAACAATCATCGGCGAATGGACTCAGGGTGCTCGCATTGTAATACCGACCTGGCAAGGTCGTGGCGGTCATCCAGTTCTTGTCGACCTCAGTTTCAGGCCGGAACTGTTGAATCCGCACGCCAGCGGCGGTCTGAGAGCATTCTTCGAGTCGTGCCGGGATGCGGTCAGGCGGCTTCCGGTTGACTCGCCGTTCATTGCTCGCGACATGGATACGTGGGATGATTACAGTGCCTTACACTTGGAGGCGACAGGCAAACCGGCGCCCGAGCCACCGCAGAATTAGACCAACGAAACGCTGGACGCACTCATCTAACGCACCAAGTCGAACGTCAACATAAACGTTCGGCGAAGGAGAGAGATGGTTTCGAGCCACAAAAAGGCACAAAAGGCACAAAACAGAAAACGCGTTCTCGCCGGATTACTAACTCTGTTGATAAGCTGCGTAGCCCTGGCGCAGAATTCTAACCAAAGGGTGGACTTCTCACTGCGCTCTATCGACGGGCAGACCGTTACAGCCGGAAGTCTTCGCGGTGAAATTGTAGTCCTGGCGTTTGGCGCTTCGTGGCTGCCGTTGTCGAAAACACAACTTCAGGGCGTCAGAAAACTGGCTGACGATTACAGCAATCGCGGCGTGGTGGTTTACTGGGTCAGCACTGAATCAGACGATCCGAAGTCGAAGAACTTCGCCAGCGACGAACAACTGCGCGGGTTCTCTCAGAAGTATGGCTTAAAGGTTACTGTACTGCGAGATCATGATGGTACGGTTTCGAAGAAGTTCGGCGTGGACCAGTTGCCGTCGATAGTGATTCTCGACAAAGAAGGCAATATGTCCGGTGGACCAATCGGTGGTCTCGACCCGAACGGAAATCTAGCCGGCCAACTTGCTTCCCGACTCGATAAGCTTCTGTAAAAAACCAGCCACAGATTTACGCGGATGAACGTGGATCTGGTAACCTCTCCTCACAATGGCTTTCACCCTTATCAATCCCGATTCTCTCGGCGCGCCGAGTGGTTATTCGCATGGCGTCGTTGCTGATGCTGACGGCAAACTGCTGTTTATCGCCGGACAAATCGCGTGGGACCAAAAGCAGAAGATTGTTAGCGACGACTTCGTTGAGCAATTCGATCGGGCGCTGGGAAACGTCGTCACGGTTTTGAATGCCGCCGGTGGAAAACCGGAGCACATCGTTCGGCTGGTAATTTACGTCACCGACAAAATCGAATATCGCGAACGAACGAGAGAAGTTGGCGAGCGTTATCGCAAGCACCTCGGCAAGCACTTCCCTGCGATGGTCCTGGTCCAGGTTGCAGGACTACTCGACGACGCAGCAGAGGTCGAAATAGAAGCCATGGCGGTGCTGCCGGCATGAAACAACCAACCACTTTCCTCTACGAACAAGATGAACAAGGCATCGCGACGATCACATTGAACCGCCCTGAGCGACTCAATGCGCTGACTTTTGAAGTCTATCGTGAACTGACGGATTTGTTTGCTGCCTTACGCGATGAGCCGGGAGTACGAGTTGTGATAATCACCGGGGCCGGCAGAGCGTTCTGTTCCGGTGGCGACGTACACGACATCATCGGCGAACTGTTTAGCAGGAACATGGAAGGTCTGCTCGAGTTCACGCGTATGACGTGTGAGCTCATTCAGAATATTCGGGCGCTGCCGAAACCTGTGATTGCAAGTCTGAATGGCACTACCGCGGGCGCCGGCGCCTGCATCGCTCTTGCTTCAGACATTCGTTTCGCGAGTGAAAATGCAAAGATCGCTTTCCTGTTTGTGAAGGTCGGGCTTGCCGGTACTGACATGGCTGCGTCGTATCTGCTGCCGCGAGTAGTTGGACTTTCGAAAGCTACGGAATTGTTGTTCACGGGAGATTTCGTGAGCGCAACCGAAGCGGAAAGAATCGGCTTGTACAATCGCGTCGTGACGGCTGCAGAGCTGCCGGCCGCCACACGTGCCTTTGCGGAGAAACTGGCCCGTGGACCAGCATTCGCGCTTGCCAAGACGAAAGAGATGCTCAATCGCGAACTCGATATGGATTTGCAAGCTGCTCTCGAGAGCGAAGCGCAGGCACAAGCCATCTGCATGCAACACCCGGATTACCGGGAGGCGTACGAGGCGTTTGTAGCGAAGCGTGAAGCAGTGTTTAAGTGATTGCCAATTGCCGATTTCCGATTGCCAATTTGAAGTTTTCAAGGCTAAGAAGTCCTAAAATCGGCAATCGGCAATCGGCAATAACCCAAAATGGATCGCCTAATCTCCGAACTCCCTTTCTTTACTCCCGAACACCACAATCTCGTGCAGAGTGTGGAGCAGTTTGTGGCACAGGAGATTGAGCCACGTGCCGCTGACGAAGACGATGTTGAGGGTCTGGCTAAAGCCTTCGTGCAGTTGCTGGCGCAAGCCGGTCTCTTGAGCTATGCGGTTGCTCAGTCGAAGCTCGACGTTCGCTCTCTTTGTTTGATCCGCGAAGCGCTCGCCTATTCTTCGTCACTTGCCGACCTCGCTTTCGTCATGCAAGGTCTTGGAACCTACGCGATTGCTCGCGCCGCACCAGATCACGTCCGCGACTTCTGGCTCGCACGTGCGGCAGATGGAAAAGCAATCGCGGCCTTTGCGCTTACTGAACCCAATGCCGGTTCTGACGTCTCGGCGATTCAAACCACTGCACGCCGTGACGGCGAAACATATGTAATAGACGGCCGCAAGCGTTTCATTTCAAACGCCGGCATCGCTGACTTCTACACCGTGTTCGCTAAAACAGGAGCGCGTGAAGATGGCCGGCCCGTGCTTTCTGCGTTTGTGGTCGGATCGAAAATGCAGGGGTTTCGCGTAGTCGAACGCACTTCGATGATAGCGCCACACCCGATCGGAGAAATCGCTTTCGATGCTTGCCGCGTGCCTGCCGAAGATATGGTTGGAGACGAAGGTGATGGTTTCAAACTGGCAATGGAAACTCTCGACACGTTTCGCGCCAGCGTCGGAGCCGCAGCTTGCGGTATGGCCCGTCGCGCTCTCGATCATTCAGTCCGCTATGCGTCGAGTCGCAAACAATTTGGACGTTTACTCGCCGAGCATCAACTGGTCCAGGCGAAACTGGCCGACATGATCACGGAACTCGACGCCGCGCGTCTCCTCGTCTATCGTGCCGCCTATGCGCGCGACACTACCACCGACAGAGTGACTCGCGAAGCGAGTGAAGCGAAGCTGTTCGCCACCGAAGCTGCGGGAAGAATCATCGACAGCGCCGTTCAAATTCACGGCGGCGCCGGCCTCGTGAGCGGCACAATCGTCGAGCGTCTGTATCGCGACGTCCGCGCCCTGCGCATTTACGAAGGCACCTCCGAAATCCAAAAGCTTGTCATCGCCGGCCAACTGCTGAAGGAATAGTGATGAAGATCAACGTCATTGGTGGTGGGCCGGCTGGTTTGTACTTCGCGATACTGATGAAAAAGGCGAGTGCCTCGCATCAGATCAAGATCTATGAGCGCAATGGTCCGGATGATACGTTTGGCTGGGGAGTTGTTTTCTCCGGAAAGACCCTCGCTAATCTTCGGGCGGCGGATGAAGTTTCACATGCGGAGATAACGAAAGAGTTCGAAGCGTGGGACAACGTCGATGTTGTTCATCGTGACGCGAAGGTGTCGATTCATGGCAACAGCTTTTCCGGAATTGCACGACTTCAGTTGCTCAAGATTCTCCAGCGACGTGCCGAACAACTAGGCGTTGAGATCGAGTTTCGCAGTGAGATTCAGGATGTCGAATCACTACGGCAGAATAGCGACCTTTTACTCGCGGCCGACGGTGTGAACAGCACGGTTCGACTGCGTTATGCAGAACAGTTCGAGCCGGAACTCGACGTTCGTTCTAATCGCTACATCTGGTACGGCACCAACCAGCTCTTTCACGGCTTAACCCTCACGTTTCGTGAGAATGACGCCGGCGTCTTTGCGGCACACTCATATAAGTTTAATCGGACCACCAGCACCTTTATCGTCGAATGCGATCCGCGGACTTGGGATAACGCGGATTTTAAAGAGATGAACGCGGACAAAACCCTGGACTACCTTGGCGAGGTTTTCGCGAAAGACCTCAACGGTCACAAACTGCTTTCGAACAATTCGAAGTGGATCAATTTTTTGTTAGTTAAGAACCGGAACTGGTTTTTCGAAAACGTGGTGCTCATCGGAGATGCCCTCCACACAGCTCATTTCTCGATCGGTTCAGGGACGAAGCTGGCCATAGAAGATGCGATCGCACTTGCTGAATCATTTCAGCAAACAGCTAACATCTCTGAGGCTTTAACCTACTTCACTCAAACACGCCGGCCAGTTATCGAGGACTATCAGTCAGCAGCCTTCGAAAGCATGCGCTGGTTCGAGAACGCAGCATCCTACATGCACCTTTCTCCGAGAGAACTCGCTTATGTCTTAATGACGCGCAGTGGTCGCGTCACTTACGAAGATCTAAAACGCCGAGCCCCAGAGTTCATCAACCAATACGAGCAATCCGTAAAAAATCCGCGTTAATCCGTGGCCACCCAGGGCGGGGGTTCGAGGCGGCGACGTCCATCATCAACCGTCGCAATTCCCTCTTCATCGAGATCCAAACGGTCCCACAACTTGCACGTAACTGGCCGGTGCGCCTGGTCCAACGCTTCGCAATAGTTCGTATACGTACAACGTCGCACTTCATCGCCATCACCAAGTCTCACCTTAATAAACCAATCCGGATCGGCAAGCGCCTGGCGAGCCATACCAACGATATCAGCCTGGCCCAACCGTAAAATCTCCTCGGCATGATCGAAAGTCGAGATTCCTCCAGTTGCAACAATCGGTGGCGCAAACCCAGCGTCGTTCACAGCCTTCTTGATTGCTGCAACAAGCGGAACACTTCGTCCGAATGGACCAGTTGCGTCGGAAAGCACAGTCGGCATGCATTCATATCCGCTTTGCCCGGTGTAAGGATAAACAGCCTGGCCCACCTTAGGCTCCTGTGCGTCTTCAAACTTTCCGCCCTTGGAAAGCGATAAGAAATCAAAGCCGGCAGCCGCAAACTCCTTCGCATAATAAACCGCGTCTGCGACTCGACTTCCACCCGCAATAACTTCATCCGCCAGGAACCGCACACCAACGACGTAATCGTCGCCGGCGCGATTTCGCACCTCACGATAAACTTCGAGCGGCAGACGAACGCGATCTTCGCGCGATCCACCATAGCCATCAGTGCGATCGTTCTGTCCGCTCAAAAACCCCGCCATCGTGTAAGCGTGCGCGTAATGAAGCTCAACTCCATCAAACCCGGCCTCGCGTGCACGCACTGCGGCCGCCGCAAAAATCCCGGGCAGCTCCTGAGGCAATTCGCGAATGTGTTGCAGGTGCGTATCAGTAACGCGCTCACGATATCCGAAGCGAAGCGCTTCAAGTTCACGCGGCCGGAGTACGAATTCAACAATTTCGTCGCCGGCGTTCTCCAAATAATCGCGTACGTCTGTCTCTGATTCGGTGAGCCAATCCGTGTGCTCCGTGGCTTCTGCCAATGCGCGGCGATGATGATTGTCCACTACCAAAAAGCGTTGAAAATATTTCGACTTCTCCGGACGTCGCTTAATGGCGAGGAAGTCGATGATCTGAATGAAGAGCAGCGTCTGCCCGTCACTTGCTTCACGCACAACATCGACGAGGTTGCGCAAGCCCGGAATAAATCGATCGTCGCCAATCCGCAGTAACGGACCGCTCGGTATATCGCGCACGCCAGTAGCTTCAACCACGAGCACTCCCGGCCGTCCCTCGGCAAAACGCTGGTACCAATCGAGATTTTGTTGCGTGACAAAACCGTCTTCTGTAGCGCGCCACGGCACCATCGCAGGAACCCATGTTCGGCTTCGTGCTTCAAGGTTTCCGATGGCTACAGGACTAAACAGGCGAGAGCGGGCGGCCTCTTCTGCCGTGGGCCAGCGCGTCTCGAGTATCGGGTGTTTGATTGGATTTTTAAATTTCCACATCAGTCTTGTGACAGATTACACGGATTACACAGATATGCGTAATCTGTTAAATTAACCGAAGCCGGAGGTCGATGCTTGTCTGACGATTTACTAAAGTGGCGTAGCGAGTTTCCCATTCTCGAGAAGACGGTTTATCTAATCTCGCACAGCCTCGGGGCGATGCCGCGAGCCACACACGAACGGCTCCAGGAGTACGCCGACATCTGGGCGACCCGTGGCGTTCGTGCGTGGGCGGAGGGTTGGTGGGACATGCCCGTCACCGTGGGCGACGAAGTCGCACGCATCATCGGCGCCGATGCCG
The DNA here is from genome assembly GCA_963849205.1 of uncultured Acidobacteriota bacterium. Taxonomy (GTDB): domain Bacteria; phylum Acidobacteriota; class Blastocatellia; order Pyrinomonadales; family Pyrinomonadaceae; genus PSRF01. The sequence goes on from CAWKGP010000006.1 coordinate 634,213, forward strand.
GTACGGTCGTGATGCATCAGAACGTTTCCATCTGCCAATCGCTCGTTCTTTCGTGTCTGAAACCCACGCCGCAGCGAAACAAGATTGTCTATTCCGAGCTCAACTTTCCTTCGGTGATGTACGTCTACGAGGCTCACGCACGTGACGGCAGTCTCAAAGTCGAGGTGGTTAAATCCGACGACGGCATGACCGTTCCACTCGAACGACTACTTGCCGCGATAGACGAGACCACTCTCCTTGTTCCCTTTTCTCATGTGCTTTTCAAGAGCGCGTTCCTCCAAGACGCGAAGGCCATAATCGACAGAGCACATGAAGTCGGTGCGATGGTCGTGCTCGACACTTATCAGTCAGCTGGGACAGTGCCGTTCAGTGTGAAAGAACTAAATGCGGACTTTGCCACAGGCGGATCAGTGAAGTGGCTGTGCGGTGGACCAGGCGCGGGGTATTTGTATGTCAGGCCGGATCTGCAAACCAAACTCGAGCCGAAGACCACGGGCTGGATGGCCCATGAAAGCCCATTTGCTTTTGACACGGAGCTCCATTACGCGCCGAACATCACGAGGTTCTTGCACGGCTCGCCTGCGATTCCGGCACTCTACGCAGCCCAATCGGGTTATCGAATCATCAATGAGATCGGAGTGCAAAGGATCCGCAAGAAGAACATGCGTCAAACGGAATACTTGATTAATCTCGCAGAAGAAGCGGGCTTCACAGTCACGAGTCCAAAGGACGTGAACCAGCGTGGAGGCACAATCACGATTGCGCACGAGCATGCCGGGGGCGTCACGAAGGAACTTATTCGTCGTGAGTTCATCGTCGATTACCGGCCCGGCGCCGGCATTCGCGTCTCGCCACACTTCTACACGACTGACGATGAACTCGAGCTCGTGATTAAAGAGCTGAAGAAGATCGGCGACAGTGAGAGTTATCGCAAACACGAAGCAGCGGGGGCAGCGTTCTAAATGCCCAACAACTACGGCGACAATCCGCTTCTCTCATACAACAAATATCTTCGTGTTCAGGATCTGATCAACCTTCAAGACTGTCTCTCGTCTCCCGCTCATCACGATGAATTACTGTTTATAACTGTCCATCAGGCGTACGAACTGTGGTTCAAACAGATCCTGCACGAGATCGACGCGGCCATACAGTTTCTCGAAGAAGATCGCGTGCCGGCCGCTACGCGTGGCCTCGTACGCGTCGTCGATATCGAGAAGTTGCTCGTAAACCAGATCCACATTCTCGAAAGCATGACGCCCATCAGCTTTCTCGCGTTTCGCGACCAACTCAATCCTGCCAGCGGTTTTCAGTCGATGCAGTTTCGAGAGATCGAATTCTCTTCCGGGTTGAAAGACAAAGGTATTCTGCGTGAATTTGAGAGCGATCAGTTTGCTAACGAGCGCCTGCAGGCACGCATAGCGCAACCGTCTTTGGCAGAGTGTTTTTATCGTGTGCTGCAACGTCGTGGTCTACGTGCTCCGCTAAGCACCGCGGATGCTGACCCGGCGCAACAGAAAAGAGAATACGAAGAGCGCACGCAGGCCGTGCTTGAAGTTGTGACTCACTTCGAAGATCGGTATGAAGAGTTTCAACTCGCCGAAGCAATGCTCGAACACGATGAATACTTCGCACTCTGGCGTTCGCATCACATCAAAATGGTCGAGCGCATGGTCGGAGCTAAACGCGGGACCGGCGGATCCGAGGGAATCGGTTATCTTAAAACCACTCTCGACAAGAAGTTCTTCCCTGAGCTTTGGGAAGCACGCACCTATCTCGACGTCGGTCACGGTGAGGGCGGTTGTCCCTTTGCACACTGAGCGCTCTTTGGAGTGCGGCGGCCTGGCGCCGCTTTGGTACTCGATCACGCATTAACGATAACAAAGCGGCGCCAGGCCGCCGCACCCCAAAGAAGCGCCCAAACAAAAGGTAATGGAGAGAGACAGACGATCGGCCCCGCGTGTGAGAGTCAAACTGCCGGCTCGCTGGGAAGGTGTGCTCTCGCGGGAAAATGCGACCGTTACCGATCTCAGCCGCAGCGGATGCTTCGTGCTCACCGGCGGCAAGGTGGAAGTGAAAGAACTCGTCTCGCTGGAGATTCAACTCCCCGATCAGCAAGCAGTCCACTTCTGGGCCGAGGTTGTAGACAAGGCTTCTGAGATTGGTTTTGCGTTGAAGTTCAATTCGAGTAGTCCGGAAGACGAAGCCACATTGGCGAAGTATTTGGAAGGCCTGTTCCAATCACAGGGTCAAAATAAGACGTAGCGGGCGTTGAGCAAGAGTTTGCTTCACAGGATTTACAGGATGAAACAGGATTTACATGTTAATCCTGACTAATCTTGTAAATCCTGTCTAACGCGCGGTTGGTGCACAACACCATAAGGGTCTAACTAGCGTGAACAATCCCTTCCCAGAACGCTTCAACATGGCCGACTACTTCCTCTACCACAATCTCGAGGAAGGTCGGGAGAGTAAAGTCTGCCTGTACTTCGAAGAGCAAAAGTGGACGTACGGAGAAGTCGCACAACTCTCAAACCGAACCGGCAATGCACTCCGCGAACTCCGTGCAAACATTGAAGACCGCGTTTTGATGGTCCTGCCTGACTGTCCTGAGTTTGTTTGGACGTGGTTTGGAGCTGCGCGCATCGGCTCAGTAATAACAATGGTTAATCCGCTGCTGCCCGCCACGGATTACGAGTATTACCTCGATTACACACGAGCGAAGATCGCGATTGTTCATCACACAGTGCTGAAAACTTTTGCCGAAGCCGCTGCAAGTGCGCGGTACCTGCGAGGCGTGTTGGTGGTTGGGGACGCGGAACTGCCCGAGAGTACAAACATCAAATGGGCCTCCTTCGAAGAGACAGTAAACGGCGCCTCGGTCGAATGTTCACCCGCCGACACGCGCCGTGACGACATCGCGATCTGGTTGTTCACCTCCGGTTCCACAGGCCATCCAAAAGGCGCTGTCCATCTTCAGCACGATCTACCTTACAACACCGAAGTGTTTGCCAAAGCCACGATGGGAGTGGGGGCTGACGATCTGACTGTGTCGGTGCCGAAGCTCTTTTTTGGCTATGCCACCGGCACGAATCTGCTTTTCCCATTTGCTGTCGGTGGAGCAACAGCACTGTTTGCCGAACGATCGACGGCGGAAAAGATGTTTGAAGTTATAAAGCGTTACAAGCCGACGATCCTGACTACCGTTCCCACGATGATTAATTCCATGCTGAACGTGCCGGGCGCTTCAGCGGACGATCTTTCAAGTCTTCGTTTTTGTTATTCCGCCGGCGAAGCACTACCGAAAGAACTCTACGAACGTTGGATGAATGCATTTGGCGTCGACATCTGCGACGGCATCGGTTCCGCGGAGATGTTTCATATCTACATCACTAACAGGCCCGGCGACATCAAGCCCGGAAGTCTTGGCCGGATCGTTGATGGCTACGAAGCAAAGATTGTCGACGCGGATGGAAAAGAAGTCTCCACCGGTGACATGGGAACGCTGAAGATCAAAGGCGACTCAGCGGCACTCTGCTATTGGAACGCTCATGAGAAATCAAAAGAGACTTTCGCCGGCGACTGGTGCACCACTGGCGATCAGTTTCACGTCGATGAAAATGGTTACTACTGGTACCACGGCCGCACGGACGACATGCTGAAGGTTTCAGGCGTGTTTGTTGCACCTGCGGAGATTGAGAATTGCCTGCTGCAACACGAGGCGGTGCTGGAGTGCGCAGTTGTGGGCCATGAGTCCGAGGGCCTCGTGAAACCGAAAGCGTTTGTTGTATTGCGTGAAGGTTTTGAACGCGGAGATCAACTAGCCGAACAGATCAAACAATTCGTGAAGGATCACATCGCAATCTACAAGTATCCTCGCTGGGTCGAGTTCGTCGACTCTCTTCCAAAAAACGATCGCGGCAAGATCGATCGCAAGAAACTAAAAACCTAATCCGTAACCAATCCGCGTTTATCTGCGTCTTTCGAGATCGTAATCCCGAAGTCGTCGATACAACGTCGAGGGCGAAATTCCGAGGATCTCAGCAGTCTTGCCTCTGTGCCAACCCGTTTGCTCCAAAGCCGCGAGGATCTGTTGCCGTTCAACTTCTCTGAGCGAGCCAGGAGTTGATGCGGCCGGCTGAGCTGCAGCAACGGGCACTTCGCCGTTAGCCGTGGGCGCCACTGTCGCCATTGGCGCCGCAGGGACTGCCGGTCGCGTAACTTCGGGCGGAAGCTCCGAAAGCGTGATTCGACCATTGTTCGAAAGAATCACCGCGCGCTCGAGACAGTTCTTCAACTGCCTCACGTTGCCGGGCCAGTGATACAAACGCAACGCTGTGAATGCTTCCTCAGTAAGTTCTGGTGGATGAGTGCCGGCAACTTGCTTGAGCAGGTGTCGCGCGAGCGGCTCGATGTCTTCCGGTCGCTCTCGCAGCGGCGCGAGACTGATCTGAAATCCATTGATTCGATACAGCAAATCCGATCTGAACACGCCGTCGTTAACCACAGTGTCGAGGTTCCGATTAGTCGCCGCGACGATTCGCACATTGACTTCAACCTTGCGCACGCCGCCAACACGGAAGAACGTCCGCGTCTCGATCGCCCGCAAGAGTTTCGCCTGCAACTGCGCCGGCAGCTCCGTTACTTCATCGAGGAACAGAGTCCCGCCGTCCGCCAGTTCGATCAGACCAAGCTTTCTGCCCTTCGCTCCTGAGAACGCTCCGGCTTCATAACCAAACAATTCCGACTCGAGCAGAGACTCCTGAAACGCAGCACAGTTCAGATCTACAAACGAAGAGTCAGCGCGATTCGAAAGGCGGTGAATCGCATGGGCCACGAGCTCTTTACCGGTTCCGGATTCGCCCGTGATCAGCACTGACGCTTCAGATGGCGCCACGCGCTCGATCAAGCGGATCGCTTCCTTCATCAACTCCGACACCGAAACGATCTCGGGCAGCGCCGATTGCCGCGCGAGTTGTTCACGCAGACGAGAATTGTCCACTCGCAGTCTGCGCTTATCAGCAGCCTGCTTCACACGAACGTCGAGTTCAGTAATGCTGTAGGGCTTGGTTAGATAGTCGTAAGCGCCAAGCTTCATCGCTTCGACAGCGGTTTCCACCGTCGCCTGTCCTGTCAACATGATCACTTCGGGCGGATTAGGCCGTTGATGAACGCGCCGCAGCAACTCCATACCGTCGATGCGCGGCATGTTGATGTCGCACAGCAACACGTCGACGTTGCTCTCCTCGAGTTTGCGCAGTGCGGCCTCACCGTCAGGCGCGGCTTGAACACGATAACCCAGCCGCTCCAATTCCTTCTGCAAAACAAGTCGGAGGTTAGCCTCGTCTTCTGCGATCAGAATTCGTGCCTGCTGTTGCTGCTCACTCAACCTGTCTGTTCCTCGCTTAGCTTGACTGTGGAAAGGGTAATCGTGAAAGTGGTGCCTGCTCCCACTGTTGATTGCACGTCAAGAGTGCCGCCATGCTCGGTTAAGATACCATAACATACGGCCAGTCCGAGACCAGTTCCTCGCCCTATTTCCTTGGTCGTAAAGAATGGTTCGAAGATCTTGGGGAGGTTTTCCGGCGGGATTCCGACGCCCGTGTCGCTCACTTCAACCACTACCGTCTCGTCCTCATTGCGCCCAACTATTGTTAGCACTCCGCTCTCACCCATCGCGTCCAGCGCATTGGTCGCGAGGGCGATGACGGCTTGTTGCAATTGCCCAGGATCGCCTGAAACAGGACGCAAATCATCGGCGATATCGACTTTAAACGTGATTGCAGAACTCCGTTTCTGATGCGATAACAACCTGACAGCCGATTGAATCACGTCTACCAGATTGATGATCACGTGGTCTGATGTTCGTGTCCGACTGAAATCGAGCAACCCCATTGTGATGCTCTTACAACGAAACGCCTCACTGCGAATCAGCCCGAGGTACTCGCGCAGATCTTCAAGCCCTGGTGAGCCGTCGAACTCGCCGTCATTCACACGAGCTTCGAGTGATTCGGCGCACGCTGAAATCGTCGCGAGCGGATTGTTGATTTCATGGACCACGCCCGCTGCAAGGCGACCAACGGCAGCGAGTTTCTCAGCTCGCGCAATAGCGCGATTTGCCTCCACTCGATCCGTGATTTCCTCGCCAACAGTGATGACGTGACTTACCTCGCCGGTGTTGTCGGCCCACATCGGAATCTTGCTGATGACCCAGTGACGAATGTCGCCGTTTGGTGATGGTGTCTCCTGTTCGATGCGCTCGATTTCGCCGCTCTCAAACACACGCGCGAATTCTTCCTCCAGCACATCACGTGGTTGTCGCGTGAGCACCTCGAAAACATTCTTGCCGAGCACCGAACCACGCGGAATACCGAGCTCGCCGAGTTCGCGATTTCGGTTCCACGCAACCACTCGATACTCGCGATCGATTGCATAAAGCGACAACGGCAGACTATCGACAATCGCTTCGATGAATCTTCTTTGCGCCTCACTCTCCGCCGTTCGTCTTTCCACCTCTCGCGCCAGACTTACAGACGTATCTCGTGCAGCCTGGTAGAGCGAACAGATGTGTGCGGCCAGCGACGTCTGTTGCGCCGCTGCTTCGATCAAACGTCGCTCCGTCTCACCGCATTCCTCGCGACGATCAAACGCAACGATTAGCGCCCCCTTCGATCGTCCCGCAAACCGAAACGGCGATACATATTCCACCGCGTGATCATCGTCACGAAGCAAAAACGAACTCTTTTCCGTGATCAAAAACGAGTTTGCCGACTCGGCCGAGCGCAACCAAAGCTGCATCGCGTCGGGGTCGAGCAAAGTCGAATCATCGGCACTGCCCTCGCGATCAAACACGCACATCACGTTTTTATCGCGACCGACAGTCACGTACGCTGCGCACATCGAAGCGTCAATCGCTTCGAACGTCGCTCCCGCGACACGTCGAACTAGCTGCTCGGGTTCGAGCGCGCGCAGCAGCCCCCGACCGATATCCGATAAGAACCGAAGCTCGCGATTGCTGCCAATCAGCGCCCACTCGCGTTGCGAGGTCCGCACGTGCAGGCTGACACGACTTAACAGTTCCCCTGGCGTTGAGGGTTTGGTGATGTAATCGTCGGCACCGGCCGTGAATGCCTGTACTTTGCGTGCTTCATCGTCACTTTCCGAAAGCGCGATGATTGGCAACTTGCTCGTGGTCGGCTGTGCTCGGAGCAGTTTGCAAAGCGCGAGTCCATCGACGCCCGGCATCTCTAGGTCGAGTGCGACGAGGTCGCAGCGCACACCTTTCAGCACACGCAATGCCGATGCTGCTTCGGTGGCAGTCACAACACGATACTGGGCCGTCTCGAAGATTTCGCGGAGCCTGTCGCGCGCGGCCGCGTCGTCATCAACTATTAAAAGTGTTGCGCTGTGATTTTCGGCGGGAGCTACCATGCTTTCAGCAGGGCACGTCGTGAAGACACGCCTCTGAGCGATTGAAAGCGATGAGTGAGGATTATGTCAAGATTTATCCACAGATTACGCAGATGTATTGGCGTTGTCTGTGTAGTCTATCGAAGGTTTGGTGATTCCGAGGCGGTGAGTAGATTTCATCTGGTACATTTCGTTGTCGGCGGCGACTACCAATTGGTCCAAAGTCTCGCCATGAACGCCAAATGTCGCGGTGCCAATGCTGATTCCGACGTGTGCAGAGCGGTTCTTGCTCACCGGCAGTGAGAATTTCGAAACAGCACTCTCGATACGCATGCAGAGGTCCTCAACCTGCGCGCCCACAACTTCCTGCACGAGCGCCACAAACTCGTCGCCGCCGTTACGCGCCAGGAAATCATACTCGCGCAACTGTCCCTGAATCAGGTTGGCCACTTCGCGTAACACCCTGTCTCCAACTTTATGACCGTACGTGTCGTTTACGTTCTTAAACTCATCGAGGTCGAGCATCATCACCTGAAACGATCGATCTGTGCGTCGTGCACGTGCCGCTTCTTCCTCAAAACGCAAAGCCAAATAACGCGCGTTGGGCAGACCCGTCAGCGGATCAGTTAACGCATTCGACTCAGCCTCAGCATGCTGCATCGCATTTCCGAGTGCGTCTGAAGCGAGACGTGTCACAGTCTCCAGCAATCGCATGTGATCGTCGGTGTATTGCTCCAGATCATTCGAGTAGACCGACAGCGCCCCTAGCAAAAGATCGTCCTTGAATAACGGCAACGACGCCATCGAACGGTACTTGATCCCTGCTTCAGGATTAATATCCGTGAAATCAAGACTCGGATGAAGTTGATTCACGGCGCTGCGATTCGCGAGCGCAAAGCCCGTGACGCCTTCGCCGAGCGCAATACAACGTCCTGCTAACTTCTGAATGTTTTTGCCGACGACGTGTCGCGCCGATGCATAGCCTTTATTCTCGTCGTAGAAGTAGACAACGCACGTATCGAAAGGTACGACGTGGCCCACCTTGTCAACGAGAATCTCGAGTGTGTGCTCAACGTCGAGCGAAGTCCCAAACGTACGCGCGATCTCATACAGCGCGTACACTTCGCGATGTGCTTTCTTGATCTGATCGTAAGCGATGTAGGAACCACGCTCACGAGTCTGAGTCATGTCCACTTCACTGAGTTGAATCGGAGGCTCGCTCGAGTAATTGATAGGTTGATGTTGAAGCCCCAGCTTTGCAATCTGGCCGTCGAATCGTGGCAGGTTCTTAATGAACTGTTCCACCACGACCGGATCGAAATGGATTCCCGCACCTCGACGCAACAACGCAGTCGCTTCATCGAGCGTCATGCCGCGTCGAAACGGTCGATCTTCGCGAATCGAGTCGAAGCAATCGACCACTGAAATAATGCGTGCTGTGATCGGAATTTGTTCGCCGCGAAGTCTGTCGGGATAACCGCGGCCGTCCCACTGTTCGTGATGATGCCTGACGATCGGAATAACCGGATATGGAAAATCCACACGACCGAGAATCTGGGCGCCAACAACCGTGTGGATCTTCATCTTCTCAAACTCTGCATGAGTGAGAGGCCCAGGCTTGTTGAGAATGTGCGGCGGTACTGCCAGTTTGCCGACGTCGTGAAGCAACGCACCTGCTTTCAACGCAGCTATTTCATCCGCACCGAGCCCGAACACCTCACCCATTCCCGCCGCATAAATCTGCACGCGCCGAACGTGACAATGTGTTGTTTGATCTTTTGCATCGATCGCGGTGGCGAGAGCTTCGGCCGTCGCGAGATGAAGATGGCTCAGTGCTTCGACCTCGTTTGTCTTTGATTGCAAACGCGATCGAGCACTGCGATAGATAAGATAAGTTGCAAGAATGGAAATCGGAGTGAGAATGAGATAAGGCAAAAGAAACGTGCCGTAGATCAGTTCGAGCACAAGCGGAACAACAAGCAACATCCACGCGACCCATAACTGGTTCGCGTGCCACCACTGGGTCAATAACTCGCGCAATGAAGCTGCCGGAGACAGAACTGGGAGCAACTCAGATCTGTCTCCGGCGAATTGGGCAAGTGGCAGCCCCTGTCGGGCGGGCTGCCGTGCTGGGTGAGATGTCTCACGACTTGTTGTCGTCATAGAACTGTGCGGCTACGGACCCCGTGCGGAGAGCCCGCGAAGCCTGTAGGCTTCTTCGCCGCGCTGTCCTACTTCTCAACTGCTGTGCCGCGCGAATTTCCGCGTATTCTCGATCAAGTCGCTCGCTTTATTCCATTCTGACAGGTCAGATTGAGAAGTTCAGTCAAGCTGATAAACTAGCTTTGGAGTGCGGCGGCCTGACGCCGCTTTGGCCTTGATCTGGCGCTATCGATAACAAAGCGGCGCCAGGCCCCCGCACTCCAAAGAGACGCTCAATTCAAACTACATGGAAGCCGTCAACAAGCAGGTTGGCTACGTTGATCTGCTGCGCCGCAATCGCAGCTTCAGACAACTGTGGCTTGGTCAGGTTGTCAGCCAAATGGGCGACTGGCTCGACACGCTCGCGCTTTACACGCTCATTCTTCAACTAACTGGGTCGGGTCGCGATGTAGGTTTGCTACTGGTCGCGCGTTTTGTTCCGAGTTTTTTCTTCGGACCGATTTCGGGTGTGATCGCTGATCGATTTAGCCGTCAACGCATCATGATCATCTCCGACATCTTGCGCGCGGTCGTTGTGCTGGGTTTTCTTTTTGTGCGGCGTGCCGATCAGTTGTGGTTAATTTATGTGCTCACTGTTTTGCAGTTAGGACTCTCTACATTTTTCGAGCCCGCGAAAACGGCGGCAATTCCATCGATCGTGGAACCTCGTGAGCTAGTTACTGCAAACGCGATATCTTCGGTGACCTGGTCGGCAATGCTCACTCTCGGCGCGGCTATCGGAGGTCTGATTACCAGCACGCTCGGAACTGATGCCGCTTTCATTCTCGACGCAGCAAGCTACATCTTATCCGCAGTCCTGATCGCCAGCATTCGTGTTCCCAAACGTCCGAAACGTGAGCGACAAAAGGTATCGTTGGGTCGATTACTGGGAATAACCGAGACGATCGAGGGAATCAAGTACGTCAAAGATCGTCCCAGAGTGCTTGCGGCATTGCTGGTAAAACCTGCCTGGGGACTCGGCGGAGGAATACTCACGCTATTAGCGGTGTTTGGTGAACGGATCTTTCCGATGGGCAAGAATGCCGGCGGCGGAATCGGTGTACTATTCGCTGCGCGTGGAATCGGCACCGCCATTGGCCCGCTCGTAGCTAGACGCCTTTCCGGTGACGGGGACAAAAGGCATGCAAGCCTGGATCGGTATTGCCTTTCTCATCGGCGGCGCTTTTTACATTGCCTTCGGTCGCGCAACAAATTTCATCTTCGCCCTTGTCGTGCTTGGAATCGCACATTGTGGTGGAAGCATTCTGTGGGTTTTCTCCACCGTGATATTGCAAAAAGAAGTAGTCGATAATTTCCGTGGACGTGTCTTTGCGGCAGAGCTGGCGCTTGTTACGTTGACTATGGCGGCATCAAATTATGTTACCGGTGAATTGCTCACGCGGTTCAGCATGTCGCCGCGGACGGTCACGGTCGGTGTCGGCCTCATATTTTTGCTTCCCGGTGTTGCGTGGTTTCTGACTCGGCGCTGGTGGAACCGATCGATACGTGAGACGGCACGGACGATACGAATGGACGACGCCCGCGAGCAACAAGTGGTTCATACCTCTGTAGAGTAATGGCTGATATGCGAATCAAGGTCGGAGTTATGGGATCGGCGGCATCCGAGAGTGCGCGTCTGGAGACTGGCAACACACTCGTAGCCAAGGCCGAACGTCTCGCACAAACGATCGCAAGCAAGGATGTTGTGCTGTGTACCGGCGCGACCACCGGCATTGTCTATGTCGTCGGAAAAACAGCGCACGAAGCGGGTGCGTTTCACATCGGGATCTCGCCGGGAAGCAATGAACGCGAACACAGCGAACTGTACAAGTTGCCGACGGATGCGTGCGATGCGTTGATCTACACGGGATTTGGGTTGAAAGGGCGAAACGTCGTGCTGGTCAGATCGTGCGACATCGTGGTGTTCATCGCCGGCGCGATGGGTTCACTCAACGAGTTCACCATTGCGCACGACGAGGGAAAAATCATCGGCTGTCTAACGGGCACTGGCGGCGTGGCGGACGAATCTGAATACCTGTTGCAGCGCTTCGGCAAACGAACGACCGCCCAAGTCTTTCATAACGACGATCCGGAGAAGCTAATAAGTGATTGTCTGGAGGGATTAAAATCCATTGGAGGTTAGGTCTTCTCCGGTTTGCTTCACAGGATTCACAAGATTTTTCAGGATTAACATGTAAATCCTGGTCCAGTCTTGTAAATCCTGTGAAGCTGACTTTTCGGTTACCATGACTTTAATCATCGCTCGTCACGCAAGTTTCCCAGTCAGCGAATCAGATTTCGATAGCCAGATCTGGCAGCAGTGCGAGCCGATCACGATTGAGCATTACTGGTCCGGCGAACCCGCTGTACCAGATCGTCACGCTGAAGCGAGGATTTGCTGGTCTGATGAAGGGCTTCACGTTCGCTTCCTTGGCGTGCAGCGTGAGCCGTTGATCGTCTCGGACAATCCGCAAACTGATCAGAAGACACTCGGATTATGGGATCGTGACGTGTGCGAAATCTTCCTCGCGCCCGACGCAGCGAATCCTTCACACTATTTCGAGTTTGAGGCAGCTCCCACCGGCGAATGGATCGACCTCGGAATCACCGTGAAACCTTCAGGCAGAGAAACTGACTGGAACTTCGTTTCCGGCTTCAAGACAGCCGCAAGACTGGAGCAGGAACGATTGCTGGTCGGGATGAGGATTCCGTGGAGTGAAGCTATTCCGAAACCAACGCCCGGCGATTCATGGCGCGTGAACCTGTTTCGCTGCGTTGGTCCGGAAGCCCCTGAGCGTTATCTCGCGTGGCTGCCAACCGGGACTGAAGAACCAAACTTCCACGTCCCTGAGGCATTTGGAACCTTCAGTTCGAATGAGGGTTTCCACGCAAAGGCGCAAAGCCAAGACGCAAAGACGCATAAGGAAAGCGTTTCTTCGTTGCGCCGCTGCGTCTTCGCGGGAAACTCTAAGCATCAGGTTGGTGGGCGACGAACTCGCGACGTACTTGTCAAAATTGGCCCGATCGGACTCACTCATCTCCAAAATTCGAGCTCCAATCAAGTACCCTGTTCCATCCTCGAGGCTCTCGTACCGCACCGTCGCCACTCTCATCTCAACCGGTCCAGCCGGTAAGTCGAGTTTGACGTGAAGCTTCCGCTCGTCGCCGGCGAGATAGTGTTCGCCAATCCGAATAGCGGGTACAACAAGCGCCAATCCGGTCGCACTTACATCCAATGTCTGACCATCAAGAGAAGGCAGACGGCGGTATCCATTCGAACTCTGGCGCGGATCTGACAGGCTTAAAGTGAAACTCAGACGGGCTTGCACACGCTTAGAATGCCGCCGGTTGCCAACGAAACGGCGTAGTCGTGACACAATTCTGCGGGGCAATTCCGACATTGTTTGAAGCCGCTAACAATTGAGGCAGGGCACAGATCGGGAAGCGATTGGGGGCCGGTCGCAATGACATTCTAGAAAACCTGCTCCGAATGGCGCAATAGTTTAATTTTTTACGACGAGGGGTTTTCCACCAGCGTCGGCGCTACGCACACCCGAAGCGTCCAGATAGAACGAAAGGCGGCCCGAGCGGCCATACTCAGCTGGCTCGGCCGTCGCGTACCACGACTTGCCGTCCGCAGGACGGACCACCTGGAAGCGGTAGCCGGTTGACTCGACACCTTCGAGGTCTTTGGGAATAAATCCGGCGGCGATGAGCTCCGCCATGTTTCCAAATTGCCCGTTGTGGCTCTGGCTGTAGGCGACTTGCGCGAGTGTGATGCGCGTCAACATGTCCTGAACATCACTGTGGTGGGCGCTGATGCGAGTCTCAAAGAAAAACTTCTTGCCGGCCTTTTTGACAAGCTCCAGATTTTCCCTGTCGCCAACAACCCAGACGTTATCGATCTTGATCAGCGAAGCCGGTTCAATCCGGTCCTTCCCATCGGCATCGACCACCTTTACGAATACCGTCGCAACGTCGCCGCTGATCTGTTCACCAGTAATATCGACCTTCTCCGGAATTTTCTCGCTGACGGCAATCGCCATCTTGTCGAAATCGGTTTTTAGATCGTTGAATTCCTCGGTTGAGAGCCCTTCAATCGCCTGCTTGTAGATCGAGATGCCAAACGCTTCCCGATACTTCTTTTCGCGCATCATGCGATAGAAATCGCGCATGGTGTCGGTTGGCGAGCGCTGCGGAGATTGGGCGAATGTGGTTGTGAAACCTGTGAACACCGCAAGCAACAGCGCGCCGCAAAGCGTTGGGACTCTGAGCAGTTTCAAGATGGCACCTCTGTTATTTGAAAAGGCGCGCCCCGGATTAGCAGCGCGCCCTTGAATGAAGGTTAACACACGTGAGTCGACTACGGTCGGCCTTGTTTCGAAGCAAGCAGCTTTTCACGTCCCACGAGATAAAGAATAATCATCAGGAGTAGGAAAGGCAGCAACGATAACACGTTGGACCATGGGCCATTAAAGAACGGGTTATTATCTCTGGACCAATGCTCGACCAGGTCGCTGCGTTCTTTCCAGACACCGGCGAAGAAGGCAATGAACACTGCGGCCAATGCACCACCGGCGATGTAACCTGAGGCCATCAGCACGCCCGGGCTCTTATCAGTTTCAGCAACGAACTCCTCTTCTGTCATTTTTCTGCCCTTGAACTTAACGCGCAGGTATTTGTCGACCAGCCAGCGGATCATGCCGCCGAGGAAAATCGGACTTGACGATGACAGGGGCAGATAGACGCCGACCGCAAAAGCAAGCGAAGGAATGCCGGCCATCTCGAGCACGACGGCAATCATCACGCCCAGCAGTACGAGGCCCCACGGCAACTGCTGATTCAAAATGCCCTTGATGATGTAGGACATCAGCGTTGCCTTAGGCGCATCGTACTTTGTCACAGACGAGCCATCTGGCGCGGTGCGATGTGTGCCGTTGATTCCAGGATCCACATAGTATTTCGGCACACCGTCGGCGCCTATGAGATATTTTCCTGGAGGGCCATTCTTCTCGTCGATCTTGTGCCAGGTTGGATACTCGTTGTTGTCGGGTACGACAAGTCCACCCTTCACTTTTTCTGGTGGACCGAGATTTGAGGTGTCAGGGCGGAGAGTTGCGGGGAAGTTACGTTCAACCTTCTGTACGACTTTCCCTGACTCGTCCACGAGATACTCGCCCGGTTCAAGCCCGGCCACTGTCGTAGCTCCTGCCTCATACTTCAGTAACCGGAAGTTACCTCCGCCGACAGGCTTCACTTCTTCATTAAACGCCGGAAGGGCAGCCAGGGCAGTGCCATCGACCTGCTTCGACTCCGTCACCGCTTTGAAGGTAGTTTGCGGCACGTAAACCGTGCTCTGGTCGTTAAGCCGGAGCAGAATTGGTCCCAGAATCAATGCCGACGCAAGTGCGCCAATGAGGATGGCGATCTGCTGGTACTTCGGCGTTGCACCTACTAGAAAACCAGTCTTGAGGTCCTGCGACGTAGTACCACCGTTTGAAGCAGCGATACAGACGAGGCCGCCGATTGAAAGTGCCGTCACGTAATAAGTAGAACCACTCCAGCCGACGATCAAAAAGATGAGACACGTCAGCAGCAGCGTGGCGACCGTCATACCGGAGATCGGGTTCGACGACGATCCGATTTCACCAGTCAAACGCGAGGAGACAGTTACGAACAGAAAACCAAAGGCGATGATCAATACTGCGCCAAGAAGATTGAACTGAAGGTGGAGTTGCGGCAGGATCATTATCATCGCGATAAGTACAAGCACACCGCCCGCGACCACCTTCATCGACAGATCCTGATCTGTTCGCGGCACATTCGAGCCGGCAGCCTGACCGCCACGCAGATCGCTTAGTCCACCTTTCAAGCCGTGCCAGATGGTCGGTAGTGATCTGAACAAACTTATGATTCCGCCTGCCGCCACGGCGCCGGCGCCGATGTAAAGCACATACGCGCCGCGAATCGCGTCGGGCTCCATCTCACTGATAGGTACAGTGCCCGGCGGAAGTGCAGTGGTCATGCCTTCACCGAAGAATTTGATCGCCGGTATCAGGACCAGATAAGCAAGCACACCACCTGCACACATGATAGATGCGATGCGTGGGCCAATGATGTAGCCCACTCCGAGCAGTGCCGGTGAGATTTCAGCCGCCAGTGATCCTGCTTTGAAAGGTGCACCAAAGACTTTGCTGGGAACATCTTTCCATAGCTTCAGTGCAGCCATTGCAACTTGATAAAGGAGTCCGATGCCGAACCCGGTGAAGATCGTCTTTGCGCCTGAGGTGGCCTCGTCTGCTTCACCAGCCTTCGCTTTGTACGTCGGGTCCGCAGCAGCTCGCGATTCTTCTGACGCGCCGGCCTTTAATACTTCGGCACAAGCCGTTCCTTCGGGATACTTCAGGATTCCGTGCTGTTGAACGATGAGCGCACGACGCAGCGGGATCATCATCAGGATGCCCAGTAGTCCACCCATCACCGCAACTAGCATGACGCGTGTGAACTCCAGGTCGAATCCCAGAATCATGATGGCGGGCATCGTCACGCCGACACCAAAAGCAATCGACTCCCCGGCTGAGCCGGCCGTTTGCACGATGTTGTTTTCAAGGATGGTAGCGTCGCGTACGCCAACTTTCCCAAGCAGGCGAAACAGCGAGATTGAGATTACCGCGACAGGAATAGACGCACTGACCGTCAGTCCCACTTTCAGGACCAGCCACAGGGACGAAGCGCCGAAAACCATTCCCAGCAACGTACCGATGATGAGAGGAAGTGCAGTGAGTTCACGTACATGCGTATTGGCCGGGATATAGGGCCGGAAATTGGCTAGTAACGGATTCTCAGGGTAACCAGCTTTAACTCCGGCTACGTCCGGAAACTCATTCGCACCGACGCTTTCAGAAGACATCCGGTTTGACCTCCAACAAGTTTTGTAGAACGGGGAGTGCGCAGGGGTTTGAAAACGCCGCTACTTTACACGGGCCGCTCGCGCTCGGCAAGCGTGTTTACAGGCAAATACAGTCGTTTGGAACCCATCAGATGGATCTTGGTTGCCTTCGCCCATCGGACGCCGCGGTACGTACTGTAGGGGCGGCCCTCCGTGGCCGCCCCTGGCTTTGAGCACAGGGTTCAAGAAGCAGCATCCTCGGATTCGGCGAATCCGATCAAAACCACGGCGGCCACGGAGGGCCGCCCCTACAGTTTTTGATAAACTGCTGCACACCCATGCGCACTTTAACCCTAACACTGCTGCTTCTTTTTCTAGCGACTGGTTTTGCCACCGGCCAAACAAAGATTCCGACGCCGGCAGAAGTCCTCGCTTTCACGCCGGGAGAGGATCGAAAACTCGCTTCCTGGGATCAGGTGGTCGATTATTTTCAACGGCTTGATGGCGCCAGCGATCGAATAAACTTTGAGACGCTTGGCACGACTACGATGGGCAAGCCGTTTGTGATGGCGACCATCAGCACAGCGGCAAACCTGGCGCGCCTGGAAGAATTCAAGAAGATTCAGGACCAGCTTGCCGATCCGCGCAAACTCGGCCCACTGGCAACACGCGATCGCAAGGCAGCGGAACTGATTCGTCGTGGCAAGACCATCGTCCTGATCACGTGTGGAATCCACTCAACCGAAGTTGGGTCGTATCTCTCCAGCATGTTGATCGCACACAGGCTCGCTTCGTCAACCGAACCCGAGATTCTAAAGATTCTCGACAACACGATCATTCTGCTGGTCCCATCGCTGAATCCCGACGGTGTAGACATCGTCAAAAACTGGTACGACAAAACACTCGGCACGCCTTTCGAAGGAACAGATCCTCCAGAGCTTTATCACAAGTACACCGGTCACGATAACAATCGCGACTGGTATGCGTTCACGCAAGTGGAGACGCAAATCACGGTCGACAATATTCACAACAAGTGGCATCCACAGATCGTGCACGATATTCATCAACAGGGTGCTTTGGGTTCACGTCTCTTCCTGCCGCCATACATGCAACCGGTCGAACCAAATGTACCGCGCGCGATCGTGCAGGGTTATACGGAACTCGGCAATTGGATGGCTACCGAAATGCGCGCCAAAGGCTTCGAAGGCATCACGACTAATTCCACCTACGACGCGTGGACTCCCGCGCGTGCCTATTCGCATTACCACGGGGGCGTGCGAATCTTGTCTGAGACAGCCTCGGCGCGAATCGCTACGCCGATGACGTTGAAGTTTGAAGAGCTGCGTTCGCGTGAAGGTTACGATCCGCAGAAGGAATCGCCGAAGTTTGGACCAGTGTGGCGTGGTGGCGAATGGCACCTGAGCGACATTACGAAGTACATGACCACTGCCGCGTTTCTCCTGTTGGACCATGCGGCCGTGAATCGCGAGCAATGGCTGCGACGCTTTTATGCAATTGGAAAGGAGGCAGTGCGTCCACGGCGACCGGGCGAGCTTTTCGGTTATCTGATCGAACCTTCAAAAAACGCCCGGAACCTAACGGGTATTCTCGAAACGGGCGGTGTTGAAGTTCATACATCCGATATTGGCACCAAATTCAAGATCGGCACCCGCGAGCTTCCTGAAGGAACGACTCTAGTGAGATTGGACCAACCCTATGGAGCCTTTGCAAAAGCGCTGTTAGAAGTTCAGCGTTATCCAAATCTACGAGATGCCGCTGGACATCCGATTGCCCCATACGATGTAACGGCGCATACACTACCTCTGTTGATGGGCGTCACCGTCTATCCAGTTAAAGCGCCATTCCGATATTCACGTGGACCAACAACGCTATCCGGATCGATTGGGGAAGACGAAACTGGCTCGGGACGAAATCAGCCGGCGCTTTACCACTCGTCGGTGCCCAGCCAGGATGAGGGTTGGACCAGGTGGATACTTGACTCGCAGAAAAAATCTTATGGGGTGCTTGGCGACAAAGAGCTGCGCGCAGGTATCACTATCTACAAACCATCAGCAGGTCTCACAGTGAAGTACTACACGATCCTAATACCGGATCAACCAGCGCGTACTTTGCTCGAGGGTTATCGCACTGGCGCAATGCCGCCCGAATTAACCGGCGGCCTTGGTCCAGAAGGTGTTAAGAACCTGCGCGACTTTGTTGAAACAGGTGGCACACTGATCTTTCTGAATCGTTCGTCCAACTTTGCGATCGAGCAATTCAAACTACCGCTTCGCAATGTCGTCGCCGGTTTGCCGCGAACAGATTTCTACGTTCCCGGATCGATCCTGCGAATCAAACTCGACACGTCGCACCCGCTGGCGAAGGGAATGCCCGAAGAGACAATCGCTTGGGCTGAAGATTCACCTGTCTTTGAAGTGACTAACGATCCAAATTCGAGTGTGCCGGCGGCGAACGTGCTCATAGTCGCGTCGTACCCGTTGGACACAGACCCGCTGCTTTCGGGCTGGCTGCTGGGCGGCGATTTAATCAAAGGCAAGGCGGCCCTGGTCGAAGTGACAATGGGCAAAGGCCGCGTGATTTTGTTCGGCTTCCGGCCCCAGTACCGCGCCCAGTCTCTCGCAACTTACCCATTATTGTTCAATGCTTTAGGCTTCAAATAGGGGTCGTTTTTCACGCAAAGACGCAAAGTTTTAAAGAAAGGCGCAAAGAACCAAACCACTTTGCGACCTTGGTTTTGCTCTTTGCGCCTTTGCGTGAAACTGCCGGCAGCTTCTTGAACTTTTCATACGGACAGGCGTATAACTAAATTACTCGGCAAACGCTCCAACAGCATTTCCGAAGCCTTGCCGGACCGCGATGGTCACCCTTCTAATTACTTCGGTTTTGGTTTTCGCTTTAATCGCAATCGCCATCTACTTTTGGCAGAAACCTGCGAACACATCTCAATCTAACGAGTTGCCTCCACCTCCAGAATTACGGAATCTGTTTTCCGACGTCGCTGTTAACCAGCTTAGGGCCCCGGTAAGTGAGGAGCTTTCCGACAAAGGCCAGAAAGTAGACGCAGAAACGTTTCAGGAGGCGATCAAGGCAATTAAATCTTTTCAACAGTCGCCTAATAAAAACTCAACCGCAAACCTGCTGCACGCAGCAGCGCTTTCTGATGATGCGAAGAACTACGGCAGAGCAATTGAACTGGTATTGATGTCCTGGAGAGATGGCAGCCTCTCAGACTTATCAGCGCGTGATCTTCAGTCGCTTCTCAATAGTCAATACTGGGTTTTATCATCTCGCACTCGCACGTCAGGAGCTGGCTTTGTCCTGAAAGAGACGCTTTCCACCGCGAATCGCGAACTTGAATCCACAACTAACCCGATCTAACCATCAACTTGCATCAAGTTGAACTTTGAAAGAGAAAGGCCATGGAAAACTTTGATATCGCAACGATAATCCCCTTGCTCATCGGAGCATTCGTTCTTCTGATTATCTTCCTCATTATCGTGAACCGAATCTTCGTTAACGTCGGCGCAACTGAAATTGCGATCAAGGAACGAAGGTACCTGGGTGCAAAAATGCCACCGGGAAGAGTGGTAGCTACTGAAGGAGAAGTTGGTATTCAAGCCGACGTCCTAAAGCCAGGCTTGCATCTGATCAAGTTTCCGTTTGAGAAAGTCGTTCGGAAAGTGCCTCTGATCGAGATTGGCGCAGACGAGCTCGGCGTTATCGAAGCTGTTGACGGTGAGCCGATGCCTCCGGGTCGGATCTTCGCACCAGACCGCGCACAAAATGCTCATAACAACTTCCAGGATCCAATCGCGTTTATCAAACGTGGGGGAGTAAAAGGTATTCAGCTACGAACGCTTCCTCCGGGCTTGTGGCCCATCCATCCTTACCTGTTTCGCGTTTCGATTGCGAAAGCGACCCTCGTACCGCAAGGAAAGGTTGGCGTGATTACTGCCGCTGACGGTGGTGCACTTGATCCTGGTCGATTGCTTGGTAAAGCTATCTCGGACCATCGGAATTTCCAGGACGCTGAGCAGTTCATCGCTTCGGGCGGACAAAAAGGACCACAGGTCGACATCCTGACGCCGGGCGTCTATCGCATCCTGACGCAATCAGGAGCGCTTGAAGGTTCCAATGAAGCCAAGCCGGGTCTCTTTAACGTCCGCCTGTTCGACGCGACTGTCATTAACGAGAATCAAATTGGTCTCGTTGAGGCTTTGGACGGCGCTCCCCTGAATCCACGCGACTATGTTGCGGAGTCGTTCGCCGGTCACGACAATTTTCAGGATGGCCATGAATTCATCGGCAAGGGTGGCCAGCGTGGACCCCAAAAAGACATCCTGCTGCCTGGCACCTACTACATAAATCCGCTGCTGTTCAAAGTCATTCCGGAGACGGCAAAGGAGATTAAACCCGGTGAGGTTGCAGTTGTCGTCTCGAATGTCGGCAAGGATCCTTCAGAGGAAGTCAGACGTGAGATGGCTGCGAAAGTGCGAGAACGAATGGAACGTGAGGAGATGGAGCAGGTTGAAGAATCAGCCACTCGCCTCGACGTGATGATGGACGATCATCGCACTGTCGAACAGATCAAGGCTGACCTGATGACTGGTGACCCGGCGGATCGACGGCTCGACGAAGGGGCGCACGAAGCATACGTGGTTCCTGAAGGTTACCGTGGTATTCAGGAAGCCGTTGTTGGACCAGGCCGTTACTACGTGAACACGCTGGCCATCAGCCCGATCGTCATCCCGACAACTAACCAAACGGTGGAATGGACCGCCGGTGAAGTTGCCAACACGTTCAATCCGTTCGAGGTAATTTCCAAAGACGGTTTCACGATGCAGTTGGAAGTACGCGTCGTGTTTCGTGTGAAGCCCGAAGACGCGCCGTTCATGGTCGCGAAGATTGGCGGCATCGAACGTTTGATTCAAAACGTGATGCATCCGCTGATCGACTCGATCTTCCGTAATCAGGCCTCTGAATCGTCGGCGATGGCGTACCTGCAGAATCGACACGAAGAGCAGGAACGCGCAGAAGCTCGCGTGCGGGCACACTTGCTCAAATATCACGTCGACGTGGTGAACGTGCTCATCTGTCACATCCATCTGCCGGAAGAGTTGATGAAGACTCAAACCGAGAAGATTCTCGCAGAGCAGCGTCAGAACATGTACAACGCTCAACGCGAGGCGGAAGAGAAACGCATTCAACTCGAGAAGACTAAATCGCATGCCGACAATCAGAAAGATCTTGTGGCTGCGACTGTTGGTGTCGAAATCGCGGGCAAACGCGCTGAGCAGCGTAAAGCCGAAGGCGAGGGTGAGGCCCACTACATCCAGCAGACGGGTCGGGCAGAAGCTGAAAAGGTTCGTCTGATGGGTGAGGCTCAGGGCGTTGCTTATCGAGAGCAGGTCAACGCGCTGGGTGCGCAAGGTGTCGCGCTCGTTGAAACCTTGAAGGTCATCGGCGAGAAGGGTGTCCGCATCACGCCCGACGTTATGGCGAGCGGCGCTGGCAACGAGGGTGGCGGCGGCATCGGCACGTTGCTACTAATGAACCTGTTTCGGGACCGGCTAAACATCCCCGGCCCAAACGGGGAAAAAGCACCAACCAGGTAAAGAGGCGTTCCAATCACTGAGCGCCTCTTTGGAGTGCGCCAACTTGTTGGCGCTTTGGTATTGAGTCTCTAACAAACATACCAAAGCGGTGACAAGTCACCGCACTCCAAGAGGCGCCCCTTTTCATTTCCACAGAAAAGACAAAGAATCACAACCGCTTTTAGCCCGAAGTGGGGTAATTTCTCACGCGCAACTTCCTCGTCCGCAGTTCGACGCCCAAAACAAGGACGGACACCATGAAACAATCAATTGGCTTGGTTGTCTTGATTCTATTCGTGGCTGGAGTCAGTTTGGTGTTATCAGCCCAGGATCCACAGCAAGGTGGACGACCACTTATAACAACGCTTACCGGCCCCGCAGAAGTCCCTGGCCCGGGCGACCCTGACGGAACCGGCACGGCAACCATCACCTTAAATCCTGGCAAAGGTCAGGTGTGTTACGAGTTGACGGTGGATAAGATTGGAACTGCGACCGCGGCTCACATACACGAGGGCGCCGTGGACAAAGCCGGTCCGCCAATCGTGATGCTCACCGCCCCGGCAAATGGTTCATCCAAGGATTGCGCCACGCTCGAGCGCGACAAGATCATGGACATCATCAAAAACCCCGCCAAGTATTACGTGAATGTACACAATGAGGAATATCCGAACGGCGCGGTGAGAGGCCAGTTGGGTAAATAGGTCCTATAGAACTTATAGGACCTACGACTTCTCGAAATACATCTGCGCGGCCATCTTCGTCAGTTTCCAAACCCTGGACCACGCAATACGACTGTCTCCATTCTCTCGGCCGGTCAACTTGTCGAAGATCATCTTGCGGAACAAACGCCCTTCACGCCGGAGCATAAACTCCTTCGCGAACGGTTTCGCCGTTTCGAAGAAACTGAACCCAGGATCAGTCACCACGCCAATTCCTTCGAGAGTCATCAGCGCGCGCATGACGTATGTGAAGTTTGCCGGCAAACGGAACGGATACTCGTAGATCACTTCGGCGAGATCGTAAGTCAGCTCCTTGAAGTTCACTTCTCCGAGTTTGAGACTCAGATAGTGGGTAAAGAGACTCTCCACCACTGGTCGCACCGTTTCCGGATCGACTCCCGGTTTCAGGAAGTTCAGATCGATGATGTCCTGCCCCAAACCATGCACGTCGCGACTGACTACGTGGAAGAACGCATCAATCATCTGCGTCTGCAATTTCGGATCGATCCGTCCAACCATGCCGAAATCGAAGAACGCAAGATGACCGCTATCCATCACGAGCAGATTTCCCGGATGCGGATCAGCGTGAAAGAAACCGTCTTCAAGCAGTTGCTTGAGATAACAGCGAATCAATAAGCGATTGACTTTAACGGGCGAGATTCGCTGCGCTCGCAAACCATCAAGGTCAACCACCTTGGTGCCGCGAATAAAATCGAGCGTAAGCACTCGCGTGTTCGTGTGTGACCAGTAAATCTTTGGAACTCGAACAGCGCGCCAGGTGCGAAAGTTGTAACGAAATCTGTCGGCGTTGCGCCCCTCTTTCACATAATCCATCTCCTCAAAGATGGTCGAGTGAAATTCGTGCAGCATTCCCTCCCAGTCAGCATTTTCATTCGCTTTCGGGAAGAAACGATTTGTCAGTTTCACAAGGCGGAAGAGAATCGCGACGTCGAAGGCGATAGTCGACTCGAGATTCGGACGCTGAACCTTAACGGCAACCTCCTGACCCGTGTGGAGTCGCGCCCGGTAGACCTGTCCCAGAGACGCAGCCGCGATTGGTGCGCTATCAATCTCAACGTAGCTCTCGTGCAGACTGCGACCAAGCTCCGATTCGATGATCGCGAACGCCTCCGCGGTTGAGAACTGCGGCACCTGGTCCTGCAGTGTCGCCAGCTCCTTCACATACTCGAGCGGCAACAGATCGGCGCGCGTGCCGAGCGCCTGACCAATCTTGATGAAAGTTGGTCCAAGAGCAATCAGCGACTCTCGGAGCCAGGCAGCCTGCTTTACAAGACGTGCCTGTTTTTTCGCAGAACCTTCCGCGCCGCGAAACACGAGGTACCGCAATACACGGATGAAGCGATCGAAGGCTGCGTAGAGTTGTTCGCTGAACCAGGCTTTGAGTCGGGCACGCCTGCCTTTGTCACGCGCGAGATCTCGCAGTCGCGCCACGGCTCGTCGATTGAAATCCGCTCTTACGTCGTAAGTGTCGAGGAAGAGGTAAAGTGAGAAGAGGCCGAGTATGCGCGCAACTTTTGCGGCACGCAGCCAGCCACGGAAGTCTCTTCCCTTCAGGATCTCGTCAACCAGCTCTTCAGTTAAAGGTCGGACTGGAGCCGTCGGCTTAGGCGCCTGCGCAGTGACTGCCAGTCCATTACCATTCCCATTCGTAGGAGTTATTTTTACTAATGCCTGATTTGAAGTCATTTTATAAACGTTAAATCACTGAGAGCATGTGCTTCGTGCCCGCTCGCTCGAAATAACTGTTAGCTCGCCCCACATCCCTCGTTATCTGCGTTTTCAGTTCGTCTACTGAATTAAACTTCCGCTCGTCGCGCAAACGGTACAGGAAACGAACACGCACCACATCGCCATAAAGGTCGCCGTCCCAGTTCATTACGTAGGTCTCGACCGAAGGTTCCACTGCATCCGCGAACGTCGGTCTCAGCCCCACATTTGTCACGCTGCGACGCCATTGGCCATCAATCAATGTGCCCGTGACGTACACGCCATTCCGGGGTATGACGCGGTTGTGTGGGTGGAGGTTGGCCGTCGGAAAACCCAGTTTATGACCTCTTTCCGCGCCACGTTCAACCCGGCCTTCTACGCCGTACGGACGGCCTAACATACGTCTCGCAAGGTTGACCTGGCCGGCTGAGAGCAGTTGACGAATCTTGCTGGAACTTACTCGCGCCCCACGCAGTTTTACCTCCGGCACTTCACCGGCAACGAAGCCGAGCTCGGCCCCGACGCGTTTGAGTAGATCGATGTTTCCCTCGCGGTCATGGCCAAATGCGAAGCCCTTCCCGAGATAAACCTCCTTCGCGTGTAACCGATCGACGACCACATCGCTGAGAAAATCCGCGGCGCGAATTGATGAAAACTGTTTAGTGAAACGCACCACGATCGTCTGCTCGATCCCGAGCACGCCAAACGCTTCGATCTTCTGATCGAAAGTCTGTAGCAATGGAGGCGCGGATTCGGGATGTAATACCGCACGCGGATGCGGATCAAAAGTGATGACAGTCGGTACCGCACCAACAGCACGCGCACGCTCAACCACGGTGCGCATGATCAACTGATGCCCGAGATGCAGACCATCAAACACACCGAGCGTCAGCACGGTCGGTCGTTGAATCTCGGCGTTGTCAGTTCCGTGAAAGAG
This sequence comes from uncultured Acidobacteriota bacterium, assembly GCA_963849205.1. Classification (GTDB taxonomy): domain Bacteria; phylum Acidobacteriota; class Blastocatellia; order Pyrinomonadales; family Pyrinomonadaceae; genus PSRF01. The sequence continues at coordinate 659,710 of CAWKGP010000006.1, forward strand.
ACGCATTTTTAATTGCCAATTTTCGATTGCCGATTGCCAATTGTTATGAGTCAACCACGAGTCAAATTGGCAATTGGCAATTGGCAATCGGCAATGACTCGACTACCAATCCATCGTAAGCAAACTCGACACCTGCCGGCAGTCTGGCGGAGTCGCGAGCATGCTTGATGTCGTGGGCGATATGAGTAAAGAAAGTTCTGCGCGGCTTCAACCGTTCGACGTACGCGAGCGCTTTATCAACCCACAAGTGCGTCGGATGTTCTCTAAAGCGCAGACAGTCCAACACCAGTACATCTAAACCCTGCAAAGCTTCGACTGACGCTGGTGGAATCTCGCTGAGATCCGTCAGATAAGCAAAATCGTTGAAGCGATAGGCCATTACGGGCAAACGGCCATGAATCACTTCCAGCGGCGTGATCTCCAACTCTTTGCCAATGCAGAAACTCGCACCCGGCGTAACAATGTTCGGGATTACTTCCGGCAGACCTCCACCAAAATGCGACGGCTCAAAGATGTACTTGAAGATACGTTTGATATCTACCCAGGCGCGTTCGTTTGCGTAAACGCCGAGGGCGCCGAAACGAAAGTTCAACGGCCTGATGTCATCAAGACCAAAAATATGATCCGCGTGACAGTGAGTGATGAGAACCGCATCGAGATGTTTCAGACCAAAGCGTAAAGCCTGCTGGCGAAAGTCTGCAGACGTATCGACCAGCACAGTTCGTCCAGCTTCTTCAATGATGACTGAAACTCTCAGACGTTTGTCGCGAGGATCGTCTGAAATGCAGGTCTCACATTCACAACCGATTGACGGCACTCCGGTGGAAGTTCCCGTACCTAAAAAGGTGAGCTTCATCTTCCACCAGTAATGTCGCTGCCGGTAAATCTTCGCGCCTGTTGAGGCGAGTTAACCAGCGACACGTATTGCATCCGGAGGTCGGCCAGCAGCCCTTCGAGCATTCGCTTTTCCTGAGGCGTCAAATTCCCTTCGGTCTTTTTCTGCATCATGCCGAGAATGTCGATCCAGTGCTTGCCCAGTTCGACATCAACCTCGCGCTGGTGCGTCACGGGATGCTCCATCATTCCCAATGCTGACGCAGCATTCGAAGCGATCGACATCACAAAGCTGACAAAGCTCGCCGGGTCACGCGCGTCCGCGAGGTCTTCTTCAGAAAACTCCTCCTCCGCCTCGGGCGCCGCTTCAGCTGTAGCGACAGGCGGAACTTCCGGCTCCGGTATCGCCTCGGGCGCTGGAGCAGGTGCTGTTGCCGCTGCTTCCTGCGCCGTTCCTACTTTTGGCTCCGGCTTCTCTTCCGGAGGCAGGTCGCGTGGACTTCCGTCAGCATTGAAAAGACGCCGATCAGTAACTTTGAAAGTGGGTTGGTCCTCTTGCATGGCTTTATTAAAGCACAAAGACTCGAAGGCACGAAAACACGAAAACGCCACTTTTTTGTTGCCGCCTTTGTGGTTCTTTAACAGGCACTTTAGACTACGTGCATGCCTGCGACATTCAACGATTTGATAAACTTGATGGATCGCCTGCGTTCGCCAAACGGCTGTCCCTGGGACCGCGAACAGACTTACGCCACGCTTGCTCCAATGCTTCTCGAGGAAGCTTACGAGGCATTCGAAGCCGTCGAAGATGCGCGTGAAGGCCGGCCGCGCGAACTTTGCGACGAACTCGGTGACTTGCTGTTTCAGATAGTTTTCTATGCACAGGTCGCGAAGGAACGCGATGAATTCACAATCGACGACGTCACGGGGGCAATTCACGACAAAATGGTGCGTCGACATCCGCACGTGTTTGGGGACGTAACTGCCGACGATGCTGCGACCGTGTTACTGAACTGGGAGACGATGAAGGCTGAAGAGCGGCGTGCGGCTGGCAAAAACGAGGATACGAATTCTTCATTGCTCACCGGCGTCTCATCCAAAGCACCGGCGTTGATGGAGGCACATCAGTTATCGACCAAAGCTGCGCGCGTTGGCTTTGACTGGAAGTCTGTCGACGATATCTTCGACAAGCTGCAGGAAGAGATCGAGGAGCTGCGCACTGCAATCAAGGACCACTCAGCATTCAAAGACGAAGCCAATCACGCGCGTGTTCGTGAAGAGATTGGTGACCTGCTGTTCGCCGCTACGAATATAGCCAGACACATGCAGGTCGAACCGGAAGCCGCGTTGAAGCTAACGAATCGGAAGTTCAGGAAGCGGTTCGAATATATCGAGAACGCGTTGCACACACGCGGGCAGCCGTTTGATCAAACGTCGATTGATGAATTGGAAGAGTTGTGGCAGGAGGCAAAAAGGCCATCCACAGATTACACAGATAAATCTGCGTAATCTGTGGATAGGTTTGTCTTAGTCGTTGATCCTCACTGACTGCAGGATCGTCTGAAACGCGTTCTCAAAACCACGCTCATTCTGCGGCGCTACGGCAATCATGTAGAACAATTGCCCGTTGCGAAGCTGCGTCGTGATCACGCGGACATTCTCCGGACGACCGGTTGCTTCGTTCACGTTGCTCAGGTTCGAGAAAAGCGCCGTGCGTCCCGAGAGCGTTGTTCGCTGGTAACCACCACTCATACGCAGGTTGTTATTTCCCTGCGCGAGACTATTAATCAACTCCTGCGTCGCACTTTGCAGGTTTCGATTATTCGTTTGCGCTACACCAAAACTCGCACCGTGTGTGTAAACAGCCTGACCATTGACCGAGCCATAAGCTCCATCCGGCACAAACCAGACTGAATTGTTATCATTGACCTGACGCCAGTTGTTCGGCACGTTTACCTGCACGCCACCGTTGAAGATGTTATAGCTCTGGTAACGCGACGATGGATATGAAACGCGTCCACTCGGCGGATTGCCGCTCGTCGGATAGTTACCGGTTTGTTCACCAGTTGGATAACGCTGTCCGCCGCGAGCAATCTCCTCCATCGAAGGAGCGCGACCCTGACCACGCAGTCGCTCCTGAATGCGCGCAAACTCACGCGAGTCGTTGTAGCCTGACGGGTTAACGCGCAAGGCCTGCGCCTCCCTGTTGATGCGCGCATAACGATCGTTCGGGCTCGGGTGACTGCTTAAGAATCCACCGCCACTACCGCCGCCCTGCGCTTCAATCGTGCGGAACATGTTTGCGAGGTCACGAGGATCGTAACCGGCTCCGGCCATGATCCGAGCTCCAAGAATGTCTGCCTCGGTTTCATATTCACGGCTGAACTTCAGCAAATAAACTGCAAACGGCGCCTGCGCCAGTTGACCTACGCCTGGTCCACCAAGAATCGTTCCGGCGATACCGGCAATGCCGCCGAGTATGCTGTACTTCTGACCCTTCGTTGCCTGCGCCGTACCATGTCGCAAAGCGACGTGACTAATCTCGTGGGCCATCACACCCGCCATCTCACCTTCGCTCTTCGCCGCTTCAATCATTCCACGGTTGACGTACATTGGACCACCGGGAAGCGCGAACGCATTAATGTCTCTCGCGTTGACGACTTTGAAGTAATACTGGAATTCGGGATGTTGAAATTCAGAAGGAATGGCGGCAACGAGCCGGCGCCCGACATCCTCGACATAGCTTCCCACTGTTGGATCGCGCAGTAATGGAAACTGGCTTTCAGCTTCCTGCGCTGCCTGGCGCCCGAGTTTGATGTCGTCCTGAATACTGTATTTGTTGCTGTGATACTTGATTTGCGTCTGCGCCAATGCCGAGAACGGCATCACGGTGATCGCGACCAGCGCTATCCACGCAATTAAAGTTTGTCGTTTTAACATCGATTTCTTACCTCCACCGATACCAGCATACCGCATTTTCATAGCCCATTTCGTGAGTCATGCACCAAAACGAAACGCAGACACACCTGCCAAAGACCGGTTTCACTTCGTGAATATCGCACAAATCGCGCCCAACCGACCTGTACCGGGTGTAATGCAATGAAAATGCCAGATGGCGGGGGACTACCCCCGATTGCGAGGTTCGATGTGCTCGTTAAACCATTGCGCCGGCTCCGCGAGCGCCGCGATACGATGTGGTTCGCCCCTCCAAACGCGGAGCATGGAGATAAGCAGGAAGAAAAACGCCGCGATTTTGAAGAGTGTGCCGCCTAACGAACTGCCAGTGACCGTGCTAATCACACCGAACAGCGTTTGAATAATCAGGAAAGCAATCTGTAAAGCCAAAGCTTGTGAGGCGTGAAAGCGAACCTTCCCTTCTTTACGGGGTACCAGAAACAGCTGAAGCAGCGAGATCACAAGGCCGATGTAACCGGGAGTGTAGGCAAACGTCGTTGCCCAACGCTCCGGCACTCCTATACCGGCAACTGATCTTGGATTTGGAGGAGCAGCGGTGCCTGGGGCTTGATAGATGCTTTGTCGCGACTGGTATTGCGCCGGAGGCGCGTAGGTTGGTGGAACAAATACTGACGGATAAGGTGCTTCGAGTGGCGGATTGTCGAAATGACGAGTGGGTGCTTCGGAGTAGACATTCCGTCGCGCGTCCTCGTTAGGTGAATTCCCGACTTCGCGAGTTGCGCCACCGACTTGCTGTGTCGGCGTCGAACCTCCGAGCTCACCCCAAACTTCCTCAGCCTTCCGCTCAACATCCGGATCAAGCGGGTTAGTATCGTATTTGTTCTTTTTCTCCATCTCCGCTAAAAGCACAAGTTAGTCAACGATTAATGAAGAAGTTTTGTTTATGTCAATTCTTGTGCTTTTGTGCCTCTTTGCCATTAATCTTACTAGTCTGCGATCTCATACTCAACCTGTTGCCACCGCTGCTCTCGCTCAGAAATCAAAAAAGCCCTGATCACGGCGTTTAGACCACCGAGGCCAATAATCAGGTATTTAGCCGATGGATAATAGGCCAGCCGCACGTCTGTTTCAGAAGGACTGGGATCGACTGCGCGTGGATGGGAGTGATAGATCGCCAGCAGCTCCTCGCCGCGTTCGCGCATCTGCCGTTGCGCGGCAAACAAATCTTCAGGGGCTGCTTCGTAACCTGACTCGGGATTTGGGGTGACGTTGCGGAGACGGTAGAGCGTGACCGCTTTGGTTTCAGAGATTCCGCCGATTAAGCCGCAACACTCCTCCGGTGCCGTTTCGCGAGCGTGGGCGATCATGGCGTCCACATGTTCACGACGGAGTTGAATCAGCGGTGTGGTCAATCTTCGACGACTCTCAGGTGCAACTCTTGTAACTGTTTTGGATCGACTGCTCCTGGTGCATCAATCATAAGATCTGCCGCTGAAGCGGTCTTCGGAAACGCGATCACGTCGCGCATGTTGTCGGTACCCGCCAGCACCATCATCAATCGATCGATGCCGGGTGCGATACCGCCGTGAGGCGGTGTGCCGTATTCAAGTGCATCGAGAAAGAATCCAAACCTCTCGCGAGCTTCTTCAGTCGACATTCCCAAAGCTTTGAAAACGAGTCGTTGCACGTCGCGGCGATGAATACGAATCGAGCCACTCGCCATCTCCACTCCGTTAATCACCGGGTCGTAAGCTTTGGTACGAATCTGGGCTAGCAAATTCGTTTCGCCATTTTCGACTGCACGCTGTAGCAGCTCGAGGTCTTCGTCTACCGGAGAGGTGAAGGGATGGTGCATCGAATAATAGCGACCGTCCTCTTCGTGAAACTCAAACATCGGGAAGTCAGTCACCCAGAGCGGTGCATACACGTTCGCGGGAATCAGGTTCTCGCGTCTTGCAACTTCGTTTCGCAACGCCCCTAAACTTGCTGCTACCACTTTTGGTTTGCTTGAAACGATCAGAACCCCGTCGCCTTTTTTTGCGCCAGCAACATCTGCAATCCGCATGACCACTTCAGCGCCAAGCGCCTTCAACAGCGACGATGAAAGCTCATCGCCCAACTTGATCCACGCGAGTGCGCCTGCGCCATATCGCTTTGCAAACTCCTGCAAGTCGTCGAGCACCTTGCGCGAGAGGGTTGCGCCGCCGGGCACGACGAGTCCCTTTACGAGGCCTCCAGATGACAGCGCAGAGGAGAAAGGCGGAAACTCAGTACCCTCTACTGCCTGTGCCAGGTCCTGCAACTCGAGCCCGCTAATACGCAGGTCCGGCTTATCGGAACCGAATCGATTCATCACTTCTGTAAACGTGAAGCGCGGAAACGGCGTTTGCAATTCGACGTTGATAAGTTTGAAAACAGACGCAAAGAGACCTTCGATCAATCTGTAAACCTGATCGAGTGTCGCAAAGCTCATCTCGACGTCGAGTTGAGTAAACTCCGGTTGGCGATCGGCGCGCAGATCTTCGTCCCGAAAACAATGTGCGATCTGGAAGTACTTATCCAGCCCTCCGATCATGCACAACTGTTTGAAGAGTTGTGGCGACTGTGGCAACGCGAAAAACTTTCCGGGGAAAATGCGCGAAGGAACAATGTAATCACGAGCACCTTCCGGAGTCGACTTGATCAGAATCGGCGTTTCGATCTCGTTAAATCCCTGCTCGGTCATGTAACGCCGGATTTCGTTAAGAACGCGATGACGCAGAAACATATTCGCCTGCAACTGAGGTCGCCGCAGATCGAGGTAACGATACTTGAGACGCAGGTCCTCGCTGGCGAGCGCATCGGGATTCGCGTCGAGTTGAAACGGCGGCGTACGCGCGTCGTTAAGCGTTAACATCTCGCGCGCGTGAACCTCTACATCGCCGGTAGCTAACTTCGGGTTCCGCGTGTTTTCCGCACGCGCGACAACTGTGCCTTTCACCGCGATCACATATTCGCCACGCAGCTCTTTTGCTTTTACGTGCGCTTCAGCCGAATCTTCAGCGTTGAAAACAACTTGAGTTATACCGGCGCGATCGCGCAGATCGACAAAAGTGAGTTCGCCAAAGTCGCGCCGCTTCGCAACCCAACCCATCAATACCACCTGCTTGCCGATGTCGCCGGGACGCAGATCTCCACATGAATGCGTGCGTTCTAAGTTTCCGAGGTTATCCAACATTATCCGTATAATCCGTGTCTCAAACGGCCTGAGCAATTTCTAAACGATTTCCGCCCGGATCGCGAACGTAGAAGCGCGACCAACCTGGCGTCGGTTGATCGTCGGGCAGAATTTCCACGCCAGCGCTTCGAAATCTTTCTTCAGCTTCGGCAAGACTCGCGACGGTGTAACAAACGTGTCGCTTGCTGATGCAATTCTCACCAAAAGGATTCTCGATCGAGAGGTGAAGCTGCAGCGGACCTAATTGATACCACGCCCCTCCGCGTCCACGCGAGCTTTCGGGTTTGGGAACTTCCTGCAATCCCATCACGACCCCATAAAAATTTTTCGCCGCGTCTTCGAGCGACTTTGGAACAGTGACATTGAGGTGATGGATCTGCGCGTTCATTTCTTGTTTGCCATGCTCTGATTGAACTCGGCCGACCGATTGCGCGGAATACTCAGCGAGTTCCATTCTGCAGAGCGGTAGTGCTTCGCGAGAAAAACGATCTGACCGATGTGATAAGCGTAGTGCATGAGTTGACGATTGATGGCCTGCACGACTGTGTGTTCCTCACCACGAATCAACACCACCTTGCCTAAGTCTTCCGGACGCAGCGGCTCGAGGGCATCAATCACGCATTTCCAGCCACGCTCCCAGTAAGCAACCACGTCGTCTCTCTTCGTCTGTGGTTCAATCACAAATTCCATATCGCGATTGCGATCGGGCTTTTCGCCGTCAGACGACAGAAAGTCGGTCCAGCGCGAGAGCATGTTGTCGGCCATGTGTTTCATGATCACGGCGACGCTGTTTGATTCCGCATCGAGAGTTACAAAAAACTCTTCGTCTTGCAATTGCGCAATCGCCTTTTCGGCGAGCTTCTTGTAGGCGCGAAACGCTTTGAGTGCGTCTTCGAAATAGTTCTGAACAATAGCTTCACTTGACATAAGTGTTTCCCGCAAAGACGCAAAGGTTGAAGAAAGGCGCTAAGTGGATCTGCTTTGCGACTTTTCTGAATCTTTGCGTCTTTGCGTGACAAATTCGTTCAAAAGTTCAACAGCCGCAGAATGTGTTACTAATTGCTGGTCCCCGCTTCGCATGTCCTTAATTGCAATTTGACCGTTCGCGATTTCGTCAGGACCCAACACGGCAACATACGGAATCCCAAGCGCAGACGCATACTTAAACTGCTTCCCAAGCTTGTCCGCCTCCGGATACAAATCAACCCGCAAGCCAGCGGCGCGGAGCTCCTGCGCCAACTTAATAGACTCTGCCACACTCTCTTTATTCCAGATCGTCACCATCACATCTGCCGGTGAAGAATCCAACCACGCCGGAAACATGTTTCGTTCGTTCATCACAACGAGAATTCGCTCAAGACCCAAAGAGAACCCACACGCCGGCACCTCCTGGCCCAAAAACATTCCCACCAGATTGTCGTAGCGCCCGCCGCCACCGAGACTCCCCGCGAGATCCTTTACATTGATCTCCATGATCGCGCCCGTGTAGTAAGAAAGTCCGCGCGCGAGGCTCGGATCGATTTTGATTCGCTGCGCAATCCCCATCGCATCCGCAAACTCAATTATCGACTGCAGCTCGTCGACGCCTCTGGCGCCGAGTTCATTGTCTTTCACAAACTCCACGATACGACCAAGCACAGCCTTATTGAACGCCTCTTGCGCATTGTCTTCGGCTGCGATCTCCGCCGCATGTTCGAGAGAACTCAAATCAGAAAAGAACCCAAGCAATTGATCGCCTGCCAATTCGTCGATCTCGCGTGCAGCAAACTCTTTCTTGACGCCGTGCCTTCCGATCTTGTCCAGCTTATCCAACGCTATGAGTGCCGCGTCGTGCTTGTCCAACGCGACGCCCGCAATTCCGAGAATGCCTGTCAAAACTTTGCGGTGATTGAGACGCACGCAGAAGTCGTTAAAGCCGAGCTTTACTAAAACTTCACTTGCTGCGGCACAAATCTCCGCTTCGACAATCATTGACTGTGACCCAAGCACGTCGACGTCACACTGGTAAAACTCACGAAACCGTCCACGCGCAGGCCGGTCTGCTCGCCACACAGGTTGAATCTGATAACGCTTAAAAAACTTCGGCAGCTTATCGCGATACTCCGCCACAACGCGGGCAAGCGGAACCGTCAAATCGTACCGCAACGCGAGATCCGCTTCGCCCGTTCCTTCATGAACACCGCGCTTGAGTATTTTGAAGATGAGTTGATTCCCTTCTTCGCCATACTTACCCATCAACGTTTCGATATTCTCGGCGGCCGGTGTTTCGAGTGGCTCAAAACCGTATCGCTCATACACGTCTTTGACCACACCGATGACGTAATCGCGTTTGCGAACGTCTTCGGGAAGAAAATCGCGCATGCCGCGCGCTGGTTGTGTCTTTGCGGAAGGCATTATTTGAAAACAGAAAAACCGGCGTAGATCACAAACTGATTCAAGCCGCGGTTGGAACCCTGTCGATCGCCATTGGAGATGTGATGAAATCTCACTCCGATGTTCACCGCACGTCGCTCCGAAGTAAAGATGCGCAGACCACCACCTGCTTCACCAACCCATGCGAATCTTCCGGCATCCTCAATCGGCACTGACTTGTTGAAATACAAGAAGCCGCCATTAACGTGTGCGTAGGGATGCACCTTGCTGCCGTTTGCGAAATCGAGTTGCAGACCCAGCGGCGTGAATCCCGCACCGTATGCCGTTTCGCGGCGAAACGTAGTACCAGCAGGCGTGACTGTGCGCGAAACAATCGTGCCGGTTGCCACTGCAATTGGGACCACGTCGAGCGTGTATTGCAACGCGAGACTGTCGTTCGCAGCTAACGTGCGCCCGTAACGGAGTGCAGCAACAAAAAATTTGCGATCGTCGGCTTCGTCATCGCGCAGACCGCCAAAGATCGTACTAGCTTTAGGTGATCCTCCAGCCCAAAAACCCCATTCGTTATCTCCTCGCTTGAGAAGAAATGAGTTGTCGTCAGTTTGTGCGAACGCAGGCACGCAGACGCACAAAGTAATCAAGGCAAGCATTAACCAACGTGTCATTTAGGAATCCTCGGATTGTTTCACGCAAAGGCGCAAAGTTTACGCAAAGGCGCAAAAGATCTCCTTAGCGCCTTTGCATCTTACTTTGCGACTTTGCGTGAAAATATTAAACGCTCTCTCCACGATATTCGTGGGTGTACTCAACGTAATTCTTCCAAAACACTTCCAAACCAGCTACTTCCTCATCGGTCAGTTCGCGTTTCACTTTTGCCGGAAACCCCATCACCAGCGATCTCGGCGGGATGATCGTGCCGGGACTGACAAGCGAGCCTGCCGCTACCAGCGACATCGTGCCGATGCGAACGTCGTCCAGCAGAATTGATCCGATTCCGATCAGGCAGCCGCGCTCGACGTAGCATCCGTGGAGAGTAACACTATGGCCCACGGTCACTTCAGCCTCAAGAATCGTCGGATGAGAACCGTTCCGGACGTGAATCACAGAGTTGTCCTGAACGTTGGAACGGTCGCCGATACGAATGTAGTGAATATCACCGCGGACGGTGCAGTTGCACCAAATCGAGGCCTCTTCTCCAAGATGTACGTCGCCTATTACCTGGGCACTGGGTTCAACATACGCGGTCGGGTGAATCTGCGGGTGAACCCCACGGAACGGTCTAATCATGATTTTCCGAAGATAGTAACATAGACACCCGTATGCTAAATTGAGCCCATGACCCGACCGGTAGTTTTTCTCCTGTTACTGACCGCCACCGTTTTTCTGGCGACGTCGTGTACGGGCTCGTTATTCAAGGTCAAGCCCGTCAATGAACTGCCGTCGCTGCCGTCGAATACGCGTAGCGCGGATGCGGGCGGCGTGACGATTCGCGTGGCTCCGCTGCTCACAGACGAAGAGAGCCAGGAATTGTTTGAAGCCAATCTGCCGCTGAGCGGCGTTTTGGCATTACGCGTTGAGATGTCTTTTCAGAGCGGTGTGCCTGTGGAGATAAAACGAGCGAGATTTCGTTTGCGTGACGGTCAAAACCGCGAGTGGAAACTGCTGTCGGCAAAGAGTGCCGTCTCGCGAGTCATGAAGGCGAATGGTGTGTTTGCCTACAATCCGAATTCGCGCAAACAGTTTGAGATTGAGATGAACGCTTATGCCATCGATCTGAAGACGCCGCTCTCATCCGGGGACTCCCGCCGGCACGGCTTCCTCTTTTTCCAAACTCCCGACAAGCTTCCGGTGCGCTCAGGCCACCAGTTCACCCTGACGGTCGAACGCCTCCCCCAACCAGCAGCGATCACCATCAATTAAGAGAGGCACACAAAGCACAAGTCTTGTGCCTTATGTGCCTCTTTGTGGCTAACTTCGTTTGGTGGCTAACCTCTTGGACCAGTGGCCCTCACGGTTATTTCCGTTCCGGCAGTCAGATCGAGATCGTTGCGACCCTGAACGTATACCGAACCGGCGCCAGCACCGGCGCCAATCACAGCACCAATTGCCGCGCCTTTACCACCGCCGGCAATCGCGCCGATGATGGCACCGACTGCAGTACCGATCGCAGTGCGAGTGACCGTCTTGTTGGTTTGGTCGCTTTCGCGTACCGCACCTTCATTGTCAACCCGAACAACGTCGCCAGTCGGCGTACGAACCGTCTCGAGAATACCCGCGAAGCGATAGCTTCTGCCGTCTCGCGTACGAATCGTATCGAAGTCGAGAGTCATCTCGGAGCGACCGGAAATTCGGCCCCCACGGCTGATGCTCGACACAACGCCTTCAATCGTCGCACCGTCAAACTGGCTCGGTGAACGAACAGTCATCGTGAAGCGTTCGCCTTCGCGAACGTTCTGCGTCGATAGATCATTGTTGAGCACCGCAACGAGCGAGGTGCCATTTGGAACAATGAAAGTTCCCGCTGGGTTAGGTTCACCAACAGCGACACCCTCGCGGTTCGTGTCGTAGATGTTCAACTCAGCTACGTCAGAAGTCCGATCGTAGTAAGTCCTGACCATGACTGGCTGATTGACGCGATCACTGTAAAGCGTGCGCGTTACCAGCATTTCACGACCGTCCGAAGACGGATCGAAAGTCACTGTGAAATCGTTGGCACGCTCGCCAGTGCGAGTTATCGTCAACGTATCGCCCGTCAGACTGGAGCGGACACGAACTGTACGGCCCCCTTGAGTTGTCTCGACCTGTTCGCGACCATCGGCGACGAAGTTAATCTGCGGCGCGCGAGTGGAAGCGATCGTTATCGAATTTCCTCGACGATCGATCGCAATCATCTGCGGCGGATCCAGTCGACGCAGTAGTGAGTCATAAACTCGCTGGCGCTCTGCGAGCGAAAGGTTTCTCGTCGCATTATCTACCGCAGTGCGCACGTCGTCACCACGGCTCGCGTTGAGACGGAACGTACCGGTCAAATCCCGTCTGTTGCCATATCCACCACCGCCGCCGGTATTGCCGTCGGGAGAAGTGGACCAGTTCCACGCGATGTTGAATGCACTCGCAAGCTGATCGAGATCTGTCCGCACCGGGCTCCAACTGTTTTCTGTCTGATAGGACAACTGGCGATCGGTAATGAAGCGGTTCAGGAACGCCGCACGGTCCAGAACGTTGCGAGCATTAGAAGAACTCGACTGACGGCTGTTTACGCGATTACGTAATTGCGTTAACGCCGTCTCGAAGTCAGTTAGCTGGCGCCGAATTTCATCGAGTGAATATCGATCGTTACTCGCGCGATTCAGATCCTGGCGCAGATTGCGACTGAAAGTGGTAGACCGAAGGTTGAGCCGGTCGATTAGCTGGCGCATCTGGAAGTCGCTCAGGCTGTAATCGTTGTTTCCGCCTCCGCCAACGCTTCCGCCCACGCTGCCCGAAGTCCACGGGACGTTGAGATTGTAGAACGTCGCGAGCTGATCGAGATCAGTGCGGATTGCCTGCCACTCCCGGCGCGAACCGGCGCCAAGACGATTGGCGGCAAAGAAGTTGTCGATCTGCGCGCCACGGTCCAGTACCGCTTGGGCGTCAGATGTACCTGTACGTCGCGTGCCGAGACGTCGATCGAGTTGATTCAGTGAACTCTCGAAATCAAGGATCATGCGGTTGATGTCATCGACCCGATAGTTGTTTCGATCCGCGGCATTTTGGACCGCGCGCTGTAGAGAGTCGGTGCGTGTTTGAATCCGCCGCACGAGATCTCGAATGGTTGAGTCGTTGGTGCCGAACTGTGCCATGCTTGTAGTGGCCAAAGCCGCGGTCACCAACGCTAATAGGAACGTCGTGAAAATTGTTTTTCTGATAGCTCTCATCTCTTCTCCTCCTCAGACCCGGGGCCTGCACTTCAAACTTTGTGCCAAGCGGGCGGTGTTTCAGCTTGGCTGGGTGTATTGCGGGAGAAACCCGGTCGTCGGGACAGGCTGAAAACGATACGTACCGCTGACTCACCTTCAAACAATGCCGAGTAAAATGGCAGTAGTTTGAGGATTTAATAAGGACGCATGCAAAAGCCGTGGCAATGGGAGTGGGGACGGCGGAAATTATGCGCTCATGGAGGAAAAGGTGAGACCCAAGCGGCGAATGAACCTTTTGGGATGGTGGAAGATTTCCCGCAAAGACGCAAAGGCGCAAAGAAGAGTTCCGACTTCTCTTTGCGCCTTTGCGTCTTTGCGGGAAACTTCCGGCTTTACGGCTCGGGCGGCGCGGGCTTATCAGTCCCGCGTTCCCGGTTGAACACTGACGACGGCAACCACGACGGCATAGCCTCATCGTTCGCGGCTCGCAACCCCATCACGAGCATCACGCTAGCGATGGTGCGTGGACCAGTCCAATCCCAATCGGGACGCACGACGTCAGTCGGTTGGTGATAGTCAGTCTTCGCCCACTTCTTCAAACGAGACATCCACGCTTCCTTCGCACCATCGGGCGCACCCAGAATCATGATTCCCGGAATACCTCTCTTCACAAAGAAGTAGTGATCGGAACGATAGAACGACTTCTCTTCCGGCATCGGATCAGGAATCACTTTCAAACCACTCGCTGCAGCGACTTCATTCAGCAAAGCGCCCAGTGACGAGTGCTCGGCACCATATCCAACAAGCACTTTCACGGGTCCATAAACCTCCGTGCCCATTCCATCGAGGTTTAGATCCGCAGCGACTTGTTTGATCTTCCAGGTGGGGTTCTTCACCCAGTGATCCGTTCCGTAACCGCCGTACTCCTCTCCTGTCACAGCGAGAAAGATGATGGAACGCCGCGGTTTCGCTTGCGCCTTCGACATCGCTTCGGCAATCGCGAGCATCTCGGCGACACCAAGTGCGTTATCCGCAGCGCCGTGATAGATCCGATTGTCATTAGAAAGCCCGTAAGCATCGTAGTGAGCTGAATAAACCAGAGCTTCCGCTTTCAACTTCGGATCCGAACCCTCGAGTAGTCCGATCACGTTATTCCCGACACCTTTGTTCTTCTTGAGCTTCACCGTGATCGTCGCGGTCTCTTTGAGATCTATTGGCGTGAAGTCTTCGCCCTTCGCTTTGGCGAATGCCTCCGCCAGCGTGACTCCGGAGGAAGCAAATAACTTCTCCGCTGCCGCTTCGCTGACGCTTATGAACGGCGGCAGGAAATCGGGCATCTCGGCTCCGCCGTCGGGCTCGATTTGGCGTCGCGTTAGGTAATCGGCCATTTCCGCGAACGTGAGGGTCTCGGTGTTCTGCCCGATCATCACAATGCCCGCAGCGCCGCGTGCAATCAGCGCGCGCAATACGTTCACCTGGGCCTGCGCTTTCTTCCATTGCTCCTTACCGATCTCGGGTGGTGGTCCGTCACGCAGCACGACGATCTTTCCGCGCACGTCGAGTCCGGCGAGATCGTTTCGCTTGAGGAAAGGAAGCGAGATTCCGTAACCGACGAAGTAGATCTTTGTGTTGACGTTTTCGTCGCCACTGTACGGCGGCATCACGAAGAACTCTGAGCCCATCTTGAGGCTTTGATCGCCGAGGGTGAATGCTGTTTGCGGCAGAAACTGTGTTTCTCGGAACTTGATTGGTTGAAGATAAGAGTTGTTTGCACCGAGTGGCTTCAGTCCGAGTTTTGCAAAACGATCAGCTATCCAGGCGGCGGCTTTGTCGCCTCCGGGCTGCGCCGTGCCGCGTCCCTGCATTTCGGCGGCAGCAAGAGCGTTGACGGTTTCTTTTATGGTTGCGAGGCTGAGGCTATCGACAAGCTGTTGCTCGCTGGTGGAGAGCGCGCGAGTCGCTGCCGGTACGGCTGTTTGTGTCCAACCAAATGCGGTTGAAGTGACGAGAAGAATTGCTAGTACGATTGAGAAATATTTCTGTTGATACTTCACTTTTTAGTCCTTCTATTACGAAAACGGGGCGGCCACCGGAGGGCCGCCCCTAAGTGTTTATTAGCAGAATATGAGTCAGCCTGTCGATCCAAATCCGCCGGCGCCACGCGCGGTCTCGTCGAGATCCGTCGCCCACTCAGCTTCCGGCGTGATGATCTGCTCAACGATTAACTGACAAATCTTACTCCCGGCAGGCAGGCTAATCGTTTCCTCACCCGTGTTATAGAGCAAACAACAAACTTCACCACGGTAATCAGAATCGATCACCCCAGCCAGCACATCCAACCCATTCTTCGCCGCCAACCCGGATCTCGGCGCCACCCGCCCATAAAATCCCTGCGGTATGGCCACCGACAACCCCGTCCTGGCCATCACCCTCTGTTTGGGCTGAATGTCGAGATCCTCAATCGAACAAACATCCAACCCCGCCGCGAGCGCACTCCCCCGTTTTGGGAGAACTGCGCGTGAATCAAGTTGTTTGAAGCGAAGAGCGTTCAGCGTAGTAGGCATTTTCTGTCTACATCTTCGGCAGCGTGACGCCGCGTTGTCCCTGGTACTTGCCGCCGCGATCTTTGTAGGAGGTTTCGCAGACTTCGTCGGATTCGAAGAAGACAACCTGGGCGACGCCTTCGTTGGCGTAGATCTTGGCCGGCAACGGTGTGGTGTTTGAGAATTCGAGGGTGACGTAGCCTTCCCACTCGGGCTCAAACGGCGTGACGTTCACGAGGATGCCGCAACGTGCGTAAGTGCTTTTACCGAGACAGATTGTGAGCACGTTGCGCGGGATACGAAAGTATTCGACGGTGCGCGCGAGGGCGAAACTATTCGGCGGGATGATTACCGACTCGCCTTTGAAGTCGACGAAATTGTTCTCATCGAACTCTTTTGGATCCACGATGGTGCTGTTGATGTTAGTGAAGAGTTTGAACTCGTCTGCGCAGCGAATGTCGTAACCATAACTCGATGTTCCGTAAGAGACGATTCGCTTGCCGTCAACCAGCTTAACCTGCCCCGGCTCGTACGGATCGATCATCCCGTACTCCGTGGCCATTCTGCGGATCCACTTATCTGATTTGATGCTCATTCGTGGTTTTGTTTCTTGAAGTGATTGAAGTAGTCGGCCATTCTAGACCCAGAAAGAACAAACACCAAATACGTAAAACAAGTAAGGTTTCACGCAAGGGCGCAAAGGCAATACAAGATTCGCAAAGAAGAACTCTTCTCTTTGCGCCTTCTTTTATCCTTTGCGCCTCTGCGTGAAACCTATGCGAAGACTTTAACTATTGCGAGGCTTTCCTGATGTTCACGGTTCCGTCGCCAACCGTGAACTTGAAGGACGCACCACCGGCTCCGGCGCGGGCCCGGACAGTGCGTTCCGTGAGGCCAGGTTTTTCGCGCGAGGTGAGGCCTTCGAAGGTGTTGACGATTTTGCCGGTGCGCAGGACGTCGGCGTCGATGTCGCCACTGAAGCCGGGCTGTAGGTCGACGTTGATGGTTCCTGAGGCGATGCGAATATCCGCGCCGGCGCCACGCCAGGTTCGCGCAGGAATTACAAGGGTTATCGAGCCAGCAGTGACAGTTGTTTGAACAGTGCCGCCGGTGAGCGTGAGTGCGGTGTCGCTTTCAGTCGCGGTAACACGCAACCCACCTTCGACGCCGGAAAGCTTAACTTCGCCGTGACCAGCGTTCACTTCGAGGTCAGTGTTAATAGGAACACGAACTCGATAATCGATCTTCCAGGGCAAATTGAGCAGCTTCTTTGGAAAGTTCTTCGCCGACTTCTTCATAAAGACGCGATCGTGTGTGCCGGTGGTGAGTATGCTGATGTGATTGAGGTCTTCGTCGAAAACAAAGGTGTTCACTTTAGCGAGCTGGTCCAGGTCTGCTTCGGTTGGACCTTTGAGCTCGATTTTGGCCGTCACTTCAACTTCATTGCGCTGCCAGCCTTCGACCGTGACTGCCCCACGCGGCGCGGCGATCAAAGTTACAGTGCCGCCGTAAGAAAAACGCGCTGTCTCACGTCGCGTCGAAGTGCGCGTTAGCAGTTGTATCTCAGGCGCAACCGTCTTCTGCGAATAGACAGGAGTAACAACGATTAAGAGGACGAAAAGGATTATCGACTTGGCCATCGACCCTCATAGTAGCTTCGTTTCAAACATTCGAAAACAAAAAAAGGACGCTGCTCGATCGCAACGTCCTCAATCTGTGCCTTGCCATTGGAACTGCGAAGCTTATCTTCGCAGAAATGTGATCTGACCACTGAAATTGATGATCGACACGGACGAGCGGCCGTCACCGACGTCGCCGACATACTTTCTTCCGTCCTGTGTCTTGAAGTTGTTGTTCCAGAAATCATTCAACGCGATCTTGCGCGCCGGCGATGCCGCTTCAAGACGGAAGGCCGAGTTACCAGGAATACGAATCGTTATGTCGCCCTTGTTTGACTTGAACTCGTAAGTGCCACCCCGCGAAAACTCACCGTCGAAGAAGATGTTGCCGATAACATTCTGCGCGATCACATGCGACGCAGTGACGTTCGTCAACTCGATATCACCTTCAGAAGAAACGTGCGCTCGCACGAGACCACTGCGTATGTTTGCCACGCTGATGTTGCCGCGACGAGTTTCAAGATCTACCGATGAATTGACCGGAACCTGTAATTTGAAATTGATGTCGCCGATGTCGCCCTTGCCGCGGTTGTCGCTCATCACGTCAACCACGAGACTCTCGTTCATTTGTTTGGGAACAACGTGAGCGCCCTTTGATTCAATCGTCGCCGAAAGCCGGATCTCGTCCTTGTTCCACGACTCGACCACGATCGTGCCGGAGATATTCCGCAACTCGATGCGAACATTCTTTCCCGCCGGATAGCGTTTGGAAAGTTGTTGTTGCGCGTAAACACTGAATGAAGCGGAGGTCAATGCGAGGAGAGCGCCAAGCGCGATAACACCGGCGCGAACTGACGGCCGCGAGGTTAAAAATCTGGTTTTCATTAGCGTGGGGCTTTTACTCAAAACAAGTCTCGGGTACAGGGAAACTAAACTGTATTACAAATCAGAAAATTCTTTCAGCAGCGAAAGTTTGTCATTCAACGATTCGTTGAGCATCTGTTCGGAGACCTCGTCATGTGGGTTCCGTTTCAACTCATTGAGTGAATCTGCGACTGCCTGGTCAATCACTTTCAGGTTGCGCTCGAAAGTCTCGCGCATTTCCGGACTCCAGCGAACCTTATTCAGCTCAATGCGCTGGTTCCAGTAATCGATCACCTGGCGGCGTTGCGAGAAACGATCGTTGACGTTCGACACTTCAACTTGCGATGGCGCGGCTTCCACTCCATAACCACCCCAGCGGCGCAGACCCACCACTGTAGCGAGCGAAACCAACAACACAATTGCTACCGCGGAAGCTGCCAATTGGGGCAATGACAGTTCCCAACTACGGCCCATCAACCTGCCTAAGAATGAAGTCTCGCGCCCGGTATTCGCCGCAACGCGGCTCGGCAGCTCGGCTTCGATGGAGTTACGAATGCGCAACCACAGCGCGTGTTCGTTTGGCGGCGCTGCGTACTCTTCTCGCTGTGTGCGGGCAAAACCGACAATCGACGAGAGGTCCTGGCGCACGCTGTCGCAATCCAAACACTCTTTCAGGTGCGTATTAAGTGTGAACTCATCGCGCTGGCTAATCGATCCGTCAATCAGATCCTGGATGAGTTCCTGACAAATCTCGCAGTTCATTGCTTACCACCTTCGTCCTGTCTTATAAATGCGCACAATTCGAATCAAAACTTGTCTGACAGAACCTAAACCCGGTTGACATCAATCAAGGGAAGACTGCGTTTGAAGCCGATGCTGAACAAACCAATTTGTTGGCTCATACCTTCGAGGCTATTCCGCCGATTTCTGTTGCCTCAAAAGTCCGCGCAATTTCATCCTGGCTTTGTGTAACTGCGACTTCGAAGTTCCTACCGAACAGCCCAGCATCCGGGCAATTTCCTCGTGCTCGTGTCCTTCGATGTCGTGAAGCGTAAATACCGTTCGATAACCGGGCGGAAGTTGAGCGATCGCTTTATCCAACGCTATCCGGTCAACCACAGGCATGGAATTGGGGTTTTCCGTGCCTTTTACTATCTGAATCGGTGTTTCGCCGTCCTCAGTCGTCGTTTCCATACGCACGCCGCGTTTGCGAAAGTGCATCAACACCTGGTTAACGGTGAGACGGTGTAGCCAGGTAGTAAAGGCAGATTCGCCACGGAAACTACCGATTTTTCTAAAGAGCTGAATGAAGACCTCCTGTGCGAGATCTTCTGCTTCCGAGACGTTCCCGGTCATTCTCAGACAGAGCGAATAGACGCGGCGATTGTGGCGCTGGTAAAGCTCTTCGAAAGCAACCATGTCGCCATTGGCGGCTTTCTGCGCCAGCTCAAAGTCTGTCGTTTGCGGTGTCTCGGTTTCGGCTGCGGTCACGTGACGCGTAATTCGGGCAAGCTCGGAAGAAATTTCACAAAACTTCAGGCTTGTTTGGCACGATGTCACGGTTCCGCGAGTTTCAAGGGAGCAGCACCAGTTCCTTAGATTGCCCGCGTGGAGATGCGGTGCGAAGGTCCAGTACCCTCAACGCGGCTGTGATGCGGCGCTTCGCGCGCGTCGTTGCCTTACCCGACCCTAAAAATAGTGATTTCCCCAGCCGAATCAATACTTTCGTACGGCTGGATTGCAGGATACGGTGTGAGGTACGGTGCTGACAAGCGGAGGAGGTCAAGACGCTGCCAAGCTATGCCTTGAGGAATTTCTCGATCAGGATCACAGGCTCCAGCTTGTCGTCGATACGAATGTTACCCATTTTGATCAAAAAGAGCTCTATCGTGCCTCCCTTTTTCAACTCCTGCTCAAACTGCGTGACGAATTCTTTGCGCTGTACCAGCCAATAATTTTCACCGTTTTCGGTAAAGAGCATTTCAGAATCATAGGCAGAGATATAGAACTCCGGCGCTCCGGCGAATCTGTTTGCCCACTGTTTGATTACAGACTTTTTAGATTCGTGAAGTGGTCTGGTGGTCCCGTCATAAGTAACCTTTACGCGAGACGGCAGTAGACCAGCATGGACGATTATACGGAGGTCCTTTGTTTGATCCTTGTATTCGGGCGATGAAGCCATGTATTCAGGAACGAGCGTGCTCAACTCCTTCAAAGTCCGCGGTTGATAATCGTCAATAGTTCTCGGTTTCTTCTCGCCTTGATCGTAAGCTGTGAACATTGGGGTGATCGACAGTAGCAAGACAAACAAGCAAAGTTGAGTTTTCATAGCGATGCCTCCCAGCCAAACTATCGAATGTTAAGTGGCGCAGATTCTATCTGGTTTGCACGTCAGGTCCAATAAGTTCGGTCCAACGAGCGATAGCCGACTGCTTCTGAGACGTGATTCGAATTGATCGCGTCCGCGCCTTCCAGATCCGCGATGGTGCGGCTGACTTTGAGAATGCGATCGTAAGCCCGCGCCGATAGACCCAATCGTCGCATGGCGGCTTCAAGCATCTTTTCGCTGTTGGAATCGATGTGGCAGTGAGTGCGGATCATGCGCGGAGTCATGGCTGCGTTCGAGAAAATCTTTTCGTTCGCGAAACGCCTGTGTTGACGTTCGCGCGCATTGATCACACGCTCGCGAATCACCCCGGAACTATCGGTTTCTGGAGTAGTCTCGCCACGCAGCTCCCGAAACTTCACCGCCGGCACGTCGATGTGAATATCTATGCGATCCAGCAATGGCCCGGAGATTCTGCCGACGTAACGTTGAATCTGATTTATTGAACAGCGGCATTCACGTGTCGGGTCATTCCAAAAACCACAGGGACAAGGGTTCATAGCGGCTGCTAAAACGAACGAAGCCGGAAAAGTCAAAGACATCGAGGCGCGACTTATGGTGACTTGTTGGTCTTCGAGTGGCTGTCGCAGCACTTCAAGGACACTGCGGTCGAATTCCGGCAACTCATCAAGAAACAACACACCCTGATGGGCGAGTGAAACTTCACCGGGACGCGGCATAGTACCGCCACCAATTAAACCGGCGTCACTGATCGTGTGATGTGGTGAACGAAATGGGCGCTCGGTGACAAGTCCCGCACGTCCCGTCAAACCCGCAACCGAGTGAATCTTCGTTAGCTCGAGCGCAGCATCAAACTCGAGCGGGGGCATGATCGTCGGCAGACGTTTCGCCAGCATCGTTTTGCCGGAACCCGGTGGACCAATTAGAAGTATGTTATGCGCGCCCGCGATCGCGATCTCCAAGGCCCGTTTGGCCGACATCTGACCACGTACTTCTTTAAAATCGACAGTGTAATGACCGGTCCGTCGCAGTATCTCATCGACATCGACCTTCATCGGTTCGGGCGGGGACGGCGAACGTAACTGCTCGACAAGGCTTACGGCGCTGCGCAGGTCGGCAACCGGATAGACATTCACGCCGGAAACGACCGCTGCCTCTTTTGCATTCTCCTCCGGCAGAATCAAATGCCGAATCGATCCCTCACGCGCGAGCATCGCGATCGGCAACGCACCTTTAATCGGACGC
Source organism: uncultured Acidobacteriota bacterium (assembly GCA_963849205.1). Lineage (GTDB taxonomy): Bacteria > Acidobacteriota > Blastocatellia > Pyrinomonadales > Pyrinomonadaceae > PSRF01. The sequence goes on from CAWKGP010000006.1 coordinate 681,567, forward strand.
ACGCGACCATCGAGTGACAATTCACCAACGCAGAGAACGTGAATCAGATTGTGCGCCTCGGCGAGCTCGCCATTCGCGCCGAGAATTCCGAGTGCGATAGGCAGATCAAAACTCGCGCCTTCCTTCCGCACATCTGCCGGAGCAAGATTGATCGTGGTCTTTTGAAAAGGAAAGAAGTGACCGCAGTTTTGAATGGCAGCCCTGATGCGTTCACGCGATTCGCGTACGGCTGCGTCAGGAAGGCCAACAATCGTGACCGGTGGCGTCTGATCGCTTTCACCACGAACTGGGGTTAGATTGACTTCGATGTCGACAAGATCCGCGTCAATTCCGTAGACGGCGGCAGAGAGTGTGCGAAAGAGCATGTGAGGTGGCTCCTGTTTTTTGTATCCACAGATTACACAGATTGCGCAGAGATCATTAATGAAATCTGTGTAATCTGTGGACGGACTTAGAAAATTAACGACGCCGTGAAGGGGCAGTCGCTGTCGATGGAATCTTTATTTCCTGACCCGCTTTAAGTTCTGAGTCAACCGGAATTCCGTTGAGTCGCGCAACGTCGTTGGCGTCGAGACTGCGGGCAGCAGCAATGCTGGCAATAGTATCGCCCTTGCGAGCACGAACCTTGTTGAGTCCGGCAGGCGCAGACGTCTCATTCGCAGTTGATCTCACCCACTTCGTGAGTTTGAGGCTGCTACTTGGCGCAACGAGTTTTGTGGTTGACTTCAGATCGATGCCGGCGTTCAGCGCTTGAAGCTGAGCGGCGTTGAAGCCCGTTCGATTCGCGATGCTCTGCCAGTCTTCACCCGGCGCTACCGAGATCAATCTCGCTGTCTCACGCTTCTCCGGAGCAATCTTCTGAATCAACGAAGCAAACTGTTTCGCACGACCGGCCGGAATGCGAACGTTATAAGTGTCACCCCGCGGTGTAATCTCGCGCTTCAACTCCGGATTCAAGCTGCGAATGTGCTCAACGTTGCTGTCAGAAGCGTCAGCAATCAATTGCAAGCTGGTCGCCGTTGGAACCTGAACTACGTCGTACGACAGTGGTGCATCCGGCTTGATTCCTTTGAATCCATATTTTTCCGGATTCTTGGCAATGAGGATTACGGCCAGAATGTTTGGCACGTAGTTCCGTGTTTCCTGCGCGATGTACGGATAGATTGTCCAGAAGTTGGCTGTGCCCGCACGAGAAATCGCGCGATCGATATTTCCGGCGCCCGTATTGTACGCGGCCATAGCCAATTCCCAATTCCCGTTGTAACGCTTAGCTAGATCTTTCAGGTGACGAGCCGAAGCACGAGTCGCCTGCTCGTAACTGTTACGTTCATCAATGTATGCATTCTGTCGCAGACCATACATACGACCAGTGCTGGGAATAAACTGCCACAAACCTGAAGCTGCTGCCCACGACACGGCTTTCGGCTTCCATGCGCTCTCAACTTGACCCAACCAGGTGACGTCGAGCGGAACACCTTCTTCCGCAAAAATCTTTCGCGCGAGCTTCATGTACTGACCTGAGCGGCGCAAACCATTCTCCATAGTGGAACGATTACGGCCCTGGTAGTAGTTGATGAATTGCTGAATTAACGGATTAAGAGTGAACGAAAAATTGACGTTCTTCTGAGCTGCCTCCAGTGCCACGATATCTTCACTCGACACTCGCTGCTCGTTTTCAGTAAGAACCAGCTTGCTCAACTCATCGAGTGGCGAAGGTTCAAACTTCTGATCGCGGAATCCAACCTGCGATGGAGGCGGAGTCTTCTGATCCTGAGTCTGCGTGTTTTGTGCAACGAGTTGTGTGTTGACCGGAGCGTTGTTCGGTTGCTGCAGCGGAACTTCTTCTCGATAGATACGCTCGACGAGTTCGAGATAGTAAGTCTGCAAACGCTGACTTGCCCTGACGTCGAATCCCGATTCAAGAATGGAATCGATCGCTTTATCAAACTCTTCGCGAGCCTGATTGCGCTTGTTGTCTTCGAGGTTGAGCTTGCCCTTGCGGAAGTGATCTTCCGCACGCGTCATGATCTGTGAGATGCGCCCTTCAGACTGCTCAACTTCAGTTGGGATTGTTCTCGCAGAAGAAGCTGCTGGGATTTGGGCGACGGAGGTAGCCGCCGAAGCGGCGAGCGCCATTAGTAAAGCCACACAGGCTTTCAGACGAGGGAAGCTCGCTGACATCAATTCGTCTTGCTCCTTAAATTGTGCGGTATCTAATGGCTCCTCTATGATTTGAATACTGCAGGACTCGCCTTAGGAGCCAAAATCACACTGGAGGTTACCACACGGTTTTTTAGGGTGTCAAACCAGACACCACAGTTGAAACACACTCTCAAACGGTAAAGTTTTCCACAAAAGGTAACGTTACTGATGCGACGAAACTCTTGTGGGTTGGTTAACGCACGAGATAGGTTCAGCGTTGCAAAAATTAATCCTGTGGAACGTACTGTAGGGGCGGCCCTCCGTGGCCGCCCTCGATTTGATCGCGTTCGCCGAAACCGAGAATGTCGCTGCTTGAATACGTGTGCCAATCGAGGGCGGCCACGGAGGGCCGCCCCTACAGTACGTTCCGCGGGGCTTGATCTAAATTCGTACACATTACTTTCGAGTCTGTTTCGCAACAAAATAGCTAATTCTTTCAAAGAGCAACTCTTATCTCCGTCGAACCCTCGTAACCCCGTATGGAACGATGCTTGCCACCCGTTTGCGTGGGCATGCTCTCCCGAAGTCAGAATAGAAAAGGTCGAACTAAAGCTGATCCCTTAATAATCATGTCAACAGCCATCAAAACACGAGTTCATGAATTCCCCAGGCCCGCAGAGTTCGGGGCCGTCCCTTCGCAGTCTCAGTTCTTCTTCAACCGCGAGTTGAGCCTGTTGGAATTCCACGCGAGAGTCCTGGAAGAAGCACTCGACGACCGCAATCCACTACTCGAGCGGCTCAAGTTCTTGTCGATTTTCTCTTCAAACCTCGACGAGTTTTTTATGATTCGCGTCTCCGGTCTGAAAGAGGAGCTCGACGACAGCAATGTAGTCTCGCCTGACGGCCTGACACCGCTAGAGCAACTGGAGAAAACGCGCGAGCGAGTGCTCGTGCTCATCAACGAACAAGCACGATGCTTGCGCGAAGAGATCCTGCCGCAACTGAGGGATACCGGCATTTCACTGATTTCTTACGAATCCCTGTCGCGTCATGAAAAGGAAAGTCTCAAAGACTACTTCATGGAAAAGGTGTACCCGATTCTGACGCCGTTGGCCGTCGATCCTAGTCACCCGTTCCCATACATCTCGCCGTTGAGCGTGAACATTGGATTAATGGTCCATGCTCCGAACGAGTTGAAGTTTAGCGGGCGACGAAAGGATGTTAACTCGCGGTTCGTTCGAATCAAGGTCCCGTCAGTCGTGCCCCGACTCGTACAGGTTGGCTCTTCGAAAACTCGCTTCGTATTACTCGAGGAGATTATCGAGGCAAACATTCAGGCACTCTTTCCGGGCATGAATCCTGGTGCATGCCACCGTTTTCGAGTCACACGTGATGCGGACATCGAAATCAGGGAAGAAGAAGCTCATGATCTGCTCAGCCAGATCCAGGAAGAGCTACGGCGCAGAAGGTTCGGCGCACCGGTGCGTCTGGAAATTTCGCCTGACATGCCGGCCGACATGATCGAGTATCTGACTTCATCGCTCGATCTGTCAGCCGACGACGTTTATGTTTTTGATGGACCACTACACATTCAGGACCTGATGTCGCTTTATGATTGCGATCGTCCCGACCTAAAGGACTTCCCTTTCACGCCATCAATGCCTGACTGGTTTGAGAGCTACGACAATATCTTCGAAGCTATCAAAGACCGCGACCGTCTGCTACACCACCCGTATGATTCTTACGACTGTGTAACCGGCTTCATTAATCAGGCAGTGGAAGATCCGGACGTCGTAGCGATCAAGATCTGTCTATATCGCACTGGTCCCGACTCACCAATCCCACCGGCACTGATCCGCGCCGCCGAGCAGGGAAAACAAGTGACGACGCTGATCGAACTGAAAGCACGTTTCGACGAGGAACACAACATCGAATGGGCACGCAAGCTGGATGAGGCGGGCGTTCACGTCGTCTATGGCATTCTCGGTCTGAAAACCCATGGCAAACTGACGCTCGTGGTCAGACGCGAAGGCGACACGCTGAAGCGTTACGTTCACATAGCATCCGGTAACTACAACCCGACGACGTCGTGCACATACACGGATCTCGGCATGTTTACCGTCGACGACGCCATTGGTCGCGACGCGACTGAGCTCTTCAACTATCTAACTGGATTTTCTGAGCAAACGGATTATCGCAAACTGATGGTGGCGCCTGTCGATCTACGCGAAAAACTCAATGCCCTTTTTGATCGTGAGATCGAACATCAACGCGCAGGCAGACCAGCGCACATTATCGCCAAGTTCAATCGTCTTGCAGATCTTCAAATCGTCGAGAAGCTCTACGAAGTTTCGCGCGCAGGCGTGCAAGTCGACTTGATCGTTAGAGGCATTTGCATGTTGCGTCCGGGAATTCCGGGCCTGTCGGAAAACATCCGAGTGCGAAGCGTTGTCGGTCGTTTCCTCGAGCACAGCCGCGTGTTCTGGTTCTCAAATGGTGGCGACGATCAGGTTTACATCGGTAGTGCCGACTGGATGTCGCGAAATCTCAAAAACCGCATTGAAGTTGTTGCTCCGGTGACGGAACCGCGTGCGAAGCGTTATTTGCGTGATGTGTTGCTTGACACATATCTGAGCGACAACACGAAGGCACGTGAGTTACAACCCGACGGCCGGTACGTCCCTATCGAGCGTGGCTCGGAGGCAAGCAATAGTCAGGCGTATTTCATGGACCATCGCGGTATTGATTAGAAGGATGAACAAGAAATTGTTCATCCTTTAGATCTAGTTCCCTCCTCTGCTTCCCTCGTTGCCCCCGCGTTTAGTCTTCATTCGCGGAGATTGCTATGTACACCGTAAAAAGGCTGCGAACGCTTGTCGGCGTCGCGCTCATACTGACCATTGCGTCGATTGATACTGGTCTCGCCAAACCAAAGAAGAAAAAAGAAGCATTAACTGGGACACCAATTCTCTGGCAGCGTCCCGACAATATTTCATCACGAGATTTGTTCCTTGGACCGGGCGGCTCCGCACTGCGTCCGGACCTGCGTCGCATCACGTTTATCAAAGAAGAAAAAGGTGGCTATTCAAAGAAGTATCGCGTGCGCGACGCTTCGGGTCGTGAGTGGGTCGTAAAGATCGGGAAAGAAGCACAGTCCGAAACTTCAGCAATCAGACTGCTTTGGGGCGTCGGTTACTACACCGAGGTCAACTATCTCGCGCCGCGTGTAACCATCCCTGGAAAAGGAACGTTCACAAACGTCAGGTTTGAAGCACGTCCCGATCAGTGGGAGCGAGCGGGCGAGTGGAAATGGAAAAGCAATCCGTTCAGCCGCACTTCCGAGTTGCAGGGTCTGAAGATCATGATGGCCCTGATCAACAACTGGGATCTGAAAGACTCCAACAACGTGATCATCAAGAGCCGCGGCGGTAACAAACTTTATTACGTCATCAGCGATCTCGGCGCGACGTTTGGTCACGCGAGCACCACGCCGATCTTCTGGCGACTGACCAGAAGCCGCAACAATCCGGTTAACTACGCGAAGTCAAACTTCTTCGAGAAGGTTAAAGGCGATCGCGTCGTGCTGCACTTCGGAGGCAAGAATCGCGGCATCATGAAAGATCTCACGGTCCAGGATGCGCAGTGGATTGCCAGTTTGCTCTCGCAACTGAGTGATAGCCAGATTCGCGATGCTTTTCGTGCGGCCAACTACAGCCCGTCTCAAATCAACCTGCTTGCAAGCGAGGTACGTGAGCGCACGAATGAACTGCTCAGCTTGACTCCGAGTCCGCGGATTGGACGAGGCGAATAAAACTCCATGGCGAATCAAAGACGAAAAGAAGTATTAACATTAATAGTCGTTTTCGCTGGAGTGGTTTTACTGAGTGCGCTGGTTGTCTATTTTATTGGCGGCGGCCGGCGCGCGACTCCGGAAACAGTTAGACAGGGCCCGACTCCCGATGCGGTTTTAGGACAACCCGACACGCGCACATCGCCAACTCCGGCCCCGATCGATTCGGGTGAGACCTTTATCGATCGCATGTTCGGTACACAACACAGTGAGCCAAATGCGGGTGGCGCCACGTGGCTCGAGACAATGGGACACCTCACATTGAGATTGCTGCTTGCGGCATTACTCGGAGCAGCTCTCGCATTTCGTCCGCGAAAACGAATACTCGCGCTCAAGCGCAACCCTTACGTTTCGCAAACACAGATCTTGCTCGCCGTTGTCGCGGCAGCCTTAATGATCATTGTTGGTGATAACGCAGCGCGCGCGTTTGGCATCTTCGCAGCAGTTTCGCTCGTGCGATTTCGGACCAACATTCGCGATCCGAAGGAGATTACGGTTCTTCTGATCAGTCTCGCATTGGGACTTGCGTCGGGATTTGGCCGTTGGGACCTGGCGCTTGTTCTGGCGATATTCTCGTTGATAGTGCTTTATCTACTTGAGTGGCGTGAGCCCGAGCAGGTGTTTCGCTCGATGGAATTGAAGGTTACTACGAAGAATGTCGTCTCAACACAGAAGGCCTTGCGTGAGGTGTTAAAGACGCATGGTTTCGATAAGGAACTACGAGCGGTCGATCGCGAAGCGACGGAAGAATCGCCAGGCAGCATTGTGTATTCAGTCGACGTGAGCCCGACTGTTAGCACCGATGAGATCAGTGCGGATATTCTGGCGATTGATGGACAGAACGTTCAGGGAATTGAGTGGGATCAAAAGAAGAGCTACTCGTACTTGTATCAATAGATAGAATTTAGCCGCAGATTTTCGCGGCTAAATTCTATCTTGTGCCTTCTGCGGCTACTGTGGATTTGGTTGGAAAGTTCACTCTGGCCGGCGGCACCACTCTCTCCCCGAGTGCTTCGCGAAAAACCTGTCGCATATTGTCAACAAAAACGAAGCGAATGTCTTTGAACGGTTCCTTTGGAACTTCGTCCAAATCGCGCCGGTTTTGCTGCGGCAGGATAATGGTAGTGACGCGCGCACGCCGCGCCGCCAGAACCTTTTCCTTCACGCCGCCAATCGGCAAAACGTTTCCACGCAATGTGATCTCGCCGGTCATTGCGACGTCTTTGCGAACGGGTCGAGTGGACAAAGCCGAGACCATCGCAGTTGCGAGTGTGATACCTGCGGATGGACCATCCTTGGGAATCGCGCCTTCCGGAATGTGAATGTGCAAATCGTAAGTGCTGAAGTCTTCTTCGGCGATCTCCAACTCTTTCGCGCGCGACTTGGCGTATGAATAAGCTGCCTGTGCAGACTCTCGCATCACATCGCCAAGCTGTCCCGTCAAAACGAGATTTCCCTTGCCTTTCATTTTTAGAGCTTCAATGAAGAGCACGTCGCCGCCGACTGCGGTCCATGCGAGCCCCGTAGCCACACCGACCTGATCCTTCTTTAGCGCTTCCTCAGGAATAATCTTTGGCGCCCCGAGAAACTCGTGCACATTCTTTAGTGAAACTCTGATTCCGCCTTTGTGACCTTCAGCGATCTTGCGTGCGATTTTCCTGCAAATCCTGGAAATCTCGCGCTCCAATTGTCGCAGTCCCGCCTCCTGCGTGTATTGCTGGATGATGGCTGTGAGTGCCGTCTTCGAAACGTGCACATCTTTTGCTGTGATCCCGTTTTCTTCCAGCTGTTTCGGGATCAGGTGACGAATGGCAATCTCGCGTTTCTCTTCCTCTGTATAACCGGCGAGACGGATCACTTCCATGCGATCGCGCAGTGCCGGCTGAATCGTGTCGAGTATGTTCGCCGTCGTCATAAAGATCACATTCGACAGATCGAACGTGACCCCGAGATAGTTGTCACGGAACGAATTGTTCTGTTCCGGATCGAGCACTTCGAGTAAAGCTGACGACGGGTCGCCACGAAAGTCCGCGCCGACTTTGTCGATCTCGTCGAGCATGATCAATGGATTATTCGTGCTGGCTTGTTGTATGGCCTGGATAATCCTTCCTGGCATCGCTCCGACGTAAGTTCTACGATGACCACGAATCTCCGCTTCATCATGAACACCGCCAAGCGAAAGTCGCACAAACTTGCGGTCGAGAGCGCGTGCGATTGAACGTCCGAGTGAAGTCTTACCCACACCCGGCGGGCCAACCAGGCAAAGAATCGGACCCTTGGGTTTTTCTTTTAGCTTCCGTACTGCGAGTGCTTCGATGATTCGATCTTTGACTTTCTCGAGACCGTAGTGATCTTCGTTAAGAACTTTCTCCGCTTTCTGTAGATCGAGATTGTCGACCGACGATCTGGACCACGGCAGATCGGTCATGATCTCCATCCAGTTTCGGAGCGTTGCTGTTTCGGCTGCATCCGGATGCATTCGCTCGAGTTTTTTGAGTTGCCGGAGAGCTTCTTCCTCGGCGGTTTTCGGCATCTTCGCGGCTTCGATCTTTTCGCGAAACTGCGCGATCTCTTCTGCTAACTCGTTGCCTTCGCCGAGTTCACTCTGAATCGCTTTGAGTTGTTGCCGCAGGTAAAACTCTCTCTGCGACCGATCGATATCCGCGCGTGCCTGTGTATTGATTTCCTGTTGGACCGTGAGGACTTCGATCTCTTTATTTAAAAGGTCGTTGACACGTCGCAAACGTGTTGTCGTGTCAGCGATGTCGAGCACTGACTGTGCGTCTTCAACCTTCAACTCCAAATTTGAAGCTGACAGATCCGCGAGTCGTCCGGCGTCGTCGAGGTTTGCGATTATCGCCATCACTTCGGGAGAAATATTCTTTCCGAGATTGATAGCTTTCTCCATCGACGCGCGTACATTGCGCACGAGCGCTTCTACCTCCAACGAACGTTCCGGAGGAAGCACTTCCTGCATCACGCTCACACGCGAGCGCAGATATTCACCAGTTGCATCTACCGTTTGAATCTGAGCACGCGCGAGTCCCTGGACCAGGATGCGAATGCGCCCGTCAGGCAACTTGAGCATTCGCATGATGACGGCGGCGGTGCCGACTGCATAAAGATCCTCTGCCGTCGGTTCTTCCTTATCGAGGTCTTTCTGCGACGCAAGCAGAATCATGCGATTCTCCGACAGCGCCTCATCCACTGCTCTGATCGACTTTTCGCGCGAGACAAATAACGGAACGATCATGAACGGGTAGATCACGATGTCGCGCAAGGGCAACACCGGCAGCTCACTCGGGATCTGCAGTTGCTGATCGTTGTCAGTTGTCGTTTCGATTGCTTCGGTAAACTCTGGTTCTTTAGCCATTGCCATGATGTACCTTTTTGGTATTGCCAATTGCCGATTGCCGATTGCCAATTGCAAAGGAGCAACTAAATTGGCAATCGGAAATTGGCAATCGGCAATCAGTTCATAACGTCGCGTCCTTAACTGCTATCAGGACCTCCTCTCCCCTGCGATCCTCAATCTTTGGAAGGTAGATGTGCAGCACACCGTTGCTAAGCTCAGCCCACGCGTCGCGGATGCTGAAGGTCCAACGCAACGGCACGATGCGTCCAAACTTTCCGAAACTGCGTTCTGAACAATGATAGGAAATTATTCGACGGCGGTTTGGTCGTCGTTTCTTTTCGCCCCAGATTCTGAGCTTAGTGTTGCAGATTCCGATTTTGATTTGATCGGCGGTTACTCCCGGAAGTTCGGCACGAATATAGATTCCCTTTTCGGTTTCACAAAGATCGACTGGCGGCGCCCAGGTGCCGGAGACTAAAGGATTCTCTGCCTCGGTTGCCTCCTGCAACGCTGCATAGAGCCGTCCGACGCGATCACGAAGTCGCTGCACTTCAAGCCGTTCTAATCCGGTCGCGCGAATGGGTTTAATCATTGCTAATTCCCCGGTTCGAAGTAATCCGTTCTACCTGTTGGCTCGTTGTTTCACTACCAAATGCTTCAGCTCGGTCATGAATTCCGAGACGTCTTCAAATTCAAGATACACGGAGGCAAAGCGAACATATGCGACTTTATCGAGTTCTTTCAAGCGTCGCATGATCATCTCTCCGATTTTGCTTGTTGGTCGTTCGCGTTCGGGGGATTCCTGCACATACTTCTCGATCGCATTGACGATACTGTCAAGTTTAGCTGAAGGGACTGGACGTTTCTCACAGGCGCGCAATAGACCCGCCATGACTTTGTTGCGGTCGAAGGTTTCGCGCCGGCCGTCTTTCTTGACGACCATGTAAGGTATCTCATCGATACGTTCGTATGACGTAAACCTTCGCTCGCATCGGAGGCACTCTCGCCGGCGCCGAATCGCATCACCCTCACGCGACTCGCGCGAGTCAACCACTTTGTCTTCGAGATATCCACAGAATGGACACTTCATATTTTAGTTGAATCCTTTCGAGGAATTCATTGCTCCTGTACCTGTTCTGGTGAAATCATCGTGCGCAACTTCGCAAAACTGAGGTCCCCTCGAATCACGTAGAAAATTCCAAACAGAACTGCCGGACCAAAATCGACGAGGTGCATAACAATTGACAATGCTGCGGCGGTTTCTTTGTGCACGCCGAGAAACAGTAAGCCCGCAGCCGTGGCAGCATGGAATGCTCCGGCAGCGCCACCAGGCGTGGGAACAAGAGATCCGACTAAGGCCCAGCCAAGCACGAAGATCGTTTCAGGAAATCCGACAGGCAAGTGGAAGGCTCTCATTACGAGGAGATTCGCCGCGGCGATGGCAAACCAGAGCAAAGCCGTCCAACCAATCGTCTCAAACAGCTCAGTCAAGTTAACCAGTACGCGGAGCGCCTTCGCCAACTGTTCGAGAATGCCAAGAACGAGCTTTGCGAGCCGCTGCGGGATAAAGCGTAAACGTGCGAAGAGGCTTTCGAAAAGTCCGATCACCAACTCCGATTGCATTCTGAACCACGCCAGAAATGCAATGCCGAGGACTGTTGCACCAAGGAGCACCAAGCCTGCGGTTCGCACCCGGTCAAAAGAGAGTTCGAGAGCAGGTGGCGGCTTAAACCAGATCAGGTTGATGGCGAACATGAGGGCAACAGCCGCCATGTCGTAAATGCGTTCGACGAGGATAGTGACGAGAGAGGCACTCGGTCTGACCCGCGGATCGCGCATCGAGAGTGCGACCGGACGCACAACCTCACCGGCCCGCCCGATCAGAAAGACGGCGCTGAAACCAATCGTGGTGGCTGCAAAGAGGTCCGAAAACCGGGCCGCGCTGAGCGGTTTCAGTAATGCACCCCATCGAAAGGCCCGGAAAAAATAAACTGAAGATATAACAAACACGGCAGCGACGAGGAGGTATGGGTCGGCGCTACTGAGCGCGCGGCGTACCTCGACCCAGTCCAGATTTCGTCCGAAGAACCATAGGAGTGCCGTAGCAAGTAAACAGAGAACGCCGAATTCTATGTATTTGCGATAGCTCTTAGCGTTCGCCATTTGATCAGTGCTTAGTCAAAAACCACAAGATGTTGGGCCGGTCGCAAAGCCTACTACATTGCCGCAATGAGAGTCTAGCCACAAAGAAGCACAAAAAGCACATAATGGTGATTTCAAAGGCTACGAAGATCCCTGGGAAGCCTTGAATTAATCATTTTGTGCTTTATGTGCTTCTTTGTGGCATATCTTTCCTGTGCCTCTTTGTGGCAAACTTTGCTGAACTTTAGTTTGGTGCCTGTCGTAATCCGCTCGGAACAAGGGTTTGGCCGCCTTTGACGATTTCCGACCTACAGGTACCTGGAGAAGATACGGTGGGAGCTGTTAAGGCTTTGGCAGTTAGTGAAGGAGCCGAATTGGTTCGCAGGTGTCGCGCAGGCGACGGCGCGGCATGGGAAGAGATTGTGCAGACCTATTCCCGCCGCATTTATAACCTCGCGTACCGATTTACATCACGTTCCGATACGGCAGAAGATTTAACGCAGGAAGTTTTCGTAAGGGTTTATCGTTCTTTGGATCAGTACGACTCCAAGCAGGGTGATTTACAGAACTGGTTGATGAGACTTGCGCGTAACCTGATTATTGACGATTACCGCAAGCGACAGCGCACACCGCACGATAACCTCGCTGACGACCTCGCCGATCACAGCTACCATCTGCACACGCGCAGCAACTCAGTCCAAAAGGAAATGGAGCGGCGCGAACTCGGTGCTCAGGTGCAGGCAGGCATAGACAAGCTATCACCCGATTTACGAACGTGCGTGATACTGAGAGACATTGAAGAGTTGAGTTACCAGGAGATCGTGGATCTATTGAAGATCCCCGAAGGCACGGTTAAGTCGAGAATCAATCGCGGGCGTATTGAACTCGCGAAGATTCTTCGCAGAATGAAAGTTGTTGCGATGAGTGAGGCATAGAATACAGGCTCATTAAAACGCTGGCAGGCGGGGGACAATGAGCCAGAACAAAAAGCGGCGGGAAGCGAAAAATTAAAATGCTTTGTGTGGATTTCGAAAACCTTTTGACCGACTACCTTGAGGGGGGAGTGGGTTCTGAAACTAATCGGCTCATGGGCGAGCATGCGATGAAGTGCCCCGTGTGCCATGAGACTCTCTCGGCGGTTCGCAGCGCAATCGAGACTTGTCGTATGGCGACAGTGCCTGCGCCTTCGAGAGAACTTGAAGCTCGTATTCTGCAGAAGACCGTTCCTCAGACCGCGATGGGCTGCGAAGAGTTCGAGGAGTGTCTCACTGATTACCTCGACGGTTTCTTGCCGGCGCATCTCTATCATCGATGGGAACGTCATGCGGCACTCTGCAATCGTTGCACTGAACTTCCCGGCGAGGTGGTGCGAGCAATTGGCGCTTGCTACACATATATCTCCGAAGAGAAGCCTGTCCCTCAAGGATTGAACGACCGCATTCTGCAAGCGACTCTGGGAACCGTGACCTCGCACGAAGTGAAGGCACCCTGGGGAGCGCGCATCGCTTCTCGGTTCCGCTCGTTGTTAGACCCGATTATGTCCCCCCAACTCGCCACCGTAGCCACAATGCTTTTGGTCGCGATTCTGGTGCTGACCAATACGGTTTCGGCAGACGGTTCGATCGGTGGTGTTTACGACGCGGGATTGCAGTTAGCTGAACGAACCGGACAATCGCGATCGATTACTGACTACCCGATCATTAGTGAACCCCCAGCGGCTCCCGCACAAAAACAGGGAACGGATCAGCAGAAGGATTCTTCCGGCAACAAACCGGAAGGCAACGGCCATAACAATCGGTGAGGAGATAGGTTTTAAGACAATGATGTACTGTGGCTACCATGCTAAGAATCCGGCGGTGGTTCAGTGCAATCAGTGTGCACGCTGGTTGTGTCCTGCCTGCGATCATAGGGTGCGAGGTTTCCCGTTCTGTCAGGACTGTATTGTGGCTGGAGTTGAATTGCTGCGGCATCAATCGACGAGTCCGTCCCAGATTCTGAGAAGAAAGAGTTCCCCTTTCATTGCGACATTGCTCTCGTTTGTTCCCGGCTTAGGCGCTGCTTATAACGGTCAGACTTCCAAAGCCGTCGTACACTTCGCAGTCTTCGCCAGCTTCTTTCAAATGGCCGTAGTCACGCAGGGAATGCCCTTCTTCTTGCTCGGTGTTATCGGCACATGGCTCTTCTCCGCTGTCGATGCTTGTCGAACAGCACAGTTGATGAGAGCGGGATTGAGTCCTGACGCTGAGGACGATGTGATTGCCCGTCGTCTCTACGGCAATCCACTTGCTTGGGGTACAACGCTGATCATTATCGGCACGCTCTTCCTGTTGCACACGTTGCTGGGAATGACGTTGCCGATCAAGGAATTGTTGCCGGTGGCTCTCGTGGCGCTCGGGGCTTACATGTTGTTTGATATTATTCGTCGCGGCAGAGCGTCGGATCGAATTGTCCGGTTTGACTCGAGACGACCGCCGCCGTCAGTTGTTGCCAGTACTAAACCGGTTGACGCAACTAACTTTCGTACCGGCGAGACAACGCAGTTCGGACGCCGGGATGTGACGCCGCTGCCGTTCGAACGAAGATCGTAATCATTCTTTAGACGGGGTTGAAATTATGTTTTGTGGCGCTCTTAAAGCTGCTGGCGGACTCGGAGCAATCGTTGCTTTAATCCTCGTTATCATCGCTCTACTGAAACAGCTCATTCTGCTCGTCGGCTTCCTCATCACGGCGATAAAGGTTGCGGTCGTTGTCGTCTTTGTCGCCCTCCTGGTGCTGATCGCGCTTGCCATCTTCCGCGATTGGTCACGAAGAAAGCGCGAAGGCGTTTAAGTTCAATAAATTGAATGGCTCCTATAGACCTATGGGACCTATTCTGTTTTAAATACACCTTCCTTATATTTCACCGACAAAGTTGCAACATTTTACGAGCCTGTGATAGGGTCAGGGCCTTGCAGAACCGGCCGGATGGATTTCACCTCGGAGGGACCTTGAGGTTTTTAATCCACCCGCTGCAATTTCTAAATAGGTAAGCAAAACAACTTTCCCCGTTACGCGCAAATCGCCTTTGGCGAGTTGTGCCTTTCGGTTGTTGCGTCTCCGACTTTCTGCGCAGCAACAGGAGCACGATCGAAATGGCCAAAGAAGACCGTTTTTATGCCTTTATAATCGCCCATACTTCCCGTTCCCGAGCCAGAGTCCAAAGAATCCGCGTTGAAAAGAAGTCAGTTACCATCTTCTGCGCCATTCTGGTGGTGCTGGGGGTCGGATTGTTCTATGGACTGTACGGCTTAACCCAGCAGGCGGCACACCTGCGAACCGCGTTTGAAAATCAACGTTTACGCGCGGAAAATGAGCGCCAGCGCCAGGAACTGGAAAAACTAAACAACCGGGTTGAGAAAGTTGAGGATACCTCCCGGAAACTAGCTGAGAAATCGGGCGTGGTTGAAGAGAACGCCACGCTGCCCGGCACGGGCGGCCCAGCCCTGCCGATGGACGAGATGGGCATAGCAGCCCTCACAGCCAAGACAAACCGTCTGGAGGAAGATCTGCGCTCTTACGAGGGCATTTTGAGGGAGCGCGGCTACACTCCGACTGTCTGGCCGGTCGACGGGACGCTGGAAGGTGGATTCGGTGGGCGGAGGAACCCATTTAGTGGTTCCGGTTATGAATTTCATTCCGGGCAGGACATTGAGGCGCCATGGGGCGCACCGGTTGTCTCCGGCGCCAGTGGTCGTGTTTCCTTTGTAGGCTGGCAAAACGGCTATGGACAGCTCGTCGTCGTAGACCATGGCGGCGGTCTAACCACGCGGTACGGTCACCTCTCACACATCGACGTCGAACTCAATCAAACTGTCTCACGCGCACAATTATTGGGGAAAGTGGGCTCAACCGGCCGCTCGACCGGTCCACACGTGCATTACGAAGTACGGATCAACGATCAGGCGGTCAATCCGCTGCCGTACTTGTTGTTGAGCACAAAAGTGGCGGTAACTTCTGGTCCGAACTGAGATGAAATAAAACAGGGTGTGATAGCTAACCTGAGGTATCGCTTTAACTTAGCCAAAACTTTCTTGCTTGACAGGTTTAACAACTTCGCCTAATATGCGCCGTCGTTTCAATGCAGGGACGGCAAGTTCAGAGCCCAGCATCCCGATCCACAAGCTTTACGTAAATGAGTTTCGTTAGTTTTGCCCCCGTAAGTCTGTGCATGTTGAATTAGCGCTCCCCGCGCTGTTCATCATGCATTTTTTGTTGGTTGTGTGTTTCCGTCTAGCGCCACTTCAAGGTGCGACCCGGCTCACAAGCATTAACCTTCGATGCGACGCCCAACGAGGCTTCGTGTCCGTTTTACCGAATCGTTAGGAGGATTCGTTGTTATGTCTAGAATAACCGGTAAGGTCAAGTGGTTTAATAATTCGAAGGGCTACGGTTTTATCGAGCAACCTGGTTCTTCGGACATCTTCGTTCACTATAGCGCCATTCAGGGCGACGGCTTCAAGACTCTCGAAGAGGGTCAGGAAGTTGAGTTTGAGGTAACCCAGGGCCCAAAGGGACCTCAGGCCGAAAAAGTCACGAAGATGTAGTGTCTCCCCGGCTTGCCTTCCGCAAAGCCACTGACTTGCTTCCGGTCACGGGTCCGGTAAGCTCACAAAAAGAAAAGGCGACCATTTTGGTCGCCTTTTCTTTTTACCTTATCGATCTTCTGAAACTATTCCGCTCGAGCCTTAAAGCTTACATGACCATTCTCAACCGAGACTGAAAACCGCACCCGATTGCAACCGAGCTTTTCCTTCAGTCCATCAGCCTTTGACGCAATCAAACGATGAAACTTCGGGAACGACAGATCCTCTGTCTCGCCGCAAACTCGCTTTGCTTCCATCAGCGACTCGAAAAGATTCTTGACGACTTGTACTTCCCGGTGTGCGTCTGCGCAAACAAATGAAACTGGCTCCACTTTGGGCGCGCTTGCTTCTTTGTGGACGCTCGCACGATGTGCGGAAACGGCATCACGACCCTCTTCACGTCCCTGCATCGTGCGACGCCAGAGTTCTCTAAATGAGTTATAGCGTGCCGCAAGCGAGGTGGATCGATACCGCTGCGCGAACGTTAAGCTGCGATCGTCTCCGAGTCGTTTTAGAAGCGTCTCGACGCGTCCCTTGGTGTCGTAAGGTGGGCGCTTTGAGCCGCCGTTGAAGAAGATGTCAAACTCGACCCGCAGCCGGCGGATATCTTCCTCGAGACGTGTCAGTTGTTCGTCTGGCGTTGGTTGGTTCTCGCCGACAGAGAACTTGCTCTTGGCCTGTACCTGCAGTTTTGATCGAAGCAGTTTGTTTTCGCGTAATCCCACAGAATTGAATCTCCTGGGCGAGGAAAAGTAGGGCGGGGTTTGCGTCGTTGATTTGGACGCGACGATTGCAGTCTATGGGCTAGGAAAGCGGTGTGTCAATAGACAGAATTTTCAGGATTTATCAGGATTGGCAGGATTGTGATAGCCTCGCGTCTTTGAAACCTATGTCTGAAAGTAAACATGCCGGCCTGCGAGACGTGCCATCGGTCGATGCGTTGTTGCGTACTGACGCGGCGCGTGAGCTGCGCAATCTGGTTGGACTCAGAAGATTGACGGGCATCGCTCGTTCAGTCACGGCTGAGATCCGGGACCTCGTCCGTAATCAGGAATTCACTACTGATGACGGCACCAATCAGGAAGCGCTCCTCGCTGAAGCAGTCAAACGAATGGAAACGAACGCGCGTCGCGAGGGCCAATCCGGTATCAAAGCCGTTATCAATGCAACCGGCGTTGTGCTGCATACAAATTTAGGCAGGGCACCATTGTCAGACTCGGCGCGCACGGCGATCGACGAGGCCGCTCGTTACTGCTCCATTGAATATGACCTCGAGAGTGGAAGCCGCGGCGGACGAGCCGCACGAGTCGAGTCGCTCTTGAAAGATCTAACGGGAGCTGAGGATGCTCTGGTAGTGAACAACTGCGCCGCCGCAGCGCTGCTGATTTTGACTGTGCTTGCCGGCGACGGAGAAACGATCGTTTCGCGGGGAGAGCTCGTCGAGATTGGTGGCGACTTTCGTGTGCCGGACGTGATGGCTAGCTCAGGCACGCGCATGATCGAAGTAGGGACCACAAATCGCACTCACCTTCAAGATTATCAGCGCGCGATCAATTCGAATACGCGCTTGATCATGCGCGTTCATCCTTCGAACTACCGGATCGTCGGTTTTGCGAGCGCGCCTGAACGATCGGAACTCGTGTCGCTTGCGCACGAAGCAGGATTGTTGCTGTATGAAGATGCCGGATCCGGACAGTTAGATGATCTGCGAAAGTACGGCGTGATTGATGAACCGGTTGTACGGGAGATCATCGAGACTGGAGTTGACGTCACTTCATTCAGCGGCGATAAGCTTCTCGGATCGGTCCAGGCAGGGTTGATCGTAGGCAGACACGCGCTCGTCTCTCGGTTGAAGAAGCATCCACTTTATCGGGCCCTACGAAGCGACAAGATAAGGCTAGCGGCTCTGGAAGCGACTCTGGTCTCACACCAAAGGGCTATGGCCCAATCGGAAGTGCCGGTAATTCAAATGCTGTCGCAGACCGCTGAAGAACTGAGACAACGCGCACAAAGCACCGTCGATGGCTTGAACGCGAACCAGCTCCGTGTTGAGTTGCTAGAGGGTGAATCCGCACTTGGTGGCGGTGCTGGTCCAACTTCCACTTTCCCGACCACACTCATAGGTATCACGCATCAAGAGAAGTCGGCACAGGAAATCGAGCACCTCCTGCGCACGTCCTCGCCTCCAATCATCAGCCGCATCTCTGACGGAAAGGTGCTACTCGATCTCCGCACTGTCTTCGAGGATCAACTTCCACTCCTGCGGCAAGCTTTGGAACGCTTGAATTGAGCGCCACTTTGGAGTGCGGCGGCGCCGCACTCCAAAGATGTAGATTTAACAATGCCGGCCATTGTATAATCCCCTCGGCTTTTGAAATTCCTTCCGGGCCATCGCTCCACTGGCATAACTCACCGCCTTGACTCGAATAAAAGCACTAACCTCTTACGTTTCTGCATCCGTTATCGGCATCTGCGCCGGTCTGACGGGCTATGCGCTTCAGGTTCTGGGCATCATGCCCAACCTCGCGACATTCATCCCCACCTCTTCGCCCATCGACCTTACAATCCTTGATGATTCGATTGTTGCGGCGTGCCTCGTGGTATTCGCACTCGCCTTGAGTTTGACGCTGAACCGCTTTGGCCTGCGTCGTTGCTGGCGCTGGATCTTAGTCAGCGTAGTCGCTGTGTCCGGGATCGGCACGGTCGGCTTCCTGTTATTCAACCTCGACCTGCTGCCAATCCCACTGCTCTTTAGCGGCGGCCTTTCATTATTGTTCACACAAATTAATCGTCTCTGGTCACTTGACCGCCAGCTAGCTCGTTCACTCTTTCAATATTCAGCAGGAGCTAACGATTCGATCGGCGCAAACGCGAGACTGATGAGCGGTCTAAAACTGCTGAACACTGTTCTGCCGTTGAGTGAAGCAGTGGTCTTTCGTTACGACGACACAGACACGCTGCAACCTGTCGCACGCTTCAAAGGTGCGGCACCCAACTCGCAAGACCCCCGTCGTAATTCGGTGTGGCGTGAAGGCATCGATCTCTGCCAACGTGCTATCGCTTCAGGCAAATTGGAGAGCCAAACATCACCGGATAAAAACTCTTCAACTGTCGCCGTGCCTCTTCTTCACGAGAACGAAACTGCCGGTGTGTTGCTCATTCGACTCGCTTCCGCATTCTCTGTTGATGATGCATCGCTGCTCGCGGCCGTGGGTTCTCAGTTCGCTCGCAATCTGGAGCGCGAAAGCTTCGCTCAAAACCACGCGGGATCGCAATCGCTCAGTTACTTCTCGCAAAGTGGCAGCAAGAAAAAAATCGATGCCCTGAATGTGCTGAAAGCGGTTACAGTCGAGCAGCGATGTGAAGCCAGCACTCTCACGCATATAGACGATGGCGTCGCCATCGCATATCTCGACGGCACGCTTGCACTCGTCAATAAAACACTTGTCGGCTTTGCCGGTCTTACATCCGAGCAGGTTTCCAAAATGGATCTGTTCGACTTGCTCAACAAATTCCGGACAGATGTTTTTGACGAACCGGCGATCGCAGTGAGACGCGTATTGCAAACCGGCGACGAATACCAGGGTGAGCTCAACTTCGAACCGAAGAACCAAATTCTCAACCTGAGGATCTCACTACTTCGAGAGCGAGGGGAACCGATCGGCATCGCACTCAACGTTAAAGACGTAACAGCGACCAAAGAATACGAGAAGTTGAAGAGCGACATGATCTCGCTGATGTCGCACGAGCTTCGCACTCCGCTCACTAGCATCAACGGCTTTGCAGAGCTGCTGACGGCAGATGAAACGATTCCACCACAAGCGCGCGAATTCGTTTCGATCATCGCAAACGAATCGCAACGTATGTCGCGGATGATCAATACATTCCTTTCCGTGACGCAGTTGCAACGGAAGGATAAGCAGGAAGTCCTGAAGATTCCGCTTCGTCTCGATGAAGTCGTGCGCGAGACCATCACGTCGCTGCAACCAGTGGCTAAGAAGAAGCGCATCCGTCTCATTGAACAACCTGCTCATCGCATTCCTCCAGTCGCCGCGGACAAGGGTCTGATTACGCAAGCGGTGAAGAACCTGGTTAACAACGCGATCAAATATAGTCCGGAGAGAACTACGGTCACGGTTTCAACCGCGCTCGAGGCTGAAGCAGTTCGAGTTTGTGTCGAAGATCGTGGGTTCGGTATTCCTGCTGAAGCTAAGGAACGCGTTTGGGACAAGTTCTATCGTGTAGTGCGCGAGGGCCAGGAGAAGGACGAAGAATCGACCGGTCTCGGATTATCGTTTGTGCGTGAAGTGATCGAGCAACACGGTGGCCGAGTCAATCTCGACTCAGAAGAGGGACGTGGTTCGAGGTTCAGCTTCACACTGCCACGACTGTAGAACGCGCAGAAAGATTTCACGCAAAGACGCAAAGAAAAGCATTAAGTCTTTTGCGGCTTTGCGTCCTTCTCTGCGTCTTTGCGTGAAACTCTACAAACGATTGATGGTGCCTCGACAGGTTTGAGTTCCGCAGATGCAACGCTTGTCGTCAGAATGCAGAGTTGATTCGTAATCGATTGTGATCTCTTCGCCGGCCTCGATGTCGCGTAAGGCTACAAAGAGAATGTGGTCGTAGAGGATCTGCATGAAAGCATTCGGCACACAGGAATGATTTATGTAGTGCGTGCCATTGCCGCCGCGACTGCCGTCCAGACTCCAACGATTGTTAACTTCACAAATCCGCAGCATCTTTCGATGTGCTCGGCGACGCGCTTCAGCGTTTGTGATCTTCTCGCCGGTGTATTCTGCGATCTTGTGTCTCTTCTTGAAGGATACGGTGGCGAAGCAGCCTTTGCCGTGTATGAGCGAAGGCTTGATTGCTAGTCCGTGGGCCAGCTTCATCTTTGGTTTACTTGAGTTTGAAGGTGCGCGCTATCAAGTCTGTTTGATTGCGAATGCGAGCCAGCTTGTCGCGTAATCCGGTAAAGCGCAAGGCGTAAATCGTGCGGTTATCAACCTGCAAGTAGTACGTGCGACCCAGCATCGGCTTACCGGTTCTGACAAACTCATACGACATTGTGACGCCGTCGAGTCTGCCGTTGAAGGATTCCTGTTTCCCGTCAACAAAACCGGGCAGAAACCGCAGTTTCAGATCCTGATCGCGACGCGCGAGCTCTGCGGGTGTTGTGCCGGCGTCGACAACTTCTTTACGAATCGTCAGATACCCATCAAGGCGATCGCCGTAAACAAACTCCGGATGTTCGTGAGCTGCATCCGGCTCGA
The DNA here is from genome assembly GCA_963849205.1 of uncultured Acidobacteriota bacterium. Lineage (GTDB taxonomy): Bacteria > Acidobacteriota > Blastocatellia > Pyrinomonadales > Pyrinomonadaceae > PSRF01. The sequence continues at coordinate 702,954 of CAWKGP010000006.1, forward strand.
GGATCGAACGCCACGTGGGTGAAGGAATATCGAAAGTGTACTCGACCTTCTCGTGTGTGTAGGTTTGTTGCGCCAACGCGAGCGGCGCTGTTAGTGCGATCAAAACCAAGGCAAAAGCTAAAATCCGTCGCATTCACTCCTCCAAAGCCTGTCAGATGCCAACGGTGAACCCCGTCGTTGCTCAATTCTCCCCGGTTAGGGCGTCTCTTTGGAGTGCGGCGGCCTGGCCCGCGACCAAGCCTTATCGATAACAAAGCGGCGCCAGGCCGCCGCACTCCGAAGAGACGCCCTACACCATCAGGGCAATAACATTCTTTTGAATGCCAATCAACTCCTGAATTCCAAGCTCTCCAAGCGCGACCAATTCATCCATTTGAGCGCGGCTGAAGGGCTCGCGTTCAGCGGTGCCCTGAACCTCGATGAATCTTCCATCACCGGTGCAAACGATGTTCATATCAACTTCGGCGCGCGAGTCCTCGTCGTACTTGAGATCCAGGAGCGGCGTGCCTCCGACGATTCCCACACTGACGGCCGCTACCTGGTCCGTCGTCACCGATCTTGTGATCTTTCCGATTTTAAGCAACTGGTGATTCGCTAGAGCGAAGGCGACGAAAGCGCCCGTTATCGCAGCGGTGCGCGTGCCACCGTCGGCTTGCAGGACGTCACAATCGATAGTGATCGTGCGTTCTCCGAGTGCTTTCATATCCGCAACTGCGCGCAGGCTTCTGCCGATTAGTCGCTGTATTTCGTGCGTGCGGCCGGAAGGTCCACCACGTCCGATTTCGCGCGCCGTGCGTGTTTGTGTTGCGCGCGGCAACATTGCGTATTCGGCCGTCAACCATCCCTGGCCTTGATTTCTTAAGAATGGTGGAACACGGTCTTCAAGCGAGGCGGCGCAGACGACGCGGGTGTTTCCCATCTCGATCAGCACCGAACCTTCGGCGTATGGCAAAAAGCCCGGCGTGATTCGTGCCGAACGCAATTCATCTGGAGCGCGTCCGTCAGTGCGTGCGAAGCTCATCGTGTCCCCAAATCTCTACGGCTTCCAGAATGGAAGGAGCCGAACCTAAAAATCTCTCGGCTACTTTAGCAAATCTTTCGGCTGCGTCGGTCACATAAAAATGGTCTAAATCATCACAGAGTTGGCGTTCCTGGTAAAGACCGAGAGTGTCTTCGTGAGTCAGATCTGAACTGTCGAGGAGCGATTCCACGTCGTGAGCGGTGGCGGCGCCTGAATCGATTAGATCGACTTCCCTGCCGATAGTGTCACTAATCACGTCGCGCAGAATTGGATAGTGTGTGCAACCTAGCACCAGAGCGCCTAAAGACTTTCCAGTGAAATCGCTTAAGTAATCGTTGGCTACGGTGCGTGCTACGTCTGAATCGGCCCATCCCTCCTCCGCGAGCGGTACGAACAGTGGACACGCGCGCTCGATCACCTGACCTGTCGCGCCCATGGCGGCGATGGCTTTTGCGTATGCGTGACTTTGTACAGTCGCTTCAGTCGCAATGACTCCGATGTTTGCGCCGTTTGCGATTTCGACTGCAGCACGTGAGCCTGGTTCAATGACGCCGATAACAGGAACTTTGATGGCTTTGCGGATCGCGGGTAACGCGAGAGCCGAAGCAGTATTACAAGCGACTACGAGTAACTTGATTCCGTGCGCTTCGAGAAATCTGGAATTCTCGACGGCGTAACGTTCGACTGTTGCGAGTGATTTGGTTCCGTAAGGAACGCGCGCAGTGTCGCCGAGATAGACAAAACGTTCGTTGGGCAGACGTTCGTGCAGTGCTTTGTAGACTGTTAAGCCACCAACGCCGCTGTCAAAGATTCCAATGGGAAGGTTGCGGTCCAAGTGTTGGCGGCCTACTCAAAGAGCTCCGAGACTTTTACGCGAAAGCCGGGAACAGTGTCGTCGACGAGTTCGTCGGTTTCGTGAAGTGTTCTTCTCTGGCCTGTCGATGAGATTACTTCAACTGTTCGACGTCGCGGATTCACGAGCCACACTGATCGTGTACCAGTCTCTAAATACAGGGCTAGTTTGCGGTCGATATAACCTTTTCTATCGCCGGGAGACAACACCTCAACGGCAAGATCGGGTGGACCGTCGTAATAGTGCTCGTCTGTCCTGTTGACACGTTTCACTGAAACGAACGAAATGTCAGGACCCAAAACGGTATCTGGATCGTGTTCCAGGTGGTATCCGGATTCAGCGTGAATGTCGCCGAGCCTGTTGGCTTTAATGTGTATCCCCAGAACAATCGCGAGGTTGGCGACAATCCGCCCGTGCAAAGGCTTGGGAGAAGGCATCGTGAGGAGTTCTCCTTTGATTAATTCGTGACGATTCGGCTCGTCATCGATGTTCATAAATTCTTCCGCGGTCATTATGTGAGTTTGAGTTGTAGTGCTCATAACGGTTCTCTGGGTCTTTCCGGGAGTGAGGGCTCCCGCAATCTTATTATGGTGGAGGCGCCGAGAATTGAACTCGGATCCAAAAACCAACGCCGAAGGACTCTACATGCTTATTCGCTTCTCTTTCTTGCCAGGCAAGCCTGACAAAATTCGCTCGATGTCGAGTCAGTGAAGCGACAAGACCTCGACACGAGCTAGCCCGACTTTGATCTCGCCCACTGTCACGGACCGAAACAGCGGGCCAGCTCATCTGAGTGACATCTCCCTCCGCGCGCATGAGCAACTTGCGGCGAGACGCTCGGTGCTTAATTAGGCAGCGAGAGCCAATTCATTGTTATTGGCAATTGTGTTTCCCTACGCGTTTTAACGAGCTGCATAAGGTAGCCCGGCATGCATCGCGACGATCGTTCAGGTTCCTGTCGAAGCCTGTCGCCCCCATTTTGCGAGCAAGTCATTATAACCTCGCTCAGAAGAACCTCAAAAAGCACAAAAAAGCCGCCACTTCGCGCCACCTGCAGGCAAATGCTTTTTGCGCGTTTTTGCGGCATAATTTCAACTTCTGTGGCTACCCACGTTGTCCTTGACCACAGGATCAAGGCAAGTTGTTTTGGGAGAAATTTAACTGATGGCTTCAAATTATTCGAAATACTCGCCAACCGCGATAATTAATACACCTCCTGAACAACGTAGACACCTGCTGGCACGACTTTGGTTACCAACTGTTTTGCTCTTGTCACTCGCCGCCGGCGGACTGACAGGCATCATCGCTGCCTACGAGCTGAACTACTCGCGCGCAGCAAATGAAGTCGCTGCCCTCGCGACCTACCGTCCGAGCGTTGTCACAAGGGTTTACGCCGACGACGGCGAAACTGTCATCGGTGAATTCGCTCTCGAGAAACGAATTCCACTCAAATATGAAGAGATTCCGCCAGTACTCAAAAACGCAATCCTCGCCGTCGAGGATGTGCGGTTCTACGATCACATCGGCATCGATCCGATCCGCATCATGGGCGCCGCGTGGAAGAATCTCACCACGGACAGGGTCGAAGGCGGATCAACTCTCACGCAACAGTTAACCAAGAACCTGTTTCTTTCAAAAGAACAAACGTACACGCGCAAAGTAAACGAGTGGATTCTCGCACTCCAGATCGAACGGTATTACACCAAGAACCAGATCATGGAGTTGTACACGAACCATATGTTCCTGGGCGCAAACGCCTATGGCATGGAAGCGGGGGCCGAAACTTATTTCGGTAAACAGGCAAAGGACCTGACGCTTGGCGAAGCTGCTTTGCTCGCCGGCATTCCCAAAGCTCCCAGCGACTACTCGCCAACTTCAAATCCAGCGAAAGCAAAAGAACGACGCGATCTCGTGCTCGATCTGATGGCCAAGAATGGATTCGCAACACAGGCTGACGTTGATGCCGCCAAAGCAAAACCAATTCAACTCGCGGACACGGCTTACTACCAGTCGCAGCGCAAGTCGTCTCCTTTTGATTACCCCGTCGAATACATCCGTCAGGAACTGGAAGACAAATACACGACACGCGTCGCCCAAGGCGGTCTCGCCGTTTACACGAGCATCAACGTCGAAGCGCAGAAGCGCGCTTACGAAGTACTGCGCGCCGGTCTGCGGCAGTACGACCGCACGCATAGCGGTTGGCGTTCGAACTACACGATGATTCCGACAACCGTGAGCAACGGCGAAGGTCCGGCGACACAGCAGGAACTCAGCAACTACAAACATCCGGATTGGTACGGTAACGACTACGAGCCAGGTCGACACTTAATGGGTCTGATCATGAAAGTCGACCGCGCACGCCACGAAGCAACCGTCCGTTTCGGTAATTTCACTGCCACCCTGACCGCCGCCGAGATGGGTTGGGGAAAACGACAGCCGGAAAACGAATTCAAGAACGGGCACCTTGCAGAGTTTGAGATCAAGGAAGTAGACGAAAAGAACCGTCGTTTGAAAGTTGAGCTTTCGCAGGTTCCCGGTGTGCAGGGCGCGATGATGACGCTCAACGCGAAGACGGGCGAGATCATCACGATGGTTGGTGGTTACGATTTCTACACCAACAAATTCAACAATGCCACCCAGGCATATCGACAGACCGGTTCCTGCTTCAAGCCATTTATTTATACGGCCGCGGTCGAGTGGGGAATGACGCCTGAGACTCCCGTGAGCGGCGCACCGATCAGTATCGGCGACTGGCAACCACACAACTACGACGGTTCGCTTGGTGGCGGTGATTTGCCGATGAAGACAGCGCTCGCTAAGTCAATGAACATTCCCGCAGTGCACCTGCTGCAAACTGTTGGCATTCAAACTGGCGCGCAAATGGTCCGGCGTTTCGGCATTAAGGTGCCAATGTCTCCGTATCTGCCGTCCGCACTCGGCGCTACCGAAGTTCCACTCGATCAAATGGTTTCAGCCTATTCCGCATTCCCAAACAAGGGAATCCGTGTCGAGCCGCACCTGATCCGCAAAGTTCTCGATCGTGATGGCGCAGCACTCGAGGAATGGGAAAGAACAACTTACAAGGTAATGAACGAGTATGTCGCCTTGACGATGGTCTCGATGATGCGTGGCGTCGTAACCGGTGGAACCGCAACCGCCGCAAACTCGCTTCCGGTTCCAGTGGCCGGTAAGACCGGCACCGTCAACGACCACACAGACGTCTGGTTCATCGGCTACACACCCACCTACGTCACCGGCGTTTGGATGGGTTATCCCGGCAAGAAGAAACCGCTTGGCAACGACATGACCGGCGGCAAGGGTGCGCTGCCGATGTTTGTCGATTTCATGAAGACATTTCTCAAAGACAAACCCAAGGAAGAGTTTCCGAAGGCTCCGGAAATGCCGGAAGACATGCGAGAACTTTTCCGCCAACGTCAGAGAGAACTCGCCGCAGAACGTGCTGAGCTTGCTGCTCAAGCTGACAAGACTGAAGACGAAAACGCACTGCCGGACGGCACCACTGAACCCAAGTTGGAACAGGTGACAATGCCGCCACCGCCGAAGGCCGACGAAGATTCGCCGAAGACACAACCAAAAGCGGAAGTTCCGTCACCGAAGGTTGAGGCCACTCCGCCGCCCGTCACACGTCCACGGGAAGCCGAACCCGCCAAGAAAAAGGGTAAGAAAGGCGACGGCGAACCGTAGCCACAAAAAGCACATAAGGCACAAAAAGCACAAAAAGATTTGATTCCTTTTTGTGCTTTTTGTGCCTTATGTGCTTTTTTGTGGCCCTTTTTTGTGGCTATACTACCCGACACAACTTAAACAGATTGGAAAAGCCCAACTATGCGTGCCTTGTTCACTTTTGTGCTGCTCGTTGCGACCGTGATGAACATGAACACCGAAGACAATCCACTGCTCGCAAAATGGGAAGGCCCTTACGGCGGCGTTCCACCATTTGATCGGGTGCAAATCCCGCTTTTTAAACCCGGCCTCGAAGCCGGCATGGCCGAACAAATTGCCGAGATCGAGAAGATTGCCAACAATCCTGCGTCACCAGATTTTGAGAACACGATCGTCGCTCTCGAACGTACCGGCGAGGCATTCGACCGCGTGGGAACGCTGTATTCCATTTGGGGATCGACAATGGCGAGCCCTGAGTACCAGGCAGTGCAACGAGAGATGGCGCCACGTCTCGCTGCGTTCCAGGATAAGATCACGCAGAATGAACCACTCTTCAAACGAATCGAAGCCGTTTACAACTCACCAGCGAAAGCAAAGTTAAACTCTGAACAGCAGCGCTTGACCTGGCTTTACTACACAAATTTCGTTCGTGCCGGCGCACGTTTGAATGCTGATGCGAAGAAACGTCTTTCGCAGATCAACCAACAGCTTGCCGGTCTATACACAAAGTTCAGCCAGAACGTGCTTGCCGAGGAAACCGACCAGTTCATGGTGTTGAAGAGTGAAGACGAACTCGCCGGACTGCCGCAATCTCTTCGTGACGCCGCTGCCGCCGCCGCAGAGACGAAGAAACAACCAGGCACGTGGGTGATCATGAACACGCGTTCATCGATCGATCCATTTTTGAGCTATTCCGATCGTCGTGACCTGCGCGAAAAGGCGTGGCGCATGTTCGTCAACCGCGGCGACAACGGCGGCGAACACGACAACAACGCGATCATCACCGAAATCCTGCAACTCCGTGCAGAGCGCGCAAAACTTCTCGGCTTCCCCACACACGCACATTGGCGTCTCGAAAATTCCATGGCCAAAAACCCTGAGAAGGCAATGGAATTGATGGAAGCGGTCTGGAAGCCTTCGGTTGCGCGCGTGCACGAGGAAGTTGCTGACATGCAGGCACTCGCCGATAAAGAAGGCGCGAAGATCAAAATCGAGCCATGGGATTATCGCTATTACATGGAGAAGGTGAGAAAAGCCAAATACGATTTGGACCAGAACGAGATCAAGCCTTATCTCCAGCTCGAAAAACTGCGTGAAGGAATCTTCTGGGTCGCAGGTGAGCTATTCAATTTCAACTTCACGCCGGTAACAAACGTTCCGGTTGCGCATCCTGACGTCCGCGTGTGGGAAGTCACAGATAAAACTTCAAAGAAACACATCGGTCTCTGGTATTTCGATCCTTACGCGCGGGCCGGAAAACGCTCAGGCGCGTGGATGAATGCCTATCGCACGCAGGAACGTGTGAATGGTGAAATCACGACGATCGTTTCCAACAACTCGAATTTCGTGAGGGGTAAGCCCGGAGAGCCGGTGCTGATCTCATGGGACGACGCTACGACGATGTTCCATGAGTTTGGACACGCGCTGCATGGCTTGAACTCCAACGTCACGTATCCCTCATTGTCGGGAACTGCCGTCGCGCGCGATTACGTCGAGTTTCCGTCGCAGCTCCTTGAGCACTGGCTCTCAACTCCAGAAGTGCTGCAGCGCTTTGCGCTTCACTACCAAACAGGAAAGCCGATTCCGCAGGAGCTGGTCGACAAGATCAAACGCTCGGCAACGTTTAATCAGGGATTTGCGACAGTCGAATACCTCTCGGCGGCGCTGGTCGACATGAAGCTGCATCTTGCGGGCGATCGCAAGATCGACGCGGACGCATTCGAGCGCGAAACTCTCACCCAACTCGGCATGCCGAAAGAGATCGTGATGCGCCATCGGACACCGCACTTCCTGCACATCTTTTCAAGCGATTCGTATTCGGCTGGCTATTACAGTTACCTCTGGTCAGACGTTCTTACAGCGGACGCTTTCGGAGCTTTCGTTGAAGGCAAAGGACCATACGATCGTGCAGTGGCAGAACGCCTGCGCAAGAATGTCTTCTCAGTTGGGAACACCATCGATCCCGCTGACGCTTATCGCGGCTTCCGCGGGCGCGACCCGAAGATCGATGCCTTAATGAAGAAACGCGGCTTCGCCACCAAGAGTTAAGCCACAAAAAAGCACAAAAGGCACAAAAAGCACATAAGGATTATTTCCGTTATGTGCCTTTTGTGCTTTATGTGCCTTTTGTGGCTTAGTTTCTACGACCTCCCATTAATCTCAGGATGAAGAAGAAGAGGTTGATGAAGTCGAGATAGAGCGAGAGGGCTCCGACTATGGCATAGGATCCGACGCGTCCATCGGGCAGTGCCACGGCCATCTGCTTTAGACGCTGCGCATCCCAGGCAGTCAGACCGGTAAATACGAGCACGCCCACCACGTTGATCACAAACATCAGCACGTCGTTAAACCAGAAGATGCTAACGACCGATGCGATGATCAGACCAATCAGTCCCATGAACATAAATTGGCCGACGCCTGCGAGACTGCGCTTCGTGAGCGTCCCAAACACGGCCATCGCTCCGAACATTCCAGCGGTAACTACAAAGGCTGACATGATCGATGCGCCGGTGTAAATCAGGAATATGACCGACGACGTGACTCCAACCATCGCAGAGTACAGCAGGAAGAGCGCTGCCGCCGTAGCCGGCGATACCTTATCGACTCGCGCTGAAAGGTAGAACACGAGTCCGAGCTGCGCAAACAGCAGGATCCAGAACAGGATTCGATTGAGAATCAGAGTTTCAATTAGCGCGGGCGAGGAGGCGACGACCACTGCGGTCCCGGCCGTGAGCAACAGCCCCAGAAACATCCAGCCGTAAACTTTGCTCAAAAACGCCGTAACTCGAACATCTCGAAAATCGGCGGAAACAAACGAAGATTCATTCCAACTCATCTTTTAACTCCTTGTTGGGCCATCCCAACCATTTTCAAACGCGGCTATTATACCAAATCCCCTTTGGAGTGCGGCGCCGGCCGCCGCACTCCAAATAGAACCTTGACACATTGCGCGCGGGGAGGAATTATCGTTCGTGAGAAGGGAGAATGAAACCGAGGAGGAGCTATGTTCACTAAAGGCTTTTTGGTCGTAATCGCCATCGGGCTGTTTGCTACCCCGGCGTTCAGCCAATTTGGTCAATCAAACCGATTGACGGACCTGGCCGCGCGCTTGTCGCGTGAGGCCGATGACTTAGCAGATGCGAACTATAGCAGTTACACAAATTCAACCCGCAACAACCGGAACGACATCGAGGCCGTAATGATCACCCAACAGTTTGGAGCCTCGGCGCGAATTTTTTATCGCATGGTGGTCGATCGTCGTCGCAACCAGGATCTGCGTGAAGCTTTCGATGTGCTGTCACGCCTGGCGCGTGCGGTGGAGCAAAATAACCTGCAGCGAAATTCGTGGTTCAGCATTCAGCGACTGCTGTCAGACATCGCGCGTGAGGTTTCCTCTAATCAAAATCCCGGACCATTGCCTCCCGACACTGGCGATCGCAGTGGCCGCATGACGTGGCGAGGCCGCGTAGACGACGACGTGCGCATTCGAATTCGCGGTGGTACGGCAGACGTCGAGACTATCGGCGGCACTCCCTATTACGACGCGCAACCGAACTTTTCCAGCTCACTGCCCAATCGACGCGTAAACGTGAGACTGACAAAGATCCGGGGACGCGGCGATATGTTCGTCGAACAACAACCATCGCGCGATAACGACTTCACCGCAATCGTTCGTATCAAGGATTCACGCGGCGGCGCGGACAATTACGAATTTACGTTGGATTGGTAGAAACGGAATAGGTCCTATATTGTCTTATAGGACCTATTTTTCAACAATGATCTCGTCCACAAAGATCCACGCATCGCCGCCGCTTCCCGGATGCCATGCGGGAATCTTTCCGAAGTTCACGGCGCGAATTCGTATGTAGCGGGCGCTCTTCGGCGAGATCGATCTCACGAACTCCTTTGTAATCGCACCCTCACGTTTGTCCGAAACGTCGTTCTCGATGGAAATGACTGGGCCAAAAGTCTTGCCATCGAGCGACAACTCAACGTCAACACGGCTCGGCATCCAGATCCACGAACCAATGTCTTGTAGGAAACCTGCGCCGACCTTCGACACCTGCTGCACGTCTCCAAGATCTATTAAAGCAACCAGATCCTTACCCTGATAGCCTTGCCACGCGCCGCCACTCCAATTCGTACTTCCGCGAATGCCATCAATCAAAGCAAGATCGCCGCCGCCTGTGTATTGCGAACTGTAGTTTGAGTGCAACGTGATCTTCCAATCGTGTGGAATGCGATGATACTTCGCGGTGACAACCAGACTACGTTTTCCACCAGCAACAGCAAACGCTTTCACTGTCGTATCGACGTCGATGAAAAATGGCTTTGAAAATCGCTGTGAGTTAGAGCCATCGATGGTGTAGTAAAGATCGACGGGCTTGTCACCGATCGCCGCCAGTGAGATCTCCTGCCGTCCTCTAAATGTTCGCCCTGCCGCCTTGATGACCGGAACCGGAACAATCTCACGACCAGCAATACGCGACTCGGGCTCGTTCCCTGTCCCAGTTCCCCACTTCAAATTAGGCCGCGGCCCCATTCGAAAAACGAGCTCGCCCCCAGCCATCAAATCGCGGTGGAGCAAGAAAGACTTGTGGTAAGGCTTTCCATTCAGAGTTGCCGATTGAACATAAACATTGCGCTCCGAAACTCCTGGCGCCCGAACCACAAACGATTTACCATTCTCCAGATTGAATCGCACGTCGGGAAACAACGGCGAACCAATCACATAAACCGTCGAACCCGGAGTTACCGGATAGAACCCGGCCGCACTCAGCACGTACCACGCCGACATCTGCCCACAATCTTCATTGCCAATCAATCCATCCGGATCAGGCTTGTAAAATTGGTCCATGATCTGGCGCACACGCGACTGCGTCTTCCACGGTTGACCCACGTAGTTGTAGAGATAGGCCATGTGATGACTCGGCTCGTTACCGTGAGCGTACTGGCCTATCAGTCCCGTGATGTCTACCTGCTCGCGACCAGTCGTGCGACTATCTGCCGCAAACAACTGATCGAGTTTCTCGGCGAATTGCCGGCTGCCACCCATCAACGCGATGAGACCGCTGACATCGTGCGGTGCAAAGAACGTGTACTGCCACGAATTTGCTTCCGTGAATCCAAACGTAACCTCACGCGGATCGAATGGCTCGAGCCAATTTCCGTTACTGCGCGGACGCATAAACCCCGACGCAGAATCGAAGACGTTTTTGTACGACTGCGCGCGTGCGTTGTAACGCTCATAATCGTTTGTCTTGCCGAGCATCCGCGCGACCTCGGCGATGCACCAGTCGTCGTACGCGTATTCAAGCACTTTCGAGACGGACTCGCGTTCGTCTTCCATCGAGATGAAGCCGTTGTCGATGTAAGCGCCGAGTCCACGATGCTGCCTGAACTCGGCACTGTGTTTCATCGCCTCGAAAGCTTTATTCAGATCGAAGCCATCGATTCCCTTCGCTGCCGCGTCGGCAATAACGGAAACAGCGTGGTAACCGATCATCGTGTCAGTCTCATTGGCTGCCAGCTCCCAAACGGGCAAACGTCCGCCCTGCTCGTACTGAACAAGAAACGTGCGGATGAAATCGCCTGTGCGCTTTTGATCGATGATGTTGTAGAGCGGATGTGCGGCGCGAAACGTGTCCCATAACGAGAAGACGGTGTAGTTCGAGAAATGTTCGGCTTTGTGAATCTTAAAATCTCGCCCACGGTAACGACCGTCAACATCCATAAAGAGGTTGGGCGCAGTCATCGCGTGATACAGCGCGGTGTAGAAGTTGGTCAACTGCGCGGTCGTCCCGCCAGTGACCTCTATCTTATTAAGCTCGGCGTTCCACGCGGCAGCAGCTTCGGCTCTGACTTTGTCGAAATCCCAATGACTCAACTCAGCGCGCATATTCCTCATCGCGCCGTCGACGTCGACTGACGAGATTCCAACCTTCACCAGTAAGGGGGCGCCGCCGCGTGTGTCAAAGCGGAAGTAGGTTCTTAAATTCCTGTCTGCTGGGCCGTGTGACGTAAACGGCTGCGAAAACTCCGCAGCAAAATAAACAATCTGATCTTTGGCCCACGCCTGCGAGCGTCTCCAGCCAACGATCGTCGTGTTGCTCGTGACGCGAAGATCCGAGTCGATGACTTTGTCGCGGTGCGCAAGATCGATGATGACGTTTGCGTCTTCAGTTTTTGGAAAGGTGTAACGATGAAGGCCGGTGCGGGCGGTGGCGGTGAGTTCGACAAAAATATTGTCATCGTCGAGTTTGACCGAATAGTAACCGGGCGCGGCCGTTTCATTACGATGCTGGAAACTAGCGGAGCGGGCGCGTTTAAGAGTGGGTAGCAACAGAATGTCGCCGTAATCGGAGATACCGGTACCGCTCAGGTGTGTATGACTGAAGCCGTAGATGATCGAATCCGCGTAGTGATATCCCGAGCAGCCGTCCCAGCCTGTGAGTCGTGTATCAGGACTTAGTTGGACCATGCCGAAGGGGACGATAGCGCCGGGGAATGTGTGGCCGTGACCTGCAGTGCCGATGAATGGGTTGACGTGGCGCGTTAGATCTCGTTGCGCGCACACGTGGAGCGGCATCAGCAGTACGCAGAGAAGAATTATGGCGCGCATTAGTCTTAGAGTTGGTTTCACAGGATGAACAGGATGTTTCAGGATTCACAGGATAAATCTTGAAAACATCTTGTAAATCCTGTGAAGCCAACCGTTAGGGTGCGACCGCGATCGAGTAAATGAGCTTCTCCAGCGCCTGGAGATCTCGAAGATCGAGCACTTCAACCGGCGAGTGGCTATACCGACCCGGCCACGACAAACTAACGTGCAGCACACCATACCGCACGAAATCTGAACCATCAGTACCACCATTCGTGGCGCCTACCTGAATCGGTATCGCATTCGTCTTCGCAATGTTCAGAATTCGATCCAGTTCCGGAAGTGGCGCGACCGCCGAGTTGTCGAGCCCGCGAATGACCGCGCCACGCCCGAGCGGCGCGTACGCGAAGCGCGTACTCTCAACCGGTGAATCAGACGAGACAAATGTATCAACACTGTAAACTCTCTTCACAGATGAACCATACTGCTTTGCCAGCGCGATCGCGCCCTCAAGCCCCGTTTCTTCACGTACAGACCAGGCAAAGATAACTTTGCGTTTGAGCGTTGCCGGCGTGATTCTCCTTGCCGCCAGCACAAGCGCTGTCGAACCCGCTCGATCGTCCAACCCACGAGCGGTAAAGCGAGTGTTGCCTAAACGAGTTGCGTCCTTAAAAGCTGTAACTGACAACCCATTGGTAACACCGCGACGTCTTAACTCATCACCGTTATAACCAAACCACGCCGTCAACGCTTCCGGTTGCTTTGTCGTAGCTGTTTCTCTCGGAACAAAAACACCGCGGAGAGCAGTTTCAGCGGGTCGCTCGACATGAAGCAAGGCAGGCTGTCCTTCCCACAACGATGGGAACAGGCCCCCGCGCGCACGCAGTGAAACTGTTCCATCGTCGGCGATGTTGGTCACTTCAAAACCGACTTCATCCTGATGCGCGATAAACATTACGGGATCGCGGTTTGGTCCTACTTCGAGTATGAGGTTGCCTTCTTTATCGGTGCGGGTTAAGGAACGCGCCCATGCCGGTAGTTCAGCCAGGATAGCGTCGCGAACTGGACGCTCGTGACCTGAGACTGCCGGAATATCAGCCAAAGTCTTGAGCAACTTTGCAGTGGCAGAGAACATGTCCGCCGGCGGTGTTCGCATAACAGTGCGTTCGAATTCCGGGTTAACCTCATTTGGTTCACCATCGATGCCTGCCGCTTTTGCAACAGCCTTTCGGAATCTTTCAACGTGTTTGAGTTGCACACTCTCGACGAGTGACCTGCGAAATCTAACCGGCGGCGACATAATCGTCACTGATGTCAGACCGGTAGACTCAGGAAGATACGGGGGTTTCTCTACCGCTCTAGATAAGAAACCGTCTTCAGTGAGCTTTTCATCGGATGGCTGGTCCAGGAGCCAAACTTGATCGAGGCGCCCAAGACTGCGCAAGGCGGCTTCCAATCCGTCATAACCAAAGCTGCGCAGAGTGGTGATTAGAAAGATAGTCTCGCCCTTGCTTACCTTTCCGTGTGCGGCATCAAAGATTGCCGCGCAGCCGGCACGCACACTGGCAAGCTGGCCCGCTACAAAGCCATCGCCATAAGCCCAGGCTGGAACATCGCGCACCACAGGATCCAACATCTCGACTCCGAGGCGCTGAACCTCGACTTTGGAAGCTGCACCGATGTCTACCCACAAATCATCGAGTGTCGCCACCGGCGCATTTGCCACGCGCCCTCGCTGCAGATGCGTGCTTTTGACAATCGCCACACCAAAAACCGGGCCTCGACGCGTCAACACTTTGATACGCTGCCCTTCGTGAAACTGTACCCAGAGCGAATGCCCGCGTCCGGCACCGATCTCTCGCAGCGGCTTTGCCTCAAAACTCTCAATCTGACCGGCGTTTTGGGGCAAACGATGTTTCTGCCCCAAAAGTCAGGTTGACCGCTCCCTTGTTAGCGGAACGAGAGGAATCTCGCGCATGTCATTCGGGACAGCCTGAACGCCGCACGGGAGCCCCGCTACCCAGCGCAAAAACTGCTCTGAAAGATTTGCATCGTGGCTATACCGTATCCCGCGGCGGTCAGGTATGAGAGGCGTGAATTGCGCGGGCACTACGAGTGACTTTTGACCGCAGTACCAAAATTCCGAAGCGATGAAGACCTTGGGATATTTTGTATCCTGGCATTTTTCCCATTCAGTTTTGTGAAAATCATTTGGATGCTGAACCCACGTTCCGTCTTCAAGCTGCTCATAGATATTGTCACCGCAGCGTTCTTTCCAATCGTGGCTGCTTTTCGGCTTCTTTAACTGGAAACGAGGATCGGTAAAGTATTCGCCCATCTGCATAACAAACAGAATCTCCATAGCAAACAGGAATCTGTTTTGCCGCGGCTTACCGAGGAAGCCAACGATCCAATCCCCTTTATCTAGCTGTGCATTCATGTGATTAGGCGTACACGCAGCCAGCGTGCACCATTCCCAAAACGGATTCGGTGCAAACCCTGTATCGTCAGTAACAATGTACGTGCACAACCGCTTCATACGGATTTAGGCTGGTACTTTTAGGTCTACTAAGCGGCGCACGGCTGAGGCAGGAATCGTCATATCTCCGCATCCTTGAGCGCGAATACCGTTACCGTTAGATGGTAGTAAGTGCGGAACGAGAACCTTGCAAGCCTTGTCCTCGTGGATTAGCCAGCCCACGGACTGGCAGATAGTCACGGTAGGCTGGCATTGATCAAGAAACTCCCACGACGACGAGCAGCCGTGAGAGTCTTCCCATTCAACGTAGACTAAGCGGAAGCTACTTTTTTTCTTCACGGCTATCAAGGTACTTCTTCCATCTTGGCGGCTGAGAAGTTTTAGGTTTAGTTTGCCGCAGATCGGAAGCAGCCACGCTTTTCACTTTTGAAGAACTATTTTTGCTTCGCAGCAAGTCGCTGGCTTTGCTTGCGACGGGCCGAGACGTTTGCGCTGTGTTTTTCTTTACCATCTTGTGATCCTCATGCCGCTTCGGTCGAAAAGTTCGTTTCGACACCTAGTTCGTGAACTGATTGAATGACCACGCAGAGATTATGGCACAGCACCTTACATAAAGCCTCGTTTATTTGTGCCGTGAGCGTCTTACTCCGTAGTCTCTGCCCAAACTTACTCTTGATCATGTGGAAGGTTGTTTCGACATTTGATCGCTTATGATAGTGCTGTAGAAACTCTGCACGATGCAGACTGTAAAAATGAAACATGCGCGTCCATAGTTCCGACTTTGGACCATAACTCCCGCGTGAGCCCGGCACTGAATTGCTCTTGAATGGAATGTAAGGGATCGCGCCATTGCGCAACGTGGTCAAGAGGTTCTCTGCTCCGAGATAGGCTTTGTCTGCGCTCACTTCCTTCATGGCGAATCCGATTTGTTTGGTCTGATCAACTAAGCCTTTGAAGTAGTGATAATCGTGCGCGTATCCGTCGCTGACCTGAACGCTGGTTACGATGTTTGTTTTCGTGCCGCACATCAAATGCAGTTTGAGCCACATGCGCCGATCTTCTTCTTTGCCGTACTTCACATCCAGCCAACGCATAAATTGTCCGGTGCTGAATCCTGAACTATCAACGGCAAAGTCTGATTCGACACTCTTAAGCGGCTGTGCGCTTAGCGTGATCAACTCATAGAGGTAAGGCGTCAAGGCGTCCGATTCAAGATAACGAAACACTGAATTGTAGTGCGGCAATCGTGATAGATAACCACGCGCTTTTGCTTCTCTCAGGTCAGTCGCGAAGCGGCGACCGCTCACCGTGCTGTAGATTTTGTAGGTTGAAGAAAAGATGATGTCAGACAATGACAGGCGCGGTCTGCCCGTGCGTTGCTCTGGCTCAGGAAGGCTTTTGCAAAGTTCATAGAGTAACGCTTGCAGTTCTGATTTCTCGTGTGTCTGAGCCGTGTTGTAGGCTTTCCATTCCTGCGTGTAGGTCTTGCGCGTGACCTTTAACGTCTCAGTAACGACCGTCTGACCGTCTGCGGTTGTCTCGCGCTCAATCGTAAAACTCACCGCATAGATGTGCTTGCAAGTAGTTTGGCGGGCTTCAAAGTCTGGACAAGTACACTGATTAGCGTCGGAGTCAACTACGTACTTCCCTTTGCCAGCTTGCGACGGAACGAGCCACATATTGCCCTCAGGTACTAGCTTGGTCGTGGCTGCAATTTGAAGTCCTTTTTCCTGTCTCGCGTCCATTGTGTTTCTCCTTGCCTTTGGTTAAGCAATGACTCACAATGAACGTGCTGGAGATCAGCGTGAGCAATCGCGTTTGATTTTCAAAAGGGCCTTAGCGGTTAGCGCCGCTAGGGTCTTTCCTTTTACTCGCCTATATTACTCCAGAATCATATAATCTAGCAAGGGAATTATATTACTTGCAGATAACATAGACCAGCGATATACTGCGGCCATGCCGAAGGTAAAAATAACAGTATGGGGCTTCCGGTGCGGACGCTGTGGGCATGAATGGGTTCCCCGCGATCCTGTGAGCAAAGATGAACCGCGCTATTGCCCGTCCTGCAAATCGCCGTACTGGAACAAGCCGCGACAACACAAGCTAGCCAAAAAGGGGAAGTAGCCGTTACACTACTGTCCGCTAGCAACGTACCGCTGCTTGCCACGGCCCACGCTTGATTCCGGTTAAAGTTTCCGAGCGTGGGTCTTCTTATGTTTAAGCCCTTCACGTCGGCAAGCCAGTGAACGTAAAAAGCTACTGTTCCTCCTCATCGTAGTGCCCTCCTTTCATCACAGGAACTTGTTATACATGGGTCTAGTTGTAAGCGGTAGACTGTAAAGAACTTCGACAATTCTTTACGCTAGTGGAAAGAATTAAATTAATAAGTTACAGGGGGTGTAAAGAATTCGAGTAAAGAATTCGAGATACTTTAGAGGGACGGTTCCGGCGGTTCCCATTTAGACGCTGATATGTGATCCCATCTGAAATCATGTCCATGTTCGCGCAGAAATTTAACTAGCTTCATAACTTGCTGTCTTATCTGCTCTCTACATTTATGCAAGTGTTCTTGTTGCCCACAGGGACAAATGAGTTTGGTTACTTCCATTAGTGATGTGTGAGGGTAGGCGCACTTGAGATCAAGAGCTTGCACGGCTACATAACGTTTGGATGCGGGTTGTCCCGCTTGCTTACGTTTTCCAATTTGTTTCAGCACTGTGCGCTGCCAGAGTACAGATGACGAGTTCTCGATCATCTTAAGGCCCGCATTCAACGATAACGGGGCATCTGGCTTTCTTAGCCACGTCTCGATTTCAAGTAGTTCTTTCTGAATGCGCGTTGCCTCTACAAGGAGCTTGGCTTGATCTTCTTTGGAAAGACGCAACTCAATGATGTCTACGAGCCTGTTCCACCACGAATCGGCAAGCGTTAGGTATATTTCTCGGACGACCGTATAGGCTTTTCGTGAGCGGTTTTCTGGAACCATGATGATGCGGGCGACGGCAGGAAAAAAGTCTCTCCGAGGGAGGCTTTGTAGTTGGAGGACTTCCTCTTTGGACGGTTTCTTCGGTTCGGTGAGCCTGGGACGTGCCCGATTGGCATCCGAGTCTTCTGGCATGGCGGCTTTCCTGTTAGCCGTAATCCTGAAATGAGTAATCGGCTCGCCTGAAGCGTTCAGGAATGCGCGTCTTGTCCTCTTGGTCTATCTGGCCGGACAAACTAAGAGTTGAGGCGAGCCGAAATTGAGTGAAGGGATTTTACTGCAATACTAGAGTGTGAGAAAGGAGAAGCTGCACTTACCTTTTCCGTTTGCGGTGACGCACAGGCGTCCGTTTCTTTAGCAAGTCCCTATGCCGTGTCTCCAGCATGTAGGTCAACGCTTGAAATGAAATTCCTAGGCTGCGGGCGGCACGAGTCACACTGCCGTTTGCATTCTCAAGAGCAAGTCTTATAGCGTCACGTTCTAATGACTGTTTTGTTTCATTCAGCCCGCGACTGCTAAGAAGCTGCGCGCCTTCTAAGATTGCTAAATGTTCTCCAAGCTCTTGAAAAGCGGCGACTGCCGCATCTGCCATTAGGTTGCTCGTATATTCCGACAAGTCGAAAGCGCGTCGAAAGGCCAATAGTGCTTCGCTGTGTCTCTTGAGGCGGGCCAACGCCCGGCCATGCGTTGTTAAGGCTTCTGCCAAGAGTAAATGTCTGCCAGTTTTCCCCTGTTGGCTCACTGCCGCTCGCGCTGTTTTCTCCGCTTCTATAAGGCGGCCTTGTTTTAGAAACACACAGGCGCGAGTCTCATCAACTTGGGCCACAGTGGCAGCGTCTTTCAAGCTGGCGTGAATACGCCTTGCTCGATCTAGGTGTTGATGTGCTTCTTCGCAGCGGTTGATCGTGAAGTAGATAAGACCGAGTTGATTCTCTATGTTGGCTAAGTAACACCGATGTTCTGCTTGCTCGTAGTGATAACTTGCGGCTGCATACTCAATCAATGCACGATCAAGGTAATCTCCCTTTGTCTTTGCTTCCCAAAGATGCCGCAGCACGGTCCCGAGAATTTGGTGGTAACTACCTTTCAGCGTTTCGTTGTTTATCTTCTGAAAAAGCAGCGCATTCTCGGTGAGGATGCGCAACGCTTTTCTGTAATTGGTCGCCACGCATTCCACGATAGCCAGTCGAACCACTGTCTTCGCTTTCACTTCGCCATGCGTAGCTAAGCGGGAGAGTGCTTCGTTAAGCAGATCGCGGGCGTTGCTGAGTTCGCCTATGCGCCAATAGCAGAGAGCAAGTTCCGTTTGTGCCTCCGCTATCTTTTTCGGATAGTTGATTGACTGAAAGATGCTGAGGCTTTCGTGGATTAGATCCTTTGCCGTTTCCTGTGCCTCTACAACTTCGATCTTGCTTCCAATAAAGCCAGTCAGCACTCCTGCCCGCAAGAGAACTTCGGCAGCCGTGCTCGGTTCCAAGCCTGCTAACTTGGGGCGCTCGCCAATGCGCGTCCAGTAATCGCTAAGCACCTTGCGTGCTTCCTCATATTCGCCTTTGTTCTCAAATTCTCTAGCCAGTTCACAGCATAGCTCCGCCCTGCCTCCCACACTGAGGTTTGGGTTTTCCAGTTCACGCAAGCGTGAGGCTTGTAGAGCCATGTGAGAACTAAATTTCAGATTGCACGCAAGGAAAGCGACTGCGCGCAAATCTTACGCACTCACTAACGCTCTTGCAAGAAGAATCAAGGCTGCTCTAGTGTGCTTACAAAAATTTTGTAACTCATGCTAGGAGGCAACCAAAGTGAAGACCTTACGCCAAATATGCGCCGTGATGATCCTCAGCCTGATGCTCGCTCTGTCTGTGTCGGCGGGAGATATTCATAGTCCCGGTGCGGCTTCAACGAGCACGTCCTCAGTCACTACGACGGTCATTCTCACGATTGTTGGTTTGATTTACAGATAAGGCGTATTTCAGCCTGCCAGTCTGGAGAACGGCTCGCCCGCATTAGCGGAGAGGGTTACGTGTGTCTACAAGATCCTTGTAAAAGATCGGCTGACCCTGTCTTTACATTGCGCCTTGTGATGTCAATTTACACACGGCTATAAACCAAGCGTAGCCTCACACCGCCCAGAGTGTGAGGCCGGGGCGTCGTCGGTCCCTTGGTGAGGGGGGACCAAGGGGACGCCCCACAATTACTTTCAATGCTCGCAGTGGATGATTCAGACTTCACGCCAGAATACAGAGTGTTCCTGCAAGAGTGGGCACAAGCTTTGAACGTGTCGCTTGAGGTTCTGTTAGCCCGGATCGTAGTCGCCACAATTGACGGCTATCTTTACATCGAAAACATTCCAGACTATCAACCCTGAACGCCTTTACTTTGTCCCTTCACTTAGTCGTAATTCTGACCGTGCATCTTCCATCGACAGGAATGCTGATATGCTGCGTCTTGTTGCTGTTGTGGTCTGTGACCTCTATGCTCGCGATGGATTTGTCCTTGTTGCTGTACTTGCCGCCTTTTCCAGCAAAGGTCTGCTCGTTGAATTCGATCTCCACTGAGCCGCCTTTGATGATGATGTCGCCACCGTTAGGGCTTGTAGACATGTGAGACTCCTTTGAAGTTGAGGTTATGAGAATAGGGGAATGAGCGGCCTTATATCACTTAACGCGATGCTTTGGAAGGCGGGGCAAAGCCCACCAAAGAAAAAAACACTCTCGCGCTAAAGCGGCAGTCAGTAGAGTGATATAAGCGACCTCATGGATGGAAAGGCCAAGACGGTTCAATACTGGGGCTTTGTCTGTGCCAACTGCGGCAGTATTATCAAAACTTCTCGTTACATTGAGGGCGGCGAGATTGTGAGTAAAATCGGTGCTAAGCTCACGCCGACTTGTGAGGAATGTCTGGATGAACGGCAGTATCTTGTGGCTGATCTCCAAGTCTTTTCGGTGAATGAAGGGGAGGAAACCTCTGAGTAGGCGCGTAATTGCCGGCCGGTATATGGATTACTCCGTTTTCGTCCGATTTGAACGTCACGATTTCCCCTGTATCAAGATTCCGCCAAGTTAGTTCCCATTGCGGCGCTTCCGTTTTTCTCTCTGTCATTAGGATTTCTCCAGTAATCCAGTTTCCTCGATAAAAGGCGTCTGCCATTGCCGGTCACTCTGACTTTTGGGGCAAACGACATAGTTATGGGGCAAGAGCGACTTTTAAGGCAAAGCCTCTCGCAGCCGTAGATATCCGTCGTCAGTGATCTCCGTGACTGCAAAGGCTGGACGATCGAGGCTACAGGCAAGTACGCGACGCGGGCTTCCACTTCCCTTGCGCAGGATTAAATTACCCAGCACATCGCGTGTCCAACCGGGAAATGCATTGTTGGTTCCGAAATGTTCCCGGCCCGGCGGCGCGTCGAGATTGACCCAACTGTCAAAAGTGCCGGCCGGACCGTCTTGTGCGCTTACGCTAATAGCAAGCACAAGGGTCACCAGTAGAGTTTTAGGGAGACGGATCTGTTTGCTCATTCAGTTTTAGACAGGATTCAGGATTCACAAGATTTACAGGATTTACGCCCGTCTTGTAAATCTGAAAATCCGGTGATTTCCGTATAACAAATCTTCTCTTGCGGATTAAAAACTTTAATGCCATACTGCGTCCCCTCCCGTCCAGACAAACTCCTAAAAGAGAAGACCAAACACCGGGGTCATACGTCTACCTCCCAGGTAAGAGTGCTATCTATGCACTTCGCATTTATCAAATCAGCGATGTTGTCCTTCCCGCTCGTTCTTGCGGCCGTTGCGGGCGGCGCCCACACCCCCACCAACCTTACTTACTGGAGGAAAATAGTATGAAGAAAGTTTGTGCGTTACTTATTTTTGCCGGCCTTTGCGCCGCTGTGTTCATTTCGTCTCCAACGGCGAGCAGCCAGGGCCGAAAAGACAAGATGCGCAAAAACGCAAATAAGATCGAAAACAACTACATCGTAGTGCTTGACGATACCTGGGTTGGCGAAAAAGGAAAGTTCTCAATCGCTCCCTATATCGCGGCGGAAATGGCCGCCATGCACAAAGGCCAGCTCAAACACGTGTATCAACACGCCCTCAACGGCTTTGCGGTAGAGATGTCCCCGGAAGACGCTGAAGCCCTCAGCAACGATTACCGTGTCCTTTTTGTTGAGGAAGATGGTGTTGTGACTGCCGATGCCACTCAAAGCAATCCGCCCTGGGGTTTGGATCGCATCGATCAGCGCAATCGGCCTTTGAATGCCATCTACACCTTTAACTGGACGGGTTCGGGCGTTCGCGCTTACATCATCGACACCGGTATTCGTACCACCCACAGTCAGTTTGGTGGACGTGCCTCAAACGTTTTTGACGCTTTCGGCGGCAACGGACAAGACTGCAACGGACACGGCACTCACGTCGCCGGCACCGTCGGTGGTTCGACCTATGGCGTCGCGAAGAGCGCTCTTCTACGTGGCGTGCGTGTGCTGAACTGTTCCGGTTCCGGTTCGAATTCGGGGGTGATTGCGGGCGTTGACTGGGTGAGAAATAATCACATCGCCCCAGCCGTTGCGAACATGAGTCTCGGGGGTGGGATCTCAAGTGCGCTCGACACCGCTGTAAACAACCTCCACAACGCGAATGTGACGATCGCAGTCGCTGCTGGTAACAGCAACACGAATGCGTGCAACTCGTCACCAGCGCGAGCAACCAACGCCATCACAGTCGGCTCAACCACAACGACCGATGCACGCTCATCATTCTCCAACTTCGGTACATGTCTGGATCTCTTCGCGCCGGGTTCGGGAATCCTGTCAGCGTGGATCAGCTCTGACACTGCCACAGCAACGTTGAGTGGAACTTCAATGGCTTCACCACACGTCGCGGGCGTGGCAGCGCTTTACAAACAAGCAAACCCGTCAGCTTCGTCAACGACCATTCGCAACGCGATCGTCAACAACGCGACGACGAACGTTGTGACTAACGCCGGTACCGGTTCACCAAACCGATTACTGTACTCGCTGTTCTTCTGAAATCAGTCGGCGGCTGATTGACGCGGATAACGCAGATCTGTTCTGATCTGCGTCATCCGCGTTTTATTTGTATCCCTACAATCTGTGAGGTAACTCCCATGAAGCTCCAGCGAACTGTCGCATTGCTTTGCACTGTGGCCTTGCTGACAAGTATGGCTTTTGCGCAGCAAGCCGCGCCCGCAACTGCAAAACGCCCACTCACACATCAGGATTATGATTCGTGGCGCTCGATCTCGGCGCAACAAATTTCCCGCGACGGCAAGTTTGTGGCGTATGCATACGTGCCGCAGGACGGAGACGGTGAGATCGTCGTGCGCAATATCGCAACCGGCGTCGACTGGCGCGCACCACGCGGGTATCGTCCGCCTGTGCCGCCGCCGGATGATCCGGGCACAAATATCGCTGAGTTTCAGGCCGAGCAGGCGCGTTTGCTGCGTCCCGTCTTTACGGCAGATTCTCGTTTCGTGATCTTCGGCACTGAACCAACAAAAGCCGAGCTAAACAAAGCTAAGAAAGAGAAGAAGAAACCAGAGGAGATGCCGAAGAATGGGCTCGGCATCATGGATCTTTCAAACGGCACGGCGACACGAGTTGAGCGAGTAAAGACCTTCCGCGTCCCGGAAGATGGTTCGGGTTACTTTGCTTACTTGATGGAGGCGAAACCGGAAGAGAAACCGAGTGGATCACCAAAAGCCGAATCGAGTCCAACCCCCGAATCGAGTCCAAACCCCGAGTCGAGCCCGAGCCCAACAGGCGAAGTAACTGCTCCCGCAGCTACACCGGCGCCGTCCCCCTCACCAACACCGCGGGGCGCTTCGGCTCGCGGTAAGAAAAAGGAGTACGGCACTGAGCTCGTGCTCCGCAACACAGTGACCGCGAACGAACGAAAGTTTAGCGACGTCCTTGACTTTACCATCAGCCGAGACGCAAAGACGCTTGTTTTCACAACCTCATCTCGAAAGGAAGACAACAACGGCGTCTATGCTGTGACGACTGACAGCGATAGCGAACCTGTAGCACTTCTCAGCGGTAAAGGAAAATATCAACGTCTGACGTGGGACGAAGAAAACACCCAACTCGCATTCACCAGCGATAAGGAAGACGCAAACGCGAAACAACCGAAGTTTCGTGTCTACCACTGGAACCGCAAAGATCCGCAAGCCACGGAAGCCGTTTCTGTGAGCTCGCCTGGCTTTCGAAAAGAATACGTGGTCAGTGAGCGCGCGAATTTGAGTTTCTCGCTCGACGGCAGTCATCTCTTCCTCGGCACGGCGCCGCCACCTGAGCCTGAGAAGAATCCCGACGAGGAGATTCCGGCTGATGAAAAGGTGCTCGTCGATCTGTGGCACTGGAAAGACGATTACGTGCAACCGATTCAGAGAATTCGCGCCGAGCAGGATCGCAATCGATCGTATCGCGCTGTTTACGATCTGCAGACAAAGAAATTCGTCCAGCTCGCCGACGAGTCGATGGAAAACATCTCGCCTTCGAATGACGGCAGTTACGCCATCGGCACTGACAATCGTAAATACCGGACCATATCTGACTACGATCCGGGTTTCACTGACTATTACCTCGTCAACACTGCAGACGGATCGCGCAAACCAATCCTAACAAAACAACGCGGCAACGTTTCTCTATCTCCAAACGCTAAGTACGCGATCTACTTCGACGGTAAAGACTGGTATTCCTATTCCGTAGCTGATGGCTCGACTACAAACCTGACCAAGAGCATTTCCGCAAACTTCTACAACGAAGAAAACGATACACCTTCAACACCCGGCTCTTACGGGATCGCCGGTTGGACCAAAGACGATAAGGACGTTCTGATTTACGATCGTTACGACATCTGGCAGGTTTCGCCGGACGGCAGCAGCGCGAAGAATCTTACTGACGGTATCGGCCGCAAGGAATCAACAACGCTGCGCTACGTGCGACTCGACCCGCGCGAGCGTCAGATCGATCCCGACAAGCCGATGTTGCTCTCAGCCGAGAACCAGGAGACGCGTGACTCGGGTTTCTATCGCGATAAAGTCAACAGCACTGCGCTACCACAGAAACTCCTGATGGCCGCGAAGGATTTCAACAACCCGGCGAAAGCTAAAGATGCTGACGTGCTGGTCATGACGGCATCGCGGTTCGATCAGTTTCCCGATGTCTGGATAACAAACAGCACGTTCAGAGAGCTGAGGCGCGTCAGTAACGGCGACGCTCAACGCGCGGCATACAACTGGGGCACCGGCGAATTAGTGAGTTTCAAAAACACAGACGGTGTGCCCCTCAAGGGTCTGCTTCTCAAACCGGATAACTTCGATCCCAAAAAGAAGTACCCGATGATCGTCTACATTTACGAGCGGCTCTCGCAGGGCTTGCACGCTTTCCGCAATCCCGGGCCGGGCACGTCGATCAATCCGAGCTACTACGTCAGCAACGGCTATCTCGTCTACATGCCCGACATCGTTTACACGATTGGCTATCCGGGTAGCAGCGCGTTGAAGTGTGTGTTGCCGGGAATTCAGGCCGTGGTCGATCGTGGCTACGTGAACGAGAAAGCGATCGGTATCCAGGGACACAGTTGGGGCGGTTATCAAATCGCGTACATGGTGACGCAGACCAATCGCTTCAAAGCGGCAGCGCCGGGCGCACTCGTGGCAAACATGACAAGCGCTTACAGCGGCATTCGTTGGGGAACAGGCCTGCCGCGGCAGTTTCAGTATGAACGCACACAATCGCGCATCGGCGGCAGTCTCTGGGACTATCCGCTGCGCTTTCTCGACAACTCACCGATCTTTCGTGCGGATCGAGTTGAGACGCCGCTCCTGATGATTCACAACGACGAAGACGATGCGGTGCCGTGGTACCAGGGAATCGAATACTTCCTCGCGCTACGCCGTCTCGGCAAAGAAGCGTACATGTTCAACTACAACAGCGAGAAGCACGGTCTTCGAAAACGCATTAACCAAAAGGACTACACACGCCGCCTCCAGGAATTCTTCGATCATTTCCTGAAAGGCGCCCCCGCTCCGGAGTGGATGGAAAAAGGAATTCCCTACTTGCAGCGTGAGAAGGAAAAGGAAAAGTACAGGACGTCAGAAGACAAACAATAAATAAGCCGCGGATGAACGCAGATGAACGCAGATCTGCGTAAATCCGCGTTCATCCGCGGCTAAACTTCAGTCTTGCCTCTAAAGTTTCGCGGCGACTGCGGCTCAACCGCAGTTGCCTGCCGTCATCAAGCACGACGATGTAATCGCCGTTGAAGTGTGGCTGCATCTCCTTGATACGATCAAGATTCACGATAATCGACCGATGGATGCGGACAAACCTCGCCGGATCGAGCCGTCCTTCCAGATCGTTCATCTTTTCGCGTAGCAGGTGCATCTTGCGCCCCGCGTGCAACTTCGCATAATTGCCGTCTGCTTCGATGAAATCGATCTCATCAACTTTCAACAGCATCATCCGATTCGACGTCTTGATCATTAATCTCGTCAGATAAGTCTGCTCGTCAGAGCCTTTGCGTTCACTTTTGCGATCTTCGAGTAACGCCAGAAGCCTCTGGCTCAACTTGTCGATCTCGCTCGCCGAAATCTGCGACTTCGCGCGCTCCAGTGCCTGCGCAAACCGCTCGTCATCGAAAGGCTTCAAGAGGTAGTCGAGCGCATGAACCTCAAAAGCCTTTAACGCATATTGATCGAACGCGGTAACAAAGATGATTGCCTGGATCTGTTCGGGACCAACGCGCGCAAGCACGTCGAAGCCATCCATCTCGGGCATCTGGATGTCGAGAAAAATTAGATCGGGTGAGTGCGTATTGATGGCCTGGACTGCCTCGTGTCCATTGCGACACTCGTCAACAATTTCAATCTGAGGATCTTTTTCCAGCAACACACGAAGGTTACGACGCGCCAGTGGCTCGTCGTCGACGATCAATGTTTTGATCTTCGCGGTCATTTACTTCCAGTTAGTTTTCACAGGATTGACAGGATTTTTCAGGATTTACATGTTAATCCTGAACAATTTTCGTCAATCCTGTCCAATGGCCCTTCAGCTTTGCATCTTCAAAGGGAGCACTATCACTACCTCAACTCCGCCGGCCGGTCGATTCCGAATATCAAACTGATGATCATCGTCGTAGAGTTGCTGTAAACGCGCCGAAGTGTTTGCCAAACCGATTCCGGCGCTACTTTTCAATTGCCAGTCATCAGGCAAACCGGCGCCATCGTCGTAGACAGTCAAACGCACTTGGCCATTTTCGAGTGTGGAACTAATCCCAATCACACCCGAATCTGTGCTGCGAGCAATTCCATGTCGCAGTGCGTTTTCCGTCAACGGTTGAAGAATCAGATTGGGAACGAGAGCGCGCGTGGTTCCGGGATGGATGTCGTATTGAATACGCAGTCGATCGGAAAATCTCATCTGCTGAATACTCAGATACAGCTTAATGAAATCGATCTCCTCTCTCAATTCCACTTCATGTTTCGAGGAATGATCGAGCGCGTGACGCAAGAGATCGCTCAGGCCAACAAGCATGTTGACGGCAGTTTGATTCTTGTTGTCGCGCACCAGACCAACAATGCCGTTCAGCGTGTTGAAGAGAAAGTGTGGATGCAACTGCATTCGCAACGACTCGAGTTGCGCTTGTGCGAGTTGCGCTTCGAGTCGAGTCGCCAGAAATTCGCGCTCGCGATACTTGCGATAGTAGTCGAGCGCATAACAGATTCCGATCACGCCGCCATAGACCAGCAAATCGGAAACATACGAGCCCTTCAGGCGCGAAAAGAAGCGCGTCCAGAAATCCGTGGGGCTCTCACCCATGTTGTCAAAAGGCTGAATGGTTATGTTTATTACTGTGGCAACGGCGCTATGAACCGCGGATATCAGCAAAAATGCCGGTATGTGAACCGCGAGACTACGCCGCCACGTCTCACCAACCAGAGAAAATCTGCGGGCAAGCCAAACTATGACTGGAGTCAGTGGCGCCCAGGCCAAATACGTGAGGATGCCCCAGCTAAAAATGCGCCACGGCGAATGGCCCATCCCTTCGGCTTCAACCTCGAAATAGATGGGTCCGGCATAGATCAATCCGAGCATCGCCCAGACGGCAACGATGAGGAGCCACACCGTTGCCTGGCGTGCTTCTCTGCGTTTTTGTGGCTGCTTCACCTTTTGTATTTTGCCACTAAACTCACACAATCCAACCCTTACTCTGGTATTCCATGTAAGTCGCCGTGGTCTGAGCTACGTCACGGCCGAAGTATCTTTCAACCACACGCAAGGCGAGATCGATTCCGGAAGTTAGACCACCGGCGGTTGAGATCTTCTCGTTCTCGACGAAACGCAGTCCACGCTTGAGCTGAACGTCAGGGAACGCTTTTGCAAATTGATCGAAAAAGTCGTGATGAGTGGTGGCGTCCTTGCCCGAGAGTAGACCTGCTTTGCCGAGTTGAAACGCGCCGGTGCAGACGGACATGATCACGTCAGTTGACGTCGACATCTTGCGCAGCCAGGCGTGCAGCGCCTGAGAACCGCGCTGTGCGGGCACGACGATGACTTTGGGTTGCGGTGCGGATTCGAACGTGTAGTCCGGTACGAGCTTGAGACCGGCCGAGCCCGCTAAGACCTCGGTCTTTTCCGAGACAGTAAACAACTCAAACGGCATGTGGTCGTCATGGTCCTGGCCGCGTTGTGGCATCATCACGTCCTGAAAGACTTCCCACGGACCGGCAAAGTCGATCACCGTGACTCCGTCGGAGATCGCAAATGCGACCGGAATTTTTCCTTTTAAAGGGGCGGTGAGCTTGCTGGCCTTCTCCGAGCTTGTCGCGAGTATGTTTGAAACAGATCCGGTGGCGATAATGACACCCAAACCGGCACTTTGACCCATGAATTCTCTTCTCTTCATCTTTAAACCTCCAGAGCAATTTTGAGGCAGTCTAGTGCGAGTTGTAGTGGTAAGGATCTACTTTTGGTGTAAACCGACTAATTCTGGTGACGAATTGTGATTCTGAGGATGTTTCACGCAAAGGCGCAAAGAGAACGCAAAGGCGCAAAGATACCTTCTTCTTTGCGCCTTTGCGTCTTCCTTTGCGCCTTTGCGTGAAATCTTTCCCTAATATTTTGCGACTCTTGGATCGACATCCTCGGACCAGGCAGTGATGCCGCCTTTCAAGTTGATTAGCCGGCCTGAATAGCCTGCGCGCTTCAGCGCCTCAATCGCTTTCGCGCTGCGCACGCCGCCCTTGCAGTGAACGATCGTCTCAACCTCGGGGTCGAACTCGTTCATACGACTCACAACGTGACCCAGCGGGATCAACTTCGTTCCCGGGATCCGCGCGATCTCAAACTCGTGCGGCTCGCGCACGTCGATGATCTGGATCTTGTCACCACGCAAACGACGCGCGTTGAGTTCAGTTGCAGAGATCTCCTCGAGCTTCGAGTCGGGCTGCGGTGTCTGATGCGCTGCCACACCACAAAACTCTTCGTAGTCGATCAGCTCCTTGATAGTCGCCTGTTCACCACAAACCGGACACTTCGGATCCTTCCGCAGCTTGAACTCGCGGAACTTCATGGGCCAGGCATCGAACAGCAACAGACGATTGATCAGCAAATCTTCTGCACCGAGAATAATCTTGATTGTTTCGTTCGCCTGGATTGCCCCCACGATGCCCGGCAACACACCAAGCACACCACCCTCGGCGCACGAAGGCACAAGCCCGGGCGGCGGCGGCTCAGGATAAAGACACCTGTAACACGCGCCCTTCTCAGCCCAGAAGACACTCGCTTGACCTTCGAATCTGAAGATCGATCCGTAGACGTTTGGCTTGCCACTCAACACACACGCATCGTTGACGAGGTAACGCGTGGGAAAATTGTCCGTCCCGTCGACGATGATGTCGTAGTTGCGGAAGAGCCGCATTGCATTATGACTTGTCAGCCGCGTCTCATGCGTTTCGATCTCGATGTGGGGATTGATGTCGCGCAAACGATCGCGCGCGGATTCAATCTTGCGCCGGCCGAGATCTTTGGTGCCGTGAATGATCTGGCGTTGTAGATTCGATTCTTCCACCACGTCAAAATCGACGATGCCAATCCGTCCCACGCCGGCGGCCGCGAGATACATTCCGACCGGCGCGCCGAGTCCACCGGTTCCGATCATCAACACACTCGCAGCTTTCAGTCGCCGCTGTCCCTGCATGCCTACCTCGGGCATGATTAAGTGACGGCTGTAACGAAGGATCTCTTCGTTTGAAAGCTCCGGCAGAGTTTGCCCGACTTCCGACTCGACCACTGCACCACCCGCGATCGAAGGAACGATCATAATCGTGTCCCCGTCTTTGACCGGTGTTGCCGGACCGGATGCGTGGCGAATGTCTTCGTCGTTTAGATAGACGTTGACGAAGTTGCGCAACACGTTCTGATCGTTGAATAGATGGCGGCGCAATGCGGCATGATTTGACGTGAGCAGGTCGAGCGCCTCACCCGCAGTTTTTGCTTCGACAATGATCTGCGACTGGCCACCGGCGAACTGTCTGAGCGGCGCCGGTATTGTGATAGTGACTGGCATGATTAAAACCTCTTCAGGATTTTAGCCGCGGATTATGCGGATTTCTTCCGGATTGAATTTTGATCGATCCGGTTCTTGTTCCCACGAAAAGAGATCGCCCGCGTGGCCCTCGCTGGTCGAAACGATAATGTACGAGTAAGTGGGCCAGGCGTGCTCCAGGTCGTACTGCGACGGCTGGGCCGGTGAATCCGGATGCGAATGATAAAAACCTACAACTTCGAGCTCTTTCGAACGCGCGTATTGCTCACCTCGCATAAGCTCTTCCGGCTGGATTAAAAACCGGTTTCGCTTCGCACTTTCCTCTCGCGCATTCGAGATCGGATACGTTTCCCGAACAACCTTCGCGTCTCGCTTCGAAACGCCCCAACAGCAAACCGCAGCATTCGTACGGATAGTCCCGTACCCCATGCTGACGAATGCTCTCTAGTAGTTGCTCCGAAATGTTTACCATTTAATCTGTGGAATCTGTGGATAACGCTTGTTCGATGTCGGCAATAATGTCGTCGATCTTCTCGATCCCGACGGAGATGCGCACGAGTCCATCAAGAATTCCCAATTCCTGTCGTCTGGCTGGAAGCAGATCTCTGTGCGACGCCGTCGCCGGATGGAGCACACTCGTAAAAACATCTCCAAGACTCGTAGAACGAAGTACCAACTTCAACCGATCCATAAACTGAAATGCGGCTTCCTTCGTATCGTCTCGCAATTCAATCGAAACAAGCCCGCCAATCCCCGGATAATGAACGCGACTAATGCTCTGGTGTTCCTTCAAATGACCAGCAAGCGCCCGTGCGTTTTCACAGTGCCGATCCATGCGCACGCCAAGTGTCTTCAAGCCACGCAGAATCTCGTGAGCCTCCCAAACGCCAAGCACAGCGCCAACCACCTTCATCACGCTGACTAAGGCCGCACTGTCAAACTCGTCGCGAGAAACAACCAGCCCGCCCATCGCATCAGCATGCCCGCCGAAATACTTCGTCGCGCTGTGCACAACCAGGTCCGCGCCAAGCTTCAGTGGCTGGCGTAGGTAAGGCGTCGCAAACGTGTTGTCGATGATCAAGCGCGCGCCATTCTCACGCGCAATCTCGACGCACGCTTCGATATCACATACCTTCAACAACGGATTAGAAATCGTCTCCGCGATCAGAACCTGCGGCTTAATCTCACGTGCTTTTTCACGCACTGCTGCGATGTCACTGAAATCAATGTGTGTAGTCTTAACGCCAAAATTCGCGAAGATGTTATTCAGTAGATTCGTCGTGGCGCCGTAAAGATCCTGCGACGCGAGCACTGTCGATCCGGCTTTGAGATCACATACGAGCAACGCCGCGTGAACGGCCGCCATGCCGGTTGAATACGCACATGCCGTCGCGCCTTCTTCAATTTCGCGCACAGCCTCTTCGAGTGCCGCAGTCGTCGGGTTGCCGTAACGAGTGTAGATAAACCCCTGCTTCTCACCGCCGAAGACGTCGTCGATCTCCTGCATCGTTTCGTAGGTGAAGGTTGCCGACGCATAAATCGGAGTCGAAACGGGCATCGCATCCGGCAACGGTCGTCGCTCGCCACTGTGTACAAGTTTTGTTGTGATATCTCGGTCTGGTTTGTCAGTCATAAAAAAGAATTTCTCGCAAAGGCGCAAAGTTCTCGCAAAGGCGCAAAGGTAGCAAAGAAAATATCTAATGGTTCTTTGCGACTTTGCGTCCGTCTTTGCGGCTTTGCGTGAAACTACTCCTCGCTTAAATATCGCTCGCCGCTGTCACAAAGCACAGTCACTACCACCGCCGGTTCCCGCAACGACGCCGCCACTCGCCAGGCAGCAAAAACGTTGGCTCCGGAACTAGGGCCGACCAGCAATCCTTCTTCTCGGGCTAATTTACTTGTCATTAATAACGCATCTTCGGTAGCAACTTCCAGCGTTTCGGTGACGAGCGTCTCATCGAAGATCCCTGGAGTGATCGCCGTGCCCATGTGCTTCAGACCTTCGAGACCGTGTAACGGCGACTCGGGTTGGACTGCGATCGTTTTTAAGTCTGGGTTTAGTTCGCGCAAACGTCTCGATACGCCGACAAACGTTCCGGAGGTTCCGAGTCCTGTTACGAAGTGCGTGACGCGACCATCAGTTTGTTCCCAAATCTCGTTGGCAGTTGTTTCATAGTGAGCCAGCCAGTTGGCGTCGTTGTTGTATTGATCCGGATAGAAATACTTCTCCGGGTCCGCAGCAAAGAGCTCGCGTGCGATGAGTTGCGCGCCGTCGGTCGAAAGCATCGCATCCGTTTCCACGATCTCGACGCCATAGCTCCTCAGGATTCGTTTACGCCCGGGGCTCGCATTCTTCGGCAGGCAAACTTTCACTGGATACCCGCGCGACGCGCCAATCATCGCGTAAGCAATCCCGGTGTTGCCGCTCGTCGCGTCGATAATCGTCATTCCGGGCTTCAAGCGGCCGCTGCGTTCGCCTTCCAGAATCATCGAGAGCGCAGCCCGGTCTTTGACGGATCCACCCGGATTCAGATGTTCTGCCTTCGCAAATACCTTGACGCCGCGGTCTAACTCTTTTTCAATTAGCCGCAATCGTAAGAGTGGTGTGTGACCGACCTGGGCTTCTACTGTCCCTGGCTCAACCCCGACCTTCCAACTATCCAAGACATCCAAATGCATACGGTTCCCGGTTCGAAATAAAAACCGGTCGCGACTTTCGAAAAGTGCGACCGGTTCGGCGTTGAATTCTGCTGGTGGTTAGCTTATGCGCTACTCCTGCCCGCAAACGGCCTCTCGGTCGCGGTGCGATAGCACCATTGACAGTAGAGACAACATGCGCAGGCCTTCATCATCATGACGTAGGAAAACTATAGGCGGCGCTCTTTTGACTGTCAAGCAGGCTTGTCGTTACTCTTTGCACATGTCAAATTTATGGCCATCACTACCGCTCGAAGAGTGGAAGGACAGCCTTGCCACTCTCCACATGTGGACGCAGATTGTAGGCAAAATTCGTCTTGAGCAAACGCCCCTCGTTAACCACTGGTGGAACGTGCCGCTCTACGTTTCGGCTCGTGGACTAACGACCACGGCGATGCCGTACGAAGAGAGATTTTTCGAGATGGAGTTTGACTTCATCGATCATAATCTCGTGATTACGTGCAGTGATGGATCGACTGCGGTCGTGGCTCTCGAACCGAAGTCTGTGGCGACGTTCTACCGCCAGACGATGGCGGCGCTGAAGCAGCTTGGCATTGAGGTTCATATCTGGAAGACGCCGGTTGAGATACCCGATCCGATTCCGTTTGATCAGGACGAGCAGCATGCTTCCTACGATCGCGAGTATGTTGAGCGGTGCTGGCATGTGCTGCGTGCTTCGGAGCGCGTTATGCAGGAATTTCGAGCACGGTTTATCGGTAAAAGCAGTCCGGTGCACTTTTTCTGGGGCAGCTTCGATCTTGCCGTGACACGTTTTTCAGGAAGACCTGCGCCACCGCGACCCGATGCCGACGTGATCACGCGTGAGGCGTATTCGCATGAAGTTATCAGCCACGGCTGGTGGCCCGGACAAGGACCACTCGGCAAGCCGGCGTTCTATTCCTACACCGCCCCCGCACCCGATGGCTTGAGCGAAGCTGCCGTGCGACCCGAGCAGGCGTTGTACAGTAAAGATTTAGGTGAGTTTTTATTGATGTATGACGACGTGCGCACCGCTGCGGATCCAGATGAGGCGTTGATGGAATTCCTGCAAAGCACGTATGAGGCTGGCGCAGATTTAGCGAAATGGGATCGGGCTGCACTCGAAAGGGTATAGATCACGTCCACAGATCATACACAGATATATCTGCGTAATCTGTGGATAGCTTATGTTAGAACTTAAACCTCACGCCTAACTGAACCTGCCGCTCACCCAGAAACGTCCTTGGACCACCAAACGGCGTCGACACCGCGGGATTCGTCAACACCAACGCTGACGAACTCGCAATCCCATATCGCCCCGTATTGACGGTCGCAATATTCGATCGATTGAACAGGTTGAAAGCCTCGGCGAGGAAACTCACGCTGTACTTCTCACCAAACTTGAACGCCTTCGTCACGCGAGTATCAAAGACGTAAATGCTCGGCGTCGTAAAATGATTTCGCCGCGTTCCAGGCACGCGATCAGTACTCGGATTACCATCGCGATTTGCATCGCCCGCAATCAAAGCCGAATACGCGAATCCCGACTGCAGCGTGATGATTCCCGAGAACGTCCAATTGCTCAGCGCGTGTCTTGCAAACGCGTTGTCCTGCTGGACCACCCCAATTTCGTAAACCGGACTGAACACTAAGCGATGTCGGATGTCGAGATCGCTGCGACCCCAATCCGAATTGATGTCGAGGTTGTTTTGCAAGCCCTTCGCATCGTCAGCGCCAACTACGACCATCGTTTGGTCAGGTCGATTATCGTTTGTGTCTGAGAACGTGTAAGCCGCTATGAATTGGAAGCCACGTGTGAAGCGCCGCTTCAACTCCATCGCGAGCGCGTTGTAGCGCGAGTCTGCTGTGCTTTCGAACAAGCTGATTCTCGCGAATCCCGGTATGGGACGTGCAGTCGGATGACGCAGCACTGAAAACGTCAGTCCCACCGGATCGGTGACTGTCGTAGATACCGGTGTACCCAAATTGATGTCACGTGTGCGACTCAGGTGTACGCCGCGGAAGTAGAGATAGTTAACCGACAAACTCGTATTCGCAAACAACTCGCGCTCGACGCCGAGACGTCCCTGCTGTACGTAAGGCTGCGCGTAATCCTTCGCAAACAGGTAAAGGCTCGGATTCACTCCACCAGCAGACGGCGGCGCACTGAAAATATTCGGATAAGTCGGACAGGGATTGATGGGTGTGGTCGTACACGTCAAACTCACACCCGTGACCTGGATACCGTTTTGCGAATGCGACGTGCCGAGCATGATCGCCGGTGTGCGTCCGAAGAAAATGCCGTAACCGCCGCGCACCACAGTCTTCTCGTCAAACGCATAACTGAAGCCAAAACGTGGTCCAAAGTTGTTGCCATCGCGAACCGGCGTGGTCGTATTCAAGCCGAGCGCTGCCAAAGCAGCACTCGGATTGTTCACTGTCGGATCGGCAAGATCCTGCAGGTCGTAACGCAAACCGAGATTCAACGTGAGCTTCGGACTGACGCGCCAGTCGTCCTGAATAAACAGGCCATACTCTTTCAGATCCGGATTCGTAGTGCCACCGGTCGTTCCCGGCCCTGCAAAATTCTGTGTGAACGAAGCGGGGGTGTTTGACGCAAACAAGGCGTAGGAGTTGAAAGTGAACTGGCCGCTGAAAAGACCCGGGAAGAAATTAAAGACGCGATCAAAATTGAGATCGGCGCCAAATTTCAGGCTGTGATTGCCGCGGGTGTAACTGACGACGTCGATAAATTATAAGCGCCGGGCGGAAGAAAGACGATTCGGTAAACACCTTCATCGTTGGTTTGGGCGGTCTTTTGTAAACCCGTGGCCAGGTTGGTTGCAGTGACCGTGACGTTTGGAACCGAAGCGGCGTTCGGGTCGGTTACACGGCCTTCAATGTTGCCGGTGTTTGCTTGTGACTGGGCCAGGACGATAAGGGAGACAGAGAGCAGGATTGCGATGAGTAGGGGGACTCTGAATAACATGATTTTTTCCTTTGGTTGGGGACAGGATTTACAAGATTTTTCAGGATAAATCCGGTAAATCTTGAAATAATCTTGTAAATCCTGTCTAAGTCTTTAATGGGCGCCACAGCGCCGCGAGTCGCTTTCCACTCGCTGTCTGCAGCAAACTCATCACGCCCATATATCCAAAGCCGAAAAAGAACAGGAGCAGGAAGGGGATCGTTCCCCACATGTGGAGACGAGCCGAGTAAATAATCGCGAGGAGAAAGTAGACAGCGAAACCCAATTCGAGCAACGGCAGTAGACCGCGTTTGCGTTTGTACTTCTTGCGTTTCCAGGTAGCGTCGGCAGTGTCTTCGACACGATACTTCGGCGTGCGTACAAACTCCGACTTCACACCCAGTAACGCTTCCAGAACCGCGCGCGCGTTTGAAAACGCGAGACCGATACCGAGCCCCATTACGAGCGGCAAGTGCAACAGGCGGGGCGTACGCTTCGCATCGAGATACCAAACCGCCGAACCATAAAACAACACCACCGAAATCGACGAAAAGAACAGGAGGGGCAGGTCCAGAACCATCAGGTGATAGAACGGTTGGTTATAACGCACGAGCAACAACGGAAACTGCAAAAAGCTCGCGACGATCATCAACGGATAACTGATGTTGCCCGTCAAGCGGAAGAACATTTCCAGCTTCACGCGAAGCGGAAGCGGCGCCAGCCAGATGCGCGGATAAAGTTTGAGACCAACCTGCATTACGCCCTTGGCCCAACGTCGCTGTTGCGCTTTAAAGGCATTTATCTCAACCGGAATCTCCGCGGGCGCTTCCTCGTCGAGCAGGTAAACAAACTTCCATCCCATCAACTGTGCACGGAAACTCAGATCGGTGTCTTCAGTGAGGGTGTCGTGCTGCCAGCCACCACTCATCTCGATCGCTTGTCGCCGCCAGATACCGGCAGTGCCGTTGAAGTTGAAAAAGCCACCGGTACGATTGCGTGTGGTTTGTTCGACGACGAAATGGCCGTCGAGCATGATTGTTTGGAGTCGCGTCAAGAGGTTGTATTGACCGTTGATGTGCGACCAGCGCATTTGCGCGCAACCAACCATCGGATCGGTGAAAAAGTCGACGAGCTTGCGCAGGCAATCGGGTTTGGGAACGAAGTCGGCGTCGAAGATCGCGAACAGGTCGCCCTTTGCCGACTTGTTTCCGTTCTCGAGTGCGCCGGCTTTGAAACCGGTGCGATCCGAGCGATGGATGTAGTGGATGTCAAAACCCTGTTCCTTGTACTTTGCGACAACGGCTTCCGCAACTTTTACGGTTTCGTCGGTTGAGTCGTCGAGTACCTGAATCTCCAGCTTCTCACGCGGGTAATCGAACGCAGTGACCGCTTTGAGTAGACGATCGACCACATATAGCTCGTTGAAGAGTGGGAGTTGGACCGTAATGCGCGGCAGTTCTGCCTCGCTAAATCGTGCCTGCGGCTCCGGCACAAACTTGCGGTACCGCCAGAAGTCGATGACCTGTTTGATGCGATAGGCGCCGTAAATCGCGAGCGTGCCGAGAATCGCGAAATAGACGATCAGGATGATCCAGTCGAAAGTGTCGAGCTTGTAGAGCGGGCTGATGTTGCCCCAGGTTTTATTGACCAGGTCGTGAAAGTAACGCTCAAAGATGGCTTGCGGGGGAGGTCCTATCGGATCGGGCCACGGCGTTGGTGCTGGAGACTGAAAAATCATGAATTGCGGTACGTCCAAAAGCGCCAGATTCTACCCTATCGAGAGTAGCCTTGCATAGTTCAGGCGCCCCTTTGGAGTGCGCCAACTTGTTGGCGCTTTGGTATTGGTTCTCGCACAGATTACCTACTAAAGCGCCAACAAGTTGGCGCACTCCAAAGAGGAGCTAAATTCGGCGATCGGGAGCGCTGTAATCGCTCGGAGCGGCCGCGATACTTTCCGGGGAGGCAAGTGTGAAACTGGGGCCAGCCGGCGTGCTCAGTCGTAAACCCCGCAGACTCAAATCCGCGATCCCGGGCATGACGAAAAACACAACTACACTCCCGAGTAACGCCCCAGTCAGTAGACGAGATGTGTGCGTGTTTTCCCAAATCCCCAGAAAATTCAGACTGAAATCGAGCAGTAGGGGAAGGGCGGCCAGGAATAACACCTTTCGCGGGGGAGTGATGGCGCTTCTCAGAGAACGTACTAATGGGTAACTTAAGAGTGTGATTGCGAATCCTGCGTACAGCCCGGTGCAACGCGAACAAACTGCCAGCTTGTGCCCCTCAATAAAGTAGGAACGATCCGGACGTTGATGGCAGAAGATGCCGAAGCCTCGATAAATCCCCTCGGCTACCTCATTGTGACCACCAGCCGCCGTGAGCGGCGCCACCCCGATCAGCGAAACGATCAATACGACTGTCGCCACACTCACCAACCAAAAGACCAGCGGCCTTCGCGTCGGCACCACCTGCGGCAAGTATTCATTTATCAACTTCTTTTTGTGCCTTTTGTGCCTTTTGTGCTTTTTGTGCCTTTTGTGGCTAAAAACGAATTACCGTATCTGGTCCACCTTCAATGTGGAGCGTGTCGACAAAGCGAATGTGGCGCGACTCCGTTGTCATCACAACCGAATGCGTCCGCTTGCCCGACCCAAAGAATCGCACACCCTTTAACAACGCTCCATCGGTCACACCAGTTGCAGCAAAAATGATTTTCCTGCCTGGTGCGAGGTCATCAGTGTCATAAACCTTGTTGGGATCCCTGATTCCCATCGTGGCCAGCCGGTCAAGCACTTCGTCACGAGACGGCACTTTGTCCTTATCAACCCCAAGCCGGTCAGGATCAAACACGAGGCGTGCCTGAATTTCACCGTTTAAACACTTCATCGCCGCCGCCGTGATGACTCCTTCCGGTGCGCCGCCGATTCCCATCAACGCATGAATGTTCGTTCCCGCGACAGCCGCCGAGATACCCGCCGACAGGTCACCGTCGGAGATCAAACGAATGCGTGCGCCGCAATTTCTCACGTCGGCAATAAGTTTCTTATGACGTGAACGGTCGAGCACAATCACGGTCAAGTCTTCGATATCGCGTCCGAGTCGCCGTGCAATGTTTTTCAGATTGTCTTTCACGGGTGCGTCGATGTCGACGACGCCGCGCGACGATGGCCCAACCACGATCTTGTCCATGTAGATGTCAGGCGCGTTGAGCAAACCACCACGTTCGGCAGCAGCCAGTACGGCGATCGCGTTGTTGGCGCCAAGTGCGCACAGGTTTGTGCCTTCGAGCGGGTCGACGGCGATATCAACTTCCGGACACGACTCGGCAATTTCCTCGCCGACACCAAACCCGCCGCCAACTTCCTCGCCGATGTAAAGCATTGGGGCTTCGTCACGTTCGCCTTCGCCAATCACTACGCGTCCACGCATGGGCACGCTGTCCATTACTTCCCGCATCGCCTCGACGGCTACGTGATCGGAAAACTTCCGGTCACCCTGACCCATCGTTCGGGCGGCAGCAATCGCCGCGGCTTCGGTTACGCGCAAGAAATCCAGAGACAGCTCGCGCTCTGTTCTGAGGTCGTCACCCATCTGCTTCTCCAGGTTAAGGAATCAGGCCAAAATGCCCGTTCATACTAGCAGAGCATCCTACAATTTTGTAACTTACCGGTAGACAAAGAAGTTTTTAGCTAGTACTCTCACGCGGCCTCTTCGTTTCAGGTCCTCACTATGGATCGAAGAATAGAACTCGTCATCGCAAAACTAAAAACCGAACCAGCAGTGGCGTGGAACTTTGCTGCGCTCGCTGTGCAGGTAAATCTCTCGCCTTCGCGATTTCGGCATCTCTTCAAACAAGAAACGGGAACGACTCCGGCCCAGTATCTGAAGGAGGTCCGGCTGCGCCGGGCGGCGAAGCTTTTGCGCAACTCGTTTCTGACAATCAAGCAGATACTTGAACATGTAGGCTTAGGTTCAAATGCTCACTTTGTGCATGATTTTCGGAAGCTCTACGGAATCACACCCACAGCCTATCGACGCACCATGGGCCGCCCCGCCAAACGTCGCCGACGTCGAAAAAAGAAATCTTTAGCCAATTCGGACAAAATTTAGCCGTTTTCGACAACAAACAGTCATTGACTACGCCAGCCACTGAGCATAAATTCCCGTCTCACCCACCCAACTCGATAAATCAATAAAGGGAGTCTTGAAAAATGTTTTTCCAGTCCTCACGCGGAATCTGTCTGTTGATTCTCTTCCTGGCCGCTCCGGTGTTGGGCCAAACGCCTGAGACAGTCCTGGCGAGAGTCAACGACAAAGTGATTACTCAAAAAGAAGTGGACGATTCGATCGCTGCGCAGATCTATCCGTTGCAGCAACAACTATATGCAATCCGGAAAGCGGCGCTCGAGAACCTTGTTACCAGAAGGCTTCTCGAAAGCGAGGCAGCAGGCCGAGGAGTCACTGTGGAAGAGCTTCGGAAGCAACTTACGCAAGGCGAGATCAAGGTGACAGGCGCGCAGGTTGAAGAGGTATACAAACAGAACGCTTCGTTTTTCGCGTCCATGAGTCCTGACGAAGCGCGTGAGCGCTTGCGGCTCGATCTGGAGAATCAGGCGCGCATGAAAAACTATCGCGCGGGTCTCGAGGCTTTGCGAAAGAAGTGGACCATTAGTATCGACTTTTCGCCACCAGTGTTTGTGTCTGAATTAGACGACGGAATCTCGCCGGCTAAAGGATCAACTAATCCGCGAGTGACGATTGTGGAGTTTTCGGATTTTGAGTGCCCGTTTTGTAACCAGGTGCAGAGCACGTTGAAGCAGATTATCGAAAGTTATGGCAAGGACGTGCGGCTGGTCTTCAAACATCTGCCGTTGGACGGACATCGAAACTCTTTCCCGGCGGCGCGAGCGGCCTATTGTGCCGCGGAACAGGATCGCTTCTGGCAGTTTCATGACGCACTTTTCTCTACGCGCGATCTTTCGCCGCCGGTGCTTGAAAAGATTGCATCCGAGCTTGGGCTGGCGCCCGCAAAATTTCAAACGTGCCTCAACTCGGAGCAGTCGCGCGCTGCCATAGTCAAAGATCTTGAAGCTGCGAAGTTGTTTCGAATTGACAGCACACCAAGCTTCTTCGTCAACGGAAAACTAATCAAAGGTGCGCTCAGCTTTGCCGATTTTCAAAAAATCATCGAGCAGGAGCTAAGTCGCACCGTTAGTCAAAAACAGTCCTCAACCAATTAGGAGATCCTCACATGAAACGAATTGCTTGCTTCGTCTCAACCATAGCTCTGCTGTCTGCACTGACGGTTATTACAGCGTTCGCTCAGAGTCGCTCGTCCCAGCAGGAAAAGATCGTGCGCGAAACTTACCGTAAGCTTGAAACCTACAACGCCGCCGCGCAAGTCTTTCAGAATGAATTCACGCGAAAGACTCTTCGTTCGGAAGCGAACTTGAAGTTTGTACTTAGTGATTTTCGGGTGGGTAACACTCAGGAAATACTCTTCACACCTTATCGAGAACTGGTGACGTTGCCGACCGGCGATATCGTATCGCTGACTCGCGGCGGTCACTCTCTGAATGGCGGACCACAGGAAGCGACATTCAGCGCTGCATGGGAAGCGGGTCAATATGCCTCAGTCTTCGATCCGGGTTGGACTGTGGCTGATGTTTTTCATTTCGAAGCAGCGCGGTACTACAACGTAAAAACCTACGCTGCGTACCAGGTGACGGTAACGTTGGAAGGAAGATCTCGCAGCTATCGTGCGCTCGCACTGTTTCGCGAGGGGCCAGACCTCGGGGCACCGGAGTTTTGGGACACAATTGTGAATGGGGTTGGTAACGTCTGGGAGGAAAAACGTCCGGCCTACACCGCAAAGACACAGCTGTCGGTCGAGAGTTCAACGCAGACTTCAGCCTTATCAGATACCGGAGAGGAAATAGTGCCCGGGAGAGACGGTGACGGGGGCGGTGACGGGGATGGTAGCGGGGATGATGCCGGGGATGACACAGTTATCGAGGGGGACGGTGGAGCGTCTGCTCAAACAACAAGCTCGACGCTATTGAAACAGTGGCTCAGCGGCGATGATCAGGAACATGCATCCGGACGGCATGGAGGTACCGCTGATTTCACCGGCGTTTGCGAGAAGATGACGTCTACGCTGCAACGTTGCACGGTAAAGATTGACAATTTTGTTGTGTTTGATACGGGAACCCTGAGCAATCTGACGCCTTTCTGGTTTCACATCGGCTCAAAGGACCAGAAAACTGAAGGTAGTACCGGGCCACTGGGCACCGCCGTGTCGTGCGCCTCCGGAACGGGAGTGGCTTTCTCATCGTGTCTTTTTGCGAGTAATTGCGCCGGTAGCGCAAGTGTGTCACTAAGCGTCTTACTAGCATCCGTTTCAGCAAACGTCAGTGGCGGCAATCTCTGGCGTGATGCACATGCCGAACAATTTAAATGTAACCTGTCGGCAAGCGCCGGCGGCTCGTGCACGACGCCATCATTCAATGGCACGTGTCCGATTGGCACCAGCCCAAATGGTTCGGGACTGTGTTGCACAAGTACCAGCGGAACGGGTAGTTGCGGTACAGCTTTCGCCAATAAATGCATGATGTATGGAGGCGATTACGATTTCCTCACCTGCAGATGTTTCGGCTGTGATTACTGTGGCGGCTCTCCGATCCTGATCGACATTGCGGGTGATGGCATCGTCATGACAAATCCGGCGAGTGGTGTTGATTTCGATCTCAATGGCAACGGCACTAGAGATCGTCTTGGTTGGACTCAACCAGATTCGGACGACGCATGGCTGGCGCTGGACCGCGACGGCAATGGAACTATCGATCGAGGCTCCGAACTGTTTGGTGACTTCACACCACAGCCGGCCTCGAGTAATAAGAATGGCTTTCTGGCACTCGCAGAGTTTGATAAGCCCGCGAATGGCGGTAACGGCGATGGGTTAATTGACAGTCGCGATCCGGTATTTGAGAAGCTTCGTTTGTGGCAGGACAAGAATCACAATGGCATTTCCGAGGCTGAAGAGCTGCACACGCTCGCGTCGTTAAACGTTACGGCGCTCGAACTGGACTTCAAGGAGTCGAAACGCGTGGATGAGTACGGAAATGAATTTAAGTACCGCGCTAAAGTTCGAGACGGCGTGAACGCTAACGTTGGACGATGGGCGTGGGACGTGTTCCTGGCCCATTAAAACCATCCACAGCTTACGCAGATTCATATTCTGTGTGATCTGCGTAATCTGTGGACTCTACTTCTTCCAGGGTGGAAGGATCTTGCGGGCTGGTTTTTCTTTCTTCAATCCGAGAGCCCAGTCCGCTTGCATCAGGGTGTGGATGTCGCGCGTGCCCTCGTAGATGATTGCGGCTTTGCAGTTACGCAGATAGCGTTCGACCGGATAGTCGTTTGCATAGCCATTCGCGCCGTGAACCTCGATGGCCATCGAGGCGGCTTTTTCACTTCGCGTGGTGGCTTGCCATTTAGCCAGACTCGTCGCCTTGGCGTTGGGCTGGCCCTCATTCTTCAGCCAACCGGCGCGTAACCATAACAAGTGGCTCATCTGGTAATCGGCTTCCATCTCCGCGATCTTCTGCTTTACGAGCTGGTGATTCGCGATGCGTGTCCCAAACGTTTCGCGAGTATTTGCATATGCCACCGAGGCGTCACGTGCAGCACGAATTACTCCGGTGGCTCCGGACGCAACCGTGTAACGTCCCTGCTCGAGCGCAAACATCGCAATCTTGAAGCCTTCACCTTCTTCACCGACCATGTTTTCCTGCGGCACACGTACGTCCTGCAATGAGAAGTAGCCGGTGTTACCTGCACGAATGCCGAGCTTTCCATGAATCGTTCCCGAAGAGAACCCTTTCATACTTCGCTCAATAATGAAACACGACATCCCGGTGTGATCGCGCTTGCGACGCTTTTCTTCATCGGTCCAGCAAAAGAAGAGAAAGTTGTCGGCCACGTCGGCTAAACTGATCCACATCTTTTCGCCATTCAAAACCCACTCGTTTCCTTCGCGACGGGCCGTCGAGCGCGCTCCAACCACGTCAGAACCTGCGCCCGGTTCGGTCAAACCATAAGTGGCAATCTTTTCACCCCTCGCCTGTGGCGCCAGGTATTTCTGCTTCTGCTCTTCACTGCCCCATGTATAAAGCGTCAAGGAATTCAGACCGGTGTGGACCGACATCACTACTCGCATGAAGGTATCGACTGCTTCGAGCTCCTCACAAACCAGTCCCAGCGAGATGTAATCAAAACCGGCGCCGCCATATTCTTCGGGAATGCAAACGCCCAGCAGGTTCAATGCGGCCATCTTCTTCAGGACTGAAGGCTCAAAATGTTGCTTTTCATCCCATTCTTTTATGTGAGGCGCGACTTCTTTTTGCGCAAACTCGCGCACCGTCTGCACGAGTGCTTTGTGATCTTCGGTCAGTTCAAATTCGATCATTTCATTACTCTTTCCAGTAGGCTGATAAAAATGACCGGACATCTTACCGGAGGCCACAAAAAAGCACAAAAAGCGCAAAAATCATTTAGCACGCTAACTGTGCAATTTCTGCCTGTTTGTGGCTATACTT
This sequence comes from uncultured Acidobacteriota bacterium, assembly GCA_963849205.1. GTDB lineage: Bacteria > Acidobacteriota > Blastocatellia > Pyrinomonadales > Pyrinomonadaceae > PSRF01. Next base: position 747,604 of record CAWKGP010000006.1, read on the forward strand.
CGAGCATGCCGAAGAAAAATCGAGCCGGTGACGTAACCACCGTCGGACTGGTGCAGATGAGTTGTGAGCCCAAGCCGGAAACCAATCTGAAGAAGGCTATTGCGGGGATCAACGACGCCGCGAAGCGCGGTGCTCAGATTGTTTGTTTGCAGGAGCTGTTTCGCTCCCAGTACTTCTGTCAAACAGAGGATATTCAACTCTTTAAACTAGCTGAAACCATTCCTGGACCATCAACAGAGGCGCTGGCCAAAGTGGCGCGTCAAAATAAAGTAGTCATCATCGCCTCGCTATTTGAGAAAAGAGCAGCCGGCGTCTATCACAACACGGCCGTCATGATCGATGCCTCCGGAAAAATAGCCGGCAAGTATCGCAAGATGCACATCCCTGACGATCCGCTTTACTACGAAAAGTTTTATTTCACCCCGGGCGATCTCGGTTTTCAAACTCACGATACAACCTACGGCAAGATCGGCACACTCGTTTGCTGGGATCAATGGTTCCCCGAAGCTGCGCGATTGACTGCGTTAGGTGGCGCTAATTTTCTTTTTTATCCGACTGCGATTGGCTGGCTTCCCGATGAAGAGCCGGAAATGAACACAGCCCAGCACTCGGCCTGGGAAACGATTCAGCGCGGTCACGCGATTGCCAACGGAATTTACGTTGTGGTCGTGAATCGCGTGGGCCATGAAGGAAAACTGACTTTCTGGGGTCAGTCGTTTGTAGCCGATCCTTTCGGCCGGATCATTGCTAAGGCGTCCCCCGATAAGGAAGAAGTGCTCGTCGTCGATTGTGATCTTTCAAAGATTGAAGAGACGCGGCAAAACTGGCCCTTCCTGCGCGACCGCCGCATCGATGCTTACGAAGGGTTGCGATTCAGATTCGGTGGATCAGTATGAGTTACGGCCCCCTGGACCTCCTCGGCAACATCGGCGTGGTGATACTTATCGTCACCTATCTGATGTTGCAGCTGAACAAACTGCCCAGTGACGGACTGGCCTACTCGCTTCTGAATGCAATCGGCGCGAGCCTGATCGTCGTTTCACTGCTCTTCGATTTCAATCTTTCCGCTCTGCTGATGGAAGTGTTTTGGGTCCTGATAAGTTTTGTCGGGATGTACAGATACTTTCGACTCAAGGCTCTCAGGTCTGAAACTCTCGATGGATGAATCACAGCTAAAGACTCCAGCGCACTCCGGCTTCCACATGCCCGCGGAATGGCATCCTCACGAGGCGACATGGCTAACGTGGCCCAAAGATCCGGAGACATGGCCTGACCGCGTGACCCTCGTAGAACGGATCTATCTCGACATGATCGCTGCGCTCACGCCGCACGAGATCGTCAACCTGCTCGTTGACGACGTAGAAACGGAGAGCGCCATTAGAGATCGAGTGAGTCCCGCAACCGCGGCGCAAATTCATTTCCATCACATTCAAACCGTGGACTCATGGATTCGCGATTATGGTCCAAATTTTCTCGTTGGCCCGAACGGCGAAGTCGCCTTCAACGACTGGATTTTCAATGCGTGGGGAAATAAGTACGAAGAGCTGAAGAAAGACGACAGCGTGCCACGTCGATTGGAACCATTTCTGAAGTTGAAGAGATTTTCTCCGGGAATCGTGATGGAAGGCGGCTCGATTGAAGTGAACGGCGCCGGCTGTGTGCTGACGACCGAGCAATGCCTGCTGAATCCGAATCGCAATCCCGAATTCTCTCGTGAACAGATCGACCAGTACCTGAAACATTATCTGGGTGTGCGCAAAATTCTATGGCTGGGTGAAGGCATTGTCGGTGACGACACGGACGGACATATCGACGACATCGCCCGCTTTGTTACACCCAATACAATCATTTGCGCTCTCGAAGACGATCCAGAGGATGCAAACTACGAGTTATTACAGGACAATCTCGCGCGGCTCAAAGCAATGACAGACGCTGACAAACGACCGTTTGAGATCGTCACTCTACCTATGCCTGGCATCGTCGGTGGAACGAGCACCAGCACTCGTGATCTAGATCGCCTGCCCGCGAGCTATGCAAATTTCTACATCGCCAACAACGTCGTTCTTGCGCCTGTATTCGGTCACGCAAACGACATGCGCGCTGTCGATACGCTCCAGAGAGTTTTCCCCGCTCGTCAGGTCGTTCCGATCAACTGCGAACCATTAGTCTGGGGCATGGGAACAATCCACTGCGTCACACAACAGCAGCCCAAATCTAACCAATAATCTTCTTTGCTTCCGCAATCGCCTCGTCGAGTGTTCGCACGCGTCCATCCAACTGCATCTCGTAAACCGCGCGTGTGATCTCGCCCATCTCTGGACCAGGTTGAAGCCCCAGCTCAAGCAGGTGCCGGCCCAGCAATATCGGATCAGGTGGACGCTGCTCTACCTGTAATTCTCGCGAGCGTTCAATAAACCACTCCTGGGCTTCGGCTCCATACCACTTTTCTCGCGGTACCCACTCAGCGTTGCGCCCGAGCGAATCGGCCTTCGCTACTCGATAAAGAAGATCAGGTTCACACCGGCGCGCGAGACGTCTAAACGCCCCATCCCCAACTTCATCGCGCTTCTTGTAAAACTCACCCGGCTTCAGATGTTCGCGTACGAGGGCGATCACCTGCTCACGTACGTTGTACCCGTCGATCGTGTGTATGTTGATACGGTCCAAAAAACTTTCAGTTGGCGGCACTCCTGCTTCTTCGTGTCCTCGGGAACGCAATCTGCTGTCAATAAACTCGGTCGTGGCAGGCTTGCCGAAATCATGCGCGAGTGCCGCCAGCATTACCGTCACCTTGCGCGGATACGACAGGTCGTCGACAAGCTCGCGTGCGCGATCGATGACGAGTTGCGTGTGTACAAAGACATCTCCCTCAGGATGCCATTCGGGATCTTGCGGCACATCGATCAAGCTCTGAATCTCCGGAAAGATCTGCTCGATCGCACCGAGCTTGCGCAACCACTCGAGGCCGACAGATGGATGTTGTGCGTGGAGTAGTAATTTTTCCAGCTCTCCCCAGATACGCTCGGCGGGTAGATCCGTGAGATCTATCTCGCGGCAAAGCGCCACCGTGTCGGCATGGATGTCGAACTGGAAACGAGCGGCAAACTGCGCCGCACGCAACACACGCAGACTATCTTCTGCAAACGTCTCCACTGAAACTGCTCGCAAGATTCGCTGGTCAACATCACGACGGCCGTGGTACGGATCGATCAACTCACCGGTGAGCGGATCCTGTAGAATCGCGTTAATTGTGAAGTCGCGGCGTTGCGTGGCCTCGTCTATGTTCATCGACGGATCGCCTTCGATCACAAATCCTTTGTGCCCACGTCCCGTCTTACGCTCACGGCGCGGAATCGAAACGTCGAGGTGTTGACCGAGCTTGTAGACCGTGAAGGACTCGCCGACGACGTTGACCGCACCAAACTGATCCAACACTTCACGGAGACGAACGGCGTCGAGGTTGTAGACTTCGAGATCCCAGTCTTTCGGTTGTGTGCCCATCAGCGAATCGCGCACACAACCACCTACGAGCAATGCACGACCACCCGCGTCGTGAATCGCTTGTGAGAGGGTAATAATTCTTGGCGGAAGCTCAGTCATAACGAAAAAAATTTCTCACGCGGCGGCGCAACGGCGCAACGAAAGACGCAAAACCTTTTCGGAACTCTTCGTAGCGTCTTTCGTTGCGCCGTTGTGCCGCCGCGTGAAACCTACTCGTCTTCTTCAGGCGATTCAACCAGCACCTGAACGCCGCGCGTAGACGGCAAACAACTGATAACCTGCGCGCGATCGATCTTTGTCATGTCGCTGCCGGCCGCGTGCCAGAGCTTCACCCAAAAAGTTCGCGTTGGGCCATGAATCGCAAACGTTGAGCCATCGATCATCACCGGAACGGGCTCAGCCACAGTCCCCGCGCGCAAGGTTTCGAGCAGCTCCGGAATGAACGGCTTGAACTTCTCAAACTGGACCAGCACTGACGCGTCGGCGATTTCCGCCGGCGGCAGCTCAACCGGATCTTCCGACTCCAGCAAGAGTCTTGTCTCAGTTTGCTGATTACGTTTCTTAACAACAGGCATAACAGATTCAGATCGGTTCAGGCGGTGGCGGAATCGGATAGGGCTTCAAACGTTTCTGCAAATGTTCCGCAAGATCGATGACTTTTATTCTTTCCTGTTCCCACGTATCGCGGTCGCGCACTGTGACCGCCTCGTCCTCGAGCGACTGGTGATCGACGGTAATGCAAAACGGAGTTCCAATCTCATCCTGTCGCGCGTAAAGCTTTCCAATACCGCCGGTATCGTCATAAACCGCTCGCAGCAACGGTTGCAACGAACGCTTGATTGCCTTCGCCATTCCCACAATTTCCGGTTTGTTCTTTGCGAGCGGAAGGATCGCAGCTTTAATCGGAGCGAGTTGCGGACTCAGTTTCAGAATAACCCTGGTCTCGCCCTTGTCGTTTGTTCGTTCCGAATACGCATCCATCAACACCGCCAGCACGGTCCTGTTAACACCCGCTGCAGGTTCAATCACATGAGGATAAAAACGCTGCTTTGTCGGTTCATCAAAGTACGAGAGATCCTCGACCGACTCAGGGTTGATGCGCTTTCCTTCCTGGTCAAGCCTGTTCTTCGAGTGGGTGCTCAAATCGAAGTCAGTTCGCCATGCTATTCCCATCAGTTCTTCCCATGGTTCTTCGCGTTCAGGAAAGTATCTGTACATGATGTCGACTGTGCGTTTGGAGTAATGCGCCAGCGATTCTTCCGGGACTTCGTACAAGTACAGATTCTCGCGACCGATCCCCAATGAGCCAAACCACTCGAGGTATTGTTCGACCCAGTAGTCCACTAACTTCGAGTGTTCGGCAGTGGGCGAAACAAAATACTCCATCTCCATCTGCTCGAACTCACGCGTCCTCAAGATAAAGTTCCCCGGAGTCACTTCGTTGCGAAACGATTTACCAACCTGCGCGATACCAAACGGTAATTTGCGTCGCATCGTAGTCTGCACATTCAGAAAGTTGATGAATATACCCTGAGCGGTTTCGGGTCTGAGATAGGCCAACGCTGTTGGATCATCGTCTGCGACTGCTCCCAATTTGGTTTGCAGCATCGTGTTGAAAGGACGTGCTTCGGTCCAGTCGCTCGAGCCGCACGAGGGGCACTTGTTGTCGATGATCTTGTCGGCTCGAAAACGACCTTTACACTTGCGGCAATCAACCAGCCAATCATTGAACGTCGCTTCGTGACCCGAGTACTTCCAAACGAGGCGATTGAGGATGATTGAAGAGTCGATTCCGTCGATGTCGTCGCGTTCGTAGACGAGCCAGCGCCACCACGATTGCTTCACGTTGTTGCAAAGCTCAACGCCGAGTGGACCATAGTCCCAGGCGCTGCCGAGGCCTCCGTAAACTTCCGAAGAGGGAAAAACAAAACCTCGCCGCTTGGCGAGAGAAACGATGGTGTCGATGTTTGGTGCAGGCACGAATACAGGATTATCAAAATTCCGATGATTAGTAAAACACTTCGCAGAATTAAGCCGCGGATTTGCGTAAATCCGCGGCTCATATTCTGTTACTTGCTTGGTGTTGAAACGTTGACGTCGATCTTCTGTGTTCCGCCACCTCCAAATATTCGTCCTCTAAACATATACAACCCGACTAAAATCACGAGCACAAATATCACCAGTATCGCGACAACTCCGACGCTGCCGCTGCCTCCACCTTCTTCGGCCATGAAGGCCTCCTTGTTTGTTTGAAGCGAATTAAACCAGGGGGGCTTGTTGGAGGGAGGGAATCAGCCCACAGATTAACACGGATTGAGGACAGATATCCGTGAAAATCTGTGGCGAAAGTTCTTAAGGACGACGGCGCTTGCGTGGATTGACTTCACCCGCCTGCACTGTCGGTGTGGGTTGCGGGGCTGCGGCGCCACTGGGAACTACCCAAAGCTCTACGCTGTCTTCTTCACGGAAACCACCGTTAACAACTACAAGACGCGAAGCATCTATGCCACGTTGGGTGACCAGGTAATCGCGGGCGCGACTCATAAGCTTCTCGACCTGGCCAATCGGACTCATTCGTCCACCGTACGCCAGGATGTAACCACGAACCGACGGATCGTTTTGCAGTTCAACTGCGAGATTGTCGAGACGCGCTTTCTGATCGTCGAAGGCGCACGAGTTACACTCGTCAAACTCGCGAGCAACAATCATCTTCTTCTCAATCGGCGCGATGCCCGATACTGCCTGAACAGTTTGAGCACACGCCGGATCCGCCGAACCATCGTCAGCAGTCAGCGTTGCAGTGATGCGTTGTCCGCCGAGTCCAGTCGAGTCGACGTTTAGCGTCGCTGTACCAAGTCCGCTTATCACCCTGGCACTGGACGGCGTCACCTTCCACGTGTACTTCAGAGGCGCGCTGCCGGTGTATGAAACATCAGCTGTGTAAGTAATGATCTCGCCTTCAGTCACCTGCTTCGGCGCAGAGACATTCAACGGGAACGGGCACGGCGATTTCGCCAGCGGCGGCAACGGTTTGTAATTCACCACCACGCATTTGACGCGTCCAGCCGGTAGTTCGATTTCGCGGATCCAGTACTGGCCGTTAGGCAACGTGATCTGGACATTGTGTACGCCTGGCTCGAGATCGATAGCGCGATACTCAGTCAGAGTTTCGCCGCGAGGTTTTCCATCAATCGTAAGTAAGAGACCACCCGGGTTCGTCAGAATCTTTATAGTGCCGTTCTTTGCCTTCTTTCGTTTGGCCGAAACGGTCGACGTCTGAACTGTAAGGAATACAAACGCAAGCAGAATAGCACAGCAGAGGATGAATTTACGTTTCGACATTTCCTATTCCTCCTCCTCCTTCTGCTCGACTGCTTTCCTCTTTGAATAACGTCGCTTCACGCCTGCACCAAACGCCGCCAAACCTGTTCCCAACAACACGAGCGAAGCAGGCTCCGGAACTCCCGGAGGAGTTGGTGTCGGTGTCGCCGGAGGAGTCGGAGTTGGAGTCGGCGTTGGCGAATTCGATGAATCGGGCGTATCGCAATCGTCACAATCGTTGATGAAGACAAGCGGGACCGCCGCAAGAAACAGGAACGGCCACTTCGGAATGCCACCACCGGCGATGTAGATCTCACCGCAATCGCAAATCGTGCCATCAACTTCGGCTTCTTCAATAATCTGCACACCTATTTGCTGGCCCTGGCCAGTCACGGTTACGCCGGAAATAACTGAATCGGTTTTGGGAGCTGGTGTTCCGCTACCATCTTTACCTGGTCCAGTCTGACTGGAACTCTTAGCTGGGTCTTGTTGTGAAAGCAGTGTGCTGAGTTTTAGGTCGGGAGCATTCGTTGGACCGCTCAGTGTTTGGATGACTTGATTGATTTTTACGGGATCGGCAAACGCGGGCACCGCTGAAAAAAGGATTAAGCAAAGCAACGCTGGGAGTACGCGAGCGACGCGTCCGCCACTTTGCAGGAGTCTTGCACTTAAAACCTGAGGGACAAGTAAATTCATACGATTGACTGACTCTAACTATCGACTAGCGCGTCGATAGTCCCACCTGTTCGGGGATTGTCTTTATCCACTTACAAAGACATTGCTAATGCCCGGGAAACTCCAGCATGGGGGCATTCTCGTTAGCTGGACATAAAAGGTGTCAACTTCTGCTGCAAATTCAGGACCGATACAAAAGGTGGGGAAAACGAAGTGTTTCGACGTTTAACGCGAGGGGTCTGTCTAAATCCTGGACCGGAGGTCTGAGAACTGGACAAAAGAAGGGCGCCTCAGGGCGCCCTATTCAGGCGCCTTACATTTCGCCGGTGTCGTGGATGCCGCCACCATCGCTCTGGCCGGCGGCTTCGGCTTTTCGATTCTCTTCTTTCAACACAGCCTTACGCGAGAGCTTGATCTTATTGCCTTCGCGTCCGATGCACTTCACGAGAATCTGTTGTCCTTCTTTGAGCTCGTCACGAACGTCTTTAACACGACGATCGGCGATCTCCGAGATATGAAGCAGCCCATCAGTGCCTGGGAAGATTTCGACGAATGCTCCAAAGTCGACAATCCGGTTGACTGTGCCGAGATACGTCTGGCCCACCTCTGCTTCAGCAGTTAGACCACGAATACGATTCACGGCAGCGTCCGCTGCTTCGCCACTGGCAGTTGCGATCGAAATCGTGCCGTCGTCGGACACATCGATCTTCGCACCAGTCTCTTCCACCAGCGAGCGAATGATCTTGCCGCCTGGTCCAATCACGTCGCGGATCTTATCGGGATTGATTTTGATTTGGATGATGCGTGGAGCGTGGGCGGAAATCTGTTGACGCGGCTCTGCGAGAGTCTTTTCCATTGCGCCGAGAATGTAGAGCCGGCCCTTCTTCGCCTGCTCGAGTGCCTCGGCCATGATCTGCGCGTTAATGCCCGCGATCTTGATATCCATCTGCAACGCAGTGATACCGTTACGCGTGCCGGCTACTTTGAAGTCCATGTCGCCGTAGTGATCTTCGGCGCCGGCGATGTCGGTCAAGATCGCGTACTTGTTTCCTTCCATCACGAGCCCCATTGCAACTCCGGCAACTGGTGCTTTCAAAGGCACGCCCGCATCCATCATCGAGAGCGTTCCGCCGCAAACTGTCGCCATGGATGATGAACCGTTTGATTCGGTGATGTCTGAAACTATGCGAACGGTGTAGGGAAAGTCGGCATCGTCTGGCAGAACTATTTCGAGTGCACGCCGTGCCAGGGCGCCGTGCCCGATCTCGCGCCGGCTTGACGATCCGAAACGGCCGACTTCACCGACGGAATACTGCGGAAAGTTGTAGTGCAGTAAGAAGCGACGTTTCACTTCACCCTTCTCGAGGTCGTCGATAAACTGCTCGTCCTCTTTAGTACCGAGCGTCGTCGAGACGAGAGCTTGTGTTTCACCTCTCGTGAAAAGCGCCGAACCGTGTACGCGCGGCAACCAACCAACTTCCGACGTGATGGGACGAATCTCGGAAAACCTGCGGCCATCGGGACGGCGGCGCTTGTTGAGAATGTCGTCGCGGAAAACGGTCTCTTTGAGTTGATCGAAGATCACCTTCGCCATCGCTCTCTGTTCGGGCTGATCTTCCGGATACAACTCGGCAGCTTCTTTCTTCAAAGCATCCACAGCAGCATAACTGGCACGTTTTTCCTGAGTTGAGGTGTCCAGAGCCCCCTGCAGCCGTTCGCTGTATTTCTCGGTAATCTCCCGCACCATATCCGCATTCAGATCGACTGCAGGCACGTCGCGCTTTTGAATCTCGAGCGCTTTGTAAAGTTCCTTTTGCCAACGACAGAGCCGGTTGATCTCTTTGTGGGCCAACATCAGCGCTTCGACCATGATCTCTTCCGAAACTTCATTAGCTCCGGCTTCCACCATCACGATCGCTTCTTCAGTTCCGGCGACAATCAAATTCAATCGCGACTCACGCACTTCGTCGTAAGTTGGATTGACAATGTAACGTCCTTCGATCAAACCGATGCGCACACCTGCAATGGGATTCAGAAACGGAATATCTGATAGATAAAGGGCGCATGAGGCACCCGTGATAGCAATAACATCCGGATTATTGTCGGGGTCTGCTGAAATTACACTCGCAATAACCTGGGTTTCATTTCGGAAACCTTCGGCAAAGAGTGGACGGCAGGGACGATCGATAAGGCGGCTGGTGAGGACTTCCTTTTCATTGGGACGGCCCTCGCGCCGGAAGTAGTTGCCGGGGATGCGTCCCGCGGCATAGTTTGATTCACGGTATTCGACCGTGAGAGGAAAGAAGTCAACACCTTCCCGTGGGGTAGGAGCACTCACGGCAGCGACCAACAACATCGTGTCGCCATACCGAATGACGACTGATCCATCCGCTTGCTTGGCAAGTCGGCCGGTTTCAACGGTCAACTCCTTTTCGCCGAGCTTGATTGACTCTTTGAGGTATTTCTTTTCTGGCATTTTATGTTCTCCTTCGAACTTAACACCTGAACACGTTCAGGTCGCGGGCGTCGCCAAAACACTTGGGCGCCATCGCTGTTTGAGCAAGCAATCTTGCTGATTTGGACCGCCAACGTGATGCGGGGTAAGTCTATGGGCTAAAAGAAAAGGCGGCACGAGCCTCTTGAACCGTGAAGCTCATGCCGCCTTAATGCTCGAAGCTTTTGGCCGTACACGTCAGCTTGTTTGCAGTCAATCGCCGTCACGTTCGGCACTGCCACAAGCTCTTCGATAGACGCGGGCTTTAACTCAACAGAGATTCGAAGCTCTCTCAATCTTTCTAACTACCGGCGCAGACCCAAACGATTTACCACTTCATGGTAGCGTTCTATATCAGTGCGCTTTAAGTAATCCAACAAACTGCGACGTTGCGAGACCATTTTCAGCAGGCCGCGCCGCGAATGATTGTCCTTCTTGTGGGTCTTGAAATGTTCAGTGAGGTCGTTAATTCTCTTGCTCAGAAGTGCGACCTGTACTTGTGGTGAACCGGTATCTGACTCATGCGTGCGGAAATCAGTAACTATCTGTTCCTTGGTTTGTTTTGCTAACGCCACTTGCTTAAATGGTCCTCCTCGACCGCAGTAGACTCCGCCTAAAAGCGGCAACCGCTAAACTTAAAAAGCAACGTCAATGTAACATAAGGCCGCTGCAAGGCACAAATGGGCTAAAAACAGCCATAAAAACCGTAACCATTGCCGATTGCCGGTTCCAATTGCCAATTTCGCCGTCCCGCCACACGGAAAGTGGCAATCGGCAATTGGAAATCGGCAATCCTCCTTGGTACTATCGCGGCAAATGTCAAAAGCTAAAGTTCTGATTCTCGGAGGCGGGTTCGGGGGCATTTTTGCGGCCCTCGAGGTGGCTGGAGCTGCAGACGTTACCCTTGTCAGCGACGAGGACCACTTTCTCTTCACTCCCATGCTCTATGAGTACCTGAGCGGGGAGGTTGCAGCCTGGCACATCGCGCCAAGATACGATGAGTTGCTCGACGAGAACGTGCATTCCGTTAAGGCCCAGGTCACTGGAATCGACCTCGCAGCTCAGACCGTTTCAGTCACAAGCTATGAAAAGACCCTCAACTATGATGTGCTGGTTCTGGCAGTAGGCGGTGTGACGAATTACGTCGGGGTCGAAGGTGCAGAAGAGTATTCCCTGCCATTTCGAAAACTTCGCCACGCAGACTCCATACGACAGCGAATGGGGGCCGCGCTCGATCGCGTTCCGCCTGATGCAGCGCCACAGGACGCGCGGCGCGAAACGACATTTGCAGTGGTTGGCGCGGGTGCGAGTGGATGTGAGCTCTCGACCAAGATGGCGGACCTGTTGAACGATGCGTTTCAGCGTCGCGCGCTTCATGGAGAACCACGCGTGCTCGTGATCGAAATGAGCGACAGGGTTGTTCCCGGAATGGGCGATCAGATTCGGGCGATTGTGGACGAGGCCCTGCATGAATCTCGCGTTGAGGTACACACGCAGACACGGGTTATAAAAGTGACACCGGATGAACTTGTCTTTGAGCACGAAGGAAGTCAGGAAAGCATTAAGACAGCGGGAGTGGTGTGGACGGGCGGCGTGAAGATGAGTCCCTTGATCGAGCAACTCAAGGTTGAGAAGAACAAGCGTGGGCTGCTTATCGTCAACCCGACGTTGCAATTATCGGAACATGTGAACGTCTTTGCGCTCGGCGACATCGCGTTTTATCCTGACGCAACGCCTACCCTCGCAGGCACTGCTCAATTGGCATTTCAACAAGGAACTATGGCTGGTCGCAACGTCAAGTCTTACCTCGAAGGAAAAGAAATGCAGACGAGGCATTTCGAAGAGTTGGGTGAGGCACTCAGTCTCGGAACGGAACGAGCAGCCGTGCTCACGGGTGGAAAAGCATTTGGTGGAGCACTCGCGCGACAAGCTCGATTCGCGTTGTACACATCGCGCTTGCCAACGTGGCATCACCGGCTCCGCGTGGGGGCGAGCTGGTTCTTCGAAGGCACGACGCCGCAGCCACTCTTACCTCTTGGGTTTGAGAGATAGGTTCACGCAAAGACGCAAAGATTTCAGGGAGGCGCAAAGATGAACTCTGAATTCTTTGCGTCTTCTTTTTGATCTTGGCGTCTTTGCGTGAAATATTTTCCCGATTTCTGGAACAGTAGTTGTTCTGTAAGCCCTCCATGGGACCGTGGAAGCTCAGAATCCTGCTATGTGTTCTGTTTCTGGTGATCGTCTCAATCGTATCGATACTGAGCAGTTTTCGAACAACACCGCCACTCCCCGCAATTGACCTTCCTCCCAGCGATCCAATCGCTATCGGTACTCCACTTCCTCCAACAGAATCTCCAACCCCAACTCCGGAACCTGCAAATTTCGTCGGCCGCGTAAACCTGATTATTCCTGTCGCGGGTGTGCGTCCCGAGCAGTTGCTCGACACCTACTCCGATGCACGATCCGACGGCCGAATGCACGACGCCATCGATATTATGGCGTCTGCTGAAACTCCCGTTCTCGCTGCTGCCGACGGCAAAATCCTGAAACTCTTTCAGAGCGAACGCGGCGGCACTACGATTTACCAACTTTCGGCGAACCAGGAACTGATCTTCTATTATGCTCATCTTTCTCACTACGCCGACGGACTAACTGAAGGAAGTCTCGTGAAACAAGGCGAGGTCATTGCTTACGTCGGGGACACCGGCAATGCTGGTCCGGGTAATTACCATCTTCACTTCTCGATCGCCCTCGTCACCGACCCAAAACGCTACTGGGAAGGGACAAACATCAATCCCTATCCGCTGCTACAGAACCGAGCGCGCTAGTACTCCAAACGTTCGCAAATCGTGCAGAAAATCCGCGTAAATGATGGCTCCCTATTGGAACGCCCATTGCTCAATTCCCGTGGAACACACTGTTTTAAGAGGGAGCCAAAATGATCGTAATTCGGGGGTTTGTGAGTCTCGCGTTTCTTGCTTGTTTGCTATCAGGTTGTGCTGCGCCGGCACCAAGCAATTCCAACAGTTCCGTCGTCAATACCACGCCTTCTCCAGCAGCATCAATTGCACCGGCAACAACGTCGTCGGAAACAGCTTCAGTGCAGATGACGTTGCCACTGCTTGATGCGTTACTCACCGACGAGAAGTTTGTGGACCGCTTGAAGGCCGATCTAAAACTCTCTGACGAGCAGATCGACTCGCTAAAGCGCACCTCGAGTGCTGAGATCGCGCGACTTCAGGAAACTAACGCCGAAGACACGGACGGCAACGCGACCGACGCACGCACACGCGCCTCAGATGAGCTGCGCAAGATTCTCGGCGATGAGAAAGCAAAACAACTCTCGACGGTTGTTCATGACTACTGGTCCAAAGGCGACCAGGCGACGGCCCCAGACGCCAAAGCCGGAACGGTTGAGATGTTGAAAGGACCAAACGCAGTTCCGACTGACACGCGCGTGGTTGTCAACATTCCGGCGTTTCGTATGGACCTCTTTCAGGATGGATCGCTCGTGAAGTCTTACAAGGTCGGTATCGGGTATCCCGAATTTCCCCTCCCATTCGGCCTGCGCAAAGCTCAAACGATAATCTTCAATCCAACCTGGACGCCGCCCGATTCTCCGTGGGTCGCAAAGATGAAGAACGTCACTGCCGGCGAAACTGTGAAGGCCGGTGACAAGGATAACCCGCTTGGACCAATCAAGATCCCGATCGGATTGCCGTCGCTGATTCATGGCGGCAAGTCTCCTGCGAAGATCGGGAAGTTTGCTTCACACGGCTGTGTTGGTTTGACGAACGCACAGGTGAAAGACTTTGCGGCAATGCTCGCGAAAGTTTCAAACACTTCAGAGATCTCGGACAGCGCAATTACGTCGTACTTGCAGGACAAGGAGCAGACGAAGACGGTAAAACTCAATCAAACCGTGCCGGTCGAACTGCGTTACGAAACGATCGTGCTGGAAGATGGGAAACTGCACATTTACAAAGACGTCTACGCGCAGGATACGAACACGGAGGACAATCTGCGAGCTGTGTTGCAAGCGAATGGCGTGAGACTTGAGGATTTGTCGGAGCAGCAACGAACAGAGATACTCAATGCATTGAATGCGATGTCAATAAATCCGACTGCCGCTCCATCCCCATCGCCTGAGGCGTCACCGCAGAAGAAGGCTGCAAAAACGAAAAAGCCAGCGAAGCCTCAGAACGAAATCGTGATCGATCTGGGTTCGGTGGCTCAGAAAGGGTATCCAGCCCCGGTCGCTCTCGACACTGGCTCAGGAAAACCAGTCGCAGATAAACGCGTATCGAAGAAGACCGATTAGGATGTGAAAAAACTACAATCCGTAATTTCCGTGTTCATCTGTGGTTCAATTGGAGCGCCCGCTTCACCGTAGTAGGGCTGACCGGATTCGATCGCTTCAAAGTATTCTTCGATCCGATCGAGCACTTCCTCGACGGTGTGTGAGTGATAGATCGAAGTGCGAAACAGCGCGCCACCCTGAAGCCCGCGCGTAAACTGTCCTGCGAGCTGTTTCATCCGATTGATCGCCGGAGTTTCGGGCATGTCTTCGCGCAGCATGTCGAAATACTCGTGCAGTATCGCGCGCTTGTCACCTAACGTCGGCTCAAAGATCGGGCGGCCATGCATCGCGTCTTCGATCTGACGAAAGATCCACGGATTGGCCATCGCACCGCGACCAATCAAAACACCGTCGCAACCAGTTTCCCGAAACTTAGCAAACGCGCCTTCAATCGTCGTCACATCGCCACTGCCTGACACCGGCACACGGACCGTTTCTTTAACCTGTCGCACGAGATCCCAGTTTGCGAGTCCACGATAGCCCTGCTCTTTTGTGCGACCATGCAAAGCGATATGTTCCACGCCGCAGTCTTCTGCAAGCTTCGCGGTGTCGACGGCGTTGATCGTGTGATCGTAGAAACCGGCCCGGATCTTGACCGTCAGCGGAATCGTGATCGTTTTCTTGATTGCTTTGAGAATGTCAGCCAGCCGGTTGTGATCCTTGAGTAATCCCGAGCCGCCGCCGTGTTTCACGACCTTCGGAGCCGGACAGCCGCAGTTCACATCCAGAATATCGGCCCCGACCTCCTGCGCCATCTCCGCGGCCATGCACATCCGCTCCACCTGACCGCCGAAGATCTGGACCGCAAACGGTCGCTCGTCTGCGTAGAACCGCATCTGCCGTTTCGATTTAGGATTGTTTCTCGTCAATCCCTCGACCGAAATAAACTCCGACACAGACAGACCAACACCACCACGCCGCTTCAAAAGGCGTCGAAAAGAGACGTCCGTCACGCCCGCCATCGGCGAAAGCACGAGGGGTGGATTGATCTCAACGTCACGGATTTTGAACGGCTTAATCTCAGGCATCACGGTTTAATCGTCACGGGCGTTCCTACTGAAACCGAATCGTACAACTCCTTCATGTCTTCATTCTCCAACGCGACGCAACCCCATGTCCAATCGCTTTTCGCACCGTTGCCATGAATGTAGATCAAACCACCGAGTTTCGTGTACTGAGGCGGCGCGATCTTCTTCCGGTGCGCTTCAACAATCGCGTCATGCTGGCGCTTTGTAATCAAGCCATCGCGCAAACCGCGCTGGGCGTCCTCGACATTCGGGTAGCTGACGCCGAGTGACAGGTAATAAGCGCTCTTGTTGTTCTTCACAAAGACATAGAACTCGCCTTCGGGCGTAGCGCCATCACCTTCACGCACCTTATCCGCAATCGGACTGAAGCCCAGTCCGACGCGGTAAGTGCGCACTAAAGTTTTATCTGAATAGAACTCGAGTTTACGCTCGCTTTTGTAAACGACTATGCGAGGGTTCTGCACTGGCGGGGATTGCCACGGGTAAACACAAATTACGCAGATTAAAAAAGAAATCACTAGGGCTTCTTTGACTTCTTGTCATCGTTCTTTTCTTTGCCGTTGGCGGAGACCGGCGCCGCGATCTTCAGGAGCGGTTCGACGCCGGCGCGATAAGTGTCAGTGACTTTGATAAAAGCCTCGTTGCGCAAGGTCTGTAGATAGGTCTCGCGCTCCTTCGGCTGGCGCTCCATCAGCATCGCCTCACGCACGCGATTGTCGTTGAAAACCGGCGTTGCTCCGGGGGCTATGCGCTCGTCAACGCGCAAAATTTGATAACCCTCATTGGTGCGGATCGGGTCCGTGACTCCCCCGGCTTTAACATTCTTCAATGCCACCCCCAGGTCTTCACGCAGACTCGGTACATCAAACTCGCCGACAGAACCCTTATCCTTTTGAGCAGTGCGCTCACCGTTTTTCTCGCGTTCCGAGTTCGCCGCGGCGAGCGCGCCAAAATCAGCCCCGGCACGAAGCTGTGTGACCAGTTCGATCGCCCTTGCTTTCACTGCCGCTTCGTCTTTTCCCTGCGCTGAGAGATAAATCTCAGACAGTTTGACGCTTTCCGGTTTGCGAAACTTGTCGGGATGCGCGTCAAAGTATTTTTTGACTTCGTCGGTGGAAGGGGTGAGATAGACCCGTCGATCGACTTCCTGCTGCAACACGGCCTGCTTCATCATCTCGGTACGCATTGTGCGCCGCACGTCCTCTGGATTGAGCTGGTTCTGACGCATCGCCTCGTAGAGCTTTTCGATCGAGGTAATGCCCTGCTCATTCGCAATCTGCAGCATGCGCCGGTTAACCTCTGCCTCGATGTCGCTTGCCAGATCCAGTTCCTTGCCCTTTTGCAACAGCAGCTTTTCGTTGATTAGCGTAGCAATCAGCTCTGCCTGACGCTTGTTGACCTCTTCAATTGCCTGCTGCTCGGTCATACCGTTTTGTTTCAAAGCCTCGATGCGCTCTTTGGTCTCCTTCTTCAACATCGAGAGCGTGATGACATCGTCATTGACCTGGGCGACCACTTCGTCAACGACCACCGTTTCGCCTTCCTGGGCAAAGGCGCTCGTGGCAGCGAATGTCAGCACAAACAAAGCAGCAGCGGCGAGATATTTAACTTTCACACTAAAACTCCTATAGGTGGTTTATCCACAGATTACATAAAAATCTGTGTAATCTGTGGATAGGTTTTGGATTCTAATCGCTAGCGCGAAGCCGGAGCAACACGGCGCGAGCTACATCGAGCACTTCGTCCTGCTCGTCTTCAGTCAAAACCAGCCGTAAAACACCGTTGGGCGTGAATAGCGCTCCTCCCGTGGTGGTAACGAACTCACTCAGTTTATCGGGAGAAATCCGCGCCTTTTCACTAAACTTGATTGCGACTCCGTCGGGCGTCCGATCGATCGAAACTATCCCCAGCTCTTCCGATAAACGACGCAAACGCGCGTATGCAAATAACCGGTCGACCGACACCGGAATACGTCCATAACGGTCCTCAGTCTCCGTTCGAATACTTGCGAGGGTGGCTTCGTCACGCGCCGAAGAGACGCGCTTGTAAGTTCTCAACCGCTGACCCATGTCAGAAATGTATTCGTCAGGAATCGCGACATCCACGCCCAAATTGAGCGTGACGCTCGTCTCGTCCTCAACCTCTTCGCCTTGCAGCTCAGCGACCGTACGCTCCAGCATCTGCGTGTATAGATCGAAGCCCAGCGCCTCCATGTGCCCTGATTGTTCGCCTCCGAGAAGGTTGCCGGCGCCACGCAGTTCAAGGTCAAGGGCCGCGATACGAAACCCGGCGCCCAAATCAGAAAACTCACGAATGGCTGCTAAACGTCGACGGGCAATGGGTGAAAGCTCCTGTTCACTGGGTATTAGCAGGTAGGCGTAAGCCCTGCGGCTCGAACGCCCCACACGCCCGCGTAATTGATAAAGCTGAGAAAGACCGTAGTGATCGGCGCGATTTATGATGATAGTGTTCGCGCGCGGGATGTCTATGCCGTTTTCGATGATAGTGGTTGCAACCAGAACGTCATATTTATAGTCGATGAAGTCGAGCATCACCCGCTCCATCTCCTTTTCGTTCATCTGCCCGTGGCCGACGGCGAGCCGCGCCTGCGGGACCAGACGCTTCACGAGCGCCGCAACCGTTTCGATCGTCTCCACGCGATTGTGTATGAAGAACACCTGGCCGCCGCGCGACAGTTCCAGATCGATCGCCGACTTGATCACAATCTCGGAAAACTGGACCACTTGAGTCTGGATCGCGAGTCGATCGCGAGGTGGAGTTTCGATCAGCGACATGTCGCGCAGGCCGCTGAGCGACATGTTAAGCGTACGCGGTATCGGGGTTGCCGAAAGCGTTAACACGTCGACTTTTTTCTTGAGATGTTTGAGGCGTTCTTTGTGCGCGACTCCGAAACGCTGTTCTTCGTCGACCACAACGAGGCCGAGATCCTTAAACTGCACGTCCTTTGAAAGAATCCGGTGCGTGCCGATGATCACATCCACTTCACCGGTCTCAATCCTCTTCACCACTTCCTTCTGTTCTTTCGAGGAACGAAAGCGCGATAGCAATTCGACTTTTACCGGGAACGGTGCAAAGCGATTGCGAAAGGTGTCGTAGTGTTGATACGCAAGCACTGTTGTCGGCGTTAATATCGCCGCCTGCTTCCCCTCCATCACTGATTTGAACGCCGCACGCATGGCTACTTCCGTTTTGCCGTATCCGACGTCGCCGCAGAGCAGGCGGTCCATCGGCACCGGTTCTTCCATGTCTTTCTTGACGTCCTCAATCGCGGTTTCCTGATCCGGAGTGAGAACAAATGGGAAGCCGTCTTCAAACTCCTGCTGCCAGGGGGTGTCGCCCGCGAATGCATAACCGCCGACTAGCTTCCGTTCCGCGTAGAGACGCAGGAGCTCATCCGCCATGTCGCGCATGGCACGCTTCGCCTTAGCCTTAGTTTTCTGCCAGCCGAGGCCGCCGAGCCGATCGAGTTGTGGCTGATGTCCTTCGGCGCTCGAGTAGCGCTGCACAAGGTCGAGACGCTCGACGGGAACGTAGAGCTTCGCCTCGTCCGCGTAGAAGAGCAACATGAACTCGCCGGTGCGTGGTCCAAGATCGAGAGTCTGCAAACCACCGAAGCGTGCGACGCCGTGGTCTATGTGGACCACGTAATCACCCGACTTGAGATCGCGGAAATCGGAAAGAAAAGCGGCCGCTTTCGATTTGCGTTTTCGTTTCTCGGTCTTTTGCGATCGCTCGGCGCCGGCAGGACGACGTTCAACCGGATCAGCGGTTTCGTCAAAAACATCTGCTTCGACGTGGACGATGAGGCGCGTCTGCGGCAATTCGAAGCCGCCGCTGATGCGTCCGACAGTCACGATGACGGGTTGATAACTCTCCGAACTCTCAGTGGTAAACGCCAGTCTTGTTTCGATCTGGTATTCCTTTAGGATCTCGACAATTCTTTCCGCAACACCAAGACTCGGCATCACGAAGAGCGTCGTCCTTCCTTCTTCGACTGAGCGCGTCACCTCAGCCGCGAGATCGGCGATGCGGCCGTGGTAACGCAGCGTGGATTGTGCCTGCCATTCAATTTCGAGCGCGCTTTCAACCACGGGAAACAGAAAAACCGGCTGGCGTGTTCGGCGTGCTCGGCCGAGTTGAACTTTCGGCGTCTCGGCTTCGAGTGCAAGCTCAAAATCCGTTTCGACTGCAGTGCGACCAAGCGTGCGCAACTCAACGCGCTGGCGTGTGGGAATAAGCTGGCGCAATTCTTCGGCGGTGAGAAAAATCTCTTCAGGTGCAAGTGCGATGTCGTCAGCCTCGACGATCTGGTGGTAGCGATCCGACAGGTTCTCGTAAAACTCACTCAGGTACGACTCGATGCCGCCCGGCTCGTCGATAACCAACACTGCATCGCCGAGATGATCGAATACATTCGAAGAGCAGTCTTTGATGATCGGAATCAACCATTCCCAACCGGTAAATGCTTCGCCTTCGTCTGCGAAAGCAGTGCGATCGCGCAGCGAGCGATCGTAACGCTCGTCGCCCCAGCGTTCGCGTGCCGCCTCGCCCCAGAGTTGAAAGTCGAGCGCCGTCACAGCGAACTCGTGCATGGGAGGGACTTCGACTTCTTTTAGTTGCGCGGTCGAGAGTTGGTTTTCCGGATCGAATTCACGAACGGAATCAACCGTGTCGCCGAAGAACTCGAGACGTACTGGCGCGTCTCTTCCAGGCGGCCACACGTCGACAATGCCACCGCGCATTGAATACTCGCCAACGGCGCCGACAGGATCTTCACGCATGTAACCCGTCGCCATTAATTTCTCGACGAGGTCTTCGGGCGAGTGATCTTCATCACGTCGCAAGACGGCTCCCGATTTAGCGATTGCTTCCGGAGTGACTGTTTTCCGCGCGAGAGCACGCGCCGTTAGGAGTACGAATTTCGATGAGTGTTGTCGCAGTCGCCAGAGAGCGAGCGCGCGTCGCTCGAGTGTCTGTGCGTGCGGCGATGTGCCGGCGTACGGATCCGTCTCCGAAGCCGGCAGCACGAGAATCTCGCTGTCTGCGTCTTCTCCGGAAAGCGCGGAATACCAGAACCGCAGATCACGCTCCCACGATTCGAGATCACGCGTGGACTGCGATACGACTGCAAACGTTTTGCCCGTTTCGCGTTGCAGTGCAGCGACTGCAAGTGCACGCGCCGCGCCGGCGACGAGACCGCTGATTGAGATCACACGCGCGTTCGCTCGCAGCTCGGCGAGAAGCTTTTGATATTCAGAAGTTTGTGTAATCTGAAGCATTTTTTTAGCCGCAGATGAACGCGGATAAACGCAGATCGCCGTCAATTCGCGTTCATCCGCGGCTCATTTTCTTGATGATGTCCGTCGTCGAGGCACCTTCGACAAACGGCAAGGAGATCACTTTCCCTCCGGCAGCCTCCACTTCTTCGCGGCCATGTATCTGATCGAGTTGATAATCTCCGCCCTTCACCAGCACGTCGGGTAGCAGTTGAGTAATCAAACTACGTGGCGAGATGTTGTCGAAGATGGTGACGTAATCGACAAAGCGCAGAGCGGCGAGTATCTCCGCGCGTTCCAGATGGTTGAAGATCGGCCGATCAGGACCTTTTAACTCTCGCACTGTTCGATCACTATTTATGGCGACTAACAGAGCGTCGCCGAGGGCGCGTGCATCTGCCAGGTAACGCACGTGTCCAACGTGCAAAAGGTCAAAGACTCCGTTTGTAAAAACGAGTCGCTTACGGGCCGCGCGCAGACGTTGCCGTTCTCGGAGCATTTGCTCCGGGCTCAGAATCTTTTCGATCATCAGTGAAAGATTACAGGATTTAACGGATGTCTGTATAATCGCCACTTTTATGTCCATACCGTTTCTCGAAGATAACGATCAAACACTTGCGCGGCGCGAGCACCTTGAAGCATTGCGCGCGCTCGTCGGCAACGTCTATCCAAACAAATTCGAGCGCAGCCGGATTGTCGATACGGAAAGAGAAGACACGATTAGTAGCGTCCTCAAGAAGTTTCGCAGCTTTGAACCGACGCTATCCGAGGAAGGCCGGCCTTCACCTGAAGTGCTCGATCAAACAAACGCGCAGCTAAATAAGTTTCTTGTTCGTCTCGCCGGACGTATCGCATCGCCGCCGCGCGTGATGGGTAAGGCTGCGTTTGTTCATCTCTCGGACGGCATCTCCCGTCTCCAGATCTACATTCGCAAAGCCGATGTGACCGGCGTTTACAACAGCGCTGAAGGTGGCGACGTCGATGGTTGGGCGCTGTTTCAGTTACTGGACCACGGCGATTTCATCGGCGTTGATGGTTATCTGTTTGTAACCAGGACCGGTGAGCTCTCGGTGCACGTGCAGAAGCTGCAATTCCTGTCGAAAGCCCTCTTGCCGTTACCTGACAAGATGCACGGAATTCACGATCCGGAGATCAGGCAACGCCAGCGTTACGCCGATCTGATTGCGGGAAGTTTGAAACACGAGCAGGATGAGTCTCTAACCTCGCGAGAAGTGTTCGAGCGACGTGCCGCGACAGTGCGCGAGCTGCGTCGCATCCTCGAAGATAACGGTTATGTTGAAGTCGAGACTCCGATGTTGACACCACTCGCCACGGGCGCAGCGGCGCGTCCGTTTAAGACTCATCACAACACGCTCGACATCGATCTCTACGCGCGTATCGCACCCGAGTTGTATTTGAAACGGCTTCTGGTTGGCGGTTTCGAAAAAGTTTTTGAGCTCAATCGCAACTTTCGCAACGAGGGAGTCTCAACACGACACAATCCTGAGTTCACGATGCTCGAGTTTTACTGGGCGTATGCAGACGTGAACGAGATGATGGATTTCTGCGAGAACATGCTGCGTTCGGTTGTTTTTACGGTGCTGGGCCACACGCACGTGAAGTTTGGAGATCACGAGCTCGATTTCGGCAGTCTGTTTCGACGTGTGGGCATGGAAGCAAGTTTATCTGGTCTGGTTGAACCGGATCAGATCACAAACGAGCGCGTGCTCGAACTCTTTGAGACCCACGTCGAACACGGGCTTATACAACCGACTTTCATCACCGACTTTCCAAAACCTATCTCGCCGCTCTCGAAAGCGTCACCTGCAAATCCGCACGTAGCGGAACGTTTTGAACTCTACATCGCAGGCATGGAGATCGCGAACGGGTTCTCTGAGTTGAATGATCCGCTCGAACAATACGATCGCTTTTGCGACCAGGTGAAGCAGCGTGACCGAGGTGATGAAGAAGCGATGTTGATGGACGAAGATTACATTCGCGCGCTGTCGTACGGCATGCCGCCGGCAGCCGGTATCGGCATCGGCATCGATCGCCTCGTCATGCTTCTCACCAACAAACCCTCAATCCGCGACGTCATCCTCTTCCCGCACCTGCGCCCCAAAGAGGGTTAGCCACAAAAAGGGCCACAAAAGGCACATAAAACACATAAGGCACAAAAGGATCAGGGGCAGTGGACGCCCTTTGTGCTTTTTGTGCCTTATGTGCTTTTTGTGGCTAATTTTTAGTGGCCAGATAAGAAACGACAGTGCCGCCAAAGCCGACGGCCCAACCGTGATTGCGGTCGGTGAAGAACACGCGTTCCAGTGGATGTGGAGTGCCGCTGCGTTCGGTGGTCCAATGCTCGCCGCCGTCCACAGTGTGAATAATTGTTCCTTCAGCGCCGACGGCCCAGCCTTCCAGTGCGTCAACAAACTTCACGTCAAACAGATCGACGTCGACTTTTGACTCCTGTCGCTGCCAGATGCGACCACCGTTAACTGTGCGATAGACGCTGCCGCCGCTGCCCACAGCCCATCCGTTACGATTGTCGATAAATGAAGTCGCGGTGAAGCGAGTTGTTTTTTCCACTTGCGGAAACGTTGATTTGAACCACGTCTCTCCGCCGTCTGAGGTTTGAATGATTGTTGCGCCTGCTCCGACAAGCCAACCACGATCGTTGTCAAGAAAGATTCCACCCAGGAGCAGATGCCTTGTCGGCGAACGCAACTGCACCCATGTATCACCGCCGTCCTGCGTGGTGTAGATCAAGCCGGCCTCACCGAAAGTCCAGCCACGGCCGTTTCGACTAAACACCGCACGCACGAGAACGGAGTCAACATCCAATCCTTTTATCTCGACCCGCTTCCAGCGTTCGCCACCGTCGGTGGTTTTCATCAGGTACGCTCGCGGCTGTTCAAGTGTCTGGAGCTGGTAGGCATTGACTTCGCACACCAGCCAGCCGTTTTGTTCGTCGATAAAGAAGATGTCGCGCACGACGTCGTCGGTTGACGCGGCGCGAGCGGTCCAGGTGTTACCGCCATCACGTGTCTGGAGCACGGCACCTTTGCTGCCCACGACCCAGCCCCGGTTTTGATCCAGGAAAAAGACCGCGTGTAGCCACGCCATCGATCCGCTATTCTGGCGCGCCCACGTGCCGGCTTGTGCGTATGCCGGTAACGCAAGAAGCAGCAGAAGCAAAAATGATGCAGGCACTGTAGTCATAACTGTAGGGGCGGCCCTCTGTGGCCGCCCCTGCTCGGAATTCAACACAGGGGCGGCCACGGAGGGCCGCCCCTACAAAAAATTCTCTATGGCACTGGCGCGCCGAAGATGCGAGCGAAACTCGCTATCGGTGTAAGACTCATGATGGTTTGGATCTTCTTGAGTGTGTTACCAGGCACGACGATCTGATCGCCCGGCTCGAGATAGACGTTATCGGGCGCTTTGCCTTTGTAGATTTCGGACAAGTTGACCGCAATCTGGTCGAGCTTGCCCGTTGCCTCGTTCCGTCGTAATACGCGGATTCCGCTCTTTTTGCCCGTATTCAGCACACCGCCTGCTTCTGCGATCGCCTCGGAGACCGTGATGCGTTTACTCATGAGACGAATACCTGGTTGGCCCACGTCGCCAATCACGCTGTAACGATATGACATCGCCTTGTCGAGCGATACGGTCACCTGCGGATCGATGATGTATTCGTTGTAACTCTTCTTGATGATCTCTGCCACTTCATCGACAGTCTTGCCGTTGACGAGAACCCCGCCCTTTATCAGCGACAGTGAAACGCGGCCACTTGGTGGAATGATGATATTGGCGCGCGAATAACGAGGCTGGTTGAACACTTCGACGGAAATGATATCTTCTGGTCCAAGCCTGTAATTATTGAAGAAATTTTTGTAATAGGGAGTGACAACATTAGCTTCTTCCGACCCGTCGTCCGGGCTGGTTGCTTGAGCAGAAACCCCGTCGCTGCTGGTCAGCGGCGTCTGAACCTTCTTGTCTTGCTCCTCGGTCACAGGAGTAGTGGTTCGCGGTCTCGCCTTTTGCGGATCACCCTGCGGCTGGGCAGCGACTCCGATGGCCAATACTCCAGCCACGAGCGTTGCCAGTGTTATTCGTCTCGTATTAATCATTTCAACCTCCAACCAACTGTCATTGGGCACCACGCCCAAACAGAATTATCTTGATGGTTTCAAACATGATGATGGCATCAAGAAACAATCCATGGTTCTTAATGTAGAAGAGATCGTATTGAAGCTTCTGCCGCGCATCTTCGATCGAAGCGCCATACGGATACTTAATCTGCGCCCAACCCGTCAGGCCTGGCGCAATCAGATGCCGTTGCTCGTAAAACGGAATCTCTTCAGCCAGTTGGGCCACAAAATGCGGCCGCTCAGGCCTTGGGCCAACGAAGCTCATCTCACCCTTCAAGATGTTCCAAAACTGGGGAATCTCATCGACTCGAATCTTGCGAATGATGCGGCCCACACGTGTCGTGCGAGTATCTTTCTTACTGGCCCACACCGGACCTGAAGTTTCTGCATCAACTCGCATCGAGCGAAACTTCATCAGTACAAAAGTACGGCCGTTCTTGCCGACTCTTTCCTGTTGGTAAAAAATCGGACCCTTTGACTCGAGCTTGATCAGCACAGCCGTGACCAGAACGATTGGCAATGAAAGAATTGCGCCAATAAATGCCACTAGCCAATGGACGACGTTGCGCGAGAGTTCCGCAATCTTCGCCTGGCGTCCACGGCCAGTGAAGATTAGCCAGGAAGGGCGAAGCATGTTCAAAGAAACGCGACCGGTGATCCGTTCATAAAACGACGCGCCCTCTTCGATATTTACCTGACCCGCCAAACTCAGTTGCAGTAACTTGTTTGTCGGCAGTTGTCCGCGGCGTTCTCCCATTGCCACGACGATACGATCGATGTGCTCTCGCTTAACGATGTCGTCGAGCTCCTCTGTCATTCCGATCACGCGTGGATTGATAAGACTCTTGCCCAATAACTCGGCGTCAGTGCCGACAAACCCGACAATGCGATAACCGGCATCACGACGGTCCAATACCTCACGCGCGACTTCTACCGCCAGATTGCCCGAACCGACGATCAAAATGCGTTCACCAAAATCGGGATGGCCCAGGAACCAGTGAATCGACACGCGCCACGCGACCATCAACGTGAGCGCAATTGGCAGTGCAATTAAAGAAACGCCACGACCCAGCATCACTGCCGGAAACGTGTAAAACGAGAATGCGAGCACGATCCACGCGAGTCCAAGCGCCTGGATCAAACGGAGCACGAGTTCGCGCCGGTCGTGCATCAACAGAAAATCGTAAAGATCGAAAAGATAGAAAGCGGCGAGGCAGAAGAAAGTAGCAACCGCGGCTTTCAAAAACCCGTTGTTGTTAAGAAGCTCAAAAGCCGCATCTGCCATAGCGAAGCGAATGTAAACGGCACAGATCAATGCGCCGTAGACCAACGCCGCTTCGGCGAGGATCAACAGAACCATTCGTCCATTGAAGCGGAAGGCTCTCAATTGACGGCTGCAACCTCCTCTTCGAGTCTGTCGGCCGGAATCGGCTGCACTTCAGTTCCCCTTCGTTCACGGTTGTAATAACGATGCTGATAGTAATAAGAGTTTGAATCCGGCTGGTCTTCGGTGCGATTCAGGACGACTCCGAGGAGACGATCCTTCGGTATGTGTTCCAGAAGCTTATCTACCGACGAGTAACGTGTTTTGCCGGCTCGTACTACGAGGAGCCCGCCGTCAGCTCGAGACATCAATACATTCGCGTCGGTGAAAATTCCCAACGGCGGCGCATCGATGATGATGTAGTCAAACATACGTCGCACTTCCGTTAGCACACGAGCATAGCTCGGTCCGGACAGCAATTCGGCAACGTCGTCTCGCGGCCGGCCACCCGGCAAGAGGTGGAGACCCGATGGTTCGAGACGAACGATGGCATCTTCAAGACTCAGTTGACCGCCGAGAACTTCCGATAGACCAACCGGTGCATCGATGCCGAGATAGTCAGTTGCGCACGGGCGGCGCAGATCACTATCGATCACGAGCGCTCGCACACCTTCGGTTTGGGCCAGCAACCATGCGAGGTTGAGCGCCGTTAAGGTTTTGCCTTCAGCAATACCGGCGCTGGTGACGACAATCGCGCGCATCTGCAAGCGTTCGCCAGCCTCGAGAATTCTCGTGCGCAACGACCGAAACTGCTCGGTGTACGCAGAGCGAGGCTGGCTGACCGCAATTAGATGAGGCTCGACGCGCGACGGAGAAACGTCAAAAGTGACGAAGCCTCCGGCGCGCGTCGCTCCTGCAGCGCCCAAAGTTGCCCCAGCATCACGCGAAGCAATTCCGTCGGGGAGTGCCGACCCGCCGGGTACATCCGCAGTGTGCGCAGTGGACGCTGAACTTCGCACCGCCCTGCCTGGAACAGACATGATTGAGGAACCGCTCAACAATTGCTCCTCGATCTGTTCGGCAGACGGCAGCCCTGGAATGGGAACTTGCGGGCTGTCGTTACGGCGCGTTGGATTTTCTTTTGGTTTTACAGCACCACTCTTTTCAGTGGAGCTGTGTCGTCTCATGGCATCAAAAACTCTTCCCATCGAATCACCTCATCATTGGTGCTTTAACGCCGAAGCGTTATTGCTTTCCCTAATCCGTGTCACCGCTTGTCTTTCCTGCGTTCCACAGTTCGGCTCGTCCTGTGGAAGAAAAGATTCTCGCGGGAGCTTCGCGTTCCTCTCCGGTTTGTCCTCGACCTCGATCGGAGCGTGGCAACATGTCGAACGTGTCGGCGACGTCTTCGATGATCGAGCGACCAATCGTTGTGTCGCCGGCGGCGTAACCTGCCAGGAGCGCGTTGTCACAGAGATTGTTTATGTTTCGTGGAATGCCGTCGGAACAACGGAAGATATAGTCGACGGCTTCAGGTGAAAAAACGTCAGTACGTTCCGCGCCCGCCACCAGCAGACGCGACGTGATGTAACGATCGGTCTCTTCGACGTTTGGCAGCGGCTTGATGACGCAACGTAGAGCGATACGTTGTTTCAACTGGCGCAGGTCCGGGTTATTCAAAACTTCTCGTAACTCGGGTTGACCAGTCAAAACGATCTGCAACTGCTTGGCAGTGTTCGATTCGAAATTCGAAAGCAGTCGAATCTCTTCGAGCACGTGCGGAGAAAGACCCTGCGCCTCGTCTACGATGAGCACGGTTCGCAATCCGCGCGAGTGACGCGATTCCAATGCGCGTCCGAGCTCGAGCAACAATTCCGACTTCGTTTCCCACTTCTGCACGTCCAGCAGTGTCGATACGTGCTGGTAAAACTCCGGCACAGACAAGCGTGGATTGAAGATATAAGCGACGAGCACTGTGCGATCGAGACGTTCCATCATCCAGCGCAGGATCGTCGTCTTGCCAGTACCCACTTCGCCGGTTACCACCACGAGGCCTTTGCCGCTTTCAATGCCGTAGTGCAGGTTGGCCATCACTTCCGTGTGCGACGGAGTGAAGTAAATGAAGCGCGGGTCAGGCGTCAGCGCGAATGGCAACTCTTTGAGACCGTAAAATTCTGCGTACACTCTGTTGGACCTCCAGTTACGAACGACCACCCGATGCCGTCATCAGGTATTCGAAGATGTGCGTGAGCTTGAGGGCCAGTGCCAGCATTGGAATACTCACGAGCGTTGCGACCACGCCGGCAGCAAGTAACAACCTGCGACGACGAGGGACTGCACGCGCTTCCTGAGGAGTTAACAATTCGGGCACAGAGAGGAGCACCGGTAGACCGGTGTAGTGTCTGGCGTCATCAGCGTTCTGAATCGTAAGCAGACGCGGTCCTTCGAAGATTGCGATAAGCAAAAGACCGAGCGCGAGACCAACGCCGAGCCCAACACTCGAGAGCATCAACCGCTTTGGAGCAACCGGTTTAGACGGAAGATTCGCGGCGTCTACGACTTCGATTCCCTCGCCCTGTTGCTGCGTAGCCGCTTCCTTGTTCAACGTGATCTTCTGCTGTTGCAGCAAAAGCTGATCGAGGGCGCTTTTCTTCGTTTGATAGTCACGATCGATAGCTGTCAGTTGTACTTCGACGCCGGGGACGTTGTTGATGCGAGTGACGAGGCTGCCGATATTCTGTTCGTTTTGAGCCAACAATGTCTGCTGCCGTTTTATCTCTCCGTCGATCAACTTGATTTCGTTTTTTACCGAGTTAAGTTGCGCACTGGGTTTCCCCTCGAGCTTCGCCTTTTTTTCTTTGATCTTGTCTTTCCACTCAGCGACCATCTGGTCCATCTCGTCCTGGACCCGCTTAACTTCTTCCTGCTTCCCGATCACATCGGGATGCTTTGGTGTGTATTCCTGCTTGATTCGTGTCAGTTCGCCCTCGAGTTGAGCTTTTCGCGAAACTAAATTTGAATATGCGAGGGTTGTTTTTGGATCGGTCAGAGTTTCGGCCACATCTCCGATCGCCGACTCATTCTGCTGCTGGAGTACGCCCAACTGATTGGCTGTCGCGGCACGACGATCCTGCAATCGCCCTACTTCAGAAATGAGAGCTTTCTGCTCTTCACGCAGCCCGCTCAGTTGGTTCAGGAGCGATTGGGCTTCACTCGGCAGTTGACCCACCTTCGCGGTCATGAACTCAACGCGCTGCCTATCGATGGCAGAAAGTGCTTCCTGAGCCTGGGCCACCTGATCGTCAATAAACTTTTTCGCGGCCGTATTTCTGTTTACGTCTTCAGCGGTCTGAACGTTGATGTACTTGCTTGCAAGCTCGGCCGTAATCGCTTGCGCAATTCCTGGATCGCGATACCGGTAAGCGATATTGAAACCGTTGGTGATGTCGTTGCGGCTGGTGTTGACTGCAACCCTGATGTTATCCCTCATCGTGTCGATAACAGCTTCCATTGGCTCGCCACGACCCCTCTCCACTCTGTACAGATCATACTTTTCGACGAGAGGCTGGAGTTGGCTGCGGCTCGTAACGACCTGGTTGATAGCCGTCAACTGCCGCGTCATGGTGTCCTCGGTAACTCCGGTTACGACCGAAGTAGGAAGGTTGGAAGGTCTGACAACGATTAAGGTCTCTGACTCATAGACGTCCGGGAGCCGGTAGACGACATATACGACCGCGGTCGTGACCGCAATGATAGGAAGAATTAAAAACCATTTCCTGCGTCGCAAAATCTTCAGGTACTCACTCGGTTTTCGTTGTCTGAAATCAACACTCATAACGCACTCCTATTCTTCTATATAGGTCCTATAAAACTTTCATGACCTATTTTGCTTTTACAGTGAAGCAAGTGCCTTCTTTGCTTCCTCGAGATCTGCAAAAGGAGACTTATCGGCAAGCCGGATCGCGGTTTCGAGCTCACGCCGCGACCCTTCCCGGTCACCCGTTCCTTTCAAGGCCATTCCCAGGTGATAGTGATAGCTGGCAGCGGGCGAAACGTTCGCCCTCTGCGCTTCTGATTCGTTAAGCGACACGGCTTTTCTAAGTTGCTCGACCGCCGCGGTGTGTAGATTCTTTTTGTAGTAAACCCAGCCGAGCGTATCGATGAATCCGGCTATATTCGGATTCTTTTGGACCACGCCCTGGGCCAACTTCATCGCTTCGTTGAGATCTCCTTTTCCGGTTTCTGCGTAGAGCCACGCGAGGTTGTTGGCCGCAATGAGTGAGTTCGGATCCTTCTCCAGAGCCTTACGGTAATTCTCGATCGCAGCGTCGTAGTTCTTCCGCTGATCCTCAAGAATTGCGATCAATGTGTAAGGTGTAGCATTTTCCGGGCGCAGCGCAATGATCTTCTGGTACTCGGTAATGGCGCGATCTTCCTGTTTCGAGTTGATATAGAGCGCTCCGAGGGCGGAGTAAGCAGGCAGATAGTTTGAGTCCAACTCGAGTGCTTTCCTCAACTCAGCTTCGGCACTCTGTGCGTTTTGTTGAAAGCCATAAGCCTGCGCCTTCAGGTAGTGCAACGAAGCGTTGTTGGGAAACGACGCCAGCGCTTGATCGATTCGCGCATGGGCTTTATCGAGCTCCTTCGTTCTGGCGTATAGCGTGACCAGACCATTGATCGCGTCGAAGTTTGTTCCATCAACCTTCAAAGCAGTTTCAAAGTAATTAACGGCATCAGCAGGTTTGTTTTCAGAGAGTGAAACCAATGCCATGCTGTTGTAAACCACCGGACCGTTTGGATTGATTTCGCGAGCGGTTTCGAAGTCTTTGCGGGCCTCGGCGTTGTTTCTCAATTGCAGTTGCGCAGTGCCGCGAGAGAGAAGACTCTTCTCACGAATCTCTCGGATTAACTGTGCCGTGTTGTCGCGATCGGGAGCTGCTTTGTCGACCAGAGCGAGTAAGTCGGTAGCTTGAGTGATCGCTACCTTTTGCTCGCCACGAGCGAGGGCGAGCTGAACCTGCATCAATCTTGCCGGTAAATAGTCCGGATAATTCTTTTCCAGCTCCGCCGCAAAACCACGCGCCTGGTCCATCTGACCGAGGGTGAAGTTGTACTGGGCCAGATAATACAAAGCCGGGCGAGAGTTTGGTTCCTGTTGCAGAATGTCGTTTAAGTCAGCAATCGCGGTTTTAAGACCATCAGCCTGACCGTTCTGTGCACGCAGGCGGGCACGCAGCAGGAGGGCCTGTCGATCGTGCTGATCCTTCTTGAGTACTTCTTCGACTTGCTTAGTCGCACCTTGCGTATCGCCCTTGGCTAACAAAATCTCGCCCAGGCGGTAGCGACCCTGCACATAATCCGGAGACTTTGAAAGGATGTCCTGATAGACCCGCACCGCCTCGTCGACACGGTTTGTAGCGGCGTAGAAATCGGCCAGCACCACCTGACTCTCAGGTTTGTTTGGGTCCAGGGCGGCCATCGCCTTGTATTGTTCTTCGGCTTTATCGTATTGGCGATTGACGAGGTAATAACTGGCCAGCACGAAGCGCGACATGCGATCGTTTGGTCCAACTTCAACCGCTTTGCGCAACTCAGCTTCTGCTTCTGCCGGCCGATTTGACTGCGCTAAAAACTTGCCGTATTCCGAATGGGCCAGCGGTGAGTTGGCGTTTACCGAAATCGCCTTCCTGTAAATCTCTTCCGCTTTTGGAAGGGCATTGTTGGCCACGTGAAATTTCGCCAGGCTGAGGTACGACTCAACTCGGTTCGGGTCCAACTGCACTGCGTGATTCAGTTCTTCAAAGGCCTTGTCCTTCTGGTTCTGATGGAACAGGACGCTTCCCATCAGGATGTGGCCTTCAATGTTTTTAGGATCCTTTTCGAGGATTTCCTTCGCGAGTCGTTCTGCCTCACCAATAACGTCGCTTCTGCCTCTGCTGCCGACGAGATAGTAGTTACCAAGCTTGATGCGCGCGTCGAGATTGTTTGTATCCTTGGCGATTGTTTTCCGGAGCTCGTCAATCATCTCCGGATAGCGCTCGAGTCCCTCGTATGCGCGCGCAAGACCCCAGTGTGCTGGTGCCGAGTTGTCGTCAATCTGTATAGCGTTACGAAACTCGAGCGTAGCTTCCTGAAATTTTGATTCCTTCAGGTAGGTTTCACCCTGAGCCAGGTGCTGGGCTTTTGCTTTTTCGGGATTAGTGCAGCCGGCAAGAAAAATGGCTGCTGAGAGAAGAAGGCAGAATAGGCTTATCTGATAGATAACACCGCGGCACTCGCTTTTCATTAATTCACTCCATCATGCTGCCCAGGAGTTCGAGGGCAGCTGTTAGTTTTGTTTCAGGTTCTCGTGGACGCCGGCGGGCAATTGCCGGAATTCCTTTAAACCCGAGACAATGTTCAAAAAAGGTCAATTACTCTCGTTTTCCGAAACTATAAATCTTCAACCTCGTTCGCAAAGTACGTTAAGGTACAAACTGTGGCAGAACACCGGACGCCGCCGAGGCAAATTCGATGGCTGTTTTCTCGGCTGCCGCCTCTGAGTTACCAATAGGAACCGTTACACGAACCAAAGCACCGTCAGAGCGTCGCATACGAACGCTGTCAAACACTGTGTAGACTTTTCCCCAATACTCGCTCGCAACGTTTCGGCCTCGTCCCTGGTACCAGTAGACCATCATGCTCTTATAATCGCCGTTTTGGATTACATACTTGTTAGCGATGAAACTCGATCCGTCCGGCAACGTGACCGTCGCTTTGCCGGGCTCACTCAACATCCAGCCGGAACCTGGCAAACAGTTCAAGGGACTGTGATAAGTGGCGCCTGAACGCTGGCTTGCGTAGTAACCCACGTAGAAATTCGCGACTGAACCATCTGGTTTACGAAAGTCGCGCAGCAGGTAGTCACTTGCTCGCAATACCTTGAGAGTCTCGTCGTTCAGTATCTGGTCGACTCCGGTCTTTTGCCACACGCCGATAGTCTGGGGAAAATCTTTTAGATCTTTCCGTTCGACGTGTGCTTCGCCGAGGTAGGACCAGCCGTTAACAAACAAGCCCATCACGAGGATCAGGATCAGTAATACGCCGAAACGTAATGACGATTTCATAGCTCTGAGCCTTCGGCCGAAACCACCGGATTGATAGCAACAGCGGGATCCGGTTCGGGCGACTTCCTTTCGACTGATTTCTCGCCCTCAGCCTGAGCCGGTCTGAAGCGATCAAGAATTATGCCAATACCAAACAACAGGACAAAAGCCACGATATAGATGGCCCAACCTGAAAACGAGTGGAAAAATCCGTCGGCTACTTCTGTCCCATAATAGTGCGCCAGGACTCCTGTGCCGCTCACTCTGAATGCATTCGTCAGAATGGCGATCGGGACGGCTGAAATGACGATGATGGTGGACCGCCAGAACCAGTAACTCCTCAGCCAGCCAAAGCGTTTACCCGAACTGGGCGTGTCGTCTGACGGAGAATGCGTAAAATAGGCGAAAACGACGGCAAGGGTGATGAGAGTCATCAGCGACCGGATGCCGCTGCACGCCTCAACTACCTCGAGTTTCTTAGTGTCAATCGAATTCAGAGGTTTGAGCTCGATGATGTTTCCCTGTCGCAAGACAGGAATACCGAGCAGGCTCATCGACCAAACGGCGCATCGTGAAGCAAATAATTGCAGTGGAAAAGCGATCTTGTTGAAGACGATGGCTGGAATGGGGATGGCCAGAAACAAGAGGCCAAAGGGGACCAGCAAATACCGCAAAAGCCTCACACCCCAGAAGTAAACGACGGTGCCGGCGATCAACAGCAGGAGCGAAAGTCTCTGAGTGTAGAGCTCGGCGCCTGCCACACCGGCCCAAAGCCCGAGGAGACCAAGGACTACCGCCGTCCCACCCAGAAAAGTCGCTGACTTCACCGGAACGCTGGCTAGCTTTTCCCTTTGGGACCAAAGGATATAGCCGATGATGAATGGGATTAAGAGACCGTGGGAATAGTTCTCGTCGTTCCACCAGTCATGGAAAAGCTTTACCAGGACAGTGGCGTAGGCAAAAGCGATGGCGAAACTGATGGCGATACCTTGCCACCACAGTTTCCTTGTGGCCGGGACACTCATTCCATATTCCTTGATGATTTTCGCTCGAAAAGGGCAAGTTTTCTTACGAAAACCGTAGGTGACCGAAGACCTTTCACCCTAGTTAAGTTTAATACGAGAGCAGCTTATCTCAATTGGCGTCATGTGACAATCACTGACAACGCTTTTCAACAGACTTAGAAAACGACTAAACGCGGGCCGATTCCTAAATCTTGTCGACCTTAAATCGTGTTCATCCTGTCCATGCTACTTCTTATCACTAATGCAGAAGAGCGTGTTCTGACCTCGCAGGAACAGCTCTCCTCCGGCGATCACCGGCGTTGCGATAAAGACCTGGTCGGTTAGCGTGTTAGTCGCCAGAACCTCGAACGTCTCACCCATCTTCAACACGACCACATCACCATCTTCAGTCGCAAGGTACAACTTCCCGTTGGCGCCAACCGGGGAAGCTTTCAGGTTAGAACTCTTCGGCAAGCGTGTCTGATGGTAGTGAGGCTCACCTGTCGTGGCATTGAAGGCACTGACCATCCCGCTGTCTGTGACTACATAAAGTTTATTGTCGTAGAGCACTGGCGACGCCGTGTAAGGCACGCCTCGCGTATGACTCCAGACAATCGCATCCGAGCCGGTTAAGTCGCCCTGCTTTCCGAGTTTGATCGCCATCAACTTTGGATCGCGATGTCCACTCATCACATAAACGATTCCGTTCTGCGTGACAGGAACTGGAATGGCGTTCGAGCCAAGCCCGGCTGATTCCCACACAACCTTGCCCGTCGCCGCGTCGTAACTGCGGACTTTGTTTGTTGCGGGCACGACGATCTCGGTGCGACCACCATGCTCGATCGCAAGCGGAGTACTCCACGAACTGGGCTCATCGCGTTCCGCGCGCCATAGCTCTTTGCCGTTGCGCTTGTCGAGAGCGACAATGAAATCGCCTGCTTCGTGATCGAAAACGAGAAAGAGTCGATCGCCGTGCAGCAGGGGTGCAGAACCCTCGCCAAACGCGTTTCGCATTTTCATCTGCACATTGAGATCTTTTTCCCAGATCAGTTTTCCGTTGAAGTCGTAACAATAGATGCCGCGTGAACCGAAGGAGGCATAGACGTACTTGCCATCCGTCGCAGGCGAGTTGGAAGCGAAGCTTCCGTACGCGCGATGGAAGCCTTCGTGTGGCGTTGCCGTCCGAGCTGTTTTCTGCCAGAGAATTTTGCCGGTGGCGCGATCGAGACTGAGAACCACGAATTGATGTTCGACTGGTGGTCCAGGAGATCGTCGCTGGCCGCCTTGTTCGGTAGCAGGCGGTGCCTCGGCCGGTTTTCCGATCGGGATCGCAGTGGTAAGGAAGATCCGGTTGCCCCAGATGACCGGGGTTGAATGACCGCGACCCGGGATCTGTGTTTTCCATTTGATATTGGTTGTGTCGTTCCACACCGTTGGCGCATCACCACGCGCCACACCGTTGAAGAACGGGCCACGCCATTGCGGCCAATGCGCCGCACTCTGCGCCTGCGCGCTCACGCACAAAGTAAGAACCAACAGGATCTTCTTCATCACTTCCAGCCTTTCGTTTTATTTAAGTAGTTTTCTACGAGGGCAGGAATTCTAACAAATCAAAATCAAAAGGGGCGACTCATTTCTGAGTCACCCCGCATCCGATAACGATTTCATCTGTGGATCTAAAAAACTAATTGATCGTCACTACCGACATGTTGCTGCGTCGACCGCCCGCAATGACAGTGACCTGAACGCTGCCCGCTCCAACCAAATCGGATGGTAGACGGAAAGTTACCTGGTCTAATCCGCGCATTGTGCCGTTCGGTCCCGCAAATTCAACCGGCAGCGTGAAAATTCGGTTATCGGAAGTACGAATCTCGACCTGAACATCTTCCTTATAATTCTCGATCCGCTTACCGTTACCCGACCAGAACTCATCGCCGGGAATCCTGTCAGCCAGTCCCGAGCTAAGACCGGTGGTCAGGATAGACAACCGAGTTTGCAGGTCAGAACCAAGCGCCCACGATGTCAAAGCCGACAAACCATCGCGGTGCAATTCCATAGCATTCAGAATCGCCCCCGAGGTATTCGATTCGCCCTGCCATACGAGAATCGTCGGGTTAAGACCATTGACGCTCGCGGTCGTGTGCGTGATGTAACCATCACGTGTGGTAACCACCACATCCGCGAGTCCACCCTTTAGCCCGGACGGAACATAGAAAGTGAGCGCCGTCGGTGAAACCGAGATCATCGGAACTGCTTCTCCACCGATCGTTATGCTTACGCCTCCGAGTTCATACACACTGTTGTTGGAAGCGACATCGACGGCGTTCGTTAACGGATTGGAAGCCGGCGAAGTTATCGAGCCGGTGTTGCCTTGCATTAAGTTGACTCCATTAACGCCGAGTGGCAGCACATCGGACTGACTTATCGAGATATCAGTACGTGCGCTGACTTTTCTGGCACTATTCAGAGTCGGCTGTGAGACAACTCCATCTTCCATCAAATCCTCGCAGAACAACAGATATGAATCGATCTTGTTCATGCGATCGATGACGCCCGACGTGGGTGTCGATTGCCTCGACAAGCTAGCGCCCGATTCAGCGAGGAACATTGCGGCGTAAAGATACCTGTTGATATCGGCAGCCGCACTAAACATGTCTCTCTCTGACGTAAAGTCAACGTATGCCTGTTCGATTGAGGCGATGAGGCCCTCCATCTGATCGCCGTTATTGACTGGTCCATTTGCCGTAATCGAACTGTTACCGGAAGCGAGCGAACTACTGATCGAAGTCGCGTTGCCCCTGCCGTTTCTGACGGACTTCAGAGCTTTGCTGATCTTCACAGTGATGGGCGTTGAGATAAGACTCTGACCTTGACTGTCGGTCGCAGTCGCCGTGACGCTGTAGGTTCCGGCTGCCGGATTGGCCCACACCGTGGAGTAGGGCGCCGCATTCGCCGTTCCGACGGTTTGCGAGTTGGCTTGGAAAGTCACACTCGTGATCGAACCATTCTGTTTTGATGCAGTCGCGGTCAACGTCACGCTCGCGCCAACAGCGAATGTCGAGTTTGTCGACGGGCTCGTCATCGTCACCGTTATCGAAGGCGTTGGTGTTGGAGTCGGCGTCGGTGTTGGTGTGGGCGTTGGAGTTGGGGTCGGGGTTGGCGTCGGCGTCGAAGTCGGCGTCGGTGACGGTGTCGGTGTGGGTGTTGGCGTCGGTGACGGTGCCGATCCGTCCCACGCGCCTGAGACAGAACCGCGAGTAAGGTAATTCAGGCCTGGCATGTCGATGCCGATGTCGAAGCCGTCTGTTGCCGCACCTTTGCCGGGACTGCCTGGAGCGAGCGCAAAGTTTCCGTTTGCGTAATCGACAAACTGGGCCGTCCAGGAAGCGCTGGCGCAAACAGCCGTGCTGGGATAAATGGCCCCGTTGTTATTTACGATCAGGTTTTTACTCCAATTGGACGAATCGGGACTGGGTAGGAATCTGCGAATGTTGCTATTCGAATCGACCACGCTGAAGTTGCTACGGAAGCCGTAGCCACCGTGCTGATGCACGTTGTTCAGCCACATCGATTCATCCGCTCCACCGCTGTCGCCGAAGTCCGTGATCATCCCGTTGCTGTTGTCCGGCGTCCCGTTGTCGTGCGTGTTGTGGATTATGAAGATTCGTCTCATCCGCGTCGCGCCGTTCTGCATATTGATCAGCATGTGCCCCGCACCCGTTGAGTCGAAATTCACTCCCACGTTCTGAAACAAATTATTCCGAAACGTGATGTCACTCGTGATCTGCGTCGGCCCCGCATAATCACTCCCCAACAAATTAATACCCGCGGCGGCATTCCGAATGATGTTATTGCTCCATTGCATCTCCCGCACCACCGCCGCCGCCGAGAAGCCGCCATTCCCGTTTCGCACACTCAGCGCGATCGCATAAAACTGATCTGCGATCCAACTGTTCTCCATCACATTTCCATCCACCACCACATAACGCCCAAACTTCGCTTCCCAGAAGTTCTTGATCTGGTAGGTAATTCCGTTCCAGCTCGGATGCTTCGGCCACCACTTCAACGGCTTGTACAAATAATTCCCGCGAAACTCCACGTACGACGGCACCACGATCCATTCCGCCACACTGCCGTTGTCAGGCGCCGTCGGTATCGGATCAAAAGTGACGTTATTTCCCACTATCGACCGCACCACCGTCGTCTGTGCCGGTCCGTAACTACCGCCTACGCGCAACGCCAGATTCTGGTCTAACTCCAGGTTCTTCACACTCGATAACGTGCAACTGCTGGTCGTCGCGTTCGACACCGTTCCGCTGTTGGTCTCCGCTGACCCGCCAGCCATGCTGAAGTTTTCCGACGTCGCCACCATCGTGTTGTTATTAAAGGCAAACGGTCCCTGGCCCATCGTCAGCGATATTGCCGCTGTATCGACTCCTATTCCCAGCAGCCGAAAGTCGCCCAGATAACTGTCCAGCACCGACACGGCACTGGCATAGACGCGCAGGCCATTGGTTAGTTCCGATCGGTCACTCACGCCCCCATCAAACCAGCAGCGCTCCACGATGAAGTGATGCGGCGTCTTCGCGAGCGTGTTTTGTCCGCCGCCGCTGATGTCCGTACCGATGTTCATCAACGTCGCACTACGCTTTGTTTCGTCATCTTTGCGCAGATGGATTCCCTGGAAACGGTAATGGTGCGGTGGCGATGCGGGGGCCGGCGATACTGTGCTGATCGCAGCCACGGCCAAATTCGTCGAACTCGGTGCGGTGATCACCGGCATTAACGCATCGTTTCCCGGACCGACACGATTACCAGCCGGCATCGACGCCAGACTGCTGCTACGGATAGTGATGTACTTGTCGCCCACCGGAGTCGGCAGAATGATCGGACCAGCAAACACGGCTCCGGCCGGCAATACAATTTCCTGCTCCACGTTGTTTCGTGTTGCTGCCAGATTGATTGCTGTTTGAAGACTTGTTCCGTTGAGGACTGGATTATTCTGATTCTGCAAACTTTGTACTGCCGATCCGGACGCTGCCGGAATTGGCGACACCACGATGCTTCGTTGCGTACTGGCAACCTCACCGGCACTGTTCTTCACCGTTAGGGTGATGGTGTAGGTTCCCGGGGCGCGGTAGGCGTGTCCTGATGCTAAGAGGTTTGCTGTAAAACCATCTCCGAAGTCGATGATTACGGATGGCGTGCTATTGCTTTGAGGTTTGTTCGATACGCCAACGGATTGTCGCGCATCAACGAGGATGACTTCATTAACGAAAGTTGCGGCTGGAGCGTAAAATGAAGGTACAGGTGGGGCGGCTTGTACAGCGAAATTACTTGATAATATTGCGAATGAAAAGATAAGGAAAAAAGGCTTGGCAAGAAAGCGCGCAACACTCCTGGGGGAACCAAACATTGAACTCACTCCAGTTATTGGGTCTTAAAGACGGAGGTCAGTTCCCCCCTTTTTGTGGGCTGGCAACCGACCAATAACTGCACGTGACTAAAAAGAAGCTGCGGCGGCGGGATTTATCGGCAGCAATTGCAGTGGTTGTGGACCGGTTTCACTAGTTTGAAGCAGGTCCTAATCTTTCAGGAACTAAGTTCTTTGGTCAGAAATTGGCTGGCAGTTGAGCGAAGAATGGACAGTTTTGAACACCTAGAGCGGTATTCGACGACTGCACTAAACGAATGGAGAAGACACCGACAGAGTCAAATTCGTTCTACTCTGCTTGTTGTGGGTGGACAAAAGGGGCGAAGAAATCCATTCGGCTCGTGTTCTTCGATCGCCTTCGGTAACCAGACAATCTCCCCCCAAAACATCCTGGAGACTCACGGCTTTGCGTCCTCACTTCGCAGCGAGTTTGCCTTTATCGCGTGCAATCGTTTCAAGTAATGCACCCTTTCAGTTAAAGGGCAAGTGCATTACACATTGTTTTACGCCTTTTGTCAATCGGTAAAATTGGCGCACTAGTGAGGCAAAGAGCCGCACCGAATAACCCCCTTTGATTAGCCAAGACTACTATAAAGACTGAGCCATTTCTCCCTAATTGCTGGCCATCCAAAGGATTGCGCCTGTCGATGTGCGGCCTGCGAAATTCTGGAAGCCAGGCCGGGCTCTTCCAAAAACCGAAGCGCAGCCGTAGCAAGTGAAGCAGCATCTCCGCTAGGCACCATCAGACACGTTTCTTCGTGCGTTACGAGGTACGGTATACCGCCGGCATCGGTAGTAACGATGGGCAGTCCCGAGACCATGCACTCAATGAGAGAGTTCGGAGCGTTGTCGATATCTGGCGAGTTCAAGTAGATATCAGCTTCGTCATAAAGGGCGGCCATTGTTTCAAATGATACGAACCCAAGAAACCTGACATTCTGCAACTGGAGTTTCTTTGCCAGTTCTTCCAGGTCATTTCTTAACGGCCCATCGCCGGCAATGGTCAGTGTTGCCTCAGGATATTTCCTCTGAATAATCGAAAACGCATGCAACGTACACTCAACGTTGTACAAAGGCTCCAATGAACGAGAAGCTAAAAATTTGGGTGCCAGCACATTGCGTTCGCGGTAGCGAAATTTTTGAAAGTCCACGTTATTAAAAATCGATCGCGCACGTAGACCAAATCTTGCGAAAACATCTACCAGGTACTGAGACGGCGTTACGATCTCATCAGCTAAACGCATGATTGGTACAGTCGTCCGCGGCCACTTGCTCAGGTGATCTTCAGCCTCACCGCTTCGATAGTTCAGTACGCTTTTCGTCCCAAACAATTTGGCGAGGAGTATGGCGGGCGCGACCGAGAGCAAGTATGAGTAGTACGACGCGGAGAAAACCTGTGCGACATCGTATTGAGGTAGTTTACGAACAAGTGATAACCAGTAAGCAGATGTTGTAACAACGGTCCTTACATACTTAACCTGCTGCAGCCAACGAAATGGTGTCGGCAAAACGGGATTGTGAGGAACAAAGCCAACTTCCAGGGTAGATTCCCGGCCGAGCAAATCAAGTAATTTTGCCGCCTGTCGCGACTGGCCACCGACGATTACTGTCGACGGTGCGATGAGTAGTACGCGCACCTTCCTGGCCTCTCTCGATTGTTTGGCGTTGATCGTATTCAAGACTGGCGTTGCCGATGTCACTTCTGCGGCAATTGATTCTGATCTCCAGCAGAGTTCAGAACAAAGATTTGATAGGTGCCTTGACTGTAAACGGGTCGATAAGTGCTCGTCGTTAGATTAACAATGTGACGGTAAATGTCCGGTTCGTTTTTTTGATATTCCTTGAATGCGCCCTCATAGGTTTCACCCACTACAATCAATTTTGGACGTTTGCCACTAAGAAAACCCAGACGCACATCGTCGGTTACTCTGTCGAAGCCCAAACTAAAACCGAGAACAGCACTACCCATTATTAAGTCTTGATTATCGTAATTGTTTTGAATGAAGTTCACTGCCGGAAGGTAACTCGTGTGATAGAAATCCTGTTTAGCACGATACGCGACTCCCCCCAGTTGCAGGGCCAAAAAACCGAACAGAGCAACTGCGATTATGGACCGCGGAAAACGTCGCGTGGTACAACACCAGTGAATGAATACTGCCAACAACGCACCATATAACGGCACGATGTGGATCAGATAAAACGACAACTTTTGCCCGTCAACTATGGTCAGAACCAGGAAGAACAAGGCCGTGAGCAAGAGCAACACGCGACAGCCGGAATTTTGGCGCAGACTGCGCGTAAAAAGTATCCCACAAATCCCGATAAGGTATGCGACCAGGATTAGGGCTTTCAGCCGGATTGGACCAGAGTGTCCGACAGAATGGTCAGCCAGCCCATAACTCTGCATGTATCTCAAAACAATTTCGTTTTTGAATGCCGCTAACGGCGATGCAAAGCCGCTCATTCTGCCGCCCATTGACGCATTGGTGACGAATTGGGACCAAAACAGATCAGGTGCTTGAAGAATGTAGGAGCCCCACAATGCTGCTCCCACGAGGTAAGGTATAGCCAACGGAAGGATGTATTTGAGCTTTGCCCTTTTCCGGTCGAAATAGATTGCTAAAAAGAACCAGCCAGCCAGAAAAACCAAGCCTCCGTTAGGATGGGTTAAGCCGCTCGCTACGATCAAACTTTGACTTGAGAGCACAGCCCATCCAAGGTTCTTCTCGCGCAACATCAGATAAACCGCCAGCGCGGACGCTCCCAGGGCCATGCTCATCATGTCCATGCGTCCGAACGACGCACCCATCAGAAAGAAGTAATCGCAGGCGAGGATAACAATTGAGAGTAGAGCTATTTCCTGGTTTCCGATAAGTTTCTTTAGAACTACAAACCAGGCCCAAAGAGCGAGTAGGCCAAAAGCTACGGAAATCAGCCGCATATTAAGCAAACTGAATCCCGCAATCTTGTACCAGAAGGCTTGGACCAGCAGGTGTAAAGGCATGACCCAATAAGTATATTGGTCCAATCCGTGCAGGCTGGTGCCTTTCGTCTCGAGTACAGTGGTGGTGAGTTGACCTTTCGTTGCTAAATTAACTGCCGCATTAGCAAACCAGGCTTCGTCACTCCAGGGACTCTTGGTGTAAGCACTCCACACACTGAAGATCAGATAGCTGAGGCACACCGCAATCGCAATTATAAGATTGACGCTGAGCGAAGGTCGCTTCATTCGAGGCTAGGAACTCGTTCTTTTGCGGTAACCGGCAAAAGCGAGAATTCCTGAAAAGATCAGCATCACAGATGTGGGTTCTGGAATGGACTGCACTGAAACCCCTTGCACGGTCGCGCCAAAGACGAAAGTCTGACGCTCTAGTCGATACAACCCGCCGCCGGGTAGCGCCACGAACGTGAGCGTGGTGATTCCTTGTCCCGTAAGCTGGGCGCTGAAAAGCGGAACGTCTCCAGGCAGCCCGGCATAGCCCTCCACTAGCCCCGAAGTAAGACTGAAAGGAGCAATCACTACAAAGCCGGCGGCTGGCCCAACGGGAACGACAAAAGAGGATGAACTAAATCGCAATATCAGCAGGGTCGTATTCGGACTCTGTAAAACACCCCCGACTGTCAGAGGTATGCTTAACTCCAATTCGCCATCCTGAGAGTCGACACTTCCACCGGTCATGCCCGAACCGCCGGGAACAAACAAACCGTTCGACAACAAGCTTACCGATGAAATCAATTGCGCCGATGTTCCGTTCAGGGCCAATCCCGGGCCGCTAAGTGAGAAGGGACTCGGTGAAGAACCGGAGAAGGTCAGGGAGCCTGCAGTAATCGGATCCGCTGAAGCGGTAGAAACTGTCAGAAAAAGAATTGCAAGGACAAGACTGGGAGTAATGAGCGATTTGATGGATAGCATGAGAACCCCGGGCTTCGAAGACTCTTACGACCGTGCCGACTAGTTGTTAAAACAGCAAAAAGACCGCTTTTTCCACTAAAGAATTGGGTGTTGAGGCGATTTTGTCAAGCACAAGATCCGGCTTGGGCCGTCTTCATTGCGGGTTCACGAGCCGCGGGCGGACGGCTCCTGGTGTAGGGCCGTTTGAATTCAGCCCGTCGATGCTGTGGAGTGTCGCGGCTCGAAGCGTTTCCATATTCACGCCGATGTCGGTTCCGTCGGCAGCCGCACGTTTACCGGGATTGGAAGGTTTCAGGGTGAAGTCTCCATTGCGATAATCCACAAACATCGCGGGCCATGAGCCTTCGGGATAAACACCGATGGGCCGAGGCGGATAAGTCGCGGCTCCGATATTGGCCACCAGATTATTCTTCCAAACAGTTGGACCACCAGGTGGCAGGAACCGTCGTATGTTGCCTATAGCATCGACAATACTTGAGTTGCTGCGGAAGCCGTAACCACCGTGCTGATGCACGTTGTTCAGCCACATCGATTCATCCGCTCCACCGCTGTCGCCGAAGTCCGTGATCATCCCGTTGCTGTTGTCCGGCGTCCCGTTGTCGTGCGTGTTGTGGATTATGAAGATTCGTCTCATCCGCGTCGCGCCGTTCTGCATATTGATCAGCATGTGCCCCGCACCCGTTGAGTCGAAATTCACTCCCACGTTCTGAAACAAATTATTCCGAAACGTGATGTCACTCGTGATCTGCGTCGGCCCCGCATAATCACTCCCCAACAAATTAATACCCGCGGCGGCATTCCGAATGATGTTATTGCTCCATTGCATCTCCCGCACC
Organism: uncultured Acidobacteriota bacterium; assembly: GCA_963849205.1. Taxonomy (GTDB): domain Bacteria; phylum Acidobacteriota; class Blastocatellia; order Pyrinomonadales; family Pyrinomonadaceae; genus PSRF01. The sequence continues at coordinate 791,970 of CAWKGP010000006.1, forward strand.
ACCGCCGCCGCCGAGAAGCCGCCATTCCCGTTTCGCACACTCAGCGCGATCGCATAAAACTGATCTGCGATCCAACTGTTCTCCATCACATTTCCATCCACCACCACATAACGCCCAAACTTCGCTTCCCAGAAGTTCTTGATCTGGTAGGTAATTCCATTCCAGCTCGGATGCTTCGGCCACCACTTCAACGGCTTGTACAAATAATTCCCGCGAAACTCCACGTACGACGGCACCACGATCCATTCCGCCACACTGCCGTTGTCAGGCGCCGTCGGTATCGGATCAAAAGTGACGTTATTTCCCACTATCGACCGCACCACCGTCGTCTGTGCCGGTCCGTAACTACCGCCTACGCGCAACGCCAGATTCTGGTCTAACTCCAGGTTCTTCACACTCGATAACGTGCAACTGCTGGTCGTCGCGTTCGACACCGTTCCGCTGTTGGTCTCCGCTGACCCGCCAGCCATGCTGAAGTTTTCCGACGTCGCCACCATCGTGTTGTTATTAAAGGCAAACGGTCCCTGGCCCATCGTCAGCGATATTGCCGCTGTATCGACTCCTATTCCCAGCAGCCGAAAGTCGCCCAGATAACTGTCCAGCACCGACACGGCACTGGCATAGACGCGCAGGCCATTGGTTAATTCCGATCGGTCACTCACGCCACCATCAAACCAGCAGCGTTCCACGATAAAGTGATGCGGGGTCTTCGCAAGTGTGTTTTGTCCACCGCCGCTGATGTCCGTGCCGATGTTCATCAAGGTCGCACTACGCTTTGTTTCGTCGTCTTTGCGCAGATGAATTCCCTGGAAGCGGTAATGGTGCGGTGGATTCGCCGGGGCGGGTGATACCGTGCCGATTGCGGCCTGCGTGAGATCGGTCGAACTCGGTGCGGTGATCACCGGCATTAACGCATCGTTTCCCGGACCGACACGATTACCAGCCGGCATCGACGCCAAACCACTGCTGCGGATCGTGATGTACTTTCCGCCTGCAGGAGTCGGCAGAATAATCGGACCAGCAAACACGGCTCCCGCCGGCAACACGATCTCCTGTTCCACGGTGTTTCGCGTCGCCGCCAGATCGATCGCCGCCTGCAGCTTCTTCGCATTCGCGCTCGCGTTCTTGAAACTGTTCGGCGCGACATGAAACGAAGCGTTGCCGGCGCTCGTCATATCGATCACGCTTTGAGCCGCGGGAATGTCAGTCACGTTGATCGTTGTGCTAACAGAGGCGCCTGCCGCTCCGCGATTCTTTGCATTCACAGTGATCGTGTAAGTGCCGGCAGTGCGATATGCATGACCGCAGGCGAGCAAGTTACACGTAATGCCGTCTCCAAAATCGATCGTGACTGACGGCGTGCCGTCGCTCTGAGGTTTGTTCGGCACTCCGGTGGATTTTCGAGCGTCGATGACAATCGCTTCATTCGTGTAAGCAGTCACTGGCGCAGAAACTGACAACACCATCCCTGCCTGGTTTGCACCAACCGCGGTCTTTACTTCCGGCCCAACATACCGCTGCAGCTTTGCAGTTTGGTCCACCCCTCCTGAACGATAGCGAACCCAGTAATAAACGAGCTTGGGATATTCCGTGGCTACAGTTTTCCAACCCGACGGTTTGAACCACCACGAAATCGGTTGCGGCGTTTGCTGTCCAGGCGCGACCGGCTCGACGTCAACCGCAATCCCACTGTCGCCGAATACCTGCCGGAAAGCCCACAAAGCTCTGCGGGAGTGATACGCAGAAGTCACAACCAGAAGTGATTTGAGCTGGTGCTTTTGGGCGTAATCGAGGGCGCGAACTGCTTCTGAATGAGTGCCGGTAACCGGTTCGGTAATCACATCGATCTTGTCGCCGCTGATACCCGCGCGAAGCAACTCTTCCTTTTCCCATTCATGAGTGAAGAGATTGCGCTGCTGCGACTCGGACCAGCGACTGATCTGATTCTCATTCGTGAGGACGATTCTCGGAGCACGTCCGGCATGTAACAACTCAGCGGCACGCCGGGTTCTTTCTTCGAGGAAAGTAGTATTTGACAACACAAGGATCGCATCAGCCTTATCAATACTTCCGGCATTAACGATCAACGCTTTTGCTGCAATCCACGCGAGCAGCGGCCACGCAACTACGACTATGGCAATGGCCCAGACGAGCGTCCGGCGCGATTTCAAAATCTTCAGACGACTTTTTCGCGAAGGGGCAAGCGACCCAAAAGCCAAACTGTCTGCCTCACTTCTCACCAACATATTCCCTGATATGAATCGTCCGAGGTACGGTCGTCAAATAAGCGCACGAGATCGATGACGGTCTTATCACCTGAAAGTTGCGCGGCGACTTCGCGAAACTCTGCTGTTTTGTTGCCGATGATCAGTACATCGGATGTCTCGACCACCTCCGCCGGGCTTTGTCGCATAAGCTGCGAAATATGCGGAATTTCCTGCTCGATGTATTGCTTGTTCGCGCCCATCAGCTTCGCAAGCGAAACGTCAGCATCATAAATAGAGAGCGTGAATCCCTTGCCGATCAGCGTCTCGATCAGAGTCACGATCGGTGACTCGCGCAGGTCGTCCGTTCCCGCTTTGAAACTGAAACCGAGGACACCGATCCGCTTTTTCCCCGTCGCCTTCACCATTTCGAGGGCGCGTTCGACCTGGTTTTGATTGCTCGGCAGGATCGACGACAACACCGGCACCGCAATATCGAGCTCTTTTGCCTTGTAACCAATCGCGCGCAAATCTTTTGGCAAACACGAACCACCGAATGCAAAACCGGGCTTCAGATAGTAGGGCGACAGATTGAGTTTTGTGTCCTGGCAAAACACTTCCATCACCTGATGACTATCGATTCCGAGTCCCTTGCAGATATTTCCGATCTCGTTTGCAAAACTCACTTTCAGACCATGAAAACTGTTGCACGCGTACTTCACCATCTCGGCGGCTTTGACTGACACAACGTACAACGGAGCGTTGATGTCCGCGTACAAGCGCCGCACGCTCCGCGCAACCTCGTCGTCGTCCGCACCAATCAATGTGAATGGAGGTGAATAGAAATCTTTGATCGACGTCCCTTCACGCAGGAACTCGGGATTAATGCAAACTTGAAAATCGCGTCCGTGTTTTTTTCCTGAATAGACTTCGAGTGTTGGTGTCACTACTTCTTCAATCGTTCCCGGCAGCATGGTGCTGCGCACCACCACGATATGTGGACCGCGTTTGGTCTCGAGCGCGGTGCCGATCTCCTGGCAAACGCTTTTCACGTACCTGAGATCGAGTGAGCCATTTGCCTTACTCGGCGTGCCGACGCAGACGAGTGAAATCTCTGACTGGTTAACTGCATCCGCGGGGCTGTTGGTTGCGACCAGCCGTTTCTCGCCGACCATCTCCTTGATCAGCTCAGTCATTCCCTCTTCGATAATCGGACTCTCGCCACGCTTGATCATCTCAACCTTAACCGGATTTGGATCCACACCAATGACGTCGTGCCCCTCTTTAGCAAAACACGCCGCCGACACGCAGCCTACATATCCGAGTCCGAATACACTTACCTTCAATTTTCTTCTCCCTTTCGTTCCATCCACAGATTACACAGATTGTTTTCCACTATCTGTGTAATCTGTGGATAACCCAACCACGAAACCGGTGCCCCAGCAAAAGTGAATCACTACAAAGATAACTGGCAAATAGAGCGCCAGCTTCAAGTCACTCGCGCGCGCGGCCGACTGCAATGAGCCGGCGACAATCACGACGAGATAAAAACTCACCATCGCCAGCAACAACCAACCCACAATCGGAAACACTAAACTCAAGCCCGCCAACACCGGCAACGAAATCACAAACAACGGCGGAATCAATTGCCTCAACTTGATCGACGTCGGATGCAACTTCACCATCCGTGCTTTCCATAACCCGTAACGAAAATACTGTTTCGCCAACTCACTGAGACTCGACCGCGCAAAGTAGTCGCTGTGCGCTTCGTTGTCGAGCAGAACCTTGCCGCCGCCCTTCCGCGTCCGGTAGTTGAAATCATAATCCTCGTTCGCCAGTAGCGCTTCATTAAAACCACCCAGTCCTTCCCAATGCGACTTGTGAAAGGCTCCAAAAGGGACAGTATCGACAAACTGACTGGCCGATCCCGAAAAGCGGTACTTCGCATCACCCGCCCCCAAAGGATGCGACACAGCGACCGCAATTGCACGTGCCATCAACGATCCGCCGCCTGGTTTGATATGCCACGGCATGCCGACAATCGCCGCCCTTTGCTCTCGCAACAGTTCAGCACAACGCGCCACGTAATTGATCGAAGGCGCCGAATGAGCGTCCATGCGCACGATCAATTCACCTCTGGCCGCGCTAATGCCGAGATTCAATGCAGTGGGAATATTTCGCGCCGGGTTGTCGATGACGCGCAAAGACACATCGCTATTCTCAGTAGCGAAATTTTCGATAGCTTGCCGGGTGCCGTCGGTCGATCGACCGTCTACGATGACGATTTCATATCTCGCGTTACACGACTGTTGGACCAGACGCTCCAACACACCGCCAATAAAGCGTTCTTCGTTGTAACAGGGAATGATGATCGAGATCTCAGGGAGTGGAGTGTTCTGTGTATTTGTAAGAACGGACATCGTTCGCAGCTATCTTACTCAAGGAAGCACGGCTTCGTCGCCGGATCGACTGCACTTCCCTGAACATCCGCAGACTATCACGCAAAACGCTAACTTTACTGCCGTCGTTGTGGTCCCAGCGCACGGGCACCTCTTTCAATCGCAGGCCCATTGATTGTGCCAAATAAAGCAATTCAACGTCGAACGCAAAGCGGTCGATTACAGCCGCATCGATTACTGGACGGCAGGTGCTCAGGCGAAAAGCTTTGAAGCCACACTGCGTATCCGCGAACGGCAATCCGGTCGAGAGTCGCACCAGGAGATTGAAAACGCGCCCGCCCATTTCACGTCGCCACGGTTGATGAACGCCGATCATACTTCGATCGAGGGCTCGCGATCCGAAAACGACGTCGTAGCCTTCACACTCAATCGGATTTACGACTTTTGGGATTTCCTCGATTGGCGTTGATAAGTCGGCGTCAAAAAAGAGCGCTATCGGAGCGCGGGCGGCAAACAGGCCGGTGCGCACTGCGTATCCCTTGCCACGATTCGGAAGAACAGGAATGAGAGTGGTTTGAATGTTGCCCCCGCTGGCGAACGCTTGCTGGGCCACCTGGACCGTGTCGTCGCTCGAGCCGTCGTCCACGACAATCACCTCGGCTCCCAAATCAGCCTGGTTCAAGTAAGCAAATACGGTTTTTAGGGAGTTGCCTAAACGCGCAGATTCATTGTAGGCCGGGATGACGAGCGACAGTTTCGGATTCATAATTTCGGACACACCTTCGAGTAGCGTTCTTCAACTTGAAAACGCCGAATTGTGTCTCATCTCCATAAATCGTGACTGTGTCGGAAGCTTCAAGAGACTATTTTCTTTGTGCTTTTTGTGGGGATTTTGCGGCTTCCGCGCAGAGGGCCGCAAAAGATTCCGAGACCCCGCGCCAACCGAATTTCTCTCGCACCAGTTTCGCCGCACGTCCTCCGAGTTCGGCAGCCCAGTGCGCGTCGCGAAACAAACGAATCAATGCTGCGGCAAATTCCGGGGCCGAATCGGCGAGCACCAGTTCCTGATTATTTGTTACGGGTAAGCCTTCGGCCCCGACGGTTGTCGACACGACGGGCTTACCCATCGACATCGCTTCGTAGATCTTGAGGCGTGTTCCACCGCCGATTCGAATTGGAACCACGTAGACCGCCGCTCGATCAATATAGGGACGCACATCGTCAACGCGTCCCGTTACGACAATACTGCGGTCGCTCTTGCTGAGTTCAACCAAACTCGCATACGGATTTCGCCCGACCACAGTCAGCGTCACGTCCGGGATTTCTTTACGGACTACGGGCAGGACTTCGCGAATAAAGTACTGCATCGCATCTTCATTCGGCAGCCAATCCATCGAGCCCGTGAATACGATGTTGTGCTTGTCGGGAGTTATGTCTTTGGAAGGACTGAAGTAATCAATATCGACTCCGGTCGCTACCGCTGCGGTACGCTCGAGGTCGTACTCTTTGCGCATCTGTTGTTCGTCGGCGGCTGAAACCGCAATTACGAGATCAAACTTCTGACACGCGTTCCGCTCATACCGCCACGTCTTTCGCCACTGGTCGTAAAGAAAGGCGCGCTTCAGTGGATTCTTATGCACTTCGTAATGTCGCTTCCAAATCATTGCCTCAACGTTGTGTTGGAAGAGTACCGTCGTAACGTTCACGTTCTCCGGAACGTTGACGCTGGGCTGAAGAAAATCACAGACCATCACGTCAAACGTCTGCTCTTTCAGTAGACGCTCGATTTCGCGACGCATTCCGGGGGATTCATACTTCTTCATGAAGTAAGGCAGCGGCGATGCGAGATTGGCGACGAGATCGCGATAGAAACCGGGCGAGAATTTTGGCGCAGTACGGTGAGGTACGCAGATCAGTTCGTGAGAATACTCGGTTGCGAGCCTCTTTTCTTCCGCGCCGGCCGCGCCGTCGTCCAGGGCAAGATACGTGATCTCATGATCGCGCTTGAGTTCGCGCATCATGTTATACGTGCGTATCCGGCCTCCCTTATCGACCGGGTGCAAGAGTTCCGTTTTGAGCCACAGTATTCGCAATTGGGCGGGAATGATCGTTCGGTAAAGTCCGTGAAATCCGTGGCTAAACCTGACTATGGACCACAAGCTCCGGCTCTAACTCGGGAGCTGATCCGCCATCGTCTCCATCGAAGAAACGACGCTGCCAGAGTTCAAAGTTGAGCAGAGCCCAGAGCCGCTCCGAGTGATTCTCACCTGCGTGGTGACGCGCGACGAGTGAGCGCACAAACGCGGGTTCGAAAATGCCACGCTGCAAGGCACGCTCGCTCAATACGTATTGCTCAATCACCGGCTGAAACTTCTCGCGGAACCACTTTCCTATCGGCACCGGAAATCCCATCTTCTTGCGCGACAGGATCTCGGGCGGCAAAACATCCTTCATCGCTCGTCGCAAAACGTATTTCGTGGTCCAGCCATGTCTGACTTTCAACCGCTCCGGAAGCCTGACCGTAAACTCCGCCAGCTTGTGATCGAGGAACGGAACGCGACTCTCAATCGAAGCCGCCATGCTCATCTGATCCTGCTTCATCAACAACTCATGCAGATAAGTCTTTGTATCCGTGTACAGCATGCGATTGAGTAATGACCGCGCGTTCGTCGTTTCAAAATATCGCCGCATATCGCGGTAAGGATCGATCTGCCCGGCGAGTTGCCGCGAACGATCGGTCAGTAACTCTCGTTGTGTGGCTCGCGTAAACACAGCGAAGTTATCGAAATAAAGACTCTCGATGTCCGGCTTCAGGCACAGGAAAGTTCGCGTGAGTTTGTGCCTGACGCGCGAGTCAATTGGCAATGAACGAATCTGTGTTGCGAGCGCTTCGCGAACAGGCGAGGGAGTTAGCCGGTGATACTTTGGACCAAGCGCAAGATTGTAAATCGTCTTGTAATAACGCTCGTAACCGCCCAGCAACTCGTCGCTACCCTCACCTGTCAATACGACTTTGACGTGATCGGCGGCGAGTCGCGACACAAAATAAAGAGCCACACTCGAAGGATGGGCAAGCGGCTCGTCTTCATGCCACACCATTTGTGGCAACGTCGCAAAGAACTGTTCCGGCGTGACTACCACTTCGTGATGCGCAGTCTTGAACTTATTTGCCACCAGACGCGCATATTCCAGCTCGTTTGCTTCTCGTTCGGCAAAGGCGACTGAAAACGTTTTGATTGGTTCGCGGACCATGCCACTCATCACCGCGGCAATCGCGGACGAATCGATACCACCCGAAAGAAACATCCCGAGCGGCACGTCGGCCATCAAACGCAGGCGAACGGAAGTGGTAAACAGTTCTTTCCACTCGTCGATCAGATCATCGTCTTTGCGGTTCGCGTAGGCGTTTTCGGCGCTGAATGGAAGGTCCCAGTATTCGCGGATGTTGAGCTCACCGTCACGCCACGTGAGTACGTGACCCGGAGGCAAACGCTTAACTCCGGCGAAAAGTGTCTCGTCGTTCGAGGTGCCGTGATTTGCGAGATAGTCGGGAAGCGCGGCGTAATTGAGTTCGGGTTTGACGGCACGAACCTCGAGCAGCGCTTTTATCTCGGAGGCAAAAAACAGCGAACCGTCAGGCGTGTGCACGTAGTAAAGCGGCTTGACTCCGAAGCGATCGCGCGCGATGAAAAGCTCGCGTTTGCCCCAGTCCCAGAGTGCAAAGGCAAACATGCCGCGCAGGTAGTCGACACAATGAGTGCCGTGCTCTTCGTAGAGATGAATGATCGTCTCGGTGTCGCAGTGAGTTTTGTAAACGTGTCCTTTGGCTTCGAGTTCGGTTCGATAATCCCCGTGATTATAGACCTCGCCGTTGTAGACGATGTGGATCGAATCGTCTTCGTTGGTCATTGGTTGATGTCCCAGGCTCACATCAACAATGCTCAGACGGCGATGACCCAAACCAATCGGTCCGTCGATGAACAATCCCTCATCGTCAGGCCCACGATGCGTGATGACGTCGCGCATGCGCTTCAGGTCGCCGACGTTTACCTGGCGGCCCGAACGTGATGAAAAGGCGATGCCGTTAATTCCACACATTACGCTTCTCGCAAAAAGACCAACTCATTGCAACCCAGTTTGTAATCCGGCTCTTTGGCTTTCAGCAGGTTGAATCCGCGAGCCTTGTAAAATTCTACGAGTTTCGCGATCGACGCGACCTCATAAGGATACCCGCCGATCCAATCGACCGCATCATGCCAGCGGCTCATCCCGCGATTCTTCTCGTATTCGCGAGTCCACGAACTGATAAATTCGCCCGGCTTCAACCTCACCAGCGATTCCAGAAATGCCTTTGTCTGACCCGGAATCAGCACGGCCAGGACAAAAGGCGTTTGCAGGAAGCGCGGCGTCTTATTGTAACCGCTCTTGATGCCGCGCCACGCGACGCTGCGCCACCCCACATCATTATAGATAGCGATAAAGAGCCGGCCTCCAGGAGAAACTGGGTGGCAGACGTTTTCCAACGCCTGCCACATCCGTCCCGTGTGATGCAGCACTCCCCAGGAATAAACGATATCGAAACTCCCGAGCGAGCGCATGTAGTCCGCATCGAGGACTGAGCCTTCCTGAACCGTCCATTGCTCGTCGTCGGCGAAGTAGCGCCGCTTGAGCTCTCGCGTACACGCGACCGAATTAGGATCGTAGTCAAAAGAAAAAACGCGTGCACCGAGCCGTCGCGCCGCAAGACTAAAAATGCCGCTGCCGGAACCAACATCGAGAAAGGTCTTGTCACGCAGATCCTGAATCTGGAGCATGTCTTTCAGCGAGTTCTCAGCCTCCTCGATCCGCGCGTCGTCGAGCGTTCCGAGAAAACGGCTCCAGTTTTTGCCGAATTCAAAACGCTCGCCACGGTCCACTTCGGAAGTGTGAGACGTCGTCATGTTTATCGTCGGTTCCATTATCTGTGTAATCTGTGGTTTATAGCTTCAAACTCGCCTTTTAACTCGCGAACAGTCACGCGCGGTTCACTAACTCGTCGCGGAATAATAAAGCTTACGATTTGCGTTTTTCCCGCAGCGCGGAAACGGAGTGTTGGGACTTTCGCAGCGGCCCGTTGCCGGTACGCTCGCGAAACCCAACTCGTCTCATCGTGTAACTCTCCATCCGGCGAGCTAATGAAGATCTCGACACCGGCGTCATCCTGCGGCCGCTCACGAATCACGCTTAGCCCTTCTTCGACTGTTAACTCCGGCTTCGCTGACTCAACAAAATGAAAAGGCAACGCGTACTCGTGCGGCCCATCGCTTTCGATCTCGTCGACGATGATCCAGTAGTCGCCCTTCTGAAAGAGAATATCGCGTCGATGCGTCACGGGACTCATTAGTCGTAGATACCCGTCGTGCGTGCCGCTGAAGAAATCGGATTCCGGTTTGCTGGTCCACTCGAGCACTTTCGCATTCGCGACGGTCTGCCACGAGAAGGGTCCGAGAGGTGTTGACGACGACTCACCATCAACAGTTACTGTGTTATGAGCCAACGACGATCGAAAGTAGTCGCGATCTGTTTTCGAACCGGTGTACGTATAAGTTCCGGGATCTACGAGAAGCGTGCGACCGTGTGCAGCAATCTCAAAACTCAAAACGTCGGCATGCGCGTGTCCACACTTGAGACCGCCGAGTGGCCCGCAATCGATCAGCATGTAATTCGCTGACTTGGACCAACCGTCGCGCATTACGAAATAACCACCAATCGGAAAATCACGCGAGGTCTCAGACGGCTCATGTGCGGCTAACTGGTCAAACTGGTGCAGCCGGTGCGGACCGAGCAACCAGAAACTCTCCTCGGTCGCCTTGTCAGCAACGTACTTGTAATCGCTACGCCGAAAGAGAACGGCAGCGGTTGCGAGAGTCGAGCGAAAGTCGTCGAGCCTTCGCTCATCAAGCATCACGAGCTTGCCGCCATCGTCATCGCCAAACAACGGCGACGAACCGTCGGGGCGTGTGATGTAAAGCAAGTGCTCCAGCAGTGCGATTAGCTTACTCTTCAACTTCTCGGGTGCTGGCTGTTGATTGGCTTCTAGCAGCAGAAACAGATGCAGATAAATCTCGACAGTGTAGCGGTGATAATAACTCGACTGTTCGAAGTAAACGCCGTCCGCGAGTACATGACGATCCAATTCGGCGATTAATATCGCTTCACCCGTTTGCCGCCAACGCTCAGCAGCGTGGAACTCCGGAAGCGAGATGCCCAGATAAAACAGAGCCAGGGCTTCTCCCGTGAGATGCGTATTCGGACTGAAATACGTCGAGAGGTAGCTTTCCAGATGCAGCGCGTGCAGGTAAAGCAACTTCAAAAGCTGTACAAACAACGACGGCGTGAGGGCTGCAGAACCTTTGAAGAAGTTGATGGCCCACAACCACGAGATCGCCCGGTATCCAACTTCAAGACTACTGGCCCAATTAATTCCGAGCTTTGGCGGATTCTGATCGATCCAGCTTAGGAGATGTGAAGCAAACGTTTCCGCGTAACGTTCGTCGTTTGTGAACCAGTAAGCACGACCGAGTGTTGCGAAATACTGGTGGCGATTCAGTTCCCACGTGATCTTTTTATCGCCAGTTAGATTCGTATTGAGATAATCAATCTGACTCCAGTGAACAAGCGGCGCAACCGTGCCGGCAGTTGGTTCCAGATGCCAGTTGATCGGCGTTCCGAAATCGAGGTCTTTCAATCCGAGCAGATCAAAGCGCCCGCTGATGATCCGTTCACTCTTTTCGACAACAACAGACTCATTCGCAGCGAAACGCCGCCGAAGTTCCTGTCGCGCAGTCTCCTTATTTTGAAAGGCGCCCAAAAAGTTCGAACCGTTTCGCGCGATAACGTGTCGCAGCAGAGCTTCACCTAATCCCTCGGTCGGCAAATCCAGCGATAGCAAATCACGGAGCTGTTCGTCTGACGGAACTCGATCGAGTTTTGAAATTCCATGCAACTCGGCACGGGTTTGTAAAAACTGACGCCCGCGCACACGCAGCTCATCAAGACTGCGCCCGCGCAGCTTGCTCAACACGTCAACAGTTTTCGAAATCCTGGCCATCTTAAATTGAATTTACGCCGAAGGCTTCGAGAACCCTGGGGACAAAATCAGAATCGTGACCAAACCCTGAAAAGGTTAGGCGGTTGGCGAACCCTTGCAGGGTTCAATGACCATTTTGTGATCTAACCCAAGGTTGTCGCTGCGCTCCAACCTTGGGCTGAAATTAGCGAACGCCTTCGGCGTAAATTCTTGGGCTGAAATTAGCCAACGCCTTCGGCGTAATTCAAACTAATGCATTACCACTACCGAACCTGTTTGCCTTCGGCGTAAATTCAAACTGATGCCTTACCACTACCGAACCTGCTTGCCGCCTCCGGCCTCGTCAACCTTGCCGTTTTCGTGCACGATGAAACAAGCGCCTCGCGGAACACCGCACGCGGTTTCCAGTTCGTCCGGAGGCATCACCCGGGCCTTTAACGACTCGTTTCCGTTAACCAATTGAACCGCCGACTCCAAAGCGGTGTAGCCGATCGTATCAACTCCACGCCAGCCGTACATTCCATAACGATGTGAGCCCGGCTCGCCGCGTGCGGGCGCCACCCATATAAACCAAACACCATTCTTAAATCTTTCCTGTTGCAACGAGCTCACGATCTCTTTCGCTGTCTCACCGCACCGGGCCACGCGGCCGTTGCGCACCCACGTCGCGGTTCCATAAGAAATAGCTAAAACGCCGACAATGACAGCAAAAATAATTTGCCCTCTGCGGCTGGCGTGCGAGCCGAGAAATTGCACCAGGAAGGAAGCAAACAGGAGTACGGCAAATGCCACCATCAAGTACATGTAAGTTTCTGACGGCTTGTCAGTGAAGATGATCAGCGGCGCAATCACAGCGATCCCGCTCACAAGTACAAACAATTGCGCCGGCCAATCACGACTAACCAAACGATCGCGTCGAAACTTAACAATCAACCAGACCAGAACAGCGGCGACTACCAATGCCGCCAACGCCGAACCCCGTATCAACGGACTGCCGAGACTGACCTCGATATCCGAAGGCAAAGGCGTACCAAACCACGTGTTCGCCATCACCGGATCGACGGGCAAAACGAGTGCGGCAAGATACATCGCAGTGCTCTTCACCATGATGGTTATTTGTGGCACTGCTTTTTTCGCGCTGTAAGGAACGTACGCGACGTGAATCAGGTAATACAGCGCGGAAAACACCAAACAGCCAACCGTCAAAGCGATCGTGTAAGCCTTGCTCACCGGCCATCGTCGCGTCGCGACGAATTGTATGGCGAGGTAACAAAACAGCAGCGGATAAGCGACGAGCGATGCTTCGTACGTCAACAAGCTCAACCAGCCACAAAGCAACGCTATAAACAACAACGCGTAGCGTACCCACGTTTTCATGCGCGTGGAAATAATGAACGTGACGATCGAAAGCAGTAGAAGTGAATGCGCGGCTGAATTCGTCATCACAGCGCCGACGACTGCGTGGTTCGCAAACGGATGCACTCCAAACAACAATGCCGCCGTACCTGCAACGAGTCGATTATGAAAAAGTAGCCACGCCAACGCGTAAAGAAGAACTACATTCAACAGGTGAAAGAGTACGTTTCGCGTGCGGAAGTTTGACGCTTCGCCATCGCGAAACCAGTACGTCAGCAGGTTGAGACCCCGATTCAACGGTCGATACTTGTACGACTCGAAATGCGTAGTGGTGATGACTCGGGACGGCTCTTTCGTATCTTCGAAAGCGGCGCGATGCACTTCCAGAAAATCGTCGTAAGCGCAGAAGTAAGCAGTCGGAAGTTTTGCGTAAACAAAACTTGTAGCGGCCAGGACGGCCACCAGAATCAAGATGTGCTTCGTCGAGTCAGTCATCCGGGTTCTGTTTTCAACCCGGCTCGGCGCCGGCATGTTTCAGCGGCTCTGGAGCGTGCCGTGTCGACCTCGACAGCAATCTTTCGTACATCGCAGTTGTATTTTTCAGTTGCGCGTGATCGGAAAAGCGTTCTCTCACGATTTCGCGGCCTCTGTGGCCCATCTGTCGCGAGCGCTCCGGATCACGAAGCAACGACAACACATGTTCGGCCATGTGTTGATCATCATCAGATTTAACTACGTAACCGCTTTCGCCGTGAGCGATCGCTTCACGAGCGCCGCCGACATCGGTGGCGACAACGGGACAACCGGCGGCCATGTATTCGAGAATCGAATTCGAGAAGCCTTCGGCCCACGACGTCAGCACACAAATGTCCGACACAAAAAGCAACTCGGCAATGTTGTCGCAGCGCCCGATGAAAAAAGTGGCGTCTGCCAGACCTGCTGCGGCAGCCAGCGACTTGATCTCGTCAGTTAATTCACCTTCACCTGCCAGCACGAAGGCAGCTTGAGGGAAAGCCTCGTGAACTCGTTGAGCCATGCGAATGAACATGCAATGATTTTTGATCTCGTGACGCATGTTTGCGACGATCGTGATCAGCGGTCGGTCTTTTGGTAGCCCGAACATCGCTAGTACCTGTTCCCGAGATGTCGAAGGCGGCGGCATGACCCGCGACGTGTCTAGACCGTTGTAAACAGTCATGATTTTTCGTTCAGGAACTCCCTGCTGGACCAGGAATTTCCTGACGGCGTCTGAGTTTGCATGGATCAGGTGCGAAAGTCTGTACGACCACCGTTCGACAAACTCCTGCGCTTCGTTGCGCCAGCCGCCCGTATCGCCGCGAAATGCGATACGCGCGGGCACACGCGCTAGAAAGGCTCCTGTAATTGCAAAGACGTTGGTATAGAAACTCTGCGGATGGACCACGTCGATCTGGTTTTTACGCAGGTAAGATCTGAAAGCGCGAAGTTGTTTGAGCATGTTGAGGTCATAGAAACTGGTGAGACGAAACTCAGGAATCTCGCCCAGTCCCAGACTCTCAACCTCGGGAAGCAGTGCGCCTTCGCGACGCAAACACGCTACATGAACACCGTAACGGCCGTCGGACAGCAAAAGGCGGGCAAGCAGAACTGTCTGGCTCTCAGCACCTCCCATATCAAAGCTGTCGACCATGACGAGGACATTCGGTTTTCGCGCATTCGTTCCGGGCAAACTGAAATTCCTTCATTCTGGTTGGGTCGTTAATTCAACAAAGGGCGGCCACGGAGTACCGCCCCTACAACGACCCAAGTATCACTTGCCGTTCTCCACGCGGTGTAATCGAAATGTCGATTAGCGCACGGGGATTTCCTAAATCGGATCTCTGTTCTTTCTCTTTTCGCATCCAAAGCTCGAGCACTAACAAGTACCAGAGTTGATTTGGCGCCCAACCGGATTCCGCGGCGCGATCGACTTGCTTGATAACGTTCTCGGATCTGATCCAACCCTGTTCATCGAGAACGGAGTTGCTCATCAGGCTGCGCATCATGTCGCGCCACTGCCCTGCCACCCATCGCTGTACGGGAATACTGAAACCACGCTTCCGGCCAGTCGACACTCGCTCGCCAAGCTTGCGCCGAGCCAGTTCACGCAAAATTGCCTTTAGCTTGTTCTGCTTCAGCCTCAATTCGAACGGCAACGTTGCCGCAAACTCCCACAAGTCCTGATCGAGAAATGGCGAACGAGCTTCGAGCGCGTGAAACATCGTCGCGCCATCAACCTTCGTCATGTACTCGCCGACAAATCGCGTCCTGCGGTCGTAGCGCAGAAAATTCTGAAGCAGCTCGCGCGCCGAAACACGCGACCAAGCAATGCTGCGCTGATCGACAGTCGCTTCTTTCAGACGATCGCCGAGCAGATTGTTTTGTTGATAGACCGGCAAGCCATCATGCGCGCAGGCAACCGCGCCGAGCCCGCCGGATGAGTAGTCGAGTAACGAACCGAGACGCTTCAGCATTCCGCGACGCGGAAAACTCTCCCGACACTGAAGCCACAAAGACGCAGCAGCATCAGGCATTTTTCCAGCCAGCTTCTGTGCCATCCAGAAATTGCGATGCTCCGGATAGCCTAGAAAAACATCGTCGCCGCCATCGCCCGTAAGCAGAACTGTCGCTTCACTGCGCACTGCTTTTGAAACGCGCAACATCCCAAGCGCCGATGCACATGCGAACGGCTCAGAATACGCATTGGTGAGGTCGGCCAATCTCTCAGTTTCATTCGAGGCCAACGGCAACACCCGGTGTCGAATGCCGAGCTGTGCGGCTGTCGCGCGCGCGTCGGCACTTTCATCGAACGGATCTCCGGGAGTGGATACAGTAAACGCGGTGACATTGCTACCGAGTTTCGCAATGGCCCAACAGACGAGACTCGAATCGACACCGCCGCTCAGCAACGCACCAACAGGCACATCCGCTTGCAGTCTGCGTTCGACTGCCTGCAAAAACAGTCGCTCAGTTTCTTCCACCGCTTCGTCAAAGGTGGGCTGCGAGGATGAATCATTCACTTCCGGCGGCTGCCAGTACTCATACACGCGTGCTCGACCGTTGGACCATTCCAGGATCGAGGCGGCCGGCAGTTTGGCTACGTTCTGATAGATCGCGCGGTCGTCAGTTACATACCCAAACTCGAGATATTCGAGCAGCGCTTTGTCGTCGATCTCTCCGGCAAACCCGCCGAGCTTGAGTGCTCTGATCGTTGAAGCAAACGCGAGCGCTCCGCCGTTGATTGCATAAACCAGCGGCTTCACACCGAGCCTGTCGCGCACCAGCAGGAGCTTCTGTTCGCGATCGTCCCAAAGCGCAATCGCAAACATTCCTCGTAGTCGCTTGACGAGATCGTCTATGCCCCACGCGTCGTAGCCTGCAAGTATGACTTCGGTGTCCGTCTCGCTCTTGAACGTATAACCACGCGTTTGCAACTCATGACGCAAGTCGCGGAAGTTGTAAATTGCGCCATTGAAAACGATGCCATACCTGCGATCCGCATAGACCATCGGTTGGTGGCCCAGTTCACTTAAGTCGAAGATGGCCAGCCGCCGATGTCCGAGAATGCAGTTGGACCACGTGTCGATACCGCTACTATCGGGCCCGCGATGAGCAACGGCGTCGACCATGGTTGCGACCTGGTCCGCGCCCTGCTCGCGCTCAAAACTTCCTGCTAAACCCGTAATGCCGCACATGTCCTAAGTGATCCTATTTCACACAAATAAAAATAGTCGCCGGCGCGAACGTGAGAGCCATATGCTTGAGAGGTCGGACGGCTTTCAGCGAACGAAAGACGCCCTTCTTGAGAGGGTTAAGATTCTTGCGCGAAAGATCTTTGAAATCCACAAAGTCGACCACTTTCGAAAAACCCACACCCTTGAAATATCGACGCAGCAACGGATACCGAAACTGATGAAAGTCGATCCCGAGTTTCATGATATCCGGACCTTGCCGCGCTACTCGAAAACGATAACGCATGCGATCGGGCATCCAGCCATAAAGGGGAAAGTTGTACTCGCCCGAAGTGAAACTAAACTTGTTCGTGCTGTCGAAATAAAACACCCCACCAGGTTTCAACGCGTCGTAAATCTTTTTTACACCGCGTTGCCAGTCTTCAACATGTTCGAAGACGGATGCAGCAACGATACAGTCAAAACGATTTGTGCCGATCTCTGTCTCCTCGATATTGCCGACCTTCAAATCGAGTTGCTGGTTGTAGCGATCGCCAAAGCCCTGGGCCACCTGGGCCAGTTGTGGGCTAATCTCGAGTCCCTGGATATCGATGCCCTGCTGTTTGCAGTAGATCTGAAACCAGCCGCTGCCGATTCCAATTTCCAGAACCTTCGCGCCCGGCTCGAGTTTTCTGAACCGCTGAATGTTATAAAGAATGTTGTCGAGCGTCGCTTTCTGATCTTCCAGCGTTACATGCGCATGGTTCTCGATGTAACGCGCGACGTCGGTCAGATCTTCGTAATGAACGTGCATATTCTTAGGGCAGTTATTGACAGGATTCCAGGATTTTCAAGATAAGCTTCCTGTCAATCTTGCAAATCTTCGTAATCCTGTCACTTCTTCATCTAGACCGCCTGCAACTCAGGAGCGGTCATCTTCTCGATAAACTCCGCGTACTCGCCGCGCTTCAAGGGCAACTCAACAGCCTCACCACGAACAGAGCTCAGCACGATCGCATTGGCGAGTTCCACTGCATCACGGCCCTCTTCACCACGACATGTTAATTCTCCAGCTCCGTTTAGGGCGGCAACCAGATCTTCGTAGAAAACTGTGAGCGCACTTTCACCGGCACCGAGCTGAACTTCACGTGTTTCGCTCGACAATTCGCCCATAAGCTGAGTGTCGTGTGCAGTACTTTCACGGATCGAGCTGGCCAAACGTGTGACGTAAAGCTTGCCGTTGTCGATCGTGATTCTGCCTCGATCGCACGAGATTACAGTTCGTGCAATCGCGGGTGCTTCGATGGTGCTGATGTGAATGTATCCGTGTGCACCATTCGCATGGCGAAGAATGGCGCTGGCGGTGTCTTCGACCTCGATGTGATGTAGGCTCGTGTCGCAGCGCGCAGTCACCGTTTGCGGCATACCACAAAGCCAAGCATAACGATCGAGAATGTGCGGCGCCTGGTTCAACAACACACCGCCGCCTTCACCCTTCCATGTGCCGCGCCACGGGCTGCTGCGATAGTAAGCCTCGGAGCGCCACGCCGACTCGATCATCGAACAACGATAGATCGGACCCAACTCACCGCTTTCGAGCAGCCGCTTCGCATAAATGTAAGCGGGCTCAAACCGTTTCTGGTGTACGACCGCAAACATGCCACGGCTTTGCGCGGCGGCGTTCAAGACTTCGTCTGCCTCTTCAACCGTGACGGTCAAGGGCTTTTCGCAAATCACATGAAGCCCGGCCTTGAGCGCACTGATAGCGAGCTCGCCATGCTGCCAGTGTGGCGTTGCGATTACGACTGCATCTACTTCGCCGCTTTGAAGCAACTCTTCGGCAGTTGCGAAGTACTTGCAGCCAAGGTCTGCGGCGACTGTTCTGGCATTCTTTTGTTGTACGTCGGCTACACCCGTTAAGCGCAAACCGCCGTTGGAAGCGATCGTTCGTGCATGCTCCTGACCCATTACGCCGACGCCTACGATTCCAACGCGAATCGCCTTCGTTGTTACAGGCACAGGCTTAGCAGCCACCGTCGCGGGCTTTGCTTCAGGCGCAGGTTGCGCGATCTCACGACGCTTCACTGCTTCAGGCGCAAAGTTCTTCTGCACCTTTAGAAATGCCGCTGCCAGTTCGCGCATGTCTGCATCATTGCCGAGAAACAGGTTGTGCGGCAGGAACAACATGTTCTTCACGGCCTCGTCCGAAACAGGCGTCGGCAAGAGACGGAAATACTCCGGATGCTTCTCTGCGACTGCCTGCAACGCTGCTTGTTGGGCCATGGTCGCTGTGTAGCCGCGACTAAGCGGAATGCCTTCGGCTTGTACGGCGCGCAGGAAGTCTTCGATATTCAGGCCACCACAATTCTCGGAGTTGTACTTCATCACAAACATATGCACGCCGTGACGCAGAACGCCGCGGCCCATCGCGAGTGGTTCCACACATGCGACTTCTTCCAAATACTCCCGTAGCAAGCGGAAGTTATTGGCGCGCGTCGCCTGCTGGCTCTCTAGCTTCTGCAGACGATGCAACAACACGGCAGCGACATATTCGCTGGGACGCAAGTTGAAACCGAGCGAATCGTGTCCCCAGCGTGTTCCTCCGAGACGAGCGCGGCCGACGTTGTGGAATGCATACGCACGCTCGAAGATGTCTGGATCGTTGGTAGTGAAGGCGCCGCCTTCACCTGAAGTTAAATTCTTCCACGATTGGAAACTGAATCCGGCTGCGTCGCCAATGGCGCCGGCGCGTCCGAGTTCATGAATCGAGCCGTGCGCTTGCGCCGCGTCTTCCAACAATACGAGCGAGTGACGTTTGGCAATGTCGCGCAAAGCAGTCATGTCGCAAGGTTGTCCGAAAAGATGCACGGCCATGATTGCGCGCGTCTTGCCGGGAATGATTGCTTCTTCAACTCGTCGCGGATCGAGCAGGTAAGTCTCGGGATCGACGTCGACGAGCGCGATGCCGCATCGACGATCCAGCACCGTGCTGGCACTCGCGATGAAAGAAAGATTAGGAACGATGATCTCGCCACCGTAATTCAACCCGTCGTGATTGAGTGCTGCAGCGACGGAGACACGCAGGGCGTCCGTGCCGTGCGGAAGGAGCAGCGCGTATTTCGCTCCGCAGAAAGCTGCCCACTCGCGTGCGAACGCGTTTGCTAATGGTTGCGGTAAGCCTTCGACGCCGCCCAAAAAGATCTTCATGAATTGTGGGGCGATGCCGAGTGTCCAGTCCTTGACCGATGGGGCCGGATACTGCGGCCATGGCCGGTAACGTGTATCGCGCACTGGCAAGCCGCCATCCTTCGCGAGTTTTCCCTCGAGACGACCGGGACGTCCCGGAAGTTGAGGCAACGTTCGGATTGCGCCTTTCACTGCCACCTTGGCGCCCTTGCGCATTACCGTTTTTAAATTAGCCATACTGACA
Organism: uncultured Acidobacteriota bacterium; assembly: GCA_963849205.1. Lineage (GTDB taxonomy): Bacteria > Acidobacteriota > Blastocatellia > Pyrinomonadales > Pyrinomonadaceae > PSRF01. The sequence continues at coordinate 812,117 of CAWKGP010000006.1, forward strand.
AATCCTCAATCTGAATTTCCTGGCGCCTCCTTGGAGTGCGCCAACTTGTTGGCGCTTTAGTAATAGTTCTTCACCAGGGCATACCAAAGCGCCAACAAGTTGGCGCACTCCAAAGAGACGCTCAAAATGCCTTGCGGGCGGTTTCCGCGACCAACAAAAGCGGATCACGTCGTAGTTCTTTCACAACTCTCTCGTGCAACAAATCTGCTCTGGGAATAAACAGCAATTCTCCTCTTCCGAGAGTTAACCGCTTCAACAATTTTTCCTGCTCCAACCAATCGGCCATTTCCTCAAACCGCCTCGGCACATCCATGTCCTGCCGCCACGAAGCAACGTCGAGAATCGATCCATCCTTCATCTTGGACTTGAGAGTTAATTTCTCCGGCTTGTAGAGATACGGCACCTTCGCAGCGTCCTCGGCCGTGTGAAAGAGCGTGTATGAATCCATCGTTGCGCCAAACATGAGCACGCCGGAGTTCGAAGTAGCCATTTGTTCGTAAGGAGTTTGCGCTCCGCATGGCGTTTCCCGACGTTCATGATCGATGCAAAATCGATCGCTGTTCGGTCCAATGCACGCGAGCGAGTGGCTCGGATGTAAACTTCGCGCAACGCCTGACTGGTGCCAAAAGAAATCGGTGATCGTACCCACTAAACTCGGAGTCGATTCAACATCGTAAACAGGTGTCTCACCATTCGGACGCGGGTAACTCCACGTGTGAGTCGGCATGGCCAGCAGAGTCTTTTCCGAAGCCCAGCCGCGCAAAGCCTTGATCACTGTCGCTGGTCCACCATCGATATAACCACACGCCGAGAGCGAGCTATGAACAAACAGCGTTTCGCTTTGGTTCGGACCAAAGCTCTTCAGCGCCTCGAAGATGCGAACCTCATTCAGTCGCACGAGCTTGCGGGTCATTTTCGTTATACGTCGCACCAGCGAACCCGCAGCGCGTCGTCCATTTGCACTTAACTTACCCATGATCTATCGGTCTACGATCCTTCCTTCGAACTTAACTGGCACGGCGCGCCGGTAAATCGTCTGGCGCTGTTAGCTGCGTCAGTTGCTGCATCATCACATCCGGCCAAACCTGATTTCCGAGCCAGCGTTTCTGTGGCGGCATGTAGCCAAGTTTGTCTATACGATCCGTGATAGCGGCCGGCACGATACCGCGAAAAGCCTCGCGCAAGATCCATTTGGTCCAACCGTCGCGCATCAGCAACTGATCGGGCAGACGGAAAACAAATTCAACCAAACGATGATCGAGAAACGGCAACCGGACTTCACGGCTGTGGGCCATGCTGTTTCGATCGGCGTAGCGAAGCAGTTCAACCAAACCTTCGCGCGTCGTATTCCACCAGAGCTGTTTCTTCAGGCTAGATAGTTTTTTAAACTCCGCGGGAAATTCCGGCTTCCGGCGTTCGACCGCTGGCAATTCACCAAGACTACGCATCACACGCTGAACGGGCTTTTTCAAAACACTCGGCACCGTTTGCCTCGCCACTCTACTGATCGTTCGTGGCGCATAGCCGTGCAGCTCGCGGCAATTCTTTTTCCACTTCAAATAACGCGGCAGATTCATCGACGTTAGGAGATCTGCGGAGTGCTCTTCGAAGTAAGAGTGATAGCCCGCCAGCATTTCGTCGGCGCCCTGGCCATCAAGCAAAACCGTGACGTCGTTCTCGCGCGCGAGTCGCATTACACACCATTGAGCATAGATACTTGTCGAGCTGAAAGGCTCTTCCTGGTGCCAGAAGACTTTATTCAATTCAGCGAAGAACTGCTCCGGGTTGGGCCAAACGTCAGAACGCTGCACGCGGTTTGCGCGTGTTACCAGATCGATCCACTTACCTTCGTCACTTGCCGGTTCGTCGAAGCGCGCTGAAAAAGTCTTCTGAATACCTTCCGCCGGAAGCAGACGATTAATGACTGAAACGATCGTGCTGGAATCGAGTCCTCCAGAGAGACTCGAACCAACCGGCACATCAGCACGCAATCTTAGACGCACAGAATCTGTCAGCAACTCGCGAAACTGTTCGGAGTAAAAAGAGTCAGACTTACCGTCTTCCTGCGCACGCGGATCGATGTCCCAGTAACGTCGCTTCCAGAAATTTCCAGGCGCTGAAACCTTCAGGGTGTGCGCTTGTGGTAGACGAAGAATGCCGTCGTAGAAAGTCTGGTCGCCGACGTCGAGCTGCCCGTAATGCTGAAAACGCGCGAGCGTTTCGGTGTGAACGTCGCGGCCTGCGAGATTCGCGGCCCACAACGTCTTCATCTCCGAGCCGAAAGCAAAAAGCTTGTCCTGGCGATAAACGTAGTGAATTGGTTTTTCGCCGAAGCGATCGCGCGCGAGGAAAAGAGTTCGATTCGAAGCATCCCACAGGGCGAGCGCAAACATGCCGTTAAGTCGTTCGACACACGCTTCACCCCACTGCCGATAGGCGGCGAGTATTACTTCAGTGTCTGAACCAGTATGAAACTTGTGACTGGCGAGACTGAGCTCGTCGCGAAGCTCAATGTAGTTGTAGATTTCGCCGTTAAAAATTATCCAGGTGCGCTTGTCTGGACTTGCCATCGGCTGATGGCCATCGGGTGAGAGATCCAGAATTGAAAGTCGTCGGAAGCCGAAGGCAAGGTCAAACTTTTCTGAGGCAAACTGGAAGATGTCGGGCAGTCTCAGTTCGGTCGTGGTGTCTTTGCCGCCACACAATTCAGTCCGGCCGGACTGTGTGTTGATTAGAAGATATCCCTCGTCGTCCGGGCCGCGGTGGCGAATCGCCGTCGTCGCGCGCACTACAGCCGCGACATCGACCCCGCTGCCATCCAAGTTCCAAACTCCAAAAATACCGCACATTTAAGGACCCTTCAACTGACCGCGTCGTACACCGACGTAATATTGCGCAGGAATGCGTCTGCGCCAAACCTCTCCACAACTGATCGCCTAATGTTAGCCGCATCAAAACTAACACGACCACGCAGAAATTCCGCCATGGCCCCGGCCAGACTCTCTGCACTCGCTACATCGACGAGAACGCCTGTCTCGTCCGTGACGACAAACTCCGGCCCGCCGCATCGAGTGGAGATGACGGGCTTACCACAAGCCATCGCCTCACCAACCACAACACCGAACGTCTCGTGCAAACTCGAAAGCACAAACACATCCGATTTATTCATCCACTCTTTGACGCCCGCACGATCCAGACTGCCCAAAAACCTGCACTCTTCTGCGATTCCAAGATCGGCAGCTAATTGCTCCAAGTCCGCCCGATCCGGCCCATCGCCACCGAGAACCAGCTCAAATGGTCGCGCCTCGGTCTTTTTCAGAAGTTCGACTGCGCGCAACAGATAACTGAGCCCTTTTTGTTCCGCGAGGCGCGCCACTACAAAGAATCGCAACGGATGCTGTGCGTGACTGTTGGCGCCGTTGCCGTTTGTAGTTGGAACAAAGAATTCTGTGCTCACCAGTTCGCCAATGATCTTCATCTGAAGATCGGGCACAAACTTCTTTATCTGCTCCGCCAACGCCGGACTGATGGCTACAACCTGATTGACGCCGGTCAGTGTTTTCTTCACGAGCTTGCGTTTCACGTCAGTATCGAGGTGCATTGAGAACGGGCTCGAGTGTTCAGTGTGCACGATCGGTATCGAATAGCGTTGCGCTAACTTGAGGGCCGAATAACCTGCCGGTAAAACCACGTGAGAGTGAATCACGTCAGGCTTTCCAAACTCATCCAACACTTTCTTAAAGCCGCTGTGCGCCGCTCTGGCAAACGTCTGGTAGTCGATTCGCTCCGGACCGTGCGGAATCAGCGGACGTGCAAACTCACGATAGACGGCGACTGGACCAGACCGGTCCACGGTGGAAAGTTGTTTCTGCTGTAGAGACTCTCGCCAACTGCTCAATCCAGGAATCAAAACGGCAACGTCATTTTGCGTCGCGAGGGCGTGCGCCTGTTCCTTGATGAAGACGCCGCTGATGGGATCAGTCTCGGACGGATACCACGACGGAATGAATAGAATCTTGCGTCTCATTAGCCAACACCTCCGAGTCGGGCACGTCTCAATAGCGGTTCGGTTAAGGCGAGCACTGATTTCACGTCGCTAGAAGTCGGCAGCAGGAGGTCTCGCAACGAGGTGTTTGTTTCTTTGACGAAGAAAGCCACTGTTAATATCGCACTGAGTGTATAGGAAACACTGCTGGCGATTGCCGCTCCTACGATGTCAAATCTGGGGATCAATACGAGATCCAGGGAAATAGTTGCTGCCAGGCTGATCGTCGACACGATCAGGTTGAGCCGTGGCTTGCCGATTCCAGCCAGGAAGGCAGCCAGGACATTAACAATACTAAAAGCAACAATGCCGGGGAGTATCCAGAGCAGCGCATCGATACTGCTTCGGAAAGCCTCGCCGTAAAGCAGTGGGATCAACTGTGTTCCGGCAACGCCGAGGGCGAGAGCGCCCGCAAAACTGGCTATGAGCGCAAGCCGGTTTACTCTCATGACGTGAGCGGCGCGGTCGTAATGTTCTCCAGCTGCGATTTTAGGGAGTAGTACAGTCGCCGCCGCATTTGAAAGCATCCAGATCAGTTGTCCCAGTCCTACCGCGAGTGTATACCTGCCAACCGACGCATAACCGGAGTAGAAGCTGACAATAAACACGTCAAGCCTGTAGTTCAGAAATTGGGTCAGGTTTGCGAAATAACACGGCAAGGCAAAGCCTACCGTTTCGCGAAATGAATTCGTGCCCGTGTGTTCCGTGAAAGCAACTCTCAACTTGAATAATAGGGAGAGATTAATAAATCCCGAAACTATGAGCGCGATCGCAAAAAGGATCGCTACAGAGATGTTGCCACCTTTTACGGCGAGAGTCGCTGCGATACTGAACAAAAGCAGAAACTGCAAAATCCGGCCCAGCATCTCTGAATTGTTGACGCGCACGATCTCCTGTCGTCCGACCAGCATCGCCTTCCAGTTCACGGTCAACAACTCGAACAAAACATACACAGTCGTACCCAACAGCAACCAGCGACCTACACCGGCGGGGAGAAACTTAGCCGAGTATGTGGTGTTTGAAATTAGAACAAGAATCATCAAGGTGGCGACTGTTTGTCCTCCGGCGACTAGCAATAACCGCGCGGTCAGCGTGCGGAGATCGGTCTTGCCTTTGGCGACGACGTAAGTAATTCCAGGACCAAGGGAAAACCCTAAAATCATAACCAGCAGACCAGCGGTAGCGAGTATGAGATCGAACGCGCCCTTCCCTACCGGCCCGACGGTCCTAGCAATTAGTACGCCATTTGCTAAGCTGAGAGGCATTAACACAAGACCGGCGCCAAAAGCGTAGAGCGTCTTTGGGATCCTGTCGGTCAGTTTTGAGAAGAGTTCGGCCATAACAGATTAATTGGCGCCGACGGGATGCGGCAGCACATAAACAACGCCCCAGCCGTCTTTCCAACCTCTCCAATAAATGACCGATCGGCGTCGTTTAAATTGATGGAATCGACCGGTCAAAAAGAAACGGGCACACGACAGAAAAGACGTCTTGATTAAGCGATACGCACGAGAATTCTGTTATGTAAATCCTGTTTAATCATGTAAATCCTGTGAAAAAGTTCGATCGAGTCTGGGCGCGAGACGGACGCTTAACAGGATTAACAAGATTACTTAGGATTAACGGGATTTCTGTTCCTCATGAAGACGTCACGCGTCCGCGGTAGACGTGCCAAAGCACTTTCGGAGCCATTCGTAGAGACCAACAAACAGCCGTGACTTTCCAGCTATGACGCATCTTGTTTGCATTATTGAAATCGTGCAGAGCGCCTTCGAAATCTCGATTCAACAACCGGGCCTTTCCGCTCTCCACAGCGAGACGCACTTTACACTCTTCCATGTTCTGCTCTAAGGCAGCCAGTTCACTTGCCGATAGACCACCGCGTGTTCGAATCGTCTCGAGCAGTTCTACTCTGCGTCTCATTTGATTTACTGCGTCGCCCGACAGTCCGGAGTCGCTGACTGTGTAGTGCAACAACACCTTGCGATGACAAGCAAATCTGAAACCTTTCTGCGCCATCCGTAACCACAGATCAAAATCCTGGCCGCGCCGAATGGTCTCATCGAAGCCATTCACGTCCCGAACTGCCTGCTTCCGAGCGATAACTCCAGACGTAATGATTCCGACATCCACAGCGAGAAGACTCTCCGGCGTTACTTCACAGCGCGACGGCGCTAGTTCCATATAAGTCTTGTCTTTCAAAGCAGGTGAGCCAACAAAAAGCGCATCGCAATAGACAGCGTCTGCGCCGGACTTTTGCAACACATCCATCTGTGCTTCCAGATAATTCGGCAACCAGTAGTCGTCCGCATCCAGAAATGCCAGGAACTGTCCGCGTGCGTTGTTGACGCCGACATTTCTCGCCGCGCCTGCGCCGCGATTCTCTTGTTTGTGGTAGACAATCTTTTCGCGGTATGAGTTGAGAACGGACTCGAGTTCGGGCGTGTCAGGCGAACCATCGTTGACGACAAGAATCTCGAGATCTGTGAACGATTGATTAAGAACTGATTCGAGCGCCCGCGCGATAGATGAGGACGCGTTGTACGCGGGGATAATCACACTGATCAGCGGCTGTTTATTGTCGAGTCTTACCGGCTCTTTCATGGCTACACGGCTTTTTTGGCGCTGCGCAGGCTACCTACGCACGTTTCAAAGAAGGCACAGACGGGTTGTCCGCTGCGTGTTTGTAATAAAGCGCAGCAAAGCTCACTGCGTACGCAACTAAAAAGTACCCGAACCAATCGTAGGCAACAGAGAGAAAGAAACTACCAACCATGTAACCAACCAGGCTCGCCTGTAAACCGACTGCAAGATAGTAGTAACGAGTGTGATGCTCCTCTCTCATTGTTTCTCGCTCGATTGCAGCGAGGCGCCGAAAAGGGACCACCAACAGCATTACGTACAACGTAAACGCAATCAGTCCCATGTCGCCGGCGATTTGCGTATACGCATTGTGACTGACCTGATCGTGAATCAGAACAACTCGCAAGTTACCAATCCCTACGCCAAGAAAAGGACTGGTTAGCGCAACCCACACCGATCGACTTAGCAGGGCCCGCCGCGCCGAAGCAGAGGCCTCACCCATCGGGTTAAATATTGATCCAACTCGCTCTCCATAACCTCCCGGAGCCAGAAATAGCGCTGCCACAACTGCTATGACAACAATTCCGACGATGGCAAATCGATTACGTCGACCAAGTTTCCACGCCAGCACGAACCCCGCTGCCACCAGTGCCAAAAACCCGCCGCGTGAAAATGTCGCAAAGACTCCGGCAATCATCGCCAGCGATCCACTGAGATAGAGCAATTTCTTGAATACGTTAGAACTGCCAACGCCAAGAACGAGTGCGAGCGGAATCATCGTGACGAGGTGAAGCGCCAAACTATTAGGTTCGCCAAACATGTTTGAGATAGCGACATTCGCGCGCTCCTCATAGTGTCCGGTGCGTCCGGCGGAGTAGTCGATCAGCGCTGTGATGGTCATGACGCCGCCAGTAATCAGCGCCAAAAGCATCATCGTTCGCAAACGCCGCTCGGTGCGGAGCACGTTGACCATCACGATGAAGACGATCAGCGTCTTTACGTACAACGTGTAGAACACTTCCCACGAGAGTGCCGGATCAATCGCCTGCGGAATCGAAATGATCGCAATCAAGCCAAGCAGTAAAGCGAGGTTTACTTCGCGGGGACGGGCGGTCAAATTTCCTTCGGCGCCAAATTGCGACGGAATGTAGATCGCAAGCATCAACACCGCTATCCAGTAGGGCAACGACTGCGTCCAACCAAGCGCCGGCGAGAGTTCATACGGCCGAAAATAAGCGAGCGTCGTGTATAGAAGCAGTGTCAGGAACGTAAGGAAATGAGCATGGCTGCGAGTCCAGATTACGAGTGGCGGCCTGACTTTTTCATCAACCGGTACAGTCTCCGCCTTCTTTGGCGAAACCGATTCGACACTACGCTCCGGGCGCGGAAGCCAACCTTCGTCGAGAACGTCGGCATCCGCCCGGGCGATTTTCCGTGCAGGCTTTAATGGTTCGTAATCGGAATCAGTGAAACGCATCAAAAGATTGTGTAAATGAACGGCGCCAGGGCCGAACTCTGGGCAAACACCATCAGCGCGCCGAACAACAGCATGACCACGATGATCGGGAACAGCCAAAATTTCTTCCGCATCCGCATAAAGGCCCAAAGCTCTGACAACAATGAAAACATCGGTTTAAATCTCCTGAAGATACTTAGATTGGCTCAGCGGGGTGGAATTACTTCTTAGACACGCATTGACTCTTAACATAGCCGGGAAACTTACTTTGCAGCACGGGGCATAGGGAGTCGTCAAGAATATCTGCAATTACTTGCGCTCCCTGGGGAGTGTAATGGATAAAATCATAAAAGTAACGGGAGGATTTGGGCATACTCCTGGCCAAATCCACGATTGTGATGCCGTTTTCACGCGCTAATTTGCGAGTGACGTCGTTATAAGCCTCTACAGTATCCCAGTACATCTTTCCTGTTTGTCTGGGTCCGTACGCATGGATGCGTGCGAGATCAACTCCGGTCACGTCGTCAGTACCCGAACCAACCAGCAACGGCTGCGTAACAAAGACCGGTTCGATTCCGGCATTCCGGCTAACCTGAACGAGCTTCTGCAATCGTTCCTCATAGCCCTTCAGCAGCACCGGGCTCGCATTTTCCTGTAGATACTGCTTCTGCTCGGCCTCCGGAATGTCCAGGTAGCCCTGTTTGGTCAGATCAATCTGCTGGTGAATCAAACCAGCTTTGTAAGCGGTATAACTGCGATAGCCGTTCAGGAAAAGCGCCACAACTTCGCTATAGGCAGACAGTGATTTGACGAACGCCTTCGTAGAGCTGAACTGAATTCCGCTCTTAACATTCTCTGCGTCCCAATCACTAATCGAGCTTCTGGCGACGTCGTTCGAACCAACCAGGAAGATGGCCACCTTGGGATGCAACGGCACGATGAAGTCTTCCAGCAGCACTAAATGTCCGTGGGTCGAATGACCATCAAGACCCGCGTTGTTGATCCAGAAGGGCGCCACCTGTTGGTCCAGCTTCTGACCCAGGCGTGCAGTCCATGTTTGATCCTCGGAAAGAAAGAAGCACTGTGTGGTGCTGCCACCGATCGTTACGACACTTAAATACTTGTCGAAATCCGGCGGCGGATTCGCGCCCCTGAAACCAAGCGAGTTCCGAGTGATAGTGATCTCCGGATCGAGGCTCTTAATGATGTCGTTTTTGATGTGATAAGTCTTATTGGTGGAGAGAACTATACGATTGCCTTTGATTCGTGCTTGCAGCGGGTTGTGAATCTGTAGCAGAACCTCGAGCAGCACGAGAGCAAGGAAGATCCCAAAGACTAATAACGCAAGCTTGGCGAGCAACGAACGTAGTCGCGACCTGACGCCCTTCTTTGGAACAGTGGCTTGCGACTCTTCTGCTGACATATACCGGGATCAGAAAAGACGCTCGAATTGCTGGGGCGACTGGCGTGTTGTTTCTCTTTTCACCCAGTACGTGTCGCGGCTGGGACCGCGACGGTTCAGAGGATCGCGACCAACCAGACGCGAGACCACCCCATACGGCGTGATCAATCCGTAGTAGAGAATCGTGAGCAGGATGCGGCTGTTGACGTAACCCAACACTCCCGCGATGCCCATCCAGAAACGATGAAAACCTCGCGCCGCTACGGGGACGAACAATCCGATGAGGGTGAGCAACACGGCCACACCGCCGAGCACGGCTACCACCGTGAAACGACCGCGGTAAATATTCCAAACTGCGATTAACGCCAGCACAACCGCAACGACCAGCGCCGTCTTCCGCGCCTGTGAGTCGCTCACCGCTGGTTGCCGTTGTTTGACTTTGCCGCGGCTTTTCTCGAGCTTCGGTTCAATCAAGCTGAAACTCCTCCTGCCACGCCACATCGTCAACGAAGTTTTCCTTGCCCTGGTCTTCCTTCATCAACACGTAGTCTTCCATCACGAGACAGTCCATCTCGGTACGCATAAAACAGGTGTAGGCTTCCTCAGGTGTGCAGACAATCGGTTCGCCTCTGACGTTGAAAGAGGTGTTAACTACAACAGGACACTTCGTCAGACGTTCGAAAGCCCTGATCGTGTCGTAATAGATCGGATTGTCTTCTCGTCTTACTGTCTGCACGCGAGCGGAGTAGTCGACGTGAGTAACTGCCGGAATCGTTGAGCGAACAACGTTCAACTTATCAATCCCGAACAAGCTTTCCTCGTCATTTGTCATATTTCGGCGCAGATGCGGTTGAACGGGCGCGACCAGCAACATGTAAGGCGAATCGCAATCCATCTCAAAAAAGTCCGAGACTCGTTCTCGCAACACTGAAGGCGCAAAGGGACGAAACGATTCGCGGTATTTGATCTTCAGATTCATCTGCGTCTGCATCTTCGGCGAACGCGGATCCCCCAAAATACTGCGGCCACCCAAAGCGCGTGGTCCAAACTCCATTCTTCCCTGAAGCCAACCGACGACACATTCGTCAGCCAGTATCCGCGCAACGTGCTCGGCGAGTTCATGACGCTCGACGCGTCGATAATTTGCTCCAGCCGTATCGAGGAATTCTTTGATCTCGTCGTTCGTGAACGAAGGACCAAGATACGCTCCCTTCATCCCGTCGCTGTGACCACCGCACATGCTGGCCACATTTCGTTCGCCACCGACATATTGGTACCACGCAGACAAGGCAGCACCGAGAGATCCGCCCGCATCACCCGCAGCCGGTTGGATCCAGACATTGTCAAATGGACCTTCACGCAGAATTTTTCCATTGCCGACACAATTCAGAGCCACGCCGCCGGCCAAACACAAATTGCGCTCACCCGTTTCACGATGAACGTGCTGAGCCATGCGTAACATCGAGAGCTCCGTCACGTCCTGAACAGAACGTGCGAGGTCCATCTCTCGTTGCGCTAACTGGCTTTCAGGTTTTCGCGGTGGTCCACCGAAGAGCTTGTCAAAAGCAGCGTTCGTCATGGTCAGGCCGTTGGCGAAACTGAAATACTTCATGTTCAAGCGCAACGAACCATCGTCTTTCAAGTCGACGAGCTCATCGAGAATCTTTTGCACGTATTTTGGCTCGCCGTAAGGAGCGAGACCCATGACTTTGTACTCGCCTGAATTGACCTTGAAGCCCGTGTAATACGTGAATGCGGAATAAAGAAGTCCGAGACTGTGTGGAAAGTGTAACTCGCTCAACAGGTGAAGTTCATTGCCACGACCATACCCGTATGACGACGTGGCCCACTCACCAACACCATCCATTGTCAGCACTGCAGCAGATTCGAAAGGCGAAGGGAAAAAAGCGGACGCGGCATGCGATTCATGATGCTCGGTGAAGAGAACTTTTCCTTTGTAGTTCGCATTCTTTGCCGTCTGCTCACGAATCCAGAGCTTTTCGCGAAGCCAGAGCGGCATCGCCATGATGAAAGAGCGAATTCCTGACGGAGCATAGTCGAGGTAAGTTTCGAGCAGCCGTTCAAACTTCAAGAGCGGCTTGTCGTAAAACGCCACCAGGTCAATGTCTTCCCCTTGAATACCCGCTTGTTTCAGACACGCCTCGACCGCTGCTGCCGGAAAGCGATGATCGTGCTTTTTCCGGGAGAAACGTTCCTCCTGAGCAGCAGCCAGAATGTGGCCGTCCTGGACAAGGCACGCCGCCGAGTCGTGGTAATAAGCCGAAATGCCGAGGATGTACATGTATTTTACTTCTGACTAACCACTAATTAAGCACATGAGATGACGGCAACACAAACCAAACCTGTTGAAGCTTTATCAATTTTTTGCGCCAAAATGTCATCCTAAAATCAAGATTTCTCGCGCAAAGGCGCAAAGACGCAAAGCGCTGCCGCGTTTCCAAGGAGTTTTCTTTGCGCCTTTGCCGCCTTTGCGCCTTTGCGCCTTTGCGCGAGAAAATATCTCCCAAAAAAGAAAAGAAGTTGGTGCGCAACCTGCACAGCAACTTCAGAAATAGTCGCGTTCTCTGATTAAACGCCAGCAAGAAACCAGAGTTCTACACTGCTACCTCTTTCTCTTCCATCTCAAACATCAATGTCTTTACTCGCTTCCGAAGCGCCAGCTCAAACTGTTTCGCCTCTTCAACTTCCGTAAACGAGAGGGCCCTGAGCTCCTGCTCGATACGGCGGCGATAATCCGAGACCAGTGAATCAGAAACACCCAATACTGCGGCAACTTCCAGTTGCGTCGCGTGATCGGGGCTTAAATAACAATACCAAAGCACACCAATGATGCGATTGTATTGCTTAACTTTGCCACGAACTGCTTCGTTCAGGCTCGCCAGAAACTGCTCGACAAAACCCGCCGCCTCCCGCTCAGACTCACGGCGCATCAGTCCTTCTTCGGGATTCTCGCGTCGGTCGACTGGCTCGTAGCTGTTGCCGTTCTCACTGTCGCTGTCGTCGCCGTCGAGCGGAACGAGATAGATGTCCATAACCGGTAAACGGGACATTACCAGACTACGCAATGTGCGAACATCGACCGGTGAATCAACCGCATCCAGCACTGACACGATCAAATCTTCCAAATCCGCATTGCTGATCACGATCTGCGAATCGCCCGTGCAACCGACCATCCGAGTGTCTCGCTGACGCACGGCAATTATCTGCACACGCTGCTCGACGTCGTGTGCACCACGGCGCGATTTGTTGTCTTTCCACTCACTCAGACCGTATACACGATCTGCAAGACGGCGATGCGGCTCGTCGTCTATACCACTTGAATCGAAACGACGGAAATTCGGGCTCGACTGGATTAACGTGGAAATGCGTCGCGCGAGTCGATAACTCTCCGGGTGACGCTTGCGAAGCTCGGCGGTCAGCAGGTTTGTTAACTCGATCTGGCTGATCTCACACTCAATTTCGTAGTCAGTCATTTCCGTCTCGAGATAGTGTTCGAAACGGTTTTTGCTGAGCAGTTGAACAAACAATTCCTGTGTTAAGTCGGTGTAAGCCGCGCCCATGCCTTCTTCAACCAGCAGGCCGGCACTACGAGAAGCGCGAACGAGCGGATGATGCGAAACTATGCGGTGCAGTTCGGACCAGAGACGATTGACGTCTGAGTTCCGTAGACTCTCCACCCATTTCGCATTTTTTCCGCGGTCGTTGCGGCGCTCTCTGGGTGCAGGGCGGTTCTCGCCCCGCTTGAGGTCCGCTGTTTTTTCAGGATCTTCACTTATGGATTTCACAGGATTGTCCGTGTTTGGCCCTAGTTCGCCTGGGAGTTCGTCTCTGAGAATTTAGGTGGGAAAGCCGGATTAGGTTGGGGTGCATCCGTTTACTTCGGCATAGAAACCAAAGGCACCAGCCGATAACAAGCTGTTAGAAAGTTTGCGTTTTTGCCAGATTTTTTACCGCGGGATAGCGGTGATGGCTCCTGGAGATGCGTCAGAGAGCTGGTTCAGCCCTGACTGACGAGGGTCATGGTAACATCAGTTTAAATAACGAGCAACATCTTTTTACGCACGGAAGGATGTGGAAATTTGTTAGGAAAAAGTAGAAGAAAGCTCTGGAACACGGGGGCAATTGTGCGTTTTGTTACGTTGAACCTCAGGGAAGATAATGAAGGCCTCAAAAACGACAACCCAATTTCTGAAGACTGCCGCGTGCCCTGCCTCAGCGACACTGCTCTCTTTTCGCGGTAAAAAGCTCTCCGGCGCAGCTGAAAAGCTCGTCACAGACCACCTCAAAGTCTGCGACTTTTGCAACGCTGAACTGCCGTTGCTCGCGCATCATCAATCGGCGCCGAGTACGGTGTCGAAGGTACCCGAGATTCCCATGAATCTCCGCGTCCTGGCTGAGTCGATTCTGGCTAAAAATTAAGAATAAAGCTCTTCGATGAGGTCGCCGTAGCGTTCGTCGATGACTTTGCGTTTGACTTTGAGTGTGGGGGTGAGTTCGCCGCCGTCGATACTGAAGTCATTCGGCAGTAAAGCCACTTTCCGGATGCGTTCGTAATCAACGAGTTGGGACGTGAGCTTGGAGATATCCTGCTGGACAATCTTGATTGCGGGTGGAAACTTGCTCAGTTCGGCGTGATCTTTCGGCGCCTTCTCACCAACCTCGCCAAGGGCTTGGTTGAGACTTTCCCAGTCAGGAACGATCAATGCCACCGGCTGCTTTCGTCCGGCGCCAACAACAACCACCTGACTGACAAACTCGCTCTCCTTTAACAGACTCTCGATCAGTTGCGGCGCAACGTACTTCCCGTTCGAGAGCTTGAATAGATCCTTCTTGCGGTCAGTGATGTAGAGATGACCATTCTTTTCGATGTGGCCGACGTCGCCCGTGTAAAACCATCCGTCCTTCAACACTTCCGCAGTCGCTTCCGGTTGGCCGTAGTAACCTCGCATCACGTTTGGACCACGAACGAGGATCTCACCGTCTCCTGCAATCTTGATTTCAATGCCGTCGAAAGGTATTCCCACTGATCCGACGTGATTATTATCCGGCCGGTTTGCCGAAACAATGCATGTCTCTGTTGCGCCATAGCCTTGTAAAATCGGTATTCCGGCTGCGAGGTACGAATAAGACAACGCGGGTGAGAGTGGCGCCCCGCCCGATACGAAATATCGCAAACGCCCGCCAACTCCCGCGCGCCATTTTGAAAACACCAGCTTGCTGGCGAGCTTCTGTTTGAGGGCCAGCGGCGGCAGGATCCATTTCCGCTTGTCCTTCAGCTCGCCGTATTTTTGACCAACCTCGAGCGAGCTCATGAAGATCGACTTCTTGACGCCCTTTTCAGACATCCCCTTCTTGATGATCCGGTGATAGACCTTCTCAAACAAACGTGGCACTGCGGTCATCACGGTTGGGGCAACTTCACGCAGGTTCTCACCGACTTGGTCAAACGATGCCGCGTAATAGACCGACACACCGCAATAACAAAACACGTAGAATCCGTCTCGCTCAAAAATGTGCGACAACGGCAAGACTGATAGAGCTGTGTCGGTCGGTACGATCGGCAAGCCCTTCGCGATGGACTGCACGTTGGACATGAAGTTGTTGTGCGTCAGCATCACACCCTTCGGCTCGCCAGTGGTGCCTGAGGTGTAGATGATGGTGGCCAGGTCGTCGGGTCTGACTGACTGCAGATAAGCATCGAATGCGCCCGGACGTTGTTGTCCCAGCTCGCTCCCGCTTTGTTCGAGTTGATCCAACGAAATGCCGTGTTCGATATCTTCAGCGACTTCGGGTTCGAACAAGATCAAATGTTCCAGAGGTCTTTTTGCGAGCACTGGCAAGGCATGTTTGTAAAGCCGGCGAGTGGAAATGAAAATCGCGCGCGCGCCGGAGTCGGAAAGAATGTAATCGATCTGCTCGAGGGCCTGGGTGGTGTAAATGGGAACGTTGATCGCTCCCAGACTCAGAATAGCGAGATCCGCTATGGACCACTCGGGACGATTCTCGGAAAGAAGCGCGACTCGATCTCCCGGCCGGATGCCCAGTGCAGCCAAACCAAGCGCCACGTCTTTAACACGCTCGACGAAAGCCGTGGCAGTGATGTTGTGCCACTTGCCGTCGGTGCGGTGGTTGAGAGCGTCCTGTTTGTTGTGAAGTAAGACTGCCGAGAGAATTAATCCGGGAACTGAAGAAGCTTCCCTCGAAAGTGCATCGTCTTTGGTTTTGGCTTTAGTTGCCGAGGCCATGGGTTTAGCGAATCATAGAACGTTTCACGCAAAGCCGCAAAGATGCAAAGAAAGGCGCAAAGCCTTCGGTCTCTTTGCGTCTTCCTTTGCGCCTTTGCGTGAAACATTTCAGGATGGGTCACGACTCTCGCTGTTTCTACGTTTCCGCTGCCTCGGTGCGTCTTCGACGCGTCCATTCATCGTCGCGAGCGCGGCCAACACCAGAAACAACAGCGCGTTTGAAGTCGTGTGCAGCGTGAAATCGAAAAAGCTGTGCACTAGCACGGCAAAACATCCGCTCAACGCCGCCAACGCAACTCCGCGTCTAAAATCATCTCGCGAGCGTGCGCGATTTAGGGCTTTGTAAAACAGAAGCACGACGAAGATCAGCGCGAGTAGCGCTCCAACGATTCCCGCATCGGAAAGTATCTGCAGATAATCGTTGTGCGCCTGTTCGAGCCGGTACAAACCATTGCGTGAATCGTAACGCGTGTAAATCACACCAAACGCACCCAGCCCCGTCCCGACAAACGGATGCGCCTTGATGATGTCCACTGTCACAGCCCAAAAGTGTGCACGACCAGTGGTCGGATCATCCGTGTTCACACTGTCGATGAAACGATTGATTGAGAACTCGCCACCCAGCAGGATCACACCCAGGAACAGACCAAACAGCAATGCGCCGGCCATGCCGAGACGTCCGGCAACACGCTTAAGCCGGTGCGATCTCCTCGATCGTCGCCTCTCACTCGGCTTTCTCCAGATCGCCGTCACGACAACCAGAAACAGGATCTCAGCCACAAGACTGATAATGCCGCCGCGAGAAGCCGTCATCACGAGAGCCACACCCATTAATCCCGCAATAAAGAGATAAATGATCCGCTTCTCTTTTTCGACAGCGCCGGCAAATAGCAAACCCAGCGGCAACGCGATCGTTAGTTCCATGTAACCGGCAAAGTGGTGGCGGTTAATAAAGGGACCGAAGGCGGTGCTCTGATTGAGCTCTCGAAGCCAGTAAACCTTTGTGGGACTGGTGAACGACTGCGTCAACCCAAAGATCGCGAGCAGAAAACCAAACACCATGATCGTCCGCACCAGCACGCGCAGACGATGGGGCGTGTCGGTAAACACGAGCGTCGCAGCGAAGTAGATCAGTAGCGTAACCAGTTGGACCAACACGAGCCTGGTTGAATTCGGATCAAGCGAAAGACTGTTAGCCAACCCGATTGTGGTGGCTCCGCCCGAACTGACCGTCCGCAGCGGCAGCAGCTGAACGAGACCGAGCGCTATCAACCCGATCACAGGCAGTTGCAGAGCATTACGGTTGACTCTGAAATTTCCCAGTGTCCACGCATCGACGACCCAAAGTGCAAGAACCGTCAGACCACCGATGTTGAAAAGAGCGAGCGCCCAGTAATGAACCGTGCCGTAGGCGAGCGCTGAAAGAACAATCGCTACGCAGATCACGAGAAACGCAAAGCGACTCGCGAGCGTGTGCCGGATGCGATAGGCGCTGCGTTCCGGAGTGCTCTTTTCGAGCTCCTGCGGGGCGCTCTCGGCAACGATCACGCTAGTTTCTTCGTTTGAGAGAGAAGTCGTCATACCAAACGGACCCAAAAATCGGACACACCGGAATGTCCTCACCGCACGAGAGACGCACCATCTTGAGTGTTATCGCCTGCGTTTTGTCGGTGGTTTTGAACGAGGTGTTGATACGAGTCCAGCCGTTCGAGCCGCCCGGCGCCATCGGCGAGTCAAACAAAACAGCACCTGTGTTTGCGTCAAGAATCTGAACCTGCGGCGCACTGCCTGTTTCGAGTTTGTCAGTGGCTACATAACACTCAAAGTCGTACTCACTCGAAGACTGAACCGGAACAAGTTGCGACACATTAAGGCTGTCGAGATTTGAGCGAACTTGAAAAAGTAGTCGCAAGCTGCGTGACCCACTGTGGCCCTTGTGGGGATCGATCGCAATCTGCATCTGTGGTGCGGATCTCACCTGCCAACCAAAGACGGTGTCGGAAGAGTAGTTGATCGGTTCTTCAAAACTGCCATCAAAAATGGTTCCCACTTCGGGGCGAAACTTCTCAAACGCGACGTCGTTCCAAATGTTAAGCGCGTCGTGAAACCTCGACTCCGTCTTCAAAGTGGTTACCATCGACTCGGCCGTATCCTTGTTGGCTCTCTTCTCCTCACTCGTCAGCACATTCCATAGACGCAAGCCATCCTCAAAGCGCTTCTGTGTGAGCAGGTAGAGGGCGAACTTAGCCCTCACTCCCGAGTTTTCACCAACTGAATTTTTTAACGCTTCCGAATCGGTGTTGTAGATTTCCCAACTCAGATTGAAGAGTTGTGGCAAGAGTTCCTGGTCGGCTTCAGCAGCACGACGCAACTCGGTAAACGCTTCGTGGTAGCGACTATTTCGCAAGTAGAGATTGCCGAGATACCAGTGCGGGTAAGCGTAGGATGGGGCGAGTGCGACAGCTTGTTTTAACGCCAGTTCAGCCTTGACCGGATCGCCGGACTGTTCGTGAGCTGTTCCCAGCGACATCCAGAAACGATAGTCGTAAGGCGACAAACTCACAGCCTTCTCGTATTCGGCAATCGCAGGGCCCTGTTGATCGAGCGGCAGTCTTTTCTGTGTAACCTGAGCGATCCGCCAATGTGTCAGAGGATCGTTCGGGGCCATCGACGCAGCCATGTTTGCAACGTCGATGGTGCTTTCAGTCGGACTGAAATACTCGGCGAGGGTGTTTCCGATATACCAGCGCACGACGTAGTACGACCAGACTCCGGCACCGAACAGCAACAGGATCAGCAGGATCCTAACCGGCACTTTGCGAACGCTAATGTGAACTACTTCTTGTGGCATGTTCTTTGGTTCTTCTCTGTGCAACCTCTGTGTTCTCTGTGTCTCTGTGGTGATAGGGCCGCACGATACATTAACCACAGAGAGAACACAGAGGTTGCACAGAGAAGGGCGAACTACCTACATCCGACTCGACAAGTCCTCCATCGTGATCCGCATGCGCTTCACCACGATCTGTTTTTCCGAGCAGATTCGCAACACTTCCTGAACACGTTCTTCAGTCATCTTCGCACTCGAAATCACGACTTCCTCAATCTCGTGTTGCGAACAAACGGTACTGAGATCTCCATTACCGCCAAACACGCGCAGGCCGTGAATCACTTTCCCGCTCTTTGCCGGATCGTCGTCAAGAAATCCAATCGGCGACAGTTGCAATTCGCGATTGTTTCGCAGCTCCCGCAACAACAACTCGCCTCCATCCCCAGCACCGTAGATCAACACGCGACGCCCGCCGTTACTACTGACCGCCGGGAGTATTTGCCTGAACAGCTTGAACGCCATCCGGCTACCAGCCAGAAACAGGAACATCAGGGTCGCGTCGATCAAGAAAACCTTGCGCGAGAAACCCTCAAACCGAAACGCAAACAGTATGAGCATCAAGCTGGCGACGGAGCTCAGCGCCACGGCCTTCGCGAACAGGATGAGATCGCTCATGCTCGTGTAACGCCAGAGTCCTCGATAAACTCCCATGACGAGAAACACTGACATCTTGACGAACACGAGTACCGGCAACGTGCGAATAAACAGTTGCCACGCAAGACTGTCTGGGGGAAAGTTGATCGCGTACGACGCCCAGTACGACAGAATGACCAGCACCACATCGAGCAGCACTTCGAAGATGCGACGTTTGTAAGAAACATCGACGAGAAACGCGTAGAGTGGCTTTTCTTTGAGCGCCAACTCCTCATCGCTCTCGTCGTAAACCCTCACGCCGGCGAGATAAACGCCGACGAGCGTGAGCAGAATCGTGAACCCGGCGATCGCCGCGAGACTCACATCCAATCGCGCTCGCTGCACGAGGATGGCAAGCAAACCTGAGAGCGCCGCAAAACCATAGAGCATCAAAACCGCATGTCGCTCAGACATTCCGAGCGCGACGAGTCGATGCGATGTGTGATCGCGACCACCCTGCGATGCCGCGCGTCCCGAGAGCTTGCGCAACACCGTGACAAACGTCGTGTCGAAGATGGGAATGAACAGAACAAGAATCGGCACTGCCAACACCGGCAGAAGACTCCTGGACCGCCCGCCACTTACGTTGATCAGCGCCGAACTGGCAAGGAAAAAACCGACAAACATCGATCCGCAATCGCCCATGAATATCGACGCGGGATTCGAGTTGTAAACAAGAAACCCAAGGAGGGCGCCGGCGAAGACGAGCGAGATCAAAGCCTCTGTGTATTGACCGCTGTTGACAAAGCTCAACGCCAGAAAGCCGGCAGCAATAACAGCGATGCCCGATGCGAGCCCGTCCATGTTGTCGAGCAAATTGATCGCGTTGGTGATACCGATCAGCCAGAAGATAGCCAGCGCCATGTTGATGAGCAGAGAGCCCGTCCAGGGCAGCGACAAGCCGTAGTAAACAACAAATGCCGACCCCATGATCTGCCCGATCAGTTTCTGGTAGGGCTTAATGTGGATCAGGTCGTCAACGAGTCCGACGAGAAACATGAACGTGCTCGCCAGCAGGATCTCTCTTCCGTAAGTGATCTTGAGCGAGAACGCGAGGGAGATAATGACGACTGAAAGCCAGATCGCGGCGCCACCCAACATCGCAGTCGGTTTTTTGTGCCAGCGATCGATTTTGGGTTTGGCCACGAAGCCGAAACGACGGGCGAACGCGCGCACCAGCGGCGTCAGTATGAGTGCTAGACAAAATGATGCGGCAACCGCCAGCAGCGTGCGCGGGCTAAACGGCATAGGAGTGGACAAAACTATGCCACAAAAAAGCACAAAAGGCACAAAAAGCACAAAAAAGATTTCAATTCTTCTAGGTGTCTTAGGTGATTTCAGTGCCTTCGTGTTTTTTGTGCCTTATGTGATTTTTGTGCCTTTTGTGGCTCCGATTTGATAGTCGATCACTCTTTCCAGAATTCCATCGAGACCCATTTCCGGTCTGAAGCCGACAAAGTCGCTCACCTTCGAAATGTCCGGAACGCGCCGCGGCATGTCTTCAAAGCCTTCTTCGTAAGCCTGGTCGTACGGCACAAAGACGATTTCCGAATCAGACTTCGTGATCTGTTTGACGCGTTCGGCGAGCTCGAGAATTGAGATCTCGACGTTGGAACCGATGTTGAAGACCTGACCGACCGCATCCGGGTGCTCCATCAGCTTCACGAGCGCTCCGACAACGTCGCCGACGTAACCAAAACAACGGCTCTGTTTGCCGTCGCCGTAAACCGTAATCGGTCTGCCCGCGAGCGCCTGTTTCACAAACGTCGGAATGACCATGCCGTACTGACCCGTCTGGCGTGGACCCACAGTATTGAAAAGCCGGACGACAATCGTCGGCAGTTTCTTCTCACGCCAGTAAGCCAGCGCCAGAAATTCATCGATCGCTTTCGAACATGCATAACTCCAGCGACCTTTGGTTGTGGCGCCCATCACGAGATTGCCGTCTTCGCGAAAAGGCACATCGGAGCTGAGACCGTAAACTTCAGACGTCGACGCAATCAGCACCTTTTTCTTTTTCTTGTTGGCGATTGACAGGACGACTTCGGTGCCGCGTACATTCGTTTCGATCGTGCGCACGGGACTTTCAACGATGAGCTTTACGCCGACGGCTGCGGCTAAATGGAAGATAACGTCACACTGATCGATCAATTCGGCAGTTAGCGGATGATTGTGAACGGTATCGATCGTGTAATGAAAACGCGGATGACCCTTGAGGTGTTGAATGTTCTCGATCGTGCCGGTAGACAGATCGTCAATCACATAGACCTCGTCGCCACGTTGAATATAGGCATCACTCAAATGAGACCCGATGAAACCAGCACCACCTGTGATAAGTACTCTCATAATTTACAATTAAGCTCTTCCAACATTTGTGCCTTTTGTGCTTTTTTGTGGCTCAACTCGCCGTACAACATCTTAATGTCTTCGAACAATCGTTCTTTGGAATAGTTCACTTCAACAAACTCCAGGCCTCGGGCACCTAATTCCTGCCGCAGAGATCTGTCGCGGATGATCCGGCTCAACGCGGCGACAAAAGCCTCTTCGTCTCCTGCGGGGACAGAGATTCCGCGACGGCAAACGTCGTATGGCCCATTCTCAACCACGTCGCCCAAAAGATCGACGACTCCGCCAACACTCGTCGCCACCACCGGTCGTGCGTTAGCCATCGCTTCGATCAGCGTCAGCGGCGTGCCTTCGTTATGCGACGTGAGGGCAACCACGTCGAGCGCCGGATAGAAGTACTCAGGATCCTTTCTGCTGCCGACGAAGATGACGTCCTTTTCCAGGCCTAGCTCCTCACTCTGAACTTCAAGTGCATCACGCAGTCCGCCGTCTCCGATAACGATGAATCGCACCGCGCCCTGTCTCCAACACGCCGGGTCGATCTCTTTGAATCGCGCCACGACGTTCAAGAACATCTGATGGTTCTTGATCTCTGTCAACCGGCCGACGATGCCGATCAGAATCGTATGGTCCGGAATACAAAGCTCGTGACGAAACTTGTTGCGACGCGAAGCGTGATCGGCGAAGAGACCGAGATCCAATCCCAACGGAATCACTCTGATTTGTGCGCTTCGCCCGACGCGGAACTTCTCGCCAATTTCAATGCTCTGCTGTTTGCTGACAACAATCAGACGATCCGTGACCATCTTCGCCAGCAGTCTTTCGATCGCGAGAAATAATCGTGTTCGATTACGCCCGTAATAACTGTGAAAGACGTGTCCGTGATACGTGTGTACAAACTTACACTGCCGTGGCTTGCCGATGAACACGCCCGGCGTCAACCATCGATATAAAAAACCCGCTGTGCGTCCGACTGTTCCGGCCTTCGCCGTGTGCGTGTGCACGATGTCGGGCCGTTCACGCAGGAAAAGTCGAAACAGCCTCCAGACAGTGCGGACGTCGTTCAAGGATATTTCGCGGCTCATTTCGGAGAAGTAGCGCGGCGTGACGCCCATCTCGTCCGCGAAATAGCTCATGTCTTCTTCACCTTCAGGAACCTTGCCCGTTACGAGCAACGTGTCAAAGCCCGCATCTTTCAATCCCGACGTCAGCCAGACAACGTGCTTTGCCGGTCCACCCACGTTCAAGCGAGCAATAATGCGAATTACTTTTGTGTGCTCGTTCGACATGTTTGATCTTGTAAATCCTGTTACATCGTGTAAATCCTGTCTAACTGTCTCACAGGATTTACAGGATGTTTCAGGATCAACAAGATAGTTCCTTAATCATCCATTCGATATGCGGTGTCGCCGTCGTTCTCATGTCGAATCTCGTCGACTTCCTCTTTTCGTCCGACGCCACGATAGAGCCTGTTGGGACAGTTGATCACGATGCCGTCAACTTCGCCGACGTTCTCATACGCATGCACGACGCCGGCCGGGATCAACACCGTCGCGGGATTGTCCTGGCCCACGATGACGGTCGTTCTACACTGAAAGGTCTCTGAGTCTTTGCGATTGTCCCATAGCCGCAATTTGAAATTTGAAGGACCGATGAAGCAGAAGTAGTCGGCCTGATCCCAGTGTTCGTGAGGTCCACGAGTAACACCCGGATTGGTCGAAGAGATATAACTCATCGCCGGAAGAAACTCTTCGTCTAATTCATCGCTGCGAAAGATCTCCGTTAACCAACCTCGCGAATCGAGATTTCTTGCCAGCTTGCGAACTACCACTCCGTTGATCTCGCCGTCTTTAAAGCTGTCGGGCATTTGCAGCTACCTCTTCCGGTTCGAAGTACATCTTGTTGGCCCCTGTGTCCGCGACCAGATTCGACGCGCGCAACAAACTCTCAAACGTTCCCGCGTCAGTCCACCAGCCTTCCAGCTCTTCCCACGTCATCGCATCGCGTTCGATGTAAGCATTATTGACGTCAGTGATTTCGAGCTCGCCACGTCCTGAAGGCTTCAGAGAACGAATGATGTCGTAGACCGCTTCGTCGTACATGTAAACGCCAATGACTGCGTAGTCTGACTGTGGTTTGGCAGGCTTCTCGTCGATACGAACGACCCGTTTGCCGTCGAGACGTGGCACACCGAAGCGTTGCGGGTCCGGTACTTTCTTCAGAATGATCTTCGCGCCGCTGCCCTGGCTTCGATAGGCTTCGACTGCGGCACGTATGTTTCCCTCGATGATGTTATCGCCCAGCACTACACAAACTGGACCATCGGACGCGAAGTGTTCGACGAGCGAGAGTGCATCGGCGATTCCGCCTTCGCCCTCCTGATAAGTGTAGTTGAGATGTTTGAGCCCGAACGTCTTGCCGTTGCCGAGCAGGCGCAGGAATTCGCCGGCGGAACTGCCTCCAGTCACGACCATGATGTCGGTAATACCCGCATTCACAAGTGTCTGAATCGGGTAATAAATCATCGGCTGGTTGAAAACCGGCAACAGATGTTTGTTTGTGACGGAGGTTAGTGGACGCAGTCTCGTCCCTAAACCTCCTGCTAACACGACACCTTTCAAATTGTCCTCCTGATTAATGCCACAAAGAATTTAAGCCACAAAAAAGCACAAGAAGCACAAAAAGGAAAGTTAACAAGACGTTCCTTTGTGGCAGCTACTTCACAGCGTAGATCTTTAACGTGTCGCCTAATCGGCTCACATTAAGAACACCGTTCACCACGTCTTTGATGACCCGGCGTGGACGGCTCTTCATCAAAGATTCGTTCAATTGGTAAGCGGTCGTTACACGATCAAAATGCTGGTCCGCAGTTTTGGGTGCGTCTTTCTTGCCACCCATCGCATGAAAGATCTCGAAGGGATTGCCGCCCGTTGTGCGGACGCGTATATCCCGAAAGCCAACATCGCGCAGCAGACGCTTCAGGCCGTTTGCAGAGAATAACTGCAGGTGCTCCGGCGGCCAGATACAACGCCATTTCAACCCCAGCACTCGAGCCGAGAGGCCACGAGCATGCGGTGTGGTGGTCCAAAACAAACCGCCCGGACGAAGCAAGCGCGCTACTTCCTCAACCAGCACACGCGGTTCACTCAAATGCTCGAGAATCTCCGCCGCCGTGATCACGTCGAAATGTTCAGACGGCAACTGCTGCTGCTGAAGCTCACCCTGAAACACTTCAAAACCAAGCGAGCGTACATGGTTCACTGCGTTTGCAGAAACGTCGAGACCGTGTGCGTTCCAACCGTGCTTGCGTGCGGCAAGCATTAAATTCCCGGCGCCACAACCGATGTCGAGCAAACGATTTGTTTGCCTGTACGGTGCAAACTCCGCCGTGATTTCCTCGAGCCTCGTTTGTACAAACGGCGGCGGTGAAAGACTCGCTTCAGGGTAATAACTGACGTAATAGTATTCGCTCGAATACCACGGTGAGTAAGGCGTATAGACCGTTGCGCATTTGCGGCACGACAGGATATCGAGCTCGTTCTTGATGCCGAGCGGTTGCGCATCACTCGAACCACAAGCCGCACATGCTCGCAGCTTTTTCTCGGTGCGCGGATCCATCGCGAGGATCCGTTGCCCGGCAAACTGTTCTATTTTTTCAGGTGCGTGCATTCAGAGAGAATTTGGGACAGGATTAACAAGATGTCTCAGGATGAACAAGATAAATCCTGTACATCCTGAAATCTTGTAAATCCTGTCCCATATACCCCTAGTCAATGAATCTGTTGAACCACAACTCGAGCATCAGCAGTGTCCAGAGTTGATGGGAGTAATCACGTTCGGCGCGAACGTGCAGGTCGACCAATTGCTTGACGGCCTCGGGTCTGAAAAGACCGCGTCCCAGCGCTTTTTCCGAAAGAATAACCTCACGCAAAAACGGTTGCATCTTGCCACGGAACCAGTGACCGATCGGAACTCCAAAACCCATCTTGCGTCGCGTCAGATTCTCGGTGGGCAACAGCTTGCGCAATACTTTCTTCAAAAGATATTTGCCCGTCAAACGTCGCAGTTTCAGATTTTGCGGCAGGCTGGCCGCAAACTCGATGACGTGATGGTCCAGGAAAGGCGATCGAGCTTCCAACGACACTGCCATCGTTGCGATATCAACTTTAACGAGCAGATCGTTTGGCAAGTAAGTCATTTGATCCGTCAACAACATCGTATCGACGACGCCGATGCCATTCGCGCGCTTGAACCAATGCTCCAGAAGTCCAGTCGCATTCGCGCCCTGTGTTTGCTGACGGAATGAGTCAGTATAAAGCGGCTCCTTCAACTCATCATTGAACGTGCTCATCCAATGCATGTAACGACCGGCTTTCGGCCGGTCAACGACGGCGAGCAATCGCTGGGCTGATTTGATCTTGCTCTTCTTCGTCGCATCGGTGGGAATCAGGTTGACGGCTTCACGTATCAACGACTCTCGAAGAAACGTAGGAACCTTGCGATACTTTTCCGTCAAACCCATCGCGATGTATCGCTCGTAACCGGCGAACGACTCGTCGCCGCCATCGCCATTCAACGCGACTGTAACGTGCTTGCGTGTTTCTTTTGCGACGTAGTATGTCGGCACTGCCGAGGAATCTGCGTACGGCTCGCCATAATGGTCCACGAGCATCGGCAACACTTCCACGGCGTCAGGTCGAACAATGAATTCGTGGTGATCAGCGCCGACGTGCTCGGCGACGCGGCGCGCGTGATGCAGCTCGCTGAAATCCTGTTCGTCAAAACCTATCGAGAAAGTCTTGACGCGCTCACTCGACTCCTGGCTCATTAAGGCTACAACGGCGCTCGAATCGATACCGCCGGAAAGAAAAGCGCCGAGCGGCACTTCCGACATCAAACGCACCTTAACGGCATCGCGCAGAATCTCGATCGTGCGTTCACCTGCTTCTTCCTCACTGATGTCGATTTTCTTCGTGAAGTCAGGTTGCCAGTAACGTCCCACCTCGACGTTGCCATTGCGCCAACGAAGCCAATGTGCCGGTTCCAGCTTTCGAATCGCGCGATAGGCCGTCAAAGGCGCTGGAATGCACATGAACGCGAGATAATAATCAAGCGCCTCCGCATCAATGTCGCGACTGACGTCAGGATGAAGCAGCAGCGCGCTGAACTCGGAACCAAAGACTAATTGCCCGTTCACGTCTGCATATAGCAGCGGTTTCTTTCCAACCCGATCGCGCGCGAGGAACAGTTCCTGTTTGGCGGTGTTCCAGATTGCAAAGGCAAACATGCCGCGCAGGTGTTTTGGACAGTCGACTCCAAATTCGTCGTAGGCGTGAACGATGGCTTCGGTGTCGCTGTTGGTGTAGAAGGTATGCCCGAGTTTTTCCAACTTCTCGCGCAGTTCGAGATAGTTATAGATCTCGCCGTTGAAGACGATCCACGAGGTGCGATCCTGATTGTGTATTGGTTGCTGGCCGCTCTTGAGGTCGATAATGGCGAGACGGCGCATAGCCAGACCGACCGAGCCGTTGATGTAGAAACCATCCTCGTCGGGACCGCGGTGACGGATAGCGCCATTCATCCGCGCCAGTAGCTGTTCGTCAACCGGTTTTCCGTCGTTTCGAACGATCCCTACGATTCCACACATAAGTTCCTACAAATAGGTCCTATGACGTATATGACCTATTTTTAACTCGCAGCAGCCTTGCGCCGAGCCAGGACGCGGGCAGCCTGGAGTTCCGCGAGTTCCTGTTTCGCGAGTTGCTGTTGCCGCCGCCGATCTTCTGCTCTCTCTTTGAGAATCACCCCGCCCACCGCGACGAAGATGAAATAAAACACCAGCAACTGCGATCGCTGTCGATAAGCAGTGCCGACGTTCCCCTGAAACAGCGAATACGCGAGTGTCAGCATCGTGGTGAAGATGATGATCGGAGAGACCTGTCGTAGACGATGTTTGATCGAATACCAAAGCCCCAACACCAGCAGAGGAAAGACGAGCCACCACACAATCATCTCGGGTAACGTTATTGTCTGCCTCAACGTCCCGAAATCCCATGGAAACGGCGCGAACATCAGATAGAGCAAACCAATCGGAATCACAGTCAACGCGCCTTCAGTAGTTTGCACATCAACATCCTTCATAAAACCTGAGCCGGCCGCGGCCTGGTCCTCGCGACTCGTTTGCACCATCTTTAGGCTGGCATATCGCTCAAATTGCATACTCGCACCCTGCAGCACCCCGAACCAGGTGAACGCGAGCCCGATAGCCGCAACGGCTACAAACCGTTGCATAAACCCATGCGCGCTGAATGCTTTCGAGCCCAGAAAGAAACTTCCGGCAACGGAAGCCGTCATCATGTAGAAGATGTAGAAACGGAAACTGAACAGCAACAATAGTGCACCGATCAAAACCAATACATAGCCGACCGTGATCTTTTCCATCAGTCGCAGTGTCGCAAGAATCGACAGCGCGAGTGCGAGAATGATTATGCTGTCTTTCAGCGCTTGCGATGACCAGAGAATGAGCGACGGGAAGAACGCAACCAGCAGTGCGGCTAGTTTTGAAACGCGCACGTTGCTGAATAGGTTTTGGGCGACGTGATATACGACGATTGCCGTTGACGCACCGATCGCGGCGTTGATCAACTGAATCGCGAGCATGTTCCGGCCGATAACCTCGTACACCGCGCCCACCATGTAAAGCATTCCCCACGCGCTCGCTCCCGATTGTGTGAAGCTGAGGAACTTACCGGTGTGATACGCATCGCCATGCCAGGATTGCACGAGTGATTGACCGAAGATGTCGTACGTGTTTGCGTCGCCTCCGAAGAACTCTTCCATGTGACCGACAAAGATGACCATCGCGAGCACAATCCTGACAATTAATGCAATCAGGAAAAGCCGCATGAGAAAGGTGCGCTGTTCAGGTTGGCGAGCCAGAATGATGATCGCCGGCACAGAGGTCAGCACGCACACCGCCAGGGCGCCGGGCCCTTCCTCTGGCCTCATAGAAATCACGCCGCCAAAAATAACCAGAATCGCGGCAATAATCAGAATATTCATATCGCAACTACATCAAACGTCGTCCGGCAGGTCAGGACGCGTTTTTCGTTCAATCAGAAATTGATCTTCCTGGCTCAATTCCTTGATCGTTTTGGCCGGGACACCGGCAATCAGTTTACCCTCTTCTGTCAATGCGGCGGTAATCACCGAGCCGATGCCGACAATAGATCTCGCGGGAATCGCGCTGCCGGGCGCCATGCGAATTTCGGAACCCATGTAAACGAGGGAACCAATCGTTATCGGCAGAGTTCGTTGGCGATTATGGGTCCAGATGGACGAGTTTCGGCCTCCGAGGATTACACGACGCCCGATTTCCACTCGATCTGTGAAGTCGATTTTATGCCCGGTGGTGACGATACTGCCATCGCCAAGTAGAAATACCGGATCGATCTTGTTGACGACGTCAGGGTCGGGAATGGAGTTGATTTCGTTCATTCGGATAATCTCGCAGTATCGCCCGAGGCTGACTTCGTCTCCACCGCGAATGATGTTGAGATGACCGATACGTACGTGATCCTTGATCGTCAATTTCTGGACGCGCGTGACGACGTTGAAATGGCCCATCTGCACGTCGTCGTCAATATCGCATTCGCCGGCGTCGATAATGCTGAGACCGATGCGAACTCGTTTGCCGATCTTATAGCCGAAGCACAGGCGATAGATGGGTCGTTTGAGGAATGAAGGCAAAACCGCGCATACCGCCAGCACAAGTAGACGCGCCTTGCTTGTTTTCTGCATAGTGATAGACAGGGTTTACAAGATTTTCAAGATTTACAGGACCTTCTTGTTAATCCTGATCGAATCCTGTTCATCCTGTCACCGAACCAGCTGACGGCTTTCAAGCTCTGCGGTGGCACTCTCGACCTGGTCCTTCGCAGCCTGCTCACGAACCCACGAGAGCAGCTCCGGAATCCCGCTCTCGAGCGTGACCTGCGGTTCGTAACCAAGTAACGACTTCGCCTTCGAAATGTCGGCTACGCAATGACGTATATCTCCCTCGCGATACTTGCCCACAATCTCCGGTTCCAAATCAACTCCCAAACCTCGAGCGAGTAAACGACTAACTGCGCGAATCGACGCCGCCCGTCCCGTACCAACATTGATCGCCTGGTAATCCGCCGCGTTCGTATCAAGCGCCAGAAGGTTGGCGCGCACGATGTCGCTGACGTGTACGAAGTCTCGCGTTTGTTCGCCGTCTTCAAAGACCAGCGGTGGATTGTGATTGAGTAAACGCGCCGAGAAGATCGCACACACGCCTGTATAGGGATTCGAGAGTGCCTGCCTCGTGCCGTAAACGTTGAAGTAACGCAACGCGACCGCCGGAATCCCATACGAACGGCCGACAGCGAGACAAAACTGTTCCTGGTCCTGTTTTGTCACAGCATAAACGGACGTCGGGAAAAGAGGCTTCTCTTCAGAAGTCGGGGCCGGCGACAGTTGTTTAGCGCATTTCGGACACAACACTTCCCACTGGCGCTCGAGTAGTTGCTCCGCCGGACGCAGTTGTGGAGCAACGATGCCGCAAGTCTCACACTTGTACGCACCCTCGCCATAGATCGACATCGACGATGCAACCACGAGCTTCTTAATCTGCGGCCGCCGCGCGAGAATCGCTTCGAGCAAAACAGCGGTACCGAGATCATTGGCACGAACGTATCGTTCGATCTCATACATCGATTGGCCCACGCCGACTTCAGCCGCTTCGTGGTAAACCACATCGATGCCTTCGAGCGCCTTATCGACAATCTGTCGATCGCAAACATCACCCTGGACGAATTCAGCTGCCGGATTCAAATAAGCAGGCACGGCATTCTCACCGTGCACCTGGGCCACAAGCCCGTCGAGCACGCGCACACGATGCCCTCGATCCACAAGAGCATCCACGAGGTGAGAGCCTATAAAACCGGCGCCACCAGTAACCAGCACATTAGCTTTTTCCAACAATTGACTCCTGGTTCCCTGTATTAACCGCGATTCTCCGTGGCTGCCGATCGCACGACAGCATCAACCGGCTCTTTAGCATCACGTAGAACGGACTTGAAGATCTCATAGACGCGCGGCGTTTGAGTTATGGCTGAGTATTTCTGTTCTACAGTAACACGGCCCGCGTTGCCCAGCCGTTGGCGTAGCTCGTGCGAACGCAACAGGCGTGTGAGCTTTTCGACCCACTCATCTTCAGTACCGGCGATGAAGCCGTTCTGATCGTCCTGAATGATGTCTGTATTAACACCAACCGGTGAACAGACCGTCGGAATTCCGAGCGCCATAAACTGAAGCGCTTTCAGACCACACTTTCCTTTGCTCCAACGATCGTCAGGCAGCGGCATCACGCCGATATCGATGGCATTCAGGTCGTCGAGCTCTGTCTCAGCACGCCAGCGCATTGCTTCAACGTCAACTGGCGGGCAGTCGTATGTTGGAGTGCCGATGACGCGCAGACGAAACGATTCACGCTCCGCGAGTTTCTTTAGTGCGCCTCGCAGGGTATCGAGATGCTGAACCGTGCTGTGACTGCCGGTCCAACCGATCACTGGTGGACCACTCTTTTCGGTGCGTTGCGGCACGCGATATTTTTCCGTGTCGATAGTGGTGGGAATCACCGTCACACGATCGTTGACCTGTCCCGCATATTCCGCGAGGTAAGGATTACCAACCATCACGTGCGAGGCGATCCGGCAAATCGTTTTTGTTTTAGACGCAAACTTCAGATAACTCAAATAACCGTTTGACGGACTCCGGTACGAGACAAAAATCGCATCGTCAAAATCAAACACGATCGGTACACGTCGTTGATGGATCAGCTTTTCAAACACCGGTGGACCAAGCAAAGCGGCTTCACGCAGAATGTAGACGAGATCGTAGTCTTTTACTTTTCTGACCAGTGACCATCGCCGGTTTAGACCACGCGTCACGAGTTTTAACTTCTGAGGCAGCAGGCCCGGTTTGTAGAGAAGTGCGTGCAGTTCTTCGTCCTCGAACGGCGCGTAAGTGATTTCGACGCCTCGTTCACGCAGGAGAGGTTCCCACTGTTCAAGGCGATAACGCTGGCCAGGGGAGGTGTCGTAGAGCGCGGGTACAAGAGCGAGAACGTGCATATGTTTCAGTTGATTGAGTCGTTTAGTATAGCGTGTCTATCGTGTCAAAAACCTAACCGGCTTTCTTTCCGGTGGCGATCCATCCAAAATTTTCACCGACACTTGCGGCTTCGAGTGATGCACGCGCGAGCCAGTTCTGTACGTCAGTTCGCGTGTATCTATTCTCAATCGGCGCTGAGAAGCGGTCGAGTTGATCGTTAACGCATACTCGAAACGGCAGGTACGCGTATTGTTTCAGCGGAATTTCTTCTGCGACGCGATTGAAGATCGGAATCTTCTTCAAAATTCTGTAGGGCCAGACAAAAAACGCAAACGCTACCGCTGCGGTCGGGTATGCGAGCAGGTGAACGGCGCTGTGCGGCAAGCGTGTCGTGACCCTGCGAGCTGCGGAAATACCCGATAACATCGCCGCTTTGATCGGTCGCTGCTCCGGCTTCCAGTAGAGATAAATCTGCACCACGCCGCCGGGTTTCAAGAAGCGCAATAAATTTTGAAACGCTGCTTCGGGATCGGGAAGGTGATGCAGCACGCCAATCGAGTAGATGAAATCAAAACTCTCGAGGGCAAAAGGCGGGTTGTGTAAATCGGCCTGGACCACGTGAACGTTTCTCGACTCGGTGTTTCGTCGTGCTACTTCGACTGCCGGTCCGAGATCTATGGCCCAGACTTCGGCGCCATACTTGGCGGCGTAGTAAGCAAAGCGTCCATTGCCACAACCTGCATCGAGTATTTTCTTTCCGGGAAAGAAGTCGGCGGCGTGAGGTTGCATGTAGTCGAGAAACTGCTTCTCCCATTCCGCGTACATTTCCGGAAAACTTTTCCACTCGTAACCAAAACTCAATGCAGTTTCGGCTTGCGTCTCGTCGTGTACGGTTGCTTTTCCTTCGCCCGTCAACGCGTCGCGCATGTTTGGGAGCAGCAACCGTGGGATATCGTCGACGATAGGATAAGAGTTACCGCAGCGAGTGCAGATCAACTCTTTCGCGTAGGAAAGCTCCCCGCGACAACTCGGGCAGCGTAGGGTTTCCAGTAATTTGTCCAGATCGTCTGACATCAAACGGTTGCTTCACAGGATTTACAGGATTTTTCAGGATGGACAAGATTTAATCCTGTCAATCTTGAAACATCCTGCTAATCCTGTCCCAATACCCGCTCGTAAAGCGCCGCGTAACGTTCCCCAGCAATCTTCAAATCAAAAACCTTTTCCGCCACGGATCTCGCGTGAATTCTTGCCTTCGAATCACCCACAGCAGCATCAACCTCACGGCCAGCTTCCGCAAACGCCTCGTCGGTAAACTCATCGATCAACACGCCGGCTTTCCAGTCGTTTATCAGCGTATCAGAGTCCCCGACGCCAGCGTTTATCACTAATGGCAATCCACAAGCAAGATACTCACCATTCTTAGTCGGCGACGACGCAATCTTCGAAACGCAGCGCTTGATGAACGCCAATCCGACGTCTGCCGCAGCAAGGTACGAAGGAACGTCCGCCGACGCAACTGCGAGCACGCTGAAATTCTGCGCAGCGATATTCCGAGCGGCCATTAACTCTCTGACTCGATCGTGACTACCCGTCGTCAGCCAAAGCAGATGCGCCTGTGCGTCACGCTTGCGATAATTCGCAAAAAAGTCAGCCATCTCTTCAGTCAGATACCAGCCATCAAGCGAGCCGCTGTAGACCATCGTGAGTCGATCGGCAAGACCCAGCTCAGCACGACGCCGCGCTCGATCTTCAGCGCTAAACTCGAATAATGAAAGATCGACGCAACACGGAATCACTTCGTGCTGCACGGCCCGACCGCGCAAGCCTTCCCATTCTTTAATGATTGGCCAGATGCGCTCAGTCAGCGTCACGATACCATCGGTTGAAGTAAGAATGCGGCGCTCTGCGGCCTTCGTGAGACGATAGGGCAGCCCTCCTTCGCGCCAGTGGTTTGCGTCGACATACTCTTCCGCCATCAACCCACGCAAATCAAAGATCATCTTCGTCCCGAAACGCCGCTTCAGCGCGAGCGCGATAGTCGCAGGGATATGGCCGCGCGCGTGAATCATCTCGATGCGATTACGTCTCACGAGCCCGGCAGCTTTGCGATAGCCCGCCATCACGTCGTACATCGTCGCTGGTATAGACGGCCGCTGATGATAACGCAGCCAATGCCATTCGATGCCCTGCGCTTTTAGTTTCTCCCGAAGTTGTTCGCATTCTAGGATGCCCTGCGGCTCGAACGCTTTATCGCGTTCGAAACTCAACAACGTAAATCGAACTCCCCGGCGCGCAAGCTCGCGCAAGTAAGGAAGCACCTGACTCTGGCCGAGCGGGTCAAGCATTCCATTGTAGGAAATAAACAAGACGCGACGGCCTTCAAGCGCCATTGCCTGCCTCCACTGGAGTCTTTCTACTCCAGCGAAAACAATCCAGCAACAACCACTGAATGCTGCCGATAATCGCAGCCGCATCCAGCACCGCTATCAACGACATCACCATTGCCCCGCGCAAAACGTTCTGGAAAAAAGAGGCAGGATAACAAAATCGATTTCGCCTGATCGCAACCGCTGCACGCGTCGCTAACAAAAAGAGCCAGGCGGCGACCGGAAACCAAATCAGCGACGGTCTGAAGATCAACACGGCCGCGAGCAGGATTGCCAGAACTCCGTAATACTTAAACAGAACTGTCGCCTGCCACCGCCGAAACAGTCCGGCGCGAATGTTATTGCGAGAATAAACGACGAATCTTTTGAAAGTCGCCCAAAGTGTTGGTCTAAGATCCCAATGCACTTGCGCACGCGGCTCAAACACAAAACGGTAGCCCGCATTCTCTACTCGATCCATGAAGATCAGATCTTCAGCCGAACGAAGCTCTTCGGGAAAACCGTTTACCGCCTGCCACGCTTCGCGACGCAACAACGTCGACGCGATGAAGCGTGGTCGTGTGATGACTCCAGCATGCGGTGTGGGTGGAGGCACGTAAGCGAGGGCTGCGCACTGTTTGAAGAATGTATCGGTTACAGGCTGCCACGAACCGTAAACAATGTCGACGCCGTTGTCTGCTTCGGCTTTTGCGACGAGGGCTTCGAGCCAGTTGTTTTCGAGACGAATGCCGGCATCAGTAAAACCGAGCCACTCATGAGTTGCCTGAGCGGCGCCGAGATTACGGCCGCGTCCCGGCAAGGCTGCTCCCGCGCGAATCAGTCGCACGGGGGCTCCGTTTCGAATGTACTCTTCGATAATCTGCGGCGTGGCGTCGGTCGAACCACCGTCAGTGATCACGACTTCGTCGGGCGGGCGCGTTTGTCGGAGCAGGCTGTCGAGCAGCTCGCGGATCGAGTTTTCCTCATCCCGAACAGGAATGACTACACTCACTTGCATATGTCTCTAATCAAAGCAGGTCTCACGCAAAGGCGCGAAGAAGAAACCGGCTCGAAACCTTTGCGGCCTTCCTTTGCGCCTTTGCGTGAGACCTCTTGATCGCTCACCTTTGAACAGCCGGAAGTGTCAGCTGGTTACGAGAGCCTTCTCCGGGACTCTCTGCTTTTCGAGCTCACCGGCGATCCAGTGATAAGTGATCTTCAATCCGTCTTCCAGAGAGATCGACGGCTCCCAATTCAACACTTCGCGCAAACGTGTGTTATCGCTGTTGCGACCCCTAACACCCTGGGGCTTTGTCAGGTCGTAGCGTTTACGGATCTTCTTCCCGGCGATTTTTGAAACGATCTCCACCAGCTCATTGATCGAGATCATCCGATCCTGGCCCAGGTTGATTGGGTCGCGATGATCGCTCTGCATCAGGCGATAAATGCCTTCGACACAGTCGTCGATGTAGCAATAAGAGCGCGTTTGTTCACCATCGCCCCACACTTCGATCTCGTCGCCGTCTTCTGCCAGTGCGACTTTGCGACAGATCGCTGCGGGCGACTTTTCACGTCCGCCGTCATACGTGCCAAGCGGGCCGAAGATGTTGTGAAACCTGACTACGCGTGTGTCGAGTCCGAAGTCTTCGGTGTAGTGCCGGCAAACTCTTTCCATGTAGAGTTTTTCCCAGCCGTATCCGTCTTCGGCATCGGCCGGATAGGCGTCGTCCTCGCGCAACGGCGAGATGTCCGTTTCCTTCTGTTTGTAGCCGGGATAAATGCACGCGCTCGAGGTGTAGAGATAACGTTTGACTCCGTTAGCGCGCGCGGCTTCGATGGTGTGCAGATTGATGAATGTATTGTCGCGAACAATGACGGCTTTGTTGTTCTCGATGAATCCGATGCCCCCCATGTTCGCTGCGAGCCCATACACCTGATCCATGCCTTCGGTCGCCTGCAAACAGTTTTCCTCCTTGGAAAGATCGAGGAGTAAAAACTCGTCCGCGGCAGTCGACTCGTATTCCGGTTCCTTGATGTCAACGCCGCGGACAAAATATCCGCGGTCGATCAGATACTTCGTCAGGTGATGGCCAATAAATCCACCCGCTCCTGTGACTAGGACTTTGGTCTTTTCTGACATTAATAAATTTTCTCCAACAAGATAGGTTGGACCGGATTGTAAATCCTGTCCGTATTAACCGCCATTACTACTTACGGCAAGTCGTCTCAAGCATCCCCAGAACGGTCGATTCAACACGCCTTCGGGATGAGTGGCGAAGGCCCGCATTAGCCAACTGGCCGCCTCGGACTTGCGTCCGGCCTCGCTGGCTGCGTACGAAAGTCGCAGAAACCTCGTAGCCTTGCACCATCGTTGATCGGCGCCTTGCAACTGTGGCTCGTAGAATTCAGCGATCCGATCAAACTCTTCGAGTTGACGATGTCCTTCTGCAACTGTCTTACTCACTTCGTGCAGCCGGTACGCTGCCATCGGCAACGGCAAGTATTCACATTTATGACCAGCGAGCAGCAGGCGTACGTACATATCGTGATCGAAGTCGTAGTTCCAGCGCTCCTGAAATCCAGAACTAACGAGTTCTCGTTTCCAAAAATGACCCGGCTGTGGCGCACGATAAGCCCACGACAAACAGTGTGCGGCAGACTCCGGCACTCGTGCATGAATCATGTGCGTCTCGTGGCCTTCGCCAAACATGAGTGTGTCGCCACAAACCCACTCGCATTTAGGATTGTCGGCAAAGTAATTCATCACCGCGTTGAATGCGCCGGGCAGATAAACATCGTCGCTGTTGATGAATGCGAGGATGTCGCCGGTAGCTCGTTCGAGGCCTTTATTTATCGCGTGAACCTGGCCACGATCTTTTTCACTTACCCAGTAGTCTAACTTGTCTTCGTAGCGTTGAATGATGGAAACACTTTCATCGGTGCTGCCACCGTCGATGACGATGTATTCGAGCGGCTCATAACCCTGCTTCAGTACAGACAGAATCGTCTCTTCCAGAAAACGACCCTGGTTGAATGAAGGTGTAATGATGCTGAGTTTTAGCGACATTTATTCACTATTTGGAGTGCGCCAACTTGTTGGCGCTTTGGTAATTTACCAAAGCGGTACCAAGGTACCGCACTCCAAAGAGGCGTCCGATTTCACGTATTATTTAAACCCTCTGATCGAATCGACGACATAGACTTGCTGCTCATTTGTCAGTTCCGGATAAATGGGCAACGCGAGCGTTTCTTTAGCGGCACTTTCCGACTCCTGAAACTGGCCCTCTCGGTATCCGAGGTAGTTGAAACACGCCTGAAGGTGAAGCGGAATCGGATAATACACTTTAGTGCCAATGCCACGCGCTTTTAAGTGTTCGATGAGCGCGTCGCGGTTTCCGGGAACGCGAATCACATACTGATGAAAGATGTGGCGCCCGTCCTCTCTTACGTGGGGCGTTACTAAAGGAAAACTTAAATCAGCCTCACTCAGCAGCTTTGAATACAACGCCGCCTTTTGCGCTCGCTCTTCCGACCAGCGATCGAGACTCGGAAACTTTACTCGCAATACCGCAGCCTGCAATTCATCCAAACGACTGTTGATTCCGACTTCGTCGTGTTCGTATTCGTTCGCGCCACCATGCGCGCGAAGTCGACGTAGACGCACGGCAGTTTCATCGTCGTTCGTTGTCAGAATCCCGCCATCACCTGCGCCGCCGAGATTCTTCGTCGGATAAAAACTGAAACATCCGATCAAGCCCATCGAACCCGCGGGCCGCCCGTTGTCGGTAGCACCAATAGCCTGCGCAGCATCTTCAACGATAGGTACACCGCGACGCTTCGCGACGTCGAGCAATGGATCCATCGCCGCACATTGCCCGTAAAGATGCACAGGCATGATGGCCCTGGTTCGAGTTGTGATCGCATCAGCAACTTGCGATGCATCGATGTTGTAGCTGCGAGGATCAATGTCGACAAAAACCGGACGCGCACCGAGTCTCGTGATACACGCTGCCGTCGCAAAGAACGAGAAAGGTGTTGTGATCACTTCGTCGCCGGCTTTAACGTCAAGAGCCATCAGAGCGAGCAACAAAGCATCCGAGCCCGACGCACAACCTACGCCGTGTTTCGTTTGACAGTAATCTGCGATTGATTTTTCCAGGCCGCGCACTTCGTCTCCCAGAACGAAGCGCTGCGAACTCATCACGCGTTCTACTGCCTGGTGCAAGTCATCTCGAAGCGAGACATACTGCGCCTGGAGGTCCAACAAAGGAACGTTCATATAAAGGAGACCCATCCACAGATTTCACAGATTCATTTCTGCGTAATCTGTGGATGGTTTAGAGAGAATCAGGCGGTCTCACCCGCGGAAGCACCTCGCCCGCCTTCCGTGTCGGAGTAATAGTTCGAGTAGTAGCCGGAATAGTAGTAGTCTTGCGACTCGAGCTTCACATTATTCAGCACCACACCAAAAATGTGTGCGCCCACGTCCAGCAACTGCTGTTTCGCCCTGCGCACAACCGCGCGCGAGCTTCTGCCGCCGTGGACCACCAGCATTACGCCGTCAACCATCGTCGACAGAATCGAAGCGTCAGTGAATGAAATCGCAGGAGGCGAGTCGATAATAATGTGGGCGAATCGCTCGCTCAAAAGCGCTAAGAGTTTACGCATCTCCTCTGAGCCGAGTAACTCCGCCGGATTCGGCGGCACCGGACCAGAAGTCAAAATCTTAAGATTAGGAGTTCGCGCGCAGGTCTGTAACAGGTTGTCGAGATTTCTTTCTCCTGATAACCAGGTTGTCAAACCTTTCGAATTTCCGACTTCAAATTGACTGTGCAAACGTGGCCGTCGCAGGTCGCAATCGATGATGAGAACTTCGGCGCCCGTCTGTGCCAGCATGAACGCGGTATTGATCGCCGTCGTCGTCTTTCCTTCTGAAGGTTGACTTGACGTGACGAGAATTGTCCGCGGCGGTTGTCCCGCAGACGACAACAACAACGACGTTCTTAAGTGACGATACGACTCAGCTATCGGCGATCGCACGTCGTCGATCATTGCCAGCGCTGTACTTTCTGAAGGTCCGGGACTAGCCGCCTGTGGAAGTCCTTTCAAACGCACACCACCGCGACTCGCCGGGATCATCGCGAGCGCAGGCAGATGAATGTAACGATCGATGTCGTCGATCGACTTGACTGTGTCGTCGAGGAAGTCGAGCAGGAACGCCAGACCGATTCCAGCGACCAGCGACAACGCCAAAGCGATCATGACATTTCGCAGCCGAGCTGGTCCTACCGGCGCACGTGGCACGCGACTATAGTTTTCAATTCTGACTTCGCTGCCTTTATCACCCTGAGCGATCTGCACCTCGCGCTGTTTCTGCAGCAAGGTATTCAGATACTGTTTGTTGGTTTCGAGTCGTTGAGTGTAAGCCGCCATCTCGATCTGATCGCGCGTTTGCTGGTCGGTGACGCCGCGCTGCTGCATGTACATCTGGCGCAGACTGTTTTCATGCGCCTGGGCAGCTTCGTAATCCGCCCTCAGCATGCCGATAGCTTCGTTTGAAGCTTTACCCAGCTCAGCCTCGAGACGTTCGATTGCCGCCTGAGTTTTCTTGACCTCCGGCCATTCCTCCTTATAGGTCACCAGCAGCGCAGCCTTTTTCTCTTTTAGCTCCGACAGCCTGCCCTGCATAGTGATGATGCGCTCTGATTTCTGCACCTCGGGAATTGAATTCGTGTCACTGGAAGCTTTTGCATTTAGATAGATTGCCTGCGCATTCTTTCGCTTGTCTTCTGCCGCGAGCAATTGCTTACTCAAATCCTGCAGGCGTTGTCCCTCGACGTCGAGTGAGCTGTCCAGAGTCGGTCGGAGTCCTTTTTCACGCGCGTAGTTGAACAGAGATTCCGTGTCGTGCCTGATCTTTTCCTGAAGCGAAGCGATCTCACGAGCCAACAGGTCTCCGGCCTTACTTGAGTTCTGCGTTGCGCGCTCGACGTTGTTGGCCTGAAAAACTTCTGCGAGCGCGTTGGCCACCTTCTGAGCCATCTCCGGATCCGTGTGGCGATACTTGATATTGAAAAGGTTGGTGCCGACGATTCCTTCAACCTTTTCTGCGCCGATGATCGCGTCTTCATAGGGCTCGAGTGCGGAGAGCTCTTCCGGTGACAGTGGATCTTCCTGCAGTTGTGTCTGGCCGACTACTTCCAGACCGCCTGGCGCCTTGGCCGGAACAGCCGCCGGTTTCTTCTCGCCGGAGACCATACGTCGGAGCGCCGTGAAGATTCCTCCCTGCGTGCCACTGCCAAAGAAGTTTGGATTGTGTTGCAGGTCCAAACTCAAAGCGACCTGGCGGGCGAGCGCGGGACTTTGTAATAGCTTGATCTGCGTGCCCCAGAAATTCGCGTCAGGCTGGGCATTGAGCACGAAATCTTTTGTTTGCAGGACATTCGATGCTCGCTGTTCGATCCTGATGGTCGTTTCTGCTTCGTAGATCGAAGGCTGGCGAAACATCTGCACGGCAACGAGCGAAGTGACCACGAGGCAGAGGCTAATGATTAGCCATTTTCGCTTGAGCACCACGAATAAGTAATCGCGGAGCTGGTTGGGCTCGGTGGCGGCCGGCCCGTAGGACCTGACCTGGCTGACATCGGTGAGCGGTCTATCAAGGCCACGCTCGACCGAAGGCATGGGCATCAAACGGTTATCTTGCGACATCATGTGTTCCGGCTCTCGTAAAGACAGGGTAAATAAGTTAACAAACGCACACAGCTAGAGGTTCAGGATAATAGCAAAAGTATCCACAGATTACACAGATTGAATCATGAATCTGTGTAATCTGCGGATACAAAACGAGACAAGGCGTCCTGCCAGTGGGGGAGAGGGGGGAGGCCGAGGGCTTCCGAGAGGAGGCATTTTAATCTTGAATTTCGTGGTCGGGGGGCGGGCCTGTTGAGTTCAGCGCCACTGACAACTCCGAGTGTGTCGCTGTTCAATCCAGCCAATTTCAACGCCTCACGGGTAAATGTTTCAAAACTGGCTCCGTCACCCGAATTCACGACGTGATACACCCCGGGTAAATCCAGCGCCGCGAGCTCGCGCAACCTTACAGCCAGATCGTGGCCGTACGTCGGCGTCCCCCAATAATCAGCAATCGCCGTTAACTTCTCCCCACGTTTCGCTCGCGCAACAACCGTGCTCAGAAAATTTTTGCCCGCCGGTCCAAAGATGTATCCCGATCGAACCACAATCGTCCGCGCGTTTGCTTCCTGTGCCCTTCGCTCACCTTCGAGTTTGGAGCGTCCGTAGACGCTTATCGGTCGTGGCTGGTCGCGCTGTGTGTAAAAACCTTCTTTTTCGCCATCGAAAACGTAGTCAGTGGAGATTGTGACAAAAGCCGCGTTTGCTTTAAGGGCGGCTCGAGCGAGGTTCTCTGGTCCCAGCGCATTTGCCTGCCGTGCTTTTTCGGGGTCGGTTTCACAACCATCAACATCGGTCCACGCAGCACAATTTATTACGGCGTCGGGACGATCATTGACGACTAACGACTCAACCGCGACGGCGTCAGTTATATCGAGTCCCTTGTGAGCGTAGCCCAAGACAGCGTCACCGTTGGCCGAACAATGCTCCGTGAGCGCACTTCCTACCAGGCCCTTCGCTCCCGTAATCAGTATTTTCAATCCGCTATGACCTCAGTTCCATACTGGGCTTTGTAATACTCTCGATAAGCTGGATTTCTGACTTTTTCTATCCACTGCCCATTTTCGCGGTACCAATCGATAGTCTTTTTCAGACCGCTCGTCCACGTTTCTCGCGGCTTCCAACCGAGTTCTTTCTCAACCAGCGACGGATCGATCGCATAACGGCGATCGTGTCCCGGACGATCTTTGACGAACTTAATGAGACTGCGCGGTTTACCAAGCACGTCGAGCACGTTCTCAACAACATCAAGATTTCTGCGTTCATTGCGGGCGCCGATATTGTAAACAGCGCCCGGTCGTCCTTTTTCGATCGCCGCGAGAATCGCTCGACAATGATCCTCGACGTAGATCCAATCGCGGACATTCATACCGTCGCCGTAAACCGGGATCGGTTGGTCGCTCATCGCATTTGCGAGCAGGAGCGGCAAAAACTTTTCGGGAAACTGTCGTGGTCCGTAATTGTTCCCGCAGCGCGTCGTAATCGTGTCGAGGCCGAACGTATGGTGGGCAGCACGAACGAGGTGTTCCGCCGCTGCTTTGGAAGCAGCGTAAGGACTGTTCGGTGCGAAGGGTGACGTTTCGGCAAAGAAACTGTCGTCGTTTTCAGGCAAACTTCCCATCACTTCGTCAGTCGAAACCTGCACAAAACGCTTCACGCCTTTGGCCCGCGCAGCGTCAAGCAGGACCTGTGTGCCAATAATATTGGTTTTGAGAAACTCGTCTGCTGAAGCAATGCTCCGATCCACGTGCGACTCGGCAGCAAAGTTCACAATCACATCGGTGTTGTGGTTCAGGTTTGCGAGTACAGCCGGTGCGTCGGCGATGTTCGCGCAAACAAACCGGTGCCTGCTGGAATCAAGTTCTTCGAGGTTATCAGGGTTACCCGCATACGTAAGGGCATCCATGTTAACTACGCGGCAATCCCGAATTTCGTCGAGCAGCAGCCGAACAAAACAAGACCCAATAAAACCCGCACCACCTGTCACGAAAAAAGTTTTCATAGAATTAATTTTCAACCGAAAATAGCGGTGTTAAGATACACGCCTCTGAGCGTCGAAACAAAAACGCAATCGAATTGCAATTTGACCTTAACGGGAAAATCGACTATTACATCCCCCGCTTTTAAGAGCCTAAAGGTCGCGTGACCCCCTCGCTCAGAGCTAGTGGAGCTAGATGTGCGGTCCACTCCATGCAAAGTTTCATTCTAACTATTGACTGGTAAACGCTGGTCATAGTGTCTGGCCACTTTTCAGACTAAAGCCACTGCTAGTAATTTTCGCAGACTAAATCCGGCGATAAGTTCTTCCTTTTTAATCGGGCACAAGGGCCCGGGTCTCCTCGCGTGAGACATCATCGAATCAGTCCTCAAGGAGAAAACCCAGAATGATCAATGCTTCGCCCTCGAATACTAGATCCCTTTACAGTGGACCGCGGTACCTGTTTCTCGCGGTTTTCATTGTTGTTGGGGCGCTTCTGGCCGTCCCACTTTTTATTGGATCGGCCTCTTCTCCCACAACGCCCATTGATAGAAATCTAATTACACATAAGCTTGATAACTCGACATTTTCCTCGCCTGAAAGTGTCGTATTTAGAAATTTCAACTTCTTAATGCCGCAAGCCGCTGCACCGACGGTGGCAACGTTTGCGAGCAACTGCACGGATCCCAAGCCGGTTTTCAATGTCCAGGATACGGACCTGACTGTTTGCGCGAAGTACACGGGCGCAAGCGCAGGTTGGAGAGTTATCTGGTCCAACGCACGTTTCGTCGCGGTTCAGAGCGCTGCGGTCACGGGGACTAACGGCAGCGCGACTTTTACGCTGAATGCGAATTCGAACCTGGGTGACTGGCGCGTAATTCTTTTCGAGCCAATCGGCGGAACCGTGCAGGCGATCACTACTTTTACGGTTGTTGATGAAACTAACCCAACCGCTGATTTAGGCGTTTCGAACAGTGCGGTTTCCAGTACTGCGTCATCCGGCGGCCAGGCTATCTTCTCCATTCAGGTAACCAACAATGGTCCAAGCGCGGCTAGTTCCGTGCAGCTCTCGAATGTTGTTCCCGCAAACACGACATTCCAATCATTCGATCAACTCGGTGGACCAACATTCAATTGTACATTTCCAAACGTAAACGAGACTGGTTCTACGGTCTGTACCATCACCAGCCTTGGACGCGGGGAGACAGCCTTCTTCCTTGCTACCTATCAAATTGATAACGTTGCTAACGGAACCGTGATTTCGAACACGGCGACCGTCTCCAGCGGCACAACCGATCCTCCGAATCCAAACGAAGAGGACAACAATACTTCGACAGCGACCGTAGACGTTCTTAACACTCCCTGCCAGCTCGCCACTCAGGAAAACATCACGGTGAGCGCGGACTCGGGTCAGGCGGGTGCAGTGGTGACCTATACCACGCCGGCTGGAACAGGCGACTGTGGTACTGCGTCCACTGGCGAGGGCGGCGAGACGATTCCTCCAATCAGCTGTAATCCGCCTTCCGGCTCATTCTTCCCAGTGGGAACAACGACCGTGATCTGTACCGCTCAAACCGGAGCGGCTAGCAGTTTTCTGGTAACGGTTGATAACCCCGGCGCGCTGTCGATTTCGCTTAACGGTGCGAACACGTTGACGTTGGAGTGCGGCCAGCGATTCGGCGATCCCGGAGCAACCGCAATCGATGGCGCAGGTCAGAGCATTGAAGTTACAGTTACCTATACCGGTGGTTTTAATGATGAGGCGCCTGTTGCTGGAACCTATACTGCCACTTACACGGCGACTGAAGGCGCGAACTCGGTTTCGACCACTCGCACCCTCAATGTCACCGACACTGAAGGGCCCGCGATTACGGTCGACGGCGCGAACCCATACAGAATTCAACAAGGCTCATGCTCGCCGTTTGTAGATCCCGGCGCAACGGCCTTCGATTCCTGCGCGGGTCCGAAACCGGTTACAACCACGATCTCTGGACCAGGTGGAGCAACTTCCGTCAACCCGGCTATAGCCGGTACCTACACTGTCACTTACACGGCGACTGACGGAACCAACCAATCGACCGCGACTCGAACCGTGGTGGTTGGAACGTTCCCGGAAGACGAAGTAGACCAGCCAGGTACCTCCAATGTTCCGCCAACAATCACGCTCAACGGCGATG
The DNA here is from genome assembly GCA_963849205.1 of uncultured Acidobacteriota bacterium. Taxonomy (GTDB): domain Bacteria; phylum Acidobacteriota; class Blastocatellia; order Pyrinomonadales; family Pyrinomonadaceae; genus PSRF01. Next base: position 857,089 of record CAWKGP010000006.1, read on the forward strand.
ACCAAATCACCCTCGAGTGTGGAACCGCCTTTACCGATCCCGGCGCCACCGCAACAGTTTGCGGCAACCCGGTGACGGTAACTACAACCGGGGCCGCGAATCCAAACGCGCCCGGAATCTACACGGTCACCTATTCGGCGTCTGCCAACGGCTTTACGACCGAGGTGACCCGAATAGTGACTGTAGAGGACACCGTTGCGCCGGTAATTACGCTCAACGGTGCTAATCCGATGGTGGTTGGATTCGGCACAGTCTTTACCGATCCCGGTGCGACTGCGTCGGATGGATGTGCGGGTGACCTGACGTCGTCAATTGTCGTAACAGGAAGCGTTGATACCAACACCGTTGGTTTTTACGCGTTAACTTATACGGTGAGTGATCCGTCGGGACACAGTGACACCGAAGTAAGGACCGTAGAGGTATCGCCTTACAACTTCACTGGTTTCTTCGCACCTATTGACAACCCGCCCGCGTTCAATGAAATGAAGGCCGGCCAGGCAGCGCCAGTTAAATTCAGCCTGGGTGGCAATCAGGGATTGAACATCTTTGCGGCGGGCTCGCCAAGCTCGGTGCAGATCAGCTGCAACAGTGGTGACCCGGTCGCTCCCGTCGAAGAAACTGAAACTGCGGGCCAAAGCTCGCTCAGTTACGACTCGACTACGGATCGGTATAAATACACTTGGAAGACAGAGAGCTCCTGGAAGAACACATGCCGTCAGCTCACAGTAACACTCAGGGACGGCACAGTTCATACAGCGAAGTTCAAGTTCAAATAAGCAAGTCTCGGGCGGGCGGCGTCAACTGCTCTCGACGCCGCCCCTGCGCGATTTTTCATCGAGGAATGGTCAACTAAATTAATAAGTTCAATGACCAAATACTCTCTATTCAACTGCGGGGAAATTCGGCGCAACAGTGAACAGAAACACAAACCCTTGTTCTACTGATGGCCCCCCACGACCTTCAACTAAAGGAGACTAAAAATGAGTAAGTTTCGGTTCACGATCAAGGTTATGGCAATCGCGATCTTCATGTTTGCTACAGTCTCGATCGCCCAGGCCCAAGCCTCCCGTACATGGGTGTCCGGCGTTGGGGACGACGTTAATCCCTGTAGCCGTACTGCCCCATGCAAAACCTGGGCTGGCGCCATCTCCAAGACCGCGGCCTGCGGCGAGATTGATGCCCTCGATCCAGGTGGTTTCGGTGCAGTGACGATCACCAAATCAATCACGCTCGATGGTACCGGGCAAATGGCGTCGATTCTGGCCTCCCTCGTAAATGGGATCACTATCAACGCCGCCGCCACTGACGTGGTCACCATCAGAGGTATCTCGATTAACGGTTTCTGTAACGGCATAAATGGCATCAACGTCCTACAAGCCAAGACAGTGAACGTGGAGGATTGCGTCATCTTCAGGTTCAATACCGGCAACGGGATTACTGTCAATGAAACTTCGTCGACAGGACTTGCGCTTAACGTCCGGAACACCGTTATTCGTGACAACACGCTCGACGGAATCAATACGACCAGTTCGACTGGCAACGTCACCGTTACGTTGGATAACGTGCGGCTATCCGGCAACGGTAACGGACTCCACGCCCGCTCGGGCACGCGAGTCACGGCTCGCAGCTGCGTATTCTCCAACAACACTACGAACGGCGTGTTCGCGGATGCAGCAGGTGCCGCTCTCGTGAACGTGTTCATTTGGGATAGCCAGATCTCCCACAACGGCGGCGCCGGCGTCAGAGCTGGTAACGCTGGTAACCTGGGAGCCTCAGGCGTCACCATCAACCAGAACCAGATTGATCGCAACACGAGCAATGGCGTGTTGATTAGTACTGGTGGCGTGGTCAACACCTTCGGTAACAACTCAATCCTGGGTAACGGTACTGACGGTTGTGCGGGCTGTCTGCCGGTTGGCCCGGGTGCCTAATACTTTCCTTTTTGGAAAGATGGCCTAAGATGAGGCGGCTAGTTACGACTAGCCGCCTTATCATTTTCTAAGGACGACTTATGAAATTTCTATTGGCTCTACTTCTATCGTCATTGGTTCTGGTGCAAGCGCCGGCGGCAAAAGTTAATGGTCGCTGGAAGGTGAAGTTCAAGATGTCGGGACTCGAAAAGAATGTGATATTCGAGGCGAAAGAGAATGGCGCGGGACTGTTCAAGCTGCTCGACACTGGCATGGATGACAAACCCGTTGTGGAGCCAGTTCCCGGAGTGTGGTCGCAACTGACGAACGATCGTGTGAGCTTTTCAGGTGAGACTGAATTACCACTCGGCACATGTTGTCGAGAAATCGGAACGATGATGTTCAAAGGACGATTCACTTCCGCAAACGCGATCTCGGGAACCGTGATCTTCGTGACGAGTGTGGACCAGGAAGAGAGTGCATTTAAGTTTCGCTCGGAGGTAGGAACCTTCGAAGCCACAAAACTCTAGCCACAAAAAGGCACAAAAAGCACAAAATGAGATTTGATTTCGTTTTTTGTGCTTTTTGTGCTTTTTTGTGGCTAATGGCTGATGGTTATTCGCATCGTGGGTACGCGGAGGCGTTGAAGGAATACGGCGCTTTGAAGCATTTGTCTCGCAGCGGAGGCTGGCTGTTGGAGCGAGCGATTCCAGGCACTGCATACCGCGATGTGATGGGCTGCTATCCGCTGTTTGCCTGTGATGACTGGTCGAAGCTCGATCAGGATCTGGATGAACTTGGCGAGGAACTGGTTAGTGTCGCTCTGGTCGCCGATCCTTTTGGCGATCACGATCCGGAGTTGCTGCAAAAATGTTTTCCCGACGTGCACGTTCCCTTTAAGGAACACCTCGTGACTGACCTGTCGCAGTCACCAGACTCTTTTGTTGATCCACAACATCGACGCAAAGCACGACGCGCCCTCGAGCGAGTGAACGTCGAACACTGCGACGATCCTTCACGCTTCGTTGACGACTGGAACAATCTCTATGCTAACTTGATCAAACGTCACGGTATTCATGGTCTAAGTGCGTTTTCAGCAAACTCGTTCAAGGCACAACTGGCTGTGCCGGGCATTTCTATGTTCCGTGCTACTCATGCGGGCGAAACAGTCGGTATGACTTTGTGGTACGCCGATCGCGGCGTTGCTTACTATCATCTCGGTGCGTACAGCGACACGGGTTACGAGTTGGAAGCATCGTTTGCACTCTTCTGGCGCGTGCTCGATCACTTCATGAATCAAGGCATGCGATGGCTCAACCTTGGCGCCGGCGCCGGGCTGGCAAATCAAACAGACGGCCTGACTCGTTTCAAACGCGGTTGGGCCAACGGCACGCGTCCGGCATACTTCTGCGGCAGAATCTTTGACCGGATGAAATACGACGAAGCGTTGAGAGCCCGAAACGTCGGGCTTTCAGACTATTTTCCCGGCTATCGAAAAGGTGAGTTTGGCTGAATGGTGGAGAAAAAATATCTCCGCATTGTTTCGCACTACGAAGCGTGTCTCGAGCAACACGGCGATTCACACCTCGGCGTCGACTGGCCCAAGGCCGGCGACGTTCAGAAGCGTCATCGAGTGATGCTCGAAGTGATTAGACCCGACTCACGTACCGAGAACGTCCGCCTGCTTGATTTCGGCTGCGGCGCCGCACACCTCAACTACTACATTCTTCAGCAAGGCCTGAAGAACATTCAGTACGCAGGACTGGATTTGTCGGAAAAGTTCGTACAGTTGTCGCAAAGTAAGTTTCCCGAGAACCAGTTTTATTGTCTCGATCTCCTCGACGACAGCGCGTCGCTGCCCGAGTTCGATTACATCGTGCTGAACGGTGTCTTCACCGAAAAACGCGAACTGTCGTTTGACGAGATGCTTGCTTACTTCAAGCAATTGATCACGCGCGTTTTTGCACACGCGCGCGTCGGAATCGCTTTCAACGTGATGACGAAGCACGTGGATTGGGAACGCGACGATCTTTTTCACTTACCATTTGATACTCTTGCAGAGTTTCTGAAAAAAGAACTGACACGGAATTTTGTTTTCCGAAACGATTACGGGCTTTACGAGTACACGACCTACGTCTATCGCGAGAGCAACTGAGCAATGGCGAAAGTGATCATTTTTGGAGTTCAGGACTTTGCGCAACTGGCGAAGTTTTACCTGGAACACGACAGCGAGCATGAAGTCATTGCTTTCAGCGTTAACGAGCAATACATGCCTGAAGGAAAAACGTTCGAGGGACTGCCGGTTGTCGCATTCGAGAATGTCGAGGCGACTTATCCGCCCGCGGAGTTCAAATTCTTCGCTCCGATGTCGCCGAGCCGCATGAACAGACTGCGCGAATCCGTTTATCAGAAGATCAAAGAGAAAGGGTACGACTTAGTCAGCTACGTGAGCTCGAAGGCGACGGTCTTCCCCGGCGCTCAGATCGGCGACAACTGTTTCATCCTCGAAGACAACACGATTCAGCCGTTTACGTCGATCGGTAACAACGTTGTCCTTTGGAGCGGCAATCACATCGGTCATCACAGTGTCATCAAGGACCACGTTTCGTTTACGTCGCACGTCGTGCTTTCCGGTCACTGCACGGTCGAACCGTTTGCGTTTTTTGGAGTCAACGCAACCGTACGCGACGGTATTCACATCGCCGAAGGTTCGTTTATCGCGATGGCCGCGGCAGTCGTCCTGAACACTGAGCCATGGGGCGTCTACAAAGGTAATCCCGCGAAAAAAGGTGACAAGCCGAGTACGGAGCTGAATTTTTAGCCACGGATGAACGCGGAAGAACGCAGATCAGGAAAAACTGGTCTGATCCGCGTCTATCCGCGTTAATCCGCGGCAAAAACAAACAGACCTATGAACTGGATAAAGAAGGGTGTCATCTTTGCACCGGATCGAAACTACGACTGGATGGTCTCGCACGCCTCAGTTCCGGTTGTTGATGAAGTGCGTGACGGGGTGCTCCGAATCTATTTCGGGACGCGTGATAAAGATGGTCGCTCGCAGACCTCGTATATCGAAGTCGATGCTCACAAACCCGAGCAGGTTCTCTACGTTCACGACAAACCAATACTCTCACTCGGTAAACCCGGGTCATTCGACGACAGCGGGATTATGCCTTCATGGTTGTGGAATCTAGGCGAGGAAAAGTATCTCTATTACATTGGTTGGAACGTGACCGTTAGTGTTCCATATCATCTTTCGATAGGTCTTGCTATTAGCGACGATGGCGGCGAAACCTTTCAAAAGGTTTCCGAGGGTCCACTACTCGATCGTTCGCTTGACGAACCATTCTTCAACACTGCACCGTGCGTACTTAATGAAGGCGAATGGCGAATGTGGTATGTGTCGTGCACTGGTTGGGAACTCGGTGGAGAGCGACTTGAGCCCCGGTATCACGTAAAGTATGCAGACTCGTGGGATCCCATCTCGTGGGCTAAAGCAAATCTCGTTTGCATTGATTACGACGAACAAACCGGTGCGATTGGCCGTCCCTGCGTTTACAAGGATGCCGGCATTTACAAGATGATCTACTCCTATCGCGGTGTTCGTGATTACCGCACCGATCCCGCGCAGAGTTACAGGCTTGGTTATGCCGAATCGACCGATGGACTGACCTGGACCAGGCGCGATGATGAGGTTGGTATCGAGCGGTCAGCGAGTGGCTGGGACTCAGAAATGATGGAATACTGTTACGTCTACCAACACGAAGACCGCACTTATCTTTTCTATAACGGCAACGGCTTCGGTAAGACCGGTATCGGCTACGCTGTGCTCGACTCGCGATCGTGAACCTTTCCAAATATATTTGTCCCAACTGCCGGCGGAGTGAGTTACGCATTCAATCCACTCTCTGGAAGTGTGAACACTGCGGAAAGGAATACACCACCGTCAACGGTATTCCGCGACTGTACGTTGAAAGCGAACTTGGAAAAAAAGACAAAGAGCTGCGCGATAAGTTTTATAACGGCTTCCTCGGCACTTACTACCAGCATGTGATGCCGTTCTTGTCGCTGCCCGCGCGTCCCGCACTAATGTCCTGGAAAGAGTGGCTGTTCTACAGTGTGTTTGTTCTTTTCCTGGTGTCGCTTGTTGCTTATTTAATAAGCTCGATTCTTATCCTTGGAATTCGGTTTAATCGCGCAGATCGTTGTCGCACTAATCCTTATCGCAATCGGCTTCTTTTTATTCAAGCATCCGTACCTGTTTTACCTGCTGCTGCTGGCTGTACCCGTCAAATTATCTCTTCTGCGAAACCGCTTCCGCCCTTCAAAAAGTTTTCCCGAAGTTCACGCCGATGCTTTGCGAGAACTCTCGAACCGCGGCGATCGGTTACAACTTCTCGACATCTCGACGGGCACGTGCAACTCGTTGTATCGCCACGGCTGGATGAATCTCGAGGCCGACTACACAGGTCTCGATCTGTCAGAAACGATGCTCTTGCAGGGTCAAAAGCTGATGGCGGAAAGACAGGTGCCGGTCGAACTCGTGCTTGGCGACGCTACACGCCTGCCCTTTGCGAACGACACATTTGATATTGTTTTGAACTACGGTGCGCTGAATGGATTCACAAATCCAAGGCTCGCACTCGAGGAGATGGCCCGCGTCGCAAAGCCGCGCGCGCTCGTGCTTTTCCTCGACGAGCAGCTCTACGAACGGGCCAGCTTTGTTGAAAGACTTTATTTCCGGAAAGTATTATCGAGCCACAATGTGATCCATCGCTGTCCGGTGGAGTTGATACCTGCCAGCCTTAGCGACATCACCGTACATCAGGTGTACCACTTCTATTATATTTGCACGTGTTATAAGGAGGCTGCTTGAATTGGACGACTCCTTGGAGTGCGCCAACTTGTTGGCGCTTTGTTATTAGCTGTAAGACTTGTTTACCAAAGCGTCAACAAGTTGGCGCACTCCAAGGAGGGGAATGAACCCGATCGTTCGAGTTGAAGGGTTGAGTAAACGATACCGACTCGGTTCACGCGAGAGCGCTTACGACACGTTGCGCGATTCGCTGGCCGAGGCGGTGCGCGCTCCCTTAAGGCGATTGCGTGGCGACAACGGCACACCGGATCGCGAAATGATCTGGGCGCTTCAAGACCTGAATTTTGAAGTCGCGCCGGGTGAGGTTTTGGGTATCGTCGGACGCAATGGCGCCGGCAAATCTACGTTGCTGAAAGTTCTGTCGCGCATTACACAACCGACGACGGGTCGTGCCGAGTTGTTTGGCCGTGTCGCCAGTCTGCTCGAAGTGGGAACCGGGTTTCATCCCGAACTGACCGGCCGTGAAAACATCTATCTCAACGGCGCCGTGCTCGGGATGAAGCGCGTCGAGATCGATCGCAAGTTTGATCAGATTGTCGAGTTTTCGGAGCTTGAAAAGTTTCTCGACACCCCCGTGAAGCGTTACTCGAGTGGTATGTACATGCGTTTGGCTTTTGCGGTCGCTTCACACCTTGAACCAGAAATACTGATCATCGACGAAGTTTTAGCCGTTGGTGATGCGCAGTTTCAAAAGAAGTGTTTGGGGAAGATGAGCAATGTGGCGACACAGGGGCGCACTGTGCTGTTTGTGAGTCACAACATGGTGGCGGTGCAGAGTTTGTGCCAGCGTGCGATTTGGTTGGACCAGGGGCGAGTCGCCAAAGAGGGGCCGGCAAATGCGGTTGTGGCGGAGTATTTGACGTCAGGAACTGCGAGACAGTTAGAGGAAGTTTGGGAAGATGTTGAGACGGCGCCCGGAAATGAAATCGCGCGACTGCACCGGATCCGTGTGCGGCCTGAAGATGTTTCTTCCGAAGCATTAAGTAAGAAAACGCCGTTCGTGATCGAGATTGAATACTGGAATCTGCTTCCGGGTGCGCGGCTGCATCTCGCTTTACACTTGTACACCGAGCAGGACATCATCGCCTTCACGACGGGTAATGGCTACGACGTTGCCGGTACTGATGCGTACACTGCCGCGGGTCTGTTTCGTTGCACGTGCCGGATTCCCGCAGACTTGTTGAATACAGGGCGGCACCGGTTTGTGATATTCCTGGTGCGCGACAGCAATTCCGTGATTTATCGCTACGAGAGTAAGGTGTCGTTTGAGATACTCGATTTGCAGGCGCGCGAAGTGAGTTCGTACAGCCGCGAGCCGGGCGTCGTGCAGCCGAAGCTGCGCTGGACCACGGAGTTGATGGGACAGGATTAACAAGATTTGCAGGATTCACAGGATTTATCTTGTTAATCTTGCTAATCCTGAAAATCCTGTCTCCATTTCCCTATAGCATGCAGGCGATTAAGGACAAATCGTTTATGTCAAAAGTCGACGATCTGGCAATCTTCGGCGGCACGCCTGCCTTCAAAGACGTCTTACACGTCGGTCAACCTAACATCGGCGACCGCGAGAAGTTCATCGCACAAATAAACGACATCTTCGATCGCCGCTGGCTCACGAATGGCGGCGCTTATGTTACTGATTTTGAAAAGCGCATCGCCGACGTCATCAACGTCAAGCACTGCATCGCGATGTGCAATGCCACCGTCGGTCTCGAAATCGCGATCCGCGCACTCGGATTAACGGGCGAAGTAATTATTCCATCGTTCACGTTTGTGGCGACTGCAAACGCACTACAATGGCAGGAAATCACGCCCGTCTTTTGCGACATTGATCCCGACACGCATTCACTCGATCCCGCTGAAGTTGAAAAGTTAATCACCGACCGTACGACGGGAATCATCGGTGTGCATCTTTGGGGCAAGCCCTGCGACATCGACGGCCTTTCCGAAGTTGCAAGACGACACCATCTCAAACTGCTATTCGACTCCGCGCACGCCTTTGGCTGTTCATACAAAGGACGCATGGTCGGTAATTTCGGCGACGCGGAAGTGTTCAGCTTTCACGCTACGAAGTTTCTCAACTCACTCGAAGGCGGAGCAGTCGTCACAAACGACGACGAGCTCGCTCAAAAACTGAGACTGATGCGCAACTTTGGGTTCACCAGTTACGACCGGACGGACTCGATCGGCGTCAACGGAAAGCTGAACGAAGTGTCGGCAGCAATGGGCTTGACCAATCTCGACAGCATGGACGAGTTCATCGCCATCAATCGCCGGCACTACAAGCAGTACCAGGATCATCTCGCCGGATTCGCGGGATTGAGTTTTCTGCCGTACGATGACAATGAACGATCGAATTATCAGTACGTTGTGCTGGAAATCGACGAGTCGAAGTGCGGTTTGACGAGAGATGAGTTGCTGCAGATTCTGCACGCGGAAAACGTCCTCGCGCGACGCTATTTCTATCCGGGCTGTCACAAGATGGAGCCATATAAATCGCTCTATCCAAACGCGCATTTGTCACTGCCGCAAACTGAGTTTGTGGCAGCGCGTGTGCTGACGTTGCCGACCGGCCAGGCAATTACTCCGGAGATCATTCGCGGCGTGTGTGCCATCATCGGCACTGTTTTGGACAACGCGAGTGAGGTTCGCAAGCGGCTGGAAGAGAGACCACCTGCCTGATGTCTTTTCTAAACAAGCTGGGTGTCATCAAGCACAATGTAAGACGACAGGTAACGCGCAGTGTGATCACTCAGGCCGTCGGTTTCGGCACGCGCCGGCTGATAATTTTTCTTACGCCGGGTCACGATGGTCCGTCCGGCGGCACACTTTCAATCACGTGGACGTATCGTGAGTCACAGTTGGTTAGCGATCTGCATGGCGCCAAGGTTGCGATTTGTACCGTGCCCGGTGAGCCGCCACTGCTCAAGTACACGTGGTTCAAGAATTCCGAATACCTTCTCGATCTCGAAGGGTTGCTGAATCGCTGCAATGAGCTTGATTATCTGCTGATTCATATTCCCGAGTACGCAGTTAACCAGGTGGCTGACTGGCTTGACTCTTACGAGCCGAAGCTACGCAAAGTCAAAGAGCTTCACCTCAACGTCCTGGTCCAACATATCGACATCATGCGGGGGCAGGATCTGAAACGTCTGGCACGCTTTGGAAAAGTGACCTGTACCACGGCGCACGAGGCTTACAGCAATGCGGCGACGCGCGAAGCGCTTGGTGTCTCGTTGCACAGGCTTTCATGTTGTAATGGCCCGGAGCGTTATACTGTTTCGCGTTACGAAGACAAGCAGCCGCTGTTGATGGTGGGCCACGACCCGCATCCATTGAAGGAAAAGGTAATTGCCCGGATTAATAAGACGTTGCCTTCGTTGAAGGTTCAGGTGATTCAGAATCTCACGTTTGAGGAGTATCTGGAGGTAGCGCGCCGTGCGAAGTGGTCGCTGACATTTGGTGAAGGGCTTGATAGTTATTTCTCGGATCCCGTTTTTAGCGGCGGAGTTTCGTTCGCAGTCTACAACGAACGATTTTTCACGCCCGACTTTGCAAAGCTGGAAACGGTTTATCCATCGTGGGAGGTGTTAATGGATCGGATCACGACCGATCTGCAACGCCTCGACGAGCCGGTCGCATACAAGCGTTGCTGGCGCGCGGCATGGGATCTCTTGAACGATCTCTACAGCGTCGAACGCTTCCGCGAAAACCTGCGTTCGTTCTATAGGGGTGAGTATACGTTTCCATGATCAGGTTTCACGCAAAGGCGCAAAGAGGACGCGAAGACGCAAAGAGAGAACTCATTTTCTTCCTTTGCGCCTTTGCGTGAACTTTGCGTCTTTGCGTGAAATCTTTTTATTCAGTAGGAGACCTCAGTGAGTTTGTTAGTTAACATTTGGCGTTCGATACCGGAGGGGATTCGCTTCCCGATCTTGCGGGTGGTCCAACGAAATAAGCCTGTCTACCGCTGGCTGATGTTTCGACACGCCGACATGAAGGATCGTGCAAACGGCAAATGGGATCACTTGCCTCCCGCTGAATTGCGTTACCGCGTAGGGGGATCGCCAGACGCTGAAGAGTTCGTCACGATCGGAAAGACCTGCGCAAACGACATCCAGGCGGCGCTACAGCAGGTGGGCCGTGAACTCAGTTCGTTTGATCGAATCCTCGATTTCGGCTGCGGTTGTGGTCGCACACTCGTTCACATGAAAGCGCTCGCCCCGAATTCACAATTCGACGGCATCGATCTCGACGCCAACGCGATCGCCTGGTGCAAAGACAATCTAAACTTCGCGAACTTCAGCCTGAGCAAAGAAACGCCGCCAATCGATTACGCGCCCAACACGTTCGAATGCATTTACGTGATCTCGGTCTTTACGCATCTCGACGAAGACTACCAGTTCCGATGGCTCGAAGAGTTGCAACGCATCGCCAAACCGGGCGCGGTGCTCGTTTTGACGGTGAATGGCGCGAAAAATGAACAGGGCTTCTTCTTTGAGCGCTCGTACGAGGAGGGACTTTTCCCCGCCTGGTACCAGAATACGTACCATTCAAGAGACTACGTTTTCGAAAACTTCGGCAAGTACTTCGAGGTGTTGAAACACCTACCACGCAGCATGAACGCCCATCAGGACGTTGTCGTCCTGCGAAAGCGGTGACAGAATCCATCCACAGATTACACAGATTTTAATCTCATCTGTGTAATCTGTGGATGGATTCTATATACTGACGCCCGTATGCAAAGTGTTCGCCTGCCGGCCGAGCCTCTCGTCGTCATTCAGCCGACTAAACGATGGTCCCTGCTGAGCTTCAAAGACATCTGGGCCTATCGTGAGTTGCTCTTCTTTCTCACCTGGCGCGACGTCAAAGTTCGCTACAAGCAAACGGCGCTGGGCGCCGCCTGGGCCATCCTGCAGCCGCTGTTCATGATGATCATCTTTACGATCTTCTTCGGCAGGCTCGCTGCGGTCGATTCGGCGGGAGTTCCCTATCCGCTCTTTGCACTCGCCGGCCTCGTTCCCTGGACGTTCTTTTCCAACGCGATTACGGCCAGCGGTAACAGTCTCGTCGGCAGCGCAAATCTGATCACGAAGGTTTACTTCCCACGTTTGATCGTCCCTGCCGCGGCGATGCTCGCAGGCCTCGTTGATTTTGTGCTCGCGTTCCTGCTGCTGTGCGTGTTGATGATCTATTACCAGGTCGTTCCCACGATCCAAATTCTGTTTCTGCCGGTCCTCGTGTTGTTGACGGCTTTGTTTAGTCTCGGCGTGGGAACGTGGTTCTCTGCCCTCAACGTGAAGTATCGCGACGTGCGCTTTGCGCTTCCGTTTATGATTCAACTGTGGCTGTTCGTTTCGTCAGTCATTCTCCCATCGAGCTCGATTCCACAAAAATGGCGTTGGTTACTGCTGTTGAATCCGATGTCAGGAATCATCGAAGGCTATCGATCGGCACTGTTCGGACTTCCGTTTGATTGGCCCGCCCTCGGCATCGCGTCCGGCTTGACCATCTTGACACTCGTCTATGCGATCTATGCTTTCGGACGCGTGGAGCGCAGCTTCGCAGACATCATTTAGTAGTTATTGATGCAACCGATCATCAGAGTTCAGGAACTGAGCAAGCTCTATTACCTCGGCCGTTCAGCAGCAGCCTATTCCACTTTTCGCGAAGTGGTCATGGACGTGGCGCGTCTGCCGTTACGCTATCTGCGTCGAGCCGAAGAGCCACAATCAATTTGGGCGCTGAAGGATGTTAGTTTTGAGATCGAGCCGGGTGATGTGGTCGGTATCATCGGTCGCAACGGCGCGGGCAAGTCGACTCTGCTCAAGGTGCTTTCACGCATCACGGAGCCGACTACCGGACGCGTCGAACTGTACGGACGCGTCGCGAGTCTGCTCGAAGTGGGCACAGGCTTTCATCCGGAGCTGACGGGCCGTGAGAACATTTATCTCAACGGTTCGATACTCGGCATGTCGCGCAGAGAGATCGCCGCGAAGTTTGACGAAATCGTCGCGTTTGCCGAAGTCGAGAAATTCATCGACACACCCGTCAAACGTTACAGCAGCGGCATGTACGTTCGACTCGCATTTGCCGTGGCCGCACACCTTGAACCGGAGATTCTGATCGTCGATGAAGTACTTGCCGTCGGCGATGCGGCGTTTCAGAAGAAATGTCTCGGCAGAATGCGCGACGTTGCGAGTGCCGGTCGCACGGTTCTGTTTGTGAGTCACAATATGGCGGCCGTTTCAGCGCTGTGTACGAAGGCCATGGTATTGTGGGAAGGCATGGTTGAGTATCCGCTGGGCGGTGTCGAAGACGCCGTGCAGAAGTATCTGACGCAGGTCCACAAGATCACGAAGACCACGCTCGCCGAGCGTACTGACCGGCAGGGGAATGGGAAAGTTCGTATTAAGGATTTTGCGAGCTTCGATCGCGATGGGAATGAAGTCGAGTACATCGCCTCGGGGCAGGAAGTGAACTTTCGCATTTACTACTCGAGCACCCACGAGAATGTCGAAGGCGTGACCGTCGCTATAGGGATTACGTCTGATACGGGCGCGTTTGTTAGCATGCTGAGCAATCAGGTCGCAGGCGAGACTTTTCAGTCAATTGGCCGAGATGGTTATTTCACCTGCAGGATTCGAAAACTTCCACTTGCGCCTGGAAACTACACGGCAAGTTTGATAATCCGTTCCAACGAGGCGATCACTGATTGGATCCAGCAGGCGGTATCGATTGTAGTTGAGCCCGGTGATTTCTTCGGCACCGGACGAATGCCACCGCAATCGCACGCCGGCGTATTGTTGGAACAGGAATGGACGCTGAACGGCAATTCGAGTCATTGAAGACCGTTTCACGCAAAGGTGCAAAGACAGGCAGGAGACGCAAAGAAGATTTACTTTGCGCCTTTGCGGTCCTTTGCGTCTTTGCGTGAAACACTTAACTGAACCCTATGCCCGGTCGTGAAACCGCCAAACGTGTGCTGAGAACGCTGAAGCCAAGCCGGAATCGATCTATTCATCCGTCGTCAAAGCTGGTGGTCAGTGATGAAGCGAAACTCGTGCGCGGCGTGATCGTGCTGGGTAGTAATTCTTCACTCGTGGTGGAGGCGGGTGTGACGATCGATTCGGATATAACGATCGGCGACAACTGCGAAGTTCGATTTGAGAAAGATAGTCGACTCGTGAATGCTTCGTTTTCAGTTGTGAATGGATCGTCAGTCAGCGTCGGAGAAGGTGCGATCATTGATAGTCCCGTGCAGCCGCGTGGTTCGGTTTACGTGAACAACGGCACACTTCGTTTGGACCAGCGCGCACATATCATGTCCACTGAAGTAATGGTGCGCTTCGGCGGCCGTCTGTCGATCGGTAAATACACCGGCATCGCTTACGGCAGTGAGATTCGTTGCGAAGAACAGGTCGATATCGGCTCATACAACATGATTTCTTACCGGGTCTGCATTTACGACACGAACACACATTCAACCGACTGGCGCGAGCGACGCCAGCGCATCGAGCATTGTTTTCCGGAAGGTGTTTGGGAAGACAGCAAACCGACCACGAGCCCTGTTTCCATTGGCGATGACGTGTGGATCGGTCAGGAAGTCACGATCACCAAAGGCGCAAAGATTGGTAATCGCTGCATCATCGGCATCAGGACCACCGTCGGCAGTGGTGTCATCGACGACGATTCGGTTGTCGTCGCAGGAAAAGCCAGAGTCATCAGCAAGCGGGAGACGGTAGACCTGAATGTCTGAAGGAACAATTACTATCGCCCAGATCGGTTGCGGTTACTGGGGACCAAACGTACTGCGAAATTTCTCAGCGCAGCAGGATTGCTGGGTCAAGTTTGTCGCCGAGATCAATCCTGAGCGCCAGGCTTATGTGCGTTCGAACTTTCCACGCTCGGAAGTCGTCGCTTCTCTCGATCCCATCCTGAATGATGCGGAAGTCGACGCCGTGATTGTCGCTACACCTGCTTCATCGCATTACGCGTTGACAAAGCAGGTTCTCGAAAGCGGCAAACACGCTTTCGTCGAGAAGCCACTAGCCACCAGCACGGTGGAAGCCGACGAGCTCGTGAAGCTTGCCGAGAAATCAGGAAAGACGTTGATGGTGGGACACACGTTCCTCTACAACGCCGCCGTTCGTTATGCGAAGAAGCTTTTGAGCGACGATGAGCTGGGCCAGCTTTACTACATCTACAGCCAGCGACTAAACCTGGGCCAGGTGCGCTCCGATGTTAACGCCTGGTGGAATCTCGCGCCGCACGACGTGAGCATTCTCATGTACTTCATGAATGGGGAGCTTCCGGTATCCGTGTCGGCAGTTGGCGTCAGCTACATTCAGCCTGGAATTGAAGACGTTGTGTTTGCGACGCTGAAGTGGGCCAGCGGCGTCACCGGTCACATTCATGTGAGCTGGCTCGACCCCGGGAAAATTCGCAAGATGACGCTCGTCGGTAGTCGCAAGATGGTTGTTTACGATGACGTTGGCGACGACAAGATCACGATCTTCGACAAGGGAGTCGATCGCGTACCGAAAATTGGTGAACGCATGGACTACGATCAGTCCGGCGGGTATCAGTTGATCCATCGAACGGGCGACATCTGGTTGCCGAAGGTCAATTTTCAGGAACCACTTAAGACGGAGGCCGCACATTTTCTCGAGTGCCTGCGGAAGGACCAAGCGCCATTGACCGGACCGAAGCACGCGCGTGATGTGGTAGCCGTGCTCGAGGCGACACAGACGGCATTAAAGTCCGGCCAAACAGTACTTCTAAAAGCTCCGTCGGACGTACTGTAGGGGCGGCCCTCCGTGGCCGCCCCTGTGTTGGATTCCACGCAGGGCCGGCCACGGAGGGCCGCCCATACAGTACGCTCCGTGAAGACCACGGTTGAGGGGTGGATGAATTCATTAGTTGGAATTATTCCCGCGGCGGGGAAAGCGACGAGAATGGGTGGTGACGTTCCTAAGGCCCTGATCGAGATCGAGGGGCAGACGTTGCTCGAGAGATCGATTGAGGCGTTGAAGGCGATTGGTGTAGCGAAGATTGTGGTGGTGGTTGGGCATCTGGGAGAGAGCGTCGTTGAGTTTCTCTCAACCCAGGATTTTGGACTCGAGGTCAGCACGGCCCAGCAGAAAAATCCACTCGGTCTTGCACACGCGATCGCCACTGCCGCCAATCAGATCGATCACGATTTTGTAGTTCTTTGTCCGGATAACATTTACACCGATGCCGAAGACCTGAAGCGGGCGCGTGAGATATTCGAGTCTCGCAAACCCGCGTTCATTTTGCTCGCCACTGTCACTCCAAACGAACAGCGCGATCGGAAGTCGTACGTCATCTCCGCTCATCGCAATCTCGATGACAATCTTTACGAGTATCGAAACTACACTGACAATACCTCAGGTCTCGGAATCAACTCCACCGGCTGCGTCTTCTTCCGACACGACGCGCTCGACTTTCTGCCTTCATTCGCCGGCTTGAACCGGGAACACATTTTCCGCGACTATCTCGAGGACATCACCGCCAAACACGAGGCGCTGATCTATTTATTACGCGGAATGCGTTATGATTTTTCCGAACCCCCTGACGTCCAGAAATACCTCGAGCTTCAGGAACGGCTGAGCAACACGTCGGGCGAGGGTGTGAGTGCGATTCTGATAAACAGCCGCGGCCAGGTCTTACTCCAGCAGCGCGATGACAATCCGGCGATAAGATACCCGGGCCACTGGAGTCTGTTTGGCGGCACAATTGAAGACGGCGAGTCGGCGGCAACGGCCGTCGCGCGTGAAGTGAAGGAAGAGATCGATTTCGATATGAAAAACTTCGGTCTCTTTCGCGAGTTTGTGCAAAACAACAAGCGAGAGTTCGCGTTTGTTGGCGAGTTGTCGGCAGAACTGGACGAACTGACGCTGAGCGAAGGGCAGGGAATGAACGTCTTCTTCCCTGCGCAGTTGCAGGACTTACTGATCAGGCCGGACGACAAAGAGACACTCAAAGAATACTTTGGAGTTTAAGGATGACCGAAAGAGTGAACCAGGATCGAGACGAATTTGCGCGCTTCAAGCGCGACACGTGGAACACTACCGATTACGACAGTTGGTTCAAACCTGCTCGCGGACAGGTGATCGACACGCTCGAAAAAGCGGCCCTCGCAAAGGCACTCGCGGGTCGGAAGTACGATCGGGCTCTCGATGTTGGTATTGGCGATGGCCGTTTGTTGCCGATCTATGCGCCGCACGCAGCTCGCGTTACCGGCATGGACATCTCGTCCAAGCAACTGGACCAGGCATCGCAAGCCGCACAGAAACTCGGTGTCCCATTCGACACTGTGCTCTGCCAGGAAGCCTCGCGAATTGAGCTTCCCGACAATTCGTACGACCTGATCATTTGTTCGCGCGTGCTGCAGCACGTGTTCAACTGGCGCGAGTCTGTCGCTGAGTTTGCAAGGATTCTGAAGCCGGGCGGAGATCTCGTGCTTTTGACTTACAACCGCCTTTCAATATACGGTTTGAAGAAGTATTACCAACACAAGTTCCAGAACCCTACGAAGGGTCGTTTTCAAAACCCGGTGGGCTTGGCGCGAGAACTCAAAAAGGACGGCCTCGTTATCGATTATTTTGCCGGCGGCCTGATGGGCCAACCAGATCTTTTCAGTAAGGATCTGTCGCCGTCGTCGCGTGATTTCATCCACATGCTGGAGAAGCTCGCGGCAGTTTCACCCATAAAGTATCTCGGCAGCCGCCTGATTATCCGAGCCAGCAAGCCGCGTTCACACTAATTCGGCACTAATTCGCCACACTAAGAAGAACAGATGACTACACAGATTCCACTCGTCGGTCTTTTCGACCAGTATCAAACCATCAAGCCCGAAATCGACGCGGCTATCCAGGACATCATTACCAGCAGCGCCTTTGTCGGCGGCGAAGCTGTGCGCAGTTTTGAGAAGGATTTTGCCGCTTATTGTGAAGCAAAAGCGTGTGTGGGTGTCGGCAACGGCACTGACGCTCTTTACCTGACGCTGCGAGCGCTCGGCATTGGACCAGGCGATGAAGTAATTACCGTCGCTCATACCTTCATCGCTACGTCTGAAGCGATCGGGATGACAGGTGCTTTGCCGATCTTCGTGGATGTACTTGACGACACGATGTTGATGGACCCGGCAAAGATCGAGGCGGCGATTACGCCTCTAACAAAAGCGATCGTACCGGTTCATCTCTACGGCCAGTCGTGCGACATGGACGCGATCATGGAGATCGCTCGCAAGCACGGGTTGAAAGTCGTCGAAGACGCAGCCCAGGCACATGGTGGACGTTGGCGTGGTCAACGTGTGGGTTCGATCGGCGATGCCGCGACTTTTAGTTTTTATCCGGGAAAAAATCTCGGCGCTTTTGGTGATGCCGGCGCGGTCGTTAGTCAGGACGAAGATCTGATGGAGCATGTTCGTATGCTCGCGAACCACGGCCGGCTCGAAAAATACACGCACAAGATGGAAGGCGTGAACAGTCGTCTCGATGGAGTGCAAGCTGCGATTCTGCGCGTAAAGCTTCGTTATCTCGATGAGTGGAACAGCCAGCGCCGATCGCATGCAGACTTTTATCTGGATTCGTTATCACACAACGAGTTTCGACCACAGGCTGTGAATCCGAACGCGGAATCCGTGTGGCATTTGTTTGTAATCCGGGTTGCGGAACGCGAGGCATTGCAGAAGAAGCTTAAGGAAGAAGGCGTCGCAACAGGTATCCATTATCCCGTTCCGCTGCACCTGCAACCGGCGTATCAGCATCGGGAAATTTCGCTGGGTAGCTTGCCGGTAACGGAAGCCGCGGCAAATCAGGTGGTGAGCCTGCCGATGTATGCGGAGCTTACCGAGTCGCAACTCGAGTTGATTGTGAATGCAATGACGATGGTCTCCGCGTAAGTTTTTGGCCGCAGATGAACGCGGCTAAAAATCAAGTGATAACCAAACTAAAGAAGATCGTGTTATTTGGCCTGAGACTGGTCTGGGCGCTGGTCGTGCTGTTTGCGGTCTGTGTTGCGTGGCTGCTGCTGTTTGTCGTCTTCCTGCCGTTTCTAATAGTCGCGGCGCTTGTGGGTGGCAGATCAGAACATGCTGACGGCCTGACTGCCGTAAGGATTGAGCCGGAATCTGATCCATCTAAGCCCCTGATCTTCGATCGCCGCCACGACGTTTCAAAACTCTTCGGCTGCAATACGAGAAACGTTCAGTATCGCTGGAATGTCTTCGCTTCAAGGTTAGAACAGATCCGAAAGAGGTTTGAGTCGCCACGCGCCTTAGACTTTGGCGCCGGCTCGTTGCGCGATTCATACGAACTTGCTCGTCTTGGTTTTTGCGTCACCGCAGTCGATCTCGATCCAACTGTGATGGAGCGCTATTACCGCTCGTACGATTGGAGCACCGTTCAGTGTCCACCAACTATTTTTACAGAACCGGTACACACTCTGAACTCAAATTTTCACCTGGCTATCGCGTTCGATGTGATCGAACATCTCGAAGATCCTTCGAGCTATTGCCGCCGCATTCACTCGTTACTCAACGAAGGCGGACTGTTCTTCTCGATCGTTCCGAATCGTCGCAGCATCTTCGAACGTTACTTCAAACACTCAATCACGCAGCAACGCGCAAAGGGCATCCCGTTCGTTCCGGGCGTGCCTCACTTACAGTTTAAGCTACCCGAAGAATGGGAGAAGCTATTCGCAGACTGCGGCTTTAAGATTGTCCAGCACGACATGGCGATTGGGTTTTTCGTGAACGACTGCTGGAACGGACTGCTGGGCTTGCCGCTGAGAGTTTTCGTCACGCCGATGCTGGCACACGTGGCGCATATCCTTGGAATGAACTTCAACCAGGTCGCTTTTGAGGAACGATTTTCCCCGCCGTGGTTGATGCGTCGTGTTGACGCCCTCGATCAACTTTGCAAGAAGCAGTTTGCCTCGAGATTCGGATGGAACCTGATAGTCGCTACCAAATAGCATGCGGATTCTAATCTTCGACACTCACTATCAGGAATCGCTGCGTCTTGTTTATGAAAACGATCCGCAACTCGCGCAACGATCTTCCGGCGAGCAACTTCGCTTCATTTACGACACAGGCTTTGGACGGGCCGATTCGCTGCCGCTGAATCTGGAAAAGCTTGGACATGAGGCACAACAGTTCATCGTCAACGCTGCGCCGATTCAGATCCGTTGGGCCGCAGAGAATGGTCTACAGATCGACACAAAGCGATCCTTCGCATTGAAAGTTCAACAGCGACTGCAGCGACAGGCTGATCGTCTTCGGACAAAGCCGTTACCGCTTGGCCGCTATATTCCGACATGGGAGATGGAGGTTTTGATAGCGCAGGCTGCGGCTTTCAAACCCGACGTCATCTTCATCTGCGATGTTCTCTATCTTCCCACTCACTTTCATCAAACGTTGAAAGAGTCGACGAAGCTCCTCGTCGGAGAAATGGCTTATCCGATACCCCCCGGTCTCGATCTGAGCCCGTTCGATCTCGTTATCAGTGCGGCGCCACATTTCGTCGAGCGTCTACGAAAGGCGGGTACGCGCTCGGAGTTGTTGCGCCTCGGTTTTGAAGAAACGATTCTCAATCGACTTGAGCCGCAACCGCGGAATGCTGAGCTGGCGTTTATCGGCTCAGTCGGCAAAGATCACAAACAGCGATTGGCGTTGCTTGAAGAACTCTGCCGCAAAGTTCCTATTTCGTTTTGGGGAGCGGGAGCAGACAGCCTGCCGCCTGAGTCTCCTTTGCGCGGCCGCGTCAATCGGCCGCTCTGGGGATACGACATGTACCGGCAACTGCAGCGCTCGAAGATCGCGCTGAATATCCACATCGACATGGCGGAACAGTACGCGGCGAATATGCGGCTGTACGAAGCAACCGGAGTCGGCACGATGTTGTTGACCGATTGGAAAACAAATCTTCATGAGCTGTTTGAGATCGGCAAAGAAGTGGTCGCGTATCGTTCCACCGAAGAGTGCGTGGAACTCGTTAAGTATTATTTAGCTCACGACAGCGAGCGGGAAGCGATTGCGAAGGCTGGACAACAACGCACCTTGTCTGAACATTCCTATTATCATAGGATGCAGGAACTAACCGAGATCCTGGATCGCTATCTACACCAATAAGCAAAGAGATGTCGTCAGTTCTTACTATCGCCTCGCGCATTAAAGGAAGTGTTGGCAAGACTGCCTGGGATGTGGTCAGGCGCAAACGTCTCGCTTCTTACTTGAAATCCGATCGTCGCCCGTGGCGAGAGGGTTATCACGAGTATCGTGAGAAATGTTTGAGTGAGGCAGTGAACGGTGAGACACTGCTCGATACGTTAGCCGCGAATCGGCCAGTGCCGGACGGGTACGGATATCGACTAGATGCGCGGATCATCGAAATTCCATGGGTGCTTTCGCGTGTGCGGCAGTTGCAAGGCGGACGCTTTCTCGATGCCGGATCCGCACTAAATTATGATTTCGTCCTGGCCTCACCGTCGCTGAAAGACAAACAAACAACGATCGTCACGCTCGCGCCTGAAGGTCAGGCCTTCTGGCAAATGGGCGTGTCGTACGTCTTTGGCGATTTGCGAGATCTCGATTTCCGCGACGAGCGCTTTGATGCAGTCGCGTGCATCTCGACTATCGAACACATCGGAATGGACAACACGATGTACGCCGAGGATCTGAAGATCGCTCAGCGAAGTGATCCAAGTGAATTTATCCTGGCAGTAAAAGAGCTCAAACGCGTACTCAAACCCGGCGGATCACTTTTCATCTCGTTCCCATTCGGGCGCTACGAGAATCACGGCTGGTTTCAGCAGTTCGATTCGGCACTCATCGACACGCTCGTGGAGGCGTTCGCACCTTCACAGCATCACGAAGCGATTTTTCAATACCATCCTGACGGCTGGCAGCTCAGCAATCGCGAAGCTTGTAAGGCTTGCGAGTTCTTCGACGTGCACACCAGTAAGTATTCCGATCCGAATTCAACGATCGAATATCCACCTGATTACCCGGCCGGTGAACGTGGGCTCGCGTGCCTGGAGTTGAAAAAGTGAGGCGACTGTTTGCACGGTTGAACCACGAAAACACGACTGAGCTGCGCGAATATGAAAGCTTCGCCGCCGCACTACGCGACTCCGATTCTTACGAAGATCCTCGACTTGTCGATGTTGTAAAAGAAAAGACTGAACGATACCGGGAGAGTCTCGCTCAGAAACCGCCGGTAACGACGCGGCAGCTAATTCAGAACCTATTTGTGCTGTCGTACGTTGAGCCGCAACGCCCCTTGAATGTGCTGGAGATTGGTGGTGCGTGTGGCGCGAGCTACTTCGAGACGGAGTTGATGCTGCCGGGAAGAATTCAGCACTGGTCCATAGTTGAAACTCCGGCGATGGCCGCGGCAGGCGAAAGCGATGCGAAGCTCTCGTTCCATTCAGATATTAGTTCAGCAACGAATAAACTCGAGTCTCCTGATCTCGCGATCGCACAAGGCGCGCTGCAGTATGCCGGCGACCCGCTACAGACACTCGCCGATCTTTGCGCGCTCCAAATCTCCTACATCTACGTAACGCGCACGGCGGTCGCAGACACAGAAGCACCAATTTTTACAAAGCAGGTGACGGAAATCGCAGCGCACGGTCCCGGCCGATTGCCAAACGCGCCCGAAGGTAACTCAAGCCAGCCAATGACGCTCGTGAGCTTCGAGGCTTTGCTTGGCGCGCTTCCGTCAAACTACGAAATACTCTTCAAATTCGAAGAAGGTGAAGAACGAACCGTTCTGGTCGGAGGCCGCGAGGTGACGCTCCGCGACATTGGCTTCCTCGCCCGCTTGGCGACCGGCGTACTCGCTTTACCGGCTCACGGATAGCAGTTATATTCCGTTCCTCAGCGGAACGTGGGCAAAGTCGACCAGTAATGAATAATTCAATAAAGAATCTGTTCAGTCCGGCAACGCGACGTAACCTGCGCAATATCCACCTGCGCCTGTTGTCTTTGAAAGAGTCTGTGCTTTGGGGTGGTGCCCGAAGGGAGTCATTGCTGCTCAAACTGCTGAATCGTTACTACGTCAGTCAGTATCGAAGGCAATGGGAGCTCAGTTCTGAGGAGCCGCACTTCTTCTCGCAACGTATCGGCTTCTTTCAATTCGCATTCGGCAGTCAGAAACTTGGTCCGTATTCATTCTATCGCGGCTTTTTTGGATCTGAAATCGTCAAGCCGGAAGACCGGCTGTTAGACATCGGCTGCGGTGATGGTTTTTTTACGAAGCGGTTTCTGAGCGAGCACTGTGCTCATATCGATGCGGTAGACATAGAACCCAGCGCCATTGAGGCAGCACAAAAATACAACAGCGCCGCTCACATAACTTACCATCTGCTGGATGCCGTAAACGAACCGTTTCCCGCAGAGCAGTATGACGTAATTGTTTGGGACGGCGCGCTCGGGCACTTTGCGCAGCAGACGACCAATAACGTGCTGAAGAAGATCCAATCAGCGTTGCGTCCTAACGGAGTCTTTGTCGGCTCTGAATCGCTGGGCCTCGAAGGCTCCGATCATCTACAGTTTTTCGAATCTCTGGATGATCTTCACAGGTTGTTCAAGCCCTTCTTTCGATATATTGAACTTCGTTCAGTGACGTACAAGACGGGCATTGGTGAAGCGGCCTTTGTGAGGCGCGAAGGATATTGGCGCTGCGCTAACGAGCCTGAACGCTTAGAGTCCTGCCGGTGGCAATCGTATTCGCCGGAGGCATTGGTGGCGCAGTCTTCCGCCGATGAACAATATCGAACGTCTTCAATCTGATCTTAAGGAGGCTTTGCCCTAAAAGTCCCAATGGCGCTCTTCTCTATGCAACCTCTGTGTTCTCTGTGCCTCTGTGGTTAATGAATTCCGAGCAAAATACACCACAGAGACACAGAGAACACAGAGGTTGCACAGAGAAATCCCAGAACAAGGACTTTTGAGGCAAGGCCTCTTAAGGATAGTGAACCGCAACTTAGGTCAACCCTTCAAGATTTCATAAGTTTACAGCGTCACTATTAGCGACTATATTCACTGAAAATGAGTGTAAACGGCGTCGAAACAGTCGAACATAACGGCACGAAATACGCAGAAATCATTTGGGCAGGCACAGAAGTAAAAGAGACGAGATTTTTCTCTCCGTCCGATTCCTCTTTCCAGTTCGGCCTATTGGCCCATCAGGCCGGTTTTATCGAGCCGCCTCATTACCACAAACCGATCTCTCGAAAGATCGACGATCTACAGCAAATGTTTGTCGTGCAGCGTGGTGTGGTAGCGGTCGACTTCTATGACGAAGCCGGCGATCGATTTCGTGAAGTTGTTTTGCGCGCCGGTGACGGCATCGTTCTCATTCACGGCACACACGCCGTACGCGTAATTGAAGACATGCAGTGCATCAGCGTCAAGCAAGGTCCTTTCCTGGGCGCCGAAAACGATAAGATCAACGTCGAGGTCAACAACAATTCATGATCGAAGTCTTCGATCCAATAATTGGCGAAGAAGAAATAGAAGCAGTTGTGGCAGCGCTCCGGCGCGGTGAGATCTCCGGATCGTTTGGAGAGACGATTCCGCGCTTCGAAGAGGAGTTTGCCGCGTACTGCGGGTGCAAGTACGGCGTCGCGGTCAGCAGCGGTAGCACGGCTCTGCACCTCGCAGTTGCTGCAGCTGAAATCGGCGCCGGCGATGAAGTGCTGATCAGTTCCAGCACGAACATCGCCACTGCGTTGGCCGTGATCCACAACCAGGCGATTCCTGTTCCCGTGGATTCAGAAAGCCTGACGTGGAATCTCGATCTCAGTCTGATAGAAAACCTCATCACTGAAAAGACAAAAGCGATTATTCCGGTACATCTCTACGGTCATCCCGTCGACATGGATCGTCTGATGGAGATTGCACAGCGACACAACCTGCTGGTTATTGAAGACTGTGCGGAGTCGCACGGCGCAACGTGTCGCGGCCGCATGACGGGCAGCTTCGGCGACATGGCGTGCTTCAGTTTTTACGCCAACAAGGTGATCACGACCGGCGAAGGCGGCATGGTTACAACAAACAACGCCGAACTTGCGGAACGTTTACGTTTACTCCGCAATCTCGCGTTTACAAAACCGCGTTTTCGTCACGAAGAAGCGGGATTCAACTTTCGCATGACGGGAATCCAGGCCGCGATGGGCCGCGCTCAATTCGCTAAGATCGACCATATCATTTCGGAAAAGCGTCGCGTGGCACATACTTACAACGAATTTCTGCGCGATGTCGACGGACTCCAACTTCCGCACGAAGCTGACTGGGCGCGCAACGTCTACTGGATGTATGCCGTAGTGGTACAGCCGGAATTTGGCATTACGCGCGATGAGTTGATGACGAACCTCCGAGCCGCCGGCATCGACACAAGGACGTTCTTCTGTCCGATGAACCAGCAACCCTGTTTGCTGTCGTTGCGTGACTTTCGCGCCGTTCCCTGTCCGGTAGCTGACGGCTTGTGGAACAACGGACTGTATCTTCCTTCCACTTACTCGCTTTCACAGGACGTTATCAAACAAGTCGCCGACGCCGTGAAGGCGGCAGCTCAGAGTCAAAAGAAAGCGATGTCACTTTTATAGGAGTGGCAATCCACATTGACTTCATATTCAGGCAGACACGCTGAACTTTACGATCTCTTCTACGCCGACAAACCGTACGAAGCGGAAGCGGCATTTGTCGCCGCGTGTCTGCGCGAATACTCAGTTGGATCAAGTACACGTTTACTTGAAATAGCTTGCGGGACGGGTACGCACGCGCTTCAACTTGAACAACGCGGCTACAAAATCGTCGCTACCGATTATTCCCATGACATGCTCGAGCGTGCGAGACAAAAAGCGTCGGCAGCAAACTCGCGAGTTGAATTTCAGTTGCAAGACATGACGCAACTTGAAGTTAGTGGCGCTCCGTTCGACGCGGCTTACTGTCTATTCGACGCGATTGGATACGTGGGCACGAACGAAGCACTGCACAAGGTTTTTCGCGGCGTACACAAGCACCTGCGCAATGATGGACTATTTATCTTCGAATTCTGGCATGCAGCAGCAATGCTGCGTCACTATGATCCGGTTCGCGTCAGACGCTGGAAGCAGGATGATTCGCTAATCTTGCGCATTTCCGAAACTAGTCTTGATTACGCAAAGCAACTGAGCAGCGTTTCCTATTCGATCTACGAATTGAAGACTGACGGAACTTATTCGAGTTTAATGGAGACGCAGACGAACCGTTATTTTCTGGCCCAGGAGATGGCAGCATGGTTGACCACGACTGGTTTCGCGCCCGTGAAGTGGTTTGCGGGCTTCACCAATGACGAAACCATCTCCGACGAAACGTGGCACATCGTCGCAGTCGCAAGGCGGATTGATTAATGAAGGTCGGTGTATTTCTCGAAGACTTCTCGCCGGAAGTTGGCGGCGGGTTCACGATCCAGGACGATATCTTCCGCGCACTGGTCGAGCTACTCGATGATACGCACCATTCTTTTGTTATCTTCTGTCGTCGAGCAGAAGCTGTTAATAGACTCTCGACAAATCCACGACTCAAGGCGGTGGACTTCCCCGGAAGCTTAGGGAAGCGAGTTTTTGCGAGAGCTGAAAGAGGACTCAATTCGCTGTTGGAAAAGCGCCAAAGACAGTCACGACTGGAGCAGTTATGCAAAGAAGAGGGCGTCGAATTCATGTGGTTTGTCGGCGCGGAAGCAGTGCAGCTTGATCTGCCTTACATGGCGATAGTTTGGGATTTACAACATCGACTGCAACCATGGTTTCCGGAAGTCAGTTCGGCTGGAACGTGGAAGCATCGGGAGAGTTTCTACAGCGAGTTTTTGCGACGCGCGACAACGATCATCGCCGGCACTGATGCGGGTCGCGAAGAGATCGAGCGTTTCTATCAAGTCACCAGCAACCGTATTAAAATTCTGCCACACCCCACACCGGCATTCGCGCTGAACGCCGGTCCCGGCAATGCAGACGCCGTGCTCAAGAAGTATGAGCTTAGAAACAATTATCTGTTTTATCCGGCGCAGTTCTGGTCGCATAAAAACCATGTGAACCTGCTACTCGCGGCGTCGGAGTTGAAGAGCAAACATGGGATCGATCTGCCGGTCGTGTTTGTCGGATCAGATAAAGGAAACGCCGATTACGTACGATCGTTTGCGGCCGGGCTGAAACCGGGGGTCGATGTTTCGTTTCTTGGTTTTGTGCCTGTTGAAGATCTAATCGCGCTTTATCGTGGCGCCTTCGCGCTCGCTTATGTCACATTCTTTGGGCCTGAAAATCTTCCAACACTCGAAGCATTTGCTCTAGGATGTCCGGTTGTTGCTTCCGATGTTGCAGGCGCGCGCGAACAGTTGGGCGACGCGGCATTGTTCGTGGATCCAAAAGATCCTTCAAGCATAGCGACAACGATCAAAATGCTCCACGAAGACGCGAACTTACGTCAGACGTTGATCGAGAAAGGGCGTGCACGCGCCGAGCGATCGACCGCAAAGACTTTCGTGCGCGGCGTATTCAACGCGCTCGACGAATTTGAGCCGGTGCGAAGATGTTGGAAGTGAGCCACAAAAGGCACAGGAAGCACAAAAGGCACAGAAGGAAGAAAGATGGGTAAACGAGCATTAATTACTGGGATCACTGGCCAGGATGGCTCGTATCTCGCCGAACTTCTCCTCGAGAAGGGTTACGAAGTTCATGGCATCATTAGGCGATCTTCGTCTTTCAATACGCAACGAATCGATCACATCTATCGCGATGCACACGATCCGAAGTCACGTCTGTTTCTGCTACACGGCGATCTCAGCGACTCGAGCGCGCTGAATACCATCCTGCGCAAAGTTGAGCCCGATGAGATCTACAACCTCGGCGCGCAGTCGCACGTGCGCGTAAGCTTCGACACACCCGAATACACCACAGACGTCACCGCCCTCGGCACGATCCGCATCCTCGAAGCGATTCGGGAAGTGGGTATCAGCCCGAAGTTTTACCAGGCATCGTCTTCGGAAATGTATGGGAAGGTTGTGGAAACACCACAGAGCGAGACGACACCTTTTCATCCTCGTTCGCCTTATGCATGCGCGAAAGTGTTCGCCTACTACGCGACCGTGAATTATCGTGAGGCTTACAATCTGTTTGCCTGTAACGGCATTCTCTTCAACCATGAATCGGAACGTCGCGGCGAGACCTTCGTAACACGCAAGATCACGCGCGCGGCTACCAGAATTAAACTCGGATTGCAGGACAAGTTATTCCTCGGGAACCTCGACGCTAAACGCGACTGGGGATATGCGAAAGACTACGTCGAGGCGATGTGGCTCATGATGCAGGCAGAGTCGAGTGACGACTATGTAATAGCTACCGGCGAAACTCATTCCGTTCAGGAGTTCGTGGAAGAGACCTTCAGTTATCTCGACCTCGACTGGAAAGAGCACGTCGAGATCGATCCGTGGTACTACCGGCCCAGCGAAGTCGATTTGTTATTGGGCGATTCATCAAAGGCGCGGCGTGAACTTGGCTGGGAGCCCAAAGTCGGATTTAAAGATTTAGTGAAGTTGATGGTCAATCACGATTTGAATCTCGCCAAAGAGGAAAAGCAGATTCTGGATTTCGCGAAGTAACGATGCATTACCACTTAATCGGGATTTGCGGAACTGCGATGGCCTCGCTTGCCGGTATGCTTCAGGCGCGCGGCCATCATGTTACGGGGTCTGATCTGAACGTCTACCCGCCGATGTCGACAATGCTCGAAGGACTGGGCATCAACGTCGCGCAGGGATTCAACTGCGAACATGTTATGTCGCCGGACTGTGTCGTTATTGGCAACGCAATTCCGCGAGGCAATCCGGAAGTCGAAGAGACACTTCGGCGCAAACTTCTCTATCGTTCGCAAGCGGAAGTGGTTAAGGAAGAGTTCATTCGCGGACGTCATTCACTCGCCGTCGCGGGCACTCACGGTAAGACGACCACAACCAGCATCGCCGCATGGGTGATGGACCAGGGCGGCCGGAATCCGAGTTTTCTGATCGGCGGCGTCGCACAGAATTTCGGCAGCAGCTTCCGCGTGACTGACAGTGATTACTTCATCATCGAGGCGGACGAGTACGACACTGCTTACTTCGACAAAGGTCCGAAGTTCATGCACTACCTGCCTGAGATCGCGATCGTTAACAACATCGAATTCGATCACGCCGATATCTATCCTGATCTTGATGCCGTGAAGTTAGCGTTTCGTCGTTTTATGAATCTGGTTCCAGACACCGGGAGGCTGATTGCCGGTTGGGACAGTCCGAATGTGCGCAAGGTAGTTGAATCGTTTGGTGAAAAGCTTTTCACACGAGTCGAGACTTTCGGCACGGGCAGCGATGCGAAATGGCAAGTTCGCAATGCTGACTTCAGCGAAGGGCTGTCGCGGTTTGAAGTGTTTTGCCAGAACCAGTTTTGGGGCGAGTTTCAAACGCCTTTGCTGGGCGAGTTCAATCTTCTCAACTGTCTGGCAGTGATCGTCGCGGCCGGCGCTTGGAAAATCAGCAAGGAAAAAATCCGCGGTGCACTGGCGAGCTTTCAGAACGTGAAGCGGCGCGCGGAGGTCCGTGGCGAAGAACGGGGCGTGCTGGTGATTGACGATTTCGCGCATCATCCGACTGCCGTGCGCGAGACTCTGCGTGCGTTACGGGCGCGATATATAGATCGCCGTTTGATCGCCGTATTTGAGCCTCGTTCGTGGTCCTCACGACTCGCAGTTTTCCAGGACGACTATGCAAACGCTTTTGCGTCAGCGGACTATGTGGTAATCGCGTCGGTGTTTGACAGCCAGAAGGTCACAGAAAAGGGACGCGCCCTTGATACCGCCGCATTAATTGATGCGATTTCGAAACAAGGTAAACCGGCGTTTGCTCTCCCTGATGCGGATAAAATCGTCGCCCACATCGCGCCCGAGCTGCGGTCAGGCGATGTGGTGGCGATCATGTCAAACGGCGGGTTCGGCGGAATTCACGAGAAAATCCTAAGCGCCCTGCGGTCAGGGTAAGTGGCCACAGATAAACACAGAGAGAAATCCGATTTAAATCAGCGTAATCGGGTGGCTGCACACACTTTAACGAAATCTTCGTAACGCTCTCGCAGACTTACTCCGCTAAAAAAGGCTTCCCTATTGAGGCATGGAGGCCCCCGCAGTGAAAAACTTTTCGATTTTCGAGCAGGCCCTAAAGCACTCCGGCGTCGAAAACATCGAGGATATCGGTGAAATTGCCAGCCTCACCCGCCGCGATTTCATCGATCATGAGAGTTTCGTCTGCCACACCACCACCGCATCCGTTGAATATGGATGTCTGATGATCGAGAACGCGATTCTGCTTCGCACGAATCGCGCCGGAAGAGTCTACGCCGGAGTCGAAAAACTCTCGGCGTTGCAGCCGATTATCGATCGCTACATGCGTATCGCTGATGTGTCGGAAAGTGTTTATCTGTTTGGACAGGACGACTGGCGACCACCACGACATCCCAACATCAGATTGATAACGCTAAAGCAGGACTTCCGTCTGGCGCGTGAGTGGTTTGTAATTACACACTCAAAATCGCTTAGTGGCGCACTCGTCGCGTTTGACGAAACTGGTACTGACGGCACGGCGGAACAAGTCAGGTATTGGGCTTTGAAGACAAGTAACGCGGGTCTTGTTACTTCGCTTGCGAACGCGGTCGAGGGCGTGATCGACTGGTCTCTGGCAGCTTGAGTTTATTGAACTGTCTTCGATTCTGCGACCGGCCGTTCGACTAGCAACGGCGTCGCCATCGTGTCGGTCTTTCCACTCTTCGGTGCTTCGACTCGTGACGTCAGTACCCGTCGGATCCGTTTTGGCAGCAGTTTTGCTGCGATGAGGGTAGCAGATCCAACTAACTCCACCACGTCGCCCCCGCCACGCCAATGCTCGCGCACAATCCGAGGATCGCTAACGCTCATCAGTCGGAGCAGTGTCAATCCAATTAAATAAAGATCGTCGACCTGACCTACAAACGGCAGCATGTCGGGTATGAAGTCGAGCGGGACAAACGCGTAAACAATCGCTCCAGCTACCAGCAATCTCTCTTTCGCCGGCACTCTCGGATCCACCATCAACCGCGCACACAGAAAGAGCAGATTTGGTATGACAAGCAAAAGATTGGTCATACGACTTCCGAGATTTAATTCTGACATACGGGGGATTATACAGATCTGTGCTGATCCGTGTAATCTGTGGCAACATAAACATCCATGGACATCCTCGACCGAATTCGCCAGCGTGCCGCGTCAAGGCCGCAACATATCGTACTGCCCGAAGGAAATGATCCGCGCACGGTCGTCGCCGCGGCGGAGGCTACCAGTCAACGTATCGCACGGATCACTGTGCTCGGCGATGAGGAAACGATTCGAGGCATCGCGCAGGACAATCGCCTCGACCTTGGTGGCGTGGCGATCATCGATCACAAGCGTGCCGCTGATTTCGATCGGGTGGTCTCGCTCTTCCACGATTTGCGCCGGGCGAAGGGACTCATGGCCGATGAGGCACGAACACTCGTGTCCGATCCGTTGTACTACGGCAATCTGATGGTTCGAGCCGGTCACGCCGATGGTTCCGTTGCCGGAGCGACGAACACGACCAGCCATACCGTTCGTGCCGCGCTTCACTGCATCGGCGTGAGATCGGGATTTAAGTTGGTTTCGAGTTTCTTTTTGATGGCGCTGCGCAACAGCGAGTTTGGCCACGACGGCGCGATGATTTATGCAGATTGTGGTGTGGTGATCGAGCCGAGCGCTGTCGAGCTCGCAGAGATCGCGATTGCCGCCGCAGATTCGTGCAAGGCGTTGCTCGGCGCTGAACCTCGTGTAGCGCTGCTCTCGTTTTCAACGAAAGGAAGCGCGAAACACAAACTGGTTGACAAAGTTGTTGAAGCAACGCGAACTCTTAAGGCGCGTGCGCCGGAATTGCTGGTGGATGGCGAACTACAGGCAGACGCGGCGCTAATTCCCGGAGTAGCGCAATCAAAAGCACCGGGTTCGCCGGTTGGCGGACGTGCGAATGTGTTGATCTTTCCCGACTTGCAATCCGGGAACATCGCATACAAGCTAACCGAGCGTTTGGCAGGCGCCACGGCGATCGGGCCGATTCTCCAGGGACTCGACAAACCCGCCAACGACCTCTCGCGGGGCTGCACGGCACGAGACATCGTCGACGCGATTGCAATAACGGCCGTCCAATCCCAGGCACGTAAAGCCTGATTTGGGCGTAACTGTAGGGGCGGCCCTCCGTGGCCGCCCCTGGCTTAGGCTAAAACGATTCAAGTAGCGACAGCTCCGGTTTGGCGAACACCTATCAAACCACGGGCGGCCACGGAGGGCCGCCCCTACAGTTACGCCCAAGGCAACGTAGGACTGTTATGGGCATCAAACAGCCACTTCCGCAAATGTTTTGGCTGAAACGCACAACTCGACTTCTGGTCATGGCGGCGCTTTTAGCGTTTGCCGCCACGCAGAGCTCCAGCCAGGAACCGTCTAAACCCCAGCCTTCGCCCTCGCCAACTCCCGAAAAAGAGCAGGAAGCGGTCAAAGTTTTCACTGAAGAAGTCCGTCTTCCAGTCGTCGCCTTTGACGCTTACGGTCATTACGATCCGACGCTCGAGCTCAACGACATCCTCGTGCTCGAAGATGGCGTGGCACAACAACTCCGCAGTCTCAGGCACGTCCCGGCTAACGTTCTGTTCCTGCTCGATACGGGTGGTGAGTTGAGCGGGCTTGGGGGAATGTCCAAGAGTACAGGTCTTACGCGCGACGTCGCGTCACGCTTAGTCATGAAACTCGAGGACGGTGCGTCGATCGCTGTAATGCAGTCCGGTAATGCGACGGAGATGCTGCAACCATGGACCACTGACAAGGCGGCTGTTCTCAAAATACTTAAGAACAAACTCCTATCAACCAAGCGCTCGCGTATTTCCGATGCTATTGCGAATGCAAGTGTGCAATTGAAAGATCGTCCGGAAGGAAGTCGTCACGTCGTGATGATCACAGACGGTGTTGACTCGCCCGGCGGAAAAGTCGATCGCGCGGAAGCAACGCGGAAACTGATGGCCGCACGAGCTACAGTTCATATCATCAGTTACACGGAATTTGTAAGACAGAAGAACCCCAGTAATAATTCGCCCGTCGCCGTTGGTCCACGTCCGCGAAGTTCAGACCCGATCGCGTCCACAGATCCGACGATGCCGCCCGGCCAGACTCGCTCGCCGTCGTACGGTATTAGCATTCGCTTCGATCCCGCGATGAAGAAAATGCGCAAAGCTTATGAAGCTGAGGTGAAGAAAAGTCAGCAGGCTTTGAAGAATATCGCCGACGAAACTGGCGGCCGAATGATGTTGCCGCTCGACAGTCAGGAGATGTTGGCCCAGGCAAACGAAGTAGCACGCGCGATCGGAGCCGAGTACGTTGTCACCTATCGTCCTAAACGAGCTCTTGCCGAGGCCCGACCCGGTGAATATCGTCGCATCGAAGTAGCCTCACGCCGCGTGGGCGTCAGCCTTCAGGCACGTCGCGGCTACGTAGTGCCACTCTCGAACTAGGCCACATAAGGCACAAAAAACACAGAAAGCACAAAAAGAGATTCTCTTTTATTGCTTCCTCTTTCTGTGCCTTTTGTGCCTTTTTGTGGCTGGATCTTTTTGTGCTTTTTGTGGCCTAGAGGGCGGCTTCGAGGCGGGCTTCCATCATCTGCATTACCTGGCGCACGTCGAACTGATCGGGCTTCGGCATCAACGATTGCCGGTGCAACTCTTCCCAATCTTCTTTCGGAACTCGATGGAACGCTTCGACGATCTTCGGATCGAATTGTCTACCGGCCCAATCGTCAAGTTCCTGTGCTGCTGCTTCGTACGGTTTGCCGCGGCGATAAACACGATCGCTCGTGATCGCGTCGAAAGCGTCGGCCACCGCAAAGATGCGCGCGCAGATGTCGATGTCTTCTTTTCGCAAACCGAGCGGGTAACCAGTTCCGTCCCACTTTTCATGATGCTGGGCCACTACGCGTGAAGCGCCTTGCAGAAACTCGATGCCACGCAGAATCTGCTGGCCGTGAAGTGGATGTTCGCGCATGCGCACCCATTCTTCTTCAGTGAGCTTCGCCGGCTTGCGCAAAATCGAATCAGGCACGCCGATCTTGCCGATGTCGTGCAGCAAGGAGCCAAACTCCAGCGCCTTCATCTCTTCACTGCTCAAACCATATTCGCGTCCGAGTCGCAGACTGTAAGTGACTACACGTTCCGAGTGCCCGTGAGTTTCCGAGTCTCTGGTTTCGAGTGCAGCAGTTAATGCTTTGAGTGTGGAGCGATAAGCAGCTTCGAGAGAATTAAGGGCTTTATCGAGCTCGATGGTTCGCTGTTCGACTAGTTCTTCGAGATGGTTTTCGTAACGCTGCTTTGCAACCACCAGATCGTGATGTTCGAGTGCGCGTTTGACGACTGCCTCGACTTGCCGCAGGTCAAAAGGCTTCATCAGATAATCAAACGCGCCGAGACGCAGAGCACCGATCGCGCTTTCGACGGTCTGCATGCCGCTGATCATTACCACCACGGTGTCAGGCGCGAACTCTTTGACATGCGGGATCATGTCCAGCCCGCTCATGCCGGGCATCGTGATGTCGCTGATCACGAGATGGAACTCGCTTTCCTGCAGACGCGCAAGCGCTTCCTCGGCCGATCCGGCTCGGATACACTCGTACTCTTCACTGAGCAAATCGGCGAGAATCTCGGTTATTTCAACTTCATCATCAACTATCAGAATGCGGGGCGACACAGTTGTCGGCATTTGGGTTTCTCCTGAAAGCGGCAGGACGTGGCGGCAGAGATTAGTAGAGCTCAACCAGCGACGGTGAGTGTACGTGGGTAAGGGGCTGGGTAAGGCCCCGCCAAAACCTGGCTCAGGCATTCTAGCCCTTTTGCCACCCTAGTGGCAAACATGTTTTTACGCAGGGCTTAAGTATTGACTGTGGAGGAGTTTAGCCCTAACAACGGGCGATGGGAAATCGGCTTTTGTATCAAGATGTGATTAAAATCGCGCGGTGGCAGGAGTGTTGCGCTCTGTCGGAAAGCGCCGTATTATGTGCATCCCTTCGCGCCGGAGTGGCGAAATTGGTATACGCACCAGACTCAAAATCTGGCGTCCGTCAAGGACATGTCGGTTCGAGTCCGACCTCCGGCACCATCTCTTATCCGCACTCCAACCAGCCTTCTACGCGATGATTTGAATGCTTCGCTCGATAGCAAGACTTAGAAAGCAATCAAGAACAAGAACCTGCCAGCCTGCCAGACACTATTCTGAAAGTAAAACGTGCCGCCAAGGCAGTTCCGCTTTGGGTTTTCATCGTCGCGTGGTCCATGTTCGGTCCAACTTTCACGCTCTTTGATCTGAGCTTGATCAAAGTCTAGGTGTGTCGATTGTTGGATCAGTTCCAGGATTTCACGCAAAGGCGCAAAGTAAGACGCAGAGACGCAAAGAAGAAGAAAGTCTCTCTTTGCGCCCTGGCGTTACTTTGCCCCTTTGCGTGAAATCTTATAGAACCCCGAGGCAAGGCCTGTCGACAATACTTATTCCAGCCCCTCCACGTCTTCAGGCACCTCCGTGACCGGTATGTTCGAGAGCGCTGAGTTATGAACGATCAACCTCACTTCGCCGTCTCTCTTAAGGAAAACAAAGACCTTATCAACAACGGTCCATTTCCCACCAATCGTCACTTCCTGCCTCAAATACACATTGCCCATGGCGATGCCAATATTGGCGTGGACCTGTATGGCATCTTTCCCCTCGATCCTGTTGTCGAACTTCGCCTCTACCCACTTCTTCTTAATAAACCCATCGTCATCAGGGAATCTGGGATTTTCACCTATGAAGTATGAGAGCGCGCCTTCCCTTGTCGTTCTAAAGTTGTGCGGCGCCATCGCGAGCGTAGGACGGAAAAACACTTCGCTCTTGCCGAAGTCGTAATTTTTGTCAATGAACGCTTCGGCCTCCGCTTGATAGTCACCATGGGTGATGTATTTTTCGCATATTTTTAGCAGCCCCTTGCACCACCTCTTTTGCGCTTTATTGACCTCGTCCTTCGTGATTTTGTTAGGGTCTGAGGGTGTCGTCATGTCGTTGATTCTCCTTTAAGTTGTGAAGTCAAAATGTTAGCTAGAGGTTGCGAGGTCCCACACTGCGTGCGAAAAACCGAGAACATGCAGAACTCTAGTCGGCTCGCACGTTCCATGTCAATAACTGCACCACGCCGGTACAAGACAGTAATTATTTTTGCAGCTTGAACACGCGCACGGCGTTGTCGTGAAAGACGGTGGGTGCTACCCGGCAATCCGCTCCAGCAGTTTCGGATTCGCGTCGAAGGAGTGGTACTGGAATGGATAGTCCTTCTTGTATTCTCGAATGAACTCGGGAACCTTGGTGAGGACGTGATCGATTGATTTCATCATCTGCAACAGCATCTCCTGACAAATGTCAGCCCGCATCTCTTCCGGAAGTGTCGACGGGACGCGACGGTTGATGCGCACGAGTAGATCATCAAAGGCGGTTCTTCGTTCACGCGCAAGCGTTTGCCAGCCAGGTCGCTTTTGACACTTCTTCGTGTGATAAAAGAGCTGCCCGCAATCGCAAAGACGCGGATCGCTTACCTGAAGTCGTAACCGCGCCACCGTCCGGTGATGACAGTTCAACTTCCTCACGATCTGTTTGTCGAGATAACCGGCGGTGATTAGCTCGAGTATTTCCTGTTCTTTCTCGTAAATCTTTGAACTGTCGCGACGAGAAGCAGTCATCGCTTTACACTTGCGGCAACGGTACGAGTGTAGCCGGCCACACGAACGACGAGAAAACCGATGCATTTGAACGCGACACGAAACACAAAAAGGATGCTGCCACTTCGAATCTTCGAGACTCAGCTTTGCTACTCGCCCGCGCGGGCTTAGATCGAGAGTCAACTCAATACGAGTGGCGATGTGACAGTTTGAGCAGGCGAAGTTCTTTCCATGCCGCGCCATTGGTTGGCGACACGTAAAGCACCAGGCGTTCTGCTCCGCCTTCTTCTGGCCGCGTCTAGTTATTAGTTTACGGGGTTGACCGTACCGCACACCGCACCTATGCAGTCGACGAATTTTCAGTAATGTCGGATTTTTTGCTTCTGTGGTCTTCGAACAGACTCCTTCGACCCTAAGTCGGTCGACTCGGAGCACTTTTAGCTTTCAAGTACTAAAGAATTAGCCGGGTTGCCGCACAGAAGCTGGTACTACCAAGTAATGGCTTAGAACCATCACGCAATTGAGAGGTGTGTTTCGGGATATAGATAATGGCTGAATGAATCTCGAAATTATTGCTCAACACCTCTGACACAAATATAACCGCTGACGTCACGAAAATTTTTGGATTAAACAGACTGTTTCATTGCGATCATCTTGCGGAGGAATATTTAGCCGCGGATTCTCACGGATAAACTGCGTTCATCCGCGCAGATCCGCGGCTAAATATTTCCTTCTATCAAATTGACTCTGGTTGCGGTCAAAATGAGATCTTTGAGGTTAGGTTGACCTTACTATTCCTATTTACGCTCGACTTTTCCACGGCAATCACTTGGCACGCGAGTAGCACAAGAGGGATGAGGCGTGTCGCCCTCCTAACAGGTATGTTTCTCGAACCTCAATCTTTCATCTCCCGCGCAGGTCAGCAGTTGTGGCCCCTCCCAACCTTCGTGATTCCGAGCGCGCTCGGCCTCTGTCTCATTGCCCCTCAACTCCTTGGCGCCGCACTGATCCCAACTGTCGCTATTCTTTTTGTTACACAAATACTCCTCAGCATCTTTGTTTGGCTTAACTGGAGAGGCACCCGCGAACAACTCACCGGCGTTCGACACGAACTCTCGAGTCTTCAGGGTATTGTCGACGTTTCTCGCGACGCGATTATCGGCGTCACTCCCGAAGGCGTGATCATGAGTTGGAATCGCGGCGCACGCGGAATTTACGGATACACCTCGAAAGAAGCTCTCGGCTCGCCGGTTTCAATGCTGTTCGATCAGCGGCGCGGCCAGGAAGATTCGCTATTGTTTGAAAAAGTTGCGCGTGGCGAGAACGTCACGCAATACGAAATGGTCCACCTCAAAAAGGGCAGAACCCCAATCGACGTCTCTCTTACCATCTGCCCGATCATCGACGGCAAAGCGATTACCGGTGCTTCGGTGGTCGCTCGCGACATCACCGAACGCAAACGCGCCGCCGGCTCTCTTGCCCAACAAGCCGCGGCGATGAAGGCGTCGATGGACGGCATGGCCATCATCGATCACCTCGGCGTCTGTATCTATCTCAACGATGCCTACGCGAAAATTTTTGGTTACTC
This sequence comes from uncultured Acidobacteriota bacterium, assembly GCA_963849205.1. GTDB lineage: Bacteria > Acidobacteriota > Blastocatellia > Pyrinomonadales > Pyrinomonadaceae > PSRF01. The sequence goes on from CAWKGP010000006.1 coordinate 895,319, forward strand.
AGATCCCGAACGTCTTATCGGCGCGAGCTGGGAGATGTTCTACTTCCAGGAGGAGTTGAATCGTCTCAAAGAACAGATCATGCCGGCCGTTTGGCGCGACGGTTCGTGGCGCGGTGAAGCCCTGGGGCTGAAACTGAGTGGCGGCACTTTCCCACTCGAGATTTCGATTTCGAGCGTTGACGGTGGTGGTCTTGTGCAAGTTGTGCGCGACATCACTGAACGCAAGAAGATTGAAGAGACGCTTCGTAACAGTTCACTTAAGGACGATCTGACCGGATTATTTAATCGTCGCGGGTTGCTCAAACAAGCCGCGCCTTACTTCGACTTCGCGCGCCGCCAAAAAGAAAACCTACTCCTGCTCTTCATCGACCTCGATGGCATGAAGCGCATCAACGACGAGTTTGGACATAACGAAGGCGACAACGCGCTCATCAACACTGCTGCCATCCTCAATCGAAGCTTCCGCAGCTCAGACATCATCGCGCGACTCGGCGGCGACGAGTTTACTGTGCTCGTAACCGATCTGAACGCGAGTAAAGAAGACGCCATCTCAAGACTCAACGAAAACCTCAAAGCCTACAATGCTTCAGACACACGTAGTCACAAACTGGCTTTCAGTATCGGTGTTGCCACACTCGAACCGGAGCGTATGACGTGCTTCGAAGAGTTGCTCGAACAAGCCGACCAGGCAATGTATGAACAGAAGCGCATGAAGCGTCGCCGTGCCACGGAGCGCAGTCAGAATCGACAGCTTGGTGATGGTGGCGACTCGAATTCCGATTCACCGTTCGCGCCCGATTCGATCCCCTTCGCACTCTCGACAAATTCACAAACTTACGGCGGCACGTTTGATAACGCAGCGATCGGAATGGCAGTGGTTTCGGTTGACGGTAGCTGGCTTCAGGTAAATGAATCACTCTGCAAACTGCTTGGCTATTCAGAACAGGAACTGCGCGCCACCAGTTTTCAGATGATGACGCACCCGGAAGATCTGCGACACGTGCAGTCGTACATTCAACGCGTGCTCGAAGGATATATTCAGAGTCACGAGCAGGAGAAGCGTTACGTCCACGAGCAAGGCCACACGGTTTGGGTGCAGTGGTACGTCTCGCTGCTAAAAGATTCGGAAACCAAAACGAAGCGATTGTTCTTCCAGGTGCAGGACATCAGCGACCGCAAGCGTGCTGAAGAAAAACTGACGCAGGACACGCTGACAGGACTACCAAACCGCGCGCGGTTCTACGATCTGCTCAAGCACCGTTTTGCGCGTAAGCAGTCGGATCGACAATGCGCTGTGTTGCTGATCGACGTCGATCGTTTCAAGCTCGTTAACGACAGTCTAGGAAACGCCAGTGCAGATCAGTTGTTGATACAGATCGCACAACGAGTCAAGACTTGTCTGCGACAGAATGATGTGCTCGCGCGAGTCGGTGGCGATGAGTTTGCGGTTTTGTTGGACGACGTCTCGGGTGAAGAAGAGGCATCGTCTGTGGCAACGCGCATCCAGCAGGCTCTCGCGATCTCGTTCAACCTTCACGGCCAGGAAGTTTATACGACTCTCAGCATCGGCATCGCGCTCGGTTCGGATTACGCCGAACAAGTTTCAGACATGTTGCGCGACGCAGAAACTGCGATGCACCAGGCCAAAGCTCGCGGCAAAGCACGTTATGAGATCTTCGGACGCGACATGCACGGCGAGTTGATGAGCCGTTTGAAGATGGAAACGGATCTACGACGCGCTTGCGAACGCGACGAATTGTTCGTCGACTATCAACCAATCGTATCGCTGGAAAATCGCACTCTCATTGGCTTTGAAGCTCTTGTGCGCTGGCGTCATCCGGAGTTTGGAATGGTGCCGCCGAAAGACTTCATTCCGGTTGCGGAAGAGACAGGACAGATCCTGACGATCGGACAACGCGTGCTCGAATCTGCATGCCGGCAGGCGCGCGATTGGCAGACAACATATCCAGCGGCGCCGCCGTTGTTCGTCAGCGTCAACCTGTCAGTGAAACAGTTTAATCAGCCGGGTTTGGTGAACAACATCGCGAGTCTGTTGCAGGAGTTCCAATTGCCGCCGCGTTGTTTGAAACTCGAAATTACCGAGTCAGTATTCAGCGACAATATCGACGCTGCGGTTGGATTGTTGACGCAGTTGCGTGACCTCGGCGTGCAGTTGAGTATCGATGATTTCGGCACCGGTTATTCGAGTCTGAGTTATCTGCAGCGTTTCCCCATCGATACCTTGAAGATCGATCGTTCGTTCGTGACCCAGATGATGGAGAATGAAGAGAACCTTGCGATCGTGCGCACGATCGTGGCGCTCGCACAGAATCTCGGCATGGACGTGGTTGCTGAAGGTGTTGAGACTGAAGATCAGTTGAGACTGTTGCGCAAGTTGGAGTGTGAGAATGGGCAGGGTTACTTGTTCTCGACGCCGCTCGGTACTCAACAACTCGATCAGTTCATTGCGAGTTGTAATGTCAGTCAAGTGCCTGTAGCGCTGGTCGCATAAGGTCAGTTTCACGCAAAGACGCAAAGTAAGACGCAAAGGCGCAAACAAAGACACGGGTTCGAATCTTTGCGCCTTTGCGTCTTACTTTGCGTCTTTGCGTGAAACTGTTCTTTAGACTTGATAAAGATCGCGCCCTGCGTCGGCAACAATAAGAGTGTCGGGATCGAGACGCATTGCTTCGTAATTGAGCGACCGGTAGTCGATATACCCAAGATTGACTCTCTTGCACGTTGCTTCGTCCAACCCGCTTGCCATCGTGATCTTGTAACGCGGCACGATCTTCCCTTCGTCGTCCAATCTTCCCGCATAAGCTACGTGGGCCAGGTGTGCTGCAATACACAGGTTCTCGCGTAGCTCCTGCGAAACACCCAGCATGTCGCGCACACTCTCAAGCGGCCCGTAACCATACTTCTCGATCAGCGCGCCATGAGTTTCGGAGAGCTTTGTCAGTTGTGGCGCATAAATAATTAATTCGCCACCTTCCTCGATTATGGCGCCGAGTTTGTAACTCGCCTTGCCGCCGACCCACAGTTCATCGTAGTGCGGATCGAGCAGCGCCACGACACGCTTGTATTTTCGTCCTGTGTAGCGGATGTGAACCTCGCGACTGACTTCGGTCGCGCGTCGAAAGGCTTGGCGTATGTCTCCGGCGAAAAGCGCATAGGTTATGAGTTCGCCGTCGTTTCGGGAAACCACTGTGTTCAGTGAAATGATGCACGCGGGAACGAGGTCTGTAGCTGCTTCGATCAAGCGGCGTGTTGGCGTCTCGACCTGGCCGATGATGTTTTCGATACCGGCGAGCGCGCCGAGCCAATGGGTCGTGTGCGTCAGCTCGGGGCCCGCGACGCCTGGAAAGAAATACTTCGCGCCACCGGCAAAACCGGCGACTTCGTGTGGCACCGTCGCGCCAATCACGAGCACTGTGTCGTAGATTCCCGGTGCGAGAAATTTATTGAGACTCACCGGTACTGATCGAGATATCAAGCCGTTGGTTAACTCGTTTACGGTTTCAGCACTTAACTCACCGAGCGTGATCAGTTCGTCGGGTTCGTTCCAGCGGTGATCGAACAGTTGGCCTGAAAAGTTTGAGCAGCCGATCTTGGAAAGCTTTTGCGATTCTGACATCGGCGGGTGAGTGCCTTGCGCCACAAGGGCGTCGAAGGAGGCAACACCTCGTTTGGTTAGGAATTCGCTGGCGGCAGGAAAGAGGTGGTGAGTGTTATCGTCGCGAGTCTTGTCGGGAATAATCGCGAGCACACGCTCGCCGGGCTGAATGACATCAAGCGCCCGATGAACAATCTCGGTGAGCGTTGATAGATCTAACCCCTCAATGACCAAATCCGTTGCCATGATCTGTGTAATCTGTGTTTACAGCGACACTGTTTGCTCAGCCCAGAATTGAAACTCGCGGTGCTTGTGTTCTTCTGCTTTCGCCAACTCACCGCCGGCTACGCGGCAAATCTCGTCAAACACACGCTGGCCCACTGCGTCGATTGTCTCTGTACCGTCAATCACACCGCCGGCCGAGAGATCGAGATCATTCCTCATCCGCTCGAAGATAGGCGTGTTTGACGCGAGCTTGATCACCGGTGCAATCGCGTTTCCGATCGTCGTGCCTCGCCCCGTGGTGAAAACAACCACAGTTGCTCCCGCTGCGACGAGACCCGGTGTCGACTCCTGATCGTATCCCGGCCCTTGCATCAAATTGAGACCACGAGTTTTCCACGTCTCCGCATACTCCAACACACCTTCGACGCGCGTCGTTCCCGCCTTCGCGATCGCTCCCAACGACTTGATCGTGATGTTCAGCAGTCCACCCGCAATGTTCCCAGGGCTCGGATTGTTGTTGAGCACTGCACCAAACTTTGACGCGTACTCCTTGTACCAATCGACCATGCGATAAACAGCGCGGCCTGTTTCGACATCCTTGGCGCGATTCGCGAGCAGATGTTCCGCGCCGCAGAACTCAGGCACTTCGGTAATCAAAACCGTCCCACCGGATCGCACCAGCAGATCCGCGGCACGACCGAGCGATGGATTCGCAGAGATACCAGAGAAACCGTCAGAACCGCCGCACTTCACACCCAACACCAGCTCGCCAACCGAACATTCTTCACGAGCGATGCGATTCGCTTCGGGTAGCATTCGCTCAACTTCCTGCAAGCCGAGCTGAATGGCAGCCTGCGTACCGCCCACGTCCTGAATACCAATCTTCGCAACCGGCTTATCAAACGACTTCTCACGCTTGAGCAAATACTTTTCTACCTGCGAAAGATTTGTTTTCTCACAACCAAGATCGATCAGAATCACGCCACCGACGTTCGGATGATCCGCGTAGTTCGAAAGCGTTCGCAGCATCACATCGATTGTCGATCCGTCCTGACAACCACAACCTTTGTTATGCGGAATAGCAACGACACCGTCGACGTTTGGATACTTGTCGCGATTGTAGAACGTGAACTCGGCGATAGTTGAGATCTGTTGTGCTTCGTGACTCGCGCACATGCTTGTCGGCACGATGAGAACAAAGTTTCGCGTGCCGACACGACCATCAGGCCGGCGAAATCCCATAAACGTTCCACGCTCTGCTTCGGGAATGTAATCGGGTCGCGGCGTGTGCAGGTCGGTGGGCAGGTTTCTGACTACGGGAACGTCGTTCGACATGTTTGCGTGCGTGATCTGCTCGCCACTGCTGATGCCTAAGGATGTTCCGATAGGTTGACCAAACTGAGTGACAAATTCACCGGCGGGAATGTCTCGTGTGGCGAAGCGATGTCCGGGCGGAACGGCGTCGCGAAGTTTCACGATCGTGCCTGCGGGAAGGATTACTTCGAGACCAGCGAATGTTTCGTTCTTAACGACGGCAACATTGTCGTTCGCGTCAACAATGATCGCGTAGTCGCTGATCGGCTTTGAAACCTCTAAGTTACGCATTTCGCTCTTTCGGTTTCACAGGATGAACAAGATTAAGCAGGATTAACAAGATGAATCTTGTACATCATGAAAATCTTGTAAATCTTTATGAAACATACCTCTAGCCTTCACGCGCCTCGCGCACTATTTGCAAAAACTGTCGCGCCCGCTCAGTAATCAACGCGCTGTGTCCCTCGCGAATCGCTTTGATATCGACCAGATCCGCCCCAACGCCCAGCGCCGCCGCACCAGCTCGTATAAAATCCGCCGCGGTCTTGAGCGACACGCCGCCAGTGGGCACCAGTTCGATTTGCGGTAGCGGAGCCTTCAACGCTTTGAGATAACTCGCCCCACCGACAGCGCCCGCCGGAAACACCTTGACGAAATCGGCGCCCGCATTCCACGCCTGGACCACTTCCGTCGGCGTCAATGCTCCAGGCATCACCACGACATCGAGCTTCCGGCAACACGCAATCGTTTCCAGATTCAGCGCCGGACTCACAACAAACTGCGCTCCACTCGAAACACAAGCCTCCGCTATTTCCGGATCGAGGACCGTGCCCGCACCGACGATCGCGTCTTTTCCATAACGTTGCGAAACCTCTTCAATGACTTTGATCGCGCCGGGCACAGTCATCGTGATCTCGAGCACGGAGATTCCACCTTCACGAATCGCATCGATGGCGCGCATCGCCTCGTCAGCACTCGCCGCACGCACCACCGGAATCACACCGGTATCTCTGATCTGTTGGATAACTTCCGCTTTACTCACAATCCGTCCTCACCTGGCCACCCTCGCCGTTCCGCCCTTCATCACTCGCTCGACTTCCGCGAGTGTGGCCATCGTTGTATCACCCGGCGTCGTCATCGCGAGGGCACCATGCGCCGCGCCACATTCGACTGCCCACTGTGGCCCGCGCTCGGCAAGCAATCCGTAAATCAATCCGGAAGCAAACGAGTCACCACCGCCGACGCGATCCAGAATCTCCAGGTTCTCACGAATCGGCGCCTGGTAAAGTTCGCCCTCTGCGTAACAAACCGCGCCCCAATCGTTGATCGTCGCCGTCTTGGCGTGACGCAGCGTTGTCGCCACGACTTTGAAATTCGGAAACTCACTGACTGCGCGCTCGATCATGCGCTGGAAATTACGCACGTCGAGTTTCGAGTGATGTTCGTCGAGTCCCTCGACTTCGAATCCGAGTGCGGCGGTGAAGTCTTCTTCATTACCGATCATCACGTCGACAAGCGGCGCCAGTTCACGATTAACAGCAACCGCTTTCGCCTGACCACCAATCGACTTCCACAATGAGTCACGATAATTAAGATCGTAAGAGATGAGGGTGCCGTGTTTTCGCGCAACTTCCATCGCCTCGCGGGCTACCGCCGGTGTTGTTTCCGACAACGCGCAGAAGATTCCGCCAGTGTGAAACCAGCGCGCGCCTTCAGCGCCGAAGATCCGTTCCCAGTCCATGTCACCCAACTTCAGTTGTGATACGGCGGTGTGACCGCGATCTGAACACCCTGCTGCCGCGCGCACGCCAAACCCACGTTCGGTAAAGTTAAGACCATTACGAACCGTCCGGCCAACACCATCAAACTTCACCCACTTCAAGTGCGACTGGTCCACCCCACCCTGATAAATCAGATCCTGGACCAGACGGCCGACAGCGTTGTCAGCCAGCGCCGTGACAACCGCGGCCTCCATTCCGAAACAGCGCTTCAGTCCACGCGCGACGTTGTACTCACCGCCACCTTCCCAAACCTGAAAGCTGCGCGTAGTCGCAACGCGGCCCTCGCCCGGATCGAGCCGCAGCATTACCTCACCAAGACTCACAATATCCCAGCGACAGTCCTTCTTCGATTTAGCCTGCAACATTTGTGCTTTTGTGCCTTATGTGCGTTTTGTGGCTAAAGATTAGCTGGCTCAAGCTTCGGTGACAATAGGTGAAAGACGAGTAGTGCGGCTAAATATGCTGAAGCAGCAATAATAAAGATAGGAACGTAGCTCCCGGTTCGTTCGAGTATCTCGCCAACCAGGCGCGCGATCATCATGCCACCAACCGCGCCTGCCATGCCGCCAATACCCACGACCGATCCAACTGCACGGCGTGGAAACATGTCGGAAGTTGTCGTAAACAGATTACACGACCAGCCCTGATGCGCCGCAGCCGCTATACCAATCAAAATAACTGCAACCCAGAGGTTCGAAGTCTGTGCCGCGAAAACGATCGGAACAACTGCGATTGCACAGATCAACATCGCTAGCTTTCGGCCCGCGTTGATGGTCCAACCTCGCTTGATCAGCGACGACGAGAGCCAGCCACCGCCGATACTGCCGATGTCTGCCAGCAGATAGACCACGACAAGCGGCAAACCAAAATCTTTCAAGCTCAGACCGTGGCGTTTGTGTAAGAAGTCGGGCAGCCAGAAGAGGTACACCCACCAGATCGGATCCGTCATGAACTTGGCGATAGAGAAGGCCCACGTTTGGCGATGCGGAATCAGACGTGACCACGGCACTTTTTCGACTGGATCAGGAGGGTCACTCTGAATGTATTCCAGCTCGGCCTTCGAGAGTGACGGATGCTCTTCAGGACGCCGGTAAAGTGCCCACCATGCGAACAGCCAGATGAATCCAATCGCGCCTGTTATGATGAACGCTGCACGCCAACCGTACCTGATCGTTATGAACGGCACCACGAGTGGCGTAACGAGCGCGCCGACGTTGGTGCCTGAGTTAAATATTCCGGTAGCGAGGGCGCGTTCTTTTTTTGGAAACCACTCGGCGACTGTTTTGATCGCGGCGGGAAAGTTTCCTGCTTCGCCTAAGCCCAGAAAGAAGCGCGCAACACCAAAGCCGAACACCGAACGCGCTAGTGCATGGCCCATCGCCGCAAGGCTCCAGAATATGATGGCGAGTGAGAATCCCTTGCGCGTGCCGATGCGGTCCATAAGACTGCCGACGCCGAGCAGGCCGATCGCGTAAGCCGCCTGGAAAGAAAAAACGATCCAACTGTAATCGACTTCGGTCCAACCGATCTCGGTCTGGAGCGTTGGTTTGAGAATTCCGATCACCTGGCGATCGATGTAGTTGATTGTCGCCGCGAAGAACAAAAGGGCGCAGATGACCCAACGATAATTTGCCACAGATGAACGCGGATAGTTGACTGATACTCGTTCTTCGATCATCGACCCATCCATCCTCCATCAACGATTAACACATGACCATTTATGTAATCGCTTGCTCCCGATGCCAGGAAGACAGCGGCGCCTGCGAGATCATCGGGCTCGCCCCAGCGACTCGCTGGAATGCGCTCCAGGATTTGGCGGTTGCGGGTTTCGTCAGCCTGTAGGGCTGCCGTGTTGGAAGTCCGCATGTATCCGGGAGCAATCGCATTTACGTTGATTCTGTGTTTGGCCCATTCGTTCGCGAGTGCCTTCGTGAGTTGGGCCACACCACCTTTCGACGCTGCATACGCGGGAACTGTGATGCCACCCTGAAACGAAAGCAACGAGGCGATGTTCACGATCTTGCCGCCGTCACCCCGTTCGATCATCTGTTTGCCGGCGAGCTTCGAAAGTCGAAAGACGCTCGATAGATTGACTTCGATCACCGTGGCCCAATCTTCGTCGGAGTAATCCGCCGCAGGCGCACGGCGAATCGTCCCGGCGTTGTTGATGAGAATGTCGATGCGGTCGAAGCGCTCGAGCGTTTGAGCGACAAGATTCTTCGGTGTCTCAGGTTGACCAAGATCGCCCGTGACCGCGTGGGCCACGCCACCTGCGCTCGTGATCCGGGTACAAGTCGCCTCGGGAGAACGCGTGTTGCCATGGCAAGCCACCTGCGCGCCCGCTTGTGCCAGTGCAATCGCGATGGCAGCGCCAAGACCCGTCGACGCTCCCGTAACCAACGCAATGCGCCCTTGTAATTTAAACTGATCGAGAATCAAATCTGTGTAATCTGTGGATGGATTTCTATCCGTTTAGAAAGTCTTCGCGAAGGGGAGAAAAGATATCTATCAAGACCACTTCCTCATCCATCATCGTGGCGCCGTGCCAGCAGTTTGACGGGAAGTGCAACACGTCGCCCGCGGACGCGATCTGCTCTTTGCCTTCGATAAAAAATCGCACGCGTCCCTGCTCGACAATCGTCATCTGTTCGTGCGGATGATCGTGTTCCGGCGTGACCAGAAACGGCTTGAAGCGGAAACGGCAAATCATCATCCGGTCGCCGACCAACATCTGTCGTTCGATTCCCTCAGCCGGATGCTCGACTGGAATGTTGGACCAGTTCAAATGACGGGCGAAGTTGAACCCGTTGCCGTTACCGTTTCCGTTGCCACCGTTTTCAGAAGAGGTGTTTGACATTCTGGTTCCTCTACTTTTTGTCGCTGACAGCTTCCAGCCCCGAGCCACCCGCGGCATATTCAGGCTGCACATTCACGACACCATAGAGACGGTCTTCGCCTTCTTTAATCGCTGCCATCATCCACAAAAAGTTTATCTGTCCACCCGGAGCGGCGACGTTGGGGTGATAACCCTGCGGCATCAACACGCAGTCGCCTTCACGCACTACCTGGACCAGCTCAGGCTTCTGCGGATCAGTGTAGACAAATTGAACTCCAAACGACGGCGCCGGCATGTCGATAAAAAGATAAGCCTCCTCGAGTAGCTTTGAATGTTCGTGCGGAGGCCATGACGTCCAGTTGCCGGGCGTCGAAAAAGTCACTCCGGCCATAATGCGGCCTGCTTCGACATTCGCGCCGATGAGCACGTTCAGATCGCGCTCCGCGGGCGGCTTGCCGGCGATTAAATGGAGCTTTGGGTTCTGGCGCACTTCTTTGTACGCGACAAACTTCAGCGGATATCGCTTTGCTACCGGAGCTGAGACTTCAGCAAGATCGCAGCCTGCCAGAGCGTCGACTTCAATCTCCGAATCACGTGGAACATAAACGGCGTCGTAACGATCAAGTTCAAACGTTTCGCCTTCGGTTCTCACGGTCGCTTTGCCGTTAAGATTGATCAGTCCGACTTCGTGATCTTCGCTATTGAACTTGATTGGCGCATCGCCCGCCGCAAGCGTGATTCGGCCGTAATGCAGGTAACGGGCAGCGGTCGCGCCCGGAGCAACCGCTGTGCGCCGGCCTTTTCCTTCGTGCGTCTTCGGCACGAAACACGTTTCCGGTGTGATTGGGTTTTGAATTACTTCCTGATCCATTAATACTCCTCGTCAATTTTAGACAGGATTAACAAGATTTTCATGATTTACAGGATGCATCTTGTTAATCCTGAAAATCTTGTTAATCCTGTAAAACTTTACCTCGGCGTCAACGCTATCTTGTATTTTATGGCGCTGCCGTTTACCGTAACATCTTTCGCCTCAAACACGACGTGCAACGGTATCGGACCATGCACACCACGTCCGAGCGCGCTGCTGCCAGTCGCTAAAATCGACGTCTTCACCGGGAAATTCGCGCTACTCAAACTCACGTCGAGTGAACTCTTATCAGATCTAAAACTATCTACGCGAACTCCATTCACCGCCTGCGTCTCAAGCTGATCGTACGTGGTCGGCACAGCAAGCCGCCAGCGACGAATATTAACCGGCTGTTTTGAACTCAATGTTTCTTCGCGCGTTAACGTTCCGTTTTCAATCCGCCACACAACCTCACTCGTCAAACCCACATCCTGAACTTTTCCGGACGGCGTACCAACAACGGCCCACCTGGTCCAACGAACACGCAAGCTACGGCCGTCTGCCGCCGGCTCGATAACATCAGCGCCATCCGTTGCCACGACAGTGCGGCCGTCGGAAAGTTCCACATAAGCCGTCAACACCGGATAGATCTGTTCGACCGGCGCAGCAAATCCCGGCAAGCCGTGCGGCGCCGGCAAATAATCTGACATTCCCGGTTTTGGACCCGTCGTGATCGGCAACGCAAAATGAAGCGCGCCCTGTCGCACTACCCAAACGCCCGCCGATCGCTCCGGTGTCTTACGAAAGAACTCAAAACGCGCAACTGGCCCCAGAGACGGCACAACGGGAAACGTCGCAATGCCTTCTTTCTCAAGTGCATTCATGATCGGCGTGTGCGAGTTTGCAAGCTTGCCGAAGAAACCCGTCGTTTGCTGCCACTCACGATCGCGCGAGATGTAGGCGTAATTACCGCGACCAAATGCAAAGATCGAAAGCAGGTGCGCATCACTGCGATAGTCGTGCTGCAGATACTTCCAAGCCTGGTAATAAAGCGCCGCGATATCGGCGAGCGGCGCGGGCCTGAACTCCGGATGCGACGCGAGGAACCCTGCGATCTCGGGCGTGTCGAGATAACTGACCACGCCCTGACTGCGGCCCCAGTTGTAACCGTAACCATCTTCCGAAACCACATCCCACCAAAGACGCATTTGCACCTTCAATGAAGGACGTACTTTGTCGAGCAAATCTTTGCGGCCCGCCATCTCCGCCGCTTCCCAGATGTAACGCGCGTACTCGTTTGAGTAACGATCGAAACGTCCGGTCGGCGGCGCATCATCAGCGTAAAGATTGCCCTCGATGAACTGAACCGCCGCACGATCGAGCAACTTGTCGAGAAACGCCCGGTCGTTTGAGATGCCAAGCTCGTAGCCGATACTTGCGATGCGCGCCGCAACGCCGAGATAATTCTCAGCCAGATTGATAACGCGATTCGTCTTTGGATCGTAAAACCGTTCCGGATTGAGCAACGACCGCCAGGCCTTCTGCTCGTCCACGGAAAGACCCTGCCACAGCGGATTCGTTTTCAGATCGCGGCCAAAATGACGCAGCGCAAGCGCTGCGTACAACTGCGAAAACGCCTTGCTGCCCGCACGCGACTCAATCAAACCGATCTGGCCCACAAGCTTCGCGAGATCGCGCCCCGCTAGCTCGCGATTGCCCGTAGTCTCTGCGTAAGCCGCAAGCGAACGCATGAACGTGCCCCACGAAAATTCGCCCGTGGTCGGCACACCGAGAACGCGATCGGGTGGCGGATCCAGCGACTTGATGGCGTTCAGGTGAGCTGCCAGTTCCTTGCCGAGGAAAGTATTTACCTCATCACGGAGACTAGCTGTTGTCACCGTGCTCGCCTGAGCCGTAACAAAAGCAGTAACACAGATGACACAGATAAAAACTGATTTCATTAAAACGTCAGCTTTAGACCAAATTGGATATTTCTTGGTGGACCAGACGTTGAAATCGTTCCAAACGCCGCGCTGCTGAGATTGCTCTCCAGGTCGCGGAAGTTGGTGCGATTGAACGCATTGAAGATATCAGCCTGGAAGCGCAACTTAAACCGCTCAGTCAAGCCAAAGTTACGACGCAGCGAGAAGTCCCACGTTTGCGCGCCTGGGCCGCGGAGTGTGCCGACACCGCAAGTGCCGCGGCGCGTGTCGGGCGCAATCGCAAACGCTTCTCGCCTGGCCCAATTGTTTGGACCACGCTCGCCATCCTCAAATAGCGGTTCGCTGCTGAGACAATCGGCGCGACGGTTCCCGAAAACAGAGTTCGCCGTGCCGGTGACGGTCAGGTATGGACCTGATTGTAAACGCGTAACGCCGCTGATCTCATAACCGTCGAGCACGGCCTTAACAAAACCGCGCGTGCGACTAAACATTCGCACGTTGTAAGTGTAAGTGAGCGCAAAGACGTGACGCCGATCGAATGTCGCTGGTCCGTAGTTGAATCTCCGGTTGAACGGATCTTCCGGGTTATCGTTGAAGCCACTCGCATCAGTCAGGACCTTGGACCACGTGTACGAAGTAGTCATCAACAGATCGCCTTTGCGCTTCGCAGCATAGAGCTGCATGCCGTGATAGTTCGACGTCGAATCGCTCAAACGCATTCTGATAGCCGTGTAACCTTTGAACGGCCGTAGCGCATTGACGTTGACGTTCGGACCGGGGGGAAGATTGGCGCGAAGTTGTTCAAATGTCGGCTGGTTAATGTCAGGCTGTCGAATCAAATGCCGGCCGAGATTACCAACGTAAGCAGCCTCTGCGAAGATCCCGTGCGGCAGTTCGCGTTGCACACTGAGGCTGTAGCTCATCGTGTAAGGCGTGTCGAGCTCCGGATTCACCGCATTGATCTGAGCAAACGGCGCCAGCGCTGACGAACCGCCAGTGATGTTGCTCAGGTTTGCGTTTTGGAACTGTGCGCTCGTCGCGAACGGCGGATTGCTCAGCGACGGGAAGATCAGGTTTCCTTCGATGCGGTCGTAGTACATGCCAAAGCCGCCGCGAATCGAAGTCTTGTTGTCGTCAAAAGGCGAGTACGCGAAACCGACGCGTGGCATGAAATAGTGATGTGGTTCGTATAGACCACGCGGCGCGCCGGCCGGCACCGCTCTTACCTCAGCACTATCACCGCCCGGCACGCGACCGAGTTCTTCCGCAGGCACACCATTGCCGGCCCGGACCAGTCCATTAAAACGATTGCCACCTTTGGTCGTATCGATGTTTCCGTTTGCGAGAATCGTTACCGCCTGCGCCGGGTTGTAAAGAGATGGGTCAAAGTTGGCCATATTGTTCGCCTGCGTGTAAATCGGCAGACCATACTGATAACGCATGCCGAGTTCGAGACTCAGCTTGCGATTCACTTTCCAGCTGTCGGCGACAAACGCTTCGGTTTGCGTGAAACGGAAGAAGCCCATCGGATCGAGGGCTTGTTCGCTGTAAGTTCTGAAATTTCCGAGCAGCGCATCGGCGAAAGAATTGTTCGACGTACGAGTGTTGCCGCCGGTATTGAAATCGACCTGGCCGGCGTACGTCGTGCGCGCGTTTTGATCGATGCGATTGCGAGTGACGCTCAAGCCTGTCTTGAAGGTGTGATTGCCTCGCACGAGTGTGACTGTGTCGCTCGCGTTAATGTCAGTTGTCGGCGACAACAACGAACGTGCAGCGCCGAAGAAGCTTGCGAAGCCATTGATCGTCGTGTCGGGAATCGAATTCTCGAATCTGCCGCCGTTAAAAAACAGTTGCTGGAACGCGAAGCCGTAAGTCTCGCGCTTCCAAAGCTCACCATCGGGTGGAATGCGTTGGGCAATCCATGCGCCGGTTACTTTCGCTTCGTTAATAAAAGTCGGGCTGATCATCCAACTGTGCGAGAGCTGGATTGAAGTTCCCGGACGCTGGCGAAGGCTCGGAATCGTCGGCACTTGCGTGGTGATAAACGTGCCGAACGGGTCGATCAAAACGTTCTTGTCGTGAATGTAACGACCATAAAGCGTGTGCTTCGAGTTGATGCGATAGTCGATGCGCAGCAGGTCCTCACGATAGTCGAGCGGGTTTGGTTGTTGGAACGTGATGTTGTTGCCCACCGGACTGTTTGTGAATGCTGTTGCGAGGCCGACCGCCGTTTGATAGACGTTCGCGATTGCGCGACCATCAGTAGTGATGCGGTTCAACGGAATGATGTTTCTCAGTGCGACGTTGTTACCGCCGAAGCAACCGGCTCTATTCGCCGGTGTCGTAACAGTTCCGTTCGTGATTACGGGTGCAACGCAGGTATTGGCGGCGTTATTCGGATCTCGCAGCACGCCGTCGTCGGCTGTGCCAACAAGACCGTCTGGTCCACGGAGGCGAACAGAAAAGTTGCCGTTTAACTCAGCGAGCGATGGAACGGTGCGACGTTGCGCTGCCGAGAGACGGCGAATGTATTTCCACTCCTGGCCGCCAAAGAAAAAGAGTTTGTCTTTGACGATTGGGCCACCGAAGCTGTAGCCGAAATTGTTGAAGCGCAGTGTCGGTCTGACAGGCGCGAAGAATGAGCGTGCGTCGAATTTGTCGTTTCTTAGGAACTCGAACGCGCTGCCGTGAAAGTCGTTGCCGCCGCTACGCGTGACGAGACTCACTTGCGCGCCGGAGTTGCGGCCGTACTCGGCTGAGAAGTTTGAAGTCTGGATCTTAACTTCCTGAATGTAGTCGATGCCGAGGTTGTTGATCTGGCTCGCATTGCTGCCTGACTGCAGGTTGAAGCCGCCATCGATCGTGACGTTATTAGTCTGGCCGCGATTGCCGTTGATCGACTGGTTGTTGGTGGCTAGACTCGTTGTCAACTCGAGCTGATCGTCGTTGAGTAGCGCAACGCCGGGCACGAACGAAAGCAACTGAATGTAGTTGCGTCCGTTCAATGCGAGGTTTTGCACCTGCTGCTGATCGATGACGCGCGAGACTTCGCCGGAGGTCGTGTTGACGGTTTCACCAGCAGCGCCGACTATCTCAACAGTTTCCGACACTTCGCCAACTTCCAGTTTCATATCGACGGTAAGTCGCGCATCAGCCGTGACGCTTTGACCGGAGATCAGTGCCTTCTTGTAACCCTTCGCCTCCGCTTCGATCGTGTAGATCGCGACCGGCAGGTTGGTAATCGTGTAGAAACCGTTTTCATCTGTTGTCGCCGTGCGTTCCGAGTTGTTGGCACTATTGATTACCTTGACCGTTGCATTTGGAATCACCGCCCCATTGGCGTCCTGCACCGTGCCGGAAATGCGACCTACCACAGTTTGTGCGAATGCGTTTTGAGAAGCGACGATGATGAGTATCAGCAACCACAAGAGTGGTAGTCGGGTTTGTTTAGTGCCTCGCATCGATCTAGACCTCCAAAGGGAAAGTTAGCCACGGATTTACGCGGAGCTTCGCTTACGGATAAATTGTTTTTAGGCAACCATTGGCGCCGCGAAGGCTGGTGCGGCAACAAGGGCAACAGCGCCACGCAGGCGCGGGTGATCTTCGGCGGGCACGACGTGGATCTCAGTCGCGCCGCCAAACTCAGTTAGCGTTCGTTCGCGCAGAGCACTGCGAACGATGGGTTCGATCAGGCTCCACGCTGTAGTTATTTCGCCGCCGATATAAATGCGCCCTGGATCGAGGGCGTTGATGATCGAAGCAAGGCCAAGGCCGAGGTAACGCGCAGTGGAGTTGATCGCTGCGAGTGCTTTCGCATCACCAGCACGTGCACGCGCGATCAGGTCTGCTACGGAGAAGTTGGCGGTCTCGGTATCGCGCGGTCGTTGTTCAGACAAGTCCTGACCGAAGTAACGTGAAAGAGTTGCGAGATTGGAAATATAAGATTCCCAGCAACCCGTCGCGCCACACGAGCAACGTGGACCATCAATGCTGAGAGGCACGTGACCAAACTCGCCCGCAGTGTTGTGACGACCGCGCAGCACTTCTCCGTTCACTACGATGCCCACACCCACACCGTCTGAAACGCTGACAAAAACCGAACTTCCCGAAGCGATAACGTCGCTGCGCGTGGCCCATACCTGGGCGAGCGCGCACGCCTTACCTGAATTCTCGATTTGAACAGGAATGCCTAGAGCAACTGAAAGCGGATCGCGTAAGTCGACGTCGCGCCACGAAAGCTGCGGCGCGTGCAGCACGCGTCCCTTCGCGGGATCGACCATACCGGGAACCGCGACGCCGACACCTTCACAAGCACCGACCTCTTTGTAATCAACAAGGATCTGCTTGATGCGTCGCGCGAGTTCCTGAATCAAAACATCCACTTCGCGAGTAGTTTGAAAACTACTGACGACGCCGAGCTGCCGGCCCATCAAATCGGTGACGAGAATGTAAGTGCGTGTCGCACGGATATCGACACCAACGACGCAACGTTGGCGCGAGTCGATAAAAAGAAACGTTGGGCGCCGCCCTCTTCCAACAGATTCGCCCACAGCGCCTTCGAAGATCAGCGACTCGCTGAGCAGCTCGCTGACCAGCAAACTGGCAACGCCGCGTCTGACGTTCATGAGCCGGGCGAGGTCCGCGCGCGAAACCGGCTGATGGGCGCGGATGAGATTTAGTGCAATCTGTCGATTGATTTCGCGGCTGGTACCGCGACGTGCAACCGTGAAATCGTGCGGGTTGATCTTGCGCATAGAGCTAATTGTTCTCAGTTAAGACTAATTAGGTAAATTACTTACAGGCGAATGTGACAGTCTATTTTGTTACGGTTTATAGGGGTAACTCAGGCGAAATTGAATTTGTCTAAACGCGGAACATATACTCCTCAGCTTTTAGACTGTCAAGCATTTTCTTGTTTTAGCCACAGATTGGACGGATCTTTAATAAGCAGATTTTCACGGATCAGGACGGCTAAGCACGGCTTGAGCGCCAACGATCGATCGCGACGGCGACAACGATAATGGCGCCGATAATGATCTCCTGAATGTAGTTGGGCCAACCAACCTGCTGGCATCCGTTGCGCAGGAAAGCCATGATCAGCGCACCGATCATCGATCCGAGGATGCTTCCCTCACCGCCATTCAGACTGCCACCGCCGATTACCACGGCAGCGATGATGTCGAGCTCCGATCCCGCAGCGACGGTGGGATCGCCTTGTCGCAAACGCGACATCTGCATCACGCCGGCAAGTCCGAAGAGCAAGCCGGCCAAACCGTAAATCCAAACCTTCAACCTGTCAGTCGCAATACCACACGCACGTGCCGCAGCTTCATTCGACCCAAGCGCGAAAACACGTCGTCCAAAAACTGTGTTGCGCAAAACGATCGCGGCACAAACAGCGAGCACAATCGCGATCCACACACCCGGCGCAACCAGTAACCAGGAAGGTGTTGGAAACATCACCAGTAACTCGTTCAACCAGGTGCCGGGCATGTTTACTGTCTGCTGGTTCGCCATCCACTTCGCGACGCCGCGGGCAACACCAAGCATTCCGAGGGTGGCGATGAACGGCACGACTTTCAGTCGCGTGATCACGAGACCATTCACCACGCCGACGGCTCCACCCACCAAAATTCCACTGAGCAAAGCAACTGAAGGTGGAAAGCCCGCACTGATGGCGAGTGCGGTGATAACACCGGTCAGTGCGATCGTCGATCCAACGGCGAGGTCGATGCCACCGCTGATGATGATCATCGTCATCCCGATCGCGCCGATAGCGACGATCACAGTTTGCGACAGAACGATACGTAAATTGTTTGGTGAAAGAAGACGAGCAGGCGTGTCAACCAACAGCGAAAAGACTCCGATGACCAAGAGCAACCCAAGCATCGGCCCGAGCCGATTCAGCCATTGATGCACAAGGCGAGAGCTATAGACGACTCGATTCTCTTTGACGTCCGCAACCATAGAAGAAAACCTAACGAGGATAACGCGGATAAAAATCCGGATTTTTATCTGTGTAATCTGTGGTTCAAACTTACTTCAAATATTGATCGAGTGGGGGATGTAATAGCGTCTTAACTTCCGGTGATTCGAGATTCTCTTTCGTCACGAGCATCACACCCGTATCAATCTTCTTCTCGACTTGCTTACCCATCAGACTGTCGACCATCGTGCGCACACCGAGATAACCCATATTGAACGGATTCTGGACCACGATGCCGTGCAACTGGTTCGCATTGATCGCATCAATGAACGTCTGGCTCGAGTCGAAACCCACAAACGAGATCTTTCCGGCCTTGCCGATGTCCTGCAGCGCTAACAGCATCCCGGCGGTCGACGATTCATTCGGCGTGAAGATGCCCTGCACGACGTCGCCAAAACGATTCAACAAATTTTCTGAAGCGCGCTTCGCCGTGTCGCGCGTCGCGCCCGCGTATTGGTCAGTCGAGACGAGTTCGATCTCGGGAAACTTCGCTTTGATTTGATCGAGAAACCCGGCTTCACGTTCTGTCGTACTCGCGGAGCCTTCCGCATATCTCAAAACGAGCACCTTGCCTTTGCCATTCAGTAGTTGGCCCATCCGATCGGCGGCAAGCGAACCGCCTTTGCGATTGTCAGTGGCTACGAAACTGACAAAATCGTTCGACACCAAACCGGAGTCAATGATCACGGTAGGCACACCTGCGCGACTAGCATCCGAGACGGGACGAACGAGCGCTCGATCGTCGAGTGGCGCCAACACGATGCCACTCACACCCTGTGCCGCAAAACCTTCAACAACCTGAATCTGTTGTTCGCGATCGTCCTCGCGCAACGGACCTTTCCAGATGACTTCGACTTCCGTTCCCTGCGCACTAAGCTCGCTCGCAGCCTTGTTACTGCCAGCATGAATGCTCTTCCAAAATTCGTGCGTAGTGCCTTTTGGGATCACGGCGATCGTGAGTTTCTTCTTGCCGTCGGAAGCAGGGCCATTAGACTTTGTGCAGGCAGCTACTAATGTAAGTGCCAGCAATAACAAAAGAAATTTGCGCATCTTGTTTTCCTATAAAAGTTTTCTCCCGCAACGGCGCGGCGGCGCAACGCAAGGATTTCTTTCTTCCGTCGCGCCGTTGCGTCGTTGCGCGAGATTCTTACTCGGCTTCACTAACGATCGGATTCCCCAAACCACCAATTCCTTCAATCAGCACTTCCATCTGGTCGCCCGGTTTGAGAAACACCGGAGGCTTGCGTGCAAAGCCCACGCCCGGCGGCGTGCCCGTCGCTATCACGTCGCCGGGCTCAAGGGTGATCGATTGCGTGATGAACTCAATCAACGCGGGAACACCAAAGATCAGTTGATCCGTGTTTGAATCCTGCATGGTCTGGCCGTTCAGCACGAGCTTGATCGAGAGCTTGTGCGGATCCTTGATCACGTCGGTGGTGA
This sequence comes from uncultured Acidobacteriota bacterium, assembly GCA_963849205.1. GTDB lineage: Bacteria > Acidobacteriota > Blastocatellia > Pyrinomonadales > Pyrinomonadaceae > PSRF01. The sequence goes on from CAWKGP010000006.1 coordinate 915,310, forward strand.
CGATCGTCTGGCCCATCGGCGCAAACGTATCGCACGATTTTCCGCGTTGCCATTGCCCGTCCGCAAATTGAAAATCACGCGCGCTCACGTCGTTGAAAGCCGTATAACCCAGGACGTAGTCGTAAGCACGATCCGCGCTGACGTTTTTTGCTCGTCGCCCAATCACGACCGCCAGCTCCGCTTCGTAATCGACCTGCTGGCTCGTCGACGGCAGGACTACTGGCTCACCCGGCGCGATCACGCAGTTAGAAAACTTCGAAAACATCACCGGCTTTTCGGGGATCGGCATGTTGCTTTCCGCCGCGTGATCTCTGTAGTTAAGCCCGATGCAGATGATTTTTCCGGGACGCGGCACGGGGGCGAACCAGTAAGCGTCTCTGCTTGGGACCAGCCAGCCTTTCTCGTGTGCAGCGGCGAGTGCCGCTTCGTCACGCACAAGTGTGTCGTGTGTCTCGCGTGCTTTTTTGAACCATGGACCATCCGTGTCAAACCACGCGAGCGGATCGGCCGGGCGGTCAGCCTTGTCGAACAATTTCTCGCAGTCGAGCCGATAGCCAGTATCGCGATCGCCAACCTTCAGAATGATTCCCATGCGTGGCGAGCGCCAATCTGAATCTTCAGTCGCAAAAGAAATGATATGCATTAGTTTACTTCGTCGATGATTACATAAAGCTGTTGTGGTCCATGCACTCCGATCGCGAGCGTTAACTCGATATCAGCGGTACGTGATGGACCAGTAATAAACGTAACCGCGGGACTGATTTCTTTATCTTTTCTAATGAGACTTAAAACTTCACCCAAGGTCCTGTAAATCTGCGAGGCTCTTACAATCGCGATGTGTACTGGCGGTACGAGAGACAATAAACGATGCCGTTCACGTGTGCTGTCTAGCACCAACGTGCCCGTCTCTGATATCGCCGCTTGCACAGTGCTGATACCAACGTCGAAACTGAAAATGTCGTGAGCGTTGGGGACGATGCCAAGCTCCTCGATCTCGAGATCTGTAAGATTAAGTAACCGTTCGATCTCGGGGTTATCGGAAATAGCGATACGCCGCGGAGGCACGATCTGAGTAAGCGCCGCCGCAATCCCGTCGTCGCCCTGAACAATGACACAGTGCCCATCAACCGCTTCGAGACTCGTCTTAAACTGGCCACAGATCTCCACTGATAAAGACGGATTTTGATCCGCGTTCATCCGCGTAAATCCGCGGCTAACTTCCTGATTGTCGTAAGGCACACTGGCCGCGAGGTGCGACCGGATCGATTCGAGAATGGCTTCGCGTGCCGTGTTATTCATTAGACCACAACTCGTGAAAACTCTTCGATTCAATGGGACGCAGATCTCTTCCGCTGGTCCACGCCTTCGAGACCGGAACGAATCGTTGCATTATCCGGCCCACCACAGAGCTCATCTTATAGAGCGACGGGCGCATCATAACCTGAGCCCACATCTTGAATGCCAGTCGCTCACTGAGCTTCCCTTTACGTGGTGCAATCTCCGCACGCAGATGTAACAAAAGCCGCGGTATATCAATCTTCACCGGGCAAACTTCACGGCATGCACCACACAGACTCGACGCGTACGGAAGCTGTGCGGCCTTTTCGATACCCATCAACTGCGGCGTGATCACTGCGCCAATCGGACCAGGATAAACCGACCCGTAAGCATGGCCACCAATCTGTTGATAAACCGGACACGCATTCAAGCAAGCGCCGCAACGAATGCAGGCGAGTGACTGCCGCGTTACCGAATGGGCCAACATTCGTGAGCGACCGTTGTCGAGCAGTACGATGTGCAGTTCTTCCGGGCCTTCGTCAGCCGGTTGTCGCTTTACTCCAGTGATGTACGACTGGTAAGTGGTTAATCTTTGTCCCGTGCCCGAGCGTGGCAGGAGTTTCAGAAACACGTCGAGGTCTGCAAAACGCGGCAAGACCTTCTCAATACCCATCACGGCGATGTGAACGCGTGGCAGACTGGTAGTCAAACGAATGTTGCCTTCATTCTCGACGACGACGATCGTTCCGGTCTCGGCAATCGCAAAATTCACTCCGCTAATACCGACGTCCGCCGCCGCAAAACGATCGCGTAGCGTCGCGCGTGCAGTGCTGGTTAGTCGTGCCACGTCGTCTGTGAGCGGCATTCCCAACTCCGCGTTGAACAGCTCGGCGATCTGCCCGCGCGTTTTGTGAATGGCGGGGGCGATGATGTGTGAAGGCGGTTCTTCGGCGAGTTGAATGATGTACTCACCGAGATCTGTTTCGACAACTTGCATTCCCGCAGCTTCGAGCGCGGTGTTGAGATGCGTCTCTTCGGTCGTCATGCTCTTGCTCTTGACGACCGTGCGTGCGTTACGTTCTGTCGCGAGACCACAGATGATCGAGTTTGCTTCAGCAGCATCGCGTGCCCAGTGAATCTTTGCCCCGCGAGACTCTGCGTGAGCCACAAACTCTTCGAGATACCGATCGAGATGTAAAAGCACCTCATCTTTGATCGCCCGCGCCTCGTTGCGCAGTTCCTCCCAGTTCGGGAGACTCGCAGCCGCCGCTTTCCGACGCTCACTAAAAAGCGACGTCGCATTCCTCAGCGCCCCACGCAAATGCGTATCAGCTAGCGCCGCTTTCGCATTCTGATCAAATGTTTCACTCGACAGATGATTCATTCTTATCCGCGTTTATCCGCGTAAATCCGCGGCTAATAATTCCGCCAGATGCATCACTTTCACCTTCGATCCCTTACGCGAAAGCCTTCCACCAATCTGCATCAGACAACTTGCGTCACCAGACACAACCGCGTGGACACCGGCACGCTCGATAGCCTCAATCTTCTGGTCCAGGATCGCCACCGAGATCTCCGGATACTTCACCGAGAATGTGCCGCCAAAGCCGCAACACGCATCAGCATGCTCGAGTTCCACGAATTCAGCGCCGCGCACATTTCGAATCAACTTCCGCGGTTCGGTCTTCAGATTCAGATCGCGCAATCCATGACACGCGTCGTGCCAGGTTAGCCGGCCTTGCCATGACGCGCCCACGTCTTCAACTTTGAGTACGCGGACCAGAAACGAGCTCAGCTCGTGCGTTTTGGCTGCAGTCGCTTTTGCTCGTGGCAGCCATTCGGGATCGCCTGCAAACAACTGCGGATAGTGATGCACCATGGCGGTGCACGATCCCGACGGACTGACAATCGCGTCAGCTTTGCTCTCTTCGAAGATGCTGATAAAGCGCTGCGCCACCGGCCGCGCTTCGTCGAGATAACCGGTATTGAAGGCGGGTTGCGCGCAACACGTCTGGCGTTTGTCGAACTCAACCTCACAACCAACGCGCCGCAAAACCTCGACGCTGCTCACGCCGACGTTGGTCCACAATTGATCGACGAGACAAGTTACGAAAAGCGAAACCTTCATAAGATTGCCGATTGCCAATTGCCGATTTGTTAAATCTCGCCATTAATCAATTGGCAATTGGCAATTGGCAATCATAAGGCGACCACACCCTTCACATAATCGGAGCCATGGATGTCGGTTGATAATGCTTTCTCAACATCGGCGAACGACGTGTAGCGATGCGTGATCAGCGGTGCGATATCGATCTGCTTCTGCTCGATCAGATTCAACGCGCGCGTGTATACAGACGGTCGTCCATCACTCTCAAATCCACCCGACGCGCCAACCGAGCTTACGAGCACAGGCTCTTTGAAAAAGATGCTGTTCATCACGCTCAACTCAGTTCCCGAATGACCGTGCCCGTAACACAACACGGTGGCCTGCTTGCGGATCAACCCCGGCATCGACTGGAAAACAGCGCCTGATCCTGAGGCTTCGATTAAGTATTCAACACCCTTGCCGCCGGTGTGCTCGTGGACCACTTCAACCAGATCCGAAGCCACCGGATTGATTGCTTCGTCAGCGCCAAATGTCTTTGCGAGCTCTCGCTTATGCTCGTTTGGATCGCTGACAAACAGTAATCCCTCGTACGAGAGCACGTTTCGAAGATACTGAGTGAACAATAGTCCTGCCGGTCCAGCGCCGCATATTAACACGCTGCGCACCCGCTGCTCGCCGCTTTCGGCCCGCACGGCATGACGCGTCCGCGCCTTTGCGACCGTGTCGGACGAGTGAATGATGCAACCGAGTGGTTCGACAAGCGCAGCTATCGATGCCTCGAGTGGAGAAGTGATCTTTACAGCATTCACGGCTGGAACAGCAATGAACTCCGCGAGTCCACCGGGTAATCCTGTGATGCCGTGTTCGCGGTAAAACTCGCATTGATGACTGTTCGCCGTGCGGCAATAGTCACAAAGAACTTCGCGCCGCCGACTGACACAATTCAATCCCTGGTCCACCACCACTCGATCGCCTTCACGCAGATCTGTTACCGCGCTACCGGCCTGCTCGACGACACCAGTAATTTCATGCCCGAGAATCTGCGGCTGTAACGCAAGTGGAATCGGTTGTCCATATTCGTTCGTGTTGTAGTTGGCGTGCCCAGCGAAGATGTGTACATCAGTTCCGCAAAGGCCGACCGCCGTAACGCGAATCAGCACCTCGTAAGGCGAGATCACCGGACGCGGAATGTCGCGCACCTCGAGACGATTCACGTCGCATAAGACGCTCGCCTTCATCGTCTGGCTCGACGGCAACTTCAAATCATCCTTATTTGTTACAGATGCTGCACTCATTAGTTCAAATCGCTGGTATCGAGTCGACCGGCATCACGAAGCGTTGCAAACGTGTCCATCGTTTCACGCATGCCGGTCTCGAGCGGTGTCGATGGAAGCGGACCGATCATCTTTCTGATGGCAGAGTCGTCCATTGCGGCCGCAATTGGAATTGGTGGACCACCAAAAGTGATCAACTCGCCATTTGCGGAAAAGGCGTTGATGAAATTCGCGATGCGATCGACCGAGACGGTTTCACCGTGAAGGTTGAAAACGTGTGCGCCTTCGAGCGTGTTGTCTGCACACGCGATAAACGCGGCTGCAGTGTCCGCAACGTATTGAAAGTCTGTGGCGCCTCCGAAGCGAATGTGAAACGGACGGCCAAGCACCGCAGACTTCATCGCCTTTGTCGGATCGCTCGTCAGTCCCGTATCGCGATTGACGCCATACACCGTCAACGGTCGAAGCCCCACACTGTTGAGACCGTGATCGAGAAAGTAGACACGAGCGTTGCCTTCGTTCGCACGCTTGAACACGCCGTAATGTGTGGTCGGTTCACATTGCGCAGTCTCGTCAAGCGCAACATCGTCGTCATTCATTCCGTAAACAGCCGCCGAGCTTGCATAAACCACTCGCTTCAATCCGAGCTGTCGCGCAGCTTCGAAAACGTTTAGCGTGCCGGCGACGTTCACGAGTGCACCGGTGACCGGATCGGCCTTGCAGGTCGGCACTTGCAAACCCGCCAGGTGAATCACCTTCGCCGCTCCCGATTCGCCGAGCGCTGATAACACAGACGCACCATCAGTGATATCGCCAGTGATGAAGCGGACCTTAGCGAGATCTTCGTCGCTCATGATCGCCCCAAGTCGACGTGAGTCGTCGCTGCGATCGAAAACAACGGCCGTGTCGCCACGATCGACCATCGCTTTCACGATCCACGATCCGATGCACCCCTGTGCACCCGTAATGAAATAGGTTTCAGCCATCAGTTGAGACGATAAAACTTTTCAGCGTTTTGGGAGAATATCTTATCGCGATCCGCATCGCTGAGATTTTTGAGAATCTCCTGAAACGAGTCGAGCACGCGATCGTAGGACGCGGCCAGCAGGCAAACTGGATAATCGCTGCCAAACATCATGCGATTCGCACCGAAGGCTTCAAGGGCTGTCTCAACAAAGGGACGCATATCTTCCGGTTGCCACGAGTTCCAGTTTGCTTCAGTGACTAAACCGGAAAGCTTGCAGTAGATATTCGAGTAGTGCGCGAGCGGTTTGAAAGCCTGCGACCATTCCCTGATCTCGTTACGTGCAATCGGAGGTTTCGCCAGGTGATCGATCACTAACAAAAGATCCGGACAACTCTCAGCGACGCGCGGAATGTGTTTCAGGTGCCTCGTGTGGACGAGAAGATCGTAGGAAAGACCACGTGCAGAAAGTTGTTTCAGACCCGCCAAAACCGCCGGTCGGACAAGCCAGTCGTCATCGGGTTCGCTCTCGACGAGATGCCGCACGCCTTTGAATTTCGGATCCGCGCAAAGTTCGTCCAACTGTGCATTGATGTCCGGGCTCATGAGATCGACCCAGCCTACAACTCCGGCGAGGAAGCTGTTCGCGTTAGCCAACTCCATCAACCACCTCGATTCGGCAACACTATTACTCGCCTGAACCAGAACAGTTTTGTTCACGCCATTCTTCTGGATGACTGGCGCTAGATCGTTTGGAAGATAGTCGCGATAGAGCACGCCGAGATCGCTAGTCATCCACGGATAATCGAAACGACCTACCTGCCAGAAATGTTGATGGCTATCGATCATGTTTCACAGGATTCACAAGATGTAACAGGATTTACAAGATATCTTGTTCATCTTGTCTAATCCTGTAAATCCTGTGCTAACTTATCTGACCAAATACAGATCAACAACATACTGAGTCAGTCTGGAATGGTCTGACCAATAACATGACTGCGGGAGAGAAGCAATGACCAAGTCTCGTAATGATCGTGAAGACCAGACGCCGAAGGTTCACGACCCGGGCAGACGCAGGTTTCTGAAAGGCATGGGTATCGCCGGTGCAGGAGCTGCAATTGCCGACCACTTATGGGTCGAAGCAGAAGCTGAAGAGAAAGCCGCAACGCCGGAAATGCTGTCCGGATCCGTCAATGCGGTTCTTGATGTGAATGGGCAGAAGCGCGAGGCCCAGGTCGAACCACGCACCACTCTTCTCAACGCGTTGCGCAATCACCTCGATCCGGCAGTCACTGGTCCCAAACTCGTCTGCGACGTGGGAACCTGTGGGGCGTGTACCGTTCTACTCGACGGAAAACCTGTCTATTCATGTCTGGTACTCGCCGTCGACGCGACGAACAAAAAGATCACGACGGTCGAGGGTCTGGGAACTCCTGAAAATCCAAACGCTGTACAGGCAGCTTTCGTCGAGCAAGACGCGCTGATGTGTGGTTTCTGCACACCCGGATTTGTCACCACGATCTCTGCGTATCTGAAGAAGAATCCGAATCCATCGCTGGCGGAAGTCAAAGAAGCATGCAAAGGAAACTTCTGCCGTTGCGGTACCTATCCGAGAGTTTTTGAAGCTGCTCTCGCAGCCGCGAAAGGTTCCAACGCGTAAAGGGAGAACAAATGCAACAACAGCCACAAGCCCAACCAACTCCCAAACCCAAAAAGAAGATCCGTGTGCCGCGAGTTGTTAACGGCGTCGAGCAGATGGTCGAGATTGAAGTCGACGATGATGGCGGACCAGGCTGGGGACCAAACGACAAGCACAAGCTTCTCAATCAACGCATAACGCGCGTCGATGGACCACTAAAAGCGGCTGGTGTCGCACGTTACACCTACGATCAACGTCTGCCCGGGATGCTCTACGCACGCATCCTGCGCTGCCCACATGCTCACGCGCGGGTCACGAAGATCGACACAGACGCTGCTGCAAAGATTCCTGGTGTTAAGGCCATCATCCCCGCGCCGTTGAGTGAACTTCGTTTCGCAGGCGCTCCAGTTGCCGCGGTCGCGGCCACAACTCCCGAGATTGCCGGCGATGCGCTGCGCGCGATCAAGGTGACTTACGAAGTGCTGCCGCACGTGGTCCATGCACACGCAGCCATTCGACCGGATGCGCCAAAAGTCGTCGCTGAAGAAAACAATCTTCAGGACAAAGGGAAGAACGGCGATCCACAAAAAGCTGAAGCGGCTTTCGCAAATGCCGACGCAGTCGTCGAAGGTGAATACGTCACAGCGCGTATTCATCATGCCTGTCTCGAAACGCACGGCATGGTGGTCGACTATCGCGGCGGCGATACTGCCACGATCTACGCATCAACACAGGGGACCTTCACCATTCACGGCGATGCCGCAAAAGAGTTGGGACTCGCGGAAAGTGCTGTAACGACAACGGTCGAGCACATGGGCGGCGGCTTCGGTTCGAAATTTGGTCTCGGTCTCGAAGGCATGCTCGCGTGCAGACTGTCCAGGCAAACAAAGACGCCGGTGAAACTGATGTTTACTCGTTACGACGAGTTTGTGATGGCCGGCAATCGCTCGGGTTCGTGGCAGAAGTTGAAAGCGGGTGTGAAGAAAGACGGCACGATCATCGCGCTTCAGGCGCGCCAGTATCGTCTCGGTGGTCTCGGACCGGGTTCACAGGCAGGACAGCCCTACATCTATCGCATGGGCGATACGTATCGCGAGATCTACGCACTGCACACAAATGAAGATTCATCGGTAGCGATGCGGGCGCCAGGTCACCCGCAGGCGTCGTTTGCAGTTGAGTCACTCGTCGATGAGCTCGCTTACAAGATCAAGATGGATCCGGTGGAGTTTCGCATTAAGAACCTGCGCGACGAGGTTTACCACCGGCAATTGAGGCGTGGCGCCCAGGAGATCGGATGGTCTAAGAGAAATCCGGTGGCTGGGGGTAATGCTGGTCCATTCAAACGAGGAATGGGTTGTGCCGTCGGCGTGTGGGGTGGCGCCGGCAACGATCAGTGCAAAGTTGATGTGACGATCTCGCGCGATGGTTCGGTGCTCGTTGCCGTCGGCACTCAGGATCTCGGCACGGGAACACGAACGTACACGAGAGCCATCGTCGCTGAAGAGCTTGGGCTAACAATCAAAGACGTCCAGGAACGCATTGGCAATTCGAAACTCGGCAACGCCAATCCGTCGGGTGGCTCCACCACTGCGCCGTCGTTGTCTCCGTCAGTTAAAGACGCGGCGATCAAAGCACGCATGATGATGGCGGAACGTGTCGCGCCGTTACTCGGCAATCCAAAACCCGAAGAAGTGGTTTTTGCGGATGGAAAGGTTTCGGCTAAAGGACAATCGATGTCGTGGCAACAGGCTGTTGCGGCGCTACCGGCCGGCGGTATCACTTCGCACGGCGTGTGGCGTTCGGACCTGTCGTCGCGTGGTGTTCACGGTGTTTGTTTTGCTGAAGTTGAAGTCGACGTTGAAACGGGACACGTTAAGCCGATCAAGATGGTCCATATTCAGGATGGTGGTTTGCCATTGAATCGCTTGACGATGGAGAGCCAGATCAACGGCGGCATGATCCAGTCGCTGGGAATGGCATTGTGGGAAGGTCGCGTGATGGACGCGCATCTGGGCATGCAGCTCAATCCCGGCTTTGGCGATTACAAGTTGCCGGGCAGTCTGGAGATGCCTGAGATGGTGCCGATCATCGACGACGACGACAAACGCGAGGCCGTCATCGGGATCGCCGAGGGTTGCATCATTCCAGCGGTCGGCGCGCTCGTGAATGCGGTCTTCAACGCGACCGGCGTGCGCGTGCGCGAAACGCCGGTAACGCCGGACAAGATTCTGATGGGGTTGATGAACCCGAACATGTTAAGTCGCGGATGAACGCGGATTAAAAGGATAAGAGAATGAAAGCATTTGAATGGACTAATCCGGCAAACGTCAATGAAGCGGTGAAGATGTTGCAGTCTTCATCTATTGATATCGACGAGGCGCCGCGACCGATTGCGGGCGGGCAAGACTTGCTGACGACGATGAAAGACTACACGTCGCGGCCTGTTCGTCTGGTGAATCTCAAAAATATTTCCGGTCTCAACAGCATCACCCTCAACGCGCGAGGGTTAACCATTGGCGCGCTGATTACGTTAACTGAGCTTGAAGAGCATGCGGGGGTGCGTAAGAGTTTTCCGGGGCTCGCCGAAGCTGCACACTCAATAGCGACACCGCAGATTCGCAATCTCGGAACTGTGGGTGGCAACCTCTGCCAGCGACCGCGTTGCTGGTACTTCCGGCTCGAAGAAGTGATCTGTTTGAAGAAGGGCGGGTCGGAGTGTTACGCGGCGAGCGGCGAGAACAAGTACAACGCGATCATCGGTGGTGGCCCATCGTACATCGTTCATCCCTCGGATCTTGCTCCGATGCTGCTGGCGCTCGGCGCGACAGTCAGCGTGACCGGAGCCGCGGGTAAACGCATCATTCCCCTCGACAAGTTTTTCACGTTGCCGTCGGATGGAAATATCCGCCGTGAGAACGTGTTGAAGAACGACGACATCATTACGCACATCAACGTTCCCGCTTCTGCGCTTGCGGCAAAGTCGACTTACTTGAAATTCAAAGAACGCGAATCGCTCGACTTCGCGCTTGCGTCTGCCGCAGTAGCCTTGCGGTTAGGACCAACCCAGGCGGTGAGAGAATCGCGCATTGTTCTCGGCGGCGTGGCGCCGGTTCCGTGGCGTGTTCCCGCGGCCGAGAGGTTTCTTGTTGGCAAGAAATTGACGCCCGAGGTGCTTGCCGAAACGGCGAAGATTGCGCTCGCGGAAGCGAAGCCGCTCGAGAAAAATGCGTACAAGGTGCCGCTTACTCAAACGCTCGTTCGCCGCGCGTTAGCGAAAGCGGCCAATGTTCCGGCTAGCGTTTAGGAGACTCCATAATGGCAAACGAATCAGTTGAACCACTCCAATCTCCGTTCTGCGGATCGTTGCGTTCGAAGAAATACTTCATGCTCGATCGGCTCGCGACGAGTCCTGACGAGTATCTCGATGCGGCAAATCACATCTGGTGCTGTGAGACGCAGGAGGTCATCGGCCCTGATAATCGTCGCGTTGACCCGCAACGTTGCGGCCCCGGGCGGGCTTGCTATACATCCGCCATCAAATCTGTGTAATCTGTGGTTGTATTTTTCTGGAGGTAAAAGCATGCGAAAAGGATTTTTGATACTCGCAGCAATGTTCGTAGCGGTAAGTGCTCTTGTGTTCAGTTCGAGAGCCGAAAGTGTCAGTCTTCGTGGAGACTACGTGGAAGTGCGCACCGCGAGTGTTTTTGCCGGTGCCTGCCACTATAACGGTGAAGTTGTTACCACGGGACGCGACGCGCTTATGGCGTGGAATGTTACCTCCGGAAAATGGCAGGGTGTGGATCTCACTGGCGTGCGTGTACTGGCAATCGTCAGCTCCGATGCGAATCTCGCGGAAGCGAATGCTTCGCGGCAATCTGAAATCATCATCGACTCCAACGCCTCGCACACACAGGCGTTAGCGATCACCAACGCACTCAAAGAAAAATACGCGGCCTCGTTAGGCAAGATCGTTGAAATTCGCAGCGCGCCGATCACATTCGAACGTAGTGGTCGCAAATATGCAGTCGTCACGAATGAAGCTGCGATCAACGTCGAGGCCATGCCGAACGATTTGTGCTGCAAGATGCCGAATCTGGTTTGGTACGCACCACTCGTCGGCTTGGAAAACAGGAAAGTGGGCTACACGTCGAAAGCTCTCTACTCCGGTAAAGTCGTCGGTGAGCCGTGGTCACGTTCGGGTGAGAATAGCGCCTTCTACGGTACGTTCTCTCTCTAGATATGCACCTATCTGTTGCGTTAACCCTGCTACTGTTTTTTCCACAAAACGGTAGCGTCGATCTCCGAAAGTCTGCTCTCAAATCAACCACGCCATCTGACGAAATCGTTCGAGTCGACATCAACAAGGATGGCAAGCCGGATATTCTCGAGCGTTGGTGGAACGGCAAACGTGTTCGCTGGCTTGATGAAAATGGCGACATGCTTCCGACCGACACACGTGGCGATCAAATCGCCGATGTGATGCAGATCGACAAGAACGGCGACGGAGTTTACGACAGCGCAACTGACATCAACATCAAGTGGGCTGACAACGATGGCGACGGGCAAGCGGATCTTCAGGCATTCGTCACGCAAGGCCGAGAGTGGGCGGACGGAAAATATAATCCCGGCGAATCGCATTGGATGGTCTTTATCGACGTCGAAAAAGATGGTGTGCTTGGCTGGCTCGACTGGCAAAACTACGACTTCGGCAACGACAACTGGGGTTACACAGGAGTTACTGACTGGCTGCCGGATTACAACGGCAACGCGATTTTTCTGAAGGTTCATCGCCCGCCGCAGTCTCTGCCCGACCCGCGTCTCAACTGGGAAAACCCTTTTGATTTCTTCGATTTCGACGGCGATGGTGTGTCAGAAATGGCGATTCGCTGGCTCGATCCTGTACCCCCGCTCGATAAAGACGTCACGAAGCTGACAGGAGTATTGAGCGAGGCTTTCGCGACTTTTGATGTCGACAATGATTCGACCAAAGGCAACGAGACTGACTACGACATGTCGCTTCGCGGTGCTGGTGGACCAGGCATTCCCTACCGCGAGTATGTTCACAAGTATCCCGCGCTCAAAGGCAATCCAAAATTCGATGCGTGTTTTGAGTGGAACAACTGGCGCAAGATTGACGAGCTGATGTACATGCCGCACGAGAAGAGTTACGACTCGTTCTTCGCCTCGCGTTGGGCGACGATGTATTTCGTGTTCGACGAGGACGACGACGATCATCGTTGGGAACGTGTGGAGATGTATTACCCGATGCATGGCTTTGGTGGTCCAAAAGAGATCGATCTTTATTCCACGAAGAAGTGGCGCCGCAGCAACTATGCCGAGCTGGCGATGGTTGAACCTGGCGAGCGTCCCGGCATCTCGGGTCATCCACAAGCTGATTCACTCGGGGATCGTGGTGAATTTGACGAAGACAATTCCGGCGGCGGCAAGCTGTACGTCGGAGTTTTCGATCGCAAGCTGCACCTCGCGGGAGCCGAGTGGGGCGCGTGGACTGTTGATAAGAACGCCGAATATCACGGTGGCAACAAGACTCCGTCACCGAAGCCACTCGCGCCAAAAGTTAAAGAGGTCGTTAAATATACGGACACGGATCAGAACGGATTCTTGGACACGATTGAGTACGATTACGATGGTGATCGGACCATCGATCTGCGGGTGTCACTCCTCGACTACAAAACCGCGAGTAATCCGCATCCGGACGTCGTACCTTTGATCGACACTCACAAGGAAGGCTGGAAAGGTCTTAACACGTTATTTGGACAGATCGCGAGCCAGTCCTTTCAGGAAGGACTGATGGTCTATCGCGCAGCGTGGAAGCGCGGATTAACGACGCCTGAAATCGACAAGCTCGCCTTCGCCTCAGCCACCGGCGAGCGCTACGATCACGGTTACTGGCTGAAGGAAAAGATCTTCCGCCTGATCCGAAGCAGAACTCGGGGAACAGCCTTGGAAAAAGATCTCACCCGGCTCTACTACACCGGTCAATTCGAAGAATACGCCAAACGAATTTCCGAAGTCCCGGCCCAGTGATCCACAGATTACGCAGATTATCTGCGTAATCTGTGGATAAAAATAATCTATATTCCTATAAAGATTATAGCTTTGACTATTGGCCCATCCCTCCGTAGCATCCTCATTTGCTTGCCCACAGGAGGGGTATCCCATGCCACAAAACAGAGTCAGCATTTTTGATACAACCTTGCGCGACGGCGAACAGTCGCCAGGCTGCTCAATGAATCTGACAGAGAAGGTCCGGATGGCCAAAAAGCTCCAGGATCTTGGCGTCGACATCATTGAAGCAGGCTTTCCGATTGCCTCGGAAGGTGACTTTGCCGCGGTTCGGGGTGTTGCGGCCCAGTGCCGGAACGTCAAAGTTGCTGCGCTCTGCCGGACATCGGATCTCGACGTAGCCCGTGCTGCCGACGCTTTGAAGTTTGCAGCTCATCCACGCATCCACACCTTCTGTGCAACATCTGACATCCATCTCGAACACAAGCTAAAGAAATCGCGCGCTGAAGTGATTGAAATGACCCGCTCCGCGGTGAGCCAGGCTCGCAGCTATGCCGAAGACGTCGAGTTTTCAGCCGAAGACGCGACGCGCAGCGATATCGAATACTTGTGTGAAGTGCTCGATGCGGCGGTCGACGCTGGCGCTTCCGTGCTTAACGTGCCTGATACCGTCGGCTACACAACGCCGCTGGAATACATGCACCTGGTCCAACAGGTCCGCGAGCGGGTTGTTAGAGACCGCGACGTGATCATCAGTGTTCATTGTCACAACGATCTCGGTTTGGCTGTTGCAAACAGCCTCGCAGCGATCGAAGCAGGAGCACGACAAGTTGAATGCACGATCAATGGTATCGGTGAGCGTGCAGGCAATGCGTCACTCGAAGAGATCGTGATGGCACTGCGCGTGCGCGCAGATCGTCTGCCGTTTGAGACGAGCATCGATTCCACTCAGCTCTATCCGACGAGCCAACTGCTTTCAAGTATCGTGGGTTTTGACGTGCAGCCGAATAAGGCGATTGTCGGACGCAATGCGTTCGCGCATGAGGCCGGCATTCATCAGCACGGCGTGATTAATAATCCGCTTTGCTACGAGATCATGACTCCGGAGTCGGTCGGCGTGCCGGCAAACTCGCTCGTGTTGGGTAAGCATTCCGGGCGACACGCGCTCGCGCTGCGATACGCTGAATTGGGATATGACATTACCAGCATGGAGCTTGAAGAAGCCTACAGAAGTTTCACCGACCTTGCGGATAAGAAGAAGCGCATCTACGACCAGGATTTGATTTCGTTGCTGTCAAATAAAGTCGTTGGCGCCGCGGCCTAAACTGAAAGTTGGACAGAATTCACAAGATTTTTCCAGGAATTACAAGATATGCGAGTTAAGATCACTACACTCCCGGGCGATGGGATTGGACCAGAAGTCACTAAAGAAGCAATCACAGTGCTGCAAGCAGTTGCGGCCATTCACGGGTATCGATTTGATTTTGAAGAGCACGCCATTGGTGGCGTTGCGATCAAAAAGTTCGGATCACCTTTGCCGCGGACTACCCTCGATGCGTGTCTGGCTTCCGACGCAGTGTTGCTCGGCGCAGTAGGAGCTCCGGAACACGATCGACTGCCGCCGAATCAACGACCTGAAGCAGGGCTGTTGCTGTTGCGCAGCGCACTCGGCGGTTACGCGAACCTCCGTCCCGCAATTTCATATTCATCGATTGCTGCCTGCTCTCCTGTGCGAACTGAAGTCGCGCGCGGCGCAGACATTCTCATCGTTCGCGAATTACTTGGCGGTCTTTACTTTGGCGAGCCGAGAGGAATCGATTCACGTAACGGAACGACTGTCGGACGCAACACGATGCGTTACTCAGTCGAAGAGATTGAGCGTGTTGCAAGAGTGGCATTCGAAGCAGCTCGCAAACGTCGCGGCAAAGTGACGTCCGTCGATAAAGCTAACGTGCTCGAGACGTCACAACTCTGGCGGCAGACTGTGATTCGCGTGTCGCAGGATTATCCTGACATCATACTCGACCATCTCTACGTCGACGCTTGCGCGATGCACTTGATCGCAAATCCGCGTCGCTTCGACGTGTTGTTAACTGAGAATTTATTCGGCGACATTCTTTCCGACGAGGCTGCGGTGATTAGTGGTTCGTTGGGAATGCTGGCGTCAGCAACAATCGGCGGAGAAGTCGGCCTCTACGAACCGGTTCACGGTTCGGCGCCCGACATCGCCGGTCACGGAAGTGCGAATCCCTGCGGCGCGGTCGCGTCGGCGGCGATGATGTTGCGCTACTCATTCGGTCTCGAGCAGGAAGCGAACGACATTGAACTCGCGATTAAGGACGTGCTCGAAGCCGGCTATCGCACTCCCGACATTGCGGAAGGCACCGGCGGCTACGTCGTCACCACGAGCGAGTTTGGTGAACTGATCTGCCAGGCCGTGACAGAGATCGCTGATATGCGACATGCGTATCATGCTGTCTAAATGAAGATTTCTCCCGCAGCGACGCGGCGGCGCAACGGAAAGCAAGGCTGCTCTTACGTTGCGCCGTAGTGCCGTTGCGGGAGAAAGTGTTTTCTTTTGCTTATGTCGACATTATTCGAGAAACTCTGGCAAGCGCACGTTGTGCGTGAAGCACGTGGCGAGCCCACGCTTCTTTATATCGATCTACATCTCATTCATGAGGTGACGTCGCCGCAGGCGTTTGAAGGTTTACGCCAGGCAGGTCGAAAAGTAAGACGCCCGGATCTTACTTTCGGCACTGTCGATCACAACGTACCCACCACGGATCGCAGCCTTCCGATCGCGGATGCGACTGCCGCTACTCAAATCGAGACACTACGTCGCAACTGCAAAGAGTTTGGCATTCAACTCTTCGATATTCACTCACCCGAACAAGGCATCGTTCACGTTATTGGACCAGAGCTTGGGCTGACGCGCCCGGGTATGACGATCGTCTGCGGTGATAGTCACACGAGCACACACGGCGCTTTCGGTTCGCTCGCATTTGGCATCGGCACGAGCGAAGTCGAGCACGTGTTGGCAACACAGTGTCTGCCGCAGAACAAACCGCTCACGATGAAGGTGCAAACGCACGGACTGCTGCCCGAAGGTGTGACGGCGAAAGATCTGGCGCTCGGCATTATCGGCAAGATCGGCACTGACGGCGCCACCGGCTATACGATCGAGTACGCAGGCGACGCCGTGCGCGCGCTTTCGATGGAAGGGCGAATGACGCTGTGCAACATGAGCATCGAGGCGGGTGCACGCGCCGGGATGATCGCGCCGGATGAAATCACGTTTGCATATCTTAAAGGTCGACGCTTTGCGGCGACCGGTGAGGCGTGGGAAAAAGCCGTCAGTTACTGGAAGACGTTGAGGAGCGACGATGGTGCCGAGTTTGACGAGACTGTTGAGATCGATGCCGCGCAACTCGAGCCGTTTGTGACCTGGGGCACGAGCCCGGGCATGGTGGTGCCGGTGACGAGTTCTATTCCGGATCCCGCGGAAGCGAAGAGTGCCGCAGACAGGCAAGCGGCTGAGCGCGCGCTCGAGTACATGGCACTCAAGCCGCGCATGAGTATTCAGGACATCCCGATCGATCGCGCCTTCATTGGTTCGTGTACAAATGCTCGAATTGAGGATCTACGAGCGGCGGCGCGAGTGGTGAAGGGTTACCGAGTTAGCTCCTCGGTGAGTGCGATGGTAGTGCCCGGGTCGCAGGACATTAAAAAAGCCGCGGAGCGCGAAGGACTGGATCGCATTTTCAATGATGCTGGTTTTGAATGGCGCGAGGCGGGTTGTTCGATGTGTTTGGGAATGAACGCCGATATTCTTCAGCCGGGCGAGCGCTGCGCGTCGACGAGTAACAGAAACTTTGAAGGGCGGCAGGGACGTGGGGGGCGCACGCATCTTGTCAGTCCGATGATGGCGGCGGCGGCGGCGATCAAGGGGCACTTCACGGATGTGCGACGCTGGGAATTTAAATAAATATGCAAGCCTTCACGAAACATAGAGGTTTAGTGGCGCCGCTGAATCGCGCGAATGTCGATACGGATCAGATTATTCCTAAGCAGTTTCTCAAACGTATCGAACGCACGGGGTTCGGTGAGTTTCTGTTTTACGACTGGCGTTACTTGCCTGATGGTCAGCCGAATCCGTCTTTTGTGCTGAATGAGCCTCGTTACAAAGGCGCATCGATACTCGTTGCGGACAAGAATTTCGGCTGCGGATCCTCGCGTGAACATGCGCCGTGGGCGCTTCGTGAATTCGGGTTTCGGGTGATCATCGCGCCGTCGTTTGCCGACATCTTCGCGAATAACTGTTTCAAGAACGGCATGCTGCCGATCGTGCTGACTGCGGAACAGGTCCAGGAAATCATGCGGCGTGCGCAGCAGGAGGAAGGTTACGAGCTAACAGTGGATCTCGAGCGACAGACGATCGGGGATTCCATCCCTTTTCCTGTGGGTGAGTTTCAGCGGTATTGCTTGTTGCAAGGATTAGATGATATCGGGCTCACAATGAGACATGAAGACGCGATTCGGGCGTACGAATTGAGCCACCGATGAACGCGGATCGTTGACGGATTTACTTCTTGAGCACGTCGATTTCGCTGTAGAACGTGTTGCCCCAGTTGTCGTAGAGTTCGGTGACGTAGACGTCGAACAGCAGGTAACGATACTTTCCTACATCTGACACGCTTGCAGCGTACTGGCCGCCGTCGTCACCCTTCTCTGGGAGCGTGCTCACGAGAGCAATTAGTTTCCAGCCACAACTCGCGGGATCAACTCCACGCTTAGGATCTAAATTCAATCCCGGCTCAGATCCATCTGCTCCGTAGACTTTGTACAACTGTGGACCACGCGAATTGGGATGCCACGAATACGAGTTGATGCGAGCGATCTCGATCGGTGTTGTGAAGTCCATGCGGAAGCGTCCGCCCGTGCTTCCGGCCCTGAAGAAAACATTCCCGCCCGGCTCGTCTTCATCCTGAGGCACACGCCCATCGACCAGCGTTGCAAGCGGACCACTCGAGCCATCCAGATCGCCGTCGATCAACGTCAACTTCGCATTTGCGGCAGCGTCGTCTTTCGATGGTGAGGCGATGTTTCGAAACTTGAACTCGCGAGTCGCGACATCATTCGGGTTGTGCTCAAACGTGACGCGAGCATCAAACAAAGAAAGCACGATTAACAAAAGTATAAAAATCATCTGCGTAATCCGTGGATTACTCTGCTGAAAAACGAAAGACGGTTGTTTGTTTGTATTCCTCGCCCGGACGAAGCACGGTCGAGGGGAAGCTCGAATGATTGGGAGCGTCCGGAAAGTGCTGCGGTTCCAAACACAGGCCCGCGTACTTCACATAAATGAAGCCGTTTCTCCCGACCAAACTGCCGTCGAGAAAATTTCCCGAGTAAAACTGCATACCCGGCTGGGTCGTCAGCACTTCAAGCACACGGCCCGTGCTCGGCTCGTACAGACGCCCCGCAGATCTCAATGAACCATCGTAATCGTTCACGACGAAATTGTGATCGTAGCCCCCTGTAAAACCAAGCTGATCGTATGGTTCGGTGATTTCCGAACCGATGGCTTTGCCTTTGCGGAAATCCATCGGCGTCCCTTCCACTGATCTGATCTCACCGGTCGGAATCAGATCCTTGCTGACGGGCGTGAAACTATCCGCGTTCAGCGTTAGCCGATGGTCCAGTATTGTGCCTTCACCCCTGAGATTGAAATACGAATGATTCGTCAGATTGACGAGCGTGTCGCGATCGGTGGACGCGCGATAGTCGATACGCAATTCATCGTCGAGCAGGCGGTAATCGACTTCAGCACTCAGATTTCCAGGGTAGTTTTCCTCGCCGTCTTTGCTGAAGTAAGAGAGATGCAAAACCTCTCCATCGTCACCAGCATCCCAGACACGTTTGTCGAAACCGTTAAAGCCACCGTGAAGATGATTGACGCCGTTGTTTTGTGGGAGTTGATAGTTCGATCCGTTCAAGGAAAACTTCCCGTCCGCGATCCGGTTTGCGTGACGTCCGATCAGCGCGCCGAAGTAACGTGGATTGCCGGTGTATTCTGCGAGTGTTTCGTAGCCCAGCACGATGTCGCCGAAATTGCCGTTACGGTCAGGAGCTTTGAGCGATGTGATCGCGCCACCGTACGTGATAATTGAAACTTCGAAGCCTCGTTCGTTTGTGAGCGTGTAAAGAAAGACATCGACGCCGTCGGGCATCGTGCCAAAGTGTGTGTTGATGATCGTCACAGTTTATGGACAGGATTTACAAGATTGTTCAGGATTTACAAGATTAATCCTGCAAATCTTGAAACATCTTGTCAATCCTGTCTATCAATCCGGTCGGCTGAAGACGCGATTAGCTTCTTCCAGAGTTTCGATTGAACCGACGTCGTACCAGAGACCGGGCACCTTCCAAACGTAGAAGGGTACACGCGGATAGAGCCATTGGACCAGCCGGCCCGGTTGATCCGGATTATTTCCCTCGGAAATGTACTGGTAAATCAAAGGCAGCACCGAATTCGGATAATAGTAAAGAGCGATTCCTGTCAGCGTGCTCTTCGGCACCTGCGGCTTCTCTTCGAAGAACATGATTCGCTGATCTTCGTCGATCTCGATTGAATTGTACTTCTTGATTTGCTCGAGATCACCAACGTCGTAGACGCCGGTGACAGGCGCCTTCCTTTGCTCGCAGTAGTCACCAAAGCCCGACAAGTCGTCACTAAACAGGTTATCACCGCCAACAACGATGATGTCGTCGTCGTCGACGTATTTCTTCAGCACGAGATGCATATCGCCGATCGCGCCGAGCCGGTTCGTTTCGTCAGTGCTCTGGTCGTTGACGATGCTAAAGCTGAAGTGCAGGTTCGGCCGCTGGTAACCATCGGCCCACTTCTCGAAATGGCCGGCGAACTTTGCGTTCGTGACGATGTATGCGTGATCGATAGCGCGAATGGTTGAGATGTTGTCGATGACGTGCTCAAGCATCGGCTTCCCCGCGACAGGCAGAAGTGGTTTGGGTTGATTCAGTGTCAGTGGATAAAGCCGCGTGGCGTACCCGGCCGCGAGAATGATCAGTTTCATTTGTGATCGCTCGTATTCCCAGATCAAGTTTAGACAGGATTAACAAGATGTTTCACGATTTACGATATCCTGTCAATCCTGCACAATCTTGTTAATCCTGTCTAAAAAACTTCCTCCGCACCGTTCGCTGCCGTACAAACATAAATCTCAGGCTTCAGACTCGTGGCCCTCTCATATTCCTCAAACACGCGCATCTCAAATCCTTCCGCATGCGAATCAGCGACGAGATTAACTGTACATCCACCAAAACCGCCACCCGTCATCCGTGCGCCAAATACACCTTCAATTTTTTCCCCGATCTCGACCATCAAATCCAGTTCTTCAGAACTAACCTCATAATCATCGCGCAAACTACGGTGCGATTCGCCCATCAACTTCCCAAAACGCTCGAGATCGCCACGCTCCAGCGCATCACCCGCCGCCAATACACGCGCATTCTCAGTGATCACGTGCCGGCAACGCCGGTAAACCACATTGTCCAAACCGTGGCGATGCTCTTCAAGCTGTTCGATCGCTACGTCGCGCAATGCAGTGACATCCGGCATAAACTTTGCCAAGTGCTTCACACCTGCTTCACACTGCGCGCGGCGTTCATTGTAAGCGCTGGACGCCAGCGTGTGCTTCACCATCGTGTTGCAAATTATCAACCGAACATTGTCGGGCAGCGGCAATAAGCGGAATTCGAGTGAACGACAATCCAGCAACAGCGCCTTCTGCTTCTGCCCGAATAACGAGATGAATTGGTCCATGATGCCCACGCGCGCGCCCACAAACTCGTTTTCCGCACGCTGGCAAAGCAGCGCAAGCTCGCGTGGATCGATTTTCAACTCGGAATTTGCGACGAGGGCACACGCGGTAGCGACTTCTACCGCCGCGGAAGAACTCAAGCCCGATCCCATTGGGACTTCGCCACGAATCAGCAGTTGCGCGCCGCGCAAACGATGACCCGCTCTTTCGAGTATGACCGCCACTCCTACCGGATAATCGCTCCAACGCCCTCGTGCAGCGAGATTTTGATCGTCGAGATCGATTTCAATCTCGTCATTAAAATTTTCCGAAAAGATTTTGAGCTTGCGCTGCTCGAGTGGTGAGACTTTGACCCACGTGGAGAAATCGAGCGCCGCCGGCATTACAAAGCCGTCGTTGTAGTCGGTGTGTTCACCGATCAGGTTCACTCTTCCCGGCGCTCGAAAAGTTCGCATTAATATTTAGCCGCAGATGAACGCGGATAAACGCAGATCAGAAATTTTCCTTAGTGTATGTTCGTAACGTCCATGACGATTTGCCAGGCACTGCCCTGCTTTTTCCAGATGCGAACGTAGCTGCCGCGCTCGATCACTTTTTTCGACTCGTCGCTAATTTCGTAAGTGCCGTGAGTATAACCAAGATCTCCAGCCTGGGAGACATCGCCGGCGATTGTATGCGACTTGATCGTGCCTTTCGTCTTGGCGAGTTCCGTGGCAGAGGCTTCGCGGCCGATGAAAGGAAGATTGTTGGCGCGATAGAGTCGAACATCAGGCGAGGCGTAAGACGCAAACGCTTTTGAGATACCTTCCTTTAATCCAACAAGCTCGTACGCCTGATCGCGATCGAGCAGAGACTTGCGCTCACCTGTTGCGTCAACCGGCTTGAACGTTTCTTTCTTATTAATATCCGCCGGTTCCCAGCGTGCCTGTGGTCCACCCGACTGCGGATGCGAGATGCCGAGATCAACTACAAACTTCCACGAACCATCAGCCTGCTTCTTCCACACAGTCACAAAATGACCATAGCCAGATGGCTTTTCATCCTTGACGTCGTTTTTGAACTCCCATGGTCCAGTCGTGAACCCCATATCACCCGACGCCGCCATCCCGGCAAACGAAGGCCGCCACGCGAGCAACGGTTTCTTGTCTGACGGCGGCACAGGATGCTCGATCATCCACTTCTTCCCGTTCACCGCTCCAGGTCGAAACAACAATCCATCATCCGCGATAAACGCCATGAACGCATCGCGCGTATTCTTCTCCTCGGCCATGTCCGCAAACGCGTGCTCAGTCTTCACCATCTCCTGCAGCGCTGACTGCCCCTGCACAACCGCCCCAATCCCCAAAATCATTAACAGCGCCAAAACCTTCACGCCCATGATCCGTGCCTCCTAATCCGCGTTAATCCGCGGCCCCGATTGCCGCCTGCAACACACTTTCCGGCGTCCACTCATCAATATCGCGAACAGTGGAAAGCCTCCCACGACTCATCACCGCCAATCGATCACACATCCCAAACAGCTCCGGCAGATACGAACTCACCATCAACACCGCTTTATTCTCCGCTGCACAAGCGGCTATGGTTTCGTAAACCTGCGCCTTACTACCGATGTCGATGCCGCGCGTCGGCTCGTCGAGCAAAAGTATGTCTGCATCCTGATGCAGTAGACGCGCAACGATCACCTTCTGCTGATTGCCACCGGATAACGATCCGACGTCCTGCTGCGCTCCCTGAGTTCTGATCTTTAGTGCGTTAACCAGTTTCTCGGTTTGTTTGCGCTGAGCACTGCGATCGAGCCAGCCGAAACGCGAGCATGAATCAAATCTCGTGACTGTAACGTTGTCTGCAATCGACTGGTTCAACGTTAAGCCGTCGCCTTTACGATCCTCACTCAGATATCCGACGCCTTCAATCAGTCTCATCGCGGGCGTGTTGCGTCCCGGCGGCAGACTCTTCTTATTCACTCTGATTTCTCCGTTCTCAGGACGATCGAGACCAAAGATCGCGCGCAACAACGGCGTCCGGCCTGAACCCATTAACCCCGCGATACCGAGTATTTCTCCGCGACGAAGTTCAAACGTTGCGTCTTTCAATAACGGCGGCGACGCAAGATTTTGCACTTCGAGAATCGTCTCTCTTGTACCTGCGGCTGGCGTGCGAACTGGAAACAGATTCTGTTGTGCGCGTCCGACCATCTTTGCGATGAGTTCATCATCGCTTGTGGTTGCAATGTCACCGCTGGCAACGCTGTGTCCATCACGCAGGACCGTGAAACGATCCGAAATCTGGCGAACTTCTTCAAGAAAGTGGCTGATGTAGATGACCGAAATGCCTTCTGAGCTCAATTTGCGGATCAACGCAAACAGTTGTGTTACATCTTCGCGTTGCAAACTGCTGGTCGGCTCGTCCATCAAAATAATGCGCGCGCGTGCGGCAATCGCGCGTGAGATCTCGACGATCTGACGTGCCGCGACTGAAAGATCGCCGACACGTTTTTCCGGACGAATGTCAGCGTGATGAAAAGTTTTCAGCACTTCATTTGTGCGGGCGTAGAGTTTGTCGCGATCGAGCCATCCCATGCGTGACGATTCGATCCCCATGAGAACGTTTTCTGCGACGCTGAGGTGTGAACAGAGAGACAGCTCCTGGTGAATTAAGGCGATGCCGTTTGTGCGC
The DNA here is from genome assembly GCA_963849205.1 of uncultured Acidobacteriota bacterium. Classification (GTDB taxonomy): domain Bacteria; phylum Acidobacteriota; class Blastocatellia; order Pyrinomonadales; family Pyrinomonadaceae; genus PSRF01. The sequence goes on from CAWKGP010000006.1 coordinate 939,119, forward strand.
GCGTCGAGCGGGTTTGATGGAGTGTAGGGTTGGCCGTTGATCTCCATCGTTCCTTGATCGGGATGCAGAGCGCCCGCGATGATGTTCATGAGCGTGCTCTTGCCGGCGCCATTCTCACCGATGAGCGCATGCACCTCGCCCTGGCGCAGCTCGAGATCGACGCCGTCGAGTGCCACCGTTGGGCCAAAGGATTTCTTGATCTGCGATAGTTTGAGCACAGATTTACACGGATCTTTTACGGATTTCTTTCCAGGGTGTCGTAGAGGGGCTGAGCGGGCGTGATGCGTGCGCGCTCGTTAGATCCTGTTATCGCGAGGATGCGCACGTTGTCGTTGTTTGGGAGCGTCAACGTGTTTGCGTTTGCAGGGACATCGATTGTGTAAGCAAAGAGGTATGAATACGCGTAAGCCTCATTCTTACCATCGGGCGTGTGGCGATGCGATGCAAACCACGCCACGGGTGCACGCTTGATGAAACCATTTGTGATGCCGGCTACTTCGCCATACGGATCCGATCTCGTTCGCGACCTTTGCAGGAGGGCAGCGATGTCAGGTGGAATATCAGGCGGCGGTGTACGAGGTTTGAGTTGCACAGTGCTCGGCCTCCACTGTCGATCGTCCCACTGACCGATGAAACCGCTCCAGTCCTGAATAGTTAGATTCACGGATTCATTCCCAACACGAACGGCGACGTTCTGATCGCCACTAACAGACGCAGCAAGAATGTATAGTCTGCTCATGCCTCGCGGTATTGGCAGCGTTTGTCCACGCGCCACGAGGGCATTCGCTTTATCGTTTGGCCCCATGGAAAAGGCCGCGCCTCCGTACGTAATTATCTGCGGCAACATCTCTGCTGGCAGTGCGTATCCCTCACCATCAAAGCCACCTCTCAATCTTTCACCATCGCGGTTTGCGACTGCGAGATCGTACGGCAACGTGATCGGCTGTGTTTGCGGCAGGAAGAGTGTCCGTGCGGGCTTAGCGAGCTTCACTGCAAACGTGCGCGGCTGAAAAGGTCCCAGACTCGTTACGAGTTCACCTTTTGTAATTGAGACCTTACCAACGGGTAATTCCTGCGCGTTGACCTCGCGGACTGCAATTACTTGAGTCGGAAACGCGAGCCACACATTCCGCGCTTCACGTCCATCCAGCTCGACGATCCTCACAATTATTTCTTCCGGATCTTCTTCAGCCCGCTTCAGTGCGAGGACGCGCACACGGCTATTGCCCACGCTCAGGATCGAGAAAGACTTTCCAAGTCTTCCGGCATGTTTCGAACTCTCAAAAGCGATCAGAGGTTGATTGAGACGTTGCGCGTGCCAGTCAGTTTCCGCGCGACGCCAGTCACCTGCATGTGATGCGAGTCCGTAAACGATCTCGTGACGCCCCCAGTCCTGCGACGACTGATCGGCATAACCGGCGCGCGGTGCTATTCCCGGCGTACGCAACAACGTCAGGCGCAGCGTCTTGTCGTCCGGTTTATCAGAGCCGTATTTGCAGTCGGAAAGAATCGTGACGCCGAATGTTCCGCTGCGATCGGTGAGATCGAACCATTGATGCGATGGCACTTCAAACTTGCGCTCATCATTGTTGCCGCGCTCGATCGTGCCGATGTCCCAGTTGTAAGTTGCCTTTGGATTTGCAGCAGTGAGCGGAAACGTCGCTTTCAGATTCGCGTTGCTCGTGTGCCAGTCGATAACGTCACTAAACTCAACGCGATTACCGGCGTCGCCTTCTGACAAGCGAACGGTCTGACGGAATGTGGAGCCTTCAGTTTGACGCACAACTTCGATCGCAACACGTACCGGCCCATTTTCAACCACCCGAATCTGCGCCGGACCACTCACGTAACCACGCGGAGGCTTCTGCTGATCGGCCCAATCGATATTCCACGCAGGCCACTGTGCCGGCGTGTCGTTCTTGATCGCGAGACGCAAAGGGGCCTCGAGCAATTCGCGATTGAGTTGCTTATCAAAAATACTCGTCACATCGCCGGCCACGTTGAGACGGATCCGGTAACGATGATTCTCGAGCGAAGATTGCGAGACTGTAAGCGTCGTCTCTCTTCTAACAGAAGGAACATATTGAACATCGTAGACGGCGTATCCTACTGAAGGCACCTTCGCGAGAAACAAGACTTTTCCACCCTGGAGTTGTGAGGGAACCACGACTCCACCCGGACCGACGACACGAATCGCTACGTTAGCACCACCCACCACACTCGCCTCAACAACGTCTTCGCGAAAAATGTTAAGCGGATTGTAAACAACTATCGCATGTCCTTTAGTCTGCGTATCCAACGCCGCCGAGATTGCTTCCGTCGCGTCTGTAAGCACACCCGCAAACTGGTTCATCGCGATCACATCGTCGTTCCACGAAAACTGAAACGCCTTCGGCGTCGCCGTCCCCGGAAGAATGTCGTGAAACTGACCTCCCATCACGAGCGTCCACGCGTTGTTCAAACGTTCGTGGGGATACACGCGACTGCCCAGCCACATGGCGCCGATCGAAGCCTTCTCAGCCGCATCGGCAAGTAACTCGTTCTTGCGATTCCAGCGCTTCTGATAAGCCTGCGAAGTGATCGAACCAGCGGAGTGATCGGTCAATAACAGATCGCCTTCGTAACGCGGCAGATTCTTGATGTGCTCGGGACGAATGTTGAGAAACATTTGCTCCGCTGTGGATGAGACGACCTTAAGTGGTCCATCACCGAACGGAATCTGTGATCCAACGAGGGAACCGTTTCTCGTCACGATCGCTTCCATCATGCGCACGGAGTCTTCGCGTGGCGCGCCGCCGGTATCGCCGGTGCCGTAATAGTGATAGTCAGTAAAGAGCCCGCTGACTTTCCCGTTTCGATCTACGCGTCGTGGCCAGTCGACCAAGTTGCTTCCCGCGTTTAGAAACGTAGGCGGACTCTTGCTGATGTCTTCCCTGATTTGACCGCCATAACTCCCGGGATTCAGTGCTGCGACGATTCCACGGCCATCAGGTCCCTGCCACCAACCGACGTTCCACGGAATTCCGCGTGGCGTTTCTTCGATCGAGCCTCGGCCACCAACATTTGCTGCCGAATTCCAGGTGAGTTTTTGTGTCGAGAATCCCTTCAAGCCGGCATGCGCGAGAATGCTCGGCAACGACGCAGGAAAACCAAAACAGTCGGGCAACATGTACTCCGCACTCGTCTTGCCAAACTCACGTTGAAAAAATCGATTGCCGTAAAGTATCTGGCGAAAGATCGACTCGGCCGAGGGCACATTCACGTCGCCCTCTTCCACCGACGAGCCCGCGGGGAACCAGCGGCCGGCAGCAACATACGTCTTCAAACGCGCGTAGTCCGCAGGCCAGTATTCTTTCATCATGCGATAACGATTTGCGCCGCTGAAGTTGAAGACGTAATTCGGATACTTGTCGAGGAGCGCGAAGTTATCGTGCAGCGTCTTCGGGATGTACTCGTTGATGACGCGCGGATACTCCCAACGCCATTGCGTGTCGAGATGCGAGTATGCGACGACGTAGAGCGTTGGTTCTTTCGTGAGATCGGGTTGAGACGACTGTGCCGAAACGGCCAAAGAACTTGCGAGTAAAACAGCAATAAGCTTCGTTAATGCTCGCATTCGCGTGGGCTCCTTTTGATCGACAGCATAACAGAACCGCGTGCTAGAATGCGCGACCATGACAATCTCGTTCACGGATCGTGTGGCGGTCCCCGACGGCGTGCTGATTTCGCAGCTTCAGGAAGAATCTGTAATTCTAAATCTGGAAAGCGAACGCTATTTCGGACTCGATGACGTCGGCACGCGATTCTTAACGATCCTCACGACTTCGGAATCTATTGAAGCTGCTCATCAAAAACTGGCTGCTGAATATGACGTCGATCCACAGGTGTTGCGCGACGATCTCCTCGCGCTCGTTGAGAAACTAGTCGATCAAGGCCTCTTAATCCGTACCTAATCCGTGAAGATCTGTGCAAACGCTCTGACCGATGCCGAGTCGATCCTCCATGCCTATGAAAAATGGGGCGACGACTGCGTCAAACATCTGGTCGGCGATTTTGCGTTTGCAATTTGGGACGACCGTCGGAAACGTCTCTTCTGCGCTCGCGATCATTTTGGCGTAAAACCGTTCTTCTACACTAACACCGCAGATAGCTTCAGCTTCAGCAGCTCACTGAACGAGTTAAAAGTCTCCACTGAATTGAACGAGATCGCGATTGGCGACTATCTGCTGTTTGGAGTCAACCAGGATCAATCCACCACAGTCTTTAAAGACATTCAGCGCCTGCCGCCGGGCCGCACTCTCGTCGTCGAGAATAATCAGATCAAGATTCAGCGTTACTGGGCGCCGTCACTCCCGGCTGAGATTCGCTTTCGAGATCCCGATTCATATGTGGAACGCTTTACAGAACTGGCGACGCGTGCAGTGACAGATCGACTGCGCAGCAGATCGTGTCGCTGTGTCAATGAGCGGTGGTCTCGATTCAACCAGCCTCGCTGCGATCGCTTCAAAGCACGCAGAAGTTGCTGGGTTTACGGTCGTATACGAAAGTCTGATTCCGGACGAAGAGCACCGCTACTCCAGCTTGGCAGCGGGGCATCTCGGTATTCCAATTACGCATTTGAATGCTGACGCGTATTCGTTGTTTGACGGTGAGATGGACCAGGCGGAACCGTTTCTCATTTCCCCATTGACCGGACAGTTCACCGACCTGTTGCGACTCTGCGCGGCTTTCAGTCCGGTTGCACTCACGGGTTATGACGGCGACTCGTTCATGAATGAGCCGCACGTCACGATCAGGACACGGATTGGACGGATGCTTCGCAAATCCGATTACCACGGATTTTTTCCGGAGTGGATCGATGAAGAGTTTGCGTTGCGGACGAATTTGCGAGAGCGGTGCAAGGAATTTTGGAAGGCAAAGCCCGCTGGGAAACGACCCGCAGCAATGAGCGCGCTCAATTCTAAAATTTGGACAGCGCTCTTTGAAGGTTACGATCCGAGCTCGACGGGATTGAATTTAGAAGTGCGTCACCCGTTCCTCGATGTGCGTTTGGTCGAGTACTTATTGGCGATACCGGCGGTGCCATGGTGCGTCAACAAGCACATCCTAAGGTGCGCGATGAAAAATAAACTACCTGAGGCCGTACTTAATCGTCCAAAAACAGGTCTTGGCGGTGATCCGGCTCTTCAATTGGTGAGGCGCGCTAGTGTAAGATGGCTCGACAGTTTTGAGGTCAGTCCGCAGCTCAGAGCTTTTGTTAACCTCGATCGTCGACGACCGCTAATTGAAGAAGAGACTTCCGATCGCCTTTGGGCAAGTCTTAGAGTGTTCGCGTTGAACTATTGGCTTACGCACTCCCGACCCACTGTTCGACGCCATCTGTTAGACGAGGGTCAGAAACGACAGGTGAACAAAACCCAGGAACTCAATCGCCTAAACTGCCTGAACATGGAGACAATGCATGGAACGTAAACCAGAAGCCGCTGGGAAGGAACACGAGACCAAAAAGCCATACCACAAGCCGGAAGTAATCGTTTACGGAAACATCCGTGAGATCACCAGAAACGCCGGCCCCAAGGGCAATCTTGATGGCGGTGGTGGTGCAGCAGCCGGTCCGAAAACCGGAACCTGATCTGTCATGCATTACCGGTGCTCGCTCTATGGCCTTGGCGTTATCGCGAATAGGCCGATTCCCGGAGTTCCCTCTTCAACCATAGCATCGGAAGACGTTTGTATATCCTTCGGCTCACTACCTGCATGGCTTAGCGATGTAGCAGCCACGCAGATCGAGACCTCCTACATCGCAGAATACAAAAGCGAATGCGGTGAACCTGCCTTGCGTGTTTTCCGTGTGCTCGACGGGAAGTATTACAGGTTCAACTACGCCGATGCGACAGAGTTTTTAGTTGACCAGGCAGGCACTGAAGTTTGGGCACACTGGTCTGCACCACTCACACTCGAAGACACAGCTACGTATCTGCTCGGCCCCGTGATGGGATTTGTAATGCTCCTGCGGGGAATTGTTTGTCTACATGCGAGTGCAATTGCGGTTGATAACAAAGCGATCGCGTTGTTGGGTCCGGCAGGATCCGGTAAGTCGACTACAGCAGCAGCGTTTTCCGACCGCGGCTACAGCATTCTCGCTGAAGATGTCGTGACGCTTGACGATTGTGGGGATCATTTTCTGGTGCGACCGGGATATCCGTGCATTCGTTTGTGGCCGGCTTCGGTGAAAGCACTTTATGGATCCGAGACGCACCTGCCAAAACTCACTCCGAACTGGGACAAGTGTTTTCTGGATCTAAAGAATCAATTTCATGCTGAGCCGTTGCCATTAAGTGCGATTTATCATCTCGGCGAACGACGTCATGATGCGGTCGCTCCTTTTGTGGAAACTCTCGATCGATCGGAAGGATTGCTGTCGCTGATCGGAAACACCTATGCGACGAAGTTGATGGATAAGCAGATGCGTGCACGCGAGTTTGAATTGTTGACGCGCGTATTGAACAACGTTCCCTTGCGACGTGTGACACCGCATGCAGATCCATCGCGCATTCCCGAGTTGTGCGAGACGATTCTTAACGACTTTGGCCGCGGATTACACGGATCTGTGGCTTAATATTCCATGTATAGCGTTCATTTCTATGGCCAGATGCTTCGCGATGCGCCGCGGATGGAGGCGTATACTGCGGCGTTGCGTCGAGTGGTAACGCCGGATTCCGTGGTGATGGATCTTGGCTGTGGACCGGGAGTGTTTGCCCTTCTCGCGTGTAAGCTTGGGGCGCGGCGTGTTTATGCCGTGGAGCCTGAGAATATTGTAGGTCTCGCACGGGAAGCTGCCGCCGCAAACGGTTTCTCGGATCGCATCGAATTCTTCGAGAAGTTGTCGACCGAGATCACACTTTCGGAACCGGCAACGATCATCATTTCCGATCTACGCGGTGTCCTTCCGTGGTTTGAGCAAAACGTTACTTCAATAATTGATGCGCGCAAACGGTTGTTAGCACCCGGTGGCGTGCTCATTCCGCGCCGCGACATTTTGTGGGCGTCGGTAGTGGAGGCGCCAGCGCAATACGACGAGCTTGTTGGTCCGTGGCGGAATCAATTCGATCTGAACCTGGCGGCGGGAAGGCGGCTTGTGACAAACACCTGGCGCAAGTCGCGAATAAAACCAGAGCAGTTGCTCACCGATCCGGTCTGTTGGACTACACTTGATTACTACGAAGTAAATAGTCCTGACGTCCGCGGCGAGATTGCATGGCAGGCTGCACGTGATGGCACGGCTCACGGTGTGGCGGTTTGGTTTGACTCAGAATTAGCAGAAGGTATTCAGTTTTCAAACCATCCGGCGGCTCCGGAAATGATCTACGGCATCGGGTTCTTTCCCTTTTCTCAGCCAGTGGAAGTTAGAGAAGGGGAACACATCACGCTTCGACTCGCTGCCGATCTCGTAAACGACGGGTATGTTTGGCAGTGGGATACAGAAGTTCTCGGAAAAGCTAGCTTCAAACAATCGACTTTCTTTGGCGTACCGCTTTCAACGAATCAGTTGCGCAGGTCAGCTCAGTAGACGATGTTTAATTCAGCCAGGATTCTGAGCAGTAAGCTTCGAAAGGCGTTGGCCCAACTGCCGTATCTGCCGCGCGCGTTATCGCTCGTGTGGCAAGTCGGTCGTCGCTGGACCATCGCCTGGATCGTGCTTCTGATCGTTCAGGGACTGTTGCCGGTGGCCTTCGTATATCTCACGAAGCTGGTGGTTGATGCCCTCATAATCGCACTCAGAATCGGCGGCTCGTGGCCTGAGATGCGCGACGTGCTATTGCTCGTGCTGCTGCTCGGAGGCGTGCTGTTATTGATGGAAGTAGTTCGCAACGCGATCAATTGGGTGCGCACTGTTCAAACGGAACTCTTACAGGACCATATCACCGCACTCATTCATGAAAAGTCAGTAACGGTGGATCTCGCGTTCTACGAACTCGCCGATTACTACGATCATCTTCATCGTGCTCGCACCGAAGCTCGTTATCGACCTGTGGCTCTGCTCGGCAATCTCGGCGCGCTACTGCAAAACAGCATCACCCTCGTCGCGATGGGCGTGATCCTGATTCCACTCGGACCATGGCTGACAATCGCGCTCCTGCTCAGCACACTGCCCGCCTTCTTCGTAGTGGTCCACTACGCACTGGCGGAGTATCAGTGGCGGCTGCGCACAACGACGGACGATCGCCGCGCGTGGTATTACGACTGGATCATGACGACGGCCGACGCCGCCGCGGAGATCAGGCTATTCGGTCTTGGAAAATACTTTCAATCGCATCACAAAGACCTTCGGGGCCGCCTGCGCAGCGAGCGTTTGGACCTGATGCGACGTCAGAGTCTCGCGGAATTAGCGGCAAGTTTGATCGCCCTGCTGATTATCGGCGCCGCGATGCTGTTGATATTGTGGCGAGCTTTGATGGGAAGCGTAACGCTCGGCGAACTAGCACTCGTCTACGCAGCATTCAACCAGGGCCAGGGCCTCATGCGAACGCTCCTCGAAAACGCCGGCCAGCTTTACGGCAACAGTCTCTTCCTCGGCAACCTCTTCGAATTCCTCTCTCTTAAACCGTCAGGTACTGCAGAACGTGCTGTAGGGGCGGCCCTCCGTGGCCGCCCCTCGTCGGCCCCCAATATCGCCTTCAATAACGTCTCCTTCACGTACCCGGACGCCTCCGCCAACGCCCTCGATGATTTCACAATGATGATCCCGAGCGGAAAAATCATCGCGATCGTCGGTCCGAACGGCGCAGGTAAAAGCACCCTACTAAAACTTCTCTGCCGCTTCTACGATCCCCACGCAGGTTCGATCGAGATCGACGGCCAAAACATCAAACAAATCCCAATCGACGATCTGCGTCGCTCAATTACCGTCTTATTCCAACAGCCATTTCACTACAACACCACTGTCCGCGATAACATTCTCTACGGCGATCTGCAAATCGAAGCGACTGACGCCGAGCTTGACGCCGCAATCCACGCCGCCGGCGCTTCCGAAATCGTTTCGCGTCTGCCCGATCGCGAGCAAACTCTATTGGGCCATTGGTTCCCTGGCGGAACAGAGCTCAGCGTCGGCGAGTGGCAACGTATCGCACTCGCCCGCGCGTTTCTGAGGCGCGCACCGATCATCATTCTCGATGAGCCAACGAGCGCGCTCGATCCATGGGCCGAAGCTGACTGGCTCGAGCGTTTCCGTCGGCTGGCGCTGGGCCGTACGTCGATCATCATCACGCACCGGTTTACGACAGCCATGCACGCCGACGTAATTCACGTTATGGACCGCGGCCGGATCGTCGAGTCGGGCAGTCATCAACGATTGCTGGAGCAGAGTGGACTCTATGCCGAGTCGTGGTATCGGCAGAACATGTTGGCCGCGGATTACACGGATGTCTCAAGATGATCTACACGGATGAGAATGAATTGCTGTTGAGTGTTGCGCGGCGCGAGGTTCCTCATGCGCTCGTCCGGCAGCAATTTGAGTGGGACTATGTCGTAGCAACGGCTCGAGCTCACGGACTTCTGCCGTTGCTTCAAAAACACGTGGCTAACGAAGACGTGCCCGGACACGTGCTTTCGTTGCTTAAGCGGGAAGCGGTTGCGAATTCACAGAGCATGCTGCACCTCGTGGGCAAGCAGTTGCGTATTTACAAACTTTTCAACGAGCACGATATTCCGGTCGCAATCTTCAAAGGCGCCCTCCTCGCACAGATGGCGTATGGGGAGATGTCTCTACGTCAAGCGGGCGACATCGATCTGCTGATCAACGTCCGCGACTTCGCCCATGCGCGAGAACTATTGGAGTCGCTTGGCTATGAAATGTCTCCGCGACTAACCTCCGCGCAACTGACTTCGCACCTGAGCAACAATTGCGAGATTCAATTCATGCGCGACGAGTGGTTCACCGTCGTCGATCTGCACTGGGATCTGGCGCCGCGAAGTTTTGTCTTCGGACTTAGAGCAGATGAAGTAATGTCGCGTCTTCAAACAGTCTCGCTGGCGGGTATAACAGTACAGACTTTTGGCGCCGAGGATCTTCTGCTGTACCAGGCAATGCACGGAGCGAAGCATCTCTGGCGACGCTTGGAATGGATTTCTTCGCTCGCCGAGTCGCTGCGCGCAACTCCTGACGTCGATTGGGACACCCTCATAAGTCGCGCCGCAAGCGCGCACGCTACACGTATGCTCGCGTTGGGACTGCGTCTCGTCGAGCAATTCTCTGATGTGCCGGTTCCCGGAGTCGCCTCCATCGATAAAGACGCCTCGATGCAACGCATGGCCGCCCGAATTCGCGCTCAGATTTTCGTTACTTTCGGCTACGCTGATTCAACCGAGACCAATCTCTACAACCTCCGCATCATGGATCGGAAACGCGACGCACTCGTCTCTGCTCTACGCTCCATCTTTGTCCCGACTTTGCCCGACTGGCAGGCACTCGCATTACCGTCATCGCTGCATCCGCTCTACTACGCGTATCGACCACTTCGATTGTCGAAGATCTACGCACAATCACTCTTCAGAAACCTAAGGAGGTAAATTCATCTTAAAACTGTGGGACGTACTGTAGGGGCGGCCTCCGTGGCCGCCCCTGCGCGGGAGTTCAACACAGGGGCGGCCACGGAGGGCCGCCCCTACAGTACGTCCCGAGATCATATGTTAAAGCCACCGTTGAAATGGGCCGGGGGGAAGCGCTGGCTCGTGTCGCATCTCAAATCAATTTGGGAAGCGAATGCGACCCACCGATACGTGGAGCCGTTTTGCGGTGGCCTTGCGGTTGCTCTTGGGCTGCAACCGAAACAGGCGCTGCTGAACGACGTCAATCCCCATCTGATAAATTTCTATCTCCAGGTGCAAAATGGTTTGCGAATGCGGTTGCAAACGAGGAACGATGAAGCACTGTTTTATCGACATCGCGAACGATTCAATCGACTTGTTCGAAAGGGCAAGGCGCACACCGAGGAAGGAGCGCAGTTGTTCTATTACCTGAACCGCACGTGTTTCAATGGTCTCTGCCGTTTCAATAAGAGCGGCGATTTCAATGTGCCGTTCGGAACGTACAAGGCGATCAACTACGCGAAGGATTTTTCGAGTTACGAGAGCGTGTTCAAGCAGTGGGAGTTTAGTAATAAAGATATTGAGGCGCTCGAGTTGAAGGATGATGATTTTGTGTATGCCGATCCGCCGTATGATGTAGAGTTCACGACGTACAGCGCCGGCGGTTTTTCGTGGAACGATCAGGTGCGCACGGCGAAGCGACTGGCGACGCATCCTGGGCCAGTAGTGATTTCAAACCAGGCGACGCCGCGGATTATCGAGTTGTATGAAGAGTTGGGGTTTGAGTTGAGCTATCTTGATGCGCCGCGGCGAATCAGTTGTACCGGTGATCGCACTGCTGCGCGTGAGGTGCTTGCTGTCAAGAAGTCTATTTAGACAGGATTAAAAGATTTACAAGATATGCCCGCTCAATCATGGTTACCGGATCTTATCTACGCAGACGGACGCTTTCAGTCTGATCGGGCACTCGTGTGCGATGGGGGCAAGGTCGTTGAGATAGTTGAAGGCGCGAAGGCACCGGATGCGATCCGTCTAAAACGCCGCGCATTGCTGCCCGGGATGGTCAACGCTCACTCACACGCGTTCCAGCGCGTCATCCGGGGCCGCACCGAGCACCGTTCGCGACATACAACCGATAGTTTCTGGACGTGGCGCGAGCAGATGTATGCCGCCGCAAACCGTCTTGGACCAGAAGAGATCTATGACGCTTCACGACTCGCGTTTCTCGAGATGGCGCTGACGGGAATCACGGCTGTTGGTGAGTTTCATTACATCCATCACGCACCTGATGGCTCTACTTACGATGATCCAAACTTACTCGCACGCGAAGTGATTCGCGCCGCGCACGACGTCGGCATTCGCATCGCGCTCCTGCGCGTCGCCTATGCACGCGCCGGCTTTGAAACTGAAGCTAACCCACAGCAAATTCGCTTTATTGAAGCCTCGCCTGATACTTATTTAAAACACTTCGAACAATTACTCGGTGCGCCGGAATTAAATGATGGAATGGCGTGGGCGGGCGTGGCGCCGCACAGCGTTCGCGCAGTCCCGCTCGACTACCTGAAAACCATCATCTCCTTCGCAAAAGATCACGATCTTCCAACACACATGCACATCGCCGAGCAGCCGGCTGAAGTTAGCGCATGCATCAAGGAGTACGGCCGTTCACCTGTGGCACTTCTCGACACCGAAGGCTTACTCAGCAAACGTTTCACAGCCGTCCACGCAATTCACGTCAGCCAGAAAGCAGTCGCTGCAATGGCACGCAGCGGTGCGATGGTTTGTGCGTGTCCAACCACGGAGCGGAATCTCGGCGACGGTGTTTTTCCTGTTGATTCGTATTTTGATGCGGGAGTGCGAGTATCCCTCGGCACCGATAGCCAGATTCAAATCGATCTACTCGAAGACGCACGTGAGCTCGAGTATCACTTGCGACTGCAAAAGACCGCGCGCAACGTCTTGGCACCAACAGACGACACAACGAGCTCGGCACTCGCGCGAAGATTATTTGATTGCGCAACTATCAACGGCGCCGCGAGTATCGGCTTTGATGGCGGTAAACTCGATGCCGGCGCTCCGGCAGATTTCTTCACAGTCGATCTCGACGATCTCTCGATCGCTGGATGCGAGGTTGAAGATCTACTCGCAAACATTGTCTTTTCACTCTCGCGAACCGCAATTCGGGATGTGGTCGTGGGAGGCAAACAGATTGTTAGCCACGGATTATACGGATGATTAAAGAGACTCTTGCTGATTTGGTTAGGATCGATTCGGTTTCGTCGCGATCGAATGTGGAGATCGTCGAGTACATCGAAAAGCGTTGTCAGAAGTTGCACTTGAGTACGGGCTATGTGCCATACATCGACAAAAACCTCGTTCAGAAGATCAACTTGATCGCCCTCTCACACCGCACTTACAACGTCGAGCTGGCTCTGGTGGGCCACACCGATACCGTACCCTACGATCCAAACTGGTCCGAAGCTACTACTCTCACCGAACGCGACGGCAAACTTTTCGGGCGCGGCTCGTGCGATACGAAAGGCTTTATCGCCGCGGCACTGACGGCGCTCGAAACCATCAAACCACAAAAACCAATGGCACTGGTATTCACTGCCGACGAAGAAATCGGGCTTCTCGGCGCCAAGGTGTTGGCCGAGAATCAAGCACTACGTCCTCGATACAGCATCGTGGGCGAGCCGACCTCACTGAAACCGATTCGCGCCGGCAAAGGATATTCACTCGCCGAAGTGATCGTGAAAGGCCGCGAAGCACACAGCGCCTATCCCGCACTGGGCGCCTCGGCCATCCTCCGCGCCGCGCGATTAATCAATCGACTGGAATCGATCGCAAATGACCTCAAAAACGATCAACATCCCGCCTTCGATCCACCCTACACAACTCTGAACATCGGCCTGATCAACGGCGGCACGGCAAAGAATGTTCTCGCTGGTGAATGCCGCTTCACACTCGAATGGCGGCCGATTCCGACACAACCTTCCGATCACTTAATCAATCTCTTCCGAGCCGCTATTGAAGAAGAAACCAAATCCGATCCTGACTTTCAATGCGAAGTCGACGCCAACCGGCAGGATACAGGTTTCGAAACCGCCCCTGATTCGCCGTTGGTTCGGCTCCTCGAAGAAGCCAGTGGAAAAGAGTCAGGCACGGTGGCCTTTGGAACTGAAGCCGCGCAAATGAAGCTTTTAGGCAGCGAAGCGGTCGTAATCGGCCCGGGCGACATCCGCGAGGCGCATCGCACAGGCGAATTCGTGCCCGTGGACGAACTGGAGCGCTGTGCGGAGGTTCTAAAGGTAGCTATCGAAGCACTTTGCACGTAAAAGGAATTCACGCAAAGACGCAAAGGCCGCAAAGAAAACCTGAATCTTCTTTTTGCGCCTTGCGTTTTGCTTTGCGCCTTTGCGTGAAACTTCTTTCCGCCTTATCCTCTCCGAAGGCAACCAGGCTTAGTGAAAAGTCCATCGGAAAGTCCAATGCTCCGCATCAATAAACTCCTTTTAGCAATTATTCTTTTGGCGTCGTGTGTCCCGCTTTTGGCACAGGACCCAAAACCCCTGACCAACCAGGAATTCGTCGGCCTGCTCTACCAACTACAGCGCAATCCTTCCATGCGCGACGATCTTGTCGAACAGGTTAGAACGCGTGGGATCGGTTTTGCTCTAACCGACGGCATGCGCTCGCTCGTCGCAACGAAAAGCGGTAACGACTCGGTGCTGCGACGCACACTCGAAGAAGCAGAGCGCCGCCGTGTGAACCCGAAGGCGTCAACACTTCCATCCGAAGCTGAAGGACAAGAACTCCTCGAACGCACACGCAACGTGACTCTTGCCGCCGCCAACGCGATGCCTGACTTCCTCGTGAAGCAGATCATCAAGCGTTCAGTCGCTTACGGACACACTGCCAACTGGATTCCACAGGACAACCTAACGATCGCGGTCGGATATCGTGCGAACGCCGGCGAGCAGTACAAGCTCCTGACCGTGAACGGAATGCCCGCGGCTCCTGAGGCGTCGGAAGCGAGCCGTGACTACAGCAAGAATGTGCCGAAAGGCGCATCCTCAAGCGGCGTGGAATATATCTCTGCGCAAGCAGACATCTTCAAGCCGGAAGCGAAGACCGAGTTCCGCATGGTCGATACTGATGTCATTATCGGCAAAAGGACAATCGTCTACGAGTACGTCGTCAAGAAAGACAACTCACAACTGACGCTCAGTCTTGCTGATACTGGCGCTCGCGCCGTGGTCGGATCGCGTGGTCGTCTGTGGATCGATCGTGAGTTGGATCGCGTCGTCCGGTTTGAACAGATCGCGACGGAGATTCCTCCTGATTTTCCGATCACCGCCGCGAGCAGTTTGATCGACTACGATTGGGTCGCGATCAACGAACGCAAGTATCTGTTGCCGACACATTCTGAGATTCTGCTGACGACGGTTAATCCGAAGTTCGTACTTCAGAGTCGCAACGATATTAAGTTTCGTAGTTATCAGAAGTTTGGTGCTGAGTTGAAGGTCGTCGATGAAGTCGGTGAAGACGACGACGACCCACCGCCGCCACCGAAACTCATCAAGCCACCGCAACAGTAATCCGTTCCTAAATCCGCGTAATCTGTGGCCTACTGTCGACACGGTGTCCACATCCGTAGACACGTAAAAGCCTCGCAAAATTCCCTGCAAAACCGCAAATCCGCTTTGTTTCCCGCGTTCGTAGATAGATAGACGTAGCGGTACAGTCTTTGCTCCCAGTGGAAAGCGATGAAGCCCAGGATTTTGATAGTGGATGACGATTCCCAGATCACGCAACAGCTTTACTGGACGTTGTGTGATGAGTACGACGTGGTGACTGCAAACGATTTGCAGACCGCGATTCGGCGGGCCACTTTTTACAAGCCCGATATTTGTATATTGGACTTGCAAATGCCTCCGGAAAAAGATTCGCCCGCCAGTGGTCTGCGACTGCTGGAATACATCAAGGGTCACCTGGAGAACTCGAGAGTTTTGATAATGAGCTCCAACGCCACGACCGAAACGCGTCGTGCCTGTTTCGCCGCCGGCGCCGATGGTTTTTTCGCAAAGCCGTTTGAAATCCAGGACATGCTCGCGAGTATTTGCAAGTTGAGCCCTGTTCACCGGCTGGAATTGTTCGCTCACATTCTTTGAAAAAAGATTCGGACGTCACTCCCTTTGGCGTCCGTACAAGCACCGTAGGTGAAACCCTCTTCATCGGACGGTGTGCTCGATGGCCCCCGCTGACGTTGCCCAACACGAAAGCGGGGGCCGCATTTTTCTTTGGAGTGCGCCAACTTGTTGGCGCTTTTGTATTTTTACCAAAGCGGTAACAAGTTACCGCACTCCAAGGAGGCGTCCGATCTATGCCATAATCCCTGAGCAATGAGCGAAGCCAGTGACAAAGTGCGTGGAATGCGCGAGCTTCCACTCTTTCCCCTGCCTGTGGTCCTATTTCCCGGCGTACCTCTGCCGCTGCATATTTTTGAACCACGCTACCGGCAGTTGCTCAGCGACATTCGTGTCTCAAACAATCTTTTCGGGCTTGCTTACTTCGATCCGACAATCGCGAGCACTGAAGTTCCTTCTGCTGGTCATATCGGCTGTGTCGCCGAAGTCACCGAGACACAAACGTTCCCCGATGGACGTTCGAACATCCTGACACTCGGCGTGATTAGATATCGCATCGAGTCGTACATCGAACGTGGCGATCCGTATCTGGTGGCGCAGGTCAGTTACTTTGAAGACGACGACGAAGACGAGGAGCTGCTCGCCGCTCCTGCTAAAGACGTAGCCGAAACATTCACGCGCATCGCGCAGGCCGTGCGCACCATCAACGACGAACGCGCGGTTCTGCCGGACATCTCGGACACCGAGCCACAACGCTTGTCGTTTCTCGTCGCAGCCGCGATGGAGATCGACGCCGAAGTCAAACAAGAGCTGCTCGAGCTTCGTTCAACTTCAGAGCGTTTGGAGCGACTACGTGGAATGTTGAGCATCGCCGTAAAAGGCTACGAGGAACGGGCACGCGTGCACGAACTCGCCAAGAGCAATGGACACAGCGGCAGAAAGATCGAGATCGAATGACGAAGCCGCAAGTCAGTATTCGAGTTCTGTTTTTCGGCGCGGCGCGAGACGTAGTTGAAGCCAATCAGCTCGATCTTTCACTCGATGCGCCAGCGACGGTGTCCAGTGCCTTTCAGAATCTGGTCGCGCGATTCTCGCAACTCGAACGCTTCGGACGCTCCCTCCTGTTTGCGGTCAATCAGGAATACGCCACACAAGACACCTTACTGAAAGAGAATGATGAGTTGGCGGTGTTTCCACCGGTTAGTGGTGGGAGTTGCGATTACCGCTGTCCGTACGATTTTTTTGAGCTTACTACGGAACCGATCGACGTGGGCCAGGTGGCAAGACGCGTGGTGCTTCCCGAATGTGGAGCGACAGTCACACTCGACGGCTACGCGCGTGAATGGACCAAAGGCAAGCGAACGCTTTATCTGGTTTACGAAGCGTACGACCAGATGGCCTTGAGTGAAATGCAGCGTCTCTGCGCTGAAGCTCACAAGCAATTCAAGATCGCCCACCTCGGCATCGTGCATCGCACCGGACGCCTCGAGATCGGCGAAACAAGCGTCGTCATCGCCGCGAGCGCGCCACATCGCAAGGCAGCCTTTGAGGCCTGCGAGTGGGCCATCAAAGAACTCAAACGCACCGTTCCCATCTGGAAAAAAGAAGTCTACGAGGATGGTGAGGAGTGGATAACGCCACAAACCGGCACAGAATAATCAGCCACAAAAAGGCACAAAAGTCACAAAAAATGACTTTTAAAAGAGTTGAGGCGCCAATTTCCTTTTGAGGATTTTGGCGCCTTAACTAATTAAATCGTTATGTGCTTTTTGTGCCTTTTTGTGGCTAGATTGTATCGTGCATTTGTGGCTTAACCCGGTGTTTCCTCGGTTTCGACTTCAGCAGCGGCTTCCACGAGCGAGGCGCTGGTGACTTTGTCATTCGCGTCGGTCTTGATCAGACGCACACCTTGCGCGCTGCGACCTGTCTTACGGATATCACCGGCTTCGAGACGGATCAACTTGCCCTGCTGAGTGATGATCATGATCTCCGACTCGTCTTCAACCGGGAACACCGCAACCACTTTGCCGGTCTTGTCAGTCGTCTTCATGTTAATGACGCCTTTACCGCCGCGCGACTGTAGACGGTAAGTCGTAATCGCAGTCTGTTTACCGTAACCCTGTTCGGAGACAGACAACATGCGCTCCTTGTCTTCCGCTGAAACCGGGCAGACCGAAACAACAAAATCGTCCTGACGAAGATCGATGCCACGCACACCACGCGTCGCACGTCCCATCGGCCGCACGTTTTTCTCGTCAAAGCGAATCGCGAGTCCATTGTGCGTTGCGATAAAGATGCGTTTCGTACCGTCAGTCAATACGACGTCGAGCAACTGATCGCCTTCGTCAACATTGATCGCGATGATGCCGTTCGTACGAATGTTCTGGAAATCAGCGAGTGACGTCTTCTTGATCACGCCTTTGCGCGTGACCATCACGACGTAACGGCCTTCGGCAAACTCGCGCACCGGAACAACACCCGCCAGCCTTCGATCGGAAGGAATATTGATGAGATTCACGACAGCCTTGCCGCGTGCTGAAGCCGCAGCGTCTGGCACTTCATGAACTTTCAACTTGTAGACCATGCCGTCGTCCGTGAAGATCATCAGGTAAGCGTGCGTCGAAGCGATAAAGAGATGCTCGACGAAGTCGCCGTTCTTCGCAGCGGCGCCGAAACGACCTTTACCACCGCGACCCTGCCGCGAATAAGTGGTGATCGGAGTCCGTTTTATGTAACCACTGTTGGTGACGGTGATCGCGACGTCTTCATCCGCGATGAGATCTTCGATTGAAAGCTCGACACCCTCGTCGACAATCTCCGTCCGACGTCCGTCACCGAAGTCTTTCTTAACCTCTTCGAGCTCCTTCGAAATCACGCGTCGCAGAGATCGTTCATTTGCGAGGATCTCTTCGAGCTCGGCGATGAGCTTAATGACCTGTTCGTATTCGTCGGTGATCTTCTGTCGTTCGAGAGCTGAGAGACGTCGCAGTTGCAGGTCGAGAATGGCCTGGGCCTGGATTTCCGAAAACGCAAGACTCGACATCGTTTTCTGCAACTTCGCGAGATGAGTCTTGATCTGAACGTCTGACCCAATACCTTTCCATGCCTTAACTTCGGCCGTGGTCTTCAAGTCGCCCTGCAGCCACAGGCGTGCTTCATCAACCGAGCGTGAGTTACGAATGAGAAAGACAATCGCGTCGAGCGCGTCGATGGCCTTCGTGAGTCCTTCGAGAATGTGTGCTCGCGCTTTTGCCTTGCGAAGCTCATACTCCGTGCGTTTACGAACTACCTCGCGTCGAAACTCGACAAACGCCTCGAGCATCTGCTTGAGGTTTAGAACTCGTGGTTGTCCATTAACAATCGCGAGATTGATGACGCCGAATGACGATTGCATCGGCGTCAACTTGTAAAGCTTGTTGAGCACTACCTGCGGCACAGCATCGCGTTTGAGTTCAACTACAATGCGCATACCAGTGCGATCTGACTCGTCGCGCAGATCTGAAACGCCCTCGATCTTCTTTTCGTTGATTAGTTCGGCGATGCGCTCAAGCAGACGGGCTTTGTTGACCTGAAAAGGAATTTCAGTGATCACGATCGCATCGCGTTCCTGCGCGCCACGACCGATACGATCGATGCCCGCACGCGCGCGTATCTGCAAAACGCCGCGACCTTCTTCGTACGACTTTCTGATCTCCTCGCGACCGTAGATAAATCCACCGGTCGGAAAATCGGGGCCAGTAACGATCTTCGTGAGATCCTGGATAGTGACTTCAGGATCTTTCAGCAACGCAAGTGTGGCATCGATGATTTCAGTCAGATTGTGTGGCGGAATCTTCGTGGCCATTCCGACTGCGATGCCGTCAGAACCGTTGATGAGCAAATTCGGAAGCCGCGCCGGTAAGACTGTCGGTTCACTGAGCGACTCGTCGTAGTTTGGTTGAAATACAACGGTCTCTTTTTCGATATCGGCGAGAACTTCATTCGTCAAACGCGCCATGCGTATTTCGGTGTAACGCATCGCCGCTGCTGCGTCGCCGTCAACTGAACCAAAGTTTCCCTGGCCATCGATGAGGGGATAGCGCATCGAAAAATCCTGCGCGAGACGCACAATCGTGTCGTAAACAGGCATATCACCGTGCGGGTGATATTTACCGATAACGTCGCCGACGATACGTGCACTCTTCTTGTAAGGCTTGTTGTAAGTGTTGCCGAGCTCGTGCATGGCCCACAACACACGCCGGTGCACGGGCTTCAATCCATCTCGAATATCCGGCAACGCGCGGCCGATGATTACCGACATCGCGTAGTCGAGATACGAGCGCCGCATCTCGTCTTCGATGTTTATATGATTGCGTTCAGGAGTTGTTTCCATCTAACAGCCTTTCCAGTACAATCCGCGACACAGTTTGGCCCCGTTTGAAGAGATACTGAGCTTGAGTTTGGCGCTTTTTCGGGGTAAGAAAAACGGGGTGAAGCATCACTATCAAATCAGCCCGTATTTTAGCCTTTTCGAGTCCATTTGGCAAACACGGAAACTGGCGTAAACTCCAATAGAATCAATAGCTTCGTGTAGCCACTCCCGACCGTTTTGTGACGGCTTCACACCTCAGTCGGCTCCCATGAGTGAACAACGAAATTGGAAACGAATTCGCGAGCGATTGGCACTGCATCTACCGGTGCGTGTCCAGGGTCGTGAAACGCCCGATTTCGAGTGGAACGAGATCACCAGACTCACAAATGTGACGCCGTTCGGTGCTGGATTTCCTCTCAAGCATCCCACAGAAAAAGGCCGCTTGTTGTACATGACAATCCCGATGCCAAGGCAGTTGCGAGTGTTTGATCACGTTGAGGATCAATACCGCATCTGGGCCATCGTGCGATACATGAAAGCCTCTATTGTTGAAAAACTTACGGTGTTTGACGTTGGTGTGGCGTTCATCGGAAAGCGTCCTCCGGCAAGTTTTGAAAAAGAGCCGTGGAAGCGTTACGACATCTCAACTTCTGCTTTCCAGGCACTCGCCGCGGCTGACGACATTTTGACGCCGCTTCCGTCAACGGATCAACGAGCCCACACACGTCACAACATCGCGGTCGATATGCGAGTGGAACTGGTGGACATCAATGGTGAAGTGGTCATGAGTGAACATACGGTGACTGAAGATATCAGCACCAAGGGCGCAACACTTTTCACTACATTACAGATCCCGCAGGGACGTTTCATTCGACTGACCAGCGACCAGCATGGCATCACGGCACACGCTGCTATTCGGTCGAGAAGTATCGGCGTCGACGGCATTCCGAGAATTCATGTGGAGTTCATAGATAAGGAGTGGCCGTTGTAAGATAAACGCGCTCGAGAGCTTGAATATTGAGTAACAACGGCACAGCACAGGCAAAACGAGAGGATCCGCGAGCGTCGCCGGAACGCTCGCCGTTGCCACAATGGGCCCTTAATTCGATAAGGCCCGTCGTCGGTGTGCTGAGCCGTGTTTTTTGGAAGATTGAATACTACGGCATTGAAAACGTGCCCGAGAATGGTGGCTTGATCATTGCCGCAAATCATCAGACTTACATCGATCCGTTCTGGCTTTCAGTTCCAATCAAGCGACCGACTCGTTATCTGGCATGGAGTGCTGCGTTTCGCTGGCCCGTTGTCGGTAAATGTCTGATCTGGTTTGGAGCGTGGCCCATTGCGCTGGAAGGAAGCGATCCGGCGGCGATAAGGAGTTCGTTACAGTGGTTGCGTAACGGAGGCGCGGTGGTGATTTTTCCTGAAGGAGGACGGAGCACGGTGAGTGGAGACCTTGATCGATTCAAAGCAGGCGCTGTGCGGTTGGCGCTGGAAGCAAAGGTGCCAATACTTCCGGTGACGATCAAGGGTGGTAATCGTGTTTGGCCCAGAGGCTGGCGTTTTCCGAGACCAGGAAAAGTCGTGGTGACCTATCATCCGCTCCATCACCTTGAACAATGCCCGAATGAGGAGACACGAGCGTGTGCACGGCGCGAGAGTGAACGCTTAGCGCAGGTGATCGCTTCGGCTTTGTAAGAAGGATTTCTCCCGCAACGGCGCGACGGCGCAACGAGGAACTTTTGGGGGTTTCGTTGCGCCGTTGCGCCGTTGCGGGAGAAATGCTTTAACCCAACAAACGCATCATCGCTTCGTGTATAAGCCCGTTGGTCGCTAGAACCTGCTCGTTATAAATATCCAGCGGCTCATCTTTGAAATTAGTGATTCTTCCGCGGGCTTCGGTAATTAAGAGCGCGCCGGCGGCGACGTCCCACGGGCTTAGACCGTCTTCCCAGAATCCATCAAAACGCCCACACGCCACATAAGCCAGATCGAGCGCCGCTGAGCCGTCGCGTCGTACCGCCTGCGCATTCATCGTGAAGATCGTGAACCCGCGCGCAAAGTCAGGACGCTCTCGCACGTTGTATGGAAAACCAGTACACAACATCGCCTGGCTCAATTGGTCCACTTGCGAAACGCGGATTTGTCGATCATTGAGAGTTGCGCCCTGGCCACGTTCCGCAGCGAACATCTCATTGCGCATCGGATCGTAAACAACCCCAATCTCCAATACGCCCGATCTTTCTAATGCGATCGAGACGCAGAAGCACGGATAACCATGCGCATAGTTTGTCGTGCCGTCCAACGGATCGATGATCCACTTCCACTCGCTGCGCCTGCCGCCAACCAAAATCGCCTCGCCTGATTCTTCGGCGAGAATTCCGTGTTGTGGATAGTAAGAACGGATTCGCTCGATGATCAGGTTTTCAGCAGCGATGTCGGCTTCGGTAACGAGATTGATGTCGCCCTTGGTGCTAACCTTCGCGGATCCGAGACGTTGGACCAGCAAATTGCCTGCGTCACGTGCAGTTTCGATGGCGAAATTAAGCATAGGCAGTGTTGAGACAGGATTAACAAGATTTGCAGGATGAACAAGATTTATCCTGTACATCTTGAAAATCTTGTTAATCCTGTCCAAACTTAACCGTCGAGCAGAGGAATGTTAATACCCTTTTCGCGCGCGGTGCGTTCCGCCTCCTCATAGCCGGCATCAACATGTCGTGCGACGCCGAGGCCGGGATCGTTAGTCAATACACGATTCAATCGCTTCGCTGCTTCGTCAGTTCCATCCGCAACGGACACTTGCCCTGCGTGCAGCGAATAGCCAATCCCGACACCGCCACCGTGATGAAATGAAACCCAACTTGCGCCGCTCGCGGTGTTAAGTAAAGCATTCAGGATGGGCCAATCGGCAACCGCATCAGATCCATCCTTCATTCCTTCGGTTTCGCGAAACGGCGACGCCACCGAACCCGTATCGAGGTGATCTCGACCGATCGCAATCGGAGCTTTCAAGTCACCACGCTTGACGAGATCGTTGATCGCTTCGCCCATCTCAGCCCGTTCACCATAACCGAGCCAGCAGATTCGCGCCGGCAATCCCTGAAAGTGCACGCGATCGCGCGCAAGACGCAACCAGCGATTCAACGTGCGATCGTCGGGAAACATCTCGAGCGCGAGATCGTCGGTCTTGCGAATGTCCTCCGGATCTCCTGACAATGCTACCCAGCGAAACGGTCCTTTGCCTTCGCAGAAAAGCGGGCGAATGTATTCGGGAACGAATCCAGGTATCTCGAACGCGTCCGTGCATCCCGCATCAAGCGCCTGCTTACGAATGTTGTTGCCGTAATCAAACGCAACCGCGCCAGCACGCTTCAGCGCCAGCATTGCTTCGACGTGTTGGGCCATCGACGCCATCGACTTCTCAACGTACGCAGCCGGGTCGCCCGTACGCAACTCGTCGGCGTCATTAAGTGACATTCCTGCCGGAACATAACCATTCAAAGGATCGTGTGCGCTCGTTTGATCCGTAACTGCATCGACGTGAACACCACGTCGAACCAGCTCGGGCAAAATCTCCGCGCAGTTGCCGACGAGTCCGACAGAAACCGCACGTTTCTGTTCGCGCGCGTCTTCACAAATGTTGAGCGCTTCGTCGAGCGTCATGGCGATGCGATCGCAGTAGCCGGTGCGAACACGTCGCTCGATACGAACCGGATCGACGTCAATGCCGAGAAATACAGCGCCATTCAACGTCGCTGCCAATGGTTGGGCGCCTCCCATGCCACCCATGCCACCGGAGACGATCAGCTTGCCGGAAAGGTCACCGCCAAACTGCCTGTCGGCCATGGCAGCGAATGTCTCGAATGTTCCCTGAACGATGCCTTGTGTTCCGATGTAGATCCAACTGCCCGCGGTCATCTGCCCGTACATCATCAGACCGCGGCGTTCGAGCTCGTGGAAGTGTTCCCAGTTGGCCCACGCGCCGACAAGGTTTGAATTCGCGATCAAAACGCGCGGCGCGTGTTCGTGAGTCCTAAAGACTGCCACAGGCTTGCCCGACTGGACGAGCAACGTTTCGTCGTTTTCGAGCGCACGCAGCTCCCGCACGATCGCGTCGAAGGCGGCCCAGTTTCGCGCTGCTTTGCCGGCGCCACCGTAGACGATCAGTTCGTCAGGACGTTCGGCGACGTCCGGATCGAGGTTGTTCATCAGACAACGTAGCGCTGCTTCCTGATGCCAACCTTTGCAGCTTAACTGTGGGCCACGCGGCGCATGGATAACACGGTGGTCCATCAAATCATCCTTCGGAAAACCAGTAGCGACTGAACCAACCGCCACCACCCTCTTTCTTCGTCAACTGTTCCAGCTCGCCGGAATCGAGCCACACGCCGCCACACTTGTCGCAAGTATCAATGAGCACTTCCTCAAACTTGCTTTCCTTCAAACTACCGTCACAACGCGGGCATTGCATCGAAGATAGCCCTGCGGCCTTGGCTTCCTCTGCGACCTTCATCTTCGCGCGCAGTTTTTCGATAGCTTCCTGGTTCTTGCGATGAAAGTACTCCTCTTCCAAACCTTTTCGACGTTCGTCCATTGGGTTCGACATATTGAGCTCCTAATCAGTGTTAATCTGTCGATAACGACTCAAAATCACCACGCGCGATTGCCGCTCCAATCTTCTCAATGTCACCTGCCATCGCTCGATCCTGAGTCAACGGGGGGACCAGTTTACGTACAATGTCAAAGGCGCGCTTCACGCCGCGTCCGGGTGCGAGCGGTCGATACTCCAGCGCCTGCGCCGCTGTCAACAACTCGATCGCTGTCGACAGCTCTGCGAGCTTCACGATCTGGCGCAACTTCGTCGCTGCCGTCATGCCCATCGACACGTGATCTTCTTTGCCACCATCAGTCGGCACGTTGTCGATGCTTGCCGGATGGGCCAGCACTTTGGCTTCGTTCAAAAGCGCAACCGCAGTCACTTGCAGCATCATGAAACCCGAGGAGATGCCAGGCTGCGACGTTAAAAACGGTGGCAGTCCCTCGTTTGAATCGGGATTCACGAGCCTGTCGATGCGTCGTTCGGTGATACTCATCAAGTCTGTCAAAGCAATCGCGGCATAGTCAAAAACGAGCGCGAGCGGTGCGCCGTGAAAATTTCCACCCGACAACACTTCGCCGGTTTCCGAAAAGACGAGTGGGTTATCCGTCGCGCTGCCACTCTCAATCTCGACCACTTGGACGGCGTGATTCAATGCCGTGCGAATTGCACCATGCACCTGCGGCATACAACGCAAACTGTAAGCATCCTGCACGCGTGGATCGTTGTCGAGATGCGACTTTCGAATCTCGCTTTCCTGCAGTAACTCCCTCAAGTGCGCCGCAACAGCGAGTTGACCAGGATGCGGACGCGCAGCATGAATGCGCTCGTCAAATGCCACGGGCGTCCCCTTCAATGCTTCCAACGTCATCGCACCCGCGACATCGGCAAGACGAATCAACCTCTCCGCGCGACCAAGCGCGAGTGCTCCAACCGCGCCCATCGCCTGTGTGCCATTCAGAAGCGCGAGACCTTCCTTCACTTCCAGGTGCAACGGCGCAATGTCAGCGCTCTCGAGAGCGCCAGCCGCTGCCATCCGCTCACCTTTATAAAAAACTTCTCCTTCGCCGATCGCCGCGAGTGCCAGATGTGCAAGCGGCGCCAGATCACCACTGGCGCCGACGCTTCCCTTTTCAGGAATGACAGGTGTCACTCCTTTTTCGAGCATCGCGATGAGCGTGTCGATCACCAGCGGTCGTGCGCCGCTGAAACCGGCGGCGAGAACATTCGCTCGCAAGAGCAACATCACGCGCGCTTCGGCTTCCGAAAGCGGCTCGCCAAGTCCACACGAGTGACTGCGGACGAGATTCAGTTGCAACTGAATCAGATCAGACCGATCGATACTCACATCTGACAGCTTGCCGAACCCCGTATTGACTCCGTAAACAGTTCGTCCTTCGTCAACGATGTTCTGAACAACTTGTCGCGCCTTATCAACGCGCGCGCGTGCCTCGCCCGCGAGAACAACGTGTTCTCGACCTTCTGCGACGTCAATGATTTGCTGAAGAGTTAGTTGTTGGCCGTTAAGCTCGAGCATGGATTTATTGCCGATTGCCAATTGCCAATTGGCATTTAGGCGCAGCGGCACATAAGCTTCCAACAAAGCTCAGTCAGAAGCAAATTGGCAATCGGCAATTGGCAATGACTTAACTGACGCTGGCCCTCTTATCCGGCGTTTCAGAAACGTCGATCTTCTTGAACTCTGATGTCACTTCACGACTGCGAACACGTTGACGCGCCTTCTTTGCGCGTACCGTGGTGCGTCTGGTGGTTGCCGCTGTCCAGCTTGTCATTCGTTTCAGCGGACGCAATGAAAACTCATGTTTCGGCAACACTTCGCCCGTTGCCTCACGCAGTCGGAGGGTGCCAATCGCGAAAACTGCGACGGCGGCATTGAACACGATTCCCACCACGAAGACGATCCAGCCGGGAACGACCCCGACTGTCGCCCGATCGATGAAAGCGTTAAAGTCGCGCGCAGGCAGCGGTGACAGATAAACTTTTAAGTTCCAACTCAGCGCCAGAAGCGCAAAGATCCATAGATAGTTGCGGCGCAAACGACGTCCGACTGCTTCCCATTCCGTGATCGTGAAATGGGGAGTGGTCAGGTCAGCCGCTAAATGTTCGGCCCAGGTCTCGTCGGTCGGACGGTTCTCCGGCATCAGGAGGGACGCGAAGTATCCGGTCTCCAGAATTCGCACGCGGCTCGACCAGATCTCGTAGTAACGATAACGTCGCGCCTCCATCAGCAGAAAGATCGCGACGAGTATCGAGTTGATCGGAATCACGAAATGCGGGTTGTTCGGAGAGCTGAAGACGAAAGACAGAGTCGCGCCTGCGGTGATGACGGCCCAGTTTGTTGTCGTGTCGAGGCGGTTGCGCCAGGTGTTTGACCGCTGCACTTCACCGCGATAGAAGTGAATCATCGCCGTGTTGAACTCCGAGGGAGTCATGCGGCGCATCAAGCTTGCGGGCGACTGCGGAGCGAGGTCTGACAAAGGCTCCGCCGCGGCGGGCGGCCTAAGCCTGCCGGTGACTCTATCTGAGGTTAATGGACCGCTTCCTCTTTGACTTGCTTCGGTGGACATGGGAACTGATGGAGCGCGCGGGCCAGACTGGAGCGCGGAACTCCCAGAAACCGATAATAGCACGCGCAATGCCAATTGCCGATTACCAATTTCCGATTGGCGTTTTTCGGTCCGCAAAACCATCAAATTGGCAATTGGCAATTGGAAATCGGCAATTGGCCTTCCTTGACACTGTTTCCACGCGCGCCCTATAGTGGCCGCTCGGTGGAATCAGAGTTTGACGAGCAATGGATGCGGCACGCGTTGGCCGCTGCTCGTGAAGCGCAAGCGAGTGGCGAAGTGCCGATCGGCACCTGCATCGTTAGCGAAAACAAACTCGTCGCTCTTTCCGGAAACCGCACGCGTACCGAATGCGATCCCACGGCTCACGCTGAAATCGTTGCTCTTCGCGAGGCCGCCAATAAGCTTGGGAATTACCGGCTCAACGGCGTGGATGTTTATTCGACGATTGAGCCGTGTGCGATGTGCGCAGGAGCTTTGATACAGGCGCGTGTCAGGCGTTTAATTTATGGCGCGCCGGATGAGAGAGCGGGAGCTGTAGTTAGTCGCTTTCGCATCTGCGACACGGATTTCCTGAATCACCGGATACGGATCAGTTCCGGAGTGTTGGAGGCTGAATGCCGCGCACTCATGCAGGAATTTTTCCGGAGCAGACGAACGGAATAGAGACGCGGAGAGGTCGCATAGTGGATTAGTGCACCGGTCTCGAAAACCGGAGTGGGTTAACGCCCACCGTGGGTTCGAATCCCACCCTCTCCGCCATATTAAATTGCCAATTTTCGATTGCCGATTGCCATTGGCAATGTTGGAGAGGTGCAGGAGTGGTTGAACTGGCAGCACTGGAAATGCTGTGAACGGGAAACCGTTCCGTGGGTTCGAATCCCACCCTCTCCGCCAGGCTAATCGCCGATTTCCAATTGCCGATTGCCGTTGGCGATTTCCAATTGCCGATTGCCGATTGCCAATTTAGTCAGGTTAAGATCGATTCAAATTGGCAATCGGCAATATCCCAAGTTTCCCCCTTCGTAACAAGATTTCTGTTTACTTGAGGGGAGATCGATGAGCGACGACAAGTTAGCGATCGAAGAAGCAAGGCGCGCAGCGCAGCACGATTCGGTTAAGAGCCAGGTCGAAGGCGAAGTTCAGGCCGAAATTAGCGAGCGCGCCGCCGTTAAAACTGCGCCGGGTGAAGCGCGGCAAATAGATCAGGTTGCTGGGGAGTTTCGGTCGAAGGCAGTTAACGAGGTCGTTGAAACGGAGCGCGAAGTGCAGCGTTCCCGCGGGCTCGCGCGAGTTTCGCAGGTTGTTGATTACATTTTTTATGTAATCTATGCGCTGCTTGGAATGCGATTTCTGCTGGCGCTAATGGCCGCGCGTAGCACCGCTGGGTTTGTGCGGTTCATAGTCGCCGCAAGCAGTCCGTTTTACGAGCCGTTTCGAGGGATTGTGGCGAGTCCGAGCACCGATGCGGGGCACACCTTGCTGCTTCCGGTCGTAGTGGCGATAATCGCGTACGTGTTGCTGCATGTGCTCGTCAATGCACTCTTTCGGATGTTCGCGCATCGAAAGACGGAAATATAAGCATCGCCGATTTCCAATTGCCGATTGCCAATTGAAAACAAAATCGGCAATTTATCAGATCCCGGGCTCCGCACAACGCTAGCCTTGTGAACCCCGCCAGGCCGGGAACGGAGCAACGGTAGCAACGGCAGCGTGTGTTGCGGGAAAGTCCGGGGTCTGGCCAGTTCGTTTAACAGCACGTCTCACACACATAACAAGAAAATATCCATGGCCTATCAAGTAATCGCTCGGAAGTGGCGCCCCCAGACCTTTGACGAAGTTACAGGCCAAGAGGCAATAACTCAGCACTCTCCGCAATGCAATCGCCCAGCAGCGGATCCATCACGCTTACCTACTATCAGGCTCACGAGGTGTTGGTAAAACAACGACGGCGCCGTCTGATAGCAAAGGCTCTCAACTGCCACAAAGCAGACAAACCTACTCCAACACCTTGTGATGCAAATGACGAAAGGATGCGTGTAAATCGTGCCGAGAGATAACGGATGAGTCGTTCCAATCGACGTGCAGGAGATCGACGCCGCCTCAAATACCGGCGTTGACAACGTACGCGATGCGATCATCGAGAGCGTCGGGATTGGTGCGGCAGCTTGGGAAGGACGCTCGCGATATAAGGTCTTACATCATCGATGAAGTCCACATGCTTATCCGGCGCCGCATTCAATGCGTCTGTTAAAGACGATTGAAGAACCACCTAAACACGTGGTCTTTATTATGGCGACGACGGAACGTCACAAAGTTCCGGAAACAATTCTTTCTCGCTGTCAGCAGTTTGAGTTTCGCACGATTGCGACTGCGAAGATCGTCGAACGTCTCAAACTGATCGCGAAAGCAGAACAGATTTCGATTCCTGACGATGCACTTCGTGAGATTGCGCGCACAGGTGAAGGATCAATGCGCGACGCACAGTCGGCGTTGGACCAGGTGATCAGTTTTGCCGGCGATAAGATTACTAAAGCCGACGTCGAGATGGCGCTGGGCGTCGCCGGCGCCGACATTCTCAAACGCATCATCGACAGCATTGCCGACAACAAACCGGCGGAAGCGATTGCGGCCGTAGATGAGATCGTGATGCGTGGTCATGACCTGCGCAATTTCTGTCGTGACCTGCTGGCTCACCTCCGCGATCTGCTGGTCACCAAAGTTTCCGGAAACGAAGAACTACTGGAGGCTGCTGTTTGTGAGCCGCAGGAATTGAAGCGCCAGGCAGAACTATTTTCTGAATCGGATCTGGTGCGCTTCTTTCATTCGCTGGCTGAGACGGAGACAAAACTTCGCGCGGCAACACAGCCTCGCTACCAGCTCGAAATCGGAATCGTAAAACTGATGGAGTTGCGTGGGGTTGAAAGTATTAACGAGATTATTCAACGTCTCGCGAGGCTCGAAAACAATCTCGGCGGCGACGGATCCGGGGTGCGAACGCCTTCCGGATCGAGTGGGAATTCAGGAACGCCAAGCAAGACGAATCCGGAGCGATCGCCAGCGAGCTCGCGTTCAGCAAGCTCGTCGTTCACAGCAAACGCCGTTTCACCCGCGCTCGAAAGACCAGTTGAAGAAAAGCTGGAGTCAACTGTGACACCGCCGGAGCTTTCAACGATTGAGCGAGTGAAGGCCGTCCTGGAAAAACAACGAAAGATGTTGCTGTTGCCGGCACTGGACGCCGCCCAGGCAATTGTGTTCGAAGAAAGCGAACTCTGTATCGAGTTTGCGCCCGAGGCACGACACTTCCGCGATACGCTCTCGAAGCCTGACAACAACAAATTCGTCCGTGATGCATGTCGCGACGTCACGGGCAAGGAATTGGGCGTCAGGATCGTCGTAAAGGATCCGACGGCTGAAGGTGAGCCACTGAGTCGTGACGATGAAGAACGTCTCGAAAAGCAGCGGTTGCGGGAAATGGCTGAGAGTAGCCCGGTTGTGCAGCAGATGTTGAAGACGTTTCGCGGCGAGATTGTTGACGTGCGGCGCGTTGACGGCGAACGCTGAACGAACAAAACGCGTGTGCCTGTCGTATGAGGTTCCACTTGTGGAGGTAGCTTGACACGATGCGCGATCCGGTTTTGGCAGGTTTTCTGAGTTTGATAATTCCCGGCGTTGGGCAGATTTATAACGGGCGATATCTGGCGGGAGTTCTATGGCTGATTTTTACGCCGGGATTCTGGCTGGGAACGGGTGGAACGCTCGGCTGGATTTGCCACCTCGTCTCCGCGTATTGCGCGTACTCATACGCGAAAGAGCATCCGATCCGGGTTTGATTCTCAGGAGTTAGTTGGGACAGGATTAACAGGATTTCTCAGGATTAACAGGTAAATCCTGAAAAATCTTGTACATCCTGTCTATGGTCTTACTGGTTTCTTCGGCCGCACGGCCTTCGGAATATCTTCAAGGTCAACCGGCTCATTACCACCATCCAGCTTCGGCGGTCCACCTCTCAAAACAGGCGGTAACTTCCCAACCGGCAGACTCACAGTAGCGATCGGATCGACACGCCGCAGAATTGCGCCACCTCGTCCAGCAACCCAGATGTTAGTGCCACCTCGATACGCAATGGCAAATAATGAAGTACTCGTGATCGTCGGTTGTACTTCCCACGTCTGGCCCGCGTCTTTGCTGTGAACGATGTTTCCCTGTTCACCGACAACCAGCACATCGTTCCTGCTGGCGAGAGCGACTCCGAAAAGATTTCCATTCACACCAGTCTCGAGATCTTTCCACGTTTGGCCGCCGTCATCCGTTCGCAGGATGATTCCCTTCGCGCCAACGATGTAGCCACGCTGCGCGTCGGCAAATGCTAGCGCGTACAACCATTCCTTCAAATTGCGATCGACACGCTTCCAGTTTTCACCGCCATCTTCAGTGCGCAGGATTGCACCGCCCGATCCGACTGCGACGCCGTGCAATGGATCTGTAAACTTGACGTCTTCGAGCCAGTTGAGCGAGTTCGTTTTTTGAAACTGCCAGCTTACGCCCTCGTCCTTCGTATGCCAGATCGCTCCGCGAGCGCCGACAACCCATCCTTCTGTTGGCGATACAAATGAAACTCCATACAGATCCTCAGTCGCTGGAGCAGGAACACGGTCCCACGTGACGCCCGCGTTGACCGAGTGGAGAATGGTGCCCTTGTCCCCAACCACCCATCCCGATTTTTCAGTCGCGAAAGTGATCGCGTTCAATGACGTCGCGGAGCCTGAAGGACGGATGGTCCAACTCTTGCCGCCATTGCTCGTGAAGAGAATCTTGCCGCGCTCGCCAACCGCCCAACCGTGCGAGTTGTCGATAAAGTAAATGTTTGCGAGATCGTCGCGGCCACCCTCAGTCAGTCGTTGCCATGAGAGTCCGCCATCGTCGGTTCGCACTACCAAACCATTCGCGCCGGCAGCCCAGCCAATCGACTCGTCAGAGAAGAAAAGCGACGCGAGACGTGGACCGGTGCGTATGTTGACTGGCAACCAGATATTTCCGCCATCGCCGGTAGTTAACACAACTCCGTTTTCGCCGGCCGCCCAGCCGTGCATCTCGTCAGTGAAGAAGACTGCGTAAAGGTCGGTTGTGATCAGACTGTTCTTACTGATCCACGAATCACCACCGTCTTCAGTTTGCAGAATCGTGCCGCGATAACCGACGGCTGTTGCTTTCTTCTCGGTGGTAAATGTCACTCCGGTGAGCGGAAACTCGGTTAGTTTCTTGAGGTGTTTCCAATCGGCACCGCCGTTTTTGGTAACGAGCAGAGTTCCGCGCGAGCCGGTGGCGATGCCGGTTTTTCCGTCGGCGAAAGAGATTGAAAAAAGATGAGCCGTGGTTTGACTGGACTGAGTCTTCCAGGTCTTGCCGCCGTCAGTAGTCGCGATGATTGAGCCGAAGCTGCCGACTGCCCAGCCAAGTAAAGGGTTCTTGGGTGCGAAGGTGACGGCAAAGAGATGATCGCGCACACCACTTTGCCGCAACACCCATTTTCCACCGGCATTGCTTGTTGTTAAGACAACGCCACGTGCACCCGTGATAACTACCCGTGAACGATCTTTGACGTAGAGACTGTAAAGCGTTGTGCCGGCAGGGCTCAACTGCTCTTCCCACTCAAATCCACCGTTATTTGTCGTCAGGACAACGCCGTTGGAACCGACTGCCCAGCCGCGTTTCTTGTCGGGCGCAAACCTGATGGAGTTAATCGAATTGCCCTGCGGTAGCGGGTTTTGCCATTGCCAGCCACGCTGTGGATCCTGTGCGTGGGCAAATGGAGCAATGAGGAGACAGATTAATAGCAGGGCTGGGTTTCTTTTCATTTTGTTGAAAAGGGGAGAGCGGATTATATCAGCGCAGATCTGCGGCTTCAACGCTGCCGACTGTGTCTTCGGCGTCCCGCAGAATCGATTCTTCCGCCTGCCCGGCTGCGGCGATTCTGCGCGCGGCGTTGTCAGCAGCTTCCTGCAGCAGGTGGCCCGCGTGTCCACGCAGCCATTCCCAATGAACTGTGTGAGCCGATGCGGCGCGATCCAGTCGCTGCCACCAGGGCAGATTTGTCTTGCGACGGAAGCGCCCATTCATCGTCTCGACAACATATCGTGAATCAGTAAAAACACTGACCTGACAGGGCTGCTTCAACGATTCGAGCCCGACCGCGGCCGCGGCAATCTCGGCCTGCTGGTTTGTTGCTTTGCCCAGATACTCGCCAACTGCGCGCCAGAAACCCTTGTAGCCCAACAACGCCACGGCCGCGGCGCGACTCGCTTCCTGTCCATTACCGAGACTCGAGCCGTCGCAGTAGATCGCCACCTGCTTCATCGCAGAAACTTTTTTGTCGTCGCTTTGCACAGTTGAGATTACGACTGATGGGACGTAGCCTATCACAGCAATCATTGGAAATTGTAGAATCGTATCCACAGATTACACGGATGGTATTTATCGATCTGTGGAATAAGAGCAAAGGAAGTAATGATGCTGTGAGTGAAGTGGATCGCATTCGAGATCAATTTCGTCGTGCATTCGACGGTGAAGCGTGGCATGGACCATCAGTGCTGGCGTTGCTGAATGGAGTAACTGCACTACAAGCTGCTGCGCATCCGATTCCCGGTGCTCACTCGATCTGGGAGTTGACGATGCACATCGACGCATGGGAACGGGCCTGCCTGCGACGTCTCAATGGCGATCCGGCACAACTCACCGATGAGGAAGACTGGCGGCCAATCAACGACACGAGTGATGCGGCATGGGAGAGCACAAAGCAGCAGTTGATTGACACACATCGGGAACTACTCGACGCAATCGCGCGCGTCGATGAGTCGCGCTTGAATGAACCGATCATTACGAATGCAAACACGCCGTTTTCGAGTGTTTATGTGACTCTTCATGGCGGCGTGCAACACGATCTGTATCACGCGGGACAAATCGCAATAGTGAAAAAGGCGCTGGAGAATTTATGAGTGGACTATCGGCTAAGGAGTGTGTGCCGTGTCGTGGCGGTGTGCCGCCATTGGAGGCGGAAGAGATCGCGAAACTACTGCCAGAACTCGATGGTTGGGAAGTTGTTAACAACCATCATCTGAAGAAGAGTTATCGATTCTCAAACTTCCGCGAATCGCAGACGTTTGTAAATCGCGTCGGTGATCTGGCGGAAGAGCAGGGCCATCATCCGGACATTTGTTTTGGCTGGGGAAACGCAGAAATCACGATCTGGACACACAAGATCGATGGGCTGACGGAGAGTGATTTCATTTTGGCTGCGAAGATCGATCAGTTGAAATAGATCTTTTCAATGTCGTCCACCATGCGAGTCAAGCTGAACTTTTTAGCCGCGGATTGAACGGATTGGGTGGCGATGGCGCTCCGCTTCTCAGCGTTTGAAAGCAGATTGATCACGGATCCGGCTATGCGGTCGACGTCACCGATCGGGACCAACACGCCTGTTTTCTGATCTTCAATCACTTCTTTTGCGCCTTCAGTGGCGGTCGCAACAACGGCACATCCGGCGGCCATCGCTTCCACGATCGCCAGTCCAAACGATTCTGTTTCCGACGCCGAAACAAACACATCCATCGAGCACAAGAGCTTATCTGCTTCGTCCAACCAGCCAAGGAAGTGGAAATGCTCTTTCAAGCCTAGCTCAGTCACGAGACGTTCGAGCTGTTTACGGACCTCGCCCGCCTCCGACGTATCCACACCCGCAAGCACAAACTGAGTTTCAGGAAATTCTTTGAGGATCAGCGCGGCTGCTCGAATGAAGTCGTCGTGCCGCTTGAGTGTTCTTAGTTCACCGATACTTCCTACCAGAGGAGATCCACCAGAAGGTCCACCAGCAATTCCAATAGATCGAAGAAACAGTCCCCGATGAAGTCCAGCACACGTCTTTTTGATTCGCTCGACATCGATACCGTTATGAATCACCGCAATCTGATCGTTACTTACGATTTGCGCGGCTTTGAGTTCCCTGGCTACCGCCTGTGACACAGCTATTACACACGTCGCCCGTGAAAGCGTGTGGCGATGCAGTCGATTCAACTTGAACAATACGTGCCGCGTCACGATGAATTTAGTCTGCCGGTAACGACGCGCGGCGTATGAGGCGAGCGAGTAGTCACGAGCCATGTGCGCATGAACAACGTCGATCTTTTTTCGTCCTACAAACTTTTCCAATTCGCGTGCACTCTGGACGTCGAGTGCGTTTCGCAGCGGGAGGGTGAGGATTTTTTCGGATGACAACTGCAAGTGCCGCGGCAATGGCGACCCCCGGCGCACGGCAACTGTCACATCGTGACCTCTCGCCACCAAAGCATTCGTGAGATCAACAACGTAACGCTCGCCGCCGCCAAACGATGAGGCTGAACTAATTTGAAGGATGTTCACCGTACGAAAGCAATCCACAGATCACGCAGATTACATAGAAAGCTGCGTGATTCGTGGTGGCACACCTGTTGCCGAAATGACAATTTACCAGAACTGTTTGTTGGGGAGGATTGTATGGCAGCCAAGACAAAATTAGTAACAGGACTTTTTAAGAGCAAAATAGCCGCCGAATCCGCCGTCGACGCGCTGCTAAAGCGCGGTTTCAATCGAGATGACATCAGCGTGCTCATGTCAGACGCTACGCGATCAAAAGAATTTGCGCTGCAAACACGCTCTCATGCCGCGGATGGATTGGGAATTGGCGGCGCCGTCGGTGGCGCTGTTGGCGCGGTGCTCGCGGCGATTGCGGCAGTTGGAACAACGCTCTTTCTTCCCGGTATCAATCTCGTGATTGCTGGTCCAATAGCGGCTGCGCTTGCGGGTGCGGGTGCAGGCGGAGCAACAGGTGGATTGATTGGCGCTTTGATCGGTGCCGGCATTCCGGAATATCGCGCTAAGGTCTACGAAGCTGGAATCAAGGGCGGTGGAATCTTGATCGGTGTTGAAGCACAAACCGATGAAGAAGTGGAACGCGTTGAGGATCTGCTAACCGAGCTCGGAGGCGAGCACGTTCGCACGGAGTAACGACACTAAAACAACAGGGGAGGTTAAGACATGGGTCTACCGAATAGAGACGAAGTTGAAGGCAAATGGGATCAGGTAAAAGGAAAAACAAAGGAAACTATCGGTCGCGCCATTGACGACGATGAGCTCGAGGCTGAGGGTGACGCTGAACATGCCGGAGGCAAAGTTCAGGAAGGCTTCGGGAAGGTTAAAAGGAACGTCGGAGAAGCAATCGAAGACGTTGGCGACGCAATCAAGCGTTAAGTAACCCCATCCACAGATTACGCCGATTCAGTCTGCGTAATCTGTGGATTCTTTAAATGTTCTCGGGCTAGCTTGTCCCACTTGCGCTGCTCGCGATAACGATACGATGGCATCGTCTTCACTGCCTCTACGCAGCGAGCAAACATTTCCTGCGCTTCTTCACGCTTACCGAGTTGCTCGAGAGTCTTGCCGTAGTGATAGAGACCTTCAGGATCGTAAGGTCGTCGATCGATAAACTTCGCTAACGCATCCTGTGCTTCCGCATACATCGACGCTGCAAGGTAAGTCGCACCGATCTCACGCCAGATTTCACTGTGTGCGTGTTTTTCATCCTGTTCGAGTACGAGGCTGAAGCAGTTGATCGCATCCTGAAGTCGACCTTGTTCGCGAGCGATGCGACCGAGTTGAAAGTGCGCATCCGTTTCGTCGTTTGCGATCTGAACTGCTTTTTCGAAACGTGAGATTGCTTCGGCGTTCTGGCGTCGATACTGGTAGATCAAGCCGAGTTGATAATGTGCTCCGGCATCCCGCGGATTGATCGTCGCGATCTCCATCGAGCGTCGAAAGTTCTGACGCTGGCGCAAGGAGTATCCGATGTCGCCAATGCCGCCACGAAACATCATGAACGCGTAGAACAGAAGGAACGGCGAGAACAGGAATGGCGACACGGTGGCAAACAGTTTCGCTTGCACTGAAAACGAAAGCGCCGCGACAGCAACCAGCACCAGACCTTTCGCGTACTGAACGCCAAACAGCATTCGCAGACCGAGTGCCATCAGGAGTCCAAAACAGATCGCGCTTCCTGCCCAGAGTCCGAGCGCAGTCTTCTCACTCAAACCCAACGGTTCGAGTGCAAATCCCGCGAGAGCAAAGGGCAAGTGAGCCGCGGCCCACGCCATGAGTCCGCAGGTAAGAAGTGGTCCATAGTCACGACGCAAAAGCACACTGAAGCTTGCATTCGCCCCGGACATCGCGACGAGCAGAATCAAGCAGGGAATGTACAAGATGGCCATGCCGAGGACTGTCGTGAAGAAGCTCTGCGGCGCGAACGACACAAACCACCAGCCACGGTCGCCGACAAGCGGTAACGGGTGTCGATCATGGACGAAGTGCGGGCGCCGGACGGCTTCGAAATCTTCCTCGGCCCAAGCTTCCGGGTCTTCCGGTTCGGGCGGCAGCTCGCGGTAGACAGCCTCAATGTTGTTGTAAATCACCGACGTCACGGTCGCATGAAACACCATCGACAGCGCCGCCACGACCACCGCGGCATAAAGCCAGTGTCCTTCATCCACAATCCTCCCCATCGACGACACGGGACGATAAAGGAGGCCGAGGAGGAGTTTTGTGTTTTCCCAAATCATGTACGAATTCCCAGGTGAGCTTCAGGGCCGGAAACGCAATTGCGTCAAAACCAGAGTAGAAACTGGGCGAACTCGTTGTCAAGATTTTTTTGGGACAGGATTGGCAAGATATAACGGATGTACAGGATTGTGCTTTTTGTGCCTTTTTGTGGCAAGATCAATCCGACGATGGCTCAACAATCCCCTGAACAATCCACGAAAACCAGAATAGAAACCGACTCGATGGGTGCAATCGAGGTCCCCGGTGATCGCTACTGGGGGGCTCAGACGCAGCGCTCGCTTCATCACTTCAATATCGGCGACGACCGGATGCCACGCGAGATGATTCGCGCGCTGGGTATCCTCAAGAAGGCCGCCGCGCTCGTGAATGAAGAGCTCGGCAAACTGTCGCACGACAAGGCGAAGTTGATAGTGCAAGCTTGTGATGAAGTCATTGAAGGAAAGCTCGATGAGCACTTCCCGTTACGCGTCTGGCAGACCGGTAGTGGTACCCAAACCAACATGAACGCCAACGAAGTGATTTCGAATCGCGCGATCGAAATCGCAGGGGGCGTTATGGGAAGCAAACAGCCGATTCATCCGAATGACGACGTCAATTTGTCGCAGTCGTCAAACGACACGTTTCCCACGGCAATGTACATCGCGGCGGCGGAGCAGTTGAACAAACTCATTCCGACTGTTCAGGAACTGCACGACGCGATCGCTGCAAAAGCGACAGAGTTTGCGGGCGTCGTGAAGATCGGTCGAACGCACTTGCAGGACGCGACACCACTGACCGTCGATCAGGAAATGGGTGGCTGGGCAAGTCTCGTCGAGCGCGATGTCGAACGTCTTAGAGCTGCGATGCCCGGGTTGCTCGATCTTGCTATCGGCGGCACGGCAGTCGGCACCGGACTCAATTCACATCCGGAATTTGGTGAACGCGCCGCGAAGAAGATCGCAGAACTGACCGGATTGCCCTTCACTTCACACAACAACAAGTTCGCCGCGCTTTCAGCACACGACGAACTCGTTTTCGCCAGCGGCGCTATTAAAACGCTGGCCGCCTCGTTGATGAAGATTGCAAACGACGTTCGCTGGCTTGCTTCCGGACCGCGTTCCGGCCTTGGTGAACTCGTCCTGCCGGAGAACGAGCCCGGCTCCTCGATCATGCCCGGTAAAGTAAACCCGACGCAGAGCGAAGCGCTCACGATGGTCGCGGTGCAGGTGTTTGGCAACGATCTGGCGACGAGCTTTGGAGGTTCACAAGGCAATTTCGAGTTGAATGTTTACAAGCCGGTGATGATTCACAATTTTCTTCACTCGGTGCGTCTGCTGCATGATGCGATTCACAGTTTCGTGGAGTTTTGTATCTCGGGAATCCAGATCAATCGAGAACAGATCGATAAGCACTTGAAACACTCTCTGATGCTCGTGACTGCGTTGAATCCTCACATTGGTTATGACAAAGCTGCCCAGGTTGCAAAGAATGCTCACAAGAAGAACATCAGTTTGCGGCAATCAGCCGTGGAGCTCGGGTTTTTAACTGAGCAAGAGTTTGACAAGCTCGTGATCCCGGAAGAGATGACGCATCCCTGACGTTGAAACTGGCCGTGCCTGACAAAAACGAAAGAGTAAAAGAGAACGCTTCCGGATCGTATTACGTGGATTCGTCGTGCATCGACTGCGACGTTTGCCGCGACACGGCGCCTGACAATTTCATGCGTTGCGACGAGAACAACTACTCGTTTGTTTACAAGCAACCGCAGAATGAGGAAGAGCGGGCGCTTTGTGAGGAAGCGCTGTTGTGTTGCCCGGTTGAGGCGATTGGAAACGACGGTTGAATTTAGGCGCGGATTTACGCGGATTTAAATCCGGATTTTAATCCGCTTCATCCGTGGTTAAATGAACCTTGATCACGCGATCCTCAATGGTTACCGGGTACGTCCGAATCCTGTCCCTCACCGTCAAGCACTCGCCGGTCCGCACATCAAACTGCCACCCGTGCAGCCCACACTCAATGATATGCCCGCACAGTGTTCCTTCAGTCAGCCGCGCACCTTTGTGCGGACAGAAATTCTCGCTGGCATAGAATTCGCCATCTACATTGTATACAGCTAATTCGTTGCCATCAGGCAACTCCAGGCTGGTGCATGTGCCGGAGGGTAGGTCTGTCTTAGTATCGAATGATTGCATCGATGAATGGTAACAAAACACGAGCAAGTTTTCGTCTCTCGCGCGTTCTCTATCTTTGCCGCCGGTTTCAACTCTCCCTCGGCTGTGAGATTCTAGGACCAGAAGAGGAGAGACTATGAAACGACTATTTTTACTCACCACGGTGATGGCACTTGTTTTCGGCGCTGCCATCGCGAGCCACGCAAAAGAAATCACCGTCCGCGGAAAACTTCAGAAAACCGTCGAAGCAGGTGGCTGGCTGATCGTCAATCGCGACAACAAATACCTGCTCCTTAACGCAAAAGACTTTCAAAGCAATTCGTGGTTTAAAGAGTCGGCTAACGTCGAAGCGGTGGGCGAAACCAAGGAAGTGATGACCACTTTCATGGAAGGCACTCCGTTCGAAGCCAAATCGCTGAAAGCAGTCGACCAACAGGCGGTCACCGCCGGAAGCAGCGATCGACGCGTTACGCGCGTGAATGTTGTCGGAGATTCCGTCATTCAAGCGCAGCCTGACACAGCGATTCTGACGATTTCCGTCGTCACACAGGCCAGAAACGCGCTTGACGCACAACAGCAGAACGCAACTAAAACCGATGCCGTCATCCGCGCCCTGAAAGCCACGGCCGGTACTGGAGCGGAGATAAAGACCAGCGGTTACAGTCTGCAACCGCAGCGCGTCTACAAAGAGAATCAGCCGCCAACGATCAGCGGTTACGAGGCCCGCAACAGCGTCACCGTTACCACGAGTGATCTAACCAAAATCGGCACGATCATCGACGCCGCAGCGCAAGCCGGATCAAACGACGTTGCGGGCATCGCCTTTACGTTGCGACAGGATCGACCGGCTCGGGATCGAGCGCTGAGTGAAGCGACTCGTGAAGCAGTCAGCAAAGCTCAAGTGATTGCGCAGGCGTTGGGTGGTCGAGTGGTGCGGATTGTCGAAGTTCAGGAAGAAGGATTTCAACAGCGTCCGCCGGTGCCGCTTGCACAGTACGACACGTTGTCGATGGCACGCGAAAAAGTAGCCACGCCGATTGAAGTCGGCGCGCTGGACATCACTTCGCGCGTGCAACTGATCGCTGAGGTTGAAACGAACTTATGAAAAAGTTTCACGCAAAGGCGCTAAGAAGGACGCAAAGGCGCAAAACAGTAAATTTCTTAGCGTCTTTGCGTCTGGCTTTGCGCCTTTGCGTGAAACATTCTTCCCCTGAGCCCCCAAGAGACCGAGGTTCCTGGTAAGGAGGGAAGCAATGGCCAGATACAGAAACGATATGGATGACGAGCGGGACTATTATTCACGTGAGGAGCGCCTCAGACGGGAAAACTTCGGCGCTCACGACGAACCGTATCGCGCTCGTCCTCAATTTGATACCGAACGGCGGCCCGATTTCAACCGCGAATACAACCGCGGCCGTTTTGGCGAACGCGCAAACTATGAAAGGGACGAACCGCGTTACGCCGAAAATCGCGGCGAACGTCTCCGCGATGATTGGCGGAGTAGTTCACTTTACGAGGGGCGCGATTTTTCAACCTCGACCGGGCGAGACCGAGATTACTACGCGCCGGAACGTTCTCGACTTCGCTGCCGCGACATCATGACTCGGGATCTCGCTGTCGCCACACGCGACACGACGCTTCCGGAAGTTGCGCTGATGATGAAACAGGAAGATACCGGCGTGATTCCAGTGGTCGAATATGACGCGCAGAGTGGTAACGGCAGAACAGAAGTTACGGAACGAAAGTATGAAGGCCGCAATTACACGCGTGGCAAACTCATTGGCTTAATCACGGATCGCGACATCGTCGTCCGCGCGGTCGCCGACAACAAGGATTGTGCGAGCGTTCGGGCGGAAGACATCATGTCGGTTGATATTCACACCGCTAAACCGAACGATCGTGTGGTCGATGTAATCCGCAAAATGGGAGACAAACAGGTACGTCGTATTCCTGTGTGTAACGACAACGGCTATCTGACCGGAATGATCTCAATGGCCGATATCGCACTCGAAACCCGCCAGGATCGCGAACTTTCAGAGGCTATCGAGG
The DNA here is from genome assembly GCA_963849205.1 of uncultured Acidobacteriota bacterium. Taxonomy (GTDB): domain Bacteria; phylum Acidobacteriota; class Blastocatellia; order Pyrinomonadales; family Pyrinomonadaceae; genus PSRF01. The sequence continues at coordinate 981,238 of CAWKGP010000006.1, forward strand.
AGATCTCGAAGGGTTCGTCGTTCTGGAACCGGATCTTTGGCTAGTTGGTGTTAGGAGCGACGGATAATTGCCGATTGCCGATTTCCAATTGCCGATTTTCAGAGAGCAAGTCTAAATTGGCAATTGGCAATCGGAAATCGGCAATTATCTGTTCGCGCTTTTCACTACTCTGGTTTTCACTTATTCTCTTGCTATGCGAAACACCAATCGTGATTTCTCGCTGATCCGTGCCGGTCGGCGAGTGGTACCGTCTGGCCGGCTGTGGAATCCGGCGGCAGACGTCTATCGTTCGTCTGATGGCTGGGTCGTGAAAGTGGATCTCGCAGGTGTTTGCACTGACGAGCTGGAGATCGAAATACGCGAAGCACTGCTGAGCATTCGTGGCTGTCGACGCGACACACACATTCGTGAAGGCTTCGTCTACCATCAGATGGAAATCACCTATAGCCGCTTTGAAAAGTCGATCGAGTTTCCGGCGCCGATTGAAGGAGCGTCGATCAGACAAGACTACAGTGATGGTTTTTTGATCATCGACGTGCGTAGGGAACAGGACTAGTTATGCCGGAACCTCTTGAAAATAAACTGCCAGCCCCCGCTCCGTCTGCTCCTGATCAACCACCCCTGTCAGGCGAAGACTTGAACTTTGCAACACGGGAACCGGGTCAACCTTTTGAGGTCGCCGTGTTGGCTCTCCAGAATCTCACGATCTTCCCGGAAACAGTAATACCGCTCGGTGTTGGCAGGCCCCGTTCGCTCGCTGCCGTTGAAGCAGCGCTTTCAACTCCGGAAAAACTGCTGTGTTGCATCACTGTGCGTCCCGATCGTTCGGATGATACTGACGCGAAACCGGCTGATCTTTATGAGGTCGGCACGCTCGTCATGATCAAGCGCATGGAGCGAACTCCCGACGGGATGCGCATCATCGCGCAGGGCACAGATCGTGTGCGGGTGTCGAGTTGGAAACAGGAAGATCCATTTTTGCGCGCCGTCGTCGAGATTCTGCCCGATCCACGGATTGTGGACCCGGAGGAAGTCGAAGCTGGTAAGCGGAACCTGCAACAGATGATCACGGAGGCGTTGGCGTTACTGCCAAATGTGCCTCCGGAAGTGCGAATCGCAGTAGCTCGGTCAGGTTGATGCGGTCAGGCTCTCGTATTTTCTCGCTTCAATTCTCACGCTCGGCGTTGAAGAAGAGCAGAAAATGCTCGAATCAGATACTGCTGACGAGCTCGTGCGTCTCGCAAACGCGAATCTCTCTCGCGAAGTCGAGATTCTGCAACTGCGTTCGAAGATTGCGTCTGAAGCGCAGGTCGAGATGGACAAGGCTCAGCGCGACTACGTGCTGCGCCAGCAGATGCGCGCGATTCAGAAAGAGCTCGGCGAAGACGAAACAGGCGAAGCCGCGGAAACAGAGATGCTCCGCGAGCGACTCGAAAAAGCCCAACTTCCCGACGAAGTCCGCGAAGAAGCAGACCGCGAACTGAAGCGACTGCAACGCCTGCCACCGGCGGCGCCCGACTATCACGTCATTCGCACGTATCTCGAGTTTATTCTGGAGTTGCCGTGGCTGAAGTCTTCCGACGACAAACTCGAGCTGGCAGAGGCTCGACGCATTCTTGATGAAGATCACTACGGTCTTGAAGACGTAAAAGAACGCATTCTCGAGTTTCTCGCCGTCATCAAACTCCGGCCCGACACGAAGAGCCCGATACTGCTGTTTGTCGGTCCGCCGGGAGTCGGCAAAACGTCGCTCGGCCGATCGATCGCGCGTGCGTTGGGACGGCAATTTGAAAGGATGTCGCTCGGAGGCGTGCGTGATGAAGCGGAGTTGCGTGGTCACCGCCGCACGTACATCGGTGCGATGCCGGGTCGCATAATTCAGTCGATCCGACGCGCGGGAGTGAACAATCCCGTGCTGATGCTTGACGAAGTGGACAAGCTCGGCGCTGACTATCGCGGCGATCCCGCGGCAGCGCTGCTCGAAATTCTCGATCCGCAACAAAACAATTCCTTCCGCGATCACTATCTCGATCTTCCGTTCGATCTCTCGAAAATCTTCTTCATCGCGACGGCGAACCAGCTTGGTCCGATTCCAGCGCCGTTGCGCGACCGCATGGAGATTATCCGCCTCGCGGGTTACAGCGACCGCGAGAAACTCGAAATCGCGCGTCGTTACCTGATCCCGCGACAGACGACTGAAAACGGTCTTAACAACGCACAGCTCCAGATTACTGACGATGCGATCGAGCTGATTGCGGCACGCTATACACGCGAAGCGGGTGTGCGCCAGATGGAGAGGAATGTCGGCAGCATCGCTCGCAAAGTGGCACTGAAAATTGCGCAAGCCCAGGCAGAGTCGGTCACCGTAACGGCTGCCGATCTGCGCGAGTATCTCGGCGCGCCTCAGTTCTATCCGGAACAGGCACGCAAGGAGCTGCCCGCAGGTGTGGCGACGGGGATGGCTTGGACCGAAATGGGCGGCGAGGTTCTCTTTATCGAAGCGACGTTGCTGCCCGGAGGTCGCGGGTTAACGATCACTGGCCAGCTCGGGGAAGTAATGCAGGAGTCGGCGCGTGCGGCGCAGTCGTACCTGTGGTCGCACGCGGCGGAGTTTGGCATCGATCCGAATATCTTTAAGGATTTTGGTGTCCATTTACACGTGCCGGCCGGTGCCATTCCCAAGGACGGGCCAAGCGCGGGTGTGACGATCACGTCAGCGCTCGCTTCGTTGTACACGGGCAGACGCGTCCGGCCTGACACGGCGATGACGGGCGAGATTACGCTCTCGGGTCTGGTGTTTCCGATTGGCGGCGTTAAGGAAAAGGTGCTCGCAGCTCATCGTGCCGGGATCCGGCGGATTATCCTGCCGAGCCGTAACGAGGCTGACGTCGACGACATTCCCGAGGACGTGCGAAAAGAATTACAGCTAGTCTTCGTTTCGGGAATCGCGGAAGTAGTTGATGCAGCGTTAGAGGTATTGGTATCGAACCCACCACCAACCACGTCACCGGGAGCGATGGATTCCGGTCGTGGGCGTCACCCCGAACCCGAGCCACTCACCGTAAAAGGTTAGATCCATCCACAGATTACACAGAAGTCTGCGTAATCTGTGGATGGTTTTTGCTTTCTGCTACGGCAACGCTTCAACGTTGAAGAAGAACTTGAACGAGCCTGGCTGTTTCACTCCCAGCAACAGTTGCAAGTTAACACTTGCTCCCGGAGCCAGTGGAGTAGGCAGCGTTATCGTTCCCGCACTCAAAGTGCTGTTGAGCGCTCCGCCTAGAGCTTGAACGGGCGGTTGCTCGAGCGTGGTGCCAAACACCGTCACCGAACAAGGCGCCGTACTCGGCGTACCTGTTGCGGCACACGTTGCTGAATCGTTAATACCGTTGACAGTGATCGTCGTTGAACTGATCGCCCTCACATCAGCGATCCCTACCCCTGATGAAAGACTACTGATATCGACAATACGGAAGCGCAACCGCGTGACGGGTGCACCGGTATTGTTCTGGAAGCGCCTTCTCACCGACAGTGTGCCCGGCGTGAAGTCTGGCAACGATGTAAAGTCGCGAACACGATTTGGCGCCGCCGGCGCACCTATCGTCGAATCGAGGAGTAACGCGGGAATAGTCAGATTCATTCGCGCGCTTCCCAGATTCTGAGGACCGGGAGCTCCCAAACGCTGACCCGCAACAGTGTTCGTTCCTGCCGTATCGACAAACGTGAAGTCTTCACTGTTAACGTTGGTATCCTGCGGGAAACCGGAGGTCGGACAGATACCGAAGATTGCCGGATTACCCTTCTTGCCACACTCATCGCGGAAGTAGCTGTATTCCAGCGTACTGCCGCTCAACGGCGTCAAGGTAGTTGCCTCACGTAACAAGTCACAGACTCCGCCGGTATTGACTCCGAAGCCGACGGCATCCAGGCGGGTCTCGGTTGAGAGATTTACCAGCGAGGTCGTGCTGAAGAGCGCGACGTTGCGGTCACTCTCAATATCCTCACTCAGCACGAGATCACCGGCCGCTGCATTGGTTCCTCCGTAATTAGCAAGGCTGTACGCCGAGCCGACGAAGAGGTAATGTCCGCGACCCGGAATGACCGTGCCATTCGGAATGACTCCGATGAGCACTGGAGATGCATTGCAATCAGCGCCCATCTTGAACAAGCCATAACCACCAGAGGGATCATTGACCGTGTGGGCCGAATTGTCAGTGTTATAAATCTCGACAAAGTCGTCCCCCGCACCGGCTGGTCCACTCGTTCGCAGTTCGGTGATCAGGATAGTGCCTGCCTTGGGCTTGATTAATATCGTGCCCGTCGCGGTTCCATTGGTAATCGTGACGTTAACTGGATTCGAAAGCAGCACGAGGAACGTCTCGCTTTGCTCATTATTGAAGGAATCCGCTAACACCGGTACCGAAATCACCTTGATCTGCTCACCCTGTGCGAAGTTAACCGTGCCTGACGTGGTCGTGTAATCCTGACCCGCAGTCGCGTGATTGATTGCAGGCGCCTGGTCCTGCGTGGTGAAGTCCACTGATGCGCCACCGGTAGGCGCCGGCGCACTCAGAGTGACTGTGAACACCATATTGGTGGAACCTGTCGGCGGCTCAGCGACTGAAGAATCTGCGATCGAGATGGTCGAAATCTGCAGGATCGGCGTCTGCGTCGGATCGTTGCTTCCACCAACACTTGGATCGTCGGTCAGGACATTGGCGAAGTTGCTACCGGAGACAGTGCCCTGATTCGAAACGAATTCTCCTCCTGCGTACGGCGAATTGACAGTCACCTGGAATTGAATGTGGACGGTCTTGCCCGCCGGCAGTGTGCCAATCGAATGACTAACGGTTTCACCTGCAAGCGGAGCAACTTGCGCTCCGAGACGGTGACGAGGCGCGCTGAAACGGCTAGGCGACTTGTCCTGCATCGCGTTCCGTTGTTGACTGCTTACCCAGCGATCCTTGACAGAATTGCGGAGTACGTTGCCGGCGTCGCGTTTCGCGATCTGTATAGTTGGTCCATTGGACGTGGTGGCAACAGCATTAGACTCTGTGGCCTGAGTACTCTCTACCGTCGTTTCTTCAATAGGCTGTGACGGAGCCACTGGTACAGTCGATTTTGCTGTAGTAAGCGGCGCTGCGCCGCCAAACAAGAAGGCTGATGGTGCTGCCGGCAGTGTCGGCTGCGTACAAGCTGCGCCGCCAGTGAAGTTCGCGCCGGTGACGCTGACGGTAGTAGCAGTCGGATTGTCGGCCTGGACTTTGGCCGTCGCGGCTGCTGCGTTCGTGCCGACCAGGTTTGGTATGCGCAGACTTAGTCCCGCTTGTGGTCCCTTGCGCAACCGGATGTCAGCGCCGCCCTGAGCCTCATTACCTGCTGTGGCCACGCTGTTAGCTCGAATATCCATACAAACAGCATTTGTGTCACCAACATTGATGCCATTGTCGGAATGGATACCGTGCAACGAGTTGGTAGCATCGGCGAAATTCGACACCGTGTTGTTCGTGATCGTCGCGTTCAACGCCGCTCCGCCTTCACCAGCTTCACTGACAATCCCGCGGTCTTCATACTGCCGCACTGTGTTGCTGTCGATCAGCGTGGTATGCGAACCGCCCGCTCCTCGGGTGCCGATGATGATTCCGAACGCTTCAAGCGATCCGGAATTGACTACGGCCGCATTGCCGATGAAGTTGTTTTGGATGCGGCCATTGTAGGTAGCCGTGCCGCTACCCTTGTTCACGTGGATCATACCGCCCTGACGATTACCCACCAGCGGTACCGCGGCCGTGCCGTTATTCGAGATGTCGTAAGTAAACGTGCCGTTGAAATTGGCGCCGAGAATAAACAGACCCTGGCCCAACCCGACTGCGTGACCACCGGCAAACGCATTACCAGTAAAGGTCAAATCTACGTCGGCGCTATTGATCATGCTCAGGTTGAAGTGATCGCCGCCGTGAGCTGAGAAGCTGTTGTTGGTCACGAATGCATTGACCACCGCAGTCGTCTCTGCTTCGAGTTGGAAACCGTCATCACCAGTCACTGCGTTGGTGTTTTTGATCGTGTTGCCGCTGATGGTGATTTGTGACGTACCGCTCTGGTTGTCGATCAGCAGGTTGTGCTGGAAACCACCGCTGATCACAGAGTTGGTGATAGAGTTCGTACCGGTCAACTGATCGAACCTGATGCTGCTGTCGCGGAACGGGCTCGACACGTTCGTGCCGTTTGTTCCGTTGATTACGCTATTGGAAAGCGTGAAGCCCTGGACGTTCGTACCGTGTATTGCGTAGTTGGAGTGATTGTCGAGCCTCATCAAGGTGAGCGATACAGCCTTTGTGCTTCGCAACGAAATACCGGTACCACCTGGAACGCTCGCCACTGGATCGATGTCGCCGCCAGTGGTGTTCTGGATACGACCGCCTGTGCATGTCGGAGTAGCCTCGGTACACGTACCAGCGTTGCCCGTTACGATTAGTCCGCCATTACCCGCCGCCAAACCCGTGTTGTTCAAAAGAATACCTTGGGCCGGATCGGCATCCGCGGTTGCGTTTCCGACCGTGATACTGCGGAACGTAATGTTGCCACTGCCGATTTGCGTGTTGGTAACGTTCAGGCCAACGCCGGAACGAGTTTGAATGGTGTTGAGACCGGTTGCGGTGACCGTGCCGCCGTCGTCGAGGACGATGCCGGCGCCGTTGGACGCGTCGTTCAGAATGCCGATGTCGGCGATGGTAAACGTACCGATGTTAGCGACACTGTTGATTGCCGTCGAGTTCGTGTCGTCAAAATTCAACCCATAGAGTTGATTGTTTGAAACGACGTTGAATCCACCGGTAGTGATGCTGGGCCTTGTTCCGCCAGTGCTCGGCAGCGAATCGCTGTCGGTGGCAGGCGTGATGCCCGAGAGTACCTGCAACGTCTGCTGCGCACCCTGGCCGATGACTCGTTGATTTGCCTCGAGCGTCAATGGACCAACGTAGCCGGTGCTACCTGTGAAGATAAAGATGTGATCGCCGGCTTCAGGGTCGACAACGTCGCCGCCGACTGATGTCGCACCGCCATTCGCCGCCTCGAATGCAGGCAACGACGTAAGCGGATCCGACAGTCGACCGCAAACGCCATTCAACGTCGCGCATGCTGTTGCCGGTGGAGCTGTATTGATAAACCAGATCATGCCTGCCACCGTGATGTTTACGGTGCCGACGTCGCTACCCGCAACGTTGGTGATTGTGTAGTTGAAGCTGTCCGCGCCTTCAAAACCCGCGCGTGGGTTGTAGGTGAACGTGCCGTTCGCCGCCACGCTCACCTGGCCGCCGCGCAACGACGTCGCGTCGAAAGCAGTAACGGTGATGCCAGGTCCGATGTCGTTCGTCAACGTGCTGAAACCGGAGCGGCCGGCAGTCTGGATGCGAATGTTGCCGGTCGCATTGCGTGCATCGTCAACCGCGCGTGGTGGAATGGCGAAGCTGAACACAAAGTCTGCAACCATGTTGTCGGGCGGATCGCCTGCATCAGCGTCCGTGATTTGATTTGCGATTACGGTGACAGTGCAGATGACACCTTCCGGCAGGTTCGCAACCGGATCGAGCGTGAACGTGTTGCTCGGCGAGGCGCTCAGCGTAAACGCTTGAAGGTTTCCCGGCGACGGGCACTGGATCGTGAACGAACTGGTCGTTGCGTTAACGCTCTCAGAGAAGTTGACCGTGATGTTGGTGTTTGCGGCAACACCGGTCGCGCCGTTCGTCGGCGTTGTCGTTGTTACTGCGGGCGCATTGTCGATCGTAAATGAAAAGACGAAATTCGCCGCCATGTTTTGCGGCGGATCGTTCGTGTCCTGATCGGTGACTTGAGCCGCAACAACAGTTACGGTTACTGCCTCGCCATTGGTGAAGTCAATATTCGGATTGATTGTGAACGTGGTGGGACCACCAGTCACAACGGTGTCTGCGACGTTGCGGGTGCCGCTGGTGGCGCCCACGATTGTGAACCAATTTCCCGTTACGTCCACTGGTTCGCTGAACGTGATGGTGATATTCGTATTGTTCGCGACCTGCGTCGCGCCGTTCGTCGGTGTAGTGGCGTTGACGGTCGGCGCAGCGTCCATGCTGAAGCTGAAAACGAAGTTTGCCGCCATTTGATCCGGCGGATCGATACTATCCTGATCGGTCACCTGAGTCGCCACTATCGTGACCGTGCAAGTTTCTGACGGGGCGAAGTCAACATTCGGATTGATAGTGAATGTAGTTGGACCACCAGTCACAACTGTGGCCGCGACGTTGCGAGCTCCGCTGGTCGGACACGCAATCGTGAACCAGTTGCCTGTTACGTTAACAGGCTCGCTGAAGGTCACAGTGATGTCCGTATTTGTCGGTCGATCGGTCGCGCCGTTTGTCGGTGTGGTGGCCGTGACGGTAGGCGCGATGTCAACTGTAGTGAAACTGAAGACAAAGTTCGCCGCCATATTGTCAGGCGGATCACCGCTGTCCTGATCGGTGACTTGTGCCGCATTGACCGTGACGGTGCAAACCTCACCATTCGCAAAGTCCGCGTTTGGATTGATCGTAAAGGTCGTTGGACCACCTGTTACAACTGTCGCGGCGACGTTGCGAGCTCCGCTGTTGGGGCACGCAATCGAGAACCATTCGCCTGTTACGTTTACAGGTTCGCTGAAAGTAATCGTGACGTCGGAATTGATCGCTACTCCGGTGGCGCCGTTGGTAGGCGTTGTCGCCGTAACTGATGGCGCCTGATCGATCGTGAAGCTGAAGACAAAATTCGCCGCCATGTTTTGCGGCGGATCGTTTGTGTCCTGATCGCTGACTTGTGCGGCAAAAACAGTCACGGTAACTAATTCGCCATTCGCGAAGTCAGCCGGATTGATGTCGAATGTAGTTGGACCACCAGTCACAACTGTATCCGCGACGTTCTTCGTGCCGCTGGTCGCGCCGACGATCTGGAACCAATTGCCAGTCACGTCAACCGGTTCATTGAACGTGATGCTGATGTTGGTATTGTTCGCCACCTGAGTTGCGCCGTTTGTTGGTGTAGTGGCGGTGACAGAAGGCGCCACATCCATGGTGAAGTTGAAGACAAAGTTAGCCGCCATGTTGTCCGGCGGATCATTAGCATCGGCATCTGTGACCTGCGCTGCAAAAATTGTCGCCGTGCAAGCTTCACCTGGCGCAAAGTCAGCGTTCGGATTGATCGTGAAACTTGACGCGGGTGAAGGAGGGGTGACGGCGGTGTCGGCGGGGTTTCTCGTCCCGCTGGTGGTGCAAACGATCTGGAACCAGTTGCCGGTTACGTTAACCGACTCACTGAACGTAACTGTGATGTCAGTATTGGTTGGTTGATCGAGGGCGCCGTTCGCGGGCGTGGTGTTGGTAACAGTCGGCGCCAACTCCTGCTCAGTCGTAGTAAAGCTGAAAACAAAATTCGCCGCCATCTGGTCAGGCGGATCGAGTACGTCTTGATCCGTAACTTGTGCCGCAACGACAGTGACCGTGCAGGTCTCGGTAGGCGCAAAATCAGTATTGGGATTGATCGTGAAAGTAGTTGGGCCACCGCTTACGGCAGTATCGGCGACATTTCGTGTTCCAGTCTCAGTGCAGGAGATCTGGAACCAGTCGCCGGTGACGTTGACCGCTTCGCTAAAGGTGATCGCGATGTCCGTATTCTGTGCGACCTCAGTGGCGCCGTTAGCAGGCGTTGTGTTGGTAACACTTGGTGGAGCATCGATGTTAAGAGTTACGAGCGTAGTGTCGTTTGGTGTTAATCCGTTGGTTGCTGTGTAAGTGAACGAGTCATTTCCTTCAAAGCCAGTGGGCGGATTGTAAGTAAAGCTTCCATCAGCATTGAGGGTGACGGTTCCTCCCTGCGCGGTCGCACCACCTGCGATTGGCACTGCGGTCGGTGCAGGAAGACCTGTGTCGTTCGTGAGCACGCCAGGAGCGCTGATCACCAGTGGAGTGTTTTGGGTTGCGCCGAAAACATCCGGGAACGCAAGTGGAGAAACTTTAAGAGAGCCACCAACGAGCGTCGTGTTCGCATCGATCGTGTCCGAAAAATTCACGCCCGTGGCGTCGTCTGGACCAGTGTTGCTGATGTTGACGTCGTAAGTGATCGTCTCGCCTGGCGCAGCCTTGCCATCGCCATCCGAATCGGGGAATGAGTCGGTCTTGGTGGCCGTGATGGTTGGCGCAAACGGAGCAGGGGGTTCTATGCTGGATCTGGTCCTAACACGGGTTGAATTCGGCGCACCTTGGGCCAATGGTGCAAGCGGACTCAGAATCATCAGGGAAATAATGAGACATGCGATTATTGTTTTGGACAGTTGATGCGGGTATGGCAATGAGTGGTTCATCTGAGTCCTCTAATGGGAAATGGATTGACAGCGGTCAACAGACGTACTTGTGAGCGATTAGGTCAGGCAAATGCACAAATTGTGATAAACAAAGCAACGCAGGCTTGATAGGCGTTGCGACCGGACAAACGGACTTTATTTCAATAAGCACTCACAGTCAACGATTTTGGGGGCGATAAGGTACAAAAAAGCACAAAACGCAAAATAACTCGGGCGTTTTGTGCTTTTTCGAACTAAGTCCACTCTTACGGACGTGCCGGGAAGACGCCTTGCAAAGCAATGCAGAAGTTAACTGTTAAATACGGCTGCATGTTGTTGTGAGGTAGGCCCCCGCCTGCCAGGGAGAGTGTTTGCGGAGCCATCGGAACCAGGCCCGCATTGCTGGTGCTATAAGCGTTTCCTCCAGACGAGCGGGTCAGGCAGCTTTGATTAGCGACAGGAATCTGCACGGTCGCTGGATCAGGGAACGCCAGTAGGCCATGCGTGTGTAACGGTATTTCCGACACCAGTAGGGTGATACTCTCAACTCCCGACATCTCACCCAGGTCCCGCAAGGACAAGCCTTGTCCCTGCCCCGGTTGCATCGGTGCGCTGCCTTGAAGATCCGGCAATGCAAAAGTGGATTTTCCATCACCGCCATAGGTAGTCCCTAAAAGAGAAAACAAGGCGGTGTTTTGAGACAGCGGCAGTAACTGCCCGTCGCAAAAAGCCCATCCTTTGGGCGGGAAATTAAAGGGGAACATACGGATTTCAGCTACAAACGGATCAGACATTTTCTTCTCCTTAGGTCTGGCTGGGAAACACCCCAAACAATGAAATGATGAAGTTGATACAGAGAAACGGTTGCGTGTTCTCATGTGGCTGGCTACCGCCGGTCGGCGATACCGCCTGAGGGTTCATCGGCGTTACAGGAGTGTCATTAAAGTAGATCTTGACCGCCGCCGACTCTCCGGTGACGTTACCCGCGGGAGCGTTCAGGTTGCCACCAGCTGATGAACACACCAGGGGATGCGTGTGTATAGGTATTTGTTGGGTGGTCAAAGTTTCCTGCTCGGTCCCTGCCATTTCTCCAATCTGGTAAGTGGTGCCATCCGGTCCCGTTCCCATGTGGATTGGAACGCGACTCGCCAGGTTAGGCAGATTAAATGTCTCTTCGCCATCGCCGCCGTAAGTCGTTCCGATTAATTGAAACAAGACCTCGTTTTCTGAGATTGGCAGGGTTTGTCCCTCACAGAACATCCAACCAGCCGGGGCGAAGTTGCCCGCAAACATTCTAATTTCTCCAACAAAAGGTTCAGGCATGCTTCTTCTCCTTCTAGTTTTGTGACGGGAAGATACCCTGTAACGCGATAATAAAATTCAGCACCAGGTAGGGCATCATGTTGTTATGGGGTTGACTGCCACCTACATTGGTTACCGATGCGGGATTTAACGTTATCAGGTTATCGGCAGTGCGGTACACGTTAGATGCTTGGCACATAAAGGCGTTTGCGGCCGCCAACTGACTGCTGTTGGTAGTAGGCTGCGCCATTTCAAAGTGGTTGTGGGTTGGCATTTGCTGGATATTGATCGTCACAGCGGTTGAACCCGCAGCCTCTCCAAGATTGTGACCATTGCCCTCGTGAATTGGAACTCTTCCACGAAAGTTTGGGAGCGCAAAATTAGTTTGACCATTTCCGCCGTAGGTGGTGCCCAGCAACGCGAACAGCGCCTGATTCTGATTGATCGGCAATAACTGTCCGTTGCATAGGGCCCATCCTTTTGGTGGGAAGTTAAATGAAACGATCTTGATTTCACTAAGGAAAGGTTCCGACATTTCTCCTCCTAAAGGGGTAAATTAAGACTCAGCTAACCGTTAGGTAAGTCGTATTCAGGCTCTGTCGGTCTTGACGCCCCCGCCGAAGTCTCGAATTGTGTGAGATTGTCGGGAGAATAGACTGATAATTTCCTGATTCTGTAGGCCTGGGGTCTGTTTCAAAAACTGAAGCGGGGGGATTCTAAACCTCGTTGGGCCGAATTACAAGACCAAACAGCAACATCTCTGACAAATTTACAACAACTTCGACAACGGGTTTTCTCCTGTTCCGCAGATAGATTTCTGGAATACAAACGGCCCAATTCCAGATTAATTCTTCTTGGCAAGCGCGGATAACTGAATATAGACTGGTGTCGGCAAATCCATTGCCGTTCCTTCCAAAACCGTAAGGTCCCGTCCTGGGACCCAGGAGACAAAAAACCAAATGACAATGTTACGTCGGACCTTTTTACGAGATGTGTGCAGATCTGCCTTCGCCGCCGGTGTGCTGTTTGCCAATGCGCGCGCCGGCTTGGCCCAAACGGCCACTCGCACTGACATCCCTGCTGAAGCCCAGCGCGATCCCGTCTTGCTTTTTACGGCCGCAACATTTGCTCCCTTTGTTGGCGACATCTTCGAGTCGCACAATGCCCTTGGTGAAAGCATTGAATTACGTTTGGACCAGGTCAAGAAACATGACATTAAAAACCGCCTAACCTCGAAGGCTCAACCTACAGACAGTTTCTCTCTGATATTCAAAGCTTCCAGTGAACTGCCGCCGTTGACTTCTATCCATCAGATCAGCCATCCTCGCCTCGGCAAATTTGATCTGTTCCTGACCCGGGTTAAAACTGAAAACGATGGACTCTTTTACGAAGCCGTCATCAATCACGTCCGATAGCATCAACGTCTCGCTTCGTCCGGTTACTGACGCCGATCAGGAATTTCTGATCGGCGTCTACGCCAAATCGCGTGCCGCCGAACTCGCTCAGGTCGAGTGGGACGAGAGTCAGAAGGACGCGTTTATTCGCTGGCAGTACGCAATGCAGAAACAAGAATACGAGGCGCGATATCCTGCGGCGCGCTACGAGATCATTCTTGTTGACGGCGCTCGGGCGGGCCGCATCTGGATCGGAACTGATGAGACGCAGATCCGTTTGCTCGATATCGCGTTACTTGCGGAATTTCAGAATCGCGGAGTGGGAACGCTTTTGCTCCGGCAGTTGATGGATGAGGCCACGCGTTCTAACAAGCCTCTGCGACACATGGTGTTCATGCTAAATGAGAATGCATTCCGTTTCTATGAACGGCTTGGATTCAAAACGATCGAGGATGCCGGCGGTTACATGCACATGGAATGGCTGCCGGGGCAAGATTAACGCCTTCTGCGTTAATCCTCCTTTCGATAGTAGTTGTACACGGCTTCATATCTAAACACACCGGCTTCCGGCGCAAGCGGCACCAGGAACACATAAAACTCTCCCATTTCCGGATGAGTTACGCGATAAGTACCCTGCTGTAGAAAGATGTCCGCCGGACCGGTGAATACCGCCGAGAACCGCTCCATGCCGGCCTGTTCGTTTGGCTCACTTTTACGTGGCGTAACCGCAATCAGTTTTAGCTCAATCGAACCAGGCGACTCGAGCTCTACGCGAAAGTTCGTGTTCACGTGTTTCGCGAAACCTGCTGCGGTCTGAAACTCACTCATTCAATCATTCTCCTCAAGGTTCAAGTACAAACTCAAAATCTGATCGTTTGTTGGTCTAATGAACTCCTGGTACCAAAGTCCAACGTGACCGAACTTCTCAAGCCAGGTTAAACAGACAACCTCATCGGCAGCACTTTCGATCACAGCGCGGCTATTGATGTCCGAAACCGGTACCGCCGCGGCGACTTTTCTGACATTCAACTTGCGCACGGCACGAATCGCTGCCTGCATCGTCGATCCGGTATGAATGCCGTTGTCAACGATGATGACTTGCTTCGCGCTGATACCAACCGGCGGACGTTGGCCACGGCAGAAACGCTCGCGTTCCGTCAACTGCTGGAGTCCATCAGCTATTGCATAATCCATCCCCGCCGATCGTGCCACTTGCTCTAATTCTTCATCAACTACCATCGTCCCAGCGACGTTTGTCGCACAAACAGCTCTTTGTGGTCCAAACGGCGCTATCAATCTGCGGAGGAACAGCAATTCGAATGGGAGCTCTAACTCGCGAGCTACCTTCGCTCCTACAAACACGCCACCAGCCACAATTGCGATGACGATCGTGTCGCTTGAAGAGCGATATTTCTGTAGGGAACCTGCGAGCTGACGGCCAGCGGATGCAGCGTTCTGAAACTTCGTCACAAGTTGTGCGGTAGGTTAACGGTGGTTGTTAGAAAAGGCAAAGGAGCGCTCGATTTCTCGAGCGCTCCTTTTTGTTTAGGTGGTTACTGCCTGTTGATGGCTGGACCATTCCCAATCACAAAGTGACGAGACAAGTAATCACGTTTGGATGGGTGGAGCCACCAATCTGTTGGGGAGGCGAAGTAAGCAAACAACTCGCCCCTATTATTTGTTCCGAACAAGGCGCCGATCTCTATCGATAGATCCCTGGTGTCGCCCTGGCCGGCGTTGAAGTCGGTCGCCGTGTCGGTGCCCGACCCGCCGCTGAAAGAGTCAGCGCCCAACCCGCCTGTCAGCGTGTCGTTGCCCTGACCACCTTCGAGCACGTCGTTGTCGTTGCCGCCCTCAAGGGTGTCATTACCACCACCGCCGATGATCCGGTCATTGCCGTCCGAACCACGGAGGGTGTCGTTGCCGTTGCCACCGTCGAGCGTGTCGTCGCCGAGGCCGGCGTTAACTACGCCACCGCCGTTGCCGCCGCAGATCAAGTCGTTACCGGCACCGGAGTTGATGGTGTCGTCGCCGTTGCCGCCGAAGATCATATCGGTGCCCACGGTGGTGGTGCCGATGTTGATCGTCTCGGTCTTGTTGGTACCAACGATGACTCTGATGTTGATTGAGCTCGTAAATGTACCGTCGCTGACCGTGATGGTGACGTCGGAGAACTGGACGCTATTTTGCATCAAGGCATTGATCGTCACCGTGCGGTTGGCCCCGCTGCCGCCGAACGAGATGTTGCCGAGTGGCACCACCGCGGTGTTCGACGAGGTCGCGCTCAGAGTCAAGCTGCCCGATGCCGTCTCCACGTCCCCGACGAGGAGATTCAACGTGCCGCTCGATCCGCCGCCACACTGGCCGTAACCAACGACGATAGTCGGCGGGCTGTTGTCGTCGTTCAGGATGGTACCCGTGGCCGAATTCGGCGTACCGACGGTGTAGCCCGCGCCTGCGGTCACCGTCAGGATCACCGTCTCGTTGGGCTCCAGAAGTGCGTCACCGAACGGGTCAGCCGTTACGGTTGCTGTCGAACTGCCGGCCAGGAATGTCACTGTGCCGGGACCGCCGTTGGTGAAGGTATCCGCTCCGAACTGCGTGTAATCGCCGCCCGGGGGAGCGAATACGGCTGTTCCACTGGCCGCGAAATTCACCGTCAGCGCGCCTGAGGTAAGGCCGACTCGGGTGAAGGTGAAGACCAGGTTGGTCGCACCGTCTTCAAGCACCGAGGACGGCGCTACGGCTACCGATACCTCAGTGTCGTCGTTGATGATCGTGCCGGTGGCCGAGCTGGGCGCAGCGACGTTATAGCCTGTGCCCGCCGTCACCGTCAGGATTACCGTTTCATCGAGTTCGGCCGCACCGTCAGCCGTCGGGTCAACCGTTACGATCGCCGTCGAACTGCCGGCTACGAACGTCACCGTGCCTGTGGGCGGGGTGAAGGTCGCTGCGCCGATCTGCGTATAGTCGGTGCTGGAATCAGCAGTTCCGCCGACCGAGAAGTTGACCGTTAGTGGTCCGCCTGTGACGCCGGTACGTGTGAACGTGTAGACGAGGTTCCCTGCACCGTCCTCGGTGGTCGATAACGGGGATACTGCTACTGACACGTCCGTGTCATCGTTAGTGATTGTTCCTGTCGCTGAAGCCGGGACGCCGACGGTGTAGCCCGCGCCTGCGGTCACCGTCAGGATCACCGTCTCGTCAGACTCGACCGCGAGGTCGGCCGACGGATCAACAGTCACGGTAGCCGTCAAGCTGCCGTCAGCAAACGTCACCGTGCCGGTGGGTGGTGTAAACGTTGCCGCGCCAGTCTGCGTGTAGTCAGTGTTGGCGGTGGCCGTTCCACCGATCGAGAAGTTCACCGTCAGCTCGCCGCTGGAATCGCCGCGAGTAAAGGTGTAGACGAGGTTGGTCGCCCCGTCCTCATTCGTTGACAACGGCGACACAGCCACTGACACGGCGTTATCGTCGTTGTTAATGGTGCCTGTGGCCGAATCGGGAGCGCCGACTTCGTAGCCGGTACCGGCAACAACGGTCAGGATCACCGTATCATCCGGCTCCGTCGTGGCATCCGCCGTCGGGTCAACTGTAACAGCCGCGGTCGAACTGCCGGCAGCGAAGGTCACTGTCCCAGTGGGCGGGGTAAAGGTCGCCGCGCCCGTCTGCGTGTAGTCGGTGTTGGGATCGCCCGTTCCGCCGACCGTGAAGTTCACCGTCAGCGCGGCCGCAGTACTGCCGGTGCGCGTGAAGGTGTAGACGAGGTTAGTCGCACCGTCCTCATCCACCGCGGACGGAGCAACCGCTATTGAAACGGACGAATCGTCATTGGTGATAGTGCCGGTGGCCGCGCTGGGCACGCCGATGTTGTAACCCGTACCGGTCGTTACGGTCAGGATCACCGTCTCGTCTGGTTCGACTGAGTTGTCCGCTGTCGGGTCAACCGTCACGATCGCCGTCGAACTGCCGGCGGCGAACGTCACCGTGCCTGTGGGCGGGGTGAAGGTCGCTGCGCCGATCTGCGTATAGTCGGTGTTGGAATCAGCAGTTCCTCCGACCGAGAAGTTGACTGTTAGCGCGCCGGTCGTGACGCCTGTACGCGTGAACGTGTAGACGAGGTTCCCCGCACCGTCCTCGGTGGTCGACAACGGGGATACTGCTACCGACACGTCCGTGTCGTCGTTGGTGATTGTCCCCGTCGCTGAAGCCGGGGCGCCGACGGTGTAGCCCGGGCCTGCGGTCACCGTCAGGATTACAGTCTCGTCAAGCTCGACCGTAGTGTCGGTCGACGGATCAACGGTCACGGTAGCGGTCAAGCTGCCATCAGCAAAGCTCACCGTGCCGGTAGGCGGAGTAAACGTCGCCGCGCCCGTCTGGGTGTAGTCAGTGTTGGCGGTGGCCGTTCCACCGATCGAGAAGTTCACCGTTAGCGCGCCGCCGGAATCGCTACGAGTGAAGGTGTAGACGAGGTTGGTCGCGCCATCCTCATCCGTCGACAACGGCGATACCGCCACTGATACGGTGGTGTCGTCGTTGTTAATGGTTCCCGTGGCTGCGCCTGGCGTCCCGATGTTGTAGCCGGTGCCCGGAGTGAGCGTTAAGGTCACTGTCTCATCCGGCTCGGCCGCCACATCCGCTGATGGGTCAACCGTCACCGCCGCGGTGGCGTTACCGTCAGCGAACGTCACCGTGCCGTCGGTAGCGGTAAATGTCGCCGCGCCCGACTGCGTGTAATCGGTGCTGAAAGTGGCCGTCCCGCCGACTGAGAAGTTCACAGTCAGCGCGCCGGTCGTGTCACCAGTCCGGGTGAAAGTGTAGACGAGGTTCGTTGCCCCGTCCTCATCCACTGCTGACGGCGCCACTGCCACCGTCACCTCAGCATCGTCGTTAGCAATCGTGCCGGTGGCCGTGCTGGGATTAGCCACGTTGTAGCCTGTCCCTGTCGTCAACGTCAGGATCACTGTTTCGCTGGGTTCGACAATGTTGTCTGCCGTCGGGTCAACCGTCACGAGCGCCGTTGTGTTGCCGGCACCGAACGTAACTGTACCGTCGATGGCGGTAAACGTCGCCGCGCCCGTCTGCGTGTAGTCGTTGCTGAAGGTGGCCGTCCCGCCGACTGAGAAGTTGACGGTGAGTGGGCCGGTGGTCACGCCATTACGCGTGAATGTGTAGACGAGGTTTGGTACCCCGTCCTCCTCCACTGAGGACGGCGCAACTGCCACCGTCACATCCGTGTCGTCGTTGGTTATGGTGCCCGACGCCGAAGCGGGGGCGCCTATGTCATAGGATGTCCCTGCAATGACAGTCAGAATCGCTGTCTCATCTAATTCGACAGTGGTATCCGTAGTCGGATCGAGCGTCACGGTAGCTGTGGAACTGCCGGCCGGGATGCTCACCGTGCCGGAGGTGGCGTTGAAGGTGGCCGCCCCCGTCTGGGTGTAGTCACTGCTGAAGGTGGCTGTACCGCCGACGCTGAAGTTCACCGTCAGGGCGGCAGCAGTCGATCCTTCGCGCGTGAACGTATAGACGAGGTTGTCTACTCCGTCCTCCAAAACCGAAGCGGGTGACACCGCCACGGTCACGTCCGGCTGATCAATCGTGGTCAGGGTCGGGTTGGCAGCGCCAGCCACGTCCGGGTCGTCGGTGAGCACGTTGGCGAAGTTCGTGCCGGAGACCGTGCCCTGGTTGGAGACCTGGTTTGTGGCTCCCAGGTACGGATTATCCACTGTTACGTCAAACTTGATCGTGACAGATTTACCGGCCGGCAGGGTTCCGATATTGAGCAGGACATCCACAAACGACATGGGCGCCGAGCGCGTTGCGTTCGCGTGGTGTCGGCCAACGTTGCGCGAATTACGCGGCTTGTTCGAAGCCACTAGTTGCGCGTTAGCAGGGTTGAGTTGCTGTTCACCGCTCGACTTGGCGACTGCCCGCTGACTGTCACGGGCCTTCGGAGCCGAGAGTTTACCAACCTCACCCATCTTGAATTCAGGCACGCGCCTCGTGCCGGGTTCGAGAGTGTTCTCCATTAACCAATTCAGCGGACCCACGAGTTGCGACTTATCGAACGTCAGGGTAGAACCGAGTTGACGCATAAGCACCGTCAACAAGTCGACTCGACCATGCGCACCGCTGTATTCGGTTGTTTGCAGTTCCTGATTTGGTACTGGAACGTCAAACTCGTTATCGCCATTCGGTGAGTGATCGAAGAACCAGCCGTAGCCGGCTGCAGTCGTGTCTAATGTGATCCGGTTACCCTTCAAGGTAGCCAACTGACCTTCCGGCAGATCGGCTATCTCGTAGGAGAATGACTGGAGTTTGGCAAAGTCTTTAGACATGCCATTCTCTGACCATCTCGATATCGCCGCCTGGACCATAGCAGACAGCTCTGATTGCGTCAGAGAGATCACATTCTGTGGATCTTTGTTCTCGCCCCTTGCGGCCCACAAGATATTCTGGGATTTCGCATCTGAAATCTGAACTTTGAGCGCACCATCTGCCGAGAGTTCGCTTGTGGCTGATGCCGTAAGTTCGCTCGTGGCTGAAGCCGTGATCGGACCTGCTGGTGGCGATGGCAGGGTCGGCTGCGTACAAGCTGCGCCGCCGGCGAAACCCGCGCCGCTGACGAATGCGGTAGTAGCAGTCGGATTGTCGGCCAGGACTTTTGCCTGCGCGGCTGCTGCAGTGTTGCCGACCAGATTGGGTATGCGCAGACTTAGTCCCGGTTGTGGCCCCTTGCGAAGCCGGATGTCAAAGCCGCCCCCAGGCTCATTACCTGCTGTGGCCACGCTGTTGGCTCGAATATCCATACAAACAGCATTTGTGTCGTCGACATTGATGCCGTTGTCGGAGTGGATACCGTGCAACGAGTTGACTGGATCGGCGAAGTTCGACACGGTGTTGTTCGTGATCGTCGCGTTCAACGCCGCCGCGCCTTCACCAGCTTCACTGACGATGCCGCGGTCTTCGTACTGCCGCACCGTATTGCCATCGACCAGCGTCGTGTGCGAACCGCCTGCTCCGCGTGTGCCGATCATGATTCCGAAGGCCTCGAGCGATCCGGAATTGACTACGGCCGCGTTGCCGATGAAGTTGTTCTGGATGCGTCCACTGTATGTAGCAGTGCCGCTTCCCTTGTTTACGTGAATCATGCCGCCCTGGCGATTTCCAACGAGCGGAACCGCGGCGGTGCCGTTATTCGAGATATCGTAATTGAAGGTGCCGTTGAACGCAGCGCCGAGAATAAATAAGCCCTGGCCCAGGCCGACTGCGTGACCACCGGCAAACGCGTTTCCGGTAAAGGTCAAATCCACATTGGCGTTATTGACCAGGCTCAGGTTGAAGTGGTCGCCGCCATGAGCTGAGAAGCTGTTGTTGGTGATAAACGCATTGACCACCGCAGTCGTCTCTGCTTCAAGCTGGAAACCATCATCGCCGGTCACAGCGTTGGTGTTTTTGATCGTGTTGGCGGTCACGGTGATTTGTGACGTACCGCTCTGGTTGTCGATCAGGATGTTGTGTTGGAAACCACCAGTGATGACGCTGTTGTTGATCGAGTTCGTACCTGTTAACTGGTCTAACCTGATGCTGCTGTCGCGGAACGGGCTCGACACGTTCGTGCCATTTGTTCCCTGGACGACGCTGTTGGAGAGCGTGAAATTATTTACATTGACACCGCTAATGCCGTAGTTGTTCGTGTTGTTGATCCGAATGCGCGTGAGCGATACGTTGCTCGCGTTGCGAAGCGCGATGCCAGTACCCGGAGGAATACTTGCCACCGGATCGGTATCGGCGCCAGTGTTGATGTTCTGAATCTGGCTGGAGCAGGTTCCCGGGCTCGCCTCGGTACAAACTCCTCCGTTGCCGGCCACTGTGAAGAAGCCGGTGGTGCTCGAAATGATGATGCCGTTCGGACCGCCCGTGGTCGACACACTGGTCAGCGTGATGCCAAGCGCTGTGGTGCCGCCTTCCGGACGAGTTATATCTACGGCTGCTGCACCATTGGTGACCAGGGTGCCGCTGGTTGCAGTGATGGTGTTACTGTTGTTTGTTGATACAAACCCTTTCTGGTTCACGTTTGGTGAGATATCAAGATCTCCAAATGTGATGGTGCCGTCGTTGTCCAGCAGGCTGACGCCCGTGCCGCCTGTTGTTGACACTGAAGTACCTGCAAAATTCAAGTTAGCGGTAGACGTGCCTACGCTGATTCCGATTCCGCTTGAGCCGGTGACAGTTGTTGAGCCGGTCGTCAAACTGCCGGCCACGCCCGCCAGGCTAAGACCCGTAGTGGCGCTGCTCGCGGAAGAGATGCTTGCAAACGTGCCGTTGAGAGTACCGGTTGTAAGGTTCAGGGTTCGGCCATTGCCATTTAGAGTGACATCTGAAACGTTCAATGTGCCGAAGCCGGTGCCGTTGATGTCACCCGTCGAATTGCCGCCGGTAAATCCGCGCAGCGTGTTGTTTTGACCAACGGTAATCCCGAGTCCAAGGCTGGTGATATTGACGATCGGCGCGCCGGGGGTTGTTGCCGGTAAAGGATCGCTGCCCGTCGCGGGTGTAATCCCTGTAATCGCGGAAAGAGTTGCCGTTGCATCCTGGCCGATGAATTTCTGGCCATTTTCCAAGGTCACTGGTCCCACGTAATCGGTTCCACTTTCGTAAACAAAGATATTGTCATTCGCTGCCGGATTGTTGCCGCCAGCGCCGTTAGCCGTCTCGAACGCGGCCAGTGTCGAAAATGGATTTGTAAGACGGCCGCAGCCTGCTGCGACGGTAAGGCACGAAGCGGAGTTGTTATTAATAAACCAGATCATGCCGCTGACGGTGATCGAGACTGTCGCCGTGCGATTTGACGCGGCAGACGTTGCGTTCGCATTATCGGTCAGCACGTACGTAAAGGTATCGACGCCTTCGAATCCCGCTGGTGGGTTATAGATAAACTTACCCATGTCCGCGCCGGAAACAGTCATCACAATGTTTCCGCCGTTCAATGACGTGGTGGTGATCGTGTTTGACACAATGGTGCTGCTTGCCTGGACCTGGGTAATCGTCGACACGGTGTTGGTTCCCAGATAGTCATTCGCAACAACGCTGAATGGAGCAGCCAGATTCGCCGAATTGATTCTCACGTTGCCGGTTACGGTTACCGGAAAAGTGTCGTTGACGGCGACGGCTGACGCGGCAAGCGTGCCGCCGAGAAAGTTGGTGTTCGGATCCACTGTGTCACTAAAAGTGACGCCAGTGGCATCTTCACCACTCGCCCCGATCGCGACCGTATATCTCAACGTGTCGCCAGGATCCGCCTTGGTATCGAGATCATTGTCGACTAATAAGGAGTCAACCTTCGTGGCCGTCACGGTCGGCGCAAATGGAAGAGGGGGAGCTGGCGGTTCCAAAGCATTTTTGACGGCTGCCGGGACCGTTGAATTCTTTGCCACTTCCGGGTTCCTAGCCGGCGCGCTTGGTTCAGCCGTCCTAAACCATCCGCCGCGTCTGGACTCCACTGAAACTGAAAAAACAACTGCCGCCAACACGGCGACAGCGGCAATCAGCATAGGAGCAACCGATCGATAAGATTTAGTAGTTTTCGTATTTTTCTGGGAGGTATTTCGTCGGATATAACGTGCGAGGCGCTCACTGGGGGACATCGGAAACTCCTTTTGTTTATCTTGGTTTTGGGATTTCTAGGACAAGGCTGATAATACGGGCTCTTTCTGAAGGGACCGCACCCCCTTGACGCATACAAAAACCACTACAGCCGCATCTGGGCTTTGGTAACAGAACGCCCGGAACTATGCGAGGACCAGGCTTCTGATGGGCGCCCTACGTAGTTCTCTCTGCTAGAAACCAAATTCAAGGGATTGGTAATTCCAGCGAGTCAAACCGGCGTCGGGACGACTTATTGACTGGACACGCATCCTTCGGAAAGCAATGAGCATTATCCGGAAGCTGCGGGTAGTGACAAAAATTGGCAGCGCGAATTCTAGTGCGATACCGGCTTTAAGTCAAGGAACCTTAGCAACGGGTCGTGCCCTAATTTCGATTCTCTGTGCAACCCCTGTGTCCTCTGGGTCTCCGTGGTCAACTAAACCTGTGGAAAAATCAACCACAGAGAACACAGAGGTCACACAGAGAAGGATTTTCAATTTAGGTCACTACTTAGCGACACGGGTAGTGTCCCAGGCTGAGATTCAGAATTTATTTCTCAATCTCAATCGCTCCGAACTTTATTGGGACGCGACAACAATTGTTTCGCGCGCATTCTCTTTTCAATTATTAAAGCGAGAACGGCGAAGAAAAACCACCACGCCCGGTGCTGATTTTATTTTGACGCCATACGGACAAAGACTATGCTGAATGTTAAATCCCGAATCTCAGATTAGGACTACCTGGCACTGGCCTTCAATTGGTCCGTCAAGTTCAGATTTCGAAACAAGCGTTGAAGATAGTTCGGATGGATTCCGAGCAGGCGCGCGGCCTCGGCGGGGTCGCCCTTCGCCTGATCGAGAGCGTGCAGAATGATCTGTTTCTTGTTTTGAATCACGGTCTCATGATAGTTCGCGATTGATTTGTCAGAGGTCAATTCCATTTCGAGCAAGTTCTCAGGTAAGTCGTCCGGCAGGATCCATGCAGTTGTTCCCAGCACAATCGCGCGTTCAATTGTGTTCTCCAGCTCGCGTACGTTACCGGGCCAGTCGTATGCCATGAGGAAACCACCTACTTCAGCCGCAAAGCCTTTCAACTTTCGATTGCATTTCGCGCTGTACTTGTCGGCAAAATAATTGGCTAGCAGCATTATGTCTTCACGTCGATCGCGAAGCGGAGGCATTTCGAGCGAGACCACGTTGAGACGATAGTAAAGATCCTGGCGAAACTGGCCCGCTTCAATTGCCTCTTCCAGATTCTTGTTAGTCGCACCGATCAATCGCAGATCGACTTTCATCGTGATGGTCCCACCGACGCGCTCAAACTCTCTCTCCTGAAGCACGCGCAGAAGTTTTACCTGAAGCGGAAGAGTCAGCTCTCCGACTTCGTCGAGAAACAACGTGCCGCCGTCGGCAATCTCGAGACGGCCTTTTTTCTGGGCCAACGCTCCCGTGAAGGCGCCTTTCTCGTGACCAAACAACTCGCTTTCCAATAGTGACTCGTTGAGTGCGGCGCAGTTCACCGCGATGAAAGCTTTCGAAGCGCGTTTGCTGTTGCGATGAATCGCGCGCGCGGCCAACTCCTTTCCGGTTCCACTCTCGCCGCTGATGAGGACGGTCGCATCGGTCGGCGCCACTTTCGAGATGAAGTGATAAATGCGCCGCATTGCCGCGCCGTCGCCGATCATGTTGTGCTCAATGTTTACATCTGCCTGCAATCGCTCGTTTTCTGTTTCAAGCCACTCAAACTGGCGCGCATTCTCAATCGCGACGGCAGCAATACTCGCGATGGCAGTAACGAGCTGGAGATGTTCACGATTGAACTTGTCACGCGGCAGAGTGCTGTCGAGATACAACACGCCAAGCTTTCGATCAAACATGATCAGCGGCACGCACATCACTGAATGCGTGCGCTCGGAGATCAAACTCTCGGTGGCAAGCTGTTTTTCCTCGTCGACGTTGCCGGCCAGCAGAGCCACGCCCTCTCTCAATACTTGCTGGACGATTGTGCGGCTGACTTTTACTGCCTGGTCCTTTCCGCGTGCGCGATCGAGTGCGAAAACATGGCTCGTCTCAAACGCTCCTTCGTTCGTAAGCAAAATGGCGCCACGTTGGGCCGGGACCACTTCAAAGAGCAGTTCGAGCAGGCGTTCCAGCAGGTTGTCGAGCCCACGAATCGAGTTGATGACCGTGCTGACTTTCATGAGCGCGCTCAAATCGCGGGCCATCTGGTAGAGCGCATCGTCAAAACGGATCTGGACCGTAGAGCCGCTGACTACCTGAGCTTCGTCGAGAGTAACGTCACTCGATTTGGAAGCCGGCTCGCCATCATGCGTGAGGAAGACGAAATGTGCATTGCCGATGCGAACCCGATCGCCATGTTCGAGCAGTCGATTCTTGACGGGGACATCGTTGACGAATGTGCCGTTAAGACTCTCCAAATCGGTGATTGAAAATCCCGTTTCATTCTTTTCGATTCTGGAATGACGGCGTGAGACCGAGGCATCGGCGATGCAGAGACCGGCAGCGGTATCGCGACCAATGACAAGAGGTTCATCGCCGACTGCGAAGACTGCTCCCTTGAGCTTCCCGGAAACTGCTGCGAGACGAGGAGGCATTACGGAATACTATATCTGCGTAATCTTTTTAGACAAGAAACATATTAGAAGGGGGGAATCATCAGGCTGGTAATTACTGAAGAAAGAGTTTGAAATTTCTTCCCCTAATTTTTCATTTATTAGTGAGGGATTATGCGAGCAAATCTCGCGTTAATACGCAAAAGCTAAGGACCGACTCTCCCTAGTGGGCCTTGCATTAAGATTGAAGTTGGGCAAATTGTTGGGCGGCCCGCTGCTGGGTATTGAAGGAAACTGGTCCCTGCCTTTTTTACTGAGCTCAGAGATCGCACTTGATACCTCTGCGGCACCTTAGAGAGGTGTGCGATCAGAAAAACAAAACTCACCAAGATGGCCCAAGTCAGGAGAACTTCGATGGCAGACGGATTCAATATACACAAGAAGACATCACCATGGACAGGCAGAATCAATTACGAGCTTGTGAAAGTGGATGAGACCTTATCACGGGTCTCTGCACTCGTTGGATTCTTAAAACGTTGAAAGCAGAGCTTCGCCCGCAGCGCAAAAGAAATGATTTAGCAGTGTAGAGGAGATTCTAAAAACTCCGAAATCAGTGAAAAGGTCGCCGAGATCAAGCCGCCTCGGATGTGAAGCACCTTATCCTGACTAAGCTTCGGTAGTAAGACACGAGCGGGAGCATCCAGTTCCCAAGTCGAAAACTGGCGTGACAGAGACTCTATACGTCATTTAACAATAGCGATTGAGGCGTTGTGCCGCACTAATTCCTTCACTGCGTCGCTTTCTAATCTAAAACGACGTTACTCCGATTAATCCCCAGTTGACACGCCAATTGCCGCTGATCCGGTGACCAGGCATAGGCAAAGATCTGATTGCGATTGAAATTCGTCAACTGCTCTTGTTGCTCCCGTACCAAGATCGTAACTCCAGATCTCCGAGTGGCCATCGACCCTTTTCACATAGGTTAAGTGTGTGGGCGACAGCCATTGAACTCGTTGCCACTCGAGAATGGGATCGGGGTTTGTTTGAGCGGTTGACCACCCTCGGCGGAAAAGATCGCGGCATCTTTGGTGCCTGAATCGAGGTCGTAGCGAGCAACGATAAATTGAGCATCGGGTGAAAATGCCGGCATCCGGTATCTCTCGACAACTTTGTCGCATCTCCTCCTTGCAATGGCACTCTCCAAATACTCAATTTCGTGATTTGCTTGATTATCAAAAGCAACCCATTGATTATCGGAGAGACCGCTGGATAGAAGTTGCTATCACTGAAGGTAAGTTGTTTCAGATCGCTGCCATCTTCGACGTTCATTCGCCAAATGTTGAAACTTCCAGTTCGGTTGGACGCAAACACTATAAACTTGTCCATCGGCTGATGTTGCCGGGGTGTAATTGTCTCCCGCTTCTGCGGTTAATTGGACTCATTAGAGCCGTCCGAATCAATTCGTGAGATGTTGAGGTGATCCCGGACCATCGAGGAAAACACAATCCTTTCATTGCCGGCCCACGTAAGGCCATAGCTCAACCCTACTCCTGTAGCAATGTGCAGAGCGCTGTTCAAAATTATTCGCGGCCTTGGCAACATACAATTCCCAGTCTCGTTCAGTTCGAACCGTCAAGATGTTTTTTCCGGCCAGGCTGACTCCTCTGTACTCGGCCAAATCGTTGGTTAGTCTCCGCGACGACTCCGCTCGGATAAGCTGATCTCGCCATAATTGGAAAGGTCCGGTCAGTTGATCTCGTCGCGCTGATAACCAGCCTGCTCATGTCTGTCTTGCCATGCGACCTGGAGTATTGCGGACCATGATTTTGTAGCGAACGGTTCGCTGATCCCCCGTTTCCACATCAAACCCGACCAGATCCACCCTATAACCATCATCCGTCCAGGAACTTGCCGGACAAACAACGATGTTGCCGTCAGGTGACCAGGCCAGGCCATAACGAAAAGGAATCGCCTTTTCCTGCGAACGTTGCGATAACCTGCTCGCTCGATCCGTCGATGTTTGAGACCATCAACGAAAATATTTCGTCCTATATCAAGTCGGACGAATGCGAAGCGATCCTGCTGCGGTGAAAAGCTAATCGGACTATCAACTTCTTCTTTGATCTCACTGGAGAACTGCCAGGCATTGCGCAATCGATAAAGCATGCCATCTGCCATTCTCGATGCGCGTGAAGTAGAGAAAGTTGCTGTCCTTTGTGAAAGAAACACCGAGGTATTGAACGTCTGAAGGCGGAACAATCGTCTGAAGAGGACGTTCGCCATGTTTGTTAAGACCAGACGTTGATTCCCGCTTTCTCTTCAGCATGTGCGGCCAATTTACCGTCTGGGGAGATTGCCGCGCAAACAGAAGTTCCATCATTAGTCACTTGCTTCATCTTCGATCTGCACGACGTGGCGGATTAATCAACTCGTTGATGTAGCGAGCTGCACCAGGGAGAAACAGAAGAGAAAGAGAACACCTGTGACACCTGTGAAGAGGGCGGTCTTCTTGTGCGATCGAATCTCGGTGAGAAGGAATTCGGTCCTGTAACAGGGCCTGTGTTTTCAGGCGGGTGAAGAGCCCGATGGCTCAATCTTGCGTGTCTGCTGTTCGTCACCGATACGAACAACGTGGGAATCGAATCGCTCGTCTTGCTGACGTGGCAGCCTTGCTCGCAACCTCTGTTAGGTCGGCCGCAAATTTCGCCACGGTTTGATATCTGTGATCACGTTCCTTTTCCAGTGCTTTCGAGATAATGTCCTGAAGCTGTTTTGGATTCGATCGGGAAATTTCAGACGGCGTGGATTGCGCTGCGCGGACAGCGGCAACGGTGTCGTTTGGTGTCGGCGCTTCGAATGGCGTAGAGCCAGTCAGCATCTCGTAAAGCACAACACCTAAACTCCAGATATCGGTTCGTTCATCGATCTTCGCCTCCCGTAGTTGTTCGGGAGACATGTATTTGACCGTGCCCATCAGCATGCCTGTCTCGGTAAGGACATTGTGAACCGCATCCGCAACTTCCTGACTTCGGGGAGCCTCTCGGTAAGTTTCGCGAGGCCAAAGTCGAAAACTTTCACATAGCCATCCGGTCGCAGCATTATATTTTCAGGCTTGATATCGCGGTGGACGATACCGGATGCGTGAGCGCTGGAAAGAGCGGTCGCGACCTGAACAGCGATGTTCAAGGCCTGCGGAATTGAAGCGGGCCATGAGCTAATTCTTACGCAAAGTGATGCCCTGGATGTACTCCATCGCAATGAAGTGCCGCCCGCTTTCCGTAGTTCCCAATTCATGAATAACGCAAATGTTGGGATGATTGAGGGCAGAAGCGGCAAGGGCTTCCTGTTCAAAGCGACTCACCCGGCGAGGATCACTAGCGAACTGTTGCGAAATTAGTTTGAGGGCGATCTTACGTCGTAATCTTGCGTCTTCGGCGAGATAAATTTGGCCCATGCCGCCGGACCCCAGAGGACACAAAACCGTATAAGGACCGATTTTTTGCCCCGCGGAAAATTCAGTTTCTACCATGAATGCTGGCGGCAAATTCATATGCGGGAATGTTTAGAAAGTCTTCATTGCTCGCATCTGCGGTTAACAACGCCTCGACCTCCTCGCGAAGCGACTGGTCGTCGCCGCAAGCCTGGTCGAGAAAGTCCGAGCGCTCGGCTCGGAAAGGTTCTGAGCCGATTCGAAAATCTCTTTTATTCGTTGCCAACTGTCATGGGTGATCATGTCCGCTAGGGAGGCTAATCCTCGTAAGGTCCGTTGATTACTTACTAACGCGAAAACTAGCGACGTCCTAAATCCCTCAGAAAGATTTGCCGGTTCTTGTAAGTTCGCGTTTCAAAAAGGCTTTTGCAGTTCTCCAATCGCGCTCGACCTTTGCGTGTGAAATCTCCATCACTTCTGCTGTCTCCTCGATTGTCAGGCCGCCAAAAAACTTCAGCTCGACTATGCGGGCTTGATCCGGATCGAGTTCTGCCAGACGTTCAAGGACCTCGTTGAGGGCCAACAGATCCACATCCGGCTGAGCACCAAAAGTCCCGATCTTCCCCAGCGACACGCAAAAACGATCGCCGCCGCGCTTAGTCGTGCAATGTGCGCGCGCGTGATCGACCAGAATGCGTCTCATCAATTCCGCCGCGACACCAAGAAACTGGGCTTTATTGTGCCAGTTTGTCCGTTGTTGATCCGAAGATCTTCAGGTAAAGCTCATTGACTAACGCGGTGGGTTGCAGAGTGTGTTCGCGGCGTTCTTTGCGAAGGTAGTTGGCAGCTAACCGGTGCAGTTCATCATAGACAAGCGGTATCAACTGCTCGAGGGCGTTTTTGTCACCCTGGTTCAATCTTGCGAGCAGTTGAGTGATGCTTTCAGACGAACTCTTCTGCATTTGTTGACTAAGGGGATTCAGATTCGAGAGTACGGTGAAGTGGGCATCGAGGCTCTCGTTGGCCCAATTCTAGCACCAATTCTTCCGTGAGACTTAGTGCACATCCCGGTAAATCTGTAGCGAAAATATTTTTGAGGGGGTTTTCGCGTCGATGACGCGTTAAAAGACAAAACAAGCAGGGTACAGACGGTCAACGCTGAACCATCAGATCTTCTCCTAACGCGACCGGGATCTGCTTGCGATGAACCCAGATTCACGCAGGTTCAGCGTTGACCCAACAACTCACTCTCTTCTCACACGCAACTCCCCCCGCGACCAAAGCGGCATTATTAGATCTCACCTCTAGCCGCTTTGTGTTTTACGGGACGATGCGCCAGTTGTTATTGGGTGTAGCGGGAACGGTCTTGTTGCGTTCAACCCAATCGATAATCAACTCTCGAATTTCTTCGCTTGAGCGGTAGACCACTGGGGCATTTTTGTACATGTCGTATCCGCCACCGCCGTTGACCCGATAATTGTTCGTCGCGAGACGGAGTTTCCGCGTCGGCGCAAGCGGCTGGCCTCGAAAGCGCAGGTTCTGAATCCGTTGACCAATCGGTTTCGAGATGTCGAGGTCGTAAGTAACGCCTTCGGCGATGTCGAAGTTGTAAGCCGGAATCTTTTCATTGATCAGATCGCGCGGCGTTTTGCCCGGCTCGTAATCCTTAAAATACTTCGCCGAGTGTTCCAAAGCGTCTTTGAGTTGCTGACCGGTAACTTCCAGCACGGCAAGCGTGTTTTCGTAAACATAAAGACCGGCAATGTCGCGAACACTCACCGGGCCTTTTGCGATACGCGCTTCCGAGTTGAAGCTCGCCACCATCGAGACGTCGGCTTTGCCGGCTTCCAGCTGAACCTTCTGAATCAAATCCAGTATTGCCGTGTCGCGGAAACGCGCTTCGCGAGCCGTCAACTCTTCCGGCGATTCACCAATTACTCGCGACAACCAGCCCTGTGTCTCTTGATCGTAAGGCTCGGCCAGTTTTACTACTTCCGGATCGGGTTCCACGCGGTCGTCAGACGGAATCGTCCGGGCTGACTTCGCATACATGCGCCAACCGCTTCCTGCTCTTTGTAAGTACAAATCGGCACGCGCGAGATGGCGTCCCCAGTGATTGGCCTGAGTTAACAACACGCCGTTGAGGTAGAGCGAAGGCACATCGCGATGTGTGTGGCCCATGAAGATCACGTCGACACCGGGAACTTCCTTCGCGATCGAGATCGCTTCGTTCTCGTGCGGGACTTGTCCCGGACTTACATCACCAGTGCGCAGGTCTTCGCTGAGTCCCATGTGCATGGCGATGACGACGACGTCCGCCTTCTCCTGCTCGCGCAGAATCGGCACCCACTTGCGTGCTTCGGCAACAGGTTCATGAAACTCCAGGCCGGCGTAGTTTGGCGGGTTGTCCCAGTTGGGAACTCCCGGGGTTGTTAGACCGAGAATTCCGATTTTCACGCCCGCAACTTCTTTCACGATGTAAGGCTTGTAGTGAGGTTGTTGTTTGGCTTTGTCGTAGGTGTTGGCCGATAGCCAGGGAAACTTTGCTTCGCTGCGTGCTTTCTCCAAAACTTTAAGACCAAAGTTGTATTCGTGATTACCGACAGCCATCGCGTCGTAGTTCAGCGAACTCATAATCAGCATCATCGGATCAGGCGGCTGATTGTTCTTGCGCCCGTGAAACGACTCGAGCGGCGAACCCTGGATCGTGTCGCCGGAGTCGATCAGTAAAACGTTCGGCTGCTCTTTGCGAACACGTTTGATCAAAGTGGCGATCTTTGCGATGCCGCGGTTGTCGGATTTGTTTGTGTAGTAGTCTACGGGCAGGATATTGCCGTGTAGATCGGTGGTTCCGAGGATCGTGATTTGAACCCGGTCGGGCGCAAAGCTTCGCCCGACAAGGACCAACGCGAGCAGGATGACGAGTGTTGATAGGGAGTAGATGAAGGGTGAAAATTTACGATTCTTCATGAATGGCATCCAATTTGTTCATCTCATTCTTGGCGACCGCGCCAAGTTGAGGACACGCAGGTTAACCCTTTCTGCGGATTGCAATCTGTGTTCATCTGCGTAAAATGCCTTATGGTAATAGCTTGCGCAAGAACGTGTCGGAAATTGATTGCGATCGGATGGAATAGATAGCAGCGTTAGTATGGATGGCCAATGGATAGTTTAGTAACTTCAAACATTCGTCAGCGACCCATTCGCACGCTCGTCAGCGTCGCCGGAGTCGCCCTGGGCGTAGCCTTAGTCATGCTTTTCACGGGACTCGCGCGCGGCATGTCAAACGATCTCCAGCGCCGCGCCAGTAATGTGCGCGCCGAGTTGATCTTTATGCGTCCCGGGGCAATCCAGTTCAATGCCTCCATGGCCAATCTCGATACGAGATACGCCGATCGACTGAAGCAGATTGAAGGCGTACAGGACGCCCTGCCCGTCATTCGTTACTTCTTTCAAGGCAGCAAAGGAATCGGTCTCGAGCAGATCGACGGTGTCGAATTGGGACGCGTTACGCGCAGATGAACGGAATCAACATGGTCGCCGGGCGTGGACCACAGAACCTAAACGAAGTGGTCATTGACGAGACGAAAGCGCGCACCAACAACTACCACGTGGGCGATGTCATCAAGCCTTTCAATACAGACGAATATCGCATCGCGGGAATCTATTCACCTGAATCGGGTCCGCGCGTAAAGATGTCGCTCGAGGCGATGCAAAAAGCGATCGAAGCGGAAGGCAAGTGTACGTTTATCTTTCTAAAGCTAAATAATCCGGATCAATTTCAGGAAGTCGCAAAGCGAATCGATACGGAGTTGCCGGGTAACACGATCCAGCCAACGCGCGACGTGTTTACGAGTTTTGAAAAAAGCATTCCTTACCTCAGCGTGTTCCTGCGTGTACTAGTTGGACTGGCGGCAGTGGTGAGTTCGCTCGTGGTAATGCTTGCGATGTACACGACGATCACCGAGCGCACGCGCGAAATCGGAATCCTGAAGGCGATGGGCGCGTCGCGTGGTTACATCGTCGGGATCATTGAGAAGGAAGCGATATTGATCAGCGTCATCGGACTGGTGGCGGGTTTTGCGATTTCGCTGTTGGCCGGCTATGTGATTCACAAAGCGTACGGGCTTGTCTTTGAGTACAGCTGGCAGTGGGCAACTGTCGCGGCTTCGATTGGTGTGGTTGGAGGGATTGTGGGAGCGCTGTATCCGGCCTGGCGCGCGTCGAACCTCGATCCGGTCAACGCGCTTGCTTATGAATAGCTATTGCTCTGAGATTCCACGGAGCGAAAAGCCTTTCTTCCAAATCAATAAAATCCCGATCGCGGCCCAGAAGATGTCGCGGCCTTTCCTCACGATCGCAAGTGTTACTCCAATGTCTTTCGCGAAGCCGAGAACCTTCGACACCTGACCAGTTCCACCTTCGTCAACACCTGCGCGCAACGGGATAAACTTGAACGCCACGTTAATAATTCGATTCACTGATTCGAGAATGAAAGCCTGCGTAAGCGTCGGTGCAACCGGACTGATGAACGAGAGTGTGATGTAAACCTCCAACATTCCCGCAAGGTGGAAACAACTGTCCAACGCAAAGATCGAGATAAAGCTGCGCTGGCTCGTCGCATAGAAGCCGTAAACACGATCCTCGAGAGAGTGGGCACGCGGTTTTAGTTTACTGATTAACTTCCGCGCCACACCGCGATCGCCAAGATATCCTAGCGCGCCGCTGAGAAATCTCGTTTGGCGTCGAATGATCAAGTAAGCGAGCGGAATAATCAGGAGTGTAACGACGAGCGCAGCGATGCTGGCGTATCGCAAACCCTTCGGCAGTGAAAAGGTCAGTAACAGAGTCGCCGTGCCACTAAAGATAAAGAGCGCCACCGAAAGCGCGTAAAAAATGTTTTCAATCGCGAGCCCTGACAGACCAACCATCAACGGCACGCGATCTTTAACGAACACTGCCTTTGACGGCTCGCTCACTGCGAAACTCACGAAAGGAATGATGTTGCCGAGTGCGTCGCCCATCAACCGGGCGGCGAAAGCATTTCGGAAAGGAAGTCGATGCGGCGGCTCAATGCAGCGAGTCCAGGCGAGTGCGCGGACCATGTAACGAATGCTTGAAACGGCGAGAATGAGAATGAAGCCGGCGCCGAGTCGCTGAATACGCGAGAGGATCTCGCTGACGCCCGCGTGACTAACAAAATAGGCAAACAGAATGAGGCCTAAAAGACCGAAGATGATTCCAAGCGGAGCAAATCTCCTGCTGGGACTCTGATTCTCAGTCAAAACATCATTCGGCATCTCGGTACGGTACCACGCATGGGTTGGACAGGATCTACAAGATTCTTCAGGATTAACATGTAAATCTTGCTCGAATCTTGTAAATCCGTCCAACTTATTATGTCACTTCATTTTGTGCCCATTTATAGCTTGGTTTATGATTGCACGTTCCATTCCGACAAAGGCATAACGAGCATCACTACTATGAGTCAATCCCAAACAGCCATGACACAACCTTCAGCAAGTCCACTAACTACACTTTCTGAAGACGAGACAATGTTTCGCTCCAGCGTGCGCGAATTCGCCGAAGGCGAGATACGCCCGCGCGTTGAACACATGGACGAAGCCGCGAAACTCGATCCGGCGATCATCAAGCAATGTTTCGGCCTCGGATTGATGGGAATCGAAACTCCGGAAGAGTATGGCGGCGCTGCCGCAAATTTTTTCACTGCGATCCTCGCGGTTGAAGAGTTGTCGCGTGTTGATGCTTCGGTCGGAGTCTTTGTCGACGTACAAAACACCCTCGTCAACAACGCCTTCATTCGTTGGGGCACACCCGATCAGAAGAAAACGTATCTGACGCGCCTCGCTTCTGAGAGCGTCGGCGCGTACGCGTTGAGTGAACCCGGATCGGGTTCCGATGCGTTTGCGATGCAAACTCGCGCAGTCGAGAAAGACGATCACTACGTCCTGAACGGCCAGAAGCTCTGGATCACCAACGGCATCGAGGCTGACATCTTCGTCTTGTTTGCCAACGCAAATCCGGAAGCGGGTTATCGCGGCATCACGGCGTTCATCGTCGAAAAGAGTTTTCCGGGTTTCTCGATCGGGAAGAAGGAAAACAAACTCGGCATCCGCGCCTCGTCAACAGTGGAATTAATTCTCGAAGACTGCAAAGTGCCGAAGGAGAACGTCCTCGGCGAACCAGGCAAGGGATACAAGATCTCGATCGAGACACTTAATGAAGGCCGCATCGGTATCGGCGCGCAGATGATAGGCATCGCCGCCGGCGCGCTTGAGAGTGCGCTTGCCTACACCGCGGAGAGACAGCAGTTTGGTAAGTCGATCAATC
Organism: uncultured Acidobacteriota bacterium; assembly: GCA_963849205.1. Taxonomy (GTDB): domain Bacteria; phylum Acidobacteriota; class Blastocatellia; order Pyrinomonadales; family Pyrinomonadaceae; genus PSRF01. The sequence goes on from CAWKGP010000006.1 coordinate 1,016,277, forward strand.
AGTTTCAGGCAGTTCAATTTCAACTGGCTGAGATGGCCACCGAATTGGAAGCCGCGCGTTTGATGGTCTACAACGCGGCGCGCATGAAAGACGCTGGCGTGAACTTCGTCAAAGAAGCGGCGATGGCGAAACTTTACTCGTCGCGGGTCGCCGAGCGCGTGAGTTCGAAAGCGATTGAGTTGTACGGCGGTTACGGATACGTGAAGGATTATCCGGTTGAAAAATACTGGCGCGATTCGAAGATTGGTGCGATTTACGAGGGCACGTCAAACATGCAACTACAGACTATAGCCAAGTTGATTATAGGGAAATGAGCGCTTCTCGAATTCAGATCTTCGAACAGATGCTGAGCGTCGATCCAGGGAATAGCAGTGTGCTCTTTGGACTGGCAAAAGAATACGAGAAGATCGGTGCGGACGAAAAGTTGATAGAAGTTCTCAATCGCTACCTGGCCGCCTACGACGATGAAGGCAACGCCTTCGGCATGCTGGCTAGCGCTTATGAAAGAACTGATCAACGCGACAAAGCGCGCGAGGCTTACGAGCGCGGTATTGAAACCGCCCAGCGCCATGGTCACCCCAGCATGGCCGAAGAGTACCGTATGACTCTGGATGAACTATGAACACTGATACCAAAGTTTTGAAACTCGTCCGCAAGTCGGAGTCAGCCGCAACCACCGAGGCGCCTGAACACGAGGCCGAGATGGGTATGGCACCTGGACCAACGTCACCGCCGTTAACACCAGAGCCCGCAGAAGAATCGCGACCACGACCGACTCCGATAGCAGTGCCGAGTCCGAAACCGGCCACACCCAGAACCGCCGAGTTGCCGGATCACAAGCTGCTGATCGAGATGTATCGCACGATGTACCTGTCGCGCCGTCTTGACGACAAAGAGATTCAACTCAAGGGACAGAATCGAATCTTCTTTCAGATCAGCGGCGCGGGCCACGAAGCGGTGCTGGTGGCTGCCGGCGTTGTGCTGAAGCCCGCCTACGATTGGTTTTATCCGTACTACCGCGATCGCGCACTTTGTTTGCAGCTCGGGATGACGCCTTTGGAACAGTTGCTTTCCGCTGTGGGCGCCGAAGCGGATCCCAATTCACATGGACGCCAGATGCCTTCGCACTGGGGTCATAAAAAGCTAAACATCGTCTCGCAATCGTCTCCGACAGGAACGCAACTGCTCCAAGCTGTCGGCTGTGCCGAGGCTAGTTACCGCTACAGTCTGATTCCGGAGCTTCAAAAGCGAGTCGCCAATTTCCGTAATGATGAAGTCACCTACGTTTCACTCGGCGACGGCACGAGCAGCGAAGGCGAATTCTGGGAAGCCCTCAACACTGCTTCGAATCTGAAGCTGCCGGTAGTGTTTCTACTCGAAGACAACGGGTACGCGATCAGCGTTCCGGTTGAAGTGCAAACTGCGGGCGGCGACGTCTCAAAACTCGTCGAGAATTTTCCGTCACTCTATCTGCAACGATGCGACGGCACGGACCCGATTGAGTCTTTAGAAGTGATGCGGCGAGCAGTTGACTACTGTCGCCAGCGAAAAGGTCCGGCGCTGGTCCACGCCAAAGTTATTCGACCGTATTCACACTCGCTTTCAGACGATGAAAAGCTCTATCGACCGGACGAGGAGCGCGCCAGCGATGCCGAGCGCGATCCGGTGAAGCGATTCGGCGCGCTACTCATCGACGAAGGCGTGCTCGATCAGGACAAGCTCCAACAGATTAAGAACGAAGTCGATCGAATCGTGAACGAAGCCGCTGACGTTGCTTTGTCCAGTGCTCAGCCTGCCAAAGAGACGGCCATGCAATACATCTTCTCACCTGATGTCGATCCATGCTGCGAAAGAGTTCGATACAGAGGATGGCGTTCAGCTTTCGGGAAATGCAGGCACGATGGTCGATTTGATCAACCGTTGTCTCGATACGGAAATGGCACGCGATCCGCGCATCGTTGTGTTTGGTGAAGACGTAGCCGACTGTTCGCGCGATCAGTACCTGGACGACGTGAAAGGTAAGGGCGGCGTTTTCAAAGTCACCGCTAATCTGCAACGCAAGCATGGAAGTGCGCGCGTTTTTAATTCGCCGCTTGCAGAAGCAAACATCGTCGGACGCGCGATTGGTATGGCGACGCGTGGCCTCAAACCGGTGGTTGAGATCCAGTTCTTCGACTACATCTGGCCCGCGATGCACCAGATTCGCAACGAGCTCGCGTTGCTGCGATGGCGATCGGGAAATGAGTGGAAGTCGCCCGTTGTAGTTCGCGTGCCGATTGGTGGCTATCTAAAAGGCGGCGCCGTTTATCACTCGCAATCGGGCGTATCGACGTTTACACAGATTCCCGGTTTGCGTGTGGTCTATCCGTCGAACGCACTCGATGCAAACGGGCTGTTGCGCACGGCGATTCGTTCCGACGACCCGGTGCTGTTTCTCGAGCACAAACATCTCTACCGACAGGCGTACAACAAGTCGCAGTATCCGAATGACGAGTTCATGATTCCATTCGGTAAAGCGAAGAAAGTTCGCGAAGGCACGGATATCTCGATCATCACGTATGGCGCACTCGTTCAACGTTCAATGGTCGCGGCGAAACAGATGGACCAGGAAGGCATTAGTGTCGAGATCATCGATCTTCGCAGCCTAATGCCATTCGACTGGGACGCGATCGCTGAGAGTGTGAAGAAGACCAATCGCGTGATCGTCGCGCATGAGGATTCACTCTCGTTTGGTTATGGCGCCGAGATCGCCGCGCGCATAACGGATGAGTTGTTTGAGTATCTCGATGCGCCTGTGAAGCGCGTCTGTGCTCTCGATACGTTTGTTGCGTACGCTCCGCAACTCGAAGACGCGATCCTGCCGCAGGCGTCCGATGTAGCCAAAGCGATCGCGGAGCTGAAGGCATATTGAGCCACAGATAAACACGGATAAAATCCGGATTTCATTCCGTGTTTACCGGTGGCTAAAGTTTCCTGACAGTACACAGCTGTATTGTTCTGCTTCGCACGTTTAGTTCATATCCCTCAATTTCTCGACATCTTTAGCTGGCATAAATCTTGCCAAATCTCTACTTTACGTACGCCTCTGAGCGTCTCCCCGACATTAGTTCCCCCGCGTTCGACAATTAATCGCGATTGATTAGACACAAGGGAGGTACAACTAATGAGCAAGCACGTATGGAGCGTATTGGGCGCTGCGATTCTGACTCTCGCAATTGCTTCTATCGCTCTCGCACAAACAACAACCGTCACCAAGACGGTGCAGAATCCCGACGGCACTTACACAATCATTGAGTATCCCGCTAAGAAAGAAGTAACAGTTGCCCTGACCCCGATTAACGTAACCGGCGCAAAAGGAGTCGCCACCATTCTCCGCGACGACGCTGGAACCAGGATCAAACTGAATCTTACGGATGTTCCCGCAGATCTATCTGCGATGACTCTTTATGCGGTTGATGACAAAGGTGTAGTTACTGCTCTCGGTCCCGTGGCCATTTCCAATGGCACCGGAACACTTGTAGCAACCACGCCGCTTTCGAGGTTCATGCTTGTTGCTTCGCCAGAGGCAGCTTTGACGGCATACGATGCAAATACCAAAGTAGTCTTCAGGAGTGCTGTGCCCGAAGGCTTCACGGTTGTTCCGTTGACCAGCCCCGCGGGTGAGACAGTTGCGGCCGTGGCGGCACCAGGAGCAGCGCAAGCGCAAACTACGGTAACCGCAACGCCAGGAGCTGTGGTCAACACGCCAGGTGGTAACCCGACGATCGTCGTACCGATGACGGAGACGAAGACCACTTACACGGCGCCAATGCTCAATATCCCGTCTTACAAACAAGGCGATGACACCAAAATCAAAGTAGATTTCACTGGTGCTCTCCAGGGCGCGCGCGCGAATGTGTTTATCACGCCGCGGAAAGACGGACCGACTGAAGTCAAAATGCGTTTCCACGATCTGAAGGAAGCACCGGCCGGACAGAGCTTTATACTTTGGGCCGCTGCACCCGATGGCACGTTCACCAAACTGGGTCAGATCGTAAACGTGAAGGGCCGCAACGAGGCAGAGATTAAGTCGGAAACGACACTGTCGGATTTTGGTCTCGTAATCACTATGGAAAGCGCTGCGGGCGCGTTACCAGTTGGACCGGCTGTCGGAACGATCACCATCGTTCCATAACCAGCTAAATCATCCACAGATTACACAGACACCATCTGTGTAATCTGTGGAACCGTTCCTTCTTCTTGTCAAATCCTTCACAAAACTCTTTCGCTCCGTGACCATTTTGCGTTAATATGTCGCGCCAGAGTTGCGCTACGCACCTCAGGCCTTCCCGGCAGGGCTGTAGTTCGAGCCACTCATCTTTTTGCCAATTTGTGACGTAGATCCCCGCCCGTGACCCCTATTCACGCGCCGAAGTTCTCCGTTTTGCTCGGATGTTAACGACATGAAAAAGAGAAGTTACCTCCTGTTGGTCCCTCTTGTATTGACTCTCCTCTCAGCGACTGTTCACGCGCAGGAAAGCCTTCCAGCCCTTGTAAAGCGAGTAAAACCAGCCGTCGTAGCCATCGCGACATACGACGCGAGTGGTGAAGCACTGATGACTGGTAGTGGCTTCTTTCTGCGTCCGGGCCAGGTGGTGACCAACCTGCACGTGATTCGTGGCGCGGCCAAAGCGGAGATTAAGACTCTCGACGGCAAAGGAAAAGTATTTCCGGTAAACGGCACACTCGCCATCGATGAGGAAGGCGATTTGGCGTTGCTGAGCGTCGAAACCCCGAGCGAACGGCCGCGAAGCACGGAATTAGCGAGCGAGTTGCCCGACGAGGGTGAACCGATCTTTGTGATTGGAAATCCGCTCAAGCTCGAGGGCTCCGTGAGCGACGGGATTGTGTCGGCAGTGCGGGAAGTTCCCAATAGCTATCGCATTATTCAAATCACGGCGCCGATTTCTCACGGCAACAGCGGCAGTCCGGTTTTCAATCTGAAGGGACAGGTTCTGGGTGTGGTGACAATCAAGGTCACAAACGGACAGAACATTAACCTCGCCATTGCGGCGGCGCGTGTAGCGCAATTGACTGCCGGGAAGCTCCAGCCGTTGTCGGAGTTCGCGTTGAAGGGTAAGGGCGACGTGGCGGAAACGTTGTACAAATCCGGTTTAGACTCGCTCTGGCTGGGGAATTACGACAACGCCCTCGGTTACTTCGAAAACGCGGCGAACAAAAATCCTAAGCGCGCTGAAGCGTGGGTACAGGTTGGATATTGCAAAGTGAAGCAGGGCAAAGCGCAGGATGCTATCCGCGCTTACCAGCAGGCGCTACAGCTCAAGCCCATGGATGCGGACATACACAATAAGCTCGGTGACGCTTATTACTATTTAGGTCGGCTGCGCGAAGCGATCGACGCTTACACGGAGGCTGCACGTCTGCGTCCAGATAATGCTGAGACTTTTTATAATCTAGCGATTGCTTACTCCGACAGCGGAAATCCAAGCCTGGCCGCTACGAACGCGCGGATCTTGCAGAAGCTTGATGGAAAGCTCTACGAGAAGTATTTGCGGGAAACGATGTAGAGGAATTTTCCCGCAAAGGCGCAAAGACAACGCGAAGGCGCAAAGAGAGTAAAGATCAATCTTTGTTATCTTCGCCTTCGCGTTGTCTTTGCGTCTTTGCGTGAAAACTGTTTGTTGTTATCCGGCGTGGCCGGTGAACACGCCCTGATCGACACTCTTCGGATTGCCCAGCACCACAAACCGAATATTCTTCATGTATTTCTGCGCGACTCGCTGAATATCAGCCGGCGTCACTGCCGTCAGCTTCTCAAGAAAACTGACGGAGTTTCTCCACCCACCGCCGATCAATTCATACTGCGCCAACTCGCCCGCCTGCGCTGCATTCGTCTCTTGCCCGAGGTAGTACGTAGTTAAATACTGCGCAATCACGGCGTGTATGTCATCCGCGCCTACGGGTTCATTCTGCAGCCGCGCGATCTCACTCAACATCACCCGGATCGATTGATTCGCATCAACCGCAGTGACATACAACCCACCGACATTCGCCGCTTGCGTTCGTAGAAACGCATCCGGTGCGTACGAGAGATTCCGCTTCACGCGAACCTCTTCAAACACCCGATCGCGCAACAGCGAACTCGCGATACGCATCGCGTAAATGTCAGGCGACGTCAGCGACGGTGCAGTGAACAATCCCTGGACGTAGTTTGTCGGCAGCTCACGAGGTGTGATTTCAACCGACGACTTGTCAAACGCGAGCTGCGGCATTGCTTCAAGTTTGTACGTGCCACGCGGTAACTTACCGAAACTAGCGGTCACCAGCTGGCGCACATCATTAGCATTCAGATCACCCACAATCACCAGCAACAACCGCGAAGTCTCCATCAACTTCGCGTGATAGGCGCGCAGATCCTCCGGCGTCAGCTTTCCGACTGTTTCCGGCGTGCCGCTGGTGTTGTTCAAATACGGATGGCCGGCATATGCAACGCGCTCCTGCAACTTTTGCAGGTAAACATCCGGATTGTCTGTGTCGTCGCTAAGCGAGACGACTTGTCGTTGTTGCACGAGCGCGACGTCGTCTTTCGTGAACGAGGGTCGCACAACGACGTCAGTGAAGATCTGCCACGAGCGTTCGAAGTGCATGCGCGTAGTGGCGAGTGAAAGCACCGAGTAGTCATTGTTGGAGCTGCTTCCGATCACGGTGCCCATGCGCGACAACTCCGAACGCATTTTGTCGCGCGGAAAGTTTGTAGTCGCTTCCGTAGCGGCGCTGAGCATCAGCGTTTCGATACCGGCATTTTGCGCGTTGATGTTACTTGCTCCGCCGCGAATAAACAGTCCCGCAGCAACGGTCAAACTTCCCTCACGTCGCTTCAAAAGCACTTTCAGCCCATTAACATCAAACTCGCTGACAAGCGCCGCCTGATTTGCGACAACGCTTTGAATCGACTGCTGTGCCTGAGCCTGTGGTGGCGTCAGTGGCTTGGGCGAAGTCGCTTGCTGGGCTTGCGAAGAGCCGGTGCCAACAACAAACAAGATTGCCATCAGCAGAGTGCGGCTGACCAATTTCACGCGATTAGACATACCTGATTTCTGTTCCAACTGATTCATAATTGACTCACTATGATGACGGCGTTCTACTGCCCCATTAACTCTTCCGGTGTAACTTTGATCCGCGCTTGCGCTTCATTCGACATTAAAGCGAGACCGATGTGGGGCTTGCCTTGAATGTAGGTTGTGATGTAGCGGCTGATATCGGCGCGAGAAGTGGCGCGCAGTCGCGGTAGATAGCCGCGGAAATATTCGAGTCCCGTCGATGCCCACCAGAAACTCAGCGTGTGTGTGTAGTCGCTCAGCTTCTCACGCCCATAGAGATCGTCGGCCTCGAGAAGTGCTTTGGCACTCTCGAGCTGTTCGTCAGTGTAGTAATCCTTGTCGTTGAAGTGGGCTACTTCTTCGTAGAGGGCTTTGATTGCTGCTCGTGCTTTGTCTGGAGTTGTTTGCGCGATGAGCGAGATTGGTCCAACGTTGCGTTGCGTGTAGTAACTCAGATCGACGCCGGTCACCAATCCTGTATCGACGAGGTTTCTCTGAAATCGTGAGTTCGGCTGCCGCAGGATGAAAGAAAACACGTCGGCAGCGTAAGTTGCCGGGTTGTCTTTGCCGATCGAAGGACCATGCCAACTGATGTTGATGATCACGTTCTGCACCGGCTGTTGAATCACCACGCCTTCGCTCTTCGGCAACGGCGGATGTTCCACGAGCGGGAATTCAACAAACGGATCTTTCTCGCGCTTGGGCCAGTCGCCATAAAACTCCTGAGCCATTTTCATCACTTCAGTCGGGTTCACATCGCCCGTCAAAACGAGTGCTGAGTTGTTTGGCACGTAGTAGCGCTGTTGGATCAAGCGCATCATGTCGGTCGTCGATCCGCCAACCGTTTCGCGATTGCCGAGTGGATTCTTCCGGCTCGGGTACTTGAAGAAGAGCCGGCTATTCATCTCCTTGCTCAGATAAAAGAACGGGTTCGACTCGTTGCGGTCGATCTCGCCGATCACTACCTGTTTCTCTCGACCAAATTCACGCTCGTCAAACAGCGGGTAACGAGTCGCGTCTTTCATAAACTGCATCGCCGTGCGAATGTTTGGACTCGTGGTCGTGAAGTAGTAGTCCACTACTTCTTCGCGCGTGGTGCCGTTATAAGCGATTCCCATTTGTCCGATCGTGCGCAGGTAGTCTTCGGCGTTCGCAATCGCACGGTTCTGCTTGAAGAACATGTGCTCGTACAAGTGCGAGAGGCCGTTGAGCTCGGGTGGTTCGGTGTAAGAACCGTTCTTAACCGCGAGTTCGATCGTGACGAGTGGAATTGAGTGATCCTCGAGAATGATTACTTCCAAACCGTTCGGAAGCACCTGGCTGAAAATCTTCGCTTCCGGCAGTCGCGTTGGCGCCGCGGCAGGAGCAGCTGTGGTCGGCTTTGGCGCCCGTTGTTGCAGCGGCAGAATCCGAGCCGACAGCGCGGACGGCGACAGCAAAGTTAAAAGAAGTACAAAGACAAGCGAGCGACGTTTCACTGATAACTCCATATGCTGCAAATTGATGTTAGTCGAGGGGAAAAGGTTATCTTGCCGGTTGAAAATTGTACAGGAAGCGCGCTTTCAAACAGATATTTGGACAGGATTGACAAGATTGGTTCAGGATTTACATGATACATCTTGTAAATCTTGTAAAAAATCCTGTTAATCCTGTCACCGCTTTTTACTCACAATCGAGCGCGCTTTTTGACGGAGGGCTGTTCGATAAGCGGCAGCATCAGTTCCTGCCGCGTTAGATAACCATTGAATTCGAGGCGTGCCGCGAGGGGTCGTTTCGCCGGTCATCTGCATTGAATAGGTGCGTTTATCATTCGGCACGAACAGAATAAAGCGTCGGAGGTTTCGGTTCTCGGTCGCATCTTTCCCGGTGAACAATAATTCCTGATATCCATCTTCGTCTGCGTCGACAAGTTCAGCATTCCAGCTCGCATGACTAAACCCTTCCGCGTCGAGCTTGCCCTGACCAGTTTGTCGAAACTTGCCGTCGCGTTTCTGAAGCAAGAGGAAATTAGTCGTACCTGCTTTTCGTCGACTATTCACGACCACAATTGCCGGTCCCGAATCAGTATCAACAATTTCCAAATCTCCAACAGCCCCACGCGCAAACTTTGCCGCGATTTTGCGAGCTTGTTCGAGTGATAATTGCTCGACAGGGGCAGAATTTTCAGATGGCGTCGCGGCGCCTCCATTGGGCACGAGGTCATTGCGCCAGGAAACCGGCCTCATTTGCACCTGGGAAGCTGCGACTGGAAGAGCGTTATTCGGAATTCGCCGTTCAGGCGCACTCTCGCCCGTGTATCCCCAAGCCAACAGGGCGCCAAAAGTGGTCACCAAAAACAGCGGCGCACCAACTCGAAACAAAAGGTTTCGTCCAGCATCAGCAGCCGCAACCATCGCTGACAATGGTTCCATGTCCGGCACGGTGTCGGTACGTACCAGACTGCGTTCCAATAACGTTTTCGCCATTGCGGCCGTTCGCGGTCGATCCTCTGGACGTTTTGCGAGGAAAGAGTGAACAGCGAGGGCGAGCGAGCGTGGAATGTCCTGCCTGAGTCTGGGCAAAGGAGGTGCTGCTGCTGTCGCCTGTTTCACGAGTAAAGCTGATTGAAGTGGATCGATGAATGGCGGCCGTCCGGCGAGCATTTCATACAACAACACGCCGAGACTGTAGAGATCGCTGCGAGCGCCAACGCGCTGTCCCAAACACTGCTCAGGCGACATATAACGCGGCGTTCCGACTAACTGACCTGAGCCGGTGCTGGCATGTGTTGCAGTTGATTCAGCCGATGAAGCCAGAACTTTCGCAACGCCAAAATCGAGCACACAAACACCGCGCTTGCCGAGCAAGATGTTTGAGGGTTTTAAATCGCGGTGGACGATGCCGAGGCGGTGTGCTTCTTCGAGAACGTCGCAGATCTGCGTCGCGATGCCGACTGCTTTCGAGAAAGAGAAACGGCCATCGCGAGCGAGTGCCTGCGAAAGTGTTTCGCCCTCGACAAACTCCATCACAATGAAGTGTCGCCCGTCAGGCAGATTTCCGGCGTCGAAGATCATCGCGGCGTTCGGATGGCGCAACTTGGCCATCGTTCTCGCTTCGCGCAGAAATCGATCGGCAACGTCGGCGTCGCCGGCGAATTCACGTCTGATGATCTTGACCGCGACAGGACGTTCGAGATCGAGATGCGTGGCAAGGTAGACAGCGCCCATGCCACCGGTTCCAATCTCGCGTTCTATTCTGAATCTGCCGGCGATAAATTGGGGGACATCCATATGTGACCTTCCTCGGGTTAAAAGGTCTGCAGTCCGCTCTCGTTTTTAAGTGGTGTAGGGGGAAGAGACGGTGTAGTGTAACACCAACACCTAATTTGAGCCACGATTTTCGTGGACAAGTAGTGCCCTCATGTCCTGTGACTGGGACTAAGAAACTTATCGCATACCGTTAACGAGAGGACGGAACCTACCATGAGCGATTCCCTTGAAGCGCATTACAAGATGGTTTTGAAAGGCATCGCCGATGGTCGGCTGGTGCCTTTCCTCGGCGCTGGAGTCAATTTGTGTGGTCGCCGGGAAGGTACCATCTTCGAACGCGGAAAGGACCTGCCCAGCGGGGGCGAGTTGGCCAAGCTTCTGGCTGACGACTTTGGCTACTCATCAGAAGGGCAAGAGGTCGAATGCCCTAACTGCCACGCGAAACATCGCATCGTGTATCCGCTTGATCTGTTACGCGTGGCTCAACACATCGCTGTGATGACCGGTTCCGGCCCGCTTTATGACGAATTACGCATACTATTCGACGCCGACTATCCACCAACGCCACTGCACACCTTCCTCGCAAGCTTGCCCGGCATCATGCGCGCAAAACAAATGCAGCCTCGTTATCAATTGATCGTCACTACCAATTATGACGATGTCTTAGAGCACGCCTTCCAGCAGGCGAACGAGCCTTACGACCTCGTTGCTTACATGGCGGACGGCGAGCATCGAGGGAAGTTTTGGCATTGGTCCCCTGATGGTGCAAACAGCCTCGTAGACAAGCCCAATGAATATAAAGAGGTGTCAACCGACAAGCGCACTGTCATTTTAAAGATTCACGGCGCGGTGGATCGCGCCACCGGCGAACGAGACAGCTACGTCATTACTGAAGATCATTACATTGATTTTCTCACTCGCACAGACATCTCTAATCTTGTGCCGGTGCTGCTGGCGGCGAAGATGCGCCGCAGCCATTTTTTGTTTATGGGCTATAGCCTGCGTGATTGGAATTTGCGAGTGATACTGCACCGCATTTGGGGTGAACAGAAACTTTCGTATAAGTCGTGGGCCATTCAACTCAACCCGCAAGAATTGGACCTGCGTTTTTGGCTCAAGCGCGACGTGGACATCCTTAACACTCGTCTTGAAGACTACGTGGACAAACTCAACAAATATGTCCAGGAGCTGCCGCAGTCCGGAGGTGCGCTATGACTGAACAGACATTTCGCGAGACTCCTTATAAGGGACTAGTCCCATACTCCGAAGAAGATGCCCCTTTCTTCTTCGGGCGTGAAGCGGAGCGAGAAATCATCACCGCCAATTTGATGGCCTCGCGTCTTACTCTTCTTTACGGAGCAAGTGGTGTTGGCAAAAGCTCAGTTCTACGCGCCGGCGTTGCTCATAACTTGCGGCAACTCGCACGGAAAAACTTGAGCGAACGAGGGACGCCTGAGTTTGGCGTGGTTGTCTTCAACTCCTGGCGCGACAATCCCGTCGAAGTGCTTAAGCTGCGGCTCCGTGAGGCGCTGTCGTTATTGCTACCTAACACAGCAAACGTTCCCAGTGACGATTTGCGCGAGCTGCCTGAGATTCTGAAAGCCTGGTCCCAGGCAATTGATGGTGACCTGTTCATCATCCTCGATCAGTTTGAAGAATACTTTCTCTATCACGCCCAGGAGGACGGCGATAACTCATTCGCCGTTCAGTTTCCGCGCGCCGTCAATCGACCCGATCTGAGAGTCAGTTTTCTGATCTCAATTCGTGAAGACGCGCTGGCTAGACTTGACCGCTTCAAAGGACGTATCCCCAACCTCTTCGACAACTATTTGCGTATCGATCACCTTGACCGCAACGCGGCTCGCGCCGCTATCACTGAACCGGCCCGAACTTACAACGCGCTGCACCCGGACTCATCCATCAGCATTGAACCACCTCTCGTTGAAGCTGTTTTGGATCAGGTAAAGACCAACGAAGTTGTGCTTGGAAGTGGCGGACGCGGCGTTGTTGAAACCACGTCTGATCAGCCTCCAACTGACGACCGAATCGAGACTTCCTATTTACAACTCGTCATGACGCGTCTCTGGCAGGAGGAGGTGGGCGCCGGCTCGCGCTGGTTGCAACTCGCGACGCTCAATACTCTCGGCGGCGCCAAAACCATCGTGCAGACCCATGTTGACGCCGTCATGCAAAGACTCGAACCTGATGAACAACGAGCCGCGGCGCAACTGTTTTATTTCCTCGTTACCCGCGATGGAACCAAGATCGCGCACACGGTTTCAGCTTTGTCCGAGTATACCCGCGTGGATGAGACACGCCTGACCGGCGTACTGGAAAAGCTGTGCGGCGCGGATGCTCGCATCCTGCAACCCGTCGACCCGCCGCCTGGCCAACCTGATTCACCGCGTTATGAAATCCGCCACGATAAGCTCGCTGCGGCGATTCTGGATTGGCGTCGACGCTATGCACAGAAGGAGGAACGAGCGGAGGCCGAGCGACTCGCGATAGAACAGCGGGAACAGGCCGAAGCCCAGGCGCGAGTGGAGGAGAAAGCCAAATCAGCCGCGCGCCTGCGCTGGCTTTCGATCGCTCTGGCGATAATGACTCTGTTGGCCTCGGTGATGGCGGCGTATGCATTCACGCAACAGCGCCGTGCTATGAGCGATGCTCATAACGCCACAGCACAAGCTACGGAAGCGGAAAAGCAGAGACATCTCGCTGAGGAACAGCGAGCTCAGGCAGATGAGCAACGTGAATTCGCTCACAAACAAGAAAGAATTGCGATAGAAGAACGGGAGCGAGCCAACGAGGCGGCCGAGCTGGCAGAGACGCGCGCAGTGGAAGCTGACAAAGCTAAGAGCGACGCGATAGCCGCGCGCGGCTTGGCAGAAATGGAACGCAAGCGCGCCGATCAGCAAGCCGCCATCGCGAAGTCACGCGAGCTGGCCGCCGCCTCACGGAGCAATCTGAGCACAGATCCTGAGTTGAGCGTTCTCCTGGCTCTGCAAGCGGTCGCGAAGTTCGATAACGAGCCGGGCATAAATGAGACCGAGAAGAAAGAAGCCATTGAAGCTTTGCACGAAGCGACTCAGGCTTCCCGAGTGAGGCACACGTTCGACGGCAATATTGGAAACGCGGAAAACGAATCGTCGGATGCTCCGCCAGAGCGGGAACGCCTCGAGGATGTAGCTTACGGCCTGAAGGGAGCACGCTTAATCACTCGAACCGCGAATGGGAGAGTGAAATTGTGGGACGCCGTATCGGGTCAAGGGTTAGGGGATTTAACCAGCAGTGCGCAGAGTTTTGGACGGATGGTGCCGAGCCACGATGGCATGCGCTTCGCAATTCCACTTGAAGATGGCAAGGTGCAGGTGTGCGACTTAACCAATGTTCAGTGTAAGCAGTCGCCCTCGGGTAATGATAATCAGCCGGTTCTCAGTATCGCTTTTAGCAGGGATAATTCCGTAGTAGCTGTTGCGCAGAACACCGAGGTTAGGTTGTGGAATATGGCGACCAATCAAGAGTTCACACTGCCGCCTGGTGAAGCCTTCACTGAGAGTTGGCCAGTCGAACGTTTCCGCGCTCAGGTATTAAGCTTTAGTGAAGACGATAAAACAGTAACTGTAGCTGGTTGTGTGCATGCGGATCGCACCGGCTGCGTCATTTTTGGGACGAAAGAATGGGACGTGAACAAACGGCAGGAAGTCCGCCGGCCCGCGGTCGTTACGTTCGGTAGCTTCAGCCGACCGAGGGCGACCTTCAGCGCCGACGGAAGGCGCCTGTTTTCAGTTTCAAGTGACGGAGAAGCGAAATTATGGGATGCAACCTCAGGTAAGCAATTGCTTGACCTCTCCGAATACCGCGCCACCTTTCCTGCTGTCTTCAGCAGCGATGCGAAACAACTCGCTACTCTGACCAATAGCAGTACAATCACTGTGTGGAACATCACCGGCTTGAAACCTAATGAGATACAAAAGTTCGAAACTGAAGGAGCAGAGGAAGGTTTCAAGAATATCGCTTTCAGTCCAAATGGAGAGCGCATCACTGTGTTCGGCGGAAAGACGTTGGACCTGTGGTCGGTGAGTTCGGGTGAAAAACTCCTGACCTTATCGGGCCACAAAGATGCCATCGCGAGTATCGCGTTCGCTCCCGATGACCAATTTATCGCGACCGCCAGCAACGACGGAACAGCGAAAACCTGGGATACATCTCCGTCAAAGGAATTGTTGGTGTTGGAGGATCCTGGATCCGGATTGTCCCATGTCAGCTTTAGCCAGGACGGCAAACGATTGTTGGGAGCTGGCAACACGTTCATCAAAGCGTGGGACAGCAACTCCGGCAAGGAGTTACTTTTGTTGGAGCGAGAGAGCGGAATTGAATCTTTCTCCTATAGATCTGACGAGAAACGGGTGGCTATAGGGACCGTTAACCCTGCCTTCTTGAATGTATGGGACATCACAACGGGTAAGAATATATGGCCCACGGCAAGGGAAAGCAGGGATATGGGTAACATTGCCTTTAGCTTTCCCGATGGAAATGTCCTTGGCCTTTCTCGTGCCAACACTGCCGTATTCTGGGATGCTGAAACGGGGAACGAGCTGTACTCCCTCGATGGACACACTGATGAGATAAAGACCCTGGCCTTCAGTCCTGATGGGCAGCTGATGGCTACAGGCGCCGCTGATAAAACGGTGAAGTTGTGGGTCGTGAAAAGTGGTAAAGAGTTACGCACTCTCACGGGTCATACTTCATCTGTGACGAAAGTCGCCTTCAGCTCCGATGGAAAACGCCTGGCCACTGCCAGTAGCGACAATCATGTCAGGATATGGGAAGTCTTTACGGGGAGGGAATTGGCTTCCCTGTCCGGTCACAGTGATGCAGTTAATGATGTGACATTTAGCCGTGATGGGAGACTCATTGCCACTGCCGCCGATGACCGAACGGCGAAAGTATGGCTGGCTAACACCGGCCAGGAATTGTTCAGCCTGGAGAGCCGCAGCACAAGTGTCCATAGCGTCTCGTTCAACCCTGACGCCTCGCGCCTCGTCACTACTGACGGCGACGGGCTGGCGAAAGTCTATACCCTTGACGTGGCAGAATTGATCAATCTTGCCAGGCAGCGGGTCTCTCGTCACGAATTAACAAATGACGAGCGGAAGCGATATTTACATGAATTCAAGAAGGAGTAGAGGGATTACTTGTCCAATCCCGGATGTATGCCGGGCACGTTCGGAATCCAAAATATCTGCCCGTTGATTTCTAAACTGCGGAGTCCCTGTTTCGGCAGATCTTTCTCTTTCAAACCGAGAAATGTGAAGTGAGGCAAGTCGCTTAGGACCGTCTGAAACCAACCATGCTTCGCCATGATTTCGCGGATTCGCGGATTCTCAAATTGGTTGACGTCAAACGCCAGCATCGCGATGTGTTGCGACGCACCCGGCGCAGCGATCGAGTAAAGAATCGACTTCGAAAGATCTTTACTGAAGTAGATTCCAGTCTTTTCGAGCTCGAGAACCTCGGCAACCTGCTGTGACAACGGCAAGCCGCGCAGCCGGTCTACCTGCTCCTGTGTGAGACGTCCCTGCCCAAGCCAGTAGTCGAGCGCGGGCTTAAAACGCGAGTTCCAGAGGCGCACACTGTCTTCGTAGTTGCGCCGGGCGGCCTCGGCACCGTCGCGCGGAGTAATGTCGAGACCCTCTTTTTGTGCTTCCTCACGAGCTTTTTTCAGCTTCTTCATCGCTTCGGGTTGCAGCTCAACTTCATCGAAGCCGAATGTTTCGACGTCCCACCCCGCGTCGTCCTGAAACATCCTCACTTGCTCCTCGTTGGTGAAAACGCAGACGGGCGGCGGAATCACTTTTTTATTCGCGACGAAGATCGCGCCATATTCTTCGAGGATTCGTTTTGAAACCGGATCAGAGGAAGGACAAATACTCTCGAGTTTAATCTTTCGCTTTTTGAGAGCCTTCGCAAGCGCGTCGTAGAAAGGAGTTGAGGATTCGTTTGCGTCGTGGGATTCCCGACTAGCGTTGGAGGACATTGGCTGTGTTGACATGTTTTTCAGTGCTGGTATCGCCCCGCTTACAACAGTTCCCCACAACACGAGCAAAATCAGACTAGTAACCAAAGTGTAGGCGATGATAGTGGGCATGGATTAAGACGGTCAACCGGAGTCCACAGATTACGCAGATTTTATGGTGTAATCTGTGTAATCTGTGGCTATGAAAACCGCCAATCTTTTTCTCGAGTTGGTCGCCACCTACCGCAAACATGGATGGGAGTTGCGTAGTGCGATTTTGCAACCGTCGACGCTCGCGGAGTTTCATTCGCAGGAGGCCGAACTACTGAATAAAGTGCCGGTTAAAGAGGCCGGATTCGATGCTGTGTGGTTTTCGCGTCCCTCGCACAACAACCGGGAAGCCTGGGAACTACGGCTCCTCGCTCAAACTCAGTACGCGTTGTTTGAGACGTTTGAAGCTGACGAAACAGAAGAAGAACGCGACGATGTGAAACGGGAAATGGAGGCGGGTTTACGCGAGTACGTTTTAGGCCACGGATCCCCACAGATGAAGTCGGATTGATTACTGCTTACCGAGCTTCACTGGGATTTCCAGTTTCTGAAGCGGTTTCGTTTCACCCGGCTGTTTGAGTTCCTTTGGAGCTTCTTCCTCATCAGTCGGTGGCGGCGCATTAGGGTCAACCGGAGCACGCATCACTACTAACTTCACCGTGCTGTAAGGCTGCGCGCGGCGCACACGCATCAGAAACTCATCACTGGTACGAATCGGCACCCCATCAAATTCAATAACAATGTCGCCTTCTTTGACTCCTGCCAGATCAGCAGGCCGGCTGCGCAGGATCGTGCCTAGTTTTACGCCATGAATATTCATTCCGGGAACAGGAACTCGCTCAGCATCGCCATCCTCATAACCGAATTGAGCACGTCCCTCGGGGCGTCTCTCAAACTCGCGGTTCAACTTTCGCTCATCGTCCTGCGAGATGGGCGTTAGTTTGGCGACTTTCTTTTCACCGTCGCGTGAGTATTCGATATCGACAGTTTGTCCGGGCTGCGTCTTCGTCATCAGATCCTGGAGCTGGTCTTCATTTTCGATCTTCTGGCCGTTGAAACTGAGGATGAGATCGCCGCCAATCAAACCGGCTTTGTCTGCAGGTCCGTTCGGCAGGCTCGTGCTTTCTAAGAGCACGCCTTCGTCTGATTGATCGAAACGAGCGCCGATGACAGCCCTATTCACGGGTGTGCGGTTGACGATCGTGCTGTTTCGCAACGGAGCCACCAACGCCGTGAAAGCAGCAGCAGCGACGAAAAACACCAGCAACCCAACGAAGATCCACGACATTCCACTGAGGCGCCGTTTTTTCTTCGACGGAGCCGAAGGGACAATGGGCCCCGAGACGTCGGTTGCGGTATAGCCCCCAAATTCGGACGTAAGACGAAAACCGCAATTGCGACAGAAACGGAGTTCAGATGGCATTGTGGAATGGCAGTTCGAACAAACCGTTTGGTTTGCCGGTGCGGCCATGGGCATTGACACTTCTGAATCCGACATCGGAGGATCACCTATCGTTAGAGTTAAGCAAAGAATACACGGACAGATTCTATACGCCAAATAATGTTTTCCGGTTGCATCGGCCGTCGCGGATAGACTTCCTGCCCTATAAAGGGCAATATCTGAACATAGCTTAATACGGCCTCCGGGAGGGATGTAATTTTGGAAATCACCAAGGCACTCGCGGCTCTGCAGCCACTTTATGGCAAGGACAACGTGGAGATTGTTACGACCGACGGCCGGCGCGTGCGTGGCACAGTTCGGAGCATGAAAACCACCCAGGCCCTCACGACTCCCAGCGTAAAAATCGAAATTGCAAACGGCCAGATCGTGAAAATACCGTTCCCGACCATCGCAGAGATCAAGGATCACAATCTAGCGAGTTAATCAGCCAAATTTCGCGTTTTCTAATTCTTGGCGTATAGTACGCCGTTCTATGCCTTCACCTCTCATCATCGACGATTTTGGTGGTCGCATTGCAACGGTTTGGTCTGAGTTGCGGCCCGCGACACGCGGCCTGGTCGAACGTGCGTTACAGGCCGCCGCCTCAACCGGTGCTCCCTCTGTGCGCAACTTTCAATACGATGCACGTGCAGACATTGAACTCAGCCGCTTCCTGGCCGCGCTCGACGACCGCGCGGCAGAAAAAACCGACACTCTCGACCCGGAAAAAAACGGGAAGCTGAAATCGATTGCTGATACATGCGCGGCGGTGTTGTTGGAGAAAACCGAATCAGCGGAAGTCTTCACTCAACTCGTTCGTCGCGCGCAGATGCAAAGAGACTATCGACGTATCGATACTCTCGCCGATGCACTGACTTCACGCTTTCCACCTAGTGAGATCTGCGAACTCGCGCGCTCCGAAGACCTCGTCGTTCGTGAACTGGCAAATGAAGCACTCGCTCGTTGCCCGATTTCAGTGCTCGCCACATTACTCAACGATCCGATTGACTCGGACACTGCGCGCGCAGCTCTGCGACGACAAGTTGTTGAATATGGATCAGAAGAAGCCCGCCAGATTGTGAATGCCTTGGATCAGGCAGATGAGATTTGATGGAGTCGTTCTACGACTTGGTCGATTAGCCAGTTTGGAGTCGAAGCACCAGCCGTCACGCCAACTTTCTTCAGACCTTTCAAATCAGCCGGATTGATCTCTGCCGGAGTCTCGATCAGAAAACTCCTAGCGCACTGTTCCTGGCAAACAGCTAACAACTTGACGCTGTTTGAAGAGTGACGACCGCCGATCACGTAGAACGCATCAACCTGGCCCGCGAGCGCACGCGCTGCGTCTTGTCGATCGCGAGTAGCAGAACAAATCGTGTTCACCACTTGCGGTTCGGTATCAGCCTTCTCACGCACCGCTTCTGCGACTTCTAAAAACGTCTGCAACTTGATCGTAGTTTGTGAAACGACCAGAGGTGACCGGAGCTTCGGAAGCGATGCTACTTCGCCTGCATCGCGTACGACGTAGGTATTGTTTGGTGCATAACCGACGACGCCGATCATTTCCGGATGATCCGGATTACCGGCAACCACCACATCGCGTCCCTGTCGCGCTGCTCGTTCGGCGAGATGCTGCACGCGAGTTACAAATGGACACGTGGCGTCGATGACTTTGGCGGCACGTCCTTCAAGTTCGCGCTGCACCTGCGGCGTGACACCGTGCGCACGGATCACAGCGATTGTGTCGGCGTCAGCTTCTTCAGGAGAATCGATAGTGGAAACTCCACGGGCGCCGAGCCGCTCCATTTCCTGTGCGTTGTGAATCAGCGGGCCAAGAGAGCGAATCGGGCGCACGCCCTCTTCGACTACCTCTTCCACCATCTCGACGGCACGTTCGACGCCAAAACAGAATCCAAATTCGTCTGCCAGTAAGACTTCCATTTATCCGTAAAGACCTCCAAGCCGCAAGCATTCTAGCAATATTAGCCGCGGATTACACTGAACTATACGGATTACGTTGGAATGCCGTTCCGGGCGATTGACTCCATCAGGTTGCAGAACCGGTCCAGCTCGCCGAGGGTGGTGTAAACGTTGGGTGTGATGCGTATGCCCTTGAATTCGTCGTGGACGATCGGGGTCGTGAAAACCCGATGCTTGTTGAAGAGGTAACTGCCAATCGCCGTCGGGTCAAGCCCTGCAATATTCACATTCGCGATCGCACACGACTGGTTAGGATCAAACGACGTGTTGAAACTAACTTTCGGTACGTCCTTCAGACGGTTCATCCAGTAGCGCGATAAGTATCTCAATCGCGCTTCCTTGCGCTTACCGCCAAGGCCGTTATGAAACAGCAACGCCTCACCGATCGCGAGCCGTGGCGCCGCAGAGTGGGTGCCGATCTCTTCAAACTTCCGAATGTCGTTCGCCTGCTTAGACTCGGCCGCCATCAACGGCCAAAGCTTCTCGATCTTGTCGCGCTTTACATAAAGCAACCCGCTGCCTTTCGGCGCGTAAAGCCACTTGTGCAAACTTGTACCAAAATAATCGCAGCCAATATCCTTCTGTTTGAAGTCAAACTGCGCAAACGAATGTGCGCCATCAACAACCGTCTCGATTCCCTTTGCACGCGCCATTTCGCAGATCGCTTTGACAGGAGTAATCTGGCCCGTAATGTTTACTTGATGCGAAACGAGAATAAGTTTCGTTCGACTCGTGATTCCTCTTTCAAAGGCCCCCGTGATCTCGTTCAAATTTTTTGGTGGAATCGGAATCTTCACCATCTTCAGGACGAGACCTTCGCGACGCTCACGCTGTCGCAATGTGGTCAACATTCGCGGGTAATCCTGTGTCGTGGTGAGGATCTCGTCGCCCGGTTTGAAATCCATTCCCATCAAAAGAATCTCGAGCGACTCTGAAGCATTGCGCGTGATCGCAATCTCCTCGCGATCGCAACCAAACATCTCAGCCAACCCGGTGCGAATTGTTTCTGACTGCGGCTCCAGTATTTGCCACATCGTGTAGGCAGTCGCATCTTCCTGCTGCCAGATGTAACGAACGAGAGCTTCGGTGACGATGCGCGGGCTCGGCGAGACGCCGCCGTTATTCAGATTCACAATACCACGCGTGACGGAGAACGAATTCTGGATGATGGACCAGTAGTCTTCGTCCATCGCGACTTGTTCCGGCGTCAGATGCGCAACACTTCGCGTAGCAGCTTCAACTTCTTTCAGCAGCGCGCCGATGGTTGGAGTGGAAAGCGCGGCAAGACCAAGACTCTTGCCTGCAAGCGAGAGGAAATGTCGACGTGATTTCATGCTTTCCTCCTATTTGGACAGGATTAACAAGATTTTCAAGATGTACAGGATAAATCCTGGTAATCCTGCTAATCTTGTAAATCCTGTCTAACTTAGTTTACGGATTGGGAGCTGTTTGCTTCATAAACAATCTCCCCGTTGATCACTGTCATCACATTGCGCGTCTTCAGTATCTCCGGTGCGGGGATCGTCATGATATCGGCCGAGAGGATTGTTAGATCTGCCAGTTTTCCGACTTCGATCGTGCCGCGCAGCTTTTCTTCAAACGCAGCATACGCGGGCCAGATGGTGAACATCTTGAGCGCTTGTTCACGAGTCACGGCTTCTTCCGGATGCCATCCTTCGCCGGAAAAGCCCTTCTGATCTTTGCGCGCCACGGCTGCGTAAAACTCGATCATCGGCTCACCACGCTCAACCGGCGCATCAGATCCCGCCGGAACGACGATGCCCGACTTGATAAAACTTTCCCAGGCATACGCTCCGGCCAGACGATCGATGCCAATTCGACTCGGCGCGAAGAAAAGATCGCCAATCGCATGTGACGGCTGCATCGACGGAATGATTCCGAGTTTCGCAAAACGCGGGATGTCGGCCGGATTCACAATCTGTGCGTGCTCAACACGCCAGCGTGGATCCGCAACTTTTCTTTCCGACGCCGGCACAGCTTTCAACGCAGCTTCATATTCATCGAGGATGAAACGATTCGCCTTGTCACCGATTGCGTGTGTTTCGACTTGAATGCCTTTGCGCAAGGCATCGACGAGCATCGGTCGCAAGTCTTCGACTTTTACTGTCAGAAATCCGGAAGTGTCGGGGGCGTCGGAATAGGGTCCGAGCAACGCCGCTCCACGTGAACCGAGTGCGCCGTCAGAGACCACTTTGATCGACCTGACCGTCAGACGATTTCCAAATTCACCGATGGTTGGACCTTCATTAATCAGACGAGTCGCGTTTGGTCCTGGTCCATAGACCGATTTGTAGATGCGTAGCTTGATTGTTCCGGCTGCGTAGAGCTTTTTGAAAATGTCGACATCGGCGAAGCTGCCGCCTGCATCCTGAATCTGTGTCCAACCGAGCTCTATATTTCTTTTTACTCCGAGCTCGACTGCACGTTCAGCTTCTGCCCGTGTCGTTGGTGGAACATGCCTGCGGACCAATCCCTGTGCACTATCGAGCAGCATGCCGTTTGGTTCGCCGTTGTCTTTGTCTTTTGAGATCTCGCCACCGAAGGGATTCGGAGTGGACTTGTCGACGCCCGCCAGTTTTAGTGCAGCGCTGTTTGCCACTGCGCCGTGGCCATCAGCGCGGCCCAGGATCACAGGATTGTTAGGCGACACCCTATCGAGGTCCGAACGCGTCGGGAAAACGGGCGGTTTCCAGTGGGTCTCGATCCAGCCGCGACCAGTGATCCAGTCTCCTGGTTTCGCCTGGTCCACTCGTGCTTTCACCTTTGCCAGAAAATCTTCGAGGCTCGTCGTGCCCTCGAGATTGAGCGTCATTTCGCGCTGGCCGACGCCGGAGAGGTGTTGGTGTGAATCAGTAAATCCCGGCAGGACTGTGTTGCCTTTTAGATCGACAACGCGCGTGTTTGCACCGACGAATTTCTGTGCGGCTTCGTTCGTGCCGACGAAGACGATCTTGTCGCCTTTAACTGCGATCGCCTGTGCTTTCGCTGACTTGTCGTTCGCGGTGTAGACGTTGCCGTTTTTGAAAACGATGTCGGCGGTGGATTGTGGCGCAGGCATCACAAGCGTTGAGAGAAGCAGACTGGCTACTAATAAAATGACTTTCATTTTTCCTCTGAGGTTTAGGGCTTCGGATTTGCGCCGGGATTATAACGGAAGCATTGGGCGTAACTGTAGGGGCGGCCCTCCGTGGCCGCCCTCGGTTGGAAATCGTGTTCGCCAAACCCGAGGTCGTGGTTTCTTGAATCCCACGGCTCAACCGAGGGCGGCCACGGAGGGCCGCCCCTACAGTTCGCTGAACGGAGCTAAAAAATTCTCCAGTTCGGATTTCGTCGGCAGAGCGGTGCGTGCGCCAAGGGCACTGCATTTGATTGCGGCGACGGCGTTGCCGAATTTCATACTCGTTTCGATGTCTTCACCGTTGAGAAAGCCGTAGAGAAACCCGGCGTGGAATGCGTCGCCGGCGCCAGTTGTATCTTTACAACCACCGGGAGCTTCGAAGCCCGGCGATTCGATAAAGGTTCCTTCGTGATAAACAACTGCGCCTGCGGCGCCGATCGTCATGCCAACGAGTGCACAACCAAAACGGGTCTTTAACTCCACGAGCGCGGCGCGTGGATCTGTGACACCCGTCACTCGTCGCGGAAACTCCTTCGATCCGATCATGATGTCGATGAGCGGAAGAAGTTCGGGAAGTCCTTCGTAAACGTTGTCGATGTCGGCGGAAACGATCGTACCGGTTTTGCGTGCCGCTTGTGCTACGGCAACGCACGCCGGCGGATCGTGAGCGTCAAGGTGCAACACCTTACCGAGTCCGCCAAACTCAGCCGGAGCTTCTTCACGCGTGTATGCGAGTCTCTCGTCGCGGTCCCAAACTATTGTTCGCTCGCCGCTACGCCCGTCGATCGTGATGAACGCGATCTGGTTTCGCGCGTCTTCAACGATTTCGGCATAATCGACGTTTACGTCGTCGTCTTTCAATGTTTGGAAACCAAAGAGGCCCGCAGGATCCGATCCGAAACGTCCAGCGTAACCCGTTTTCAATCCCAGGCGCCGCAACGCCACCATCGCGCTCGCAGTTTGGCCTCCGGCTGATTGCTTATGATCAATGAGCCGCATCTTTGTATCGAAGGCAGGATATTCCGGCACGACGATCAGGTGATCGACGGCGTTGAGTCCAAAACCAACGGCGTCAAACGGCTTGTTTGCAGGAGCGGTAAGTGGAAATTGCATTCGCCTCAGCTAAAATAGCATCAGAAGAAAGTGAATATCGAAGAGAAACTCAAGGAAATTCCGACTTCTCCCGGCGTGTATTTACACAAAGACACGGCCGGAAAGGTGATCTATGTCGGAAAAGCCAAGAACCTGCGCAGCCGCGTTCGCTCTTACTTTCGTGCCCGTCCGTTCGATCGGAAAACTGACGCCCTCGTCGGACAGATCGCAGACCTCGAGTTCATTGTTACCGACAACGAAGTTGAAGCATTAATTCTGGAAGCGTCACTCGTCAAACAGCACAAGCCGCGTTACAACATCAAGCTTCAGGACGATAAGTCGTACCCGCACCTGAAACTCACCATCAACGAGCCGTTTCCAAAAGTGGTAATCACACGTCGCATTCAACGTGACGGCGCACTTTACTTTGGTCCATTTCTGCCCGCAAGTCTGGCGCGCCGAACGATCGATCTGATCAACCGAACGTTTCAGCTGCGCACGTGCGACATCGAGATTGACGGCAAAGCGCCGCGACCGTGTCTTGAGTATCACATCAAACGATGCCTTGGTCCGTGCGTCAAGGGACTGTGCACGCCGGAACAGTATCAGGAAGCTGTGCGCGACGTAAGACTGCTACTCGAAGGACGCAACAGAGAACTCGCAGACGCACTCGAGTCGCGCATGTTTGAAGCTTCAGATGCGACGCAATACGAGCTCGCCGCGAAGTATCGAGATCTGCGCAAGACCGTCATCAGGCTTTCGGAGCAACAGAAGATGGCAACCACTTCCGAAAGCGACATCGACATCTTTGGTTACTACCGTGAAGGTCAACGTCTCGCGCTGCAACTTTTCACGATGCGTGAAGGAAACATCGTCGGTCGTCGAGAGTTTTTCTGGGAAGACTTGTCTGAAGATGCTTTCGATCCAGCGGAATTTCTGAGTGATGTTCTTTCACAATACTACGCATCGGATTACGTACCGCGCGAGATCTACGTGCCGGTTGATTTCCACGATCGTGAGTTGCTCGAGAAAGCCCTAACGAAACGAAAAGGCCGTCGCGTAAAAATCTTCGATCCGCAACGCGGTGAGAAGCGCGACATGATCGATCTCGTCGACAAGAATGCCAAGCTCGCTTTCGAACAACGCTTCCGAATTCTTAAACCCGATATGAAGCGAGTGCTCGAGGAATTACAGGAAACTCTCGAGCTACCGCATTTTCCCGCGCGAATCGAGTCGTTTGACATCTCGCACATTCAAGGCGCTGAGAATGTCGCCGGCATGGTTGTTTGCGACAACGGCAAGATGAATCGTGCTGAGTATCGCAAGTTCAGGATCAGAAGTGTTGAAGGAGCGAATGACGTCGCGTCGATGCACGAAGTGGTAACGCGACGTTACCGGCGGCTGCTCGAAGAAGGAAAGCCGCTGCCCGACCTAATCATGATCGATGGCGGTAAAGCGCAACTGAATGCTGCAGCGAGTGCGATGAGTGAACTCGGCCTCGAAGCGATTCCGATGGTCGGCATCGTCAAGCCGCCGCAACGACACAACGATGTTGCGTATCTGCTGATGAAGGGCCGTGAAGATGAACCGATCTATCTCGATTCACACTCGCTGATCCTGCGTCTCTTGCAAATGGTGCGCGATGAAACGCACCGTTTTGCGGTTACTTATCATCGCAAGCGCCGCGAGTTGCGCGACTTTACTTCTGAATTAACGGCGATTCCGGGTGTGGGAGATAAACGCAAAGGAAGACTGTTGCGTCACTTTGGTTCGATTCAACGCATCTCGCGTGCAGCAGTTAACGAGTTGACGCCTTTCGTTGGGCGAAAAACTGCGGAAGAGATTGCAGACCACTTCGAAAGGCAACGGTTGCTGGCCGCGTCTGCAAACTCATCCACAGATTCTACGTCCCCTGATCCTTCACCCCACTGAACTCATACGTCAAATACAGTTTTAGTGAACCATCGAGAATCTCGGCGCGCACATCTTTGGCGCGCGCTTTCACTGCCCCATTGCTTGCCTTAACCGGAATCATCAACGAGAGTTGCGGCTCGGCCACAAGAATCAGTGGATTCACTTTTTGATTGATGGCACCCTGGACAAACACAGTCACGAAACTATTCGCGACCGGATTCACACCTTCGAGATTCACCCCGTCCACATTCACGTAACCGAAAACAGTCTGCTTCTCCTGGTCGAAATTTAACTTGATAGTCGTCTGCGCCCAGCCCGTGAACTGCATGCAACTGCCGGCGAGGTTGTAGCTCCCCGTAAACGCGAGGGGCGCGTAAATATTGTCTTTGCGAAACTGCACGCCGGTCTTCGTACCACTGCCCTCAGCTAAAAGCGTTATCGAGTTTGTGCAGCCACCCTGGAATGCAGCGTTCTCGACGCGCTCGCCATCGCTTCGAGTTTGGCCCAACTGAAACGTCGGCGTGCCGAGACCACTGAATGTCGTCGCGAGCACAGAGTCGACGAAACTCTGTTCAAGAGCTACGACCACCGTGCCCGGCGGATTACCTCCCTGGTTTGGCGCCTGAACTGGCTGTCCGGGCACCGCCTTCGCCGGCGGCGTGCCCAGGAAAAAGACCGTAGCGCCGCCGCCAAGCAAAATCCCGACAAGGAGTATGACAACGTATCTCATCTTCTTACCTTCACCTATCTTGGACTCGGACTCGTCGCTGGTGACACTGTTGGTGATGCTGTCGGTGACGACGACGATGGTGGTGGCGCTGTATTCATGTTCATCAGCAGAGTTCTCAGCACCGCTGCCACTGTATTCGTCACTGCATTCACCTGCGCTCTAACCTGCGCCTCAGGCACTTTGTTCATGCCTGCAGGAATTTCGAAAAGAGTTGGATCGACAGTCGTCGAAATGTTCTGCATCTCAGCGACAATCGAGGCACCCTTAACTCCCTGAACATTACCAGTCGCTTCACCAAAAAGTTCCGCGCGAAGCGGCAGTCCGGTGTCTTTGTCGACGTAGATAAACGACTCAGTTTTGACTTCGCCCGCAGATGTCTGTGTTTGAGCCGTACGCGCGTAGCGATACTTCAGCGCTGTTCTGCCCTTCTGTTGTTCCTCGCCGACAAATTCGATGCCTTTGAGCCTATCGAGGTACGACACCAGTTGACCCGGCGTCATCAACTTGTGAATTTGGAACCCGGTCGCTTCTGGGGTTAACTCGGCATACTGTTTACGCGCCGGAGCGATTCCGTATTGCACGCCGGCTTTCTCGAGATAAACGAGATCCGATCCGTCCGGTAATTTGAAAGCCAGTCGCCTGTCGGCTCCGCTCTTGGCAACTTCCGCAGTCAGAGTTGGGATACCGATTGCCTTGTCGCCACCTTCAGTTTCTGCGCTAAAGACTAGCGTCGCCCGATAACTGTCGGGTTCGCGTGCGGCGATGGTTGAAGGAGCGGTGCTGGCATTGATGTTTGCCCCGGTCGCATTGGCGTTTACGTTAACGTTTACATTCGTGTTTAGGTTGGCATTAGCTGATGGACCACGCGCACAACCACTCGCTGCAATAACGACGATTGAAATGGCTAACACAAGCATAATGACCGGCGGTCTGACGTCGGTGTTTTTCATATTGGCAGTCTCCGAAGAGTTAGCGCTTACGCGCGTTATTTATCAGGGGGTGGATAAGAAGGGAAGGCAAACAGGATAACACAAGTATTGACTTTCATTCGAGTTTTCGAATAGAAGTCTGCGCATGAAACACATTCTGGTCCTGCTCCTGCTCGGGTTCGCCCTTTCCCTGTGTAATCTTTCCGAGAGATTCCACGGAAAGAGTTCCAATGCCAATTCATCTAATTCGAGTAGTTCAAGCTCTCGATCTGCTGAAAAGGCTCAGCCCACTGCCGCACAAACTGCAGCGCTTGCCGGTGGTCAACAGGCAAAGTGGGATCGACAAGGGATGTCGTGGACAGTCCCGCCAAATTGGACCGAGTCAGAGAACGAGTCGAAGTCGTTCATGTGGCGATCGCCAGGTGGTGGTGATGCAGCGAATTTGATCGTCAGCATCTCACCGATGGATGAAAAGTTCCCGGTCGACGCTGCGACTGACGCCGCATTCGAGCAGGCCCAGAGCCGAGCGAAGAATGGTGAAGTAGACGAAGTTAAATGGCTGGAGATCGACGGGCTCACTGGTGTTCTGTTTCGTGAAGCCAATCCGGAAAAGCCTGATGGTCATCGCCGGCTCCAATGGCTTGCGTACCGCAAGTACCTCGGACAGGTTCAGGGCATCAACCTGATGCTTGCTACCCAAGGTAAAGACTTTGAGCGTCACAAAGACGCGATGTACGGCATTCTCTACTCGACCAAAGTTCAACACTAACAGGTATTGCCGATTGCCAATTTCCGATTGCCAATTGCCTCAATCGAAAATTGGCAATCTGGCAATGAGCAGGTGTGGCGATTTGCCCCATTCCGATCGAATCCTCGATCTAAAACCACCCCAACCGGTTTTATTGTTGACATACTCGCCACTATAAGCTAACTGTCTGCGAGTTTTAGTAGATCTACGTCCTTACGTCCTTTCGGAGTATTCCAGGGCTCCCACGCCACCGGATGCACAAAAACTGGTCGCTCTCGCAAGAGGCTTTCGACGCGCTGCTTGATTGGCTTGATTCTGATCGTGAACAGGCCGGCATCAAGTACGAACAAATTCGAAGTCGTCTGATCAAGATCTTCACTGGTCGCGGATGCATCGATCCTGAAGAACTTGCCGACGAGACCATCAACCGTGTCACCCGCAAACTCGACGAGATTCAAAACGAATTCACAGGCGACCGTGCGCGTTACTTCTTCGGGGTTGCGAATAAGATCTACCTGGAGCACCTGCGAAGAAAACAGCCGCAGTCTCCTCCGCCATCGTCTGATTCCGGTCGCGCTGAGCTGGAATATCGCTGCCTGGAACGCTGTATCGAACGGCTTAGCGAAGAGGATCGAACTTTGTTGCTCAAGGATTACGGTGCCAAAGGTCGGACTCAAACGGAACGGCGGAAAGCGCTTGCCGAGGAGCTCGGCATCTCCTTAAACGCATTGCGTATAAGGGTTTATCGCATTCGAGTAACTCTGAAAGAATGCATTGAGAAATGCATCCAAGATTCCCTGTAGTGAAATAACCGGTCCTTTTCAGTCATAAATAACAGAAGCGAACCCGTCGCCCGGAGAGAATAATTTGAATCCCGAAATCGAAAGACAAGAGATGCGCGATTTTCTGTTGGGCACTTTGGATGGGGATTACAAAACGCAATTTGAAGAACGAATTCTGACAGAGCCGGGCGTATACGAAGAGCTTCTGGTCGTTGAAGAGGAGTTGATCGATCAGTATCTGGCAGGCGAATTATCGGCGCTCGAGCAGGAGCAGTTTGAGCGTCACTTCCTGATCACAGCCGAACGGCAAAAGAACCTGCGCTTTGGCAAACTGCTGCAACAGTACGCGAACTCGCGGATAAACCTCACCGAACGTGAAGAGCTTCCAATTCCGGTTCAATCTTTCCCGCTCCTGCGGACACCAGTTCGCCGGTGGTCGGCGCTGGCCGTTTTGGCCGCCGTCGTTGGCTGTGCCGGGATAATCCTGGTTAGAGGACTCGTAAATAAACGAGAAGCATGTGTGGTTCAGAAAACCAACTCTGAGGTAGTAACTGTTACCCTACTGCCCGGTTCGGCTGGATCAGAAAGTTCGAATACTCAACGCGTGATCGTTTCGCCCAAAGGGGCGAGGGTCAAACTCGAGTTGGAATTAAAGAATCCCACTTTTCGAAACTACAAGTCAGAACTATTCCGCGAGAACAAGTCGTTGCAAGTCTCTGACGAACTGACGATCGAGGCAAAGGGTGAGCAGCGAGTTGTTCCGTTTACTGTTACCGGAGAAATGCTCAGCCCGGGAGATTACCAGGTCAAACTAAGTGGCGTTTTAGACTCAGGTGCAGACGAGTTCATCGACAATTATTCTTTCCGCGTTATCGAGTAAGTCCTCACTAACTTCCTCGCGAAAAAATTTTCGAAATGTTTGCCGATCTAAAGTCATAACAATTGAAGCGTCGCAAAGAAAATACCCCACGCGCGACCTAAATCCCTCACGACTGCATGCTGAGTGCATGTCCTCATAACCGAGATGGCGAGCGACTCGTGAACAAGTCGCTCGCCATGTGATTTTTTGGGATGGACCATGATGACCAAAAGGCGAGATTGGTCATTGGTCATTGCTTCTTGATGTAGTTTCGGTGAACCCAGCCATCCTTCTGCGCACTATCCTGAGTTTCGAAGAAGATGTTGTTCTTGTCTTCCCGTGTTACCACCTTCACGCGTTTCGTCACTTCTTTGGCGGCAGCATTTGGCTTCTCTGCTTCGGCCAGAAATGTCTCAACAGTCTCACTCGCGATCGGTTTCACTTCGAGATCCTTCTTCAATTCGGCAATTGCCTCAACTGCGCTGGCCTTGAGCAGCTTGGGCCAAAGCTTGATGAACAGCCCGCGCGACGCATATACATCCCCGCTGTTGACGTGACCGTTGATCGCAAAGACATAACCAATCACATCGCTCTTGCCTCGCACGATTCCTTGAAGCACTTCGATGTACTCCGCGGTCGTTTCTTTTACCTTTGAGCTTTCGACTGATAACTCATAACTGGACGCTGACGCAGAGTCTGCGACGCTCGCACCGACGTTGCGGCCCAACTTCTCTTGAGCAACTTTTACATTCTTCCAAACCGCCTGTTGCGAGGCTTCCCGTTTCGCAGCAAGTTTCAGTTCCTTTAAGGCAACTGCGTTTTCAGAGCTGCTGAAAGTCGCGGCTTCTTCGTTTCCTCGTTTATTCCAGCGGCCTGACTCGACACAAAATGCCGCGATCGGCATGCGTCCGGATTTTGGCGGCACGATAAAGTCGACCGAGATCATTCGGTCCTGTTCACCACCGCGGACGATATCGCCTGCCTGAACGTAGACGTCCTGGTTGGAAAAATTCTCAATGGCGAGTTTGTTCACGTCTTTTGTTTCATAAACTCGCGCCTTCTTTGCCTCGAGAGCTTCCTGCAAAGTAAGAAAGGTCTTGTCAGTGAGGTCTTTCCCATGCACCAGAAACACCGTCAAGTTTTCATGGGTATATGGACCAGATAATGTGTAGCCCGACGTAGCACCCTGTGGCTTGGCGGAATCCTGGGCCGTTGCTTTGATGAAGAGTCCTAAAGGGAGACCAATTAAAAGAGAGAAAAACGCGATTGCGAATAGGTGTTTTGACTTCATTGTCGTACTCCTGGGTTTAGGCGAAATGGACTGTGGGGAGACCACTCGTTGGACCACTAACTTGTGGTTAGAAGAACGTTACTAATGAAGACTTCTTGCGGCTTAAGACGAGATTGGACCGCGTTGCGTTGCCAAGCAGTTTTAGGCCGCGGATTTACGCGGATAAACGCAGATCGGCGTTCATCCGCGTTCATCCGCGGCTTTTAAATTAATCATGGACGGTGGGGGCGTCGGCGTGGGGGACGAAGCACATTCGACAGCGCGCTTCGTATTTGTCAGACGCGCCGACTGCGACTCGCTCCTCGGAGTGCGAAGGTGCGCTGTGAATAGTTTGCCGGCTGGCCACACTTCATACAGATGGCATGAGTCTTGGTGATGTATTCGGCAATCGCCAAAAGCTGCGGCATTGGTTCCCATGGCTGACCGGTGTAATCCTGATCGAGTCCGGCAATGATCACGCGCACGCCGCGGCGCGCGAGAGTGTTGGCTACCTCGACGAGTTCATTGTCAAAAAACTGTCCTTCATCAATCCCCACGACCTCAGTATCCGGATCGATCTTGGCGAGCACCTCCGCCGCCGAGCGACTGTTTGCCGAGTCATGACGCATCTCTGAATGCGAAACAATCTGGCTCTCCGAGAAACGTGAATCTATTTCCGGTTTAAATACCTGTACTTTCTGACGCGCAATCTTCGCGCGGCGCAAACGCCGGATCAGTTCTTCTGATTTTCCTGAGAACATCGATCCGGCAATTACTTCCACCCAACCTGCATTCCCGCGTGAGCGTGGTGGTGGTTCTTCGTGATTCACTTGTCCGACTAGTTCATCCATCTTGGTCTGATCGTTTGTAAAGTCTGGGGTTGTAAAAAGGCGCAAACGCGGCAATCAGCGCCAGTTCAAAACTCATCGAACGCGTCACCAAGATCGCGTGATAAAACTCCCCATGCTCCCTGCTTGCTGCGGATATCGTGACCGCCGGTCACGTCGTCGATCACAGCTCCCAGCTCGCGGCGGCCCTCGACCACCGTCTTCACTATCTTTGGAGGTACCGAAATTGACGGTGCGGCGCCAAATGCGCTTTGTTCTCCGTCAGTCGCAAATGCCCAACCGCGCAGAAACGTGTGCCATTCGCCTTCAATTGAGACTGAATGGAAACCGCCTTCAAGACCGACGTAAATGTCGGCTTCCAGCCTTCGACTTTGCAACGAGTCGCGTGCCGCCAGCGCTCGTTCACGTGCTCCCTGCATCAGTTGCCAATCGGTAAGCGGCATTGCCGGAAGATTGGTTTCAACACGCCTTGCGACAACGTTCGCATTAGCCCAATCGGGGTCAATGGTGGCTACACGTGCAACACTGGCACGCACTGCCATGATCTTTGCCGCACGATCAGACCCCAGGGCGATTGTTTTGACTGCCACAGTTACTTGATTGGTCCCTGCTGTCGGGAATTAAAAGCAAGCTGAATTGCGTGAGAGGCTATAACACAGCAAACCGATCCGTCAAAACCACACCCTCTATTTACATCGGACATGTTTTTGCCTACCTCGACATTAAGAAGTGAAGGCTTCGGGTTGGAGAGAAATTGTCACCGGGATCGGTCTTTGAGTTTTCCAGCGCTGCGCTACAGAAGTATTGACAGGTCGACAACATAGGAATAGCCTTGTCGCCACCTCTGATTCGCATCGCAATTGCCCAGAGCACCCTCGGTCTTCTGTACGACTAACCTGTTTAGCGTCTCTAGGGAAGCACAACCTTTCGAAGCCTGGAGAGTCTTCCCAGAACGTTATTTGACTCCCAACTCCCTTAGGAGGATCTAGCGATGAAGAGTAAAGAATGGACGCTGATGTTCTATTTCGCCAGCGATAACCCACTGGCTTCCACCATTGTTTCGCAACTTAAAGCCATCAAGGACGCGGGATATCATCCGGATGCAAATGTGATTGCTCACTTTGATCCCCACGATCCGAATACACCAACACACGTTTTCGACGTTAATCACGTAAGCAAATTCTGGAACCCAAACCTATCGGAGGTCGGCTTCCAAAGTAACAATCCGTTTATTAGGGATCTGGTCTTAGATCGACTGTGGGGGGATGGCAACGAAGAAATTCGAAAAAAAGTAATCGCTCACGTTACGGCAAAACCTGAATGGATTCCTGAGGGCACGACGTTTGATCCACCCAAGCCCAAGGCTGAAATGGAAACAGAACAGGATCCTGATAAAGCACTCGAAAGTTTCCTGAAGTTCTGCCGTGAGGAGTATCCCGCTCGACACTACATGCTCTTCATTCTCGGACATGGTCAGGTCGTCGGCAACGACAATCTTCTTTTCGACGATCACGCTGCCAAAAAGGCGCTGACGCTAACCAAGCTGGGCGAAGTCTTGCGCACTTTCAATGCCGACGTTGAACACGATAGCGAGCCGGGCCAGGTTGAATTGATAACTCTCCACAGTTGCTCGATGAGCGCGATGGAGGTCGCCTACGAACTAAAAGGCGCGGCCAACTACCTGTTGGCTTCGCAGGGTCCCACGTATGTGGGGAATCTGCCTTACAAACAGATTCTGATTCGTGTCTTCAATGATCTGAACGCCGGAATCGCGCCTGATGACGTTAACGGGAATCATGGAAATCGTGACGGCAAGCAGAGTCTGGTCGCAAGATTGTCCAAACCGACTGAGCCGGTGGCGGAGTTCATTCGGGGAAACTTGTCAGATGGAACTGTCAGAGATCTGGAAACATTCAACCCTGAAACCCAACCAAAGCCAGCCCTCCTGACTAAAATCCTCGAAGAGGTCAACAAACTCCTCGAACGCGAAGACACTAATGCCAAATTGCTGAAACTAATCCCGCGCAACGGCACCAGTAACGGTACGAACAGCAACAAGGGAAATCGCAGGAGGGCCAATCGCTTGCGGCTTGCCGAGGCGTTCCCTGAAATATCGCGGTATCCGAAAACTAACGTCGAAACGATGTTGAGCAAGATCTTTTACTACAGTCTCTACAATAGTTACGACTTTCAATTGGCCGGGTACCCGTATGACCTGTGCCTAACCAATCTGAATAAGGTGCCGGACACCGAGGAGCCAATAAATCAACTGGCCGACAGTTTGATTAAGGGCCTGGAAACCACAAACCCGATCCCCAAACAGCTCATTCTTCTGGCCCATTGGGACGCTCAAAGCTTCTATCAGGAGGAATACGTCGATCTTTACGATTTTTGCTTCTCGCTCAAGAACCGATGTGTTGGATTAGTTACTGGTCTAATCGAGGCTGATCTAATAAAGATCGAGTCAGAGGCTGAGGCAACCAGGGATGAACTAATACAGGCAGGTCTAAAGGCTATTCCCACGCTGGCGGATATTGTCAAAGTTTGTCAGGGCATGATTAACGTACTCGAAAAAGGCAGTGGAAAGATTGTCACTCTGGCGGCGTTTGCCGGCCCTGCTTTCCAATACTCCCACGGCCATTCGATCTATTTCCCCTGGACGAGACCAACTGACCACATGTGGGAAGAACAGTACGAGGACTACCGGCTCAATGAAAAGACCAAGTGGCGGGAGTTTCTGGAAGTCTATTTCAAACAGACCATGCGTAAAACCAGGGCAGAGGAACTCGGAGCCAAGGGAAAACCGAGAGTTCCGCAACATTCCACAGAAATCAACACCGACAACCTTCTCGCACTGATCGGCCAAATCGGATCGCAGGTGTTTACAAGTGATGGAAGTTTAGCAAAACCGGGTCCCGATTCGCCGATGGGCAGTAAGGGACCAGACGATCCATTCGGCGCCGCGAATTGTAGTTGCCCGAGTATTAAAAACTACCCGCCCTTCACCAGCGTAGTAAAGACCAAAGACGAAGACGTGCCGTTCCAGGTAAGCGAAGATTTCCTGGACGGTCAGCCCCTGGTCTCTGATCCAAATGGTTCGTAACCAATGAGAGTGACAGTCGCACTACTGCTGGTTCTTTTGAGTCTTGCCCTGCTGGAAGTAAATGCCCCGAGGCGTTCAGCGAGCCTCGGGGCAGTGATGGGGCAGACCTCGCCAGGCCCAAACGGCAACCCCTCAACAGTGGGAGAGCGCAGGAGTGTCTTAAACGAACTGGAAGAATCCACCCGACTCGCGCTCAGCAAGGGAGAGACGCTTGAAGCTGCTCGTAGTTTGACTCGCGCCGGCGGTCTGCAATTGCTCTTGAGCGATACGAAGGCCGCCGTTGCCAGTCATCGCCAGGCTCTGGAGTTGCTGCAACAGTCACCCGATCCTCAACTTGTAATCGACAATCTGACTGGTTCCGCAGCTGCCTATTTGAATATGCCGCCCAGCAAGGATCCAAATGCGCCCGACTATCTCGATCTCGCGCAGTTAGCACTCGATCAAGCTATCAAATCAAGCAGAGAGATTCATTATGCAGCAGGCGAGGCAGAGGCACTGCTGATTCTTAGCGATCTGCAAAATCTATCCAATCATGCTACTGCAGTGGTCACCGCCCAGGAAGCTCTGGCCATCTGGAAGAATCAGAACAATAAAACCGGCATCGCGCGTGCCTATGACAAAATCGGGACTTACTACTTCGCTCAGAACTTAGTTAGCGAGGCAAGTGAAAATTTCGAGCAGGCGCTCGCACTCTGGCGCGGATTGAATGATAGGGCCAAGCAAGCCTCGGTACTCATTTCATTAGGTTTTGTCGAATATCGCAAAGCGGATTGGGAATCATGTATTAGTTACCTTGGTCGAGCCTACCCCATGCTGGACGAACAGGCTGATCTAACGGAAATGGGCAGGATTGCCACGGGTTTAGGCGCTTCATTCATGGAGAATGGATCACTCGACAACGCGGTGATGCAATATCAAAGAGCACTGGATCTTTATCGACGAGGCGAGGATCGAATTGGAATTGGCTACACCAACCGCGGTCTAGGACTATTGTCTTTGCTTTCCGGAGATCTCAATCAGGCAATAACTTACCTGGAAGAAGCTCGGGAGGCGTATAAGATTCCCCTTGGAACTGCGAGCGTGCTCGAAATTCTCGGTCGAGTTCATATCGAGCGCGGTGAATACGCAGCGGCGCGCAATGATTTGGAATCGGCCCTGAAGATATACACCGAAACCGGGAATCCCAACGAGGCAGCTCGCATACTGGCTTTGTTGGGCCAGACATTTCATCGCCAGGGTCTGAAAAATCCTGCGCGGGATTATTACCAGCAAGCCTTAAAGGCTTTTATCAGCCAACAGGACCGCGTAAACCAGTCAGCCGTTTACTACGCGTTGGGCAAGCTGGAAATGAAGTCGCGCGATTACGATGCTGCAAGTGAGCACCTGCGACAATCGATCGATGTCACGGAAGGCGTCAGACGCGGGTCGACTAGTACCGATTTGATGTCTGCCTTCTCGGCGAGTGTGCAGGAGCGTTATGAAGCTTACATCGAATGCTTGATGAAGCAGCACGAGACACAGCCATCGCGCGGATTTGCAGTTAAGGCGTTTGAGACAAGTGAACTTGGTCGAGCCCGCACCCTGTCTGAAATGTTACTCGCGATGCAGGTCAACCTGGCGCCTGGTATCGATCCCAAGCTCGCGGCTCGACAAAAATCGTTGCAACAGGTAATCCGAATAAGAGAGAACGATCGGATTAAACTTCTCGCGCAATCAGCCGAGCCAGAGAAACTAAAAGCTCTAGAAGACGAGATCGCACGTCTGGAAGCTGAGTACAAGATCATCACCGACACTATCCGATCGCGCTTCCCCGCCTACGATGAAATCAGCCGACCCACTGCGTGGGATTTGCACCGAATTGAAGAATATGTCCTGACCGACGACGACGTCTTGCTCGAGTACATTCTGGGTGCGGAGAACAGTTACGCGTGGACTGTCACCCGGAACGAGTTCAAGAGTTATAAGTTGGGACCACAAAAGAATGTCAACGATGCAGTGCGGCGAGTTTATGAATTGCTGTCGAATTCTCCGAAAGCCGGCAACGAAGCTGAATTAGAACGAGCAATCGGCGCACTGAGTCAATTAGTTGTTGCTCCCGTAGCCACTGCTTTGAACAGAAAACGAATCATCCTGGTAGCGGATGGTCCACTAAACTACATACCGTTTCAGTTGTTGCTGGATGCTTCAACCAACAATGAGCCGTTGATTGCGAAGTACGAGATCGTAAACGTTCCGTCGGCCTCGATTCTGGGACAGTTGCGTCAGGAGAAGCAGCAACGCCGGCGCGGTACAAAGGTGCTCGCCGCTTTTGGTGATCCGGTCTTTGCATCGAACTATGCGCAATTCAAAGATGCGAACGCCGGAGAACTTCTCGCAGCGACGGATACTAACCCAAATGCCAAATGGCAACACGCATGGCGCGATATCGAATTGGAGGGCGACAAATTTGATCCAAACAGTATTCAGCCGCTGCTATACACGAAACGTGAGCTAAGAAATCTCACCGAGATAGCCGGCCCGGGATCGCTTGTCGCGAGCGGCTTCGATGCTTCACGTAAAACTCTCGACAAGCTCGATCTATCACAGTATTCAATTCTGCATTTCGCGACGCATGGAGTACTCAATCCAAAGAGACCTGAACACTCCGGAATCTTTCTTTCGATGGTCGACACGACGGGACGACCGCAAAATGGCTTCATCACCATGCAGGATGTTTACCGGCTCCATGCTCCGGTGGACCTCGTGGTGTTGAGTGCGTGTCGAACGGGATTGGGCAAAGACGTCAGAGGCGAAGGATTGATCGGGCTGACGCGCGGCTTTATGTATGCCGGTGCTTCGAGTGTGGTAGCGAGTTTGTGGAAAGTGGATGATGAAGCGACTGCCGAGTTGATGAAGCATTTCTACACAAATATGCTGCAAAAGGGCATGCGACCGGCAGAGGCGCTGCGCTCAGCGCAGAATACGCTGAGGCAGAATCCGGAGTGGCAGTCTCCGCACTTCTGGGCCGGCTTCATACTTCAGGGCGAGTTCAAGGAACCCATCCACCTGCCTGCAGCCACCGGGGCGTCACGAGCCGTTCAGAATACGGTCGGCATCGCTCTTCTCCTGCTCCTCCTCACCGGAATCGCCTGGGGCTACCGGCGCCGCCGCGCAATATAAGTCCCCATCGAACGTACTGTAGGGGCGGCCCACCGTGGCCGCCCCTGCGTCGAATTCCACACAGGGGCGGCCACGGAGGGCCGCCCCTACAGTACGTTCCGAGGGACCTTATTTAATCGACGTTGAAGTAGTAGCTGCCGGGGATGCGGGTGTCGGGGCTGTCGGAGTTTACGCGCGACACTTGAATCGCGTACTGCCCGGGATTCAATAACGACGCCGGAATCTTAGTCGTGACCGATTGATCGTCGCGTTTCTCAATGTCCAGAGGATGCTCGGATCCGTCGGTAACCAGCTTGGCGCGATAATCCCTCGCGCCTCTCGCGTCTTCAGGAATCGCGAGAGTAACTTCGACACCGGGCACCCCTGACTCAAGCTTCACTTTCGCCGGTGCAGGGCCTTCAGCACGGCTGGCGGTGCTGATCGCGAGGCTAAGCGTCGCATAATTCTTCGACGGAAACGAGATCAGGTAAGCTCCAGCCGCAATGATCACCATCGCCGCCGTCGTCGCCGCGACGCGCAAAGACTGCACCTGCCAAAACGCACGTATTCGATCAAAAAATCCCGGTGCCGTAGCGGCAACGGCACGCCGGCGTTCGGCCGCAGCTCGCTCAAGTAGTTCGGACGTAAACCTTACCTTCTGCTTCCCCTCCGCCGTGGCCAAATAACTTCTCTCAAAACCCTTGCGCTGGCTCTCGTCAAGTTCCTTCCGGACGTACTGATCCGTCACTTCGTCAACTACGGTATCGAATTCCTCCACAAAGGCTGGTTCGGTCAACAGCCGAATTTCGAGACTTTCCTCGTCCGCCTCCGGCAATTGCCCAAACAAATACCGTCTTATTTCGTTTTCCTGGTCTTTATTGATGGTGGCAACTCCTCCCACGGGCCGCTAATTACTATGACTTTGAACTGCACTTTTGTTCTTGCCCTGAAAGTCGATACACCGAAGTACGCATTTTTCCAGGTTTACGCGTAGATGGTGCGCACGCGTTCGCAGGGCACCCTCGGAGATTGAGAGCTCGCTCGCCATTTCCCTGTGATGCACCACTTTTTCATGTCCGTGGTAAAGATGATAGTCAAGAATAAATTCCTGCTTCTCGCGCGGTAATAGCCGCAGGCATTTCGTCAAACATTCCGACGTATCGCTTTTGGGTGGCGCGGGCGTCAGGTCTTGCGGCAACACATCCGTGGGCACTTCCCTCCGCCGTCCGGCTTCCATAACAAGGTTTCGAGCCACACCATGAAAGTAACGCGCCGGGTCGCCGACGTAGCTGGCTTGAATCTCGGGTAATCGCTTCATTACGCGATCGATTGCTTCATCCGTATAGTACTCAGCGTCACTCACCCCCTTGGCCACAAATATACGTATCAAACCGGCGCGAATCACCTCGTAGCGTTGACCAGCTTTTTCCCGATCGGGATCGAGCCATTTAAGCAACGCATCAAATGGTTCCGTCGGGGTCGTCAACTTTTTAACAGTGCCTCGGTGTTGGGGATCGTTAAGACGTGTTTATAGCAGCCGCCTAAAACTAGCTCAGAAGTAGGACGATGGCAAGAACCCTCATCTTGACATTCAATTCTGTGGTTGTTGTAATCCGAGTTAAATAATCGACCATCAACGCGAGCTTTTGGAGGTGCTTTGAGTGACGATCGATGAGTTAGTTTACGATTGGAATACAGTTGAACCGTCTCTCAAGGCGCCTAATCGCCACATCAGTATCGACGACGAAACTTTGCGCGACGGTTTGCAGTCGCCTTCCGTTTCGGAACCGCCCGTCGAGCAGAAACTCGAACTGCTTCACTTGATGGAAGCACTTCAGATCGATACTGCCGATATCGGTCTGCCCGGCGCCGGAGGAACACACGCAGCCGGAGTCGAACGACTAGCGCGCGAGATCGCCGACAAGAAACTCAAGATCAGACCCAACTGCGCCGCGCGAACGCATCGCAACGACATCATACCCATCGTCGAGATCTCGCAACGTGCCGGCATCCCAATCGAAGCCTGTACATTCATCGGCTCTTCTTCAGTTCGGTTTTTCGCGGAAGATTGGACGTTGGAAAAGTTGCTGCAAATGACCGAGGAAGCGGTGTCGTTTGCCGTGGGCCAGGGATTGCCGGTCATGTACGTCACTGAAGACACGACTCGCGCCAAACCGGAGACGATACGCGCACTCTACACCACTGCCATTCGCTGTGGAGCAAAGGCAGTTTGCGTTTGCGACACAGTCGGACATTCAACACCTGACGGCGCGCGCGCAGTCGTGCGATTTGTGAAGAGCATTATCGAAGAACAGGGTGGCAACATCCGGCTCGACTGGCACGGTCATCAGGATCGTGGCCTGGGTGTCATCAATTCACTTGCGGCAATCGAAGGGGGAGCGGATCAGGTTCACGGCTCAGCACTCGGAATGGGCGAGCGCGTCGGTAACACGCCGCTCGATCAGTTGCTGGTGAATCTGAAACTGCTAGGCTGGATTGATAACGATCTGTCGCGTCTTGGTGAGTATTGTAAAACCGCGGCGCGTGCGTGCTGTTGGAATGTACCCGCAAACTATCCGGTTTTTGGGCGCGACGCGTTTCGCACCGCGACCGGCGTTCATGCTGCTGCGGTTATCAAGAGCTACAGGAAAGGCGATCAGCAATTGGCCGACATCGTTTACTCAGGCGTTCCGGCGGGATGGTTTGGGCTGGAACAAGTAATTGAGATTGGTCCGATGAGCGGAAAATCAAACGTCATCTACTGGCTCGAGAAGCGTGGGCATGAACCGAGCGAGAGTCGCGTGAATCGCATCTACGAACGGGCCAAAGCGGCGAGTGGCGTGCTCGAAGAGAGCGAGATCATGAGTTTGCTGTGACCAGTGTTCATCCGCGTAAATCTGTGGCTCAACTCATGTCGTCGCCTCACGTGACGCGTGCACTGCGTTCCTTCGAGACAAATGCCGACGCAATCACCGAGGAACATGTCCGGATCTGTTCGATTCCTGCAAGCCCGTTCGGCGAACAACAACGGGCGGAATATTTCAGTCAGAGATTCAGAGAGATCGGATTAACTGAAGTCGAGATCGACGACGAAGGAAACTGTCTTGGACTGCTCAAAGGGTCGTCACAAAAACCGCTGCTCGTCGTGAGCGCACATCTCGATACCGTTTTCTCAAAAGACACAGACTTCACTGTTACCAAGCGCGACGGAAAACTGTTCGCCCCGGGAATTGCCGACGATGGCTGCGGTCTCGCGGCTCTGATTGCACTCGCCCAGGCAATTCAGGCAGAGCAAATACCGATCGAGGGTTCGATCTTGTTCGTGGGAACAGTCGGCGAAGAAGGCGAGGGTAATCTGCGTGGCGTTCGCTATCTTTTTACTAAAGGTCGTTGGGCGACGCAGATCGATGCGTTTCTGAGTTTCGATGGACCAGGACTCGATCGCATCACCAATCGAGCACTCGGATCTCATCGTTACCGTGTGGAGATTACTGGACCAGGTGGGCATTCCTGGGGCGACTTTGGTTTACCAAATCCGGTACACGCAATCGGCCGTGCGATCTCGAGATTGGCTGGTTACCCGGCGCCGAAGGAACCGCGTACGACATTCAATGTCGGACGGATTGAAGGTGGAACGAGCGTCAACTCTATTCCGAGTCGTGCGAGTATCGAGGTTGATCTTCGCTCCGCTGCAGAGAGAGAGTTGCAGCGGCTGGATGCTTTCTTTCGTCGCGCGATAAGAGAAGCGGTTGAGGAAGAGAATGCGAGCAGACGAGTTGGTGATCCGGCGCTCAATCTCAAAGTTGATCTTATCGGT
The DNA here is from genome assembly GCA_963849205.1 of uncultured Acidobacteriota bacterium. GTDB lineage: Bacteria > Acidobacteriota > Blastocatellia > Pyrinomonadales > Pyrinomonadaceae > PSRF01. The sequence goes on from CAWKGP010000006.1 coordinate 1,058,485, forward strand.
GAAAGACCAACGGGTGAGACGCGTGCTGATTCACCGCTCGTTGAAGTCGCTCTCGAAGCGACGAGATCATTGGGCGTCACGCCGCGACTCGATCAATCCTCGACAGACTCGAATCTTCCCATCTCACTGGGAATACCCGCAATCACACTCGGGGCCGGCGGCAGCTCCGGCTCTTCGCATAGTCTTGACGAATGGTATGACCCACGTGAAAGAGATCTTGGATTGAAGCGGGGACTTCTAGTAATCCTTGGCGTTGTTGGGATTAGACCTAATATTTAGCCACAGATAAACACGGATATTCTCTTAATTGATCGGAATCGAAACCGTCGCTGATCCGGCTTTGCCCGGTGGAAAGCGTTTCTGGCGTGCGATTCTCAATGCATTCGCGTCACCACCTGATGCCTGTGTCACGCGTCCTGATTCGTCGTAAGTAACCGTAACCACAACTCTCTTCGCACCCGGTTTCACAGCATCGGCTGGGGGTGCAACAGCGGTCGGGTTTTCTGCGTTTTTGGCTGCTGCTTCCCGAGCCTTACGTTCCTTTTCACGCTGACGTTTCGCTGCCAGCGCCGCTGGATCTTCAGTGGCTGGTTCAGCCTCTGCGGTCGATGGTTGGGGCTGTGCGGGAGTTTCTGCCTGGCTAGTTGCTGGAACCGGTGCCTGGCTCACAGTCTCTGCCGGTGCGGCGGCTGCTTTCTTGTTGCTATACCAACCCGCCGGTACTCCGATCACCGCCACGCTTGCGAGGATCGCCACCACGATAGCTCCTATGAAAAGCGGCTTGCGACTATTTCCCGATTCCTTTCCAAAATTAAGAAACGCGGGCGGGAACGATCTTTCAGTCTCTGAAGAACTGACCTCTACATCGACGTTACCACTCTCCTTACCCGTGAGCTCATCCGCATCGTGAACATAGTCTGGAGGAAATGCGACACCCGGCGCGATGTTCTCATCCAAACGCCTCAATCCTTCGAGCACTACCTGCGTCCATGGCTGATTGATGGTGCGGCTGCTGGCTTCCACGTCCGCGCTAAATTCAAACTCAGCATTCGGAAGCGTCAGCGCATAGTAAACAGCGTCGATTCCGTGCAGCACGCCAATGCGCGCGTCAACAACCGAGCCGGCCTGCAAATAAAAATATCCAGCGCCCTGCGGATACAAAACCTTAAGACGGCCGCTCTTTCGTTGATTACAGAAAAACTCTATCAGTTCGGAAAGTGAAAGGTCGCTGAGGTGTCCAGTTAATGCCATGAGAACAAGTCCCTTCTAGGAGAACAGTAGGTTGGAAAAGAGGGAAGAGGACGGCGCGCCGAAGAATCAGCGCGCCATCGAAGGTAGGTTTACGGAACCAGCGCAAACTTGTAGTTAATCACGCCGGAGACCTTTACTGGTTGACCGGAAAGCTTAGTGGGGGAGAACTTCGCCTTGAGCGCAGCTTGAACCGCCGCTTCGCGCAACATCGGTGGACCACTTGAAGCATTCGCTGCAACCACTTTGCCGGTCTCATCGAGGATCACATCCACTGAAACCACACCCTGAGTTCTCATTCGCTTTGCTGCTTCAGGGTACGTCGGCGCCGGCAGATTCAACGCGGTGCCGTTGAGCACTCCACCCGAGACAGGCTTGAGAATCGGCTTCGGTCCCGGACTCGGTGGCGGCTCTGAGCCAAGGTCCACCATAGGAACCTGCTGACTCGTGTTGACGCTCTGAATCTTTAGATCAATCGGCCCAGACGCGAGCTTATTGGCTGAACTTGACGCCGATGGCAGGTCAGGAGAGTTCGGCACTTTCTTGTTGTCACGCTTGTTGTTCGCAACCGGCTTTGTCTCATTTGCCGGTTTGTTGGCAGGAGGTGCAACCACGGGAGTGACGGGCTGGGGAGTGGTTGTGGGAGCGGCTCCCGGCGTGACCATTCGTACCATGTTCTCGTCGAGGTAATACATGATCGAGCGATAAGTAACCTCGGTGGGTTCGAAAGTTACACCGCGAGAATCGACCATCGCTACGGAGGTCGTCATCTTGTTCCAATTACCGGCGAAGTCGAACTCATACTTGTAGATTTCCTTGCTCAAGAGGGTTCCATCCGCGTTGAGCATGGTCATTTCGCTGATATTGCCCTTTTCGTCGTACTTGTAGACTTCTTTTCCGGTCAGGGTTGCGCCTGCAATCGGGAAATACTGATTCTCGATCTTGTTGCCCTTGATGTCGTAGGCGACGACTTCAACGAGCGTGTGCTTGCCCTCAGTCTGGGTACCATTGGCAGTCAACAGCTTGGCAACTTCAGTTCGCACGCGTCGAACGGGGCCTGTCAAACCGTCACGAGACCTGTCGCTCTCGACCGCTGGACTTACGGCTGGGGCATTTCCGGCTTTTGCCGTCAGGGATGATTGAGCACTTGCCGCGGCGCTCAAAACCATCAGGCAAAGCGTAACTAAGCAGAATCGGTTAAGCATTCTAGACATTATTTTCTCCATAATTCGCTGAGGCAGGCCAAATTTGGAAAGATTAGTGAGGGCGGGCAGGTCACACTTACTTTCGTCTGGGACGCCCAATGGCCCAACACATACTAACGAAGATAAACATAGTTTGTCTACAGGTATATTGGATAAGGCTTTTCGGAACGAACTGTAGGGGCGGCCCTCCGTGGCCGCCCCTGTGTCGAAGTCCACGCAGGGGCGGCCACGGAGGGCCGCCCCTACAGTTCGTTCCGCATTTTGTAATGAATCTAACGGTGTTCGGCGTGGAAGAGTTTATCTGTGCGGCTGGTGGCCAGGAGTTCGTGGGCGGTTCGGTAGACTTCGGCGACGGAAATATTTGCTACGGAGGGGCTGAAAATAATCCGGTGTTGTTCGCCAACGGGGGTATAGCTGTGCGGGTCGGGCCGATCAAAAAGCACGATTACCGGCGTTCCGACCGCTGCCGCAACGTGCACCGGCCCCGTGTCATTGGAAAGAAATAGCGTGAGACGTGCTTGCGCGGACGCCAGTTGAGGGATGGTCAACCGGTCAAAAAAGATTGTCTTGGGCGGGAAGACCGTCTTCATCTGCGGAACCATCGCACGCTCCTCCGGTCCCGCGAACACAATGACTCGCACGCGGTCGTTACGAATCAGGTGATCTGCAACCTCGGCAAATCTCTCGAGCGGCCAGATGCGTCCGGCGTGCCCGGCGCCCGGAAAAAGCCCGACCAGCAACTCTCCTGACTGCGCTTTCTCCTTTTTCAGCATCGCTTCGACTGCCGAGTCATCAGCGGCGCTGGTCTTTAAGACGGGAGTTCTCGACGGATTCTGAATGCCGAGCGGTTTGAGCAGCTCCAGGTAGCGATCGACGAGATGAGCGTGTGTTGGTTCTTTCGCCGGCCGTGGTTTGAAGTTGGAAAGGAAATCGAGTGAGCGATTTTCACGACGCGAGTAAAGCCGGTGCGGCGCGCCGGAAAGAAACCCGAGTATGTTCGTCTCATAATAACTGTGCAGGTCGACGACGAAGTCGTACTTTGCTTTCCGAATCTCTGAGACAAACCTCGCGACACGTCCAATCGAGATCAGCGTTGGGCCATCCCGCAGCCCGACACGATCCACTTCGAGGATTTCGTTTGCGTAACCCGAAAGACTCAGCAACTCCTTTCCCGGCTTTCCCACAGCCACAGTTATTTGCGCGTTTGGAAACCGGTTTCGGATCGCCCGCAAGGCAGGCAAACTCATCACGACATCGCCGAGCTGCCCGAAATCAATGACGAGAATGTTGCGTGGGTCGAACACAGCTAAATATTTCTTAGATCGACGCCCGTCATCTCAGATGGTTTTTCGAAACCAAGCAGACCGAGCAGTGTTGGAGCAACGTCTTCGAGAGCGCCGCCAGTTCGTAATTTCACGCCGATAGATTCTTCGTCAATCAAGTGAAAGGGCACGGGGTTCGTTGTGTGCGCAGTGTGCGGACTACCGGTGGTGGGATCGATCATCTGTTCGGCGTTGCCGTGATCGGCAGTAATCAGCGTGATGCCACGCGCTTCACGGATGCGTTTTGTGATCCAACCGAGACACGAGTCGACGTACTGGCAAGCCTCGATCGTCTTGTCCAACTTACCCGTATGGCCCACCATGTCGGGATTTGCGAAGTTGATAACGAAAACGTCCGTGTCGCCATCGTCGATACCGCGTAAAACTTTGTCAGTCACCTTGAACGCCGACATTTCAGGTTGCAAATCGTACGTAGCGATCTTCGGCGAGGGCACCAGCAGCCGCTGCTCACACGGATATTCTTTTTCAACACCACCATTGAAGAAGTAAGTCACGTGCGCGTATTTCTCTGTTTCGGCAAGACGATAATTGCGCACCTTAAGATCACCCCACGCTTCAGCAAGCACGTTGTGATGATGTCGCGGCGGAAACGCCACCGGAAGATTGAACGTGTTGTCGTACATCGTGAAGCAGACAAAGTGAACACGCGGCCGATCCGAAATCTCAAACTCATTGAAATCCGGTAGCGTCAAAGCCCTCGTTATTTGCCGTGCTCGGTCGGGCCGGAAATTGAAGAAGATCACTGAGTCGTCGTCTTTAATCGTCGCCACTGGTGAACCATCCTTGCGAACAATTGCGAGCGGCTCGACAAACTCATCCGTCACGCCGAGTTGGTACGACTGATTGATCCCGGCAATCGGATCTGTTGCTCGGTCACCAATCGCTTTGGTCAGCAGATCGTAAGCACGCCTCGTTCTCTCCCAACGCTTGTCTCGGTCCATCGCGTAGTAACGACCGACGACCGTGGCGATTTCGCCGCACCCAATTTCGAGCAGTTTTCGTTGCAGCGCGGCGATGTAATGAGTAGCCGACGAAGGCGGGGTGTCGCGGCCGTCAAGGAAGCAGTGCACATAGACACGCTCCAAGCCGTGCTCTTTCGCCATCTTCAGCAGCGCGTGCAGGTGCGTCAGCGATGAGTGAACCTGACCATCGGAGATGAGTCCCATCAGATGAAGAGCTCTGCCGCGCGTCTTCGCACCTTCGATTGCTTCGGTCAGTACCTTGTTGCGGAAAAAATCGCCGGTCTCGATTTCGTGATCGACTAAAGACACATCCATGCGAATCACGCGACCCGATCCGATGTTGAGGTGTCCGACTTCGGAGTTTCCCATGACTCCCGCAGGCAGACCGACACGCGAGCCGTGCGCTTCGAGCAATGTGCTGGGGTATTTTTCGGAAAGCTCGTCGTAGAAAGGTGTTGCAGCGAGTGCGATCGCGTTGCCCTCGCGCGAGGCGGAGTAGCCCCAACCATCGATAATAATCAGGGCCAGCGGCCCGCGTTTTTTAGACATGCTCATATTTAACGATTAGTTTCACGCAAAGTCGCAAAGAAAATCCCGAAGAGGCGCAAAGTCTACTGCTCATCTTTGCGCCTTTTCTTTGTACCTTTGCGACTCTGCGTGAAACTCTTGATGGAAGGCGTTACGGCCGGGATAGCGTGCGGCGCCACGGAGATCCTCTTCAATGCGAAGTAGTTGATTGTATTTGGCCGTGCGATCTGTGCGCGACAATGAGCCCGTTTTTATTTGTCCCGCGTTAGTCGCGACGGCGAGATCGGCGATAAACGGATCTTCAGTCTCACCTGAACGATGAGAGATGATCGTCGTGCGACGGTTTCTCTGGGCCAGCTCAATACAATCCAACGTTTCCGTGAGTGTGCCGATTTGGTTGACCTTGATCAGAATCGAATTGGCAACTCCCAGATCGATGCCTTTTTGCAGAAACTTCGTGTTGGTCACGAAGAGATCGTCGCCGACCAATTGCACTCTGCTTCCAATCTCGTCGGTTAAGAGTTTCCAACCCTTCCAATCATTCTCCGCCATTCCGTCCTCGATCGAGATGATCGGATACTGCTCGCACCACCTCTTCCAATAAGCCACCATCTCATCGCTGCTAAGCTTTCTCTTATCACTCTTTTTGAAGACGTATTTCTTGCCGTCGTAAAACTCGCTCGCTGCCGGATCGAGCGCGAGCAAGCAGTCAGTGCCCGGTTTGTAACCAGCCTTGACGATCGATTCGAGAATCGTTTCAACAGCTTCTTCATTCGACTTCAAATTCGGCGCGAAGCCACCCTCGTCGCCAACACTCGTCGTGTAACCTTTGCCCTTCAAAACAGACTTCAATTGATGAAAAATTTCTGCGCCCACTCGTAACGCTTCATTGAAAGTCGCTGCACCACACGGAACAACCATGAACTCCTGAAAGTCGACGTTGTTATCCGCGTGTGCACCGCCGTTGACGATATTCATCATCGGGACGGGCAACGTGCGCGCGTTTGGACCACCAAGATATCTGTAGAGCGGAAGTTCTAGCTGCGCCGCCGCAGCACGAGCCGTGGCCATTGACACGGCGAGCAATACATTGGCGCCGAGTTTGGATTTGTTTGGAGTGCCGTCTAATTCGATGAGGGCGCGATCGAGTTCGGCTTGATCGAGTGCGTCAAATCCCTGCAAAGCCGGAGCGATCACATCGTTAACATTTTGAACTGCTTTCAAAACTCCTTTGCCGCCGTACCGCTTCTTATCGCCGTCGCGAAGTTCGACAGCTTCGTGTTCACCGGTTGAAGCGCCTGAAGGTACTGATGCACGCCCTGTCACACCATCGGCCAAAACTACTTCCGCTTCTACAGTCGGATTACCCCGCGAGTCCAGTATTTCCCGGGCCAGAACGTGCTCGATCCAGCTCATCCTTTATCTCCCCTTCTCCGTCAGTTTGTTGAATCTCGAGTTTCACGCGCATCACACGTCGCTTCTCGACGCGCTCGATCTTAAAGACCAGGCCGTCATGTTGAACAACTTCCCCGGGCTTGAGAACGTGCCCCGCTTCAGTCATCAGAAATCCGCCGATAGTGGTGTAGGACTCCGACTCAGGCACGGTAAGTTTCAGACGCCGGTTCAGATCGCGCACCGCCAGTCCACCCGCCAATTGAAATGTCTTCTCATCAATCTGCGTGATCTGCTCGTTCACTTCCTCATCGTGCTCGTCAGAGATCTCGCCCACGATCTCTTCGAGCAAGTCTTCAAGTGTGATGATGCCTTCGAGTCCGCCGTGTTCATCGACTACAAATCCAAAATGCATCTTCGCTTTCTGCATCTGGCGAAGGACATGTTCCAGCCGCGCAGTATCGACGACGTACAGCGGTGGTTGCAGCACATCCTCGAGTTTGAATTTTTCCGGATGGAGCAGATACGGCATCACGTCTTTACTGTGGATAAATCCACAAACGTCGTCGAACGACTCGCGGTATACAGGCAAACGCGAATAGCGATGCTGGTCGAATGCCCTTGTGATCTCTTCGAGATTGCTCGTGTTGGGAATTGCGGCCATTTCAGTGCGTGGCACCATCGCTTCCCGCACAAGCGTGTCAGAAAACTCAAACACGCGATGAATCAAACGTCGCTCTTCAGCTCGCAGGTGACCACTCTCGCGCGAAATGTCGATCAGTCGGCGTAACTCCTCTTCTGTGTAGGTTGACGCATGTTCCCCGGTCGCATTGATTCCCACGAGTTGAACAGTGCGTGCACTGGCCCAGTCGAGTGCGCGAATCGGCAGACTAAAGATGCGATAGAAGAGTTGCATCGGCAGCGCCACCGCCAAAGCAACTTTTTCGGCGCGCGCAAGACCCATCAACTTCGGCGCCTGCTCTCCGAGAACGATGTGTAGTGAAGTGATGATCACGAAGGCGACACCGATTGCAATAATGTGTCGCGCAGTCTCTGACCAACCAGATAGAGGTCCTTCCAGCAACCGTGCGATTGCCGGTTCACCAATCCAGCCGAGAGCAAGCGATGCGAGAGTGATTCCCAGTTGGCAGGCAGACAAATAGGCATTGAGGTTCTGCAGTAATTGCATCACCCGCTTGGCCGTGCGACTTCCCTGGTTTGCAAGAGTCTCAATTCGTGACGCGCGCACGCCAACCAGCGCAAACTCCGCAGCGACGAAAAAGCCGTTAGCTGCGACCAGTAACAGAACCGCAAGCAGTTTTATGGTAATCGCGGTGGTGGAACTCATGTGGGGCGGGAATCATAGCACGGAGGAGGGGCGGACACAGATCTCCACCGAAAATACAGATCGGCGCAGATCCGTACTGAATCAGTAAAATCTGTTATTAGTGTCCTATGGACGCACCGGCGGCACGGGCGCGGACTGGTCGCCGGTCATGCTTCGAGTGGGCACGAGCGAGCGCCTGATCGACGCGAGGTTCGATGTTGCACTCGGGCTGGCGACACACTGCAGCCAATTCCGAAATTACGAGATAACGAGCTCTTTCAAGCATCCGTTGTTCGCGGAAAGAAAGGGGTTTTAGATTGCTCAGATAAGTTAAGTGCTTGAGCACGTCGGCGACTTCGAAAATATCGCCGGTGCGCATTTTTTCTGAGAATTCCTTAAAACGATCCTTCCAATCATTAGCGGGGGAGGAAAAATCATCAGCTAGCGCCTTGAAAAGCATGTCACACTCACCCGATGAGATTGGGGCGCGCAGGCCAACTTCTATAGCATTTGAGACCGGAACCAAGACCACGGAGTTATTAGCAACTAGACGAAGCGTATAAAAGGGAAGGAGCTGAGTACCTATTTGCTTCTGTTCTATTTGCTCGATGGTCCCGATTCCATGATTCGGGTAAACGACTTTCTGGCCGACTTTGAAGCCCACCATGCACCTCCATCGAATTTAAAAATATCAGACTGCGCCGCACGCGCGTGTCTTTGGGGAATTTCCGAGGACGCAGATTGCGTCGAAGCCCATTTGGTAAGTAATTGGAGTCTAGCAAGCTATCTTGCGGCTGGTCAAGGTTTCCGCTGCGCTTCGAAATAGGTCTTATAAGGACCTGTTCGACCTATTGCTTTAGCTCATATTCTGCGAGGTTCTGGCAGGGCTTTAGTTCGATCTCAGTTTTCTTTGTTTCCGCCGTACTACGAAGTTTAGCTCGTGCCGCTGCGGTGTCAGGTTGACGAAGCTTTGATAGATTAGCGATTTGAGGGTCGAGCGTACTTTGCGTGAGAGCAAGGTATTTCCCTGGCGGTACACTGCTGAATGTGAATGTGCCGTCTGCAATATCAGTGACAAAGTAACGTAAGACGTCTTCGACTTTGTCCCGATCATTTGGAATCAAATAAACAACTACAGGCGGCGGGAGCGCCGAATCCGTCGACGGCACTGCGCCACGAATCGATGCCGCACCTTCGGCAAGTGTGATATTGAGATTCGATAGATGCTCGCCTGACTTCAGCGTGGTCCAGTTTGCAGCAGCATCAATTCTTTGCGGCCTCGGACCGGCGCTCGTCATGGTGATCGATTGCAGATACCAGTAACGCGCGTAGAACCGCGGTTCGAATTGATATCTACCAGCCAACAGGTTGCGCAGACTAAACGCGCCCGTAGTATCTGGCGAAGCTGAACCGGAAACCAGTCGCGCGGCTAACGGGTCGTCCTTATCTGATTCTTTTTCGGGACGCCGAAACCGCACCAACGTCTCTGCCAGCAAGGGAGGCCGCTTTCCCTGACACTCGGGAGCTTTCGTGGGTTCGAAAAGTATCTTCCCACTGATCGAACCCAATGGTTTTGTCACCACTTCGATTCCGGTAACGTCTGCGCCTTTGACGGTAATTCTCTTCGGCTCCGAAAAGGCCAGAGTAAATTGAGTTGACGGTGGATTCGTGATCGATTCCTGCGCTATCAGATCGTAATCGCCATCGCTGAGTCCACTGAAAACAAAGCCTCGCATCATGGGCATCTGAAGCGTAGTCGCTACCGTGATGCCGCTACCCGCCCGCGTTAGTGTTAATGAAGCGTTGCCCGTGCCTAAGATTTTTACTGACCCACTGACGCTATGACCGGGTTCACCTCGATAACGAATATCGACAGAAACATCTTCACCGCTTCTAACGCTGACCTCGGCAGCAGTATCGCGCGTTGATGATGGAGCAAAAGTTGGAATGTCTGTTTCATACATGCCGGACGTAGGAATGAAACTGGATCCACCAGCGCTTACGAGATAAGTTCCCGGCGCGAGTCCGTAGATTCTATAAATGCCGCGATCGTCTGTCGGTTGCTCGAAAGCCCCGAAGTTCGGCGTCCTTTGAATCTGCCCTTTCGCATCGCGAATCATAACGGCGCGCACTCGAACGGCGATCATTGGTTCCCCAAGCGCATTCGTCACGGTTCCGGTAATTGCTCCTCCTCGAACCAGTTCTACACGTGCTGAATCGCCGAGGCGGTAATACTGTGGTGCATCCGGATCGCCGGGAACATTTGTATACGCGGGTGAGTTGGCGTTCACTATGTAAAGCTGCGTTTCGAGACCATTCACCCGAAAATTCCCCTCCCCGTCCGCAATGGTGGTACGGTTGATTCCGGCGTTAACCGCCCTCACAAACACAGTAGCTCCGCCCAGGGGCTGGCCATTCTCATTCACGACTTTGCCCTCGATGGTCCCTGTTACCGGTTTCTCCTTCGTCCTGGATCCGTTCGATGGCACTTGCGCACGCACGGCAATACATAGGGCCAACATCACCACGACAAAAATCAATCGATTAATAATCATTGCTACTCAAGGCATCGCTGGCAACGCATCCATATCGACTGTGATCGTCACGTCTGTGGTCGAGCCGTCCTGAACTGTGACTATTCGCTTGAACACTCTAGCTGCTTTTTGCTGCGTGGTAATACCGATGATCGTCGTCAACTCGTAAGTACCCGCCGGTATGCCTTCGATTAGAAAACGCCCACGTTCATCGACAACGGGTGGACGAAGACCAAGATGCCTTTCACCCGGTTTTCCCAAACTGATCGAGACCCTCGCTCCCTGCGGCAAAGGGCCATTTTCGAGCGCTACGACTCCTCGAATAATCGCACTGCCGTAAGACAGAATCACACGAACGCCAGTTACGTTTTCACCATCTTTGACTTCAATCCCACGCGTCGCGACGACTCCATCGCGCTCCATTCGCGCTACGTTGAATCCTTTTGGTGGCAACGGGCGATTCGGAACTCCGATATTGAGAAACAGATTTCCGCCCGCCAAACCGGCCAGACGAAAGCTCCCGTCCGGAGCGATTGGCGATGTCGCGGAAGATGAAACCATGCCTCCGCCCGCTGCCGTCATGTAGGCCCTCAACTGCAATTCGGGCAGTTTCGCGAGTACAGCTTTGTCCTCGGTCTCAATCACGACAACTCCGCTCACAGTCGCGCCTTTTACGAGTTTGACGACTACTCCACTGATGTCCTGATCAGTGATTTCAAAGTTCAACGTCTCGGCCCGCAATTCGTTGCTTTGATTTTGATTTGGAAACATATTGATTCCGTATTTGCCGGGAATCAGTCCCTCGATAATGAAATCACCCTGAACATTGGAGACCGCAAGCGTGTTCACAAACTCGAGGCGCTGACCAACGATTCGCTGAACGTTAAACCGGACATTCGGCACTGGTAGTCCCCGTTCACCATCGATAACCCGCCCGGTAGCCATAAACGTCTGTAGCGCTCGACCAAGAGTGATATCAACGTCGTTGGCTTCGCTTCCTTCACTAACCTCGATCACCTTGGCTTTATCCTGCTCGGTAACATCCGGATGGAAAACCTGTTTGTATGTCGAACGTCCAGGACTCGTCCCTCCCATAAAAGTCTCATCGCTTCGGCCCGACGCGACTTTATAGCGGCCCGCTGGTAGTCCATACACCCGGTAGATTCCGCGGTCGTCGGTTTGAGCTGTCGTGGCCGGGAAGATCGGCCGCTGTGGTTGCTGTGATGACTGGTTGAAAGCATTTTCCTGAAAAATAGTAACTTGCTGTTGAATGAGCGGACGTCCGTCAGCATCAGTGACGCGACCGGTGATCACGCCTCCACGGACCAGGGCGAAATTGATCCCTTCAACGGTGTCATCGTCGCCAACAAGAACGTGTTTGGCTCTCGGGTCTTTCCTATCCGCCGGGACAAAAGCCGGGACTGTTGGAATGACTTCGTAATTTCCCGGCGGCACATTGGTAATGCGATAAAAGCCGTCCACGTCAGTGGTCGCTTTCTGAAAAGGCTCGTAAGGCATCTGAACCTCACTCTTGCGCAGTGCCACCATCACACCACCAATGCCTTTTTCCTTGATCGTTACTCGGCCCGAGACCGAACTGCGGGAACTCTTTGTGGTTTGTACGGTCGTAGTCTGGGCGAAGACCAGAATTGGCAGCAGAGTTGGGAGACTCAGCGTCGTGAGCAGGACCGTGCACAGATAGCGAGTGGAGAAACGCATACAGGTTTGCTCCTTCTATGATTGTGGTGAGCTACGCGCATCATAGACTGAGGATACTACTGTTGTCAGCCTTAAATTCTACTGTTAGGATCGCCCGCCATGGCTCATTTAAAGATCACCGACGCCAGTGGGCGACAATGGCAGTTTAGTTTTCTGCCAAACGTCGCGTGCACGATTGGTCGTGCGCCCGACAATACGGTGGTCCTTGATGATCCGCGTGCCTCTCGCTATCACGCTCACATCAATCAGTCAGAGAACGGGAACTTCACGATCGTCGACGGAGCGGTTATCAACGGCCAGCTCCGGCGCAGTGCAAACAAGGTCTTCATCAACGGTGAGCCGCGTTTTGATCATCAACTCAAGAACGGCGATCGCGTTACTATCGGCGCAAGCACGTTGCGTTTTGAACAGCCGGTGGAGGAACGGACCACTGACGTCCGTTACGACGACAAGCCACTGGGCCATACGCAGTTGTTGATCTCCGCAAACGACGTGATGTCGACGGTGCTTCGGTCTAAAGATGAAGTAACAACTTCGCCGCAACGTGACAAAGTTCTGGAAACTCTGCAACGCAAAGCTAACATCCTGAGTGCACTGTATGAGATGAGCAAGACGCTCGGCTCTGTCTTCGATCTGAACGCGATCTTTGAAAAGGCCACCGATATCATTTTCCGATCGACCCCTGCAGATCGCGTCGTTGCACTAATCGCCGAGGACGGGCGAGAAGATACTAATCTGACGCCGATTGCGATGCGCGCGCGCGACAACAAACTCGAGGCTCATGCACGCAAGCTATCGATCGGCCGCACTATCACGCGCAAAGTTATGAAAGAGCGCGTGGCGCTGCTGTCACAAGACGCGGCTTCCGACGAACAGTTTGCAGGCGTAGATTCGATCGTTTCGCAGGGGGTGCGCTCGACGATCTGTGCGCCGCTCGTTGCTGAGTCGCGGGTTCACGGTGCGCTGTATGCCGATCGGCTCGATCCGTTTGCGGCCTTTAAGCCTGACGATCTCGAGTTGATTAGTGCTGTCGCAGCCCAAACCGCGATCGCGGTCGAGAACGCCCGGGCACACGAACGACTCGCACGTGAGGAAGTCGCACGGGCCAACTACAGCCGGTTCTTGCCCGAGTATGTTGTGAAGCAGATGCTCGAGAATCCCGAGTCGTTCAAGCTGGGCGGCGTTAGTCAGACGATCACGATCTTGTTTGCTGACATTCGTGGTTTCACGCGCATCTCCGAACATGCGCCACCGGAAAAAATCGTCAGCCTGCTCAATCGTTATTTCTCGGCCATGACCGACATCATCTTTGCGCATGGCGGCACGCTCGATAAATATCTCGGCGATGGTTTAATGGCTCTCTTTGGAGCGCCCACCGCGACGCCTGATGATGCATCCAACGCTCTGAATGCCGCAGTCGCGATGCAACGCCGGCTTTTGGGGATCAATCGCGAGTTGCGAGATGAGGGGTTCCAGGAGATCGGCGTCGGCATGGGGTTGCATACCGGCGAGGTGGTCGTTGGTTATATCGGTTCCGACCGCCGCTCGGAATACACGGCAATCGGAGATGCTGTGAACACTTCGTCGCGATTGGAGTCTAATGCACTTGGCGGTGAGATCCTGATTAGCGATGCCACTGCCAAAGCAGCGCACAGTCGCTATAAACTGAAGCCACGCGAACCGATTATGGTTAAAAATCGCCAGCAACCCGTGAATCTCTGGGAGGTTGATTGGCAAAGAGCTAGCGGCTCGTTTTAGATTGCCAATTGCCGATTGCCAATTGCCAATTGAAGAATTTTAGAATCGGCAACCTGGAATCAATCGGCAATCGGCAATCGGCAATATCTTTTATGTCGTTCATAGGGAAAACCAAAACTCTCCTCGGCCTCAACGCCCTCAAGAATCTTGTCTCAGATTCGATGGCAATCGACATGGGCTCGGCAAGCACGATCATCGCTGTTCGTGGCCGTGGCATAGTCGTCGATGAGCCGTCTGTTGTTGCCATCAACAAAGTCACCGGTGAAGTCATCGCAGTCGGCAACGAAGCGCACAAGATGCAGGGCCGCGAAGCACGCGACGTCACTGTTATTGCTCCGCTCGTCGATGGCGTGGTGGCAGACTTTGAAAGAACGCGCACGATGTTGGACCACTTCGTCAGGTCGGCGCGTAGCGGTATTTCTCACTTCAGTCGCCGCGCGATCATGAGTGTGCTTTCGGAAGTGACGCAGGTCGAGCAACGCGCTTTGCTCGCCGCCGCTGAAGAAGCGCGCATCAGTCGCGTGTACATGATCGAAGAGGGACAGGCGGCTGCAATCGGCGCGGGCGTGCCGGTCAATGATGAGAAGGCAGCCGCGGTCGTGGACATCGGCGGTGGCACAACAAACGTCGCCGCAATCATCAGCGGTTCGATCATCGCTTCGCGCGCTGAAAGAATCGGTAGTTCCGATATCGACGTCGCCATCATGGATCGTTTGCGACGTCATCGCGGCCTCACGATCGGGGTACAAACAGCCGAACGATTAAAACTCGAACTGAGCTCCGCGATTGAGCCTGCCGATCCCGACAAAAAGATCAACGTTCGTGGTCGCGACGTGCAAACAGGCGGTCCTGCTGCTGTCGAGATCTCGGCTGGTGAGATCTACGCGATCACGCAGCCGATCATCCGCCGAATTGCCGAAGAAGTGCGAACGTTACTGGGAGACCTTTCGCCTGAAGTAGCTGGCGATATTTTTGATCGCGGATTGATTCTGACCGGCGGTGGTGCGCTGCTCGAAGGATTACCGAGTTACTTGAATAAGGAGCTTGATCTCGCGGTGACGGTTGCTGAAGATCCGCGCTTCGCGATCGTGCGCGGCCTCGCGCAACTTTACGATGAACCCCTTTTGCTCCGCCGCGTATCGCGGACAGAGCCCCAGCCATTGATCGATACCGAAGCGACCGCTTTCGAAACCTAGTGAGCATTGTAGATTTTTACAAACGTCAGATAACGGTAGCGCACATCTTCGGCATTCCGGTGCGTTTCGACTATCGCTGGTTTGTTGTCTTCTTTCTGAGTGTCTGGCTGATCGCGATTAATCTCAGTCGCGGCGGCATGTGGGTCGGGTCTTATAAATTGCTACCCGTAGGCGTCGCAACCGCGTGGGGTCTCGCCATAGTAACTACGATTGGTTTGTTTCTTTCAGTCCTTGGTCACGAACTCTCGCACGCGTTGATGGGTCGTGCTGAGGGAATCGAGATCGAGGAGATCGTGCTCCATCCATTTGGCGGTCTCGCACGGCTTCGCAATGAACCTGAAAGCCCGCGTGCAGAGTTTCGCATTGCCGTTGCTGGTCCAGCCGCGAGTTTTCTCTTTGCCGCTATCAGTTTTGTGCTGATGCTACCCGCTATGATGACGGGTTACACGCTTGTCGGCGGCGTGCTGTTACTTCTCTGCTCCGGCAATCTGCTGCTTGCAATCTTTAATCTCTTTCCGGGTTATCCACTCGACGGCGGCCGCGTTCTGCGTGCTATTCTCTGGCGCCGCACCGGCGACATCAAAGAAGCGACACGACTCGCTGGGATTTGCGGCATGTTGATCGCAGCGATTCTGATTATCTTTGGCGTCTACATGGCCATTGCTCCGACTTTCAGATCCTACTTCATGGGTTTCTGGTCCGTTCTGGTTGGTCTCTTCCTTTTCGACGCCGCCTACAGCGTGGTGAAACATGTGCGCCCACGAATCCGGAACGTCGTGAGCGAGGCGATGTCGGCTCCTTACTCAATCGAACCGGACCTCCTAATCAGTAACCTGATCGATTCTGTCCTCCCGATGCACCGGCAGGTTGCATTTCCCGTCGCACAGAACCAGCGTCTACATGGAATGCTGTCGCTCGAAGATCTCAAAACGTTGCCGCGCGAACGGTGGCACCTCACGAAAGCACGCGACGTAATGCGCCCGATTGCTCCACGTTTCTTTGTCGAACCAAACGCAACTCTCGACTACGCGCAGGAGTTGATGAAACGGAATGGGATTGGTTCGGTCGCCGTGGTGGGAAGAACGGGCGAACTCGTCGGTTTTCTTCAAACCGGAAAATTCAAACGCAAAAAACGCAAATAAAAACCATCCACAGATTACACAGAGTGTTTTACATAATCTGTGAGATCTGTGTAATCTGTGGACATGCTGGCCGTACTCGGCGCGCTCTTTGCCAACGGATTGATCGCGATACTGAAGCTGGCGGGGGCACTGATTACGGGCTCCTCCGGCATGATGGCCGAGGCTTTCCATTCGATTGCAGACACAACTAACCAGGTCTTTCTTTTACTTGGTTTGCGGTTCTACAAACGACCGGCCTCCGACAAGCACCCATTCGGTTATGGGAAGGAACGGTTTTTCTGGTCTTTCATTGCCGCTATTTTCATTTTTGGCGTTGGTGCGACGTATGCGATCTACGAGGGCATACAAAAACTCGCGCATCCGCATCCACCAACAAACCTTGGTTGGGCCTATGGAGTGCTCGCCATCTCCTTTGTGTTGGAGAGCGGATCGATTGCTCTGGCCATTTACCAGGAAGTTAAAGAGGCGCATCACGAAGGTCTGAGCTTTGCCGACTATCTGCGCGAGTCGAAGGATCCGACGGCCAAGACAGTGCTCTTTGAAGACTCAGCCGCGCTGATAGGAATCGTGATCGCTGCGGTGGGAATCTTGTTGACCGACTATCAGGTCGGCGGTGCCGCTGGAGCATACTGGGACGGCCTTGCATCGATCATCATTGGTATCGTGCTTGCAATCGTCGCTTTCGTGCTGGCGCGCTCATCGCGCGGCTTGCTGCTTGGCGAAGCAGCAAATCCGAAAGTGCTGGCGGCAATCAAACAGGCAATTGAGAGCCATCCCAACGCCGAACGCGTGTGTGAGCTCTTGACGATGCACCTGGCGCCCAAACAGATCTTGATTAACGCCCATGTAAGGCTGAAACCTGAGTTGCGTACCGACGAGATTGTGAAATCGATCGAAGAGATCGAAGAGCGAATCAAACGCGCGGAGCCCAAAGTGGAAATGATCTTTCTCGAGGCCGCGCGTGACGATCAGGTTGATAAACATCAGGCCGTTGCAGAACACATCGGTTGAACGTTTTTGCCACGGATTTCACGGATGAATACCGATAACAGACAATCGCGTAAGAAATGTTATTGCTACTGCCATACACCGAGTATTTAAGACGGATGATTGAGCCGCGCAATGTCGCGGACATCGTCTTCGTCTTTTTGCTTGTGTATGCAGTCTTGAAACTCCTGCGCGGCACTCGCGCCGCGCCAATGGCCGCCGGAATCGGCTTCCTAGTTTTTCTTTACTACCTCTCAATCAAACAAGATCTCGCGACCTTGGAGTATGTTCTCAGTAACGGACTGCTCTATATCGGTATCGCGATCATCGTTCTGTTCCAGTCTGAAATTCGACAGGCTTTGATTACCTTTGGAAATCGGTTTCGTGTACCCATTTCAAGGCATCGTGGACAGTTTGGCGAAGGCATTTACGATGAAGTAATTCTCGCCGCTACGACGCTGGCGTCAACCAAAACCGGGGCGTTGATCGTTATCGAACGTAACGTTGGTTTGAAAAACGTGACTGACGGCGGCGTGCAGCTCGATGCGGAGCTCAGTTACGACCTATTAGTTAGTATTTTCAACACAGCGAGTCCGTTGCACGATGGTGCAGTGGTCGTGCGACGTCATCGCATTGCCGCGGCGTCGTGCTTTCTCCCGTTAACATTGAATCCAAGACTGTCCAGAGATCTCGGAACTCGGCACCGTGCGGCGATTGGTGTTACCGAGGACACTGATGCTGTGGCTGTTGTCGTCTCGGAAGAAACTGGGTTGATTTCGCTAGTCAAGCGAGGCGAGATCAGGCGCGGACTTGATGCTACGAAGCTGCGTGAAGCTATCCTTGAGGCACTGGAGGCTGTGCCGAAGAAAGAGCGAAAACACTCGGAATCGGAGACCGAAGCTGAAGAGATCGCATCTGTGAATTAGGATCGATATGCCTTTTCAAGACGTAGACGAAACCATCACCCCAGAGCCGCGGCCGGCGCCGAGTCGCACACAGAAAATGCTGCGCCGGATCTTCGTGGAAGACTGGAGTCTAAAACTTCTTTCTTTGGCGATCGCCATTGTTCTGTGGCTCCTCGTGACCGGACAGAATCAACCCGTCACCGCGCACGTCAACGTTCAACTAAACTTCATCAGACCTCAGGCACTTGAAATAAGTAACGATCCCCCACGCACTGTCGACGTGACGCTGACCGGCAGTCGCAACAAGCTGGACGATCTCACTTCACTCGATCTTGTCGCCACAGTTGACATCAGCGACCAGCGCGCAGGCGAGCGAGTGTTGCGACTCGCTGACAGGGCACAGATAACTCTGCCACAGGGAATTAAGGTTGACGGCTTCCAACCCAGCGCGATTCCTATTCGACTCGAAGAGATCGTGGATCGGCAGGTTCCGGTTGAACCAAGACTCGAAGGCAAACCTGATGAAGGATTTGAGGTTTATTCGGTCTATCCGAATAAAGGGAGTGTTTTAGTGCGGGGGCCGGCCAGTCGCGTTAACGCAATTCAAAAAGTCGCGACTGAAAGCATCTGGCTGCAAGGGCGCAAGGCGAGTTTTGATGCCCCAAATGTAGCGCTTGACGTTCCGGATCCCAAAGTCGATCTGTTGGAGCCAATGGTCAGTGTTGCGGTCGAGATCGGTGAGCGGCGAATTGAAAAAACGTTTTCTGGCGTGGGGGTAACTACCGCCGATGGCGGGAAAGTCCAACCAGCAACTACCTCTGTTACTCTGCTTGGCGTGGCCAGTTTTCTTGAAGCACTCAAACCCGAAGAGTTGAGAATCGTGTTAGCCGGTGAAAACCCCGAACCTCGACTGGAGGTTCCCGATGTCCTAAAAGGAAAAGTGATTCTGAAATCTGTCCAGACTTCGAAGTTTGTTCCTGTAAGGTGAAGGTCACGAAAACTCTTTTTGGTACTGACGGTATTCGAGGTGAAGCGGGCAAGTTTCCGCTCGACTCGCCAACCGTCACCGCTATCGGTTTCTCGCTCGCCGAGCATCTCGCCGAACGCGAACCGAATCCGCAAATCATTATTGGACGCGACACTCGCGAATCGGGCGAATCCATCGAACGTGCTCTGATCGCAGGTGCAAACAAAGGCGGCGTCGAGTGTCTGTCAGCAGGGGTTATCACAACCCCAGGCGTTGCGTTCTTAACCCGCAAACACCGCGCATCAGCGGGCGTCGTCATCAGCGCGTCTCACAATCCGTATCAGGACAACGGAATCAAGATCTTCGCACCGTCGGGTGAGAAGATGGACGATTCAGTGGAGCGAATGATCGAGGCCGATATCTTTGCGGGCGAACTCTCGCCTTCAACTCAATCGAGTCCGTCGCCATCGTCACCGGAAGTCCAGGAGAAACTCCGGCAGGAGTACTTGTCATTCCTCGCAGTTGACATCGGCAACGATCTAAATCTGGAGGGTTTGAAGATGGTTGTCGACTGTGCCAATGGCGCCAGCTCGGCACTCGCTCCAGCTCTATTCGCACAACTCGGTGCCAAAGTGATCGCTATCAACGCTGCTCCGGACGGTCGCAACATCAATCGCGATTGCGGGTCGCTTCATATCGATTCGCTCCGTCAAAAAGTAGTCGACGAACGTGCTGACTTGGGCGTCGCATTTGATGGAGACGCCGACCGCTCTTTGTTTGTCGACAACTACGGGAATTTCGTCGATGGCGACGCAACCATGTGGGCGCTCGCGTCGCATCTTCAGTCGCATGGAAAACTGAAAGACAACATAGTCGTCGCGACCGTGATGAGTAATATCGGGCTTGAAATCGCTTTTCGTTCGGCAGGCATTCAACTTGTTCGCACTGACGTCGGCGATAAGTATGTGCTTGAGAAGCTCCTGGAGCTGGGAGCAAGTCTCGGCGGCGAACAGTCCGGCCACATCATCATGCCCGAACTCAGTCTGGCCGGAGATGGCCTGATCACGGCACTCTGCCTTCTACGAGCGTCGCGCGAATCCCGAAAAACACTGGCCGAAATGACCGTAGGGTTCAATCAGTACCCGCAGATCCTCGTCAATGTGCGAGTGCGGGAGAAGGTTCCCTTTGCCGAATTGCCTTCAGTCCAAGCCGTCGTGACGGAGGTTGAGGAATTGCTTTCGCAAAAAGGCCGCTTGCTACTCCGCTACTCGGGGACGGAGCGATTGGCCAGGGTCATGATCGAGGGCGAGCACCAGCGCCAGATCGAGGAGTACGCCGCAAAAATCGCCAAGGCGATAGAAAAAGAAATCGGGGCGGCGACTTAGGCCGCTCGTGAAATTTCTACACAACTACCCTAGAAAAATCTACACGGTGATGGCCACCTTCCGAGCCCGCTCACATCGCGTTTTTCAGTCTTTCCGAGCAAACACAACCTGTTTATCTTCAAAAATAAAAAGTGTCTTGCACGGCACAGTCGTTGCGATGTATATTGTGGGGCAAGAGAGACGGTTGGTGGATCCTCCGTCTCAAGTGGTTGCTGGGGTGAGGACAGTAACCACGAATATGGATGGGCGCGACGCACTCCCACGTATGTCGCGCCCATTCGCTTTTTAGCCACAAGTAATACCAGCCACAAAAAGGCACATAAAGCACAAAATGCTTTCTGCTAGAATCCAGCTTCTGTATGCACCGGCTGGAAATCTCCCTCAAACAAACGGCTCGACGCAGTGAAATCAATATCGGCAGCGGTATCAGGCGAGATCTCGGAGAATTACTGCCGCTAAAAGCACCTCGTCGAATTGGAATCATCTCGAACCAGCGGGTCTTCGACCTTTACGGTCGTGACGTTAAGCGCTCTTTGAAGGCTGCCGGATTTAAGACGCTCGAGTGGCTGATGCCCGAAGGTGAGCGTTACAAATCGTTCCCTGTGTTGGAGAAAGCGGTCACTTTTCTTAGTGAAAACCGCTTCGAAAGAGACGATGTGGTACTGGCACTCGGCGGTGGAGTAGTCGGCGATCTGGCGGGTTTCGCTGCCGCGATTTACCTCCGCGGTCTGCCGCTTGTCCAGGTGCCTACGACGCTCTTGTCGCAGATTGACTCGTCGGTCGGCGGCAAGACGGGAATCAATCTTCCTACTGGAAAGAACCTGGTCGGAGCCTTTCATCAACCGTCATCGGTATTCATCGACACTGAAACACTCGCTTCATTGCCTCCGCGCGAATTGGTTTCGGGTTTTTGCGAAATGGTCAAACAATCCCTCATCGCCGATAAATCGCTTTTCGAGATGACGATGAATTGTCTTCAAAAACAGGACGACCAACGCGATTTTCTTCGCTCATCGGAGTTTGAAGATCTGATTGCCGCGCAATGTAGTTTCAAAGCCTCAATCGTCGCGAATGATGAACGAGAGTCAACCACTCGCACCGACGTAAAATCACGGCGCGTTTTGAATTTTGGACACACAACTGCTCATGCTTTGGAGACGATCACAAACTATCGTTACTTTCGTCACGGTGAAGCAGTTGGGTATGGAATGTTAGTTGCCGGAGAACTTTCGCGAAACCTGGGTCTCATCGACTCGGGTGAACTTCAAACGCTGCGCGAGGCGGTCAGTCTTGCTGGACCACTTCCACGCATAACCAGTCTCGATACAGGCGCGATCATGCGCGCTCTCAAGCACGACAAGAAGAGCGTCGCGGGTCAGATCAATTGGGTGTTGCTCGAAGGGATAGGCCGGCCGAAGATCGTCGAAGGCCGGCTTATCAGTGCGAAGTCCCTGCGCCTTTCGCTGCGAGCTGGATTACAGGCATTGGAGAGTTCCCACTAATGCAAAGATCAGGCGAACGAGGCAGTGCGAGCCTCAAGTTTGTGATTGTGATGGCAATCCTGGGTGGGAGTGCCTATGCCGGATATCTCTACATTCCGGTGGCGTACCACGCGACGGTGTACAAGGATTTAATGCAACACTATGTTGATGTGGCTTCGACGCAGGGCTATAAGCCCCAGTGGGTGCAGGATCAACTCATGAAGAGCGCTCCGGAGTACGAGATTCCGGCCGATGCTACCTACACACCCGTTCTACGTGATAGCCGAATGGAAATGAGAGTTCAGTACGTCCGCCCCATCGAATTCCCCGGCTACACCTACAACTACGAATTCGATCACACCGTAAAGAGCACCGCGTTTCTAACTTTTAAGTAGAACCATCCACAGATTACACAGAGAAATATTCTGCGTAATCTGTGGACGGCTTTGTTTTATCTTGGGGGACCGCCGTCGAGAAACGCTTTGAGTTTTCGTGAGCGTGAGGGATGGCGCAGTTTGCGCAATGCTTTCGCTTCGATTTGACGAATGCGCTCTCTGGTGACTGCGAAGTGCTGTCCAACTTCTTCGAGCGTGTGTTCTGAGCCCGTAGTTCCAAGCCCAAATCTCATCTTGATCACTTTCTCTTCACGCGGAGTGAGCGTCGCTAAAACTTCATCCGTGATCTCGCGCAGGTTCGAAGCGACCACTGCATCCGCAGGATTCAGGATCGACTTGTCTTCTATGAAATCGCCGAGATGTGAATCTTCTTCCTCGCCAATCGGTGTTTCCAAAGAAATCGGCTCCTGAGCAATCTTCAAGACCTTCCGAACTTTGGATACCGGTATATCCATTTTCCTCGCGATCTCTTCACTTGTCGGCTCGCGTCCCAACTCCTGGACGAGGGATCGAGACGTTCGAATCAGCTTGTTGATCGTCTCGATCATGTGTACCGGAATGCGAATCGTACGCGCCTGATCCGCAATTGCTCGCGTAATTGCCTGGCGGATCCACCACGTCGCGTAAGTGGAAAACTTATATCCGCGCCGCCACTCAAATTTGTCGACGGCCTTCATCAATCCGATATTGCCTTCCTGGATCAGATCCAGAAACTGCAAACCGCGATTCGTGTACTTCTTCGCGATCGACACAACCAACCGCAAATTCGCTTCGACTAATTCGCGTTTCGCCTGCCCCGTCTGTTGCTCGCCGATAACAATCGCCTGAAGCGATCTCTTGATCTCGACGGGACTAACAAAATTGTCGATCTCGATCTGCAACAACTTCTTACGCGCCATCAAAATGCGGCGCCTCAGATCTTTTTCATCGTCAGGCTTGAGTCGCTTTCGGCTTATCTTTTCGTTTGCACTGTCAATCTCACGTTCTGCTTCGCGCACGGATTTCTGAATTGCGCGAATCGAATTGATCAACCGCTGCCGCGCGCGCTCGGTCAGATTCAGGCGTCCAATTTCCTGCGCTATTTCGAGGCGAATTCGCCCTACCCGTCTCTTAAGACGAGTTAACTTCTTATTCTTCTTGCCGGGCGTGAGTTTTTGTTCGGCCTTTAACTTCTCAAACTCTTTTAGTCCGCCTTTGCAGTGCTTGTTGATGTTTTCAATGCCTTCAATGGTCCAGGCCCGGTACTCTTCCGCCTTGTCTTCATCGCCCGTGAGTTCGGCCTGTTCGGAAAAAGTCACCGTATCGCGAATGTTTATGCGGCCGTTCTCCAGATCCTCGCCAATCTTCAACACTTCACGAACAGCAATTGGAGAACGTGCGATCGCCTTCTGAGTTTTTAGCTGGCCGCGTTCGATGCGTTTCGCGATCGCGACTTCACCCTCACGCGTGAGCAACGGCACCACACCCATTTCGCGGAGGTAAAGTCGAACCGGATCGTTTGTCTTTTCTAGTGCACCGGCGGAGAGGTCCAGTTCGATGTCTTCGTCGAGGCCGTCTTCATCCTCATCAGTGACTGTCGCAGCGGCTTGTTCCAGCAGTCGCTCGTCGGAATCGGCGACCGGGATGTTTGAACCTTCGAGTTTCTGAAGTACGTCTTCAATGTCGTCGGGAGAAACAACATTATCCGGCAACTCGCGATTGAGATCGTCAAACGTCAGGTATTTCTTGTCCCCGCCCAATTCGAGCAGTCGTTCCATTACGTCGTCGCGATCCTTGTCTTCCATACTACTCACGGTTATTGCTCCGAGTTCTTACCTGACACGCGAGGCCGTTTCACTTTGGGGCTGCAGCATCGCCTGACGCTGCGCAGAAAGCTGAATCTGTTCGGCGGAAAGCCGGGAAAGTCGTTCCATATCCTGTTCCCGCTCGGCTACTACCAACTCCCGTCTCAATTCTTCAATCCGCAGTTCGAGCTTCATCAATCTGAACGTGGAAACACATTCGGCAGCAACGTAATGCTCGTTTGAGCCATGCAGCGACGAGTTCATCAACACCATCGGAACCATGCCGGCTGCAAACTCGTCACCCTCGATCTTGCTGGTCAAGTTGTCAAAATCGATTTCGACCCCCTCGCGCTCGAGCTCAAACAACGCTTTGAAGAGCGGCGCGGTGGCCAGGTCTTCGTAGTCTTCTTCGCGCAGCATCGAGAGGGCTTCCTGGCGCAGATTTGCGTCTGCAAAAAGTAGACCAAGCAAACGCTGTTCGGCTGCGGTCGCCTCGGTTCGTCTTGTCAACGACTGTACAGCGGTGGGACGAAGATTCCGGTTGTCCCTGACCATCTGCCACAGTTCACGTCTCCAGGTTGATGTGTTTACGTTCTCGCGATCAATCCCGAGCGCATCCATCGCCATATCGAAATACTCGCGCTTCTGAATGCGGCTGTTGACGGCCCGAATGTAGGGAAGAACTTCTTCGACGGCTTCAGCCTTTTCCGCGGGCCGGTGAAGATTACGGTCGCGTAAAGCGCTTTCGATTACGAATTGTATGTGTGGTTGTGCCTGCGCCCTTTGTTGTTGATATTCCGTTACGCCAAACTTTCGGATGTACTCATCCGGATCTGCGTCGTCGGGAAGCACCAGCACTTTAACTTCGAAATCCTCGGCGAGGAGAATCTCAATCGCCTTTTTCGCGGCCTGCACGCCGGCGCGGTCGCCATCATAATTGAGTACAACTCTGCGCGCAAACCTACTTAGAAGCTTTACTTGATCCGGCGTCAATGCCGTTCCCAGACTCGCGACAACGTTGCGCACTCCGTATTGATACGGCACGATCAGATCCAAAAAACCTTCGACTAAAATCGCGAAACCCTGTCGCCGAATCTCATCACGAGTCAGACTTAGACCAAACAGATTTCGACCTTTTACGTAAGCAGCCGTTTCGGGCGAGTTGATGTATTTCGCGTCTTCGCCTTTGAGTGTTCGTCCACCAAACGCGATGGGCCGGCTCTGCGCGTCGAGCACAGGAAACATCAAGCGACCACGAAAGCGATCGTAAGAACGATTTGAGTCCTCCTTTTTTGCGACCAAACCACTACGATCTATATGTTCCTGAGTGGCACCTTTATTTCGCAAATAATTTGAGAGGGCGTCCCAACTGTCCGGAGCGTAGCCGAGACGAAAAGTGTTTTGCGTCTCCTCAGTGATTCCGCGCTCTTTTAAGTAGTCGCGAGCGATACGGGCTTCGTTGCTCGATTCGAGTTGTTGTTGCCAAAACTCCATGGCCCACGAGTTGAGCTGGATGACGAGGTCGGCTTCCTGACGTCGCGCTTCGAAGCGGCCGTCGTCCTCCATTTTCGGCAGTGGCATTCCGACTTTGTCGGCAACGATCTTGATTGCTTCCGGAAAAGGGACGCGCTCAATTTCCATCACAAAATTGAAAACCGACCCGCCTTTGTGACACCCAAAACAGTAAAAGATCTCTTTGGCAGGGCTGACGGAGAACGACGGCGTCTTCTCTTTATGAAACGGGCAACACGCCATCCAGTTCGCGCCCTTCTTCTTGAGCTGCACGTAGTCCTGAATGACCCGGACGATGTCTGCCTGTCGTTTGAGATCGTCTATGAATGTCTGGGGGTAACGCATTATCTGTGAAAATCTGTGGCTTACTTATTGTCTCAACTCAACTAGCGTTGCACCAGCGCCGCCCTGATCGGGTGGGGCGGGTAAGAAACGGGAGACGTGGGGGTGACCATCTAACAGAGCGCCAATTGCGCGACGCAAGGCGCCGGTGCCGTGTCCGTGAATGATTCGAACTTTGCTCAGACTCGCCAACGACGCTTCGTCGAGAAACTTGTCTACTGCGTCAACAGCTTCGTCAGTCGTCTGTCCAATGACGTTCAGTTCCGATTGAGCCTTATCTTCCGCCGCGCCGAGATGAACTTCCGCCTCCGCTGACCTTCTGAGATTTTCCAGTTTTCCCTGTTGTGGTTTCGGCGCCGTCGATTGGACCAGTTCGAGATTTTCGAGTCTTTCTCTGAACCGCAGAGACTTCACTCTTACTTCCGCCACGCCCTCTTTAATCTGGTCCACAATCCCGACCGAGCCAAATGAACGAAGCTTTACTTTATCGCCCACGACAATATCGCGTGGAGCAGCGGGCACGTATTCCGGAATCTCTTCAGCCGCGCGCTCCGGTTCTGCTCGATCCGGCTGAATCGGTTGCCCTTCACGCACGATGCGAACACCCCGTTCTGCCGTGCGTTTCATCTCAGCTATTTGACGCTGAGACTCGCGCTCCAGTCTGATTCGCTCAGTGCGGTCTTCGATCTTCGTCACCAATTCACGAGACCGCTTTTCAATTTCTGCAATCGTCCGCTGAACAGATTGATCAAACTCCGACTTCCGCTCACGTTCCCGTTTTGCCGCCTCTTTATCGAGCGCTGCGAATTTCTCTGCAACTGCCGTTCGCTCTTCCTCCAGGGCGATACGCAATGCCTCTGCTTCTTCTGCTTCTCGTTTGATTCGTCGTAAATACTCAGACGCTTGGAGCGACGAATCTTTAACAGACTTCATCGCGTCGTCGACGATCGGAGTTGGGATGCCAAATCTGCGCGCGATCTCAAGACCCGACGAAGCACCAGCCACACCAACGAGTAGTCTGTAAGTCGGACGCAGAGTCTTTTCGTCAAACTCGACGCTGGCATTCACTACACCCTCTTCGTTGCCGGCGTACATTTTGAGTCCGCTGTAGTGCGTCGTCGCAATAACGTGTGCACCGCAAACTCTTCTGAAGTGATCGACAACTGCGACTCCGAGTGCGGATCCTTCTTCCGGATCCGTGCCGGTGCCGACTTCGTCAAGCAGGACCAGGGCCGGCGCTTCGCAAAGCTCGAGCATCCGCGCAATGTTGGCAGCGTGTGAAGTGAACGTCGAAAGATTTGCGGCGAGTGACTGGTGATCGCCGATATCCGCCAGCACCAAACCGTAAAACGGGAAACGCGCCGAACGCGCCGGTACGGAAATGCCCGACAAGGCCATCAACGCAAGCAGGCCCGTCGTCTTCAACACGACTGTTTTGCCGCCGGCGTTCGCACCGGAGATGACCATTGCGTTCTTATCGCCGTTCAGAGCGAATGACACTGGCACCACCGAGCCGCCTGTAGCACGCAGATTTTCTTCGAGCAAGGGATGTCGAGCTTCGATAAGTTCGAGATCACCGCTTCCATAGGGTGCAACCTCGCTCTCAATCTCTGGTATCACGCAATTGAAATTCTGATGAAAAATCGCGCGGGCGTTGATGAAATCGAGCTCGGCGACGGCTTGTGCTGCCATCTCGATACCGGTCAGTTGTGCGCGCAGTTCTTCTGACAAGCCGTACAGAATCTTTGCAATCTCACGGGCTTCACTCTCATGCAGGCTCTGCAATTCGTTGTTGGCATTGATCGTCTCGAGAGGCTCAACGAAAGCCGTTGCGCCTGAGGAGGAATAACCGTGTGCGACGCCCTGAATGCGTCCGCGATGGTCGACTTTTACAGGTATTACGAAGCGATCGTTGCGAATGGTTACCAGTTCATCCTGAATCGCTTCGGCAGACCTGCGCATCAATCCTTCGAGCGAACGCGTGATACGCGAACGCAGCACGTTGATCTCGTGACGAATAGCAGCGAGTTCCGGACTCGCGCGATCGTCCAGTTCACCGTTTGGAAGAATCTTGTTGCCGACGCGTGCGATTAGCGAATTCAGCTCACGCGGCAGATCCTGGACCAGTTCCCAGAGCACGGGAGTATTTTCGCGTTCCGCAAGAATCGCGGATCGTGCAGACATCGCCTGCTCGCAAAGCTTCGCGGTTTGCAGAATCGAAAGTGGATCCAGACTCGCACCTTCGACGCGCAGTCGTACCAATCGCTTCAGACGGATCTGTTAAGCCGTTGAACCACCACTTAACTCCGCGCGCTCGCAGCGTCACACATTCTGCGAGTTTTGCGAGTTCGCGTCTGAGTTCAGAAACATCTTCGAGAGGCGCAAGTATCTCGACACGCCGCTGGCCTGCTTCGGTCTGCGCGTTACGTTTGATCAGTTCCAGCAGGTGCTGGTACTCGAGAGTTGTGAAGGCTTGCTTGTTCACGAGGTGTAAAGGTTACAACGACGACAACTGACAGACAAATCGTATCCACAGATTACACAGATTGAGAAATTCTGTGTAATCTGTGGATACAATCTTCATTCGAAAGGGGCGCAGGCAATGGATGAGTTTGACCGCTATCGCGCGGCGATGAATGAAAAACTGCTCGGCAGTAATCACCTCGGCATCAAACGGTTTTTCGCACTCGATACACAGGCTTATGAAGACGGCGCGCTCGACAAACGCACCAAAGAACTCATGGGCCTGGTGGCTTCCACCGTGCTTCGCTGCGACGACTGCATCACTTATCACATTAAACAGTGCGCCGAGATTGGAGTAAATCGCGAAGAGTTTCTCGACGCATTCAATGTCGCGCTGGTAGTTGGTGGCTCAATCACGATTCCACATCTACGACGCGCAATCGAACGCGTAGATGAGCTGCTCGAAAAACCATCCGAATAAAAAATCCGTGAAATCTGTGGCTCTATTTATTTTTCTAATGTTGTTCGCTCAGGGTATCTCTATGTCTGCTCAAGAAAGACCAAAAGTTCGCGCGCCGGAGATCACCGGTGGTCGCGGGTGGCTCAATACTGACAAACCACTTTCAATCGCAGCGTTGAAAGGCAAAATCGTACTGCTCGACTTTTGGACCTACGGCTGCATCAACTGCATCCACATCATTCCTGATCTGAAGAAGCTCGAAGCAAAGTACCCGAATGAACTGGTCGTGGTCGGCGTCCACTCCGCAAAGTTTCAAAACGAAAAAGAGACGGAAAACATCAGGCGCATCATCCTGCGCTACGAAATCGAGCATCCCGTTTACAACGACTCCGAATATGCAGTCTGGCAAAGCTATGGCATCCGCGCATGGCCCACGCAGGTATTGATCGATCCTGCCGGATATATCGTCGGCGGCGTTTCCGGTGAGGGTAATTACGACGTCATCGACCAGACCATCGCGAAAGTTGCCCAGGACTTCCGCCGCAAAGGCGAACTAAACGAAGAGCCGCTAAAACTCGTTCTCGAACGAGCCAAGGTCGGCGATCTGCCGCTCGCTTTTCCGGGTAAAATTCTCGCTGACGCTAAAACCGATCGCCTTTTCATCGCCGATTCAAACCACAACCGCATTGTTGTTACAAAGCTCGACGGTACACTCGTAGAGACAATCGGCACAGCCGAAGCAGGCGCTGCTGATGGCGCATTTGATAAAGCGACGTTCTATCGTCCGCAGGGTCTCGCGCTGAATGGCGATAGTCTTTATGTCGCCGATACTGAAAACCATCTGATTCGTCGCGTCGATCTGAAAACGCGCAACGTGGAAACGATCGCCGGTACAGGTCAACAAACACACGAATACTTCAAGACTGGACCAGCCCGTTCGGTCGCCTTGAGTTCTCCTTGGGATCTCCAACTCGTCGGTCGCGTACTTTACATCGCGATGGCAGGACCACATCAGATCTGGCAACTCGATCTCGATAAGAACGAGGTTTCAACCTTCGCGGGCTCCGGTCGCGAAGCGCGTCTCGACGGTCCACTTCGTGACGCCGGCTTCGCACAACCGTCGGGGCTTGCTAACGATGGAAAAAATCTTTACGTCGCCGACAGTGAGTCGAACATTATTCGCGCGATCGACATCAACGGCGGCGCAGTGAAGACTCTCGTGGGCGGCGATCTGTTCGAGTTCGGCGACGTCGACGGCAACGGCGACGACGTTCGTTTGCAACATCCACTCGGTCTTGCGAGCTACGGCAACAAAATCCTGATCGCAGACACGTACAACCACAAGATCAAGGAGCTCGATCCCAAAGAGGAGACAGTCAAGACGTTTCTCGGAACCGGAAAGCCCGGACAATCAGACGGCGCTTCGCCATCGTTTTATGAACCCGGTGGTTTATCACTCGCGAACGGAAATCTCTACGTCGCAGACACGAACAATCACGCAATTCGTGTCGTCGATCTGAAAACAAAACGCGTCGCAACATTGCGTCTGAACGGTCTCACGCCTCCGGCCAGGAACATGCAGGCACTCGAAACCGCCGCTGGCCCAAACGCCGAAGAGATCAAGGTCGCGGCACAAAAAGTTCGCGCGGGCGCGAATGGGGCGCTGCAGATCGATGTCGAGCTTCCGGCCGGTTACCATTTGAACCCGTCGGCGCCACAGCGTTACAAGATTTCGGTCGACGGTAAGAGCCTGGCAGTTGACGAGAAAGTCGCCGCGCGCTCGTCGAAGGATCTGAAGTTGCCCCTGCGTGTGCCGCTTAATGCTACCGGAGTTGGACCAGCAACAGTTCGCGCGCAGGTTACGTTGTTTTACTGTCGTGAAGACAATACGGGCACATGCCGCATCAAGACACTCGTCTGGGAAGTGCCCGTTGAAGTGACGAGCGACGCGAGCGCTCCGGCAGACGTGAAACTACAGGGCAAGTTAACCGCGGATTAACACGGAAAAGGACGGATAATGACTGCTCCGTGGAAATCCGTCTAACAATCAGTTAAGATCCGTGTCCCCCTAAATTCATAATTCAAGGAGTGAGGCCTGTGGCAGATAAACCATTTCTCACTGATATCAAAACTTTGCGCGATCGCGCCCGACAACACATCGAGAATGGTGCTGTCACGGAAGGATACAGCGCAGATCGTGAAACGGTAGTGAAACTTTTGAACGATGCGCTGGCAACTGAGATTGTCTGTGTGCTCAGGTATCGACGCCATTATTTCATGGCGAGTGGAATCAACGCAGAAAGCGTGGCGTCAGAGTTTCTGCAACACTCCAACGAAGAGCAGGGACACGCCGATCAGCTTGCCCAACGGATTGTGCAGTTAAAAGGCGAACCCAATTTCAATCCCGAAGGACTTCTGACGCGCAGTCACGCCGAATACGCCGAAGGCACTTCGCTGGTCGACATGATCAAGGAAGATCTGGTTGCCGAACGCATCGCGATCGATAGTTACCGCGAAATGATCAGCTACTTCGGTAACGACGATCCTACTTCGAGACGGATGATGGAAGGCATTCTCGCAGTTGAAGAGGAACACGCCGACGACCTTGTGAGTTTGCTGGAGAAGATGGGCTGAGGGGCCCGAAGCAAAGGTTTCTCTATAGGTCCTGTGGACTTATAGGACCTATAGAGTTTGTTGTCAGAAAGTAAATCCAACCAAACTAATCCCGGCCGGCCGACTATGTGCCGTAGTTGCGGGGCAATTGTCGGCGCCGGTCAAACTCAATGCGGCGTCTGCGGAGCCTCGACTGCGGTTCAGCCAAAGATCACTCAGGGCCAACTTCAACCGGATCGAGAAACGATCCGCTTCGCTCGCGCAGTTCTAAATCGGCCTTACAAATTTACGATTGTCTTCCTCGTCCTGAACCTGTTCGTGTTCATGTTGATGTGGTCATCAAGCGGACTCTCTTTCGGAGGCCTGGGGCAAGGTTTTCAGGGGCCGGTGCTGATTGCGTATGGGGCACAACTTAATTATCTGATCAATGCCCCGAATAATCAGTGGTGGCGATTTATCACGCCGATGTTTGTTCATATCAACTTGCTCCACGTGATGATGAACATGTTCGGCTTGTTGATACTTGGACCATTTGTCGAAAAGCTCTATGGCTCGGCGAAGTTTGTTGTCTTTTGGGTTGCCAGTGGTCTCGCCGGATCAGTGGCAACTTACCTGACGCTTCGCCCTTCGCTGGCGCAGGGAGTTTTTAGCTCTTTTATCTTCAGAGCCGACGACGGTCCCGCAGCCGGCGCATCCGGAGCGCTGTTTGGCTTGGTTGGTGTTCTTTTCGTGTTCGGGATCAAATATCGCCGTGAACTTCCGGAGGGTTTCAAGCGGGTATTCGGAACCGGGCTGCTGCCGATCATCTTTATTAACCTGTTCATCGGTTTTGTAGGTCGCAGTTTCATCGGTAACTCGGCGCATCTTGGTGGATTCTTCACCGGAGCCGCACTCGCACTCATTGTTGATTACCGGCGACCGGGTGTACGCGCCGGTATTACAACCATGTGGCGCGCGTTGCAGGTCGTGGCGTTGGCCATCATCGCGTTAGGGGCTTACAAAGTCGTACGAAACTTCCAACGTCCATTGCCCGCAGTCGTCCGCGTAACACCTAACCCAACTAGTTCAGTTTTTCTGAACTATGTAATGGCGATGAACAAAGCTCAGGAGAAGGTGTCCGCAGTTATCCACAAGAACGACTTGAATGATCTCGAGGCTGTGACCCAACAAGCACTTCAGGCGCCCGTGCCGGATGCGCGCGCCGAGGAACTAAGAAGCAAGTTATTAAATATTCTTTCGAAGCTTGCTGCCGCGGCGGCTTCTGCTAGCCCCTCGCCTGATGCAACCGGGCAACCGCCGAAGTTGGACCGGCAGCTCATCAATGACTACACGGAATGGCGTAAAGAATACGAACAATGGCTGGTAGGTGCGGCCAAAACCTACACGGCAGTGCCCTAAGAAAGATTCAACAAAACTTTTTAGGAGAGAGAAATGGAAATCAGGAAAGTCGGAGTTTTAGGATGCGGTCTCATGGGCGCAGGTATTGCGCAGGTTGCAGCGACTGCGGGATTTGAGACAGTCGTAAAAGAAGTTTCAGACGATCTGATCGCAAAAGGATTTGGCGGTATCGAGAAGTCGCTGGTGAAATTTGCGGAAAAAGGAACGATCACGTCAGAACAGCAAACAGAAATCCGCGGCCGGTTGTCCGGCACAACCTCATTCGACAAACTCGCCGATTGCGACATCATCATCGAAGCGATCATTGAAAACCTCGAAGAGAAGCGTTCGACGTATCGCCAGTTGGACGAGATCTGCAAGCCCGAAACAATCTTTGCTTCAAATACGTCATCGTTGTCGATCACCGAAATGATGACTGCGACGTCGCCTGAACGTCAGCAACGTTTCATCGGCATGCACTTTTTCAATCCAGTGCCGCTGATGAAACTCGTGGAGGTAGTGAAGACAATTCTGACGGACGAAGCGGTGTATGAGCAGGCGGTTGAGTTTGGCAAGAAGCTCGGGAAAGTTCCGGTCCGCGCGGGAGACAAGACCGGGTTCATTGTAAATCGCCTACTTGTGCCTTACATGCTCGACTCGATTCGCGCTTTGGAAGAGGGCGTCGGCTCGATCGTTGACATCGACAACGCGATGAAGCTCGGCTGTGGTTATCCGATGGGGCCGTTTACACTCGGAGATTTTGTCGGCCTCGACACTACGTACTACATCGCCGAGATCATGTTCAACGAGTTTCGTGAGAAGCGTTTCGCGCCGCCACCACTATTGAAGCGCATGGTTTTGGCCGGTCTCTACGGTCGCAAGTCGGGCCGCGGCTTCTACGACTACACCAAAGATCCGAAAAACCCGACGCCGATGAACCTTATTTAAGGCATTCGTGGCGCAAATAGCCAAATTGGACAAAAAATAGCCATTTTAGGGGTCTATCCATAAGAACTGCAGCGTGTTAAGGTTACTCCCTGAAGGGAGATAA
This sequence comes from uncultured Acidobacteriota bacterium, assembly GCA_963849205.1. Taxonomy (GTDB): domain Bacteria; phylum Acidobacteriota; class Blastocatellia; order Pyrinomonadales; family Pyrinomonadaceae; genus PSRF01. Next base: position 1,092,561 of record CAWKGP010000006.1, read on the forward strand.
CGAATGAGCGAAGACCTCACTGGTAAATTACCAAAAAGCAACGGCGAGATCCTCAACGCCATTAAGAATCTGGATGAACATGTCGGCAAGATTGACGCTCGACTTCAGAGTCTCGAGCAGAAGGTAGATGGAATAGAAAAGAAAGTGGATCAAAAGCTCCATGACACTCGACCTATTTGGCACAAGGTTGTAGCTGATATTGGGGAGCTGCAGACAGGCCAGAATCGGCTTGAACAAAGCCAATTGGCTATGCGCGACCAGATAAGCGAACTTAACAGTGTCGTGCGTACTGTTAATCGCGACCAGATCGTTATTAACGACGTTGTTCGCCGCATACAGTTGGACTTTCACACTTTTGACGAGCGGCTCCAAAGGTTTATAAACAAGCGTAACTCACAGAATTCATCAACTTGATGCGCCTCGAAGCATCTCCTATACTGCCAAACGTAGTAACTATTCAGCTCGCGGAGTCGAATCGGTTGCAGCCTACGGTGTATGAAGGTCGTCTTAACGCTGAAGCGTTTCGCTTCGCCATCGTCGCCAGCCGCTGGAACGAATTAATCTCGGCACGGCTGATAGAAGGCGCGCTCGACGCTCTGAAGCGACTGGGCGCTCAGGACAATAACGTCAGTCTGTATCGTGTTCCCGGCTCTTTTGAGATTCCGCTGCTGGCGTTGCGACTTGGTGAATCGCGTAAGTTTGATGCAATCATTTGTCTCGGTACGATTATTCGCGGACAAACTCCGCACTTCGATTACATTGCTGCCGAAGTGGCTCGTGGCATTTCGCATGCAGGTCTGACTACAGGCTTGCCGGTTGTATTCGGAATCGTTACAGCCGATACGGTCGATCAAGCACTCGATCGTGCAGGCGTGAAACTGGGGAATAAGGGATTTGAAGCCGCGATGACCGCGGTGGAATTAGTAAATCTTTACAAGGAAGCTTTTTAGGCCACAAAAGGCACATAATGCACAAAAAGCACAACAAGAGATTTGTGGTCACCAGCACCTGGTAGTCGGGTACTCTCTTTTGTGACTTTTGTGCTTTTTGTGCCTTTTGTGGCTGGTAATACTTTATGGGTTCGCGACGTAAGGCACGTGAATGTGCCTTGCAAATGCTCTTTGCGGCTGACGTTGCCGAAATGCCTGCGGGCGATGTGGTCCGAAGCTACTGGGCTGAGCTTGGTGAGTCGGATCTCGACATCACCGCCCGGGATTTCGCTACTCGCCTCGCTTTGCAGACACTCTCAAACCTGGAACTGCTCGACGAACGCATCCGCTCACGTGCGGAACACTGGCGTATCTCACGTATGGCCGTCGTCGATCGCAACATCCTTCGCCTTGCAGTGTACGAGTTTCTCTACGAACCAACTCCACGTACTGTCGCGATAAACGAAGCACTCGAGATCGCTCGTCGTTTCTCGACGTACGAAGCCACTCAGTTCATTAACGGCATTCTTGACGCAATCAAACGCGACCTTGACGAACAGCAACCGCAGAAAAACGTCCAACCCGAGGTGGAAGACAGCGAACCCAGCGCGCCCGCCGGCGAAGATGAGTAAAGAACTTGTCAACGCTCGAAGATCAGCTAAAACAAATCACCTGCGCGCTTGAAGATCTGCGCGCCACTCCATTTGACGGCCCGAAAACACGCAAAGCCCTCGACGGGCTCTTCCGTCGCACACACAATCTCAAAGCTGCCGCCGCTGCCGACGGACTTCATGATCTAAGCCGCGCCGCACACGAACTGGAGAACGTGCTTAATTCAATCCGCACCGGCAGTACGCCTCTCAACGATCATGCACTCCAGCGGTTAACCGAAAAGTCCGCAGTAATTTCGGACAGCCTCCCGAGCGTTCCCGCGGAAATATGGAATTCATTAAAGGCGGAAGAACGACACGCTCTTTCGCAAGCAGTTAAAGAAGGAGCGAATCTGTTTCTCGTGCAGACAAGCTTCGACGTCGCCGATTTCGATCAGCGGTTTCAAAAACTGAAGGAGATTTTGAGTAGCACCGGCGAATTGATTTCAATCACTCCGAAAGCCGAGAACAACAAAATCAATTTCAGAATTGTTTACGCAACAGCGGGTGGGTTGGCGGAGATTGATAATGTCACAGTCGAACAGATTCGGCAGCGCGAGCCGATCTCGTATGCCACGGTCGTGCAACGAGCGGTGCGCGCGGGCCAGTTTGCCGCGAACGCGCTTGGCAAAACCATCGACTTCGAAGTGCGAGGAGAGGATCTCGTGTTAGAAGAATCGATCTGCAATACGATTGCAGATCCATTGCTGCATCTCGTTCGCAACGCCGTCGATCACGGCATCGAGCACGGTGGCACGATCACAATTGAAGCCACGCGTGTTCCAGGTGAACTTAAGATCAGAGTTACTGACGACGGACGCGGAATCGCTCAGGAAACGATCGCGAGTGGTAAGCTCTTCGCTCCCGGCTTCTCCACTGCTACTGAAGTCTCAGAGATATCGGGTCGTGGCGTCGGTCTCGATGTCGTAAAAACCGCGGTTGAAGACGCGGGCGGCTCGGTGACCGCAAAAAGTCAACTAGGTTCCGGCACTACCTTCGAACTCACCCTCCCACTTGCTTCAACTTAAAGTGGGATGCATCGTGTGCCACTTCGTCGCGCGCTCGTACGCGAGCGCCACTCGCAACGGCGACACTTCGTCGTACACGCCTCCGGTAAACATGATCGCTACCGGCAGATTATTTACAAAGCCGCACGGCAACACGACCGCCGGGTGCCCCGTCAGATTCGTCACCAGCAAACTCGCGCTTCCCGGTGCGGGACTTACAAACACATCCCACTGCGACATCAACTTCTCCATCTCATGCATGAGCAACGTGCGCGCACGTTGCGCGCGCAGGTACTCAACCGCGGGAATAAATCGCGACGTACGGAATGTGTTGGGCCAATCCCCGGGAGACTGTCCCGACAACTGGTTAACGCGACCGTCGCGGGTGATGTCGTCAAACGCCGCCGCTGCTTCCGCCGACAAGATGAATCGCAACGAGCCCGCTGAGAATTTCGGCAGCTCGATCGGCGTCAATTTTGCGCCTGCCTTTTCGAGCACCTCGAGCGCCGTTTTGTAAAGCCCACGGCGCTGTTCTGCCTGCGTCCGCTGTTGCTCGTTCTGCGGCGGAGTTGTTGGGCCATCAAACTCAGTCTTGAGATAACCGATACGCAACGTGCTGATGTTTGTATCCCCGTTCCAGTTGAAAGGCGCATCGCCGACGGTAATGTCTTTGCCATCAGGACCGTAGATCGCGTGCAAAGCCGCCGCACAGTCTTCAACGCCGCGACACATCGGACCGATCTTGTCCATCGTCCAGCTCAATCCCATCGCTCCATAGCGACTGACGCGGCCGTATGTGGGACGAAGTCCGGTGACACCACACCGCGACGACGGCGACACAATCGAGCCAAGCGTTTCAGTTCCAATCGAAAAACCAACCAGGCCGCCGGCTGTTGCGGCAGCCGGTCCAGCCGATGATCCGCTCGAACCCGTTTGTGCCTCATCGGGCTGCCATGGATTACGCGTCACGCCGGCAAACCACCGGGCGCCCTGCGCGAGCGCACCCATCGACAACTTCGCGACGAGCACTGCTCCTGCTTCGTTCAGTCGTTCTACGACAGTGGAATCGTAATCAATCACTTGTTCGCGATAAGGCTCCGCGCCCCACGTCGTCTTGATGCCTTTCGTCGCGAAGAGATCCTTTGCGCCCCATGGTATTCCATGTAACGGGCCCCGATATTTTCCACGCTTGATCTCAGCGTCCGCTGCCGCGGCCTGCTTCAGCGCGAGCTCCTCGGTAAGAGTCACAACGCAGAGGAGCTTTGTTCCATACTTCTTCAACCGCGCGAGATACATTTGTGTGAGCTCAGTCGAAGAGATCCTTCGCGTGCGAAGCAACTCAGCGAGCTGCGGAACTGTGGCAAACGCGAGGTCCTCGATCGTTTTGAATTGCGGCAACTCGACTCGGCCAAAACGGAATTTAGTTTTTGCGGTGTAGAGTTTCTTGTTTGCTCGGGCGGGATGAAACGAGAACGCCGGCTCGGTGTCGAGCGGCACCTCGATTTTCCTGTTCGCTTCGTACGAATCGAGATTGCGATTGACACCGCCGAGAGCCATCGCTTCCTGCGCGTCGGTGAGCTCGATGCCGATTAGCTTCTCCGTCGCACGCATCATGTCTTTGGTGATACGCAACGGCGGTGTGGGCGAAGGACTCGGAGACGGCAAAGGAGCAGGCATTGGTGTTTGTGCCAGGACGTCGAGCGGCAACTTCGTCACTGCCAGCCCTGCCATACCAACCGCCGGGAGCAGTTTCACAAAGGAACGCCTATCGACACTCGTTCGAGTTTTTCGAGATCTATTTTTCTTCATGGGGTCGCTCAGTTTTTATTCATCGGAACCATGGTTCCCGTGCCAACGCCCTGCGTACTCGCTTTGCCGTACTTCAACTTCACAACTTTGGCTTTTCCGAACCGGTAGATGGTCACGATGTAAAGGTTGTCAAATTCACTCTCGGGAATGACCGGATAAGTCTCGCCACTCAGTGTCGAAACAATCGCGGGCACTGTGTTGTTGTGGCCGGCGATAAAGACAGTTTGACCGCGATTAGTAGTTTGTAACTGATTGACGAGTTCATCCATCTGATTTGACTGGAGCACTTTGACTGCAACACCGGTGCGTTCGGAAAGAGGTTTGACGGTCTGTTGTGTGCGTTTGTATTGCGTCGCATAGATCGCGTTTATGCCCGTCTCACCAAACACACGCGCGATCTCCTGCGCACGTTCGAAACCTTCCGGAGATAGATCCGGATCCTGGTTGTTTGGCTCGATGTTCTTCTCCGCGTGTCGCACGAGGATAATCGTCGTCACCGGCCGCGAGAACGTCGTGAAGTATGAAAAAACGATGACGGCGCCAAGCACCGCAAAGAGCATCGCAAAAACTACAATTGTCCTGAGTTTCGTTGCAGGTTCGTTTACTTGTTCCATTTTGTGTTTATGCGGGTACTGATGTACGCGTTACGATATCAACAAGAAAGTACTCCCGCAAAGGCGCAACGGCGCAACGACTGACCCCGTTTCCGTTGCGCCGTTGCACCGCCGCGTGAGAACTTTAATTTGACTATGACCGCTCCCCCAACCGAAGGCATCAAGTACGCGGGCTCGAAGCTAAAACTCCTGCCTCACATTCTTCAGCTTGCTCAAAAAGTAAATCCGCAGACTGTTTTCGATGGCTTCTCAGGCACGACACGCGTTTCCCAGGCGTTTGCACAATTGGGTTACCGCATCATCGCGAACGATATAGCCGCCTGGTCCAAAGTGTTTGCTCACTGTTATCTGTTGAGTGCCTTTCCGCCAGAGCATTATCAAACTCTGATCGACCATTTGAACGCTCTGCCAGGTCAGGAAGGTTGGTTTACCCAACACTATGGCGGCGGCAATGGACTGAAACGCCCGTGGCAACGACACAACACACTCAAACTCGACGCTATCCGTGCAGAGATCGAACGACTAAATTTATGCAGAGTTGAGAAAGCAGTAGCACTAACAAGTCTGATACTCGCGATGGACGAAGTCGACAGTACGATTGGCCACTACGCTTCGTATCTGAGCCAGTGGTCGCCCCGGTCTTATCGCGAAATGAAGTTGCGCGTTCCCAAACTAATTCCAAAAACGCGCGAGCACGAGGTTTATCAAAGCAACGTTTTTGATATCGTCTCAACAGTCGAAGCCGACCTCGCCTATTACGATCCGCCGTACGGTTCGAACAACGAAAAGATGCCGCCGTCGCGCGTGCGTTACGCGTCTTACTATCACCTCTGGACCTCCATCTGTCTCTTCGATAACCCGCCGCTCTTCGGCAAAGCAAACCGACGCGCAGACACCAGCGACGCGTTGAGTGCTTCTGTGTTTGAGGAATTCAGAAAGAACGACGATGGGCGTCTTATCGTGGTCGAAGCCATCGAACAGCTTTTGCGACAAACAAAAGCGAAATACATCATCCTGTCGTACAGCTCCGGTGGACGCGCCACCGCCGCAGAACTGAATGACGTGATCCGTAGCTCGGGCAAACTCGTCGAGGTGATCGAAGTCGATTACAAACGAAACGTGATGGGCGGCATGCGCTGGACGCACGAATGGGTGCGCGACGCCGAAGAACAAAACCGAGAGTTCCTGTTCCTGATTCAGAAATAGTCAGATTTCACGCAAAGGCGCGAAGGAAGACGCAAAGGTGCAAAGAAAGCACACTCTTCTCTGCGGCCTTGCGTCTTCCTTTGCGCCTTTGCGTGAGAAATTTGCGGGTGATAGTCTTGATTCACCGAGGTAACAAGATTGAGTCAGCAAAACAAACCCGATTTATCCCAGGTTATCGCTGAGGAGTTCGGCGCCAACGCCACGTACGTCGAAGGTCTCCTCGAGCGCTTCCGCAGTAACCCCGAATTGGTAGACGAGTCGTGGCGATCTTATTTCAGTGAACTGGTCGGAAACGGCGCAAAAGCCGCCGTCGTCGTCGCGACCGATGGAGACAGGACTGCCGCTGCTCCAGCGCCCGCACCTGCTCGCGCTCCCGAGCCAAAACCAGCACCAGCGCCACCGCCAGCGGACGCCGAGGCAATCCCAATTCGAGGACCCGCACTCAAGATCGTCGAGAATATGGAGAGCAGTCTCCACGTCCCAACAGCGACCTCCGAGCGAAGAATTCCGGTGAAGCTTCTCGACGAAAACCGCCGGATCATCAATCAACATCTCGCGGAGAACGATCGCGGCAAGGCTTCATACACGCACTTGATCGCATTCGCAGTGCTGCGCGCCCTCGAAGAGTTTCCACAACTCAACGACGGCTACGCACTGGTCGATGGAACGTCCATGCGCCTGAAACGAACAGGTGTGAATCTTGGCGTGGCAATCGATCTGACAAAGAAAGACGGCACGCGCACGCTCCTTGTGCCCAACATCAAGAACGCAAATCGTCTGAGTTTTTCTGAATTCCTGACTGCGTACGACGACGTCGTCAAACGAGCACGCGAAGGCAAACTTCAGATCCCCGACTTTCAGGGCACAACTGTTTCACTGACTAATCCCGGAACGCTCGGCACAGTGGCCTCGATTCCACGATTGATGGAAGGCCAGTCAGTGATTATCGCCACTGGTGCGATCGAGTACCCGGCGGAATACCAGGCGATGGCGCCCGAGGTGATTTCGCAACTCGGGATCAGCAAGGCGATTTCGATCAGCAGCACTTACGACCATCGGATCATTCAGGGAGCGGAATCGGGTGCGTTCCTCGCACGCGTGCACGAGCTCATCATCGGCAAGCATGATTTCTACAAAAACATTTTCCTGAATCTCGGGATTCCGCATGCGCCCATGCGTTGGGGTCTCGATCGCAATCCTTTCTTCCTTCCCGAAGATCAGGTGCGCGAACAAACGCTCAAGGAAGCTCGCGTGATCGAGCTGATCAATGCGTATCGAGTGCGCGGCCATTTGATCGCCGACATCGATCCGCTTCACGCGCTGCCAATCCTTTATCATCCGGAACTCGATATCGAGAACTATGGCCTGACGATTTGGGATCTCGATCGAGTTTTTATCACCGACGGTCTCGCCAACCGTGAAAGCGCAACATTGCGCGAGATTCTCGACATACTACAACGCGCTTACTGCGGCAAAGTCGGCATCGAATACCGTCACATTCAGAGTAAAGAAGAAAAGCAGTGGATTCGCGAACAGATCCGCCGGCAGTTTGTCGAACCCGAACCGATTCCGGTTGAAGTAAAGAAACGTCTGCTTTGGAAGTTAATCTCCGCGGAACAGTTTGAACGTTTTCTGCATACGAAGTATCTCGGACAGAAACGCTTTTCACTCGAGGGCTGCGAAACAATCATTCCCTTGCTCGATCGATTGATTGAGGGCGCCGCCGCACGCGGGGTTGAAGCCATTACCTTCGGCATGGCCCATCGCGGGCGTTTGAATGTGCTCGCGAACGTGATTGGGAATCTGTGTGAAAGGATATTCGCGGCTTTTGAAGGATCGGTGCATCCGGAGTTTCCTGCCGATGAGGGCGACGTGAAATATCACCAGGGAGCAACCGGTGAGCGCGTTCTCGCCGACGGCCGTAAAGTTCGCCTGTCACTCTCGCCGAATCCGAGCCATCTCGAAGCTGTTGATCCGGTTGTCGAGGGAATGATACGAGCGACGCAGGATGAGATGATGGGCCTGCGAGGCGCAACACGCGAGCAGGTCATCGATCTCGCTCTGCCTGTGTTGCTGCATGGCGACGCGGCTTTTGCGGGCCAGGGTATCGTGATGGAAACGCTGAATCTCGCCGGCTTGAAGGGTTATCGCACCGGCGGCACGATCCACATCATCATCAACAATCAAATCGGATTCACGACGTCTCCGGAAGCAGGACGTTCCACGATCTACTCTACTGACGTCGCACGCATGACGCAGTTGCCGATCTTCCATATCAATGGCGACGATCCGGAAGCGGCTTATCGCGTATTGCAAATCGCCCTCGACTATCGCCAGGAATTCAACAAGGACGTCGTGCTCGACCTGATTGGTTTTCGCAGGCTTGGTCACAACGAAACTGACGAACCAAGCTACACGCAACCGCTGATGTACGCGCGTGTCAAAGCGCATCCGGGCGTGCGCACTGTCTACGCAAAGCGTCTGATCAAGGAAGGCGTCCTCACGGAAGAAGAGGTCAACAACCTGATCGCGGAACGCGTGCGCGGTTATGAATCAGCACTCGCGAATGCAAAGCGAGAAGTCGCCGAAGAACCAAAGCAACCTCAGGCGCGTGTTGAAGAGATGGACGGTTCTGAAGTGGTTCCAACCGGAGTTCCTGCCGAAACGATCAAGAGCATTGCTCACAAGATCGCGGTAGTTCCGGAAGGCTTTCACGTCAATCCGAAGATGGTGGGCCAACTCGCACGACGCGCGAAGATGGGCGACGGCAGTCTGTCACTCGACTGGGCGTTTGCCGAAGCAATCGCTTTCGGCTCGCTCGTGCTCGACGGCAATCGCGTGCGTTTGAGTGGACAAGACTCAGGACGCGGCACGTTCAGCCACCGTCACGCTGTTCTTTACGACACGCAGACCGGACAAACGTGGGCGCCGCTTGCGGAGTTACGTTCGGAGAAAAATTCCGACGCACGTTTTGATGTCTATGATAGTTCGTTGTCGGAAGAGGGTGTGCTCGGATTTGAGTACGGCTACACCGTCGTTTCAAAAGACGCCCTTGTTTTGTGGGAAGCGCAGTTTGGTGATTTCGGAAACGGCGCACAAACCATCATCGATCAATACATCGCCGCTTCGGAAGACAAGTGGAAACAGACTTCGAGACTGGTGATGCTCCTGCCGCACGGGTACGAAGGACAGGGACCGGAACATTCGAGCGCACGACTGGAGCGGTACCTGCAACTGTGTGCTGAAAACAATCTACAGGTTTGTTATCCGACAACGCCGGCACAGTACTTTCATCTGCTGCGACGACAAGTGCGACCAGGCATGGAGCGTCCGCTAATCGTGATGACGCCGAAGAGCCTGCTTCGTTTGCCGGCAGCGTCGTCGAGCATCGACGACCTGGCATCGGGAGGCTTTCAACCGCTGATCGACGATGCGGATATTACCGATCGGAATTCGGTAAAGAGAGTCGTGTTATGCAGTGGCAAGGTTTATTACGATCTCGTCGAGGCACGAAAGAAGACTGAGGACCGGACCGTCGTGATCGTGCGTCTTGAACAGTTTTATCCCTTCCCCGCGAATGGTCTGCACGAAACGCTCGCCGGCTATCCAAATGCGAATGAACTCGTCTGGGCACAGGAAGAACCACAGAACATGGGCGGGTGGACATTCGTTCGGGATCGACTCGAGCATCCGGTTTACGTAGGCCGCAGCGCCTCTGCGAGCCCAGCCACCGGCTCTTACAGCATCCACCAAAGGGAACAGGCAGATCTAATTAACGAGGCGCTCTCAATCTAGAAAGAGGTTTCACGCAAAGACGCAAAGGAAGACGCAAAGGCGCAGCCGTTCATAAAGCAAATCGTTTCTGCGTCTTTGCGTCTTCCTTTGCGTCTTTGCGTGAAACCGTTTCTTTCTTTGCCTCACAAAGTACTTGACAGAATTCCTTACGCGGGTTTACCATCCTCGCCATGGAACCTGTCCGGTTTGTCTCCGACCGCGCCATGGACAATCTTCGCTACATACGCGAAACCATGGAGCGCGCTACGCCCTTCACCGGTATCTCCGGTCGCGGTGAAATGACCATCGGCGCAACGGCGCTGGTCGCAAGTGTCATCGCCTCCCGGCAACCAAGTTTCAAGTTGTGGGTTTATACATGGCTCGCTGAAGGCTTGATCTCGCTTTTGATTGCCGGATGGTCCATGGACCGTAAAGCCCGCGCCACGCAAACGCCCCTATTCTCGGGATCGGGTCGCAAAGCGTTGTTCAGCCTCGCACCTTCCGTGATCGCCGGCGGTCTTTTAACCCTGGTGCTCGCACGTGCGGGATTGTTCACGGCAATCCCCGGCATGTGGCTCCTGCTTTACGGAACCGGCGTGATCACCGGCGGTATGTTTTCGGTAAGGGCCGTGCCGGCGATGGGTCTTTGTTTTATGGCACTGGGCGCACTCGCGCTCTACAGTCCTGCGGCCTGGACCAACTGGTTCATGGCCGTCGGTTTTGGCGGGCTCCATCTATTGTTTGGAGCAATTATTGTGAGGAAATACGGTGGCTAAGCAGTCAACAGCAAAACAAGAACGTAAACACGATGCTGGCGTGGAGACTCGTGCAGTAAACACGAAGCAAAAGAGTGCCGCGCCTAATCTCGATCGTCTGATTCACGAACGCCTGCGTCTCGGAATCATCAGTGCCCTGGCCGCGAATGAGTCTCTGACTTTCAGCGACCTGAAGAGTCTGATGAATACCACTGACGGTAATCTCAGCGTTCACGCACGCAAACTCGAAGAGGCCGGCTACATTTCGTGCTCAAAGTATTTCGAGGGCCGGCTGCCAAAGACTGAATACAAACTGACAGTTGCAGGCCGCAGTGCGCTTGAAAACTATCTGAGCCACATGGAGTCGCTCATTAAACAGATGCGCAACACGTAGTTTTGCACAGCTAGTTTCTGTGGCTCGCCACATTGTTCACTCACGGCCCGAGCCTGAGAATCCTTGAATCTATGTCTGCACAATCGACAGTCAAGGAGTGAAAGAGATGACGAAGAGAATCGCTGCCATCGTATTCATTTTTATCTGCACCTCAGTGGCCTGGGCCATTCTGGGTGGAACAATTTTCCAGCGAACATATGATTCTGGCGCTAGCTCTTCAAATCGCGTTGCTTCGACGTGGGGCACCGCACAGAATCAGGCGCCTCCCACCGCTTCGTTCAAAACCCAGGTTCAAAAGAAACAAGATACGCTTGAAAACGGAAAGAAGGTCGTTAAGACCATAACCGAGGAATTCGTTACACCACTGCCGCTCGAGAGCAGTAATATCGACGTCAATCTCGATCTGCAGCATCGTCAAAAAGGTCTGTTGTGGTACAGCACCTACAAAGTCGGATTTTCAGGTGTCTACGGTTTTCGTAACTCGAGTGACAAAGAACAGACTGTCGATTTCCAGCTACAGTTTCCAACCGCTAAGGCCATCTACGACAATCTGACTTTCACCGTAGACGGCAATTCAGTCCCGATTAAGAATCACGAGAACGCCGCCGCAACATCGTTCAAAGTCGCTGCCGGTAAGACTGCCCAGCTTGCCGTTAGCTACAGCTCTCAGGGACTCAACGAGTGGCGTTACAGTTTTGGGAGTGCCGACGTAGCGCAGGTAAATAACTTTTACCTGCGCATGAAGACGAACTTCAAAGACATTGATTTTCCCGACAACACGCTTTCGCCGTCTGAAAAGACGGAGACGTCTGGTGGCTGGGACCTCAACTGGTCTTATCGAAGTTTATTGTCTGGTTATCAAATCGCGATGGTCATGCCGGAGAAATTGCAGCCGGGACCGCTCGCCGGGAAAATCAGCTTTTTTGCCCCAGTATCACTCTTCTTCTTTTTCTTCCTCATGATGATCATCACTACAATGCGCGGCATCGATCTTCACCCAATGAATTACTTTTTCCTCGCTGCCGCGTTCTTCTCATTCCATCTGCTTTTGGCGTACCTCGTCGATCACATATCGATTCACGCGGCGTTTGCCGTTTCGTCGCTAGTGTCGGTGTTTCTGGTCGTGAGTTATCTGCGGCTGGTAGTGGGGATGCGATTCGCGAGCAGAGAGGCTGCCATCGCGCAGTTTATCTACCTCGTGATGTTTTCCTACGCCTTCTTCCTGAAGGGCTTCACCGGGCTCGCCATCACCATCGGTTCGGTGCTGACGCTCTTCGTGGTTATGCAGATAACGGGTCGCATCCGCTGGGCTGACAAATTCAGCATAAGGCCGGCTCAGGAGCCTGTTAATAACACCGCAGTATAGAGCGTCTTAGTACTTGTACACCTCCTTGGAGTGCGGTGACTTGTCACCGCTTTGGTAAAGATTCCAAAGCGCCAACAAGTTGGCGCACTCCAAGGAGGCGTCCTAAGCTAAGTTTCTGAATGAACTTCACTGCTTTCGACGGCGTATAGCGCCCCGAATCTAGAGTTTATGAAAGCAATTCTGTCCTTTTACTCCGATGCCCTGAAGATTGCCCTGCAGTCGATCTTTGCCCATAAACTGCGGGCTTTCTTGACACTTATCGGAATCATTATCGGCGTGGCTTCGGTGGTCACGGTCGGCGCCTCGATTAGCGGTCTCAATACCTACGTCGTCGAGAGAATCAGCAAAGTTCTGGGCAGTAATCACTTCATGATTGCCCGCATGGCCTTCTCCGGCCACATGGACGACGAAGAGTTTGAGCGACGCAATCGACGCAACAAGAGACTCAACTGGGACGACTACGAGTGGGTTCGCGATCATTGTCCTTCGTGTGCTGAAGTCGGCGCTGGAACTGGAAGCGGCACGGATTTGAAGCAGGACGGAATCGAGTTTCCGGGCGCCCAGGTCTTCGGTCATACGGCAAATATGGTCGATATCGAGGACAAAACGATTGAATTCGGCCGGTTTATCTCAGACGACGACGTGAAGCGCTCAGCGCTTGTCGTCGTTCTTGGCGCTGATATTAAAGAGAAGTTTTTCCCGCACCAGGACGCGATTGGTAAGACACTCAAAGTCCGTGGTCTGCCAATGCGTGTCATCGGCGTTGAGGAAAAACGCGGCTCTTTCTTCGGCGACTCGTTCGATCGTCACATCTACATTCCAGTAACGACGCACATGCAGATCTTCGGGCGAAATGGTCTCCAGATTCACGGCTCGGCCCGCACGCGCGAGAATTTTCATGGAGCAATCGAAGACGCACGCGTGGCGATGCGCATCAAACACCGCCTCAACGGAAACGAGGAAGACGATTTTGGGCTCGTCAACGTTGAGGAGCTTAACAAGCAGATCGACCAGTTCACCGGCACGATTGCAAAGGTTGTTATTCCGATCACGCTCATCACGCTCGTTGTCGGCGGCATCGTGGTGATGAACATTATGCTCGTGAGCGTCACGGAAAGAACTTTTGAGGTCGGACTCCGAAAAGCAGTCGGTGCAACTCGACGGCAGATCCTGATGCAGTTTTTGATTGAGTCGGGAATTCTTTGCGGGCTCGGTGGCGTAATGGGATTGTTAATCTCGTGGGGTATCACTACTGCGATTACCTTGCTTGCATCTATCCCGATGACGATAACGGTCGGCTATATCATCCTGGCGTTAGGAGTCTCGACGGCTGTCGGTATGATCGCGGGCATTTATCCGGCATTCAAAGCTGCCCGGTTGGATCCGATTCTCGCTCTGACGAAGGCATGAAGACAAGTGTCACGCGAATACGCAAAGACAGCTAAGTCAAATACTGCTTTAACTTTGCATCCTGGCGTCTCTGCGTGAAACTGCACTATGAAGTTACGACTGCCACAAGGTATTTTGCGCGAGACGCTGAAGATGGCGCTCGATAGTGTTCGCGGTCACAAGTTCCGCAGTTTTCTGACTGTGCTGGGAATCGTGATCGGCGTCATGACCGCGATCTCAATCGCTTCCCTCTTGACCGGCATGCGGCAGAGTATCGTGGCGATGATCGAAGAGTATGGAACGAACAATATTTATGCGTTTCATCTTTCAACTGGTCCACGGACGAGCGAAGATCGCTCCGAACGACTGCGGAGACCACTGACAGTAGCAGACGCAGAAACGATCAAAGCGCAAGCTCCAGCCGTGGACGATGTTGCGCACGTTGCCCCAAACGTCGGCTATGGCGGCGGGCCCTTTGACGATAATGTTACCTATCAGGGCCGCAACTATCGTTGGGGAAATACGCAGGGAGTATCTGCAAACTACGGCGACATTACAAATGTCCTTATTAAAGAAGGCCGCTTCATCACTGAGTCTGACGACCAACAGCGCGCGAACGTGATGGTGATCGGTGTGAATGCCGCGGAAGCGCTCTTCCAGGGTTACAACAACATCGCCGGCGCTCAGGTACGAATGGGTGGCTACAACTTCGAGGTGATCGGCGTGCTCGAGAAGCGCAAAGCTGGATTCTTCGGCGAGAACGACGAAGACAATGCTGTGTACATTCCGTTTCGCACCGCACAGAAGATCGCGCCCGCAAAAGGTTATCTACTAATGATAATCCGCGGGAAGACCGGCTTGGTTCAGGAAGCACTGACGCAGTCGGAAGAAATTCTGCGCCGTCGTCGTCAGGTGAAGTTTGGCGAGCCGAATAACTTCGATATCAAGACGGCTGATAAGTTTATTGAACAGTTTGACAGCATCACTGCGATGGTCGGATTGATCGCGATTGCGATTTCGAGTTTGGGGTTGTTGGTCGGCGGTATAGGCGTCATGAATATCATGCTCGTTAGTGTGACTGAGCGCACGAAAGAGATTGGCGTTCGTAAAGCCATCGGCGCCCGGCGCCGCGACATTGTGCGACAGTTTCTCTTCGAAGCGATGATGTTGACGTTTCTCGGCGGTGCGCTCGGCGTCGTGCTGGCTATCGGTATCAGTCAGTTACTCATTTTCCTGTTTCCAAGCATGCCGGCGTCGATTCCTACCTGGGCTGTTGTTACGGGTCTCACTGTGTCGATTGGTGTAGGACTAATCTTCGGCGTCTGGCCCGCCCGCAAAGCCTCGAAACTCGATCCGATCGAGTGTCTGCGCTATGAATAATCCGCAGATTGCACGGATTTAATGTTAATCTGCGTAATCTGTGGATAGAGACTTCGTCAAAGAATTCCTAACCTACCTGCAAGTCGAGAAAGGCCTGGCGCGTCACTCACTCGAGAGTTATCGACGCGATCTCAATCGACTTCAAACCTGGGCCAACAAGAACGGTAAACAGATTTCGGAACTTGCGCGTGCAGATTTGCGCAAATGGATCGCGAGTCTTTCACGTGAAGGTTTGGCGCCCAGTTCGATTGCTCGCGCGGTCAGTGCCACGCGGGGGTTCTTCAAGTTTCTAATGCTCGATGGTCACATCAAGACGCATCCGGCTGAAGATCTCGACACACCACAGCGGTTCAGTTACCTGCCGAAGTTTCTAACTGAAGACGAGATCAATCGTTTGCTTGCCGCGCCCGATGTTTCGACTGAGGAAGGAATACGCGATCGTGCGGTGCTCGAAATCATGTACGCCACGGGACTGCGCGTTTCGGAGCTCGTCGGTCTGAAACACGTAGACCTTGATCTGCTGGCGGGTCTCGTTGTGTGTCATGGCAAGGGAAACAAAGAGCGACGTGTGCCGCTTGGTAAGAGCGCGATTCACTGGCTGCAACAGTACGCTGCTGTGAAGGCAGGGTATGGGAAACAGAATGCGCCCAATTTTTTCCTGCATCGTGGGCGACCGTTCACACGACAGCTTGCATGGTCCATGATCAAAGGGCATGCAGAAAAGGCAGGCATTAAAAACGTTTCGCCGCACACGTTGCGGCACAGTTTCGCGACTCATCTACTACAACACGGCGCCGATTCGCGATCCGTTCAGGCATTGCTTGGTCACAGCGATATCTCTACGACGCAGATCTATACGCATATAACCGATGTGCATTTGCGGGCTGCGTATGACCGCCATCATCCGCGGGCTCGGATCAAATCGTAGACAGGATTAACAGGATTTCCCAGGATGTTCAGGATTACTGAGCCGAGCGACGAGGATGTTGATAAGTTTATCGCGAGTCAGAGGAACCTGCCGTTCACATACGCGGAAGTTGGGGCTACAAACACGACACCGCCGTCGTCGGGTTACAACGTCGATCACAATCGCATTCAAATCGGCACAGGCGAAGCGGTTTACAAGACTGGCGTTGAAGCGTTGAAGAACTGGCGCCATTTTGATCTTGGCTGGGTGACGATCGTTCCGCGTGGCGTGCCAGTCGAGGTTGGAGCGACGGTGGCGGTTAAAGCGAGAGCTTTTGGATCGTGGTCGTTAAATGCGTCTCGCGTGGTTTACACGATTGGCGAAGACAGGCGGTTTGGATTTGCGTACGGAACGCTTCCGGATCACGTCGAGCGCGGTGAGGAGCGTTTCCTGATCGAATGGTTGCCCGACGATTCAGTCTGGTACGACATCGTTGCATTTTCCCGCCCGAAACATCCGCTCGTCAGACTGAGCGCTCCGTTAGCACGAATGCTTCAGAAACAATTCGCCCGAAGTTCGTTAAATCGAATCCGTGAAATCTGTGGCTAAAACTTCTGTTGCAGTCCTACATTGCGGTGAATCCTTCCCGAGTTTACGAAAGATCAGATCAACACACTCCTCTGCCAGGCTGCGATACGTAGTGAGTTTTCCGCCAACGATCGAAAGCAGATTCGGAAGCCTTGAGTGTTCGCGAATGAAGTGCTTTCGCGTAATACTCTCTTCATCTGTGTCGCCTGTAACAGGTAGCGGTCGCACGCCGGAATACGTATCCAGAATGTTGGCTCGCGTGAGACTGGCGCCCGGAAAAGCCAGGTTGGCCTCGGCGAGCAGATAGTCGATTTCCCATTGTTCGCACCGGACCTCATCCGGGTTACCTTCAAAGCGAACGTCCGTCGTTCCAATCAAATATTGCTTGTTCCACGGAATGATAAAGATGGGTCGCCCGTCGCTCCGTGCCTCAAGGTAAATGGCATTCGAAGGCGCCGCCGGAAACGGAGACACGATGAGGTGGCTGCCCTTTGTTCCCCCAATCAGCTTCGGACTTTCGACGAGCACTTGCTCGAGCACATAATCAATCCACGGTCCGGCGGCGTTTATCACAATGCCAGCCTCGGCAAACTGTTTCTGACCATCTTCAGAAACAAATTCGACACCGGAAACTCTCTCATCGTCGACAGCAAAACTCGTCACAAGCGTATGCGTTAGAACCTCTGCGCAGAATTCGCGCGCCGATTGCACGTTTTCTTCCACAAGACGCTCGGGAAACTCGACTTGCGCGTCGTAATAAAGTGCCGAACCTACCAGACCCTCGGGATTCAATCCCGGCCACCGGTCGAGTGTTTGCGCTCGCGATAGCATTCGATGGCTCGGCAACGACTTACCCCACGACAGCAGATCGTAGAGGACCATCCCGGCGCGAATCGTTAACCGCCCGCGTCTGCCCTGTTTGTAAATCGGAATCGCAATCGGCAGGGGCTTAACGAGATGCGGCGCAATCTTCAATAAAATTTCGCGTTCGCGTAATGACTCCCGCACGAGGCCAAACTCGAAATGTTCGAGATACCGCAAACCACCGTGAATGAGTCGCGTTGAAGCGCTCGTCGTGCCGCAACCAGGGTCGCCCTTATCGATCAACAACACTTTCAACCCGCGCATCGCCGCATCACGAGCGATCCCCGCGCCGTTGATTCCGGCACCGATTATCACCACATCGAAGAACTTTGGAATTGGGTGCCTCCTTGGAGTGTGGTGTCTTGTCACCGCTTTGAAAAGTACCAAAGCGCCAACAAGTTGGCGCACTCCAAAGAGGCGCCTTCGCACCATATCGTGTCAGCCGTGCACTGTCTCAGACACGCACGCGTTCATCCGATCTTAACGGGCGCTGCGTACCTGGCCCATCAAAAATTTGAGTTCTCTAAATCATCGAACACTCGTTGCGTTAACCCTCAAAGCCGTTTGAGAAACCTCAAATCCTTCAATGCGTCCTTATAAAGGCGACACGCGGGCATGCACTTTGCCGCGGGTTTTCGCAGCGCCGCACTTCAAGTCCAAGAAGGAGCATAACAATGCAAGTCTCCCGACTAAAAACCAGCCTTATTCTTTGGGCTCTCCTACTCACTCTCTTTTCGATAACAATTACCGCCCGCGCTGACGACGACGATGATGCCGAAGACGATTACGACGTAAAAGCCCGCGTCGTCCGCATCAGCCTCATAGGCGGCGAGGTCAATCTGAAACGAAACGGTAACCAGGATTGGGAATCACTGCGGTTGAATTATCCGCTAGTCGAGGGTGATACCGTCGCTACAGACAAAGATAGCCGTCTTGAGATTCAGATCGACGCGCGAAACTTCGTCCGGCTCGCCTCAAATTCCACCCTACGAATCATCACTTTGCGCGACGAAGGAATCGCGCTCAGTGTCGTTGAAGGAACAGCTACGGTTCGTCTCGCAAAATTTGACCGTAAACGCGAATACTTCGAACTCGACGCGCCCCGAACCACGATGGCCGCGGAAAAAGAGGGTTCGTACCGGATCGACGTACCCGGCGACGGACGAGTCCGTTTGACCGTGCGCGATGGCGGCAGCGCTCGAATTTATTCCGACACGTCCGGGTTTGCCCTGCGCGACGGCCGCACCGCTGAGCTCGTCGTGAGCGGCGAGAACATGGGCGATTGGGAGTTCTCTGCTGCTGCGTCACGCGATGCAATCGACGATTGGATTAGCGAGCGTGAGAAATATCTAGCACAACGACTGAAATACGACGTCAAGTATTACGACGAATACGTCTGGGGCGCAGAGGATCTCGACGCTTATGGCGATTGGTCCCATACAGACGATTATGGCTGGATCTGGCGGCCACATCCGACAACGGTCAGCACATTCAGCGACTGGGCGCCGTATCGTTATGGCCATTGGTCCTGGTGTCCGCCTTACGGCTGGACGTGGATCGGATATGAACAGTGGGGTTGGGCGCCTTATCACTACGGTCGCTGGGTTTATCACAACGGCTACTGGGCCTGGAGTCCACGAAGCAAGTTCTACAAGAAGCGCAGTTGGTGGCGTCCCGCACTCGTCGCGTTCGTGTTCGACATTTCGTTCGGCAACGACGTTTGCTGGTACCCGCTGTCTTATTACCAGAGGGATCCACATTCGCGCCGGTACCGTCACGATCGCGATCGCCGTGACCGTGATGCCCGCGATAATCGTCATGATCGTCCGGGTTATGGCGGCGGAGGTGGACGACGAGATCGTCGCGACGATGGACCATGGCGTGGAGTGACGCGCATCCCGCGCGGCGATTTCGGTAATCCTGATCGTCGTGGACGCGGCGTTGACGAAACGGCTGGGCGCCGCGTGATCGATCGCGATCCGGAGGTCGCAGCTATACCAGGTCGTGGTGGGAATGTTCCTATCGGACGTGACGTGATGGCGACTGCTTCGGATCGTCCGGGACGAAGATATCCTCGTCGAGATATTCCCGATCGACCAACCGGTGCCGCGGACCGTGCTCCCGGTGCGCCGCTCGATGAAGATCTGAGACGGACTCGAATCTTCCGTGGACGAGAACCGAGACGAGATTCGTCACAGCCAGTTAACACGGCGGGGTCCCCGAGACGGGAAACGCCCTCAACCGGTGCGGTAAATCGTCCGGAACCTGCGGCACCAAGCGCAAGTGAGCCTCGTCCCGAAATGCCTGCGTCACCGGATCAACCTCGCGATGGACGTCCGGGTCGCGGCAACAGGCGGAATGGGGATGGAAGTGAACGGGCACCGCGCAATGTTCCCGAGGCCGGTAATACTGCTGAACCTCCGCGTACTGAGCAACCGGCAGCCACGCCGGCGGCTGAGCCGAAACCGGAGACACCTGCGGAACCTGAGCGGCGCCGGCCACGGTTTGAACCACGTCCGGACCGAACTGAGCCAAGACCGGAACGAGAACGAGAACGAGAACGACGTCCTGAGCGCCGTTCGGAAGAACCTTCAGAGCCTCGTTCCGAAGAACGACCATCGCGTCCAGACACGCCACGCGTTGATACACCTCGTCCCGAACGCACCGAGTCCGCGCCCGGAACGCACCGAGTCTCCGCGTCCCGAACGCACCGAGTCTCCGCGTCCCGAACGCACGGAACCACCACGGCCCGAGCGCCGACCTGAACCACGATTCGAACCACGATCTGAACCACCACGTTCGGAGAATCGACCGTCGCGCTCTGATCAACCACGATCAGAACCGCCTCGTTCGGAAAATCGACCATCGCGGTCTGAATCACCACGCTCGGAGTCGCCGCGTTCAGAGCCACGTCAAGAATCGCCGCGTTCGGAATCGCCACGATCCGAACCTCAGCGTTCGCGCCACCACCACCCCCGCGTTCGGATCCACCAGCGCGGTCTGAATCGCCTAAATCGGAACCGTCCCGCCCGGCTCCCATAAAACCCGATAACCCACTGTTATAAAAGGGAGGCGCAAGGCACACGAGTCACAATTCATTTTGTGACTTTTGTGCCTTTTGTGCTTTTTTGTGGCTAAGGTTCGATCTTGAGGCGTGGCAACTTGCGCACGTTGCCGTCGACGACGGAATCATCCTCACCAATCTGAGTAGCGCCCATCCGTTTGTAAAAACCTGCGGCATTCGGATCGGATGAAATCTCAACGGATGCGACATCAAGCTTCGCCGCTCTCTCCATCGCGTCGAGAAACAATTCCTTTCCAATGCCTGTGCCGATAACCGCAGGCGTTACCCACATGTGTTCCAACTCGGCCTTGTTTCCTGCGATACAAAGCGCGTAGAAACCACGTATCTCGCCGTTCTCTTCGGCTACGTAAACATGATTGTCACGAATGAAATCGGATGAAATGGTGAGGTCCGATTCCCAATGTTTGATCCAGTGTTCGGGATAACCCCAATGACGCTTCGCCTCGAGTGCGATGGTTGTCAGCGTCGCCGCTTCTTCGGGTGATGAGCGCCTGATCGTCATTTACGGCTGTTGCCAGCTGGTTCCATCCGCGTAGTCGATACGCACCAGGATTACGCGACCATCGAGGGTTCCGCGTTCGTTATTATTGAGCGCCGTAAGACTTATTGTTTTGGTTGGAGGTTTGGTGATGGTAACGACCAGCTCTTTGGTCTTGCCCGGAGAGATTTTTTCTTCACTCGTAAACTGCTGGCGGCCTATTTCGTTTTCGGTCCCACGTTCGAGAAAGATGTAATCCCAATCAATTGACTTGATTGCTTTATCACCGGCGTTCTTTATCGTCGCCTTGTAAACAAACACGTAGCGCGAAGGCTGGTTTTTGTGTTTGGCTGCGATATTTGCAGCGTCGGCCCTTGCTTCTCGTCTTATCCTATCGACCTCGGCAGAGTTTCCACGCTTGGCGTCTTCGATTCTTCTTTCGTTCCTCTGCCGCGCCCTGGTCTCGTCGAAATTTTCAATCGGACCGCTGAACGGATCGCGTTCCCACCCGATGCGCTCCTTGCTCCAGCTAAATTTGACGACTTCGACTGCGACATTAGGCTGCTGCTGCTGTGCGCACACAACTCCTGCGCACAGCAGCACCAGAATTATCGCAGCAGGCCTCATTGCAAGCCCATTATAGACCTAAAACACGTAACGGACACCGAGGACTATGCGTCGGTTACCGCCATCAGTATCCCACTGCCGCAGGAAACCGGGAGCGGTAACAACTGAATTCGGAGTTCCGAAGTCGCGAGTGTTGGTGGCGTTAAAGAAATCAGCGCGAATTTGCAGACGCTGATTCTCACCGATTCTCGTGTTCTTCAGTAAACCGAAATCCACGTTGTTGAGTCCGTCGGCACGAAGGATATTGCGGCCCGCGTCGCCGATGCGTTCACCAGGCTGCAATGCTCTGAAGAGAGCATTTCCCGTCGTCGAGCTAACGACACCACGAAGTGCAAATAATTCCTCAACACTCATGCGTGAAACATCGAGAGTTGTATTCACATTTGCACGAGTCGCAATGCCGATGGCTGAAGCGAGACCTCCAAGCGTTCCGGAAATGTCAGCATTATTCAGAGGTGAAAAAGGTGCGCCACTCTGGAAGTTGAAGTTTGAGTTGAGCTGCCATCCACCCAAAACGCGTCCGGCGAAACCTTTCTGCTCGCGATAGAAGGGCAACTCATAAACAAAGTTTCCGGCCAAACGGAGTGGACGATCGTACGACGATCTTCCTCTGTCCAATCGCCGGTTGTACGGATCCTGCGCGAGTGCGATCTCCGCGTTCGAGTTGTTGAAGATCTCCGACATCGAATCGATGAAGGAGCTCCAGGTAAAGTGGACACCGGCGCTAACTCCGCGACTCAGCCGCTTCTCCATACTCGCTTGCAGCGAGTGATAAATGGAAGATCCGGAGTTTGCACGGAGTCGAATTGGTCCTATGCTGGGATCGATACGGATCGCCGGATCCGCCGGGATTGGCGGATTTGCAAGCGGGTCACCCGCGGTTGGAGGGTTGTTCCTGAAGCGCACCGGATTCCCGTCGATACTTTCGAAAAGTCCAGTACCCTTCGAGCCAACGTAACCAACACGGAATACCAAATCACGTGTCGCTTCGCGCTGTAGTTCAAAACTGAACGAATCATAAACCGGCGAATGGAAATCTTCGGTGACTTGCGTTCGGGTGAGATTAGCGATGACCGGAACGCGCGTCTGCAAGGTTGCGAACGCATTTGGCACGTTTTGATCGTTGAATGCCGCCACAAATGGGAAAGAACTCCAGATGTTCAGCGCAATGTTTGTGTAAGCATAATCGTGAGTGCGCGTGTAGCCACCACGAATGACGAGCTTGTCACCACCAGTAATCCAACCCATGATCCCGTTGTTACTGGTGCGCGGATTCCAGTTGAATCCGAGTCGAGGCTGCCAATTGTTTGTGTCGCGTCCCGGAATCGGCCTTACGCGGAAACGTGGATCGTTACCCGAAGCAGCAAATACCGGATCGTTGAATTCGACTAAATCCTGAATCGGCTGACCAGCATTCTCGTAACGCACTCCTAAGGTGAGCGTAAAGTTTTGTCTGATTTTCCACTCGTCCTGCCCATAGAAATAGAAATCGTGCCAGTCGAGATGCAGCACGCGAGCTACGCCCGGCAGGTCTCTATTGATTTGAACGTTGGCAACATCGGCCACGAAGTTATTGAGATTGGTGTAGACGAGATGCCCGCGGGTGGTTGGTTTGAACAGTTGATGCAACTGACTGCGGTGGATGTCGATACCGAATTTCCAACCGTGATTGCCGGTTGTGTACGACAGGTTGTTCTGAAGTTGATAAGTGTTGCGGAACGACGCCTGGGGAAGATTAGCGGCCAAGCCAATCGCCGTTCGAGTGGCGCCAGCATTCAACCCCGTCATTCCGAGGTCAGTGATCTGGATCGATGGAATTGCTTCGGCTTTTAGATCGGCAGCCACCGTCGCACTCGCCGCTCGCAGGTAAGCCAGGCGCAGTTCGTTGACCATCTTGGAGCTCAGAATACTGTTTAGCGAGATGTTCACGCCCTGGTTGCGCGAAACGTTCGACGACTCATAACCAGCAGGCGTCGATTGACCCGCGCCGACAGTGTCCTGGTCCTGATAGATGTAGCGACCGTTGAGCATATGATTGCTGCTCAAGCGGTGGTCTAGACGAATTGATTGTTGCCAGTCGTTGAAGACAAACGAACTGGAGCCGGTGAGCGAGCCGAGTGGCACTGTGAACGTTTGTCCGTTGGCTGTAAAGGTTCGCGATTGTCCATTCGGCGCCTGCGCCGCCGGCAGGAAATTCAAAAGCGCCTGGACTTGTGGACGACTGCCAACTTGTTGCTGCAGAATTTGTCGCCCGGCTTCAGTCGGCACACCCTGAATCGTGACGCCCTGGCCCAAACGTCGATCCCACCAGCGTTGCAATGCGAAGAAGAAAAAGGTGCGGTCACGACCACTAATGTAAGTTGGACCACCTTCTCCAAAGCTCGGCAGGTGCAACGGGCCTCCGACTGTAAATCCCGTCTGGTTCTCAATTCGGAACGGAGCGATTTGATTAGCCTTGACCGTCGACGCCTTGTTGCAGAATCCGCCATTCTTGTTCAGGTTGCTGCACGCGTTGAGGTGGTTGTCGTTATGGAACAAGAAGGCGGAACCGTGGAATTCATTGGATCCACTTTTGGTAATTGCGTTAAAAACTGAACTGCTATTGCGTCCATATTCCGCACTGAACTGATTCGTCACCAGTCTTACTTCCTGGATCAGGTCGGGATTGTTCAATTGGACAACACCGCCACCAACACCAAAGTCGTTATTGTCCTGACCATCGAGCAGGAAGTTGTTCGATCGCAAGCGACCGCCGTTTGACGAATAGTTAATGCCGTTGGTGAAACCTGCCTGGTTGGATTGCAACTGGCTCACACCGGCAGCGGAAAGCGCCACGTTATAAACATTACGATTGGTGGCGATTGGCAATTCAGACAACCGGCGAGTGTCAAAACGTGTTCCGACCTCGCTGGTCGTAGTGTTCAAAATAGAAGCGTTCTCAACTATGTTAACCACTTCCGTCACGCCACCAGCTTTCAGTTGGACGTCGACTGTGGCTGCCTGATTCAACACCAGGCTAATTCCCGACTGCACATATTTGGCGAATCCGGTGGATTCGACAGAAACTTCGTAGTCGCCCACCGGCATACCGGTGAACCGGTAGCGGCCGTCTCCGTCAGTCGAGGTGCTGCGCGTTTCGTTTGTTTTGACGTTTCGCACTGTCACCGTCGCATTGGTAACAACTGCTTGCTTTTCGTCCTTAACCTCACCGGAAATCGATCCGGAGGTTTGACCCAGAACAGGAACCACAAACAGCATCAGCACGGATGCGATTAGAAGGGAGAGTTTGGTAACGTTCTTCATGAGTTGTTCTCCTTAGCGCGGTTTTTCGGGTGATGACCCGGTTGAATGGGTTCTGCCGAACCCTTGTTTCTGAGGTAAGCCTGCGGAGTCGCGATTATGCAACCCACATTCCCTGTTGATCGGCGGGAGTGTTAAGAGACACTAAGTGTAAGCTGCCCAAAGCTTACGGTGCCTGTAAAGGATCAGTGATCGACCTTTGGAGACAGAATCTGAAAGATATCGGTTCAAATCTTTGGATTAATCCATTCTACTGAACGCATCTGGGTTTGTTCTCGCTATAAAATCTTGGAATCCTGTCCATCAACTCGGATCTTTAGAGTGACCCATCTCAAATGACGAAACAAACCATCGTCTTTCTCGAACGAAACACCTTCAACGTTCCGTTTCGCAAACCGACTTTTGATCACGAGTGGACCGATCAGTTGATTGATAATCTTGAGGCGTTTGTGAAAGGCGAACCAGGAAACTTAGTTTAGCCGCAGATGAACGCGGATGAACGCGGATCAGAAATATTCTTTCTGGTTTTTCTGATCCGCGTTCATCCGCGTTCATCTGCGGCTAAAACTTCTTACGACGGCGTAGCAACCTCGCCAGCCTCGTCGTGATGCTCGGTGGTGTAAAGACGAAGGATGTCCTGTCCCTGGCGTGAGCGTGGATCGATTGTGCGCAGGTGCTTGCGTCCCTGCATTTCCCAAATGGCCGTGACTACTCCATCTTTCTCCACTGCATGATACGTAATCTCTTCGTTGCTCGCTGCAGGCGCGGGCTCAGTCATATTGGCCGCGCCCTCGCTTATTGCGGTTTCATTCTCAGACATACGAACTCAAACTCTCTCCAATCTTCGTGCGGTAGGTTTTTGTAGGTGCCGCGAATTGTTGCACACGTGCACTAGGTGCGCAAGCGCAGTGCTGCCTCGACCGCCTTTCTCGGGACCACCACGCCCCAGCCCTGCCGGTCAACTTCCACGCCCTCCACGCGTTCAGCAGTCTCGATCAAAATACGCTTCACCTGTTGCGGCGACAGCCTGGGATTTGCTTCGAGCATGCAGGCAACAATCGACGAAACGATGGGCGCCGCGAACGAAGTGCCGTCGACAAACTTATAGTGCTGATTGATCACGTTGCCCTCGCGCAACTTGATCGTGATTAGCTGTCGCAGGAGTGACAGAGACAGATCGCGCGCTGCATAGATGTCCTTATCAATACTCTCGTTTTCGAGAATGATGTCACGCAATTCATCATCGGCTGCAGCATCGAGTTCGGCATAGAGCTTTGCTTCATCCGCGGTTGGCGTATGCGGCAGGATCGGACCAGCCACCCAAATACCGGGGGCAATCACTTCCGGTTTTTGCAGTCCATCGACTGTTGGCCCATACGACGACCGATACATTCCACGTCGCGCACGATCGAGCGAGTTTTGATCATCGAGACCACCAACGGCGATCGACGAAGGAGCACTCGCAGGCGGCAAAACCGGATGCCCCGGAGCAAGTCCCGCATTGCCAACAGCGCACACCACGGTCACTCCCGCCTTCACGACTTCTTCGACTAACTGACACAGCGGATTTGTCAAATACGACTGTTCGAAATCTCCACCCGCTGAGATGTTGACGATGCGAATCTTGTACTTGTCTTTGTTTTCAAAAACCCAACGCAAACCGGTCTCGATATTGCTCTCGGGAATGCGTCCCGTCTTTCCGATCTTGACGAGAACGACCTTCGCCTCGGGCGCGATGCTGCGATAGAAGCCGTCCGACAGATGCCCATTACCCGCCGCAACCACGGACGTCATCATGCCGTGCCAGCTCGCCACGTCTGGCGTTTCTAGAGCCGGAAGACCGTCCTTCGTTTCAAAAATATTGTGATAAGCAACGATGCGATTGACCGGTTCGTTGAGGTCTTTATGGGCATAAAAACCGGAGTCTAGAAATGCGATCGTGACGCCGCGGCCGGTGTAACGTTCATCCGCAT
This sequence comes from uncultured Acidobacteriota bacterium, assembly GCA_963849205.1. Taxonomy (GTDB): domain Bacteria; phylum Acidobacteriota; class Blastocatellia; order Pyrinomonadales; family Pyrinomonadaceae; genus PSRF01. Next base: position 1,119,656 of record CAWKGP010000006.1, read on the forward strand.
CCATCCTGACTGGCACCGGCAGTGCCTGCTCGATCACCTCAGACATCAGGCACAGATTATACTGATTCCTTCAAATTGCGTTATCGCTCTTATCTGTGTAATCTTTGGATCCACAATCAAGTCGCGTTAAAGGAGATTTTTGTAGATGAAGTCGAGAAATTTGTCGATCCTGTTGGTGTCGCTATTTGTGATCGCAGGGGCTGTTTTTGCCGCTGGTGCGCGCGCTGCCGGTGAAGTGCCACCGCCGCCCGCGATCGGTACCACGATTGAAGACTTTACGCTTCCCGACGCTGATAACAAGAACCATTCGTTGAAGTCGCTGGCCGGAAAAAATGGCACGGTGCTTCTGTTCATCTCGGTCCAGTGCCCGGTCTCGAATGCCTACAACGAGCGCATGGCGAAACTCGCCGAAGACTACAAAGCCAAAGGCATCGCCGTCATCGGTATCAATTCAAACGTCGCTGAAGATGCCTCGGCTGTAAAAGCTCATGCGGCAGAACACAAACTCGCGTTTCCGATCCTGAAGGATTCAGGCAACAAGATTGCCGACAAACTCGGCGCAACTGTTACACCGGAAGCCTACTTTCTCGATGTGAACAACAAGCTTCTCTATCACGGTCGCATCGACAACGCCCGCAACCCCGCGCAACTTGAGACCAGCGACCTGCGTAATGCTTTGGACGCAGCCCTGGGCGGCAAAACGATTGAAAAGGCGGAAGCCAAGGCATTTGGTTGCAGCATTAAGCGAGCATAAGCAATGCGTTTTACGAGAGCGATCCTCCCGATCACGTTGTGTATTCTGGTTGTGAATCTCGCGAGTCTCGCGGTACCGGCCCAGAAAAAGGGCCGCGCCGCGAAACTGCGCAAGCCTGTGGCGGTTGTTTCGCCAATCGATACTGAAGCGCTGAAAGGATTGCTCACGCAACAACGCGAGCGTCCTTTGCTCGTCAATTTCTGGGCCACGTTTTGTGATCCATGTCGTGACGAGTTTCCCGATCTCGTGAAGATCGACAAGGACTACCGGCCGCGCTCGCTCGATTTTGTGACCGTCTCGCTCGACGATATGACTGACATCAAGACGAGCGTGCCGAAGTTTCTCGACTCGATGAAGGCAACGATGCCTGCTTACCTGCTGAATGCTTCAGATCCTGAGCCGGCAATTAACATGGTGGATGCGAGATGGCAGGGAGATCTACCGGCGACGTTTCTTTACAACGAAAAGGGCGAAGTTGTTTACAAGCACATCGGACGCGTGAACACCGCTGAACTGCGAGCGGCGATCGAGAAAGTGGTTTCTAAGAAAGGCGATGGACAGTAGAAATATTTAGCCGCGGATTGACGCAGATCAGCGTTCATCTGCGTTCATCCGCGGCAAAATAAAACTTGGCAAATGATCACTCCCGAAGTTATCTCCGCCCACAACCTCACTCAGCAAGAATACGAGCGAATAAAGGAACTGCTTGGCCGCGAACCGAGTTTTGCCGAACTCGGAATCTTCTCGGTCATGTGGTCTGAGCACTGCTCGTACAAGTCTTCTCGCATCCATCTGAAACGATTGCCGACGACAGGACCGCGTGTGATCGTGCCGCCGGGTGAGAACGCGGGCGTTGTCGATCTCGGTGATGGCTGGTGCGCGGCGTTCAAGATCGAGTCGCACAATCATCCTTCGTTCATCGAACCGTTTCAGGGTGCTGCCACGGGTGTTGGAGGAATTCTTCGCGACATCTTTACGATGGGTGCGCGACCTGTCGCGTCGATGAATAGTTTGCGCTTTGGTTCACTCGATCATCCGAAGCATGGTCGTCGCAATCGCTCGTTGCTCGCGGGTGTAGTTGCGGGTATCGCGCATTACGGAAACGCTTTTGGCGTGGCGACTGTCGGCGGTGAAGTCGCGTTTGACGATGCGTACGCGTTGAATCCGTTAGTTAATGCATTTGCGCTCGGGCTTGTTCGTCACGATCAGATCTTCTTTGGAAAAGCGACGGGCATCGGCAATCCGGTGCTTTACGTGGGCGCCAAAACCGGACGCGACGGAATTCACGGCGCAACAATGGCGTCGGCTGAGTTTGACGAAGAAGCCCTCGAAAAGCGGCCGACAGTTCAGGTTGGCGATCCGTTTCTCGAAAAGCTTTTGCTGGAAGCATGTCTTGAGGCGATGCGCAGTGGAGCCGTCGCGGGGATTCAGGACATGGGTGCCGCGGGTTTGACGTCTTCGTCGTGCGAGATGGCCGCGCGCGCGGGCACAGGCATCGAGCTGGACCTGTCGCTCGTGCCGCAGCGCGAACAGAACATGACGGCTTACGAGATGCTGCTTTCCGAATCTCAGGAACGCATGCTGATCGTCGCTCACTCGGGTCGTGAACGCGAAGTCGTCGACATCTTTCGCAAGTGGGATCTCGATGCGGTTGTCATTGGCCGCGTGCGTGATACGGGACGCATGCAGGTTGTTCACAACGGTGAGATGGTTGCGGACATTCCGGTCGAAACACTGACCGATGAAGCACCGCGCTACGAACGACCGATGACGCCGGCGACAAAGGTCGAAGCACAAAGCACAACGCTCGAAAGCAAAGATCCTGGGGCTGATCTGTTGAAGCTGCTGTCGTCCGGCAACATTGCTTCCAAAAACTGGGTCTATCGACAATACGATCACATGGTCCGCACTAACACCGCGATTCTACCCGGCGCTGATGCCGCAATGGTGCGAATTAAAGAAACTCGGCGAGCACTCGCGATGACACTCGACGGCAACGGGCGTTATTGCGCCGCCAACCCTCGCGAAGGTGCGAAGCTCGTTGTTGCTGAATCTGCGCGCAACGTTGTGTGTGTCGGCGCGCGACCAATCGCGATCACGAATTGTCTGAACTTCGCATCGCCTGAGCGGGCGGAAGTGATGTGGTCTTTTTCGGAAACGATCGATGGCATGGCAGAAGCGTGCCGCGCATTCGAGACACCCGTGGTTTCGGGGAACGTCTCTTTTTACAACGAGACCGAAGGTCGTGGGATTTTGCCGACACCGGTGATTGGCATGGTCGGACTAATCGAGGATGTTCGCCGTGCGATCGTGCCGGGCTTTAAGAAGGAAGGCGACGTGATTGCGCTCCTCGGCGCCACACATGATGATCTATCTTTTAGTGAATTTGCGGTGAGCATCGCAGGGGTCACGACAGCGGAAATAATCGCGTCGGGGAAAGTGCCGTCGCTCGATCTCGATCGCGAACTGGCAGTGCAGAAGTCCTGTCTCGCGGCTGCGGAAGGGGGAGTGCTCCTTTCGGCGCACGACTGTTCTGATGGTGGACTCGCGGTCGCATTAGCAGAGTTGTGTTTCTCGTCGTTGGGACGTGAAGCGATTGGCGCCGAAGTAAATCTTGAGGGAACGCTTGGTCCGACCTCGCAACTCTTTAGCGAGTCGCCGTCGCGCATCATCGTGAGTTTTAATGCTGCCGACGCGGACGCCGTGCAGGAAATAGCCGAAAGCAATAACGCTCCTTTTACAATTCTGGGACGTGTTCGAGGAACGCGATTGACGATCAGCGTGAACGGCGATGAAGCTGTGTCGTCGGAGGTATCGGAGTTAGAAGCAGCCTGGAGAGGCGCGCTATCGGGCAAGTTGCAGGCTGAAGTGGTTCAATGATTGCCGATTGCCAATTTCCAATTTATTACTGACTTTCAGATGGCTTGCAATCGGCAATCGGCAATTGGAAATCGGCAACATACCTAAATGCATCCCGTCATCTACCTCAACAAATCCATGGTTGAGGCGACGAAAGCGCGCGTGGCGCCGGTCTCCTCGGCCATGCTCTACGGGCGCGGGGTCTTCACTACTATCGCAATCTACAACTCACAACCTTTTCTTTGGTCCAAGCACTGGCAACGTCTCGCCACACACTCTAAGAAACTTGATATCGATCACACTGGCTGCAACGAGAAGAATGTTGGCGATGCGCTGCGGAAGCTAATCGCCGTCAACCAGGTTAAGGAGGGTCGCGCGCGTGTGATACTGCTGGCGCGGCATGGGCGTGATATCTGGAAGACGAAAGTTCCCGGCGCGAAGAAAACCGATCTGCTCATCATGACCGGCGACACCCAGAAGATTCCTCAAACCGGTTTATCGCTCGCTGTATCACCCTACAGAGCGAACACCGTTTCGCCGCTGATGGGCATCAAGAGTTTGAACTATCTCGAACACGTGCTTGCGTGGGAAGAGGCGCAGAGCCGCGACTTTGATGAAGCGGTGGTGTTGAATGAACGCGGTGAGATTGTGTCGGCGACAACGGCGAACTTGTTTTGGGCGAAAAATGGGACGCTTCATACACCAACGTTGAGCAGCGGCGCGCTCGCGGGGATCACCCGAGACTGCGTGATTGATATCGCGAACAAACATTTCATTCCGCTGCTCGAAGGAATTTACGAGATGAACGATTTGACGGATGCGGATGAGATATTTTTGACGTCGTCGAGTCTGGGCGTAGCGCCGGTGACGACGTTTGATTTCCGCCGCTACACCGAGGGCGGCTTGACGAAAACGATCGGGCAGGCATTCAAAGCGTTAGCTTCACAGGATTAACAAGATGTTTCAAGATGAATCTTGTAAATCTTGCTTAATCTTGCGCATCTTTATCAAACCACTTTCTTAACGCCGTCGGGCGCAAGGGGTAATGAACGGATCCTGATTCCCATCAACTCAAAGATCGCATTACCAACCGCGGGCGCTAGGCCAACGATCGGCGTCTCACCGGCGCCAGCGGACGGCAAATCCTTCCGATCGAGCAACACGATCTCAATCACCGGTATGTCGCTGAACCGCGGCAGTCGATAGCGCGAGAACTTTCCGTTAAGAACCTGCCCGTTACTGAACTGAATATTCTCAAAAAGCGCACCGCCAATCGCCTGCACCACCGCACCCTCCACCTGATTGTGCAGGTGCATCTTGTTAACGATCGCGCCACACTCAAAACTCGCCACCACTCTTTCAAGCTTCACACGCCCGGTCTTTGCGTCGACCGAAACTTCAGCCGCCGTTGCGATGTAACTACCTTTCTCAAACCCACACGCAATGCCGCGCCCACGTCCCTCAGTCTTCTTCCGATCCCAACCGAACTTACTCGCCGCCGCTTCCAACACCGCCTTCAAACGCTCGTCCTTGATGTTCTTCAAACGAAACGCCACCTCGTCCATTTTGACGAGTTGGGCCAACTCATCCATGTGAACTTCACGCGCGAAGTGGTTCGCTGTCGCCGCGAGCCCGCGATACGAACCCTGTCGCAACGGCGACTTCGTGCTGTGAAACTGAATGTTCTGATTCGGAAAGTCGTACTTGACCTGAATCGCTGAAGCACCTGAGTTGTAGTTGTGAAACTCCCACGCGGTTACAGTGCCATCGTTCTTTACACCCGACGTAACTTCAATCACACCCGCAGGACGGAAATACGCCCACTGAAACTCCTCTTCACGCGTCCAGACGAGCTTGACCGGCTTACCGCTCGCACGGGCAAGCCGTGCGGCCTCGATCGCACATTCACCCGTGTGCTTCCCGCCGTATCCCGAGCCTGTGTCGGGTACGATCACGCGCACTTTCTCTTCGGGAATATGGAACACTTCCGCCAGTTCCGATCTGACGCCAAAGGGTCTCTGCGTTCCGGTCCACACCGTTAGCTTGCCGTCGGTCCATTCGGCGACAGCGGCACGCGGCTCGAGTGGCGCGTGTGCAATATAAGCAATCGTATAGTTTGCCGAGTGTTGCTGGTCTGCGGCTTTCATACCGTCAGCTACCGAGCCCACCGGTCGACCAGTAACACGATTACCCGCTGCATTCTTCTTCAGGTAATCAAACAACACGTCGTTGCCCGGTTGTCCGGGCGCTTGCCAGTGAACCGCAATCGCTTTCTCCGCACGCATTGCAGTTTGCTGATCCGGAGCTGCGATACCGATGAAGTCTCCGTCGCGAACAACTGTCACACCCGGAATCGCCTGTGCCGCTTTCGTATCACTCGACACGAGTTTTGCTTCAAGTGCCGATGGTCTAACTACGCGTCCGTACAGCATTCCTTCGCGCTTCATGTCGGTCGTGTATTGATGTTTTCCGGTGACGAAATCACGACCGTTAACTTTAGGAACTGAAGTTCCGGCCACGGTCCAATTGCCCACTGGAGTTATGGCCGTCTCGGGAGGAATCGTCTTGACGAGTTTCTGACCTTTTGCAACCTCAGCAAGCGTCAGCGACAGAGACGCATCGTGATTGACGAAACGCGCATTCTCGATTCGTACTGTGCCCGGCTCGACCTTCCACTGTTCTGCTGCAAGTGCGATCAACGTCTCGCGTGCCGCGGCAGCAGCTTTGCGTAATTGCGGGGCCATCCGAGGTGTGGTGAGACTACCGAATGTGCCCATATCAAACGGCGTCAGATCGGTATCGGCCATCACGATGCGGATCACGCTAAACGGAACATGTAACTCTTCAGCAACTGCCTGCGTGAGAGACGTGCGAATGTTCTGGCCCAACTCAACTTTGCCAGTGAAGACTGAAACCGTGCCGCTCTCGTCGATGTGAATCCACGCACCAATATCATTTGGAACACGTTGATTGCCACGACCGCCACCCGATTCACCTTGTTCTTGTTGGAAAGCGCGCGCGACAACATTGGACACCGGCACGATCAGCGCGATGCCACCGCTGAACGCTTTAAGAAATTGGCGTCGATTGAAGTTGAAGTTGTAAGTGGGCCCGGCAAAGAGTTCGTACCGCTCTACTTCGAGCTCGAGCTCAAGATCGTCGTCACTCATTCGGCCACCTTCCTCGTCCCCGCTGCGATTTCAATCGCATTGACGATGCGCGGATACGTGCCACAACGGCAGACGTTGGCGTCCATGTGTTTGACGATCTCTTCGCGCGATGGCTTCGGGTTCTTGTTCAGGAGACTCGCAGCTGCGATGATCATTCCGGACGTGCAGTAGCCACATTGCAGCGCGTCGGCTTTGAGAAACGCTTCCTGCAACGGATGCAGCTTCCCCTCTTTCTCCATGCCCTCGATCGTGGTTATCTGCTTCCCACCGACTCGCTGGACCGGAGTCACGCAGGAACGCATCACGACACCCTCGACGAGCACACTACACGCGCCGCATTTCGACTCGCCACATCCATATTTCGTCCCGGTCAAATTCAGATGATCGCGCAGAACCGATAGCAGAGGCGTTTGCGAATCGACGTCAACGCGCAGTTTCTTCCCGTTCACGTTCAGCTCAATTACTTTGGCCATAGCGCCCCTAAGTTTAGCCCTTATTAGCCGCGGATCACACTGATGACTTCCATATGTGAGTGAAATGCGATAATTTGCAACACATGAGCACCGCTACGGAAGAAACCCCACAAACAACTGAAACGACAACGCATAAATGGGTCTACCTCTTTGAAGAAGGCCCCGGCGACGACAAATCATTGCTCGGCGGCAAAGGCGCCGGCTTGTGCGAGATGACGCGCGCCGGACTACCTGTCCCACCGGGACTCGTGGTCACGACCGAAGCCTGCAATGCCTTTTTCGACAACGACAAAAACTTTCCTGACGGCATGTGGGAACAAGTCAAGGAAGGTTTGAAAAAGATCGAGGAGAAGGTGGGCAAGCGTTTTGGCGATCCGAAGAATCCGCTGCTCGTGTCGGTTCGTTCCGGCGCGGCGTTCTCGATGCCGGGCATGATGGATACGGTGCTGAACCTCGGCTTGAATGAAGAGACGGTGCAGGGTCTCGCGGAACTGACCGGTGATTTGCGTTTCGCTCTGGACGCCTACAGGCGGTTTGCGGGGCTGTTTGGTGAGATCGTCATGGGCGTGGCCCACGAGAAGTTTGAGCGCGTGCTCGATCGTTACAAAGCGCAGACACAAGGTGGACGCGACACGGATCTCCAATCAGAACACCTGCGCGACATCATCGCGGCGGAGAAGCAGATCATTTTGACGGAGCGCTCTGCGATTCCGGAAGATCCCTACGAGCAGCTGCGCGTTGCGATTGCCGCAGTGTTCAACTCCTGGATGGGCCGTCGCGCGATCGACTATCGAAGAGTCAATCGCATACCGGATTCTCTTGGAACGGCAGTTAACGTGCAGGCGATGGTGTTTGGAAACATGGGCGCCGGCAGTGGCACCGGGGTCGCTTTCACGCGCAATCCATCGACCGGAAAGAAAGAACTCTACGGCGAATATCTTTTGAATGCGCAGGGTGAAGACGTCGTCGCCGGTATTCGCACTCCCAATCCAATTAATCAACTGAGAAAAGAGTTGCCCGAAGTTTACGATCAGTTTGCTTCCATCGCCGAGCTGCTCGAAAAACACTACCGCGACATGCAGGACTGCGAATTTACGATCGAGCGTCGCAAACTCTGGATGTTGCAAACACGCACGGGCAAACGCAGCGGCGCAGCCGCGGTTCGTATTGCAGTCGAAATGGTGGATGAAAACGTGATCGACAAATCGACCGCGGTCCAACGTGTGACTCCCGAGCAACTCGATCAGTTACTGCACCCGACTGTCGATCCAAAAACAAATGCGACTGTGCTCGCCACGGGTCTTCCGGCGAGTCCCGGCGCGGCACAAGGCCAGGTTGTTTTCAGTCCTGACGAAGCCGAAGAGATGGCGCGTGAAGGCAAGAAAGTTGTGCTGGTGCGGCAGGAGACCAGTCCCGACGACTTTCACGGCATGGTTGCAGCGCAGGCGATCGTCACTGCACGCGGAGGTATGACGAGTCACGCAGCAGTCGTCGCGCGCGGTATGGGCAAGACCTGCGTCAGCGGCGCACAGGCACTGAATATTGACTATAGCCAACAGCAGTTTACGGTCGATTCAACTGTTGTCACTAAAGGCGAGTGGATCACAGTCGATGGATCAACGGGCCGTGTGTTTCTGGGCCAGGTGCCAACTATTCAACCCACACTCGGAAGCGATTTTTACAAACTCATGAAGTGGGCCGACCAGTTCCGGCGTCTGCGCGTGAGAGCGAATGCGGATACTCCGCTCGACGCAAAGACCGCGCGACAGTTTGGGGCCGAAGGAATCGGACTCTGTCGTACGGAGCACATGTTCTTTGGTGACAAACGACTGGCAGCAATGCGCGAGATGATTCTTTCGGAGGGCGTTGGCGCACGCGAGAAGGCACTCGAAAAGTTGTTACCCCTCCAGCGCAGTGACTTCATCGGCATCTTCCGCGAGATGGTCGGACTGCCCGTAACGATCCGTTTGCTCGATCCGCCGTTGCACGAATTTCTGCCGAATGCCGAAGAGTTGGGCACCGAGCTGGCCGAGTTAAAAATGAAATTAAAAGGTGCGGGCACCTTGATCGACATGGACCACATGCTCGATGAGATCGATCACAAGCGAGCACTGTTGCGTCAGGTCAACCGCATTCGCGAAGCAAATCCGATGCTCGGCTTTCGTGGTTGTCGTCTGGGCCTGCTGTTTCCTGAAGTCACGCGAATGCAGTGTCGCGCGATCTTCGAAGCAGCCTGCGAAGTGCAGGGTGAACGAAAGAAAGTGGAACTCGAGATCATGGTGCCGCTCGTGTCGCTCAGTGAAGAACTGCGACAGCAGGCAGAACTCATTCACGAAGTCGCGCGACAAGTGATGGGTGAACACGGCATGACCATCGACTACATGGTTGGCACGATGATCGAGTTGCCGCGCGCGGCTTTGATGGCTGATCGGATCGCAAAGCATGCGCAGTTTTTCTCGTTCGGTACCAATGACCTTACACAAACTACTTTTGGTCTGAGCCGCGACGACTCGAGTCGTTTTCTACCGAATTATATCGAACGAAAGATTGTGCGCGACGATCCGTTCCAGGTGCTCGATCGCGATGGTGTGGGCCAACTCGTACGTATGGGCGCCGAGCGTGGACGCAGCGTGAAGCCCGACTTGAAAGTCGGTATTTGCGGCGAGCACGGCGGCGATCCACAGTCGATCGCGTTTTGTAACGAAATCGGGCTCGACTACGTGAGCTGCTCGCCGTTCAGAGTTCCGGTCGCCCGGCTTGCTGCTGCACAAGCCGAGTTGAATCCGAGTTCGGAAGAAACGATTAGCGCGCAAGTTTGATCCACAGATTACACAGATTTCACAGATTCCCCCATGCCGACCTCCAAGGATCTGCAGCAGCTACTGGAACGCATTCAGCTTCGGCTGGATGAAAGCTTCGTCGGTATTGGTTCCGAAGTCGCAGACCTGCCACCTGAAGACTTAGCCGAGTTACTCAATCAACTCAATCTTGCAGAAGCTGCGGCGATCGTCTCGATGCTGCCTCTGCAACGCTGCATCGAGCTTTGCGACCAGCCAACGATGCGGAGGCGCGCTGCCATTCTCGAACGACTCGAGCCTGCGCGCGTAGCTGCAATTCTTGAAGGTCTCTCTGCCGACGAACGCACCGACATCATTCAGAAGATGGGACTTCACGAACGGCATCGCCTGATGCCGAAGTTCAGTCCCGAAGTGCGCACAGAGCTTGAAGATCTCTTGCAGTATCCGGATCACACGGCCGGCGGCATCATGACGACGGAGTTTGTCCGACTCGATCCGAAGATGACCGTCGGCGACGCGCTCAAACATATTCGGTCTGTCGCTCGTGAAAAGGAATCGATCTACGCGTGCTACATCATGGATCCGGAAACGGATCGGCTGCTCGGGGCGGTGTCGTTGCGTGACCTCGTCATGGCTGAGCTCGATCTACCGTTACTCAAAGTGTCTCGCCGCAGACCGGTTACAGTGAATGTGCTCGACGATCAGGAAGTCGTGGCGCAGAAGATCGGCAAGTACAACTTGCTTGCGGTTCCGGTTGTGGAACAGGACGGCAGCGTTGTCGGTTTCGTGACTGTTGACGACGTGATCGACGTTCTGATTGAAGAGCAAACTGAAGACTTGCTGCGCATGGCAGCGGTCGAGCCGGGCGCGATGGACAAGCCGTATTTTGATAATCCGATTTCGCGTGTCGTGCGAAAACGGATTGGATGGCTGATGCTGCTGTTTGTCGCGGGCACGCTGACGAGTGCAGTGTTACATCGTTTTGAGAACGAGCTCGCGGCTGTGGTTGCGCTCGCGTTTTTTATTCCCCTCTTGATTGGTACGGGAGGGAATGCTGGTGCCCAGACAGTGATGACTGTCATTCGAAGCCTGGCGCTGGGTGAAGTTGGTGTACGTCATGCGTGGCGTGTCGCGATGCGTGAGGCAACGACGGGGATGCTGGTCGGTTTGATGGTGGCGCCGGTCGCGTTTGGGCAGGCGCTACTCTGGCAGGCGCCAATGGCGCTTGCACTCACCGTTTCAGTGACCATGTTTGCGATCTGCGTGTGGTCCACGACCGTGGGCGCGCTGATTCCGATTGCCGCACAGCGCTTCGGTGTCGATCCGGCAGTGCTCTCAGCGCCGCTGATCACGACGCTCGTAGATGCGACGGGGCTGATTATTTACTTTACGATCGCGAAGGTAATCCTCGGGGTTTAGCCACGGATAAACGCGGATCTTTATTTGATTCTCTTGAAAGCGAATGACATTGCTTTCGTGCCCTCGCCGCCATCGACACTCGCAGTCAATGAATCGTCAGCACTCTTTCGATAAATAATCCTTTTCGGGAAATCATGTTGCGGGTTTTCGAAGACAACTTCCGTGGCGGAGGCGCGGGTTAACTTGAAATCAGTTCCGGGGCAGCGGGCCTTTGGATGCGCGACGTAATAAATTCCGTCAGCACGTTGCTCGATGCGCAGGTACTCAAACTCGACCGTCTTCTCGCCCGCAACGGTGCGACTCATCCCCATCATCGTTGCGCCAGCAACCGACGTCCAATGTTCCTCGATCTGGGCTCGTCCACCAGGCGCGGTTTGCCAGTCACCGGAGATCCATGAGATGTCGGCAAGCGTGGGAGTTTGAGTTGAGGCGCTAGCCACGAAAACTAAAGTTAGAACCAGCGCGAGGGCAGGTCTTCTGAGCATCTGTCGTCTCCTGTATTTAGAAAAAGGTTTCTCCCGCAGCGGCGCAACGGCGCCACGGTTTTTCGTCGCGCCGTTGCGGGAGTAATCCTACTCTTAACTCAAAGACTCGTATTGTAAAAATCCGACTTCCTCTCCTTGCGTGTGAACCATTCCGTAAACGCACTCTGATTCGAGAACAACACCGCGGGTGTTTGCCGTGCAAACTGATTGAAGTCGCGAATCAAATGCGCCTGATCGTAGTAGCCACAGGCAATCGCGACCTCAGCCCAGGCGGAGTTGCACTCCTCCACGGCGCGGAATACCTGCTGAAATCGAATGATGCGTCCGAGCAGTTTTGGTCCGAGTCCAACCTCGCGCAGGAAACGTCGTTCCAACTGCCGGCTGCTGATGCCGGCGTCGTTCGCCAGTTGATCGACAGAGACCATTCCGCCGGAATCAACGATTCTGGCGGCAAGCATCATGAGCCATGAGTTTTCCGAGGTGCTTAAGAGTTGCTTCGTGAGAAACGCTTCAACTGCAGTGACCTTGTCCGTCAACAACGACGATTGAGAAGTGGCGCCAAGCAACTCGCGCTCGAGTTTGCTCGAAAGTCCTCCGAGATCCACAATCTGGTCGGTAATTTCGTTTAGCGGCAGACGCAGAAAAGGCAACGTGCCACCGGGATGAAAACGGATTCCGAGTAACTGCACCGGCCCGGTAGGTGAAATGAGAATCGGGCCGGTCATCTGTCCGACAAGAAAACTCCGCGGTTGCAATCGGTGCTTGTTGTCGTCGTGTTGTGAGAACTGTGCCCCGAAGTTAAGAATCAACTCCACACAACCATCGGGAAGAATCCGCTCCGGCTGCGTTGACTGTACATCACTCTCCAGCGTCCAGAAGCATTCCACAAAACTACTGAGTGGGGGTTGTGGTTTCCGTTCGCTGTATCGCATTCGCGGGGATTATATCAGCTACAGTTACACCTTGGAGTGCGGTAAAGCACGTGGCATGACGACCGTGCAGCAACACGACCAGGCCTCTAAGCGAGAGGCGCAGCGGGGGAAGTCGATTGATACGACTCTGAGCTGGGAGGTGATACTCGGGATGGAGCAGGCGCTAAATTAATGACAATTGAGAGTGCTGTCAAAGCTGCGGACCGAACTGCAGGGGGTGCCCGAGTTCGTGTATGCGCAAACGAAATGCGCATTGAATGAGCAAATCATTGACATTTTTCCAAGAAACACCTTGAGGCATGGGCCTTGCCGCGGCACTTGCAGCGCTACGCTGATTCCCCTCAGCGAATACTGGCGAGAGGTACAGACCCATGAAACCGAAGTTAATCAATGACCCTTATCGAAATCCCTTCCACAATCGATTTCACGTCCCGGTCCATTCGCGACTCGATGAGATGCAGTCATACACGAACATGGCCTGGCTGAACGAGAACAACTTGGACCAGAAGCCAAACTCAAGCCATATGCGACACTGGGGACGCGCACTCTTTGGCGCCTTTGCCATCCTCCTGCTCGTCGTCGGCTCTGCTGCCTGGCTGTCAAACTGAAAAACACAAAAGGCACAAACGATCTGAATAGATCGTTTGTGCCTTTCTGCCTGTCCCGCAAATTTCTTCTCTACTAATCTGCGCAATCTGTGTAATCTGTGGACCGAACCGATCGCGGCGGTATAGTTGTAGAAACGAAGTAAAGCTCGGGATAAAGCTCATGCACCCAACAACTCTGCGCGACAAGCTTTACGGTGTGATTGCTTTTCCAATCACACCCTTCAAAGATGATCTATCTCTCGATCTTCCCGGACTGCATTACAACATCACGAAGTTGATAGAGCACCCTATCTGCGCGCTCGTGGTCGCGGGTGGAACTGGCGAAATGTATTCACTCACCCCCGCCGAATACACGCGTGTGGTGGAACTAACGGCGCTTGCCGTCGAGGATCGCGTACCGGTGATCGCGGGTGTCGGTTTCAATCAGCGATTGGGTATCGAGATGGCCCAGGCTGCCGAGAAAGCCGGCGCCGACGGCATCCTCATCTTTCCGCCTTACTATCCACATGCAGACGGTGACGGATTGTTTGAGTATTACCGATCCGTGGCTGCCGCAGTGAAACTCGGTGTTTTGATCTACAGCCGCGACTGGGCTGTGTTTAGTCCGTCGATGGTAGAGCGTTTGACCGCGATTCCGAATTTGATCGCATGGAAGGATGGCCACGGCGATATTCGCCAACTGCAGGCAATCATGAATCACGTCGGCGATCGTTTGCACTGGATTGGCGGCGCCGGCGACGACCTCGTTGCAGCTTATTATGGCACTGGAATGCGGACGTTTAGTTCGAGCATCGCGACGGTAGCTCCACGACTGTCCTTAAAGTTGCACGAATTGGCCGAAAGCGGTGAGCATGAAATGTTGACCGAGTTGCTCGACCGGTGCGTGATACCGCTTTATGCAATTCGCGCGAGGCGCAGAGGATATGAAGTGTCGACAATGAAAGTGCTGATGGACATGGTTGGACTGAATGGTGGACCAGTGCGGCCACCACTCGTCAGTGTGAAGCCGGAAGAAGAGGGCGAGCTTCTCACAATTATTTCAGAGTGGGAGAAGTTTTTGTGAGCAAGTCGAAAGTAAGATGGGGACTTATCGGTTGTGGCGACATCTCGCGAAAGCGTGTCGCCCCTGCTTTGCGCGATTCTCCGCTGTGCGAGCTGGTGGCGGTTAGTAGAGCGCGAGCTGAACTGGCGGAGTCGTTCGCACGTGAATTCGGTGCTCCCCGGTGGTGTTCAGATTGGCAAGACTTCCTGATGGACTATGAAATTGATGCCATCTACGTCGCGACTCCAGTGCACTTGCACGCCGACCAAACAATCGCTGCGGCTGAACGAGGCAAACACGTTCTGTGTGAAAAGCCGATGGCGCTCAATGTGGCTGATTGCAATCGGATGATTGCCGCGTGCCGTACTAACGACGTCAAGTTGGGTATTGCTTATTACCGTCATTTTTACCCTGTCGTACGGCGTGTGAAAGAGTTGGTCAATTCCGGAGAGCTGGGAACCCCGGTTGTCGCGCAGATTAACGCTTTCGAGTGGTTCGACGTTGCAGCATCCGATCCGCGCGCCTGGTTAATAAGGAGGGGGCTTGCTGGTGGCGGCCCGATGTTTGATTTTGGCTGTCACCGCATTGAGGTCTTGCTCGACATCTTCGGCAACGTGCGCGACGTTAAAGCGACGCTTGCGAACACATTCTTCGATCGTGAAGTCGAGGATACTGCCACCGCCGTCTTTCAATTTGAGCGCGGAACGTGTGGCACCCTAACCGTGACGCACGCCGCCTGCGAACCGCAGGACACATTCAATCTCTTCTGCTCGCAGGGCTCGATCCACATTCCTGTTCTCAATGAAGGAACAATGCGAATCGTAACTCCAGACGGGGAGCGCATCGAAACACATCCAAACGCCAGGAACATCCATCAACCGTTAATCGACGACTTTGCCACCGCTGTCCTCGAAAACCGCGAACCAATTGTGACCGGCGAAATCGGCCGAGCCGTCGCTCTGGTAGAAGAAAAAATCTACCTCGACGTTAAGGAACTCAAAGCAAGCCGGATGTTCTGAGCTATTTCGTTCAACTCTTCGCGAGGCGGCCGGTCGTGATAATCCGCAGGAAGTTTTAGCCCGAACCCATCGCCGGAGTAACGTGGGAATACGTGTAAGTGAACATGAAACACTTCCTGGCCGGCAGCCTCACCATCGGCAAGAAAGAAATTTACTCCTTCACACTTCACACCACATTCGCGTATCGCTGCCGCGACGCGCTGACCGACGCGGAACATTTGCGCACCTTCTTCTTCATCCAGATCTGCGAGGTACGGCGCGTGTCTGCGCGGAACAACCAAAGCGTGGCCCGGATTTACCGGCTGAATATCCATGAACGCGAGGCAGACGTCATTCTGATAGATGACGCTCACTTCCTGTTCTCTGGATATGAGTTTGCAAAATACGCAATCGGTTTCATTCATAATCAACAGCCGGAAACCCTAAGCGATCGAGCACGAGTCGAAGCTTCTCCGCATATTCAGAATTCGTTTCGTCTGTTTCCGTTGCAGCTGACAGATTGAATGTTTTCACCTTGCTCGACGAACCATCTTCATACGTCGCAACAACGAATTCCGGATGATACATCTCCAACCCGGGTTCACTATATAGCGAATCGATCTCACTATCGGTGAGCGAGTAGACCATACCAAAGGCCTGCGATGACGGCCGCCGGCAAAGCCACGCGCGTTGACCAATTCTCAACTGGTAATCACGAACAACAGCCTTTCGCGGCGAACGCGGCTCAACCCCCTTTGCTCGCAACACACTCTCGTCCATAAAGAGTCCGTAGAAAAAGATGTCTTTCATATCAATTAATAGAAGTGGGATAACGAATCGGTGCGGCTCTTGCGGCGCTTCACTCGAAAGGGTTCAACGTTTTCACGCCTGTCTTTTGAAAGTCGCGAGGGTTACGTGTGGCAACAATGAGATCATGTTGAAGTGCAGTTGCGGCAATCATTCCATCCAGCAGCGGGACAGACTCGCCCTTTCGTTTAAGATCCACGACTAGAGCAGCCCAGCGGCGGCTTACTGTTGCGTTCCAGGGAAGGCACTCGATGATCTCGACTATGTCTTCGAACCATTGCTGTAGCCTCTCGCGCTTGCGCCCGCGCGGGAGCGCGAGGATCCCGATTCGTAGTTCACCAATAATTATCGGGTCGACTACAAGCCCAGCTTCATTTGCTGCCAACCAATCGACAACCTTGTTGTTAGCCGACTGTTTTGTTGGCTCACTAAGCACGTTGGCGTCGACAAGGTACGTCATCCAAGCGTCGGTAACTTAATGTCGTCCGTGGTTTCAGTACGATCCAAAGGTTGGAACCAATTCTTTACGGGGCAGGAAAGCAATAATTTTACAAGGCCGTGATTCCGTGGTTTTGTGGTTCGTTTGAGTAGGTATTCTCCGCGATCAATCCGTTCGATTTCGAACTCCTGCCCGGATTTGATGTCATCTTCGCGCCGGATTTCTGCCGGAAGAATTATTTGGCCTTTGGTTGAAACGGTAGTTCTCACAGCAGGTAAGATAACGTCTTACCATCTGTCGGTCAATCAAGGGCAGGCTATATCGCAAAAAAAAAGCGGCAGACCGTAGCTCTGCCGCAAGTCGTTGATATTGCTGGTGCACCCGGCATGATTCGAACATGCGACCCCCTGATTCGTAGTCAGGTACTCTATCCAACTGAGCTACGGGTGCGAAGAACGTAATAGTAAATGCTCGGCGCGAATATGTAAAATCCGCCCGCTCAGCGTGCGAAATAGCCGGGTTTGGTGCGCGCTGTCAGGTCTGAATTCGTGACTTCTACCTTTATTTCGTGCCATTTGCCACGCGGGCGGTCGCCCTTTGCCTGGTAGGCGACGGTGTAGAGCGTTCGTAAATTCGCGGCGACTTCCCGGTAGAGCTGAGCCATGTATTCCAACCTGTTGATCTCGTTCAGGCGCCCGCCCGTGCGATCGGCAAGCGATTGCATACGCGCGCGCGCGGCCGCATAGATGCCGACGATGTTGGGTGTCTGCAAAGGCAGCCGTTTCGGATCACCCGAAGGTAGGGCCAATGGATAAATAGTGACTCCCAAGCGATCGGCCGAGGTCAAGACGTTACTCAGATCAGTGCTCGAATGAGGTTGGATCGTCGCCAGCGCTTCTTCGTTAGTTTGTGCTTTGGCTAATGTGGCGCGATCGGCATTCCGGAGACGCGTGTCGAGACCATCCGTCAACACAACGATCGCCTTACGTCGCTGTCCTTCCTTCTCCAACTCTCGCAACGCATATCTCAACGCTTCGTACAAATGCGTCTCACCGGCGCCGCTCGCAATCTCGATCGCATAAGCGGTCTTCTGACGATCGGTGGAAAATCCGCTTAACGATTTAACGTTCTTGTTGAACTGAATGACTGCAACACGATCATCAGGTGCGAGCGCGTCGAGGAATCGCTGGCTGGCGAGTTTCAACTGTTGACGAAAGTTGATAGTCGAGCCCGACATGTCGAGCATCAATACGAGACTGAAAGGCGCATCTACGGGCTCGAAGAGTTGAATCGACTGCTTGACGCCATCTTCATAGATAGCAAAGTCGTTTCTCGTGAGCGACGTGATCGCGCGACCTTGTTTGTCGACTACGCCGATGTTCAACTGCACCAGCGAGGTTTCGGTTCTGATGACGTCATCTTCCTGGGCATGGACCGGAGTCGCAGCGAGGATCGCCAGAACTGCGAAAAACAGGATTTTGAGACCAGATTTCTGTAACTGCATGGTGAATCGGCCTGCAAAGTATGCCCGCGGCCGGATAGATTTTCAAACGCGCTGATTTCGGACGCTGACGCAATGGATTCGGTTGCTTGAAAGAGATCATCTATAATGCGTGGACTTTGTCGTTCCTCACGAATTATCGTCCAAATTTTTGTTCTGAGTGTGGCGAGCGGATCGTGCGTCTACGCTGGCGCGTATGGACCAGTCGCAGGTTCTGTGACAAGTGTTCGCCGGGGTTCAGGAGGCCACACTTGCTGCAACGTGCCTGTGTAGCGGGTGGCGTTCTGTTGTTCGGAATCCTAATCGGACGCGGCTGGCGAAGTGAACGACCGCCACTCGT
Organism: uncultured Acidobacteriota bacterium; assembly: GCA_963849205.1. Taxonomy (GTDB): domain Bacteria; phylum Acidobacteriota; class Blastocatellia; order Pyrinomonadales; family Pyrinomonadaceae; genus PSRF01. Next base: position 1,138,281 of record CAWKGP010000006.1, read on the forward strand.
GATTCAACGTACCGCCACTCTTTCGCCGCAAAGTGAAACACCCGCTCAGCCATCAATTACAGTGGAACAGACGTATCAATGCGGCGCGCGAACAAAGAAAGGGACGCCTTGTTCGCGACGTGTGCATGGTCCTGTTCGTTGCTGGCAACACAAGGGTGCGAAGGCGATGTTGCCGTTGGAGAAGCTAATTATTAAGGAGTAACATGAATATGAATTAGGAGGACCGCGATGCAAGCTTTAGAAACTGAAACAACTATCGAGATCAATTTCTCACCACTCACGCGCCGCTACACTCTCGAAGAGTTTTGGGCATTGCCCGAGCGGGAGGACCATGCGCGCTATGAACTTATTGGAGGATTACTTTTTATGGTTCCGCCGCCAAACCCGCCTCACGGGGATGTCGCCTCACGCATGCTGGACATGTTAATGAAGTTCCGATTTGAACATGAGATTACAGGGATGGTGCATTACCCGCCGGAGCCGATTTACATTCGCGCGGAAGGCTCAACATATCTCGAGCCTGATTTGATGTACGTGTCAAGGGAGTTGCGCGAAAAGATGGGTGATAAACGCACTTCCGCCGACATCGTGTTTGAATTCCTTTCGCGCCGAACCAATATCTACGATAGAACGATAAAAGCCGACACATATCTTGCACTCGGCGTGCGTGAGTTGTGGCTCGTGGATTCATTCGACAAGATTGTTGAGGTGCGTTACGCGAGTAAAAAAGGCGAGATGCTGGTGTGGAAGGCGATCAGACACTCAGACGGCCATTACGCTAAGTCGCGTGTGCTGGAAGGGTTTCAAGTGTCGGTGGATGAGTTGTTCCGTGAAAATGAAGTGAGACAGGATTTACAAGATTTGACAGGATTTGCAGGATAAATCTTGTTCATCCTGCAAAATCCTGTCAATCCTTTGAAGCAAACTGATTAGTTGTTACCCTGCTCAGTCGCTTTCGACGTCGAACGATTATTGATCGTCTTCACCGGCGGTGCGGGTTTCGGTGGAAGTTTCACTGGCGATTTCAGCTTCGCCATCACTTCCGCAATCGCCCGTTCAAGCTGTGGATCTTTTCCAGCTATTACCGACGGCGGATCGTTGTCAACTTCGATGTCCGGATCCACACCATAACCTTCAATAATCCATTCGCCTGCCTTACTCGCAAACCCCGATTCGGGAACGTTAACCACACCACCATCGATAAGCTGTCCGCGGTTTGTGATACCAACCACACCACCCCACGAACGTTTACCGATCAATGGTCCAAGTCCCGCCTCGCGGAACATCGCCGGGAAGATGTCGCCATCCGACGCCGAATTCTCGTCCAGCAGCGCCACCATTGGACCAATGAAAACACCGTCCGGATAAGTGCTGGCGTCGTCGTTGGTGCGTGAATAGTTGAGCGCAAGAACTTTTCGTCGCAGACGCTCGATCAGCATACGCGAAACATTACCACCGCCGTTTGCACGCACGTCGACGACCAGCGCTTCCTTCTTGAGTTGCGGATAGTACCACTTGATAAACTCGCGAATTCCGTTCGCGCCCATGTCGGGAACGTGCAGATAGCCAACGCGTCCATTCGTCGCCTTGCTGACCTTGTCGCGATTGTGAGCGACCCAATCCATATAGATCAGGTTCTGCTCGTCGGTAATCGGACGATAAGACACTGTCCGCGCACCCTGCATCGACGGCGTTTTGTTAATCGTTAACTGGACGGGATTGTCGGCCTTGTTGCGAAGCAGCCGGTAAGGATCGTCAGTCGCCTTCAACTCTTCACCATCAATGGCCAGCACGTAATCGCCAACGCTCGCATTCACGCCTACTTCAGTTAACGGCGACCGGTAAATATCTTCCGAGTTGTCGCCTCCAAAGATCTTCGAGATGCGATAACGGCCGGCCTGCTGGTCCAACTCGAAACGCGCACCCGGCAAACCGGATCGCGGACGAGGCGGAATCTGGAAATCACCACCGTCGATATAAGCGTGTTGGACCGTTAGCTCAGCGATCATCTCGCTGATCACGTAGTTGAGATCCGAACGATGGGCCACATACTTGAGCATCGGTTTGTACTGGTCGCGCAACGCTGCCCAGTCGTAACCATGCATGTTCGACACGTAGAACCAATCGCGATAACGACGCCAAACTTCATTGAAGATCTGATTCCACTCTTCAGTCGGCACGCGATCGACATACAGTCCGGTAGTCGCCACCGCCTTGCGCGATCGTTCCCCTAACGGTGTGGCATCGTAAAGGTTGTAGCCAGGTCCCTGTCCGACCATGATCTTCGAGCCATCGTCCGAAAGAGCGTAGCCACGAATATCGTCAACCAGGTTCGTTTCCTTGCGATCCTTTATTGAGTAGATCTTCAACGAAGGAGTGCGATCGCCCTGGCGACCGTAATAACCGGCGCCACCGGTCACGTAAAGCAAGTGACCTGTTTTGACTGACAGTCCGAAGTAGTTGTCAGCACCGAGTGGGACACGTGCGACGCGATTTGAAATATTATCGAAATCGATGTTCATCGTTGCCGGCGGTTTCGGTGCGGCGTCAGGCTTTGCTTCCGCGGGCTTGGCTTCAGCAGCAGGAGCGCCTTCGGCGGGTTTGTCGGCAGGGGATGCAGCGGGCTTCGGCGCATCATCTGTCTTTGAAACCGTTACCTCATCACTCTCCGGCGGAAACGGATGCTTGACGTCTTTACGCAACGCCATCGCATAGATGTAAGTCGGGCGATTGGTTGCGTAGTTAAACTCGATGTTCGAAAGTTGTGGGGCAAATTCTCTGTCACTCAGGAAGTAAAGATAGTTGCCCGACGGATCCCACGCGGGATTGTAGGAGTTAAAGAAATCATCCGTGACGCGTCTGGTTTGACTGTCGTTCGCACTCCAAACAAATACTGACGCAAACTGATTCTGATTCGGCATCGTGAACGCGAGGAAGTTTCCGCGCGGCGACCATGTGTAATCACGAATCTGACCACGATATGAATCCGCTACCTGAACGATCTTGCGATCGGCGAGCGTGAGAACGTAAAGCTTGCCGTCTTTGTCGCCGAATGCGATTCGTTTGCCGTCGGGCGCCCACTCCGGCGAGTAACGCATCGCGGTACCACCGTTCGTGATCTGCTCAGCGGGTTTCGAACCGTCCTGCGGAATGAGATAAATCTCTTCTTCACCGCTCTTGTCGGAGACAAACGCGATCTGTGAACCGTCAGGCGACCAGGTGGGCCACTTATCGTGTGCGCCTGAAGAATCAGTAAGATTTCGAGTCGGGCCTTTTTCGATCGGAGCCGTGAAGATGTCGCCACGAGCCGCGAATAAAGCGCGCTCGCCTTTTGGAGTAAGACCCCACGATTCGATCAAATTCGACGCTGATACGCGACTCGGCCGGCTCCAATTGCCTTCGGCAGGAACATTGATCGAAATCGGCGTGCTCTTTTTGCTGCGAGCGTCCATCACGAAAAGTTCGCCGTCCATCTCGTAAACAATCTGGCCTTCGTTGTCTGAACTGGGCCAGCGCACATCCCACGATCGACTGGTTGTGACTTGCGTAGTTCGGCCACTCGGTACGTTGTAGGAGTAGAGATTGAAGTGCCCATCACGATCCGAGTTGAAGAAGATCGTGTCGCCGATCCACATCGCATCGCGAGTCGGTCGCGGACCTTCGGTGATGCGCTTGGCAGCATTGCTGTTCAGGTTGAAGATGAAAAGCTGATTTGCCTGACCGCCGCCGTATCGCTTTTCTGAACGGAAGTCGCGGGACTGCGGCGAGTAAACGATCTCATCGCCGTTGGGCGACAGGTCTCCGGAACCCGCTGTCGGCATTGGCATCGCAGTCGCGGCACCGCCATCGATCGAAACTGTGTACAGACGCGCGATCGGAAGTGACCACGAATCTCGCAGCGAACGAAAGATGATGCGCTTGCTGTCCTTCGTCCAACCAAATACCTGATTGTCCCAACCCCAGCGGGGCGCGAGCGGTCCGCGTGCCGGATAAAACGTCAGTTGACGTGGCTCGCCACCTGACGTGGGAACGACATAAATCTGCTCGTCACCGTCGTACTGGCCGGTAAAGGCGACCCACTTTCCGTCAGGGGAAAACTTCCCAAATACTTCGACACCTGGATGCGAAGTCAAACGGATAGCGGAACCGCCGCTGGAAGGCGCCGTCCAAAGGTCACCGGCGTAAGTGAAAACGACGCGATCGCCCCGAATATCGGGAAATCGCAGGAGTTTTGTTTGCGCGAAAGCTGAGGTGGTGGAGAGCAGAAAAATGCCAGCGAGGGCTAAAAGACTCTTAGTAAACAAGGGAATCCTCCTTAAATTGCCAATTGCCGATTGCCAATTGCCGATTCTGGACAATAATTTCCGGTCTTACCAATTGGCAATTGGCAGTCGGCGATTGGCAATGAATTCACTTCCGATTTTTGAATGCGTCATTCAGTTCTGTGTGCCTACTGGTTAACACCACCGAACGGCCATCTATTAACAAATATCGTATGCGGGTACGAATTTCGAGCAAATCGCCGTCGGTCACGACCAAATTGGCCATCTTGCCGACCTCGATCGACCCTAAACGGTCCGCCACGTTCAGTATTTGAGCAGGATAGAGCGTGACTGCCTTCACTGCATCGGCCTTCGACAGCCCGAAAGCCGCTGCCATTCCAGCGTATTGCGCCAGATTTCGCACTTCCGGACCGGCATCACCAGTGGAAATGCAGAAACGCACGCCGGCCTGCTGAAGTTTCGCCGCATTTTCATAAAGTGAGTCGTAAGCATCGTCCTCGCGCTGCGGCAGCGAGAAAATGCCCGTCAAAATCACCGGGACGTTCTTCTCTTTCAGAAGGTTAACTACCTTCCAGGAGTCGTTGCCCCCGAGAATAATCGGCTTCAACTTCATCTCATCCGCAAAACGCAGCGCCCCACGAATCTCAGCCTCACGGTCGGCACGAAAAATCACGGGCTGTTCACCGCGAACGTAAGGAACGAGCGGTTCGAGAACGACGTTGCGATCCGGACGCGGCAACGATTTGTCCTTTACATATGCGTCCTGCGCTCGGCCGTATGCTTCGGCGTCACGCAGCATCTTGCGAATCTGATCGACCTGGCGCTCGTTTGCGGTCAACGTGTCGGCAAGGTTTGCAGGTTGTTGAAAACCGCCAAAGCCACCGCCTCCGCCGCCGATGCGTGGATAGTTGATGACGAGTGCGACCTGAGGAACAACGGCCATCTCTTTCGGCGCGGTGCCGAGCAGGTTGATCAGCGTTGCCTGTCCGGAAATCAAGCCTCCCGTCGGCGCCGTCAGCGTGTTGGTTATTCCTTCGACGCGAGTCACGCCGATGTGTGCGCTGTGCGGATTGACGGCGATGATTGCCTTCGCGTTCGGGTTGAGGTCGCCCACTTCGGATAGATCGACGGTGCCGCTAGCGCCTTGTGGAACTTCAACGAGACCCATGTTTGTGCCCGCGTCGATCATGCCGGGGTAAACTGACAAACCAGCGCCGTCGATTGTTTGCGCACCGGCGGGAACGGAGACATTCGCGCCGACAGCATCGATCTTTCCGTCACGAATCACGATCGTGCCGCGCTCGATGTCGGGACCACTGACGGTGACGATCTTCGCGTTGCGAATCGCGATCGTGCCTCGTGGAGGGATCACGCCGTCCTGGGCCGTTGGATTGCCGATTTGCTGGGCGGCCACGGAACATGCACAGATTAAAATTGCAAATATGGTCTTCATGTTTTCTCCGAATTTTTCACGCAAAGTCGCAAAGGGAGCAAAGACTGCAAAGATGCGCTTGGCGTCTTTGCTAACTTGGCGCCTTTGCGTGAAATACTGACTAGGGCTTCTCAATTTCAATGTCATCATCTTCGTGCTTGCTGGGACGACGACGAGGAGTTTGCGGCGACTGTCCTTGAGTGCGTGGTCGATTCGGCTCGGCTTGTTCAAGTGCCGCACGCTCCTTCGCTAGTTCCGATCGTCGCGCGAGATCTTTTTCGCGATCGAAGAAGACTTCGCCGTCGATGAACGTGGTATCAACTCGCGAATATACGCTGAACGGATGTCCATTCCAGATCGCGATGTCAGCATCTTTGCCGACGTCGATCGACCCGACACGCTCCTGAATGCCCAGTTGAATCGCGGGATTGAGTGTCACAAGCTTGAGCGCTTGATCTTCCGTCAGATCACCCCAGTGCATTGCTTTTGCCGCTTCGATATTCAAGCGTCGTGCTCTTTCATCGGAGTCGGAATTCATCGATACAACAACGCCCGCTCGCGTCATGATCGCAGCGTTGTAGGGAATCGCGTCGTAAGCCTCGATCTTGTACGCCCATGAGTCAGCAAAGATCGATGCCCCGGCCCCGTGAGCGGCGATCTCTTTCGCGACCTTGTAACCCTCGAGCACGTGCTGGAATGTTTTGATCTTGAAACCAAACTCATCCGCAAGACTGATCAGCATCAGGATCTCACTCGCGATGTAACAGTGCGCATGAACGTAGCGCTTGCCTTCGAGAATCTCGACGAGTGGTTCGAGTTGAAGATCTCTACGCGGCGGAATCAGGTTCTTGTCTTTCTTCGAGGCTTCACGATATTCATCCCACGCGCGGTCGTAATCACGCGCGCGTGTGAATGCGTCGCGAATCACTTCTTCAACGCCCATGCGCGTGTTTGGATAACGCCGTGTGACGCCCGGCTGATTCGGCTGGCTCGAGCGCTTCACGTTCTCGCCGAGCGCGAATTTGATCCCCGGCATCGCTCCCGGAAACAAGAATTCGCGGGCTGGACGTCCATGCTTGATCTTCACGACTGTGTTCAATCCACCGATCGGATTCGCCGAACCGTGCAACAGGTTGAGAGTCGTCACACCGCCTGCGAGCTCGCGATAAAGATCGACGTCAGTCGGATTCAACATATCTTCTGTTCGCACCATCGACGTGACGGCGAGCGTACCTTCGTTGATCGTGTCGAGCATCGAGTGTGAGTGGGCGTCGATGATGCCGGGCATGACGTATTTGCCTGTGCCATCGATTACGCGCGCGTTGGCAGACGCGTTGAGATTCTTGCCGATGGCGGCGATCTTGCCGTTGCGCAAGAGTACGTCGGTGTTTTGCAGCGTGCCGTGCGTTACGGTGAGCACTGTCGCGTTGCGAATCAACGTTTCGGGGGCGGCCGGTCGCTGTGCGCGTGCGTTAATAGGCAAGCTCGTGATTATTGCTAGAAATAGCAGTTTGGAGATTAGTCGTTTCATCTTTTTCACTCCGATTGTTTCACGCAAAGCCGCAAAGGTAACGCAAAGGCGCGAAGACTCTCTTTGCGGTCTTTTGCTCACTTTGCGCCTTTGCGTGAAACATTAGTTTGGCTGTCCGGAACGCGTGGCTGTGAATGTTCCGGGTGCCGACCCGACAATCGCAACATTGCCGCGGATTTCGTTATTCGCGAGCCGGCCGGTGAAGGTCGCTTCCTTCGTTTGTCCTTCAACATTCACCGACACCGTGAACCGCACCTCACCCGTGTTCGACGCCGATGCATTCGAAATCTCACCCGCGCCGAGTGGTCCAGAGATGGAGCCAGTCAAGCGCTCGCCTTCCTGGTTTAAGGTTAACGTAATCGACTTATCAGCCTGGCCCTCGAGTTTGACGTTGACGGTCCACGTTCCACTCAAGCTAGTGCGACCGGCCCCAGGACCACCAGCAGCCGGCGGCCTGAGATCAACAGGTCGTCCATCGATGAACACATGAGATACCCGACTGTTACGGTCAAACAGATCGCCACGTGTTACGGTCAAGTTTGCGATCTTGCCAACTTCGATCGATCCGAGTTGATCCTGAACCCCAAGTATCTGAGAGGGCCAAATCGTGAACGCACGCACGGCGTCGGCCGGTTGAAGCCCGTTCTCAATCGTGGTTCTCGCATTGCTTAGCAGTTCCGAAATGTTGCTCATCGATCCCGACTGAAACGCAAAGCGAACTCCCGCCTTCGCGAGCTTACCCGCTGTCTGTTGTGCTTCGACGCGTTCACGCAGAACGCGCAGCGGCTCGGGATCCGCTTCGGGAAGTGCGGCAGTGGTGCGTCGCGGAAGATTAAGCGAAAGCAGCACGGGCACATTCTGTTTCGCCAGGCGATCGGCAACTCGATCAGCCTCGCGACCTCCGGCAATGATCAATTTGAGTTTGAACTCAGCGCCGAGATCCAAAGCGCGCGCTATCTCGCGTTCGCTGTTGGCGAGCATCACCACCGGCATTCGCCCGTCAATTACAGGAATCAGCGCCGCGAGCGAGCGATCAGTTTCGGGACGTCGCGTTCCGCGCGGCGCACGCTCGTAAACTTGAAGCGAGTCGCGATAGCGCTGCGCATCGAGCATCATCTGCCGCAGAGAGGCGAACACACCCATCAGCGACCCCGGATACTGTCCGGTACGCAGTGGCGTGAAACCCACATGCATGGCGACCGGCGAACGCACGATCATCTGCTGCGGACTTTCTCCGGCGAGATTGATCAGGGCTGACTGGCCCATCCAGATACCTGAACGAGGCGACGTGAGCGCCGTCGTGATTCCGATGTTGCGCGACGACTCGATCTCGTTCCCACCGGGACGAATCACATCCTCAACCATCACTTCCGGCTGCAATCCGACCGGTTGCGTTGAGTTTGGTCCAGCCGCGGGTCGCTGTTGCTGTTGCAGGAAAAAGAACCCTCCGCCTCCACCGCCGCCCGGAGAAGGCGAAGGCGCAGCTTCCGGTAATGCAAGATTCGTGTATGAATCGATGAGTCCCGGATAGACAGTCAGGCCGGTTCCGTCGATAACGCGAGCATCGGACGGAGCGGTAACGTTTGCTCCGGCAGCAGCAATCAGGCCGTTACGAATCACAACAGTGGCACGTTCGATCACCGGTCCCGACACGGTGACGATACGCGTGTTTGTGATCGCATAAGTGTCGATAGCGCTGCGTTGAGCGTGGCTCGCGCCGGCGAAGAGAAACAACAAGGCTGACGCGACAACTAGACGCGAACGGATTTTTGGCATAGGTAACCAAATCCCCATTATTCAGATTTGTAGGAAAGAGAAAGAAAGATTAGCTTAAGTGTGGTATTTGAGGGAAGCGGGAACGCGGATTTTCGCGGATGAATCCGGATTTTTTCCGCGTTCATCCGCGTCCAGCTGTTGTTACGTTTACTTGTTGCTGTTGGCCTTTCGCGCGTTCGCGTTAGCGTTTCCGGTTTGGACCTTCAACTGGTTCTTGACTCCGGTCACACCTTCAACACTCTTCGCAACTGCTTCGGCACGAGTTTTCTGAGCGGCACTCGCCACTGTGCCAGTCAGCGTCACGACTCCTTTGTCAACGTCGACGTTGATTGTCGAGTCGCGCAGATCATCTGCGGCTGCGAGATCAAACCGCGCCTTAACCCAGAGCCAACCGTCGTTCAACCCTGTACCGACTGTACGGCCCGATTCTTTTGCCTCACGAGAGTATCGTTCCTTGTCTCTTTCATACTCTTCGCGGGTTGGAGCTCTACGATTGTCATTCGCCGAAGTTACCGGCGTGGAAATCGGCGTGGCGGTTGCTGCAGCGTTGGCGTTAGCGTTTGCGTTAACCGTTCTATTATTGTTTGCGGTGTTGTCGCATCCCGTAATCAAAACTAGAAGCGCTCCTATTAATAGGAACCCCTCGATTCTGCGTCTCATCTTTGCGAAATCCTCCTTAAACTTGAACAGACAAACTAGTTCGGAAAACATACGTCCGCTGTCAGTAGGAGCAAACGGTGGGCCAAGAGTCAGGAGACGAAGCAAACTACCATTTAACAGTTCCTTCTTTTGTTGTGTCGATTTCCGCGACCGTCGGTACGTCACCGAACAGAAACCCTTTGATGTTGTCAAAAAGGAAATTCTGCGCGTCAGGACTGGTCAGATCCAGGCCGTAATGATTGATGATCTGGGTTTGCTTTTGCAGCCATCCGCTCCAACACGGTTGGCAAATCTCCGCCGCGATGCGTTGGCCGAGGGCGTTGGGGAATGGTGCAAATCCGAGCGCGGGGCGCTTCTCGCCACAGTGTGTGCATTTGATTGTGTCTGCCATGTTAGCCTCCTTGATTCTGCGCAGCGCGAATGGCCGCAATATTATCATCGTCCTTCGGCTTGAATAAGCCGATCGGCCGCACGTCGCTGTAGCGCAAAATTCCTTTCGCATCGATTACAAATACTGCACGCGCAACCCGTCCGGGAATCAACGACCGCGCACCATAAAGACGTGAAACAGCGCCGTCAGAATCCGACAGCAGTCGCAACGGCAACTGGTGATGCGCCGCAAACTTCTTGTGCGACTCGATCGAATCGGAAGAGATGCCGACAACTTCAGCGCCCGTTGCAAGATAATCGTCCCAACGATCGCGCAGCGAACACATCTGCCGGGTACACACCGGCGTTTCATCACCCGGATAAAACAGTAGCACCACGACTTTGCCGCGATGATCGGAGAGCCGCCACGTCTCACCGTTTCCATCTTTCAACGTGAAGTCAGGTGCAGGCGTGTTGATTGCAGCGTTACTCATCACTCCATCAATCCCGCAAGAATGTTCAGCGCTTCCTCGATCTCTTCATCAGTGTTAAAGAAATGGGGCGACATGCGCAGGCCGGCTTCCGGTCGCCAATCCACGAAGACTTTCTGCTCAGCTAAACGTTCCACCATCACCGATGCGTTCTCAACGCCGATCATTACGGATCCGCCACGCTGGTTCTTGTTGAGCGGTGTGTTGATGGTCCAGCCTCGCGCCGAGGCAAAATCAATCATCAACTGGGTTCGGCGTTGTGATTCTGCCGCAATGTCTGCAACGCCTACGGCTTCGATAATCTCGAGGCCTGGAATTGTGGAATAGAGCGCGGGAATGCTTGGTGTTCCCTGTGCAAAGCGCCGGACCGATTTCGCATAACGCATCGGAGCGCGGGCAAAATCGAAAGGCGAATCGTGAGCGACCCAGCCGGTCAGTCGCGGACGCAGATCTCTCTGCAAGTCAGGGCGCACGTACAAATAACCGCACGATGGACCACCGCAAAGCCATTTGATAGTGCCGCCGATGAGAAAGTCTACATTCCAGTCAGCGGCACTTAGTTGCATCACGCCCGCCGATTGATACACGTCCAGCAGCACGAGCGCGCCTTTAGCGTGCGCGTGTTCGACGATTGCCGGTGCGTCAACGCGATACGAACTGCAATACGAAGTGTGCGACAGCGCGATAAGACATGTCTCACTGTCAATGGCGTTGAGGATTCTCTCCAACGGCACTGAGATTCCGTCGTTTGACGGTACTACTTCAATTTGCGCACCTATCTGTCGTTGCCCGTCCCAGAAATAATCCATCGAAGGAAAGTCGAGTGCCGTCGTGACGACTTTCTTGCGGGCGCCGCTTTTGAAATCGAAGCATGATGCGACTGTGGCGAGTGCGAGTGAAGCGTTTGGCTGGATCTGGACTGAGCCGGGCGCGCCGCCGAGAATGCGTGCGAGGCGATCGCCGACACGTCGTGAAAGTTCCCACCAGCTCGTGGCCCACGCGTCTTCGCTCGTGTGATGTTCCCAGGCGTCGATGAAAGCGAGCATCGATTCACGCGCCGCGCGAGGCACCGGCCCGAGGCTGTGACTGAGCAGATGTATGCCCGAAGCCAGCGTTGGAAATTCGTTGCGGTGCCTGTCCATAATCATTTGCGATTGCCGATTGCCAATTGTCAATTTAAAAAACCCGAAATCGGCAATTGGCAATTGGCAATTGGCAATTGGCAATCACTTAAATTGGGCCAACATTTTTTCGAGTCCAATCGCATCTCTTGAAACTCCATCCAAGACCCCCTTCGCCTCATCTCCAATCGGCGGATCGTGTCGTTCCTCCCGAATCGCCGCCAGGATTTCCGCGGCTACAAACTCTTTCGTCATCTTTGGAACGTCGGCGCCCTTACTCATATCGGTATCGATCGTCGTCGGCATCACCGTGATGACACGAACGCCATGCTCAGCCAGATACGCTCGCAGCGCCTGACCCAACGACAGCAGCGCCGCCTTTGTCGCGCAGTACGTTCCAACAATCGGCAAATTGATCTTCGCAAACGCGGTCGCCACATTGACGATAATGCCGTCGTGTTTCTCGGTCATGCCCGGTGCGATCGCCCTTGTGACACGCAACACACCAAAATAGTTAACAGCGACTTCTTCCTGAATCGCGGCAAAATCCATCGTCAGCGGATTACCGAACCCCGCGACTCCAGCGTTATTGATCAGTATGTCGACTGCACCCAACTGCGCGAGGGCTGCGACGTCCTGGTCACTCGTCACGTCCAATTGCACGGGCGTCACGCGCTCCGATCGCAGTGCATCGTGATCTTCACGCTTGCGAACACCCGCGAGGACTTCTCTCGCACCTGCATCAACAAGCGCTTCTACAAGTGCGCGACCCAATCCGCGACTAGCGCCCGTCACGAGTACTCGTTTGCCTTCAATCTCCATGCGCGTCAACTTTCGCGGCGTGACGGCCGCGCTGCATGCGAGCGAGCTGATACAGTGCCGCTCCGACCACACCCCAAACGACGATCAGTTCAATGCTCGTCAACGACTGCCCGCTAATCCGCTTGGCCAGCGTTTGCGTTCTCAATACTTCCACGTCCTGCCGCAACTGAATCAGAATCATCACACCCATCGATAACAGCGAGACGATCGCTGCGGCCTGCTGCACGCGATGCGGCAGACTGATCTTAATCTCGCTCGCAAGGGGCGGATTCAGCCGGGGGAGGAACAGGAATACTAAACTGTGAATGAAATAAAGCACGACGAGGGCAAAGACTGCAACATTCAACGCAAGGGCAAGCTGTCGGCTGATCAGCAAAGCCGCGCAACAAACGAGTGTCAAAGTTAATCCTCGTATCGGAGTCGCCGTCGCTTTGTTGATGAAGCCAAGCCAGCGTGGCGCAAGACCGTCTTCGACAAACATGATCGCAAGACGCGAAGGGACGAAGATCGTACCGTTGAGCGCAGTCATGATCGCGGCAATCGCGCCAATCGTCACAAAGATCGCGGCGCCCGCAGGCAGGTAAATCGAAGCGACTTCAGCCATCGGCGCGTTGCTCCCCTGCAACCGTCCGCCCGGCAATACGCCAAACGACACGATCGAGGTAAACACGTAGATCAGCGCCGTGATCGTGATTCCTTTCAAAAGGATCTTCGGTAAACGGCGTGTGCTGTCTTTCACTTCACCGGCGGTTTGCGCAATCGATTCGAAGCCGGCGTAAGCAAAAAATAGCGGCAGCAGACTTGCGCCAAATCCACTCGGTCCGTGGGTGAAGAACGGTGTGTAGTTTGCCGTGTCCACCGCAAACAAACCGGGCACGATCAGCACGAGCAACGCCAAACACTTTAAAGCTGAAAGCGTGACCTGGAAGCGACCGAACCAGCGAATGCCGATGACGTGAATCAAATAAAAGACAACGAGCGCGAGAAGGGCGAGCGGCAGGCGATAACGTGTGTCGATGCGATCGCCGCTAAGAGCAATCAGATAGCCGGCCATCGCGTTCGCGAGATACGCGCCCGCGCCGATATACGAAATGATCTTGAGCCACGCGCCGACGTATGCGAGACGATAACCGTTTAGCGTTCGTGAGATGTGCAGATATTCGCCACCAGGTTCACGCCCCAGCGGAGTTGATAAGTATGCGGCGTACGGAATCGAGGTCGCGAGAATCGCGGGCGTCAGGACGATGTAGCCGAGAATCACGCTTGGACCAGTGAGGGCCCACGCCTGGCTTGTGACCTGAAAGATACCCGCGCCGATGAGGATGCCGATGAGCGCTGCGTAAGATTCGAGCGTGCCCAGATCGCGTCTGAGACGAGAGGTAGGCTTCACAGGATTTACAGGATTTTCCATGATTTTATCTTGTTCATCCTGAGACATCCTGTTCATCCTGTCTATCTATTCATCAACTCATTGGACGCCAACCTTGGATTGAGCACCTTCTCAGCACTCTCAACACCAGCCACGGGCAACTTGCTCGCATCAATCAACTCGAGCTGCGCCAACACCGAAGCCTGATCCCAGTAGATGTGTTCGTGCGCGAGCTTGCCGTCACGAAAGTGCACGATCACGACGAGCGCTACCTTCACGTGTTTGCCCGTCGGCTCAACGCCCGGCAACATCCAATCCATTTTGCTGGTGTGAGTAAACTCAAAAACCATCTCATCAACAACGCGATCGACACCAATCGTGCGCGAGACGGGCGTCATCGCCGTGTCGGCTGGCATTTGCGGGATGAAGCGCTTCGAATAAAACTCACGCAGTTCGTCATGACCGACGCCGCCCGTCATCACCGGCACGTGGTTCACGTAAGAATCAACCACCATCGTTTCGAGTGTGTGGTCAGTGTTGCGCGTCGCGAACTCGTACTTAACATGTTCGTCCCAACGCTCTGACAACGACTGCTGTGCTGAAGCAACGCCGGCGCCGGCAAGGTGGGTCACGAAGAATTCGAGACTGCGAAGATGCGCCAGCTCAGCCGCGGCGGCGTCATAATGCTCGCCGCCCGTGCGCCCGAAAGCGTGCCCCATCCCGGGGTAATCGTAAATCTTGACACCAGGACTGGAATCAAGAGCCGCGTGAATCTGCGCCTGCGCCGGAGGTGGACAGAATTGATCATCACCCGCGATGTGCAGCAGTAACGGATTGGCCAAATTCTTTGCTTCATCGAGCGACTTCTCGATGCTGACGCCGTAGTATCCAACCGCACAATCAGGTTTGAAGCGCACTGACAAGAGGTACGCGAGATTCCCGCCTAAACAGAACCCAACGGCGCCGACACGTCCACTACACGCCGAGTGCTTTCGCAGAAACTCGAGCGCTGCGGCCGAGTCTTCAACCGCCTTCGCTTCATCCAGATCCTGGTAAAGCTGGAAAGCTTTTGGACGGTCGTCTTCCGTCAGCTCAACTCCACGCTCCATACGCCAGAAAAGATCCGGACACAGCGCGACAAACCCGTGCGCCGCATACCAGTCGGCAACACTGCGCATGAAGCTGTTGACGCCAAAGATCTCCTGCAGCACGACGATACCTGGTCCATAACCACTCGCGGGTAAGGCAAGGTAGCCGTCGAACTCACCACCGTCGAAGGCTTTGATTGTGATCATAGGTCCACAGATTACACAGATAACACAGACACAGACAAGAATCTGTGTAATCCGTTAATCTGCGAAATCTGTGGACCAGTTCTCACGCACCCACTCCTTACCGGCGGCACAAACGCTGAGGAAGTTGCACATGCGACAGTGAGGCGCGGTCTTGACAGGAAAGTTCGCGGGGTCGGAGGAGAAGATCGTGCGCTGCATTCCTTCGTCGATTGCCTGTTCGCAACGCGCGCGTTCGAGCAACTCATCAGCCAGGTGCACCTCAACGTTCGGATCGAGAAAGTGAAGCGTCACGCGAATCTTCGCATTTGAAAGCGACGGCAGAAGTTCGCGAACGGCGAGCGCGTACGCTTGCATTTGCAGTTGATAATCTTCGGCCGCAGTTTTCAACGCTTCGGCGAGTGATGGGTGACGATTGACCGGCTTTGGCGGAGGTGCGGCTTCGAAATCGAAGGCGAATTGTCCGCCTTTGGGTGAGCGAATGCGACGTGGTGGCGGCTCGGGCGGCGTCTCGGATTTATCGTAAAAGATGCGGTTGGTTTTGAAGTCGATGATCTCGATTTCTTCTTCGCCGTTTGCCGAGTGAGTGATCAAGAGTTTGTCGATAATGCCGTTGAGAACGCCCAGGCGGCGTCGCAAACGAAAGCTGAGCTCACTCCAAAGTCCATCCTGCCCCGCCGGGCGCGGCGAGTAATGCTCCTCAATCTTCGGCGCCGCTTCGACGCGTTTGAACACGTCGCTTGCCAGATAGTTACGCGCCAGTGGCGTGAGTTGTCTGATCGCCGCTTCGTAGTCGATCTCGACAAAACGATCGGCAAGTTGTGCCTGGCGCAATCGCAGTACTTCATCGAAACTTGTCCGCAGACACTCTTCCGCGTCGTAGGTCGGCGTGTAGCGCTCGCAGAAGCGATGAATCACCGAACCCTTTAACGTCGCCGTCAGATTTGCCGGCGGTTCGGGCGCTTCTGCGTTGTTCCACACTGCCATCTGGTCAGCCGCCGGTAGTTGCAGGACGCGATCGAAATAATACTGACGCGGACAGCGCTGGTAGTTGATCAACTGCGTGACGCTGAAACGATGAATCGCGTGGCTACTCTGTGGCCCGACTGGTTTTGTGAGCGGAAACGCCTCATTCAACGAGTCGGCGGAATGCATACTCGTCTGCGGTGGAGAGTCGGGTTCGGGTTCAAACTCTTCCGCCTCATCGCCGAGGTTCATCGTCAGTTGTAACTGAACATCGTCGGAGAGATCGATCACGTCGCTGGCGCGGCGGTCACCTAACTCCAGCGATTGCCAGATCCATTTGAGCCACGAATCGTTCTTCGTGCTCATTACGGCAATGTCTTCCGTCACGCCTGAGAGAATCAGTCGATCTTCAGCACGCGACGCCGCGACGTAGAGCAGCCGCATGCTTTCAAACTGTTCGCGCCACGCGTGTCGCTGTTCGAAATTCGAAAACGTACAGCCGGCGACGAGATTTCCACGACCGTCTGGCACTTTCAATGTCAAACCCTGATGACGATCGAGTAGCACCCAGTTGTCAGTTGCGACGCGTGAGAGTCGTTGCAGATCGGGAATGATTACGACCGGAAACTCCAGACCTTTCGCCTGGTGGATCGTCATCAATCGCACGGCGTCTGCTGCCTGATCGATCTGTCCCTCACTTTCGCGACTGCCAATCGCCTCAAACTCCTGCACGTAACGAACAAAATCGCGAATCAAGTGCGTGCCCGAACTCTCGAATCGAGCCGCGAGTGTGAACAAACGCTCGACGTTTGCGAGACGCTGCGCGCCATCGAAATTCGCAGCGACAACAGTCAGAAACTCTGATTCCTGCACGGCAAAACGCAGCAGATCCTGAATCGAATAGTGATGACGGCGTGCGACCAGTTCGCCGATCAACTTCGCCGCGCGATCCAACAGCCCGTGCTCTTCAGCACTGATAAAAGCGATCTCTTCGTGATGTCGCAGCGCGGAATACAGCCTGCGCACAGGGGAAAAACCGCGCACCGGATGGCCAGACTCAACTTCGCTCTCCAATGGCGCACATCGCAGTGCCAGTAACGCGTTATCGGAGATTCCGCACAGGGGCGAACGAAGAACAGCCGCAAGAGCCAGCTCGTCAGTCTTGTTATCGAGAAAGCGCAGCAGTTGAATGAGATCGGTGATCTCCTCACGTTCGTAGAATCCACGCCCGAGCACCGTTTGATAAGGAATGTTTGCGCGCCGGAATACCGACTCGTAAATCGCCACCTGCGTCATGGCGCGAAACAGCAACGCGATGTCGCCGTACTTAACCGCGTTGGGACCTTTCGTGAGAGCAAGAATTCTTCGTGCAAGCTGCTGAGCGTCGAGTACGCGCGAGTCTTGTTCGGCGTGCGGATCTTCTTCGTATGAAGGCTTGGTCGTGATGAGCAGTTCAACGAGTGGTCCTGAATCACGCAGCTCACGTTTCGGTTCGCTCTTTTCGTGCTTCACATAACCGAGCTGGTCCAGGTTTTTGTATTCACTTGCCGGCACATCAAGAGGCACCTGAAAGAGTCGCGCAAAGAGATGGTTGAAGAACGCGATCAACGGCGGCTGGCTGCGGAAGTTCAACTGCAAAGGCTTCTCTTCACCGCCTGCCGCAAGCAAAATCGACGTCATCTCACGAAACACATCGACGTCTGCACCGCGAAATCCATAAATCGACTGCTTGCGATCGCCCACGATGAAGAGGTTTGCCGGGCGTCGACCTTTCGCAAGCGCAAGACGTTCGAGCAACACGCGCTGCACGGCGTTTGTGTCCTGAAACTCGTCGACAAGAAAGAAGCGATAACGTTCGGACGTACGCGCGATCACTTCGGGTCGTTGTAACAACTCCAGCGTTCTTAACTCGAGATCGTCAAAGTCGAGCGCGGCGAGTTTTTGTTTCTCCTCGTTGAGTCGTTGATCGACGCGCAGCAGCAGACTGATCATCTCGAGGGCATATTGCCGCGCAAACAGATCCAGACAAACCTGCGGTATGCGACCTTGAAGCTCCTTTCCCCAAACGAGCGTATCGAGCGCTTTTACATGATCGGCAACAGGCGGACGCGCCTGCGGCCGCGTCGAACGAAAATTCTCAACCAGCCGGCAGAAGTCAGCGAGTGTTTCGTGTGACGGAATCGTCTTCAGCAACTTCTGCGCCTCGGTCCAGGCTTCGAGAACTTCCGACCGGTTCAACCTCGCTGCCGGCGTCGTGCGACGCACGCCGAGAAACTCATCCATCAGGCTTTCAAGCTCTTCGAGCGCGCGCGCGTGGTCTTCTTCAGTCGCGTGTACTCGCGCGGTCGCGAGCGCGAGATCTTCGAGACCCAAACCCTGGCCGCGAGCCTGGCGATACAGTTGGGCCAGCGCCGTCGCTAGACGACTGCGACCGACGCCCAATGTCAAACGTGAGATCTCAATGTGGCCGTTACTGATGAACTCAGAAAGAACTTCTTCGACGATCAACTCGAGCATCATTGCGGCGCGATGTTCGTCGAGTAAGAGAAATTGAGGATCGACCCGCGCTTCGATCGGAAACTCGCGCAGCAGCCTCGCGCAGAACCCGTGAATCGTCGTGATCACCGCGCCATCGAGCGTGCGCTTGTAGTTCAGCCAGCGCCGGCGCTCTTCTTCGTTCGCGATACGCAGCATTTGATTGAGCTCGCTGCGCAGGCGCTCGTGCATTTCGTTGGCAGCCCGATTGGTGAATGTAATCGCCACTATTTGATCAATAGAGAGATTGTGTTCCCTGAGAATATGGACGTAGCGCTCCACGAGAACCGTGGTCTTCCCTGAGCCCGGCCCCGCCGTGACCGAGACGTGCTTGTCGATCTCGTACGCGGCCGCTGCCTGCTCCGGTAATAAAATTCGCTGCTCCATAAAACTATCCACAGATTACGCAGATTTATTCTGTGTAATCTGTGGATTTCTTCTTTCTTTCAATCCGATCCCGATGGTAGCGACACACCGCGCCGTAATCGCAGAACCGACATGTCTTCTGACGCTCTGACGGATCGACGATGAAACGGCCCGCACGCATTCCCTCGAGAAACTCCCAGATGCGGGCGATTACCTGCGTTCGAATTCGCTGCCAGTCTTCGTCTGTGAAAACGGAGTTCTTCGCGCGCAGGCGCAGGTAGTCGAGTTGACTCGCGCGATAAAGACCTTTGTTGCGACGGTCCTGCGCGCCGCGAATAACGTAGTAGCCACCGCCGGCGATCGGTTGATCCGGCAGTATCAACTTCTCCAAAGCTTCGAGGTAGATCGGAAGCTGCAAACTTCTTCCGGAAATGATGTCGCCGCGGCTCGACCCTGTCGACAACTTGTAGTCGTAAGCGACGAGTGTGTTGTCGCGCGCGACGTCAACGCGGTCGATCTGTCCACTAATCTTGATCGTCTCTTCACCCACAAATGTTTCGCGAGTGAGTTCGAGAGGTTCTTCTCTCGAATCAGGATCCTTCGCCGCGGACTTCATGCCGCCGAAAGCGACTTCGAAGTACGCTGGTACCACCTGCTCTGCCTCCGCTGCTTCCTGAACGTCCAGCTCATACAGCAGCACCTGGTCTAAAAGGATCTTCCGAATCTCTCGATCGATCTTCCAGATCTGTTTGTTGAGTGGCGGCACGACACGTTCGTGCTCGTCAAAAACATCATCTGCAATACGTGAGAGTTCCTTTTGTAACTTCCTGCGATCTTGTTTGTGCAGCGCTTCGCGGCGATGACGTTCGAAGAAGCGACGCAAAATATCGTGCAACAGTTTTCCCGCGTCGATCGCCTGCAAATCGAGCGCCGCCTCGCCACGCGGCTCCAGACGCAACACTCGCTGCGCAAAAAAACGGTATGGACAGTTGCCGTAGACGCTTAGACCGCTCGCACTATGAATAAAGTCCGAGCCGAATTTTAGTTTGAGAAGGTGAAGAAGATCCGGATCGGTAATCTCTCCATCATAACCGCTGAAGTACGGTCCGGCGCGTTCACGCTCAATCTCAATGCGCCGGAGCGCGGCCTCGCTCAGAAAACCGTCATTGCGCGCGAGCGTGAGCAATCGTGTGATGCGCGACTGCGGCAGCAGACTTCCTTTTGCGCCACGATGCAGGTGTCGTTCCTGCTGGCGCACGAGACCGACTTTCATTTCCGTCGTCGTCGAGGCGTCGTCGAGGTTCTTGCCGTCGTAGTCGCGGCGAATGATCTCGGTTTCAATTCGCAGTGGCGCGATCGCGCGTCTCAGCTCGTCGATGTAGTAAGAAGCGACTGTTTCCGAATCGTCGCCAAGCATCAACGGGCGCGTGAGATACAGACGCTCGGTCGCACGACAAGCTACCTGATAAAAGTAGTGCTCTTCCTTCAGCAGTGTGTTTGGTGAAATGTCTTCGAGCGTCAGACCGTATTCCCTCAGTCGATCGCGTTCTTCGTGTGGATAAATCCAGTCGCGCGACGCGCTCAGCGGGAAACCACCTTCAGTCAGTCCGGCGATGAACACCGCACGAATGCGCAGGCCCCGCACGTCAGTTGCTTCGAGCACGCGCAGACCGTTGCGATCGGGTGCGCCAAAGATTTGCGATTGTGAAGTGAGGGCACGTCGAACTTCCTGCAGAAACGACGAGAGCTTCACGGTTGAAGACTTTCCGGCCAGTTCGATGCTCTTGATCGCTGCGATAAAGGCGCGACGCAATGCTTCAAGAGCATTGAAGTTGAGCATCACTTGAGGAAGTTGCTGTTCGTCTGTCGCTTGTTTCGCGGGTTCGGCTATTTGGTCGCGATATCCAAAGTGATCAAGAAGCCGCATCAACTCGGCGCGCAACTCCGATGGTTTACCTTCGCGCGGCACCGCATGTAACAACTCGGCGAAGCGCTGAACCACGAGTGCGGTCCACGCCAAAGCCGCCGGATGAACATCGCGCGAGGGACGTCGTTTCTTCTCGACGCCTTTCTCTTCGAGCTTCGCGGTTTCGGCATTCTCCACGTTGTCGGCAATGTCAGTGTCGCGATCGTGCGCGCCGGGATCGATGCTCAAAAGCTCTTTTGTTGCAGTTGCGCCGGGAAGATCCGTGTACAACTTGAACGCGCGGGCGAGCCATGCGCTCACGCTCAAATCGCTGCCGACATAGGCAAACGCATTCTCGAGTGAATCAGCATCCCAGAAACCGATGCGATGACGATTCTTCAGACGTGCAATCGTGTCGGGAGTAAGTGCCGGTACGTCAGCCCGTAACAGGTCCACATGTTGTTCGTCGAAGCGTCTTGACAGAACCTCCGTCTCTGCGTCGCTGAGCCGGAAGTATTCCGACTTGATTAGATCCGCAACTTCGGCGATCCGCGTGGCCTGAGTTTCTTCCGTTGAGAGACCTTCGAGGAGCAAGAGAAGTTTGAGTGCGGCACGATTAGCGGGAACGTCGCCGGCTTCGATACGCAACTCGAGATTGCACGGAAGCGATTCTTCGAGCATGACCCGCGTGATTGTTGGTCCATACGTGGCCCTTTGACGCACGACAAGCGCGATTTCGGAAAGATCGTAGTTCTCAGTCAGCACTAAACGTTTTACTTCGCGAGCGATCGTGCGGATTTCAGTGTCGCGATCGCCACATTCGAGGTAACGAATCTCACGGACAAGCGACTCCGGATCGTCTGAAACTTCGTCAGAAGAGGTCAGCGGGTTGAAGAGGTTTTCGCGCAGAGTCGCCAAGATGCCTGTGGTCGCTGTGTAATCACGAGAATGAACCGTGTCGAACTTCGCAATGCTCTCGAGTTGTCCAATCGTTTCCTGAAACGGCGCGAAGATCTCGGGATTGCTGTCGTCGTGATTGAGATTGACAATCGTTTGCGGCAACAACGGAATTAACTGGCGCAGGATCTCGCCCTGTACGGGAGTGAAATCGAAGAAGCCGTCGATCACGAGCAGTTGAACATTTGCCAGCCATGGCACGCGCACGAATTTCTCATCGATCATGCCGCGCAGAACCCACAGCGCGCGCAGTTGCTCGGCGTCTTCTTCGGTGAATAAACTCTGATTCAGTAGCTCGGTGTAGTTTGAGTAAATGAGCGAGATTTCTTTGTCGAAATCGAGTTGGGTGATGCCGCGAGGCTCGGTCGTTCCTTTTTCGACGTCACGTGCTCGCGCCGCGAGGATTTCTGAAAGTTCGGCCGGCGTTCTTGCCGCACGCTGAATCTCGCCGAGCAATGTCGAAATACTGTTCACACAACCTTCACGCATCGCGAGCGGCGCAAACGCTTTCAACTGATTCGTTGCGAGCAACTGCAGCAGCAGTTGTGAAACCAGGCTGCGTTTTAACGGCAACTCATCGCGATCGATCGGAATACGCGGCGGGAGGCCATGACCACTCTGATCGACAGCCGAATAGAGAACGCGGCGCACGAGTCCCCGAAACAGATAAACCGGAAGCTCACCCCAAACACCGCGGTTGCGATCGCCGTCGAGCAGCTTTTGTGTGACTTGTTCGAGGAGCGGATACGACGCCGCCAGATAGATGAACGCGTCGCTTTGATTATTGGCTACGAATTTAGCGCAGCGCTCGATGAGTAGCGCGCGATTATCGTTGAGTAAAGGGCCTAACCAAATCTCGTTCACTGCAAGTATCCACAGATTACACAGATTACGCAGATCTGGGTAATCTGCGAAATCTGTGGATTAACGTTGTGCCTTGGCGCTTTTTGCCTTGAGCAACGGCATGTCTTCTTCGGGAAACAGTCCGCCTTCGTCACGGCTCAGCGGTCGGGCTGCCTTGTCGATGGGCTCGAGTATCTCGATTTCATCACCGGCAATCGCGCCGCGTTCCTTGAAACGTCGGGCCGTTACCAGCACGCGAGATTCAAGTGAACGCACGCCTCGATTGTAGGATTCGAGTGCGCGATCGAGGTTTCTGCCGATGTCGTCGAAATGATTGGTGAACACACGCAGTCGATCGTAGAGCGTTCTCGCCAGGTCGCTCACTTCCTGCGCGTTGTCCGCCATCTGCTCCTGACGCCAACCGTATGACACCGCTTTCAACAAGGCAATCAGCGTCGTCGGAGTCGCAATGATCACTCCCTGGCTAACGCCATCTTCGATCAATTTTGGATCGTTTTCCAGGGCCGCACTGTAAAACGTTTCGCCGGGAAGAAACAAGAGGACAAACTCGGGTGTGGGTTGCACGGTTTCCCAGTAAGACTTGCGACTGAGTGACGTGATGTGGCCTCTAACAAGACGCGCGTGATCCTTCAACCTGGCTGCGCGCACTTCGTCGTCAGTCGTCGAAATCGATTCGTAAAAAGCGTCAAAGGGAACTTTGGAATCGACGACGATCGTGCGATTACCCGGCAGACGCACAATCATGTCTGGACGAATGCGAGTGTCTTCAGTCGTGACTGTTTCCTGCTCGTTAAAATCGCAATACTGAAGCATACCGGCTAACTCAACGACGCGGCGCAACTGAATCTCTCCCCAGCGACCACGAACGTGAGGCGCGCGCAACGCTTTGACGAGATTTCCGGTTTCTGACTGAAGCTGTAAATGCGAGTGGGC
Source organism: uncultured Acidobacteriota bacterium (assembly GCA_963849205.1). Lineage (GTDB taxonomy): Bacteria > Acidobacteriota > Blastocatellia > Pyrinomonadales > Pyrinomonadaceae > PSRF01. The sequence continues at coordinate 1,161,954 of CAWKGP010000006.1, forward strand.
GAGCTGCTTCACCTGTTCGCGCAACTCTGTATAAGCGCCAACGCGGTTCTTTTCGAGCTCGCCGATCTTGCCATCGACTTTTTCCAGCGATTCCTTCAGCGGCTTGATCATGTCGCCGATAGCGGTCTGGCGCCGCTCGAGTTCGCTTTTTGCCGTTTGCTGAAACGTTTCGAGATTCTGCTTTGCGAGATCGAGGAACGACTGGTTGTTGCTGCGCAACGCGTCGGCCGATAAAGCTTTGAATGCATCGGCGAGTTTGACTTCAGCGTTGTTCAGCAGCGTTAGTTTGTCCTGGCTCGCCTTCCGTTCCTCCTCGAGGCGGGTTTCAAGCGCGGAGAGACTGGAAAGCGTCTGCCGGTGTTCGAGTCGCAACTCTGCGCTTTGATCGATTTCGCGATCAAGCGCGGAACGAAGCTCCTGTAGTTGGTGATCCTTTCCGGCGAGACGCTCGATCAGCGTCGCGCGTTCCGTCTCACCTTCAACACGACCGCGTTCGAATTCGTATTTAAGCTTCGTCCTGGTGATGAACCAGAGGGAGACTGTGCCGACGACTAGACCAATGGCCAGCATCGACACGGGGAAGACAATTTCCATGGCCGCATTCTACACTCAACCGACCACAAAGAGGCACAAAAAACACAAGATATGTGATTAGAAGCTCTGACGCTTACTAAATCTGGGCTTCTTGTACTAATCTTCTTTCCTGACTTTTGTGCCTTTTTGTGGCTACCTCCCGAAGCTGGCGACCATGCGCTCGTAAACCTTGCGGGTCACGCGCACGTCGTTGAGGTTGTACTCGCGAATCAGATCTAACCGTCCGGCCTGGTAAAGATCAAAAACTTTGCTGCCTTCGACCTCCGCGGTTTTGCTGGATTCAATTCCCAACGACCACGCGACGTCGTCGAGACTGACGTGCCGCCTGGCGCCGAGCCACCAGCGATGCATCGTATCGAAGACTCCTCGCACGTTGTAGTCAGCAAGATTCACGAACGGTCTCGCTTTTAGCGAATGAGCGAGGCTGCGCTGAAATATAAAAGGTAGATCGAACCCGATGATGTTATGTCCAACGAGTTCGTCACAGTCAGGATCGAAATCCTTCATGAAGGTTAGAAAGTCCTGAAGCGCTTCCTTCTCGTCTTCTTCGTAGCCGTATTTGTCGATACCAAAGACGTGTTCGCTGGCTTCGGGACCGAGACCGGGGAACTCCAGACCCGGAATCGGACCCACATGAAGCGCGATCGAAAGCACGCGACCCGAAGTCGCGCTCAACGCGCCAAGTGCGTAACAACGCTCCTCTTCCGCGGCGATGTCTTCGAGATAACGCTGTTGCTGTTCAACGCGCATGTTGCCCAGTCGCGCTGAGCGCTCGAGCTGTGGTCCGACCCGTTCGCGAAAATCGGGCAGCGTTAGTGTTTCGATGTCGAAAGTGTAGGCACGCGGGAGTTGCGGTTCGGCGTTTTGATGCTCGCGATATTGTTCGATTGTGATCGGGCGATACTCAGCAACGACGAATTGCGACCGATCCTGAAACGTTTCGAGTTTGCCGGTGATTCCCCAGAGACCCGGTTTGATTTCTTTTTGTGTTTCGAGGGTTTCGCCCCAGATCTTAAGCGCGATGGTTCCGGTGGCGTTGCGCGCGGAGGCGTCGCAGAAGAGACGTCCCTGCTGCGTGCGGCGTTCGCGCACCGAGGTGACGAGAACTATGAGCCACAAATCCTCGCCGTGGGGAATTTCGGGGATGGGGATGTTACCGCGCAAAGCTTTTTAGGTCCTATGAGACCTCTTTGAACCTTTCAACCTCAGAGCTCATTCGCCCTGTGAGCATGAGTGCGATCATTTTGTAATCGCCCATGAACGACCAGAGCGGATACTTAAACGTCGCCGGCTTGTTCTTCTCGACGATAAAGTGCGCGAACCAGGCAAAGCCATAACCGGGAACAAATCCGAGAAAGAACAGCCACCAGCGGCCCGTCGCGATCAAATAAACCATCAGCGAGACGCCCGCCGTCGTTCCGACTAAATGAAGCAAACGGGTCGCGGGCTTGCTGTGTTCCGCCACATAGAACGGCCAGAACTCCGAAAACGATTTATAACGCGTTTCGTTCATTGCCAGAGTGCCGTAAAAGTCTCGTTTGCGACGGGCTCTTTATCGATCAATGCGAGGTTTTCTTCAACGTGCTCGACGCTGCTCATTCCAACCAGGGCAGTGCTGACACCCGGCGTCGAGCGCACAAACTGAATCGCGGTTTGGGCGTCAGTTGCTAACGATCCGAGTGGTTGCCGTATGGCGTCCGGAAGTCCTCTCGCAACACGACCCTGCAACATCGACGCACTCACCATGACAGTGATCCCCAAACTGAATGCTGCCTCTAGTACAGTTGTCGGTTCGCCGCCGACGGTCTCGTTCGCGAGTGACAGCGCCTCGGGCATCGCCAGGTTGTAAGGTAGTTGAATGAAACGAAATCCGTTCTTGTCTCCGCCAACTTCCTGTGCAATCTGTTCCATTCGCACGAGTGAGTGATGCCCGCTTGAGTCGGCCGCAACACGAAAGCCATTCCATGTTGCGACACCATAATACGCGAGCTTGCCCTGGCTGCGGTTCTCTTCAAGACGCTCGAACGCGCGTCTCAGCCTGTCATAAAACTCCGACTCCGAAACGTGTTCCAACTGCGACTCCGGATTATGAATGTAATAAACATCGACACACTTCAGATCCATGTTTCGCAGCGACTGATCGAGCTGATTTTGAAGGTACGACGGCGTCATGCAATGCATACCGCCGACGATGTCCTCTAAAGACGCGACTCCCGGTTTTACGAAAGTCTCATTCACGTATTCACGGACGTTTTGCGGCGGTGCGCCATCAAACGGCAAGTAACCACCCTTGGTGCAAATGACCAATTCGTCACGCTCGATGCCATGTTCGTCTGCGAGGATCTTTAACGCCTTTCCGATCGAGCGTTCACTCCTCTGAAAACGATAGTTCGCGGCGCTGTCGATCACATTCGCGCCGAGTTGAACGGCACGAACCGTAGCGTCTGTGTAGTTGGTGTCGGTCGCATCGTCCGGGTTTCCGAGATAGGTGCCGATGCCGATTGATGAAATCACGAAGTGCTGTTGTCCGCGGAAGTGTCCCTTCGCGGACTTGCCGGCAAACCGTTCGGTGTAACGGGTCGTGCCCTCGGTGGTAGCGCAGTTGGTTGACATATTGAACGAATGTTAACACGCTGCGTAGCTGGTCCTGAATCTTGTAAATCCTGTACACCCTGTAATCCTGTAACCCTGTCTAAATTGCTGACAGGATTTACAAGATTATCAGGATTAGCAGGATATGTTAGTTTGTGGTCACAATGTCACTGCGAACGCAATCCTCCCTCGATGTCACCGAGGAAGCTCTTCAGGAGATCTCGTCTGAAGCCAACAAGCTGGTGTTCGAGTACTTGACGACGATCTCGGCGCGTCCGGTTCGCGCTGAAAACCATGCCGGTAAAACAACTGAATCGATCGCAGCGGAACTCTCGACTGAAGGTATACCACTCGCACAACTGCTCGCCGAATGTCGCACGATCTTCGATCTCAACCGTCACAATGGTCATCCGCGATTCTTCGGCTACGTGGCGTCGCCATCCACTCCGATCGGCGCTTACGGAGATCTGATTGCTTCTGCACTCAACGCAAACATCACCTGCTGGCGTTCCGGCGCTGCGGGCACCGAAGTCGAGCGCATGGTCGTGCGCTGGCTCGGTTCGTTAATTAACTACGATCGCGATGCCAAAGGTCTACTGACCAGCGGCGGCTCGATGGCAAACATGATCGCGTTGCTCGTGGCGAGTCGTCGTAAATCAGGCACCGCAGTGTCACGCACCGGACTCTGGAACTCTGGACCGCCAATGACTGTTTATGCATCCTCCGAAGTCCATATGTCGATCGCGAAAGCGGCAGACATTCTCGGGTTCGGACGCGATTACGTGCGCGAGATTGCATGCGATGACCGGCAGCGCATGCGTGTCGATCTGTTGCGCGAAAAGATTAAAGCGGATCGAAGTGAAGGTTTGCGACCTTTCTGCGTTGTCGGCAGCGCAGGTACTGTGAATACCGGAGTTGTCGATCCGCTTTCCGAGATCGCCGCCGTAGCCGCTGAATTCGATCTCTGGTTTCATGTCGACGGCGCATACGGCGCTCCCGGCGTTCTCGATGAACGGAAGAAGCATCTTTTCGCGGGTTTGGAGTTAGCCGATTCAGTTTCACTCGATCCACACAAGTGGCTTTACGTTCCGGTCGATGCGGGTTGTCTTCTCTTCCGTGACGATGCAGCGGCGAAAGCGACGTTCAGCACAGAAGAAGCTGATTACATCAAGACACATGGATACGTCGATGAAGAAGCGTTCGCGTTTTGGGATTATGGCATCGAGTTGTCGCGGCGTTTTCGTGCGCTCAAGGTTTGGCTGACGTTGCAGTATTACGGAAGCCGGCGTATCGGCGAAGCGATCAGTGAGGACATTTCGCTCGCTGCGTACCTAGGTGAATTAGTCTCAAACGCCGATGACTTCGAGCTGTTGGCGCCGGTCGAATTGAGTATCTGTTGCTTCCGTTACATCCCACGCGAGCGCTTGAGCGAGACCGAATTGGATAAGATGAACGAAGGCATCATGGACCGCGTGCAGAAAGGCGGCCGCGCTTATTTGTCGAATGCGAGGGTGAACGGGCATTTTGCACTACGCGCCTGTATTACAAACTTTCGTACGACTAAGAGTGATATTGATCAAACTATTGCCGCGGTCAGAGAAGCGGCAGAAGATCTCACGCAAAGGCGCGGAGGCAAAACGTAAGACGCAAAGGTTTTCTTTGCGTCTTTTGCTCTCTTTGCGTCTTTGCGTGAAACTGTTCGAAATGACCACGCCCTTAGATCACGAACTACGCGTCGCCTGCGAGCTGGCCCGCACGGCGGGTGCTGCCATTCTCGAACAGTACAAAGGCCCGCTCAATATCAAACAAAAGAATTACGCGGACGACGTCGAGCCTGTCACTCAGGCCGACATGATCGCTAACGATCTGATCGTCACGGGCTTGAAGCGCGAGTTTCCCGACGACGGGATTCTCGCCGAAGAATCGGTTGATACTGAGCGGCGCCTGGCCAAATCGCGTGTGTGGATGGTCGATCCACTCGACGGCACGAATGGTTTCATCGACGGCAATGGCGATTTCGCCGTCCAGATCGGGCTTGCAGAGGACGGGTTATGTGCTCTGGGCGTGGTCTATCAACCGCTCACCGGTGTGCTTTATCGTGCGGTACGTGGCGCGGGAACATGGATCGAACGTCCGGAATTCGAACCTGAAAAGGCAAGCGTCTCCGACACGAGGACGCTTACCGAAATGCGTCTTGCGGCGAGTCGATCACACAGAAGTCCGCGCATGAACAAAGTCGTAGAGGAACTCGGTTTCGAGGCAGAAGTACAACGCGGATCCGTTGGGATCAAGATTGGTTTACTGGTGGAGAAGCAATGCGACGTCTACATTCATTTGTCACCGCGAACAAAGCAATGGGACACGTGCGCGCCCGAGGTGATTTTGATTGAAGCGGGTGGGCGCATCAGCGATCTTTTTGGTTATCCTCTGAACTACAACGTTCCGGATGTGCAAAACCGCAACGGGCTGGTCGCCAGCAACGGCGTGGCCCACGATCAGATTATTAAAACGCTGGCACCGTTGCTGAGTGAGTTTGGCAGAAAAAGAATTTAACATTGCCAATTTCCAATTGCCGATTGCCGATTTGTTAAGCACCTGATCTCCCAAATTGGCAATTGGCAATCGGCGATTGACAAGAAACACGATGCGCCCTAAACCGTTTCTCACCTATTTCATCCTCTGCGCCATACCTTTGCTGCTATTCGCCGGGCTTACCTATTGGAACGGCACCAGATCCGTTGACACAGCCGTGAGTACCATCGCGCAGAACGATCTCAATGCGTTTTCCGGCGCTGTCAATGAACTACTCGAGGAGAATCAAAAAGGCATCCTGCAACTGGCGATGGCGTCTCAGGCCCGTGACATAGTTACGAGCACTGTCACCGAGCCGCCGCTCCCGCTTTTGCACTCCCTGCCCAGGCTCGCCGGATCGTTTCACAATCTCACTCTCTACAATAGCTCCAAAAACGCACTCTGGACTCAACTCGACAATGGTGAGTGGGCCTATGGCCGTGGCTTCAATAATCCCGTCGTACCGCTGCCTGATGAGCGTGTTTGGGGACAGCAAGGAAACGTTTTATTTGAACAACTCCACGGGCCATCAGCGACTCTCCAGCATTCGGTGCCGATTCATGACGAAAGAGGTACGGGCATTATCGGTGCAGCAGTTGCCACACTCGATCTCGCCAAGGTGCTCTCCGACGCCTCACGTGGATTGCAAACAAGGTCAAATCAGCGATCGATGATTGTCGTTCTGGACCGGTCCGGAAACACTCTCTACCAATCAGATCGACCACTGGAACGTCTTCAGATCAATCAGGTGTTGCCAGGTTTCAACTCAATTTCCAACGCAATGATGGCAAATCAAAGCGGCGTGGACCACTATCGTTCGCCATCGGGTGTGAGTTATCAGGTGGCGTACGCACCGCTCCCTACATTGAATGCAACCGTCGCGGTCGCTCGCGACCAGACTGCGCTACTGTCGTCGGCGCGAAAGTGGGGAATCGCCGGATTCGTTTTGGCGCTTTTTGTTGCCCTGGTCGCCGCGTTTGTGCTTGAACGCCACGTGCGCCAGCGGTCCAAAGGGATCGCGCGCGTGACCGAGGATGTCTCTGCAATCGCTAAAGGCGAGTTGGACCGTCGCATCATCTTGCAATCGAGTGACGACGCGCGCGGTCTTGCCGACAACATCAACGTCGTCACTGAACGATTACGTGCTCAAATCGCCCGTGAGGAAGAATCGCGGCAATTCGAGTCGTTCATACGCATCTCCGCGATGCTCACGCACGATCTGAAAAACGCGATCGAAGGTCTTTCGTTAACTGTCGGAAACATGGAACGTCACTTCGACAATCCTCAGTTTCGCTCCGATGCTTTAAAAGGACTCACGAGTGCGACGGATAAACTGAAAGCCCTCGTGGCGCGGCTCTCGCGACCTTTAACCAGCCTGAGCGGCGAACACAAGCGACCTGTCAAAATCGATCTCATACCTATCATTCAACGAGTGCTCACCATGACGGCCGAGCCATCGCGCGGCAAACATGCGATCGTCACGCGACTGCCGCCGAGTTTGTATGCATTCGCTGACCCGGTCCGAGTCGAAGAAGTGATTGAAAACCTCGTGCTCAATGCGCTCGAAGCAATGACTGACCGCGGCGGCACTCTCACGATCGAAGCGGGCCAAACAGAGAATGGCGCGCCAACATTCTCCGTCAGTGACACCGGACGCGGAATGACTCGCTCCTTTATCGAAACGCGCCTCTTTCGCCCGTTCTCCACCACCAAGAAAACCGGCATCGGCCTCGGGCTGTACACTTGTCGCGAAGTGATCAAGGCGAGTGGCGGTACTATCAAAGTCGACTCAGTCGAAGGCGCTGGTACGACTTTTCGCGTCGTGCTACCATCGATTCCACACGACCGCGTAACTAAAGAAAGTAGAGAAGGGCGCGGCTAGTCCCTTCCGCAAGGCATACCCGTTACGCTCGTTCCTCTGCAGTAATTCCGAGGTGGTGTCTTAATATTGGATTTCTCTGTGCAACCTCTGTGTTCTCTGTGTCTTTGTGGTTATTAAGGAATGCAGATACAACAACCACAGAGACACAGAGAACACAGAGGTTGCACAGAGAGCCGGTTCGAGAGATGACCAATCAACCCCAGCCCAAAGGCACAGTACTGGTTGTTGACGACGACGACACAGTGCGCAGTGGTCTCTATTGGGCCCTGACTTCAGACTATCGAGTGCTGCAAGCGTCATCTCGAGACGAAGCCTGTGCGCAAATCAACGACGAGGAAGTGGACGTGGTGGTGAGTGATTTGCACTTGCCTCCGAACGTTGACGACATCGCCGAAGGTTTGGCGTTGATTGACGTCGCCCGCACGCAGAATCCGCCGCTTCAGGTCGTTGTGATCACTGGAAGCAATGCAAAGCGGGCTGCTCTGGAAGCAGTGAAACGTGGCGCTTACGGGTTCTTTGAAAAGCCGCTCGATCCCGGGGAGTTGTTACACATCGTGAACCAGGCAGCGCGCATGCGACAACTCGAGATCGAGAATCGCAGGCTGCGCGACGAGCTCTCCCGGCCACCCGGATTCACACATTTGACGGGAACGAGCCAGGCGCTGGAGCGAGTTTTGAAGCAGGCAAGATCGGTAGCTGCGACCGCGGCCACGGTTTTGTTGACTGGCGAGAATGGTACCGGCAAAGAGATGCTGGCGCGCGCGATTCACCAGGAGAGTCCGCGTGCAGATGGACCATTCGTGGCAGTGAGTTGTGCCGCGCTTCCGGAAGCACTGATCGAGTCGGAGCTCTTCGGTCATGAGAAAGGCGCGTTTACTTCGGCGATAAACACACACAAAGGTCGTTTCGAGCTGGCCGACGGCGGCACGCTCTTCCTGGATGAGATTGGAGACCTGAGCGCCGCAGTGCAGGTTAAGCTCTTGCGCGTCTTGCAGGAGCGCGAGTTTGAGCGCGTCGGTGGAACCAAAACTCTGACCGTCAACATTCGTCTGATCGCCGCGACAAATCGCGACCTGGAAAAAGAAGTGGCCCAGGGACGTTTTCGACAGGATTTATTTTTCCGGCTCAACGTGGTGCCATTGGTTTTACCGCCATTACGCGAACGGCCCGACGATATTCCGATTCTGGCGGCGCACTTTGCGGCGAAGTCGGCGCAAAAGTATGGGCAGCCGACGCCAGAACTGGAGCCGGCTCTCGTCGAGATCCTGCTTGACTACAACTGGCCCGGAAACGTGCGTGAGCTTGAAAACCTGATCGAGCGACTCGTTGTTTTGAGTGGGACATCAACACTGGGACTGGAATATGTTCCGGAGAAGATGCTGCGCGTACTTCCGGGAACGCCGCCGGGAGACGAGAGCACACTCGAAGGTGCGGTGGAGGCTGTGAAACGTCGGATGATCGTGAGCGCGTTGCAGTCGGAGGGAAACAAAGTCGCCGCCGCGAAAAAGCTCGGCATCAGTCGCTCCTACCTGCACCGCCTTATAAATGAATTTGATCTCTAGCAGAGTTTCACGCAAAGACGCAAAGAGGACGCAAAGAAAGACTGAGGTTACCTTTGCGTCTTTCTTTGTGTCTTTGCGCCTTTGCGTGAGAAATTGTTCTTGATACTTTGTACGTGAGGCAAATAAATGACTAAGAATCAGAAGATTGCTCTCGGTTGCGGTGGTGCAGGCTGTCTGGGATTGATCGTGGTTGTGATCGCGGGCGCGTTGATCTACTTCTTCGCGTACCGCTCGCCTCGTTCGACACGTGATTACAACTTCAATACGACTACGAATCGCAATTCCAATTTGAACGACAACTCCGATCTCTCTACCAACAGCAACGATAACGACAACTCGTCAAATTCAACCTCGTCCAACTCGTCATCAACGTCAGTCTCTTCAATGTCTGACGACGACAAGCACCGTTTGTATCAGGCCGCAGCCCAGACTGGCGATCAGGAGTTGATCCGCCGCGTCTCAATCAAAATCGGATTGATGGATAAGGATTACACACCCGGCGCCGATTATCAGCAATTCCTCTCCGACCACGTCGAATGGGTGATGAAAAATACTGATTTCATCGGCACGATAAGTTCACCTGAAAAAGCCCGCGCTTACGTTAACGATCATTTCCCTGAGTAAGAAGTAGTTATCACGATGGATCCATCTCGCATTCGCAATTTCTCAATCATCGCCCACATCGATCACGGCAAGTCGACTCTCGCCGACCGCCTGCTCGAACTGACCGGAGCTCTTTCAGAACGCGAGATGGAAAACCAGGTGCTTGACAACATGGACCTTGAACGTGAACGCGGCATCACGATCAAGGCACACGCTGTCAGGCTTGATTACAAAGCGACCGACGGCCAGGCGTACGTGCTGAATTTGATCGACACACCGGGGCACGTCGATTTCTCTTACGAAGTCTCGCGGTCGCTGTCAGCGTGTGAAGGTGCATTGCTGATAGTTGACGCTTCGCAGGGCGTTGAAGCACAAACCCTCGCAAACACCTATCTCGCACTCGACAACAATCTCGAACTGATTCCCGTAATCAACAAGATCGATCTGCCCGGCGCCGAACCGGAGAAAGCAATCGAGCAGATCGAACACTTCATCGGACTCGAAACTCACAACGCGATTCTCACGAGCGCAAAAACGGGTGAGGGCGTGGGCGAAGTTCTCGAAGCGATCGTGCGCGACGTCCCGGCGCCGAAAGGCGATCCAAACGCGCCGCTCAAAGCACTCATTTTTGATTCGTGGTACGACTCGTATCGCGGCGTGATCGTGCTGTTTCGTGTTATCGACGGCACGATCCGTCCCGGAATGAAGATCCGTTTCTTCAATGTGGGTCGTGACTACCAGGTTGAAACTCTCGGCGTGAATCGACCCACGCCAACGCCGATTAGCGAATTGAGCGTGGGGGAAGTCGGTTTTCTCACGGCGTCGATCAAAGCCGTGGCAGACGTGCAAATCGGCGATACCGTCACCGAAGCCGCGCGACCTACGAAGGAACCTTTTCCCGGCTACCAGGAAATCAAGCCGATGGTGTTTGCGGGTTTGTATCCGGTCGATGCAGCGCAGTATGAGGAGTTGCGCGACGCACTCGACAAGCTGCGCTTGAACGATGCGTCGTTCTTTTACGAACCTGAGTCATCAACGGCGTTGGGTTTCGGGTTTCGCTGTGGTTTTCTCGGGTTACTGCACATGGAGATTGTGCAGGAGCGCCTGGAGCGTGAGTTCAATCTCGATCTGATCACGACTGCCCCGGGCGTCCGTTACGTTGTCACTACAACCGACGATCAGGTGGTCGAGATCGATTCTCCGGCGAAGATGCCCGATCCCGGTCGTATCGCGAAGATCGAAGAGCCGGTGATTCGCGCCGTCATCCTGACGCCTGACGAACATCTCGGCGGCATTCTTCCCCTCCTCGAAGAGAAACGGGGTTTGCAAAAAGGATTTGAGTACATCACTTCGAATCGTGTGATGCTGACTTATGAATTGCCCCTCAACGAGATCGTGCTCGACTTTTACGATCGACTGAAATCAGTTTCGCGTGGTTATGCCTCGCTCGATTACAACCTCGCCGGTTACTGGGAAAGCGATCTCGTCAAGCTTGATGTGTTGGTCGCCAACGAGCCGGTTGATGCGTTGTCGTTAATTCTGCATCGCAGCACCGCCCAATCAAAAGGTCGCGCGCTCGCGGAGAAGATGAAGCAGTTGATTCCACGGCAACTGTTTGAAGTGCCGATTCAGGCTGCGATTGGAAACAAAGTGATCGCGCGCGAGACGGTTAAGGCGCTGGGGAAGAACGTTATTGCCAAGTGTTACGGCGGCGACATCACGCGTAAACGCAAGCTGCTCGAAAAACAAAAAGAGGGCAAGAAGCGGATGAAGAAAGTCGGCCGGGTCGAGATTCCGCAGGAGGCGTTTCTCGCCGTCCTCAAAGTGAATGACTAGTGCCACAAAAGGCACAAAAAGCACAGAAGGCACAAAAGGTGCGTTTAGAGGATGAGTTATTGCTTTGTTGTGCGCGGACTACCGCGAGCGATCGTGTTGCGACGCGAATCCGGGAGATCGCGGCCACGAAGATCGATTGGGAGTACGTTTTTCTACTCGCTCGCCGTCACTCCCTAGTGCCGTTGCTGTATCTTCAACTCGATCGACATGCTGCCAATCTGGTTCCCGCTGAATATCTCAATCAACTTAAGAAACACTACGTTGAGAACGTTGCGCGCAATACCGTGCTAACCGCCGAACTCTGCCGCCTGATCGCTTGCTTCGCTGAGTCCGGCATCGATGCGATTCCCTACAAGGGTCCAGTGCTCGCGCAATTCGCCTACGGCAACCTCGCACTGCGTCGCTTCGTGGACCTCGATGTCATCGTCAAAAAGTCTGACGTCCTAAAAGCACGCGAGATCCTTCTCGCCGAAGGCTACACTCCATCCAAGTCCCTTTCACTTAACCAGCAGGAACTGTTACTACGCACGCAACACAACATGCAGTTCTCACGCGACAATCATCGCTTGATAATCGAACTGCACTGGGAAGTCGCGCCACACCTTTTTGCTTCAACCGTTGACTCCGATCAACTGTGGGAGAATCTCGCCACCATCGATCTCAGCGGCACACAAGTCAAAACACTCTCCGCAGCCGATCTGCTCTTCTCTTTATGCGTGCATGGTTCGCGTCATCTGTGGGAACGGCTTGGCTGGATTTGTGACATTGCAGAATTGCTTGCAAGACACAGTTTCGATTGGCCCAGACTACTGAACCGCGCGGCACAGGCTGACACCGATCGCATGTTCTTACTTGGCCTGCATCTCGCCGAGCGGCTTTTAGAAGCTCCGTTACCGGCGGAAGTAAAAGAGCGCTGCGACGCAGATTCTCGTTTAGCTTCACTCGCCGAGAATGTAGTCGAACATCTTTTCAACGGCACCACACACGTGCCGGCGTCGTCTCGCGAGATCTTCAAATACAACATCGGCGTCCGTAAAACGCTTAGCGCCCGTGCCCGTTATCTTCTCTACATGCTCCGGCCCACTGACGGCGATCTCGGCGCCCATTCCCTTCCTGAAGGTTTGAGTTTCGCCTACTACCTTGCTCGCCCATTCCGCATACTAAAACGCGGTATGTTTGATCCTAAAATTTGACGTATCTTTTTAACCGTGTTAGCTTTCTGGCTCGGTCAGTCGCCCCGAGCGGACCCGCTCATTACGAGGCTAGGACAAAGGCATTACGAATTTGAAACGCACAGTTTTCTTTCACTATGCGAAGCGTATTAGTTTGATCGCTTTGCTTTGTTTAGCGGCATTTACGTTATCAGTCGGGCAGAGACCTGCTCCTGAGACAGACGCAAAACAGGTCGCGAAGGACAGCAAACCGGCAGACGCCAAAGCCGCACCAAAGCTTCCTTACGTGCTGACGGTCAAGAGCCGTCCGATCCTGAACATTTCACTCAAGGCCGAGAAGGCGAAGATGTCTGAAGTGTCCCAGGAACTTTCGAAGAAACTGAAAGTGCCGGTGTTTCTTGGTCCAGAACGACAGAACGAGTTGATAACTGTCGAGTTTAGCGAACTGACACTCGAACCTGCGTTGCAGTTACTATCGCCGACGGTTTATGTCGATTACGAAATCGATACCGGATCCGGCGCGCCACCAAAACCGCTCGGCATTTTCTTTTACGATACGAATCAGAGCGAGCCACCGGTGACGGCTGTAGTGACGGGATCGAACCAGTCGATTTTGATCGAAGGCGACACTGAAGACGGCGTCCCTCCTGACGATGAAGACGCGAAGAAGAAACTCGAGGATCGGCCACTTCAAATCACTTATGAAAACAGGCTTTTGTCCGTCAAAGCCAAAAAGCAACCGTTGTCGCTGGTATTGCTAAAGATTGGTGAAGAACTTGCGATTCCAGTTGACATTCAGAATCACAATCTTTCAGAAGTAAATACGGAGATCTCAAAACTCCCGGTAGAAGATGTAGTTCGGCAACTGTCCCCCCATATTCGGCTTTTCGTCCGAGCCGATCTCACACGCGCCGAAAAACGAGCTTTGCGGTTGGTTCTTGCTGAGCCACCAAAAGTGACTCAGTGAAAACCTGAGGTATGCAAAAGAACTTGTATCGACGCTTGGCCCACTTTTATGTTGCCATGAATCGATCAAGACCATATATTTAACTACAATGACTCGAGGAGGCGGTTAAACTTGGCTAAGCAAAACGAGATTATCAACGAAGAAAACGCTGGTGGTAGTGTAAGCGGGGACGAAATTAAGAAAGCATTTGTCGAACCGACAATCTCTGTTCCTGTGGATGTTCTTGAAGCGACTACGTTCTTTCAGTCAGCTACCAGCGGCGCGACCAACTAAGAAGTAGAATTCGCCTGCATGGAAGTTTTTCAGGTCTTTGACCGACCGGCTTCCCTCTCAAATTATTCGGTCGCCGGTCGGTTGTTATTTGTTGAGAGCAGCGATCATCAACTACGTAAGCTGATCGTAGATCTCTTTGCCGGATGGCAACTTACTCCCGTCCCAGTCCCTCATCGATCGCCCGACATTCGGATTAATTTCAACTGCGGTGAAATACCGCCTGAAATCCGTAGTGACCTGAATCATTTTGAAGTTGCTGAAGGTGGTAAGTGCTACACGGATGGCGCTGATTTCTATCTGGTGCTCGGTAACGCGCTGGTCCATCTGCAGAATGGAACTCCGGTAGTCGTCGACGTTACGTTTCGCGAGTTGCCGGCCGCGGGAGATCCGATGCTGGCCCGAGCCGCGTCGTTTGCGGTTTGCGCCGGTCTGCGACGTTTTGGGTTATTTGATCTCCACAGCGCTGGTGTCGTCGATCCGCACGATGGCAGAGGAGTGTTGATTATCGGTCCTTCGGGTAGTGGAAAATCGACTTTGGCAGTGCAATTGGCGTCGTCCGGATGGTCGTACCTTTCGGACGACGAACTGCTATTAAGTCTCGTAAATGGCGCAGTTGAAGCTCGCGGATTTCGCAGCTTTTTTGCGATGAGCACGGGAGAACAGTTCAAGCAATGTTTTGAGCCTGATACTCTCTTTGAAGCCCCGCGAACGCCGCACGTATTGCCCGGTTTAGTGCTGTTTACGAGACTCAATAACGAGTCAGAATCCCGGCTCAGCAAACTGACGCAAGCAGAAACGATGATGCGCTTGATCAGAGCTTGTCCGTGGGCCACTTACGACACCGCTGTTGCGAGTGCTAATCTGGAAGTCCTTTCGGCACTCGCGCGACAAGCTACGGGCTTCGACCTCGCTGCTGGTCGCGATTTGCTTGCACCTGGTTTCGCGTCAGATTTGTTGAGCGGCTGCTCACGTCAGAACTGATGGACACAGAGACTTCTTTTGATGGTAATTATGGACCACGCCGTTTAAGCGTGGAGCTTGCCAACATCTGCAATCTCCACTGTAGCTACTGCTTTCGCTCGGACGAGAATCTTTACACTTCAAAGGCCGAGTTCTTTCCGCTCGAATTACTGCGACGCCTTATCGGCGAAGCGCGCACGACAGCGAATGTGACACACATCAACTTCACCGGCGGTGAACCCACTCTTCATCCGCATTTTGAAGAAACACTCCGGACGATTCGTGATGCGGGGTTGACAGTTAGCTTTGTTACCAACGGCTGGCACTTCGAACGCGTCTGGCCCGCACTCCAGACCAATCGCTCCGCAGTTTCACAGGTTGCGTTCAGTTTGGATGGTGTGACGCGCGAAGATCACGATCGCTGGCGCGGCGAAGGATCTTTCGATCGCCTGGTGCGAGCCTTTACTCGTTGCTACATGTCGAAACTGCCGTTTGGAATCAAGATCGTGATCCGTCGCGATCTGGTGGACCAACTCGAACAGATCGCGATCTTCGCGGCGCGAATGGGCGCAGCGTCGCTTCACTTCGCACACGTGATGCCAACCTCAGACGATGTCGCCCAGCTTTCAGCGTTGACGCTCCACGAGCAGCGCGCAGTCGAACAGGAGATCGCGATTCTTGCGCGTATCTTCAAGATGAATATCGGCATTGATGTTGGTTACTACAATATCGACGAAACGCGTCCGCCGTGTGCTCCGCTTGCAGGGGTGAGCATGAATATCGATTTCCGCGGGCGAATGTCGTTGTGCTGCAATCTGTCGGGATTTCGTGGCGCGGCTGAAGAAAGCGATGTAGTTGCTGATTTGAATGTGGAATCGTTTGCTTCGGCTTATGAGAAGTTTGAGGCTCTCGCCGCAGACCAATTACGAAAGAGAAACGAGGCACTCGCAGCTCTTCACACGCCCGACATTTACGTCGGCTCGCCCTGCCTGTTTTGCCTGCAGAGCTTCGGAAAGATTCCGTGGCATCGGTCGAATTTAGCCGCGGATTTACGCGGATGAAAGCCGGATTTTTGCCAGTGGATGCTGTGGTTGTGGATGGGCGGCCGGGCCTTCGATGGATGGATATATCGGGCGTGAACCTGACGGAACCGTTCTTTCAACAGACGGTCGAGCGCATAAAAAGAGAGGGTCGCCGTGAGTTGTTCACGGAGTTTGATGTGCTCCTGCAACTCGAAAAGGAGCTCGACAGCGTTCAACCCACCGGATTCATCTTTCACTCGTCGCGTTGTGGGTCAACACTCGTCGCCAACGCCTGCCGTGCTGTCAACAACTCCATCGTCCTTTCAGAAGCAAACGCGATCGATAAGTTAATCGCCAGATTCATTACTGATGCCGCGGACGATCCCGTTAAGACCACACTCTATTCAGTTTTTCTCCGCGGCGTGGTCCATGCATTGGCTCAACGTCGCACGGGCAACGAAGAGCATCTTTTCATCAAGTTTGCTTGTTGCAGTTTCGCGCAATTCGAACGCATCAGACGAATCTGGCCCAACGTGCCGTGGCTATTTCTTTACAGAGATCCAGTGGAAACAATCATCTCGAATCTCAAAGATATTCCGCCATGGCTGCTCGATAATGATCGCCGTGTGCTGGCCTCAATTGTCGGCGCATCTCCCGATGAAGTTGCGGAAATGACTCTTGAAGAACTTTGTGCCAGGACCATCGGCAGTCTTTTTTCTACAGCACATCGCCTTGCGGACGACAACAGCATGTTGCTTAATTACAAACAACTGTCGGTACCTGGAATATCCAGTGTGTTGAGGTTTTTCAAGGTCAGTCCCTCGACACAAGAACTGGAAACAATCGAGCACGGGAGTCAAAGGTATTCAAAAGAGGCCTCGGGTTCGCGTGCGTTTGTCGCTGACACAGACGCGAAACAGCAGCTTGCTTCCGGCGTGGTGCGTGAAGCGGCAGCAAGATGGGCGACTGAACCTTATCAACGCCTTGAGCAAAAACGATTATTGAAATCCGGTGAACAATCATGAGTACAACTACCCTTAGCCCGGGCAAACACGTAGTCGCAACAGATTTCGACGGTGGTGAAGGAATACTCGTCGATCTCAACACTAAAAAATATTATCAACTGAACGAAACCGCGATGATCGTTTGGAAGGGCCTTGAAAAGGGCAAGACAATGGGCGAGATCGCGACCGACATCACTTCCACCTATGAAGTTCAACTAGACAAAGCTCGCGTCAGCGTGGAACGAATCGTTGATAACTTCCAAACTTACAAGCTTCTTACCGCAAAGTGAGAGACGTCTCTTCGTTAAGTACGCGATTCTGACGATCGCGCTCTTCGTGCCCCTTCTCTGGGCCTTTCGCTATGTTCGCAATCTGTACCCTATAGCCGCCTGGAACGTGATGATGGCGGGCGGCGATCTGGAACGTGGCCGCAGCTACTGCATCCTGCGTGGCGAGACCGTCTCGGGAGAGACTGTCGATGTAGCTCCGATTTTGCTGACCGACGCGCTGTACAGCCGCACATGGACCATGGTCAACGCGACCATCGACAATCAAAGTTTCAAACTCAAATCAATTCATCCGGCAAACGAAGAGACGCTGCGTACTTACGGTGGACTCGAAAATCTGCCGCCGGGCGCGCGGATACCGGACCTGCTCAAGGTGTGGGGTGATCTTTACAACAGGCGACAACCAGAGTCGTCACCAAACCGGCTCAAGGCGATACGACTCGACATGTATCGCTGGGAAAGTGGCCGCTATTCCGACTACGACAAATTCATCACATCGTGGCACCAACCTCTATAAATGCACTTATAGATCGGGTTGTTCCTCGTGGCCCTTTTGCGCTTGGTGTCAGCCGTTCGATCGTGCATGGCACATTCCTGATTTCGACGCTCTTCACTTCTTTTTCCGCACTCGGTTCATTACCACCAACCATCCTTCGGCCCACTGGCGTGATGAAATTCCTCCCGTGGAGCTTCTACGATCAACTACAGACTCCGGCGGGAATACTGATCTTGAAAACCGTGATGGTGTTGTCGCTCGTTTTGAGCACGATCGGATTTGGCACGGTTATCTCAACCAAGACTTCACTTTTGCTCGTGCTTTTTTACCAGGGACTGCTGCGTAGTTTCGGACACTTCAATCACGACGAGATGATCGCCGTTTACTTCATGGTAGTGCTGGCGTTTACGCCCTGTGGTGATGCGTTTTCAATCGATAGCCGGTTAAGAAAAACGACAAAGGATAGACCAGCCTTTGCTTATGCGTATCCGATTCTGTTGATGCAGTTGTTGCTGGCATGGACCTACTTCAGCTCAGCATTGATCAAACTTCGCGTCGCGGGATGGAAGTATCTGAGCGCCGACAATCTGCCGGCGCTTGCAATCTTTCATTCACTCGACAATCTGCACGACACGAGTTTCAAAGTCGCTTTCATGCTGCCGCAAGTCAAACAGTACCTGCCATTTGCTGTTGGATTTGTGCTCATCTGGGAGTTGTTATTTCCACTCGCGGTTTTTTGGCAACGTATTCGCTGGTGGATTCTCGGGATCGGAGTCGTGTTCCATTTTGCCACTCTCTTCGTTATGAACATTTTCTTCCCGCATCAACTCGCAATGTATTTGGTGTTTGTAAATTGGGAACCACGGATTAGACGGATCTTTAAGGCCGGATAATCACAGATCCATGACTATCTAGTCTCATCAATCCACGTTTCTTCGGGTTACGAAAATGACAAAAATTGGCACCTAACGTCGCCGTTGAATTTCGTTGACTGCCTCAAACAAGCATGGTACGTTTTGCCGCCACACTGAACATCGTGGGCCCACCTTTAAAGGAGATTACAGGCATGTCCAAGTTATTTGGTCGTTCGTTTGTGTTCGCTGGTCTGACCGTTATGGTACTTGGTCTATATCAGGTCGCGGCGGCACAACTGATCATTTCTGAATTTCGTGTTCGTGGTCCAAATGGCGCGAATGACGAGTTTATTGAGATTTACAACAACAGTGGAGCCGACCATACCGTCACCGGCGGCGGTACTGGTTATGCAGTTGCGGCTTCGAACGGCGTAGCGCGCTGCGTTATTCCAAACGGTACAGTTATTCCGAACAGGGGTCATTATCTTTGCGTCAACAGTGTAGGCTACAGTCTCGCTTCGTATCCGGCTGGTAATGGGACCACCGCGACCGGCGATGCCACTTACACCACTGACATTCCAGACAACGCTGGTATCGCAATCTTCAATACCAGTGTTGCGGGCAACTTCGTACTGGCTAACCGTATGGATGCGGTTGGTTCAACGTCTGAAGCAAACACCCTTTACAAAGAAGGAACGGGTTATCCCGCGCTGACTCCGTTCTCGATTGACTATTCGTTCTATCGCGACGACTGCGGTAAATCGGGATCCATCACGACTTTTGGCGCCTGCCCAATCAGCACACCAAAAGACACCAACAACAACGCCGCCGACTTCATCTTCGTTGACACCAACGGTACCTCGGCCGGCGCCGGTCAGCGCCTGGGCGCTCCCGGACCAGAGAATCTCAGCTCACCGATTCAACGCAACGCGTCGTTCGCAGTGAATTTCCTCGATATCTGTGTGGGAGCCGCTTCGCCGCCGAATCGCGTTCGCGACTTCACTTCGGATCCGGCGAACAATTCCACGTTCGGCACCCTGGATATCCGCAGAACGGTTACCAATAACACAGGTGGAAACGTGACCCGTTTGCGCTGGCGCGTGATCGATCTTACGACCTTCCCTGCACCGAGTGGCATTGCCGACTTGCGACCACGAACTTCCACGGCCGTGGTGGTCACAGTCGACCGTCCGCCTTGTGGCAGCGGCACAAGCAACGTCTCCGTTCAGGGAACGACACTCGAACAACCTCCATCACAGCCAAACGGTGGTGGTTTCAATTCATCGATGTCGTCCGGTACAGTGACGCTGGCGACTCCGCTAGCTAATGGTGCGTCTATCGATGTGAGATACCTGCTTGGCATTCAACAAACAGGTAGCTTTAAGTTCTATTTAAACGTCGAAGCGTTGCCGTAGTTTTAGCCAAGAAGGCCACAAAAGGCACAGAAGGCACATAAAGCACAAAATGAAAGTGGATTCATTTGTGCCTTTTGTGCCTTCTGTGCTTTTTTGTGGCCCTTTTTATGGCTACTCTACGGGAAGCTGTAAGTAACGACGTATTGCGGTGGCGTGTGTTCGAGAATCGGTTGTCCGTTCGCTTCAAGCCAGGCGTGGCCGTCGAACTTACCGTCGGCTTCGTTTCGCACACCAAATATGATCCGCGTCGGAATTCCGTTGCGCAAAAGGTAGCGATGGAGCACCGCCGCGCGTTTCCAGCAGATGGGTTTGAACATTAAGACGTCGGCCGAGAGCAGTAAATCGATCGCGCGCGCCAGTTCGTCCTGAGTCTTTCCGTGAAGAGCAGACCTGTTTTGGTTTCCAGCCACGATCTGCAACGCTCGTGGCAACGAGTAACACCGCGCGATAGCGGAGAGAACGGTCACCCACCACGCCATTCGCAACAGCAACCAGGCCTCACCCGGCCTTGTTACGACTTTTCGGCCCATCCCCACAATTGCACGGGCGAACTTTCTCATCGCGCCGATTCTAACCCCTTACTTGTAAATCTTGGAATGCTGCATTAGTCTTGAATTCCATAAGCCCTTATATCAATTCGCACTGAGTCAATAGGAGGATCTGTGGCGGTTATTCGTCCTTTTCATGCTTTGCGTCCGCAAGTCGACCGCGCTGAATCTGTCGCAAGCGTTCCGTATGACGTTGTTAACACTGACGAAGCCCGCGCGCTGGCCCAAGGCAATCCGCTCAGCTTTTTGCATGTTTCGCGCCCCGAAATCGACATGCCGCCGGGCACCGATATTCATAGCGACGCCGTGTATAAAAAGGCAGTAGAGAACTTCGAGAGGCTGATCGCCGAGTGTCCGATGGAAACGGAGAGCGAGCCTAGTCTTTATCTTTATCGTCTTATTATGGGAGATCACGAACAGATCGGCATCGTGGCCTGCTGCTCGGTTGATGAATACGACAACAGTACGATTCGCAAACACGAGCGCACGCGCCGCGACAAAGAAGACGATCGCACGCGTCACATGCTGATGTTGAAGGCGCAAACAGGTCCAGTGTTTTTGACATACAGACGACGCGCCGAGATTGATGAACAAGTGACCGCCGCCGTCAGATTCAGTCCTCTATATGACATCACAGCACCGGACGGCGTTCGGCATACGATCTGGCGTCTCAAAGACACTGAGTCCCTCGTGAAGAGTTTTGAATCGGTGCCGCTTCTCTACATTGCAGACGGGCATCATCGTGCAGCAAGCGCAAGCCGGGCTCGCGCTGAGTTAAGAGAACAAAGCTTCGCGCACACCGGCAAAGAAGATTACAACTATTTTCTGACGGTGATCTTTCCCGATTCGCAAGTGCAAATACTCGCTTACAACCGCACGGTCCAGGATCTCAACGGAATGACGCAGGAACAGTTTCTTGACACGATCAAAGAGCAGTTCACAATCAATGAGAACGCGAAACCTGAGCCACCGGAACGTGGTAACTGGAGTATGTATCTCGACGGCAAGTGGTATGGGTTACAACTCTCGCCCGCAACCACTCTCCCAAGCGGAACGGTTGCTACGCTTGACGTGAGTATTCTTCAGGACCGGTTGCTCGATCCGATCTTAGGTATAAAAGATGTCCGGACCGATAAGCGGGTGGATTTCATCGGCGGTCTTCGCGGCACAAAAGAGCTCGAACGTTTGGTCGATGAAGGCAAGGCCGCGGTTGCCTTTTCATTGTTTCCAACGACAGTCAACGAGTTGCTGATGGTCTCTGACGCAAATGAGATCATGCCACCGAAATCAACCTGGTTCGAACCCAAGTTAAGGGATGGATTGTTAATTCATACTATTTGATTGCCAATTGCCGATTGCCAATTGCCAATTGATTGGGGCTTTGGCGCTATAAATCGGCAATCGGCAATCGGAAATTGGCAATAATATGAACGTTCTCATAGCAGACAAATTCGAACAGTCAGGCCGGGATGGTTTGCAGGCACTCGGCTGCGAGATCTCTTTTCAACCTGATCTGAAAGACGACGCTCTTGTCGAAGCGATTCGAAAAGAAGCGCCTGATGTGCTGGTGGTGCGAGGCACGAAAGTCACCGAACCCATGCTCGAGGCTGGTCCAGTGAAGCTGGTCGTCCGCGCGGGCGCAGGGTACAACACGATCGACGTGTCAGCCGCTTCGAAGCGTGGCATCTACGTTTCGAATTGTCCCGGCAAAAACTCGATCGCCGTTGCTGAACTCGCATTCGCTTTAATCCTCGCACTCGATCGTCGCATCGCTGACAACGTCGTCACACTGCGTCGCGGTGAATGGAACAAGAAAGAGTTTTCGAAAGCTCGCGGACTGTTTGGCCGTACGCTCGGATTGATCGGCGTCGGCAAGATCGGTCAGGAGATGA
Source organism: uncultured Acidobacteriota bacterium (assembly GCA_963849205.1). Classification (GTDB taxonomy): domain Bacteria; phylum Acidobacteriota; class Blastocatellia; order Pyrinomonadales; family Pyrinomonadaceae; genus PSRF01. The sequence goes on from CAWKGP010000006.1 coordinate 1,184,484, forward strand.
TTCCGCGCGCGCGTGCGTTTGGAATGCCTGTGGTTGCGTGGAGTAGAAGTTTGAATGCGGAACGAGCAGCAGCGCTCGGTGTCGAGCTGAAGACATCGCCGAAAGAAGTCGCCGCCAGTTCCGATATCGTCAGCGTTCATCTCGCACTGAATTCGGAAACGAGAAATTTTCTTGACCTTGATTTTTTCAACGCAATGCAAGAAGGCGCTTACTTCATCAACACCGCGCGCGGTGAGGTTGTTGATCAGCAGGCATTAGTCGCAGCGATGCGCAACCGCGGCATTCGTGCGGGTCTCGACGTCTATGCCGTCGAACCAACCAGCAGCGCAGGCGAATTCCACGACGAGATCGTCAAAGAAGAAGGACTATACGGCACGCATCACATTGGCGCGTCGACGGACCAGGCACAGGAAGCAATTGCCGCGGAAACTGTGCGCATCGTTAAGGAGTTCAAAGAAACAGGTAAGGTGCCGAATGTCGTAAACCTGGCGCGCCAAACGCCGGCGACGCACAGGCTCGTGGTCCGTCATCTCGATCGACCCGGCGTGCTTGCGGGTGTGCTCGATTCGCTCAAAGCAGAGCAGATCAACGTGCAGGAAATGGAGAACATCGTATTCGAAGGCGCCGCAGCGGCCGTGGCTCGCATCAACCTCGACAATGCGCCAACGAAAGAAACCCTTCAAAAACTCCAGGCAAACAGCACCGACATCATCGAGCTCGATTTGCTTGAGTTGAAATAAGATACTTGATGAACACGACCCTCATCACAGGAGCATCTTCTGGCATCGGGGCGGCATTTGCCCGCAAACTCGCCGCACGCGGCAGAAACGTGCTCCTGGTCGCGCGCTCGGAAGACAAGCTCATCGCGTTGTGCAGTGAGCTGGGCCGCCTAACCAGTATTCGCGCGCAATACCTCACGCTCGATCTGGAACAACCCGACGCCGCGGCGCAGTTGTTTGAAGAGACACAAAAGCGCGAGCTCGAGATCGACATGCTCATCAACAATGCCGGCTTCGGATCGATGGGCGACTTTGCCAAGCTCGATCTGAATCGAGAGCTCGAAATGATCCATCTCAATATCACAGCCCTCGTCGATCTGACGCAGCGCTTTTTGCTGCCGATGCGTGAACGCAGGCGCGGTACGATCATCAACGTGGCATCGACTGCCGGTTTTCAGGCTGTTCCTTACATGGCCACGTATGCTGCAACGAAAGCCTTTGTGCTTTCGTTTTCCGAAGCACTTTGGGAAGAGAATCGTTTGCACGGCGTGCACGTGATGGCGTTGTGTCCCGGCGTTACGGAAACAAACTTCTTTGAGGCCTCAAAAATGGATCGGCCACCGATGCGAACGATTCAAACGCCAGAAGAAGTTGTGGACGCCGCACTTCGCGGGTTGTCGCGTAAAAAGAGCGTCGTCGTTTCTGGTTGGACCAACTGGTTCACCGTTGAAGCGGAGCGGTTCGTACCACGCACGCTCGTAACAAAGGTGACGGGCAAGGCTTTGCGTTCGCGCTTTGAGTGACACGGATGAACGCGGACAGGTCGACGGATTTATCAAATGAATGAGAGCACAAAAATGACCGAAAGAATATTTAATTTTAGCGCGGGGCCGGCGGTGTTGCCGGTGCCGGTTTTGGAAGAAGCCCAACGCGACATGGTCAGCTTGCCCGGCGTCGGCATGTCGGTGATGGAAATCAGTCACCGGTCCAAAACGTTTGACGAGATCATCGCTCGAACTGAAGCGAGCCTGCGTGGGCTTCTGAAAATCCCTGACAACTATCACGTCCTGTTTCTCCAGGGAGGCGCGAGTTTGCAGTTTTCCATGGTGCCGATGAATTTTCTGCCTTCGGATGGAAGCGCTGATTACGTGTTGACGGGTAGCTGGGGCAAGAAGGCGCTGAAAGAAGCGAAGAAAGTCGGAGGCGTAAACGTCGCCGCAACGATGGCAGACGGTGGCTTCACGCGCTGCCCGTTGCGTGACGAGATGAGTTTGAATCCGCGCGCCGCCTACGTTCACATCACGAGTAATGAAACGATTGAAGGCGTGCAGTGGAAACGTGAGCCCGTCGTCGGCGACGTTCCACTCGTCGTCGATTCATCTTCTGACATCCTCTCGCGCGAGCTCGACGTCGCTAAATACGCACTTATCTACGCGGGCGCGCAGAAAAACATGGGCCCGAGCGGCGTAACGCTCGTGATCCTGCGTGACGACTTGCTGCAACGTATTCCCGAGCGTCTGCCGACAATGCTCGACTATCGCGTTCACGTCGAAAACAAATCGCTCTACAACACGCCGAACACGTGGGGCATTTACATCATGGACCTCGTCTGCAAGTGGCTTGAGAACCAGGGTGGACTCGCCGGCATGGAACAACTGAATGAAGAGAAAGCGCAGATGCTCTACGATGCGATCGATGCGACCGATTTCTATCGCGGTCACGCCGACATCGATTGCCGCTCACCAATGAACGTTACGTTCCGCTTGCCGGCGGAAGAGCTCGATAAGAAGTTCGTCAGCGAAGCTACGGCGCAGGGACTCGACGGCTTGAAGGGACACCGATCCGTCGGCGGCATCAGGGCGTCGATTTACAACGCCTTTCCGCGGAAGGGCGTCGAGGCGCTCGTGTCGTTTATGAAAGATTTCGAACGCCGCAATGGCTGAATGTGGAAACACTCACTTTCAACATTGAACCGGATGATGCAGGGAATCGTCTCGATGCATATCTCGCCTCACAGATCGACGGGTGGAGTCGGGCACGTCTGCAACGTTTGATCGAGAATGAAGACGTACTCGTTAACGGCAAAGCCTCAAAACCTTCTTACAAACTTCGTGAACATGACGAAGTTGAAGTCGAACTAATCGCGCCTCCCACTGACGCTTTCGTACCGGAAAATATTCCGATCGAGATTGTTTACGAAGACGACACTCTCGTCGTGGTAAACAAACCGGCTGGGCTCGTGGTTCACCCGGCGGCAGGCATGCCTTCAGGCACGCTCGCCAACGCACTCGCATATCACTTTCAAAATCTTCCTGGAGGGGGAATGGGCGTGCGACCCGGTCTCGTTCATCGTCTCGATCGTGATACTTCCGGATTGCTCGTCGTTGCAAAGACTGACAGCGCACTCGAGAACCTGTCTGATCAGTTTCGCGATCGAACCGTCTACAAGTCTTACATCGCACTGGTCCATGGGCGAGTGGCGACAAATTCAGGGAAGATCGATCAGCCGTTGGCGCGCGATCCGTCGAACCGCACACGCATGGCCGTCGTGCGTGGCGGTCGCAATTCCTTGACGCTCTACCGCGTGCGGCAAGGCTTCGATCGGTTTACGCTCCTCGACGTTGAGCTTAAAACCGGCCGAACACATCAGATCAGAGTGCATCTCGCGTGGTTGAAACATCCGGTTGTGGGTGATGAAACTTACGGGGGCGGCCGCGATAACACGATCCAGGACGCTCGCCTCCGCGCACGCGTCCGCAGTCTCGAGCGTCAGTTCCTGCACGCAGAGAAACTCGCGTTCACGCATCCGAATAATGGTGAGTGGGTGAAGTTTGAGTCGCAGCTTCCTGAGGAACTCGCCACGCTATTGGCGTCCATCGAGAAGGTATAAAGGATTCCACGCAGGGGCGGCCACGGAGGGCCGCCCCTACAGTAGCATCGATCATCTCGGAACGTACTGTAGGGGCGGCCCTCCGTGGCCGCCCCTGCGTGGAATTCCTACGGCATGGGCTCGAAGCGCTTGATCAGATGCTTGAACCTCTCATCATTTCGTAACGCATCAAACATCGGCTCAATCCTGATCAGCACCAGCCCGGGATGTCGCGCTTCAAAGGCATGATTCAAATACTCAATCGCCTTATCGTTATCTTTCAATCCGGCATAGACATTCGCGAAGTACAACCCGGTGACATAACGTCGCTTTGACAACGCCTCGAGCTGCTTGATGATCGCGCGCGCCTCGGCCTGTTTACCCGCTATTCCATACGCAAACCCAAGCGACGCGGCTGCTTCTGTCTCAGCTTCAATCACCTGGTCCGGTATTGGACCACTTGCGGGCGCCTTGATCAATTTGCGCAACTCAGCGATCGCCTCGTCGTACATTCCCTTCTGAACATACGCGAGCGCCAGATAATGACGCGCCACCCAAAAGTCAGGATCGCTCTGCAGCGTCAACTTGTACTTCGCGATCGCGTCGTCGTAATTGTGTTCGTAGTAAGAATAGAGTCCTGTATTTGAGCTGATGATCGGCGACAGGGGATCGAGTTTGTGAGCTTCTTCAATCTCCGCTTTTGCCAGACTGAATTTTCCCATCTGCATGAGGTACGAGGCGTACCACTGGTGCGCCGTCGGGTACTTCGGATTCAATTTCAGCGCCTGCTGGAAGTCGCTTTGCGCTCCAAACCAATCCCAGTCGTACGCGAGTCTGACAAACGCGCGTGAGGTGTAAGCTTCAGCGAGGGTCGGATCGGCGTCGACAGCTTTCTGTGCCGCCGCTTTCGCTTTCGGCATTTCGTCGACTGGTCTCGCCACACCGATGTCGGAAAGCAGAGCGTATGAATCGGCGAGTCCGGAGAAAGCGAGCGCGAAAGTCGGATCCTTCTCCTCCGCGCGTTTGAAGTAATCGATTCCATTGCGGAACCCTTCTTCGTTGCGTTTGTTCCAGAAGTATCGACCTTTCAGGTAAAGCTGATATGCTTCAGCGTCGTTTGTATAACGCTTCGCCAGCTTCTCCTCATCTGCGCCGGACAATCGCAGCCGCAAACTCTCCGAGATCTTCTTTGAGACTTCGTCCTGAACCGAGAAGATGTCGGCAACACTGCTGTTGTATTCAGCACCCCAAAGCTGCGAACCATCATCGACTTTGATCAATTCCGTTTTGATCACGAGACGATCGTCGAGCTTGACGAGTCGTCCCGTAAGAACAGCACCCACGTTCAGATGACGACCGGCTTCGAGCGGATCGAGATTCGCGCCTTTGAAACGGAAGGCCGCATTGCGCGACATCACTTTCAGATTCGGTAGTCGTGAAAGACTGTTGATGATGCTTTCCGTTAGACCGTCTGACAGATACTCCGTATTTGGATCTTTACTGTCGTTAACAAACGGAAGTATGGCCACAGAGTTGATGGGGCGTGACCGCCACGCATACAGAACTGCCGCAACAACCGCTAACGCCACCAGCAAACCAATGGCGCCGTAGTCAATCCATCTCGACCTTTTCGTTGGATCGGCAGGCGCCGTGCTGGCGACTGTTGCGGGTTCCGTGACAGTTTCGACCTGCGATCTGACGGCCGTCGGAGTTGATAACAGAGCATCGGCCTGCGTGATAGATGGCGTCTGTCTGATTAACTCGAGGCTATCTGTAGTATGCAATTCGTCGCGGAGCTGTTCGAGATCGAGCTTTAGATCAGTGATTGTCTGGTAACGTTTGAGACGATCTTTCGCGAGCGCTTTCGCAACGATCCGATCGAGCTGGCGCGGCACCTCCGCGACATGCTGCACGAGCGGCAACGGTTCGTGATCGATGATCGAGACACGCGTGTGACTGTCGGTCTTGCCCTTGAACGGCGGTTCTCCGGCCACCATTTCATAAAGCACGACACCCAAACTAAAGACATCGGTACGCTCGTCGATATTTTCACCCAGCGCTTGTTCGGGTGACATGTAGCCCGTTGTCCCCATAATCGCGCCGGGATTAGTCACCGTGATTGGAATTGTGACGGCTTCAGGATCGGCACCTGAGCTATCGCGATCAGTCAGCTTTGCGAGTCCAAAGTCCAGCACTTTTACGAACCGATCGCGGACGAATTTGTCCTGCCGCAACATGATGTTTTCAGGTTTTATGTCGCGGTGAACAATGCCTTCGGTGTGCGCTGCCTCGAGTGCCATTGCTATCTGAATTCCGATGCCGAGCGACTCATCAAGCTTCAACGGGCCACGCCAGAGACAGTGACGTAGAGTTTCGCCATCGATGTATTCGGTGGCGATGTAATAACTGTCGTTCGACTCGCCGATTTCGAAAACGGTAAGAATGTTCGGATGATTGAGTGCGAGGACTGCGCGTGCTTCCTGTTTGAAACGACGCAGGCGGCTTTCCGAAGTCGTCAGCTCGTGCGGTAATACCTTGAGAGCGACTTTGCGGCCGTGTTGTTTAGTGTCTTCAGCAAGGAAGACTTCACCCATACCACCCTTGCCCAGTCTGCGTAAGATGCGATAATGGGCGATGTACTCAGGTAGTGAATTGGTACCGGCGGTGTCTGAGTTGTTGGGGCGGTCGGGCATGAAGGCGATTACTTGCGCGACGAAGTTGGGCCGTGAACAGTTCCTGTGTATTGTAGCATTCGGTTAGAAGCAGTTTCACGCAAAGACGCAAAGGAGACGCAAAGGCGCCAAAGAGAGATTTGCGAATTCCCCTTGCGACTCTGCGTCTCCTTCGCGCCTTTGCGTGAAATCTTCTTTTGTGTCATATCCTAGTAGAACCCTGGAAGGGGCAACAAGTTCGGGATCGAACGCATCGAACCGCCGGTCCCAGTAGACTGCGGTCAGCTCCCGAACCATAATCCATGTAGCATGCCAGCACGTATAACATCATTTTTATTCAAATATTTGTCGGTAGCTGTCATTAGCCTCGCGACCGCGTTTTCAGTTGCTGCACAGAAGCCAACGGCTTCTCCATCACCTACACCGGCGACCGAAAATCCGCAAGGTATTGAAAAGATCTCGATTCGTCGCGTCCGCTTGCCTATCACGGTGACCGATAAAAAGGGTCAGTTTGTACCAGGACTTACTCAAAGCGATTTCGTTATTCTCGAAGACAGAGTCCCGCAGACAATCGAAACTTTTTCAGACGATCTTTCGCAAACCACGCCGCTCTACGTCGCGGTGTTAATGGACACGTCGCCATCGACTGCCGGCAAACTGAAGTTTCAGCAGGAGTCGGCAATGAACTTCATCCAAACAGTGGTGAAGCCGCGCAAGGATCGAGTGCTCTTTGCAACTTTCGACGATGAGATCAATCTAAGGCAGGACTTTACTGACAAACTCGATCTACTCGACAAGGCTGTTTATGGCGTCAAAAAAATGGGGACGCAGACTGCACTCTTCGACGCGGTCTGGCAGTTCTGCGATGAGAAGATGCGAACGGTTCCTGGTCGCCGCGTGGTGCTGATTGTCACGGACGGCGAGGATACCTACAGTCGCGCAAACATTCGCGACGCGATCGACATCGCTCAACGCACCGAGACAACCATCTTTGCCATTTCAACGAAAGCCGGTTTTCTGTCAACAGTGCCAGGTGTCGAAGCCGGGCAGGTCGCAGATAAAAAGGACAAGGATTTGCAAACCCTCGCCGAAGAAACGGGCGGCACCGCCTTCTTTACCGGCGATATGCTCTCGCTCGAGCGCTCGTTCACGAGGATTTCAAAAGAACTGCGAGCGCAGTACCTTGTCACCTATAACCCGACTAACAAGAGTTACGACGGCTCGTTCAGAAAGATCGATGTGAAGCTGGCGGAGAGACGTGGCGAGCTGAAGGTGAGAACCAAGCGCGGTTATAAGGCAATCGCCGACAGCGTTACGCAATAAGGAGTTTTGGAAGTACGATGCAATATCGCGAAGTTAGTCGCCCAGTGCTGTTGTTTGTGTTGGCTTTTCTGTTCTTGTGCGGTGGAATAGCAAGTCGCACTTTGTCAGCAAAGAACGAGAGTAACACGCAGAGCGCAAGCGCATTTGCATCGCCATCACCGACACCGCGAAACCGTGAGGAAGTGCCACAGGACTCTGACGAAGTTATAAAAACCGAAACCAATCTCACTAACATCTTCTTCACGGCCGCCGACAAGAACAAACGCTTCATCAGCGATCTCAAAGCCGAAGACATTCGCATATTTGAAGACGGTCGAGCACAGGAGATCTTCACTTTTCAACAGAACATCGATCTGCCGCTCTCGATAGCAATTCTGATCGACACGAGCATCTCCGAACAATACACACTGCCTGAGGAAAAGGAAGCTGCCCGCGCGTTTCTTGAAAACGTTCTGCGACCTCAAAGGGATGAGGCAGCAATTGTTTCGTTTACCGGTGAAACAACTCTCGAACAAGGCTTCACAGGAAGCATCGATCGACTGCGACGAGCAATCGATCGCGTCGAGTTTGTTCCTCCATCCGGTTACATCGGCGGTGGAGTTATCGTCAACGGAACGCCTCCCATTTCGGGAACCAATCAGAGTTTGGCCGGTTCCACTGCAATCTGGGACGCCGTCTGGGCCACTTCCGAAGAATTGATGGTTCAGTCAGCCGAACACTCACGCCGGGCGATCATCCTGTTGACGGACGGCGACGACACCAGCAGTCGCATGAAGATGCACGACGCAATCGAACGTGCGCAAAAGGCTGACGCGCTTATTTATGCCATCGGCATCGGCGATCGCTATCAGTTCAATGTCAACGAAGGGGACCTGCGGAAAATCGCGGAAAAAACCGGCGGGCGAGCCTATTTCCCAAAACATGAACGAGATCTTCGCGACGCTTTCACTCAGATTCAGCGGGACCTTCGCGAGCAATACCTCGTCGCCTATTCACCGAGCAACAAGTCGCGGGACGGGTCATACCGGAAAATCGAGATTCAGGTAATAAATCCGGCCCTGAAGCAACAAGACCTCAAACTGAACTATCGCACCGGATATTTCGCCAAAACCGACAGTCCTCAGCCACCTGCCACCCGAAAACGCGTTCAGGATCAATAGTTTAACCCCGGATTTCGCTGATCAGCCGTAATCCGTGTAAATCCGCGGCAAAACCTGTTATACTGCACCGGCCTGGCGCGTCTGCCGCGGCAGGTTCGGTAAGAAACTCCCGCACCAAATATCTCCGTTGTTCCTCCCGAGGTTTTCTTACTCAAGAAACGCCGGACACAGACTGAATGAGAACAAGCACCTCAGCGCGGGGCCGAGTCCTGATCGTCGATGACGATCGGAAGATCCGAGATCTGCTCGTAGATCTTCTCGAACTCGAAGGCTACGAAGTCTCAACCGCTCCTGATGGCGCACAAGCTATCGAACTGGCGCTCTCGTTTCATCCCGACCTCATAGTCAGCGACGTGGTGATGCCCGTCCTGGGAGGTCTCGAACTTTGCCGGCGTCTAAAAGAAGACGCGCGTACCGCCTACATCCCCCTGATGCTAATCAGCGGCCTGATCACGGCGAACGCTGGCGGCATCGACGGCTTGCACGCCGGCGCCGACGACTACATCGATCTCCCGTTCCGAAACGAAGAGTTGCTGGTGAAGGTCGCTCGCCTGGTCGAACGACATCGCATTGGAAGTGCGTTAAAAGAAAGTGAAGAGCGTTACCGCAGCCTCGTCGAACAGTCGCCCGACGCGATCGTTGTTCATCACGACGGGAAGTTTACTTACGTCAATCCAGCCGCTGTAAAACTTTGGGGAGCATCTACCGCCGAAGACTTGATCGGTAGATCGATTCTTGACGTCGTGCATCGCGATTACTGTGACCACGTCAAAGAAGGCATCGACTACATTCAAACATTTCAACTGCCAACGACGCTTGCAGAACAGAAATATCTCAGGCTCGACGGCTCCGTGATTGACGTTGAAGTTACGGGACTTCCGTTCACTTCCGAAGGCAAGTCGGCAGTGTTGTCAGTCATTAGAGACATTACTGAAAAGAAACAGGCGCGCGAGGCGCTGAGAAAAGCGGAGAAGCGCTTGCGAACCGTCGTCGGAAGCGCCGCACTAATTCTCTTTGCAACCGACAAGGACGGCATCTTCACACTGTCCGAAGGTGAGGGACTGAAGAGCCTCTCGCTCGAACCTGGCGAACTCGTGGGCCAGTCAGTGTTCGATGTTTATGCCGACACTCCGAAAGTTGGAGAGAACATCAGACGCGCGTTGAATGGAGAGTCGTTCAAGTCGTCTGTAGATGTTGGCGGGCTCGTTTTCGACGTTCGTTATTCCCCACTGACAGATGAGCGCGATAACGTTTTGGGTGTTATCGGCGTGGCCATCGACATCACCGATCAGCGGCGTGCCGAGGCGTCCATCAGGGAGAGCGAAGAGCGTTATCGAGAGCTTTTCGAAAACGCCAACGACATCATTTACACGCACGATCTTCAAGGTAATTTCACTTCGCTCAATCGCAGCGGCGAACGAATCACTGGATACTCGCGCGAAGAAACCGTGTTGATGAATGTCGCCGACGTCATTGCGCCTGAGTATCTGAACCTCGCGCGCGAGATGATCGCGCACAAGGCGAGTGAAAAAGTCTCGACGGTCTACGAGATCGATATCATCTCCAAGCATGGGCGTCGTGTTCGTCTCGAAGTCAGCACACGACTGATCTTTAGCGACGGAAAGCCGATCGGCGTGCAGGGGATCGGTCGCGACCTGACTGAGCGCAAACATTCAGAAGAGGTGCTGCGGGAGAGTCAGGCTTACATGGCGCAGCAGACCCAACGCGAGGCAATGACGCATCGCATTTCTCAGGCGATTCGTTGTTCGCTGGATAGTCGCGAGATCTACCAGACTGCCGTACGAGAACTAGGCTCCTATCTCACCGTGGACCGTTGCTCTTTGTTCATGCGCGACGACCGCGCAAAGTGCGCCACGAATGTAGCTGAGTATCACGCGACCGGTGTTGAACCGGCGGCCTCCGATTTCGCTCTCTCCCATCTGCAGTCTTTGATTGCCGCCCTCGACAAGACTGGTGTTTTACCTTTTTCCGATGCGGCGAAGGATGCGCGCATTACTGACCTCTACCAGAACATTCTCTCCAAAGCGAACGTGAAGTCGATCATGTACGTGGCGATTCGTGTGGGCGACGATGTTCCCGCGGCGTTCGCGCTTTCTACGACGAAGCAGGTCAGGCAATGGAGTGAAGCCGACATCGCCCTCGCCAAAGCAGTGGCAGATCAAACGGGAATCGCAATCCGGCAAGCCGAGCTTTATCAGAAAGCCGAATCGACTTCGACGCGCGAGGCGCTGGTGAATCGTTTGACGATGGCGATTCGTGCTTCGTTGAGTTTGCCGGAGGTACTCAGTACTGCGACTCGAGAATTGGGTCAGGCGCTCTCTGCCTCGAGAGTCCAACTGTGTTTGTACAACGCCGAGGGCGTTAGTGAACCGCTTGAATACGAATATCTCGGACCCGGTGGTATGAGCATCAAAAACGGTATCGTCAATTGCGACGATCCGATCGGTTGTCGACTGTCACATTCAGGCCAGCCGCTTATCATTGATGACACCCTGAACTTTGATGACGAATCAACTGCGTTGCGTGATTACGTGAGAGACCGCGCGAAGAGCTTCGATACTCGCTCTCAAATCAACTATCCGTTGTTTATCAAGGGGGAATTCCGCGGGTCCCTGTGCATCTACCAAACAGATAGAAAACGTCTCTGGACGGAAGACGAAATCTCACTTGTTGAAGCTCTCGCGGAACGGTTGGCCATCGGTATCGCGCAAGCTGAATTGTTCGAGATGGTGGCGCGCGGAAAAACTGAGTGGGAAACGACCTTCGACGCGATGTCCGACGGTATTTTTATATTCGATCAGGCCGGTGAGTTGAAACGCGTCAATCGGGCCGGCGCCGCGATGGAAGCCGTTCATCCACGATTGCTGCTCGGCCGGCAGTGTTGCGACATCCTGCGAACCAGCGAAGACGACGAAACGTGTGTGGTTGAAAATGCACTCGAAACGGGTCGTAGTGTGACAATCGAGATCACTCCGAATCGTCTCAATCGTCCGTTGCTGGTTTCCGTTGAGCCGGTCTTTGACGAACACAACCAGGCAGTGGCTGTTGTGTGTACCGCGCGTGATCTCTCCGATTTGCGCAAGGTCCAGGCAGTCGCGCGTGAGCATCAGTCGTTGCTGACGAATATTCTCGAGAGCGCTCGCGAGTCGATCTACGCGGTTGATACGGATGGAAATTTTAAGTGGTGCAACAGTGCTACGTTGAAGGGTTTGGGTTATCAACGCAGCAACTTTATTGGGCGCCCATTGCTGAGCATGGTCTACGAAGCGGATCGCGATCTCGTCCGCGAGAAACTTGACGCCGCGTTGCAGGGTGTGCCGCAGACTTACGAGATGCGCTACTTCGCACACGACGGACTACTGCGATACGCGCGTGTCGACAATTCGCCTCTCGTAGTTGAAGGACGCACCACCGGCGTGCTTGGCATTGCGCGTGATATCACCGAACAGAAGGAAGAACGCGAGCGTGCGGCACGAGCAGATAAATTGCGGGCACTGGGCCAACTCGCTTCGGGTGTCGCTCACGATTTCAATAACTCGCTCGCCGCCATTCTTGGTCGCGCACAACTACTACGACGGCAGGTCAATGAACCGGCATTGGTGCGTAACCTCGACATCATTCAAACCGCCGCAGAAGATGCCGCGGCCACGGTACGTCGTATTCAAACATTCGCCCGCAAGTCAGCGGTCAAGGAATTTGAGCTCGTCGACGTCGCTGGCCTCCTCAACGACGCAATTGAGATAACACGAACTCGCTGGCAAAACGAGGCACGCATTCGCGGGCTTGAATATGACGTCAGGCTCAACACCGAGCCCGGACAGTTCACCTATGGAAGTGCTTCTGAACTGCGCGAAGTTTTTGTCAACATGATCGTGAATGCTGTCGATGCGATGCCGCGGGGCGGAAATTTGTTGATAACCTGCCGTCGTAAAGATGAACGACTGCAACTGCATTTCAGTGACAACGGAATGGGAATGCCTGACGATGTGCAGCAGAAGATATTCGAACCATTCTTCTCAACGAAAGGCGCGCACGGAACTGGACTGGGTCTATCGGTCAGTTACAGCATCATTGAACGACATTCGGGTTTGATCAGCGTCGTCTCCAAACCCGGCAGCGGCACTAACTTCACGATCGACCTGCCGGCAGTTGCCGCCCAAATGTCGTCTGAAGATTCTTCAACCACACTCAGCGATACACCAAGCCTGAGAATTCTCGTCGTGGACGATGAGGCACCCGTTCGAGAAACACTCGCGGAAATGCTGGTCGCCGTCAATCATAAGGTCGAACTGGCGGAAAGCGGTCAGGAGGCGGTGGAAAAACTGCGGAGAGGTGAATTTGATTTTGTCTTCACCGATCTCGCGATGCCCGAAATGGACGGCTGGGAAACCGCACGAGTGATTCGGAAAGATTGGCCCGGTCTGAAGATTGTTCTGGTAACGGGTTATGGTCCTACCACCACTCCGCCACCAGGAGAAGAAGACCTTGTTGACGCCATCATCGGGAAGCCCTTCGACTTCACGCAAGTGGGCTCAACTCTCAACACTCTAAGCAGAGAATTGTGCCACAGATGAACCCCGTTCATCTGTGGCTGAAATCTTCGATCAATTGAAGTTCATAATTCCGGCGCTGGCAGTAAATCCTACTCCAAATCCAACCACCATCGTCGGGCCTGACCATTCATCTTTCTCAGCCAACATAAAACCGGTCGACGCGCTCGAGAGATTGCCATAACGTTCCAGCACCTGGTAGGAGCCATGAACTTTCGCTGAGTCGGGTTCCAGTTCGAGTTGAGAACAAACGCCGTCGAGAATCTTCTTGCTGCCAGTGTGAATCAGGCAATCGTCTACTTCGGCCAGATCCGATACTGGTGAGTCGGGATGTCGCAGAACATTCTTGACAGTGGTCACAGCGTAATGCGCGCCGCGATTGGGAACGCTCGGCTGCATGAAGTATTGCGGCCTTCCTTTCAGGAAGGGATGTGAGCTGTTGCTGACCATCGTGAGCAGGTTCATATCGTTTGGCTGGTCGTTGGTCAGGTGGGAGATTGGTCCGAACGCGGGCTTTCCTTCTTCAATGCCTACCAGCAAGGCCACCGCGCCGTCCCCAAAGAGCATAGATTGGATTACGAAGGTGGTATCCAACCTTTGTTGTTCAAATTGATCGGGATCAAGCCTCTGCTCCTTCCTCAGTCTGATGATTTCGCGGTAACCGGAATACTCATCACGGAGCAAGGGAGCAACGTATGGTGTGTGAGCTTCGGACATCACCACGATTGCGAGTTTGCCGGGATTCGCAGTCAGGTACCACTGAGCGACTTCTATTGACTTGAGTAACACAGAACAACCCTGAGCTTGCATGCTTACAGTTCGCAGGGACCTTGAGAGGAGTCCATGCGTTTTCCCCATGATCTCGGACGCCAGGCACGGCAACATCTGGTCAGGAGTGTTAGTTGCCGCTACTAGTAGTCCTATCCTATTCGGATCACCTCCCCATTCGTGGATGCAGCGTTTGGTGGCAGCCACGCCGAGTTCTGTCGTGGAACTGGTGGCTAGCTTTGGTTTGCCGCAAAGAAAGTCTGGATAATTTTCGAGAGTTGAGTATCGCTGGTCGACCCCGAGAGCACTGATGGTGTTGATCAGTTCCGGGGAAAGCTTGTGCATCAGACTTCCGACCAGTTCTGTGGTCTTGAAGACATTTTTAGGCACTGAAGTCGCTGCAGATAGCAAGTTAATCATTGTCGTTTTCTGCTCCAGAGAGGGGGAATTTGCCGCGTCGGACTGAACTCCCACTTAAGTCCGACGCCCACACTGTCTACAACCCTCGTGCCGCAGTTTTCCCGCAGGCGAATTCTGGCTGGAAGCTCTTTATTTAGTTTGACTTAAAGGGAAATGAAGTGCTTGAAAAAGAGGCAGGGGCAGAACGCCCCTTTGGATACAAGGTAAGCACGTCCAAAAAACAGACAAATTACCTCAGTATTTTTACTGACTGGTCTAAGCTCCTGTGGTACATGGATATACACTTGGCACAATAGTACCCAACCCCAAACCCCCACCCCTCAAACGTTTAGAGATATAAGAGACTTCGGAACGTACTGTAGGGGCGGCCCTCCGTGGCCGCCCTTGGTTAAGCAACGGTAATGAAAAGCCACGGCCTCGAGTTTGACGAACACGATTTCAAACCAAGGGCGGCCACGGAGGGCCGCCCCTACAGTACGTTCCGAGGCGCTTGAAGCTATCTCAATTGGAAGCGGCCGACGGTGTCTTCACCGATGCTGCCGAAATAGAGGGTGCCGTTGTGTTCGACGACGTTGGCGATTTCGGAGTAGCAGTCGGGCGGGCCGTTTTGAAGGTTTTCGATGACTTTGCCTTGTTGGTCCAAAGCGACGACGAAGGAATAGCGTTTCGGTGCGGGCTGGAGAAATTTAGGGAGACGAGCGACCACTTTGCGCGCAAACGGGTGGGGTAATAGTCGATCGAAGAGCGCCTGGCGTTGAGTGACGAGGGCGAGCCAGAATTTGCCTTTGCCGTTTGAAGAGATGCCGTCAGGAAAACCGGGTAGATTGTCAATGAAGATTTCGGCGTGTCCCATCTGCGGGCCCTTCAGCCACAAACGGCGGACCTGGTATTTTCCAGTTTCGACCACCAACACAAACGATTGATCCGGACTTACTGCGACGCCATTTGCAAAGTAAAGATCTCGCAAGAGTGTGCGGGGTTTTTGCGTTTGAGGATCGAGTGCAAGCAAGCGACCGTTCCCCTGATGCTCGAGCAATTCATTCGTAAACTGCGACATCGGAAACTTGTGTGAAGCTTCCGAAAAATAAATCGTTCCGTCCGCACCAACGTCAAGATCGTTGAGACAGCCAAACTTCTCGCCGTCCGCTTCTGCAGTCAATACCTTTATCTCCCCTGACTTATTCACTGATAACAAACCCTTGATCGCATCGGCCACGATCAGATTCCCCGCAGGATCGAAGATCAAACCGAGTGGACGACCCTGCGTGTCGGCAAAAACACGTGGCTGCGTCCCGTCCGGCTGCAGGACTACGATCCGGCCGTCCTCAAAACCGGCATAGATCCTTCCATCCGCGTCGAGTGCGACATCTTCAGGTTTGTGGCCTTCGCCGAGCGAAAGCTTCTGAATAGCGGAAAGCTTTGTATTCTGTGCGTACTGGCCTGTCAGGGTTGGAGCAACGGGAGGAGTCCACGGAGCGGGTGCGATTGGTACTGGCGCAAGAAGTAGATACGCGAGCCCGACAGCGATGATGAGGACGATAAAGAGTCCGAGGCGTTTGAGAGACATTAAGAAGTTTAGATTAGCGCTCTCCGCGTGACTTCTCTACATCGGATTGCAGGGTCACTACCAACTTGCGTATTCCCGGCTGGTCCATCGGCTCAATAAGCCGCAGCGCTTCGTCCAGGATCCGGCGCTGATGTTCGGGCCAATTCGGCATGCCGCTGACGCTTCCGAGGTCACCGTCGTGAAGCGCCACGCGTGACGGACGCACCCATTCAACAAGATCCTTCAAGACTGCAAGCGTCATCGTGGGAATACCGGAAAGCTCGAGTGCACGCGCAACCAAACCAATAGATTGATGACACAGCCTCGAGGCAGGTACCAATAACGCCGCCTGCACTTCATAACGTCGCACGCGTTCCACGAGGTTAGGAGCAAGTTCATCAGCAATCTTCGCCGCATCGGGAATGAATCCGCAAAAACTCCAGAAGACCGGATTCAACTGTCCGATGATGCCGTTCTGTTCAAACTCGAGCAATCGCTCCACAGGGAGGGTGGAGTTTATGTCGTTCTGAACGGCGGTTGGATCGTAACCGCGCACCGAGAACTTCAGGTCCGACGCTTCAACTTCGATGGGAATTTCTCTGAAACTCAGATCGCCATTCGCGGTGCTCGTGTCGAACGCGTCAGTACCATCGATGTACGCACCCGCTGACGAAATCAGTGCGAGATTCAACATCGGCAGAGCCCGACGTGCCGGGGTGAATGGCGCACGCCGATTTTTTACAAACGGATAATTCGATCCAAGATCATCCCCGGCGCCTGGCCTCCAACCAGCAAAGCGTCGTCGCCAATCGTCAATGTCTTCAATAATATCCACCGGCTTCTTCCATCTCTGAAATTCAATTGCGCAGGCTGCGGGCCATCAGGACCAGCGCCACTAAAGCGGCAATCATAGCAAGGCCGAGCGCATTCACCGAATAACCGTGCAGGCTGTTGAACTCTATGCGTCGCGCATCATCAATCGCAATTTGATCGATCGGCAAAACCATCGCGGCGCGCAAAGCAAGCATACGCGCGGCAATTACGAAGTGGCCCACACCCGTGGCCAGCGCAATAACGGCGAGGCAAATACATTCGACGATAAAACTTATGCGACCGGCTGAACTGCGTCGTATAAACAGAGTCACGAGCAGTAGCAGTGCGATTAAGAAACCGGCGATATTGATCACGGACAACGAACGCGTAACGATGCCGCCCGCAATCTCATTTGCGTTTGATAGACCGAAGGATCGCAACACACCAAAGGCTGACGGCGCGACCACAGCGCCAAAGAAGAGCGCTGCGCCAAACCAGCATGCGAGTAAGATGAGTCGCGAGAAGCTAAGCATTTGTTTAGACAGGATTACAGGATTTTTTCAAGATGAACAGGTTATCTTGTTAATCCTGAAACATCTTGTAAAATCTTTATCAATCAAACTCGTCGACAGTCGCCAGCAAACGGATCTTGGGCGGTGTGATCTGCGGAGGCGTCAACTCTCTCGGATCGCTTGCATTTAACAACCACGAAAGTGCGGAGTCGAGTTGAGCTTGATACTCCTCCAGATCCAACGACATAAAAACAGGCGCTCCCAAACGCGCAAATTTTTCTTTCGCCCGCAGATACATTTGTCGCGCGGCGCCAGGTCGACCAATGTCCAGGTGATGAAACGCAACGGCGGATTGGATCATCGCCTGCAGGAACAGTTTTTCCTTTGGTCCAACTTCACCCATCCAGCGTTCTTCCCACGCGTCGTGGGCCGCATGAAATTCTCCTGCATTGTAGAGATCGATACCGGCAATGTACTCGATCGGATACGCCGCAACATGAGCATCGAGATAAGGCGTTTCAACCTCGTTCATTTAATCGACTCGCGATTATTTTTGCAGCGGTGGAGCCGGCCCCGGTTGCGCCGCTGATCGTCGGCGCCAGGGGATTCGAGACGTCACCAACACCAAACACCATCGGCACACTTGTTTCCTGACGACTATTAACCACTAGAAATCCTTTTTCGTCTGTTTCAAGCTGACCCTTGAACAGCTCAGTATTCGGTTCGACGCCAATCCGAATCAACACGCCCCGCACTGCCACTTGAAACGGCTTCAATCCTTGTTTACGTTGAATCTCAACGGCGACAACGTCGTCTTCGCCAATGATACGCGTCAGCACCGACTCAGTGAAAACGGTGATGCAATGAACTGCCTGAAGTTTCTCTCTAAACTGATCCCGCGCGCGTAGTTTCTTGCCGCGATGGATCAACGTCACTGTGGGACAAACTTCAGCGAGAAGAAGAGCATTCTCGACTGCCGCATCGCCACCACCAACCACACAAACGTCCTTGCCTGCGAAGAGCTGACGATCGCGGGCAGCGGATTCTATCATTCCTTTACCAGCAAACTCCTTCTCACCCAGCACGCCTAGTTCCCTTGGTCTTACTCCAGTTGCGATCACAATCGCAATCGACTGGAGCTCTTC
The DNA here is from genome assembly GCA_963849205.1 of uncultured Acidobacteriota bacterium. Classification (GTDB taxonomy): domain Bacteria; phylum Acidobacteriota; class Blastocatellia; order Pyrinomonadales; family Pyrinomonadaceae; genus PSRF01. Next base: position 1,203,002 of record CAWKGP010000006.1, read on the forward strand.
GCCACTCGCTAGCGAAACTCGCTTTGCTTTCAAATCGACTGATGCGATCGACGCCTGCGTCCAAAGATCAAACTCGGCGTTGTCAACATCCGCAGCAAAGAGCTCGAGCAGTTCTTTGCCGTTGCGAGTTTTTAATCCGAGGTAATTCTCGATCGGGTTGTAAACACGATGAAGCTGTCCACCGATCTCTTCCGCTTGTTCGAGCACAAGCGTGTCGAGACCCAACTCATCACACCAGAAAGCGGTTGACAGTCCGGCTGGTCCAGCACCGATGATGATTACGTCGAGCATTCCTATTTCGGAACTGAAACCGCCGCTAGCACAGATAAATTTTGTAGAACTTCCACCACCGCGTGTGGCTCTAATTTCGAGGCGGCCAACGTTCGTGCATCGTCAAGAAACTTCACTGCCGAAGTCATTTCGCGATTATCCGTTTGCCACCGACCATCGCGATTGCCTTCCTTATCGTTGAGCAACTGCAGCGCACCGCTCAGATCGCGACGCTCGATTCGTGGACGCACAACCGTTTCCGCCCAGGAGTAGTAAGGGTAATCGATCCGATAAAACCAACCGCCGCTCGTGGGAATCGCGATCAGAAAGAGTTCGCCTTTGGCAAATTTTGAGATCGCAGTGTAAGGGGCCGAGTGCCGAGTGGGACTAAATCCCGCGCCATCAAAAAGCTCAGGCGCAAGAGTGATCAGTGAAATCTTCTCGTCGTAATATTCCGTTACGCTTGATTTCCCTTGCTCAAAGCTCTCAATCGCTGCGGCAACATTTTCCCATCCTTCGCGCCAAAGCGATTCATAGTCGTTGATGTTGGTCAGGAGATGTTCCACACGCGGCAACACCAACTCGTAAGCGCGCGCATCATCATCGACTTCCTCTCCCGCGATGAGCTTCGCCAGCGGTGAACCGTCGTCGTTATTCGGGCTGGCCTGATCGGAACCCTGAATCGCGATGCTGATCCGCACACCATCGTCATTCGAGTACTCTGAAAAATCTCCCGCTTCGGCCGCTGCGATTAGCAGATCTCGATAAGGCAGAGCGCGTTCGCCGTTGAGAACAGTCCAAACAGACAGAACACCGTCGGTATCGAAGTGGTTGTTAGTTACGAGCTCGATGCCGTTCGTCAACTGCGCGCGGTTCGGCGATGCCGCAAGTTTGAGTGCAATCTCAGTTGAAGTATCAGCCTTTAGTTCAGTTGGGGTACGATTTCCTTCCCAGTGCGAGAAATGAATACTGTTGTCAACGGTGCCGTCAACCGATAATTTGGGCACATTATCGAGGGCTTCTGTATAAAACTCGAATCTCATAACGCAGCCTTTCGTTGGGACAGGAGATTTTTAGCAAAGTGTAGTGTAAGGTGTGTCTCGGCTCAAAGCTGCAAGCATTAAACACTGACAGGATAGACACTATGGAAGAAATAACCTCAACTGAACTCAAACAGCGTCTCGATAAAGGCGACGATATTCAGATCGTCGACGTGCGTGAAAACAACGAATTCGCGTATTGCCGCATACCAAACTCAATTCATATCCCGCTGGGCCAGGTGCTGAACCGCCTGGACGAGATCGATCCGAATCGAGAGACGGTGGTCCACTGCAAGATGGGTGGACGAAGTGCACGCGCGATCGAAGCACTTGAGCGTTCAGGATTCAAAGGGAAACTGATCAATCTAAAAGGCGGAATTCTGGGCTGGTCGGATGAGGTGGATCCCAGCGTTCCGAAATATTGAAACAAACGTCGGCCATCCCTCGAAGTCACGCGTCTAATATCTCAAACTTGGTGATTGGGGGTATTCAGATGACAAGGAAAGTATTGGCCGGTTTCTTACTGGCGGTTTCAATGATTTGCGTGGCTTCCAGCGTTGGGAGCGTGGCTAACGCACAACGGCGCATCGATCGCTCCGAACGCAGAGAACTTCGGCATGACCGTCGCGAGATCAGACGAGACACACGAGAAATCCGTTGGGATCGTCGCGCTCTGAGACGTGGCTTTCTTGATGATCGTCACGAATTAAGAATGGATCGACGTGAACGACGTCAGGATGTGCGTGAGTTTCGTCAGGATCTCCGTCGCGCGCGCCGGTATTGATCTTCCTATCCACAGATTACACAGATTCAAACAAACAATCTGTGTAATCTGTGGATACCTACTTCGTAATACCCTCCAACTCGATAAACCGACTCAGCTTCGTGATCACCATTCCTTCTTCACATTCCAGCCGGCATGAGAGCGCTGGTCTGTCGCTCAGTTCGTTCTGACCTTTCAGGTGATACCAAATCTGGCAGTTTGTACACTCACCATTCCAACAGAAGTCGCCGTAAGAGATCGTGTTGATGGACAGGTATTGAAAGCAGCGCAGCAGGCGGTTCTTCTCGGGAACGCTCACTTTGTTGCCCAATATGTCGAGTTTGATGAGCTTCTCGTAGGGATCGAGCAGATCTGACGTGCCGCCGTCGGCGCTGCCGCTCCCTGCGCTTTGTTCACTCATAGGCAGCGGCAGTATAATCGCAACCTGCTCAAATTTGTACATTAACGTGCGGTGAGCACTCATGCGCTCAACCGCTGCGGTTCGCGGGGGTAACCAAAAACTTGGCCTTAGTAATTTACACAAAGCCCGGCTGTCCATACTGTCAGCAGGCACGCGACCACTACAACTCCAAAGGCATTCCCTTCATCGACTACGACGCGCAGAACGACAAAGCGCGACGCGCCGAGATGTTTTCGTACTCGGACGGCGATCCAACCGTGCCGTGCATCGTCGAGGATGGAAAGCATCTGGGTTCCGGTTGGGGAGACCCACCCCGCGGTTGAACGGTTCACGATTAGCCGGCCGTGCGCCGGCTGCTAGCAAAGAGATCTCCCCTTTACTGAGTTGTGTTTTTATGAGGAAGGTGCTGCATGCGAAACCAATCCCGTTTGCTTTTTCTGCTGTTGCTCTTTGTTCTATGCGTTCCAAACAGTAGTAAAGTCTTAGCCCAGTCAAATGGAGGAGCGGGCGCGCCTCAACCACCGATGGCAGAAAAGAAAACAAAGACTACAAATATTCATGGCGTCACGATCGTTGACGATTACTTCTGGCTCCGCGAAAAAACAAATCCCGCGGTAATGTCGCATCTCAAGGCTGAAGAGGCATACACCGACACGGTGATGAAACCCACGGCGCCGTTGCAGGAGAAGCTCTACAACGAGATGCTCAGTCATATAAAACAGACTGACACCAATGTGCCTTATCGCTACGGCAACTACTTCTACTACTCGCGCACTGTGGAAGGTAAGCAGTATCCGATCTTCTGCCGCAAGAAAGGCAGTACTGAAGCCGCGGAGGAAATCCTGCTCGACGTGAATGAACTGGCCAAAGGTCAGCAGTTCATGAGTATTGGCGACTTCATCCCAAGCGATGACGGAAACTTGCTGGCCTACAGCACAGACAACACCGGGTATCGACAGTATCTGTTGCAGATAAAAGATCTGCGAACTGGTCAACTTCTTTCGGAACGGATCGAACGCGTGACCAGCGTCGTCTGGGCCAACGACAACAAAACGTTCTTCTACGTTACTGAAGATCCGGTTACAAAACGTAGTGACAAGTTTTTCCGTCACGTCCTTGGAACCGATAAGAACGACCTTGTCTATGACGAAAAGGACGAACTGTTTGACATCGGCGTAAGTCGCTCACTCGACAAGGCCGTGATCTTCCTTCACGCGTTTAGCAAGACATCGACCGAGGCGCGGTTTCTTCGGGCTGCCGATCCGAATGGAACGTTAAAAGTGATCCTGCCGCGCGAGAAGGAACACGAGTACGACGTCGATTATCGGAACGATCTTTTTTACATTCGCACCAATAAAGGCGCAAAAAACTTCCGTATCGTGACCGCACCTCTGAACGATCCTTCGGAGAAAAACTGGAAAGAGTTTGTCGCACACAACCCGGCAGTGAAGGTTGAGGGAATCACTCTCTTCGCCAATCACGCCGTGTTGTCTGAATGGGAAAACGGTCTGCAGCAACTCGAGGTCCTTGACTTCAAAACTAATAAACGCCAGCGCATCAAGTTTCCCGAGCCCGTTTACGCCGCCTTCGTCTCGGCAAACCGTGAATTTGACACTAACGTCGTGAGGTACAGCTACAATTCACTCGTCACGCCGAATTCCGTATTTGATTACGACATGAACACCGGCAAGTCGACGTTGCTGAAAGAGACGGAAGTGCCAGGAGGTTTCGATCGGAACAATTACAAGTCTGAGCGTGTTTTCGCGACTGCATCGGATGGAACCAAGATTCCGATGTCGATGGTCTATCGAAAGGGCGTGAAGCTGGACGGCTCTGCTCCGCTGCTGCTTTATGGATATGGATCCTATGGTTACTCCATCCCGCCCACGTTCTCTTCAACTCGACTGAGTCTTCTCGATCGCGGTGTGATCTTCGTCATTGGACACATTCGTGGCGGCAGTGAGCTTGGCGAAGAGTGGCGTCAGGCCGGCAGGATGATGAACAAGATGAATACGTTCACCGACTTCATCGCCTGCGCGGAAGCATTGATCAACCTGAAATACACGTCGAAGGATCGACTGGTGATCGAGGGTGGCAGCGCCGGTGGTTTATTGATGGGTGTGGTTTCCAACCTGCGACCGGATCTCTTCAAGGCAGTCGTTTCGCACGTGCCGTTTGTAGACGTGCTGAACACAATGCTCGACGCCAGCTTGCCGCTGACGACAAGTGAATACATCGAGTGGGGTAATCCAAACGAGAAAGCCGCGTTTGATTACATGAAGACTTATTCACCTTACGATAACATCGCCAAAAAGGATTATCCGGCAATGCTCGTGAAGGTTTCTGTGAACGATAGTCAGGTTCCTTACTGGGAAGGCGCTAAGCTCGTGGCAAAACTGCGCACCATGAAAACCGATAAGAATCCGCTGCTTCTTAAGGTCAACTTCGGCGCGGGACACGGCGGCGCTTCGGGACGCTACGACGCGTTACGCGAATCTGCCTTTGACTACGCGTTCATGCTCTGGCAGATGGGCGTTGCAAATAGCTGAGTTGCTGTTATTGTTGGTTCTGCGAGAATAGGTCCTATAGGGGCTATAGGACCTATTTCATTTTGGATAAATGATCGGTTCGACGCTGGGGAACTATAAGATTCTCGAGAAGCTCGGTGAGGGCGGACAGGGAACGGTCTATAAAGCGGTCGATTCGAAGCTTGGCCGCACGCTCGTCATCAAGGTTCTGCCCGCCGAACTAACCGCCCGCGAAGGCAATCTCAAGCGTTTCGAGCGCGAAGCGAAGCTCGCCTCAGCCCTCGACCATCCAAACATCTGCACCATCTTCGACCTCAACGAGATCAACGGCATTCACTTCATCGCCATGCAATACATCGAAGGGCGAAACGTGAGGCAACTCGTAAATGGTCGTCCTTTGTCACTCGAGAGTGCCTTGTCGATTGCACTGCAAACTGCAGACGCACTCGCCGCCGCACACGCTCGCGGCATCATTCATCGCGACATTAAGGCGGGCAATGTGATGGTCACGCCGGGCGGCCAGGTCAAGGTTCTCGATTTTGGTCTCGCGAAACTGCTCGACGAGGACGCAGCTCGCACTTCAGGAATTCACCATACAGAAATCACTGAAGTCGGTGTGCCTTACGGCACGGCGACGTATGCAGCACCCGAACAGGCACGCGGTGACCGTGTTGATTCACGCGCCGACATCTTTTCCACCGGCGTGTTGCTTTACGAGATGCTGACTGGCACGTGGCCATTCCAGGGTCAAACAGCTATCGAAGTGCGTCACGCAGTTCTCAACGAGGAGCCTGCGCCACTGTCGAAGATGAGACCCGGTCGCATGCCTGTGCGATTGCAAGCCATCCTCGATAAGGCTCTGGCAAAAGATCCGCGTAATCGTTATCAAAAGATCTCGCATTTTGCCGAAGACCTGCGCTCGATCATTCGTGAACTCGGTTCAGACTCACTGCCCGGTCTCGATGAAAGCACCACGCCCGTTGCTCCGAAACATCTGAAACAAGATAGCCCGGTCACACGTGCACTGCGTTGGTTGACAGGTTCTAAAAGCGCGGAAACTGCGTCAGGTTCGAAATCTGGCGGACGCAGTGGTGACGCTCAGCCTAATCCGTTAACAAGCCTGGGAGATCGCGATCGAAAGAGTGTTGCGATACTTCCGTTCAAGAATGTCGGTAACGAGCGCGGGATCGATTTCTACCAGTTTTCTCTCGCTGATGCTGTGATCACCGAGCTGGCGCGTGTGCGTTCACTCGTGGTGCGACCATCGTCGGTGATCGTCAAGTATCAGAACAAAACTGTTGACGCCGCAGCAGCCGGCCGTGAACTCAGTGTCGATGCGATCCTCACAGCCACTTTTTTGCGGGCCGGCGATCGATTGCGGGTTACGGCACAACTACTCGACGTTCGCACCAGCGAGATTCTCTGGAGCGAGAGCATCGATGCTGATGCCAGCGACATCATTGGCGTGCAGGACACAATCGTGCAGCGCATCGTCGAAGGCTTGCGGCTTGAGCTGAGTCCTGACGAAAAAGTCGAACTGGCCCGGAAGACGACTGCAGACGCCGCCGCTTCCGACGAATACCTACGCGGGCGCGACTGCCTCGCAAACTTTATCTATCACACCATTGAGCGCGAACAACTCGACTCGGCGATCGAACACTTCCGTCGTGCTATCGAAATCGATCCAAACTTCGCGCTCGCTTATTCGGCGCTTGGCAGTTGTTACGTCAATCGCGTTTTGAAGGGCCTCGGCCAGGCCGGCGACCACGAGAAGGCCAAGAACGCTTTTCGTAAAGCGCTGGCGCTCGATCCGCGATTACTCGAAGCGCGCATGCATATGGTCTTCATCTATCTCACTGGAGGCCAGAAGCAAAAGGCTCGCACCGCCGTCGACTTGTTGCGTACTGAATATCCGAACGATCCCGGTGTGCACTTTGTAAGAGGCGTGGTTGCGCGTCTTGATAGTGAATATGCACGAGCGCTGCGAAGTTTTGATCGGATGGTCCGGTTGAATCCGGGCGAACGCGTGCTGGCTAGTTACAATCGCGCTCGAATTTTCATGTACCAGCGCGAATATGCCGAGGCATTTCGCGAACTCGATCAAGGCGCGGCTGTCGAACCTGAGCATCCGTTGATTCTGGTGTTTCGCGCGCGCGTTCTTTACTACAAGGCCGAGATTGATGAGGCCATTGCGATTCTGCACCAGGTGCTACAGCGGCATCCGCAAATCGACGGTGTGAGACCGATTCTGGCAATCTGTTTGAGCGCGCAGGGCCAGCACACAAAAGCCAATGAGCAACTGACGCCGAAAGTCAGACAAGTGGCGGAAGCCGATTATGATATATCTTACTGGCTTGCCTCTGCATACCTCTTGCAGGGCCGCCAGGTGGAAGCCCTCAGATGGTTGGAAACGGCCATCAGCCTCGGTAACGAAAACTACAAATGGTTCGAGTCAGATCAAAACTGGGCTGACATGCACGAGGATCCACGTTTCGTCGAATTGATGAATCGCATCAAAAGCCAACGCGAGCAACCCGGGGAACAGTCTGAATGAGAACCTTTGTTGTCGGTGACATACATGGTCGATGCGCGCAGCTCCTCAACCTGCTCGACATGCTGCCGCGAGATCCGGAAACAGACACGCTCGTGCTTTTAGGCGACTTGATCGACCGAGGTGCCGATGCGCCAGGCTGCGTCTCGCATGCTATGAAACTCTGTCGGGAGAATCCCGAGCGAGTGATTTGCCTGCGCGGAAATCACGAACAGATGTTGATGGACTTCCTTGATGGACAGAGCAACATGTGGCTGACGCCCGTCGTAGGCGGCGAGCGAACGTTCCAGCAATACACCGGACAATCGATCAGGGTTGATAGTGAAAAGAATCTGGATGAGATGAGGGAACTGTTCGCCCAGTCGTTTCCTGCGGAACAGCTCGCTTTTCTCGAAGAGCTACCTTTTTACTACGAAGATGAATTCGCGATTTACGTGCATGCTGGACTCGATGAGGGTAAACATCCGAGCGAGAGTTCGCCAATGGCGTTGTTGTGGATGCGAGACATGGACTTCTACAAGAACTACCGCGGCAAACCTTGTGTCTTCGGTCACACACCGACGCCGCTTCTTCCCTTGCGAGGTCGCCTTGGCCGTCATGGTATCTACATCTCTCACAGCGCCATCGGCCTCGACACCGGCTACAACCAGCAGTCGCCGCTGAGCTGCCTCTCGCTGCCTGACTTCAATTTGTACCAGACTTATGCCGACGGTCGTGAGGAAACCTACCAGATCACATCCTTCATCCCCGAGACCATCCGCGAGATGCAACGCAAGGCCGGTGTTGAATAACCTCAATGATGTAGTTCACGAAATTTCCGTTTGACTTGTACGGTCTTGCCGAAGTTTATAAGCAGACCGTTGTCGATGCCAGTTGCGGTCAGATAATGTACGAGTTTCAATTCGTGCTCGGGAGCCAGTGCGAGAGCCGCTTTGAGCTCGATTATCAATTGCCCGTCGATCCAGAGATCCGGGAAGTAGAGACCAACTCGATGTCCTTCGTACCACACTGGAAGTTTTACCTGCTGACGAGCGGCAATACCCCTTTTTGCAAGTTCAACCTTAAGTGCGTTCTCGTAGACTTTTTCGAGAAAACCCGGTCCAAGAACATTGTGTACTTTGTAAGCGCAACCGATTACCGCGTGCGTAAGGTCATTGATATCCATTGTATTCTCCGTGAGGTGGAGTTGACAGGATGAACAAGATTAACAAGATTAACAAGATTAACAAGATATCTTGTTAATCCTGCTAATCTTGTTCATCCTGTCTAAATGATCCGTTCGTAATCGTAATGATCGATAATGTGCTTATGCATGTATTGACCAATAGACTCCGCGCTCATCAATCCCTCGTACTCTGACGCCGGCACGTCCAAATATCGGTACTTATCCCCGGTGTTGAAAACAACTTCCAGCAACTGCGCGTGAGCGTCGTAGCCAACCAACTCAAGCATTTCTGATTCGACTCGCTGAAGCCTCATATAAATCTCCCCGCCTGTACTCCTGAATTCCTCGGCTTTCTCATTAAGCCCAATGGCCAGAGCTTTAGACTCATCAACCTGCTTTTGCGCTGCATATTCGCGCACGTCCTGGGTGATCTTCATCGAACAGAAATGCGGGCCGCACATCGAACAGAAATGCGCCAGCTTCGCGCCCTCCTGAGGCAAGGTTTCGTCGTGATACTCGCGGGCTACCTCCGGGTCTAACGAGAGATTAAATTGATCTTCCCAACGAAACTCAAAACGCGCCTTCGACAACGCATTATCACGATACTGCGCGCCCGGATGTCCCTTTGCCAGATCAGCGGCGTGTGCCGCGAGCTTGTAGGCAATCACGCCATCCTTCACGTCTTTCTTGTTGGGCAATCCGAGATGCTCTTTTGGCGTCACGTAACAAAGCATCGCCGTTCCGAACCAACCGATCATCGCTGCCCCAATCGCTGAGGTAATGTGATCGTAACCAGGCGCGATGTCGGTCGTGAGTGGGCCAAGCGTGTAGAACGGCGCTTCGTGACAAGTCTCAAGTTGCTTGTCTATGTTCTCCTTGATCAAATGCATCGGCACGTGACCGGGACCCTCGATCATCACCTGACAATCGTTTTCCCACGCGATCTTCGTCAACTCACCCAACGTTTCGAGCTCTGCAAACTGTGCTTCGTCGTTCGCGTCCGCAATCGATCCCGGGCGCAAACCATCACCAAGCGAGAACGAAACATCATAAGCAGCCATGATCTCGCAAATCTCGCGGAAGTGGGTGTAGAGAAAACTCTCTTCGTGATGAGCCAAACACCACTTGGCCATGATCGAGCCGCCGCGACTGACGATGCCCGTTGTGCGCCGCGCTGTTAAAGGAATGTACGGCAGACGAACCCCTGCATGGATCGTGAAGTAATCGACACCCTGTTCCGCTTGCTCGATGAGCGTGTCGCGAAAGATCTCCCAGGTAAGTTCTTCAGCTTTGCCACCGACTTTCTCGAGCGCCTGATAAATCGGCACGGTGCCGATCGGCACAGGCGAGTTGCGAATGATCCACTCACGAGTGGCATGAATGTTTTTTCCAGTGGAAAGATCCATCACCGTGTCAGACCCGCAATGAATGGACCAGCGCATCTTGTCGACTTCCTCTTCAATCGACGAAGCAACCGCGGAGTTTCCGATGTTGGCATTGATTTTGACGAGGAAGTTGCGGCCGATAATCATCGGCTCTGACTCGGGATGATTTATGTTTGCCGGAATAATGGCCCGCCCACGCGCGACTTCCGAGCGCACAAATTCAGGCGTGACAAACTGCGGGATCGCCGCTCCAAACGACTGTCCTTTGTGCTGGTGCAACAATGAATCACGCGGCGCATCGCCAATTTCCCACGCCGCTTCACGACCCAGGTTCTCGCGAATCGCAATGAACTCCATCTCCGGAGTGATGATTCCACGTCGCGCATAATGCAGTTGGGTCACGCACGAACCCGGCGTTGCGCGCAGCACGCGGCGTCGCATTATCGGAAAGTCTTCGAGCTTGCCGACGTCTTTTATTCGCGCGCGGTTCGCGGCATCGAACGTGAGATAACCATCGTCGATCGGCGTCGCTTCACGACCCTCGTATTCTTCGACGTCTCCACGCGCGACGATCCAATCGCGTCTAAGTTGCGGCAATCCTTCCCGCACGTCGCAATGAACGGCCGTGTCGCCATATGGTCCACTGGTGTCGTAAACGCGAACCGCCGGATTCGTGGCCAGTGCGCCATCGAAATTGCGCGACGGATTCTGTGTTATTTCACGAAATGGCACCTTTACGCCCGGCAATTTACCGTTGACGTAAACGCGACGAGAGTTTGGTAATGAACTATTTTGCGAAGATTCGTTTTGGGTTAGTTTGATTCCGGCACTCATAGATGACATTCTCCGATTGATACCTTTGTAGTCTATAATCTCCCTCGCTGTAATCCAACCCACCCGATCTCCCGGAGATAAAAGATGCAGAATCGACGCGTTATCGCCCTTTTACTGATCCTATCGCTGCTCGCCCTTCCGGTAGCTGCTCAGAATGGCAGCGGCGATATGTTGAGCCGCATTCGCAAAGAAGCGATGGAGCGCTCGCAGATTATGAAGACGATGCACATGTTTACGGATCTTTATGGACCAAGGCTCACGGGTTCACCCAACCATAAAGCCGCCGCGGAGTGGGCAGTCAAACAAATGACGGCCTGGGGTCTTGAAAATGCTCACCTCGAACCCTGGGACTTCAAACATCCCGGTTGGTTAAACGAGCGGCTGACAGCGCATCTCATCTCTCCGGTTAAAGATCCACTCGTTTGTGAAGTACTAGCATGGACTCCGAGCACAAAAGGAACGGTGCAGGCAAAAGCATACCAACTACTTTTGCCCGAGCGACCATCGCAGGAACAGTTGGATATCTTCCTTAGCAATCACAAAACAAAAGTGCGTGGCAAAGTTGTACTTATCGGCAAGCCGGCAGTGATAGCTGTCAACCTGAGTCCTCCGGCTAAGCGACAAAGCGATGCACAAGCCGAGCAACGTTATGGACCAAACGCGCGACCATTCGCATTTCCGACGCCATCACCTACTCCAGCGAACGCACCACGACCGTTATCGAATCGTCAACTCAACGAGCAGCTCGACGCATTCCTAAAAGCGAACGGCGCCGAAGTTAGAGTTAACGACGCCGGCCGTGAGTTTCGGCAGATTCGCGCCTTTAACAACCAGACATTTGACGTTAGCAAAGCAATACCAACAGTTGTGATGAGCAATGAAGACTTCGGTCGCATCAGCCGGATACTTGGTGACAATACCGAAGTGGTTCTAGAGTTCAATATCGTCAATCGTGTTTATCCCGAAGGCGTCCACTTCCTACAACACAATCGGTGAGATTCGTGGCAGCGACAAAGCTGACGAAGTGATCATGCTCGGAGGTCACCTCGATTCATGGCACGCCGCGACCGGAGCTACTGACAACGCGATCGGTTGCTCGATCATGATGGAGGCAGCGCGGATTCTGAAGACACTCGGCGTGAAGCCGCGTCGTACGATTCGTGTGGCGTTGTGGAGTGGTGAAGAACAGGGCTTGCTCGGGTCTCAGGCTTACGTCAAACAACATTTCGGTTCATTTGAAGATCAGAAACCGGGATATGAGAAGTTTGGCGGATACTTCAACATCGACTCCGGCACCGGACGCGTGCGTGGCGCGGCTGTGTTTGGACCACCTGCGGCCGCGACGATTCTTCGGGAAATTCTCGAACCCTTCAAGGACGATGGAGTAGTTGGTGCTGTTACTTCGCGCAGTCGCAGGCTCGGTGGCTCTGATAACACATCGTTCAGCCAGGCCGGTCTGCCCGGGATCGGCATGGGTCAGGATCCGATTGAATACCAATCACATACCTGGCACACGAATCTCGACACTTATGAACGAATTCTCGAAGATGATGTGAAGAAGGACGCGATGGTCGTCGCGTGGGCAATCTATCAGTTGGCTATGCGTGACGATCTTTTACCGCGGTTTTCCAAGGCTGACATGCCGCCGAAACCCGCCGAGGACCCAACTTCGCAACCTGCAACACCGGCAGTGCGTACAGAAACGCAGACAACGAAGCCTCCGGCCAGGACGACTAACTCGCGGAGGAACACTTCACGACGCAGAGGACGAGGTTAATTGGCACTAACTCGCCGTCAATTCTTAAGGCGAAGCGCAATCGCAGTTGCCGTAGCCGGATTTAGTCGATCGCAATTGTCCGGTGCGGTCAGGAACATAGTATTAACCGGCCCGGCCAAAAAGGTGCTCATTCTGGGTGCTGGAATGGCCGGGCTTGTTGCTGCTTACGAACTATCGAAGGCTGGTCACGACGTTACCGTTCTCGAAGCGCGCACGCGACCCGGCGGGCGAGTCCACACGCTGCACGAGCCGTTTTCTGACGGACTCTTCGCAGAGGCCGGCGCCGCGCGTATTCCCGACAATCACGATCTCACACTGAAGTACGTGAAGGAGTTTGCACTTCCGCTCGAGCCTTTCTACCCGAGTCGTTTCAATGCGGTGCGGTTTGATCGCGGTCGCAGAGAAGAAGTTCCAATCGACGGTTTTACTGACGCAATGACGCAGAATTACGGCGGGGAGTTAGGAGGGCGTCCTGAACGTTGGCACAAGATCGTTGGTGGTACTGACTTGCTGCCAAAGGCATTTGCGCAACGACTGGGTGAGAAAATTCATTACGGCTCAGCGGTCGTCAGAATCGAGCAGGACGCGAATCAGGCTCGGGTTGTGTTCTTGAAAGCAGGGCAACGGCAAACACTGACCGCCGACAAGGTTTTGTGCACGATTCCGTTTTCCGTTTTACGGAATGTGGAACTGCCGGCACTGTCTGAACGCAAGCGCGACATCATAAAGAAGACGCGCTACGACGCAGTCTCGCGCGTTTACCTGCAAACTCGGAATCGGTTTTGGGAAGAACAAGGGCTAAATGGTTTTGCGTTTGCGGCTGGACCTACCGAAATCTGGCAACCGACGTGGGATCAACCTGGACCACGTGGAATATTGATGACTTACGCAAGACCAGGTGAAGCAGAAAAAATCACCAAGCTCAAAGAGAATGAGCGCATCGCGACGACGCTGAAACAGTTAGACGGAATCTTCGGAGGTTTACGCGACAACTTCGAGCGAGGCGCGACGAAGTGCTGGATGGACGACGAGTGGTCGCGCGGGGCATGGGCGTTTGTTGGGCTCAGCGAGTTCTTTACCGCCGTTGCATCTAATGAGCGAATACATTTCGCGGGTGAACATCTATCAGCGTATTCGTCGTGGATGCAGGGGGCGCTTGCATCAGGATTGAGGGCGGTGAAGGAAATTGATGAGGCGGTGAAAGTATAGTTTGGGCGAGCTATTCACTCGGAAAGAGATCGTCAACCTGCATCCTCCAACCCGGCACTGCCGGTTCGGCTTCCCCAGTTTCTCCGCGACGATAAACCGTAGCGTTGTTCGGATCGCTGGTTCGATAAACTCGAACGATATCAGTGCCTAGCAAATCCACATCCCAAACCACGAGCGTTCCAGCGGCGAAGTAATCAGCACGCTTCTTTGCCATCGCTCTTTCCGCACGTGGCCCATAATCATTCTCACTGCGAACCTCGACAGCAAACACCGGAGGCCCCTCAAAGAACTTCATTGTGATCTTACCGACATAAAAGCCGGCATCAGGGCTGAAGGATCTGCGATGAGGAAGATTAACTACAAAAACCGCATTATCCGCAATGGCATAACCATTTCTAGATATTGTTTCGTAAGCCGCTAAGGACAGTGTGATCTGTCGGGCAGCGTAGTGAGGTAAACCGCCAGTCCCCGCCATTTCTACAATTTCTCCGTTGACGAGCTCAGCCTTGCCCTCGACCTTGTAGAGATCTTCGATTGTGGCTTCGACTTTAGTGCTCATAGGTGTCTGTGAGTGTTTTCAAATTCGTGAGGTGATTCTACTGGTTGTGAGCTACACGCTCAAGAAGGAGCAATCGTCACTCGGGAAACAGATCATTGACAGACATAGTCCATTCCGGCACCGCCGGTTCGGCTTCAGCAAACTCTCCGCGGTGATAAACCGTGGCTTTGGCAGGATCACTTGCTCGATAAACCCGAATAACGTCGCTGCCTAACAAATCCACATCCCAAACCACGAGCGTTCCGGCAGCAAAATAATCAGCGCGCTTCTTTGCCATCTCCCGTTCCGCACGCGGGCCATAATCATTCTCACTGCGAACCTCAACAGCAAACACCGGTGCGCCTTGATAGAACTTCATTCCGGAATCGGCTGTGACGCAGAAACCGGCGTCAGGACTGAATGATTTACGATGCGGAAGGTTCACAACAAAGGCAGCGTTATCGGTTACAGCCCGCCCATGCTTTCGTCGTCTGCTGTAATCGCGTAGTGAGGAAAATATCTCGCCGGCTGCATAGGCCGGGAGAATGCCTGTTGGAGACATGAGGATTATTTCTCCGTTGACGAGCTCAGCCTTGCCCTCGACCTTGTAGAGATCTTCAATTGTGGCTTCGACTTTAGTGCTCATAGGTGTCTGTGAGTGTTGTAACAAAGTGCGAGGATTGTAACTCTCGCTAATAACTCAAACAAATCGCTAACCGCCGATAAAACTCATCGTCCGTGAGGGGGCGACGAAACCAGGATCGTTGATGAAGTGGCGTGGTTCCTTCTTCATTATTACTGAGTGAATGTATTCAATAATCTCGTCTCGCGATGCGCCACTGCGAACTACATCGCGCAGCGAATACTCGATAGTAGAAAACAGACAAGTGCGAATCTGACCATCCGCTGTCAATCGTATGCGCGAACAAGCACCGCAGAATGGCTCCGTAACGGGCGCGATGATTCCGATCTCTCCGGGCGCTTCATCAGCAAAGCGATAGCGTGACGACGTGTCCGAACCTCGGGCAATCTCAACACGAACTAGTGGAAAGCGCTCGCTGATCCGCTCGCGAATTTCTTTACCGGAGACAACGTCTTCGCGTGACCATTCATGACCTGAATCCAGCGGCATGAATTCGATGTACCGCATCTTCACGTCGTACTCACGCGCAAACGCAGCGAAGTCTGCAACTTCGTCTTCGTTATGACCACGCACGATAACCGCATTGATCTTTATCGGCTCGAGTCCCGCTTTCTTCGCGGCGTCGATTCCGGCAAGCACTTTATCCAACACGTCAACGCCGGTCATGCGTTTGAACACATCCCGCTTCAAACTGTCGAGACTGATCGTGACGCGATCGAGCCCGGCATCTTTCAAACTCTGGGCTCGCTCCGGGAGGTAGTAGCCATTGGTTGTGAGCGCAAGGTCGCGAAGACCGGAACTTTTTAACCTCGTGAGCTTTCGAATAATCGTTTCAATATCGCGGCGCAACATGGGTTCGCCGCCGGTAAGCCGGAGCTTTTCGATGCCCAACGACACGAATATCTCGCAAACGTAATCAATCTCTTCGTACGAGAGCATCTGCTCTTTCGGCGCAATCGGCGGTTCGCCATGCGGCAGGCAGTAGAAACAACGGAAGTTACAACGATCCGTCAGCGACACACGTAGGTCGCGAATCGGACGGTTGTAAGCATCCCTTAACAAATCCATGGGGTAATGATACGGGTTTAGGCGTTGAGGGCCAAGTTGGTCATAAAAATCGAGGAAGGGAAAGAGCGCGTCGTTCCCGGAAGTTTCAGGGTACGCTTTAAGACGAAATCAAAAAGTAGCGGGTTGTAGTCGTAGATCTCTTTCAAAGATTCGGCTTCGGAGTCGTTGAGGTAGCCCTGTTTCACGAGTGGACGCGTTCTGATCAATAGATTGACTGCCGGCAACGGATAGTCACTGCCGTTCACCAGCCGCTCGTGCAGATCCTCGCGCGCAAGCATCGTGCGCAGAGGTTTTCCGGAACGATTGAACTGTGTCATTGCCGAGAGCTCACCAAACAACAGTCCTTCGTATCGCTTCTCATCCATTAGACGCAAAAATAGATCGAAGTTATCGATGTGTTTCCGGTCCCGGGCGTCAAGATCTTCATTCAAGCCGAGCCCGGCACAATGCGCGACGATCACTTTCAGACCGTGATCCAACGCTCGTCGCAGCAACAGCGGATTGCCAAGCTTCTGATCCTCTTCAGCTTCGACTGCCTTCTCTTCACCACCATGCGAGAGCAAGATCAGATCGAGTTCCTTCATCTTCTGATAAAACGGATCGCACTTCGGATCCGAGGGATCGATTCCCATCGCATTGGGCAGCCACTTCACGATACGCGCACCGCGTCGAGCCCACCTCTCGAGCTCCTCAATCGCATCGGGCCTGTAAGGATTCACGGAAATATTTGGTACAAACAGATCCGGATATCGTTCGGCCAACTCAAAAACATACTCGTTCGGAACATAAAACTCTGTCTTCTCGAGATTGACTGTTCCATCTTTACGATAGTTTTTGTCGAACGCGAGCAGACGATGCTTGCCGTGGTCCTTAATGCCCTTCACCAACGCAGCGAGTCGTGCAGCGGCCTGCGGGTCTGCGTTGTCTTCATCAGACACACCTGCCGAACTCATATAGACCTTCAGCTTCAGACGATGAAATGGATGCCGCCATGTCAGCATCTTCGGGTTGACAAATGCGTTAGTGCCGCCTACACCGAGCCCGGCGATGTGAACGTGATGATCGATCAGTTTCGCTGGATCAATGTCGTCAAAAGCACGCTTGACGAGGTCGGATGACTTTGTGGTGAGTTTGGAATTCAGTTCTTCAGGTTGTTTTGTGAAGGCACCGCCAATGGAGTGAATCAGACACATTTGTTACGACAAACATATCATCGTACCGAGCATTGTCGCCACGAGCTCACGCTGTTCTTCCTGGTCTACACCAAACACATCGGCGCGAACAACCGTGAGCGTCTTTCCGGCCTTAACGACTTCGGCCAAGGCTACGAACTTTTCGCCCTTCGCCGGTCGCAGAAGATTGACTTTGAACTCAACACTCAAGACTTCAGAGTTCGGCGGCATCAGGCTGTAGGCCGCATAGCCACACGCCGAGTCGGCAATCGTCGTCACGATGCCCGCGTGCAGATAACCGTGCTGCTGGGCCAGGTCGGCACGATACGGCAGGGTTATCTCGATAACTCCCGGCTCAACGCGGCTCAACTCAGCGCCGATGAGACCCATGATTGTTTGTTTTACGAAGCTTTGCCTGATCTCTTCCGCGAAAGCGGGATTACGAGGTTGATGCGGCATCGATCAAATCTAACAAGTTTATCCACAGATTACACAGATTGGTTTAACGAATCTGTGTAATCTGTGGATAAAGCTCGCGCATTGCGCTGGAGGGCCGATAGTTTCGCTCGCTTCATCGCACTGCCACGGAAACGCGACGCATATGCTTCCGGTGTGAGTTCAATGATCTCACGAAGATCGGGATTAACATTTCCTTCATGTGGTTCGAACCGCTTTTCCCCTGTCTGCTCCTCAAACCGATTCCACGGACACACGTCCTGACAGATATCGCACCCATACAACCATCCGGAAAGATTACTCTGAATCTCCCCAGGTAATTCCGGCGCACGCAGTTCGATCGTTGCGTACGAAATACACTTGTTTGAATCGACGACGTAAGGTTCCGTAATCGCCGCGGTCGGACATGCATCGATGCAAAGTGTGCACGTCCCACAGTGGTCTTCCATCTGCTCGGCACCGTGCTCGAGGTCCAGGTTAAGAAGCAACTCGCCGATGAAGACCCACGAACCGTATTCAGGAGTTATCACATTGGAGTGTTTACCGAGCCAACCCAATCCGGCACGCACGGCCCACGCCTTGTCCATCGTAGGTTGAATGTCGACACAGATCTTTCCCTCGGCTTGCGGTTCCTGTTCCTTGATCCACGAAAGCAGCGACGACAATTTTTCTTTTACGACGTCGTGGTAGTCGTCGCCCCAGGCATACCTGGAGACCTTCCCGGCTGCGGGATTTTCCTGATGCTGATGAGATGTGAAGTAGTTGAGTGCGACAACTACGACTGAGCGCGCTTGCGGGAAAATTTCGTGCGGACTGATACGTTTGTGGACATCGCGGGCCATCCAGCTCATCTCGCCATGATGGCCACGCGCTAGCCACTCTTTTAGCCGGCGCCCTTCGTCATCGAGTGACTCCGCGCCAACAATTCCGACCTTGTTGAATCCTTCGAAAAGAGCCCTGTCCTTGATTTGCTGAGTCCGGATCACTGCGGCGAAAATTTTTGCATCGTCACCGATATGATGGGATTATCACCAGCGGTCCGGCTGTAGGAAACCCAGTAACCGGCTTTCGGATACCGCACGAGTTTCGACTTAGAGCCATCGGATTTTGATTCGAAGTCCGAGCCAAACACTTGTTGCGGGGTAAGAACTCCGGTCCCAATGCCTATGAAGTCCACAGAGATGGCCAACACCTGTTTGGTGGCCTTGTCGTAGTAGACTTGAGCCCTTTCCTTTTCACCAAACTCATAATAGTCCTGGTCGTCTGCCTTATTGGCTGGATTACCCAGTTTCTTGCGCACCTCATCTGCCAGCCAGCCGATTTTCACACCCCGATATTCCTGAAAAACCGGCTCTTCTTCGCCGCCGGCGCCGGGACGCTTTTGACCGGTTTGAGCTAAAGCTCCTCCGGCAAGTGTGAAACTGATTACTACAAGCAAAGCCCGGTTTAGTAACCAGAATTTGGAGGATCTCAAAAAGCGAGTCATGGTTACTCCTTTCCACAGATATAACGTGTACCAACAAACAGGTAGGGAAAATACCGCCGGAGCCTGTCATGAAAAAATTGGTGTCGAGGGCTCCGGTTTTTTGCTTATATGCGCAAAAAAATAATCCTTAGGAAGTAGGATGTCAATACTGGAGGGCTCCCGAAAGAAGTTGACTGAAAACACAGTTTATCGTAGAAGCTGAATGCTTGGTGGACCATTAACCCGTCGTAAAAGAAGGAGCTATCGAAATGAACAGAAGCGCACTCGCGTTGCTGGCAGGCCTTATCGTCGTCGTTCTGAGTGGATGCCAGCCGGCAGCTGATACTAATCGCAATCTCGCTGCCGCGAGTTCGACTCCCGCTAAGGAGACGTTTGACCCAGCTGCAATCGAAGCGGAATTGATAAGGATCGAACGCGAGTGGGCCAACGCCGCCAAAACCCGCAATGCGGAGGGTGCTAAAGGCTTTCTCGCGGACAACGCCGTGATTGTTTATCCCGACGGCACAATAGCCACAAAGGCCGAGGAAATCCGATCGATCGAATCCGGTGCGATGACTTCGGACTCCTACGAGATGTTGGAATCGAAGGTGATGGTGCTAAATGCCGATTCAGCGTTCATCACCGGACGCAGCGTTATCAAGAATGGAAAGTACACCGTTCCCGGCCAAAAGAAGCCGATTGATATCAGTGGCGAGTACCGCTTCCTCGACGTCTACGCTCGACGCGACGGCAAGTGGCAGGTCGTAGCATCGCAGGCCGTGAAGATTGATCCGGCTGTGGCGGCCGCAGCGGCAAGTCCCGCGGCCTCGGCGTCACCATCCGCCTCGGCGTCGCCGTCAGCCAAAACAAGTCCAATACCTTAACAGTCATTTTGTGCCTTTTTGTGGCTTAGTTCCAAATTCCGGGAATGGTCGTTGAACATTTTGGGCAGCGACCTTCCCGCGTGACGTTCACCTGTCGAATCAGATAACCAAAACGTTCCACCAACAACTGATCGCACGACGGACAGTAAGTATTCTCCCAACGTCCGACTCTGCCCGGAAGATTTCCGGCGTAGATGTATCTCAAACCTGCCTCACGACCAATCTCACAAGCCCGGATCAATTGCTCCGCAGTCGTGTTTGAGTTTTCAGTCATACGGTAGTCCTGGTGAAACGCAGTCACGTGCCACGGTATGTCGCGAGAAACCGAAGCAATGAAATCTGCCGCACGACGCAGCTCAGCTTCGGAATCGTTGAAACCGGGAATTACCAACGTTACGATCTCTTCCCAGAAGCCACGTTCGTGAACCATCTTCACGGTGTCGAGAATGTTGTCCACTACTCCCCCGAGCTGGCGATAGTTCTTGTCGCTCATCGATTTCAAATCGATCTTGTAACAATCCGTCCAGGGACGCAGGTAATCGAGCACCTGCGGCGTCGCGTTGCCGTTGGAAATAAAAGCGGTTTTGAATCCGGCTGGGCGGGCGTGTTTGAAAACATCGACGGCCCATTCAGCAGTGATTAATGGCTCGTTATAACTGCTCCCAACCATCGATGCTCCGTAAGCTTTTGCCATCGTCACAAGACGCTCAGGGGAAACAACCGTTGGACTCGTCCCAGCAGCATCGTCACGCAGCGCCTGAGACGTGAGCCAGTTTTGACAGTAAGCACAGTGCAGATCGCAACCGAGCATGCCAAACGTCAAGGTGTCCGAACCCGGCAGGACGTGGAAGAATGGTTTCTTCTCGGTTGGATCGCAGGCGAGTGCGGCTACGTAGTTTGTAGGCACACGTAGGTGTCCGCCTTCGTTGAATCGAACTTTGCAAATTCCACGCTTGCCTGGTTTGATCAAACAGCGATGGCCGCAGGCGTAACACTTAAGCGCGCCGGCATCGAGATGTTCGGTTAATTCCTCCGCGCCTTCAGTCGTCATCGAGTCGAGGACGGCTGCGAGCGGGGCAGATTGAGCAGTTAGCGGCATTATGTTTAAGTATTATACAAGCCATATGATCATCGAAGAAATCACCGTGACCGCGTTCCAGCAGCACACTCGTATCGTCGGTTGCGAGGAAACTAAACAAGCGATCTGCATCGATCCGGGAGACGAAGCCGAACGAATTGTTGAGACATTCGAACGGCGCGGGCTCACGCTTCAAGGAATTGCTCTCACGCACGCGCACCTTGATCACGTGGGCGGTGTAGCGGCACTGAAGAAACTGCAACCTAAAGCAAACATCTGCCTGCACAAAGGCGACGAGTTTATGTACCAGGCGCTTCCGGAACAGCCGGCCTGGATTGGTATCCCGCGCGCGCAGTGGGCAGCGCTCGGGTTCGCGTTTGAGCAGCCACCGCCAGTCGATCATTATTGGACTGACGGCGAGAAATATCAGGTCGGCAAGCTCGAATTCGAAGTGCTGCACTGTCCCGGTCACACACCCGGTCACGTCGTGCTATATGAGCCCACCGAACGCATCGTGTTCGTCGGAGATGTGTTGTTCGCGGGATCGATCGGCAGAACAGATCTACCGGGTGGATCCACAGAACAACTGCTCAGCTCAATCAAAAACAAATTGCTGACACTGGATGATGACGTGAAAGTTTACTCAGGACATGGACCTGTGACGACGATTGGTGAGGAGCGATTAACCAACCCGTTCTTGACTCACCGGTACTACTGACAGGATTACTTCAGACGCTTCGACTTCATCTCTTCCCATAATTCCTTCTGCTCGTCATCCAACTGACTCGGTAAGGTATCGACAGGAATCTGGTACTTTGCGCAGAACTGCCGCCATAAAACAAAACGCAGGTCATACTGTCCGGTTGAGTCCGAAACAGAGTTGTCGACTGGTGGTGGTTGTTTCTTCCCCGTGCTCATACGTGGGGAGTTTAACAGCAATTAGTTGACCTCGAAAGAGCGCAGATAGATCGTACTGGTGGGAGCGCTACTGCCGCCTTCAGGTTCTAACGTTATCGCGAAAATGGCCGAGTCGAGCGCCTCTTTCGGCATTTGATCTTTCAACACTCCCTTGCCCGCGCTGTCCGGTGAGAATGTTTTGCCGGGCATTGGAGGATTCTTTCCGACGATGAACCACAACTGGTAAGCCTTCCCTTGAGGAACACTCGGAAGCCTGTCGGCCCTCAACATCGCATGTCCGGTCTTGTCGTACGCAAGCGTGGCAGTCGCGCCGGAGCCTAGATCGACCCCCTGAAGCTCACTCACTTTTGCGCCCGGTGTCTTTGCCAATTGGATAAACTCATTTGCCAGCGCTAGATCGTCTTTGACCGCGCTGTTCTCACGCCAAAGAACAACGAGGCCGACAATCAAAGCGGTAAAGAGAACAACCGCAGCCATTGCTCCTAATGAACCGAACGATCTCCAAATGTTTCGCGAGGTCGATCGGAAAGGAATCACTTCGGAAGCGGAGTTTTCCTTTCGTACTTCGTTGAGAATGCGTTCACGAACTTTTGGCGACGGCTCGATCGGATCAGCGACAACTGCCAGAGTCGCTGCGGTCCCCTGCCACTCGTCGAGATCTTTGCGACACTCGTCACAGTTTTCGAGATGTTCGTTCAACGCACGCTCTTCGGCCGCGTCGAGCGCAGACAGCGCGCGCGCCGGAATCATCTCCTTGTAGTCTTCGTGAACCATCTACTAAAACCCGAAACTCTCTCCCTGACCTGCCAACAACTCACGCAGGTTCATCAGACCTGTGCGCATGCGAGTCTTCACGGTTCCCAGCGGCGCCCCCAAACGCGTTGCGATTTCTGATTGCGTGAGACCATCGAAGTAGGCCAGCATCAAGGGCCGCTTCTGCTCGTCGGGGAGTTGTGCGAGCGCTTTATTAACGAGACCGCGTTGTTCTGATTTGAAAGCGTCGCTGGCTGCGTCTGAGATCGCTTCTACGGCGTCTCTGGCGCCTGCCTCGGCCACGCGTTCACGAGATGCAAGTGTCCTCAAGCGGTCGATGCCACGGCTGCGTCCCATTGTTACGAGCCACGTAAAAGGGCGCCCGCGCTGTTCGTCGAAGTCTTCCGCTTTACGCCAAACCTGTAGAAAAACCTCCTGAAGGACGTCTTCCGCTTCCTCGCGGTTATTCAATATACGCATCAAGAGTCCAAACAGGATGACGCGGTAGCGATCGTAGAGCTGTGCGAGGGCCGCCTCGTCCCTCGCGGCAATCGCCTTCAATAGCTCCACGTCGTCTTCTTGTGCTCGTTTTGGTTGCAAGCTGTGAATATACGGGCGTCGCCACAAAACGGATTGAGCCACAAAAAAGCACAAAAAGCACAAAATGATTTAGCAAATTTCTTTTGTGCTTTTTGTGCCTTTTTGTGGCTAAAACTAGGCTACAGTAATCTCGTCAGCCAGGTAGACGTCCTGAATCGCGTTCAGCAGCCCCACGCCTTCGCTCATCGGGCGCTGGAAGGCTTTGCGGCCCGAGATCAGACCCATGCCGCCGCCCCGTTTGTTGATGACAGCTGTGCGAACGGCCTCGGCCATATCGCTTGCGCCCTTCGACTCGCCACCGGAATTGATCAAACCGCAGCGACCCATGTAACAGTTAGCCACCTGATATCGGACCAGATCGATCGGATTATCAGTCGTCAGCTTCTCGTAAACCAGCTTACTGGTCTTTCCATACGAGCCACCCAAAGCCTGCTCAACCGCTGTGTAGCCACCATTTCGCTCGGGAAGCTTCTGCTTGATGATGTCGGCCTGAATCGTCACCCCAAGGTGATTTGCCTGGCTCGTGAGATCGGCCGACGCGTGCATGTCGCCCTCGGGGGTTTTGAACTTCGAGTTCCGCAGATAACACCAGAGAATGCACGCCATGCCGAGCTCGTGGGCTTGTGCGAAGGCCTTGCTAATATCAGTTATCTGCCTGGTCGATTCGTCAGACCCAAAATATATTGTGGCCCCAATAGCAACTGCCCCAAGATTGTGTGCTTCTCTAACTGTTCCAAAAAGCACCTGGTCAAACTTGTTAGGCAGCGTCATCAATTCGTTATGATTGATCTTGACGATAAACGGAATCTTGTGTGCATACTTTCGTGCAACCGTCCCGAGCACGCCGAAGGTTGACGCGACTGCATTGCATCCGCCCTCGATGGCAAGCTTCACGATGTTTTCCGGATCGAAGTACTGCGGATTGGGCGCAAACGAAGCGCCGGCAGAATGTTCGATCCCCTGGTCCACCGGAAGAATTGACAGATAGCCAGTACCGGCAAGCCGTCCGTTATCAAACAGCGTTTGCAGTGACCGCAACACCGCCGGTGAACGATCGGAGGCACTCCAGACACGGTCGATAAAATCAGGACCAGGAAGCTGCACGAGATCTTTGGAAATTGTTTGCGACGAGTGATTTAGTAATTCAGAGGCTTTGGGCCCAAGCAGCTCTGCAATCCGGTCAATTGAATCAGAGCGTTGTAGTTTGGTAACCATTGCATTTTCCTCCTGGTGCCGGCCACTTTAGTTTGATTGCTGGGATAATGAAACCGGTAAATTATACGATGAAACTACGACTTTTCGCGATCCTCGCTCTGTTTCTGCTCGCGACGCCCGCCGCCGCTGACGAAACCCCTCAATGGCTACAGCAAGCGGCTGCAATAAAGGTGCCTGCGTACGACAAAGACGTGCCCGCCGTGGTGCTCCTGGACGAGTCCTTGACCAGCATTAACTCCGAGGGCCGTGTCAACGAAGTCTATAACCACGCTGTTCGCATTCTGCGACGCGAAGGGCGCGGTTACGCCGTCGGCCAGGTTGGCTACGTTCCCGAAACTGGCAAAGTAAAGGAGTTTCGGGCATGGCTGATTCGGCCAAACGGCGAGGTCAAACGGTTCGGAAAAGATGATTCCGTCGACATCCAGGCGAATCTCAACGACGTTTACAACGAATATCGCTTCAAGAAAATTTCCGCCAAGGACGACGCGGACATGGGTGCTGTCTTTGCTTACAGCTACACGCTCGAAGATCGATCGATCTTCAGTCAGGCCGATTGGGCGTTTCAAAATTCGCTTCCGGTAATCACCTCGCGCTACAACCTCACGCTTCCTGAAGGCTGGCGTGCGGAAGCTGTAACTTTCAATCACGCGGGCGTAGAACCGCGCATCAATGGATCGAGCTACTCGTGGGAACTCTCAAACCTGCCGGCAATTCCCGACGAACCGCTGAGTCCGAGTCTGACTCATCTCGTACCGAGGCTCGCGGTGAGTTACTTCCCACCTGCAAACTCACAGCAGTTGTCGATCAAAACTTTTTCCAAGTGGAGCGACGTGGCTGCGTGGATGAGTGAACTCGAAGATCCGCAGGTGATCATTGACGACGCACTTACTCGAAAGGCAAACGAGTTAACCGCATCTGCTAAGACCGAGTACGACAAGATCCGCGCGATCGCCAATTACGTTCAGAACATTCAATACATCTCGATCCAAACGGGTCTCGGGCGTGGCGGCGGTTATCGTCCGCACTCTTCGGCCGAGGTTCTCGCAAAGTCGTACGGCGACTGCAAAGACAAAGCGAATCTGATGCGTGCGATGCTGAAGGTAGTCGGCATTGACGCAATTCCGGTGAGCATCTATTCCGGAGATCCGAATTATGTTCGCGCGAGCTGGCCGTCGCCACAGCAGTTCAATCACTGCATCATCGCAGTAAAAGTCAGCGATCAGACTCAGGGCAGCACGATCATTCAGCATGCAACGCTGGGTCGCCTCCTGATCTTCGATCCGACTGATGAAGAAACTCCTATCGGTGATCTTCCATTCCATCTTCAAGGCAGTCTCGCACTGATCGATTCGAAGACTGAGACCGATCTCGTTCGCATGCCGGTCACTCCGCCGGAAATGAATCAGCTCGAACGCATCGCGACGTTGCAGTTATCACCAGAAGGCGGCATCAGCGGTCACATTAAAGAACTGGCCAACGGGCAAACAGCGGCGTCGTTACGTTCTGAATTTCGAGGCTTGTCGAAACCTGATTATACGGTGACGATCGAGAAGTGGTTGGCAAGAGGAGTCACCTCGGCGCGGCTCAACAAGATCGAGCCAACCGAGAATACGGGCGATGGCGGTTTCAGTCTCAACCTCGAGTTCACTGCGAACACGTATGGACAATTGATGCAGAATCGATTGCTGGTCTTCAAACCCGTGGTGGTTGCGCGGCGAGAAGCTCTCGCGCTCACGGCGGCAACGCGTAAACATCCAGTGGTGTTGCATGCGAATGCTTATTCTGAAACCGTGCGAGTTCAGTTGCCTTCGGGATTTGTTGTTGATGAACTTCCGGACCCAGTGAAGCTCCAGACGGCGTTTGGTTCTTACGTGACGAGTTATGAAGTGAAGGATAACGAGTTGGTGTTCAAGCGCAGTTTGTCACAACAAGCGAAAACGATCGCGCCGAGTGATTATGAGGCTGTGCGGAAGTTCTTCGAAAGCATCCGCGCCGCGGAGAACGCCCCGGTCGTGCTAGCTCGCAAATAGAGCATCCACAGATTACACAGAATTGTTTTAAGTAAATCTGTGTAATCGGTGGATGGTTTTACCCGCCAATCAATCTCGCGATCCCATAGGCGGCACCGGCCGCAACACTACCGATTAGGGCAGTCTGTAACGCGCTTCTCACCGGGCGCATCCCTGTGAAGCGACCCTTCACAAAACCAAAGATCAACAATGCCGCGAGGGTAAACCCAACTGAATAGAACAACGCTCCTGATGTCGTGTCTGAAAAAAAGTAGGGCGAGAGGGGAACGAGGCCACCGGCTACATACGCTCCAGCGATCGTCAATGCGCTGGCGAGCGCGCGGCCGGGTTGAGGTTTTTCGAGACCCAGCTCAAAACGCATCATGAAGTCGACCCAATTGCGTGGCTGACGTTTGAGAGCCTGCACGATGGGCCACGTCTCTTCTTCACTGAGACCGTACGCCTGAAAAACCTCCGCGACTTCGCGCATCTCTTCGTGCGGGATTTCCTGCACCTCACGTTTCTCACGTTCACGTTCCTTGGCGTAGTGTTCGGCGTCGCTCTTCGCCGCGAGATAACCACCCAGGCCCATTGCTATCGAGCCGGCAGCGATTTCGGCGAGTCCTGCTGTAACGATAATCCCGGTGTGATCTATGGCGCCGGTCAATCCGGCAGCGAGTGCGAACGGGACCGTCAGACCATCAGCCATTCCGATGACAACGTCGCGAACGACTTCACTCGACGTGAAGTGACGTTCGATGTGGGGAGTCTGGGGCATAGTTATTCATCCACAGATTACGCAGATTACATTGAAAAAAGAGTCTGTGTAATCTGTGGATGGTTCTGATCAAAACTTTCCTAGCAGCATCAATACACCAATCACAATAAACGCCGTCGCCGCCACTCTCTTCACCCAGATCAGCGGCACGTAATCACCAACCACACTTCCCACCAAAACCCCCAACGCGGACACCGCCGCAAGCGCGAGACTGGCGCCCAAAAAGACGGCCCACGGCTTCTTCGAATCGGCCGCCATCGTCATCGCCGCCAGTTGCGTCTTATCACCCATCTCTGCCAGAAAAATGATGCCAAATGTTGTCAGCAGTACTCGCAAGTCCATTTAGGCTCTCCAAACTTATTTCATATCCGTGATCAGGATGGCATCGCGTATCAAAGCGCCGCGCATGCACGCCAACAGCTTTCCGTCGTGGGACCAGGCAAACCCCGTAATCAGCATGTCTTTGAATTGCGTTACCTGCTTAGGTGGACCACCATCAAGCGGCGCACTCCAAATGTTCGTCACATTGTTTGACGTGGCCGTGTAAGCAATCGATTTACTGTCCTTCGACCACCAATGAATCGCAGTCAGAACAGTTGCGCCAAGAGGCAGCACCAACGTCTTCTGCGGATCACCACCCTCAAAAGGGACGATGGCTATGCGGTTCGGGGCAGCGCGCGGATCGTTTGATTCCGGATAAGTGAACGCGATCGATTTACCATCCGGCGAGACCGCTGAAGTTGCCGCTACGTGATCCGTGACCTTAATCGGTGTGCCACCATCAATAGACACTCTCCAAAGCGTCGGCTTATCTTCGTCGAGTGAGGTATAGAGAACCCAACGACTATCGGGTGACAAGGCTGGATACCCGTCAGACAAGCCGGACGTCAATTGCACTGGATTACTGCCATCGAGATTCATCCGCCAAAGGTTCCTCCTGCCGCCGACGTGCCACCTCACAAACACAACGTAGCGCCCATCGGCAGTTACCACCGGTGCAACATTTGTGTCTCTGTTCGCAGTTAACTGTTGGCGGTTCGCCCCCTTCGTATCGCTAATCCAGACATCAGGATTTCCGCTCTCGTCCGAGACATAAACGATTCTTCCGTCAGGCACCCACGAAACATTGGTTCCCGTTAGAGAAAAGAAATTGCTCACATTTCCCGTGGGCAGTCTGACCTCTTTTGCGGCGTCACCGTCAGGGACAATCCAGAGGGCAACCTGGCCCTGCACCTGGATCGTCGTGAGTTGCTTCCCGTCCTGAGTTAATGCCATCGCTCGATAGGCATTAAGATCGTTGGTAACTCGCCTGGTATGACCATCCGGATAACTCATGTGCCAAATCATCGCGCTGACTGGAGTGTCTCCAGCGATCACCAATATGCCGCTCATATCCGGCAACCACTGGACACGTCCCGTAAACAACCACGCCTCGGTCGTTATCTCTTGCTCACTTCCATCTTCGATTGAGAAAATACGTACTCTGCTATATCCGCCTATCGTCGCCACACTCACAGCCACGAGCTTTCCATCGGGAGACCACGATGGCCCGGTAAAAAAGATCGGCGCAAACTGCTCCGGCGTCTTTTTGACAACGAGATTCCTTTGACCGGTGCCATCAACGTTCGCGATCACCAGCGCGCTCTCTCCCCTATTCGGGTAGTTGCCACGCACAAAAACAAATTGCTTGTGGTCGGGTGAGAAGCTGATCGCTGCATCGATCCCCTCTAGAACTTTAACGGGAGCACCACCAAGCGTAGGAATTCGATAAAGCGTACCCTGATCGAGCCCGACTTTCAGCACGTAATAGATTTCGGTTCCATCCGGTGAAAAAGTCATCCCAAAGTATCCTCCTCGAACTGGAGGAGCGATTAACTTGTCATTCGCAGTGCTCACCTGGCGAATGTAGAGACTTTGGGCGCTGCGGTCGCTCAAGACGTAAACAATGTACTTGCCGTCAGGCGAGATGGTGGCGTCGATGGCGTTTCCGGAGTTGGTTAAAGGAGAGAATTTGACGTCCGAGAAACGTGCTACTCGCTCTTTTTGGTACAGCCACTTATAAACTCCGAAACCTCCAGCAGCGACGATGAGCACTGTCAGCCCTGCGAGTGCAACACCTACTTTGTGTCGCTTGATCTCGAGACTGATCGAATCGGTTATGTTGCTGATCGCACTCCGTGATGACGTATGCCGTGGGCCAGATAAAGTTGCGGTTGGCTCACCCGCAGGCATAATTGCCGTTTCGTCACCTTCAGCTGAAACTGAGCGATCG
This sequence comes from uncultured Acidobacteriota bacterium, assembly GCA_963849205.1. GTDB lineage: Bacteria > Acidobacteriota > Blastocatellia > Pyrinomonadales > Pyrinomonadaceae > PSRF01. Next base: position 1,232,794 of record CAWKGP010000006.1, read on the forward strand.
AGTTTGTCCTGAAACTCGAGGTCCTGTTTCAGCGCTTTCAGGTCGAGCCACAGATCTTTAACGACCTGATAACGTTCTTCGCGATCCTTTCGCAGCGACTTGTTAACAATACGAATCAGTTCGGAAGGAACTCCTTGCGCGACACGCGACAGCGGTGCCGGTTCACTCTTCAGTATCGCCGCCATCGTGTCGCTTGGTGTCTCACCCTCGAACGGTTTGCGTCGCGCCAGCATTTCGTAAATCACCGCGCCTAGACTAAAGATGTCTGAGCGGTGATCGACGCTGAGTCCGCGCGCCTGTTCCGGCGACATGTAACCAGCCGTTCCGATCACGATGCCCGAACCCGTTCGCACCTGAATTGTCGGCGCTTCAGCAGCGACTACGGGCGATGCTTGTTCACTCAGTTTTGCGAGTCCGAAGTCGAGCACTTTCACGTAGCCATCCGGCCTCAACATGATGTTTTCCGGTTTGATGTCGCGATGAATGATTCCGGCTTTGTGAGCGGCGGAAAGTGCGTCCGCAACCTGCATCGAGATGTCGAGTGTTTCTGCGAGCGAAAGCGCCGAGTGGTTCAGACGGCTTCGCAACGTTTCGCCTTCGACGAATTCAGTTGCGATGGCGTGCGAGCCTGCGGCCTGGGTGATTTCGTAGATCGTGATGATGTTGGGATGATTAAGCGCCGACGCCGCCCGTGCCTCTTGTTCAAATCGCCGGAGTCGATCGTCATCAGTCGTGAACGAAGCGGGCAGAAGTTTTAGAGCGACCTTGCGACCGAGTCGTTTATCTTGGGCGAGATAAACCTCGCCCATGCCGCCACGACTGATAAACGAGATCACCTCGTACGAAGCGATCATCTGGCCCGAGTTCAGTTCGGCTTTTTCGTTTGACAATAAAGTGGCGGCCGCCTCGAACGCAGGCTCGTCAATAAAGCTCCCACTCTTTTCATGTGAAGCGATTAACGACTCAACCTCAGTGCGCAACTCCTCGTCGCCTGAACAAGCATTCGAAATGAACGAGCTCCGCTCCTCCGGTCGATAGTTAATCGCCGAATTGAAGATCTGCTTTACTTGCTGCCAGCGTTCCGGAGTCATAAGCATTGCCGATTTCCAATTGCCAATTGCCAATTCCTAAATAATCCCCAATTGGCAATCGGCAATTGGCAATCGGCAATATTTTGCCTGCTATATAAAACGCGCACGATTCTTCACAACTCCCTCACTGCAACTGCCTTCTTAACCAAGCCCGCGCCATTTTCCAATCACGCTCGACTGTCGCGTGCGAGATTCCGAGCACTTCTCCAATTTCTTCGATCGAAAGGCCGCCGAAAAACTTCAGTTCGACGATCCGGCTCTGCTGCGGGTCCATTCGGGCGAGTTCGTCGAGCGCTTCGTTTAAGGCAAGTAAGTCAACTTCCGGTTCCTGTGCGAGCTTTTCGACGCTCGTAATCGAAATTCGTTGCTGCGAACCGCCACGCTTTACTGCCTGATGCTCGCGTGCGTGGTCCACCAGGATGCGGCGCATCAACTGTGCGGAAATTCCGAAAAAATGGGCGCGATTCTGCCATTTTGCATTTCGCTGATCGACCAGCTTTAAATACGCCTCGTTTACAAGAGCCGTCGGTTGAAGTGTGTGTTCGGCGCGTTCCCGCCTTAGATAGTTGCTCGCCAGCCGTCGCAGCTCGCTGTAGACCAGCGGCATCAGCTTTTCAAGTGCGCCCTGATCACCCTTTTCCCAGTCAATCAGAAGCTGCGTTATGCCTTCAGACGGGTGCATATATGCGGTTCTCGCACGAGAGTTTACAACAAATGTTTCGGGCCGGTGAGGGAAACCCGTCCAAACCTCCGCGTGAATAAGTGTAGGGAAAAAGTGCTAATGAAAATATGGAGGCTCATCATGAAACGATTCTTCAACATCCTCGTGGCAACCATCATTCTCGCGACGGCGCTCACCGCCAGCGCGCAGGCCCAAACCACACAGCGCGTGATTGCCAATATCCCGTTCGCATTTACTGCGAATAACAAGACCTTGCCGGCCGGCAAGTACACGATCACTGTGCTCAATCCGAGTTCAGACCGGAAGGCCTTGCAGATCCGAAGCATGAACGGTCGCTACAGCGCGGTTGTGCTGACTAACGGTGTAATCGGTAACGTTGCCGACAACTCCAAACTCGTTTTTGAGCGTTACGACGATCGTTACTTTTTTGCACAAGCGCAAATGGCAGGCGACTCGACGAGTCTCGCGGCGCTGCGATCAAACAAAGAGCAGAAGCATCTGGTCGCCACTGCAAAAAAGAAGAGCACTGTTGTCATCGTCGCCGGCTAGAACGAGACCAGGAAATCTCAGCCCGCAGAAGTTGGGGAACTCCTTGCAGGCTGAAAGCAACGACCCGAAGTCCGAGCAGGGGCTTCGGGTTTGTTGTGTTATCCTTTGCAGCCTGTAAATCTGGTCAATCCTGTCCCCGAATCCTGTGAGTCTTCGCACCGAAGCAATCGCCGGTATCACAACCTTCTTCACGATGTCATACATCGTTGTGGTGAATCCTACGATCCTCTCGACACCCGGCACGGGCATGGCTTTCAGCGGTGTCTTAACCGCGACCGTGCTCATCTGTTTCGTCATGACGCTCATGATGGGCCTTTATGCGAAACTCCCCTTCGCCGTCGCACCCGGAATGGGCATCAACGCCTTCTTTACCTTCACGATCATTCTTACTCAAGGAGTTTGGTGGCAGACTGCACTCGGCATCGTGTTCTGGGCCGGCGTGCTGTTCCTGATCATCTCGGTCACGCCGATTCGGGAAACAATTGCGAAAGCGATTCCCGCGGAGTTGAGAATCGCGACTGCGACCGGCATCGGCGTCTTCATAACATTCATCGGTTTGAAAAATGCCGGATTCATCACTTCGGATCCCGTCACATACGTCAAACTCGGAACTCTCGGCATTCAGACGGTGCTGGCAATAATTGGTTTGATAGTGACCGTGCTTCTTTTGATTCGCCGAAGTGCGATGGCTTATCTGGCGGGAATGTTCGTCGTGACGCTGATAGCGTGGGCAGCGGGACAAATCAAGGCGCCGCCTAGCTTAGTGAGGCCGCCAGACTTTCAGACAGTGTTCTTGAAGCTCGACATTCTGGGCGCCCTCAAGCTTTCGCTTTTGCCAGCAATCGTCGGCATTCTCTTCACCGACCTCTTCGATTCGATTTCGACGTTTATCGGCGTCGCTCACGCGGCGGACCTGCTCGACGAAAACGGTAACCCACGCAACCTCCGACAAGGTTTGATTGTCGACTCGTTTGCCACATTTGGAGCCGGACTCGCGGGCACGTCCTCGGGCACGGCATATATCGAGAGCATCGCTGGAATCGATAGTGGCGGTCGGACGGGTATGACTTCGGTATTTACGGCTCTTTGCTTCCTGCCGTGCTTCTTTCTGGCGCCGCTTGCCGGAATGGTTCCAGTTTACGCAACCGCGCCGGTTTTGATTCTGGTGGGCGCGGCGATGTTTAAGAGTGTCAGCCACATTGATTTTCGGAAAATTGAGGAGGGTCTGCCGGCTTTTTTGACTATAATCCTCATCCCCCTGACCTTCTCGATCACCCAGGGAATACTCTGGGGCTTCATTTCGCACGTTGGCCTTTATCTGGTTGTTGGCCGTCGCAAAGAGATTCATCCGGTAATGTACGTGCTCGCCCTTGTCGCGGTGGGCTTGCTCCTGTTGGAGCATTCGGATTTGACATGGGGGTTGTATGAGAAATAAAGAAAACTGGGTTTCACGCAAAGACGCAAAGGGAAGAATGAGTCGCAAAGTTAGTTTGCGTCTTTGCGTCTTCTTTGCGCCTTTGCGTGAAACGCTCTTGTTGTTGTTATTCGCGGCGTCTGCGTTTGGACAATCGCCGTCTCCTACACCCCAGGACAATCGCGGCCTCGGTATTCAAAGCGCTGGACAAGCGCCGAATACTCCGGGCAATCAGGGCTCGCGAGAAGCCAAACCTGAACTGGTTCTCCAAACCGGCTACGGAAACTTCTACGGCGCCGGACGCCTCCTATTCAGCCCTGACGGTCGCCTGCTCGCCACCGGCACATTTCGGAGCAACACGATCAAGCTTTGGGAAACTGCGACAACTCGCAAGCTCCGCGAACTCTCGAGTACTGGACAAGCTGTATCCACCCTCCCTCCGACCATGGCATTCAGTCGTGACAGTCGTCTTGTCGCCGCTTCCGGCGGTGATAACGCAGTCACTGTTTGGGACGTTTTGACCGGACGTGAACTGCACAAACTCGGCGGCAGTTCACTGGGTTCAGTGAATACCGCCCTCGGCATCAACTTCATCGCGTTCACCCCGGATAACCGCCTCGTTACCTTCAGTGACGCCGTACGAATTTGGGATCTTTCAACCGGACGCGAACTGCAGACAATTGCGACAGAGATGCCGGGCATAACCGGTTTTAATGGCTCGGATTCAGGTTTGACACTCTCGCCTGACGGCAAGCAATTGCTTCTCATCACCGCCGATTCGGATTCAGAGGTCAGGTTCATCGATCTCGCCAGTGGTCGGGAAGCGCGGCGAGTGAAGTTGCCCGACGATCGGATCGACAGTCTGCAACTCGCATTCAACGCGGACGGACATCTGCTCGCCGCCGGAGTTCAGGAGAAACGTTTCAAATTCTGGGACGTCACCGCAAAGAAGGATCGTGAACTTGGACCAACAACCAAAGATTTTCCTCAAGTGAAATTTAGTCGTGACGGTCGACTGCTCGCACTTTCGGATAACTACACGGTCAAGGTTTGGGACACTACTACCTTGCGCGAACTGCCGTCTTTCACAGTCCCGACGAGCATCAACTTTCCGCACGGCGATGCATTTATCAGTTTCAGCGAAGACGGCAAACGACTCGCAACCGGAGGCGTCGGCACAGAGACGATTGTTTGGGACACGGAGACCGGCAAACGGATCTCCACTATGAGTGGCCGCACGAATATGGCGTACAACGTCGCGTTTAGTGCGGACGGTATGGAACTAATTTCCGGTGGTCGTACACGCTGGGATCTGCGTACTGGTCGCGGTCTTCGAATCATTCCTGACAGGAGCGCGAAGACTTACGAAACGGCTAGTCCGGACGGCAAGACTGTGGCCGTCATGACGCTCAATTCAAACGTACTCACGATTGTCGAGAGTCCGAGTGGACGTCAGCTACACACATTGACACCATCCGGGGATGCGGGATCGATCATGCGCAGTCGCTTTAGTGCTGACAGTTCGTTGCTCGCTGTTTTGTATGGAGCGATTGAGAATCAGCAGCCATCGCCAACGACGATGAATTTCACGCGTGGCGCCCAGGTCAAGATTTGGGATGTTAAGTCGGGCCACGAATTGCGCTCCATTTCGGGAACCGAAGTTCCGATGCAAGCAGAGTTCACGGGCGACGGACGTTCAATCGCGATTATTGGCGGGATGGGCCAGCTCACACTTTGGGATGTCCAGTCGGGAAGTAAGCTTCGCGATTTAACGTCGTCACCAATGTCTACGTTTACACCTCCCGTTTTCAAACCCGGGCAGATGCCGCAGATGCCGAATATGGACGACATCGCCAAGCTGCTCACGAACACGATCGGAACAATGTCCGCCGGAACGATGGGACAGTCTGTTACCTCACTCGCGTTCACGAACGATGGACGCACGCTCGCAACTGGAGGAGTTGAGTCGAAAGGCAACTTCGATCTGGCGGCGATGATGAACTCAGCGATGAACCCACGGCAGAAGAAAGGCTCGAAACAGCCCGATCCTACGGACATGATGAAGGACTTCAAAGTTGAGGCAATGGGTCGAGTGCAACTCTGGGACGTCGCCAGCGGACGCGAGATCGGAGCAATCAAAGGACACGGGCGCGCCGTTAGTAAAGTCGCTTTCAGTCGTGACGGCAAATTGCTCGCGTCGGGCGGGACGGACAGCACGATCAAGATCTGGGATGTGGCAAGTCAACAAGAGTTGCGTATGATGACCGGGCACACGGCTGCTATCGAGTCGATCGATTTCAGTCCCGATGGGCGCTTGCTTGCTTCAGCGGGTGAGGATGGCAGCACGTTTGTTTGGGATACAAAAACGGGCGAGCATTTGTTGACGCTCGTCTCGCTCGATGATGGCGGCGAGTGGATGGTTATCACACCGCAGGGTCTCTTCGATGGCACACCTGTTTCCTGGAATCAGATCCTCTGGCGTTACAACCAGGACACGTTCAACGTTGCGCCTGTCGAGTGGTTCTTCAATGAGTTTTACTATCCCGGATTGCTTGCTGACGTCTTCAACGGAAAGCGGCCGAAGGTCGCTCAGGATGTGTCGAAGAAAGATCGACGGCAGCCGGTGGTGAAGCTGTCGCTCGTGGGGCAGCCACCTGATTCAGCCGTTGCGACACGGACAGTTAAAGTGAAGATCGATGTTACTGACGCGCCCGCCGACAAGGACAATCCGAAGGGTACAGGCGCGCAGGATGTTCGACTTTTCCGTAACGGATCGCTCGTGAAGGTTTGGCACGGAGACGTGTTGAAAGGTCAGGCCGCAATCTCGCTCGAGGAAGAGATCACGGTGACGGCTGGTCCAAATCGCCTCGTGGCGTACGGATTTAATCGCGACAACGTTAAGAGCAAGGATGCGCCGCTGGTATTTACCGGCGCCGACACTCTCAAACGCAAAGGCACTGCTTACATAATTGCTGTTGGTGTCAATGAGTATGCTAATCCTCAGTACAACTTGAAGTACGCGACGGCGGATGCTCAGAGCTTTGGGGATGAGGTGCGTCGACGGCAGATTCAGATCGGCGGCTTTGAACGCGTTGAAGTCGTTCAGTTGCTCGATCAGGATGCGACGAAGGCCAACATTCTTGCAGCCATCAGCCGGCTGTCGGGCGCCGCAGCCGGACCACCCAGTCTTAAAGCCACTCCGTTCGATGCACTTAAACGCGCCGAGCCGGAAGATACAGTCGTGATTTACTTCGCCGGCCACGGCACCGCGCAGGCGCAACGGTTCTATCTGATTCCGCACGATCTTGGTTACACAGGCGAGCGCACGAAACTAACCGAGCAGGGCTTGAATACGATGCTCGCGCATAGTATTTCGGACATCGAGTTGGAAAAAGCAGTCGAAGGGTTGGACGCCGGGCACCTGTTACTGATCATTGACGCGTGCAATTCGGGTCAGGCGCTAGAAGCGGAGGAGAAGCGGCGTGGTCCAATGAATTCAAAAGGACTGGCCCAACTCGCTTACGAAAAAGGAATGTACATCCTGACTGCGGCGCAGAGTTTTCAGGCCGCCCTGGAAGCGGCGCAGCTTGGTCATGGTTACTTAACCTATGCGCTTGTTGAAGAAGGATTGAAGACGCCTGTAGCTGACAGTTCACCGAAAGACGGTCTCGTCATTGCGCGTGAGTGGCTAAACTTCGCAACCGAACGCGTGCCGCAGATGCAGGAAGAAAAGATGAGTCAGGGCCGTGGACTTGGGCTAGAAGAGATAACGTTTAGTGAAGGTGAAAAGCGAAGCGTTCAACGTCCGCGCGTTTTTTATCGTAGAGAGCTTGAGGCGAATCCGTTAGTGATTACAAAGCCTTAGACAGGATCAACAAGATGTTTCAGGATGTACAAGATAAATCCTCTTCATCTTGAATAATTTTGAAAATCCTGTCCAATAACCCGTAGCATGGACCATCCCCTCGGCAAATCAGTTCCGCGTAAAGAAGGCCGCAAGAAAGTCACCGGCCAGGCGCTTTACGTTGACGATCTGTCATTTCCCGACATGCTTCACGCTGTGACCGTGCGCAGCCCCGCAGCACGCGGGAAGATCACGAACATCACTTTCGGCGGTGACATTCCATGGGACGAGTTCATCATAGTCACGGCCAAAGACGTGCCCGGCGCAAACTACGTTGCACTAATTCTCAACGATCAACCCTATCTCGCCGACGGCTTCGTCAATCACCCCGAGGAGCCAGTCGTGCTCCTCGCACACGCGAATAAATATCTACTCGAAGAAGCACGACGAAACGTGGCAATAGAAATCGAAGAGCAGCCAGCCATCTTCACCCTCGCCGATTCACTCGGGAAAAAGCAGATCATCTGGGGCGAAGACAACGTTTTCAAAAAGTTTCTTGTCGATAAAGGCAATGTCGATGACGTCTGGGCGAGCGCCGATTTCATCGTCGAGGGCGAATATGAAACAGGTGCGCAGGAACAACTCTACATCGAGAACAACGGTGCCATCGCTATCGCAAATACGAACGACGGCGTAACAGTTTGGGGCTCGATGCAGTGCCCTTACTACGTTCACAAAGCCCTCGTGAAGTTGTTTGGCCTGCCGGAAGAAAAGATTCGCATCATCCAGACTGAAACGGGCGGTGGCTTTGGCGGGAAGGAAGAGTATCCGTCGCTGATTGCCGGACACGCGGCGCTGCTCGCATGGAAATCAGGCAAACCCGTCAAAATGATCTACGACCGCGCGGAGGATATGGTAGCGACCACGAAACGCCACCCGTCCCGAACGCGTCATAAGACAGCTGTCACTCGAGACGGCAAACTCCTTGCAATGGAGATCGACTTCGTCATCGACGGCGGCGCTTACTGCACGCTCTCTCCCGTCGTGCTTTCGCGTGGAACAATTCATGCCGCTGGTCCATACGTTTGTCCCAACGTGCGGATTCACAGCAAGGCAGTTGCCACCAACGTTCCGCCGCACGGTGCGTTCAGAGGGTTTGGTGCGCCGCAGAGTATCTTCGCGCTCGAGCGACACATGGACAAGGTCGCTCAAGCAGTTGGTCTGTCGCCGGAAGAATTTCGTCGTCGCAACTTCATTCACGAAGGTGACACAACCGCCACAAGCCAGATAATCCGCGAACCCGTCGACATGGACCATTTGCTCACGCAGGCATTGAAGTTTAGCGACTATCATGCAAAACGCGAACGGTTCGCTCACGAGAACAACGCCAGTAACGGTCGCTTCTCCAAAAAGCGCGGCCTCGGTTTCGCATCGTTTATGCATGGCGCCGGGTTTACCGGTTCTGGTGAGGTTTATCTCCAGTCAGTTGTTTCGGCTGAGGCGACCGCCGAAGGCAAGGTGCGGATTCTTGCAGCGAGCACCGAGATCGGTCAGGGCACCAACACGATCTTTTCTCAGATCGCTTCCGAAACTCTCGGAGTCGACTTCGACTCGATCGAGATTGTTCAACCTGATACCGGCCGTGTGCCCAACAGTGGTCCAACAGTCGCCTCACGCACTTCAATGGTCGTCGGAAAGCTAGTCGAATCTGCTGTGAAGGGTCTCAAGCAAACACTTGAGGGCAGTGGCTTATTACCGGAGAATTATTCCGAGTCAGAGTTCAAGCAAGCGTGCGCTGATTACATCGCTAAATTTGGCTCGTTGAAAACTTCATCGACGTATCAGCCACCGCCGAACGTTCACTGGGACGATGAAAAGTATCAGGGCGATGCGTACGGCGCGTACGCCTGGGCCATTTACGTTGCTGAAGTGTCGTTCGACGAACTGACTTACGAAGCGCGGGTCGAAGATTTTGTGGCACTTCAGGAAATCGGGCGCGTTTTAAATCCCATACTGGCGGCAGGACAGATCGAAGGCGGCGTGGCGCAGGCAATCGGGTTCACGTTGTTTGAAAATGTGGTGTGGAAAGAAGGCCGGATGGCGAACAACCAGATGACCAACTACATCATCCCGACGCCCGCCGATATTCCGCCAATTCACGTCTACTTTGAGGAAACCCCCTACGCCTATGGCCCCGGCGGCGCCAAAGGCATCGGCGAACTGCCCATGGACGGCGCCGCCCCGGCGATCCTAAACGCAATCGAGAACGCAACCGGCGTAAGTTTCACCCAGGTTCCGTTGTTGCCCGAGACGTTGATGGAGCCGTTTGTTAAGTCACGCTAACCTCGCAGTAATAACCTGATTTGGGCGTTATTGTAGGGGCGGCCCTCCGTGGCCGCCCTTGGTTTGCGCAGAAGGTTCAAGAATTTAACGGTCTCGGGTACCGCGAACACGATTCCAACCAAGGGCGGCCACAGAGGGCCGCCCCTACAATAACGTCCAAATCACGTACATGGTATTCTTGCCGACTGGTAACAGGCCGGTTATGCAAATCAACTTCAAAGTTAACGGCGAGGAGCGCAGCGTTGAGGGGTTTCCGATGGCGCGCTTGCTGGATGTGCTGCGAGAACAGCTGCACCTGACGGGCACCAAGGAGGGGTGTGGCGAGGGGGAGTGTGGCGCGTGCACCGTTATCATTGATGGGCAGATTGTGAACAGTTGTCTCGTGCCGGTGGCCCAGGTGAACGGCGCTGAAATCACAACGATCGAGGGCGTCGCCGGCAACGGAGAACTGCATGCAGTTCAACAGGCATTCATCGATCACGGCGGTGCACAATGTGGCATTTGTACGCCGGGAATGGTCCTGGCCGCAGTCGATCTGCTCAACAGAAATCCCCAACCAAACGAGAACGAAATTCGCAACGGCCTGGCCGGTAATCTTTGTCGCTGTACCGGCTACATGAAGATCTTCGAATCGGTAGTGCGCGCTTATCAAAAGTGAGAGCCTTCATTCCAAATTACGAGTTACGAATGCCTGGTTCGCTCGCGGATGCACTGGCGTTGCTAAACACCGAACCGGGTGTTTGGAAACCTTTCGCCGGCGGCACCGACCTGATGGTCCTGCTTGAAGCCGGTAAGTTGGGCCATCGCAACTACGTTAACATCTGGGGCTTGAGCGAACTGCGTGGAATCGATGTAACTGACACTCACGTCACTCTCGGCGCGCTAACAACTTACACCGAAGTTCAGGCACACCCGATTTTGCAAAGCGAGTTTCCGATGTTGTGTCAGGCCGCGAGTGAGACAGGCGGTCTCGCCATTCAAAATCGCGGCACACTCGGCGGCAATGTCGTTAACGCTTCACCGGCGGCAGATTCTCCGCCGGTACTGCTCGTCTACGACGCCGAAATCGAATTGATCTCGACTGGCGGCTCACGCTGGCTTCCGTACAATGGTTTCCATACCGCGTATAAGCAGATGAATATCGCTCCCGATGAATTGCTGGCTCGTATTCGACTAGCACGCAACACTCGCGGCGCGTCTCATTACTACCGCAAAGTCGGCACGCGTAAAGCCCAGGCGATTTCGAAAGTCTGTTTTGCGGGGCTCGCACGTATTGACCAGGGACACATCGAAGATGTAAGAATCGCTCTTGGAAGTGTAGCGCCAATAATCGTTCGCTGCGTGCAAACAGAGAATACGTTGCGCGGACAAAGGCCCGGCGCTGAAACCACTCGGGCAGCCTGCGCGAGTCTGTCGCGAGAAATCTCCCCGATCGACGATATTCGCTCGACCGCGAAGTATCGTTTGCAGGTCGCCCAAAACTTGCTCACTGACTTTCTATCAACTTTAGAAACTTAGCTCGCGTTTACTTGTAGATGTTACCCCCACCGCGCACAGCTTTTTGGCGTTGGCCAACTTTATTACTCCTCATCGCGTTGAGCGCAACCCGCTTGATAGCGCAACCCGATTTCGAGGGCTTCATGAGCGGAGTCCGGGCCAACGCTGTTAAGGGCGCAGTGATTTACCAGCGGGGTCAAGGCAAGTTTATTCTGGAGCCGGGGCTGAGGTTGGAAGAAGGTGATTTCGTCTACACCGATGAGGGTTATGCTGAACTACTGCTACAACCCGGAAACTTTTTGCGCGTCGGCAACAATAGTGAGTTCCAGATCTTCAGCGACGAGCACGACAAGACACGACTCAAACTCAATCGAGGGACGATTAGTATCGAGATTCTGGAACGAGGTAGTTCACCGAGTTTCTTCTATACTCATGAGCAGGCCAACGAACTGATCCGCGTGCTCACTCCGAATGCCGAAGTGTTCATCACTCGACCCGGCATATATCGAATAAACGCTTCAGCCGGCGATCGGACAGAGTTGGTCGCACGAGACGGTGAGGCGTTGATAAATGGTCAGCGCGTCAAAGAGAAGCGACGCGGTGTCGCCGCAAATGGAAACGTTGCGGTAGATGAAATCGATGGCCGCAATGAAGACGGCTTTGATAAGTGGGCTCGCGAACGCGCGGAGAAACTAGTGAAAGCAAACAGGTCGCTGAAGCGCGATACGTGGACGAAGAAAGCCAGGGCGGGCGTGAACCCGGTGACTCTGGAAGCACCAGAAGAGGAATTGAACAATAACAAGGGACGCGTTATTTCGGCTAAACCCGGAACAGTAAACTTCGTGGAAGCTGGTGTGGAGTTTAGTCACGCAGGCGAGTGGAAGCCACTTAATGAAAAGTCACAACTCGTGACTGGTGATTCGGTGCGAACCGGCAAGAGTAGCTTTGTGGAGCTGGTGCTGTTTCCTGACATGCACGTTCGCCTCGATGGTTCATCCGAATTGTTGTTCAAGGAACTCTCAACCGACTCGGTGTCACTCAAACTACTGCGAGGCTCTGCCATAGTCGACGTAGCACGGTTTGAAAGAAAGCTGGGGTCACAGATTACCCTCAGCGGACCATCCAAGTCCGTGGTGCTGGACGATCTGGGAAACTACCGCATTGACGTTCGATCAGACGGCGAAGCGATCACGGTCCGTGAAGGCAAAGTGATCTTTAACGAACGATCGGTAGGCGCATGTCGGAGGATTGCCGGCGATACAGTTGTCGATTGCGATAAGAAGCGTTACGACAATTTTGATTATTGGAGCCACCATCGCGGTGAAGGACAGATGTACAATGGGCGCGTGACGGTGGCCAGGGTGACTCAATTAACCAGAGTGCGGCGAAATCGATTTAGAAATACGGGATTCTGGTTTCAAGAACCCGGGCAAATGTCTTACACCTTCGTTCCATTTTCGGCGACGCATTACAAGTCTCCGTATGGAGGTGGCTATTCGACTGTGCTTCAACCGCCCAGATTCCATCGAATCTTTCTGTAATTAGTGTTCTACAAGTTCGTACATTCCCAGTTAGCAGGAAAAAAAGATGACCCCTGAGATCCCTTTCAAACGACAAGCCGTAGAGCCAGTTCAATGCCTTAAACACGGGTGGGAGCTGATCAAAGATCAATATTGGCTGTTCGTCGGCATGACTTTTATCGCGGTCCTCATCGGAGGAGCAGTGCCACTGGGAATTCTGCTTGGACCAATGATGTGTGGTTTGTACCTGACGTTCTTTAAGAAACGACGCGGAGAGCCGATCGAGTTCGGAACCATGTTCAAGGGATTCGACTTCTTTGGGCCGAGCCTCGTCGCAACGTTACTGCATGTCGTTCCGATCCTTGCGATCGTGATTCCGGCATATTTCTTTTTCTACATCACCATGATTGTGTCGATGGCGGCGCAGGGTGGTGGCGAACCGAGCCCGGCGGCGATGTTCGGCGTAATGGGCGGCTTCATCGTCTTTTGGGTGGTCGTGATGCTCGTCGTGATCTTCATCTCGATCGGATTCACGTTTGCCTACCCGCTCATTGTCGACAGAAAATTGCAGGGCCTCGATGCCGTTAAGCTTAGCTTCAAAGCAGCAATTGCGAACTTCTGGCGGCTGCTGGGGATGTCGATACTTTCATCGTTGCTGAGCATCGCCGGCATACTGCTCTGCTACGTCGGCATGTTTCTCGTCTTCCCGATTGTGTACGCCGCCATTGCATCGGCTTACGAACAGGTCTTCGGCCTGGCTGGTCCAGGTGAGAATTACGAGAATTTGCCGCCGCCACCGCCAAGGTTCGAGTAAGTTGAGATGGCGGCTCCTGATTTAATCATCCGCGGTCAAAGGGTTGTATTGCCCGATGCAATCGCTCCTCGTTCGGTCCATATCCGCGAGGAGCGAATTGTTTTTGTGGGCGACTATGAAGATGTGGTTGATGACTGTGAAGTCATCGATGCTGATGATGATTCACTGCTAATGCCGGGGCTCGTCGACACGCACGTTCACATCAATGCTCCGGGCCGAAGCGAGTGGGAAGGGTTTCAAAGTGCAACGCGAGCTGCTGCGGCAGGTGGCGTCACCACGCTTGTCGACATGCCACTGAATTCGATTCCGCCGACGACGACACTGGCAAACCTTGAGACTAAACTGGACACCGCACGCGGCGATTGTTTTGTTGACGTTGGATTTTGGGGAGGTGTTGTTCCGGGTAACACGCCGGAGTTGGCGAGGATGTTTGCCGCAGGTGTGGTTGGGTTCAAGTGTTTTCTTGTTCCTTCAGGCGTTGATGAGTTTCCACATGTAACTGAGGAAGATCTGCGCGAAGCGATGCCCGAGCTTACACGACTCGGCGCTATGTTGATCGTTCACGCTGAATTACCAGGATCGATCAGGACTGATGCCACTGACGGCGACTACCGGAGTTTTCTTAACTCGCGCCCACGCGCCGCGGAGAATGATGCGATTGAGTTGATGATTCGGTTGAGTCGTCAATTCGATACAAGAGTTCACATTGTTCACCTTTCGTCAGCCGAAGCGTTGCCGCAATTGCGAGAGGCGCAGGAGGCTGGAGTCAAGATCACGGCTGAGACGTGTCCACACTATTTACACTTCGCAGCCGAGACAGTTCCCGATGGCGCGACGGAGTTCAAGTGTTGCCCACCAATTCGCGAAGAGACGAATCGCGAAGAGCTTTGGGATGGACTGCGAGATGGAACGATCGATTTCGTCGTTTCCGATCACTCGCCTTGCCCGGGAGAGATGAAGTTGCGTGAAAGTGGCGACTTCATGAAGGCGTGGGGTGGAATTGCATCACTGCAACTCCGCTTGGCGGTTGTTTGGACCGAAGCGCGTCGCCGCGGGTTCTCGTTGGAGGACGTGACGCGATGGCTCTGTGCAAACCCGGCACGACAAGTCTCCCTCGCGCCACCAAAAGGCTCAATCGCCGCCGGGAGCCATGCCGACCTCGTAATCTGGAACCCCGACCAGCAATTCACGGTCGCCGCCGAGTCCCTCCACCATCGCCACAAAATCACACCGTACGAAGGCGAAGTGTTGAATGGTGTAGTGCAGAAAACTTTCCTCCGCGGCAAAAAGATATACGACGAAGGCCACTTTGTAGACAAGCCAACGGGCCACATGCTAATAAGAAAGACATAGCCACAAAAAGGCACAAAAAGCACAAAAGAAAGGAACCTCACATGAATAACAAACCTCACCTACGTGATATCTTCACGCTGTGTAATGTAATTCGCGAAACGAGCTTCGAGATTCATAATTATTTGCGTACCGGGCACCGCGAACAAATCTACGAAAACGCGCTGGCCCATCGGTTAAGAAAGAAGGGCGTCGTTGTTGAGCAGCAACAGGAAGTAAAAGTGTTCGATGAAGACGGAACGCTGCTCGGAGACCTTAAAGCGGATTTATTGATCGAGAATCAGTTGATCTGCGAGATAAAGAGCGTTCGCATGCTAGTTGATGAACACACTGCTCAATTGTTGGGCTATCTACGAGCTTCGCGAATCGAACACGGATTGCTAATTAATTTTGGCGCTGCACGATTGGAGATCAAAAAGTATATTCTGAATTAGGATTTCAACCGTCCTCTCTTTTTGTGCTTTTTGTGCCTTTTTGTGGCTAATATGGATTTCACTGAACTGATCGATCTTGCGTCTGAGCGACTGGGTGGCGCGGTGCTGGTGGCGAATGATGATTTTTTTGCGCCCAAAGAGAATTTGCTTAAGGCCAGTGCGCCCATATTTATTCCGGACAAGTACACCGATCGTGGCAAGTGGATGGATGGCTGGGAGAGCCGGCGGCGTCGCACACCCGGCTTTGACTGGTGCATCATCCGACTCGGCCTTCCCGGCATTGTTCGCGGCATCGTAGTCGACACCAGTTTCTTTCGCGGCAACTACCCCGAACATTGCTCACTCGAAGGCGCAACCTTCTCAGGCGTGCCAACAGAACAAGAGTTGACGAGCGAAGACGTACAGTGGGTGCCACTCCTCCCGCAAATGCAACTCAGTGGCGACAGTCAAAATCCATTTCCCATCAGCTACGAAGAACGAATCACACACCTTCGCTTCAAGATCTACCCCGACGGTGGCGTCGCACGACTGCGTGTTTACGGTGAGGTCGTGCCTGACTGGGACCGACTCAAACGCGCCGGCTACATCGATCTCGCTGCCGCCGAAAACGGCGCACTCGTGCTCTCCTGTAGCGACATGTTCTTCGGCCATCGTCATAACCTGATCATGCCCGGCCGCGCGGCAAACATGAGTGACGGCTGGGAGACAAAGCGTCGTCGTGGTCCAGGTCACGACTGGGCCATCATAAAGCTCGCCAAGCCAGGTGAGATCAAGCGTATCGAAGTCGATACTGCGCATTTTAAAGGCAACTTCCCCGAAAGCTGTTCGCTCGAAGCGTGCAATCTTCCCGATGCAACTGCCGAAACTCTCACCGATCTAACAACGGCATGGTCCAATGTCTTGTCGCGCACTAAACTGCAAGCCCACACACGACACTTCTTTGACGAAGAATTGTCAGACACGGGCGTGGCTTCGCATCTTCGGTTCAGTATTTTCCCTGACGGTGGCATAAGCCGTCTGCGCGTCTATGGTACCGTTGCCGATTAATGTCGATGCACGATATTACGTGGTTAAACTCGCTCAATGCTAAAGACGCGACAGGAGAATTGCGACAATGCTGTGGCTCGACGCGTTGGGCCGAACAGATGTGTGATGATCGGCCTTTTTCAACTCTTGAATTCATACTCAAACATGCCGATCGAGTGTGGTGGTCACTAACGCCGGAGGACTGGCTCGAGGCGTTCCGTAGTCATCCAAAAATCGGTGAGAAAAAGGCGAGCGACAAGGTTTCGGCGCAATCGCAGCAGTGGTCGGGCCACGAACAGGCAGGCGTCAGCAGCGCGTCTCAGGATACGGTAGATTCGCTCGCGGCACTCAACCGCGCTTACGAGCAAAAGTTTGGCTTTATTTTCATTATTTGCGCTTCCGGCAAAACCTCTGACGAAATGCTGGCAGCACTACAAGAACGGCTCAACCACGATTCAGATACCGAACTACGTCTCGCGGCCACCGAACAGGCCAAAATTACCCAGTTGCGACTGAAGAAACTTCTTAACCCTTGATCGCCATGGAACGTACTGTAGGGGCGGCCCTCCGTGGCCGCCCTCGATTTAAATCGCGCCCGTGAATACAGGGCCATCAATCGAGGGCGGCCACGGAGGGCCGCCCCTACAGTACGTTCGATCCGCCTCAAACTCTGATAAACTGCACGCGACGATGAGCACGATTTCAACCCACGTACTCGATACGTCCAGGGGAACGCCAGCGAGTGGTGTCGCCGTTGCTCTCGAATTACAGAACACTGACGAGAGCTGGACCGAGTTGAGCCATGCATGGACCGACACTGATGGTCGTGTGAAACCGTTCTTTCTCGTCGATCGGCCGGTATCCGTCGGCACTTACCGCTTAGTTTTTGACACTGAACCATATTTCTCGTCGCTCAGTGCCGGCTGCTTTTATCCTCAGGTAACGATCGTATTCAACGTCGACGACGGTTCTCAGCATTACCACGTTCCACTTCTGATCAGCCCATACGGTTATTCAACGTATCGTGGGAGTTAGGTAAACCGCCAAAGACAAATGATCCTTGACCCAACCCTCAGTGAATGGCTGAACCTGCTACTTCGCTGGATACACGTCTTCGCCGGAATCATGTGGGTCGGCACCACTTATTACTTCACCTGGCTTGATGCACGCCTGACCGAAGAAGAGAAGGCTACTCTGAACACCGGGACGCCGGCGCAAGTCTGGATGGTCCATAGTGGCGGCTTTTACGTTGTCGAGAGACGAAAGATTCCTGACCTCGTTTCGCGCACGCTGCATTGGTTTCGCTGGGAAGCCGGTATGACGTGGCTCAGTGGTTTCGCGCTGTTAGTCCTCATTTACTATCTCGGCGGCGGTGCACTCATCGATCCGGATGTGCGCGAACTCAGTCTCGGTGTAGCTGTCGCTCTCGGTATCGGAATAATCTTCGCGTGCGGATTTATTTACGACATGATGATGTTGTCGCCGCTCGGCCGTAACGAAAAGCTGTTTGCAGCGATCGCATATGTGCTGATCGTCATAGTGGCTTTTGGTCTAACTAGAGTTTTCAGTGCGCGCGCGGCTTACATTCATCTTGGCGCAATCTTCGGTACGATCATGGCGGCCAATGTTTGGATGCACATCCTGCCGGCACAAAAAAAGATGATTGCGGCGCTCAACGAGGGACGCAAGCCCGATGACAGACTTTCAGCACAGGCCAAGTTGCGCTCCAAGCAAAACACATTCATGGCCGTGCCGGTCGTCTTTATCATGATCAGCAATCATTTTCCGGGCGTCACTTACGGCGATCGTTACAACTGGATCATCCTGTCGGTGCTGGTGCTGGTAGGGTGGATTGCTGCGAAGTTTATCCGACGAGCGTAACGAATCGTGCCGCGCGACAACACTACAGAGCTTCTCAACCAACTCGATGAGCTGAAAAATCAATTCACTCCTGCTGCCTCGCGTCGCATAGAACGTCTACTCGAACAACTAACACGCAAAAAGTTTAACGATACGGATTCACTCGTTCGCTATCACGAGATCCTTCTGTTCCTCCGGGCTTATACGCAAACGGCTTCGATGGCACGCAGCGTAGAAAGGGAGCTTCGAAGTTTTTCAAACAGAGTGTCGTATCTGGTCGAAAAAGAGATCGACATCTCGCCGCTGCAACATCCCGAAGTCTCAGGCATCGCTGGAACTTCTGTTACCGACACGTTCAACTTTTACATCGTTCGCTGGCTTCAGCAGCGCTTCTCATCACAGGTGCAAATTGATTGGGAATGGTTTGAGAATGAATACCGGCTCGCCGAAACGTGGCCGCGATTCATGCCGTTGTTGGAAGAAGACGCGTGGGTGGAAGCAAACGTTCCTTATCGCAATTGGCTGGCAGCCGCGCGTAAAGGACGTTCAGAGCTGGCGTGGTTAATGGAACGCTTCAACGAACTACCAAAGCCAGACACTGAACGCGCCGAACTCTACAATTCGCAACAGATTTACGTCTCCTGGAAGCCGCGCTTTAACGCGTCGCGCACAGGCATGCGAGCG
Source organism: uncultured Acidobacteriota bacterium (assembly GCA_963849205.1). Lineage (GTDB taxonomy): Bacteria > Acidobacteriota > Blastocatellia > Pyrinomonadales > Pyrinomonadaceae > PSRF01. The sequence goes on from CAWKGP010000006.1 coordinate 1,251,902, forward strand.
CCTGTCAGCAAACCGTTTTATCATAGTGGTCCATTAATTCAACGACGCGAGATTGACTTGCGAAAAGAACTCGCCGCGCCCTCGCCGCGGTTGCAAAAGTTGTCGCTGCCACAAGGTGAGAAGGCGCTGGACATGGCGCGCGCAACGTCGACGATTCGTTATCGAGAGCTCTACGGTTTTACTCACGGCGATCCGAAACACGTTTATCGTGTTGAGTTAGGACGTGGCGTAGAGCTGTTTCTGACGGGTCTACCGCAGGAGAAACGTTTGCCGCTTCGCGCCGTTCACGCCGCTATGATCTACAAGAACAGTGTGCCGATTGGTTACTTCGAAGGAATCTCACTGTTTGAACGAATGGAGAGCGGATTCAACTTGTACTACACGTTTCGCGATGGTGAAACGGCGTGGTTGTATGCGCGCACGCTAAACGTCTTTCACCATTTCACCGGCACGCGATCGTTCTGGCTCGACCCGTACCAAATCGGATACGAAAACGAGGAAGGAATCGAATCGGGCGCGTTTTGGTTTTATCGCAAGCTTGGCTTTAGGCCGACGCGTAAAGAAGTTTTGCAATTAGCACTGAAGGAAGAAGAGAAGATCAAAACGCGTCAGGGATATCGCACCTCGGCAACAAGGCTGCGGAAGCTCGCAGCGAGTCCGATGATCTTTGAGCTTGACCGTGATCGGGTTGGGGACTGGGATCATTTTCAGATCCGCAACATTGGCTTTAAAGCACAACGCGGGTTGAATGCTGAAGAAAAGCAGGCTCTTGCACAAATTTCAAGAGCCAAAGCGAGTCGTGAAGAAGTTCAGTATCTGAGAGTTATACAGAAAGATGAAAAACTGCGACGCGCGATTATCAAGCTTGGGACTTAGCCGCGGATTTTTACTGATCTTTAAAGAGATGAGCACTGATCGATCTGGTGTTCGAGGATTTTGGACTCGGAGAAGTTTTCGAGTTTGGAGAAGTAAGCGGCATTTCGGTCGAGAGCGTTTTGCGGGATGAGACCAACGAGCTCTGCGCTTTCAATTTCGACTCCCATGTGAACAGCCTCGCGTTCGACCGCATCGTACGCCGCAGACATTGCTGTTACTTCGTAGTTGATCAGATTCATTGAGACCTGGACCAGGCCGCGTGTCTGCAAGCTAAACCCGAGTGCCTTGACGAATGGCAGTCCGCCGTTGCGCGCACGGATTGTGCGAGCGATCTGGCGGGCGATCACGATGTCGGGGCTACGAAGAATTACGTTGAAGGCGATCAGAAACGGACGTGCGCCAACTGCAATCGCGCCGGCGGATTCATGAACTCGGGCAAACCCCGCGTCTGGCGCGCGCTCGGGATTACTCGTGATTTGTTCGCGGAGCAATTCCAATGCCCCACGACGAACATCTTCAAGATTCACGCGTTCCGGACGCAAAGCAGCTCGTTCGTAATAGTAGACGGGGATCGATAGCTCGCGAGCGATGATCGTTCCCGCTTCGTGAGCAATTCTGACGCAATCGTCCATCGAGACGCCATCGAGTGGCACGAATGGCAGCACGTCAGTAGCACCAAGCCTCGGATGCTCACCGGAGTGCGTGCGCATGTCGATAAGTTCTGAAGCTCGCCTGACAGCACTAACCGCCGCATCAACTACTCTTTCAGGAGGCGCGACGAAAGTGATTACCGATCGATTGTGATCGGGATCGATATGCGTATCGAGGACGCAGGCAGGTTTAATCGCGGCGATCGCGTCCGCAATCAGTCGAACTGTTTCAGGCCGTCGGCCTTCGCTGAAGTTCGGGATGCACTCTACGAGGCGTGGTTGCATGAATATATCTTAGACAGGATTTACAAGATTTTGCAGATAAATCTGGATAAATCAGGTATCTTCTTGAACGTGCCTCCGGATCGATTCATCAACCAACGGAAGAACGCCTGGCAGCGGCTCGAGGAGCTACTGAAGTTACTCGACACTTCATCACTTCGCCGCCTGAACCGCGACGAGGTTCGCGAGCTGGGACGCATCTATCGTCGCACTGCTTCAGATCTCGCCATCGCACGCGCCGAGTCGCGCGATCCGCGTTTGGTCAATTATCTGAACAGCCTCGTTATACGCGCGCACGGTCGCATCTATCGTGCGGATGCTCAGGGTGGCAAACGCATCCGGCGCTTTTTTACTCACGAACTGCCGCAGACATTCCGGCGCACGTGGCGCTACACGCTTCTCTCGTTTTCGGTCTTCGCAGTTTTTGCAGTCTTCAGTTTTGTCGCCACGCGTTACGATCCGGAGTTCTCAGAACTTGTCGGCGTGCAACCGGCATTTCGTGAGACGTACATCGAAACGAAGACGCACTGGTGGGAACGGCTCAACGAGGCGAACCAGGAAGGCGCGAGCATGATCATGACCCACAACATTCGGGTCACGATCTACACGTTCGCATTCGGCGCAACTCTCGGAATCGGCACGCTTTTCTTTCTTGCTTTTAACGGCGCCAACATTGCTTCAGTGCTTGCGCTGACTTATCACGCTGGCTTCGGCAATGACCTGGTGACGTTTATGGTGGCTCACGGAGTGGTCGAGCTTTCGTGCATCTTCATAGCGGGCGGAGCAGGTTTGTTGATCGGTAGTGCCATGATCATGCCCGGAAATTTGACACGTGCTGACGCACTCAAGACTCGCGGTATGGAAGCTGTGCGGTTGATGATCGGAGTCGCAATTCTACTCGTGCTCGCCGGCACGATTGAGGGTTTCATTTCGCCTGTGCCAATGGATCCGCGAATCAAGTACACCATCGCGATCGTCACAGGCGTGGCGCTGTATTCCTACCTGCTGCTCGTCGGCCACGAAAAGTCAGCCGCGGATGAACGCGGATAAACGCAGATCAGAAAAATTTATAATAAGCCGCGTTCTTTTACTCGCAGATAGGTTTCCAATAACGCTGGTGCGAGGGCGGCGGCGGTTACGTCCAGGGCCAGGCCTCCGATTGATTCAACTAAGCGAAGCGCGGCTTCTCGATGATGAATGATCTCTTCGGAAACTGACTGCGTGAAGAGTTCCCTGACTGATCCGGGAACCTGCCGCACCACCGCTTTCAGATCTCGATCAGCGATCGTAACTACCAGCGGTAAATGACGCGGTCGCAAGAGGTGAAGCGAAGTCAATAATTCTTTCGAACCTTCCTCATCCACCAGGTCAGTCAACAAAACAACCAGCGAGCGACGTTTACTGTTCATCGCGATGAACTCAAACGCATTCGCATATGAAGGCTCGATCATTTCCGGCTCAACTGCGTAGAGAGCCTCGAGGGCCGCGTCGATGTGGTCGCGACCACGACTGGGCGGCAGATAACTTTTTATGCGACGGCCAAACACGACGAGACCCGCATTGTCACCAGCGCGAGCGGCTGCTGAAAGTAAGGCAAGCGTTGCGTGTACGGCTGAATCGAGTTTTGTTTCCTGTTCTATTCGCGCCGTCATGAGCCGGCCAGCATCGAGCGCGATCAGAATGGTTTGGTCGCGTTCAATCTGATACTGGCGCGTGGTGAGTTTTCCGCGGCGCGCGGTTGCAGTCCAGGAAATGTGTCGCAACTCATCGCCGCGCACGTAGTCGCGCATCGATTCAAACTCGCGTCCCTCACCACGCCACGAAGTCTTGCGATGCGAAGAAACAACGGAGCGGGCTCCGAGTGCTTTTAGTTCAGCTTCGCGCGCGCGCCGCATGTTTGGATAAACCTTTACGGTTGTGGGCTCGACAACTTTTGTTTGACACCAGACAAGTCTGAATCGCGAGCGAAAGCGCAAAGCAGTTTGACCAAACTCAAACCTGCCTCGCCGCGGTGGTTTGACTTCATAGATGAGTGTGGCTGAAGTCTGCGCGTCCACGTCTATGCGACCTTCTCGCATCCCGCTCAAGCTCATCTGCGGCGGGTACTCGTCTTTCACCTTCAACGAGACCGATCGATTCGAAGCGTTTTGAATGTGAATGCGAACTTCGGTTTCCGCTCCCATCGCGAAGCGGCTACTAAACTCGCGTGAGATCATCAGACCTTTGGGAAGATGACAGAATCTTGACTCAGCAAAAGCGGCGCCGAGAAGCAGGATGTCGTAGCCAAGCGCAACCCAACGCAACCACGGTTGCTGCCACGACAACGACAAGGGAATGAGCCCGAGTGCAGCGAGAAAGTAGAAGAGCTTTGTGAAAACGAAAGACAAAATGATTAACCAATTCATCCACAGATTACGCAGATTCTGTGTAATCTGTGGATGGCCTTATCTGGGGACTTCGGCGGATTTCAAAATATCGGTGATCACCGAATCAGGCGTAACGCCATCTAGTTCAGCCTCGGCGCGCAACGTCAATCGATGCCGCAGGACCGGCAACGCAACGTCGCGCACGTCATCAGGGGTGACAAAGTCGCGACCGCGAATCGCAGCCAGTGCTTTCGAACAGAGCAAGAGTGCAACTGAAGCACGCGGGCTCGCGCCGTAATGAATGAACGGATGCACGCGTGTGCGCCTCACGAGATCAACAGCATAACGTTGCACGCCGGGTTCCATTTGCGCCCGTGCAACCTCCCTGCGGCAATGAATGATCGCCTCCGGATCGGGAAGCGGTTGTATGTCGACCTCCTCCAATCGCTTTGAATTGAAACCGGCATTCCAACGCGCTACCACCTCGCGCTCGTGCTCTTCGCTCGGGTAGTCGAGCAGGATCTTGAGTTGAAACCGGTCAAGCTGAGCCTCGGGCAACGGATACGTTCCCTCGTATTCGATTGGGTTTTCAGTCGCCAGCACAGTAAAGATTGGCGGTAGCTGATAAGCATCGCCGTCGATAGTCACCTGACGTTCTTCCATCGCCTCGAGCAATGCTGCTTGAGTCTTGGGCGGTGTGCGATTGATCTCGTCGGCAAGCAAAATGTCCGTAAATATTGGGCCACGACGCAAATTGAAATTTGACGTGGCGATATTGAAGACGTTGGTGCCGGTTATATCCGACGGCATCAGGTCCGGCGTAAACTGAATGCGGCTGAAGCTCGCGTTGATGATTCGCGATAGCGTCTTGACGGTAAGCGTCTTCGCCGTGCCGGGCACGCCCTCAACGAGCGCATGTCCTTCGGCTAACAATGCGATCACGATCTGTTCGATCGCATCGTCTTGTCCGACGATTACTTTCCGCAGTTCAGTTCTAATGTGTTCGACAGTAGAGGAGACGGTCTCAGGCATCTGTTGTCACAAAGTACAGAGTTCAAAGTACAAAGATCAAATCTTTTCTGCTGCTTGTCGCTCATCTCTCTGGCGAGCAAGCAGCCCAAGTCTTCTTTCTACATCGCGCAGTCGTCTCACTAGATCGAGCGACTGCCGGGCGGAAGTCGGCGCACCGTTGATCGCTTCTTCACATTGACGCATCAATGTTTCTAATTGGTGCTCATCAATTGTCGATCGCTCCGCTACACGAGAGGCAATCTCAGAGCGCGAACTGTTGTAATCCAGTCCGGCAAGTCGTGCGAGAACGCGGCGCGTGCGTGTGTAAATGTTTTCGATGGCGAGATCAAATGCACGCGAACGCTCCTGCAGCTCAGCCATCGAAGCGACAAACTCCAGACTCGAGCGTCGGTCGACTTGTGGCAACGGCAAGGGACGCCCGAACCGTCGCGCACTGGTCCATATTATCAACAGAGCCAGCAGGCCGATTTGTGCTGCCAACGCCAGCACTGGAGTACCGGCAAAGTAAGCGGCAAAAGCGTTTTCCGTGACTCCACGACCCTGGTGATATTCATCGAAAGCAATCACACCGTCTCGTCCGGTAATCGCATTAATCGCGAGTTGCAAATTATCGTTTAGCTTGATGCCGCCATTCGAAACGATGTAGGGATCGCTGAGTATTACGACCTTGCCCGCACCGTACGTATAGTCGAGGACCAGTGCGCCTCTGCTATCGGCGATATGCACGACGGGCGCCGGCGAAGAATAAGCTGTTATTTCTGGCGGCGGTTTAGTGGTTATTGCCCGTCTTGGAACGTCGCTGGAAGTCTGCCTTACAACAGGCGGTGACTCTTCCTTTGATTCGTCGTTTGACTCATCTCTCTCAGCACGAGGCATAACCGTCAACCGCGCTGCAAAACGAGAAGGCAATACCGATTGTACGCTGCTTGTCAGAACAGTCGGCTGAACGGGTTGCAGCGCAGTAACCTCACCGGTCATCTGACTCGAATTAGCCGGGTCCACATTAAGGTCAGGCATATCAAGCGTACGTGCGTTGATTTTCCAACCGAGAGACTCAGGTGCCAGTTCCTGGAGTTTGCGATCGATAAGTACAAGACGTCCACCGGCTGCCACCCAATCGTGCAAATAGCGTCCATCGTCGGCGCCGAAGGGGATTTGAGTTTGGCCCACCACTACAAAAGTAGTGACGAGCTTTCCCGAATCTCCCAGTAATTTCTTTGGTGTTTCACGCCAACGGATGATCTTGTAGCCCGACTCATTGAGAAAGTCGTGCAGCGCCCGCAGACCTGTTGGTCCGTTGTGGTAGGTAGAACGGTTTGGAGCTAATTCAAAGTCCTGAACTTTTTCCTGCTTCAGTTGTGTGACCGAGTTCAGAATAACCAGCAATCCAATGATCACTACGAAGGTGAGAATAATGGCGAGTCGCTGGCGCATCGTCAGTTGGTTCCACCTTCCAATGTAGCAAGATAACCGGAACGAAAGTCCTGCCAGTCATCCGGCGTGGCGGCGACAAAACCATACCAATGTCGTTCGAAACTATCCGTGAGACCGCGCATGCGCGAATGAATCTGTGGCTCGCTGCGGAGGGAGTTCAGATAGTCGCGATTGGTTTTATGCTGAGCCAGGCTGATCAACTTACGTTCGCCTAATTCAACCAGCAACGCGATGTAGGCTTTACGAATTGCAGCACGCAGATCGCCCTGGCGCGCGAGTGCTTCGGCTTCCGCAAGCAGATCTGTGGCAGTCGCATCCGGTGCGAGTGTCTCACCTAAAACGATTCGAGGCTCTTTTATCTTTTTCCGCTTCGGTTTTTTCGAACGTCCCAAAAACCAACTCAGCACAATTTTGAGGACGTAAACGATCACAGCAACCGCGAGTGCCAAAACAACGAACTGCGCAATAACGCTGATAAAACTTACGCCGCCCGTACCAAAATTGCGCTTTGGAAGAAATTTCTCCAACCAGTTCATCAGGTCCTGGAGTAAACGAGCAAGTGCATTCGAACCGCGTGCGCCGGTGTTGTATTCCGGACGCTTAAGTATGTTCTCAAGCCGGCCTTTTGCTTGTTCCTTGCTATCCGCCAAGCGGCCGGGACTCTGACGATCCGCAACTCGTGCTTCGAGCGCGCGCAGAGTTGCGAGGATTTGAGCAATCTTGTTTGAGCGATCCGCCGACTGATCGAGCTCGTCGAGCGATTTGTGCAGCCATGAATTGTCCACCTTATATGAGTCGCCCTCGAATTCAACGGTCTCGTGCTCAGGGAGAATTGAACGAACCGTTTTGGACGACTCTTCAAACTGAGTCTCAATGTCGTCTACGTCTGCTTCATCGTCGATTTGACTGAGCGGTTCCAGAGTTTCGATCGCTCGTTTGATGTTCTGGTGATAATTGGAGAGTGGAACGGCGACAACGTTAGTGCAACTCACAAGCAACACCAGCAGCGAAAGAGCCAGATTTCGACGCCGCGATGTTGAGAGTTGAAACGGCTTTGCACAAAAAGTCCTTGTTCTGGAATTTCTCTGTGCAACCTCTGTGTCCTCTGTGTCTCTGTGGTTTGTTTTTGCTGGGAATTCATCAACCACAGAGACACAGAGGACACAGAGGTTGCACAGAGAAGAGCGCGACTTAGACTTTTTGTGCAAAGCCAGTTGAAACATTAATTACCTGATGTCCAGAACACGACCTGATGGCCTGGGCGGTGGCGGAAGTTTTTTGCGCTCCATCGAATACAGCGCCGTTCCGAGCGGTGACGTAACGTTAATATCCGGCACTTCGCCGAGCTGTCGCGCCGCCATCAATTCGATGTCGTAACCTTCGTGCCTGACGCGTTCATCAACGTAGAGCAGCGAAAGACCGAGCATCCAGACGGGAGTAAGCAGTATCGAGCTCAATGGGCCAATTATGCTGTAAGAAGTCGTATACCAAACAGGCCACTCGGCCGAGTTTGTCGCTTCGAAGCCGCTAACCGCGCCGATGATGAGAATAAACACAATCAAAAGGACCAACGCTGAGATAGTTGCGAAAGTTGTAAACAGCGTCATCGCCATCAGACGACGAGCGTTGCCTTTTGCGAGTACGAAACTGCGTCCAACTGCCTCGAATACTCCCTTGCCTTCTACGAGCATCACTTGAGGAACGTAGGCGATTTTTCCCACGAGAAAGAAAAAACCCAGCATCAGGGCAGCAATCGCACCCAACCCAATGATGCTGAGCACAATCGCGATTAGCCAAGTGGGTACGAAGTTTGATAGTCCTGCGGCGGCAAACACGCACGCGATAATCACGATTTCAGCAAAGAAGAACGTGATGTACATCATGAAAGAAACGAAGATCAAAATAATTACTGAAGCCAGCATCAATCCCCAGAATCGAGCTTTCACTGCCGCATATGTAGCACGGGCGGTGACTGGATCGTTGCGCAGCAAATGGGCCACGAGCGTGCGTGTTGCGCCTCCCATCACGACCAGAATAAGAAGGTAACCGGTCGTACTGATTCCGATGGAGGCAATCAGTAGAAGGATATTCAGGAAGAGCTCGCTCCTGTCGGCAACGATGAAGATCTGGCGGAAGCTGATCGACATCAGCATCCAGCCGGCGGCGACGATGATGATTGGTGGAGCGGCAGTTCTGATGAGTACAAAAAAGTGGCGACGATACAGTCTGAGGGCACGATCGATCAGATCACCGGCGCCGAGTGGGGCGAGTGCTAATTGATTTCTGCCCAATGCTTCCATCCAGGGCAGTATACTTCAATAATCCGTTTCATCCGTGGCCTAACTGACTTTGCAGGTGAAGTCACTATAGGTTGAGAAACGGTCTGAGCCGTGATCGGCGGCGATGTCTTGGCGCACGTAATCGAGATGCAAGACTGACATTAGAAGAGTGGCTTGCTCGTCGACCAACCTGAGACTTAAGTCGGTCGCGGCGATGGGCTCCGTGAGCAATGTCGAAAGAAGATAGTGACAACAACTATATGCTGGCACCTTACCCAGTCTGATTCGCTTTGTGAGACCGCTCAGAGTGAACAACTCCAACGTCGGGTTTCCGGCTATCGCTTTGTCATCAATATTTATTACCGCGATGATTTCGTCGCGGATGATCTTGTTTTTGTTAGTCTTCAGGCAGGCGCCGGAAACGATGTAGTCAGTAGCTATTCCTTCGCGCGCGGCGGGTTTTTGATAAGCGCGCGCCGCGGCCAGTCCGGGACGAAAATGCGTGAAGGTCGTCGCATTCCATTCAGTGGCCTTTACCTCAACCTTCATTAACGTGTGGTTCGATAGTGGCGTAATCGCCAGCGACAGTCCGCCTGAAAAGTTCTTCGGCAGATCGAGTTGTGAGCAGTCGAGAATACAACTCTGCTGTCCCGGCAATCTGATCGCATCGTGATCAATCTGATTCTTTGGGATTGAAGCTGGAAAGTTGCATCCTTTTCCCGCTTGCCACACCACCTCGCCTTTTTCATTCGTCATGAATGGACTAAACCAGAGGGCCTCTTCGACAGGCGCTCCCGAACTCAGATGTACACGCGACTCGAGCGTGACGCCGCCGATTTTTTTCGAACGAAATATCAGCGGCGTGTACAAAATATTCTGAGCTTTGAAGCGACCAGTGGAATCGAATGGAACTCTTGCCGGCGCCGGGTTGAAAGGTGGTTGATGAATCGGGTGCTCGATGCTGAAGCGTGGACTGTCTGCCTGCTTGATCAACAGGTAACCGAAATTCTTGACTGTGCCGGGACGATTCGTAACCGCGATTGTTCCGCCTTTGGCGGCAGCCAGCATCGACTGATCCTTGCGCATCGGGCTGAAAGTTTCATCCAGATCACGTGCGAAATCGCCTGTGGTCAAATCAACAACGACCGATGAATGTGGCTTCAGGTTGTAAGGGTGCTTTCGCAGAGGAGTGCCGAATCGATCGTACAGCATCAAGTCTCCGGCGCTAATTTCATCATACGGGTTGAAGATGCTATAGACGCAGTTGTAGTCCTCGAGCGGTGGGAAAGGCATCGAGTAGAAGAAACTGTCGGGACGTTGCCACTCGCGTGGATCGGGATTGGCGTGAACCGTCGTAAACGAGCTGTCGCTTTGCCAACGAATGAATGCCGAGCTGAAGAGATCGCTTGCGTGCATTGGCTGGCGCGTTAACGGACGAACGCGAATTCTCAAACCGCCCCAAAAGCTTTTTCCCGCAGGCAATAGATCGCGAACTGGAACCACAGTGGTCTGCATTGCTGCGACCTCGAGTTTGGCAGTTGGACCAGTCTTGTTTATTGGAGCGCCGCTCGCCTCGTAAAGGTGGAGTTCGTATTCGGTAGCATCAAGACGATCCGCGTGCCCCTTACTACCGACGAACGTGTCGGAGGTTAAAACTATTTCGGAATGTAAGCCACGATCAGGGTCTTCGATTATGAAGGGAGCGCAGAGATCTAACCAACAGGTGCTCGTTGAATCGAATGCCTTTGTTATTGTTGGCCAGCAGGCGATTGCCGCCGCAGAGTGCGAGAGGATCGAGAGAAATCGTCGCCGGCCGATGTAGGTCATGGCATCCAAAAGGCTGCGCACCCACCCGCTACCGCGAGGTGGTACTGACCCTTCCAAGTCAGGTCATCAATATTCGAGTTGGTTGTTGTACTTCATTTGCGAAACGGAAAACCGCATGTTCACTTTCATGTAATCGGCGAGCTCTGCATAAAAACGAATCTCACCTGAATCGTCAGTAATGAACGGCCGTTCCTGTAAGAATCGAGGGAACACGAAGCGCGCTCCGAACCCGTCTTTCCCGGGCGGAACGTATTCCTGCAGGAACACTCGGGTGCCGTCTTTTCTTTCCAGGTAAGCCTTATTCTTGAGCGTGGCAGTGATCGCGCTTTCGAATATTTGCAGGGCTCTGCCGGCCGTTCGCCCGTCACTTGATTCATAACTGACGGTTACGATGATCACCTTCTCCGGCACTGCGTTAGCGAAACTCTCCAGGCCCTCCAATTCCTCCCCCGCTGGTTGACGTTGAAGCTGATAAAGACGTGCAAGGGCCTGGCGAATCGGACGCGCACTGAAAAAACGGATGTGATAGGAAAGCGTGACTTCCTGATTCGTGGCGCCCTGCGCTGCTCGTCCTGCGGCATTCAGACCACCACGGTTCGACGTCGGGCTGTAGAACATCTCGGTGAGATCCGTCTCAATCTGAGTCTGGGCCCAGGGAGAAGAACTGAGCAATTTTTCTGCGTCTTTCCTGGACCATTCAGTCCAGACATCGGATTTTTTCTGTCCGAGGGTTAATACTGAGCACCCAATGAGACAGATGAGTACAAAAAGGGAGGCAACGGTTTTCATAATCAATACTCGAGTTTTCCGTTGTAGGTCATATCGGAAGTTTTGTAACGCGCGTTCAACTTCACTTTCTCGTTGAACTCAGACACGAATCTCACACTGTCGCCTTCACCGATAAACGCCTTCCCATCCACGGAGCGCGCGAAGACGAATTTCGCTCCCATGCCATCGTTTGCCGGCGGACGATAATCCATTAAGAACAATCGCTTGCCGTCTTTACGTTCGAGGTAGGTGGTGTTCTTAAGAGTGTCGGCGGTAGCACTACTAAATAACTGCGCGATTGGAGCACCGGAGCGTTGATCAGATGCCTCAACGGTAACAGCGACGACTACGTACTCGCTGAAATCGCGATCGACAAAACCCTGAAGTTGTTGCGCAAAATCAGGCGCTGGGTTTTGTTGTGCCGACAGGACCATGCGGGCAAATGCTTCTCGAATCGGTTTGGCCGACAGCAAGCGAATCCTGTACTTGACGGACATCGCAGAGTTTTTCGCGCCTGACTCGACGCGGCTGGCTTCAGTTATTCGAGTGTCTTCTCTGCGAGCAGTGGTGGTTTGAGAGATTGTGGGAGAGTAAGTCGTCTCCGAAGTATCTGTGTCCGTCTGGGTCTGGGCCCAGGGTGAGTCGTTAAGCGTTTTTTCGACGTCCTTCTTGGACCACTCAGACCAGGGCTTGTTTTGTTGAGCAGAAAGAATAGCAATTGATGAAACGATTATTAGTCCAGCGCAGAGCAGTTTGACCATTTCACGTCCCTCCGAATTAGACTGATGCGATTTTTCAAAGATTGAACGGGGCAAAGAACGGAGTGGGGGTTGGTGACCTAATTAGTTTCCTCTGTGCAACCTCTGTGTTCTCTGTGTCTTTGTGGTGTCCTTTTCTGCAAGTTTCGCTAACCACAGAGACACAGAGGACACAGAGGTCGCACAGAGAAGCCAAACCAGACACTACCGAGTGGCGCCGCAACTGCAAAGGTTGAGGAGAGCGGGCGTGCCGCTCTCCCCGGTTAGACAACCTTCGAGTTTAGAAGTTAAAGCGAACAACTATCTGGATCAGACGTCCACCCGGATCGTTCGTGGTGGAGCTGTCCTGATAGGCATTGCCAATAACGCCGCTCAGTGGTGCTCCATTCAAATCGTTTGCCGGGTTTCCGATCAGGAAGTTGATGTTGTTGAAGGCATTCAGGAACTCACCTCGCAGTTCGAGGTTCATTCGTTCATTGAACTGCACCTTCTTAACAAGACTCAGGTCAGCTCTGATGAATGCCGGTCCTTTAACAACGAGGTTCGTGTTACCGCAGCGTCCGGTAAACTCCTGGAGGCAGTTGTTGAATCCTGCGGGCGCGAGAAACTTGCCGCTGGGTGCACCGTTGGTATAAATCGGTTGATTACTACCGCTGGCGAAACTAACGGCAAAGGCTCTCGAAGTATTGGTAATCACGTCGGCCGGCAGATAAAAGACCGCCGTTGGGTCTTTCCGGATTCTTATCATCGATTGGAATTCATCCCGATCCATACCGACGAGTTGAACGTTTCCGAAGTTAACCGGATTGCCACTCTGCCAACGGATAAATCCGTTAGCCCCCCAGCCACCAAGCAGTCCATTAACGATTCCGTTCGCGCCGCTTAGGAACTGGCGTCCACGACCGATTGGAAGTTCGTAAAGGAAGTTGGTCTTGAAGGCGTGAGTGATGTCGTACGGGTTAATTCCCTGATCGAGTGAACGATCATGCTGTGAGAAGTAGTTCTTGAACACCGAAGAACTACTGGCGTAGTAGTTCGATTGTGATTTGGAGAATGTGTAACTTCCCTGGATCAGAAGTCCTTTCGACATGCGACGGCGCCATTCGAACTGGAACGCGTCGTACGAGCTCCTGGTGCTGTTGTCGATAAGGAATGAACCACCACCTGCCAAAGCGGGATTAACGAGGAAGAAATTCGGCGTCGCCAACGCCTTGAGCGCCGCACTGGTCAACGTGCTGTTTAAAACCGCATTGCGGTTGTTAAGGAACGTCGAAGTGCTAAACGCAAGGGTGCTGGCAATACCAAAGACATTGGGAGCCAACGGGTTCAACGCAGCCGTAAAGTTAGCGTTGGTCCAGTTGGTGTTTGACGCAAGGTAGTGGGCCGGATTAGTTGGATTGATCGCGCAAGTTGCATTGGCAGCACCACAAGGTCCCAGACCGCTAACCGTCGCACCCTGGAAGTTAACAAGGTGGATCGGGAGTGGAACTGTGCCAGTGTTTGGGCCGAAGTATCTAAAGTTCAACCCACGACCTGCGTTAATGTTGGCAACCAGATTCTGCTGAGCGAGTTTGAATTCATTGAAATAACCATTCTCAAGTGTATTCGCTTCGTTCAGGTCATACTGACGCCACAAGTCCTTACCGCGGTTTCCAACGTAACGGACCTCCAGCACTGTATCTTTGGTAATTTCGCGCTGAATGCCGAACGTGTATGAATCGACGTAGCCGAGCTTCAGATCAGGAATGAACGCATTCACTGAATCGGTGATCGCTGGTACGAACGGATAGACTACCGACGAGGGAACGTTGTTTGCTGCCGGCACTTGTCCGTTGCGCAACAAGGTTCCGACTGGAAGATTGTTAGCCCCGGACAACGAGATGGACCGGTTAGCCGAGAATGTTGGTCCAGGATTGGAGCCGGTAATCGCCTGGAATACGTTGGTTCCCTCACGAACGGATGCTCGCGAGAAACCACCGCGAATCACAGTCTGTCCCGAAGAACCGTTAGCCCAACCCAGTATTCCACTCCTCCAATTTGGAGAGTAGCTGAAGCCAAAGCTTGGCATCAGATTCCAGCGGTCCTCATTGAATGGCTTCTGGCCGGAGCCAGTCAGCTCAACAAAATTTGTCGGGCTCCCAGTGAGAGTTCCCGGCTTGAACAAATTGTCAGTACCAGAAACGCCGAATAGCTGATCGTAAGTGGCAAACGAATAGCTCTTGTTTTCTGCTACATATGGGAGCAGTGCTTCATTACGGAGGCCGACGGTGATTGTAAGGTTCGGACGCAATCGCCACGAATCCTGCGCGTAGAAGCCATACGTGGTTTGGTGCATGCGACGAATCAGGTCGCCATTGATTACATAGTTGCCTTGCTCGTCTCCGATACCCGTGTAGGACCACTGCGTGGTACGTCCCGTTAAGGTCGCGTAGATCGCCGCCGCAGTATTTCTGATGCCCGCGGTCGATCCCGGGAAGTTGCTCGTGTTGAACATCCCGTTGAAGAGCGTTGAGTCGAGAGTCTGGTCGACGCCGAAAGCAATGGTGGGGACTACACGAGTAAATGACTGTGAAAAGAGATTGACTCTCGTAACTTCACCACCAAAACTAAACGTGTGATTTCCGTTGTTCCACGTTAGCGTGTCCTGAAACTGTTTCACTGGGGAATTACGGCGCGAAGGAGCAGCCGTAACAGTCGCATTGGTAATGCCGGCAGCGCTGATTCCAAGATTGTATCCACCCTGGTTTGCAAACTGACCGGGATTGACGTCACTGAAGAAGTGAGTGATGCCACCCACCCATCCCATGCGCGCTTCGTTAACGATGTTGTTCGTAAGAGTTGAGCGCAGGGCTGTGACGTTGGACCAGCGAATGGAAGTTTGTGCTCCGTGATTCGGGAAACCCGGGAAAGCAGGGTCAACGTTGTTGAGAAAATCTACGACACCATCGAACTTCTGGTAATTCCAGATGTTCTCGAGGTGATGTTTCTTTGTCAGATTGAAGTCCAGACGAACGGTTGGGAACTTGCGAACCTGACCGCCGATGTTCGTAAAGCTGACGAGCTCGCGGTTCAATTCTGCGGCGCTTCCCGCGGCGACTACCACCGGGCGAACTGTCAAACCGTTGATGGATCCCCTGATCTCGCTGAGCAGCCCACTGATTGTAGGATCGGGTGTCGATGGGAATAGACCTGCAGCTGCGATCGAGTAAAGATTTACAGCGCAACGCATCAAACCGGCAGTTGCGCCGGTGGTCGTGCAAGCGCCTGGAACGCCGCTTCCCGGAATCGAAGCTTCATAGCGGAAGATTCCATTCCGTGCCGATTCCGTCAGAATAGTGCGGTTGCGAAGGGGAGTACGTTCAGGCAGTCGGAATTCTTCATAGTTAACAAAGAAGAACGCTTTGTCGGTCCCGTTGAAGAGTTTGGGTATCCTGATCGGACCTCCAATCTTACCGCCAGGTTGATTGAGCAAGATCCGGCTTTGCGGAGCTTTGCCTGTAACAGGATCTGGAGGTAGGTCGCGATTATTGAACCAGTAGTTTGCGTTCAACGCGGGGTTGCGGTGATACCAGTAAAGACCTCCGTGATACTCATTGCTACCGCCCTGAGTGACAAACTTGATCTGCACCGCGCCTTCAGCCGCACTTTCCGCACCCGGATTAGAAGTCGAGACGGTGACTTCGCTGATGGCGTCAGTACGGGGGCGAATATATGTAAAGAAGCCGTCGTTTGACTTCAGCAGGTTGTCCTGTACGTTGACGCCATCAACGGTGATGTTTAGTGCGCCCTTCGGGAGGCCATTGACTGACGACGTACGCGGACGGCCCGGAGTCGCAGTGCCCGGCATCGTCAAAACGAGATCCAAAGCGTCTCTGGAAGCCGTCGGCAAATCCGTGATCTGGCGACCGGTAAGAGTGGTGCCGACAGTTGCATTCTGCGTCTGCAGCAACTCGCCGCCGCCGACCACCGTGACAGTCTCATTCGCCGAGCCAATTTCCAGTTCGACGTTAATGGTCGAAGCTTTGGCGACGTCTATCTTGATGTCGGTAACCGCAGCCTGTTTGAATCCTGCGGCCGCTATCGTGGCCGTGTACACGCCCGACGATAAGGTTGTAATGCTGTATGCTCCGTTATTGTTGGTCTGTGTGGAAAACTCCTGATTGGTAGCAGCGTTTTTCACGGTCACGGTAGCTCCGGCTACCACGGCACCCTTAGGGTCAGTCACGGTGCCCGACAGCGAGCCTGTCGAGGCACCCTGTCCTAACGCGGGGAGTGCGCAAAGACCAACGGTCAGGAGTACTAGTAGGTACTTCTGTAAACCGTTTCTCATCACCTGTTCCTCCAAAGTGGTTTTAGCCCATGCTCAACAAAGGAAGGCTTTGCTCAGCACCTTGCTCTTCATGAAGAAGCCAAACCGATTAATGTGACGGGTAAGAAAACGACTGCTGCTGGTAAGAATGGTGGCGCCCGCACAATCCGAAATAAGCTGTCTCATCACGGGCTCCTTCAAATGAAATAGGCGACCACCTTAAACGGGATCGTTCAAGGGAGGTACTCCCTGAGTTTTTTCTTAAAACTAGAAGGGACTCTAGCGGATTGCTAAAGATTTAAAAATGATTCGGAAAGCGGCGTCGCAATAGGTGTGCCCGTTATGTGAGTAGCGTGAGTTCGCGTTTTTGGCCGGTTTTCAACGAATTAACTAGAGGGCCGATACGAGTTTTTGGATATTCTTGCAAATTAATGGATTCACGTTCAGAAAAACATAAGACGGTAAATCCCGCCAACGGAAGTTGGCGGGATTCAGGACTGTCTATGCCGAACGGGATCTTCAGTATTCGAGTTTGCCGTCGACCATCATATCCTGGACCTTATACTTCATGTTGAGTTTTATTGAACTGTCGAGCTCCGAAACAAAACGGATCATAGTGGAATTGGGATTCAGGAACGGTTGTCCATCCAGCATGCGCGGAAAGATAAAACGGGCACCAAATCCGTCGCTACCTGGCGGAGTGTACTCCTCGATGAAAACTCGTTTGCCGTCGGTGCGTTCCAAATAAGTATTGTTCTTCAGCTTGACCGCCGTGGCATTCCTGATGATCTGCATAGCCTTACCGAGCAGATTCGCATCCGGGTTCTCGACAGCTACCGCAACAATGATGGAATCTTCAGAAGGCGCCTCTGCGAAGGTGTTCAAGCGCGCGACCGTGTCCGGGGGAAGATCCTTCTTTTGCAATTGAATGATGCGTACGAAGGCCTGCCGAACCGGTCGTGCTGAAAAGAACCGGATGCTATACGTCATTCCTTCATTTTGCTTTAGACGAGCATCAACATCCGAATCTATAGCACGAGGCCTGAGTGGATTTGCCTCTACAAAATCCTGGTCCACCTGCTGGTGCGCCCAGGGTGAGTCTTTCAGGATCTTCTGAGCATCGTCTTTTGACCATTCCGTCCAGGGTTTAAGCTTCTTCTGACCGACCACCGCATTGGCAGCCATCAAACAAATCAGCAAAAACATGACAACCGGGGGTTTTCTAATCATTACTTTGGGCCTTTCGTGTAGGAGGTTGCGAGACTTCAATATAGAAGCGTGTTTCGTGTTGAAGGTTGGTTGTGTAAGTTAGTTATTCTCGCGTCAGTGCGCGCTTATTTTGCTCAATCACCATGCGGAGAT
This sequence comes from uncultured Acidobacteriota bacterium, assembly GCA_963849205.1. Classification (GTDB taxonomy): domain Bacteria; phylum Acidobacteriota; class Blastocatellia; order Pyrinomonadales; family Pyrinomonadaceae; genus PSRF01. Next base: position 1,269,845 of record CAWKGP010000006.1, read on the forward strand.
TCTCGGCATCGGGAGCCGTCGGAACCAGTTTCAAATAGAATTCCAACTGTTCAACTACGCGTTCCGGTTTCCCTCGATCGAGGTAGATAGCGGCAAGGAGGCGATGCGCTTCCTTGAATTCGCCGGGACTCTTTTCGGTGCAAGTCAGAAACGCCTTCTCTGCTTCATCGTTCTTGCCTAACTTATTGAGTGTGCGACCCAGATAGTAGTAAGCAGCACTGGAATCCGGTTTGACCTTGAGTGTTTTCCGCAGTGAAGTTTCAGCGTCTTTGAATTTTGAAAGCTTGAGAAGCGTAATGGAACGGTTGAGCAACGGCTCATAGGCTTCGGGATCGATCTTAAGCGCTGCTTTGAACGCTTCATCAGCCTTATCGAGCTCATTGAGCCGCATATGGAGCATTCCGATTAAACTAAGAGCACTCACAAACGACGGATACTCTGCAACCGCCAGCTTTAGTTCTTTTATTGCGCCGGCATAATCTTTTTCGCGCGCGAGTTGGGAAGCCTTGTCATAAAACTCGAGTGCCTTCTTTGGAACGCCGGCATTCTCGGCTTTGACAACGGAAGGTTTGGTCGTCGATCTAGGACCATCAACTTCTCGCAACCGGATCGTTACCGTATAGGTTTCCGGTACGATATTCCGGTCCCGAACGATATCAACCTGGTGACTTACAGGCTGGTAACCTTCTTCTCTATCGATGATGATCGTATAGGTTCCGGAGGCAACACCGCTAAAGACAAATTGCCCTCTTTCGTCGGTAGTTACAATAATGTCGCCCCATGCCGGCGAATTCAGTTTGATCCTCATCCTCGTCCTGATGGGAAATCCATCCGGAGCGAAGACTGTACCGACAATATAATTATTTCCACCGTGACGCGTGTTGGTTGTTTCGTTGATTCCACCGGCAATCTGAGCCGTCACAAGAGCGGCGGAAAAACCAAAAGTGATTGCAAGGAGAAACATTCCTCGTATCAAAACTCTTGCTGTAGAAACCATGACACGCGCTCCTATCCTACCTGACTGATGGTTTAAGGAACCGCCCTTGTGATGCACTGATTTGTTTGGAGATAGAATACTCCTACTTTCCAAAAACTACCAAAAAAGGCGTTGCCAATTGCTTGGCAACGCCTCTTTGAAAACTAACCTTTCGGTTAGAAGTTGATGCGAATCATGAAGTCCAGGATGCGGCCGCCCGGATCGTTCGATCCGTTCGGATCCTGATACGACCAACCATTGAGCATCTGACCAAACGTTCCGGTGAAGGCCGTGATGTTATTCACGTTTCCGGTCCAGCCGCCCAACCGCCAGTTGGTGTGGTTGAGCACGTCAAATGCTGTCATACGGAACTCCACATTGCGCTTCTCACCAATCGAGAATCGCTTTCCGATCGACGAGTCGAGCTTGAAGAACTTCGGTCCAAAGAGAACGAACTTGCGGATTCCGCACTCACCAAGCGAGCGCGCCTGGCAGTTGCCAAATCCGGCGGGAGCGATGAATCTTCCCGTCGGAGCCTGACCAAGCGGATTGCCGGTAGTGTTGGCCGGCGACGTCGTGGTTGCAAGACGTGGGGCTTCAAAAGTGTTGGCTCTAATCGTGTTCTCAATGATGTCAGCCGGCAAGAAACTAACCGGGACAACAACACCATTGATAGTCTGATTGTGGTAAACACCAACCGCATCTTGAAGTTCCTTACCGGTCATGCCGACGAGCTGAATGTTCTCCATCAAAATGGGCGAACCACTCTGCCAGCGAACAATCGGTGTGAGCGTCCATCCACCCAGGAGGGTGTCGGCAGCCCAATGTGACGAAGACAACCACTTCCGCCCCTTACCGAACGGCAGATCCCAAGTCGCGTCGAACTTGAAGGCGTGACGAAGGTCGATCTGCGAGAAGCTCTTATCGAGGTTACGGTTGCGAAGCGTATTGAACGCCACGTTGCTCTGGTCACCAGCACCGACACCAAAGAAGGTATCGCCAGCGGACGCGTATGCGTTCGTGTACGACTTACCATATTGGTAGCTCGCCTGGAACCGAAGTCCGTTCGATAGTCTGCGGCGGACCTCGATTACACCAGCGTCAAACCAGCTCTTTTCGCTATTGTCAAACAGGTAGCAGAAGCCAAACGTGCTTGGACAATTGTGAACGAAATTAACTGGCCTGGCGGCCCCGAATTGACCACCGACAAGCGTATTGTCTCTGAACGCTGCATCCAGCAAATTGGCCATAGCCTGAACCTGCGGGTTCGCCGGATTCAGTAGACCCACAGCCCCGATACTACTGAGATTAGTAAACTCACCGTTGATGTAGCTCGCGGGGGCGTTCGGATTTACGTCGAATCCCGCGAAGTACGACATCATGATCGGAAGTGGACTCGTACCAGTGCCGGGGCCAAAGAACCCGAAAGTTGTCAGGCGGTTATTTGTCGGGCACGGATTGACATTTACAGAACAAATAAAACGGCCGGCGTTGATGTTCGAGATCAGATTTTGCTGCGCGAGTGCGAACTCGGCACCAATACCATTCTCGATTGCGTTGATCTCGGCGATACGATACTGCGACTGCAGGTCTTTACCGCGGTTTCCGACATAGCGGAATTCAACCACAGTGTCTCTGCCGATCTGACGCTGATAGCCGAAACTCCAGGAATCAACGTAACCCGAGCGGAAATCAGGTGCGAACCCAAATGTCGCATCGTTATCCGGGTCAACCGCACGCGGGAAAACGGGCTGCGAAGCAAACGCCGGTGGCGTAAGATTCGGATTACCTGGTGTCCTGAAGAGCGTCCCTGCGGTAAGGCGGGTGTTCGGGTTAGTAGTCGTAGCACTGCGGGCGAGTCCGAAGAGACCGCCGGGATTCAGGCCAAGACTGTTCTCAACGATGAGCGTACCCTCGCGAACGTAAGCACGCGAGAAGCCACCGCGGAGAACGCCATTACCGTCACGTCCGAAAAGACGACCAAGCGTGCCGCCGAAGTTCGGACTCCAAACCGCACCGATACTTGGAGCCCAGTTCTTCATGTCGTTCTGGAAAGCTTTTTCACCCAGTTCGTTGAGGCGGAACGTTGGTTCTTTTCCGGTCAGCGTACCCGGGCTAAAGAGATTGCCCACACCGGAAACGTCCCACAGCATACTTGAATCCGACAGGAGCGCGTAGTTGGTGGTATTCAGTTTCGCACCAAGCTGCGGCTGCCAGCGGATACCGTAGTTGATTGTCAGGTTATTGCGCGCACGCCACGAATCCTGGGCAAAGAGACCATTCGTGTGTTCCTCGATTTCGAAATGGCGTCCACTATTAAGTCGATAAACTCCATCGGGATCGAGGTAGACTGTGCCGCCATTGAATGCGCTAATGCGGCCGGTAAGCGTGGAATAAACTGCCCGAGCGTTTGCAATTTCAGTGGCATTCGCACCGGGAATATTCGCTGCCGAAAAGGCGTTAGTCAGGGCTGTATCCTGTGCGATCGCGCCAAAGGTTACAGTCGAGACTACCGGGTTGACAGAATCGGAGATCGTTTCGATCTTCTTTAACTGTCCGCCAAAGGTAAAGGTATGCGTACCCTTGACCCATGAGACGTTGTCGGTGAAGTCCGCGGTCGGCGAGCTACGGGTACTGAATGCATTACGAATTGTCAGACCCGTCAAACCAGAACCCAGGGCGATATTGAATCCCTGTTGAGTCCGCGCCCAAAAGTCTCGGCCGCCAACCAGGTCAAATCTCGAACTGCCGCCGAGCCAACCCGCGAGTTGTGCATAGCGGAATTGGTTGACAACACTACTGCCAAAGCTCGATCTCACTCCGATTGACAACGAACGGCGATCTGAATTCTGCGTACCCGCGTTTTCAATACCTATGAAAGTCGGATCAACGCTGTTCAGAAAGTCGACATTGGATCGGAAAGGTTGATCGTTCCAAATTCCTTCGATCTGATGATTCTTCGTGATGTTGCCGTCCATGCGGAGCACGAGGAACCGGCGACGCTGCTGACCATCATTCGAAAATTGGTACGGCTGACGGAACCACAGGTTGCCTGTTCCGACTGGCTGGAAAGTACCGCCGAGTGCCGTTGCCGCTCTGATGGTGCTGAGTATGCCCGCGACCGTCGGGTCGACCGTGTTTGGAAGACCGTTCGCACCAGCGAGATTAAGAACATTGATTGAATTCGCGCCATTGGCGCCATAACGGAAGATGCCGTTCTGCGCATCAGCCGTCAGCACCTGGCGAGTTCGGGTTGGTGAAGTTTCGTTCAGGTGGAAGCGTTCGTAGTTGAAGAAGAAATACGCTTTGCCTCTACCCGAGTCGAACATTGGACCATCACCCTCACCAAAATTAGGCAGTGGGATTGGACCACCAAAACTGCCGCCAAACTGGTTCAAGCGGAGTTTGTTTTTCGATAGCCTATTATAGTTGTTTTGGAAGTTGTTCGTGTTGAGACCTTCATCGCGGTGCTGCCAGAAAGCACTACCGTGATAGTCATCAGTTCCACGACGTGTTGCGAATCGGATACCAACAGCGCCGTCACCCGAACTCTCAGAACCGGGAGTAGCTGTTGAAACTGTCACTTCGTCGATCGCGTCAATGCGCGGACGAATGAAGGTGAAGAATCCGTCGGACGACTTCAGGAAGTTATCCTGCACGTCCACGCCGTCGATCTGAATGGTGAGTGCGCTCTTGGGCAGACCATTGATTGAAGACGTTCGGACCACGCCCGTGGTCGTCGTACCCGGTAACGTGGTGACGAGATCCAGAGCATCACGTGACTGAATTGGTGTCTCGAGGATCTGCCGACCTGTGATCGTCGTTCCCACTGTTGCCGTTTCTGTCTGCAGCACTTCAGCACCCGAAGCAACAATGACTGTCTCATTGATGTTGCCGGGTTCGAGCTGCGCGTTGACTGTGGCCGGGGTTGCGACGTCGACCTTGACGTTCTGAATCACGGCCGTCTTAAAGCTCGGCGCAGTGATCGTCACGGTGTATGTCGGGGAACCTGCAGGAACACCGGGGATCGTATACGCGCCATCACCTTTGGTAACCGCCGTATACTGCTGGCCGGCTTCACCCTTTACAGTGATGTTCGCACCAGGAACAACCGCCCCGGTTTGATCAGTCACAGTACCGGAGATGGAGCCGGTTGTAATCTGGGCCTGAATAACGATCTGGCAAGTTACGATTACCAGAAACGCCATCAAGATCGTTGTGAACTTTCTCATTTTCCCTCCTCAGGATGATAAAAATCGAGCGTGGCTTACCACCTTGTCTAAAAGTGCCTTTCCGTATTTGGCGCCGCACCTGCCGCCTGGGAAATCGATTCGCTTCAAGATCGACCGGAGGATCCGGCCAGCCTGGGATTCTGTCTAATTTCTCGTTTACCTAACTGGACCGCGAGGAGGATCGAGTCTCCTGCGAATCGGAGGACGTAGCAAATTGCTTGCATGTGCAAGCACCATGCCCTCGCCGGCAATTTAGAACGACATACGCTTTTGCAAGCAAAAATACAAAAAAGCGTACCGGGGTGACCCGAAAAATCGTACTAAGGCAAACCAAAATTTTGAAGAAAATCGGAGTTTCTGAATAGGGAGGGATGGAGGAACGACCTGCCGAATACGGGATATCGCGGAACGTACTGTAGGGGCCGGCCCTCCGTGGCCGCCCTTGGTTTGGACGATTGTGTTCGCAAATCCGAGGTCGTCTACTTCGTGGACCCGTATGGTCAACCAGGGCGGCCACGGAGGACCGCCCCTACAGTACGTTCCGAGACATCCGATTATTTGACGACTTCGAACTCAAACGTAAGTTCCTTGCCACGAAAAATCGTAGACAAATAGAACTCCCAAAACTTTCGTGTGAAGCGCAATGCGGGGAAACGTTGGTCGAGATTAACGATGAATTCAACACCCAACGCGCGCCAGAGATTCGCAAGACTCACATGCGTAGTAAGAGGCTTTAACTCGGCTGTGGTGTAGAACGGAAACGGCGTGCGTGAAGGAATGAAGCACGTGAATGAGTAACTATTGAAGTGATTGCGATGAGTTGGATCAGTTGCCCAATCAGGGTTCGAATAATGTGGTGTAACAATCTTGAGTTTGCCGCCGGCCTTTGTGATGCGATGCAACTCATTAACGAAACCGAGAACGTCGGGAACATGCTCGATCACATGCCGGCAAATTATCTCTTCAAATTCATTATCAGCGAACGGATATGGAAACACTCCGAGATCGTGAATCACATCTGCATGACTCGAACGATTCGCATCGATCCCGATCGCGCCGGGAAATTTGTTTTGACCACAACCAACGTCAAGGATCTTTTTCTTCGTCGATGTCGTCGAAGCACTCTCGATCATGCGTTAGTTTTTATTCAGCAGCAGTGTGGCTAACTCTTGCAGATCCACGGCGTGAACTGGTTGGCCCAACGCGCGTGATACTTCACTGATCTTCATTCCATCCAACATGATCGCTTCATCACTTTTCAACATCTGCTTTGGTATGCAGACAAAGTTACCCGTCACACGATCACGCGCGCTTAGCAGATCTTGTCCGGTCAGCAAACCGGCGACAGAAACATCTCCACCGAAGTAACCGTTTTCGAGTGGCTCAACAACAAGACTCGTTTTGAATCGCGCATTCAAGTCGTCGATCATTTCTTTGAGCACAGGTGCAAAGAGAGTGCCGGTGAAGATCGTGCCTGACGTGTTGTTGCCGTTGGTCCAATTCTTACCGTGGCTCTCACGTTCGAGCTGCCGCACAAGTTTCGCGAATTCGTTTTTGAAGGATCGGACCATACCGACGCCGTCTTCGATCTGCGGATAGTCGCCGTAGTGCGATCGCCCGGGGATGCGACGTCCTGCTCGCAGGTAGATCTCGTCGCCGAGTAACGCGAAGTTTGTTCCGAGCTGCGCGTGCAACTCTTTCTGAATCACGCCAACTTGCTCGATCACTTCACGACAGAACTCAGGAGTCACGGGCGTCAGACGCGGATCGGTGTTGTAACGAGTCAGACCAAGCGGAACGATCGCGACACTCGTGATCCGCGGATACTCGGCAGCGAGATCGCGTATCGTCTGAGTCAATACTTCCCTGTCGTTGATTCGCGGGCACAACACAACTTGCGCATGCACCTCGATACCAGCGTCGAGCAAGCGCGCGAGTTTTGCCGAGATGTCTGCACGCTCTTTATCGATCCCGAGCAGGTATGCGCGGACGTCCGTATCGGTTGCGTGCACGGAAACGTACTGCGGCGAAAGTCTCTGCTCTACGATGCGACGCATTTCATCTTCGGTGATTGAAGTCAACGTCGTGTAGTTGCCGTAGAGGAAGGAGAGACGAACGTCTTCGTCCTTTATAAAGAGCGAAGGTCGTGCGTCGGCAGGATTGCCGTTACAAAAGCAGAAGATGCATTCGTTGGCACACTGGCGCGGAACGATCTGTTCGAACGCGAGTCCGAAGTCTTCACCTTCCGCTCGCTCGAGTTCTACTTCCCAGTCTTCGCCGCTCTTCTTACGAACCTCGAGCAGGAGCTCAGTTTCGCCCGCCGTGTGAAACCGAAAATCAAGGTAATCACGAACCACGCGGCCGTTGACCTTTATTATTCGGTCTCCGCTCTCCAGGTCCATTTCAGAGCCCAGACTGTTGGGGGCCACCTCGCTGATCTCGACCCCGCGACGGCGAATGTTTGTGACTGCTGGTGTAACTGCAAATTCGTACATAAATGAAACGATGACTATAACAGATTAATAAATCTGCGTAATCTGTGGACAGGTTTCAGGAACAGGCTGATCATTAGACATTTCCTAGTTCAGATTTGACGGCGCGCACGCGCCAATTCCAAGCAACTGCCCCTGCTTATGAAAAAACCAATTTCTCTAACCCTTTTTGCTTCTCTTGTTCTTGCTTCCTTTGTTTCAGTAACTGCCCAGGAAACTGCCGGTGTTTTGCAGATCAAGAATTCCGTCAACGACTCGTCCGCCGCAGCCGCGACGGAGCGGCAGTTAACCGACATCTACCGTGTCGGCGTAGGCGACGTCCTGGACATACGTTTGCCGAATTCGGCCAATAACCGGTCGACGCTGTTTACGGTCGTCGAGGACGGCGTGATCGATCTTCCGATCGCTGGCGGCCTCGTTCCGGTTGCCGGACTCACGCCAGATGAGATTCAAAACGTGATCTCTACGGAACTTAAGAGGCGTGCGGTGAACGAAAAAGCCAAGGTTTCAGTAGGAGTGCGACAATATCTCAGCCACTCGATCACCGTAACTGGTTTGGTAAACATGCCCGGGACGCGGTTTTTAAGGCGCGAAAGAGTCCCGCTCTACGTTGTTTTGTCTGAGTCACAACTGCGAAACGACGGCGCGCGCGTAGTGATCATGCGTCGCGGCCTGCCGGGACCGACGCATGACCTTAGCGACACTGCAACTCTCAACCTGACCGTGCAGGCGGGCGACGTGATCACGGTCGCGAGTAAGCCGCAGGAGTTCTACTACATCGGCGGTCGCGTTAGTTACCCCGGTCAAAAGGTGTTTCAACCGGGTGTTACCCTCCTCCAGGCTCTGCTGGCCTCCGGCGGGACAGCCAAATCGGACAACAAAGTCGAACTTTCGCGTGAAAGATCGGATGGTCATTTGGTAACCACGCAGTACACTATCAAACAGATCAAATCAGGAACCGTCGCAGATCCCAAACTCCACGTCGGGGATCGCATCGAGGTTCGTTAAGCCCGGTTAGTTGGCCAATTTGGAGTGCGGCGGCCTGGCGCCGCTTTGTTTATCGATCGTGCTTGATCGTGACCAAAGCGGCGCCAGGCCGCCGCACTCCAAATTGGCTCAAATTCATTGACATTCCCCTCCCTCTTTGTTAGTTATTCAAGGCGCTTCGGCAACCCCTGACAATCCAACGATCTGAACGTGAGTTGCTCCAACTTTCACTAGTGGACGAGTACAAAGTTCGATGAACAATAAACTTAAGCCTGCCCTGATTGCCGGCGTCTTGATAGGCGTGCTTTCCGCCATTCCCTTTGTCAACCTGGCGAACATTTGTTGCTGTCTTTGGGCGATCCTGGGTGGAATGTTGGCGACCTATCTCTATGTCAAGAATTCGCCAACACCAGCCGGTGCAGGTGACGGTGCGGTTCTGGGAGTGATTGCCGGTGCGTTAGGCGCGGTGCTCTATCTTGTCATCGGCGTACCAATCGCGATTGCGACGGGACCACTGATGCAAAACATGCTCGTTGATCTCGTGAGAAACATGGATCCACAGCAGGCTGAAATGATGCGCAGGCAGTTTGAAGCCCAGGGTACCGCGCTTGCTCCGCTGATTATTCAATCGCTGATCGGAGCCGCCTTGCTCTTTGTTTTTGCTATTCTCGGCGGACTTCTCGGCGTCCCAATTTTTGAAAAGCGCAAAGGTACTCCGCCACCACCACCGGCATTTAACCCAGGTGGAGGACCGGGCGGCGGATACGCAGCGTAAGCTCGAATCTCAGACTATTCATATCATCGCCGGAATCTTTCTAAACTAGTCTTCAGGAGAAACTGAATGTCTCAAGAATGGACTTCCCCGCCCAGCTCGGGCGCGCCTGCCAGCGTTCCTAATTACCTGGTACCGGCTATCATCTCGCTTTTCTGTTGCTTACCCCTCGGCGTCGTTGGAGTGATCTTCGCGGCACAAGTGAACGGCAAAGTCGCCGCCGGCGACACTGCCGGTGCGCTCGACGCTGCCAAGAAAGCAAAAATGTTCAGCTTCATCGCCATCGGATTGGGACTACTCGGAATCGTTGGCTACGTACTGTTTGTAGTTATCATGGGTGTGGGGATGGGTTTGGCTGGAAGCAGCAGTAATTTCTAAGCAGCCATCGCACTGTTAGGCGAGCACTCCAAAATATGACCGCGCTTAGGTTTTTGTGCCGGGCTGAATTGCAATCAGCCCGGCAATGAAATCTCGCCGGAGTTCTAAACGACGTGACCCGATTCTGCACAAAATGTGGCGCCATTAATGACGAGATGGCCCAGTATTGTACGACCTGCCAGGCACAACTCTCCGTACCGATCGGTTCGGGCTATCAGCCACTGCAGGGCGTCAACCTGGGTGCGATGACCGATTGGAAAGCAATGGGCGCAGACAAGAAGCTGCCCGCTGGAATCCTCGCCATCCTGCTCGGCAGTCTTGGGGTGCACAAATTCATCCTTGGCTATACCACTCAGGGAATCATCCTGTTGTGCATTTCGGTTTTGAGCTGCGGCATTTTGGCAATTGTCTCGAATGTTATTGGCATCATTGAAGGCATCATCTATCTGACTAAGTCGGACGAAGAGTTTGTAAGAACGTATATCCAGGGTCAGAAGGGGTGGTTCTAACCGTTTCGACTCCGCCTCACTTTTAATCCGGTGGCCCACGCAGCATAATCGCTTCATGGCTTCTGAGCTGATGTATCGGCGCTCGACCGTCATCACAATCTGGTCGCTGTTGTTGGCCGGATTCGTTTACTTGTACTTGTTTGAACCCGGCAAGACGGGATTCTTTCCGCCGTGCTTGTTTCGGGCACTTACCGGGTTAACTTGTCCGGGTTGTGGCTCTACTCGAGCCATGCACCAGATACTCCACGGTCATTTCGTTGCTGCTTTCATGCTCAACCCGCTTTTCCTGTTGGCAATTCCTTTTCTGTTGTATGCGTTGTTTCGTTATAGCGTCGTGGTAATGCGTGGTGAGACGCCACGACGTAATACACTGCCTGCGTCCTATATATATGGGCTCTTTGTAATCGTGGTTTCGTTTTGGATTTTTCGTAACACGCCGTTTTATCCGTTTGTCTCGTGATGAGGTGTTGAAATGCGTGCAGCCTTCTTCGTTCTCCTGTTGCTTGTCGTTTGCCTTCCCAACGTGGCGCAAGTCGCTTCTCAGGATCCGGTGACTCCGGTTCGACCGGTTCATACGTTCTCGATTGTGGCGCGTGATCCAGCGACTGGTGAGTTGGGAGTTGCGGTTCAGTCCCACTGGTTTTCGGTTGGTCCGATCGTAGCCTGGGCAGAAGCCGGAGTCGGCGCAGTTGCGACGCAGTCGTTTGTCGATCCGAGTTATGGCAAGAACGGGCTCGACTTGATGCGCGCCGGGAGGAGCGCTCCTGACACGTTGAAGGAGCTGCTCGAGAAGGATGAAGCGCGAGAAGTCAGACAAGTGGCGATGATCGATGCGCAAGGTCGTGTAGACGCATGGACCGGGAAGAATGACATTCAGGCAGCCGGTCACATTGTCGGGAAGAACTTTTCCGTGCAAGCCAATCTGATGCTCAACGACAAAGTTTGGCCCGCAATGGCACGCGCGTTTGAAAACACGAAGGGCGACCTTGCAGATCGAATGCTGGCGGCGCTCGACGCGGCGCAAGCGGCGGGTGGTGATATTCGTGGGCGGCAATCAGCCGCCATGATCGTCGTCACTGGCAAGCCGACGGGTCAGGCCTGGAAAGATCGGACCTTTGATCTACGCGTCGACGATAGCCCGCAACCGTTGTCGGAGCTTCGCCGTCTGGTGAAGCTCCAACGCGCCTATAACCACATGAACGCCGGTGACCTGGCAGTTGAAAAGAAAGACAACGAGGGAGCACTGCGGGAGTACGGAGCGGCGGAAAAGTTAGTGCCGAACAATGCGGAGATGATCTACTGGCATGCGGTTGCCCTCGTCAACATGGGCCGTGTGGATGAATCGTTGCCACTGTTTCGCCGCGTGTTTGCGATGGACCGAAACTGGATCACATTGACGCCGAGACTGCCGAAATCAGGGCTGCTGCCGGATGATCCAAAGCTCATCGAAAAAATCGTTTCTGTGGGGTCGAGAAAGAAATAGGCCAATAGGACCAATCCTTTTTTCTTGACCTGAGCTCCCGTCTCGCCTTATAAGAGCAGCACATCTGAAAGCCCCGTTCCTCTCGCCCGTTGTCTGAAGTAGAAATCGAGGATCGAAAGAATGCGCACTCTTACCCCCGGCCAATGGTATCTCCGTTTCACTTGCGAACACTGCAAGGAAAAGGAAATTCTTTTTCCTGACCTTTCGCGAGGGCAGGCAAGGATCAAAGCCACTTACGTTGTTGAGTGTTCGAGCTGTTCTCACACAGGCTCATACGACGCGGACGATATCGAACGTTACCAACACCCTTTAACTGCTGACGCTTGAATGCGTCTCCCGTTGATTGGTTCTTTCAACTACCAAACACAGCCCCATGATGAAATAGAAGACGGTGATTACTTCAGAGTCGCCCCAGTTGTAATGGACCAGTCCACTCATAAAGAATCCGAGTGCGCCGCCTAACACACCGAGTGCGACACCGCGAGCGACATCATCAATGCCGTCACGACGAGTAATGCGCCAGAGCATTCGTAGATAAACACCTATTAATATCAGCCAAACAATCAATGCCGGCAGACCTCGCTCCAGTGCGATTTGGAGGAGATTTGAGTGCATGTGTCCAATCGGCTGGCGGCCGTTGTCAAACAGTCCCCATTCACGCCAGTGACCTTTGATCGAATCGAGACCGACTCCTACCGCGATGTGCCGGGGATTACTAATGAGCAGTTGAAACCCTTCTCGCCAAACCATTTCACGCCAGCTTGTCGATTGATCTTTTTTGTCGAAGAAGCCGATGCTTCGTTTCTGTTGTAGGAGAACAACGCTCGCGAGGACGAGTGGAATCGCGCACGCTCCGACAATCAGGATCGTGCGACGTGAAACGGACAACAACAGCATCGCGACTGCTGAAACTGCAAAACCGATCCACGAAGCGCGTGTGACTGTCATTCCGAGCGCGAAGACAAGTCCGATCACTGCGAGAACTAGCAACACGCCGGTCAAACTTCTCTTTTGCTTCAGCGCCAGAAATATTCCGAGCGCGAGTGAGGCGATCAGTTGTAGCACTTCGGAATACGTGACCCAGTGATTATAAAACCCAGTGGCGCGCCAATCGCGGCCTCGCGACCAATTGCTGATGCCTAACTGGTCTAAAACATTGCTTCCGGGGAGCAATTGTCCGCGCGGTACTTCAAACTCCGGCGTCCATTCGACGCGGTAGATCCTGACTCTGGCAGTCGGAGTTCCGGAAGCGAGCGCCGCAGCTAATTCTTCAGGTGTTCCGACGGGTCGTCCGTCAATTTCCCAAATCGTATCGCCGTTAACAATCGGCGACGGTTGTGTGACCGTTCTTGTGCGAAATATGGCTTTCGTCAAAGGACTGCCTGGCGCGACACCTTCCACCTTCACACCCTTGCCAATTGCGAGTTGTCCGGCAGTCAATAAAACATTGATCATGCACGAACCGATCAAAGCCAAAGCGAGTAGTCTCACGAAACGCTGCGAGCGCACGTTTTGCGATACCAAATACACGATCGTGAAGAGACTCGCCGCGCGCATCTTGCCGATCGACATGACTGGGCTGTATGAAAAAATCGAAGAGATGCCGCTGAGGACGAAAAATCCGAGTAACGCGTAATCAACCGGCGAACGGAAGAGCGACGGCCGCGGATAGATTGCCAACCGCGCCAGCCAGAGAGCCATTCCCAGCAACCACGCCGCCTGCGTTATGGCAATTGAATGAGGTGCGAAAATGGCGATGAGAAAGAGACAGCCAACGACTGATCGTTCAAGCCAGGTCGAAATCTGCATAGACTGCATATTAGAATGGCAATGGTCTACTAATCCATCGCATCAAGGGCAATTCTTCATGCGCTTCATCCTGTCAATCTTGTTCATCCTGTTAATCCTGTCCCCAACTTCCCTCGCGCAATCACAGTCTCCGGCTGATTACGTAAGCGGCGTCCAGAACGATCCGCGCGTGCAAGCCGCATTCGCTCACATCGACAAAGACAAAGACGCGATTCTCCGCGAGTGGATCGCTATCACCGAAATCAACGCGCCTTCAAAACAGGAACAGGAACGCGCCAAGTACATCGAAAGCCTGCTTCGCAAGCATAAGCTCGAGATCCGTTACGACTCCGTCGGCAACCTGATCGCGACACGCAGAGGCACGGGTGGTGGTCCAGTCACCGTTTTCGACGCGCACATGGATACAGTCTTTCAACCCGGTCTAAAGATTAAAGCAACAGTTCGCGATGGACGTGTCCATGCGCCTGGCATTGGTGACGACACCCGCAACATTGAAGCCCTGCTCGCTACCATTCGTGCACTCGATGCTGCAAAGATCAAGACCAAAGGCGACCTCGTCTTTCTATTTACGACAGACGAAGAAGCGAACATGACAGGCGCGAAGCAGTATACGAAAGAAAACAAAGGCAAGGTTGATTACTACATCGCGCTCGATGGCGGTTATGAAGGATTCACCTACGCCGGCATCGGGATCAACTGGTATCGCCATCACTTTATCGGACCGGGCGGGCACACGCGCTCGCGCACCCCTCCGTATTCCGCCACGCTCCCGCTCGCACGCGCGATTGCTCGCATTTATGAATTGAAAGTTCCGACGAGTCCGTCGTCGAATTTGAATATCGGTATGCTCGGCGGATCGGAAGTAGTCAATGCGAAAGCGTCAGACGCATGGTTTACGGTTGACCTGCGTTCAACGAGTAATGATGTAATTGCTGATCTGGAAAAGAAGATCGCGACAATTCTCGATGAGGAGGCGAAGCGAGCCGGAGTCACTCTGAAAACTGACGTGATATCTTCGTCACCAGCAGCAGTTCTCCCAGGCAATCGCGAATCGAATCTTGTGAAGATCGCGGAAGCGGTGCATCGTGCGATGGGATTTGATCCACCAATCGGAAATGCCGGTTCAAACAACTCAAGCGCCGCGCTTCTGCAAGGCATCACCTCGATTTCAACGGGGGCCGGACCATGCAGCGACTCACATGCGTTGACGGAGAACTGCGAAATCGAACCACTCTACAAAGGAATCAAAAAGATCCTGCTGTTGGAGATCGCTCTTGCCGGACTCGCACCATAAATCGAGGGCGGCCACGGAGGGCCGCCCCTACAGTACGTTCGACCTCGCGCAACATTCGCTACTTGCGTATTGCGGAACGTACTGTAGGGGCGGCCCTCCGTGGCCGCCCTCGATTTAAAACCCCTCGCGACCGATCATTACAAACCCGGTGCGGAGAATGATCTTTAGATCCAATAGCAATGACCAGTTCTCAATGTAGAAAAGGTCAAGCCGGACCATCTCTTCAAACGGCAAACGATTTCTTCCCGACACCTGCCAGAGCCCCGTCACTCCCGGCTTCATGTCGAGCCTTTTGCGATGCCATAGTTCGTATGCCTCAACTTCGTAAGGGATCGGAGGCCGTGGCCCAACCACGCTCATGTCGCCCAACAGAACATTCAAAAGCTGTGGCACTTCATCGAGACTCGTGCGTCGCAGAAATTTGCCGATTCGCGTGACGCGCGGATCGCTCAACAGCTTGTAAGTCGGTTTCGAGTCGTCACCGAGATTCGCCTCAGCACGACCCGCTATAAACGCCTTCTGGTATTCACGGTGAAGTTGCGAATCAGCTCCGGCTTTCATCGTGCGAAACTTGTAAAGCAGAAACAGACGCCCATCCATGCCCACACGTTCCTGCGTATAAAACACCGGGCCCTTGGAATCCAGCTTAATGAGAATCGCTATCAACAACCACAACGGAAAGAGCAGGACAATCGCGAGCGCCGAGACGATCAAATCGAAAGTGCGCTTCAAGATGCGAGCGCCATTAGAAAGGGGTTCACGAAAGAGACGGATCATCGGTAACACGCCGATTTGATCAATCTCAGTCTTGCGTGGCAGACAGTTAAAAAGGCTTGGTGCGATGCGAAACTCAACGCCGCGTCTACGTCCGCAGCGAATCATCACTTCAAACAACGTATCGGCATTCACATCAGCGTCGGCGATGATCACTTCGTTCGCACCCGAATCGCGAATAACTTCAGGCAAAGATTCCAGAGTGCCGATCACGGGAACGTCTTCATACGTCAACTGACCGTCAACGCTCTTCGTATCAACTACTCCGATCACGCGATAACCAAGCGAGGATCGTTCGCGCATCTCTCTTATGAATAAGGACGCCTCCGGGCCACGTCCAACAACGAGCGTGGGAATCAGGTTGATCTGCCGGCTCCGTACAAACGTCTGCACCGCGCGCATAAACAACCGCAACGCGCCAACGATGATCAGCACGAAAAGAAAGTCTGTGACGAAAACACTTCGTGCATATGAGAACGCGCGAAACTCAAATCCACCGCGATACAAAAACGCCACCGCGACAATCAGCAGCGAGCCGACTGCGGTAGCCTTGAAGATCCGCACGCCGTCGTCGAAAAACGAAAACTCGCCGCGAACCCGATACAGATCGCAATAACGAAAACTCAACAACCGAATAAAAACTACAAACACCAGCAATGCACCGTAAGGCGCAAAACTCTCGCTCCATGTAAAACCTCGGTCAGCGAAGACCGGAACACCCTCGCGCGTATAGAACGCAAGCATGAATGAGACTGCGGCGCCTAAGGCATCGGCGATGACAAGCAAGACCTTGACGGTCGGCACAATCCAACGCGGCGCGCGTCCCGGAACACGCACGACGCTGGCATCTATCACTGTTTGTTTGGTTCGTTCCGCTCTCATTCAAGAATGAGTCGCACTACTTCATCGATCACCCCGACTGATCTTCGAGGCTTTGCATCCTGCTTTTTCTCAATCGATAGACTGCGCAGATCCTCCGTGTTAGCAATCCTTCGCAACCTTCCCTCTTTAACCAATTCTTCATCAACCGCGGCCCAGCGCCCGGCATAGATTGTTGCCGCTGGAACTCCAAGCGCCGCCGCTTCGCGATTGATCGTCCCACCGGCACTGATCACCAGGTCGCTCGCGGCAATCAGGTTTGCGCCATCCAACGGCGCCGCGGGAAGGATCAACCGCTCTGTAGCATATGCCCCTCGTTGCGCTTCATTTCTGGGCAGCAGTATCACCTGCACGCTCTCGTTCGCCAACAACATTCGCAGCGCTTCGTCAAAAATCGTGTTCTGAAAACGATGATACAGCGCGTCGTGTGCCGGCGGCCGCATCAGGACCAGCGTATTATCCGGGTTGACGCCAAGCTCACACAACTGTGCACCAAACGACGGGTTGGGCTGAAAGTCGGCCAGGTAAACATCTTCCTTCGTTCCATGATAGCGATGGACCTTGCCTGCTCGCGCACCAAATGCACGCAAACGCTCCGCTGGGAAACAGGCAGGAACGATGATGCGAGAAGCGAGACGAAAGGCGAGATGGTTCGCAGGCTGATGCTCGTAGTCCATCAGCGTAATGGTCTTGATTCCCAGCCCGCGCGCCGCCAGGATTTGTGAATACGAATTATGACTGATTGCCAGATCGAACTTGCGTTTGCGTGCCCAACTCGCAAGTGCCCAGGTGCGACTAATCAGACTTCCCGCTTTCTTCGACACATCGCGACCTGCATGAGCACCGACAACTTCCGGGGTGAACCCAGCCGCTCGGGCGAGCGGAATTGTTTCCGCAAACTCCCTCGCGGTGGTCTCGACCTCGTGACCCTGAGCCTCAAATCGGCTTAGGAGCGCTTTGAAAAATGGGACGTGAGGAGCGTTTGCAAGATCGATCCAAAGACGCATTTTCATTTAATCTGCGTAATCTGTGGATTCACCACTGGATCTCGACTAGTCGGCCGCGATCGCGGAGTGAGGTTTCCGCTGCCTCAATCATACTCACCATCCGCAATCCCGCTTCTCCGTCCGTCTCTGGTTGCTTGTTAGTCTCGATGCAGTCAATGAAGTGGCGCGCTTCGGTTTGTAACGCTTCGATGGGGTCGAGCTGCGGCGCCCACATATCGCCAAGTCGATAACTCACGAGCATCTTATAAACGTCTTCTGGTCCAGGCGTCACGTTAATGCCTTTGTCGTAGACCTTAAGCTTCTCGCTCGGCTCGAGATCGTCGTAGAGAATCATCTTCTCACTGCCGCCGATGAGTGTGTGACGCACTTTAACGGGAGTCAGCCAGTTAACGTGAACGTGTGCGATTTGCGCGCTCGGGAAAAAGAGCGTGATGTAAGCGACGTTCTCAGGTTGGCCTGGTACGTGACTGATTCCAGTCGCAGAAATCGCCACCGGTTTGTCCGGAAGAACACAGTCCATGATCGAGAGATCATGAATCGCGAGATCCCAGATTACGTTTACGTCGTGTTGAAAGAGTCCGAGGTTAACGCGCACTGCGTCGTAGTAATAGATCTGCCCGAGCGCGCCGGAAGTGATTAGCTCGCGAATCTTTCTTACCGCAGGCGTGTACACGAACGTATGGTCCACCAGCAACACGAGCTTTCGTGCGGCGGCTTCGTCAACCAATTTGCGCGCTTGATCGGAATTAGCGGCAAGAGGTTTTTCCACAAGCACGTGTTTGCCGGCCTGCAAAGCCGATAACGCCAGATCAAAGTGTGAGGACACGGGCGTGGCAATAACTACTGCATCGATCTGTGGATCGTTGATGAGTTCTGCTGAATCGGTACACGTCTTCAGTCCCGGGTAGAGCTTCTCTAACGACGACAGACGCTCTTCACGTAAATCGCAGACGCGCGTCACCACCGAACCGGGCGCGCTCATAAAGTTTCGCACAAGGTTCGGTCCCCAGTATCCGTATCCGATTACACCAACTGTGATCATACGTTTAGATCTTCAAGCAAACGCGACAGCGCATACAACATCCACGCTTGTGTCCAGCGCATGTAGGGTTTGCGAACCGTATAGAAACGTCGTTTTTGATAATAAAAGAAACCTCGCTTATCGCGCAGGTTACAAATAGTCCAGTTCGCAACATTCTGGGCCAGCCTCAGTGCATCGGAATCGAGATCGCGGCACTCGAGGAACGTCACAATTGCGCTCGCTGCGGCATGCGTGTCCACAGGATAGGGGTCGTCATCGTAGTATTTCGGCCAGGCCTCCGCAAGAAAGAAGTTGGTCTTCCAGAAGTGATAACCGCGCTCAAGGGCTGGTTGAAACTCTTCTTTTACCCGCCAAACGTCGATGATGCGCTTTAATGAAAAGAGAACGTAGGCAGTGTGGAAATTGTCTTTCCAGGACTGTTTCGGAGTCGTGCCATACGACCACGACCCATCGGGTTGTTGATTGTTAATGACGTATCGAGTCGCACGTTCAGCAACTTCTAAAAGTTCAATTTCACCAGTCACGTGCCCAACGCACGCAAGCACTTCTGCAGCCAACAAACTCGCATTGAAGATCCTCGTGTCGCTCTGCGGCGCGTAACTAAAACAAACCTCACGCTCCGTCTCTACGCTCCGCGGCAAATCCCTCAGTATGAAATCACAAACACTCCTTGCCGCTTTTAGATATTCTTCCTGTAAATCCTGTCCCTCAATTAACGCGCGCGCCGCGAATGCCGTCGGCACGATCGTCGGCGTATCGCGCGGAGCAAAAAAGTTTCGGCTCTGCCAATCGAAGTTGTACCCCCACGCTGCTCCGCCGTACCCATCGATCCGCATCGCCATCAACCACGACAAAAAGTCATGAACGCCCGCCGCGGCCTCTCCCGATCTTAACCGCCGGTAATTAGCAATTTGCGCGAGCGCAAACAACGCTATTCCTTTCGCATTGCGTTCGGCAGGAACACGCGCGAGCGCACGAACATCAGCGGGCGATCTCTTAACGAGCTGAGTCCATATAAAGCGCGCGTTGCGAGATTGGGCCAGAGGCGTCGCTTGGAAGAGACGACTATTCAGCGCATCGAATGGATCGTGTCCGGCAAAGTCGTGTTGCAGGCACCAGGAGTAGAGTTCGTCGTAGGCAGTTTGAAAGAGAGACCGATTTGATTCGTCGTTCACTTCCTGATCAATCAGCCTTCTCTGCTCGCGACAGACGTTTCAATACGGCGGGGCGTTTCGATAAAGCTCTCGTGCCAGAGCTCGAACATCAACAACGTCCAGAGCAACTTCCGATGGTTTGCAACTCCGCGTTCGTGTTCGTCCTGCAAACGTGCGACGTAGTTAGCGTTAAAAACACCCGCACGGCGAACACGTTCAGGCGATAACAGATCTCTCGCGAGCGGCCGCAACTTCTCCTTCAGCCACTCAGCGACCGGAACGCCAAAGCCTTTCTTGCCGCGACGGGTCACAAACGGCGGCAGCATTTCTTCAACTGCCTTCTTCAAAATGTATTTCGTTTTGTGACCACGCAGTTTGTAATTGCTCGGCAGCGACGCAGCAAACTCTGCTACGCGCGGGTCGAGAAACGGAGCACGCACTTCGAGCGAGACCGCCATACTCGCGCGATCGACTTTGGTAAGGATGTCTTCCGCAAGATACAAACGCGTGTCAACGCTCTGCAGACGCGTCACGAGATCTGCGCTGTCGCACTCTTCTGCAATCTCGCGCGCGTGAGCGTAGATCTCGCCATCAGTTGTCGTCAGAACCTCCTGTGTCAGCAGGTCCTGTTGCTCTTCAGGCGTGAAAGATCCGAACCAGACGTGATGTCGTGCCACGGCGTCGTATTTAGCCCCCGTGACGAATCGTGACGCTTTGTAGTCGAACGAAAGGTTCTTCGTTTTCACCGGCAACAGTTTTACAAGTGGTTCGATAACTGCGGCGCGCAATGAAGGCGGAACACGCTTGTAAATTTCAGCCCAGCGCAGACCGGCATACATCGGGTAACCCGCGAAGAGTTCATCGCCACCGTCGCCCCCGAGCGCGACCGTCACATGTTTGCGTGTGAAGCGCGACAAGAGATAAGTCGGCACTAACGATGGATCGCTAAAGGGTTCATCCATCCAGGCGCCGATCTCGCTCACTAGATTCGCTGCCAGGTTTGCGCTCAAACGTTCCTCGTGATGGTCTGTGCCGAGAAACTTTGCCACACCGCGCGCGTATGCAGATTCGTCAAATGAAGCTTCAGCAAACGAGATCGAAAAAGTTTTTACTGCCTCCGGGGAAGCTGCGACTGCCATTGCAGCAACGCTCGATGAATCAACTCCACCCGATAGAAGAACGCCCAACGGCACGTCAGAAACGAGTCGCATGCGTACAGCGTCAGCCATCAAATCGCGCAACTGTTCTGCGGCGTCGTGCTCGGATGGCACGGGTTCGGCGGTCTTGTAACTGAGTCGCCAGTATCTTTCGACTTCGACGCGTCCATCTACGAGTGTGAGCTTGTGAGCCGCGGGAAGTTTATTGATACCTTCATAGATCGAAAGCGGCGCCGGTACGTAGTCGTACGACAGGTACTGTCGTAAAGCCTGGAGATTGAGAGCTGGCTTAACTGACGGATGCGCGAGTAAAACTTTCGGCTCTGAAGCGAAGAGTAGGGTGTCGTCAAAAACGCCCCAGTATAGCGGTTTCTCACCGAACCGATCGCGCGCGATTAGCAAACGGCGCCTGCGGCTGTCCCACAACGCAAACGCAAACATGCCGTTGAGCTTCTGGATCATGCCGTCGCCGTACTCTTCGTAGAGGTGCGGCAACACTTCTGTGTCCGAAGCACTACGAAAAGAGTGGCCACGCTTTTCGAGATCCGCGCGCAGTTCGCGATAGTTGTAGATCTCGCCATTGAGAATGACGGCGATGCTCTTGTCCTCGTTGAAAGCCGGCTGTTCACCAGTGACCAGATCAATAATAGCGAGCCGGCGCATTCCGAGAGCTACGCCACTCGCCACAAACAGTCCCTCCGAATCAGGCCCGCGATGGACCATCCGCTCACACATCGCGTGTAGCAACTCCTCCGCACCATCAGAAGGAGGCGCGTGAGAATGTAGATTGGCCCAACCGGTAATTCCGCACATGGTATTTGTGAGTTATGACTCCGGATTTTCAAAACCGAGGCGTTCGCGCACTGCGTAGATCGCTTTTGATTGAGACTCGTGATATGTGCGCACGAGCATTTCCGCAAGGAGTCCCATCAACAGAAACTGTATTCCAACCGCAAACATCACGATACTCAGAATCGGCAAAGGCGTCTGCACAAAGTCAGCTTTATGAAAGATCTTGAGAAAGACCGCGTAAAGCCCGCCGAGCAGTGAGATCAAAAATGCCAGCATGCCAAACGTGCCGAAGACGTAGATCGGTTTCGTTTGATACGAAGCCATAAACTTGATTGTCATCAGATCGAAGACTACCTTGATCGTTCGCGACAATCCGTATTTCGATTTGCCCATCGTGCGCGCGTGATGTTCGACGGGAATTTCAGTAACGCGGGCTCCTGCCCACGCTGCGTAGATCGGAATGAAGCGATGCATCTCGCCGTACAGGCGAACGTCCTGCAACGACTCGCGCCGGTAGGCTTTCAGCGAGCACCCGTAATCGTGAAGCGGCACACCGCCAATCCACGAGATCAAACGATTCGCCATCATCGAAGGTATCTTGCGCGTGAACATCTTGTCTTTCCGATTCTTGCGCCAGCCAGAGACGACGTCGTAACCCTCGTCGAGTTTTTGCAGCAGGCGCGCAATGTCCGCAGGATCGTTCTGAAGATCGGCGTCCATCGGAATCAGCACTTGCCCGCGCGCCGCATCGATACCCGCAGCCATCGCGGCGGTTTGACCGTAGTTTCTCCGCAGTGCCACGACGCGTACACGCGGATCGAGATTAGCGATTTCGCGCAGGATCCGCAGGCTGGCATCTGTCGAGCCATCGTCCACGTAAACGATTTCGGCTGAGCGGCCGAGCCTTTTGAGTGCCTCGTCGAGCTTTGCGTGCAGCGGCAGCAGGTTGGGTTCTTCGTTGAAGACTGGCAGAAAAACCGAGATATCAGGCGTGCCGGCAACTGAACGCGGCTGTTCTTCTTTTAATTGTTCCTGTTCGTCGAAAATCTTCATCGATCGTGTCGGGGGCGCTTGGATCCCTTCGCGGGCATTGTAAAACAGTTTCACGAACCTCTCATCCTAAACCATTCCACAAAGCGATGCAGGCCTTCCTCGATCTGTGTTTTGGGATCGTAGCCGAGCAGGGCGCGCGCTTTCGAGATATCCGCAAAGGTTTGCGGCACGTCGCCCGGCTGTGATGGCTGACGGTCGATGGTGGCGTGTGTGTCGAGTTCCTTTTCGAGGAGCGAAATCAGTTCGTTGAGTTCGACCGTACGCGACTCTCCGAGATTGAAGACCTCGTAGCTAGTCTTGTCGTAGTTGATGGCGGCTATGACGCCGTCGATGATGTCGTCAACGTAAGTGTAATCGCGGCGCGTGGTGCCGTCGCCGAAGACTGGGATTGGTTTACCAGCGCTGATCAATTTCGCAAACTTGTGAATAGCGAGATCGGGGCGTTGTCGTGGTCCATAGACGGTGAAGAAACGCAAGCATATGCAGCGCAGACCGTAAAGGTGCGAATAGGTATGACAGAGTAGTTCGCCGGCGCCTTTCGTGGCGGCATATGGAGAGATCGGTTGTCGAATCGGGTCGTCTTCACTGAATGGTACCTTCGCGTTGATTCCGTAGACTGATGACGACGAACCAAAGACGAACTGTTTGAGGTTGTGTTGGCGGGAGATCTCGAGGAGGTTGAGTGTGCCGTTTATGTTTGTTTCCGTGTAAAGCTGCGGTTCAGAAAGTGACGGTCTCACACCAGCTCTTGCGGCGAGATGGACCACGCAATCGAAGTTTTTCACGGCAAATATTTTTTCCAGCGCGGCACGATCGCGAATGTCAACTTCGTGAATGCTGTAGCGTGGGTCTTTGAGGTGGTCCTGTATGTTGTTGTGCTTGATTGATGGATCGTAGAAGTCATTAAAATCGTCGATGACTGTGACTTTCGCTGCGCCAGTTGCAAGCAGTCGGTCGACTAAATGGGAACCGATAAACCCCGCACCCCCTGTAACAAGAAAATTTTTCATCAGCCTTTTGTAGCATAGATCCACAAATGCCATCCCCAACGCGAGGCCATTTGCGATTCAATTGAACGTGGCAGAATTGGGCCAAGCACCGGAAGCCAGCGCTTGTTGAGAAAATAAGTGCGCAGTTCTACATGAGAAAAATCTTTGAAAAGCTCGCGTGCTTCGGCACGGGAGTAAACACGCGCCAGCGGATTGCCAGCGCCGTCGGTATTCCGGCTCAAGAATTCCTCTGACTTTAAATATTCAGACTGGTTCTTTAATTGTTGCGCATGTTCGCGCAAACTCACTTCCGGTTCACCGGTTAATAAGTGGACCAGCTTAACGCCCGCGTTCCATCTCAACAGTTGTACTCCCGTGCGACGCAGCATGGAGATGTTCACACGATAGTTGTAAGAGTCGCGATGGTAGAGCATTACGACGGCTTTCCCACCCGGTCGCAATATGCGATGGATCTCGCGTACAGCCGCGGCTGTATCCGGCGTATGGTGCAGCACGCCGTGGGAGTAGACGATGTCAAAGGTATTATCAGGAAAGTCGAGACGTTCGGCATCGGCAACACTGAATGTGCCTGGCAGTTGAAATAATTCGAAGCGCCGTCTGGCTAAATCAACGGCAGCGTCAGTGAGATCGATACCTGTGTAGATTGCGCCGGCTTTTGCGAACTGAGCACCATCAGTTCCGAGTCCGCAACCCACTTCGAGCACATTCAGGTTTTTCGATTGTGAAAAGCCGGCGGCGGCTGGGATATGCCATTCTTTATCGTAGCGATGCTCTTCGACGAGTTCGTAGAACCTGCGGGAGCCGGGTGGCGCATCGGCAAACTTCGTCCCGCAGGGATTTTCCTGCCAGAATGCGCGCACACGATCTTTCAAGGTGAAGTTGTTCTCGGACATCTCGAAGCACGGAAGCATACCAGCGCGACAAGGTGCTCGACAAAGATGACGTTAACGCGAGAGGTTCTTCACTGCCTTGCGCCCCAAGGCCCACCTTGCTGGGCGAAGCGGCCATGAGGCGCAAGGATCAGCGACGTCGTTGGGGTGAGGTTCCCAAATCCGGCAGCGGACACCCACCAGTCCTACCAGTTGATTTTGCCCCCTCTATCAACTGGGCCGGATCAAACGCACACACGGCGTTGACGACGGGCGCACTATAGCGACTCTATAAACGGAAGTCCTTAGAACATTCTCAAAGAGTTCTCAACTATTTCTCAACGTCACACGTGTGAGATTTAAGCAACCGGTTGGACGTGATTTAGAGTAGAATACCCGCCCTGATCCTCTAACTTATTCTCAAGGACAGTATGCCTCATAATTCACGTTTCGAATTTGGACCATTCCAACTCGACTTGAATGATCGTCTGCTCACGCGTGCAGGTGAAGTGATTTCGCTCAGGCCGAAGGCCACCGAGATACTTGTCAGGCTGGTCAGGAATGCCGGCCAGCTCATCAAAAAGGACGAGTTGCTGAAAGAAGTCTGGCCGGACACGTTTGTCGAAGAGTCAAACTTGTCGCAGACCATTTTTACGCTTAGAAAGGCTTTAGGGGATGACCGCAGTGAACCCAGATACATAGAGACGGTGCCACGTCGTGGGTATCGATTTGTTGCGGCAGTAAAAGATGAAGAAGCGAAAGACGAATCGCAAACAGCCGCCACGCCGTCAATCACTCAGCAGCAGGTAGTAGCAGTGCTTCCGTTTCTTAACCAAACGGGAAATCCGGAATTCGAGTATCTGGCCGATGGCATCACTGACAACCTCATCAACAATCTGTCCCGCCTATCGAAGGTCCACGTGCTCTCGGCCAGCGCCGTCTCCGCTTTCAAAACAAAAACCGTGATTCCGCAGCAGGCGGGAAAGGAGCTGGGCGCCACTGTAGTCCTCTTCGGGAAGATAACCTCACGACCCACAGGCATAGCCGTTGGAGTCGAACTGGTCGACGCCTCAACGGGTTGGCAAGTATGGGGCGAAACCTTCGATTCAAAAAGCAAAGACCCCCTCGAAATCCAAGGCACCATTATTCGCGACGTATTACGAGCCTCAAAGCTGACCCTAACAGGAAATGTCGAAAAACAAGTCTCGACTCGCTACACCGAGAACGGCGAAGCCTACAAATCCTATATCGAGGCCCGTCGCCACTGGAGCCGTCACACCTGCCGCAGTATCGAAAAGGCTATAAGCCACTTTGAACAGGCAATCAGGCTCGATCCGAAGTACGCTTTGGCATATATGGGAGTTATCGATTGTTACTTAAGACTAGCGACCGATTATATTCCGCCTAAATTTGGCATTCGCTCGTCCGATAGCGAAATAACCTATCCAGAATGTTCATCTGATGACTCGTCATCAATGGTGAAGTTGCGCTTTGAGTGGGACTGGAGAGGCGTGGAACGCGAACTCCGACGAGCAAATGAACTCCAAACTAACGATCCGAGTGCCCATCAATGGTATGCAGCATATAAAACGATACAGCGATTATATGAGGAGAAGTGGTCAATTAGACAATCCTCAAATCACTCAATAACCGCCGGCAGGTCCGATCCGAAAGAACTCTTGCTCAGCCAGTTCGGCTCACTTGAACTAACTCCTAATGAACAAGTACAGGTTTTTTGCTTGATCAGTCGGGATCAAATTGACGTGGGAAATTATGAAGCAGCATCCAGAATTCTTAAACCATGGTGGACCTTCGGCGACTGGCCAATTTTGGAAGGACTAGATCAAAAGTGGTGCGCTGATCTTCTATTCACATGCGGAGAGCTGGCTGGGTGTGTCGCGAGCACGCTGCAAAAACGGCAAGGACAACGACATGGCGAAGAGTTATTGAATGGTTCAATTGCTATGTTTGAGCAGTTAGGGTTTCGAAGAAGGGCAGCAGAAGGCCGAATAGAGTTGGCATTATGCTATTACCGGCAAGGGCTCTTTGATATGGGACGCACCACATTGCTTCGTGTTCTTCAAGAAATATCCATCGAGGATTTTGAACTACGTAGCCTTGCTCTTATAAGACTGGCCATCCTAGAGCGTCACTCGGGTCGCCTGAAAGACGCACTTGCACGTCTGACCGAAGCTACAGAAGTAATGGAAAAATCTGGGCCATGGGTGGTTTGTCGCTGTCATCTTGAACTCGCTTCAACATATAAGGATTTGGCCATTTCCGAGGATGCACCACCCTATTTTGATGCGGCGAAAATGCATTATCTTAAAGCTCTTCAGGAATTTGCTGGCGTTGGGAATCATCGGTACCTGGGTATTGTTGAAAACAACATTGGATTTCTGTTGTTGACCGTTGGCTCTTATGAGGAGTCCTCGGAACATCTTTTACGCTCGCGCGCCTTATTGGAGGGCTTCGGCGACATGGTTCGAGCCGCTCAAGTAAACGAAACGTTAGCCAGGTTATACATCGCGACAGAGCAATTCGTTTCGGCACAGAACGCAATACAGCTTGCTGTGCAAACGTTAGAACGGACGGATGGTGAAGCACTCCTAGCGGAGGCCTTGACTACGTGCGGCTTGGTGAATAGCAAACTGGGACGTCACGCTGAAGCCAAAACGAGTTTCGAAGCGGCGTACCGAGTGGCGGAGAGGTGCGGTGACCACGAAGGGGCAGGGCGAGCAATGTTGGTGATGATTGAGGAGATTGGTGATCGCCTGGACGATGTGGAGAAGGTGCAAATATCCAACCACTTGAAAAAACTCCTGTCACTTACGCAACAAACAAGTCTGCGGGCTCGTATCGAGAAGTCCCTTTCTTAAACACAACCGAATACACCCGATGCGGACACCTCTGAGGAACCCTTGGCACTCAGTCAACGGGAAGAATGAATCCCTTTAAATTGGTTGTCGACTGTAATCGGATATAACGAAAGTTGCTGAAAGCAGGTCGTGCGTTCATCGTAAATCCTTTCTGGCATGCTCGTTGCCAAATTTAGAAAACGAGGTGTTTTACAGGTTTGGCACTTCAATTCGATAGCTATTTGCATCGCTAACATTCATCTTGACCGAGGTGGCGTCAATCTGATTTGTCCTTTACCAGCCCCACACGGCCCAGAGAAGCTCTATAAGTGAAAATGAATCTGTATTTAGAGTAGTCCTGGTGCGCGTTGGGATAACTGCAGAGGCGGAGTTCAGGCCGGTCCTAGTTGTCGCGATCGTGCCAGCTCTGGTGGTGGAGATTGTTCCTGACTTAGTGGTGGAGATTGTTCCGGATTTTGTAGTTGGGATTATTCCTGACTTGGCGAAAGTGGTGGCAGAAAGCGTCAGTACTAATGTGAGCGTGCAAGAGATTGCTGTAACCTTTTTCATTGTTTTGCTCCTGGTGACTTGAATTCAGGGTAATGGTCGGCCTAAAGGCATAGCCTTCTGAACTCTTCCTTTGGGCTGACCTTCACAAATAACCAATTCTGGTTTGGAATGACTTCAAAGATTGTGCCACGCGAGCAATTTGCGTTCGGCCTCGGTAAGATATTGAATACGTTATACTTAATCAGAGCTCATTCTTACTCCAAGAAAATGATTTATTTTGAGTTCAATTGTTTAGTACGTACACAAATCAAATTGATCGACGAAAATCCTTCGACTTTTCGATAAAAGAAACTCTGTCTTTATGCGTTTGCCGGCGCCTGGAATAATGTATATGACATTGTCAGTGCATACTTAGTATCCAGCTGTTGACTACTAAATCCAGTGACTTCGCTAAAAAATACTAATTGGTCCGAGGGCGTTCAGTTCGATTCACTCGATGTGAGCGAGCAGGTATTGGTCTCTTGCACAATAGCACGCGAAAAAATTGAAATCGGTGATTATGACGCTGGCTGTGCCGTACTGGCGCCATGGTGGCGGCTCGGGGAATGGCCTAATCAGTCGGGGTTGACTCGCGACGCAGCTGCCGAACTGCTTTTAACGGCGGGCTCTCTTACCGACGTCGTCGCACGAGCCAAACGAATTGTTCATGGTCAAAGAATAGCGGAAGCATTAATCAGCGGCGCAATTGCACTATTCGATCACTTGGCAGAAAGCACAAAAGCAACTGAGGCTCGTATTGAGTTAGGGTGTTGCTTTTTTCACCAAGGGCTTTTGGACATCGCTCACTCTACGCTGCAGTCCTGTGTCGTAAATCTGACCGATGAGAGTTACGAAATCTGGGCAGTAGCGATAATAAGACTCGCGATTGTGGAGCGCCATATGGGTCGACTGCATGCCGCGGTTACCCTCCTTGAACAACTCTCCTCAAACGAAAGAAGGCTGAGTTCGTGGACCAAGGGTCGGTTCCGGACGGAGATGGCAAATACTTTAAAGGAAATTGGAACTGCGGAAGGCAAAAAGCACTTCTTTGACTGCGCTCTGAGTCATTACAAAGAAGCGGCAGTTCAGTTTGAACAGCTTGGAAACTCCCGTTACGCGGCTGCTGTAGAAAACAATCGCGGATATCTTTTGCTTACCCTTGAGCGATTTAGCGAATCAAGAGCTCATCTATTACGAGCGCGAGGGCTGTTCGCAGCGTTAAGCGACACTATTGGTTGTGCGCAAGTAGATGAGACACTAGCTCAGCTCTGTTTGGGCTCAGGAGACTATGAGGCGGCAAAGGCTGCCATCGAACTTGCTGTAAACACGCTTGAGGGGAGTGGCGAAGACGGACTACTAGCCGAGGCGCTGACGACCCAGGGGTTGATTCTTTGCAGGTTAGGGCATCGCCAGGAAGCTAAGCCGATTCTGGAACGGGCGAGGCGGGTGGCGGAGCGGTGTGGAAACCAGGAAGGCGCGGGCAGGGCTCTGTTGATTCTTATCGAGGAGATGGGTGAGCAGCTGCCTGATGATGAGCGACGGGAGATTGGGGCGCACGCGAGTCAGTTGCTCGCGAATTCGCAGCAACAGTCCACAAAGGACCGGCTGAAGAAGTGTCTGGAAATCATTGCCGAGGCGCACACGCGCTACGAGGCTCAGCGTGAGCAGGAGATTCATGCACAGAAGATGGCGGCGCTCGGTGAGTTGTCATTCGGTGTCGCCCATAACGTTAACAACACCCTGACCGGGATTCTGGGCCGGGCCCAATTAATCCTCCGAAACAGCAATGACCCAGCAAAAATCGAGGCTGGCCTGGAACTAATCATCAAGAGCGCGGAAGATGGCGCACACATCATTCGACGTATTCAGGACTTCGCACGCCAGCGCCCAAGCCGCGAGTTTGAAACCGTGGGAATTGCAGAACTCCTCAAGGACGCCTGCGAGATGACACGCCCACGCTGGGAATCGCGCTCGGAATTCGCCCCAATACGCTTCGCTCTCCACGCCGACTGCAAAGCCTTAATAAAAGGCGACCCGGTCGAACTGCGCGAAGTGCTCGTAAACATGATCTACAACGCTATCGACGCGATGCCTTCGGGCGGCGAAGTACGCGTCGCCACACAGGAAATTCGCGACCGCGTGGTGGTCTGCATTACCGACACCGGCACCGGCATGTCACCCGAAGTAAAGCAACGTCTCTTCGATCCGTTCTTCACGACCAAAGGCAAGGCGGGTACGGGAATGGGCTTGGCCGTCAGTTTCGGTATCATCCGCCGCCACGAAGGCTCTATCGAGGTGGACAGCGAAGCCGGCCGCGGCACAACCTTCAAGATCTCGTTGCCGAAAGTGACCCCTGCCGAAGCGACCGCAGACAGCAACACCGACGCTGTGCAGGCCTCCACCCCAACCGGCGAAGACAAGGTGCGCGTGATGGTGGTCGACGACGAAACCCACGTGCGCGAAGTGCTGATTGAAGCGCTCGAAGCTGAAGGCTGCGAGGTCGTCTCCGCGGAAAGCGGAGAAATTGCCCTCGCCCTGTACGACCAGTACAGCGGTAGGTTTGACGCCGTCTTCACTGACATCGGTATGCCGTCAATGAACGGTTGGGAGCTAGTGACCGAAATCAGACAGCGCTCAGAAAACATGCCTATAGCGATCATCAGTGGCTGGGCTGACGCGATCAGCCTGCAGACACGAAACGCCGTCAAGGCTGACTGGGTTGTCGCCAAACCGTTTGATATCGATCGAATCTCGAAAATCGCTCAGGAGATCGAGCAGAGAAGGGTGGCAGTGGTCAGCTAGGCGCTGACGCTGAGATCGTGGCGCTCGAGCTTGAGGTAGAGTCCGCGACGTGTTAGACCAAGTTCACGCGCAGCACGCGAGATGTTTCCGTTGTGCCGGCGCAGGGCATCGGAAATCATGCGACGCTCAACTTCCGCAAGTGCGTCCGCAAGCGTCCCACCAGCACTTGTCACGCTCGATGACGGTAGTGACGTTATCGAAGCAGCCGCAGCCGCTGAAGGCGTTGTCGGAGACGACGTGCGCTTCAGTTCCGGCGACAGCTGTTCGGGAGTAATTATCGTACCATCCTCAGCACGTGCGACAGTCCTCTGAATCTCATTACAAAGCTGGCGCACATTGCCAGGCCAGTCGCTTACCATCAACAAATCAACGGCCTGAGGCGTGATCTGAATATCTTTCCGGCCAAACTTCGCCGAATAGTGATTGACGTAATAATTGACGATAGTCGGGATCTCCGAACGGCGCTCGCGTAAAGGCGGCACGCGCAAACGAATCACGTTCAACCGATAGTAGAGATCCTCACGAAAACGCCCCTGCGAAACCATCTCTTCAAGATCCGTGTTGGTCGCAGCAATGATGCGTACATCAACTTTGCTGGGACGCTGTTCACCCAATGGCTGAATCTCGCCTTCCTGGAGAAAGCGCAAGAGCTTTGGCTGAACGTCGAGTGGGAGATCGCCGACTTCATCAAGGAAGAGTGTGCCGCCGGCAGCCGTCCGAATCACGCCGTGCGAATCGTTGACCGCACCGGTGAACGCACCACGCCGGTAACCAAACAAATAACCTTCCGACAACTCCTTTGGAACCGCAGTACAGTTGAACGGCACAAACACTTTTGCGCGTCGCGAAGAGATCGCGTGAATCGCACGAGCCACGAGTTCCTTGCCGGTACCTGACTCGCCCGTCACCAGCACAGTTACATCGGAAGACCGAATCTTATGAACCTCTTCGACAAGTTGTGTCATGGCCGGGCTCGAGTGAATAAAGCCAGGCATAAGGCTCGTGCCGGTCAATTCGTCGGCGTTCTCGTGCGTACCGCTTTTCTGTGCGCCGGCACGTAGGGCACAAACGTCCATTCCCAACTCCACCACGCGCAGGAGCGGTTCAAGCGCAACTCCCTTTGGCAAACTCGCGCGATTGCGCGGTGCCAAGTACATCGTGGCCGACGGGGCGTTTGACGATTTCAACAAGATCACTTCCGCATCGTGCTTGCGACAATAGCGATCGCGCGACGAGTCGTCGTCAATTAAATCAACCTCAACTGCAATCTTCTGTGCCTCACTCGGCGTACAACCCATCGCGACGACAACTCTCGCTTCATCACGTTCACCGCGTTCGGTAATGATTACGCGTTGCGCGCCCGTTTCCTGACGCATCACAGCGGCCAGTTCACGCAAAAGAAGTTCACGAGAAGCAACTGCCTCAGCAAGACGTAACGTTAAGAGTTGTGTTAACGCTGACTGACCTTCGTTGCGTTCCGGCGTCTCACGAGCTAAATCCCTAAGCTCTTCTTCAGCGCGCGACAAGTCCAAACGCGCACCTAATTCTCGAAACGTATTCAACGCACGGCTGAGATGTTCACCCGCACGCTCGGGCCGGATCAGCGCGTAAGCACGACCCAACTCGAGGTGTGCGCGAGCAGCCCGATACCGATCGCCCAGCATGTCGAAGATTGAAACGCTGCTGCCAAAATGCTGTGCTGCCGACGCGGCATCACCGCGCGCCATGTTCAGCATTCCGTTGAGCCGGTGTGCTTCGCCTGTGAAGTTGAGATCGGTGGAGGAATCTGTCGTTTCAGCGGCAACACGCTGAAGGTCTCCAGCGCAATCGTCCAAGTCGCGTGTTAATAGATGTGATTCGGCAGCGATCAGGCGTGACTCGCAGATCGCCTGCCGGTCACCAATAATTTCAGCAAGATTTAGCGCTTCTTTGGCCTTTTCAAGGGCGTTCAAAGGAGCCTCAGTTGCCAGATAACAGCGACCAAGCGTCCTTAACGCTTGAGCTGCATACCACTTATTTCCGTTCTCGGTAGCAAGGGCGACAGCCCTTGTAAGGTATTCTTTGGCTTGATCCAGATCTCCGCGGAGCATGTGCAACTCGCCCAGCGAATCCAGAATCATCGGCACTTTGGCGCCGCGTTCATCAACTTCTGTCGCAAGTGAAAACGCACGTTCAAGTGCTTCTTGCGCACGGTCCCACTGACCAATCAGGATTAAATTAATGCCCAGATTATTGTAACCATCTGCAGCATTAGTCTTGTGGTCCGTACGCTCGTAATACGTGATCGCCTTCTTCAGGTAATCGATACCTTCCTGCGGTCGCTTTAAAAACCAGCAGGCACCGGCCATGTTTGCGTAAGTTCTGCCGAGCACATACGCAGCCGGTCGATCACCAATGAGCTTGAGCGCCTGTTCGAGATTCTCCAGGCCCGCTTCGTAATTCCCTTCGTGAATATCGGCAACTCCGACGCCGAAATACGACTCAGCAAGGCCGCGCCAGTCACCATTCTGACGGAAACTCTCCAGAGCTCGCTGCGCAAAATCGCGCGCAATCGGATATTCACTAATAGTTCGATAAGTACGAGACAGCGCGGCAAAGATGTGGCCCAGATTAATGCCGCTTTCTGCGTGGTCGCGCAAAGCCGACTGCAACATAGCAATCGCTTTTGGGTGGTCTCCGTTGTAGTTGTAAGCAAGCCCGATTTGAACGCGGAGGTAGCTGACTGTCTGATCGTCCAGCTTTACACGCGATTCGGGCGCCTCATACATCGCAACAGCGGCCAGCGAATCCCGGTAGTGGCCCTGTTGTTCAAGCGCGGTGGATAACGCACATCTCGCCAGAGCGAGTACCGATGGGTTATGACGGGCGGTGGAGATGAGTAATGCCAGGCGATCTTTAGCTTCGGTGGACAGACCCTGGTCCAACAGCGAGCGAATTTCATCAAGCTCGCGTGTAAGCGACTCCTGAGTAGGCTTCGCCCGCGAGCGAATTCTCACTCGAGCGTCAGCGAGATCGACCACACCTCGCTCCGTAGGGGCCTTTTGCTGGTCACGAGTCATCGCTCCGTGACCCACACGTTTATCCATTTAGTACCTATAAAAGATCAATAGAGAGGACTTTTCATTGACGCTTGGTCATGGGAGGGAAAAACCGTTAAAACGCGTTCCGTTTACTGTTGCCGCGCAAACGTGCAATTCGTGCTGAATTTAACACAAGCGGGCGGTAACGTACAGGCTCTTTCCGTACAGATTTGTGAAATTTGCCCAGCCGCCCTACTGATCTGTGACAACTCGGGCCACTCATCTCAAATTAAGTTGTAAAAACACAGAGTTTAGGCCGCAAATTTAACGAGGCGTTCGCCTTGACACCCCTAAGGATCGGCCATTATCATTTCCGTTTCCGTCTGCAGCGCGGAACTTCGCCTAGTGTTATATGTTTGAGTCGCTCTCGGATAAATTAAAACGCACGCTAAAGAACTTGCGGGGCGAGGGCGTGCTGACGAAGGAGCACGTCGACGCTGCGCTGCGGGAGATCCGTCTGGCCCTTTTGGAAGCGGACGTCAACTATAAAGTCGCCAAAGACTTTATCAGTTCCGTTCAGCAAAAAGCCGAAGGACAGCAGGTTTGGCAGGAACTCAAGCCGTCCGAACAAGTCGTCAAGATTGTTTTTGACGAATTGGTTGAGTTACTCGGTGGACAGTCGTCTCGACTCGTCTTTACCAAACAGATACCAAATACCGTGATGGTGGTTGGCCTGCAAGGTTCAGGTAAAACCACTTCAACTGGAAAGATTGCGCGCTGGCTCGCAGCGAATCAAGACCGAAAGCCGTTGCTGCTTTCAGTTGACGTTTACAGACCGGCCGCGCGAGAGCAGTTGAGAGTTATCGCGAAAGCGACCGGTCAACAGATCTTTGAATATCCCGAAAGCAACGATCCTCTGACGCTCGTCCGTGAGGCACAAAAACACGCGCAGCAAACAGGCTTCGATACGTTGCTGATCGACACAGCCGGCCGTCTGCACATCGACGACGAGTTGATGGAGGAGTTGGTCACCATAAAGAGCGAGACTCACCCGGTCGAGATTCTATTTGTCGCCGACGCAATGACTGGACAGGACGCGGTTCGTTCGGCAGAAGAGTTTCACCGGCGTGTCGGAATCACCGGCGTGATCCTGACGAAGATGGATGGTGATGCGCGCGGCGGCGCGGCACTCTCGATCAAGCAGGTTACCGGACAACCGGTGAAGTTTGTCGGCGTTGGCGAACGTTACGACGCGCTCGAACCGTTTTATCCCGATCGCGTAGCCCAGCGAATTCTCGGCATGGGCGACGTTTTATCGCTCATTGAAGAAGTACAGTCGAAAGTCGATCAGACGGAAGCGGAAGAGCAGCTCAAGAAACTGCAAAAGAACGAATTTACGTTAGACGACTTTCGTTCGCAGTTGCGCCAGGTCAAAAAACTCGGCTCTTTCTCAAAGATCATGAAGCTCCTGCCCGACCAACTTCTCGGCGGCATCGGCATGCCGCAGTTGGACGAAGAGCAGACGAAGTTGATGGAAAAGGAGCTGAAACGCACCGAAGCCATCATCGATTCGATGACGTGGGAAGAACGCAACGATCATCGTCTGCTGAATGCGAATCGACGACGACGCATCGCTCGCGGTTCGGGATCTACAGTCGCCGACGTCAACCAGCTTATCAAGCAATACGTCGAGATGCGGCAGATGATGAGGCAACTCTCCAGTTCGGGCCTTTTCGGTGGCGGCGGAATAAAAAGCAAGATGTTGCGAAAGATGACCGGCATGCCTGACATGGCAGGGTTCGCCGGGGAAGAAGGCGAGATGCCGTCGTTGCCGGCTGCTCCATCAAGAAAGAAGTTGAAAAAGAAACGTAAGAAGCGAAGACGATAAGAAGGAGAAACGTTTTGTTAGCAATCAAGTTAATGCGCACTGGTGCGAAGAAGAGCCCGTCGTACCGCGTTGTCGTGAAAGAGAAGCAGTCGAAGCGCGACGGAGCTTATCTGGAGAATCTCGGCACGTATAACCCGACGAGAAACCCAGCCGAGATCAAACTCAACTTGACCAGAGTTAACTACTGGATCGAAAAAGGTGCGCAGCCCACTGATACAGTCACTAGGCTGATCAAGGCGAGCGCAAAGGCCGAAAAAGCTGCCGAAGCGCAGGCCTAGTTAGATTGTCATGCGAGACGTCATTGAGATGATCGTCAAGGCCCTGGTCGACGATAGCGAAACGGTGGACATCCGCGAAGTCGAGCAGCGCAACGGAACCACGCTCATCGAGGTGCGTGTCGCGCCGAATGACGTGGGTAAGATCATCGGCAAGCAAGGCAAAACGATACGCGCGCTGAGATCCCTCGCGCGCATTGCAGGTGCAAAAAAGAACCGCCGCTACCTGCTTGAAATCGTTGAATGATTGAGATGGACGCCGGCTCGAGTGAATTGGTGATTATCGCTCGAGCGGTCAGACCGCGCGGCCTCAAAGGAGAGATCGTCGCGGAACTTTTGACAGATTTTCCAGACCGGTTCGAAGACGTCGACGAACTGGTACTTGTTTCGCCTCGCGGCGAGCGAACAACTAAACGACTCGAAGATTACTTTTTTCAAAACGATCGAGTCGTACTCAAGCTTGCTGGCTACGACGACGTCGAAACAGCCAAAGAGTTGGTCGGATTTGAATTTGCTGTTCCTGAATCTGAACGCGTTCCGCTGCCGGCGGATCATTACTACGATTGGGAACTTGAAGGATGCACGGTTAAGGTTGGAGCCGAAACTATCGGCACAGTCAAATCAGTGCTCAAAACAGGCGGCACGGAAATCCTCGTGGTTGCCGACGAAAGTGACAAGGAACGATTGATACCGTTTGCGGATTCGATCGTGGTGAAGGTCGACGCGGTCCAAAAGACGATCATCGTCGATCCTCCTGAAGGACTTTTAGATCTTTGATTCCCTGGAAGTATGCTGCGCTTCGATATCATCACGATCTTTCCCGAGTTTTTTCGAGAGGTGATCGATTGTGGAATTTTGAGGCGCGCGCGTAATGCGGGTCTGGTTGAAATAATGGCTCACGATCTACGGCAGTGGACCACTGATAAGCACCACGTCGTTGACGATCGCCCGTTTGGCGGTGGCGACGGAATGATCTTGAAACCCGAGCCGATCTTCGCCGCTGTCGAAGCCTTAACAGGAGCTACCAGAAAAGAAGACCTGCCGCCTCGTACGAGAGTTGTTTTGCTTTCGCCGCAGGGTCGCGTTTTTTCTCAGGCGATGGCCCAGGAGCTTTCGGAGCACACGTCGCGAGTGGTCCTGCTTTGCGGGCGTTACGAAGGAGTTGACGAGCGAGTTGCGGACGCGCTGGTTACTGACGAGATTTCGATCGGCGATTATGTGCTCTCAGGCGGCGAACCGGCAGCGACTGTGGTGATCGACGCGACGGTTCGTTTATTACCCGGCGCGTTGGGCAGCGAGACGTCGGCCGTGTTTGAATCGTTCTCGGAAGGTCTGTTGGACCATCCGCAATACACGCGGCCACCGGATTTCAGGGGAATGAAAGTTCCCGACGTATTGTTGAGCGGCAATCACGCCCAGATCGAGCGTTGGCGGAAAGAAGCAGCAATCGCAAAAACAAGACGCAATCGTCCTGACTTGCTGAAAGATTAAGGGCGGATTTTGTAAGGAGCATCGAGCAATGAATCGATTAGATAAAATTGAAGAGACGCAACTGCGTAATAATATTCCACAGTTTCAGCCAGGCGACACCGTTCGTGTTCACGTCCGGATTAAGGAATCCGAGACCAAAGAGCGACTGCAGGCTTTTGAGGGCGTCGTGATTGCCCGTAAACACGGCGGCGCACGTGAAACAATCACTGTGCGAAAGACCAGTTTTGGCGTCGGCGTTGAAAGAATCTTTCCACTGCACGCAACGATCATCGATCACATCGACCTCGTGAAAAGAGGCCGCGTACGACGGGCCAAGCTTTACTACCTCCGCGGACTGCGAGGTAAAGCTGCACGCATTCGCGAGCGCGATAGTCGAGGCCAAGCCGACGACAAACAGGCCTCAGCTGCAGGAAAGAAATAGACAGGACTAGCAGGATTTGACAGGATTAGCCGGATTGAGTTCGCATCAGGTGAATCCTGCAAATCCTGGAAATCCTGTGATCCGTATCGCTATCGATGCTCATACCGTTGGGACAAAGCTTGGAGGCAACGAAAGTTACGCCGTCAATCTAATCGAAGCGCTGGCCCAGATCGACAGCATTAACAATTACACGATCTACGTCACCACCACCGAAGCTCGCGATCGCTTCAGTAATCGTTGGTCCAATTTCAAAGTTCGCTCGACTCTTCCTCATACGCCGTTAATCAGAATTCCCCTGACGCTCAGTGCTGAACTGCGCAAACATCCGGTTGATGTTTTGCACGTGCAGTTTACGGCGCCACCGTTTTGCCCTTGTCCAGTCGTGGTCAGCATTCACGATCTGTCATTTGAGCACTTGCCACAGACTTTCAAGCGCCGAAGCCGGACGCAGTTACGATTGACCGTGCGGCATTCTGCCCGTCGCGCCGCACGGATCCTTTCGCTCTCTCAACACACACGTAGCGATATCATGGAGACTTACGGCATCGAGTCCGATAGGATCGAAGCCATACCGCTCGCAGCACCCGATCACTTTTGCCCGGTCCATGACGAAAGGGAACTGCAACGCGTGCGACACAATTACGGGATAAACGGCGATTACATTTTATCGGTCGGTTCTATTCAGCCTCGCAAAAATCTCGCACGGCTGATCAAAGCTTATGCATCATTGCGGGGAGACTGTTCAGCAGATAAGCTTCCTAAACTTGTGCTCGTGGGAAAGTGCGCCTGGCTTTATGATGAAACCTTGCGTGCTCTGGACGAGATGGGCGTAAGAGATAGGGTGGTTTTGACCGGATATGTGCCGGAATCAGATCTTCCTGCACTATATTCATCGGCTCTTTGCTTCGTTTATCCGTCTTACTTTGAGGGATTCGGGTTACCACCGCTGGAGGCTATGAAATGTGGCGCTCCGGTGATCGTCGGTAATCGCACCAGTTTGCCGGAAGTTGTCGGCGATGCAGGTTTGACGGTGGATCCATTCGATGTCGACGCGATTGCCGGCGCCATCAGGAAACTGATGAACGATTCGGCATTACGTGCTAAGTTAAGTCACAGGGGCCAGGAACGGGCCAGCGCATTCACCTGGCGAGAAACGGCTCGTCGAACTTTGCGGGTTTACCACGACGTGGCACGGTCCGCAACCTTACAATCTTAGACTGATGCGCATCGCAATTCTCGGAACGAGAGGTATTCCCGCCAGCTACGGCGGATTTGAAACCTTCGCGGAACATCTTGCCAGGCGTCTGGTCCTCCGCGGCCACGATGTCACGGTGTATTGCCGAGCGCATTATGTTTCGCCGAGACAGTTGGAATATCACGGCGTCAAACTCCAAGTCCTGCCCACTATCCGGCATAAGTACTTCGACACAGTTATTCACACTTTTCTCTCAGCAGTTCATGCGGTTTCCGGTCGCTTCGACGCAGCTCTGATTTGCAACTGTGCCAACGCTCCGTTTAGCCCGATCCTGCGACTCACCGGAACTCCTGTGGCAATTAATGTCGACGGGCTTGAGCACAAACGTAAAAAATGGGGCTCGCTCGGACGTCATTATTATCGATTTGCCGAAAAGCTATCGACGCTGTTGCCGAATGAGATCGTCACAGATGCGCAGGTGATTCAGGATTACTACCTCGCCCGACACAATGCAACTTCGACGATGATTGCTTACGGAAGCGAGGTTGAACGCCGGCCGGATCGTGAAACGGTGCGCAAATGGCGCGTGGAACCAAACCGCTATGTTTTGTACGTATCGCGGCTCGAACCAGAGAACAATGCTCACCTTGTAATCGAGGCGTTTAAAAAGGTTCGGACGGCGTACCGGCTCCTGATTGTGGGCGACGCACCTTACGCAGAGCAGTACATCAGCAGTCTGAAAGCTCGCGCGCGTGGCGACAAGAGGATTGTCTTCACCGGTTTTGTTTTTGGGCAGGATTATCGCGCCCTTCAGCAAAATGCTTACTGCTACGTTCATGCGACGGAAGTCGGCGGCACTCATCCGGCATTACTCGAAGCGATGGGCTACGGAAATTGTGTCTTGACGCTCGCGACGCCGGAAAATATGGAAGTGGTGGGTGAAGCTGGTGTTCCTTACATCGATGAATTTGACCTGACTGAAAAGTTACAGCGAGTTTTACGTGACGGCTCGCTGGTTCAGGCATACCGCCATCGCGCCCAGCAACGAATCCAGACTCACTACGACTGGGATGGAGTCGTAGACCAGTACGAACAACTCTTCCAACGGATGAGCGGCCAGGCCGTTCCCTCAGAAGCGATTGCGGCGGAATCGCGTAAAGCCGAAGTCCTCGAAAAGTCCGCCCGGTAACTGAATTCAACTCTAAAGTTTCACGCAAAGCCTCAAAGACACAACGAAGGCGCAAAGGTGACGTTAGCGTCTTTGCGTCCTGCTTTGCGTCTTTGCGTGAAACCCTTCCACCTAAAAGAGGGGCGCCCCGCCAGTTCGTTAGGGAACCGGACGGGGCATAAGCGTAAAGGGTAGGGTCGGGTTCAAAAACAGGGGTGGCTGTAAAGCATGAGAACCGTCCAATTACTCGACGATTCGGACCGGCGGCGCGTTTGCGGGTATAGATAACAATTCCGAATTAATAATAAGAACGCACCATCCAACTCAAAAGAGCGACCTTCACAACCAATCCAACAAGCCTTGCATTTGTAGTGTGTGAAATTATACGAAGAAGCTGTGACCTGTCAAGAACAATTTCGACGATTTCGTAAAATTCTTGTGACAGGTTAAGTTGCCGGCAGTTAAAAATCTCACCCGAATAGATTGTATTAGACCTCGCGGACTTGGTTTTTACTCCCCTGACCTCGCCTGTCCCAACCTGGTAGCTCGGCGCCGCACGGCCTCCGAAACATTTCGGTTCTGCGACAGATTGAGAAGGTCTTTAGTCCGGATGCGGATCAGGATATTCATCACGGTTGGGATTGGTGTACGCGGGTTTCGTGCGAGGTTATGAATAATCGGATAGGCCCGTGCCCAGGTCCGGTTCATCGAAATCAGACGTAGTACCTCGTCTGAAACCGTTCTCATCGCGGCGATATTCTCGACTTCCTGCTCGGTAATTCGTGGATTGTTAACTACAGCCGAGCAAACAACCTTGTTTGGATCTCGGATCAGAATGCTGCGCGCTTCGCGATCACCTTTCATCGCGAGTTTCATCCGATCCTTTGTGTTCATAAACATGATGCGACGAATCAGCGAGACTCGTTCAGCATTAACCTCGCCCTTCTCGAGCCGCTCATTCTCAAGGATGCGCTGTACATTGGCAGCGGCCTCGGCCGCAGTTTCCGAGATCAGTTCTTCATAGCGCTCTGCCGGCAGCCACGCATCATCCAGGTCAGCGTCTGAAACTTCAATGTGCTGGGCAATTAGCCAGGCATCGTCAAAACTCAATTCGCCCGCAACAGTCGTTAACTCAGCAGTTTCGAAAAACTCTGCTGCCGCGATTTCACCACGCGCACGAAGTTCGTCTGCTATCTGGCGCGCGCCGCGTTCTTTCTCAAAAAACTCTTTGCGCGTTTCACGAGCACGTCTCTCCGCTTCGCCACCGCACGCGGGATTCGCGAGAATCGCGTCGATAATCTCAGGACAACGAACCAGTCGCTGCTGATTGATCGTGATCAGTTCGAGGAGCGAGCCGTGCGGAGTAGTCGCAGCTAACTTCGCTAGTGCCCGGTCCGGAGTGCGTGTGTTGAGGATCGTCGCCTCATAAACTTCGGGCTTTGCGTCCGGCTGCATTGCCAGATACGCCAATACAGCCGGTGCAGTGTCTTGCCCAGACGCGGCGACCAAGAGATCATCCGCACTTTCGCCTTTCAATGTTTCCGTGGCGGCGGTGGCAATTTGCGCGTCGTCGTTGCTTGTAAGAGCAACGAGAACTTCGAGCAGATCATTTTGTGGCAACGGCAACATTCCGCGCGCGGCTGCGAGACGAGCCGGTTGCGGAGCACTGCCACTGATAATGGCTTGAACTACTGGATTGGTGGATGTGATTTCCGCGGTCAAGGGAAGAAATCCTATAGGTCCTCGGTGGACCTATAGGACCTATTCTATTCTGTTAGGCGTTGATGCCGTGGCACTTCTTATACTTCTTACCGGAGCCGCACGGGCAGGGCTCGTTTCGTCCAACCTTCGGCTGATCTCTGACGACGGTCTTTACTTTGCCCTCTTCCTCTCCTGCCGGAGCTGCGCCCTGATTTGGTCCCGTGAACCGTAAAGAGGCAGGCCGCCGAGCGCGTCGCTGCTGCAAGCTCTCGGCGGCCTGCTCCGAAACAACTTGCAAGTTGAACAACGATCGAATTGTTGATGTGTCGATTCGATCGAGCATCTCCTGAAACAGATCAAAACTCTGTTTCTTGTATTCGACGAGTGGATCCTTTTGCCCGTAACCCACCAATCCGATGCCCTGCTTCAGGTGGTCCAACGACAACAAGTGGTCCTTCCACTGGGCGTCGATGATATTGAGCATGATGATGCGCTCGTAGGTGCGCATCGCTTCCGGACCAATCTGCTCTTCCTTCGTCTGATACTTGACCTTGAGACGTTCCCAAATCGCGTCGACGACTTCCTGCGACGTCATATTGGGAATGTTGATTCCCTCACTGTCCGCATCGAAATCGTAGATGGTCTTGATCTGAATCTTGTA
Organism: uncultured Acidobacteriota bacterium; assembly: GCA_963849205.1. Classification (GTDB taxonomy): domain Bacteria; phylum Acidobacteriota; class Blastocatellia; order Pyrinomonadales; family Pyrinomonadaceae; genus PSRF01. The sequence goes on from CAWKGP010000006.1 coordinate 1,312,543, forward strand.
GTTGTCTACGTTCCACGTCTCCGGCGACGCATCAGGATTCAGATATTGTGTCGTGATGTCCGACAACAGATCATACGCAACGCCTGCAGTCGGTGGATCACCCATCAAGTACTCGCGCTGATCCGGTTCTTCCATGAGTTGACGGCGGAGACCATAGATGGTCTCGCGCTGCTTGTTCATGACGTCGTCGTACTCGAGCAGGTGTTTGCGAGCTTCGAAGTTGCGACCTTCGACGGACTTCTGCGCGGCGGCGATTCGCTTCGAAACCATCCCCGACTCAATCGCCACGCCCTTCTCCATGCCCAGACGCTGCATCAGCGCCTTCACCTTGTCGCCGGCAAAGATGCGCATCAAATCGTCTTCCAACGACAGGAAGAACCGCGACGATCCAGGGTCGCCCTGGCGGCCCGCGCGTCCACGAAGCTGATTGTCAATGCGGCGCGACTCGTGACGTTCGGTGCCGACGATGTGCAGCCCGCCGAGCGACACCACTTCCTTGTGCTCGTCTTCGACGATCTGCCTCGCTTTGGCGAAAGCACTACTCCACTGCTCGTCCGTGGCCTCGTCCGGATCGACTTCACTCTCCTTCAAAAACTCACGAGCCATAAAATCGGGATTGCCGCCGAGCAAAATGTCGGTACCACGACCAGCCATGTTGGTTGCGATCGTCACTGACCCTTTGCGGCCCGCTTGCGCAACGATTTCCGCTTCCCGCTCGTGATACTTCGCGTTCAGCACGTTGTGCGGGATTTTTTCCTTCAGGAGCCGCCGCGCAATCAGTTCGGAGTTTTCAACCGACACTGTGCCCACGAGCGTCGGCTGACCACGTTCGTGACAGTCTTTGATCTCTTCAATCACGGCGTCCCACTTCTCAGGCAACGTGCGGTAGATCACGTCCGAATTATCGATACGGACCATCGGCATGTGCGTCGGGATGACGATGACGTCGAGCTTGTAGGTCGAGGCAAACTCGGCTGCTTCAGTTTCAGCAGTACCCGTCATGCCTGACAGTTTCTCGTAGAGCCGGAAGTAATTTTGCAGCGTGATCGTCGCGAGAGTCTGGTTCTCTTTTTCGATCTCGACGCCTTCTTTGGCTTCGACTGCCTGGTGTAATCCGTCGGACCAACGACGTCCCTTCATCAAACGTCCGGTGAAGTCGTCGACGATGATCACTTCACCATCCTGGACCACGTACTGGTGGTCCAATCTATAAAGCGTGTGTGCTTTCAACGCCTGTTCGACACAGTGCAGCAACTCCATGTTCGAGGGATCATAAAGATTTCCGACACCAAGCAGACGTTCTGCTTTATCGACACCTTCCTCGGTCAACACTGCCGTGTGTGCTTTTTCATCGACCACGTAATCGCCGGTTTTCTTTCCGTCGATGTCTTCACCCTTTTTCAGGTGCGGAATGATCGCGTCGGCGTTCTTGTATTTGTCTGTTGCTTCGTCGGATGGTCCGGAAATGATCAGTGGCGTTCGCGCTTCGTCGATCAGAATCGAGTCGACCTCGTCGACGACGGCGAAGTAATGACCACGCTGCACACAAGTGGTGAGGTCAAACTTCATATTGTCGCGCAGGTAGTCAAAGCCAAATTCGTTGTTGGTGCCGTAGGTTATGTCAGCGGCGTAAGCAGCCTGGCGCTCGAAGTCGTCCATGTCGTTCTGAATACAACCGACTTCGAGACCGAGGAAACGATGAATCTGGCCCATCCATTCGGCGTCGCGTGAAGCGAGATAGTCGTTCACTGTGATAACGTGAACACCACCGCGGCCAGTGAGTGCGTTTAAGTAAGAAGGCAAAGTGGCGACGAGTGTTTTTCCCTCGCCCGTACGCATCTCAGCAATCTTGCCCTGGTGTAAGACGATGCCGCCGATCATCTGCACATCGAAGTGGCGCATGCCGGTCGTTCGCACGCTTGCCTCGCGAACAATGGCAAAAGCCTCGGGCAAAATCTCGTTGAGTACGGCCTGCTCGCGTCGTTTGCGCTCTTCTTTGTCCGTGACGCCGTCCACCACACGCTGCACCTGCTCTTTGAATTCGCCGGTGCGGGCGCGCAATTGCTCGTCCGACAACGCTTTCGTTTGCGACTCGAGTGCGTTGATCTTGTCAACCATCGGCAGAATGGATTTCAAGAATCGCTGGTTGCTGCTGCCGAAGACCTTAGTTAGAAATTTATCGAAACTCATATGTAATAAACTGCTCCACGCAAAATCTGATTTTAATTTAGTCCTAACTTCACCGCAAAGGGGGTATTTGGAGTGCGGCGGCCTGGCGCCGCTTTAACCTCGATCACGCAAATTCGATAACAAAGCGGCGCCAGGCCGCCGCACTCCAAAGCCGCACTCCAAATTAGACACCCGGTTTCAATTGTTTCTGAATCATGTCCACAACACTCTGCCGCGGCATTGAAAAGTTAACCAACACTCGCTTGCCGTCCTGAGTCGCATTCGTGTTCTTCATCAATATTTCTTCATCGTGACCAGCGCGCGAACCGGCTCCGAAGTAAAGTGCCGTATTCAGAACTTTGGCGAGCGACTCTGCACGCTGCGGCGACGACGTTTCTGATTCAACTGAAGCCAGCACTTCCAGCTCACCCTGCTTGACCGTGATCTTCACAGTCGCGTTCGGATTGTCCTTTGTGATCGGCTGGAGATAGATGAGAAATCCGCTATCGTTCAGCGCCGCCACCAGTTTGCCAAAAAGCTCAACGAGGTTCTCGTCGCCGGCCTTCTTGGTGAAGCGCGCGTTTTTCAATCTACCCTTCTCATCCAACTCGGCTTCGATAACAACTTCAAACGGCTTGTTGAAATCAAGCTTGCCCTGAGTTTTCAGTTCGTTCGCATATTTAGCGAAGTCTTTCAGGACCTGCTTGTTGATCTCGTTCTCTGCGGGCAAAGGCAGACCGCCTTCTTCGGCCGTCTTATCGAGCTGTTTCTGTGCTTCGTCGGGAGTTAGCGGTGAAGCTGAAGGACTCGCCTGAGCGATCGCTGCAGCGGGTGACGCAGGAGCAAATGGACTTCCAGTTGGAGAAGCACTCGCCTGCGGACTCGGCGAAGGAGACGCTTCAGGAGCGACTTTCGGTTCCTTACTCGCCTGCGAGATTATCTTCGGCGCAAAAGGATCGTTCGCGGCGATTTGTGACGGCAGCTTACCTTCGATCTGAGCTTCCAGTGCAAAGTAACCATCCGGATAGCGGAACTTGTCACTGAGTTGAACAAGCTGCACGTTGTCGCCGATCTGAGTTGCTTCGTACGGTTTGTCTACGAACCTGGTGTTGGCAATCAGAGCGCCGATATTCAGACCTTCGCGCAGCGCGGGCACAAAAACAACGAGGGCCATGAGCGCAAAATGCAGGACGACCGAAGCGCCTATGAGACGCGTTAACACTTTCCACCGGGGCTCGCGGTTAACCTCAAACTTTTCGAACAGCTCTGACATCCGGCAAATTCGCCTAAATCGTGCTTTAGACGCCCTTCGGCGTGCTTTAGACGCCCTTCAGCGGCGACACGTTGTGAGCAGATTGTAACTCCCCCGAGTCGCTATAGCACTTCGTTAGCACTTCGCAGGCCACGACACCACAGTTAGAATGGCCGTCGTGCGCCGAAAAAACGGAAAACACTGGGACAAACGGCAATCACGCGGCCGGCGTAGTCCCGAGAAATCTGCCCGCAAAACCGACCATGTGGCTAACGAGCGCGCCACCCGTGTTGTTCCACCCACTCGCGAACTCAAAAGACTGCTGGAAGGAATCGGGACGCCCAGGTCAACCCCTTTCAAACCTGACCCGTTTCAACTCGAAGCACTTGCAGCGTTGGAATATGAAGACGTGCTCGTAACCGCGCCGACAGGCAGCGGCAAAACTTGGATTGCGCGCGAGGAGATTCGCAGGCTCCTCGAGACTGGCCGTCGTGCCTGGTACACGTCGCCGCTAAAAGCACTCACGAATTCGAAGTATCAGGAATTCATCGATGAATTTGGGGCTGCGAAAGTCGGGATTCTGACAGGGGACAGAAAAGAGAATTCCGACGCGCCGCTGATCGTCGGCACCACTGAAATTTATCGCAATCAACTTTTCGACTCACTGCGCGGCGGCAGTGAAGTCAGCGCAGATCTGGTCGTACTTGACGAGGCGCATTATCTCGCCGACGAAGACCGCGGGCACGTTTGGGAAGAAGCGATCATTCTGACGCCGCCTCGCATTCGGCTATTGCTGTTGTCGGCAACTATCGGTAACGCACACGAGTTTGCTTTGTGGCTTGAAGAAGTTCGCGGCGTGCGTTGCGGCGTCATCACTGGACCTTTAAAGCGGCCGGTGCCGTTGCGCTCGGCAATGTTACTGCCGGACAGACGTTTGTTGCCGTTGTTGAATGAGTCGGGAAGTCTGAACCCTGAAATCGTTAAGTTAGCCGCGGATGAACGCAGATCGGAAAGACGATGAAACTGCGCATGCCGGAGATGCCGTCAGCGACACTGCTCGCGGCGCTTGATGGTTACAACTTACTTCCCGCGATCGTCTTTTTGCCGACGCGTCGCCGGTGCGATCAAGCCGCGTCCGAAGCCGCACTAGCGCGTCGCGATCCGAACGACACTCGTCGCGAAGCGCGACGCGATTTCATGCGTGCGTTTGTCGAACAACATCCCGAAGTGCGCGGTCATCGACATTGGGACACGATCATTCGTGGTGGTGTTGCATCGCATCACGCCGGACACATTCCCGCGTGGAAACTCGTGATTGAGAAACTGATGAGCGCTGGATTGCTTGATGCGATCTTCGCCACCGCCACAGTTGCCGCCGGCGTCGACTTTCCCGCGCGCACCGTCGTACTGACGGGCGCCGACGCACGAAGCGCCAGCGGTTGGCGTCCGTTATCAGCTTCGGAGTTGCAGCAGATGACCGGACGCGCCGGACGCCGCGGTCGCGACAACGTCGGTTTCGTAGTGGCAGCACCCGGAATACACCAGGATCCGGAACGCATCGCTGAGCTTTTGAAAGTGCCGCCCGATCCGCTCGTCAGCCAGTTCCGTGCTACTTACACAACACTACTCAATCTGCTCGACGCATACGGCAGCTTCGCTTCAGTACGCGAGATCGCACAACGCAGCTTTGCTTATCGCGACTTCGCTCATCAGATCGCTCAACTCGAAAATAGTCGCACCGAGAGCGAGCAGAAGATCCGGAATGCGCTGACAGGAAGCCGGCTGCGACATTCCGATTTCGGTTGTACTAGGTCTGGAGCGACTCATCGGCGCACGCGCTCGTTTACAGGAAGCAAAACCGCAGACGCGCGCTGAAGTTTTTTATCGCTGGCTAAACGAAGTCGTGAAGCCGGGCCGTGTTGTAGGAATCGGTCGTTCGGGTCGAAGGCTCGTGATCGTGACGGAAAAGCGAGATGGAAACGTGCGTGGCTTTCGTGAAGATGGAAGCAGCGCGAGCTTTCCGCAGGAGCGCATCGGACGTGTCTATTCGCCTGTTTATCGGTTGAAGGAGGAAGATATCGAAAGAGGTTTTGACGAGATTCGCGCACGCGGACCGGAACTCGTCCTGGCCGAACCCAGACTGCGCGATGCCGATGCCGAAGAAACCGATGCGCTGAAGATCGTCGACGACTCTATCGAGAACTTGCTGCCCCCGAGCGTCGACAAACAGCGCTGTACTGACGTGGTCTGGCAGTTACACACGACGGCTGAAGACTTCGAACGAGCGTCACGAAGGATCGAAGCGTTGCGTGAAGAAGTCTGGCTGCCGTTCGAGCAACGCGCGAAAGTGCTGGCCATCTTTGGTTATCTCGATTACGAGCAGGAAAAAGTCACGGACCGCGGCCGCTGGCTAGCCGATCTGCACATCGATCGGCCGTTGCTCGTCGGCGAGGCTCTCGAGAACGGCCTCTTCAATTCACTCGCGCCAAAAGAACTTGCTGGAATCATGGCTGCGTTAACTGCCGATGAAGATCGCGATTATGGTGAGCTCGAGTTGGACGACGATGTGGTGACATCATTGTCGCGGTTTGAAGACATCGGTTTCAAAGTTTCAGCTGAAGAATGGAAACACGGTCTGGACCCGGCGCCGGAGTTGAACTTTTCCGCCGCAGGCGCCACGGTCCGTTGGGCCGGCGGCACTGACTGGTCCGACATCGTCAGAGAAACTCGCGCCGAGGAAGGCGACCTGTTCCGAATGTTCTCACGAACCGGTGAAGCGCTGTTGCAGATTGCCGGTCTACGTCGCAGTCATCCACAGGCTGCAAACATGGCGGCAACAGTGGCTGAGATGGTTTTACGCGAGCCGATTCGGTAGTATCGGTCCACAGATTACACAGATTATTTCATTCAGACCCTGAAAGGATTTTTATGTCTAGTTCCGCAGCCCAGCAACCATCACCGCAGTTATTCTTCCAAACCATAAACGCGCACCAGCGCACTGAGGCTCTGAAAGCCGCAATCGAACTTGAAGTGTTTACTGCAATTGCCGAAGGCAACACGACCGTGGCTGAGATCGCCCAACGGTGTCAGACGTCGGAAAAAGGAATGCGCGTACTCTGTGATTTTCTAACCACTATGGAGATGCTCACTAAACAGGGTGAGCGCTACGCGCTGACACTTGACTCCTCGGTGTTTCTCGACAAGCGTTCGCCCGCTTATCTGGGCGGTGCGACCGAGTTTCTTTGCTCACCGATGCTGACTGAAGGGTTTAAGCAAATGACCGAAGCCGTGCGTAAAGGCGGCACCGCAATCGAAGGCGAAGGCACAATCGGCCCTGATCACCCGATCTGGGTGAAGTTCGCGCGTGGCATGGCGGGGATGATGGCGATGCCTGCTGGGTTGATGGCGAAGCTCGTCGACCCAAATGCCGATCGAAAACTGAAGATTCTTGATATCGCCGCCGGCCACGGATTATTCGGGATTGCCTTTGCTACACACAATAAACAGGCCGAAGTCACCGCTCTTGATTGGAAAGCGGTACTGGAAGTGGCAAAGGAGAATGCAGAAAAGGCGGGCGTTGCTGAACGGTACAGAACAATTGAAGGCAGTGCTTTCGATGTCGAGTTCGGCAGTGGCTACGATCTGGTTTTACTGACCAACTTTTTGCATCACTTTGATCCGCCAACTTGTGAAACGTTGTTGCGGAAAGTGCGAGCAGCGCTTGCAGATGGTGGACGCGCAGTGACGTTGGAGTTTGTTCCCAACGACGACCGCGTGACGCCGCCGGAGGTTGCCGGGTTTAGCCTCGTGATGTTGGTTGGCACGCCCTCGGGAGATGCCTATACCTTCCGTGAGTTGGAACAAATGTGTGCAAATGCGGGATTCTCACGCAGTACAATCCACGAACTCCCGCCCACTTTCCAGCAAGTTGTGATTTCGGAGAAGTAATTTTTTGGAGTGCGGCGGCCTGGCGCCGCTTTGGCCTTGATCAAGCGTGATCGATAACAAAGCGGCGCCAGGCCGCCGCACTCCAAAGAAAGGTTCACGCTGTGTTGCGTAGTTTCCTTTTATTATTTCTTTGTCTCTCGTTCTTCATTCCCCAACAAACATCAAGACCTCCTGAAACCGTTTACCTGCTCAAGCCGGCACGCGTCTTCGACGGTGATTCGGCGCAACTTCACGACAACTGGGTGGTGCTCGTTCGCGGCGAGAAGATCGAAGCCGTTGGACCAGCGGGCAATGTTAAAGCACCTGCAGGGGCGAAAGTGATCAACCTACCGGGCCTCACGTTGATGCCCGGCCTGATCGAAGCCCATTCACACGTGTTGCTTCATCCGTACTCCGAAACCGTTTGGAACGATCAAGTCGCACGCGAATCACTGAGTCTGCGCGTCGCACGAGCGACTAATCACCTGCGCAACACACTTCAAGCAGGCTTCACAACTGTTCGCGATCTCGGAACCGAAGGCGCGGCTTACGCTGACGTTGGACTCAAACAAGCAGTTGAACAGGGCATCATTCCAGGTCCGCGAATGATCGTTACAACACGAGCGATCGTCGCCACCGGCAGCTATGGACCAAAGGGTTACGCGTCTGAGTGGACCGTGCCGCAGGGCGCCGAAGAAGCTGACGGTGTCGATAGTCTGACCCGCGTGGTTCGAGATCAAATCGGACACGGCGCCGACTGGATCAAGATCTACGCAGATTATCGCTGGGGCAAATCAGTCGCAGCGCCGACTTTCTCGCTCGACGAGCTCAAGCTTGTTGTCGAGACAGCAAAGAGTGCGAATATTCCTGTCGCTGCGCATGCGACGACGGCCGAAGGAATGCGTCGTGCGACACTCGCCGGAGTGGAAACAATCGAGCATGGTGACGGCGGCACGCCGGAAGTGTTTCGGCTAATGAAGGAACGTGGCGTCGCGCTTTGTCCAACGCTCGCGATTGCATCGGGTGCAAATGTCGAACGGAAGCGCGCAGCATTTCGAGCGGCGCTTGATGCTGGCGTGACAATCGCCAGCGGCAGCGATGTCGGCGTGTTTGCTCATGGCGACAACGCGCGTGAGCTGGAGACGATGGTGAAGTTTGGGATGCCGGTGATCGACGCGCTGCGATCGGCCACGTCGGTGAACGCGCGCGTGCTGCACATGTCTGACAAGATCGGAGCGGTGAAGCAGGGATTGCTCGCGGATTTGATTGCGGTCGAGGGCGATCCGACGAAGGATGTTGGCGCGCTAAGACAGGTGCGGTTTGTAATGAAGGGCGGCGTGGTCTACCGGGAGAAATAGGTCCTATAAAGATTCTGCGGCCTTTTTATGCCCAACCAGCCGCGCCACGGTCAGCAACAGCTCTTCCGTCCGAAACGGCTTTCCAACAAAATCGCTAAATCCCGACTGCAAAGCCCTGGCCCGGTCTCGATCGGTGTGAGCCGTGACCGCCACACACGGAATATGCGCCGTGAGCGAGTTGGCTTTCAAAGCCTGGAACACTTCCCAACCGTCTAATTCCGGCATAGAAAGGTCTACCATTATCAGATCTGGAGGGTTTTCACACGCCAGATCCAGGCACTCCTGCCCGTTTCTGGCCTCGCGAACGTTGTAATTCGCGCCCGCCAACAGCAGTCGCAGCAGTTCGCGGTTGTCGTCGTAGTCCTCCGCAATAAGTATGGTTGGTCGCATATTTTATAGTGGACGATATCGGCCCGATCCGTTAGATTACCAAATGAGGCGGATTGGCGAAAAGAATCCACCCTTGCACCCCGCACGCCGATCGCGCAAAAACGATTTCTTGACTAGCTGAATACCAGCCGTTCATAATCACTCGGAGTTCTTGCGGCCCCTGCGAGACATTCATTGCTGATAATCAACCTTGGGTTAGTAATCCCTACCTGAAGACCTTGAGGTTCGTCAAAACAACACCACGACACGGAGGAGCGAGCTGTGGTTAACGGACACCTGGATGATAGTTTGCGGCGCGAGATCGAGAGTTATCTCGAAAGTCGCCTTAGTGCGGTAAAGCAAGAGATAACCACTCTGCAAAGCCTACTCAACGAGTCGCTTTCGACTTTTCTCGAGCGCCAGTCGGATGTGCAAATGGAGGGCAGCATGGTCGCGGCCATCCAGGAACATCTGCACGCTGCTCATGAGCGCGGCGTCGAGCTGGCAGCTTCTGAGTCGTCCCGTGCGAAGGCCTCGAGCGACATGGCCATCGTGAAGTCCGCGATTGGTGAGATAAACGAACAGAAATCGCAGGCTGAGATTCTCAAAGCCCTCGTGAATCGCGCCTCGTCATTCGCTCCGCGAGTCGCGTTCTTCGTCATCAAAGGCGAACAGGCAACGGGTTGGCGCGGTCGCGGTTTCGAAGGAACCGTGGGCGACGACGCAATTCAGCAAATCTCGTTTTCAGTGAATGCAGACACCGTGGTCGGCAGCGCCGCCAAAGGACTCGCGACGTGGAGCGGCGGACCAGGCTCACATTCGGAAGATCACCTGGTGTTGAGTCGACTCGGTGAAGAACAGCCGCAGCGAATCATTGCTGTACCGCTGAAAGCTCGTGGTCGTGCCGTCGCTGTGCTCTATGCTGACTCGGCCGGTCTCGATTCAGAATCGATCAATCTCGAAGCATTAGAAACTCTCGTCACAGTTTCGGGAATGGCAGTGGAACTTCTATCAGCTTCACGCGCTGGAACTGCTCCGAAGAAAGCTGTTGAAGACGCACCTGCGCCCGCTGAAGAACCGCAGCCGTCATATGAGCCTGCAAGTGAGTACAGCGAGGCGCCAATTGTCGCGGCAGAACCCGAACCGGAACCAACATTCTCCGGTGCGGAAACTATTGAAAGCTATCAACCAGAGCCTGTACCGGCTGAGCCGTCATCCTTTATCGAGCCTGTTTCAGCCGACGAACCGGCTGGTGTTTTTGAAGACTCTCCGCCCGCCGCAGACGAACCTGTCTCGATGAGCGAAGAGCCGCCAGTATGGTCGTCAGGTCCTTTGGAAGCAGCGCCCGCAGCACCGCCACGACGCCGTTATGGCCAGGATGCTGAACTGCCTGTGGAAGTCCACGGCGACGAAGAGCGGCGTTTACACAACGATGCTCGGAGGTTTGCGCGGTTGTTGATCTCTGAGATCAAGTTGTACAACGAGCAGAAGGTTGCTGAAGGACGGATGGAGCACGACCTGTACGATCGTCTTCGTGAATACATCGATCGTTCCCGCGAGATGTATGACAAGCGTGTCAAGGCTGAGGTAGCGAATCGTTACGACTACTTCCACGGCGAATTGGTAAACACCCTTGCCGAGGGTGACGTTTCAAAACTCGGCTCGAATTACCCCGGCGCAACGGTCAATGCATAGTTTGGGCAACAAATCCTGTTAATCCTGAATCATCATGTAAATCCTGTCTAAATGCTGTTTCGTGCCTGAGCACGAACTGGCGGCTTCACAGGATTTACATGATTATTCAGGATTAACAGGATTAGGTATTACTGTGGCCAAACATCGCTTACTTTTTATCTTCGCCGGCGTAGCTCTAATCGCTGTCGCCTCGCTGCCATTCCTGATGAGTGCGAGCTGCCTCACGCGCCCGCAAACTCCTGGAGAACAAAAAGCTCTCGATAGCATGCGCACCATGACGCGCAACGATGTGTTGCCGTCCGAAGACGTGGTCGCAGGCATCGAAAATCAGTTTCCGCGAAGCAAAGCCGCAGCACTGGCGCGCATGCTCCGCGCGCGAATCAAACTGAAAGCCGGAGACGCTGCCGGAGCAGCCACGCTGCTGGACAGCAGGCTAATCGGCGAACAAACTTCGCTCGCTGACTACGCTTTGTGGATGCGTGGAGGTGCCCTCGAACAGGCCGGAAAAACTCGGGAGGCACGTGCTGTTTACCAGGAAATAATGCAATCACATCCGACTTCGTTGCGCGCCCGTGACGCTGCGCTGCGAGTCGCGGACTTGATGACGAAGGCCGGCGAAGCGTCAGCCGTTCCTCTCCTCCTCAAAGATCTGGTACAAGCAAACGACGCGGCAGCACTCCTAGCAACAGCTAAGGCCTACGAGCAGTCGTCCGATCAAAACCGGGCGCTCGCTGCTTATCGTCGTCTCTATTTCTTCGCACCAGAATCCGCTGAAAGCGCCGAGGCCGCTACAGCAATCACGAAACTCGGATCAACCACAGCCCCTGCGTCGACTGAAGAAGCAATCACACGTGCCGATCGTTTGTACACAGCGAAGAAGTTTGCAGACGCGCTGACAGCATACGGCGACGCCTTCGCCAAGTTTCCTGCCACCGCCACCAACGAGAACCAGCTCCGACGAGGCATCGCTGCTTACAGTGCGAGAAAGACTCCTGACGCAGTCGCAGCGTTGAGCGCGATTCCGAGTTCTGCTGCCGAGACACGCGCGGAAGCGATGTTCTATCTCGCGCAAACATACGGACGAGCAAAACAGTGGGAACAAGCACGCGCGACTGCGGAAGAAATGCGCAAGGCATTTCCGAACAGCAACTTCACACCGCGCGCATTCGTCGCGTTGGCCCAGATCGCGCAGGATGCAAACAACAACGCCGACGCGACTTACTTCCGCCGTGCAGCCGTTAACAGTTTCGGCAGCTCGATCGAAGTGGCCCAGGCACAGTTTGACCTCGCCTGGGACGCGCACGAAGCGAAGAATTTTTCCGAATCGTCGCGAATGCTAACGGAGCATCTCGCATACTACGCCGACAAGAACACCGACAATCGCGGACGCGCCGGTTATTGGGCCGGGCGCGACTCCGAAAAGGCCGGCAAGCTCGCCGAGGCACGCGCGCTTTACGAAGCAATGCAGGCGCGTTACGACGCAAACTGGTACGGCTACCTTGCCAAGATACGTTTGGACAGCATCAGCCGATCGGCTCCCGCAAAATCGTTTCCGGCCGATTCGATTGTTGCGCGTGCAGTTGAGAATCTGAAGACAGTCACAGTTGCGGAAGAAACTGCCGGTCCCGAAGAAGAAGCGCGCATCGTTAAGGCCGATCAACTGTCGAACATCGGACTTGACGATTGGGGGCTGAAGGAACTGGCCAAGGCGGGCGAGAAAGCCGGCGACAGTCCGAAAGTTAATCTCGCCATCGCGAAGATCTATCGCTCCGACGACGACAACGTTCGCGCCCTGAACACACTGCGGCGCAGCTTCCCTGATTATTCGCAGATGAAACCGGAAGAGATGACGCGCGAACAGTGGGACGTGTTTTATCCGCTGAACTACTGGGACATCATCGTGCAGGAGTCGAAGTCGCGGAGTCTCGATCCTTATCAGGTTGCCGGACTGATTCGTCAGGAAACAGTCTTCATAACCCGCGCGCGTTCGGGCGCGGCCGCTTACGGACTGATGCAGGTATTGGTGCCGACTGCCAGACTAACCGCACGGAAGTACGGCGTCAGCCGTGAAATTACTGCCGAGTCGCTTTACGAACCGCGTTTGAATATTCAACTCGGCACGGCTTACCTGCGCGATCAGATTGATAAGTTTGGACGTATCGAGTATGTCGCGGCGGCGTACAATGCCGGTCCAGGCCGCGCTGTAAAATGGAAGGCGTCGTTGCCGTTTGAGATCGATGAGTGGGCCGAAGCCGTTCCGTTCAAGGAAACGCGCGGCTACGTTCAGGGTGTGGTGCGAAACCGATTACAATACCTTCGCCTTTATGACGACAAGGGAAACTTCCGTCCGGAAGTAGGTTCACGCGCTGTGACGGACGCGGATCCGAATGTGCGCAAGCGGCGTGTGAGTGGCGGCGGTGAGGAATAGATAAACGCGGATTGCTTTTCGGATTTTACGGATATGAAGTTAGCAGTTTTTGCGGTCGTGCTGTTTTTCGTTGCGCCTGTTATTCATGCGCAAACTGTCTTAACAATCACAACCGAACCAAATGCAATAGTCTGGATTGACGAGATCAGACGCGGAACGACTGACGCTTCCGGGAAACTCTCGATCGCGAAGGTGCCTGCAGGTCGCCATTCGGTGCGGGTGCGGGCAAACGGGTTCAAAGAGACAGTCACGCCATTGCTTCCCGGGCGTCGCGCGCTCGATGTGAAACTCGTGCGCACGACGGATCAGGCTGAACTGCTTTTCCAGGAAGCCGAAACCGCTCGTGAGAAAGCTCGCGATGATGCGGCGCTTGAGAAAGCCGCCGATCTGTATCGTCAGGCAATCAAGGCGCGGTCCGCTGGTTATCCAGCGGCGCAAGTTGGACTCGCGCGTGCCCTCATGGATCTCAATCAGTTCAAGGAAGCACACGCAGCCATCGATGCCGCGCGTCGAACGAAACCTGCGTTTTCCGAAGCGTCCGCGGTCGAAGGACGCATCTATCGTGAAGAAGCGTTTGGCGACGATGCGATTCGTTCGTTTAGACGTGCAATCAGAGAAGGTGGGGGCGTTCAGCCTGAAGCGTACGTTGGAATCGCGCGCGTTTACGAAGACAAAGGTCAGTTTGCTGAAGCCATTGCCGAATTCAAAAAGGCGCTGGCCCAACTTTCGGACAGTGAGCCCGTCATCTACCAGATGATCGGCGCCGCTTATGAAAAGATGGAGAAGCCGAAAGAAGCCGTCGCGGCCTACGAAAAGTATCTCCAGCTAGCACCCAACGGAAGTTACGCCGCCGCCATTCGCTCCATCCTCGACCAGCTAAAACGCGAAGCCGCCGGCGAACAAATCATTCCTTAAAATTGCTTCCCGGGTCTGTTTTGTGTACTTTTGTGCCCTTCTATGACCACGCCTTCAATCTCTAAAAGTCGCCACGTGTCGCGGAAAGCGAGTTCGTTTACCGAGTCCGTAATCCGGGAAATGACTCGCGAAGCCCTGAAGTATGGAGCCGTAAACCTGTCGCAGGGCTTTCCGGATTTTTCTGCGCCCGGCGACATCAAGCACCGGGCGATGGAAGCCATCGAGCAGGACATCAATCAATACGCGATCACCTGGGGCGCAAAAAATTTTCGCGACGCAATCGCTGCCAAGACGCACTCTTACCTCGGATTTCAAATCGATCCCGAAACAGAGATCACAGTTACTTGTGGCTCAACTGAAGGCATGATTGCCGCGATGATGGCGACTGTCGATCCGGGCGAGGAAGTTATAGTTTTCGAGCCTTTTTACGAAAACTACGCGCCCGACGCGATCCTCTCCGATGCAAGTCCGGTTTACGTGCCGCTGCGAGCACCCGAATGGAACTTCGATCGCGATGAGCTGCGCGCCGCGTTCAATAAGAAGACGAAAGCCATCATCGTCTGCAATCCAAACAATCCGACGGGAAAAGTTTTCAGCCGCGATGAAATGGAGTTTATCGCCGGACTCTGTCAGGAATTTGACGCGCTCTGCTTCACTGACGAGATTTACGAGCACATTCTTTATCCACGCGACGGCGCCGACATCAAACACATCTCGATGGCCCAACTGGACGGCATGCGAGATCGAACCGTCGTCGTCAACTCGATGTCGAAAACCTATTCGGTAACCGGCTGGCGCGTTGGTTACTGCATTGCGCCGCCGGAGATCACGAGCGGTATTCGCAAAGTTCACGATTTTCTGACCGTTGGAGCCGCGGCGCCGCTTCAGGCTGCGGGCGCGTATGCCCTCTCGCTGCCGCAGGAGTACTACGACACGTTGCAGAAGGATTACCAGGCACGTCGAGACTTGCTGTTGCCGGTCTTGGAGCAGTCGGGATTCAAGACTTTTGTGCCTGACGGCGCTTATTACATCATGACCGATATCTCGGCGTTTGGGTTTTCAGATGACGTCGAGTTTACGCGGCATTTGATCAGAGAGATTGGCGTTGCCTGTGTTCCCGGATCGAGCTTCTACAGCAACCCCGCGAGTGGCGCGCAGCAGGTGCGATTCTGTTTCTGCAAGAAAGACGAAACGCTGCACAGCGCCGCCGAAAGAGTTGGCAAAGCTGAACATCGCTTTAGTCTGTTTCACGCAAAGACGCAGAGGATTGCAAAGACGCAAAGAAAAACTTTGCTCCCTTTGCGTCTTTGCGTGAAAAGTTTTAGGTTGACCACATGAAACTGCTGGTTTCTTTTTGCGCCTTTTTGCTAGCGTGTATCCCGTCCTTGCGCAGCAGATCGCCGATCCTGAATTCAACACCTCCGTCGAAAACCCCGCTTACAAGAAAGACGGTCCGCGGGTGATGTTTGACGAAGCGCATCATAACTTTCACACCACCGAAGGTCGCTACAAACCGTTCGTCGATCTGATGATGAACGACGGGTATCGAGTGATTCGCAATCGCCAGTCTTTTAGTAAAGTAAGACTCGAGACCTACAAGATCCTCGTCATCGCTAACGCACTCGGCGCCGAAGAAGACGATGACGCGGGCGCTGATGACTCGGCATTCAACGACGATGAGATCACAGCCGTACACGACTGGGTGAAGAATGGCGGCTCGTTACTATTGATCGCCGATCACGCTCCGTTCGGCGGCGCGGCTGCCGCGCTCGCAAACAAATTCGGCGTCGATATGAGCAAGGGCTACACCTTCGATCCGGAGAACTCAGTTACCGGCAGTCCTACACAACTGATTTTCTCGCGCGAGAACAAACTACTGGGTAGCCATCCAATAATCGAAGGCCGCAATGAAAACGAGCGGATCAAGATCGTACACAGTTTCACGGGACAATCGCTGAAAGGTCCCGAAGGCAGTGCCGGACTCCTCAATCTGGCAACCACCGCCTTCGACCGCCTGACCTACGCCGCAGAAACGTCCACCTCGGCCACGGGACGAACTCAGGCTGTCGCGTTTAAATTCGGCAAAGGACGCGTGTTGGTCCAGGGTGAAGCGGCGATGCTGTCCGCGCAAATCGCGGGTGCTGATAATCATCCGATGGGCATGAATGTTCCCGGCAACGACAACAGACAATACGCGCTCAACTTGATGCACTGGTTATCCGGAATACTGAAGTAAGTGTGGGATAAGAAACGTCAGTGGATATGGATTATCGGCGGGGTTCTGATGGGAACTTACGTCGCTTACTCCAACTCGATTGATGACGATGATGGAAGTTTCGTCCTGAGCTTCTTCATCTTCATGGAGTGCTTGATTTTGTTGATTATGGCGGGACTGTTCTACTTGTACTCGCGGCGGAACTAATTGGGCTGCTGCATCGACTTCGATCTCACCGTTATTCCCTGATTCCCCAAAACCAGCAAACTCCGCGCTTGCCCGAATGGCGCGCTCGACGGAATGTAGGAAAGCGTGTATCGATTCTGTCGCAGCTCATCGCAGATCGCCTTTGCCGCTACGGACGGTTCATCGATTGAAAAAATCTGGCCGCCGGTTCCTTCTGCCAATTTGTCGATGACGACTTTCGGCTTCGGCACGTCGCGTCGAATCGCGCCGCGGGTGCGATCCACAGCCTGCACCGCATAGACCATGATGTTCTCTTGCTGTAGCTCCGCCAACGTCTGTTCGAACGTCGCCTTGCTCCCACGATCGAGCCCATCACTGATCACGACGATGATGCGCTTCTGACCCTGCATCGGTCTCATTGCTTCTTCGACCACCGCACGAATCGCATCAAACAAATGCGGCTGGCCTTTCTTGCGGAACAGTTTCAACGACGACTCGATCGCTTTGGCGTCGTCGGTCCAATCAGAGACGATCTCCGCCTGCTCGTCGTAGCCGACGATCAACAGTTTGTCGCCTTCGTAAATCTCATAAGCAAACTCGCGCGCCGCCTGTTCCAGTTTATCCACGTCTGCTCGAATCGTTAAAGAGTTGTCGACGAGCAGCGCAATGCGTGCGGGAGAAGGATCTGGAGTGAAATTCCGAATAGCCTGTTCGACGCCGTTGTCGTAAACGGAAACTTCTTTGCTGGTAATCGGATTGGTTTTATTGTCCTCGCGCCTGGCCACGACGCCGACCATCACGCCACCCGAGGCATTGGCGTTCGGACGATAACCAGATTGGCCCAGGATTAGGATCGGGACACAAAGAACCACAAAAGCCACGAGAGATTTCAGAAAAACATTTTTGTGTCTTCGGTGCATTTTTGTGGCCTACTCTCGTGGCACTTACGCTTTAGAGGACGAAGGCTTGTCGGAAGTCTTCTTCGCAGGGGAACTCTCTTTTGTCTTCTTCTCTGACTTGTCAGGCTTTGCGTCGCTTACCGACTCGGATTCTGACTTCTCGCTTTTAGTTGTCTTTCCGGCGTAATCGGTCACATACCAGCCAGAGCCCTTGAACTGGATTGCCGGCGCCGAAATCTTCCGCTCCAGCTTCCCGCCGCATTTGCGGCACTTGGTCAACGGCTTGTCGTTCACCTTTTGGAAGGCCTCAACGTGCGCCTGGCATTTTTTACATTCGTACTCGTAAATCGGCATGCGGCGATTATAAGTCCACAGATTACACAGAAACAAATCTGTGTAATCTGTGGATTGCTTGAGGCGCGGGCATCGTCTATGCTCTTAACCCGAAAGATGTCTAACACTGCTCAATCTCTTTCTTTAGAACAAAAGATCAAAATGCACGAGGCGCGGGAGGGGATTATCAATCGCCTCGCGATGACTCTGCCTCACGCTATCAATCTCGACCGTTTCCTCACCGTAATTGTCTCCGAGCTCGGTCGTATGATGAACGTCGACCGCTGCGATGTAATTCAGTTGAAATCGGCGAGCGAGCTGCGCATCAGCCACGAGTGGCGTGCGTCGAACGACGTGCCTTCGAGTCTCGGCACCGTTATTCCACTCGACTTGACGCAACTCGCAGAACAAGTCGATCTCAAAAAGCCGATCCGCCTGAACGACATTTCGGCGTCCGGTCTGGACCAGAAGGTCAGATACCTCGCGGCGAGTCTCGGAACGCGTTCGTTGCTCGTCGTACCGGTTACGCTCGGCGACGATGTTCTCGGCCTCGTTGGTCTGCATACGACACGCACACCGCGCGAGTGGCTCGACGATGAAGTCTCGTTTCTCCAGGCTATCGCCGGACAGATCGCGATTGGCTACCAGTACACACGAATCTATACCGACAAAGAACGCGAAGCTGAAACAAAGCGCGCGCTGCTTTCAATTGCGAACGCGCTGAATGCTCGTTCGGAGTTTGGCGAAGTATCGTCACTCGTTTTGGAGCGCGCTATCTCGCTTGTTAAAGCCGACTACGCGGGGTTGGGAGTGCTGGATCCAGCCGGCAACCGGATCAGTTTAGCGGCGTTCAAAGCGGCGCCGGAAGCGGCAATCGATTCCGTTCAGGGACTCTTCGACGCACACGGAAAGTCGCTCGATGTGACGGCGTTTCCAGCGATCGTGGAAGTGCTCGCACAGGGTAAAACGCTGCGTTTGCTTGAAACTGACCTCCCGTTTCCAATCCGACTTGCGTTCAATGCGGTGCTAGGTGGTCGCGCAGCGCTCGTCGCCCCGGTCAGGGTTGGTGGCCAAGTGTTCGGGCTGCTGGGGTTGGTGTGGAGTCAGGCACGAGAAGCTTTTGAAGATCACGAGGTGGCCCTCGTCGAAGGCATTGCCGATCAGATCGGGACTGCACTCGAGCGCGATCAGTTGTCGGCAGAGATCATGCACCTGCGCAGCGCGTTGCACGAACGCTACGGTGAAGAACGCATCATCGGTCAGACGCCCGTGATACGTCGCGCGATCGAGCTGGCGCTAAGTGTCGCCGATACGCAAACGACTGTCTTAATCGAAGGCGAGTCGGGCACAGGTAAAGAACTGCTCGCCAATCTGATTCATTTCAACTCCGGTCGCGAAGATCAGCCTTACGTCAAACTAAACTGTGGCGCGATTCCCGAGACGCTGCTCGAATCGGAACTCTTTGGACACGAGAAAGGCGCGTTTACGGATGCGCGCGCGTTGCGTCGCGGACGTTTCGAAGAAGCGAATGGCGGTACGTTGTTTCTTGATGAAGTTGGGGAAATGAGTTTGTCTGCGCAGGTCAAATTGTTGCGTGTGTTGCAGGATGGAGAACTGACGCGCGTCGGCGGAAATGAAGTGATCAAGACGGACGTGCGCGTTGTGGCTGCGTCGAATGTCGACCTGAAACGTGCAGTTGACCTCGGAACCTTCCGGCAGGACCTTTTTTACAGGCTTTCCGTGTTTCCTATTAAATTGCCGGCGCTGCGCGAACGGCCTGAGGACATTCATCCGCTCGTCATCCACTTCCTCGAACATTACAAACAAAAGACCGGTCGCTTCATCTCGGGAATTTCCAAGGACGCGTTACAGGCGTTTATCACTTACGACTGGCCCGGCAATGTACGTGAGCTCGAGAATGCGATCGAGCGAGCCGTCATTATTGCCTCCGGAAGAGGGATCGAGCTCGAAGACTTGCCCGAAGCAATCAGCAAGATCGCGCTCGAAGATCGCGACCGGATCAAAGTGGAACGCGCAAAAGCCGCGAGTGAGGGCCGCACCACCACTTTTGAGATCACTGTTCCCTCGTCTATGGAAGAAATCGAACGCCAGGCCATCGAAGCGACCCTCGACTACACCGAAGGCGACAAATCACACGCCGCCCGCGCGCTCGGCATCGGCCGTAAGACGCTGTACCGCAAGCTGGACCAATATAACGGCAAAAATTAGCCAGATTACACGGATAAGATCCGTCTTCGTCAGTGCGGATCCGCGGCTAATATATGCTATATTCCCAGCCTGTAAAATCCCGGAAAGTTGTTAAAAGAAAGGACCCCAGACAATGGGAGACGAAAGTATTTCGAACAAATTAACGTACCTGCTCATCGGCGGCGGCATAGGCGCCGTCCTCGCGCTGCTTTTTGCGCCTAAGTCGGGCCATGAACTGCGCGGGGACATCGCTGATGCGACCCGCAAAGGTATCGACCGTTCGCGTGAGGCGGCGCAGCAATTGGGCGATCGCGCCGGCGAATACTATGAAGCGACCCGCACTCGGGCGTCTGAACTCTATTCCCAAGCTTCTGATAAAGTATCTGAAGCGGCCCAAACCGCGCGTGACGCTGCTGCTCGTCAAACTGGAACACTGACGGCCGCGATCGATGCGGGCAAAAAGGCTTATCAGGAAGAGAAGCGGAAGACTGAAATGTCTGGTCGGATTGAAGCCGCTCCGAACTACGGTAACGAGTCGTCAAACTAATTGCAGATGAATCTTGCAGCGCTGCTACAAATGAGCACAGGCGATCCGATGTTCTGGATCATGGTGATTATTGCTGCCTCGTTTATCCTGATTGCCATCGCGATGATCGCGATTGCAGTTTTTGTGAGCCGGGCAGTGAAGACGGTGAACCGGTTGGAAGAAAAGCTGGACCCGTTGCTTGGACGCGTGAATGAGATCAGTGAGCAGGGCAAGTTGATTGCCGTGCAGGGAAAACTGATCGCGGAACAGTTCACGGCGGTTTCAGGTCATGTTGCCACGGCGACTGCGCACGTTTCTGAGTCGCTGGCGATGGTGAAGAGTGAAGTCAGTGAACTGAAGGCGCTGGTAAGTGACACGGCGGTTGAGGCTCGCGATAAAGTCGAGCTTGTCAGCCGCACGATCGATCGCACGCAAAAGCAGGTGGCTATGACGACTGATTTCGTCCAGGAGAAGGTGATAGAGCCGGCCCGCGAGATTGCCGCGATTATGGCGGGCTTCCGCCGTGGCCTCGAGGTACTCGTGGCGCCGATGCCGAAGCCCATTAATCAAACTTACGCAGAGGATGAGATGTTTATCGGTTGAGATAAAGTCACAAGCCGATTCCACCGGACCCGAGCCACTCATCCTGAGGAGCTCGGGTTCTTAGTTTCTTATCCACAGATTACGCAGATTGTTCTGCCATCTGTGTAATCTGTGGATGGCTTTGCTACTATTGACGACTTACGCTTATGTCCACAGAAACTCCTTTAGATCTTAAGAAAACCGTCAACTTGCCGAAGACTGCATTTGCGCAGAAAGCCAACCTGGCGCAAAGCGAACCGGCGCGTCTCGAAAAATGGGCCGAACTTGACCTTTACCGCCTGATCCGCAACGCGGGCGAAGGCCGTGAGAAGTTCATTCTCCACGATGGTCCACCGTACGCGAATGCCGACATACATCTCGGCACAGCGATGAACAAAATTCTTAAAGACTTCGTCGTCAAATCGCGCACGATGATGGGTTACGACTCGCCCTACGTTCCGGGCTACGACTGTCACGGTCTGCCGATCGAAACACACGTCGAAAAGGCACTCGAGAAAAAGGGTAAGAAGAAGACCGATCTGAACGTCGAGACTTTCCGCCGGATCTGCCGCGAGCACGCTGAGAATGCGCTGAAGAGCCAAACACGCGACTTCAAACGACTCGGCATACTGGGCGAGTGGGACAAGCCGTACCTCACGATGTCGAACCACTACGAAGCCGAAACAGCGCGTATGTTTGCGCGTTTTGTCGAACGTGGTTGGGTTTACAAAGGCGCGCGGCCTGTTTACTGGTGTCTCAAAGACCAGACTGCCCTCGCCGAGGCTGAAGTTGAATATCATCAGCACACGAGCCCGTCGGTCTACGTGAAGTTCCCGCTCAGGAGCGATCCGGCATTGATCGATCCGGCGCTCGCAGGACGCAAAGTCTTTGTCGTGATCTGGACCACAACGCCCTGGACTCTTCCAGCAAACCTCGGCATCGCCGTGCATCCTGATTACGAATACTCAGCGTTTGAGCATGGCGACGAGGTCTATATCGTTGCGAGCGACTTGGTCGAATCAGTTGCAGCAAAGTGCGATCTCGGTGCGTCGCCGAATGTGATTGCGCGCTTTCAGGGTTCGAAACTCGACCGGCTCGAGTGTAGTCATGCGTGGCTCGATCGCCCGTCGCTGTTGATGATCGGCGATCACGTTACGCTTGGCGGTGAAGCAGATGCTGAAACTGAGCTCGACGTCAGCGAAGCACAGAAGAAGTCTGACAGCAAAGCCGGAACCGGTTGCGTACACACAGCGCCGGGTCATGGTCACGACGACTTCGTGATCGGCAAGAAATATGGATTGGAGATCTATTGTCCGGTTGATAATGCAGGACGATTCACGCCTGAGGTTGAACACTTCGCAGGTCAACGCGTGTTTGATGCAAACGACCCGATCGTTGAGTTCATGCGCGAACGAGGCGTGCTGCTTTTCAGTGAAAAGTACGAGCATCGCTATCCGCACTGCTGGCGCTGCAAGAACCCGGTGATCTTTCGTGCGACGCCGCAGTGGTTCATCGCGATGGACGAGGTCCATAAGGACCTCGTCGAAAAAGATGAAGACGGCCGTGACCGGAGCAATTTCACCGACAATCTGTCCGAAACTCCGTCAACATCGCTGCGCGGAGGTGCGCTCGCCGAAATCGAGCGCGTTAACTGGATTCCGGCGTGGGGTGTCGATCGCATGCGCAACATGCTGAAAGGGCGGCCTGATTGGTGTGTCTCGCGCCAGCGCGTCTGGGGTGTGAACATTCCGGTCTTCTACTGTGCGCGATGCAACGAGGCGGTTTCGGAGCCGGCCGTGATCGAGCACGTGGCCGACATCTTTGAGCGCGAGTCAGGCGATGCGTGGTACACGCGGAGTGCAGAGGAGTTACTGCCTGAAGGCTACACCTGCAAATGCGGCACGCGAGAGTTTACAAAAGAGAGTGACATCCTCGACGTGTGGTTCGACAGCGGTACGTCGTCGATTGCAGTGTTGGAGAATCGCGAAGAACTGCGCTGGCCCGCGGATGTTTACCTCGAGGGTGGAGATCAGTTTCGTGGTTGGTTCAACTCTTCGTTGATGGTCGGGATCGCAGCTCACGATCGCGCGCCATACAAAACCGTGATCACACACGGCTGGACACTCGACGCGCAAGGGCGCGCGATGCATAAGTCAGCGGGAAACGCAGTCGAGCCTGACAAGGTGATCAAGCAATCGGGCGCCGAAATCATTCGTTTGTGGTGTGCGTCGTCAAACTATTTCGACGACATGCGCGCGTCGGATGAAATCCTTCAGCGCGTTACCGACGGCTATCGCAAGTTGCGCAACACAGCGCGCTTTGCACTCGGAAATCTCGCTGGCTTCGATCCGGTGCGTGACACTGTGCCGTTTGAGGAGATGGAAGAGATCGACCGGTGGGCCCTTGCGGAGCTCAACCGCGTCGTCACTGAAGTGCTGGGCGCGTACGAAGGATTCGAGTTTCACAACGTCTATCGCGCCTTATTTAACTTCTCGACGGTGACGTTGTCGGCGCGCTATTTCGACATCATCAAGGATCGGCTTTACACGTTTGCGCCACGTAACAAGGCACGTCGCTCGGCACAAACTGCATTGCTCAAGATCGCAGACGCGCTCGCGCGGATGCTGGGGCCGATACTCGTGTTTACCGCAGACGAAATCTGGGAAAATCTCCCGGACCGTGAAGAGCCGTCGATCCATCTGGCGTCGCTGCCAAAAGCTGACGCGCAAAGTCACGTCTCGCTCTTAGCCGAGTGGGAACGTCTATTCGCGATTCGCGACGATGTGTTACGCAAGCTGGAGGAAGCGAGAGTTGCGAAGAAGATCGGGAGTTCACTGGAAGCAAAAGTGACGCTTCAAGCCTCGGGAAGTGAGCTGGTGTTATTGCAGAAGCATCAAAACGACCTGCGCTACCTCTTCATCGTTTCGCAAGTGAGGCTTCGGAACCCGATTGGCGCCGAAGGCGTTTTTATAACGATCTCGAACGCAGACGGTGAGAAATGCGAGCGCTGCTGGAATTATTCGACGCGCGTGGGTGAATCGGAGGTTTATCCAACAGTTTGCGAGCGCTGCGTTGCCGCTCTGAAAGAGATCGAAGAAGGGAACACGGATGAACGCGGATAAAAAATCGGATTTTCTTCCGCGTTAATCCGCGTCCTAACAATTGTGGAATCCAGTATCGAAAAGAGAACCGATCTTCGCGCGCGTTTCGCGTGGCGCGCCGGCTATTTGCTGGCGGCGTTCGGCATCTACATGGCCGACCAGGCAACGAAAGCCTGGGCAGTCCGGGCGTTACGTTTCGGCGAAGAGCGCGTGGTGATTCCGGGGTTCTTTCAGTTCATCTACACCGAGAACCCGGGCATCGCGTTTGGTCAGTTGCAGGAAGGCGGCTCCTTTGGGCGCTGGTTCTTTGTCGTGCTGGCAGTGCTCGCAGCGATCGCGGTTCTTTTTTATTTCATGCGCACGCCGCGTAACGATGATCGTGTACTCGGCGCGTGCGCGCTGCTGCTTGCCGGCATAACCGGAAACCTTACTGACCGTGCCCGCCTTGGTTATGTAATAGACTTCATCGTTTTGCACGCCCGCGACTATCATTGGCCCACGTTCAACATCGCCGACGCGAGCATCACCGTGGGCGCATTGTTATTGGCTTATGATTTGATCTTTAGCCACAAATCTTCACGGATGAAGACAGATGTATCCTGAGATTTTTCATATTGGCAGTTTCCCCATTAATACTTACGGCGTTTTTCTCGCTGTCGCATTTCTCTGCGCGATTCTGATCGCGGTTAAGCTCGCGAAGCGCGATGGGTTGCCGCATGAGAAGATCTACGACCTCAGTTTGTGGATGTTGCTCGCTGGACTCGTCGGTTCGAAGATCCTCATGCTGTTCACCGAACCCGAATATCGTGAGAATCCAGCGCAGTTTTTGTCACTCGATTTTCTGCGTTCAGGCGGCGTTTTCTACGGCGGACTTCTCGGCGCCGTAGTTGCCGGTTACTTCCTGATGAAGCGCTACAAACTTCCGTGGTGGAAAACCGCGGATGCTTGTGCACCGGGCATCGCGATCGGCAATTTCTTCGGACGTCAGGGATGTTTTGCGGCGGGTTGTTGCTGGGGCAAACCGACGACGCTACCCTGGGGTGTGAAGTTTACTGAGCTGGGCCACCAGATCACGGGCGTTCCAACCGATGCTTATCTTCATCCAACGCAGCTTTATGAATCGTTCGCAATGCTGCTCGTCTTTCTGTTTTTACTCTGGCTGCACAAACGCAAGCGCTTCAGTGGCCAGGTCATTCTTGCTTATGCCTTGCTGTACTCTGTGATTCGCTTCGCCATAGAATTCGTGCGCGATGATCCGCGTGGCGACGTTTTTGGTTTGACGAGTTTGACTGGACTCTCAACCTCGCAAATGATCAGCCTGGCCATCGGAATCGCAGCGTTGATTTTATTGATTGTGCGCCGGCGTCGCCTCAATCCTGTAAATCTTGAAAATAATCCTGTAATCCTGTCGAAATCAGCCGTATGAGCTTACTAAGACTAGTCCCCCTTCTCGTCGTCGCGATTCTCTTCTGCGTCTCGCCCGCTACTACACAAGACAATCAGCTCGCTCTCCCGGCGGAAAAGCACCTTCGAAATATCAAGCAACTGACCTTCGGCGGCGAGAATGCAGAAGCTTACTTCTCCTCCGACGGCAAACAACTCATCTTCCAGTCGACTCGCGACGGCCGCGGCTGCGACCAGATCTACATGATGAATGTCGACGGCTCGAATGTGAAGATGATCTCGAACGGCGATGGGCGCACAACCTGTTCCTACTTCTTCCCGGGTGAAAAGCGAGTGCTTTACTCGTCAACACACGGGGTCGACAAACAGTGCCCACCGAAACCTGACTTCTCGAAGGGCTACGTGTGGGCGGTCTATCCGTCTTTCGACATTTTTATTGCGAAGCCTGACGGGTCAGATCTAAAACAACTAACCAACACGCCGGGCTACGACGCCGAGACAACGATCACTTTAGACGGCAAGAAACTCGTCTTCACTTCGATGCGCGACGGCGATCTCGATATCTACACGATGGATGCTAACGGCAAGAACGTGCGTCGGCTCACTAACGAGCTCGGCTACGATGGTGGTCCATTCTGGGCGTACGACGGCAAGCAGATCGTCTATCGCGCCAATCATCCGAAAACCGATCAGCAGAAAGCTGAATACATCGATCTGCTGAAACAGAACCTGATTCATCCATCGGCACTCGAAATCTGGGTCATGAACGCCGACGGATCAAACAAGCGCCAGGTGACGAGCAATGGGAAAGCGAACTTTGGGCCTTACTTCTTTCCAGACGGTAAGCGCATAATCTTCTCGTCGAACATGGACGATCCGCGCCAACGAAATTTCGATCTTTACAAGATCAACACGGATGGGACCGGATTAGAACGGATTACGTTCAGCGACGCGTTTGATGGTTTTCCGATGTTCTCGCCTGATGGGAAGAAGCTGGTGTTTGCTTCAAATCGCAATGCGAAAGCGCGGGGTGAGACAAACGTGTTCATAGCCGATTGGATTGATTGATTCCAAAGAAGGTTTCACGCAAAGGCGCCAAGGTCACGCAAAGGCGCGAAGATGTCTTTGCGTCTTTGCGTAAACTTTGCGGCTTTGCGTGAAACCAGAGGAACGGTTATATGAAACTTAAAAGATTCACACTCCTTGTCGTTGCTTTACTAGTCACAACCCTCCCTACCGTCGCGCAGCAAGCTGAGCTTGAGCCTTCGACAGATAAGCTTCAGCAACACGTAAGTTATCTGGCGTCGGATGCGTTGGACGGACGGCGCACGGGAACGGCGGGCGCTAACGACGCGGCGCGATACATTGCCGGCGAGTTCTCACGGCTAGGGCTACGTCCGGGGAACGACACGGCCGTCGCACGCAGGCGCCGGGAGGTGATGGCGCAGTATCTGCAAACGTTTCCGTACGTCGCCGGTGTCAGCCTCGGTCCGGATAATCTCTTAACCTTCGGCCAATCGCTCGTTGTCGGAAACGACTGGGTACCGCTTGCATACTCGTCAAACGGGAAGGTTTCGGGAGGAATCGTCTTTGCGGGCTTTGGCATCACCGCTTCCGAATTGAACTATGACGACTACGCGGGACTAAACGCTACCGGCAAGATTGCCATCGTTTTACAGGGCACTCCCGACGGTGACAATCCGCACGGACAATTCGCGAGGCTCCAGGATCCACGATGGAAAACGATCGCGGCCCGGAATGCCGGAGCCAAAGCATTAATCATCGTTGCACGCGACGGAGCCTTCAAGGACGAACGGCTAACAAATCTCACTTATGACAACACGGCTGGTGAAGCTGGGCTTCCCGTCATTGTTATGTCGCGCGAGTCGCTCGACAAGATTCTCTCGCTTTCAAATACGAGGATCTCAGACCTCGAAAAAGCGACAACAGCGAAGACTCCCGGCACCAACAGAACGCTGAGTGGAGAGATGAGTCTGTCAACTGACGTCATTCGTAAAGAAGTCCCTGCGTACAACGTCGTCGGCATTCTTGAGGGCTCGGATCCGCTTCTCAAGAACGAATACATCGTCATCGGCGCCCATTACGATCATCTTGGTCGCGGCGGCGTAGGAAGCGGCAGCCTCGCACCACGCTCCGGCGAGATACATCACGGCGCCGACGACAACGCCTCCGGAACAGCCGGCATGATCGAACTCGCTCGTATCTTCAGTGCACAAAAACCGAAGTTGAAGCGCACTCTCGTCTTCATCGGATTCGGAGGGGAAGAGGAAGGACTGCTCGGATCAAACTACTACGTAAATCACCCGCTCGTACCACTCGCAAATACGGTCGCCATGATCAACATGGACATGATTGGACGCATGCGAGATCGGAAACTCTCGATCGGTGGCATCGGTACAGCAACAGAGTGGCGCGAGATCGTCAGGCAGGCTAATGCTGCTCAGTCGATGACAGTTGCGGCGAATTCCGGCTCCCCTGCGCCGAGGGGTGTGCCGATTGTCGTTTCGGCTAACGGCAGGCCGATCATGACTGTCGATCCCAACGGCACTTTTGAATTGACTCTCACTGAAGACGGCTATGGGCCAAGCGATCACTCATCGTTTTACTCCAAACAGATTCCCGTACTCTTCTTCTTTACCGGGGCTCACAACGATTACCACAAACCATCCGACACCTTCGACAAGATCAACTACAACGACGAGGGGCGCATACTTAGTCTCGTAGCACGCATCATCAGAGACGTAGACGGCGCGCCAAAACGTCTTAGCTTCACTACCGCCAAGAGCGATGCGACGCCACGCACCGGAGGATTCCGCGTCTACCTCGGCACAATTCCAAACTACGCCGACAGCAACAACGGATTATTGCTCGACGGCGTGCGCGACGATTCGCCTGCCGCAAAAGCGGGACTTAAAGCCGGTGACCGCATCGTCAAGATCGGTACGCGCGAGATCAAGAACGTTTACGACTACACGTATGCGCTTGGAGAAATGAAAGCCGGTCAGGAGTACACAGTTGAGGTAATGCGGGGTTCGGAGAAGCTAACTCTGAAGATAACGCCTGAGGCGAGAAAATAAATCCATCCACAGATTACACAGATACAGAAAACTATCTGTGTAATCTGTGGATAAGTACTACCAGCGTGGTTCGCGCTCGTAACGATCGTTGTCGCGATCACGGCCACCGCCACCACCGCCGCCGTAACCACCACGACCACCGCCACCTCCACGGCCGCCGCCATAACCACCACGACCACCGCCGCCGCCGCCTCGATCCGTTCTCGGCTTGGCTTCATTGACGGTCAGATTGCGTCCGCCAAAGTCCTTGCCGTTGAACGCCTCGATAGCTGCTGCCGCTTCCTCGGGCGTTGCCATTTCCACAAATGCAAAGCCGCGTGATCTACCTGTTTCACGATCTTCAATCACTGAAGCTGATTCGACTGTTCCTACTGACGCGAAAGCCTCGCGCAGTTCCTCGCTCGTAGTGCGGAACGAGAGGTTTCCTACATAGAGTTTTGTAGCCATTCTACTATCCTTAATCTGAAGGGAAGCGCGGGCTTGCTGGAATTCGCTGATCCAGTTCGGGGGGGACTACCGATACTTTCTGCGAGCTGCGACGAACCCGGTGCTCTAAAAAATCTCGAGAGCGGCTTCTAACTGGTTGACAACTGCCTCACTCTCTATTCAGCCGAACCACGTCGCGTAACGATCACGGACAGGCGCAATCACCATTGATGCGCGAGAGCAGGTAACTGGTAGGCAAAAGTATGCAGGAGCCCTTGGAAAGGGTCAAGGACAATTTTGACCTATAATCCACAGATTTCACAGATTCGGTATAATCTGTGTAATCTGTGGATAAAAAACCAATCAGGAAGGTTTGAAAATGTCGAAACGTATCCCTATCACTGTGGCCAATGGCGACGGAATTGGGCCCGAAATCATGGCCGCCACCCTCCGCATCCTCGAAGCCGCGGAGGCGCCACTCGAAATCGAGACTATCGATATCGGCGAAAAAGTTTATCTCGCCGGAAACTCGTCCGGAATCGAGCCGAGCTCATGGGAATCGTTACGACGCACCAAGGTCTTTCTGAAAGCTCCCATCACCACGCCACAGGGTGGCGGCTACAAGAGCTTGAACGTTACCGTTCGAAAAGTACTTGGTCTGTACGCCAATGTACGGCCCTGTGTGTCTTATCACCCGTTCATCGAGACGAAACATCCGGTGATGGACGTCGTCGTGGTGCGCGAGAACGAGGAGGATCTGTACGCGGGTATCGAACATCGCCAGACGAATCAAGTCGTTCAGTGTTTGAAACTGATTTCGCGTCCGGGCTCCGAAAAGATCATTCGTTACGCGTTTGAATATGCGCGCCGGAACAATCGTAAGAAGGTCACCTGCTTCACGAAAGACAACATCATGAAGCTGACCGACGGTCTGTTTCACAAGGTCTTCGATGAGATCGCGGCTGAGTACACGGACATCGAAAACGAGCACTGGATCGTCGACATCGGCGCCGCGAAACTCGCTGACACGCCGGAAGCGTTCGATGTCGTCGTGATGCCGAATCTATATGGCGACGTACTTTCTGACGTTGCCGCGCAGATTGCCGGATCAGTCGGCCTCGCCGGTTCGGCAAACATTGGTGAGCACGTCTCGATGTTTGAAGCGATTCACGGATCCGCGCCACGACGCGCCGGCCAGAACCTCGCGAATCCTTCGGGTCTATTGTTGGGAGCGGTAATGATGCTGGTCCATGTCGGACTGACGGACCATGCCGAGCGGGTTCACAATGCGTGGTTGCGCGCGGTCGAGGACGGCATTCACACTTACGACATTTACGACGAAAAAGTCAGCAAGCAAAAAGTCGGGACGAAGGAGTTTGCAGAGGCTGTTGTCGAACGATTGGGCCAGACGCCCCAGATCCTGAAAGCCAGGAAATACAGCAAAGGCGATGAGTCGCCGGTGAGAGCGACAAGCGAGAAACCGGCGCCGAAGAAAGAGCTCGTCGGCGTGGACGTGTTTCTCGACTGGACGCGCGGGTCAGCAAACGATCTCGGCGATGCCCTCGGCCAAGTAAACGGCGACGGCGTTAAGCTTACGATGATCAGTAATCGAGGCGTGAAGGTTTGGCCCGGCGGACACGCGGAGACTTTCTGTTCCGATCACTGGCGTTGCCGGTTCCTGCCGGAATCGGACGGAGGCAAAGTCGCGCATGCACAAATAGTGTCGTTGCTTGATCGCATTGCTGGATCAGGTTACGACTTCATCAAGACTGAAGGACTTTACACATTCGACGGCGAGCGTGGTTTCTCGTTGGACCAGGGAGAATAACGAGGAGAATATGGGAAAAAAAGACAAAGCAGAAGAACAGGTTTCGAACCCACTGGTGGCGGTCGTCATGGGGAGCAAGTCTGACTGGGACACGATGCGTCACACTGATGAGACGCTGACTGAGTTTGGTATCGCTCATGAATGTCGTGTGATATCCGCGCACCGTTCGCCGGCGCTGGCCGCTGAGTTTGGCTCGACAGCCGAATCGCGCGGGATTGAAGTCTTGATAGCCGCAGCGGGTGGTGCGGCACATTTGGCCGGTGTAATGGCGGCTCATACCACGCTGCCCGTCCTGGGCGTGCCGATGAAGAGCGACGCGCTTAATGGGCTGGATTCGCTTCTCGCAACCGTGCAGATGCCGGGCGGGATTCCGGTCGCAACGCTCGCGATTGGCAAGCCTGGCGCTACGAATGCCGCCCTTTTTGCGATTTCTATCCTCGCCAATAGCCGGCCTGAGCTGCGTAAGAAGCTGCACGAGTTTCGTGACGCTCAGGAAAAGAAGATTCGCGAAACTGTGCTCTAAGCTTTGGAGTGCGGCGGCCTGGCGCCGCTTTGTTATCGATGGACTTGATCGAGGCCAAGCGGCGCCAGGCCGCCGCACTCCAAATACTTTCTTGAATTTACGCGCTCCTTGTCGCACAATGCCCGCAATGTAGCACTCGCTCCAGACACATCTCCTTCTCGCACTCGTAAGGATCCCAGGCGAGCATGATCGGTCAGACAGTTTCCCATTACCGAATCCTCGAAAAACTAGGCGAAGGTGGAATGGGCGCGGTCTATCTGGCTGAGGATCTGCACCTTGGGCGGCGCGTTGCCGTCAAGTTTCTCACGTCGACTGACCGTCACTATCGAGCCCGCTTCATTCGCGAAGCCCGTGCGGTTTCCGCACTGAGCCACCCAAACATCGCAGTGGTCCACGATTACGGCGAGACAACCGACGGCAATCAGCCGTTTATCGTGATGGAATACGTCAAAGGCAAGTCACTCAGTGACCTGCTCGATGAAGGACTGACTCTGCGGCGCTCGGTTGAGATTGTGTCGTCAATAGCCGAAGCACTCGGCGAAGCACACCACCAGGGAATCGTGCACCGCGACATCAAGCCGTCGAACGTGCTCGTGAACGAACGCGGCATCGTCAAGGTGCTCGACTTTGGCCTCGTAAAGCACTTCGGCGAGCAACCGGCTAGTGGGGTCGATCTCGACGCGCGCACAATCTTTTCAACGCAAACTCGTAGCGACGTGATTGTCGGAACTCCACTCTACCTTTCGCCTGAGCAGGCGACCGGCAAGGACATTGATGGTCGCAGCGACTTGTTCGCACTCGGAGCGTTGCTTTATGAGTGCCTGACGGGCCAGTCGGCCTTTTCCGGCGGGAGCGTGCTGGAGATCGGCGCACAGATCATTCATGTCACGCCGAACCCGCCGTCGAAGCTCAATCCAGCCGTGCCACCCGCGCTGGATCGCGTCACCATGAAAGCGCTGGAAAAGAAGGTTGACTCGCGTTACCAGACCGCGGCTGACTTTCTCAAAGATTTAAAAGCAGCAGCGGAATCATTGGGAACCAACGGCGTGCCGGTGTCGAGCAGATCGAACAAAGCGACCGAAGGTTTCAAACGCGGCACCAACGCTTTTGCAACGCTCACGATGCAATTGCGCCGTCAACGCTTCTCGCTAGTGTCAATCATCCCAGCTTTCATCGCCGTCGGTCTTGCGATCTGGGCCATCTATTACTTCTGGCCACGCTCTTATTACCAACCGCCGTCCGCAGCACTCCACTGGTTCGAGCAGGGCACCGAAAGTCTGCGTAACGGCGCTAATTATCAGGCGAGCAAGCAACTGACGCAGGCTATTCAGATCGACGACGGCTATGCGCTGGCGCATGCGCGTCTGGCACAAGCGTGGGCCGAACTCGATTATTCAGAGCGTGCGAAAGATGAATTACTTGCAGCTACCGACCAAAACGTACGCTCATCACTATCACCGAAAGATATCCTGTATTTGGACGCCATCCGAGCGACTGTGACGCGGAAGTTTGGTGACGCCATTAACTCGTACACTGAGCTGGCTAAACTCTCACCTGAGGATGCCTCGGTGTATGTGGATTTGGGGTATGCGTTTGAAAACGACGGCAAAACTGACAAGGCCCTTGAGAATTATCTAAAGGCAATCGAGCTGAATAATCATCAGTATGCAACAGCGTATCTACGTGCAGGTATCGTCTACCTGCGTAAACAGGATACAAACAATGCAGCGCTGATGTTCGATGAGGCCGAGCGACTCAATAAGGCGGCAACCAACAATGAAGGATTGAATGAAGTAAATCGCCAGCGTGGAATTCTGTTTAGAAACCAGAGTGATTACGACAGAGCTAAGACTCAGTTTCAGCTTGCACTTGATGCTTCACGAGCCATGGGTAATGAAGCGCAACAGATCACCGCCCTCATCGATCTAAGTTATCTTGCTTCGAGGCGTGGCCAGATCTCGGAAGCTGAAAACTACGCTCAGCAAGCCGTCAGCTTTGCGCAACAAAAACAACTGGAGAACCTGACAGCCAGGCGGCTTGCTGGAACTGGGTAACGCATTCATCGCCAAGGGTGACCAGGATAAGGCGGAGTCGTATTTTAACCAGGCTATTCAGTTTGCCCGCACGAACAAAGGACGCTTGCGCGAAGCAATCGGAATGATGAATCTGAGTGGTATCTACATTCAGACGCTGCGCATCGACGAGGGTTTGCAAATAGCTCAGCAAGCCCTCCAGTTTTTTCAACAGGAAAATCATCCGCGAAATGCCTTTCTTTGCCTGACCCACATCGCCCGCGCCTATCGCCGTAAGGGCGACTATGCTGCCGCACAACAGGCGCTAAACCAAAAATTAGAGTTGGCCCAGCAAAGTCAGAACCAGGGATCAGTCGCAGATACTCACATCGAGTTAGGCGCCTTATTGTTGGATCAGGAGCAGCTTCCGGCGGCGCTTGAGCACTATGAAACTGCCATCAACCTTTATGGCTCCACGAATGCCTTCCTCGTCGCGTTTTGTAACGAGAATCGTGCTCACATTCTTGCAAAACTAGGTCGTTACGAGGAAGCCAAACAGTTACTGGATGAGCTCTTCAAAGGAAGAGAGGGTTACATCGG
Source organism: uncultured Acidobacteriota bacterium (assembly GCA_963849205.1). Classification (GTDB taxonomy): domain Bacteria; phylum Acidobacteriota; class Blastocatellia; order Pyrinomonadales; family Pyrinomonadaceae; genus PSRF01. Next base: position 1,346,597 of record CAWKGP010000006.1, read on the forward strand.
ATTGGTGCCGGATCTCCATCTCAATCAGGCGGAAACGAGTCTCAGTCAGCGGGACTGGCGCCAGGCCATCGCATCCAGCAACGAAACGATAAAGACGGGTGGCCCGAAATCCAATGTAACCGTTCGAGCTCAGTATGTTTTGGCGTTAGCCAAAGCAGAAACCGGGGCGCAAAGTGAGGCCCGCAAGCTCTGTGAGGAATCAATTAAAGCCACCTCCAATGCAGGTGACTTCGGTTTGCACTCCCGTACGTTGTTGGCCTGCGCAGAAGTGGCATTAAAGGGAAAGGACGCCCAGACCGCATTAACATTAGCAACTCAGGCCCAGGAGAGATTTGCGCGCGGTATTCAGTTAGAATCCGAATGGCGGGCTTGGGCAATTGCCTCGCGCGCCAATCAGGAATTAGGTCACAGCGACATCGCCCAGGAGCAGAAGAGAAACGCAGAAACAACGCGCTCCAAACTGGAACAGCAGTGGGGAGCCGATGCTTTTAAAAAGTACGCTGCCAGACCTGATATCGAGGTTTACAATCAATAACAGTTGATCCACCTGGCTCAACTCCCAATAACTGCAAGGAGATCAGACTATGTTTGACGAAACCAACGATCCTCAACATTCCGACCCGCCAGTAACCGGTGGTGGTGGCACCTCGAGTAGCGAGCTGGAAGAATCGAACGAGGCTCACAAGGCTAGCGAGCCTCCTACAACAGGAGGTGGCGGGGACACCACCAGCTCGGAGTGACCAGGCTTCCCAGGGCCTGCTGACAACTGAATAGCTTCCACAGATTACACAGTGCCATCTGTGTAATCTGTGGATTACAAACCTCGCTTAGCTAACCACTCTTTCACAACTTCCTTCGGATCCCTCTTATTCCCGTCAATCTCGTAATTCAACCGTCGCATTTCATCAGTCGAGATCCCGTTCCCCAGCTTTGCCAAGACCTCTCGCAACGCAGGAACTCTCGTTAGCGAATCCTGCCGCACGAGGTAAACCGCTTCGTAGGGTGGAAAGTAGTGGCGATCGTCCGCAAGCTGAAATAGATCGAGTGTGGCGATACGCCCTTCAGTCGAGTTGCCAGCTACGAGATCGACCTGTTTTGACGAGAGCGCGATGTAGGTCAGCGACAGATCCATCTCACGCACTTCGGCAAACTTCAGCCCGTACGTCTTCGAAAAGCCCGGATAACCATCCGCACGCGACATGAAGTCCTGCCCAAAACCGGCTCGCCATCGCGGCGCTTCCGGTGCGACATCCGAAATCGTTTTCAGATTTAGCCGCCTCGCATCATCGCCGCGAACGAGCATCGCAAACGTGTTTTCAAAACCGAGTGGCTGGCTAACTTCGACATTGAATTTCGCGGCATATTCCTGTTTGACCTGATCATAAACCGCGCGTGGATCGCTGATCGGCGTGTGATGAAGTATGGCGGTGTAAGACGTGCCCGTGTATTCGGGATAAAGATCGAGTGTGCCATTTATCATCGCCTCGTGCGGGAGATTTCCGCCCAGCTCGAAACGTCGTTCGACAGACACGCCGCGCGTTTCGAGCATCTGGGCCACGATTTCTGCGAGTAAGGCCGACTCGGTGAAGTCCTTCGATCCAACGCTTAAACGCGTCTCGCCCGTGCCGCCGCCGCGCCACAACGCAAACCCACCAATCACCAAAACCAGCACAGCCGCGGCCAGCACAAGCTTCCGCAGAGTCGAACCGGAAACACTTCGCTTGCCTTCAAAACTGAATTGACTCTGCAACAACCCCAAAAAGAAATCGGCGGCCAACGCGAGCAGTGCGGCCGATACGGCGCCTGCAAGTAGCAGGTTGTTGTCGTACTGCCGCAGTCCTCGAAAAATGTAGACACCCAAACCACCCGCACCTACCGCTGCGGCAATTGTTGTAACTCCGACTGCAATCACTGTAGCGACGCGAATACCGGTGACGATCACGCCCATCGCGAGCGGCAACTCGACTTGTCGTAATACCTGACTGCCCGTCATGCCCATCGCCACCGCAGCTTCGCGCACGTTTGGATCGACACCGAGTATTCCCGTCACCGTATTGCGAATGATCGGCAACAGCGAATAGAGCACGAGCGCAACGAGCGCCGTGCGTGTTCCAATTCCTCCGATAAATGGCAGCGGGATCAGAAAGCCAAACAGCGCCAGGCTCGGGATCGTCTGCATCACGTTTGCTATTCCCAACACCGGCCCACGCAGCGAGCGATGACGCGTCAACAACACTCCCGTCGGAACGCCGATCACCACCGCGATGAGGATCGCGATGAACACGAGCACGACGTGCTGTCGCACAAGTAATAACAATTCCGACCAATTAAGCTGCAAGAATTGCCAGAAGCTCACTGGTCGCCTCCCTTTAGTTCGAGCGTCTCGAGATAGGCGCGGACTTGCGGGTGATCGGAAGCACGAAACTGTTCCGGGGTTTCGAGCAACAATAACTGTCCCTTGTGCATGAGGCCGATGCGACGCGCGAGAATCAAAGCCTCGCGCACGTCGTGAGTGACCAGGATCGAAGTCTTATCCAAACGCGTCGTCAGGTCGGCAAACTCGCGCTGCAAACTCGCGCGCGTAAGTGGATCGAGAGCTCCGAACGGTTCGTCGAGCAATAGCAACGGCGGATCCGCGGCTAGGGCGCGCGCCACTCCAACGCGCTGGCGCTGTCCGCCTGACAACTCGCGCGGATAACGCTCCGCAAAACGATCCGGATCCAACCCAACCAGATCCAACAACTCACGCACGCGTTCATCGATGCGTAGCTGCTCCCAACCCGCAAGGGCGGGCACCAGACCAACATTGCGTGCGATCGTAAAGTGCGGAAAGAGACCGCCTTCCTGAATCACATAACCAATGCGACGGCGCAACGTGATCGGATCCCACGCAGTAGTGGTCTTACCTTCAACTCTGACTTCGCCGCCCGAAGGTTCGAATAGACGATTAACGAGTTTCAGCGTCGTGGTCTTGCCGCAGCCTGACTCGCCCAACAGAACAAGCGTCTCGCCTCGTTCGACCGTCAAATTGAGTTCGCTGATTATGTTTGTGCTGGAGATTGAAAAGCTAACGTTGTGAAATTCTACGAGTGCTTTATCGGCAGGGTCACTCATCAAAAGTGGTTAGCTCACTGATTTCTCTGTGCAACCTCTGTGTCCTCTGTGTCTCTGTGGTGGCTCTAACTGTTAATCTAACTAACCACAGAGACACAGAGAACACAGAGGTTGCATGAGAAATTAGGTGGCAAGCAGCAGATTACTGCTGAAACGTTCCTGCGAGTCAAGCCACGTGCGCGAAAGCTCAAAGTCTGTTTGTGCTGCGAGCGCGCGGATGCCGTTCATGTCGTACTTGTAGGAATTCTCGGTGTGGATTAGTTCGCCTTCCGCAAACTCGATTTCGAGATCGAGCTTCTCAATGCGCACGCGCTGGTCCTTCAGGCTCTCGATATAGATCTCGATTCGACCCGCCTGTTCGTTATAAAAAGCGCGATGACGGAAGTTGTGGAGATCGAACGTGCCATTCAACTCGCGATTGATTCTCGCCAGCACGTTGAGGTTGAACGCTGAAGTCACGCCTAATGCATCGTTGTAAGCCGCTTCCAACACAGCCGGATCTTTTTTGAGATCGGCGCCAAGCAGAAGTGCGTCGCCTTTGTTGAGCACGTTTCGCATCGCGCGCAGAAAACGTAACGCTTCGTCGAGATCGAAGTTGCTTATGTTTGATCCAAGAAAAAGCGCGAGCGTTCGTGCGCGTGGTTTCTTCCCGAGCTCTGCGAGACCGGCAAAGTAATCTGCTGCGTAAGCTTCGATCGTCAGGCGCGGGTACGATTGCAAAAGGATCCGCGAACTACTCTCGAGGGCCGTCGCCGAAATGTCGACGGGCATGAACAACAGTTCCTGCTGACGTCGCAGCAGCGCTTCGATGATCAATCGCGTCTTTGAAGCACTACCACTGCCCATTTCGACGAGCGTCTTGTGCCCCTCGACCGCACCAACGATCTGATCCGAATACTTTTGCAATATCTCGTTTTCAGCGCGTGTTAAGTAGTACTCAGGCAGGAGGCAGATGGCTTCGAAAAGCTGCGAACCCAGTTCGTCGTAAAAATACTTTGGTAAAAAGCGCTTGGGTTGCGCCGTTAATCCCTTGCGCACATCTTCGGCGAGGCCCGTCAGCGGATCGCGCTTGACGAGATTATGGATATACAGTCGTGAGTCCCTGGTCGGTTCCGACGTTGCCACGGTCCGAACATCATAGCCTATAACCCCCCGGATCCACACGAATGCGCATCTTTCAGAACCAATCCGTAAAAAATCCGTGTGATCTGTGGCCACGCTTGACCCGTAGCGCTCAGGCGGGCAAGATCTGTCGGCAATGTCGTTTCAACGCCTCGCCCAGCTATTGATTCTATTAACAGGGTTGTGCCTTTCAGCATTTGCCCAGGGGTTTAAATCGGAGCTCGAAGCACCAGAAAAAGTCACGCTCGTCGTTAAGAATCTTGACGGACGAGTCAGCGTAATTGCGTCTGCAGAGCAAGAGAAAAAGGTGACAATCGACGCCCGTTCGACCGGGTTGGCAGTCGCTCCCGAGGACGTCAAAGTGGAGTCTAAAGGAGGCACATTTCAGATCGACGTGCGCGCGCGCGGAGAAAAGAATCGCATCGATATCGTGGTCACGATTCCGACGCGTTCGAGAGTCGAAGTCGAAGGCCAGTCGGGCGCAGTTGACGTGATTGGCAGCGTTGAATCGGCAGTTGTGAAGACTGACACCGGCACGATTCACGCTGATGTGCCGCTCGAAGCACTCAAGTTCAACTTCGTTTGGGAAGCCAGTAAACCGCGTTACATGAGCGACGTCGAATTGCCTCCGATTAAGGAAAAGGCGGGCGGCGTTTACAAACTGTCAGGGCGACTCGGCGAGAAAGACGTCAAGAAGGAAGAACTGGTCGCGTTGGACTTTCGCACGCAGCGCGGCGTTGTGCTCTTGAACATCGATCCGGAACGTGCGCCGGCGGATCTGCGTGAACGGCCGTTGACCGAAGCTGCACGCTCTATTGTTCGCAGCGGCGATCCATCACTGGTCGAATCAATTCGCAAAGTCTCGCCGAAGATGTTTGGCGACTACGCCAAAACACTGCCGCCACCGGAGAAAGAACCTTCGCTGCGGCAACGCGGCTCAACGCCCGGTCGGATTGTTACTGAGGTGGCGCCGCAGCTAATGCGATTCAATGCGAGCGTTACCGATCGAAATGGACGCGCGATCGGAGGCATGCGCGAATCAGATTTCACAGTTTGGGAAAACGGTATCGAACGCCGTGTTACAAATGTTGCCCCTGCCAACGAGCCGTTCAATCTGGTGTTGTTGCTGGACGTTTCGGGCAGCGTTGAAGAGCGAATGGACTTCATTCGTAAGGCGGCTCGTGACTTCCTGCGCACGACCAGTCCTCAGGACAAGATTTCGATTATCAGTTTTCGCGACGACATTCAGGTGATTTCGGACTTCAGTACCGATCGTGAAATGCTTTCGCGTAAGTTGGATGAGATCGATGCGGGTGGCGGCACCGCTCTCTATGATGCGCTCGGCTACGTGTTGAGCGAACAAATCAAACGGTTGCGTGGTGAGCGCACGGCGATTGTCGTAATGTCAGACGGCGACGACAACAAATCGTTTCTACCGTTTCCGGCAATTCTCGAAGCGCTGAGCGAGTCGGGCGCGCTGGTTTATCCGCTCTATGTGCCGTCGGGTTTGATTCCCGAAGCGAGTGTACCGAAGCCGGAGATTACAATCGACCCTTTGCGCACACGCTATCTCACGCTGACGACGCGTGCGGACGAGGAAGGACGCAAGCTCGCTGCTGCTTCAGGCGGAATTTACTATCCGATCCGTCGTCTCGAGGATTTGCAAAGGGCATACGACGATGTTGTGGCCCAACTGCGCTCAGCTTACACGATCACGTACGCTTCGAATTCCGTCTCTACGACACCGCGCGTTCGCGTGCGTACTAATCGTGATGGCGCCTCTGTGAGACTGAGCCCGGTAGTGGAATTGAATACACCTTAACTATATTGCCAATTGCCAATTGCCGATTGCCAATTGGGGAACGGAAAACTAAATTGGCAATTGACAATCGGCAATTGGCAATACTTAGATGAACCAACCCCTCTTCAACGCGCTGTTCGATGAAACCGAGCGCCGCCCGTTAACTGTCTCCCAACTCACAAACTCGATCAGGATCGCTCTCGAATCGCGCTTCGTCTCCGTTTGGGTTGAAGGCGAAATCTCAAACTTCAAGGATCATTCTTCGGGACACTGGTACTTCACACTCAAAGACGAGAACGCACAACTACGCGCGAAGTGCTTTCGCTCGACCAACACACGCATTCGTTTTCGTCCGGCAAACGGTTTGAAAGTTCGCGCGCGCGGAAAGCTCTCGGTTTATGCACCGCGCGGTGAGTACGAGCTCGTCGTTGACGCACTCGATCCAGTCGGCGCCGGCGCCTTGCAGATTGCGTTTGAACAACTTCGCGAGCGTTTGCAGAAAGAAGGATTATTTGCCAAAGAGTTAAAGCGCCCGTTGCCGGTCTTTCCGCGTCGTGTCGGCGTCGTGACATCGCCAACCGGAGCCGCGATTCGCGACATTCTGAACGTCATTTCGCGGCGCACGAGGACAGTTCACGTCCTGTTTTCACCGGCGAAGGTTCAGGGCGATGCGGCGGGGTCAGATATCGCGCGTGCGATTCGTTTCATCAACGCATATCACGAGCGCGCGCTGCGGGAAGGTCGCCACGCCGACGCGGTCGATGTTTTGATTGTTGGCCGCGGCGGTGGCTCGACGGAAGACTTATGGGCATTTAATACGGAAGAGGTCGCGCGCGCAGTTCGTAAGTCAGCTATTCCGGTCATCTCTGCAGTGGGCCATGAAACGGATTTCACTATTGCTGACTTCGTCGCCGACGTTCGGGCAGCAACACCTTCAGCAGCGGCTGAGATCGTAGCCGCACGTGAAGATCAGATCTGTTCGGCCTTGGACCACATGGGCCGGCAACTCGTCCGGTCTGACCAAATATCAGATCGTCAACTTACGAGCGAGAGTCCAACAGCAGGCACTGTCACACGCCTTTGATGAAGTAAAATCGCGTTTGGCTAACGCACATGCGCGACTCGACGCAGCGTCATCAGCTTGCGATGGAGCGATCGCGGAGAAGTTGCAGGACGGACGCGAACGGCTCGGCCTGGCTGCAGCATCGCTTGACGCTCTCTCGCCGCTCGGAGTATTGCAACGAGGTTATGCAATAGCGCAGGATGCATCAGGAAAGTTATTGCGCGACGCGGCATCGGTGTCACCGGGTGATGCTGTGACTGTCCGGTTACAAAAGGGAAAACTGGGAACACGGATCGAACGGATTGAAGCCACGGATTAGCGCGGATCGAGCCAATGCGGAAGCGAATTGTAATTAATCTGGACGGGCCGGGCGCGGAGGGAACCACGAAGCGTGTCCGAAGACCAAGGCGCTGGCTGCGTGTTCTGGGGATAATCGCGCTGTTGTTTGTGATTGGCGTTGTAGGTTTAGCGGTAGGTGGATTCTTCTGGTGGCGACATTATCAATCGACTCCGACTTACGCTGTGACGTTACTCGTCGACGCGGCACAACGAAAAGATGTTGCTGCGTTTGAAAAGCTGATCAACGACGACGAGGTCGCGAAGAATATGGTGCCGAGCGTGAGTCAGAAAGCTGCGGCCCGGTATGGGTATGCGCTCAACAGTTCGATTCAACAGCGGATTGATACTGTGATGCCTACGTTATTGCCGCAGTTGAAGCAAACGATTCACGCTGAAGTTGTGAAGGAACTACAGGCTTTGGCGGCGAAGTCTGAGCCACGGCCGTTCATTCTGCTTGTCGTTACAGTGCCTCGGTTGATGACTGTAACGACACAAGGCGACACTGCGAGCGTCAAAGCTCCGATGCCGGATCGTACGATTGAATTCACGATGCAGCGCGACTCCGAAAGCTGGAAGGTTATTGAAGTCAAAGACGACGCGCTGGCCCAACGTGTAGTTGATAATGTGATGAAAGAGCTGCCGGCAATTGGCAGTATTGACCCGAACAGCCCGTTGCTGAAGAAGCCGCAGCGGAAACGCCCGCGTCGCAATAGATAAATGGAAAACAATAAAGAACAGGGCCGGACGTTTGAAGCGTCATTGGAAGCGCTCGAACAAATCGTGCGGCAATTGGAAGACGGCGACTTGCCGCTGGAAAAGAGTCTGGAGCTTTTTGAGCAGGGAATTCGGCTTTCACGCGAATGCCAGGAACGGCTCAGCCAGGCGGAACGACGAATAGAGATCTTGTTGCGCGATAATCAGGGTAGACCAGTGGCCGCGGCGTTTAAGGAACCACCCGCAGAAGCGACTAATGGTCGGACAGGCGAAGAATGACACGACCATCAAAAGCTTCTCTCGGAAACTCGCTGGAACTCGATGCTCTTTTGGCAGGCAGTCGCGCACTCGTTGAAGTCGAACTTAACGAGTTGCTGCCGTCGTCAGCCGCAGCTCCGGAAAAGATTCATCAGGCGATTCGCTGGAGTGTGTTTGCCGGTGGAAAGCGTTTTCGACCCGCACTGCTGTTGGCAGTTGGCCAGGCTTTTGACGCACCGTTTGAGGCTTTGATCGGGACTGCGTGCGCGTTTGAGATGGTCCATACGTACTCGTTGATCCACGACGATCTTCCGGCGATGGATAACGACGACTTGCGACGCGGCAGACCAACATGCCACGTTCGCTTTGACGAAGCGACCGCCATTCTCGCCGGTGATGCGCTACAGACGCTCGCGTTCAAAACCATTGCTGAAGACGATTGTATAAACCCTGAAACACGAATCTACGTCATCTCAGAGCTCGGACGCGCGGCCGCAACGCCGCATGGCATGGTGGCAGGCCAGGCGCTCGACATGGAAGCGGAGACCCGGCAGGTGAATGGCGCGCAGCTAGAGGAGATACACCGGCTCAAGACCGGTGCGTTGATCGTCGCCGCGGCACGCTGCGGAGCAATCATCGGAAAGGCGAGTGACGAGGAGCTCGAAGCTGTCACGAGTTATGGAGCACATCTCGGACTCTTGTTTCAGATCACGGACGATTTTCTCGACGTGACCGCAACCGCCGAAGATCTCGGCAAAACGCCCGGAAAAGACGCACGCTCAAACAAGGCGACATATCCAGCGCTACACGGAATGGAAGAAACGCGAGCGGCAGCCGAACAGGCCCATCGCAACGCAATCGCAGCTCTCGATCAAATCAATCGACCCACTGAGACACTGCGACGCATCGCTGACTTCATCCTGCATCGCACCGGATAAAAATCCGGATTTAAAATCCGCGTCTATCCGTGTTACTCATAAGCCAACGCCTCACGAACTGTCGTCCGTGATGCCTTCCACGCCGGCAGAAAGCTCGCCAATCCACTCAACACAATCGAAACCAGCAACCAAATCACGAGCCCTATCGGCTCGAAAGTAAAATCCAATCCACTCCGAAACATCACCTGAACCATAAAATCACCAATCGCCTTGCTGATGGGCCACGCCAGCAGTGCCGCAATTGCCCAGCTCAGTAAACCAATCACAACTCCCTCCGCGACGATCATCAGCCAAACAAGTCGCGGCGTGGCGCCAAGCGCTCGCATCACTCCCATCTCGCGTCGTCGCTCGAGCACGTTCAAACTCATCGTCGTCATTAGTCCTAACCCACCGACACCACCCACGATCGCCGACGTCACGATCAGAAACACGTAGATCATCAACATGTGCTGATCGAAACCGTACCGGCTTTCGCTCTTGGTCGAGCCGGCACGCGCTCGTACACCTTGCTGTTCCAGGTTTCGATCCAGCTCTGCCTTCAACCCGGTTATTGAATCGGGATCGGTGTTGTCGAGCGCGAGCCGCAAACTGTTTACGTTTCCCAACAGTGGTATATAACCAACTGGCGTTGGAGAGAACGCCTCGCGTGCAAGTCCGACTATGCGCCACGCTTTTTCATCCGAGCCAATTCGCAAGATCACTGACTCGCCAACCCGAAACTTGGACTCTCGACCTGTGAGCGCGGTGTTAATAACGATGGCGTCCGTATCCTCCGGCGTCAGCTTTCTTCCCTCGATGATGTCGAATTCGAGAAGCTGTGTATCAGGCGGCAATGCAACGATACCGAGACGAAGATCGCCATGCGACCCTTCTGTCGTAAACCAGCCTTCAGCACGCTTCACGCCCGAAATCTTGCTCACCGCCTTCTGAATCTTTTCAAACTCGTACGGCCTCGCAAGCGAAACTGTCAAATCAGATTTCCGCGCTGCAAACATGTGGTCGAGGGTGTTAATCATCGACGAGCGCACGTTCAAAGCCGAAAGAAAGAACAGACCGCCTGCGGTCAACGTCAAGAGCGTTAACACTAGTCGCGCACGCCGTCGAAAACTGTTTCGAATTGCTAATGCGACCAAACTAAACGTGCCTCCGACGCGTGTTAACGCACGGTCGAACGCACTGGCGCCGAAGGTTGTTTGCGAGAGTCCAAAGTCTGAGAGTGCCACTCGAACCGGCGTCGCGGTTCCACGCCAAATCGGCCACGCCGCAGCAATCAGTGGCGCTGCAATTCCGATCAACGCCACGAGCAGATAAACCCAGAATGGGACTGCAAAGCTGTTGATGTCGAAATTGAGAAAGAACGCCATGTAACGACACAACGCGCGGCTGCCGATGATTCCCAGCGGTACCGATGCGATCACGGCTGCGATTCCGAGGAACAGCGCCTGGACGAAATAGATCCGCGCGATCTGCCAACGCGTTCCGCCAATCGCTTTCATCACGCCGATCTGCCGCACTTGGGACGCCATCATGGCTGTGAGCAAATTGATGACGAGAATACCGCTCAACACGAGCACAAACAGCCCAAAGCTCGACATCGCCAGCAGCATGATGCCGGTCAAATCCGAGTGTGGATGCTTTCCGGGACGAGGGATTTCGACGCGCAGCACTTCGCGACCACGGCTCTTGATCAAAGTCTCAACATCACCAACGACTCGTCTTATGTGCGACTCGTCAAACCTGTTTTGCGCGACCAGGAGATTTATCTGATTGAGCCGCGGCTCTTCACCGAGCTGGACGAGGGTGGCGAGATTGATGTAGCCATAGACGATATTCTCCATGCGCGCCTGTGCCTGGCCCACATCGTGAACGCGCCCGCTGATCACGAGGGGCTGCTCGACGCCATTTGCAGTCTTCACTGTCACTGCGTCGCCGATGCTTGCCTTTGCAACTTGAAAAGCATCCCGCTCAATCAGGATCTCGCCCGTCGCCGGCGGCCATGCGCCATCTTCCGGCACGAGCTTACTGACGCGAATGTTTCCATAGTCATGGACCACAAACAGAACCAGGTTGCGCCACTGCACTGGGCCAGTCTTGATCTGGCCACTGATTGTTCGACGAGGCTCGGCGTCGCTCACTTCTGGATTTTGCAGGATCGCTTTGACGAGATCGTCGTCGGCCGAGTCAACCCGCAACACTGCCGAAGGCGGATTGGTCGCAAGATATCCGAGGTCCAATTCACGAGTCAGGATTGCGTACGAAGAGAGAATGGCTGCGAAGGCAGAGATCCCGAGCGCAATCGCGAGCACAACCAGCGCCGTGCGCGCGCGTTCCTGCCAGAAGTCACGAAAAGCTTTCCGCCAGACTGTATTCATAAATGACACCACAGATTCCACAGATTATTTAAACGTCTGTGTAATCTGTGGATGGATCTCCCCGTCAGAGATTTCGATTCTGCGATCGATCACGCGCGCGATGTCGGCCTCGTGAGTGGCGATGACTACGGTCGTGCCCTGGTTTGCCATGTCGCGAAACAAATCGAGAATCGCAGTGGCGGTAACCGAATCTAGATTGCCCGTGGGCTCGTCTGCGAGGACAAGGGGCGGCTCGTTAGCAAGTGCGCGCGCAATCGCGACGCGTTGCTGTTCGCCGCCGGAGAGTGTCGCGGGCAGTTTATCCGCATGAAGCCCGACGCCGACACGTTCGAGCAACGCAACCGCGCGTTTCCGACGTTCGCGCAATGGGACACCTTTAGAAAAATCCATCGGCAGCATGACATTCTCAGCCGCGGTGAGCGTTGGCAGCAGTTGAAAGAACTGAAAGACAAAGCCGACATTTCGGCCGCGCCACGCTGCCAGCTTGTTTTCCGAGAGACTCTGGATTTCTGTGCCTGCAACTGCGACCGTACCGGCAGACGGACGGTCGATGCCGGCCACCATGTTTAGCAGCGTCGATTTTCCGCTTCCCGATTTGCCGACAATGCCGACAAACTGGCCCGACTCGATCTGTAGGTCGATGTCCTTCAGCGCCGCAAACTTCCCCGCCGGCGTTTCGTAAGTTTTATTCACCTGGTTTAGAGAGATCATAGGTTGCTCTGTGTAATCTGTGGATGGCTTTTCTGTCCAGCGTTAAGATAGGACGGGCTGTTGTTATCGAACAAAGAGGTCACGAATGTCCAATAACGAGCAGTTGCATCTTGCCGGATCGAAAAAGAAGACCGATGCTCGCGTGAAACGCACACGCGATGCACTGGGCGACGCGTTGATCGCGCTGATGCAGGAGAAAGCGTTCGACACGATCACGGTCCAGGATGTTTTGGACCGGGCACACGTCAGTCGTTCGACGTTCTACTCGCATTACAGTGACAAGGACGATCTTCTGATGAGCGACGCTGAGGAATTTTTTGAAACGATCTCGATGGCGCTTTCGGCTCAAAGTGACAAATCCGATCGCGTCTTTCCGGTACGAGAATTCTTCGCGCACCTCTCGGACGTGCAGCCGTTCTTCAAGGCTTTGGTCAAGTCAGGCAAGTTTCAGGAAAACATGGAACTGGCTCGAGGCCACTTCGCTCGCGGCATTGAGCGCCGGCTATCCGAACTCCCACGTGCTAAGTCAATTCCGCCAAATCAACTGCCGGCAATCGCGTTTACGCATGCCGGCGCGATGCTGTCGCTCTTGACCTGGTGGCTCGACCGTGGCATGCGCGAATCCCCCGCGGAGATGGACGAACTCTTTCATCGCCTGGTCTGGACCGGCGTCTCTTAGCCACAAAAAGGCACAAAAGGCACATAAAACACAAAAACGAAGAACCATCTTTTCCTTTATGTGCCTTTTGTGCCTTTTTGTGGCTAATCTTTTAGTGTGGCGTGGAGTTTTTCGGGCGCAATCAGTTTCCAGGCTTCGCGTAAGTGAGCGGCAAGTTCCTTGTCACTAACGCGTGGCAGCTCGATCCCCACCCAACCTGCTGGGCCAACGTAAGGCGGCCGGTAGAATTTCTTTGGATCGCGCTCAATCAAAGCTGCCTGAACGCCGATAGCTGCTGGTATCGTTACGGCAATATGGCCGTCGTTGTGATGGTTGATCGAGCACATCGCAAAGACTCTCTTCTTCACAAAGAATGTCGGCTCGCCATGCGAGATTTTCTCCCACGTCTCCGGCAACGCCAGACACAACTTGCGCACCCGCTCGACGTGTTTCTGGCCCGCCGCAACCTGTCGTTTTGTGAGCTTCTTCTCTTTGTCTTTTTCCATGAGGCTCGAGAGTATATCTCAGAATCCTGTAGTAAAACGAACGTTCGTGCTATATACTTTCCGGCACTGTGACGAAGCTCGAGCTCAAGGGACGCAAAGCGCAGGGCGAACGCACCCGCAAAGCCATTCTCGAAACGGCCGTGCACATTGCCTCCGCCGAAGGGCTCGAGGGCCTGACCATCGGCCGGCTTGCGCTCGAACTTTCAATGAGCAAAAGCGGTCTCTTCGCGCACTTTGGCTCCAAGGAAGAACTGCAAGTCGCAACCGTCGAAGCCGCCCGCGAGATTTTTATTCGCGAAGTCATTAAACCAGCTTTCGAAGCCACCCAGGGGCTTCTGCGTCTCTGGAAGCTCTGCGACATCTGGCTGTCCTACGTTCAAAGCGGCGTCTTTCGTGGCGGCTGCTTTTTTGCCGCTGTGGCAGCAGAGTTTGACAGTCGTCCCGGTCCGGTTCGCGATCGGATTGCCGAGATCATGAAGGAATGGCTGGCGGCGTTGCGTAACGCAATCGTCGAAGCACAAAACGCCGGTCATCTCGATAAAAAGATCGATGCTACCCAACTCGCTTTCGAATTCAATTCTCTTGAACTAGGCGCTAACTGGGCGTTCCAGCTTTATGGCGATCCACGCGCATTCAAACGCGCCCGCGAAGCGATTCTTGAACGCTTGAACAGATATGCAACTGCGGCCGGTGGTCCATTGCTGTCTTCACGGCCACGGACCGCGAGAGCTCGCGGCTAATTTACATGGGGGCAAACAACTCATGAATGACGTCAACACAAGTCCGACGTCGGCTGTTGTGCGTAAGCGTAAAGCTGCCTGGGAAGGTCTCCGGCTGGAACATTGCCAGCTTCAGCCCGGTGAATTGCCGGCGCACACTCATCGCGAACACGTTGTTCTACTTTCATTAACTGATGGTTGTAAGGGCGAGCTGATCACGTCGAGCGGCATCGGAGTGCGTGGCACGCAGACGCGTGGGAACATTTGCGTGCTGCCCTCCGGACTCAAACATCAGGCTGCACTCGAAGGAAACTCCGAGCACCTCGCGCTTTACGTCGACCCGCTGTTGATTACGAAGGCTGCGTCCGAAGGAGATCTTTCCGGCACTGTTGAAATTGTTGAGCGCTACACGCGACGCGACAACGTCATTGGAAGTGTCGGTATGGCGTTGCTCGGTGAACTTGAATCCGAAGGTTTGAGTGGCCGGTTGTATGCGGAGTCGCTCTCAAATGTGCTTGCGGTCCACCTGCTCAGGTACTACTCAGTGTCGACGTCCGAGCCGGTAACTTTCACCGGCGGATTATCCGCAAAGCGGCTGCGTGACGTGACGGAGTTTATTTCCGACAACTACAACAGAGACTTAAGACTGGCGGAGTTGGCCCAGATCGCGGGAATGAGCAGTTTCCATTTTGCGCGTGAGTTCAAACGAACAACCGGGACCACGCCGCACCAGTATCTGATCAAGTTTCGTGTCGAGCGTGCGAAGTCTTTGCTGGCGAAGAATGATTTGCCGTTGATAGAAGTTGGTTTACAGACGGGGTTCAGTCACCAAAGCCATTTCACGCGATTATTTCGGCGGGTAACGGGATTCACGCCCAATGCGTACCGACTCGCGAGGCAAGCGTAGATAAAGATTAACAAGATTTTCAGGATTAACAGGATATCTACAGCAAGAAAAGTCAAAGCGAGCAAGAACCTGAAAGACCGTTAGACCATCTCTAATTCACAATGTACCAATCTTGGAACTATCCACGGAGGTGCATTTTGATTATCAGGATTCTGCTTTTCATTGCGATCTCACTCACGCCGTCCATCATCAACGCGCAGACGTCAGCATTTAAGCGTGGCGACGCGCTAGTGGCCCAGGAAAAGTACCAGGCCGCTATCGCCGAATACAAAAAGGTTTCGCCTCGCGGCGGCGATTTGTACGCACGGGCCATCTACAACATCGGCGTCTGTCATTACGAACTGTGGCTAACCGAAGAGGCCATCGTCTTCTACAAACGTGCAATCGAGTTGAAGCAGGGAAACTACGCGCGAGCCTCTCATGCACTCGGCATTGCGTTCGAAGACCAGGGAAGAACAACTGAGGCACGAGTGGCTTATGAACAAGCGCTGGCCGCGTCAAATAGAAAGTTTGCGCCTGCGACTTACCGGTTGGGACTGCTTGCAGCAAAAGCCGGCGAGTTTGAGAAAGCCGCAGCGCTCTTTAAAGAGGCGTCTTCATACGCCGGCAGGCACGTACCGGCTAGTCACAATAACCACGGTGTGATGCTCGCGCGTCTGGGTTTCTTGAAGGAAGCGGAGAAGGAATTTGATAGTGCTCTTAAAGCTTCCGACGGTCGTCTCGCGGACGCGGCTCACAACCTGAATCTCTGCCGCTCAGTAACATCCGGCCTGCGACCTGACTACAAGCTTTCGATCTGGAATTGAGCCACAGAAGGCACAAAAAGCACAAAAGGCACAAAGTCTCATTTGGACCATTTGTGCCTTTGTGCTTTATGTGCCTTTTGTGGCTTTAGTTGGGTGACTTACTTGTATCGTCAGGCTTCTTCTTTACATACACGTCGCCACGAAGTGCCATGTTTGATTTCTCCGCGAGCGTGGCCAGCACCGACTCAAGCACTTCCTTGTTCTCGAGCTTGAAACTCGTAATGCCGCTGACTTTCGAATCGGGATCGTTGTATTGCAGCGTCAGGTACCGAACTTTGGTCTTTATAAAGCGGGCAGGCAACGCGTAGATGAGTGGAACGGCACTGGCAATGGTGGCTGCTCTTGGCTGTCGCTTTTGCGTATCCGCAAAAGCTGACACGATTGCCTCGTAAGGTATCGAGATCTCCTTCGGCGGCTTCTTGTCTTTGAAGTGCAGGCGATTGTTGCCGTCGTCAAACGTCAACGTGCCCTCCATCGTCTTGGTGTAACCAAACACTCCGCCCTCATACTTTGCCTTCACCGTCTTGGGAGCCGGTTTAGCCGCCGGAGTTTGTCCCGCCGGCTGAGGATCCATGGAGCGTGGACGCTGTGCATAGGCGCCCGTAACCAACGCTCCAAGCAGGAGCACCGCGGAAATGATCTTCATAACATTCTCCTTGTACCGATAACTCAATCGAATTGACCCAAACTTAACCACGCTGGCACATGGTAGAGAATCCACCAGAACCACATCTGAATTCCCAGGACCCCAAGACCAACGATCGCACTTACGTAATAGATGACGGTTGAGTCGCTCACCCGCGGCGAACGATAAGATCTAACTATGCCAACCGCGCCGAGCACCACTGCAGCCGGGCAGAAGATGATGCCGAGATAAGGAACCAGAGAAAAAGTCGCAAAAGCTCGAGCTGTGCCGGCTAAGCCTGTCATTTTCTATTTTGTGCTTTTGTGCCTTTTTGTGGCTACTTTGCAAACGGCTTCACGCGTTCGATCGATTCCTTGAAATCTGGATCCGACGGGGCTAAAGCAGCGCCTTTCTGATACGCAGCCAGTGCCTTCGCATACTGCTTCGTCACTTCAAACGCGTAACCAAGCTCACGATAGATATTGACGTCTTCGGGCGTCTTCTTTGCTGCCGTTTCGAGGGCCGCAATCGCTTTCGGGAAATTCGTCGCACGCGAATGAGCTACACCCAATAGATAGAACGTGACGCCGTTCGCATCTGCTCCGGTTGTGGCGCGTTCGAGTGCGCCAGCAGCGCGTGCATATTGTTTTGAACCGATTAGTGCCTGTCCGAAGAGTGTGACTGCTTCGGCGTCAGTTCGCAGTTTTATCAAACCTTCACCCGCACGCACCGCACTCAGGTAATCCGCATCAGCTTTAGCCGGGTCGGTGCTCGATGCGGCACGACGCAGATATGCAGAAGTCAGAAGCGTCCAGGCTCCAACCGCTCGCGCATCGTTTACAGTGGCTCGATTCAGATTTGCGATTGCACCATCCAGGTCGTTCTTGCTGAGCGCAATCTGCGCGAGATAGAAAAGCGACAACGAATCTTTGGGATTGAGCTTAACTACCTGGTTAAAACTCTTCTCCGCGTCCGCAGTTTTCCCGGTCTTGTACTCAGAGATGCCGCGATAGTAGATCATCAGCGCGTCAGGCTTATTAGGATCGCGATTGATTGCTGCCGTCAAAAGCGGCAACGCTTCCTGATACTTCTCAGCCAGAACATACGCCTGTCCAAGCGCGCTCTCTGTGTTTGGATCTTCCTGCTTCGCTTTACGCTGGAGCTCAATTGCTTTTTCCAGGTCGCTCACTGCTTCCGTGTACTGCTTCAGATTCAACTCCGCGAATCCGGCTATTTTCCAGGCTTCCGGATCGTTGGGATGCGAAACTGTCAGCTCCTTAGCTTCTTTCGCTGCCGCTGCAAACTGTTTCTGTTCGAGCAGCAAATAGGCGTGCTTCGTGTCAGCCGGAGCTACCGTATTCGCCACTGGCTGAACCGGCCTAACATCGAGCAATGAATCGCCGGAACTGGCTCGCCGGGCTGTCGGCGACGGTGTCGGCTGGGGTCGCAACAGGGGATCGTCCGCCGGGGTCCTCGTGGTTTGCGTAGGCTGCTTGTTAGTGCGTCTCGGCCGGGTTGTTTGGGCCTGAACGGCTGCCGCTGCCAGCAAAAACATTGCGACGACGCTGATAAAACGTTGAACAAGCGTAGGTCTACACATAATGCCCATGATTGTATCGGGAGAGGATTAGGTTTGAAAGCTCAGACTACGATCAAACCCTTCGGATGCGGGAGCTGGGATTTAAGTTGTGTGCCGCGGATTTCGCGGATTAACGCTGATCTGCGTTAATCCGCGTCATCTGCGGCTTAAAAGTTCAGTTTCAATCCAAACTGGAACTGCCGTGGGTCGAAGGTGGCGGTGGGACGGCTGAAGAACCGTCCGTTGCTCGCCCGCAGGTCGAATGCGTTGACGTCGTTGATAAACGGCGACGCGGCTGCCTCGTTGAAGCGGTTAAATAGATTAAAGCCTTCCGCAATCAACTCCAGCCTTAGTTTCTCGCCAATCGGTACGAGTTTCGATACACGCAGATCGAGCGACATGTAACGATGCGTGATACCGAAGTTGCGAGCGAGATTGCCGCTGCTAAATGCGCCGCCTGTTACGACACCCCCCGCGCATTTCGGCCCGTTCGGGTCCGGCGTGAGCGGCGTGCCCGGCACACACAGCGTTCCGTCATCAAGCACTGAGGGTCGATCCGTCTGGTTTGACTGGTCGTTGTTTGTATCCTGATTACTCAGAATATTGAACGGGCGACCGGACGAGATTTCGAAAATCGGCGCGATCGTGAAGTTTGACAACGCTCGATGGAATCCACCCTCGCTTGCCCAACTGCTCGGCGACGAAAGTACGCCACTGAAAACAAACCGGTGACGTTGATCGAAGAGCGAATCCGCACGCTCCAACGCGAAGGCGCGATTGTCCTGGGGCAGTAGGAGGGTCTGAAGGTCAGACGAGTCGTCGATTGAATGCGACCAGGTGTAGGACGCTAAAAACTGGAAGTTATTTGAAAAGCGCTTCTTCACATCCACATTCAGCGCGTTGTAAGTCGAGTCACCGTCCGACGTCTGTGCGTTGATTGATCCAAATGGTGAAATCGTTCCGGGACTGCGTAGTGAACCAGCGAGCGCGCCATTCAGGACCGCAGGTGATACGAGGCCGCCGGAAAGCGCCTGGGCCAGGAAATAATTCGGCGCGCTGGGACGGAAGAAATTTGCGACAGCCGCATTAACGATACGGTTGCCGAGGTTTGTAATCGGAGCCGTAATCATGCCCGGCACGATGATCGCGAATGTCTGTCCGGCATTCGGGAACGGAGACGCGCCCGTGGGTGTTGCTAGTGTGAAGCACTGAAGCGGTACGCCACCAGGACAAGGAGCTCCGGAAGTCGGAATCGAGAACGCAACGGCTTCCGTTGTGTTCAGGGGATCGCGTCCTGCGAACCGGCGGAAGTTCGCAATCTGAAGATCGGTTCTGGGAGCGTTGATATCGAGCGGATGCGGCAGATGATGCGCGCCGACGAAGATATAGCTACCCGAGACGGTCATGTCCTTGGTTAGCTGACGCTCAATAGTGAAGTTCGCTTGGTTCGCGTATGCGTATTCAAAGTCTTTTTGGACGTGGAGTGTAAAGGGAAGCACTGGACCAAACCCGGGGAATGTTTGATCGTTGAATCTCTGCCGGCCGAACTGGTACTGCGCGCCCGCGGCCACGCCCGGAGTCACCACGCCCGCAGGACAAATCGGTGTTACTGGTCCACCCGGAGGACAGACAGTGCCTTGAAACACTTGCACAGCATTGAGCAATGCAGTTTGCGCCGGGCTCCCGGGCGTCAGAATTCCCTGTTGCTGTTGTACCGCATCCGCAATGTCGGAGTTGAATGCGATAGCAAGCAGCGGGTGATCGTAGAACATGCCGATCGCTGCGCGAATCGAAGTCTTACCATCACTCCACGGATCCCATGCTACCGCGAGGCGCGGCGCCCAGTTGTTCTTGTCGCGTGGGAATCCTTGTTGCACTCCCATCGCGTCCTGTGCGGCCAAAACATCCGCGGCTGAGAGATTAATGCCTGACAGCGGGTCGCGTAGTGGAAGGGTCGGTATCTGCTCCGTCAACTCGTAGTCGTATCGAACACCGTAGTTGAGTGTCAGGTTAGGACGCACTTTCCACGAATCCTGTGCGAAGAACGCCATCGGCTTGTTGCTGATCGCGCTGACCGGATTTCCGAAGCCCTGAATAAAGTTGGCGGGGAAACCGAGCCCGTATTGCTGCACGGGGGTAAAGTCTGGTGCCCCTGCGAAGGCGGGGTTAAGCGTTGCCGCGGAGAGTCCGCCGAAGTTGAAAAGACCGGCGAAGTTCAGTTCGAAAATCGCTTCCGGTATGCGTACGAAAGCAATATCGCCGCCGAACTTGAAGTTATGGTTTCCGGCAACGAGATTTAAGTTATCCGTAAACTCATATCGCGTTTCTGAGCGAACCACGGGCGAGAACAGCTCGCGACCGATGAACGCCGTGCCTGAAATATTGAAAGCCACGGCATCGCCTTGCTGCGACTTGAAAGTCGCACGGCGCAAGCCGAAGTTAAAACGTCCTTCGTTGACGATCTGATTCGAGAGCGTCGAGGTCAGCGTCGTGACGGCCGACCAATCTTTTAGCGTTTGAATACCGGTGCGCGAAAAATCATTCTGGCCCAGTGACTGATTTTGCGACTCCACCTGAATACCGCTTAATTCACTCGGGTTGTAGCCGACCCTAAAATTAAACTGGTGAGCGTTGGTGATCAGGTGGTCCAGGCGGAAAGAGTTGAACGTCGTGCGATCGGTTATGGGGAACACTCGCTGCAGATTGTTGAGCGGTCTGAACGCGATCGGCTGACCGGCGGCGTTTGTTGTTCCACTGGGAACTGGAGCGCCGGACAGAATGAATCGTGGTCCAATAGCGCCCGGAGCGATTGGGGTGATCGCCGGACACAGACTGCCGTCATTTGGCGAGGTCAATGCATTGCTGCCGGTCAACGCAGTGGTGCCACCACTTGACGCAAAGAATGCATAAGCGCGTGCGCCGCAGATAGCAGTGGCATTTCCGCTGCCCACGAGTGTGTTGATAAATGATGCCTGCGCGGGCGTGATGTTGTTGAACGTGCGCGCGACCGGGTTCAGTCCGGCAATCACAGGAATCGTTGCGGAGCCGGTCAGACCCTGAGCGACGTTGCTCGTAAAGAAGCCCGACTCATTGCGTCTGCGTTGTTCGAACGCGAAGAAGAAGAACGTGCGCTCTTTGTCTAATGGTCCACCCAGAGTGACTCCGTACTGAGCACGAGTGAACGGCGGATCCTCGATGGGCGCAAAGGCGTTGCGAGCCTGAAAACTGCGGTGACGCAGGAAACCAAACAGGTTTCCATGCAGTTCGTTGGTGCCCGACTTGGTGACCACATTCACCACACCGCCGGCAGAACGACCAAATTCAGCCGCGAAGGAATTTGTTACGACCTGAAACTCCTGCACCGCTTCCTGACTAACTGTTGAACGCGATGCATTGACGGAATTGTCTGTATTGTCAGCACCGTCGACCTGCACAAGATTCGAACGTCCGCGCTGTCCACCAAAGTTCAAGCCAGTGGTGGGCGCTGGTCCAATCGGACGGCCGTTGTCGCGTCCGACTGTCGAGGTCGTCATCGCGAACTGGATGTAGTTTCGTTCGTTGATCGGAAGATTGTTGATGCGTTGTTGATCGATGGTGGTTGAGACGGATGTCTTGGAAGTCTCAACGATTTCGGAAGTGGCATCGGAAACCGTAACGATCTCGCTGATCTGTCCCGGTTCAAGTGGCACGTCCAGCGTCGCGGCTTGTCCCACGGTTACTGTGATTTTGGGAAGGACGGCTTTTTTGAAGTTCGCGGCTTCGACTGTTACTTCGTAGTCGCCGGGTGGCACATTGATGATGCGATAGAAACCTTCGTCGTTAGTGGTAGCAGTGCGCGAGAAGTTCGTGCTGGGATTACGCGCGGTAACGGTTGCGTTAGCCACAACGGCACCGGTGGAGTCTTTGACAGTGCCCTGAATGTCGGCAGCGTTTGACTGCGCTTGTCCGAAAGCCATGGGGGCACAAATAAGTAAGACCAATATCAAACAGGGGATTTGAACTGATCCGATAAGCCGGGACATTAACGATACCAACATCGTCGTTTTCTCCTTAGTAGTGTTTCGCGGCTCTGGAATTCGCGCGGTCACTGACGACTCTTTTGAGTTAACCTTTCGCTACCAGTGGACGAGTGTCGGAGATCCATCTCCGATTTGCTGACGGCGTGTGGGAGATGCTTATAGCCGTTGTCATGTAGCCCTGGGACAGCAACAGTGACAGAGAGACCAGCACTGGCCAAGCCTTTTTACTCTAAAAGCAGCAACGTGGCAAGCAGTTTAACCTGCGCGTAAGGGACTGCGATGATCCCGGTTTGGCGAGCGAGTTGCTCGCGCGATTCGATTTCTAAAGCCATTGCTGGCGCCGCAGATCGCGATGCCGAGTCCGGCGAGTCGTGGTTTGAAAGCCAGGCGACGCAACCATCCACAAATTCGCAGGCGTGAATCAAACTTTTGTGCGTACTCGGCCGTGTAATTTGCACCCAGCTCGGTCGTCGCTAATTTGTCCCGGTGGCGAACAATTACATCCGCTGCTAATTCGCCGCTCTCAAACGCCATCAGCATTCCACTGCCTGTGAAAGGGTCGATGAAAGCCGCTGAGTCGCCAATGGCTAGCAAACCGTTGGCGGGACTTGGCTGTTGTCGTCCGAAACGTTCCCAGGAGGCACTCAACCACTCGGATTCGGGTTGTGCATGTTCAAGTGTGTAAGCGGCGCGTTGGTTTTTCATCACCATCTCGCGCATGACGAGTTCCGGGTTTGAGTAATGGCGTTTTACCTGTTCCGCGGAGATGATGAAGCAGAGATTGCTGATGTCTCCTTCGACGCTGCTCAAACCACCGTAGCCTTCGGGGTAGAAGTAGATCTCACACGCGTTGGGTGCGACGCGTGCGTTTCGCAGATGAGCCTTGAACGCAATTAACTTTGCTTTTGATTTTGGTTCACCGGTGTGAAGTTTTCTGGTGAGAATGTGGGCGCGACCCGTGGCGTCGATGGTTAGTGGGGCGAAGTACTCCTCATTCGTTCGTAGTCTCACTCCGCGTACGTCGTGGCCTTCGCGTATCGGTTCGGTGATGGTTGTTCCTTCCAACACGGTGACACCGCAATCACGTGCGCGCTGCAACAGTACGTGGTCCATAACGGCGCGGCTCAAACCGAGTGCGGCGGGTCCGCCAAACGAACTGCTTGGAATTGTGACGTGATGTCCGCGTGCGGAGTAAAAGACTGTTTCCGTGAGCGCCGTGGGTGCGGAGATTTTGATCGCGTCAGCAACACCGAGGTTTTCGAAGTGACGCACGCATTCAGGCGAGATGAATTCTCCGCACAGTTTTGCGCGTGGAAATTTTTTCTGTTCGACGAGTAGGACGCGGAGACCGTTGCGCCGGAGATGTATTGCGGCGCTCGAACCGGCCGGTCCGCCGCCCGCGATGATTGTGTCGAAGGTGTTCGATAACGCCGAGGGCATTGAATCGTTTCCGCTAAGAAAGAGTTCCACGCAAGGGCGGCCACGGAGGGCCGCCCCTACAGTACGTGCCACATCGCCCAAGTGCCGGTACAACAATTGACGCTGCGGAACGTACCGTAGGGGCGGCCCTCCGTGGCCGCCCTTGGTTTAATTCATGCCGCCTTGAATGAATGTACGTCCGCATTCTGAACATGAACCGTTCCCTTTGCCGCGGCGCTCAAGACCAGACGATACGGGAATCGCCTTTGAACCCAAACATCACGCAGCCCCGCACGTTTGCCCAGCTCCAGCAACTCATCCGCTTTGAAGCTACGCAGTATCGATAACGCACCATCGTGTCGCAGCAGTCGATTGTGCAAAACCAACTTGCCGAGTGTCGTATAAAGCAAGTACGCGATGGGATGACGATTGAGATCGATCACGAATATTCGCCGCTTCGCCACTCGACTCATCTCACGAAGAATCCGGATCACCTGCTCGTCGACGAAGTGATGCGTAAAGAGCGAACAGATCACATAATCGAAACAATTGTCCGCGAAAGGTAGCTCTAACGCATCGCCACGCACCGAACTAATGTCACCGAAACGCTGCGACTCTTCATTGATCGACTCCGCAGACCGCTCGTTCAACTCGAGCCCCACCGCACTCACACGCCGATTTGTTTGTCTGGTCCAACCAGCCGTCACACGCAACAATTCCCCTGAACCCGCACCCACATCGAGTATTGAAAAGTTTGACAGGCCTTGCGCTTCGATATCAGGAAAAAGCGTGGTCCTTAGACTGTGCGCGTCACCCATCCAACGATTGACTAACTGCAACTCACCGATACAACTCTCATACTCCTCAGGTGTGTAATCACCGGTATCGATGTATTCGAGCTTGTAGCTGCGTCGTTTAAATTTGTCGAGCATCCTGAACCCTGCTGGTTAATGATCTGTTCTCTGAATCACGAGGGCACTGTTCTTCGAGCCGAAGCCGATACAGTTGCAGAGGGCGACCCGTACATTCGCTTCACGTGCTTCGTTGGGAACGTAGTCAAGATCGCAATCAGGGTCAGGTTCATCAAGATTAATGGTAGGTGGAATCTTGTTTGTGTGCATCGCGCAGAGAGCGGCTCCGAGTCCGGCGGCGCCACTCGCACCCTGCGGATGACCGATTTGCGACTTCGTCGCCGACATCGGAATACGCGCCGCGTTTCCGTCAAAGGCGAGCTTCAGTGCGCTGGTCTCAATTCGATCGTTGAGCAGCGTCGAGGTTCCGTGCAGATTTACATAATCGATGTCCTTTGGCTCACAGCCGGCATCCTCGAGTGCCAAACGCATCGCGCGCGCCGGTTCATTGCCATCTTCAGCCAGTCGCACGCGATGATAGGCGTCGCAGGTGGCACCGTAACCAACAACTTCAGCGTAGATGTGTGCACGACGATCGAGCGCGTGTTTCAGTTCTTCAAAAACATACATCCACGACCCTTCGCCGAGTACCATTCCGGATCGATTGCGCGAAAACGGTCTTGAAGCACGGTGAGGCTCCTCATTCCAATCACTCGTCAACACAGTCATTAAATTGAAGCCGGCCAAAATGCCTGGCGCGATCGGAGCATCGACGCCGCCAGTAATCATCATGTCCTGTCGTCCGAGTGCGATGTGTTGCGCTGCGTAAGCCATCGCGTCCGTCGAACTGGTGCAACCTGTTGAAATAATGTGCGACAGTCCACGCAGACCAAACGCCATCGACAACTCGCTCGACAAGCCGCCATGCGTGGACGATGGAATCGTGTAGACGCTCGCTTTGTGAGTTGGACCAACGTACCAGTACTCGTACTGTTGCTCAGTAAACGCGAGGCCTCCGCCACCTGTTCCGAGTTCCACACCAAAGGCCCGGCGTTCATCAAGTGACAGATCATTAGTAAACAGCTTCGCGTCTTCCAACGCTTCACGAGCCGCCGCAAGCGCGAGAGGCACTGTCCGCGCAACGTGTTTGCGATCTTTTGGATTTAACTGCGACTGCCAATCGAATGAAGGAACTTCAGCAGCGATTTGGACAGGAGAACTCGAGGGATCAAAACATTCGATGCGGCGCACGCCACTCTTGCCGTTGATTAATCCATCCCAGAACGCGTCGCGACCAATACCAAGTGGAGTGACACACCCCATTCCCGTGATGACAACTCTGCGTGGACGCGTCAACGCTTTGAACATGCGAATCGCCGCCTCTGCCACAAAAAGGCACAAAAAGCACAAAAACAGATCATTGTGTGCTTTCTGTGCCTTTTGTGCTTTTTGTGGCTAAACCTTAGTGCCGCACTCGGTGCAGAATTTCGCGCCGGGAGCCAGCTCGGCTTTACAGCTTGCACACGTGGCGTTCCCCTGCTTCGCGCCGCATTCCGTGCAGAATTTTGCGCCGCCCGCGTTCGGATGACCACACTGCGGACAAGGCACGCCTGCCGCCGGTGCGGCTTGTTGCGCCGAACCTTGGCCCGATTGCTGGCCCGACTGCTTCATCGCGTCGCTCATCGCACCTGCCATTGCATTTCCCAGTGCGAATCCGGCGCCAAGCCCAACACCCGTTCCGGCGCCGCCTGATGGATTCTGCGCCGCATCGCGCATAGCATCAGCAGCCTGGAATTGAGCGTAACGTCCCACGTCGCCAATCACGCCCATCGAAGTGCGCCTGTCCATCGCCGCTTCAACTTCCTGCGGCAGCGAAATATTCTCGATGACGAACTTCGTTAACTCGAGACCAAATGTCTTGAACTCTTCGTTCAGTTTTATTCGTGTGAACTTCCCGAGCTCATCGTAGTTTGACGCGAGATCGAGCGCCGCGATTTTGGATTCTCCGAGCGCGTCACTGAAGCCACCAACGAGCGTGCGTTTCAGTTGACCTTCGATGTCCTCGGTGACGAAGTGCGCATTCGTTCCGGCGACCTCTTTAATAAACGCCTGCGGATCGACTACGCGCATCGAGTAGATTCCGAAAGCTCGCAAACGCACCATACCGAAGTCAGAATCGCGCATCATGATCGGATTGGGCGTGCCCCACTTCAGATCCGTGAACTGTCTCGTGTTGACGAAGTAGACCTCGGATTTGAACGGCGAATTAAAGCCGTATTTCCATGCGCCCAACTTCGAAAGGATTGGAGTGTTCCCGCCGTCGATGGTGTAGCGACCGGGGGGAAACTGATCGGCGATCTGGCCTTCGTGCACAAAGACCGCAGCCTGCGTTTCGCGAACAATGAGCTGCGCTCCATTTTTGATTTCCTGATCCTTGACCGGAAATCGGTACAAGAGAGTGTTTTGCGAGTCATCGAGCCATTCAATGACTTCGATGAACTGTGACGTCGGACTGAGTCGATCAAGTATTCCCATTTGCGTGCCTCCGTGGAGATTATACATGTATCCACAGATTGCACAGATTCTATAAACGGTCTGTGTAATCTGTGGATTGCTTTTTACGTATCACCAAAAGCGCCGTTAACCCGCCCGCCATGTCAATCAGACTGTCGACAATCGAAGCCGTCCGAGACGGCACGAAGCTCTGATGATACTCATCAATTAACGCATAAACCACAATCAGAGTTGCGCAGATCAGGAACCAGCGCTCGTTAATGGCAGGGCGTGGCGAGGTGCGAAACGCTCGTGCGGCCAGGAATCCGAGGATCGCGTACTCGGTAAAGTGGGCGATTTTTCGCGTGATGAAGTGGATCGTGGCAAGTGTTTCCGCGCTAGTGTTGGGAAACAACCACAGCACCAGTGGCCCAATAATGCGAGAGGTATTTGATGCTGAGAAACTATTCGACGAAGCGTAGGAGATGAAGCCGAGCCAGATAACGAGCGGTAGGTAACGGCTTAGAAACCTTGTGAACCTGCCCACAGCAAAAATTCTTTTTGTGCTTTATGTGCCTTTTTGTGGCTAAAACTTTTTCGTGGCTACAGTGCGGCGGCGCCTGAAACGACTTCGATGATCTCGTTCGTGATCGCGGCTTGACGAATGCGATTCATGTTGAGAGTCAAACTCTCGATCAGTTCGCTCGCGTTCTTCGACGCGGAATCCATCGCCGTCATGCGTGCGCCCTGCTCTGACGCTATTGACTCCAGCAACGCTCGAAAGATCTGCGTTTCAATAAGACGCGGCAAGAGTTGGCTGAACATCTCTTCAGGTGGTTGCTCGTAAATGTAGTCAACGAGGGTCACGGGTTGCTGCGACTTCGTTTCTACTGGCTCCTCTTCTTTCGCGCGCGAGACTGGTAGCAACTGTTCCAGGACTACTCGCTGCGAAAGTACAGATTTGAACTCGTTGTAAATGAGGAAAACTTTATCGATACCCGTGTCGTCGGTATACGTCTTGATCACATCGCGAGCGACTTCGAGCGCTTCTGAAAACTCGACGCGACCCTTTCCAGTCAACCCAAGATACTCGCCCGCTATCGTTGCACGGCGGTTGCGGAAGAAGTCGCGGCCCTTGCGACCGATCGCCATGATTTCGATCGACTTGTCAGGGTTCTCGCGCATGAAATTCTGTGCGGCCTTGGTAAGGTTGGTGTTAAAAGCGCCACACAAGCCTTTGTCGGCAGTTATGAGCACGAGCAGGTAACGCTGGTCGCCGCGCAGATCGAGAAGTGGATGATGAAAATCCTCGTCCGTGCGTTTCGCGAGCTCGCCTAAAACTTCCGCCATCTTGTTCGCAAACGGACGCGCCGTGACCACGCGGTCCTGCGCGCGCTTGAGCTTCGCCGCAGAGACCATCTTCATGGCCTTGGTGATCTGTTGCGTGTTTTTAACCGACTTAATGCGCCGGCGAATGTCGAGAAGATTAGGCATTGCGTTTCAGTCGTTAAGCTACTGGCTGAGTTGCTGGTGTGCTGGCCGCGGGTCTTGCTGGAGCAGCGGCAAAGTCCGTCGACGATTCCTTCTTCCAGCTACCTTTAAAGTCTTCGAGCAACTGCTTCAATCCTGCCTTGATCTCATCGGTCAACGATTTCTTCTCGTTGATATCGGCAAGCAGTCCCGGGTGCGAATTTTCGACAAACTTGAGCAAGCTGGTTTCGAAGTCGCGAATGTCTTCGATCGCGACGTCATCAGTGAAGCCGTTGGTTGCGGCCCAAATTACAAGCACCTGTTTTTCGACGTCCATCGGCTGATACTGCGGTTGCTTCAGGATCTCGGTAAGACGTTGACCACGTGCAAGCTGTGCCTGCGTGGCTTTGTCGAGGTCAGAACCGAACTGAGCAAATGCTTGCAACTCACGGAACTGGGCCAGGTCGAGACGAAGTGTTCCCGCGACCTGCTTCATCGCCTTAATCTGCGCTGATCCACCGACGCGCGACACGCTGTTACCGACGTTGATTGCCGGTCGGAAACCACTGTTAAAAAGGTCGGCTTCAAGGAATATCTGTCCGTCAGTGATCGAAATCACGTTAGTCGGAATGTATGCCGAGATGTCGCCGGCCTGCGTTTCGATGATCGGCAAGCTTGTGAGGGAACCACCGCCCTTGACGTCAGAAAGTTTTGCGGCGCGTTCCAACAAGCGCGAGTGCAGGTAGAAGACGTCTCCCGGATATGCTTCGCGGCCCGGTGGGCGTCGCAGCAACAACGAAATCTCGCGATAAGCGGCCGCCTGCTTGGAAAGGTCGTCGTAGATTGTGAGCGCGTGACGTCCATTGTCGCGGAAGTACTCGCCCATCGCTGCGCCTGAATATGGCGCCAAAAACTGCATCGCGGCGGGATCCGATGCGGTCGCTTTGATCACGATCGTGTAGTCCATCGCGCCATACTCCTGCAGCGTCCTGACTACCTGGGCCACCGTCGAAGCTTTCTGACCAATTGCGACGTAGATGCAGATTACGTCTTTGCCCTTCTGGTTTATGATCGTGTCGACGGCAACTGCTGTCTTACCGGTTTGACGATCGCCGATGATAAGTTCGCGCTGTCCGCGGCCGATCGGCACCATCGCGTCGATTGCTTTCAGACCTGTTTGGAGTGGTTCCTTCACGGGCTGCCGGTCGACCACGCCCGGCGCGATGCGCTCAACGGGATAGAAGTGATCAGTGACAATTGGACCACGGTCGTCGATCGGGTTGCCGAGCACGTCAACCACACGTCCGACAAGCGCTTCTCCGACAGGCACCTGCATGATGCGTCCGGTGCGCTTTACGAGATCGCCTTCTTTGATTGTCTGAAAATCACCGAACAACACCGCACCAACTTTGTCCTCTTCCAGGTTTAGCGCCAGACCACGAACGTCATGGGGAAACTCGAGCAGTTCGCCGGCCATAACTTTTTCCAGGCCGTGAAGTTCTGCGATACCGTCTCCGATCTTGATGACCGTTCCTACTTCGGTGACCGTAACGCCTGTTTCGAAGTTCTCGATCTGTTTGCGAATGATGTCGTTGATTTCGCTGGCTCTAATTGGTTCCATAATTTCCTCTACACACTAATGCGACTTACGAATTTATCAACCTGCCAGTTCGTTGCCCAAACGGTCGAGATGGCTTTGCACCGATCCGTCAAAGATGGTTGAGCCGATCCGCGCAACCATTCCACCGATAATCGTATCGTCAGTATTGAAGTCGAGTCGCACCTTACGACCGGTTACGCCAACCAGGGTTTCGTGCAACTGCTTCTGCAATTCTTCCGGAATCGGCCTCGCTGTCGTGACAGTCGCCGCGACGATTCCACCACGCTCGTCGAGCACGTAGCTAAAACGATCCGCCACTTCTCGCAACTGGGAGAGACGCTGGTTTTTAAGCAGGACACGGAGAAAGCTCGCCGTGGTCTCTCTCACGCGCGTGCGCGAGATCAAATCCTCGAGCAGTTTGCGTTTGTGATCGTAAATAATGGTGGGATTGGCAAGAACTTCTTTCAACTGTGGGTGCGATTCAATCATCGCCGCCCATTGGTCCAACTCCCTCTGAACTTCACGTTCTTCCCGTCGTTCGATGGCCACGTCGGCGAGTGCCGCAGCATAGCGGCGTGCAACCGTTTGCAAGCTCAAACCGTGGTCCTCCTCAAATCACCGATGTTCTCCCTGATCAACGCAGTGTCGTCTTCCGGCCTCATTTGATTACGCACTGACTCGCGCGCCACTTCAATGCTTCTCTGGGCAAGAAACCGCCGCAGTTCTTTGCGAGCGAGTTTGCCGGCCCTCTCGACCTCGCGCTGCGACTGCTGTTTCAGTTTCTCCATTTCGCGCGCCGTGGCAGCAGCCAAACGCTCGCGCTCAGCTCTGGCTTCTTCGTCAGACTGTTTGTGGACCGCGCGCACGTCTTCATGAAGCCTGCCCAAAAGATTGTCGGCTTCCGCGACCTTGGCTAACGCTTGTTCCCGTTCCTGCTGCGCAGCGACGAGTTCCTTTTGGATCGCGCCACGGCGCGCCAGCAGTGCCTGGCTGATCGGTTTGCGCAGTACAAAAATGGCGGCAGCGGTGAAGATGGCAAGATTCAAAAACTTCCACAGCTCAAGGCCGGGGTAGTTTGCCCACTCCAACGTTTCTCCAGAAGCAAATAACAGCATGTTGTTTACTTACGGGATTCGACGACCTCGATTATCGAGTAGGTCGACGCAGTATTCGAGAACTTATCAAATTTCCTATCGTGGCGGCCTGTGCCTCTAGTTCACCCTTTGCCGCCTGCTCTTGCCTGCGCGTAGTCTCGATTTGCGCGGCAACTTCCTTCGACATCTCGTCGCGATACTTCCGTAGTTTTTCGTCTTTCTCTTTCAGACCTTGAGCGCGTTCTTTTTCCAGAAGCTTGTAGCCGTCGGCGCGAGCTTCTCGCAACGCGTCGTTATATTTCTTCAGCTTCTCCTGGGTTTCGGCCGCCATCGCCTCTGCTTCCTTGAGACGGCCGGCAATTTGTTTTTCGCGCTCAGCCAGGATCTGGTTGATCGGCTTCAATAAAGTCCGATTCAGGACGAACACCATCACGGCCACCATCAACAGGTGAAGCAGTAACGTACCGTCAGGAACCAACTGAATTTGGGCCTCTAAAAGAATCATCCGATTCCTCTATCTATGTATAAATTGTGGGCTACCGAAAAGCGCGCGAGTCTAACATGGTGGCAAAACAGGGTCAACCGAAGGCGGTTTCACGCAAAGACGCAAAGATCAAAAAGGCGCTAAGGAAGGTCCATGTATGCTTTGCGTCTTGCTTGAACTTTGCGGCTTTGCGTGAAAGCTTCGCTCGATTTTACATTGTGCCGCGAGGAGCGGCCCACTTCCTCTTTTACATTGGAGTCGCGGGTACGAGCAAGTTGTAGATTCGATCCAGGTCTTGCGTATTGAAAAAGCTAATCTCTAACTTCCCCTTTCCGTCGGCAGCCTGAAGAATCTTCACCTGAGTGCCCAGCGCTCGTCTCAACTTCGTCTCAGCGGCTTTGATGTTCGGATCGACAGGTGGTGGTGGTCTTCTTGCGGGCTTCTCTTCACTCGCTTTCTGGACCAACTGCTCCGTTGCTCGAACCGAGAGCCCGCCATCGATAATCTGGCGCGCAATGCGTCGCTGAAGATCGGGATGACTCAAAGCTAGAAGGGCGCGGGCGTGTCCGGTCGAAAGCCTTCCCTCCTTCACCAGTTGCTGAACATCGTCCGGCAGTTTCAGAAGACGCAGGTAGTTCGTTATATATGAACGGTCACGCCCGACTCGCGTCGCGAGTGCCTCTTGAGTCAAACCAACTGTCTCGATCAGTTTCTTGTAGGCTTGGGCCTCTTCGATCGGGTTCAGGTTCTCGCGTTGAATGTTTTCAATCAGCGCGATCTCAAGGAGGCTTTCGTCGGGAACTTCCTTGACGACGATGGGGACTCGACTGATTCCCGCCAATTTTGCCGCTCGCCAACGTCGCTCGCCGGCGATCAATTCATAGCCGTCGCCTCTTCGCCGCACCAACAGCGGCTGCACGATCCCGTGACTTCGAATCGACTCCGCCAAACTCTCGAGGCTTGCTTCATCGAAATGTGTGCGGGGCTGCATTGGCCCGGGCACGATAGAATCGAGTTCGACTTCCGATGGTTCAGCACCAAGATCGATCGTGCTGTCAGAGGACAGGAGCGCTCCCAGCCCCCGTCCCAGCGCTTTTCGATTCATGAATTATCTCCCTGGCTAATTGTGAGTAAGCCTCCGCTCCTTTGGAGTGAGCGTCGTAACTGATAATTGGCTTGCCGTAACTCGGTGCCTCAGCAAGTCTGACATTTCTGGGAATCACCGTCTGAAACACCTGCAACCCGTAGAAGTCTCGCAGGTCCGCGGCGACTGCGGCAGACAAGTTAGTCCGCTCGTCATACATCGTGAGCAAGAGCCCCTCGATCATTAATCCGGGGTTATGAATCCGGCGGATCCGGGCGAGGGTGTCGAAAAGTTCGGTGACGCCTTCGAGGGCGTAGTACTCACACTGGATCGGAACCAGCAACGACTTCGCCGCGGTCAACGCGTTAAGTGTGAGCAGTCCTAATGATGGCGGACAGTCAATGATTATGTGGTCGTAGTCAGGTTCAACCGTTGCGAGGGCGTTCTTTAGCCGGAATTCGCGCTGCCCGACTTCTACGAGCTCGATTTCTGCTCCTGCCAGGTCCTTATTAGAAGGAACGACTTTGAGCGATGGGATTGACGTTGGCAGAGCAATGGACGAGATTGGCTGGTCGAGAACGATGCTGTGATAAAGCCCTCGGCGAAAGCTGCCCCGCTGAATGCCGATTCCGGAGGTCGCATTTCCCTGAGGGTCTGCGTCGACGAGCAAGACCCGATGTCCCCAGGAGGCAAGAACGGCCGCAAGATTGACAGCGGTCGTGGTCTTTCCGACTCCGCCTTTTTGGTTGGCGACGGCTATGGACTTAGCCATTCTTCAGTGATTCACCTCGTCGGCACGGTTGGCCGCCTTAACCTAACACACCCGAGGCAGGCCGGGCTACAGCGGATAATGTTTCACGTGAAACATGTGTCTCTTTGGAGTGCGGCGGCCTGGCGCCGCTTTGTTATCGATCGCGCAAGATCAAGACCAAAGCGGCGCCAGGCCGCCGCACTGCCAAAAAGGCGCCTTGTCACACGGATTTTTGTTGGGCCGCCAGGTAGGCCAGTAACGTTGACAGGGCGCCCGGAGTTAGGCCTGGGAGACGTCGCGCCTCGCCGAATGTCAGGGGCTGGGCACGGTCAAGCCGTTCGACGATTTCATTCGAGAGGCCGCTGATTGCTCCAAAGGCCATGTGTCGGGGTATTTTCAGAGTGTCGTGTTGATACAGCTTTGCAACCGCAGCCTTTTGCGTTTCCAGGTATCCGGCATAAAGAGAGTCGGCTAACACTGAGTTAAGATCTGGCTCGGCTACAGGCTTTAGCTCGGCGGGCAATAGCGACATGATCAGTTCCGCGGTTACCTTTGGACGCTTTGCCAGTTGCGACAGTGAAATCGAATCGCCCAAGTCGCCACCGATCAACGCACTCACCGCCGCATGCTGTGGGTCGGCTCGTCGAAGGCGAACGGTCTCAAGCGCAGTTCTCAATTGCGCCAGTCGCGCTTGGCGCGCATTGAAACGATCCCAGTCGGAATCGCCCACCAGTCCGAGTTCCCTTCCGTACCCCTCCAGCCGTCGCATCGGCGTTGTCATAACGCAGCGCAAGCCGGTATTCCGCACGAGACGTGAAAATTCGATAGGGTTCGTCGACGCCTTGTTTGATTAGATCCTCGACCAGAACGCCAATATACGATTCTTCTCGTCGTAGCCGTAGAGGTTCGCGCTTCTGGGTATAGAGCGCAGCGTTAATACCTGCCAGCAGTCCCTGACAACCCGCTTCTTCATAGCCAGTGGTGCCGTTAATCTGTCCGGCATGAAAGAGGCCCGGCAGCCGGCGCGTTTGGAGATCGGGTCCGAGCTCGCGCGGATCGACGAAGTCGTACTCGATCGCGTAACCCGGTCGAATGACTCGCGCTTCTTCCATCCCGGGAATCATCCGGACGAGGTCCTGCTGCATCTCTGCGGGCAGCGACGTCGAAAAGCCATTTAAATAGACTTCGTTTGTGTCGTGTCCCTCAGGCTCGAGAAAGAGCTGGTGCCGCGACTTATCTGAGAATTTGACGACCTTGTCCTCTATTGAAGGACAGTAGCGCGGCCCGATGCCTTTGATCTTTCCGGAATACAGTGGCGACTCGGCAATATTCTCGCGAATCGCATCGTGCACTTCGGGCGTGGTGTAGCCGATATAACACTTGATCTGCTTTTGCTCGAGACTATCTGTCGAGAACGAAAACGGCACCGGCGTCTCGTCACCCGGTTGAGGCTCGAAAGCGCTCCAATCGATCGTCCTTCCATCAAGCCGCGGCGGCGTACCTGTTTTGAGTCGTCCGACTGGAAATCCGAGCCGCTTCAGCGCTTCTGATAATTCAATCGCCGCCGGTTCTCCGGCCCGCCCGCCAGAATAAGTGCGACGCCCAGTGTGAATCAGGCCGTTTAGAAACGTGCCCGTCGCTACAACAACAGCCTCGGCGCCAAACCTTCGCCCATCTTCCAATAGCACGCCTGCGAGCCGTCCGTGATCGAGTATGAAATCGACGACTTTGCCCTGCCGTAGATGGAGATTCGAAGTTGCTTCGAGCGTCCGCCGCATCTCGGCCCGGTATCTCATGCGATCGGCTTGTGCCCTCGGAGACTGAACGGCCGGGCCGCGCGAACGATTTAACAATCGAAACTGAATTCCGGTGCGATCGATGACGCGGCCCATGATTCCGCCGAGCGCATCGATCTCTCGCACGAGATGGCCTTTCGCAATTCCGCCAATCGCGGGGTTGCAGGACATTTGACCAACGAGATCGAGATTCAATGTGATCAGTCCAGTCTCAGCGCCGAGACGAGCAGCGGCCGACGCCGCCTCACAGCCTGCGTGGCCGGCACCGATCACTATCACATTGAAGACCTCGTCAAACGACATAACTACTTCCCAATACAAAACGTCGCGAATATCTCGCGACAGTATATCTTCTGTCGTTGTCTCGCCCGTGATCTGGCCCAAAAACTTCAGCGCGTTGTGCAACGGCACCAGTATCAACTCCTCGCTGTGCCGCTCACGCAAAGATGCCCGAGCGGCTTCGAGCTCGCGTTGAGCGCTACACAACAGATCGTAGTGGCGAGCGTTTGTGATTAGAAGACTGCCATCTTCGACGCCATTGCTGTTTACACTCGAAAGGATCGCAGCGCGTAGCGCGTCTAGTCCTTCGCCAGTACGTGCCGATACATTAATCGGTTGGAGCGCCTCGATACAACTACTCGAGACACTGAAACCCGGCAAATCACTTTTGTTCATTACGACCAGACGACGAGTGCTTTCCGTCTGGTCCAATAACTCATGATCCGGTGGTCCAAGTTCATCTGCGCCATCGAGCACGACGAGCACGAGATCCGCGTCGCTCATCGCCCTGCGTGTCCGCTCGATTCCCAGCGTCTCAATACCGTCAGTCGTTTCGCGAAGTCCCGCCGTGTCCGTGAGAATCATCGGAATGCCATCGAGGTCGACGGCCTCGGTCAGCGTGTCGCGCGTGGTACCTGGAATGTCGGTAACGATAGCGCGCTCGCGTTCAACTAAACTATTGAAAAGACTTGACTTACCTACGTTTGGTCGGCCCGTAATCGTGACTCTGATGCCTTCTTGTATCAACCGTCCGGCGCTATAACTCCTGGCCAGTCTCTCAATACCCGCAGCGACTGCAGCCAACTCGTTGTCGATCTCATTCAAACGCACTGTCGGCAAATCGTCTTCAACAAACTCGAGCGCTGACTCCAACAAAACAATCACTTCGAGAAGTTTTTCGTTAAATGGACCAAGCGCATTCGAAAGTTCACCATTCAATTGACGTGACGCTTGCTTCACTGCGGCATCGGTCTGCGCCGCAATGAGATCCCGAATCGCTTCTGCCTGGGCCAGATTGATCTTTCCATTCGACAACGCACGAAGCGTGAACTCGCCAGGACCAGCGAGCATCGCGCCCAACTCGAGTGTCGTATCAATAATACTTCGCACGACCGCGGGCGAACCGTGACAACTGATCTCCACCACGTCCTCTCCAGTGAGAGAATGCGGACCTTGAAAACACGTCAGCAACACCTGGTCCAGGATCTCTTTGTCTTTGGGACGGCGCAGAGTGGCGAGTGTTGCGCGTCTCGCTTCGACCTCTTCGAGATCACACATCTGCTGCGCGATCGCGATCGCCGTTGGGCCACTCAGACGAACGACAGCGAGAGCTCCGCGTCCTCTGGGTGTGGAAAGTGCAACGATCGTATTCATCGAATGAATTGTGTACTGCTGGAGGGTTCTTACGAGTCCTTGCGGGCAGAACTCTTTGGGCCAATTTTCAACTTGCGATCTGATCCTTCACCGATCGACTCGGTGTAGAGATCCTCACTATCGGCCAGGGTCAGGTGAATGATTCGTCTTTCGTTGGCGCTCATCGGTTCAAAGGTAAACGGCATGCCTGTCTGTCGCACTTTATTTGCGGCGAGATTGGCCATCGCCTGAAGCTCTGCTTCGCGAGTGGCGCGAAATCCATTCACATCGCAAACCAGTCGCGCACCGCCGGTTAGACTTCGCCCGTAAACCTGATTAATCAAATGCTGCAGCGCCTCAAGCAGCTCGCCCGTTTGCGCCTGCAGTAATTCAGCGTCATTGCCCTCGATGTCCAGCACCTCGCCGGCAATACCCTGCTTCACTCCAACACGCAATTGGAGACCGGTCATATCGAAGACGTTCTTAAGAAAATCCGCTGCTTGTTGAGAAACCTCTGTCATCATTCACGTCCTACCTAGCCAGTCGCCGGTGCATTCAGCTTTTTCTTCTGTCCCGCTTTTCCCTTCGCCGGCGGCGGCGCCGGGACCTCTTCATCGTCAGACTTAGTCCAACGGTTAATTAAGAACTGTTGCGTGAACCCGACGATATTACCAACGAGCCAGTACAAAACTAAACCCGACGGCGCAGTCCACAAGACGTAAAGCATGACAAGCGGCATACCGATCGCCATCATCTTTCGCTGCAAAGGGTCTGCTGAAGGAGCCGGCGTCACCAGTTGCAGGATAACCATCGTGCCCGTCATCAGGATCGGCAGTATGTGAATGAGATACGGCTCAGCGGCAGAGAGATCGGGTATCCACAGAAAACTTGCCTGGCGGAAATCAAGCGAGATCGTGATCGCTCGATACAGCGCGAACAGAAAAGGCATCTGGATCAGCAGCGGCAAACAACCGCCCAGCGGATTGCCCTCTTTCATCAGTCGCAGCTGGTCCATCTGCAATTCTTTCATGCGGGGATCGTTTTGCTTCATCCCCTTCATCTTCTCTTGCAGCTCTTTCATCTTCGGCGCCATCTTCTGCGCCTTCTTCATTGCTTTCGAAGAGCGCCACTTCAGCGGGAAGAAAAGAGAATAGATGACGATCGTGAAGAGAATGATCGCGACACCATAACTACCGGTTACTTTGAACAGATAAGTGATCGCACGAAGAATCGGAACGGCCAGCGGACGTGAAACCCAACCGAGAAAACCGTAATCGATCAATCCCTCGAGATCGATTGGTTGTTGTCGTTGGACCAAACCACCGATGTCTTTACTCGCTTCAGTGAGCAGGTCGTGATCCT
The DNA here is from genome assembly GCA_963849205.1 of uncultured Acidobacteriota bacterium. GTDB lineage: Bacteria > Acidobacteriota > Blastocatellia > Pyrinomonadales > Pyrinomonadaceae > PSRF01. The sequence goes on from CAWKGP010000006.1 coordinate 1,384,884, forward strand.
TCGGACCCGCGTAGATCACGATACGAGATCCGTCTGTCGGAACCGGCATCAGCGCCGTGGTTAAGAATCTCTTTTCCGGACTACCTCCGTTTGGTTTGTACTCGTAGGCAACCGTTCGATATTCGAGACCTTCTGTCGGTTTGTGGGGCACGGCCACCATTCCGAAATACGTATCGGCGACTCCGGCCCAGTCAACCGGTCCGTTTAGTACGAGTTTATCCGGACTGCTGCTGTTCCCGTTGATACCGGCAGGTGGATGGCGTTCCAAACTTCCGTTGACAAAAGCGACTGCCTCGGGCTCCACTGAATAGAACGTATGAAACGGCACCCCTTGATCGCCAATGCTGGGACCAATCACCAGCTTGACCTGCGGTATCGCTTCATCGCCCCGCTTTACCACTAACGAGAGATCCGTTTCATAAAAATTGGCGTCAAAGACGATCTTCTTTCGCACCTGAACTCGGTTCGCGTCTTCGAACACAAACGTGAGTTCTTTCTTCTCACCTTTTGCCAGGTTTACGTCGACGTCACCGGTTTCCTGAACACCCTCAACTTTGTACGTTGATGAACTGAGCGCTGCATCCAAAGCAGCGTCGCCGGTGTGCAACTGAAACGGAACAAGGCGTGGCTGCCGTTTCAATCCCTCTTCCGAGATTAGCTGTAACGGAACCTCTTCCTTCTTGGGCTTGGCTACGGAGTAAATGGGAACGTTAGTGAGCTTATTGCTTTTGATGATCCAACTAATCGGCTCCGCACCGAGCGTGTCGAACTTCGCTTCATACAGCGGCGTCTTAACAGTAATTATTCGCTTTGGCGCAGCCGTCACATTTGCAACTGGAGCTGATGTCGGAGCCGCGGGTTGAGCGTTCGCATTCGCGCTTTGCGCAGGCGCTGAACTCGCTGACGGTGACGGCGTGGCGCCGACCTGTTGATTCGGTGGCGGCGCAACCGGGTAGAAATAACTCCACAGGAATAGGATCGCCGAGGAGAGCACTAACGCCAGTAAAAGTCTTTTTTGTTGCATCGTTTCTGAGAGGTATCAACCCCCGGTATAACAAATCACCCGCTCACTTCACAGGATCGTACCCACCTGGATGAAACGGATGACAGCGAAGCAGTCGACGTACCGCCATGCCGCTTCCGCGCAGGGCGCCGTAGCGGGAGATTGCGTCAACAGCGTATTCCGAACATGTAGGAATAAATCTGCACGAAGGGGGTAGAAGCGGTGAAATCGCCAACTTATAAAACCGGAGTAATGAGATCAGAACGCTCTTCACAGCTAGCGCTTTTCAACAGTTTCGCGCGTTTCCAACCTTCCAACCTTTTCGATGATTCCCTTCAACTCCTGGCACGGCGCATCGAGCTTTTGACTCAGAACCGCTGCTTTCGCGTTCAGGACCCAATCGTATTTCCGTGCCAGCTCGCACAACAGAGTTTCGTTTGAGCGAAACGACTCTCGCAGCAAACGCTTTGCGCGATTACGTTGCACTGCCTTGCCGAGGGCTTTCTTTGAAGCCGTCACTCCGAGGCGATGATTCAATTCCGGATTTTCAATAACAAACGCGGTGATGAATACGCCTTCATACCGCTTGCCGTTCCGATAGACGTGCTGGAATTCTCCACTATCACGCAAATACTTCCGCATGCATCACAGAAGTGCTCATCTCAGTAATGAGCAGGAGTCAACCGCTTTCGTCCTTTGGCGCGACGTCTTTTCAAGACCAGGCGTCCATTCTTGCTGGCCATGCGAGCCCGGAAGCCGTGAGTCTTGGCGCGCCGGCGGTTGTTAGGTTGGAATGTGCGCTTCGACATAGAAATGAAGTCTCCTTATAAACGAAAACGCTAAGACTAACACGGATCTGACGGATCCGCCAAACCGGATTTACGGTGATAAAAGAGGGCTTTTTCGGAACAGAAATCTAATGCGTGGCTTTGATCCGGGCAGTCTGCGTTCAACAATGATGTGTACCAGAACCTTACTTCGGTTGTTCAAAACTCAGATTGGACAAACGGCGATCAGAGGGAGTTGTTTTATTCGCTCATCGGCCTTGATCAGTTCGAATCTTCTATGTTAGTCTCCGCTCGCTTCGAAAGTCGCCGTCCTGTAAACAATTGATAGACAAGGGCTTTAAAGCATCACTTTAACACGGCTGAGGTTTTTCCACTAGTTGTGGAAAACGTTGTGGAAAACCTGCCGGCGGTCGGCTTTTGGCGTTTCGTTAAGGAAGAACGGGGTAGGGTGCGGTTAGAGTTCTGCGCAAGAATCGCTTAGCCACAGCGTACGATTCCATTACGCGGCCTTTAGTCAAATTGACGGCCTTCCCTCGACAGGTTTTCGATGAGCGCTTCTGTAGAGACGGCGAATGTTTGGGGGAGAATCCTTCACTCGCTTAAAGGCCGACTAAATCAACAAACACTCGATACTTGGTTTAGCCCGATCCAATTTGAGAGTCTGGATAGTTCGCAGCACGTAATTCGTTTGCGTGCTCCAAACCAGACAATCAAAGATACAGTCGTCACTAATTACGGAAAGGTTCTGGCGGACTCGTTGAATGAACTTCGGCTGTCGGGTTACTCCGTCGGTTGGGTTGTGGGAAAGGTAAACGAATGGGTTCCCGCGAACCTCACGTTGCCGGCGGTCAACGATGACTCTGTTACGCAAGACGAATCAGAACTAACAAATTCCAGTTCTACGCCCGCAACTGTTACTGAGGTATCGACGGCGCCGCCTTCGGAACCGTCACTCAGTTCAAAATACACTTACGACAGTTTCGTTGTTGGCTCCTGCAATCAGTTTGCACATGCTGCGTCGCTCGCCGTCGCTGAAGCTCCGGGACGCACTTACAATCCGCTCTATCTCTACGGCGGTGTCGGACTCGGCAAGACTCACCTGATGCATGCGTGCGGACATGCGATCAGGTCTCGCAATCAACATCTCAAACTCTGCTACATCTCTTCCGAGCGTTTCATGAACGATCTGATAAACGCGATTCGTTACGACAAGACGCAGAGTTTTCGTGAGAAGTATCGCTCGGTCGATGTGTTACTGATCGACGACGTGCAATTCATGGCGGGCAAAGAGCGCACGCAAGAAGAGTTTTTCCACACTTTTAACGCGCTTTACGATCAACAAAAACAGATCGTGATCAGTTCTGATTGTCCGCCTCGTGAGATACCAACACTCGAGGAACGTCTTCATTCCCGTTTCGAGTGGGGATTGATTGCCGACATTGAGCCGCCTGACCTTGAAACGAAGATCGCCATCGTGAAAAGAAAAGGCGACCAGATGGGAGTGTCGCTTCCCGACGATGTCGCGATGTTTATTGCGAGTCGAGTGAAGAGCAACATTCGTGAGCTGGAAGGCTCCCTCGTTCGTTTGATTGCAATTGCTTCTCTTCGCGGAGAACCTATTTCGAAGTCGCTGGCCCAGGACGCGATCAGAAATATTGCGAAAGAAGAAGAGTCAGGCGTTATCACAATTCAGCAGATTCAAAAGGCAGTTGCGCAAGCTTACAAGCTGACAAACGAAGAGTTGCTTTCAAAAAACAACGCCCGGCAAATCTCACATCCTCGCCAGGTAGCAATGTATCTCTGCAAGCACCTGACAAAACATAGCTTTCCGGAGATCGGTCGTGCGTTTGGCGGCAAGCATCACACCACGGTGATGCATTCGGTGGAAAAAATTGAAACTCTCGTCACGACCGATGAAACTCTACAGAGACTTATCAGTGAACTCTCGGAATCGCTTCAAAAATAGTTTGGCCATGACAAAGAAAACATCTACATCGGTCGCCTCCTTGGAGTGCGCCAACTTGTTGGCGCTTTCTTATTTTTATCAAGCGGTGACTTGTCACCGCACTCCAAGTTTTGCACAGCACCACTAAGAACGTTTTGTGGAAATATGTTAATGTTCACGTCTTCTAAAATTTTCCGAAACTGCGACTGGAGCTTTTAACAGGCATCCACAGGGCAGGCGGCGTCCTAAGTACTTTGATTTAGTGGGATTAGGTCTTTATTCACATATTCACAGGCACCTACTACTACTACTGAAAATAAATAATGGATAATAATTCTGGAGTAGAAGAATAGCGCGGGCGGTTTGTGGATCGTTTGAAGGAGTGAATGGCAATGCAATTTGTTGTGAGTAAGCAGAACCTGCAAAAAGAACTTGGCTTCGTGCAGGGTGTCGTTGAAAAGAAAAATACGATACCCGTGCTTTCAAACATACTGATCGAGTCTGTTGGCGAGAGCACGATCAGAATCACGGGTACGGATCTCGACGTGACGATTCGTTGTGACATGGATGCCGAAGAGATCACGACGCCGGGATCGATGTGTGTTCAGGCGCGAAAGCTTTTCGAAATCGCACGTTTGCTTCCTGATGCGCCAGTCAGTTTCAAAAAAGAAGATAACGAGTGGGTAACGGTGAAATGCGATCGGGCGCGATTCAAGATGGTAGGTGTTGCGCGAGATGCATTTCCGGAAGTCCCATCGTTCAAATCTGCTCCGACGAAGCTTGCCGCCAGCGTCATCAAGACCTTTATCGACCGCACGATCTTTGCCATCACGCAGGAAGAATCACGCTACACGCTTTCCGGTGCTAAGTTTGTTTTGGACGACTCAGGCGCGCGAATGGTTACCACTGACGGTCATCGACTCGCGTATGTGGAAAAGAAAGGCCTCGACCGAAACGGCGCCAACCAAAGCATCGACACGTTGATTCCACGAAAAACACTGGCCGAGCTCACCAAGCTGACAACCGGTTTTGATGAAGAGATCAGTTTAGGAATGGATGAGAATCATATCTATTTCCAGACTGGTCCAAGACTGTTGATTTCGCGCATGCTCTATGGGCAGTTTCCAAACTATGAAATGGTGATGCCCAAGAACAACGACAAGTCAGTAGAGTTCAATAGTAGTTTGCTGAACCATGCAATCAGGCGTGTTGCCTTGATGGCTGACGAAAGATCGCATGCGATTCGATTTCATCTCGAGCCGAATCAACTAGTGATTAGTTCTCAAAACGCAGAAGAAGGCGAAGCCAACGAGACCATCCAAACTGACTACGCCGGCGAAGAAACCGATATCGGTTTCAATGCGCAATATCTGCAGGAATTTCTAAACGTAATCGGCGACGCAAAGATTGCATTTGAGTTCAAGGACGGAAATTCACAGGCTCAACTCAAGCCTGCGGAAAACGGCGACTATGAATACAAGTACGTCGTGATGCCGATGCGTATCTGAGATTCTCGACAAATTGTTCCACCGGATACAGGATTTTCAGGATATCGACCCTGGAAGTCCTGTAATTTTTTATTGACACGGTCCAATCGTTAACAGATACTTCGCCCCTCGAAAATCTTTAACTATCTTGTTTTGATTTACGGAGGACCTAATGGCAGATCCGAAAACTAGAGCGGTTCAGCTCAACACGGAAGGACTTTTCAGGCTCCTGGGCGGCAGTTCCGCTGAGCGGCAGCGATTCTGGGAGATCTTTAAAGGCGTCACAACGCCGGTAGAATTGAGACTCCTCAATTCGCAGCTCGACCATTTAGCGGCTTCAGTTAAGGCTATCGAAGCGCAAACCAAGGCTTTGAAGGCAACGGCGCAATCGATCGCGAAGCGAGGCTAGCGAATAGATGGGCCAACCTGCAGTCAGATCTTTCAACTATGTCGCATCTCGCCAGGGGTCCTAACATACACGTTGTTGGTTTGGGCCCTGAAGATGCGCTGTCATCGGTTTTAAGAAAAGCTTTTGACCAGGTTCTTTTCTTCCCCGACAAAACCTTACCTACTACCAAACCTCATCTTGCCGTCGGTGTTTATGCCGGCAGCGATGAAGGCTTGCAGTCGTTTATAAAGTGGGCGCACGACGCCGAAGTCTCGGCGTTGAGCGTCGAAATACGAAACGACGCAGGCGTCATCGGCCCGCTAACGCTTTCTGCCAGGCCGGGGTGTGGGTGGTGTGCGATTGAACGATTAACGGCTGCCTCAGCAACACACCAAGCCGCACTGTCATCGACCACGTCCCTCGACGAAATCTCAAGAAGAATCGGGCCACTACTCGTACGTGAGATAAGGGCGATTATTAGTGATCCTCAAAACTCACAACTGTTGGACCATGCGCTCTTTGTTGATCCTGAAACTCTAGATGAATCGCTTCACAAGATTATCCCTCTCGCACATTGTGTAGTATGCGGAGGTGCTGCATCCTTTTCCCCGAGCGCTCAAGAACAGCTAAGTCTGTCAGTCAAAGATCCTCCGGAAGTTGTCCTGGGAGCACTTGCAGGCTGGGTCGATTCTCGCACCGGTGTTATCAGCGATCTGTTTATCGAACCTCCGGAGATCAACCTGCCGATCATCGCGACTGCGGCTCCTCCCCACGTAATTGAAAAAGACGGTTCGGTGCGACGTCTGCCTCTTGGTTGGGGTAAAGGTCTAACGATTTCAGGAGCAATACTCTCGGCTGTCGGTGAAGCAATCGAGAGGTATTCGGCTTCGATTGTTGACGCGGAAAGGATCGTCTGGAAACGTCCTCAGGAACTCGATGGTGAATTCCTGGATCCACGACTGTGTGGCTTATACAGCGACGAGCAATATAACCGCCGAGGTTTTCCTTACGTTCGGTTTGATATGGAGATTGAGCATCCATGGGTGCAAGGTAATTGGGTGTCGAATGGACAACCGGTTTGGATACCGGCCGTCTTTGTCTTTTTGACGGTTGAACTTCGACAGGAGCAATCGATTTGTCAGGGAACTTCAAATGGCCTGGCGGCATCGACTGACAAAGACGATGCGTCACTAAGAGCAATACTCGAATTAGTCGAACGCGACGCGTTCATGGCGGCTTGGCTCACTGGAAGTTCCGCACAATGCCTCGAACTTGATGATCCGCTTTTGCACGAGGTGCTCAAAGGCCTCGAAGGTTTGGGAGCAACTGTCGAGATCTACACGCTGCTGGCAAGTGCGATCGGTACCACTGTCTTATGCCTCGCATTCGGTGATGGCGAGAATTATCCGGGCGTTACTTTTGGACTTGGTTGCGACCTTGAGCCACGAGCGGCGTTGAAACAAGCAGTGCTTGAACTTGGTCAAACTGGTCCATACCTGCGTCGCATGATGAGGTCAAAAACTTTGACGACACCGGCCGATCCGACTGCGGTGACGGAGATGCTCGATCATGCGGCTTACTACTTTCCACTAGAACGCGCGTCTGCATTCGATCGATTGCGAAGTAATAAATCGTCAGGACCTTTGCGCGATCTAAATGCGAACCGCTCATTACAGGATTGTGTTGCCGCATTGAACAACGCAGGAGTACGTGTAGCCTTAATTGATGTCACATCAGCCGACGTGGCAACGGGACCGTTTCGCGTCATGCGTGCGGTGAGTCCGGATCTCCAGCCGATCTGGTACGGCTACGGTCTAGAACGCACGCCTGTAGAACGCGTCCGCAACATGAAAGTAGCCACTAACGTTCCTCCCATCAATCCAATCTGGTGAAAATACCTGTGTTAGTATCGCTTGATGCTGCTCGCTGCAATTGAGGCGACTAACTTTCGAAATCTGAGTGGGAAAATCGAGTGGGGCCCGCGGCTGAATATCATTTACGGAAACAACGGCCAGGGTAAAACGAACTGGCTGGAGGCCATCTATCTCTTAGCCAGGACCAAGTCGTTTCGCACACAGCGTCTTCAGGAAGCAATCAGGTTTAACGAAGAGATCGCGGTTGTCAGAGGCAAGGTTACAACCGGCTTAGATCTGGAGCGAGATTTACAAGTCAGTCTTCACGACAACTCCAAAACGATCTTCGTCAACTCCAAACGAGAAACACTCGCAAGATATCTAACCCAACTACAAGTCTTCTCATTCACTGCTGCAGACCTCGACGTCGTGCGCGGCATGCCTGAAGCGCGCCGGCGCTTTCTCGATCGCGGCATTTCATCTCTGAGGCCTGCATACCTGAGAACGATCTCTGACTACAACAAAGTTATCAAACAGAAAAATCGCGTACTGCAACTTGCTAATGAGAACGAGCTTGGTCCAGGCAGGGTCGAAGATCTCCTGGCGCCATGGAACGAACAACTGATCCGTCTGGGCGTGTTGATTCACCAGTCGCGTGAGGAATATGTGGCGGGATTAAACGCCACACTCGAGCGTCAATTGTTTGAACGTCGGGAAGTTACCACGCGATATGTTTCGTCATTGGAGAACAAGGGCGACCTAAGTAATTACGAGTCGTTGCTGCGCTCGAGAATCGCGTTACGAATGGCCGCGGAAGTTGCTGCTGGACACTCACTTGTCGGCCCGCACAGAGACGATTTGGAGATTCATTTGGACGGTCGGGAAATCCGCATCTACGGAAGCTCCGGACAGCAACGTAGCGCATTGTTATTATTAGACTTAGCGGCGATTTCGTTGTATAATTCAGGCTCGAATGACCATCCGGTTTTCCTCATCGACGATGTCGACGCGGAGCTGGATGAGGGAAGGATAAGTCACCTTCTTGAATACCTTGAAAATCGGACACAAACCTTCATTACAACCTCAAAACGGAGCCACGTTGAAAAATTCTTTTCCCGGGCCAGTGTGTTCGAAATCGAGGACGGGATGGTGCGCAGCGGTAACGTCGAATCTTCACTCGCGATGGGCGATCGAAGTGTTTGACAAGTGTATAGGAGAAGCGATTGGTAACAGCAGAGACTAAAGCAACACAGAAGAAGACTATGGCTTACGATGGATCATCGATCACAATTTTGGAAGGACGCGACGCTGTGCGAAAGCGTCCGGCCATGTACATCGGATCGACTGGAGAGATAGGCCTCCATCATATCGTTTACGAAGTTGTTGATAATTCTATTGACGAAGCATTGGCAGGTTATTGCGATACGGTCGAAGTCGCGATTCATCTCGATAATTCGATTACAGTCGTCGATAACGGGCGCGGGATCCCGGTCGACGAAATCAAAAAGGAGAAACGATCGGCGGCCGAAGTCGTGATGACCAAGCTTCACGCCGGCGGCAAGTTTGACTCAAACGCTTACAAGGTTTCAGGCGGTCTACACGGCGTCGGTGTTTCGTGCGTGAACTTCCTTTCCGAGAAGCTGCATCTCGAGATCTGGCGTGACGGAAAAACCTATGAGCAGGAATATGCGCGCGGTATACCCGTCGCCCCACTGAGCCAAACCGGTAAGACGCGCAAGCGCGGAACGAAGATTACCTTCAAGCCGGACGGACAAATCTTCACTGAGACTTCATTTAGTTTCGACAAGCTTTCCGAGCGTCTTCGAGAAAAAGCATTTCTCAACAAAGGCATTCGCATCACGATCAAAGACGAGCGTGAAGAGCCGGAGCGGTCGCATGAGTTTTACTACAAGGGCGGCATCGCGGAGTTCGTCAAGCACCTGAACAAGAACAAGTCGACGTTGCACGACAAGCCAATCTATTTCGAGCGGGAGGGCGACACCCTCTCGATCGAAGTCGCGATCCAGTACAACGACGGCTACGACGAGAAGGTCTATTCGTTTGCGAACAACATCAACACCGTAGACGGCGGCACACACTTATCGGGATTCCGTTCCGCGTTCACCAGAACGATTAATGCTTACGCTCAGTCTTCAGGCCTTGCGAAGAATTTTAAAGGCTCTTTAACCGGTGATGACGTGCGCGAAGGCCTCGTGGCCGTGATCTCCGTGAAGTTGCCGCAGCCACAGTTTGAAGGACAGACTAAGGGAAAACTCAACTCGGACGTCAAAGGTGCCGTTGAGTCGTTCCTGAACGATCGGCTCACGGAGTTTTTCGAGCAGAATCCGCCCGTGGCTCGAAAGGTTGTCGGAAAAGCGCTTGATGCCGCGCGTGCCCGCGAGGCGGCGCGCAAAGCCCGTGAAATCGTCCGCAAGGGCGCTCTCGGCTCAACTATGCTGCCCGGCAAACTGGCTGACTGTCAGGAGCGAGATCCGGCGCAGTCTGAGATCTACATCGTCGAAGGCGATTCCGCCGGCGGCTCTGCTAAACAGGGGCGCGACCGTAGGAACCAGGCGATCCTTCCACTCAAGGGAAAGATTCTGAATGTCGAGAAAGCGCGCTTCGACAAGATGCTGGGTCACAGTGAGATCAGATCGCTGATCACGGCGCTGGGCACCGGAATCGGGAAAGATGATTTTGATATCGCCAAACTGCGCTACCACAAAATTATCCTGATGACTGACGCCGACGTCGACGGTTCCCACATCCGCACATTGCTATTAACCTTCTTCTACCGGCAAATGCCGGCACTAGTTGAAAACGGACACGTCTACATTGCTCAGCCACCGCTGTTCAAAGTAAAACGTGGCAAGAAGGAAGAGTACATTAAAGACGAGAGTTCGATGATTCGGTACCTTATGCGCATGGCGACGGGCGATATGTCGGTGAAGTCGGCTGGCGCCGGACAGCCGATTGAAGGTAAAGAGCTCGCGAAATCATTGGAAAAGATGGTTGATTTTAAACGTTACTGTGAGAGGGTGACTAGACGCCTGGGTGGCGACCCGCAACTGCTCAACATCCTGCTCGAATCTCTGAGCGGACGCAAAGGAATTCTCCGCAAGGAGGGATTGACCCTGCGGAAGGTCTTCCAGGACGAAGAGTTGATGGCGAAGATCGAAGGGGCTTTGGACAAGGCGGGCTATCACAGGACTGAATTAACCCAGGACGAAGAGCATGGACTCTGGGAAATCGAGACGGTGTCCAGCACAGGAGTGAATCTTGTCATCGACTGGAACTTCGCCAGCTACGTCGAGTTTCAGACAGCGGTAGATCTCTACAAGACGCTTGAAGAAGATCTCGCGGCCCCGTTCATCTCCGGTGACAACGGATCAAGCGAAGAGGTCCCGACTCGTGAAGCGTTACTCGAGAAGGTGTTAGCGGCAGCGAAGAAGGATCTCACGATCCAGCGTTACAAAGGTCTCGGCGAGATGAACCCGGAACAGCTTTGGGAAACGACGATGAATCCCGATAAGCGCACGCTTCTGGAAGTGCGGATCGATGACATGGTGGAAACCGACCAGATCTTCACCGTGCTGATGGGTGACGCTGTCGAGCCGCGACGGAAGTTCATCGAAGACAACGCGCTCGATGTGCGAAACCTCGACGTGTAATCCGAAATCTTGTTAATCCTGCAAACATCTTGTTAGTCCTGTCCATGTTTAGACAGGATTTACAGGATGTCTCAGGATTAACAAGATTTCTTATTCTCCAAACCTCTCCACTTTAAAACGCCAAAGCCGGATTCGCTCGTCTCGACCGATTCCGGCTTTCCGTACCGCAATATCAACCTGCTGTTCGGCATTGTCGATACCCGGAATGTCCGGTAGTAGCAATCCTCTCCGCGAGCCACCTTCATCTTCAACAATCACACCATAAACCGCCGGATCAAGATCTTTCATCTCCGTGGGCTCAGCAGGAAAAAGCACGTCAACCGAGTAACGGAGGTTTGATAGCTCTGCTGCCTTAACAGGATCGAAGCGCGGATCGTTCATAGCCGCACTGATCGCATTAGCAACAATTTCTTCGGCGAGTGTCTCCCTGGCGGGTTCGATTGTTCCGATGCAGCCACGCAACTCACCATCGAGAGTCTTGAGACAAACAAAGCATGGCGCGGGTGATGCTAACAGTCCTTTAGTCGATTCCTGCGGGGCGAGAATATTTCCTGAGCGGATGAAAGTTTCCACCGCGTTGCGTGCGAGAGCGGGAAGTGCAATGTCACCTGAACGTTCAGCCTGGTTAGAAAGTTGAGCCACCAGATAACCCACGCCAAAAGGCGCCTCGTAACTCAAGACTTCGCATGACAGCGGCAGATTTGAGCACGCCCCGATCGCGACAAGCATCGAGCGATAGCCACACTCACCTGCCAGCTTTCGCAAGTTGTAGTCGATCTCGACAATTCGCTGTGGAACATTCGAACGCAGTGCGTCAACAACCTGATCGTCGAAAACGTGTGCCTCAGGATTGTAGCCCGCCGGCGCTCGTGGTTTGAGCCGGTGGCTTAGGTCGCCACTCGCAATGAAAGCAACGCGACGGCCTACTTCATCGACGGCGTTCCTGATGCACGATCCGAAACGTAAGTGATCATCGTTCGATAGGAAGCTGTAGCCGAGTGTCACGACTCTGCCGCGAAACCCATTTCGTTGTAGGAAGTAAAGCGGAACGGCGGTGCCGTGATCGAGATCGAGATCGCGCAGGATTGTAACCTCATAGTTTTGCGAGGCCGCAGCCTTTCTGATCGCGCTTAGCAGCTCTTCGTCTACGGGTGCGGTGAACGATATTTCCGGCGCGCTGAAGTTTGAGAAGTCGGCAGTGACTTGCGGACCTTCGTAAGCGACAAACGAATCAACTTCCAACGGCGCGTGTGGTGATATCAGGATGACGGTCTCGGCGCCGCTGTCGATGACTCGTTTAGTGAGCTCCGCCATCGCCTCAATCGAATCAACAACACTCGCAATGGATTCGCGTCCGACCTCCGGCACCATGATCGGTGGGTGCGGTGCAATGCCGGAAAAGACCAGGCAACTGGGCTGAGTCATCGTGTGCCTTTCGTGAATTGGAGGGAACGGCTGGTATTCTAACGCTGACAGAGTTTCACGCAAAGACGCAAAGGCGCGGGTTTCATTCTTTTGGGGTAATTCCGCGTCTTTGCTCCTTTGCGTGAAACTCTTATGATGCCATCGATGTGTTCGAATCATTACGATCTATTGATTGTTGGAGCAGGACCCGCGGGTTCGTTCGCGGCGGAATTGCTCGCAAAGAGCGGCGCGCGAGTGGCGCTCTTTGATGGGCGTCCGGAGGGTGAACCGAAGGCCTGCGGTGGCGGTGTTACTGCCAAAGCTCTGAAAGCGTGGCCACAGTTGCTGAACGCCGTCGGCAGGTCCATTACTGAGCTCGACTTGTATTCGCCATCGAGCAAGCGACTTCACCTCGTGTTGGATGAACCGTTTGCGATCTATTCACGTGTGGCGTTTGACAGTTACCTGCGTGAACGCGCGCGTGACACCGGAGCTCACGTCATTGCCGAGAAGATCTCTGCCAGAAAAATAGCTAGAACTGAGTCAGGCTGGCGGCTAAAAAGTGATACCGGATCAGAGTGGACGGCCGCGTTTCTCGTAGCCGCAGACGGCGCCAACAGCGGTATTGCTAAAAAGCTCGCTGGTCCACTGCAGCCCTCGGATATGGAAGTGGCTTTTGGTTATCGCGCGCCGCTGCCGGCAAACAATATCGCTGCTACCGTGGTCGCTTTTCTTCCTCGTTGGGTTGGTTACGCGTGGGCCTTTCCTCGTCCCGATCACGTTTCTTTCGGCATCGCGACCACCCAGGACACTTTCGAGCACGAACCGTTGGACCGACTGCTCTGGCAGTTCATGACCGGTTACTACCTGCAGTGCGAAGGCGGGAATGTAAGCTTCTGGCAAAGCCAGACAAATACCCCGGAGCGAGTACACATTGAGAAGCACTTGCGTGAGTCTGCAGAACGTTACGCCGCGCGCATTCCCGGATTAAGCGCTAAGACGTGGGACAGTAGAAAAGTTTGCGGGGAGGATTGGGCATTGCTCGGCGATGCGGCAGGCTTTGCAGATCCGGTGACGGGCGAAGGCATCTATTATGCGCTCCGATCGGCGGAGCTTTTTGCTGAAGCATATTTGAGCCGAGCACCGCTTTCATACGAAAAGAGTTGGCGCAAAGACTTCGGTGCCGAGTTGCGTCGCGCCGCGCAGATGCGCCGTCGCTTTTACGGCAACTTCTGGGGCGCGCCTTTCACTGAACGCATGATCGAGTTTGCGCGCGGGCACCGGGGGGTGAAGCGAGTGCTCGGAGATCTGGTTGCGGGCGAACAAGGCTACGTCGATTTAAAGAAGAAGCTCGTCAAAAGCGCGCTCCGTCCTGTCTGAGAATGTCTCATTACTCAAGCAAGAAATTGATTTGTGCGGGCCTGGTTGCGTTGTCGTGCGCGTCGGTAGCGCTCAGTCAGACGAGAGCCCGTCAGCGCAAAGAGGTGATCGAAGCTTACCGCGTGTGCAACCGGTTTCAGACGCTGATGGCAGAGAACCTGGACTTTGACCGCGCGTTTGAAGCTACGTTTACGAGAAACACTGCACGCCGGCGTGAGATCGCGATCACTGAAGGTGAATTCGATGGCGATAAATTAGCGAACGTCGATACGGCAACGCTCGTGGATGCGTTCAAGAGTCGCATGCAGCTTTTGTTTTTGATGATGCCGCTGTTCAGTCCAAACACCCCGGAGCTTGAGGCGGCTTTCTTTCCACCGAACTTTAAAACGAAATTGAATCGCCAACCGCCGGAAGCAGCGACTGAGTTTGCTTCGTATGCGTTGCAACTAAGACGCGATGTCGAAGATTTCGGCATGCATTTGAATCAGCTCGCGCAGCGCTATCCAAACGTTGCCGAGCGCGTTCGCGAGTTCAAACGTGATATGGCAAAGAAGCTTGAGCCACCGGCGCACGCAGTCAAGCCTTTGACCGCATACAGTCGAGGACGAGTTCTTGGGCTAAAGGATGAGTATTACCAGATCGACAATTTCGCGGTGATTCGTGAAGGCCGTGAGATGAGGATTGTTGGCATCCGGTTTTTTACTCGGCTGTTTTAATGCCGAACTTAAATGGGGACAGGATTTACAAGATGTAACAGGATTCATCTTGTAATCCTGTCCCTATGGCGCGAGACGAGTGATGGACCATCCATCGGCGTCGCGCTGGTAAAGAAGCCGATCATGAAGGCGACCCACGCGACTCTTCCAGAACTCAATTCGCTCTGGTCTCAATCGATAACCACCCCAATGCTCGGGGCAATCAACTTCACGATCACAATACAAAGCTTCCAATTCCTTAGCTCGTTGCTCGAGGACCTCGCGTCCTGAAACTACTTCGCTTTGTGCTGAAGCCCACGCCCCAATCTGACTCTCACGCGGCCTAGTCTTAAAGTAATCCCGCGACTCCTGATCTGTAGTCCTGACAACGCTACCCTCAACGCGTACCTGTCGATCGAGTCGCGCCCAGTAAAACACGAGCGCTGCATACGGATTTGCGTCCAACTGCGCGGCCTTCGCACTGTTGTAGTTAGTAAAGAAAACAAAACCATCGTCGTCCACCTGCTTGAGCAACACCATGCGGGCCGAAGGTTTCCCGTCAGGTGTTGCAGTCGCGAGCGTCATCGCTTCGGGCAGCGGAAGTTGCGCGGCGATGGCGTCGTTGAGCCACAGTTGAAACTGCTTGATTGGATCGCGACTGATTGTCTTTTCGTCCAGGCCGGCAATGTTGTTGGTCATTTCTGATCTTCGTTTGCGCTGTACGGCGCCAGCTTCTCGCGCAACTCCAAAGGAATCGGAACGGTTTCAAACGTCTCCTGATTAACTGCCGCGAGAACGAAATGCGCCGTGGCCACGAGCTCTTCATTGTCCTTGCGGCGCACTTCAAAATTCAGCTTCATCGACTTCGTGCCAAATCGTCCTACATAAACGCTGACTTCCAACAGATCATCGAGCCGCGCAATGCGATGAAAATCACATTCGAGATGCACGCGCGGCAGCCAGATCCTCATCTCGTCAAAAAACACGCCGTAGTGCAGACCAACAGAGCGAAACAGTTCGGTTTCGGCATACTCGAAGAAGTGGATGTAAGCGCCGTAAAAGATAATGCGCGCCGCATCGACATCACCCCAGCGCACGCGCTCTTCGATAGTAAATTTTTTGTAGGCCGGCATTAGATTAGCTGGACGACTCACTCAAGAAATCCAGCAACGCTTCATTAAACTTTTCCGTGCGTTCGAGGTTGGAAACATGTCCTGCATTTTCCAGCACGACCAGACGCGAACCCGCTACGCCCTCGTGCATCTTCTGGCTGTCAGCCACCGGGGTGATCGCATCTTCGGCGCCGACGACAATGAGCGTTGGCACAGTGATCTTCGACAACAGCGACGTTTGATCGTCTCGCTCCGCCATTCCGCGTAGCGCCGCGGCTGCTCCCTCGGACTTGGTTTTCAACATCATGTCGCGAACGCGCTTCACGATTTCGGGCCGCTTGCTCACAGTTTCCGGCGTGAGCAGCTTGGGCAACATCGCATCAGCAATACCGGCCATGCCTTCAGCGAGTGCCTTCTCAGCTTGTTGCGCGCGATTTTGCTTTGCTTCTTCCGTGTCAGCTTGCGCGCGCGTATCAGCGAGAATTAAAGCCCGCACACGCGAGGCAAACTGTTTATAAAACGCGAACGTTACGTAGCCACCCATCGAAAGCGCACCGATCGTAACCCGCGGAATCTCGAGGTGGTCCAACAACGCCGCTACATCCTGAGCCATGCGATTCATCGTCGACGATCCATCCGACGAACCACTTTCCCCGAAACCGCGCAGGTCAGGCACGATCACACGATACGATCCGCTTAGTGCAGCAACCTGTTCGTTCCACAAAGTACGATTGAACGGATAGCCGTGAATCAACACGACCGGACGTCCGGCGCCGGCATCGGTGTAGGCCATCTGAATATCGTTAATCTGAACTACCGGCATTTAAAAATCTCGCTTTGCTGCGCGCGCGACCACCGAAATCAGCTCAGTCAATTCCACGGGTTTGGCCAGATAAATCTGGTACCCGGCTGACAACGCTCGTTCTCGATCCTCCTCTTTCGCGTAAGCGGTGATGGCCACTGCCGGGATATTGTCTGACGCGCTGTTTTCGAGCAAACGCACCTTCTCAATCAAACCGTACCCGTCTTCGTCAGGCATCGCAATGTCCGACACTAACACGTCCGGCCGCCTTCGCGTGATCGCCTGAATAGCCTCAACGGCAGAAGATACTGCCGTGACATTGGCCTGTCGTCTCGTCAACGCGGTGGTCATCAGTGTCAGTGTATCCGAATCGTCGTCAACAAGCAGGACGTTGACTCCCGATAATAACTGCTGAGACTGCGCGAGTTTATGCTGGTTCTGATCGAGAACATTCGTTTTGCCCACACTCGCTTCGAGCAGTGGAAGCCTGATTGTAAAAGTTGAGCCGCGACCTTCTCCCTTACTCTCCGCGCGAATCGTACCGCCGTGTATCTCGACGAGGTGACGCGCAATGGCGAGTCCGAGTCCGAGTCCTCCGTGCTGTCGTGTCGTCGTGCTGTCGGCCTGACGAAACCGATCGAACACGTACGGCAAAAACTCTTTGCTGATTCCCTGGCCCGTATCCGAAACACTTACTTCAACTGCTCCGGCTCCCTGCGATACCTTTACGCAAACACGCCCGCCACTGTTCGTAAACTTCACCGCATTCGATAACAAATTCCAGACTACCTGTTGCAACCGGTTCGCATCACCCAAGATCATCGCCGGAGCCGAGTCGAAGTAAGTTTCGACTTTAATCCCCTTCGCGTCCGTAGTCGGTCGCACAACGTTGATGGCATTTTCGACAACCGGCACAACTTCCAGTGGATGAAGATCGAGATAAAGATTGCCGGTGATGATGCGCGATACGTCGAGAATATCGTCGACGATCTGCGCCTGTGCCTTCGCGTTGCGCCAGATAGTTTCAACTGCCTGCTGCATCGTTGAATTATCGAGCGTGCCGCCTTCGAGCAATCTGGACCAGCCGAGTATCGCTGTCAGCGGCGTGCGCAACTCATGTGAAACCGTGGCAAGGAACTCGTCTTTCAAGCGGTTCGATTCTTCCGCTGCTTCGCGCGCAGTGCGTTCGAGTTTGAGCAATCGCACATTCTCAATCGCAACGGCGGTGAGGTTTGCGGCCATGCTCATCGCAGTGGCGTGTTCTGCCTGGTAAACATTTTTATCGTAACTCTGCACCTCGATAGTGCCGATGATTCTGCCCATCACCGCCATCGGCACGGCCATCGAAGAATCGGGACGCTTTCCGTTGTCAGGACCGACAACTACTCCGGGACTCGCTTGCGTCGCGCGCATGTAGTCGTTTGTGATGACCACTTCTCCAGTGCGCACGGCGCGACTATTCGGACCGGTTGCCGTGACCTGCATCGGCGGCAATTCGGATACATCTAGCTCAGCGCCATCGGCCCACCCGTAACAAGCAGTGCGAACATCACGAACGGGATCGTAGAGTGAAACAAAGAAGCCGTTACACGGAAGAGAGACGTTGGTGAACTCACGCAGAGCGCGGAATATGGCATTTAGTTCCCTCGCCGTTCCGAGAGCCTGGGCCAACGCCTTGATTCTTTCGAGCAAACGCTCATATTCGAGAAGTGCACGTTCATTAGCAACGAGCAAGGCTCCGGCAGCTTCGCGAAGCGCATCTTCGGCACGTTCGCGCTCTTTGAGCGTATCCCTGATCGTTGTTTCTGACTTTTGGACTTCCTCGGCGGAGCGTTCAGCACGCGTGCGAGCGTGGGTTTCGGCACGAGTGGCAGCGGCGAAAAGCAAACTCAGTAGCGCACCCGCAATCAGTGTGAACCTTAGAAGAAATCTACTGGATCGTTGCGCAAAAGAAGGTTTAGTAGCGTAAGCAAGTGTCCACGTGCGACCAGCCACGTCCAGCGTTTTCGTGTCAGAAAATGCCGGTTCGTCCCCACCTTCGTTCGCCGTTGCGCTGAGCAAATTCTCGTGCCTTTATCTCAGTGCCATCGTAAACCTGATAACTGACGCCTTCTGATGTGACAGGCGCGAGGAAGTCGCCTGCGCGAAACGGACTGTAAACAAAACCGGTGAGAGCATTGCGCCGTTCTTCGACAGTCTTGACCGGCGCACCATTGCGATAGACGGGCACATAGATCAGAAAGCCTGGCTGCTTCTCAGGATCTGAAACGTCTTGTTCCTGGACCAATTGCACGCGTCCCGAAGCCGTTGGCTTTCCTGAATCGCGCGCGTCATTCATCGCCTGCTGTCGGACCGGCTCCGTTGCCATGTCGTAGCCGACTGCCAATCGGTTTCGAGTTGTTGCCGGTTCCAGGTAGATTATCACGTTGTATTCGCTGCGTGGAGACTCATCGGGCCAGACCTTGAAATCGCTCACGCCCTGGCGTTTCATCTCCGCAATCACACTTGCTTTTTCCGCTGCGTGTAAACCGACGAGAGAAACCCATTCCCTGAATACCCCGAGTAGTTCTTCTCTAACTCGATCTGTTCACGAATCGCTCAAATTCGCGCGCCTGGACCGAATTACTCGCAGCAAACAGACCAGTGCCCGAGCGCAATAAGGTGACTGACGTCTCGACTCTAAGCCGGACGCTGGTCATGGACCTGCTGGACCATTCGATCGAAATTGATATTGTCCTGTTCGAGCGTGAGTTTGGAGAAGTAGTAATAGACGATGACAGTGAAGCAGAGGCCGAGAAGCAGGATCAAATACGGCAGCAGAACGCGATTGCCGCGTGACAACGGATTAATTTTTCCCTGTGATCGACTTGAGTCGCGCATTAATTTCGGTTTTCGGCCACGGATCTCTGTGGCGATTTACCTAACGCGTCGGGTACGGCGGCGGAGGAAATCAATCAGTACGAACTGCGAGAGATTTCCCGGATTGGCGAAGTAAGCTTTGCCATTCGTCATGGCGCTCATCTGCTTCACAAAATCGACAAGATAATAGTCGCTGGCCAGCATGAAAGTATTGATCATGATGCCGGCTTTGCGACAGGCCTGAACCTCCTTGAAGGTTTCAGACATCACCAAAGGATCGCCGCCCATCGAGTTCTTATAGAGACGGCGTGTCGGGCTTTTATCGGTCTTTTTAACACCAGCGCCGAGGGAAGTCTGTACGAAACAGGCCGTAGGCTTTCCGTCAGTCACCATCACGATCTGCTTCATCTCCTTGCGTTGTGCCTGGAGCAGACGGCGCGCGAGACGGAGACCCTCAGCGGTGTTCGTGTGATATGGACCAACCTGCGTGGTGGCGAGTTTAGCAAGTGGCAATTCTTCCGCAGCGTCGTGAAACAGGACCACCTTGAGAGAATCACCTGGATACTGTGTGCGAATCAGGTGCGACATCGCCAGCGCAACTTTCTTCGCGGGCGTAAATCGATCCTCACCATAAAGAATCATCGAGTGAGAACAGTCGAGCATCACTACCGTTGCGCAAGACGACTGGTAGTCGCACTGATGAACGTACAGGTCACGATACTCGAGATTGAGCGGAACTTTCAGTCCTTCACGCTGGATCGCGGAGAGCAATGTGGTGTTGACGTCGAGATTGATCGTGTCGCCGAATTCGTAGCGTTTGCTTGCGGCTGCAGCTTCAACGCCGGTCGAGAGATAAACGGTGTCGTGGCGTCCGGCGGCGCTTTTACCAAAACTGCCGAGCAGATTTCGAAGCGTTTTGTAACCGAGAAAATCGAGTCCTTTTTCGGTCACTTCGAAACGAACGTCGCGTGGAAGTGGCTCCGGAAACATTTCGCCTTGTCCAGGAGATCCGCGCCGTTGCTCTGCTCGCTGTGGTGGTTCTTCGTGAAGCGTCAGATAACCTTCTTCAACCAGTCGCTCGATTAGCTGATTCAACAATTCCTCGAGCAGCGAACCGCGAAACTTGCCTTCGTTATGAGCGAGCATTTCACGGATCTGGTTCTCGTTTACAAGCCCCTGGTTCATCAGCGCCTGGAGCAACGCGCGGCGCAAAGCATCGAGCGAAGTGTCGGTTGTCTTTCGTTGGCGGGTCCAGTAATAGTCGTCGTCGTAACCGGAGTCGAGCAAGGCGTCGGACATGCCGTCCATCAACTCGCCCAGGTTGATCCCGAAGACATCGAACCCCTGAAACTTTGAATACTTAAATTTCATCTAAACCATCCACAGATTTCGCAGATTCTTTTTCTGCGTCATCTGTGTAATCTGTGGACTAACTATATTTCCCAGTCTCAGTCAGATCGTCGTAGATCATCCCCCGTCGATCTTTCTTCGCTTTAGTGACAGCCGCGTAACCACCTTCTTCGTTACGACTGATCTTATTCTCCGCGTACAAACCCTCAAGCACCAATTCACAAGCGGCGACAAGCCTTCCCGTATCGGATCGTTGAAAATCGAACGGAATCATCGCCGTCTCCAGCAACTCCGGAATAGCCTCGATGAGATTTACGCATTCCGCCGCCGCGGCAGTGTCGGCGAGCAGTAGCTTGTTTCCCTCGTCAAACCATTGCACGGTTCTGGAGAAATCGATACCGACAAAATAGCCTTCAAAAATTTCACCAGCCGCACGCTTGACGAGATCGCGCGCGATGCGATTGGCACCGAGCTGCTCGCCTTCGTACTCCAACTCCATCTTGCCCGTCATCGACGGGATTGCCGCGTAGATATCAGAAATACGAGGCACAACGAATGCTTCAGCAGTCAAAAGCGACCGCCGCTCAGCATTCGAAACTACCGACTCCATCACCGTAATCGGCATTCGTTGTGAGACGCCTGAATGCTTGTCGACGTGATTATCGTCGCGTGCTTCAAACGCAATCTGTTCGACGACTTCACGAATGAACTCCGGAATTAGCAGTTGATCGTGCGTGTCGAAACGATCGGTCCAGGCTTCCTGCCGCGTGATCTCAATTGCCTGCGGCAGCTCCTTGGGATAGTGCGTCATGATCTCGGTGCCGATACGGTCTTTGAGTGGCGTGATGATCTTGCCGCGCGCGGTGTAGTCCTCCGGGTTTGCAGAGAACATGAGCATCACGTCGAGTTGGAGACGCACCGGGTATCCCTTAATCTGCACGTCGCCTTCCTGCATGATGTTGAAGAGTGCGACCTGGATCTTTCCGGCGAGGTCAGGCAACTCATTGATGGCGAAGATTCCGCGATTCGCGCGTGGCAGCAGACCGTAATGAATCGTCAATTCATCACTCAGCAGGTGACCGCCCTTGGCCGCTTTGATCGGATCGACGTCGCCAATGATGTCGGCGACAGTCACATCGGGTGTCGCAAGCTTTTCGACAAAACGCGCATCGCGACCGATCCATTCGACCGGAGTCAATTCGCCGTTTTGCTCCAGCATCTGTCGTCCGTAAGCGGAGATCGGCCGGAACGGATCATCGTTGACTTCAGACCCGGCAATGATGGGTATACGCTCGTCCAGCAGATCGGTCAGCAGACGAATTATGCGGCTTTTGGCCTGTCCGCGAAGACCGAGCAGGATTATGTTGTGCCGCGACAGAATCGCATTGATCAGTTGCGGAATCACCGTCTCCTGGTAACCGACAATCCCGGGAAACAACTTCTCACCCGTGCGTAGTTTTCGAATTAGGTTGAGGCGCAGTTCGTCTTTGACGGAGAGGGGTTGATACCTGGCCGCCCTGAGTTCGCGAAGGGTTCTTGGGTAATCCATATGTTTTGGTCGGGGAGAGATTCTAACTCTTTATCCACAGATTACACAGAATGGTTTATGAATCTGTGTAATCTGTGGATACTAATCCGTCGTCGCGGAGTTTTTCGAGATGTGCTAAGACGGCGCGCTCGGCCATCGCGTACGCTTTCGGAGAAACATCCGTGTAGACGCGTGCGACGATCTCTTTGGGAGTCGTAGCCCCTGCGCGCACGGCCTCGAGAATGTTTCGCTCGCGCTCGAGTCGATGCCCGATGTATTCGTCGATCTTTTGATATGGAGTCGCGACGGCGGGTCCATGACCGCCGAGAAGAACGGTGAGATTCGGTAACGAGCGCATCCGTTCGAGCGAGTGGAGATAGTCGCGCATGTTTCCCTGCGGCGGATCGATCAACACGGAACCGACGCCGACGATGTTGTCGCCCGTGAGCAGCACGCCGCGCTCGGCGTCGTGAAAACAAAGATGGCCTAACGCGTGACCAGGTGTGTGCAAAGCACGCAGAGTGATCGTCGGTTCGCCCTCCAGAGTAATGAGGTCGTTATCCTCGATTAGACGATCGACTTGAATGTCGTTTAGAGCTTCAGCAGTTCTTGCATGTGCAGCGACGGGAACTTTACCGCCCAGGTGTTCTTTGAGTGCATTCACTCCACCGACGTGATCCGGATGCAAATGCGTGATAATGATCTCGCGCACTTGCCTCCCCTCGCCGATCATATCGTCGAGACATGAAGCGAGCGCTTGCTGCTCATCCTCCCACGGAGATCCGGGATCAAAGATCAACATCTCTCTGGAGTTGTGAACGATGTAGCAACAGGTGTGAGTTGCAGGCGGTCTCGTTGGTGTTCGAACCGGAAAACAAATGTAGTTTGGTCGAAACGTGATCCGGCGACAAATTTCGCCATGAGCGTGTGGAATTGATAAGAAGCGCTCGACGAGATCCGGAGCAACACCTGCGCCGAGAGTTCGCAACGCATGCAGCGTTGGCGGCACAGCCACAACCTCATCATGTAACCAGCGATCGTAGGCATCTCGCGCCGGCAGCCATTCACCGCTCGCCAGTTCACCTTCAATAACGTTTGGTTCCTGTCTCGGTGGACACTTAACGAGAAAGAACCACGTGTCAAAACGTCTGGCGTTGAAGGGTGGCGTCACCCAGCGGCCGACGTAAGTGAAATCGTCGGCGTCGAGATACAACTCATAATGTTTTAGCAGCGCGGGCCATGTCATCCGTCGCGATTCAAGATCGTCGAGGATTGAAACTCGTTGACCTTTCGTGAGTGTTTCGCCGCCGCGAACAACAAGCACGCCGAGCTCTTCGAACAACTCACGCGCGGCGCCGCTGATCATCGTCGCGATTTGCGGATTTGGTGCGTTTCGGACGTCGACTTCGGCGTCTTCCGGGTCGATTTGTCCACCGGGAAATGCGTGAAATCCGCCTAAAAACGCGAGTTTGTCGCTGCGCTTGATCCAGTAAACTTCGGGATTTGCGGGATCAGTGTCTTGCCGTAAAAGGATTATTGCGGCGGCGTCTTTTGGAGTTGTTGCTGGTCGATCTGACATCACGCTTTCACGACCAGCGGAATCGTTCACCGTCGCCCGGACCCCATGGCACCCCACGCATATGATAGCCGCCCTCTTCCCAGTAGCCGGCCTGATCGTGTTCGAGGAAGCGTACGCCTTTCACCCACTTTGCCGACTTCCATGCGTAAAGTTGGGGAATGATCAAACGTACGGGTCCGCCGTGCTCAGGTGGGATCGGTCGGCCATCATGAGACCATGCAAAGAGGGAGTCTTCGTTGAGGAAGTATTCGATAGGAACGTTCGTGGTCCAACCGTAGTCGTAAGCCAGTGCCAGCACAAACTTCGCTTCCGGTTTCACACCAGCCAGTCGCGCGATCTCTCTCGCTGAAACACCACTCCAAACATTGTCGAGCCGCGACCAGCGTGTCACGCAGTGAAAGTCCGCGTAGACGCGCACCGGCGGCAGTTGCATGAACTCATCCAACGACCAGTTGAGATGATTCTCGACAAGGCCTTCGACTTCGAACGTCCAATTCGCCAGATCGATATCGGGGGTTCCGTGAGCGTCGAGCACGGGCCACTTCTTCGTGCGTGATTGTCCGGGCGGTATTCGTTTCTCCCGCCGCGTGTCGGGACTGATGATGATCTCCGAATCGTCGATCTCTTCAGGCTTACGTGGATCGGTTGTTTGGTACTTTGGATCCTGGAATAAATTGTCGAGAAAACTCATGAGTGTTAATCCTAAAAAACTGTTTCACGCAGAGGCGCAAAGTTCACGCAAAGGCGCAAAGTAAGCAGAGAAGCCTTAACTTTGCAACTTGGCGCCTTTGCGTGAAACTCTTAAGTGGTTTTCTTTCCTTTTCGTTCCGCGAGCGCGATCAACTCCTCCGGCATCCATTTGCCGACACCCTTCGCAACCGCATCGTCGATACCGACACTTCGATCGTGCCAATCATCACGACTTCCTTCGGGACCCCGCTGACGTTCGTAGTTTTCCGTTTGTTCAAAACTCAGAATTATGCCAGCTACAACTTCGTTCCAGTTCTGGAGTTGAATTCCTCGTCTGACTATCGGAAGCCCGGCGGTCCAGTCTTCTTCGGGCGCGCGTTCGTCCTGCTCGGGAATCGTCAAATTATGAAGCGGCGGAAATGGTCCACCCGAAAAGACTTTGACCAGTTGCTCGCTGAGCTGTTTTAACGACCAGTCCGGGTGCTCCTGTCGCAACGATTGCGCTCGCCGGAAAATATCCGAGACTGTTGGTTGCTGCTGAACCATTTCTGCCACCTTCTTAGTCTGTTTTGAATTGAATACCTTACACGGATGGAGGCGCGGGAACAAATGCGGTCATTGAATGGTGGTGTCCTTCTCTGTGCAACCTCTGTGTCCTCTGTGTCTCTGTGGTGGTTTTCCCCCGCAGAACAGTTAACCACAGAGACACAGAGGACACAGAGGTTGCACAGAGAAATCCACACCATTCACTGAACGGCAGGCTTAAACCATCGCAGACTGAGGACTATTACCAACAAACAGGTTGTGATCGCGGCGGAGATCAGGCAGTACTGGCAAAACTGGCGGATGACGAAAGCCTGCAGGTAGAACAACCACACACTCACGAAAAACATCGCGATGACGAGTGGCGTCAAAATCTTACCGGCGATGCGATACTCAAACATAGCCAGAATGGCGAGACTAAAAACTGTGAAGTACGCAGCAGCGCCAATTGCCGCCAACGGAATTCCCGCCACCACCGCATACTGACTGCTGAGTACTTCCGAACATCCGGAAAGAATGGTGCAGACGACTGTTTGCCCTGTGACGTGCTCAATCGTGAGGTAAAGCGCGTCGGCGAGTCCGAGTAATGAAAGCAGCGCCGCGAGAATGTAGATCTTTTTCATTTTGGGGCATTGCGAAGCTCGTTCTGAATCACGACCCGGAGTTTCTCCGCCGGGAGATTTTCAAACGAGACTTCGCGCCCATTTATGAAAACTGTCGGTGTCCCCTTCACGCCGAGCGAGCGGCCGCGCTTTCCATCCTGCGTGATCCGGTTCGCCACCAGATCGCTCTGGACGTCGCGTTTGAATCGTTCGACGTCGATACCGATCTGTTTCGCGTAACCTTCGAAGATCGGTCGAACATCAAACTCTTTTTTCCAGTTGTTCTGGTTGACGTAGATCAGATGATGCATCTCCCAGAACTTGCCCTGCAGACCCGCGGCTTCGGCTGCCGAAGCTGCCGCAAGCGCGTGCTGGTGAGTTGGCACAAGTGGAAACTCACGGAAAGTGACCTGCAACTTATCGCCAAACTCTTCCTCCATCTGTTTGAGTATCGGATGAAAGATTCCACATGGCGGACACTCGAAATCGCCGAACTCTTCCAACTTCACAGGTGCATTTGCAGGTCCATGCGTATGCGCGGGCTCAGCTCCCGGAACGCCGGTCAAAACAGGCTGTTGCGATTGCGCCGGTGAAGCCTGTGAACCTGGTGATGCCGCCGGCTGATTCGCCGCAGGGTTCTGCGAAGCCGGTATCGAACGTGTCAGATACCAGGCGCTGGTCAGTGCGACACCGAGAACAACAAGAATAATGATGAAGGGTAGTATTCGTTTCATAAGTTTAACCGGAAGAGTTTTTAAACTGCGGCCGCGACAGTGGCCGCCAGTGAGCGGAAAATATCGCGACCATCACTCGATCCGAGAAGATCCTCACACGCACGTTCCGGATGTGGCATTAATCCAAGCACATTCCGTTCGCGGCTACAGATCCCCGCGATATTGTCACGCGACCCGTTTGGATTTGCCCCGTCCGTGATACTTCCATCTGGTTCACAGTAACGAAACACGATCCGATCTTCGCGCTGAAGTTCTGCGAGCGTGTTGTCGTCGCAGATGTAGTTGCCTTCGGCATGTGCGATCGGAATGCGCAGCACCGTCCCCTTCTGCATTTCATTTGTATAAGGACTGTCGGACGTTTCTACCCGCACGTGTATATGCTCGCAAATGAAATGCAGGTCGCGATTGCGGATTAGAGCACCGGGAAGGAGTCCGGCTTCACAGAGAATCTGGAAGCCATTGCATATTCCGAGTACAAATCGTCCGCTCTCGGCAAATTTCTTGACCGAATTCATCACGGGGGAAAAACGAGCGA
This sequence comes from uncultured Acidobacteriota bacterium, assembly GCA_963849205.1. GTDB lineage: Bacteria > Acidobacteriota > Blastocatellia > Pyrinomonadales > Pyrinomonadaceae > PSRF01. The sequence goes on from CAWKGP010000006.1 coordinate 1,411,832, forward strand.
GAGCGCCGGCGCGAAGATAGTCTCCGTAAGAAAAACCGCCGGGAAGAATCACTGCGTCGTAGGTCGAAAGATCAGTTTCGCGATGCCAGATGAAATCTACCGGCTGGCCCACGTGTTTCGAGATCACGTGATAGGCATCGTGGTCGCAGTTCGATCCCGGAAAAACAATAACGCCGAATTTCACGCTTCTATCTCCACGCGGTAATCTTCGATTATGGGGTTGGACAGGACTTCGCGAGCCATCTTCTCGACTGACTCAAGCGCCCGTTGTTGATCCAGACTTCCATCGAGCGAAATCTCGAAGTATTTGCCCTGCCGGACGTCGGAAATTCCGGAGAAACCGAGCAACTCTACCGAGTGTTGGATTGCTTTGCCCTGCGGGTCGAGCACGCCGGACTTCAAGTTTACATAAACTTTGGCTTTCATCAGTTACCTGCCACGCGGGGATCAACACAGCATTGCTTAAGAAGCACTTGTTGGATAATATCTCCGGCTCGTAGACCTGTCGCGCCCGGATCGAACCCTTTCTAACAGGAGAAACTTATAATGCAAAACCCGCCGCCCGTCCAAACCGCCCCAGCGCCGCCCGTCCAAACCGCCCCAGGTAAATCAAGTACGGGACTCGATGAAAACATTGCCGCGTTGCTGTCATACGTTTTTGGCTGGGTCTCAGGGCTGGTTTTCTTCCTGATTGAAAAAGATAGCCGACTGGTCCGTTTTCACGCGATGCAGTCGCTACTGTTCAACGTGCTTGTTGGCATTATCGCAACCGTGCTGTGGGTTATTCTGTTTGTCTTCTTCCTGATTGCCAGCCAGGTTTCCGGTCTCATGACCACATTGTTGACTTTGGTGTCGACGTTGATTTGGATCGTGCTTCTCATCGCCATCCTCGTAGGGTGGGTCATGTGCTTGATCAAGGCTTATGGAGGCCAGTATTTCAAACTGCCGGTTATCGGAAACTTCGCCGAGAAGTTTTCGCAGAAATAGGACAGTTTCGAGTTTTGCTTCTCTGTGCAATCTCTGTGTCTTCGTGGTTGATGTTCGCTGAGAATTCATAACCACAGAGTCACAGAGAACACAAAGGTTGCACAGAGAAAACCAACCTAAGTTATCCCTACTCTTCGATAGATCGCGTCGATGTTTCGCAGGTAATGATCCAGCGAAAAGACGCGATCTATTTCGTCTGCGGACAGTTGCGATTTGATATCGTTGTCCGCTTTCACGAGTTCTCGAAAATCTCGATCCTCGTCCCACACTCGCATCGCGTTGCGTTGCACAAAGTCGTACGCAGTCTCGCGTGACAAACCCTTGTTAGTCAGCGCGAGCAGGAGCTGACCACTGAAGATTAGACCTTTGGTGGCGTTGAGGTTCTCCAGCATGCGTTCCGGATAAACCACCAGACCGTCGATCAGATTAATCGCTTTTTGCAGGATGTAGTCGAGCGCGGTGCTCGAATCGGGCAGCACGACGCGCTCGGCTGACGAGTGTGAGATGTCGCGCTCGTGCCAGAGGGCAACGTTCTCGAGTCCAACGATGCTGTTGGCGCGAATCACTCTCGCGATGCCGCAGATGCGTTCCGAGATGATCGGATTGCGTTTGTGAGGCATCGCGCTCGAACCTTTTTGACCTTTAGTGAACCGTTCCTGCGCCTCGCGCACTTCCGTGCGCTGCCAGTGACGAACGTTGAGTGCAAACTTTTCCAGCGACGATGCGATGATCGCGAGTGTTGTTAAGTATTCGGCGTAGATGTCGCGCTGAATTACTTGTGTCGACACGGGCGCTGGTTTCAATCCTAGTCGTGCGCAAACACTTTCTTCAACCGACGGATCGAGGTGTGCGAACGCGCCGACGGCACCACTGATCTTTCCCACAGCCACTGCCTCGCGCGCTCGCGACAGTCGCTCACGATTGCGGCGCATCTCGTCGAACCAGAGCGCGAAAGTCAAACCGAAAGAAGTCGGTTCGGCGTGGATGCCGTGCGTGCGTCCGACTTGCGGCGTGTTCTTAAACTCGAGGGCGCGACGCTTCAGCGTCTCGATCAACGTGTCGAGTTTTTTGAGCAGGATGTCGGCGGAGTCACGTAGCAAGAGTGCGTTGGCAGTATCGACGACGTCGGAAGACGTCAGACCGTAGTGAACAAATCGGCTTGCTTCACCGATCGACTCCGCGAGATTGGTAGTAAACGCGATGACATCGTGGTTCGTCGTCTTTTCAATCTCGTTAATACGCTGAACTGAAAACTGTGCGCGCGCTTTGATCTGTTCCAAAGCGTCATGCGGAATCGTACCCATCTCAGCGTGGACCTCGCACACAGCGATTTCCACGTCGAGCCATTTCTGAAACTTGTTCTGCTCCGACCAGAGCGCGCCCATCTCGGGCAAGGTGTAACGATCGATCATCGATGCTTAAGGTGCCTTTTCATGTAAATCATGTCTAATCATGTAAATCCTATAAAAATATGTTGCGAGCCTAGCCCCAAAGTTTGGCTTCACAGGATTTACATGATTATCAGGATTAACAAGATGAACCATTATTTCAAGGCAGTTGAATTTACAAAGTAACGAGCCAGCAACCAACGACCATTTTCTTCGATCAACGTGAAATTCTCCATGCCGTCGCCACGTTCGAAGTTTGTTTCATAACTCAGCAGGAAGACGTGGCCTTTTAACGGCCCGCTTGAATTCTGTTGCTCGGTGGCCGTATGAAGCGAACGCGATGTCACTTTCCCGAGCTTTGTCCGCAGCGTTTTGAACACTTCGTTTGATTGATCGAGCGTGACATCCCGTCGCCAAAGCTCTGACGCCTCGTTATAGATCTTTTCGTAGCGTTCATAAGCAATATCATCGCCGACATTTGCGATCACTTCCTGCACTTCGGAAGGAACACGACCGCGCTCGGTGTCTTGCCGACAGGCAGCCACTGATAGCACAGATAAAAGTACGATTAGGAGGATAAGAGGGTAGCGCGTCTCGCTCATACCTCGATCCAGGGCGTCGGTTCCTTAGGATAGGAGAGACTGACCTCGGTGAAACCGACAAACAGCGGTGCTCGTTCCTGCAGTGCGACCTCGGCGTTGATCTTGGCGAGGTAGGGATTGTTTGCGCGTTGTGAAAGATGAGCGAGGACGATGTATTTCGCACATCCGTCAAAACCACGTCGAATCCAATCGGCGAGGTCCTCGTTTGAGAGGTGACCGAGTCGCGACAGGATGCGCTGCTTCAGCTCCCACGGATAATTGTCGCATGCCTTGAGCATGTCGCGGCTGTGATTCGACTCGATAACGATCGCCGCGCAACCACGCAGACATTCACTAACAAGCGTTGTGATGTGACCAAAGTCCATCACAGTGGCGATCTTCACGCCCTGGTGAGTTGCAGTGAAACCAAAGTTGTCCACCGCATCGTGTGGAATCGTGAACGGATGAAAGTCAATCTCGCCGATGCGAAAATCTTTACTCGACTCAATCTCTTCTACTCGATCGCGCAACGCTTTGGCCCGGCGGCGCGGCTCGTCGTTAGTGACGTTCTCTCTTTCACTTATATACGCGTCAAGTGTTTTCCCGGAGATGTAAACAGGACAATCGACCGAACTGAGTAGCACGCGCAAGCCGCCGGCATGATCGCCGTGTTCGTGCGTTACAAGCACCGCGTCAAGTCGTTGCGCATCTTCGCCGACCATTGCGAGACGGCGAGCAATCTCTTTTGCACTTAAGCCGGCGTCGACAAGAACGCGCGTGTTACCGGCAACGATCAAAACAGCGTTACCAGTTGAACCACTGCCAAGAACGGTAACTTTCATTTAAGCGACAAGAGAGGCACAAAAAGCACAAGATAGTCAGTTGACCTGAAGAACTGACCACTATATCAGAGGTCGCCTTTTTTGTGTCTTTGGTGCTTTTGTGTTTTTTGTGACTCTAGATCTCCAGGTCAGCGCGTTCGACTTTAAATCCGTTGAGGTTTCCCAGGACGCCGAGTGAAAGTGTTTCGGATTTAAAGTAAGTGCGTGCGATTTCCTGAAGCTCATCAAGGGTGGTGTTGCGGATCTTTTCGATTACTTCATCTGGAGGGATGCGACGGCCGTGAATGATCTCCTGCCGCGCGAGTGTGCCGGCACGTGCGCTTGACGACTCGAGTCCGAGAAGGATCGACGAGATCGCCTGGTCCTTCGCGATTCGCAGTTCCTCTTCAGTCACAGGATTTCGCGATGTCTCGCGCAGCTCAGCTAGTGAGAGATCCAAAACCTGATCGAGATACTCGGGCGACGTTCCCGCGTAAATGTTAAAGACACCGACATCGGAAAACGCACTGCCCGCGGCGCCGACCGAATAAGCGAGGCCTCGCTCTTCACGAATCTTCTGCCAAAGACGACTCGAAGTTCCTCCACCAATGACTGAAGCCAGGAGGCTCGCAGCGTAACGATCGTTGCTGAGCGCATGTGGCCACGGCGTCGCGAGCACGAGATGCGCTTGTTCGAGTTCGCTTTTCTGTTCGATCAGAATCGGCGCTGCGGGACGCGGTTTGCCATGCTCAAGTGCCTGCGGTCGCAGTGCAGCGCCACTTTCACAACCGTCAAACGCAGTGCCGACCAATTCGAGCAGACGCTGGTGATTGACGTTTCCTGCTGCCGCGACGACGAGATTGCTGTAAGAAAACTCGCGCGCGTGAAAACCGACAGTGGTCTTGTGATCGAAAGTCGGAACGGTTTCCCGCGTGCCTTCGATAGGACGGCCGAGTGGTTGATTCGGAAAGTACGCCGCGTTGAAGAGCTCTCCGAGGAGTTCGTCAGGCGTATCCTCGACCATTTTCATCTCTTCGAGGATCACCATTTGTTCGCGTTCGAGATCTTCCTGTTCAAAACGCGGGTGCGAAACCAGGTCGGCGAGTAAATCTATGGCCTGAGCAATCGCCGTGTCCGCAACCTTTGTGGTGAAACCCGTCATCTCATGGGTCGTATAGGCGTCCAGATTCCCGCCCAGCCGGTCAGTTTCAACGGCAATATCCCTCGCGCTACGGAGTTGGGTGCCTTTAAAGACAGCGTGCTCGATAAAATGACAGATTCCGTTTAATTCGGCAGACTCGTGGCGAGATCCTTTGCGGACCCAGATTCCCGCAGTCACGGACCTGAGACCCGGCATATGTTCCGTCAGGACAGCAATCCCGTTAGGGAGTTTGGTAGTTTGAACGTCGTCTATCATTCGATCAGGACCCAAATGGGGCTTTTTCTACTCCGCAGGTTTTAGAGGGGATTCGGATCCTAGCACGGTCTAAAAGTGGGGGTAAAGGGCGGCAAAATTAGGGAGTGTCTTAGTTTGGTTTTCTCTGTGCACCCTCTGTGTCCGCTGTGTCTCCGTGGTTAACTAAACCTGTGGAAAAATCAACCACAGAGGCACAGAGAACACAGAGGTTGCACAGAGAAGAAAGGCAAAGTAAGACACCACCCATTACCGTGTTTTTGGCCGAATTTAAGGCTATTTACTTGACAGGGGTTTGCGGCGTGGTCGAAAATGAGGGCCTGTTTGGCGGTTCCAGGTAAAGTCTCCTCGCCTGAACCAGTTCGCCTGTCTTGGCTTCCAAAGGGACTTTGGTCGCGGAGGTCTTCGCATGAGAATAGCGTTTCGTCTTAGTTTGTCTGTCATCGCGCTGGTGTCGTTCATGTCGAGCGACGCAGTTGCCGGAGGCTCTAACAAGTCACTCGCTACCATCACAGGAACAGTTCGCGACAACCGTGGGAACCCACTCGCGGGCGCGCTTGTCACGTTAATGCGCGAAGGCGTGAAGACGGCGAAACATACGACGACTGATAAAAATGGCAACTTCATCGCGAAGATTCTTCCCGGACGCTATGGAATCAAGGCCGTCGCTTTCGGATTCAGCGAAGTTGTTTTCACTGCGGTTGACGTGAAGGCACAACAGGAACTGGTTTATCGCTTCAATCTCGAACCAGTCGGTTATGGCAACACGTTGCCTGAACGCAGACACGATCGCGACGACGTGAAATGGACGTTGCGAAATGCTCAGAACAAGCGCTCGATTTTCCAGGTTCGCGAAGGTGAAGACTCCGCCATCAAGGCAGCCACTGAAGAGCAGACTGAGCAAACTGCAGGGGCCGCTGCGATGGAAACCGCACCCGATGCTCCCACCGAAAAAAGTTCAGACTCTCGAATAAAAACGCATGGTGTTTTGGAAAGCTATTTCGCAAGTAATGCTTTTGGCTCTTCCTACGTCGGGCTTAATTTTGCTGTAGCAACACCGGTCTCTGAAGACGTTGAATTGATCTTCTCGGGACAAACAGGCACCAGTGACGCGCCGCAGCGTTTCGAAGCATCAACACGTTTCCGCATCAACGATCGTCATCGCGTGGGCGTAACTGCTGCCGGAGCCCGTTTCGCAACTCCAGTCTGGACTAACAGACTAACCGATCGCTCAAATCTGCACGGACAACTTTCCTTGCGCGCTGTTGATGAGTGGATCGTTCGCGACGGTATCGTGATCGTGATGGGACTTGACTACTCGCGCTTCATCGGTGCGGGTGGCGCGCAGGCTTTCTCGCCGCGCTTCGGAGTTCAGTATGACGCGAACGCACGCACACGCGTGAAAGCTGCGTTTGCTTCCGGCGGAGAAGAAGACGGAATCCAGAGCGTTGCGACGTTCGAAGAAGATCAAGTTGTTTTCCGCAGTCAGACTGAGCGTCCAATCGCCTTTATCGATGGACAGGCAGTGCTCGAACGAAGTCACCGACTCGAGTTCGGCGTTGAGAGAGTTTTGGACAACAGCTCGAACGTTGAAGCGACTGCATTCTTCGATACTACCAGCGGCCGCGGCGTCGGTTTGTTGAGCGGACCAGCGAGTGCCTTCTCGGGCAAAGCCGGTGATGCGTTTATGGACGTTGCCAATCAGCAGGGATCTTCACGCGGCATACGCGTGGTTTATACAAAACGCTTGAATCGTGTTTGGACGGCTTCGGCCGGTTATGCATTTGGACGTGGACAACAATTGTCAGCGACCGGTTTTTCGTCTCCTGCCGAACTCTTCGAGAGCGGAATGTTTCAAACCGGCGCTTTGCAGCTGGCAGGTTCCTTCCGCACTGGTACGCAGGTGCGGACCGTGCTGCGATTCTCTCCCGAGGCGACTGTATTCGCCATCGATCCTTTCGCGGGACGATTGGGAGTTTACGATCCGTCGTTGAGCATTCAGGTCACGCAGGACTTACCGAGCTTTGGCTTGCCGGTGCGGGCTGAAGCGGTTCTCGATGCGCGTAACTTGTTGGACACACAAACAAGCAATGAAAATGGCGAGATCCTTACCTTCATTGGTAATGGTCGACGGTCTGTTCGTGGTGGAATCTCGGTCAGATTTTAGAGGCACGAGATAGAGAGCAGTCCGCTAAATTCCTCTTACCCACAACGGTTCTGCTCCCTTAGCCTCCAAGATGGCATGTTACAGATTTTACTGATCTGTGTAGATCGATTAACACGGATCCGCATTATCTGTGCTTTCCAAATTCTTGGAGACTCCGAAAAGTTGGATAGACCTCATCCGGGATACTTTCAGCAGGTTTTGAATAGGGCCACAGTTTCCTCCGATTAGGACCATTGAATCCGCTGTTTTGGACTAATCGGCAAAATTCGGTGGTGGGAACATACTTTGCTTGAAACATTTAGATCTGCCAATTCATAAGAAATTGGTGACGTCGTTGAGGCAGCAGTGAAGGGCTCGATAATCACAACCAAGACCTGGTTTCTGCTAATTGGTGCAGCGCTATTGATCAGCGCCGGCCTGCTCAACTTCCGTCAGCGAATCAAACACGAAACACCGCCGTGGGATGGTGTTGAGTGGGTCGACACAAAAGAAGGTGTCATTGCCAACAGCATCGAGCACGGTTCCGCCGCCGAGCGGGCGTGGATGCGGCCGGGCGACAAGTTGATCGGCATCACTCTCGATTACAACGCCAGGGCCGAACAAATCCGGGCAGCTCGCGACGTTCAGATCTATCTCGAACAGGCACGCGTCGATGGCCAGATCCATTACCTCATGCAGCGGCCTTCATACGAAGGTGATAATGCTTACTGGGCTGACCTGGATCACCTCGGCGCGTTTCATAAATGGACGCCGAGAGTTATCTACATCAACCTCATCGGCGTGATTTACCTGTTTGTCGGCTTCTTCGTGCTCTTCAAACAGGGAGGACGCGCGCCGTTTGTTCTTCACTTCGCGACTTTCTGTCTCGCTGCATTCGTGTTTCTGTTCTACACGCCGGTTGGCAGTTATCGAGATCTCGATCTGGGAATTGCTTTTCTCGACAACGCTGCACTGATTCTTTTCCCGCCGTTGTTCCTGCACTTCTGCGCCCTTTACCCATCGCGGCAACAGCTTTTTGCGACGCGACGGTGGCGAGCAGTGGTGCTGTATCTGCCGGCGCTGGTGTTGCTCGCGTTTTCTGTTGTCGTGTTCCTGCGCGATGAAATCGCGAAGGCCATTCCTGTCTTTGCAAAAATTCCTGTTTCAGAACAACTGATCGGTGCACTTTACTGGCTGAACATTTTCCATCTCGCTGTTGCTCTCGCCGCAAGCGCTGCCCTCGTGATGAGAACCTTGTTGAAGGCAAAGAGCACCACGGTTCGTCAGCAGGTGAAGTGGGTGGTTTGGGGCACGTTTATGGCCGTCGCTCCATTTCTTCTGCTGTACGCCGTTGTCTATCTGTTTGGCGCGCCGACTGATCGTTGGCTGACTGACGTAGCGATTCTGCCACTCGCAGTGATTCCGTTTGCCTTTGGGTATTCGGTGCTGCGTTATCGCTTGATGGACGTCGAACTGGTTGTGCGTCGCGTGTTTGTTTACGCGCTCACGACACTGGCAATCGCATTGCTCATCGGCGTCGTCGTTTATACGGGCGGCTTGTATGCATTCGGCTCCGATGAGTCTTTCTCTTCCGGTGAGATCACATTGCGCGTAGTTGTCGCGGTTCTTGCGATGGCCGCGATCGTGATGGTCGCAGCTCCGGTCAAGAACTTTCTGCAGGAGCAGGTCGATCGATTGTTCTACGGCGAGCGTTACAATCTGCGAAATGGTCTGCTCGATTTTGGTCGGACGATTTCCGCTACTACCGCAATCGAACCGCTGCTTGATTCTCTTGTAAATCGCCTGAAGGAAGTGATGAACGTCGAGCGCATTGCGATCTTTGTCGAATCGCGCACTGCGCTGACGGGATACGTGGTAGCACGTTCGGAAGGTTTGCCGGCACCAATCTCTGTCCCGATGGACTTCCGTGAAATGATCCGTGTGCGATCGGCTGAGACTGGCGTGGTTCGCGCCGACGATCTCGATCTCGACGCCGAGTCGAATGGCTCCGGTTCGGTGCGACGCTCGCTTCATTACTACGTGCCCTGTGTTGTTCGTGGGCGTATGGTTGCGGTGATCGGCCTCGGACGATCGGCCGACGGTGGACTGCTGTCGTCTGAAGACGTCGAAATTCTCCGCACTGTTTCGGGTTACGTGGCAGTCGCGATCGAAAACAGTTTGCTTTACAAGGATCAGCAGGCGCGCGCAAGCGAGCTGAAGATGCTGAAGGAATTCAACGAATCGATCATCGAGTCGATTAATGTTGGCCTGCTTGCTGTCGATCTCGAAGGGCGTGTGACTCGCTTGAACTCCGCGCTCGAACACATGCTTGACCTGCGACGAGACGCGGCTGTCGGTCGTCGTGTTGAAGAGCTCTTCTCGGAAGATTTCGCCGATACGCTTAAGCAGGTTCTCGGAAAAAATGGCTGGCTGCTCAAAGAGATTCGCAACATCTATAAGCTTCACACCGCAACGCGCGGCAATCGCGCCCTTGTTCTGAATATCGCACTTGCACCGTTGCAGGATGGACAAGGTCAAACGGGCGCGCTTGTCGTCCTCGAAGATGTCACTGAGCGCATCACTCTCGAAGAGCAGTTACAACAGCGCGAGAAACTCTCGTCGATTGGCTTACTCGCTGCGGGCGTCGCCCACGAAGTGAATACACCTTTGACGGGTGTTTCGTCGTACACGCAGATGCTTCTGGGCATGTTGAACGAAAACGATCCGAAGCATGCGTTGCTGCAGAAGGTGCGTACGCAGGCTGAGCGGGCGACAAACATCGTCAACAACCTGCTGAATTTTTCACGCACCGGCAGCGCGACAGAGTTTGCCGAGCTGAACGTCGCACGTGTGCTTGACGACACCTTGCAACTGCTCGAACCACAACTGCGTCGCAATCAGATCGAGATCGTTCGAAACTACGATAAAGACGCGCCCGAAGCCTGGGCTAATGCCGGTAAACTGCAGCAGGTATTTACGAATCTGATTCTCAACGCCCGCGACGCGATTCCTGACGGCGGACGAATCATCGTCTCAACCGGCACGGCCGAGGATGGATCCCTCGTTGCCGAGATCGCCGATACAGGTATCGGTATCGCTCCGGAAAATGTTGCCAAGATCTACGATCCGTTTTTCACCACGAAGGGCGTGGGTCAGGGAACCGGATTGGGTCTCGCCGTCTCGTACGGAATTGTTCAGGAACATGCCGGTAGAATTTCTGTCGAAAGCACGCCGGGTCAGGGCACAACCTTCCGCATCACCTTGCCGACTGCGCGCGTCCGCGCTCGCCTACAAGCCGTTGGTGACTAGGCCCAGCCTCCACACATTACACAGAAGATCGTAACGTTTTTCTATTTTGCCTCTCTGTGTAATCTGTGGATGGTTTGTTACACTTACGCTTCTTTGTGATGAGACCGGAAAAACGTAATTCCCGAAAAGGATCAGTGCTCGTCGTTGATGACGAGGAAATCATGCGCGAGGTGCTCGAGACGCTCCTCACCGCCGAAGGCTATCGTGTCGATCTTGCGAAGACTGGCGAAGAAGGTCTCGAGGCATACGGGCGACGCGCGTTCGACGTCGTTCTGCTCGACGTATCGATGCCGGGCATCGGTGGTCTGCGCGCGCTCGAAGAGTTTTTGAAGATGGATCCCGATGCGGTGATCGTGATGATTACGGCTTACGCCACGTTCGATACCGCAATCGCTGCGTGGGAGCGAGGGGCCGTTAGTTGTATTCGAAAGCCGTTTCAGAACGAACAGATCACTGCCACGATCGCCGCCGGTATTAAACGCCGTCGTAAAGAAGAAGAGCGACGCACGCTGCGCCGCGCGATGAGCAAGGCGGTCGATCGCGGCGAGATCGTCGGTCGCTCTGACGTAATGCAGGAAGTTTTTCGGCTTGTCGAACAGGTCGCGCCCGCGCGTTCTACGGTTTTGATAACTGGAGAAAGCGGAACCGGTAAGGAGTTGATCGCAAAGGCAATTCACGAAGCGAGTACACGTGCAGGTCGTCCGTTTGTGACGGTCAATAGTTCAAACATTCCATCAGAGCTACTCGAGTCCGAATTGTTTGGACACACGCGAGGCGCATTTACCGGAGCAGTGGCCGCGAAAAAAGGCTTGTTCGAAGTCGCTGACGGCGGATCGATCTTTCTCGATGAGATTGGCGACATTCCGCCTGAAACCCAGGTGCGACTGTTGCGAGTTATTCAGGAACGCGAGTTCACGCCACTAGGAGACACGACGCCACGACGAGTTGACGTGCGCATCATCGCCGCAACAAACATCGATTTGAAAGAGGCCGTCCGTTCCGGCACTTTTCGCGAGGATCTTTACTATCGTCTCGCGGTAGTTCCGATCGAGTTACCGCCGCTGCGGGATCGAAACGAAGATATTTTGCCGCTGGCCCAGCACTTCATTCAGAAGTACAACGAAGAAAACGAGCGCAATGTCGCGGAGCAACTGGCGCCGGAAGTTCTCGCTCTGCTCGAGGCATATACGTGGCCCGGCAATGTTCGCGAGCTGGAGAACACGATCGAACGCGCGGTTGTGATTGCTCCCGGTGACGAGATCACGAAAGAATGCTTGCGCACTGAAATCAGCGATCCGAAGTCAGTCACATCCGGACATCATGACGGCGCCAGCAACGCGGCCGTCGGCGATATCGGACGCGGTATAAACTTTTACGAAGAAGTACGCCGCTTTGAAATCGATCTGATCAGACGAGCCCTCGAACAGACTGGTGGTCATCAATCGCGTGCGGCGCGTCTGCTGGGCATGAACGCCACTACACTCAACTCGAAAATCAAAACATACAATATTAATTTGAGACCTTAGCCCACGATGAAACGTCGCGAACTCGATGGCTGTCCAATCACTGGAGCACTACAGATGCTCGGTGATAAGTGGACGATGCTGGTCGTGCGGGAGTTGCTGGGTGGGCCAAAGCGTACGATGGAGTTGCTGAACAGTCTTTTCCCGATCAGCAGTCGCACACTCGTGGGTCGGTTGCGCGACATGGAAAAGGATCGACTGGTCGAGCGCACAGACTTCGGCGGCAATCCACCACACATCGAGTACGCCTTAACACAGCGCGGCATGTTGCTATTGCCGCTTCTAGAATCCCTGCGCCAACTCGGTCTTGCCCTGAAGTGTAATGAATGTGAGGACCGCAAGAAGCGAATCGGGGCCTACTGCGAACCCTGCCCCCTCAACGAAAACCCCATCGAAATCCCGGAACGCTCTGTCCGAGTCCCACCGCGCCGCAAAAAAGATGACTCAATCATCCTGCTTTAAATCCGCGTTCATCCGTGTTCACTCTGCGTTCGAAATCATATGCCCATCGGCCGTGATGATCGCCTTGTGATCCGGTGTGACGTGTTCACCTTCCATCGTAACCTCTTCACCGCTCGGCATCGCCACCGGCAGATGATCCAGAAAACGTTCGGCGTCGATAGCGGACATGCACCCAGTGCCCGCCGCCGTAATCGCCTGCCGGTAAACCGAATCCTGAACGTCGCCACACGCAAAGACCCCGGGAATGTTGGTCGCCGTCGAGTGACCGGAAGTCTTCAAATACCCAATCTCGTCCATATCCAGCTGGCCTTTGAACAAGTCCGTGTTCGGCTTGTGGCCTATGGCAACGAACACTCCCGCACATGGAAAGACGCGTTCGTCATCCGTCTGCAGATTGCGCAGTCGAACACCCGTAACACCATCTTCCGGTGTTCCCAAAATCTCCTGCATTGCTGTGTTCCAGATAAACTCGATCTTCTCGTTTTGGAACGCTTTATCCTGCATGATCTTCGACGCCCGCAACCTGTCACGACGATGAACAACGTAAACTTTCGCGGCATAACGCGTCAGAAACGTCGCTTCTTCCATCGCTGTGTCGCCGCCGCCAACCACAACTAAAGTCCGATTTCGAAATGCCGGCAAAGGACCGTCGCACGTTGCACAAGCCGAAACCCCATTGCCGCCAAAACCGTCCGGTACTTTCGCTTCGCCCGGAATGCCAAGCCATTTTGCCGATGCGCCGGAAGCAATAATCAACGTCTCTGTCGATATCGTTTTGTCCTGGGTATAGAGCTGAAACGGACGTTCTGAAAGGTCGACTTCAGTAATCCACGCCTCGAGAAACTCGGTTCCGAACCGTTCAGCCTGCTTGCGAAACTCGTGCATCAGTTCGGGACCCTGGATTCCTTCCGAAAAACCGGGATAGTTCTCGACGTCGGTGGTGATCATCAATTGTCCGCCAGGCGCAGTTTGCTTTGCCGCGTCAACCGGGGCGTCGATTAGCAGCGGTTTCAGGCTCGCGCGAGCGGTGTAAATGGCTGCTGTCAGACCCGCGGGGCCCGAACCAATGATGACGACATCTCTCTTAATAGTTTCGTTATCCATTATTTGAGGTTTGTTCCTTCTGACACCTCCTTGGAGTGCGCCGACTTGTCGGCGCTTTGGTACCAAAGCGGTGCCAAGCACCGCACTCCAAGGAGGTGTTCAATCCAAATCGATCAACACGAGTATAGCCTTTTCGGTTGAGCGTATAGTATAACTACGGTTATTGGGGTAGTCGAACCGTGTGGCTTCTGTTGTCTGGAGGCGCTTTAGCCCGGTTCTCCGCAAGATGAGCAGCCCAGGAAGCGGTTCGGAAACGATACAAATGATTGCCGTGATCGGCGCCGGCACCATGGGTCATGGCATTGCCCAGGTTGCCGCGTTAGCGGGTTTTAAGGTCTTACTCAACGATGTCGATCGTGAATCGCTTGCTCGAGGAGTTAAGGCGATCGAAGGTAACCTTGCCAAAGGAATGAAACTCGGCAAGTTGACTGAAGACGATCGCGACCGCACCTTGCAGCATATTCATGGCACAACGAACCTGAAGGAGTGTGCGGCAGCAGATGTGATCATTGAGGCCGCGCCGGAGAAACTGGAACTCAAGAAAGACATCCTCCGGCAACTCGAATCCGCGTCCGACCACCCTTTCATTTTCGCGAGCAATACGTCGTCGCTGTCAATTACCGAGATAGCCAGTTCTTCGAAACGCCCCGAAGCCGTTATTGGTATGCACTTTTTTAACCCTGTGCATATCATGCGACTGCTTGAAATCGTAGTTGGTGAAAAGACCAGCACGGAGACTGTCGACGTCGTCACGGCTGTAGGACAGAAGCTACGGAAAGAGCCAATTGTCGTAAAAGACGTTCCCGGCTTTGCTTCGAGTCGTCTGGGGGTGGTGCTGGGTCTCGAAGCGATGAGAATGTTTGAGCAGGGAGTAGCCAGTGCGAAGGATATCGACACTGCGATGGAGCTCGGCTACAACCATCCGATGGGTCCACTCAAGCTAACGGACCTCGTTGGACTCGACGTGCGTCTCAATATTGCCGAGTATCTTCATCGAGAGCTCGGTTCAGAGGCATTTAAACCACCTGAAGTCTTGCGACGGATGGTGAGTGAAGGGAAGTTGGGAAAGAAAACGGGTCAGGGATTTTACGATTGGAGCAAAGAAGACGCGCGTCGCGCACAGTCTTCCTAAGCTTCTGTTGCTGAACAATGAGTACTCCCTACAACAACGAAGAGAGACGGTTTGCGTTACGAATGTCGTTGCGGCTGCCGGTCGTGATTTCCGGTCGCGCAGAAGATGGCTCCGCCTGGAGTGAGCCGACCGAAACTGACGACATCTCGACTTCAGGCGCGCTCTTTCATCTGAACCAGAAGGTTACTCGCGGAGAACGTTTGTACATTCGCGCGCACCGGCCGGACGGCACGCCGATCGAAGCGACTGCCCTCGTGGTGCGAGTTGCGCCTGCAATTTACGGAACAGCGCGAGTCGGGGTGCAGATAGCCGAACCCACCGAGAACTGGCTCCGGCTATTCGTGTCATGGGTAGCCGACGAGCAACCAGTGACTACTGATCCTGAAGGTCCTCCCTCCGAGTAATTTTTTAATCATCAAGAGACACTGGAGTTGTCAATGCCGGAAACTTACGAGACCTTGCTGCTCGAAAAACGAGAGCGCGTCGCCATCGTTACCATCAATCGTCCTGATAAACGAAACGCACTCAATATAAAGACACGAGAAGAAGGCGCAGCTTTACTGGAAGAGCTTCGCAACGATAATTCAGTCGGCGTGGTTGTATTCACTGGCGCGGGTAACAAGGCTTTTATCGCCGGAGCAGACATCGCAGAGTTTGCGGGACGCACGTCAATCACTCAGCGCGACGTGATGATGGGAAGATCGTTGTTCACTGCGATCGATACTTTTCCAAAGCCTGTGATTGCGATGATCAATGGCTACTGTCTCGGCGGTGGTTGCGAGCTCGCGCTCGCGTGCGACATTCGTGTCGCAAGTGAGACGGCGTCGTTTGGTCAACCCGAAATCAATCTCGGCATCATTCCCGGTGGCGGTGGCACGCAGCGTCTGACGCGTTTGGTTGGCGAAGGAAAAGCGATGGAGATGATTCTCACTGGTGAGATCATCGATGCGCAAACTGCGTTTTCGATCGGGCTGGTTAACCACGTCGTACCAGCCGAGCAGCTTGAAGCGAAGACGATGGAGATCGCAATCCGCATTGCCGATAAGAGCCCGATCGCGCTGCAGCTTGCGAAGGAAGCAGTGAAGCTGGCATCTCGCTCCAATCTCGACGAGGGACTGCGACGTGAAGTCGATCTCTTTGCGCTCTGTTTCTCGACGGAAGACAAAGACGAAGGCGTAAGCGCATTCTTGGAGAAACGCACGCCTACGTTCAAGGGGAAATGAAATCGCTCCTCCTGATCGTCGGGATCTTAATTGCCACTGTTGGTGGCGTGATCGCATATCGCGCTTTGTACGTGGAGCCCAAGTCGGGAGTCGTGATCACTGATTCAGGCATTCGCCAAATTCCCAATCAGGCACGCGTTGTTGGTGGTGCATTATTGTTTGTCGGCGGCTCCGCCCTCGCCCTCTTCGCCGCCACAAGGAAAGCTGGCAAAAATTAATTTAACGTTGCGGAACGTACTGTAGGGGCGGCTCTCCGTGGCCGCCCTTGGTCGGAGCACGACGCCTTAAGACCGAGCGACGTCGTCTTTCCGCGTCATGTTCAAACCAAGGGCGGCCACGGAGGGCCGCCCCTACAGTACGTTCCCGCGGGACAAAAATTAGCCTTGCCATAAGGTTCTTAGTTGATCTTCCGTGCCGTTGAATTTATCTCGATCGCAGTTTCCGATACCCGCGACTGAGTGCGGCTGCGGACCGACGGCGCCGTCCGTGTATTGCCACATGGTCCATGTCGTCCAATTGGCAGGTATCACCGCGGTGGGACCGTATTGTGCTAACCAGAACCAGCACTGAGCGAGAATCGGATCTTTGTTGCTGCCGAGCAGCTCCTTTATATAAGAGCCGGAATACAAACCCGGAAACCTGCCGGTGACCTCGTTGACGTGAGTAACAAAGTTCCGCGCGTCCTCCAGCGACATGCTGCTGCCGCTTGGATTTTGTTCGAAGTCGAGAACGAGAAGAGTGTTTTCAAAAGATCCGACGACCTGAAGGAAGTGCTCGGCTTGCGCGACGCCGTCGCCACCGGTTGCAAAGTGATAAGCGCCCCACAAGAGGCCGGCATTTTGCGCATTAGTTCGATTGGTTTGATACATCGGGTCAAGACCCGTTTGACCCTGCGTGGCTTTATGAATAACGCCTATGATTCCGTCGCCTGCGGCTTGTTGAAGATTTACGTTGCCATTGTGATGTGAGAGATCAACGACTGCATTTAATGGATCCGGCATTGGTTTTCTCCTTGACTGAGAGTTTCAGCTCGTCGGTTGAGTGTAAACTCGCGGACAGTATCGCTGTCGTATACGAAAGTCAACTTTCATATTCCGCGCCTTTGGCGTTGTGAGCCATGGATTCAAAGTTTGCTAAAACCATAGTGGAAGCCGCACAAAGCGCGAAGATTATGGGCGTTCGTGCGGGAACTGAACACAAGTACACGGGTGTGTGGGTTGTCGTGGTTGACGGAAGAGTGTTTGCGCGCTCGTGGAGCGACAAGCCGACCGGATGGTTCCGCGCGTTCAAGAAGCAACCGGCTGGGACGATTCAGATCGGAGAGCGCGAAATTACTGTTCGAGGCAAGCTGGTCCGCAGCGCCCGTGTTCTTGATGCAGTTACGGTAGCGTTTGGCGAGAAGTACAACACGAAGGGATCGCAAAAATGGGTCGCGGGCTTCGCCGAACCGGAGCGTGTGGTTAATACACTCGAATTCATTCCCGGCTAAAAACGATTTACGTAATATAGACCAGACAAACAAATGCGCGGAGATCAGTATTGGGCCGCAGATTTTCGCGGATAAACGCGGATTACATCTGCGTTCATCCGCGTTCATCCGCGGCTCAATTACTCTTGGCAGGCCAAGTTGCTGATTACAAAGTTGTTGACAGATCAACAACCTGAGAGTAAATTTCGCGCTACAAAAATTTCAATCGTTCACGTGTGACTCCTCGACTAGTCCTCACGCGTTCGACTGTCTTCGGACTTCCCCCATTGGTCCACGATGCTTTGTGTGCATTTCAGTAAGAGTTTCTTCGATGTACCTCAGAGCCTTCGGAATTATCTAATCGTAAAAGCTTGCCAAGGGTAAACCGTATTCCACAAAGGACTAGGAAATCCGTTTCGTAAATTAGTCTTCAGTTCATCCGCGACTGATAAAAATTAGAGGAGGATACCATGCCAGAACTTCTCCATCCGGGTGTATACGTTCAGGAAGTGTCGTCCGGTGTCCGACCTATTGAGGGAGTCAGCACTTCTACGGCCGCATTCATCGGCGTAGCCGACAAGGGTCCAATACCCGGCACCGTCCTGCCAACAGGTCGCGCAGCACAACCGGTCATGGTCACCAGTCTCACTGACTACACTCGGCAGTTCGGGGGCTTCCGCCGCGACAGCTTTCTCACCTACGCCGTCCGTTCCTTCTATGAGAATGGTGGCCGGCGACTTTACATCGTTCGCGTAGCTCCAGCTGGAGTCGCTCTTGCACGCGTTTCTATCACCAGTCCGCCCCTGAGTCCGCCTGCCAGTTCACTGTCGATCGTGGCAGCGAATGAAGGCGAATGGGGAAACAGTATTTGGGTTGCGACCGAGGACAGCTCCGACGGCAACGCCAACAACTTCAAATTGGCCGTGATGTTTGGCAGGACTGTTCAGGAAGCTCGCGCGAATGTTGTTGAGACGTACGACAACGTTACTTTCCGCAGCGCCGTGGCTACCGATCCAAGCCCGCCGAATTACGTCCGTACACTCGTCAATAGTCGTTCGGAATTCATCGCTTTTCCGGTAGGAACAAACGTCACCGCACGTCCCGCGAATTCCGTTCCGACTCAACTTACCGGCGGAAGCGATGGTGTGACGGCAAACGTCAGTCATGTTGGTGCGGCGGCAGTAAATAGCACCGTGACGGGCACCGGCCTGCGCGCGCTCGACAAACTCACCGACGTTAACATCGTTGCTATTCCGGGTCGCGGCGACGTTCAGACAGTGAACGCCGGAATGGCCTACTGCAAAAACCAGCGACCGCTTCAGGATTGTTTTTACGTCGCGGACGTAGGTTTAGTCGCAGACGTGAATTCAGCCCGGCTTGACGGCTCACAACCTGACGACGTGATCCGCGTGAGCGGCTCCGGCAGCGCGCGCGAGTTCGCGGTCTCCGGACAAGCAGGCACGCCTTTGGATAAAGCGGCGGGCGACTATGGCGCGATTTACTATCCGTGGGTACGTGCTGCGGATCCGATCGGCAGCGGTCGAAATCCGCTGATCTTGTTGCCGCCATCGGGTTTTGTCGCCGGCATTTATGCGCGGACGGATAACTCGCGCGGTGTTTTCAAAGCACCCGCGGGAACTGAGGCGGGCGTGTCAGGCGCACTCGCTGTCGCGACTACCGTCAGCGACACCGAACAGGATCAACTTAATCCGGTGATGGTCAACGTCATTCGCACGGTGCCTGGAAGCGGCATTGTCGTTTGGGGTGCCCGCACGATCGGGAGCGACGCCGAATGGCGCTACATCCCGGTAAGACGAATGGCGATCTTCCTGCGCGTCAGTATCTACTACGGCATTCAATGGGCCGTCTTCGAACCGAATGACGAACCGTTATGGGCCAGTCTGCGCCTCAACATCCGCGCTTTCATGCTGACGCAATTCCGCGCGGGCGCTTTCCAGGGAGCTAAGCCTGACGATGCGTTCTTTGTGAAGTGCGACAGCACCACGACCACACAACAGGACATTGACAACGGTGTCGTCAACATTCTCGTCGGCTTTGCGCCGCTTAAACCGGCGGAATTCGTAGTCCTGAAACTCAGCCAAAAGGTCAACCAACCAGTCGCGTGAGCGAAAACCATTAAGGAGGAACGGGAACGATGGCACGCATGACACCACAAACTAATCGCTTCGATCCATATCGAACGTTCCGCTTCAAGGTGAAGTGGGATGGTCAGTATGTGGCGGGTCTTAGCAAGATGGGCGCGCTCAAGCGAACAACCGAGATGGTCGAATTTCGCGAGGCCGGAGAAAACATTACCAGTCGCAAGCTGCCTGGAAAAACTTCGTTTCAGGCAGTGACGCTCGAGGCAGGGATCACTTACGACACGGCCTTCGAAGACTGGGCCAACCTCGTCAACGACTTCGCCAGCCACAGTCTTACCAGCCTCGGTGAGTTTCGCAAGAA
This sequence comes from uncultured Acidobacteriota bacterium, assembly GCA_963849205.1. Lineage (GTDB taxonomy): Bacteria > Acidobacteriota > Blastocatellia > Pyrinomonadales > Pyrinomonadaceae > PSRF01. The sequence goes on from CAWKGP010000006.1 coordinate 1,431,853, forward strand.
CATCACGGTCGACGTCTTCAATGAAGCGGGACAAAAAGCGATCTCCTACAACCTGTACCGGTGCTGGGTGTCGGAGTATCAGGCGCTTCCGGATCTGGATGCGGGCGCAAACGCCGTTGCGATCACGACGATCAAGTTGGAGTTTGAGTGGTTCGAACGTGATCGAGATGTAGTTGAACCGTCAGGGCCGGCGCGAATCGGATAAGCCGTGCAAGCCACACAATTATCAGACGGAGTTTGCAATTTGCCCGGTGGATTGGTGCTGGACGATGGCCGGAGGCTGGGTCGCGCTGAATTGCGTCCGCTAACTGGACGCGAAGAAGAATGGCTGACCCAGCACGCCGGCAGGCCCAGTGCACACCTAGCGACAAAATTGCTCTCCGCCTGTTTTGTGCGGTTGGAGGACCTGGCTGTCAATTCAGAAATTATTAGCAAGTTGCTGGTTGGTGATCGCGATTATCTGATCCTGCAACTACGTCGCATGACGCTGGGCGATCAGTTTGCGGTGGTGTTTTCGTGTCCGGCGTGCAAGGGCCCGATGGATGTTGAGTTTCTGGCGCAGGATATTTTGATCGAGCCACGACCACAAAACGCCGCGACTTACACGTGGCCTACAGGCGACGCACAACGCGTGATCGAGTATCGATTACCAAACGGTGCGGATCAGGAAGCGGTGGCGGATTTATCACCACGTGAGGCGATTGAAGTTTTACTTGCGCGCTGCGTAATCGACGATGGTGGTACTCCGCTCAGCGCTGAAGAACGCGCGGGCGTGATCGCTGATATGGACGTCCACGCGCCTCAGATCGATCTCGAACTTGATCTGAACTGTCCGGAGTGTGGGCATACATTCACGGCTCCATTCGACTGCACGTCGTTTTTCTTTTCTGAAATACGAGCACACAGTCGCCACTTGATGCGTGAGGTCCATTACCTGGCGCTTCATTATCACTGGAGCGAGTCGGAAATTCTTAATTTGCAACGCGACCGCCGGCGCGGCTATCTCGCGCTGCTGAACGAAACTCTGGGGCACGGATAATACGGATCTGTTTTCGGATTTACACAGATCCGTGTCATCTGTGGTTAGCTTAAATGGCGAATTACCTCGAACGCGTTGCATCTTCAGCGGGCCGCCGAGCCGCTGCCGCAAAACCGCCGGTTAGTGGTCCACCTGTATTGCCTGCCGGCAGAGATTTCTCAATCGCACCTGCAGATCCGTTTGCGAGCGACGAGGAGCAGTTTGTTGAGTCTATGGAAACACTAGCGCCGGCTCGAACCGAAAAACGCACCGGGGTTCCTCCGGCTCCAGAGATAGAACCAAAAACTACAGCCTCACACGACGCGACATTAACTGCCCCGGTCGAACCAGAGCCTAGACCGCGTACTGCTGTTGAGCGGTTGAGCAGTGAATCACCATTTACTGTTCGCCTGCCTCGAACGCTACGTCCGAGTTCCACTCCTCAGGTTCCGCCAACCACTGCAGTTGAACCACCTCGCGAGCGGCCACGTGTGCGTGCTTCGACAACTGTTGGACCAGAAGATCTGACGATTAGAGAACAACCAGAGCCGCTCGTTCGCTCCGATGACGCGGACGTAAACAGAACAACGGAACCAATCAAGACGGAAGCAGACGCAACGCCGTACGTTGCCGATCGGGCCGAAGAACATCAAGCAGTCCGCACTGAACCCACGTTATCCGGCACAACACCGATCCCGCGCGTTGATCGTGTGGATGGACCAGCGAGACATAGCGCCGAACCTTCCCCGCCCCCGGCGTTGCCGGTTCATCTGCCGCCAGTAGTTAACAACGCCGCCCGACAAGATCAATCACGCATCAGCATCGGGAGTCTGGAAGTGCTGGTGAACAATCATCCGCGGGTCAACACAGTGCGGCCCGCAACGCCACCGTCACGAACCGAACGACTGAATCTCGAGAAACGTTATCTCGATCGATTCCGGCTGCGTCACTAAGCGCATGAGTTACGAAGCGATCAATCAGGTTACACGCGGACTGCGTCGATTGCTTGTGACGCAGCTAACGCAGATCAGCCCGGGCGCTGTCGTCACGCTCTTGCCACCGGGTGATCAGTTGCCGGAAGTCTCGGGAATCAATCTCTATCTCTACCGCGTGTCGGAGAGCCCGTTCACCAAGAATCGCGATTGGCCCGGCGATCGCGCAACGCCACCAATGAACCAACCGGCGCTTGGGCTTCAGCTCTTTTATCTGGTGACGCCACTCGGCATACGGCCGGCAAATGACTCCGACGCCGGCGACGACGCGCACACAATGCTAGGTCTCGCGATGCGAACGTTGCAGGAAAACCCGGTTCTTAACGACATCCACTTGCCGGACTTTGAAGCCGACACCGAGCTGCCCGATTTTCTGCTCAACAGCTACGAGAAGATCAAGATGATGTTGTTGCCGACGAGCATCGAGGAGTTGTCGAAAATTTGGGCCACGATCAATCAGCCCTATCGCCTCTCGGTCGCTTACGAAGTCTCGCTCGTGCAGATCACACCGACTCCACCGCCACCAGTGGGCGGCGGAATCGTGCTGACGACGGGCGTCGACGTCATTACGTTCGATCCACCGAGACTGAGTGAGTTGATACCCGCGGTGGGTGCGCTCGCACGAGTGCCCGGAGCATCGGTCGTCGCGAACACGCTGCGCATTAATGGTTTTGGCATGACTTTTCCGGGTCAGAATCCGATCGTGCGTGTCGGCGGACAGCAGGCGCAAACCATCCCGCTTTCGCCGCCGACGGATGAATCACTCGTGGTCATCCTTCCTACGGACGTTGATGGTGGACCACAAGTCGATGTGACCGTGAAACTGAACGGGCGCACGAGCCGGCCTCTCGTCTTCACCGTCAATCCATGGTTGACGAGCGTGACACCGATTCGCACGGCGCTCGATCCAACAAACGGTCCCGCGGACTTGACGTTGAATCTGGAGGGGACCGGTTTCACGCCCCCTGCGGCAGTGAGGTTTGAAGGACCTGGACCAGCAACGACTGTTGCCTCGTTCGATCCGGGCGGCACTGACACGCATCAATCGGTCACGATTCCGACCGGTCTCGCGAACGGTGTCTACCGCGTGCGCCTGGTGCTCAGCGACGCACAAAACAGCGCTACAAACTCGCGCACGCTCGAAGTGATTCCACGTCTCGACAGTCCCGTGGGTGTTTCCACAACAGTGGTGGAAGGCGACAACGTTCATCGCCTGACGATCGACGGCGCGCGACTGAATGGCAGCGACGTGCGCGCGGTTCTCGACGGCGCCACTTACCAAAGAGGCGCCAATGCAAACCCAACGCAATTCGTTTTGACACTCGGACGACTACTCGACGCGGGCACGCATCGCATCGCGCTCAACGTCAACGGACAAGTCTCGCGCACGATCACGTTTGAGATTTAGTGTTATGCCAACTACGCAAGCAGATTGGATCGATCTGAATCAACGCTACCTGACGGCAGCGCTGGCCGAAGTGCGCGTTGCACTCCAGCGACACGCGGCCCGTGGCGGTGAACAACAGATCGAGACACCAGATGCGCCCAGTGTTGACGAGTCGTTGCCGCAGCCTGCAATCGAAGCCTTGTGCGCGGCTTTCGGGCTCACAGCATTCGAGCGTGCAGTGTTGCTGCTGTCCGCCGGCATGGAGCTGGATGCGCAATTCGCCGGGTTGTGTGCGAAAGCTTCCGGAGATGCGTCGCGACCGTGGCCGACATTCAGCCTCGCACTGGCCGCACTGCCGGCGCCGCACTGGAGTGCAATCACGCCGAGTGCGCCTTTGCGCCGCTGGCGGCTCATCGAACTGATCAATCAATCGGGCGTGCCGCTTACGTTGACGCAATTGCGAATCGACGAACGCGTCCTCCATTACCTGACCGGTCTTCATCATCTCGACGAACGATTGGTGGGAATGATCGAGCCGATCGCGAGCGTCGAAGAGCTGGCGGCATCACAACAGCAGCTTGCACGCACCATCAGTCTGGCGTGGACCAGAGCCAACACCGAGTTGCCCCTCTTGCAGATCTGCGGAGCCGATGAATTCACGCGACGGAACATCGCGACCGCCGGTTGCGCGGGCGCGGGTCTGCACTGCTTTGCGATCGGCGCGGAAATGATTCCGTCTAATACGAGCGAGATGGAAGGTCTCATTCGCCTTTGGGAACGCGAAGCGGCGTTGACCTCGAGCGCGCTCTACGTTGACGCCGAATCGATCGACGCGAGTGAGAAACGAAATGAAACTGTCGTGCGGCGTTTTCTCGAACGAGTGCGCAGCCCGCTTTTGTTGAGCACTAATTATCGCTGGCGTCCGCTGCGCCGCTCGGTGCTCTCGATCGATGCGCGCAAGCCGACTACGGACGAGCAGCGCGAACTCTGGGAACAAGCGGTAGGGGAGGAAGCGGCCCCGCGACTCAACGGTGAGCTTCACCGTCTGGTCACGCAATTCAATCTCAACGGTCCTGCGATTCGGGCGTCGGTCCTCGAAGCCAACAACAACGCGAAATCCGAGAGTGCGCTCGCGACGGAACTGTGGAATGCCAGCCGCGCACAGGCGCGATTGCGTCTCGACGATCTGGCCCAGCGTATCGAGCCGATCGCGAAGTGGCAGGATCTCGTTTTACCGGCCGACGAACTCAATCAGCTTCGCGAAATCGGAGCGCACGTGGCCCATCGCACGACGGTCTACGACTCGTGGGGATTCGGCGCCATCAGTGCGCGTGGCCTGGGTATTAACGCGCTCTTCGCCGGATCGAGCGGTACGGGCAAAACGATGGCGGCGGAAGTCCTCGCGAACGCCCTGTCCCTCGATCTGTATCGCATAGATCTGTCGAGTGTCGTCAGTAAATACATCGGCGAGACTGAGAAAAATCTGCGCCGAGTTTTTGACGCGGCGGAGGACGGCGGCGCGATTCTTTTCTTCGACGAGGCGGACGCGCTCTTCGGCAAACGCAGCGAAGTGAAGGATAGTCACGATCGTTATGCAAACATCGAGATCAACTATCTCCTGCAGCGCATGGAGACGTATCGCGGACTCGCCGTGCTGGCGACGAATCGCAAAGGCGATCTCGACCCTGCGTTTCTGCGGCGCGTGCGTTTCGTCGTCAACTTTCCTTTTCCGGATACTTCGCACCGCGCGGAGATTTGGCGACGCATTTTCCCGACCGGCACTCCCACTGACGATCTCGATCTGGCAAAACTGTCGCGCTTGAAAGTGGCTGGCGGAAACATACGCAACATCGCTCTCAATGCAGCATTTCTCGCCGCCGGTGAAGGCTCGTCGGTGGGCATGTTGCATCTCCAGCGTGCCGCCCGAGCCGAGTGCGCAAAGATTGAGAAGCCCTTAACCGAGGCCGAAATCGGAGGCTGGATCTGATGCTTCTCTGTGCGATCTCTGTGTCTCTGTGGTTTGTTTTTACCTGGGATTCATTAACACAGAGAACACAGAGGTTGCACAGAGAATAACGTCCTCTTTAACGATCATGACTAGCAGAGTCCAAACAACCGCACTCCAGCAAGACACGTCAGCAGCGCCGCACCTGGCGAAAGTCGTGCAACGCTCCTGCGCGTGTGGCGGACCGGCGGGAATGACGGATAGCTGCGAGTCGTGCAATGCCAAAGAGCTTGCCGGTACACCTGTTGTTCAACCCAAGCTCGTAGTTGGACCAGTTAACGATCCTTACGAGCAGGAAGCAGATCGAGTCGCGGATCACGTGATGCGAATGCCGGACACCGAAGTTGCGACAACTTCCGAGACAGATCCTGGTCCGGTAGTTCAGCGAGTCTGCACGGACTGCGACGAAGAAGAAAAAATGCAGCGGCAGCCCGAAGACGAAGAGGAAGAAGAGCAGTCTATCCAGGCAAAACGAGAGGGTGGTCCAACCGGCGGCGAAGTCTCAGCGAAGCAAACGGCGGAAATCGAGAGTATCAAAACCGGCGGCGAGTCTCTGCGTCCGGCCAGTCGCAACTTTTTCGAGGAACGTTTCGGTCACGACTTCAGCCGTGTTCGCATTCACTCAGATGACCGCGCGGCGCAATCTGCGAAAGGTATTCACGCGCAGGCATATACAACCGGGCAGCACATCGTCTTCGGCGCTGGACACTATTCACCGGACACTCATACCGGTCAAAGACTCCTCGCGCATGAACTGAGTCACGTAATCCAGCAAAGTGGCGGACAACAGATCCGGCGAAAGCAAGAACCACAGTCGAAACAGCAAAGTCAGCCGAAATCCGGGGCAATCGTTTTCCCTGAAAGAGAACTTCAGCCGGGGCTGTTGATTGAAGGTCCCAGTGCGTCTCCTGCGGGAGGTGGAGGAGATCCAATTCCTCCGCCGGATGAAGCTTCAGTTTCGCAACTGCCTGCTTCCGGAAATCGCATTCAGCGAAGCGCGAAATTCGTGAAGGGTATACCGGACCCAGTGATTAATCCGGCCGAGCAAATATCTGAGAACAAGATCCCTGACGCTGAACTTTATTTCGGTCGAACGAACTTTTTGCTCAACGGCAAGTCGTTCACCAGCGCCACCGATGCCGAAATGAACGCCGCACTTAAAAAACCCGGTATTGCGTATGGCAACACGACGATAACAGTGGGTGATACAAGCCAGGGCTCAGGTTCGGGTTCCGGTTCGGGTGCTAAACCAAAAACCATTCCGGGTTTTGAGTGCTGGTTCGATTCCGTGCGTGACAACGAGGGAACTAATGAAGTGAAAGTGCTGAAGCCAGGCAGCTGGACGCACGTCACGGAAAAGAAGAATGTTGCAGGACGGTTTTCATCTTTAAAGGCATGCAAGAAGGGTGCTGGCGACGTCACGTTCGTTCTCAGAGGAGACCCCGACGCTGACACTGTGAGAGATAAGGTCAAGGCTCACGAGAATAAGCACGCAGAGGACAATGAGGCAATCTTCAACAATCTTGTGGTCGCCTGGGACAAAGACATAACGACTACCTTCAACAACAAGTCCAAGGCGAAAGCTCCGACCAAAAAAATCTGTGAACATGCGGTTTACACATCCGGCGGGAAAAACAACAACCCCGAGGACCTCATCACTAATCTCTCTCAGCAGATTAACGCGGCGGGTCTGGATTTTCACAGTAAACCAGCCGGAGCCAGACCGAAAACAAAGCCAGAGAAGCCTGACAGTGATTGCAATGTTGTGAAAGCACGCACGGGATATTAGTAGCAAATGTATCGGACGCGACATTCCATCAAAACGCAACGCGAATCGGCAGAAGCGCCGGTACGGGGAAGTGTGTTGAGTCGCACCGATGAAGGAAAATCGGTACCGCCGATGGTTCACGACGTGTTGAGTTCAGAAGGCCGCCCGCTCGAATCGTCCACTCGCGGCTTTATGGAGCAACGCTTCGGTCACGATTTCAGTCGCGTAAGAGTCCACGACGACAGCCGTGCCGCAGCTTCGGCGCGCGCTGTCAATGCTCGTGCTTACTCCGCCGGCTCGCAGATCGTCTTTGGAGAAGGACAGTACGCGCCAGGCATGAGCGCCGGACGTCGTTTGTTGGCGCACGAGTTAGCCCACGTGGTCCAACAAGGAAACAAGCCCGCACCGCACCAACGTGTGATGCGCGCACCCGACGATCTGACTGAAAAAGCGCATTACCCCACTGCCGAGGAACGCGGAAAGGTAAAAGACATTTTCGACCCCCAACAGGCCGCCGCGGCAGCGAGCGGTAGCGCGACGGTCGATCCGGTCACAGAACCGGATAAGTTTCGCACCGAGATGAAAGACTGCATGGACGGTTACATCGGCAGAGTGCTTCCGGGAGCAGAAGAGCGAAAGGCATCGAGCGTTTCACTCGATCTTCCGATGGTCCAGTCGATGGCCGAGGTTGCGCAAAAGGAAGTTGAGAAATTCTTTAAGCCGTATTTGAAGGCCGCCGTTCACAGTGCGGATGAGAAGAAACGCCTGGATAAGTTCAAGCTGAAAGACGAAATCCACCTCGTGTCGGAAAAGCACCCGGAAGCGACGTTGATTGCCTGCAACTGGCTCTCGTCGCGAATGGCCGACGCGTGTGGCCAGAAGATAGGCGACTTCAATGTCATGGCGAGCGTCAGCAAGGCTAAGGACAGTTGTTTCCCGGCAACTCCTGGCAGCACCACGACGGCGCCTACGGCTACCCCGCCGGGCGAACGCGATCAGACGCTCTTCCAAAGCGTTCGCGACGATATCCTCTCTGCACGCAAATCAGATCTGGAAACCATCGTCAAGTATCAGTCGTCGTTTGAAGCGTTCGGCCAGTCGTACATCCAGGACAAGATCAAGCCGGAGAAGAAAGACACCGGCAACATGACGATGCGGCGCGGACGCTGGCAGGCGTTTGGAACAATAATTCACGAGATGCTTCACGCCGTCGCTCACGAAAAGTTCAACGAGGCGATCGCCGGAATTGAGAAACAGGGCATCGGCGTCGAAGGCTTCGCGGAATTCTTCGCACGCATTGTTTACAACGACGTTAGAAAGCGCGCGGAAAAAGACGACGCGTTGCGGACTTCAATCGAGGGCGTGACCGAACCTTTCGACATCGATCTCGCGCCCGATCGAACTGGTGGGACATACGACAAGTATGTCGCGGCAGTCGAACAGATCAAGACCGACATTGCCGGGAACGAAGAGAGTCTTCGCGTCGCTTATTTCATGGGCAAGGTTGAGTACATCGGTCTGGGCGGCTGGAATGAAAAGGATGCTGAACGTCATGAAGCGCTGCGTCATCCTGCAAACACGCTCGGTTTTGGAGCCCTCCTCATGGATGGTCCACGCGGAATGTTCACAGTTAACTACGCACGCTTCGTGATCGGTCGAGGCAAGCAATTCCAGTTCGGGCTCGGACCGCAGATTTATTACCTCACGCCGGGCGAACACAAAGAGGGTGATCTGACTGTGCCCGAGAGTGGTCGTCTCGGAGTCGGCGGCAGGGCAATGCTGCAGTACTCGTGGCCCAACTTTTACATTCGCGGCAGCTTCGGCGCGGGCGCGAGCGCGACGTTTGATAAGCCGTTCGAACAATCAGTACGGCTCGACCTTATACCGGGCGCCGAGTTAGGTGTTCGTATAGGTTGGGCCAGGATTGGCATGGGAACGCAGATATTGATTCCAGTCGTTGGTGGTCCCGTCGGTGAAAAGACGGTCAAAGCCGGCGGTCTGCTAGGAGTATCGGCGGATTTTTAAGATGAGAATGCACGCCAGAAAAGTAAATGAATCTGACGCTGTTGCGTATCGCCATCACTTTGGAAGGTGGACAGGATTTACAAGATGGAACCGGGATTCACAGGATTCATCCTGAAAAATCTTGTAAATCCTGTCTGAAACGTACACAGAAATTCAGGCACTGACGTGGAATGTTTGATCTGAAGATTGATCGACTGAGACTAAACATCGATAACGCGGCGGGTCACGAGCACCGCATACACCCGATCGCGTTGCGTGCCGTGGCGCTGCTCGCCAGGCGTCTCGATGGACCAGGCGGGCTCAAAGTTTCACGCGATCGTTGGGACAGAATCGCTGCTGCGCCTGTCGATCTAAACCTGAACGTTATGAGTGATGAGCAGGCTGCCGAAGGTATTGCAACGGCCTGGGCCAATGCATTGACAGGCAAACAACAGGACTGAAGCGACAAGACTGAGGAGAACTTCGATGCCCCTAAAAGGCGCATTCATAAACCTGGGAGCCGGACTACTCGGCGCGTTGCCAAACATCGTCATCTTCCAGTTCAACCCGCTGCACGTCACACACACGCCGGCGCTCGTCCAACCTCCGGCGCCCGAAACCGGTTCCGGTGCGCGTGATGCGACCCAGCAGCCGGGTCAGCCGAGCGAGTCGTACAGCTTCAGCCTACGCGTCGATGCAACAGATCAACTGGCGTCGAGCAATCCAATCGCGGCCGCCAGCGGAATCCTGCCCGCGCTTTCCGCCCTCGAACTATTGCTGGTTCCGAAGAGCGGCTTATCGATCGATCTGTTCAAGCTCAGTGGCGAGAAGAAACCGCATCAGCATCCGCCGGAGAGACTGCCGACGATTCTTTTCTTCTGGGGTCCGTTCCGGATCCTGCCCGTCACCATCAGCAGCTTGAGCATCACGGAAACTGAGTACGACCAACTACTCAATCCGATTCGCGCCGAAGTGTCAGTGAATCTGCAAGTGCTGACTCCGGGTCAACTCGCCAAGGATCAGGAGTTCGCGCGTGGGGCATACAAGTACAGCCAGGGAGTTAAGGAAGTGATGGCCGCGCTCAATCTCGCAAACACGGCGGCGATGGGCATAAGCGGCGGTATCTCGCTTTCGTTTTAAGAGGGCGTTCTAAGAGGAGTGTTGCAGGAATGATTTTCAAAGGCAGTCGTTACGAAAAAGTTCCGGTCTATCAGGTGACTGGTCCAGGCGGTGCGACGATCAGCGTGCTGGGAATCCGATTTATTCCACCGACGCCCGCGGGTTTCCGGCACACGTTCAAGGATAATGAGCGACTGGACCTGTTGGCCCATGCGTTTTATCGCAACCCGGAGAAGTTCTGGCTGATTGCTGACGCCAACACTGAAATGGATCCGGACGATCTACTCGAGCCGGGCCGGTTGTTAAGTATTCCGCCCGATCGAAGTTAGCGCCGTGCTGGTATGGCTGAGAAAGCTTATGAGATCTCGTTCAACGACGAAGCCGTAGATGAGGATTTCTACGGCGACGTGGAGTCTTTGACGGTTGAAGAGAATTCCACGATGGCCAGCACGATGCGTATGCGACTGGCGATCACGCTCGACGACAGCGGTGTTTGGGACTACTTGGATGATTCCCGGCTGGAAGTCTTTACGAAGGTTGCGGTGCGTATCGGTTTCACCGGTGGAGCTGGTCTAGCAGGCGCTTTGAGTAGCGCACTCGGAGGTGGTGGAGACGACGGATTGGAGCGAGTGTTTACCGGTTACATCACCGCGGTGAATCCGACGTGGGGCAGTGAGCCGGGCAGCCCGCATCTCGAAATTGAAGCGATGGATACGAGTGTACTGATGAGTCTGGAAGAGAAGATCGCGACCTGGCCCAATCTGTCTGACAGCGACATTGTGCAGCAGATTGTGAGCGGCTACGGCGTGACGGCAAACATCGACCCGACGCCGACGGTTCATCAGGAAAACGACACGACGATCGTTCAGCGCACCACCGATATTCAGTTCGTACGCGACCTGGCCCAACGCAACGGCCTGGAGTTTTATTTCGAGACTGACAAAGACAGTGGCGAAGTGAACGCGTTCATGCGCGCACCACAACTGGAAGGCACGCCGCAGCCTGATCTCGCGATTCAGTTTGGCGAAGAGAGCAACTTGAAAAATTTTGCCGCCCACGTGATTGGCCAACGCCCGTTGAATGTGAAGACACAACAGATTGACGTGAAAGCGAATAGTCCAAATTCAGCACAGGCCGGCGACACTCAGCTAACCAAGTTGGGAGACACAGATGCAAATACGCTGATCGGTGGACCACTCGGTGCGCTCGTCACACCAAAAGACACGCTCGCGCAAATGCTTCTGCTCAGCACGCCGACGAGTGACGCGACCGAACTGCAAACGATGGCGCAGGCTGTCCGCGACGAGGCAGCGTGGTTGATCACAGCGAATGGAGAAATTAACAGCGAGGCTTATCAAACTGTTCTTCGTCCACATCGCATGGTGCTCGTGAAAGGCGCGGGCTCACGCTACAGCGGCAAGTATTACGTCACACAAGTGACGCACGAGCTACAGGCAGACGGAAGTTATACGCAGAAGTTTGAAGCGCGGCGCAACGCGCGCGATCTCGATGGCAGCGAGCAATTCGGCGGGAGCGGATTGGGTTTACCAATTCCGGGATTGTGAAGATGAAGAAACGGGTTTCACGCAAAGAACGCAAAGTTTACGCAAAGACGCAAAGAAAATCTTCGCGCCTTTGCGTGACCTTGGCGTCTTTGCGTGAAAAATCTGCTGGAATATAGAGATGCCTCAAACCGACTACGACATTCTGGCGCAGCTGATCGAGCGCGTCGAAAGCAAGTACTACGGCAAATATCGTGGTGTCGTCACCGATAACCAGGACCCGGACAACCTCGGCCGCATCAAGGCGACGGTGCCGCGTCTGCTCGGCGAGGAAGTGACCGGATGGGCCCTCCCGGCTTTTATCTATGGCGGCAAAAGCGAACAGGGTTTGTACGCCGTCCCCGACATCGATGCGGGAGTCTGGATCGAGTTTGAAGGCGGCGATCTCAGTTATCCGATCTGGTCCGGCACCTGGTACACGAGCGGCGCCGTTCCCGAAGGGGCGCAACCCGGTCAGAAAGTTCTCAAAACTAAAGCCGGTCACAAGATCATTCTCGACGACGATGCGGGAACAGTTGAAATAACAGACAGCAACGGCAACAGCATGACGATGGATTCGAGCGTGATCAAGATAAGTGCCGGCAGCGCCACGAAGATCGTGATCGAGGCGCCAAACATCGAGTTGGTTGAGAACGCAACGCACCCACTCGTCTTCGGCGACAACTTGCTGCAATACCTGAATCAGCTCGTGCAGATCTATCAGTCGCACGTGCATCCGGGTGAGCTGGCGCTGGGAGTTTTTCCGGTGACACCTGCGCCGCCGGTGCCGCCGTTTCCACCCGCGACGCCCTCGTTGTTGTCCGTGAAAGTGAAGACCGGCTGAAACAAGGAGTGACCGATGGCACTGGTTGCAAACGATTTGGCAAATGCGATGGTGGACCAGCTCGACGAAGCGTGGCAGATCGTGAAAGGCGAACCATTTCCCGGCGGCAGCAAAGACGATGCGCGGATCATGTTTCTCGCCGTCGCGCGCGGGCTGCTCATCTACATGGAGCAGCACCAGAACGACGCCGTTAGCACAATAGCCTTAGGCGGCGGCGCTGCGGTTAACGTGACCGCGCTCAACTTGAACATTACTACTCCTCCGTCTCCGTGAGGTTTTTCGAATGGCAGTAGAACAACTACAAAGCGATCTTCGTGAACGACGGTATCTCGACTACCCGTACAGCGTCAGCGGCACCGGCGTGCCGCAAACGACCAATGCCGACGATCACTTGCGCGATCTGATTTTGCAGGTGCTGTTCACGAATCCGGGTGAACGCGTGAACTTACCGGAGTTTGGTGTCGGCCTGCCGCGATTGGTGTTCGCGCCAAACAGCGAGACGCTGCGGTCGAGCGTGCAGTTTTTGATCTCGACGAATCTACAGCGCTGGCTGGGCGATTTGATCGACGTGGAGCAGGTGAATGTTGAAAGCGAACCGGGATTTGAGTCGCAAGTGACGGTTGAAATTATTTACGTCGTTAAGGCGCAACAAGAACGGCAGCGTGTGTCCGTGCAAGTGTGAGGATTTCTCCCGCAGCGGCGCAACGACGCCACGAAATCCTTCTTTGCGTCTTTCCGCTGCGACTTTGCGCCGCCGCGTGAGAAAAGATCATGAGTACTAATTTTCGTCCCACGATTGAGTGTCCCGATCCGGTGCTGCCACTCGGCGCGCAGGGATTGCTGCGAGTGGCGGTTGATGATACTGCGGCGCAACTGGTGCTCACATTTGCGGGCGTGATCACGTTGGCCCAGCAAGCGGACCTGCTCAATCCGCGCAGTTACAGTTTGAGTGGCGGCCAGCGACTGTTTCCAGTCGTCCTCGAAGCGCACATGCACAATCCGCCGGGAACTCCGCCGGACCTGCTCAATCGTCGCATCCTGTTGCAACTCAACCAGACCGGTGACTTTTCCATTTACACGTTGTTCGTTAGCGGAGCAGGAATCGATCCGTTCTTTGCCAGTCGTAAACTGCGTTTTCGTCTCGCCTGTGACGATGCCTTTGACTGTCGTCCATCCGCGGCGCCGGTGCCGCCCGAACCCGATTTGCAGGTCGTGATCGACTACCTCGCGAAAGACTATTCGAGTTTTCGACAGGCGTTGCTCGACTTCATACCGACGCGTTTGCCGGATTGGACCGAGCGCAGCGAAGCCGACATCGGCATGATGTTGCTCGAGTTGTTTGCAGCTACTGCCGACACGCTCAGCTACATGCAGGATCGCGTCGCCAACGAAGCGTTTCTTGCCAGCGCTACACAGCGTCGTTCGGTCGCCGGACACCTCGATCTGATCGGTTACGAGATGGACCAGGGCGCGGCGGCTCATACCTGGTTACAGTTTCGCGTCAACTCGACGCAAACGCTCGCGAGCCAACCGGGGCTTCGTGTCAGCAACCGCCCGTTACGCGACAACGAGCCCGTCCTCGTCTTTGAAACGCACGGCCGTTTGACGATGAGACCGGAGCACAACGAGATGCCGGTCTTCAACTGGGGCAATCAGAAATGCTGTCTGCCGCGTACGGCTCTGAGCGCGACGCTTCAAGGTGAGTTCAGCCGCCTTCAGGCTGGTGATTACATTCTTCTTGACGACGGGCAGGGCCACCGAGATGTAGTTCGTCTCGACGCCAAACCCGAAATCGTCGAGATAGGAGGAAGCCCGCCGAATAAACTCACCACAATTCGTTGGTCCATCGCCACGCCGCTCCATCACGAGTTCTGTGCTGACAAGATTGTTGCATCAGGCAATCTGATGCTCGCGACGCACGGCGAGACTGTCGACGAAACTTTGCGCGACTTGTCGCCCGAGGAACAAGCCGAGCTCAGCGACGAGCTCGCTACGCGCCGGCCCGATCAAGTTCCTCGTGAACGATTGAGATTAAGCAGCGGTCCGCTTGCATTTCTCGACACTGAAACTGTGGCGTTGTTTCAACCGGTAAAGACGCCTCAGAAGAAGACCAAACCGGCAGGCGCAAAGCTGGTTTCAGATTTTCTGATGCGCGAATCGGGCGGCAAGAGCACGCTCGAACTTCGCGTCGAAGGCTTTCCGAATCCGTGGAGCGAACAGCGCAGTCTGCTCGACAGCCGTTCGGACGAACAAGTCTATCGACTCGAAATCGACGATCAGGGAGAAGCGACTGTCGTCTTCGGCGACGGCGTGTTTGGCCTGCGCCCAGATGAAACGACGACAGTTGAAGCACGCTATCGAGTTGGTGGTGGCTTGATCGGCAATGTCGCCGCGGAGTCGTTAATCGAACCGCGACCACGCACATCGGAAAACATCTCCTGGCTCGTCTCAGTCACAAATCCCCTACCTGCCATCGGCGGTCGTGATCTCGAGTCGCGCGATCACGCGCGTCGCATAGCGCCGGCAACGTTCCAGAAACCACTGGTCGCGGTGACTGAAGCAGACTATCGCGACGCGGCACTCGAGTTTGAGCTCGACGGCAAGAAACCGATCCAAAACGCGAAGGCAAACTTCCGCTGGACAGGCAGTTGGCTGACGTTGACTTTAGCGGTCGATCCGCGCGGAACAGACGACTCGATCGAACAGTTGCGACAACCGCTGCTCGACTATCTCGACACGCGACGGCTCGCCGGCTACGACCTCGAAGTGATCGGAGCGGTCTACATTCCGGTCGAGCTTGCGATCGAATTCTGCGTCAAACCCGGCTTTATTCCCGCTGACGTTCAGGAAGCGATCGAAAAGGCGTTGAGCATTTCAGTATTGCCCGACGGAAGCAAAGGCCTGTTCCATCCGGACAATTTCAGTTTTGGTGACTATCTCTACGTCAGCCGGATCTTCGCTGCGGTGATGGCGGTCGCAGGCGTGGAGTCGGCCACGATCACTCGTCTCGCGCCACTGCACGCTGCTCGTCCCGATCGAGATACAAAGCGCAATCTACAGCAGGGATTCCTCGTAGTCGGCGGCGATCAAATCATTCGTCTCGACAACGATCGAAACTTCCCAGAAAACGGCACGCTCTTCGTGCGCGCGAAAGGAGTCGGCGAGTAATGCCTTCAGAACCGCTTTGCAAACTGCCTCCACCGCCGGCGCCCGGATGCTGCGATGCACCGCCGCGTCCGCCTGCAGCGCCCATCAGACCGTTCAACTCGTCGGGTCTGACGTCGATTCAATATCGCATCGGAACGTTCAGCAGTTTTCGTCGCGCCATGCTCGACTCGGTGACGCTCGTCAAGGTGCCGAAAGACACGCGAGTGACGCCGCCGTTCGAAAGACCTAATCCATTCGCGCGCTGGCACGAAGGAATGGGCGGCGACTACCACACGATGCTAATCGAGTTGTGGGCATATCTCGCCGACATTCTTACGTTCTACCAGGAACGAATTGCCAACGAGGCTTATCTATCGACTGCAACGCAACGCGATTCTCTACGACGACTCGCGGAGCTCGTTGGATATCGGCCACAACCCGGTTCCGCAGCGACAGCGTTGCTCGCCTTCACGATCGAGAAACAGAAGACGGTAACGGTTCCTGCTGGTTTCCGTTCAGGCAGCAAGGCAAAGCCCGGCAAGCAGGCTGCGGTATTCGAGACAGAAGACGCAATCGTGGCGCGTGGATCGCATAGTGCGATTCCGCTGTCGATGGTTGCGCCGACGAATCAATTTGCAAAGTTGAGTGATTACGGTCTTGTACTCGCGGCTGGTCCGTCGCTGACGACTGCTGTTGCGGCGTCAAATATTTACGGTGGTGCCGGCGCGACTTATCTCGAGACGTTCCTCTTCGATTCGGCTGTTAACGATGCCGTCGCGTCGTTTGCTGAAGCCGCGCCGCAAGCTTCGATATCGAGTGCTTCATCTTCGAGCGGACTTAGCCAGTCCCTTTCGAGCGGGCTGTCATTTTTCAGCACGCAATCGATTAGTTCGGCTTTTAGCGCCGCTGTTTCGCCGTCGATTTTTACGCTCGGCGTTTTCAGTAGCCTGTATCTCAGCCGGAACACGCGCCAGGTCGTCTTGCAGGGTACGAGCACGCGTCTCGAGGTTGGCGATTACGTGCTTGTGGTTGAGAACGCCGGCGAGTCAGGCGAGAAAGCGACGCTACGCCAGATCTCGACGGTCAAGACAGATAAGAAGTCGTCAACCACGATCATCACCTGGCAGGAAGAGGATGGAGCGAGTCATGAAAACGTGACGCTGCATGCCTTGCGCGTTACCGCTGCTCCTTTCGGCAGCAATGCACCGAACTGGTTGAGCCTCCCCGCGACGCTGACTAACAGCGACGGCAAGAATCCAAACGCTCCTCAGGAATTCCGGGAGAGTTGGGACGACGAAACCAAGGGCAGGGCGCACGTGCCGTCAGACAATCAGATTTTTCTCGACAGCACATACGATGAGGCGAAGGGTACTTCCAATAACCCTGGCTGGGTCGTGCTGCTAAGCGATAAAGCCTCGGGTCCTTTCATTGCTCACATACTCGATGCGCGGCCGGTTACAAAAGCTGACTACACGATCTCAGCCAAGACAACGCGTCTCACGTTGAGGGTCAGCGAGACGGTTCCGTCAAATCAATTCCCGCTTCGCTCGACTGTGGTGCTGACCGGCAACGAACAATTGACGTTGCAGAACAATCTGCCACTTCCGGATCCGCTCAGCGGCTCGAAGTTGATTCTCGATGGATTGTATCCGCAGCTTACGGCTGGCCAGACAGTGATTCTGCAAGGGACGCTTCACGACCCGGACGCGAACCCGCCAACCGAAGTGATCAATGCAGAAGCGGCGATACTCGCTTCAGCGCCCGTCGTCGATACGGCAAACAACATCACGACAGTGACGCTCAAAACGGCGCTCGCTCAAAGCTACGTTCGCGCAGGCGCCGTATTGCTCGCCAACATTGTCGAGGCCACACAGGGCGAGACCGTCAAAGATGAAGTTCTCGGAAGCGGGAATGGCGGGGCGTTCCAGACGTTCAAGCTCAAAAAGAGCCCGTTGACTTACCTGCCTGCGGCAGATGCAGATAGTGTAAGCGCAGTTGAGAGTGCGTTACTGGTAACAGTCAACGGTGTGCGCTGGAACGAAAAGCCTACGTTGTTTGACAGCCCTGCTGACGGCCAAGACTTCACCACTGTTCAGGACGACGATGAGAAAACGATCGTGACCTTCGGCGACGGCGTTTTCGGCGCCCGACCATCAACCGGCCGAGACAACATTCGCGCGCGTTATCGCAAGGGACTCGGCACGTCAGGCAACGTTGAAATCGGGGGCATTCAGCAGTTGATTGACAGCACGCCGGGCGTTCAGAAAGTAGCTAACCCACAGGCGGCTTTTGGAGGCGCCGATCGCGAAAGCGTTGACAAGGTTAGGACGAACGCAGGGGCGAGTCTCAGCACTTTTGGCCGTGCGGTTAGTGCGGCCGACTATGCATCGCTCGCGCTCAGTTATCCCGGCGTTGCGAAAGCAAGCGCCGCGTGGGTGAACCGCGATTGGAAGACACTGAAAGCACTAGATCATCCTTATGTCCAACTTGTAATTGCAACGAGCGATCAGCAACCGCTCACCGAGCAGCCAACGTTTGCCGCAAAGCTGCGCAGCTTTCTGGACCAGCGTCGCGATCCAAACGTGTCTCTGCGGATTACCGATTTCATGCCGATACACATGCAATTGGTTGCGACCGTCGAAATCGACGACGCCTTTCCGCAACAGGCGACGATTGCGAAAGTGCAGTCGGCCCTTAACCCGACAGTCAATCCCGACGGCACGATCGGGTTCTTTGCTTTTGAGCGGCTGAGCTTTGGGGAGAGTCTTCACCTGAGTGCGGTGTACGCGCAGCTTCAATCTGTTCCTGGGGTTAAAGATGCACTGATCACGACGTTTCGCCGTCTCGATACTGACAGCGATCCAACGACCGTGCGTGACAGCATTTTCATTCGCCCGACTGAGCTGGGCGTGATCCTGAACGATCCAAGCCAGCCAGACAAAGGCTCGCTCACCATCACCGGCAGCGGAGGTTTCATCGACACATGAGTCGCAACGACGCAAATGATTATGCGCAGCGGCTCTACGCCCGCGTGCCTGCGTACTATCGCGTGCTCGATGAAGAGCAGGGCATGCCGCTCTACGCGTTGCTCGCGACCGTTGGCGAGCAGGTTGCGAACATCCGCGCCGATCTCGATGCGCTTTGGGACGACTTCTTCATCGAGACTTGTGAAGACTGGGTTGTGCCATACCTCGCCGCACTCACGGGTACGAATCTGCTCGCGAATCCTGTCGGCCAAAGTAACCGGCTCGACGTTCGCAACACGGTCATGTGGCGGCGGAGCAAAGGCACGCCCGCGATGTTGCGCGCGCTCGCGCAGGCGATCAGCGGTTGGCCCACCGATCTGGCGGAATTTTTCCAGGTGCTCGGTTGGTCGCAGAACATGAATCACCTGCGGCTGCACAGCAAGCTCACGCCTGACCTGCGCGACACTCATGCGCTGAGTCTGCTGGGTACCGCCGCCGACCTGTATTCGCACGCCGCAGATTTTAAGACTGCGCGGGCGCTGAGCCAGGCGCGTGTCGTTCCCGAGTCGCTCGGCATTGGACGTGCCGCATGGGCCACCCCCGGTCGTTATCAGATCAAGAATCTTGCCTTCTTTGAGCGTCGCTTACAGACGTTTGCGATCAACGGTGCCACACCCGCAGCGGTCGCGCCGGGTTTGGCGACACCGGCAGATGCGGCGTGCTTCACATTCGATCCACTCTTTCGCGACACGCCGCTGTTCGTAAAAGACAGCGGCGAGCCACTCACGCGCGCAGCCTTTGCGCATGCGCCGTGGGAGACTTTCGGTACAGACGTGGCAGTGCGACAGTTTGGAGTTTTACTCGCAACCAACGCGGAACCACTGCCGCCACTCTCTAACAGCCAAACGCCGTTTAGCTTCGGAAACGCCGGCGCCGGTTTGCAGCTCCACGCAACTGACGGTTTGCGTCTCTTATCTTCAGCACCAACAGGCGATCCGCATTTTGTGATCACGGCCGGTTGGTTCGACGCCGGCACAATCACCGGGCTGGGATCGTTGAGCACGCTGCATGCAGCTCTTGACGACGCAGATGTTTTCCATATTGGCGTCGCTACGCCTGGTCCAGGTCATCTCGTGATTCAGATCCAGACCGGCCGCGCGAGTTTAGGCTGGCCGGGCATGAGCACGTCACCGGCGGGTCGTTTCCCGGGCGCCGTGATCGCAGTTAGAGCAACGCGGACAGGTGCAGTGCACCAGGACGACGGGCGTTACGTTTACCTGCCGTCAACATACCTGACATCCGGCGACGTTCTAACACTGCACGTCAGCGACGACGGCAGCACGTATCGAAATAACGACTTCAGTTTGACGTCGCTCGAGCGCGACTCGGAGGGTCAGGTGTTTCCGGCTCGTGCCCTCACGAGCTCAACACGACCGGCGAGTGACTTCACGATCCTCAACCGTCAGCGCGGCGCATTGCGTTTACCAGATCCGCAACGTTTTGGTAACGCGGAGATCTATTTTCAGGTCGACATCTTCACCGGCGCGTTTCAACCACTCGCTGCGATCGCCACAGTCGATCAGGCGAGCGGTGCGCCAGATTTTCCTGGTGCGAGTCCGTGGCCGGCATTCACTTCGCGTCCGAGTCTCGCGGCGACGAACAACACTGCTCCAGATGAAGGCTTGTTGGCTGTGCTAGTGCGGTCACTGTCCGGTGACTTTATTCCCGCAAGCGAGCTGGTTGTTACCAATCGATCGGGGGAGAGTTTGCTGGTCTATCTTCCGGAAATTACAGGTTCACCTGCTGATGGTGTGCGGTTCTTTGTCGCCGACGACGGCAGCACGTTCTTTGCACCGGCGGATGTCCCGAGTTTGACCAACGCGCTCGGCGAGTTGTCGCTTGCCGGACTCGAACTGTCTCGCGAGAGCGCGGGGCAAGTGTTGCCGATACCCGGACGCTGGCCGCTGCAACATCGCCGGCCCACCGCGATCAATTTGTGCCGGTGCGAACGCCGCAGTCTGCTGAAAGAAGACGAACTCGGCATCGATCCCGAAATCGGTCGCTTTGCACTTGCCGACGACGATTCAATTCTGGCTGCACAACTGCCGGGCGATGCGCCATTTACTTCACACGCGTTGACTGTCGACTACGTTGAGGCATTCAGCGGGCGTGTTGGCGCACGCACTTTCGATCGCGGCCTCGACACAGCGGCTCCGCCAACGATCCTGGTTTCGCAGTCTGGCGATGCATCAAGTTTGTCCGCGCCAAACATCCCGAACAGCCGTTTGCACTCGAGTCTTGCTTCGGCACTCGCAGTAGCAATTGATAACGACGTGATCGAGATCGTCGACAGTGCAACCTACCTATCACCTGCGGAGATCGTTTTCCAAAACCCTGTCGTCAGGAACCTGACGATTCGCGCAGCAGCAGGTCAACGTCCGTGTCTTTCATTTTATTCCGTGGCGGGCATCGCGACCGCAAGCAGCTTGCGAATTCGATCGCCACTCGATTCGCTCGAGATCAACGGATTGCTGATCAGTGGTGGACCAATCGAGATCGAAAGCAACCTCAGACAGTTCAATCTGCTTGGGTGCACGCTCGATCCGCGCTCAACCACCGCCGGCTGGTCGCTGCGTGCGAGTGATTCCGATCTGAATCATCAGGCAGTGTATTTAGTCTGCCGTTCAATTACCGGAGGTTTGCGGATCGGTGCTGGTATCGATCGATTGATCGTGGCGGATTCGATTGTCGATCAACAGGGTTCAGTCGCGATCGGCGAGTTGCCATTTGTCGTCAGTCCACCTCCCCCAGGTCTCGTTTTTAGTCCGCCTGAAATCAGTCTCCCGACAACACCCACGACCAGCAACGTGTTGCAACTTGAACGAGTGACTGTGCTGGGGTGGATTGAGTGTGACGTGCTGCAAGCAAGTGAATGCCTGCTGAACGATCTGGCCGTAGTCGATGATCAGCAGTCCGGTTGCATTCGCTTTAGTCGTTGGGAACGCGGCTCGATTTTGCCGCGACGTTTTCAATGTGTGCCAACCGAGGCTCAGGCGCGCGATTGTCCCCCGAATCGACGTTGTCTGCCGGCTAATTTCAACTCGTTGCGCTTTGGGCGACCCGACTACGCCCAGCTTGCTGCGATGCGCCAGCCGGAAATTTTGTCAGCAAGCGAATCCGGCGCAGAAGTCGGCGCCTTCGCTTCGGAGCTAAATCAAATTCGTCTCGCGAATTTGCAAGTTAAGTTGCGCGAGTTTATGCCAGTCAGCCTCACGGCCGTCGTTGTAGCTGAAACTTAGGAGCAAACACTATGAAAGGCGATTTCTCACGTTTGAAGGGCGATCTTTCTCGTCATACCTTCGAGAGGCTCAAACATTATGCCGGTGTTCTCCATCAGCAAGGACGCGTGTGGCTCGATTCTGACTGGAACGACGAAGTGTTGCTCCAGCTCAATTTGCTGCGACAGGAAACCTTCGACATCATCGGCCGCTGCGGCGCCCCTGCGCCCGGCACTGCGTTCACAATCTCTCCGCCACAACCCGGCGCGCCCCTCGATGCATTTCAGATCTCAGGTGGCCCAGGTCCGGAAGGTCGTTACTACGTTGATGGGATACTCTGCCAGCTCGACAGAAATGTTACTTATTTGACGCAACCTGATTTTCCGAATCCGCCGCGGCTAACATTTCCTCCGACGGGCGACCTGACAGCCCTCGTCTATATCGAAGTTTGGCAACGATTGATCACCTATCTCGAAGATGAAGAGATTCGCGAAGTCGCGCTTGGAGGCCCTGATACAGCAACACGTGTCAAGACGATCGCACAGGTTAAAGTGGCTTCCTTACCGCCAAGAGTGGGGCGTGGTGAAGGTGAATTTACGTGTGCTGAAGCGCTCGCCACTTTACCCGTCAGTGGCGGCACGCTAACGACGCTACAACCAACAGACTCGCTCCCTGCTGACCCATGTCGTTTGCCGGATCCTGCGAGCTACACCGGACGCGAGAATCACCTCTACCGCGTTGAGATTCACGACGGCGGCGACGTGACCGGTTCGAATCAGGGATTTGTTTTCAACATTCGACTAGCGAGCGACGCAAACGTGGGCGCTGTAAATCTGCCGCTCGTTTCCGCGCTCACCGCAGCTGAAAGGAGTGCGCTCCAGCGTTCTGGCTTTGTCATCATCACGACGGACGACGGCCAACTCGAGCGCGCGCCGTTTAGCAGCATCTCAAATGACGGTAGAACGATCACAGTCGCACGCGGGCTGTTGAATAGTTTTACGACTGCGCGAAACGCCAGTGTTAGTGGGGGTGTGGCGCGTTTCAAATGGTCTCGCGATAACGCTTCGTTTGCCGTTCGTGTAACCGCAATTAGCGCCGATCGCAAGACACTTACACTCGCGAGCCTCGGACGCGATCAGGTAACCACGCTGCGTGAAGGCGATCTCGTTGAAATCGTTGACGACGCGAGCGAGCTTGGACCAGCCCGAGGTCATCTCACGAATCTCACCGCCGATCCGAATCCGGATACATTTACCGTCACGCTCGCTGACAGTCTGCCGCCAGGTTTCGGTGTGACCTCAGGTGTGACGAGTCCTCCGACAAGTGTTGTTTCACCTCCTGCACCGGGCGGCGGTGGGCATCTGATTCTGCGACGTTGGGATGGCCAGGGCATCGCGCAGGCCGGCTTCAATGAAACCACGACACCGCAGTTGAATCTGGGCGACGGCGTTCACATCCGATTCGGCGGATCGAATTTGCAGCCGGGCGACTACTGGCAGTTTGCGGCACGCAGCATCGACGGTTCGATCGAGGTTTTGAACAACGCGCCGCCGATGGGAATCACGCGTCATCGTTGTGCGCTCGCGCTCGTACGTTGGGGACTGCGAGTAGTTTTGAACATCGATATCATCGCGGCGATTCTTGCCAACTTCCCAGCCGTTATCGCAGAGCTTCGGGAAACCGGTCAAAGAGAATTCGATGAAGAAGAAGTCGTCCAGGCAGCGATAAGAGTAGGTTTGCCTGCAACCGCGATTGCCTCGATCCGTCAAATACTAAGAGCGTCTGCCGGGCGCGGCACGCGAACGTTCGGCATGAGAGTGCTCGAAGATTGTCGCGAGCCGTTCCGGCCGTTAACAGATTTTCCCGGACCAGAGGACGGACTTCATGTAACGCAGGTCGCATTTGCCGGTACTGGTGCGCCGTTACTAAACGATAGCGACGTGCAATTGGACGCGTTCCTCGATGGTGTAAATATTTTGTGCGACGGGAATGTCGATCCGGGCAGCATCAGCCGCCCGACGTGCTTCGTCACAGTCGAAACTCCAGGTTCACAATTTACTGCTGCTCCAATCGGCACCTCGTATCAGACGTTGGTTTTAGGGGCGGAAGTCGGTGCTGCGGGCAATACCATTTCGTGGCAACCGGATGAACGCTTAGATCCTTTGCTGCGACAACTCGTGAACTCAACGCCACAAGGCGATCGAGGTGTTCTGACGCGGTTAACGTTGAAGGGAAACTTCATCTGGGATCGCGACAATGCGAATCGCTTCCTGGATGGTGAAGCTTTCGGAGTGCAGCAACCTAATTCGAACAATACGAATCTGCGTTTGCCAAGTGGTGATGGGAGACGTGGTGGTGATTTCGAGATGTGGTTCTGGCTCGCGCGACCGCTCGGTCTCAGCTCGCTTGTTGTTAATCCCCAAACCGTGATCGCGGGTTTGCCTGCGCAAGGTACGGTAACTCTGAGTGGACCGGCGCCTGCGGGTGGAACGGTGGTTAGTTTAACGAGTTCGGCCACCAACCGCGCGACGGTGCCGCCTACGGTTACGATCCCCGCGGGCAGCACAAGCGCGACGTTCCCGATTCAGACGGTTCCCGCACAACAGGGGGCCGTGATTATCGGCGCTAACCTTGCGGGTGTCAGCTTCACGGCGACATTGAATCTGGTGCGTTTGGTTTCGTTGGCAGTTAATCCGAATCAGATTGGTCCGGGCCAGCCAACAACCGGAACGCTCACGCTCAGTGGTCCAGTGCCAACGGCGGCGGTAGTGAATCTTTCGGCGTCGAACCCGCAGCTTGTAGTAGTCCCGCCAACCGTGACGATTCCGCCGAATACACCGGTGTTCAATTTCCCGATCCGGTCCATACCGGTCCCAGGCGAGATATCAACTACGGTGAATATCACCGCGACTCTGTCCGCAGTGACTGTGGCCGCACCGTTGGTGCTGATTCGGATCCTGTAGAGAGTTATCCACAGATTACACAGATTGATTAAATGGAATCTGCGTAATCTGTGGATGAATGTTCAATGAAGACGCTGGCTGACTTTCACAACCGCCACGCTGGTTCAACCATCGTCGTGTGTGGTTGTGGGGAGTCGTTGAATGAACTGACGGAGCCCGAACGATTCATTACCATAGGCGTCAACGATGTTGGCCGTAAGTTTCAGCCAAACTATCTCGTCGTGGTCAACCCGCGCGATCAATTCACTGACGACCGCTTCACGTACGTTACGAACTCCGAAGCCGAATATCTCTTCACGCAACTCGATCTCGGCCTCGCGCGTGAGAACGTCGTCACGTTCAACCTGGGAACAAACGGCGGCACCGATCTCTCGGATCCATCAATCCTTCACTACACGCAGAACTCGCCCTACGTCGCTCTTTGTCTCGCGGTTCACATGGGTGCGAGCCGGATCGGACTGATCGGCGTCGATTTCACTGACAATCATTTCTTCGCGCCAACCGGCACTCATCCGCTGCTGGCCCATTTCCCTGTAATCGATCAGCAATACGCGGATCTCCACGCCGCGATCCGTGCGCGCGGTGTTGAAGTGGTAAATCTTAGTTCTCAGAGCAGGCTCACAGCTTTTCCAAAACTGCCTGTGGCGGATTTTGCGCCCGAAACAAAGAAGATCTTCTTCATCAACTACAAATTTCTCTCGTGCGGTGAAGTCTTCACAGACGGCTTACGAAACGCCGCGACAAGTCTTGGGCTGAATTTTCAGGAGGCCTACTGGGACGACCCACAACTCGCGACCAAAATCCGCGACTTCGTACCTGACTGGCTCTTCGTCGTCCATGGCCGGCGCTTCATCGAGAAATGGCACGGCAGTTTCCCATCGATCAAGAAAGCAGTTTGGCTCCTCGACGAACCTTATGAAGTCGACGACACCTCACGGTGGTCCAAAGAGTTTGATGTCGTCTTCGTCAACGATCCAAACACACTCGATCGCCATCGCAACGCGCATTACCTCCCGGTCGCATACGACCCGGAAGTGCACTTCGAAAACGGGAACACACGCAAATACAACGTCGGTTTCATTGGTGGACACAACGATGTGCGCGAACGCTATCTGCTCGCGTTGCACGAAGCCGGTTACCTGTCGTACGTGGTCGGTGGTCCATGGCGGTCGCCGGCTCTGCAAAACATCTGTATCGCTCCAAACATCGCGGCGGCAGACACGTCTGACCTGTACCGGCAAACGAGGATCGTGCTGAACGTGTTTCGCGAGGTCCACCATTTCAATCGCGACAACGTCAAGCCTTATTCGATGAACCCGCGTGTGTATGAAGCGCTTGCGTGCGGAGCGGTCGTAGTGTCGGAAGCGCGCACCGAAGTCAGCGAAGTGTTTCCGGAGCTGCCGCTTTTTTCTGATTCCAATCAGCTAATCGACAAGATTGGCGCACTGCAAAACGATAACGAAGCCTATGCACATGTGAAGAGCAGTTGTCAGGAGAGAGTGCAGGCGCACAGCTATAAAGAACGCCTCCGTTTTGTTCTCGAAACGCTCGGTCTTCAGGATATTCCAATGAAACAGGCGCAGTCTTCACCCTTGTCATTAAAAGGTTGGAAGCGGGCCGGCGAGTCTGTTCGGCAATCGAGTGACAATGAGCTGGTCTTAAACAAATCCCAAGATGAGGGACCGGCGACAGAGCAGGGACTCGCGAGCGAACACTCTTATCGCAACGTCAAACTATCATTCGAAGTGAAATTGGAGCGCGATGCGTGCTTCATCGCGAAGGTGCGACAGGCCAGCCAACTCGATCAGGCCACGAATTCTTATCATCTCTACTGCCATCCCTCGTACTCTTATCTCGCGCGGCATAATCACGCGTTTCAACACGTCGCGGTGAAGCGTGAGCAGTGGCAACAGATCAAATTGCGTTGTTATGAAAACCGGCTAGAGCTTGAAATCGATGGAGTGCTGGTGGCCACTGTTGTCGATGGACAACTGGACCGTGGTTATTGTTTCGTCGGTTGCAAGAATGGACAGGCCGTTGTTCGTAATCTGCGTGTGCGTGAATTAACGGGAGCCAAAGTTCTCGAACCAGTGCTTCCAAGCAATCTTCCGAAGTTCAGAATTCTTCTCGAAACAGAGCGACAACAGACTCCGACGGTGAGCATCATCACCACCATTTACGATCGCGTAAATCTTCTTGCCGGGTGTTTACAATCTGTTCGCGAACTGGTCTATCGTGATTTCGAGCACATCATCGTCTCGGACCATCCGCCCGACGAAATCGTTCGCAGCATTGAATCTTTAGTGAGCGAAGAGCCCACGCCTTCGCTCACGTATGCAGATCTCAACGCGCGCACGAACAACTGGGGCATCGGCCCGGCGTCGATTGGTTTGCATCTCGCGCGCGGCCGCTACGTCTGCTTCCTTTCAGACGACAACGGTTACACACCCGATCACTTCGATCCGCTGGTCAGCGTCCTGGAGCAACACAGCGATATTGCTTTTGTTTACAGCTCGTGCCAGTACGCCGGACGTCTCGTACTTCGCAATTCGACGCCGTTGCCCGGCGGCATCGATCTCGGTCAACCGTTGTTCAGGAAGGAGATTTTCGATCGTTATCTTCCCGGGCTTTTGCCGTTCGACATGATGGCGTGGGATTGGCACATGATCGAAACGTTCATGCGTCACGGACTGCGCTGGCAACACGTCGATCGTCCGACGTTCCTGTTTCGTTTGGCGGCTTGCGCGCAGAGAGAGTTACGATGAAGTAATGGACAGGATTAAGAAGATGCATTCAAGATTTACAAGATAAGAATCTTGTTTATCCTGAGACACCATGTAAATCCTGTCCATGTTTACCTGAGTCAAGTGCGAGTTAAAGATGATCTCTTACTGCATCGCGTCCTTTCGTCCGACGTATTCGGCGTTGCTGGTCCAGGATCTTATTCGTAAGACGACGGCGCCCTACGAGATCTTGATCTGGTTGAACACGGAGGACGAGGGCTACCAAAAGTTTTTGGAAGAGCAACGTGCGAGTGGCGCGCCGGTTCGAATCGTCGGCAAGACGCGCGAGAACATCGGCATGCAGGCTTACCCGTTGCTGTTTGCTGAGTCGCAGTACGATTTGATCGCACAGATCGACGACGATGTGGTTGCTGTTTCCAGAAACATAGCGGAATACGCTTCGGACGTGTTCTTGAAGTTCCCGTCCGTGAAGCAACTGGTTGCAGACGTCTGGCAGGACGACTACACGACGGGCGCGCGGCCGCCGATGAGTAGTTATCGAACATACGAGCCTGAGCATGAGTTATACGACGGACCGATTGACGGATGGTTCAGCGTGTTTCATCGCTCGGTGTTGCCGCTGGCGCAGGCACGATACGGCGACATCTATTTTCCGCTCGGCGCAATGTTGAGAAATCGTTTGCGCGAAACCGGCAGGCTTGGATTGCTGTGCACAAAGTTTAAGGTGTTTCATGTAGTCGGTCCGCAGTACGTGTCGTATTTTGGAATGCTGGATTTCGAGATTGAGAAATATCGCCGGCTCGGCAGGCACGAGATCGTCTCCTGGTATGAAAGCGCCAAAGACAAACTGCCGCCGCAGGAAGAATTGAGCTCGCGCGTGAAAACGATTCTCGCAAACCTGGAATAACGATGAGTGCAGAAACACAACCGGCCCCAAGCTACCGGCTCGAGGATCAATCGATACTCAAGCAAATCAAGGAATCGTTTGCGCCTGATGGAGCGGCGGAGCGCGAGCACAACGCGCAACCCGAAACTGCCGGTTTCGGATCGATCCATTACAGCTTGATCACGAATCTGCGTCCAGAGCGCGTTCTCGCGATTGGATCGCGGCACGGCTACGTTCCGAGCATCATCGCCCTTGCGCTGAAAGCCAATGGATCAGGAACACTCGATTTTGTCGACGCAAACTACGGAGATACGACTCACGGCGTAAACGTCGCGTTTGGTGGCGTTGAGAACTGGAGTGGGGATCCGGCCGAGAAGTTTGCGCGTTTTGGACTGCGCGACGTGATCAGTTTTCACATTCAGCTTTCGTCTGATTTCTTTGCGGCGTGTGAGTCGAAATACGGTTACATCTATCTCGACGGCAATCATTCGTATGAGGGTAGTCACTACGACTTCGAAGAGTCGTTGAAGGTGGCGACGGCAAATGCCTTGATCGTTTTGCACGATGTGGCGGTGACCCAACCCGGATTCGGAGTACACCGTTTGTTTGCGGAACTGGACGAGAGTCGTTACAGCAAGATCCTCATTCCCGCGTGGCCGGGCTTAGGCATCGTGCAACGAAAGGGTGAAACAAAGTCGTGAACGCGAACACACCACATCCGTGGCAAGTGCCGCGACTCCAGGAGATTCTTTCGGGCAAGAAATTCTGGGGCTATCTCGACACTGAAGCACTCCAATCGCGTTACATTCTTGCAGCGCACTTCGTCCGAAACGCGCGCAATATCGTAGAGATCGGCGGCTATCGCGATAACCTGATCACGCGCTTCCTTACCGGAACGCATGATTCGGTTTCAGTTTTCAGTCTGGACGCGGAGTTTGAAATGTACGAGGCAGAAACGCTCAACGGCTCGCCTTGTCGTGTGCGGCACCTCAGCGACTACTTTCAGAACTACACACATCCGACTGAAAGTCTCGGGGTGATTGTGTTGGGAATTGAAATACTGGGTGACTTCGATCCGTTGTGTAATCTGTTGAATCACGCTGACGTGGCGGTGATCGAAGTTCCCATCGATCACACGCCAAGCGTCGAGTGCTTGGGAGCGATTTTGCAGCGCACGAACCTCCGCGTCGCCGTTCAAATAAATCTCGATCTCTCACCGAACGAAGCCATCATCGGCGACGAGCTCGCCAAGACAAATATGAACAAGCCATTCTGGAACCGCAACGTCTACGTCCTTCGGCCATCGGGATCGTCCTGAGCGGCTTTGCACAAAAGTCCTGGTTCTGAGATTTCTCTGTGCAACCTCTGTGTTCTCTGTGTCTCTGTGGTGTGTTTTTGCTCGGAATTCATCAACCACGGAGACACAAAGAACACAGAGGGTGCACAGAGAAGAGCGCTACTGTGACTTTTGTGAGCAAACGCCGCCAGACCGACACAGGTCTACGGGTCTTCGCTAACCCACCACTCAATTCGGCGCGTTGACACGTCCGTTATTCAGAATTACTCTTCAAACACCCTCTCGGTACGTGTTCTCCTAATAGGCTCAACACGTTAACCATTGCTATGGTTGGTCCACAATAACGTTTCCAGACGAAGTCAGGGATAAGCTCGCCTGTCTTCGTCCTCTAAATATTTTAAAGAGCGGTTCCTTCTAACAGTCTGGTTTCAGCAGCATCACATTAATGGGTCAGAAAACCACCATAGACCAGACCGCATTTGAACGGCTGCTGTTTTGGCTTAATCCTGACCGCGATCTGGCTGCTCAGAAGTACTTGAAGATTCGTCGGCGTCTCATCGAGGTCTTCGCCAGTCGCGGCTTTGCCGATGCCGAGGGCCTCGCGGACGAAACCATCGATCGGGTTAGCTCGAAAGTAGAGAAGGTATCGGACGGGTGGGTGGGCGACCCTGCTTACTTCTTTTCAGGGGTCGCCAGGAAAATAATTCTGGAAAAGTCAAAAGCTGCATCGGCTGTTCTGCCGCCCCCAGAGCCAGACCCCGACGAGACTGACCGACTAGAGCTGGAAGATAGCTGCCTCGAAAAGTGTCTCGCATTACTTTCCCAGGGAGACCGCAAACTGATTTTGGAATACGTTGACGGCAAGAAGAAGGAGCGGCAGGAACTAGCTCAGAGACTTAAGCTTACGCCTAATGCCTTGAGGCTTCGCGTCCATCAGATCAAGAAAACTATTCGGCCGTGTGTTGCAGATTGTCTCGAACAGAAAACAGGTTAAGAAATTATATGCCGGTAATTACCATATAAGAGTAGTGTTCGTGACCACCCGGGGGAAAACCTAAAAAATGTCGCAGGATGTTCGAAAAACCCTTAGGGGATATCTACTTGGAGAGCTAACGCAAGAGGAACAGCTTGTTCCTTTAGAGGATCGGCTGTTGACTGAGGATAACTTTTTCGAAGAATTTGAATTAGTTAAAGACGACTTAATCGATCAATACGTCAATCAGCAACTTACTCCCGAGGATCGGCGACGTTTTGAGCAATATTTCCTAACCACCCCCAAACGGCGCGAAGATGTTAGGCACGCCGAGGCGTTAGCTCGTTACGCCAGGAAGAGCCTGCAGGAAGCGCAGCAATCTGAAGAAAAAAAATACTTGAGGAATGATCGGCCGCGTGGTTTCTGGTCGTGGCTAGCGCTAACACCGAGCTTCAGGGTCGCCGCGTCTCTGGTACTGATGGTAGGTGTCGGGTTTTTCGTGTGGCGCCTCTTTATTTACCGCTCTGATCTCCAGCAAGGTTTGGTGGCGCTTCAAACGGCCTACAAGCTCCAACGACCTGTTGAAGCACGAATTTCAGGATTCGACTACGCACCAGGCCCAACAAGAGGAAGCAACGAAGTCAGAGTCGATGCCCTTTCCCGTGAGCGCGCAGAACGATTTTTATTTTACGCTGAGAAAGATGATCCCGGGTACGACTCCTACCATGCACTCGGATTGTTTTACCTGACGGAAAAGAAATTCGATCAAGCAATCGAGCAGTTTAAAAAAGCCCTCGAACTCAATCCAAACGACGCACAGATCCACAGCGATCTTGGAGCTGCACTACTTGAAAAAGGAAAGCTTTATAAGCTAAGCCGTGACGACGGGAAGAGTCTCCAGGCATTCGCTGAAAGCCTCGAACATCTAAATCGTGCGCTCGAATTGAATCCGAGTTTGCTGGAGGCGCTGTTCAATCGCGCGCTTGTTCGCCAGTACATGGAGTTACCGCAAGCGGCGGCCGAAGACTGGAAAAAGTATCTTGAAAAAGATTCGCAGAGTCCCTGGGCCGATGAAGCTCGGCAGCGCTTAAAGGACATAGAATCGCAGACATCCAACACCTCACAAAATCGAGAAGACATTGTGCCGGCTTTTCTCAAGGCGTTCGCAGCCCGCGACGATGAAACGGCCTGGCAGCTTCTCTCGTTCAATCGTGACTCCACCGGGGTTCTGGTTGAGAATCAATTGCTGGATCAATATTTGAGTTTGGAAGCCAGTGGCCGCACGGATGAAGCGAAGCAGAGTCTGAAGGCGCTTTCGTATGCCGGCGAATTGGAGTTTAAAAGAGCGAACGATCGTTTTCTTAAAGACCTGATCAAGTTCTACCAGTCATTAACTGGTTCTCAGCGCGTTGCACTCGTAGAGGCACGCAGTTTAGTGAGCCAGGGAAACGACAATCTGAAAAAAAACATGCCGGAACCGGCGGCAGATTACTACAGTAAGGCCCAGGTGATTTTTGATCGGATAGGAGATGATATTGAGTCGCTTTATCTCAGATTTCCGATAGCACATACTTATCTGAGTTTGCATCAGTCAGAACGCGCTCGAGACGCCTTTCAGAGTTTAATCGGCGACGCAGAAGCCAAAAATTATCGGTGGCTGCTTTCGCAATCACTTAGTGGACTCGCCAATGCTCAGGTGGGTCTTGACGAGTATTCTGCCGCGCTCG
Organism: uncultured Acidobacteriota bacterium; assembly: GCA_963849205.1. Lineage (GTDB taxonomy): Bacteria > Acidobacteriota > Blastocatellia > Pyrinomonadales > Pyrinomonadaceae > PSRF01. The sequence continues at coordinate 1,464,512 of CAWKGP010000006.1, forward strand.
TCAACAATTATCGCTCACGAAAAATATCAGAACATGCAGGCGACATCAACGGACTGATAAAGTCAGCCAATCAGTTGTCGAACGTGTATACACGCCTGGGGAATTACAGTGAAGCGGTCACAAACACCAGCCGGGCTGTGGCACTTATTAATAAACATTACGTCGAGCCGCGGGATGCGTGGCGCACATATTTTTCAATTGCAAATCCTCTCCATTTACTCGGCCTTAACGCCGCGGCGGAGGTCTTTCAAAAAGAGTCGCTGAGAGCTGCCAATAAAACCGGTACTGCGAATTTCATGTGCAAGTCTTATATCGGCCTCGCAGTTATTTATGGTAGTCAGCGCAATTTCGATGAAGCGACGAAGACTGCGCGCCTGGCGTTTGAGGTCGCGACGACTGATAAGAGCCCGTCTTCGCGGAGGGACACGGTGGGTTACTCGTCCTTGCAGCTCGGCCATCTCTACAGGCAAGCCGGCGATTTCAACAAGGCAATGGAAAGTTATGATGAGGTTCTTAAAACGTATGGCCCTGATTTTCCAGCCTTTGCTTACGCAGCCCACAAGGGAAAACTTCTTTCCTGCATAGCGCAGGGTGGTTGTCCTACAGTCACGGAGGAAATCAACACCACCCTCGACATGTTTGAAAAGTATCGTGCAAATATTGTGGAACAAGAAAACAAGTTCGTTTTCTTCGACGCCGAACAGAATGTTTACGACGCGGTTATTGAATATGAATCCGTAGTAAATAGAAACTCATTAGCAGCCTTTGATTTGTCGGAAAGATCGCGTGCCCGAGTACTGTTGAGCCTAACCAACACCGAAATTGCGGACAAGTCTCAAAGTGATCACCACCCGCAAGCTGATCAGGTTTTCTTGCCGTCCTTGCGCTCTTCGGAGATTACGCAACGAATGCCCGACGAATCGCAGTTAATCCAGTATTCGGTACTGCCACACAAAATTCTCATCTGGCTTCTCTCCAGGTCGTCGGGAATCCAGTCCTTTGAGCAGGTGATAGACGCTAAAGCTTTACGCGAGAAGGTGTCGAGGTACTTGCAGTTACTAACAAGTCCGTCACCGGATCACGAAGAAGAGTTGAAGCGTGCTTCGATGGAATTCTACGATCTTCTGATCAAACCCGTGGAAGGTACTCTCGACCGCAACAAGCAACTCGGCATCGTGCCTGACAAGGCACTCAACTACTTGCCTTACGGCGCCTTTGTCTCCAGCTCATCAGGAAAATACTTAGCAGACGAATATGTCCTGACGCGCGCCCCCAGTTCGACACTTTTTATCTTTAGCTCTGAGCGCGCACGCGACAGTAATGCCGCAACCGCGGAGAATCTGTTGAGCGTGGGTAACCCGAATTTCGATCGCCTCGAGTTTCCGACGCTGGCTGATCTGCCTTCTGCGAAGAAGGAGGCGGAAGAGATTGCCCGGCTCTACAATTCGCAGGCTCCGTTCACTGGCAACAAGGCGACGAGGGGCCGCGTTGTTGCTGAAATGGAGAACGCGGACGTTATTCACTTGGCTTTACATGCCGTCGTAAATGAGCACTCACCGCTGCGTTCGAAGCTCGTGTTTGCAAACGACAAATCATCCGAAGAACCGGATACGTTGGAGATCGGCGAGCTCGACGATCTCCGTTTGCCACACACCAGGCTGGTAGTGCTCTCTGCCTGTCAGTCAGGTGCCGGACGTTATTACGACGGCGAAGGCACGATCGGGATCTCGCGCCCGTTCATAGCCAAAGGCGTGCCGCTGGTGGTTGCGAGCCTGTGGCCGGTAGATTCAGACGCGACGGCAAAACTGATGATTGCTTTTCACAAAAACCGGAAGACTCGCGGTGATTCGACTGCCGAGGCGCTCGCATTCGCTCAACGAGCGCTGATCGCTGATTCGGACAAACGCTTCCGCCACCCGTTTTACTGGGCTCCTTTCGTCACTATTGGCGGATACGCCTCGTTTTGATCGGACCAAATGTTTTGCCGCTAATTCCCATTACTATTGAGGGAACCAAAGACAATTGCGGTTGTGCGCTGCAGTTCACGTTATCTGTTGTCTATATCTAATTAGAGGAGAAGAAAATGGCAGCCCCTACGAACGTTAGATTGCTTCTTAAAGGATTGCTTGTCTTGTCTGCCAAGGAGGGCCAGCCAACTGGAAAAGTAGGAATTCTAAAGACCTCTCCGCAGGGACATGAGCTGACTATTGTAATTCGCAAGATACCACCGGTGGGCGCCACCGCTGGACCCGATTACTCTAAATCGTCCTCAGATTAATGATGCGCTTTCACTCAACATTGTAAGCGCTGCAACAAATATCACGATTCGTAATAAGAACCCTGTTCGCAGGAAAGAGCTGCCGGCGAACCAGGATTCCTTTAATTGGTTTGTAGATTTGGAAAAGGCTTCTGAACTTTATAGATTCCCAGTCGGCGTAAACATTGAAGAGTTCAGGCCAATACTAACATTCAACACTGGTCAGTTATTCACTGCTGCGCTCAGCGAAACCCCCCTGCTAGTGCAAAAAGGAATATTCAGCGCCTATGAGACCTTTGGTAAGGTGGCGGTCACACTTGGAATCGACTTCCTTACGACGTTTGAAGCGGTATTCAAAAACGGAAATAATACGGTCTTCAATTCCACAGCAGAACCGGGAACGGATTACGTGATCAACATCACTCACGATGCTGCATTGCATCCCGGGGGTCCCGTTACTGATGCCAATCATTACTACAGGGCGCTAGGGACTGGTATTCCGTTGGAACAGAGATTCTTGTTTATGTCGATACGTCCGGAAGCACAAGCAGGACTCCCGCCAGTCCCGCCAGTCGGCCCGGAGGCTGCTTGTTTTCCAGCTTATCTAGGACAGTCGGAGTTGGGCTAAAAACCGTGTGAGGAATCATGAAACTACCATCGCCACTTCCCCGAGAGCTTATTTTGATTGTCGACCCTAGAGTTAATTTACGGGTACAGGATGGAGCGATCAACGGTAGAGAAGAGGACCTTGTTGATCCGCTCAGACGGTTACTCGCGCTGGAACAAGCTGTCATCCGACCCCTGTTCGGGGTTAGCGAGGACTGGGTCAAACATAGAACCCCTGAGACAAAAATAAAAAAGGGTCATGACCAGCAACTCGATCTCTCGATCTTCTATAAGGTTTCAACTTCACCTGAAAGGTTTTCGGATCTGGCGGCTCAATTACGCAAGCTTAAAATTGTGCAGGCCGCATACATCAAACCGGGTATGGACCTTGCCTCGAATGGTGTACTCAGCAACGACTTTACTGGACAGCAGGAGTATTTAGATCCCGGGCCTGAAGGGATTGATGCCCGTTACGCGTGGACGAAAGCGGGTGGGTGCGGCCACGGGGTAAAGGTTATGGATATTGAGGGCGCCTGGCGCTTTTCGCATGAAGATCTGTTGCAAAATCCAAGTGGCTGCCTCGGAGGTATCCCAACTACTGACCTGACATGGGTAAGGCACGGTACTGCCGTGGTAGGAATGCTTGGTGGCGATCATAACGGGTTCGGTATTGCTGGAATCTGTCCAGGTGCTCAGTTAAACACCATCTCTATTTTCGGTAACTCCAATGGAGAACCGGAGCCAGACTGGAGCTATGCCGCCTCAATCCGACTAGCTGCGGATATGCTTAGTCCGGGTGACATCATTCTGATTGAACTCCAGCATCCAGGGCCGGCACGAAAATTTGAGGAACGCACCGATCAGAGTGGCTATATACCGGTGGAGTGGTGGCCGTGCAACCTGGCTGCGATTCAATATGCTATCAGTCGGGGCATCATCGTTGTGGAGGCTGGTGGCAATGGACAGCAGAACTTAGACGATAAAATTTACGACGATCATCCCGCGCCTCCGTATGGACCGTTTCCAGATTCTTGGACGAACCCCTTTAGGCGAAATCCGGACGACTCTGGAGCTATTTTAGTCGGCGCGGGGGCACCACCCGAAGGGATTCATGGCAGCGTTTTTGATGTTGATCGTTCCAGGCTGACTTTCTCTAACTTCGGCAGCATTATGGATACCCAGGGATGGGGCGAAGAAGTGACCACCTCCGGGGGCAACAAAAACTTAACCCCCGCCGCAGAAGAAGACCGTCAATACACGAGAGGATTCAGGGGCACCTCCAGCGCGGCCGCAATGGTTGCCGGCGTGCTCGCTTGTTTGCAGGGAATATTAAGGGCCGACTATCGAGCCCTTTCGCCGGAAAGAGCCAGGCAATTTCTGCGAGACGATAATCTCGGTTCACCGCAACAGCGCGGCCGATTCGTATCGGCAGAGGAACGCATTGGCCCTCGGCCCGACTTGCGTAAGTTAATTGATCACTGTTTCCAAAACCGGGGAAATGGCGAGAACTGAAGATGAGCAGAGTCAAGCTTCTTGGTCCAAGTGGACAACAGGGGAACGTCACCGCGCAGATGCTTCACCCCTCATTGACTGGACTACTCTCGCTCAAACTTTCTGTAGTAGCAGCATTCTGAATCGCAGAGCCATAAAGTACATTCGCCGCGAATACCGCTGCGACAAATTGGGCCACATCCACAAACTTAAACGTATTGAAGGCTTGCTCAATCGGATTCGTTTTACGAATCAAACATTCCATGCCTACGGCGATGAAGACCGTGAGTCCCCATCCAGCCAGCGCGACAAAACCGATTGCCTGCCAGCGCAGGAATATTAACGCGCGACTTGCCGGCAGATAACGGTGCATGAGGAGAGACGACAGGCTCGCCAGAACTACATGCCAGACTACAACAGGAACCCACCATAGATCCTCGATGGTGTCGTACCTCGTTGTGTACCTGCTGAATTCTCTAAACCTCAAGTAGTCGTAATACGCTACAACGCGTGCTCCGAGAAGAAACACGCTGACGGAAAATAGTCCGGAGCAAGCGCCCGCCATCGCTACTCTTAGATCTCTGCGTAGCTTTACTCATATAAGTGGTCCTTTCAAGCGTCAATGCTGAGTGTTTTAGACGCTTGAAGAAGAGATAAGTTCCGGAAGGTGCGGCACTAGCTAACAGACGAAAGTGGATCTACAATGCGCACATCTCTCAAATTCTGGCGCCTTATGAGATTCCTCTAATCTCGTGCGCGCTTCTGAATTCCCCCCTCCTGCAACCTTGCCCACTAAAAGGAGATGCAACATGAAAACTCACATGACTCTAATCGTCACTCTCTTGGGCCTCGTATTAATTACGGCGCTCTCGCTTCCAGCAAACAATCTAATCCAACCGACACAGGCCAGCCCCGATCCCTGTGATGTGGATGAAGACGGTTACACTTCATCTTCCTGCCAGGGCGGAAATGACTGCAACGACTTTGACCCTTACATTAATCCCGCCGCGACGGAAATCTGTACCGACTCAGTGGACAACGATTGCGATGGCGACACCGATATGCAGGCCAGACAGATCGCATGTGCGAACCAACAATGGGTCTGGCTTCCTGATGAATGCCTCTGCAGTAGTGCCACGCCCATAGTCCTGGACATGATGGGCAATGGATGCCGGTTCACGGATGCCCCGCGGGGCGTCAATTTCGACATCAACAGCGACGGGCGAAAAGAGCGCCTTTCCTGGACGGCCGCAGATGCAGACGAATCATTCCTCGCGCTCGATCGCAATGGGAATGGTCTGATCGATGACGGCACAGAACTCTTTGGCAACTTCACAAGTCAGCCATCCACACCAGACCCAAACGGTTTCGTCGCCCTCGCGGAGTTTGACAAGTCTGGCAACGGTGGTAATGAGGACGGGATAATCAGCGCGAACGATACGGTCTTCGCATCGCTGCTCCTTTGGAAAGACACTAACCATAACGGAGCATCGGAGCCGGCGGAGATACGATCGTTGGCAGATAACTCGATAACTGCGATCGAGTTGAAATACCGGACTACGAACAAGCCAGACAAGTACGGAAATGTATTTCGTTACCGCGCGAAGGTCCATGACCTACTTGGTCCAAGCGCAGGAAGATGGGTGTGGGACGTAGTTCTTCTCGCTCAGTAATTTGGCGATGATCTGTTCGCGCAAATGTGTGAACAGTGAATCTTCACGTGCAGGTAGGATGCCAAAGCGATCCTACCTGCACAGCCGATGCGTACAAGGCAACTTGAACGCGTGATCAGCGCCCTTATACAAAAACCGCACTTCTCACAATCACGCCGTTGACCTGTTGCCTCATGTAAAAATCTACTCCAACGCTGATTCGATGCCTCATATAAAAATCTACTCGAAAGTGAGTGTTCATGGTAACAAGTCGGGTTTGATGTGCAGTGTTTTTTGATTGGCATGCCTCTTTGGACGCACGGTCCGGTTTCTAGCAGCGAGCCGAAAGAGTTCTTCGCGAAGTCTGTAGAGTTCCCGTTTGAGAGCGGCGGGATTGAGCAATCGATACTGCCGCTGCAAATTCTTTTTGTCAGCCGTGGTAACTTCAGCGCACGCTAGCACTGGTTGATGCGTCGCGCCTCGACTTTTTGCAAGGCACCTTTGAAAAAATCTAGTTCCAGAGTCTTCTCGGCCAGCACCCGCTTGAGTTGGCTGACCTCTTTACGCAGGGTGGCTTCACGTGAGTTCTGTGGTGGCGGCCACTCGCTCTTATCTGGAGGGTCGTATTGATCGCGCCAGCGATACAACAGTCGCCGATCTATATCCAACTCCCTAGACAGTGCCGAGATGTCGTCGCATTGTTTCATGCGCTCGACGCATGCACGCCGAAACTCATTCTAATAGCGTCCCACTCGTCTTTTGGCCACTTGCAGCTCCTTTCTGTGCTAAGTGTGCCTATTTCAGGTGTCTCAATCGAGGGGTTCAGTCCAGCATCAAGTGCAAAAGATAATATGAAATGGAAATAGGGTTTTAGCCATATTAATAATGAAATGCCTTTTTGATAGTAGGAAGTTCTCTGGTGCAGCCACACAGACGGAAAGGGACCAACATGAAATCGACAACATTGCTTTCGGCAAGTTGTTTCGCCATTCTCGTAGTACTCTCAGCACAGGCACAAGACACCAGCCAAATGTTGCAGGTTCCTCCGAGCGATGTGTCACAGACAAAAGTCCGTGCATCGAGCGAGGCGTCGCTAAAGATTGGGGACTTGGAAGAGAAAAAGTTAGCTAACTCTCCCGCGGTGATGGTAGATGACATCGTGCGCCCTGCGCCAGCGGCACAGCAGGATGATATTGATCAAATGTTTGCCGAGTTGCTGGCTGCGTTAGCCGGCACCAGCCCCTGCCCGGAGCCCGATCCAGCGCCGAACTTCGAGTTGGCTTACGGCTATGATAATCGCCTTAGCGCACGAAACAATGATCAGGGGCCACGGACGCAGAAGGGCCCGCTCTCATTCTCGTACTTTCCCAACAACAGGTTTGTCTTCGGTGTAGGCTTGGATACTTTTAGTTCAAGGAAAGTCCCCGACATGGACCGCGTGACCGGCGTCGGCAATGCGTCACTGAATTTCTCCTACAAAGTCGCCCCCGAGGGCGCGAGCCCCATCCCGCTAACGTTGGACTATGCGTTGACGATTCCCTCGGCGAGCGTTTCTAAGGGCCTCGGCCGGGGCCGCTTCGACCACCTCATCACGGGCACGATCCCTAAGTCCTTCGGCTCTAAAGAGACATGTAGTCAAAACAAGGTAAATAGACTCACCTTTACGCTTGGTGGCTTATTCGCCGGCCGCGCGCAAGCTGATGGTTACTCCGGCATCGGCTTATTGATTGTCGGCTATGATCGCTATTTCGGGATTTTCAACAAGCACCGTTTTCACTTCGAGGTAGACGGTTCCAGCCGTTCGGGAACTTTCAACGCTGATTCTTTTGCTCTTGGCTATTTCCAATTTAAGACAAGCAAGAATACGTCACTAAGAATCGGCTCCCGAGCGGGACTTATCCCAAACGCGACGCGCTTCGGCTTCTTTGTCAGGTTTGCTGTCACCGGCAAGCTTGGGGAGATTTTCAAAATCAATTGAACGCGTAACCTCGACAGGCTGCCCAAAATGCGGCAACCTCGTCTAGGCAATACTCAACTAATTAAGCATGCCTTGGTGGAAGCTGGAATGGAGGCTCTATGAAATTTAATTTATGGAAGATGTTTAGAGGCGTCGTGTTCACTTGCTGCTTTACCGTTGCTGGGTCGGTGGTTGCCAACGCACAACTGCCTGACGTCCCGGGTAGCACCGGCAGCCCTGCGCGCCCAGACCGGAGTGCTGCCGACGACGCGACTACCCGCCGGGACGCAACGGAACGTGCGCGAGACCTTAACTTGCTGGGACTCAGAACGAAGGCCATGACTGATGCCGATGTGAAGGATCAGTTTGCTGAGTATTCGGCAATCGAAAAGGTACTGGGCATAAGTATCGACGCCCTCAGAGATGAGTATGACGAGGAGCGACAGGATATGCCTGTACTACAGCCTAAACACCTCTTCACCATCAAGTTGCTCGTCCGCAGTGCCAATAAATTGCATCCCGCTAAAGTGACAAAGAAGGGCTTCCTTGACAAGTTAAAGGACGGCGTAAGCCCGCGGAGTTATATGCAAAGTCGCGGCTTTACCAAGCCTGAAATTGATGGGACGTTTACAGAGGTCGGGAAGACCTTGGCGGAGATCAGGAACGACTCGAAGAAGTAAAGTCTTTAAAGGACGACCAACGACGGGAGCGAAGAACTTCCCATTCTTGCTTGCCGCCAGGGTAGCAGCTGACGCCACCACGTGGGCTATATTGTGAAAATCTGTTGAACGTTGATCATTGCTGTCGGTCAAATTGTAAGGCCGAGTCTGCAATTGGACTCCTTCCGTCCAGAATACACAGAAGATCCGACGATGTTTACGCTCTCGACTGTTGAGCCAATATAAAGCTCGATGGGTCAAGCACAACGACCCCTCTTCCAAACTGATCTGGTCATATTCGAGATCTTTGGGTTGAGCGAGGTCGACCAGCTGACTTGGTCTAGCGATTAAGATCGATGATCCAAGGTGAACTCTAATTCCGGCTGGCCACAGATGCTCCAATCTCAGTCGTGGCTCAATCCGGATTCTTCCTTTCTTTATTTGCTGAACTATTCAGCGACACAACAGTCGCCGATCTATATCCAACTCCCTAGACAGTGCCGAGATGTCGCATTGTTTCATGCCTTCGACGCATGCACGCCGAAACTCATTCGAATAGCGTCCCACTCGTCTTTTGGCCACTTGCAGCTCCTTTCTGTGCTAAGTGTGCCTATTTCGAGTGTCTCAATCTAGGGGTTCAGTCCAAGTGAATGCAATCACTCAGAATCACGCCGTTGCTTGACTCAACGCAAAACGCTAGGCTAGTCTGCATCAGTTATTTACCAGCCATCGTCCACACGATTGGGGCCGTAGCTCAGCTGGGAGAGCGCATGACTGGCAGTCATGAGGTCAGGGGTTCGATCCCCCTCGGCTCCACCAAATTCCAATCAAAGAGGGCCTCGCTGAAAATGCGAGGCCCTTTGAACTATGCGTCGTCACTTAAACCTGAAGTTAGCACGGTGGATCGAACCGTCGTTCAACTCCACTACCAATTGTCGACAGGTACCGGCCCAGGAAGCATCAGTCTTCCATACGTAAATGTATCGATCCGTTGTGGGTTCGTAGCTGAGGCTACTGCCGCCGGCTGTTACTGTTTCGGTTAGATCACTTGCGGGGTCGCTAGAATTGCAGGCGATTGGTCCAGACGAGGGTGAGCCTGCTGCAAATATTCCCAGGCCCTTAAATCCACTCAAGCTGAACTTCACCGGTATCGCTCGTCCAGCTTGAACGACATTGAAGACTGGCAGGTTATCAACCGGCTGGAAGAAACCAGCAAAGTTGTACTGCACGATCACGTTGAACGTGCACGTGCTCGGAGTAGTGGTGCCGTCATCAGCGGATGCATTCACGGTGGTCGTTCCGATCGGGAAAATGGATCCAGAGGCAGGATTACTCGTTACATTAACAATCGACGAACAGCCATCAGTCGCAGTCACTGCCGGATAGTTAACAACCATCGAAGTCGCACTCGAATTCAGCGGCAGATTAACCACGACGTCAGCCGGACAGGTGATAACGGGCGGAGTAGTGTCGACGATGTTCACAACCACGACGTCTGTATCTGATCCGCCGCCGGTATCTGTAACGGTTAGAGTGATCGTGTGCGAGCCTTTGGGCAGCGACACCATCAAGGTTGATCCTATGCCGAGCGGAGTCGCACCTTCAGCCCATGAGTACGAGTTGATAGTTCCACTGCCTGCTGTTGACGCAGTTCCATCGAGCGTGACTGAAGTGGTGGCGCCGCCACACTCAACAGTTTGATCAGCACCGGCATCGGCAATCGGGGCAGCGCCGCCGGCACCGAACTTTTGCACGCGATCGTTGCCGGTATCCGCTACATAGTAGTTGCCGCTGGAATCTGCTCCCACATCTTGTGGTTCAGCAAATTCTCCGTTGCCGGTTCCGCTCGTCCCGCAGCTCGAAATGAACGTGCCGGTAGTTGAAAACTTCTGAATGCGATTGTTGTTTGTATCCGCAACATAGACATCACCTACAGCATCAATTGACACTCCCCATGGCGTGTCCAACTGTCCGTCGCCAGTGCCGTTCGTTCCCCATTTAGTAAGGAACGTGCCACTGGTGTTGAATTTCTGAATGCGATGATTGCCGGTGTCAGCGACGTATATGTTGTCGGCCGCATCAATTGCGATTCCTTCCGGCGCGCTGAACTGCCCGTTACCAGTACCACTACCGCCCCAGCTCATGATGAAACTTCCGCCGGAAGTAAACTTTTCAATGCGATGGTTACCGAGGTCCGTAACGTAAACATTACCGGCAGAATCAACCGCAACACCTCCGGCTCCATTCAAGAACTGACCATTGCCGCTGCCGGCCGTACCCCATCCCAGTTGGAAAACACCGCTTGAATTAAACTTCTGTACTATCCCACTCGTTCGTTCGGGGAATCCATCGGTTACGTAAATATCGCCCGTGGTTCGATCGACGGCGACTCCGGAAGCCGCGACAACGGATCCAAAGCTGCTACCTCCGGTCGCGAACTTAAATTGGAAGACACCGCTTGAATTGAATTTCTGAATGCGATTGTTTTGATCGGCGACGAAAACATTGTCCGATGGATCGATCGCGATAGCCCTAGGCGTGATCACTTGTCCATCGCCGGATCCTGACGGGGCCAATATAGAAAGGAAGTTACATGCTGCTGAGGCCGCGCCACTCCACAGCAATGCTGCGACAACAAGCGGCACGAAGAGAAGTAAGAGTGTTGTTCGATGCGAAGAGGGTGATTTCATTTGAGTGTCCTTCCGTTTGAAGATCGGGTTAGGCGCGAGACGGCATTGCCGGCTGCGTAAATTGGATAGCTCTAAATTTGATTCCCAGAACTGCGGATATCGCGCGCGCCGAACTGGCGCAATTCGGTCTGTCGGGGGACTGGCCGGAACTGAGATTTGACGCGGGGAAAGATAAGGTGGGTTAGTACCGTTGTCAATAGTTTCGGAGGTCCACCAGCCATGCTTCGGGAACTTCGCGTTCGATTAAATATGTTTTGAGATCGGTCCAACTTTCGACGCGATCAAGAATTACTGAGTCGGAGGTAATTGCGATCGCTGGTGCAGCGATGATAGCGGAGTCGGGATTGAAAACTACTTCCACGGTCCAGGGCCAATTTGCGTGGGCGGCGAGATCGATAAGCTTTGCAGCGAGACGACCACTATTAGATACCGGTTGATCGAGTAGCCAGTGGACCGAAGCTGGACCAAGGCGGTCCAATGCGTTACCGATCAACACGATCGCTCGATCAGTTTCCTCAACCGATCGATACGAGCCGTGGACACTCGAGAGATCGCGAATGCATTCGTCAACACCAACCAGCAGCGGACCGCCGCTGAGTGCCGCTTCCACAGTGATGATCAAGTTGAATCCGTCCACAACCAGTTGCTGATCCTTCAACTGCTCAACGGCAATGCAATGATCACGTCTGCGTTGTCGATCCTCGTCTGAACAGGCAGAACGAGAGACTGCCAAACGCTGTCGTTCGCGAAGACCGTGGCGGTCGCCAACAAGCTTGAGCGACGACGTCATCTTGTAACCGCGAGACAACAACCAGCCAAGCTCCGCCACGGCTCGACGGAGCTTTGGCACTTCATCAGCGCCAAAGAGCTCCGCATCAGCCGGATGAGGCCCTCGATGTCGCCGCGTGTCAGGACTCACTTCTGCCTCCGAAATTTATCGAAAATGGGATCGTGCAGTCTCATTTGCGAAATACAAACATCGACTCACACCCGCGATTCCTAACAGATCTGATTGGCACAACCTTTGACTCTCTTCGACTAATTCGCAAAAGGAGTAATTATGGACGCGCTCTGGAAGAACATCACGTATTCCGTCCGAATGCTGTTGAAGAAACCCAGCGTCACGATTGTGGCTATCATCGCAATCGGGCTCGGTATCGGCGCCAACACCGCAATCTTTTCGGTCGTTAACACTGTTCTGCTGCAACCGCTGCCCTACGATGAGCCTCAACAACTCGTGATGCTCGCAACCGAGCAACGCAATCAAGCTCTCGATGGCCGCGGCACCTTTTCAGTGCCTGACTTCTTCGATGTACAGAAATCCTCAACGACGCTTCAATACGTTGCCACGGTTCAGCGCTCCGGCACAATTATTACGCAAGGCGGTGATCCCGAACGTGTGATCGGCGCCGCGGTAAGTGCGGATTATTTTTCTGTGCTGGGTGCGAAGCCCGCGCTGGGTCGCGTGTTCACGCGTGAGGAAGATCAACCCGGGGCCGCGCAGGTAGTTCTTTTGAGTCACGGTTTATGGCAAAGGCGGTTTGGCGGCGATCAGAACATCATTGGTCGTGAGATAGAGCTCGGCGGTAAAACTACTGTTATCGGAATCATGCCGCCGGGGTTTGAATACCCAATTTCTGAAGGTGAGAATCAGGACTTTTGGGAGCCGATTTTCTCCGCCGCGTTCATGACGAAGGAAACGCGCGAAGAGCGTGCGAACAGGCTTCTAGATGTAGTCGGACGCCTTAAGCCCGGCGTCACACTCGCACAAGCACAAGCAGACCTCGATCTTATCTCCCGACAAATCGAACAAAAGTCGCCGGAGTCAAACACAAACGTCATCTTCAATGTAACGTCGATGCACGAGAACGTCACGCGCGACTATCGCACAGCGCTCCTCGTGATGCTCGGTGCGGTTGGTCTGGTGCTGATGATTGCGTGTGCCAACGTCGCCAACCTTCTTCTTGCGCGTGCTGTTGCGCGTCAGAAAGAAGTGGCGATTCGAATGGCGCTCGGTGCAAGTCGTCGCCGTATCGCGTTACAACTTTTGACTGAGAGTGTCCTTTTGGCGTTAGCAGGTGGTGTTGTCGGTTTGTTACTCGCGACCTGGGGAACCGATTTGCTTGTCGCTTATGGACCAGCCGACGTGCCGAGGCTACGTGAGGTCGGTGTCGACGGTCCCGTGCTCGCATTCACGTTTGGTATGGCGACGTTGACGGGAATCTTGTTTGGTCTCGCGCCTGCGTTCCAGGCTTCGAGACCCGATCCGGGTAACATGCTGAAAGAAAGTGGACGAGGTCTGTCGCATGGTGCGCGCAACCGGCTCGGTAGCGCGTTAATTGTCTCTGAAGTGGCGCTGTCGTTGATATTGCTTGCTGCTGCGGGTCTGCTAATCAATAGTTTTTGGCGGTTGCTACACACCGATGCAGGTTTCGATTCGAGGAGTGTGCTGGCACTCGATATTCCGCTGAGCCGAACAACCTACACGAAGCCGGAACAACGCTCGGCGGCGTTCCAACAGCTCATTCAACGGATGAAGAATGTCCCGGGAGTTCGCGAAGCGTCAGTCGTCAGCAATGTCCCACTGACCGATTTCGATGTTGAGATCAGTTTTCAAATCGAAGGTCGACCACCATACAAACCCGGCGAGGAAGCGTCCGCTGACTACACGGTTGCGAGTGGCGATTACTTTCGAACACTGAACATCGCGCTGCTGCGTGGGCGCGTTTTTACAGATGCTGATACGGCGAGTTCACCGCAGGTGTTGATCGTCAGCAATGCGTTCGCAAAGCATTACTTTCCAAACGAGGAGGCGATCGGCAAACGCATCGTTTTTGACGGTCCCGATAAGACGCGGCTCGAAATAATCGGTGTCGTTGGAGACGTTCGGCGGAACGGGCTGGATGTCGGTGTTCAGCCGGAAATGTACGTTTCTTATCTTCAACAGCCGGAACGTCGAATGAATCTTGTTCTGAGAACTGAAGCGCAGGATGCGTCGCTACTGACACAAGCGGCACGCGCGGAAGTGAAGGCGTTCGATCCGGCGCAGATCATCTGGCGGGTGCAAACTCTGGAACAGTTGTTGGGGACGTCGGTCGCACCTCGCAAGTTCAATATGTTGCTGCTTGCGATATTCGCGTCGGTCGCATTGATACTTGCGGCGATCGGTTTGTACGGCGTGATGAGTTATTCGGTCAGTTGGCAGACACATGAGATCGGGATTCGTATGGCGCTTGGTGCGAATCGCGGAGATGTTTTGCGGTTGGTAGTGCGACAGGGAATGAAGATGGCGTTGATTGGGCTCGCGCTTGGGTTAGTTGGGGCGTTCCTTGTCTCGCGCGTTATGACTGGCTTGCTTTATGGAATCTCCCCCACCGATCCGCTGACATTCACCGGCGTCTCAATCGTGCTCTTAATCGTTGCTTTGTTGGCGTGTCTTATTCCGGCTCGACGAGCCACGCGCGTTGACCCGATCGTAGCGCTCCGGGCTGAGTGAAAATGGTGACAGGATTAACAAGATTCTACGCGCGGCGGTTGAGGAGGGAGCGGCTGAAGGTGCTCCAGACGGAGCCGACCAGCGTGAGGAGGACGCCGACGAAGCTTGCGGTGACGGGGCCGGCGAAGGCTTTTGACAAGATGATTGTTAGTGCGCCGGCGGTGACGAGATAGAAGGGGAGCATTCGGCCCGTTGTGCGAGCACGGAACCAGACGCTGGTCAGGTTTGAGAGTAAGAGAATTGCGAGGACGGGTTGTAACCACGGCGAGTAGGGAATGCTTTCCAGTCCTGCGATTCCGAAGAGACTGAGATAAGCGGCCCAGCAGAACGGACACTTCGGAAACAGTGCGAGGCCGAGTGCGACGGCGGTGCTGAAAACAGGCGACGCTGCGCGCAACCGAGATGGCGCGGAACTATTGTTGCTGTCATTCTCCTTCAACACTTCAATGGCACGATCGACGACGTCTCTTTCCTTCCATTGAATGCGTCCGAAATATCCTGCCGTCTGACCTTTCGCGTCGAGAATGTAGAGTTCGATACGATGCCGGTTGACGAGGGACTCAATAAAATTAACTCCAAGCTGAAAGTGTTTGCGAAGAGCGTTTAGTCCGTCCTGAGAGCGCAGGAGACGATGTTGCGGCGCCAAGCGAATGCCGCGGTGTTGGCCGTAGTTGAGAAGACGTTCAGGCAGATCGAAGCCCGGATCGTAAGTTATGCCGGCGGTGTTGATTTGATCGGCTAAGCCCTCGGTCTCCAAGAGCTTTTGAATACGCGCCAGCTTCGTGATCGTCAGTGAGCACTTCAGCGGATTGTCGCAACGTGTGTAGAAGAACACGACGATCGATGGACCGCCGTGAAAGTATTCGCCAAAGGTTATGGTTCGGCCGTCCTGATCTTCCAGGACTGTTGAGTCGATCGACGATGAAGCGGAGCGCGTGATACGCATCCATGAGAATAGATCGCTAACGCTATCAGGCAAGCGGCAGCAGTCGTCCGCTTCTGGTGTTTCAGCGCCAATGGTTTTGAGAATCTGTTCGAGATCAGGCTTATATTTTTTACTGAGCGCTGTTGGTCCAGATCGTAGAGATTCGAGATCCGAGATAACGGCGCGCGCGTGAGGACCAAGCCACGCTAACGTGGTGAGAAGTTCGCGGACCGGAGATGTTCCCTTCGTGCCGATCGCGAAGCCGCCGTAAGTGTCGAGTGAAAGACGTTCGTCGCGATAGCGAATGTTGGTGATGGCGCGCACGACGAAAGGTGCGAATGCCGGGTTAGGGGTTGGGTAAGAACGCAGTGCGGCAGCGGCCGCCGCAACGAGGTATGCGTCGACGCCTGTATCAAGCTCTTCGAGAACGAATGGAAGAGCAGAGTCGGACAATGCGGGGCGTGCCAGGGTGAGCATGACCCAGCCACGCATGCGCACAATTGTTGCAGCGCCGCGCTGATCGTAGAGTTGATGATCTTCGCGGAGCAGATCGAGCAATTGATCAGCAGGAAGTTGCTCGAGTTGTTCGCAGAAGTTGTCTTCTGTGAATTCGGTCATGCGTTGAATTCAACGGAGGGGCGGCCACGGAGGGCCGCCCCCTACAGTACGTTCGGAAATATTTAATTCTTCTATCAGTCGAGCGGCCGAGGGTAATGAGCCCTGCGGAGCGTATTGTAGGGGCGGCCCTCCGTGGCCGCCCTCGGTTTAGTTACGCGATTACTTCTCGCTGCCGTAGCGGGTCATGAAGCGTTTTGCGGACTTTTTGACCTTTGCGGACTTACCCTTCCCGAGTTCGTCGACGCGGTTCAACAAGGTCTGATCCTTCGCAACGGCGTTTTGGTCGCCGAACTGTTCCAGCGCTGTTAACGCTGTTGCCTGGATGTCGTCGTACTCGTTTTTGTCCATCAACAACTCGCGCGCCTGCTCCTGAAATCGTTTCGGCTTAACTGCCTGCAACGCGGCCGCGGACATTTGTCGAATGTCGCGATCCTCTTCCTTGTCGCGCAGCAACTTCTCGAATACAGGTGCTGAACTCGCATCCGCCGAAAGCAGCCGGAGCGCCTCGCGCTTTGCTTCAGGATTCGGCGGCTCGTTTACGATCTCACGCGCCATCGGATACGCTTCTGCGTGCACATCGTAACTGAGGAGTTGCAGCGCTTTCTCGGGTGGCACTAGAGCTTTGCTCGCGTCCTGCAATCCTTCAAGCAGTCGCTTCTGAACGTAGCCATCCTTCTCACGCGCAAGAATCCCCAACACACGCTGCCGTAATTCGTCGTCCGGATCGTCAACTAACTCACGCAGCGTCGCGAAGTAGTCTTCACGATACGGTTCAAACTCGATCACACTAAAAGTTGCAGCCTGCAAAGATTGAAGTGCTGCAAGACGAACTTTTATCGGTTGCTCTCGATCGCGAAGAACGTTCAGCGCCGCCTGCAGACTTTGATCCGACTCGATCGTGGCAAGCGGTGCTTCCGCAAACGCCTTTGCGCGTTGCGCGGAGGACTTCTTCTCGTCCGTAGCTACAGCGAACGCGGCTCGCGGCGACCTCCTCACCGGGCCTTTCTTCGCAGGACTCTTCTTCGCGGCCTTCTTCGCAGTCTTCTTCGCAGCAGTTGTCTTCTTTCCTGCTTTACGCTTTTTCGTACTCATGATTTCGATCTCCTGGTGTAACGCACATTAGGAAAACGGGACATCGTCATAATCGAATCCCATACATGCAGCGGCGTTGACTTTGCCCTGAAAATCCAGAGAGTCGCGCACGCGCGGGCTGTTGCCGGGCGCACTCACGATAGGCGATGGCGCCAACGTGCCTCCGGGCGCGGTCGGTGGTCGCGGTGGTCCAGTGATGCCGTTCCAGGGCCACATCGTGTCCGGCAAGTTGTGGCCGATTGGAAAGGCACCACTCTGGTAAGACGCCGCCACGGCAGGATTGAAACGATTGTTTACCTGTTGCCACTTGGCCCACAGTCGATCGACGTTACAGTGCAAGAGGAAGAACAGCGGATCGCGAGCGGCAGTGCCGATACTGGAAATGTAACCACCGAAGCTCGTGTGTGCTGAGCCGTGTGGATTACCTTCCATGGTGCGGAATTGCGGGTAGTTTATGCCGAGCGCGAGCGTTTGCGCTTCAGTGCGTACGCCAGTCGCATTGTTGGTATCGAAGAACGGGCGACGGTTGATTCCCGGCACGCCGTCAGTTACCCAGAACTGTAGTGGATTAGATCCATTGAAGAACACGGTGCCAAGGTTATCCGACTCGCCGAGATAATCGCGCTTGAAGAGGTTTGGCGACGGGCGATCGAAACGCCAGTAATGCAGCGCCACACTCGGATCGATTGCCTGCAACTCTCTTTCGAGATCGAGCAGGTAAGCGCGGTGCCACGGTAAGAAGCCGGGCGCGCCGTGTGCCTGCGGTGAGCTGACGTTTGTGTGCATGTCGCGGAAGTCAGAGAAACGGCCGAGACCCTGGTTGTTAAGTTGGGCAAAAGCGGCGATGAAGCGATCGCGTTCACCGGGGGTCAAGTTGTTGGCATTTTTTCTGATGCGAACCGTGCAAGGCGTAGTGCCGATCACCTGATTGCCGTTCCCGTGACGTGCCTGGATTTGCACGTCATTGAGATTGACGCTAGGGCGTCCGAATTGTCCGGCTGCAAAAAACGAGACCCAGTTTCCATTAACTGGTACACGCAGTTGCAACGTTGCGGCGAACGCGCCTGTGGTTCCAGCGCGAAAGACAACCGAGCCACCACTGGCTGTAGTGCGTGCACTGACGCGAATTGGGGGTTGACCCTGGCCTTGCGCACCGGCGGGGTTTGTAATCCGGATGCGACAGCGAGTCGGGGACCAGGTTAAGAATCGAGCGTTGGCATTCGGGCTATTATTTATTTGAATCTCAACGTCCATCTGAATCTCCTTCCAACGGAGTGAAAAAAGGTAAGTGTGAGTTAGGTCGGGGGAATAGCTCTGTGGAACGCGGGGCAGACTATACCCTCAACAACGTGTTGTCAATGAAGTTTTTAGCCACAAATAAACGCGGACTGAATCCGGATTTTCAATCCGTTTTATCGATGGCCCAGATCGCGCCGAGACCGGCATCCCACAACCGTTTATTAAAGGCCGGGATATCCTGGTTCAGAAGCTCGTTACCGCGCGCTTTCAACGTGGCCCACTGCGCGTTCAATTCCCTGAGCCGATCGATTGACGGTTGATTGACGCGCGGGATATCGCTCTCAGTTTGATTGATAAGGAACAGGTAATTGGCCGTGAACTTGTTTGGAAAATTCTCAACGTCGTCGTAAGCCTTCGACTTCCGCTGCACCATGTCTTCATCCCACGCCTTAATCTTCTTCAGCAGCGCGTCGCCGTCTTTTTTGAGCGCACTATACTTCTCATTCGAAGACAATGTGCTCAGCAGCGACTCCAACTGTTTCTGCTTCTCGTAAAGACTGTTGACCATGCGATGCATCGTCGTCAGCTCAGTTTCCATGCCGAGCATTGTTCGGTGATAGTCCGTGTAAGTCTGCGCGTCGGTTGGGTAGAGTGGATTGGGGAGGATCTCCGCTTCGGTTGTGACTGTTTGGCCACCCATTTTCAGTGTCGCCGTGTAACGACCCGGGGGCGCTTTGTGTCCGGCAAAGCCTCCTTCGATCCTTACATGCGGCACGCCCACCATCGTTTGATAACGCAAATCCCAAACAAAGCGGTTCAGACCTTTATTCTTCGACAACACCGGATCCGGTCTTGGACCAGCCTCGTATCTGATGAACTTCTCGTCAGCCTTCGAAGAAAAGTTGCGAACAACGGTTCCGGACGAGTCTTTGATCTCAAGCGAGATCTGATCATCCTTCTTCAGCTCGGGCAGTTGATAGTAAAGAACAACTCCCGTCGGTGGATTAACGCCCCTGAACGTATTCGCGCCTGTAAACTCTGGCTCAGTTCGATCCAGTTCGCTGCCGCCGTTCACCAGATACGTGCCTTCAGGACGGTAAATCGCGAATGAGGGCCCGTCCTTTTTGTACTGACGAAGCACGCTCAAGTCGTCGAGGACCCAAAACGATCGTCCCGACGTTGCCGCGATCAAGTTACCTTTGTGAACGCGCAGATCGGTGATCGGAGTGATGGGCAGATTCAACTGAAATGGCGACCAGTTTCTACCGCCGTTCCACGAAATAAAGACACCCAGCTCTGTTCCCGCAAACAAGAGATCGCGACGAACGCTGTCTTCGCGGACGACGCGTGTAAATGCATTCGCCGGCAAACCATCGCTGATCTTAGTCCACGTATTACCGTAATCCGTAGTTTTGTATAAACCGGGCGCGTGATCGTTGAATTTGTAACGAGTGGTTGCGATGTATGCAGTTGCTTTGTCGTGCGGTGAGACTTCGATCGCATTGACCAAACATTCGGCGAGTCCGCGCGGCGTCACATTCTTCCAGTTTGCGCCACCGTCGCGCGTGAGATAGACGAGCCCGTCGTCACTGCCGGTCCAGATCACGCCCTTCTCGTGAGGCGATTCCATCACATACGCAAGCGTGCCGTAGTTTTCCGCGCCGACCGCTTCGTTGGTATATGGGCCACCGCCCTTGCCTTGCTTCTCCTTCTCGTTACGCGTGAGATCCGGCGAGACTTCCTTCCATGTGCGACCCATGTCGCTTGTCTTCAGCAGGTACTGAGCGCCGTGGTAGAAGGTATTCGGCTCGTGTTTGCTCCAGATGATCGGCGAGTTCCAGTTGAAACGATACTTGATGTCTTTCGCGTCCATCCCGAGATACTGAATCGGCGCCGCCATGACTTGCGTGGCCGCCTGCGCGGCCGTATCGAGCACCTCAATTGTTCCCTGATAGCTGCCGCCCATAACGTATTTGGGGTTATCAGGATCGAATGCGAGAAACGCGCTCTCGCCGCCGGCGGAGTACGTCCAACTCGAAGTGCCGATACCACCGCCGCCTAGCTCGCGACTCGCGATCGAGACGGACGAGTTATCCTGCTGTCCACCATAGATACGATATGGAAACTGGTTGTCGACGTTGATGCGATAAAACTGCGCCGTCGGCATATTGCTCTGCGTGCTCCAACTCTTGCCGGCGTTGAAAGTTATTGCCGCGCCGCCGTCGTTCGAGATGATGAAGTTGTTTGGATCGTTTGGATTGATCCAGAGATCGTGAAAGTCGCCGTGCGTGCCTGAAAGTGTCTCCCACGTTTTGCCGGCGTCGGTTGAACGCAGTGCCGGAGCACTCAAAACGTAGATCGTATCTTCATTCTTGGGGTCGATGAACAGTTCGATGTAGTACCACGCGCGCTGCACAAGACGATGATCGTTAGTTATGCGGCTCCACTTCTTGCCGCCGTTCTCCGAGACAAACAGTCCGCCCGCTTCCTTGTCAGAATCGCTTTCAATCAGTGCGTAAACTTTTTCCGGATTCGAACGGCTGACTGCGATCGACATCTTGCCGAGCTCTTCCGGCAAACCGTCTTTCAGTCGCTCCCACGTCTCGCCACTGTCAGTCGATTTATAGAGACCACTGCCGGGTCCGCCGCTGATCACTTTCCAGGGCAGCCGGCCGTGCTCCCACATCGCAGCGTAAAGAATGCGCGTATTAGTCATGTCCATCGACAATTCCGACGCGCCCGTTTTGTCGTCTACAGACAAAACGAGCTTCCACGTTGCGCCGCCATCGACGGACTTATAAACACCGCGCTCTTTCGACTTGCTGTATAACGCGCCCTGTGCGGCTACGAAAACGATGTTTGGATTTTTAGGATCGACAATGATTCGCGCGATGTGTTGTGTTGCATCGAGTCCGATCTTCTTCCACGTCTTGCCGGCGTCAGTGGATTTGTAGACCCCATCGCCGTGGTGCGTCATCACACCGCGCACCGCGTGTTCCCCCATGCCGACGTACACCACATTCGGATCGCTCTCGGCGACCGCAATCGCGCCGACCGAACCAGTCTTGAAGTACCCATCAGAAATATTGCGCCAACTGATTCCCATGTCGTCCGTCTTCCAAAGTCCACCCCCGGTCGTTCCCATGTAGTAAGTTTTGGGATCACCAATTACACCGGTCCCGGCAACCGAACGCCCACCACGAAACGGGCCGATCGACCGCCACTTCATCGTTTTGAAGATGGTGTTGTAGTCGTCAGGCGCCGGTGTTTGTGCTGATAGTTGAGCTGGAAAAAGGATAACGAGAAGTAGCAAGAAAAGGGACTTTGACATGCGGCAGATAATACTCCTAATTAATTGTGTTGCCTGAGCCTTTTTGTGGCTGATAAACCCTGACGTAATCAATTTCCATGCGTTGCGGCCAGATTTTTTCGTCTACACCTTTTTGTCCGCCCCAGGTTCCACCGACGGCGATGTTGAGGAGGAGGTGGAAGGGTTTGTCGAAGGGCCACTCTTTGAAATCAGCCGCCGAGTTGGTTAAGCGTTCGTTCTTGAAGGTGAAGTAGTGTTGCTGGTTGATGTACGCGCGAATCTCCTGCGCGTCCCATTCGATCGCATAAACGTTGAAATCGCTGCGTGCGTTAGACACACGCATCTTGGCTGTCTTGTGCGTGTTGATGTTGTGGTTGTACGACTTCGTATGCACTGAAGCATGGACCATGTCGGGGTCGAAGCCGACGTGCTCCATAATGTCGATCTCGCCGCTACTCGGCCAACGTCCATATTCCCAGCCAGTCGGAAGCATCCAGATTGCGGGCCACGTACCGCGCCCGGTCGGCAGTCTGGCACTCACTTCGATACGACCGTAAGTCCAGTCGCCTTTACCTTTGCTGATGAGCCGCGCGGACGTGTAATGACGTTCTTCCCAATCCTCTCGTCTTGCCTCGATGATCAAATGACCATTCTCGACGCGCGCGTTTTCTTTACGGTCCTTAGTGTAAAACTGCAATTCCTTATTGCCCCACCCGTGTCCCCCCACGTCGTAGCCCCACTTCGCCGGATCCGGCAGACCGTTGTAATCAAACTCATCGGACCAGACGAGTTGCCACTGCGCGCTTGCCGGCAGCGCAATGAGCATGATTAAAGTAATCAGGACCACAAATCGTGTTTTAATCATCCGCGTTCATCCGTGGCTAATACTCTTCCAGTTTTCCTGTCGATCAATACCATTGCAGTTCGTTGAGCAGGAACTAGAACAGTGAATCGACTTCGCGTCTCGAGGTGCGTCACCACCGTCCTCGTCGCGGCATTGCTTTCAGACACGAACGTATAAAGCACAACATCGCGGAAGACTGACGGCAGGATCAGAATATCAGGTCTGCGCGGAACCGCACTGAATAATGGCGAGACACGCGCTTGCGCGAGACCCATGCGGTAAAACGCAGCGAGCGCCGCCATCGAGTCCCCAAGCTCCAAAGGCAAATGGCTCCAAATAATCGTTCCCGAACCCTGTCGAACTACGCGAGGCACGTCGTGCGGGAAAACAACTTTCTCAATCCGCTGCATCTCCTCGCCTTCGTAACGCACAAGATGGTTTTGACCGGCGATCTTGATCCCTTCCGTTTGTCCAACCGGCTCAACCTTGACGTAGGTTTGCGCAAACTCTCGGACGGGAAGCCAGTGAGCGTTTTCGTAGAACGGTCCTGAGATCGCAACCGTTGCTCCTCGCGTAGCTTCCGCAACGAGGCCCTCCCAACACTTCTCTGTCAACACACGCGGCGACGGCACAACGATCAACTTCGCCTGTCCGGCATATTCGCTGAGCGTGTATTCACTGACTGCCTGCATCGACACACCGCAGTGGTAATACATCGCGCGCACACATCTGCGCGTCGCTTCGTGGGCAAAACTGCGCGGCGAAAACATCTGCGAGTGCGGAATCACCATCGCGACCGGTTCAGACACACGATCTTTCAGATGTTGTCCGTGTTGGGCCATGAACTTTGCGATACGCAGAAACGGTTCGAGCTCCGGTTTCGCCGTTCCATCCACGCGATGAAAACCGATACCCACTTCATTCGTCGAATTCATGTAAGGATTTGTGTTCCAGATCCACTCGACGAATCCCGCGCCATCCGCGGCGAATGAGAGCGCCATCTTGCGTTCGAGCAGATTGCTCACGTCCTGTTCGCTGCGCCACGGCGCGCCGCCATCGGCCTTCTCGTAGAACATCACGCCGGTCTCTTCCATCAAACTCAGCTTCGATGGCGCTTTCGCGAGCACGCTGTCCCAAAGCAGATCGTCGTTTTGCCACCAGTTATGCAGCGACGTGAAATCGATCTCTTTCGCGAAGAATTGAATGTTTGGACTGTCTGCGAGGCCAGCTTCGTCCTGGCCCACGGTGATCAGTTGTTTCGTGTTGCCGTTGCTTTTAATGGCGGGCGTAACCTGGCGAACCCAGCGAATGAACATGTCCTGGGCGAAGAGGCGATAGTCGAGTGTTTTGAGTGGCAGACGATCGTCGATGAGGTTGACGCTTTCGAAGTCCTGCAATTTGGGGAGGTCTAATGAGGCGTCGCTGCTGCGCCAAAGCGTTTGGAGTTGATTCAGACGTTCTTCATCATTCGCGGCGGGATAACGATCTTTCAGCCACTGTTTCCACGCCGCTTGTTCGTGTGCGTCGTAATTTGGCCGGCAGTTCCAGAGGAATTTCGGCGAGCAGAACGACGGTTCGTTGATAAAGTCCCAAATGACATCGTCAACTCGGCGGCAGCGCTCAGTAAAAGCTGAGATGAACTGTTGCTGTGCTTTGACCGCGCGCGGATCGAGATAAGCATTCTCGCCGCCCCACGTCTCAGGCAGGAAAGCGAAGAACGTGAAGATCACCGGAATGTCGTACTTGTGCGCGGTGAGAAGAAACGCGTCGAAAGCGCGCAGTACCGCTTCGTTCACTTTGCCCGGCTCCGGCATATATTTCTTCCAGCCGGTCCAGATTCCGGTGCGCACCATGTTTACTCCGGCCTCTTTCATTGCACGGAAGTCGTTGTCCCAAACATGCGGATTCGGCTCGAAGAGAAAGCGACGATGTTTGTCGGAGGCCATGTAAGTCGTGCCGGTAACTGGAAACACGCGTGCCGTCGCGATAGAAGAAATGTTTGTCGACGGTTAGTGGTTTGCCGCCTGCAAGAAGTGCTTCGTCGTAGATCCAGAAGCCGGTGTTGTGCGTGAGTAATACGGTAGGTGCGAGTGCCTCGACCTTGTAATACCCCGGTGTGAGTTTTGCGACGTCTGAAAGTTTCACTGAGGTGATAGCCCGCGAGTTTTCTGTAGCTACGGTCTGGTTAAACCTTGCAACTATCGCGTCAGTCTTATCGCGCACTCGAATGCGAGAATTCCATCGTCGGGGTGACCTTTTGCAAGTCACCTTTAGGGCGCAGCACTTCAACAGTTAAAGTGGGAATTTCGCCGGGCTTGTAACAGGCAAAATCGGTTCTTACTTCAAACCGGGAGGCACCATGCGAGGCTCTTAGGGCAAGCATGCCGATCACCCTGCCGTCGATGCTCCCGTTGAAGTTGGCAAACACCCAACGGCCGCCTGCAAATTCACCGAGCAAGCGATCGATCTGAATTATTGGTGCCGCTACGCGTCGACCATCAGCGTTGGCTATCGCCGACAGCGGTTGAACAACTCCCTCATGTGGACCATCGCTGCCTGCTTCATCGGGCTCATTGTTTGTCGAGCTCAGACGCACGTACAACTCGTAGACTTTCTCTACTTTGTAACCGCCTTCCCATACCGAATCGACGATCTTGTACGTCGAAGTGTCGACAGGAAAGGAATGAGTGATGCCGAGCCGTTTGTGATAAGTGGCTTGAGCCGGTTCGATGAGCCAACGAGAACCATCACGCCTAACCGGTCTTGAAAGCGGCACGCCGCCAATGTTCAGCCAGTTTCCACCGGCTCGCAGATATTTCAATAGAGCGGGCCAGATGCGTTTGGGAAAAGCAGAACCGTACGGCGTGACGAGCAGATCGAAACGCGAAGCGTCGAGTTGCGCGATTAAGTCTTGTTCGTTGAGGAACTCAAAAGTGAAGCCCGCGAGCGCCATGTTGCAGAGTCTCGCGAGAGATTTCGTGGCCCTGATAGGCTCGAAACTCAGGCTCCCACAAGACGGCCACTGAGCGCTTGAGCGGCTGAGACCCGAGAATAACTTGCGGAAGTGCCGTCGCGACTGCGGCGCCACCAATGGTCTGTAAAAATTTTCGTCTGGGAAATTTGGCCACAGATCCGTGATACTAAGAACAGTGTCTGACGCACCCGCAAACAAGAAGCGTTTGTTTGAGTTCCTTAGTCTATCACTGTTGCTGGGCCTTGGGACGGCTATTGCGGCGCTGATTTTCTTTGGCTGGTTGGCGGATGAGGTACTTGAAAACGATACGCGACAATTTGACGAAGCCACACGCGCGGCCATCCATCAGCTTGCGTCGCCGACACTCACGATCGTCATGCGTGGGTTTTCCATCGTTGGAGGGACGATCGTACTGACCATCGGGACGATCATTGTCGTCGTTCGCTTTGCGATGAAGAAGTGGGGACACGAGGCGAAACTCTTCGCCATCACCATGGCCGGCGCGGCGTTGTTGAATATAACGTTGAAGCTGACTTTCAAACGCGCGCGACCGGAGCCGTTCTTCAACCTATCGCTCCCGGAGACTTACAGTTTTCCCAGTGGTCACTCACTGACGAGCGCCGTTTTCTTCGGCGCCCTCGCGGCGATTCTCACGGCGCGGATCAAATCCAAACGCGTGCGTGTTGCGATCTGGATCGTGTCGACGTTGATGTTTTTGACGATTGGTTTTTCGAGAATCTATCTCGGCGTGCATCACACGACAGATGTGATTGCGGGATTCGCGGCGGCGTTGATTTGGATCCTCGTGGTGAGGTTTGTTGAAATGCAGTTGAGGCGCAGGAAGCTGCGTAAAGCCGTTAGACAGGATTAACAAGATGATTCAAGATTTACAGGATAAGAATCTTGTTCATCCTGAAACATCTTGTCCATCCTGTCTAAACTTCATCTCGACCGCCAGGCCGCCATCGACAGCATTAACAGCCGCGACCTCTCCACCATGCATGCGCACCGCGCGTTCGGTAATCGCTAACCCGAGACCTGTGCCGCCGCCACTCTGTCGATCGCGTGCATCCTCGGTGCGATAGAACGGACGAAAGATCTTCTCGAGCGATTCTTCCGGAACACCTTTGCCGCGATCGCGCACGCTAATCACCGCGTGGCCGTTCTGGCGTTGCAGTGAAACCTCGACTGCCGTTCCTTCGGGTGTGTAACGAACCGCATTTCGCACGACATTCTCCACGGCGCTGCGCAGCAATTCCTCTACACCTTTTATCGAACAGTGATCACTCGAAACAATCTGGACCGAGCGATTGATACTGCGCGCTTCAAAGTCCGCATCGTCAGCAACTTCCTTAACTAATGCCGCCAAATCGACGTCCGTCCGTTTGCGACCGTCAGTGCCACTTTCAAGACGAGTCAGAGTCAGCAACTGGCTGATCATTTCATTGAGATTGTCTGACTCACGCTCAATACGATCGAGCGCGCCATTCGCTTCCGGACCAGATCGTTGCCGGGCGAGTCCAAGCGCGACGCCAAGACGCGCAAGTGGCGAACGCAACTCGTGCGAAATGTCGCCGAGTAATCGCTGTTGAGCCTTCACCATCGACTCCAAACGCTCGGCCATCGAGTTGAAGTCACGTCCCAGTTGCCCAACTTCATCGCGACGCCTGGCAAGTTTCGTTGAAACACGAGCGCCGAGATGGCCTTCGGCAAGTTCGTTTGTCGTCGCGCGAAGTTTCAGCAGTGGCGTGGTGAGATAACGTGCAAGCCAGTAACAAAAGATACCGCCGATAACGAGCACCACCAGCAGTCGCAGTCCCAATGATTGAAAACTCGGTTGGAATGGAGGACGTGGGATGTGAGCGACGTAGATGTATCGCTCCCCTTTCGCACTCACGACGGGCCGCGCGACGAGTGTGTTTTCAACCGCGAAGTTAAATTCGATATCACGACTCTCCGCCGCTTTCGCTATCAGTTCCGTTGTGCCGGACGCCACAGGTCGTCCGGAAAGTTCTTTCCCATTCTCGTCGAAGAAAGTCGCACCAACACCGGAAGATTTTTCTGTCGCCTGAAGCGCAGAAGTCAACGCCTGCGATCCTGATTGTTCGTAAATTTCAGCGGCCTTCTGGGCGTTTGGCCCTGTCTGCGCGAGATCGCGCCACGACCTGCGGGTTGGTGTCGGACGCGTGAGGGCAAACGCCGCAAACAGCACGACGTTGATAATGATCATCGCGATCCAAAACCAGATGAAGATCTTAAGATATAAATTGCGAAAGGGGTTCATAATTACTAGCCACAAAGAAGAGCCACATAAGGCACAGAATGCACATAAGGCACAAAAAAGACCAAGGCTTGCGCAATCTCTTTTTGTGCTTTATGTGCCTTTTGTGCTTCTTTGTGGCTCATTCTTTCTCCGTCGTGGCGCCGTAAATGTAGCCCACGCCGCGAATGGTCTTGATTCTCTCGAGACCGTTCAATTGGTGGCCGAGTTTCTTGCGCAGATTGCTGACGTGCATGTCGATGCTGCGATCGAATGGCGACAGCTCGCGGCCCAACACTTCCTTAACCAGATCTTCACGTTTGATTATTTGACCCGCATTGCGCAGCAGTATTTCGAGCAGGTCGTATTCGACTCCGGTGAGTTCAACTACTTCCCCCGAGCGGCGGACATTGCGCGTGTTGCTGTCCATTTCGATGTCACCGACCCGAATGGTTTCACGCGCGGAAGTAGTTGACTCAACGGGCTGGGCGCGCCGCAAAACGGCACGAATTCGAGCAACCAGCTCACGGGGGTTAAATGGCTTGGGTAGATAATCGTCGGCGCCGATTTCGAGACCAACAATGCGGTCCACATCGTCGCCTCGGGCCGTCAACATCAAAACCGGAATACGAGAACGCGCTCTGATACGACGCAGCACATCGAACCCGTTCGTGCCCGGCAACATAACGTCGAGCACAACCAGATCGTGTTCGTCCGAAAGGGCGCGATCGATGCCGCGTTCGCCGTTGTGAATCGCTTCAACCGTATAACCTTCCGGCTGTAGATACTCACCGACTAACTCACACAGGCCGACATCGTCGTCAATTACGAGGACGCGTTCCATTGGTTGATTCTCGACGAGATTGAATGACATTTGGTCTTCTCTGTGCAACCTCTGTGTTCTCTGTGTCTCGGTGGTAACGCTATTTCAGATTCAGTCAACCACAGAGGCACAGAGAACGCAGAGGTTGCACCAAGAAGAATCCTACAATAGTCGCCCATTTTCGTGCGTAAAGAAGTGTCAACCACAAACTCCATAGAACTGACAAAACTTTACAATCCATTGACAGACTCTTTACGACTAATTTCGATACAATCCGGGCTCAAGTTGGGCGTAAACGCACTCTATCCACGCCAAGCAGCAAACGTGTTCGAAGGAGCTCCGTGATGAAGAAAATAGTGTTGTGTAGTTGCCCTTTGCGCAAGTATCCCTGGACTTGCGCTGGGCCAGCAACGCCCTGGATCGTTGCGTGGACAGGTGCTTGATGAGCTAGGAGGCGCAATCGTCGGTGCGAGTGTGACGGCGATTGACGGCAAAGGCGTCGAGAAGTCGGTGGTTACGAACGATGGCGGCACTTACACAATCAATGGCCTCGCTCCCGGCAAGTACACAGTCCGCGCCATCAATGCGGGCTTTGCCATGTCCGAAACTCCCGACGTCGAAATCACCGCCGGCAAGGCAGCGCAATTCGACATCACTCTGAAAGTCGCGCTCGAAGAGCAGAAGGTGACTGTCTCGTCTGACGCCCGCGAGCTAAGCACTGAACCGGAAAACAACGCCGGTGCAGTTGTGTTGAAGGGTGACGACATCGAAGCGCTGCCTGACGACCCGGACGATCTCGCGGCCGCGTTACAAGCTTTGGCTGGTCCTTCCGCTGGTCCAAACGGCGGGCAAATCTTTGTGGATGGATTTACCGGAGGTCGGCTGCCGCCGCGCGCGTCGATTCGTGAGGTACGCATCAACGCAAATCCGTTTTCCGCCGAATACGATCGTCTCGGTTTTGGTCGTATCGAGATTCTGACTCGCCCGGGCACCGATCGTTATCGTGGCCAGGTTTCATTCAACTTCAACGACGATGCACTAAACGCCCGCAACCCATTTGCAGAAAGTCGACCTGCTATTCAGACGCGCCAGTATGGCGGAAATTTTGGTGGTCCAATTTCGAAACGCAAAGCGTCGTTCTTTGTCGACTTCGACAAACGCGATATCGACGATGGTGCCCTGATTGTGGCCCAGGTGCTCGACGCGAATAACAATATCGTCGACTTCATTAGCAGCGTTGCCATTCCAAGTCGCCGCACCTCGTTCAGTCCGAGAATCGATTACCAGATCAATCAAAACCACACGCTCGTTGCGCGTTATAACTACGCTAAGAACACTCGCTTGACGGGAGTCGGTGGCTTCAACCTGCCGGAGCGCGCCTACAACACCGAGAATAGCGAGCAGAGCATTCAGTTCACTGAAACAGCCATCATCAACAAGACGATCGTTAACGAAACCCGTTTCTCGTTTGAACGCCAGCAGAATATGCAGGACGCCGACAATTCGATCGCGACGATCGATGTGCAGGACGCATTTACGGGCGGCGGATCCCAGGTCGGCAATGCTCACAGCAAGACTCACGACTGGGAGTTGACCAATAACACTTCATTCGCAATCGGCGCACACTCATTGAAGGTTGGCGCTCGTCTTCGTGGAGTTAACATCACGCAGTTCTCGCCGCAAAACTTCGGTGGCACTTATACGTTCTTCGGCGGTGAGCGTGGACCAGTTCTCGATGCTAACGATACACCTACCGGCGCGACCGATATCATCACCAGCATTGAGCGTTTCCGGCGCACGCAGGTTTTTCTGGCCGATGGGTTGACTGGCGCGCAGATTCGCCTGCTCGGCGGTGGCGCAACCCAGTTTCGCTTGTCGTCCGGTAACCCGGAAACAAAAGTGAGCCAGTGGGATGTTGGTGGTTACATTCAGGACGACTGGAAGCTGCGACCAAACTTCACGCTCAGTCTCGGCCTGCGTTACGAGAACCAGAAGAATATCGACAGCAATTTCAACTTTGGACCACGTGTCGGTTTTGCATGGTCGCCGGGCGGCCAGCAGTCGAAGACGGTTGTTCGTGGTGGCTATGGCATTTTTTACGAGC
The DNA here is from genome assembly GCA_963849205.1 of uncultured Acidobacteriota bacterium. Taxonomy (GTDB): domain Bacteria; phylum Acidobacteriota; class Blastocatellia; order Pyrinomonadales; family Pyrinomonadaceae; genus PSRF01. Next base: position 1,495,509 of record CAWKGP010000006.1, read on the forward strand.
GCATCAGTGAAAGCCTGACGATGAATGCGCTGCGTTTGAATGGTGTGAACCAGCAGCAGTTCACCGTGCAGAATCCGGATTTCTTCCCCCTCATTCCAACGACGGATCAGTTGATTCAGTTTGCAGCTCCGGGAACCGTTTATCGACTCGCAGAGGGTTTACAGGCGCCTTACACGATGCAATCAGTGATCAGCGTCGAGCGCCAGTTGCCGCACAATCTGACGATCGCAACCAGTTACATCAACATTCGCACGCAGCACGTACTGCGCACGCGACCCTTGAATGCTCCATTGCCGGGCACGTTTATTCCCGGTGTGCCGGTCAGTGGTATTCGACCTTTGGATTGTGCGGATTTCATTCCGACCGACATCAATCCTTCGACGCGCTGCAACATCTTCGAATACGAGTCGAGCGGTCGTTATAACCAGAATCAGTTCATCGTTAACTTCAACAGCCGTTTTCATCGCAACGCAACGATGAATGCTTTCTACGTGCTGGGAAAAGCGAATAGCGATGCGGATGGCAGCGGCAGTTTTCCCGCTAACCCTTACGACTTTAGCACCGAGTACGGACGCGCTTCGGGTGACATCAGACATCGCTTTGTAATGACTGGTAACTTCCGCGCGCCGTGGGGAATCACACTGAATCCTTTCGTCATCGTGCAGTCGGGCCGTCCGTTTAATATCACGCTCGGCCGCGACATCAACGGCGACACACTGAATACCGAGCGACCTGCACTCGCGCCTGCCGGTGTGGATTGTTCCGACACTGCAAATTTCAAGTGCACTCCTTTCGGTAACTTCAAGCTAACGTTTGCGCCAGGCGACGTGATGATTCCGCGTAACTTCGGCCAGGGTCCGGGATCGATTACCGCCAATTTGCGCGTGAGCAAGACGTGGAGTTTTGGTTCCGAAGGTGGCGCGAACGCAAATAATCGTCAGGGTCAGGATGGACAGACTGCGCAGCGCGATGGACAGCGAAACCCGGCGATGATGGGTGGCGGCATGGCCGGTCGTGGTCCCGGTGGACCAGGTGGCGGTGGTCCGGGCGGTGGTGGCGGTCGTGGTGGACCAGGCGGCGGGGGCGGTGGCGGTTTCGGTGGTCCAGGTGGTGGCGGCAATGGTCGCTACAATCTGACGTTCTCGCTGAACTTCCAAAACATTCTGAACCACGTAAACTTTAACAATCCTGTCGGGAATCTCGGTTCGTCGTTCTTCGGACAATCACTTTCGACTACGGGATTCGGAGGTTTCGGTGTCGGCAATCCTGCTTACAATCGCCGGATCGACGCGCAGATTAGGTTCAGCTTCTAGAAACATGTTATAGGTCCTATATGTCCGGTAGGACCTTTGTGCAGCGTTGTATTAGAGCCGAGTGTCAGGCCGAATATGGTCTTGATGCTCGGCTCTATGTGTGTTCGCGGTGTGGCGGGCTGTTGGATATTGAGGGGCGCGAGGCACTCGCTGCGGGTTCATTACGAGAGCTATGGCTAAAGCGGCGCACGTCTTTTGATCCGCGCGATCGCAGTGGTGTCTGGCGCTTTCGCGAATTCCTGCCGTTTCCTGAAGACGCAACTGTGGTTTCGCTTGGCGAAGGAAACACGCCGCTTTATGACGCACCACGATCTGCCGATTACTGCCGGTTATCTCAGTTAAAGCTCAAGCATCAGGGTTGTAATCCCACCGGTTCCTTCAAAGACACGGGAATGACTGTGGCTGTAACGCAGGCGCGCAAGCTCGGCGCGCGCTTCGTCGTCTGTGCGAGCACGGGGAACACGGCGGCGAGTCTCGCGGCTTATGCCGCGCGTGCGGAGCTTCAGTGCGCGATCATTGTTCCGGCAGGGCAAGTGAGCGGGGCAAAGCTGGCGCAGGCGTTGGACTATGGCGCCAGGGTATTTGAGATCGACGGGAACTTCGATGCGTCGATGAATGTGATTCGCGAGCTGGCTGAAGATGAATCGATCTATCTGGTCAACTCGATCAATCCGTTTCGTATTGAAGGACAGAAGACAGTCGCGTTCGAACTTGCTGAACAGCTCGAGTGGCGTGTGCCGGATCATCTCGTGTTGCCAGGAGGAAATCTTGGGAATAGTTCGGCGTTTGGAAAAGGTTTCCGTGAGCTGCTCAGCAGTGGATTAACCACCCGGCAACCGAAGATCACCGTCGTTCAGGCTGAAGGCGCGGCGCCGTTTGCGCATTTTTATTCAGACGAGGAGCACAAGGAGTTTGTAAACGAGGAACATCCGAAGACGCTTGCGTCTGCGATCAAGATCGGCGCGCCTGTTTCGTGGCAGAAGGCGTGGCGTGCGGTGGAAGAAACTGGTGGCAGCGTGATAACGGTAACCGAGCAGGAGATTGCAGACGCGAAAGCAGTTATCGGTCGTGATGGGATTGGTTGCGAGCCGGCGTCAGCGACGACGGTTGCGGGAATCCGCAAGCTTGGGATTAAAGAGAATGAAACGGTCGTGGCAGTGTTGACGGGACATGTTTTGAAAGATACTGACTACGTGATCAAGTATCACAATCAATCGTTAACCGATCCGGACGGCCGAAAGTTACAAAGCCAGTTTGCGAATGCTCCGATTCGTGTTGGTGCCTCAGCGGACGCGATTCGGAAGGTATTGTAGGGACAGGATTTACAAGATGTGACAGGATTTACAGGATGAATCTTGTTAATCCTGCAAATCTTGTAAATCCTGTCTAAAAAATGACATTTGAAATACGCGTTCCAGCATCAACCTCAAATCTCGGCTCAGGCTTTGATTGCTTTGGTCTGGCGCTGAAGCTGTATCTCACGGTTCGCGCTTCCGTCGTCCCGAACTCCTCTGAACTTTGTCGCGTTACGACAACCGGAGCGAAAGAGAACGAGGCTTTGCCTCGCAACGCCGTCAATTTGATCTATCGCGCGATGTCTTTCGCGGCACGAAACGAGGGAACATCGCTGCCGCCGGTCGAGCTAATTGTTCACAACGAAATACCACTCGCGAGCGGTTTGGGCAGTAGCGCCGCTGCAATTGTCGCGGGCATCAGGCTTGCCGGATTAATCACCGGTAAAGAGATCTCGGATCAGGCGATTCTTAATTACGCGACAGAGTTTGAAGGACACCCGGACAATGTCGCCGCATCGCTGCACGGAGGTTTTATCGCAAGCTGCATCGGTGGCGACAAGAACGTGCTTTCCGCAAAGTTTGATTGGCCGAGGAAGATTCGCGTAGTCGTCGTCTCACCTAATTCACAACTGCCGACACACGTCGCACGCGCTGCGCTTCAACGTACCGTCAGCCGCGTCGACGCGGTTTACAACCTGCAACGGGCAGCGCTGTTCGTGGCCGCGATCGCGCAGCAGCGTCACGACATACTATGGGAAGCAATGCACGATCGACTGCACCAACCACAGCGGGAATCACTCGTGCCCGGGCTTTCCGAAGCCCTCGCACTGCCGCGCATGCCTGGTCTACTAGGCGTAGCTCTGAGCGGCGCTGGTCCAAGTATCGTTGCTTTAGTTGAGAATAACGAGGAAGAGATCGGCGAACGGATCGCCAGATGTTTCAAAGTCGGGTCAACCGTCAGAATCCTCGACGTCGACAACGAAGGATGCCGCATCAACTGAGTCGCTTCATTACCCAAAACACCGGATAACTCACCGCCAGCAGCACGAGGGCATAAACACTGTTCTTCGTATCAGCCTGAATCGCTCCAGCAAGAAACAGCACAGATCCGATCAACGCAAGCGCCGGCGTCACCGGATAACCCCACACGCGATACGGTCGGGGCTTATCAGGTTCGCGATGTCGCAGCACGAAGAGCGAGACAAATGAGAGGATGTAGTTAACCACAAAGAAGAAAGCGAGCACTGTGATGACAGTCTCGAATTTCTCGCCGAAGACGATGAACAACAATGCAACGACAGCGCTGAGAAACAGCGAGAGAGCCGGAGTGCCGCCTTCATTGACCACCGCCGCCTTTTTCATGAACAGGCCATCGCGGCTCATCGCGAACACAACACGCGTCGCCATCAGGTGCAGTGCGTTGATGCCGCTCAGCATCGATACGATCGTGAGGCAACGAAAGATCGTGTCGCCGTAACGGCCAAAGATCACTGTTGCTGCTTCACCTGCGGCAAATTCTTTTCCCGCGATTTGAGATATCGGCAACACGTAGAGCAGCGCGATGTTCACCAGCAAATAGATCGCGGCGATTGCGAGTACGCCACCAAAGAGCGCGCGCGGAATGTCGCGTCCGGGATTCTCAACTTCTTCGGAAAAATAGATCACGCCGGCCCAACCGTCGTACGTGTAAATCGCTGCTTGAAGTGAAAGGACGATGGCCGCCAACGTGATTACTGGTGTAATGACTGGGGCGGCCGATGCTGGTGAGCTTGTCAATGAACCTTCACCGCCGAAGATGAATGCCGCAACAATCAACGCGAGAAAAGCGAGCGCTTTCAACAAGCTCGTGATGTTTTGAATGTTGCTGCCCCAAACAATTCCGCGCCACTGAAACAACGCGAAGACGATCGCAACGCCGGCCGCAATCGCCACAGCCTTTCCATCGAGTGCAGGAAAGAGTGCAACCGCAAATGTACCGATGACGAGGGACACGGCAGCCGTCGAACCGCATGAAGAGATCCAGTCGCTCCAGCCGACGATGAAGCCTGCATATTCACCGAGCGCGTAGCGGGAAAACACGTACTGACCACCTGAACGCGGCAACATCGTGCCGAGCTCGGCGATTGAGATTGCGCCGAGGAATGCGTAAATACCCGCAGCAATCCAGATCAGCAGGAAAGGCGTAGGTGCAGGAAGTTGCTCAGCGATCGATCCCGGCGCACGAAAAATCCCCGCGCCGATCGTATTGCCGATAATGACGGCGAGACCAAACCCCACTCCGAGTACGCGCAGCAGGTGGCCCTGAGTTTTCATCCGCGTTTATCTGTGGCTGAACTAACGCTTCGATGTAGTAACCTGTGGAACAAATGCTCGCCCGCCTCGCGTCTCACTGATAGACGTCCCGCATGATACGCGCGCGAACTCAATCCGCGCTGCACTGACCTGCAAATCGCCACGTCTTCATCCTGGATACGTTGTCCCACCGCGACACTCGCCCGATTCCGCTCCCGCGCCTCGTCACTCACCACATCCGGAAAGTAAAAGTCAAAAATCACTTCCGTCTGGTCTACACCACGCGGTATGACGAGGTTTGTATCCATTACGCCGTCGTACCAGTTGATCATAAAGTTTGGATAAATCCAGTAGTAAAGCGCGCGATCGCCTTTGCGGACTGCACCCGTCTGTGCTTCAGCGCCCTCATTGACGATCGGGCTCCACTGCAAACAGTGGTGCTCACCGTTCTCGATCATGTATTTGCTGTAGTCGAGCACGCTATCGAGACCTTTGTGCAGGTAAGGCACGTGATAACCGCCGTCAAGATAGTTATCGACAAACACTTTCCAGTTGCAGTCGAACTGATAATGACGACGTTCAAACCAGTGCAGGTCTCTTAACTGTAACGGGCTTATTTGCGCGAGCAGTTCATCGCCGAGAAACTCTTCCAACGACTCAGGTATATTCTGAACTGTCTTAACGAATATCCAGTTTTCCCACTCGGCAATCTCCAGCGACACGAGTCCATTCTTTGCGCGATCGAAATCGCAGACACCGGAAAAATCCGGAGTGCCTTTCAGTTCACCTTCGAGCGAGTAGGTCCAACCATGATACGGACAACGAAGTTGCGCAGCCTTGCCTTCGGGCTCAGTCATTACAGCAGCCGCGTGATGGCGGCACACGTTGAAGAAACCGCGCAACACGCCGTCGCTTCCGCGCACGATCACGATTGGCTCGCCGGCGATGTCGGTTGTGACATACCTGCCCGGTTCAGACACCTGATCAGCGCGCGCGGCAAGCTGCCACGATTGTGAGAAGACGGTTTCGAGTTCGAGTTGGTAGAAGTCTTTGTCGGTGTACCAGGACGAAGGGATCGTGGACGCTCGTTCGAGCGCCAGGTTTGGATCGTACTGACTAACGATCACACGGAGGATCTCACGCAATTGTGCGTTCATACGACGGGCGTGGCCGTTTTCCGTTTGGGATTGAAGAAAGGTGTTTTCGCCACAGTTGCGCGCACGTGATGGCGAACGGCCTCGACTGTGATCTCAAATTGCAATCGCGTGCCCGGGCGCGTGTATTCGCGTCTAACAGTGGCGAGCGCAATCATTCGCTTCAACGTCGGTGACCATGTGGTCGTTGTCGCCTTGCCAACCTGGATACCTTCTTTGAACACGGGCACCGCGACGCGCGATGCGATCGGCGAAACTGCCGGCGGCAGGCCGACCTCTTCATAGATACTCTCAACCTGTGGCCAGTCGATCTCGAGACCAATAATCTCACGCGCATGGCCGCGCTTCTGTTCTTCGATCAGAGCCGCCTGGCCCACGAATCGATTCTTGTCCAGATTCACAAGGCGACCGAGCCCCATTTCATATGGCGAGTAGCGTTGTTCATCAACGAGGGCTTTTTTGCTGCTGTTGAAATCGACGTCGATCAGTAATAACCCTGCTTCGACACGCGCGACGTCGAGCGCCAGCATCCCCGCAGGATGAATATCAAACGCCCGCCCGTTCTCCATTAGTGCGTCCCAAACCTTGACGGCTTTGTCGGACGCGATCCAGATCTCGTAACCAAGATCACCGGTGTAACCCGTCCGCGAAATCTCAACCGGTACGCCTGCAATGGTGCCTTTTGTCACGCGAAAGTATTTGAGATTCGCGATGTCGGCGTCCTGCACGATGCTCTTGAGCAAACGGCCCGACGTCGGTCCCTGCAAAGCCAGCGCGGAAACACTCTCGGAAATGTCTTCGATCTGCACGTCCATGCCCGCGGCATTATGAGTGAACCAACGCAGACTCGGATCGGCAGCGGTCCACCGATACGTGTTTTCTTCGAGTCGCGAAACCGTGCCGTCGTCAATCACTTTGCCGCGTTCGTCACACCAGGGCGTATAGACCACCTGGCCCACCGTTACCTTTCGCATGTCGCGAGTGATGATGCGATCCACAAGCCGCGTCGCGTCTTTGCCGGTCAGCCGGTATTTGAACAGCGGCGAGATGTCGATCAACGCAGCCGCATTGCGGATCGCGTTGTACTCGTGTTCGTGATGCGGCTCGTAAGAACTGACCGCATAGTAACCAGACCACTCGCGATAGCTAAGACTCTCGCAGAGCGGGAATGTACGTTCGTGAAAAGCTGTTCCAATAGGCATGAAGATATTTTTTAGCCGCGGATGAACGCGAATGAACGCAGATCAGAAATAATCCGTTAAAAATCCGCGTTTATCTGCGTTACCAGATTTGTCAGGGCGAGCGATTATAAGTATCCTAACGCATTTGCGGCAAGACACCTTCTTCGAACCACAAAACGTATGAATAGCAAATACGACGTCGTCGTAATCGGGGGCGGTCATAACGGTCTGGTGAATGCGGCTTACCTCGCACGCGCCGGAAAGAAAGTTCTTGTGCTCGAGCGACGGCACGTGCTCGGCGGCGCAGCGGTTACTGAAGAGGTCTTTCCCGGTTTCAAATTCTCAGTTTGTTCTTACGTTGTCTCTCTGTTGAGACCGGAGATCATTCGCGAGCTGGATTTGCCGCGTCACGGTCTCGAAATACTGCCGCTCGACGGCACTTTCACGCCGATGCCGAACGGCGATTATCTCTGGCGCGTCAACGATCACGCGCGCACGCGTCGCGAGATTGCGCGTCATTCGCGTCTCGACGCCGAGGCTTACGATGAATACGGTAAGGCCATGATCGAGATGGCCCACTTCGTGAAGCCGATCATGAGCATGACGCCCCCAGATCCCACGACATTGGATCCAAAAGCTTGGAAGAATCTCGCGTTCCTGGGCCGGCGTTTTCAACGTCTTTCCGACGAAGACAAGTACAACCAGGTGCAGTTGATGACGATGAGCGCGGTCGACTTTCTCGATCAGTGGTTCGAGACGGACGTGCTCAAAGCGACGATGTCCGCGTCTGGAATCATCGGCACATTTCTCGGCGTGCGTTCACCGGGAACTGCTTACGTTCTGCTGCATCATTACATGGGTGAGATTGACGGCGCCTTTCGTTCGTGGGGATTTGCACGCGGCGGCACGGGCGCGATCTCAAACGCGATCGCCGATGCAGCGCGTGAAGCCGGTGTCGAGATTCGCACCGAAGCGCCGATAGCTAAGATTCTCCTAAAGGGTGGACGCGCCACAGGCGTGGTGCTCGAAAACGGTGATGAGATTCACGCTGAGGTTGTTTCCTCGAGTGTCGATCCGCGTTTGACGTTCATGAAGATGATTGGCGAGCAGCACTTGCCCGACGATTTTTGCACAGACCTGAAGCGATACAAGTATCGCGGCTCGTCAGGAAAAGTGAATCTCGCACTCGACGGTCTGCCGAATTTCAAGTCGATACCTGGACCAGGCGCGCATCTGCGTGGCGCAATCTCCATTTCGCCGAGCGTGGAATACATGGAGCGTGCTTACGACGAAGCGAAGTATGGGCGTTTTTCGCGCCGGCCGTACATTGACATGGTGATCCCGAGTCTCACTGATCCGTCGGTGGCGCCGCCGGGCAAGCACGTGATGTCGTGTTTCGTGCAGTACGCGCCGTACAACCTGAAGGAGGGAAACTGGGACGAGAAACGCGAAGAGTTTGGCGACGCGGTTGTCAATACGATTGCGGAGCACGCGCCCAACATCAAGGAGCTGATTCGCGATCGACAGGTTGTGACGCCACTCGATCTCGAACGCGACTTCGGTTTGTCGGAAGGAAATATATTTCAGGGCGAGCTGACGCTCGAGCAGCTCTTCTTTCTGCGGCCGGCGCCGGGGTGGGCGCAGTATCGTACACCGATAAAGAATCTCTACATGTGCGGCTCAGCCACGCACCCCGGCGGTGGAATCATGGGCGCGCCGGGACGCAACGCCGCTCTACAACTACTTAAGGATTTTTAGCCGCAAATAACTTGAATGAACTACGACGTCACAATTATTGGCGCTGGACATAATGGTCTGGTTGCCGCGTGTTATCTCGCGAAGAGCGGACTGAAGACGCTCGTGCTCGAGCGGCGTGAGATTGTGGGCGGTGGCGCTATTACTGAGGAAATACATCCCGGTTTCCGTTGCTCGATATTGGACCATGCTGCGGGGCCGCTGTCGTCTCAAGTTGCTACTGATCTGAATCTGGCGCGCCACGGGCTCGAGATGATCACGCCGGAGGCACGCGTGCTTGCACTCTCGCCTGATGGCAAACACTGCTGCTTTTACAACGACGTCGCTAAGACTGTTAGTGAGATCGAAAAGTTTTCCGCAAATGATGCGCGCGCGTTTCCGGAGTTTGTTAATAGCTTTGCGCGTATCGGTCGTGTGCTCGCGCCGTTGGTCTCGATGACGCCGCCATCGATTGACCAGCCGACGGCTAACGACTTGTGGCAACTCGGAAAGGTTGGACTTTCGTTCCGTGGTCTTGGGAAGAAAGACGAGTATCGACTTCTGCGTTGGGGACCAATGGCGGTTGCGGATCTTGTCAGCGAATGGTTTGAGACGGAGTTGTTGCGTGCAACCGTTGCTGCTCGTGGAATTCACGGAGCGTTTGCTGGTCCATGGTCTGCGGGCACGAGTTTGGGCTTGTTGTGGCAAGCGGCGATGGATGGAAGCGCGATCGCATCCGCGTCGTATCCGAAAGGCGGCATGGGCGGTTTGACTCAGGCCCTGGTGAACGCGGCTAAAGCCGCTGGCGCAGAGATTCGCACGTCCGCGCGAGTTTCGCAGATCAGCGATGCTTACGGCGATAAACCGAAAGTCGTGCTCGACGGTGGAGAAGAGATCGAATCGCGCGTTGTGGTTTCCAATGCAGATCCGCGCTCGACGTTCTTGAATCTCGTCGATCCGATCGATCTCGAACCCAACTTCCTGTTGAAGATGCGCAACTATCGCACTCCGGGCGTGGTTGCGAAGATCAATCTCGCGCTTTCGGGCTTGCCGGAATTTCGCGGTGTTAATAGCGATGAAGCGACAACGAAGCTCTCGGGAAGAATTCACATTGGCCACGAGATCGACTATCTCGAACGTGCTTTCGACGCGTCGAAGTATGGTGAGTTTTCCACAGATCCGTATCTCGATATCAACATCCCTTCGTTCGGCGATTCGTCGCTTGCGCCGGCCGGCAAACACGTAATGTCAGTCCATGTGCAGTTCGCGCCGTACAAGTTGAAGGAAGGCGATTGGACGGGGCGCGGTGAAGAGTTTGCGAATGTTGTTTTCGACAAGTTGGAAGCGTATGCGCCGGGCTTCCGTGAGTTGATTCTTGCCGCGCAGGTGATCACTCCGGTCGACCTCGAGCAGGAATTTGGTCTCAGCGGTGGACACATTCATCACGGCGAACAAACACTGGATCAGTTCTTCACTTTCCGTCCGTTGATTGGCTGGGCACAGTATCGAACTCCACTCAAACGTCTCTACCTTTGTGGCGCCGGCACGCATCCGGGCGGCGGTCTGACGGGACTCTCAGGCGCAAACGCCGCACGTGAGATCGCGCGAGACTTCAAAGCAGGCAAAGTATGATCAAGCGCAGCTTCGCCAGCGACAACAACGCCGGTGTGCATCCGGAAGTCATCGAAGCTGTCAAAGCCGCTAACGACGGACACGTCGTCGCGTACGGCGACGATCCTTTCACCGCGCGCGCGACAAAGCTGTTTCAGAAACATTTTGGCAGAGACATTGCGGTCTATTTCGTCTTTGGCGGTACGGGCGCGAATGTTCTCGGTCTGAAGGCGATCACAGAATCGTACCAGGCGATTATTTGCGCCGAGAGCGCACACGTGAATGTTGATGAATGTGGCGCGCCCGAGAAATTCACCGGCTGCAAACTCCTTACCGTATCGACGCCGGACGGAAAACTTCGTGTCGAAGAGATCAAGCCGCTGATGCATGGCATCGGCGTCGAACATCACGTACAGCCAGGTGTGATCACGATCTCACAGGCTACCGAAATGGGCACGGTCTACACAAAGAAAGAGTTGAAAGAGCTGGCCCGTTTCGCTCACGACAACGGCATGCTGTTGCACGTCGACGGCGCGCGGCTTTCGAACGCGGCAGTGAGTCTCAACGCATCGCTGAAAGAGATCACGGCTGATGTTGGTGTCGATGTGCTGTCGTTCGGCGGCACAAAGAACGGAATGATGTACGGCGAAGCGGTCGTCTTCTTTGATAAGAAACGTGCGGCGGATTTCAAATTCATTCGCAAGCAGGGAATGCACTTACCGTCGAAGATGCGATTCATCTCGGCGCAGTTCGAAGCGTTGCTTTCCGGGGATGTTTGGCGACGCGGCGCTGCGCACGCGAATCGAATGGCGCAGTTGTTGGGCAGCGAATTAGCCAAGGTGCCGCAGATAAGTCTCACACAACCGGTTGAAGCGAATGGCGTCTTCGCAGTGATTCCGAGGAAGTATGTGCCGGCGTTGCAGAAGAAATACTTTTTCTACGTTTGGAATGAAGATATCTCCGAGGTGCGACTGATGGCATCGTTTGATACGACGGAAGAGGATGTTAGGGATTTCGTTGAGTTCGTGAGGCGGACGGTTAAATAGTTAGACAGGATTGACAAGATTTTCAGGATTTACAAGATTCAGAATTTACAAGATTTCCAAGATTCATCTTGTTCATCCTGAAAAATCGTGTTAATCCTGTCCAACATTCCTCTTGCTGCAATCACGATCAGCATCATCCAGAACACATACCTGATCCGGAAAAGCGCCCCGGCATTCACGACCACGAGACCGAGCGCCAGCATCCCGATTGTCGCCACGAGGAACACGAGCCACATCTTAAGGTTTCGTCTTTCCCGCCAAACGCATAAACCCGCGATGGGGTAAAGAAAATACATCACCAGCGTCTCAAGCCCGCTCGCTAATCGTGGCGCGCGGCCGAAGCTCCCAGGCTCAATCCACATACTCGGGAACGGCGCGAAAAATCCGATTACAAAAGCGCGTGGCAGGTATCTCACAACGTCGCCCGTGCTCTTAAACTGCACGTCCTCGTCGATGTTTGTGGCTTGCGATGTATATGAACGAAAGCCCGCTCTGCGACCCGACATCTGTTGGATCGTTGAAGGAATTGTCAGTGTTGTGCTTGGCGGTCGCACTCCAGGCAGACTAGTGCTTTCAAAACGCGTTGGAACCAAGATCATCGCAGCAACAATCAAGAACATCGCAAAGGCGTTAGCTGTCACGAACTTCCTCGCGTGGATCATCCGGCCGGCAAGCATCGCGAGAGTTAACACAACCGCGACGATGACAACGTTCCACATATTCCCGCGCGCCAGCCAAAAGACAGTAACCAGTATCACGCCGTCGAGTCCGATAAAAATCCCTTTGCGCCAAACAAATTCACGGCCCACGACCATCGTCAGCACAAGCATTAGCGCGAGCAGACACAGGATCGAAAGCGGATCGCGGATCAGTTGCGTTGAATGAAGCAAGAACGTTGGCCACACGGCCACAATCGCCGCTGCGAGTAGTCCACTCTGTGCATCGAAGAGTTCACGGCCCACGAAGTAAACGCAAGTCAGAATGCCAAGGTAATAGAGAAGATTGAGCGGTTCTGCACTGAGAATGTTGTAGCCGAAAAACCATCCGAAGATCATGAATGATAGTGAATGCAGTCGACTGTGCAGCGGTGCTTTTGTTTTTAACCACGCTACAAAGCCGTTGGTCTTCCATTGATCCACAAGATCGATCGCAACCTGGTGATAGCTTTTGCCGTCGATGGCGAAGGTGATTCCGATACCATTCTCGTTGAACGTATTCGGCAGTACACGAAAGTGTCCGATGAGGAAGATCGTTGTCGTCAGTGCGATGTGAATCGCGGCTGCGAGTATCAGGTAATGCCAGGTTGATCTAAAAAAACGCATCGGCGGAGGAGTATCTCCCGCAAAGGCGCAAAGGCGCAAAGGTCCGTAAGTTTCTTTGCGCCTTTGCGCCTTTGCGGGAATCTGTATTAAGTTCACCCTCTCCATGAGCAGTGTGCTCGATGACGTGGTCGACGAAATTGAGCCGGCGCCAAACATCGTGTCAGTAATGGCGGGCACAAAGCCTTCCCTCTTACTGAGCATCGACGTCGGTACGTCAGGGGTGCGTGCAGCGTTGTTTGACGACCGCGGCAGAGAAGTACCGGCCGCGCAGGTTCGCAGTCGTCGCAGCGCAACCGTGTCAGATTTTGCCGAACTCGATCCGCATCAGCTCGTCGACGAAGTTGTGAGAACTGTCGATGAGTTGCTGACTTATCACTTTCACTCCGCGGCGCAGATCAATTTCATTGCGATCTCCGCGTTCTGGCACAGCCTGATCGGAATCGACGCCGCTGGAAATCCCACCACTCCACTATTGACTTGGGCCGACACGCGCGCCGCCGAGTTCGCAACCAAATTGCGTCACGACTTTGATGAATTGGAGATTCACGCGCGTACCGGTTGTCGCTTCCATCCGAGTTACTGGCCCGCAAAACTCCTTTGGTTGCGCAGCGAACAGACCGACAGATTTCGCAACACACACTGCTGGCTCGGATTTGCTGAGTATCTTTGTCTGTGTTTGTTTGGCGAAAACTCCACATCTGTTTCCACAGCGTCCGCTACAGGGTTATTTAACCAGCGCGAGTGTGACTGGGACTGGAATTTTGTTGAGCAACTCGGTATCTCGCCCGACACTCTGCCTACTATAAAAACGCAAACTAGTGCACGGCTCTCAGACGACTTCGCACTTCGTTGGCCCGCACTTGCAGAGGCGCGACTCGCTGCCGTCGTCGGTGATGGCGCCGCAAACAACATCGGCGCAGGGTGTAGCACGAAAGACAAGATTGCACTGATGGTGGGAACGTCAGGCGCGATGCGAGTTGTCTTTCAAGGCGAGCCTCCTGAAAAACTCGCGCCCGCACTTTGGAGTTATCGAGCGTGTCGCCGTCGTGTTGTCGTGGGTGGTGCATTATCGGACGGCGGCGGCCTCGTGCAGTGGATCAATGAGTCATTGAATTTTGATTCTGATGAGATTGCAGCACTCGAGCCGGACGGTCATGGATTAACCGTCCTGCCATTCTGGTCGGGTGAACGAAGCACGGGGTGGAACGCAGAAGCGCGCGGTGGAATCTTTGGACTAAGACAACAGACGACGCCCGTCGAAATCGCACGTGCGGTGCTCGAATCGATCGCGTATCGCTTCGCCTCGATCGCTCGCGCGCTCGACCCTATTGCACCAAATGCAACGATCGCCGTGTCAGGCAATGCGTTACGATCTTCGCCGGCGTGGTTGCAGATCATCGCCGATGTTTTAGGTCGGCCATTGCTGCTTGGAGGCACTGCCGAGGCATCAAGTCGCGGTGCTGCCTTGCTTGCGCTGGAAGCGGTGGGCAAAATAGGAAACATTGAGGAAGATTCATTTGCGGTTGACCAGGTGTTCGAGCCTGACATGATGCGACACGCTCGCTACAGCCACGGACTCGCACGCCAGGAGGAACTCTACGATCGACTTTATGACAGCTAAAGCAGTTTCACGCAAAGGCGCAAAGAAAGAATGAGTCGCAAAGTACAGTTTGCGTCTTTGCGTCCTCTTTGCGCCTTAGCGTGAAACTCTTCTTAAAAAAATAGGATAACCAAATGAGCGCGCCAGTGCAGAAAGAAAACTCCAACACCAACCCCGAACTCGATCAGCTTTGCATCAACACAATCCGAGCGTTAACACTCGACGCCGTCCAGAAAGCCGAGTCGGGCCACCCTGGCCTGCCGCTCGGCGCGGCGCCGATGGCTTACGTTCTCTGGACGCGCTTCATGCGTCACAGTCCACGAAATCCAAAATGGGAAAATCGAGATCGCTTTCTGCTTTCCGCTGGTCACGGCTCGATGTTGATCTACTCGCTGCTTCATCTAACCGGCTACGACCTCTCGCTCGATGAACTGAAGAACTTTCGCCAGTGGGGCTCGAAGACGCCGGGCCATCCCGAATACGGACTCACGCCCGGAGTTGAAATCACCACCGGTCCACTCGGCCAGGGTTTCGCAAACGGCGTCGGCATGGCGATGGGCGCCGCGCATCTGGCCGCGAAGTTCAACAAAGACGGTTTTCCCCTCATCGATCATTACGTCTACGCGATCGTTTCCGACGGCGATCTGATGGAGGGCGTCGCTTCGGAGGCTGCGTCACTTGCTGGTCATTTAAAGCTCGGCAAGTTGATCTATCTCTACGACGACAATCAGGTCACGATTGAAGGCTTCACAAGTCTCGCGTTTAGTGAAGACGTGCCGAAACGTTTTGAATCGTATGGCTGGCACACGCAGACAGTCGCCGACGGCAACAATCTCGACGACATCGAGGAAGCGATTAAAGTCGCACAATCAGTTACGGACAAGCCCAGTTTGATTTCCGTCAAAACCGTAATCGGCTTCGGCATGCCGACGCAGGGCACACGCAAAGCCCACAGCGACGCGCCCGGCGAAGAAGCGGTTCGCGAAACGAAAAAACACCTCGGCTGGCCTGAAGACAAAGAGTTTTACATTCCCGAAGAAGCTCTCACTCACTTCCGTGAAGCTGTACCACACGGCGAGCAACTCGAAGCTGAGTGGCGCGAGCTTGTCGAGAAATACACGCAGGGTTACTCGACGGAAGGCGAGCTCTGGCGCACCACGATGAGTGGTGAACTGCCAAAAGGTTGGGAAGATCATCTGCCGAAGTTTGAAGATGCGAAATCGGTGGCGACGCGAGTGGCCAGTGGAGAAGTGATCAATGCACTTGCCCCCGTGTTGCCGATGTTGATTGGCGGCTCAGCGGACCTTGGAGTTTCGAATAACACCGACATCAAGTCGAGTCACAGTTTTGAGGCGGGTGAGTACGATGGTCGGATTCTGCACTTTGGCGTGCGCGAGCATGCGATGGGTTCCACGTTGACGGGAATGTCTTTGAACGGTGGTTTGATTCCGTATGGCGGAACGTTCATGACGTTCTCCGACTACATGCGTCCGGCAATTCGTCTAGCGGCGTTGTCGGAAGTGCAGGTGATTTATGTTTTCACGCACGACTCAGTTGGACTTGGCGAAGATGGACCAACCCACCAGCCGATCGAGCACCTTGCTGCGTTGCGAGCGATTCCGCATCTGTTTGTGATTCGTCCCGCGGACTCGCCGGAAGTTAGCGAAGCGTGGCGTGTCGCAATTCTCCGACGTTCGGCGCCGACGGCGTTGGCGCTGACACGGCAAAAAGTGCCGGTGATCGATCGCAAGCGTTTTGCGAAAGCGGATGGATTGCGGCGCGGTGGTTATGTGTTGGCTGAGGCTGAAGAGGATGGAAATGCCGTTACACCAAAACTGATACTGATCGCGACCGGATCGGAAGTCGGGTTAGCGATCGAGGCGCGAGAAAAATTGCAGGGTGAAGGCGTGCCAACGCGTGTTGTTTCGTTGCCGTGTTGGGAACTGTTTGAGGAGGAACCGGCAGAATACCGCGATGAAGTTTTGCCGCCTGCGGTGACGGCGCGGCTCGCGGTTGAAGCTGGCGTTCGGCAGGGTTGGGAACGTTATGTTGGATCTGCAGGTGATGTTATTTGTCTCGATCGGTTTGGTGCGTCGGCGCCGGGAGATGTTGCGCTGAAGAATTTGGGATTTAATGTTGAGAATGTGTTGGAGCGCGCCAGGAAGCTGGTGGGATAGTTAGACAGGATTTACAAGATTTTTCAGGATTTACAAGGTGAATCGCAGGGCGCTGGGGAGGACTTGGAATTGAACGGGCGTAACGCCGCGGACGTTTCCGTCAGCTTCCAAAGGCATCGCATCCTGCGTCATTAAAGTTTCGATGCGTACGATTGTGCCTTGAGAGATTGTGACTTTGGGGTTGTTTACGTGACCGCCGGTGTGGACGCGTGAGAGTTCGGTCACCACATTTGCGCGCGACAGACCGGAGGCAGTGATCACGTCAAGCTTGCCGTCGTCGAGGCGCGCCTCCGGCGACAACATCATTCCGCCACCACAATAAAGCCCGTTCGCAACCGCGACGAGATTCATTGGCCCATCGACGATTGTGCGGCCGTCGACAGTTACAACCACGCGACGCTCACGCCATGCGGCCAAAGCCCCAACAGCAGCGAATACGAAACGAAACTCGCCTGAGAAGTGACGCATAAACTTCCCCTGCGACGCGACGCGCCCGGCCGTTTCGCCGCCAATCCCCATCGTCGAAGCGTTGAGACATATGAACGGCGTTTCAAATCCATTGCAGCGCCCGTAAAGAACATCGATTGTTTGTGGCGGCTCGACAGCTTCGCCGCGAGCATGTCTGACGACTGTGCCGATCCACGTTTGCAAAGGCTCGCGCTTGCCACGCAGACCACGAGCAAAATCGTTGCCGGTTCCGGCAGGCAGAAGTGCGAGTGTTGCTGCGGGATTTATTGCGGTGGGAAGAACATCAAGATCGTCGTTGAGATCGAAGAATCCTTCCGCCGCTTCGCTGAGCGTACCATCGCCGCCAACGACAACGATTGACTCGATGCCTGAACGCAAAGACGCGCGGGTTTTGCTGGTAGCATCCCCGCGCGCTGTTGTCTCGTATGTTTGATACTCAACGCCGGATGCGTCGAGTTCTCTTTTAATTGTGGGCCACACGCGCCGCACTCGCGCGGCAGCGTGGTTGATGATAATGACAGTTCTAATCTGCGTTATCCGCGATCAACCATCAGCCGCGAGCTCGGGCTTTGCTAGCGGCCAAAGCCAGCTCACGAGCGCGAGGCATGGCATCCACGGCGCGTGTGATTTGTGGATCGGCGTCGTTGAAGACCTGCGTCGCAGTTCGATAACCATAAGCTGCTGACAAAATGTTGTAGCGCAACTGTCTTTCGGCATACGTGCGCGATTTGTCGAGTTGGTCAGCAGTGACCTTGAAGCCCGGCTTGCTTGCTGCAAACCTCTTCAAGTCTTTGAAGAGCGCCTCCGTGACGGGAAAGTCGTCCTTCACCAGATCGTGTTCGAATTCGATTGCACGCTGAACCTTGTACGACTCAAAGCCTGCTACGCGTCCGGTAGTCAACTCGAGTGAATACGCGAAGAGCACGTCGCGCAGGTGTCGTTCAGCCGCACTGATCAATCCCGGCTTTACTGTCTCGTCGGGCGCAATTCCGCCGCCGCCGTAAACAGCACGGCCGGTATCGGTATGGCTCTCCGGTCCGGTTTGCGGATTGGGCTGGTTGTTTTTGTCCGCTGCTAGACCACCCGGGAAATAGTAGTTGTAAAACCCACCGTTTGAATAATCACGCTGAATCAGGCGACCTGAGGGCGTGAAGTACTTCGCGATCGTCAGCAACAGGGCTGAGTCGTAATCCAACTGGAATGGAAACTGTACGAGACCCTTGCCAAACGTCGTTTCGCCAACGATGAGCGCGCGATCGTGATCCTGCAACGCACCGGCGACGATCTCAGCCGCCGACGCCGAGTCGCCGTTGACCAAAACAACCAGCGGTACACCGTCAGGACTGTCGTTCACTGCCGCGTACGACTGCGAACTGTCGCGGAAGCGGCCTTTCTGAGTAACGATCATCTGGCCGCGCTGCAAAAACGTATTCGCGACGCGAACAGCTTGAATCAACAATCCGCCGCGGTTGCCACGCAGATCCAGCACGAGCATGTTCATGCCCTTGCTGTGCAACTGCTTGAGCGCGACTTCAAATTCGTCCATCGTGGTCAGGTTAAACCCGCCCGTCATGGCGACGTAACCGACGCCCGGACGAAGCATGTAAGCCTGTGCGATTGAAGGCAGCGACACCGCATCGCGAATGATGTTGACCGTTTTAGAAGTATGAGTGGCCGAATCCTCGACTGTGACCTTGACCGTTGTGCCGCGCGGTCCGAGCAAGAACTTGCGGACTTCCGGATAGGTCTTGCCCTTCATCGAGTTGCCATCAACCGCGAGAATGCGATCGCCAAATCGCAAATTGGCGCGGGCGGCAGGTGAATCCGGGAAGGTGGCGCGAATATAGGTGTTGACGTCGTTTCCTTCACGAAGATCTTCGATCGTGGCGCCGATTCCGAAGTACTCCGAGCGCTGCTCAGTGCGGAAGGAGGCGTATTCAATCGGATCGAAGTAAGTCGAGTGCGGGTCCAGGACGCTCAGCATGCCGCTGATCGACGACTTGAAGATCGAGTTGTAGTCGAGTTTTCTGCCGTCAATGTGGTTCGACTGGATTACCGACAGCGCTTCGGCAAGGTCGCCCCTGATGGCGTTACCCGTAGGACTGGTGCGGCCGGGCGAGTTTGCGCCTGTCGTAGAGCGATCAGGGTTTGTGGTCCGCCGTGCGGAACGGTTTTGCTGGGCGATTATCAGCGCAGGAAGTGCCAGGGCAACAACAAGGAATACTATTCCCGGGGCAAAAGACCTTTTTCTCACGCAACCCTCCTAAAAAACCTATATCTCGTGGGTTCTAACCGTCAGGCCGGGTTTCGGTAGGAAACACGGGACGCCAGAATAACACGAAGCGGTAAACCTTTTGAATTGTACGCAGGGCATCGGACGAAGTTTTCGGAAATCGCCGTAGGCATGTAGATGCCGGGCGAAACGTTTTGGTCGCCTGTGGAAATAGGACACCTTTTTGGAGTGCGGCGCCAGGCCGCCGCACTCCAAAGAGGTCATAGGACTTATTGGACGTATTTGTTTTATTATGGCTACAAAGCTCTGCAAGACAGTTCGACGGAGGATCTTGAATGCCCACGACATTGAAACGGGATAGTCTGTTGTCCTTTGCAAACTCACACCGCGACGAGTTTGAAGCGTTGCTCAAGCGTTTTGTTGAAACTCCAACGGTTTCCGTCGATCCGAATCACGCAGAAGACATAAAAAAGGGCGTCGAGCTCACGGCCGAGACCCTCGAAGGTTACGGCGGCAAAGTGGAGATTTATCGCGCTGAAAAGGGAAATCCCGTCATACACGCCGTTTTTGGCAATGATACGAGCAGGCCGACCGTCACTGTTTACAACCATATCGACGTGCAGCCCGCCTCGAAGGAAACCGAACCGTGGAACACCGAACCGTTTGAGTTCACGAAAAAGGGCGACACCTATTACGGCCGCGGCACTACCGACGATAAAGGCCCCGCGCTGAGCGCACTCTTCGGGGCGCGCGCCGCGATCGAAGCGGATGTGCCCGTGAATATCCGGTTTCTGTGGGAGTTTGAGGAAGAAATCGGTTCTCCGAATTTTGAGAAAATCATCTCGAAAGCTGCATCGAATCTTAAAACCGATTCGGTCGTTGTGTCTGACACGGTTTGGGTTTCACGAAACCGTCCGGCCAGCTCGGCCGGATTGCGAGGGCTGCTCGGTTTCATTCTGACGCTCGAAACAGCGACCGTCGACACACACTCCGGTGAAACTGGAGGCGCCTCCCGAAATCCGATCGCAGAGTTGATGCAGCTCCTTACGGACATTTACGACGTTCGCACCGGCAAGATCAAAATCAGAGGTTTCTATGACGACGTCATTCCACCGTCGAAACAGGAACTGCAAGACTGGACAAATTCCGGTTTTACCACCCAGGCATTCAAGAAAGCGCATCACTTGAAAAAGATGCGCACCGAAGATCCGCTCGAAGTCATGAAACGAATCTGGGGCATGCCGACTCTCGAAGTTCACGGTATGGTTGGTGGTTACCAGGGACCGGGTTTGAAATCGATTGTTCCGCCACGCGCGGAGCTGAAGGCTTCGTGTCGCTTAGTGCCGGTTCAGGATCCGGAGAAGCTTAAGAAACTGATTACGGCGGCAGTGAAAGAGAGAAATCCGGACGTGAAGATTCAGTTTGAGTCATCGGCGCCGGCGTTTCGGACGGTGTTGAAGGGTGAACTGCCACCGGCGTTGAAGCGCGCGGTGAAGTTTGCGTTTGGAAAAGAAGCAGTTTTTGTTCGCGACGGTGGGACGATCGGTGCGATGACGAGTATTGAGAAAGTGCTGAAGTGCCCGGTGCTCTTCCTGGGTCTCTCGCTGCCGGAGCATGGGTATCACGCGCCGAACGAGAATTTCGACTGGCAACAAGCTTCAGGCGGGATGATCGCGTTCGCTAAATACTTCGAAGAGATCGCTAACCTGAAGTAAGTTTTTTGCCGCGGATTTACGCGGATAAACGCGGATTAGATCAAACAGGAGAGGCGCTCTTCATTGAGCGCGGCAAACCCCAACTTCTCATAAAAGCGCCGCGCCTCGGGGTTTTGGAGGTGCACGGCGACGTCGATGCGCGTCACGGCTTCCTTGCGTAGGTGCTCCTTCAAGTGTTGCAGCATTTCAGAGCCAACGCCTTTACCACGCCGATCGGGTTTCACTGAGACGTCGTCGAGCTTTGCGACCACGGAGCCCATCGAAGTCGAGATGGCGTAACACACCACACAGATTCCCGCGCAGCCGTCCTCGTCATAAGCCATCCAAACGAACCCCAGTTGGGAATGTTCGAGGAAGAGATCGAGTGCGTTGTTGAGTCCTGCAAGACCCAGATCGCCATACGCCTGGCTGCTCGCGAGGTAGTGCTCATCCTCACTCAGAAAATCGCTGAGCATGTGAAAGGCGTCCTTCACGTCCGCGGCGCCCATTTTTCGACAGGTAATCACGCGCCCAATGATGCCATACGGTGCTATAATCCGGCCACCGCATTCCAGGTTAGTTTCCATTCCACTAGACGCAGGTCAGGAGCCATGAAAAAAACTACCACTCTCTTCGCCGCAGCATTGTTTCTGCTCACCACGATTTCAGCATTCGGTCGCGAAGCGCGGCTGGTGCGCTATCCCCATTATCACAACGGCCGCATCGTCTTCACTTATCTCGGAGACATTTGGACCGCTGATGAGAATGGACAGAACGTTCAACGCCTGACGGTCAACCGGGCCAGAGATGTTTACGGACGATTCTCGCCCGACGGGAAGTGGATTGCTTTCTCGAGCGAGAGAAACGGAAATCTCGACGTCTATCTGATGCCTTCAGTTGGCGGTAACGCTAAACAACTCACCGCCCACTCGGCTGACGACGTCGTGCTTGGCTGGTCGTCTGATTCGCGCTCGGTTCTCTTCAGCAGCAATCGTGGCGAAGACTTCATGCCGCAGCTATACCTCGTTAGTACCGAAGGCGGGATGCCATCCAAGGCCGGCACTGACATGGGCGTGCAGGCGTCGTATTCGCCGGACGGACAGAAGCTCGCTTACAACCAGAAGTCGCAGGTCTACTGGCGAAAGTTTTATCGCGGCTCTTATCAAAGCGACATCATGATCATGGATGTGGCCGCGAAGAAGTTTACCCAGGTCACTGACTTCGACGGTCTCGATTCGTGGCCCATGTGGGGACGCGACGGCAACATCTATTTCGTCAGCGATCGCGACGGCAATGGTTTGACGAACATCTGGCGCGTCTCGGAGAGTGGCGGCAAGGCAGATAAGGTGACGACGTTCAAAGCCGGCGACGTACGCTGGCCCTCGATCAGCGCCGACGGAAAAGTGATCATGTTTGAGCACGACTTCGGTATCTGGAAACTCGACGTCGCTTCAAAACGCGCCACTCAGATCACTCTGAACATCGACGCCGAGACTCAGGAAAATCTCTCGGAGCTCCAACCGTTCAATTCGGAAGCGGACGATTACGATCTCGCACCGAATTCACGACGCGTTGCGGTCTCGGTCCATGGTGAAATCTTTACAGCGCCGGTTGAGGAAGGCGATCTGAAACAACTCACCGACGGAGCGGCTCGTGACCGCGGTGTTGAATATTCACCGGACGGCAAGTGGCTCTCGTACATTTCCGATCAAAGCGGTCGCGAAGAACTCTACATAGTGCCGATTGATGCTTCGGCGCCGGCGCAGAAACTCACAGATATCGATGCGTTAAAGTTTGGTTATAGCTGGTCGCCCGATTCCAAAGAGATCGCGTTTGCTTCGTCTGACAACAACCTGCGCAAACTGACCGTGGCGACAAAGCAGGTTGTCGTTCTCGACACCTCGCGTTACGGCGGTTTCGGAATGCCGGTCTGGTCGCCCGACGGCAAGTGGATTGCCTACTCGAAGGCAGATGCGTCGCGCACGAGCGATGTGTATATGATCGCCTCATCAGGCCAGGAGAAAGAACCGCACAAGGTCACGTTTGATGCAGCCAACGACGGCAGCCCGACCTTTGGACCAGACGGTCGAAAGCTTTTCTTCCAGCGCGTTGAAGGCACTGGCGGAAACACACCATCAGTTCAGCTTTATTCAGTTTGGCTGGAACGCCAGGAGCGCGATCCGGACGACGCGGAAGAGCGTGAAGCCCAAACGCCGGAGCAGCCTGCCGGTGAAGGCGCGGAAGGCGCGGGAGCAGGGCCACCACGACGCGGCCCCCAGGCTAACCGTCCGCCACGCGAGATCAAGGTCGATTTTGACGGACTGAAACGCCGCACACGACAAGTCACGCGCATGCCGTTTCCAGTTCTCAACTACACCATCGCTCCAGACAGCCGCACGATCGTTTTCGTGACGACTGAACCGGCAGGGCCGGCGAACATTCCGGTTATCTATTCGATTCAGGAAGATGGGCGTCGCTTGTCGAGAATCACTGCCGGTCAGCCACCAAATGAAAACGCTGATGGTCCAGGCGGTGGCGGCGGTTTCGGCGGCGGGATTTCCGATTTGAATATCTCGCGCGATGGTCGCACGCTTTTCTTCCGTGAACGCGACGCGATTTATTCCGTAGCGCTCGCATCAGGAGCAGGAGCGGGACAAGGCGCCGGGGCAGGAGCTGGCGGCGGAGCGGGAACCGGCCAGGGCGCCGGAGCAGGCGGTGGCGGACGTCGTCGGATCAACTTCAACGTTCGCGTTCGCGTCGATCGTCCAGCCGAGTGGGCCGAGATGTTCGACGATGGCTGGCGCACGATGAAGTATCGTTTCTACGATGCGAAGATGCACGGCGTGGATTGGGATGCAATGCGCGCGAAGTATCGTCCGCTCGTCGATTTCGTCGGCGATCGTCAGGAATTGCTCAACATCATCAACGAGATGATTGGCGAGTTGAACGCTTCACACACGGGCGCCGCGCCGCCGCCACGAGGACCAGGCGGTGGTGGTGTTGCCACTTCGCATCTCGGCATCGAACTCGAGCCTGACAAAGCAGCGGGTCGTTATCGCGTCAGTTACATTTACGAGGATGGCCCAGCCGATAAAGACTGGGTGCGCGTGAAGGTCGGCGACTACTTACTCGCGATCGACGGCAAACAGGTTAAAGCCGGGGACGAATACTGGCAGCTTTTGAACCAGCGTCTCAACCGCAAGGTCAACGTGACGTTCAACTCGAAACCCGCGGACGAAGGTGCGTGGAACACACGCATTGAAGCGATTTCGGGAAATGCGTACAGCCAGTTGCGGTATGAACGCTGGGTGAAAGATCGCCGGAAGAAAGTGGATGAGCTTTCCAACGGGCGCATCGGTTATTTGCACATTCAGGCGATGAATCCGCCTTCGCTGCGCAGATTTGAGAAAGAGTTGCGCGAGTATCGCAACAAGGAAGCGATGGTCATCGATCAGCGTTGGAATGGTGGGGGCAACATCGAGCAGGAGTTGCTTGCGATCCTGGTCCAACGCCAGTATCAAGTGTGGCAACCGCGCGGCACTGAAGCGACGACTCGTCCGTTTGCAGGCTTCTTCGGACCGAAGGTAGTTCTGCAAAACTGGCGCTCAGCGTCGAATGCGGAGATGTTCCCGGCGGGCTTCCGCGCGTTGGGACTCGGAAAAGTAATTGGCACGCCGACGATGGGTGCTGTTATCGGTACCGGCAGTTACAGTTTGATCGATGGATCGACTGTGCGCACGCCCGGTGTTGGTGTGTTTCTCGCGGATCAGAAACGCACGAACATGGAAAACTACGGCGTCCAGCCTGACATGCTCGTCGATAACAAACCCGAGGACACGCTTGCTGGTCGCGATCGTCAACTCGAGGCTGCGGTTGAAGAGTTGATGAAGCAGTTGAATGGATCTAAGCGAAATGTAGCTACCGAAGGCCAGAAATAAGCCGCGGATTTACGCGGATAAACGCTGATCTGCGTTTATCCGCGTTCATCTGCGTTCACTATTTGGGAAGTAGCACGCTATCAACGACATGTATGACGCCGTTTGATTGATAGACATTCCCGATCGTCACTCGCGACTGCCCACCCTTCTCATCAGCTATCACGATCGAGTTTCCATCCATCCACGCCGTCAACGTTCCGCCATTGACAGCTTTCAACCACGCTTTCCCATTACCCGCCTTGATCTTCTTCGCGATCGCGTTCGAATCGAACCGTCCCGCGACGACGTGATACGTCAGGATGTTGGTGAGCATCCCTTTGTTCTCAGGTTTCAACAGCGTATCGACTGTGCCCGCCGGCAACTTATCGAACGCGGAATTGACTGGAGCAAATACGGTGAACGGGCCCTTGCTCTTGAGTGTTTCGACGAGTCCCGCAGCTTTCACTGCAGCTACGAGCGTCGTGTGGTCCGCTGAGTTGACGGCGTTGTCAACGATATCTTTCGACTTGAACATCGCCGCACCGCCAACCATCGGATTGTCGTCCATTGAATTCATCTGAGCCTGCGCTTGTTGGCTCAGAACTGTGATTGATGCCACGGCTAGCAGCACCATGAACAAAACTCTTTTCACGGTAACACCTTCCTTGATAGGAACTGATTTGTAGAACTCGTGGAAATTACGGAAGGTCCGCAGGCGGTGGATTTAAATAGTTTCACGCAAAGGCGCAAAGACTAAGACGCAAAGGCGCAAAGAAGATTATTTCTCTGCGTCTTTGCGTCTTACCTTTGCGCCTTTGCTGAAAACCCTACTTGAGCTTGAACTCGGCGGGGACGAATTCGATCGACTTCAAAACCCCGTCAGCTTTCACTTTCTTGTCCGTATTCGGAAGGTAGCAAACAACCACGACATTCTCTGGTTTACGGTCGCCACACGTGATTTCACCCGCGACCTTCGGATCGTACGTGGTGAGCTCGATGTCGTCGAAAGTGGCAGTTCGCAGTCGCAGCAAGCCGTTTGCCGTCTGAACCACGAACACGATTCCTCCCTTCGGATCGCACTCGATCTTCACGAGCGTGGCCTGCAACTGGGTTTCACCCGCGCCCGGAGTTCGTAGCACTTCGCGCAAATACGACGAAGGGTCGGGAGGCGCATCAGAAGTCCTGGTTGAATGTGGGCCATAAACCATTACCGGTTCTCGCTCGCCTGCATTCTTCGCACCGCGTTTTGCTTCTTCAAAACGAGCCTTCGCATCTTCGTAAAGCTGAATCTGTTTCAGTACCTGCTCCGCGTGTGAGCGCATCTGTTCTTCGACATTTGATTTGGCCACTATCCCCATAAGTTCGCGGGCCATTTTGTAATCTTCTTTGCGGAGGTAAAGCTGGCCCAACATGTAGATGTGATCGTGCTTCCCAGGTGAATTGCTCAAGAGACGCTTCATCTGAGCGATCGATTCGTCAACGCCTTCGCCCGTAATCAAACTCAGAAACGCAAGCAGATTGTACGACTCTGGAAAATCAGGCCGGAGGGCAATCGCCTTCTGCACGTGGTCTCTCGCCTTCGTTACAATTTCCAGTGGCAAGCCGGTATTGGTTGGTCCCTCGTTAGCATTCGCTCGACTGAGAATGAAAGCGTAATAGTAATGCGCGAGGTAGTTTTTTGAATCTCCAGCGACGGCGCGCTCAAGACTCGCCAGCGCTTCGTTGACCCTGCCTTCGCGGAAGTAAGCCATGCCGATCGACGAGTGCGCCATCGTCAGGCTTGGATCGAGTTTCAACGCTTTTTCAAGATACGTGTAGGCGTCTTTGCGATAACTGTGTAGCAACAGATCGCCGAGATAAGCTTGACCTTCGGCTTCCGTCAACGGCTTCGCTTCGGTGTTTGTATCAAGCTCCAGTTTCTTTTCGAAGTGTCCGTCAATGACGTTGTAACGGTCTTTCTTAACGTACTCACGCAGCTCCTTTTCCATTGCTTCGAACGACGTTTCGAATGCCTGTTGAAACGCCTGCTCCATCGGCACCTTTGACGCAAGCAGATTCATAAACTTTCCGAGCTGCTCAACTTTCCCCGCTTTACCGATGATGAGGTAATGCATCAGCGCCCATGATTGCGCGTAGAAGATGCTCGACTTTTTCGATTCGTTATAGTGTGGCGACTTGTGATCGACTTCAAACAGCGTCCGCAGCGGCAGCATCTTGCTCTCGCGCAGCAGGAAAACGTGATTACCGATCGGCGCTCCGAGCCGAAACTTCTGATCGTCGGTGATGCTGAAAGTGCTGTAGTACTCGGCGAGCCCTTCGTTGAACCACACCGGAGCACTTTCAAAAGTGTTATCGACGAGCAAGTGTGTGTACTCGTGAAAGATGACGGTGAAAGGATCCTGTTGGCCGCGAACCTCCGTCGTCAGCGCGATGTAGTTGACGTCCTGTCCAGCTTGAAAATAGCCGGCGGTGCTTTCCCGCGGTTTGAAAGGAGTGAACGAACTGTCGCTCTTGAACACGACGACCGTCGTCGGAACGGGCGTGTTGAATCTCATCTTGGGAAACAGTCGTGTGAACACTTCACGAAACTGCTCGAGCTTCAGTCCGACTTTCCTAATGTCTTTTTCGTTCGCATTTCCCATCATGAAAAAGTTTTTAGTGCGCACACTGACCCACGTGTCTTTCGCATACACCGTGGTGTGTTGGGAAACTACGACGAGAAGACAGAGGCTAACCGCAAGGGGGGAAATAAGACGCTTCATAGACAATTCCTATGGGCCAAAGATTGAGGACTCCGCCAGACGAAACCCGTATTGGATTGTCACCCACTGGGCCACGGGTTGCCCGGCCTTCATTGCGGGTTTGAACTTGATCTCGCATGCGGCGAGAATCGCGTTTTCAGTGAGACCGTAAGGAAGTCGCCTTACGACTTTGACGCGGTCGATCTTTCCATCCGGGAGTAACAAAAGCTTCAGAGAGACGATTCCCTGAACGCCCAAACGTCTCGCTTCGCGAGTGTATCGGGGCTCAGGCCGCGTAGTGATTTCCGCTTTGACGTCGACTTCCTTCGGGGTGAAAGCGGTCACTGTGGGCGGATCGAGGAGATGTGCGAGTGTGCCGTCATCAGTACAGCGATAGTCCTGATCCTTGTCGGCCGTTACTAAAGATCGCGACGGTAGAGATGGAGTGGGCGACGGAGTTGCTTCGGGTGTTGGCGTTGGAGTCGGCGCCGCAACTGGACCTTTACGTCTACCAGATTGAGCGAAGGTAGATGTGCCAAAGATGAGAATGAGGGTTAAAGCTAGAGTCGATGGCATTGCTTCTACGAAAGAGTCTTCTCCCGCAAAGGCGCAAAGACGCAAAGTAAAGTATCGCAGTTCATTTTCTTTTCTTTGCGCCTTTGCGCCTTTGCGGGAGAAGTACTTAGTTTGCCCCCCGTTACTCTTCTGGGCCCGTACAAGTCGGTCCGTGCAGGGCGGGAATTTTCTGGCTGATGATCGGATACTTCGGAGCTTCGTCTATGTTGATCTGGGTCCAATGAGCGTAGTTCTCAGGCACATTAGTATCGGCAAAAATTGCTTCGACGGGACATTCCGGCACGCACGCATCGCAGTCGATGCAGGTGTCGGCATTGATGTAAAGACGATCCGTTAATTCATGAAACGCTTCAACAGGACATACGGCTGCGCAGTCGGTGTACTTGCAATCGACGCATAATTCAACAACTACGTAGGTCATTGGGGAACTGAGCTCCTTTCGATGATGGCAAATAGTTATTCACTCGTGAGTGTAATGTCAACAGAAAAGAGCCGCAACAATGAATCCGCGTAATCTGTGGATGAGAATCGTTTGGTTAAGCGCCTTCGCCGTCTCTTCTCGTTAACTTACCTGGACCGTGGATGTTTTTGTTCACTGCCGGATTGCCCTTGTAAGTCACTGATGATGGACCGGAGATTTCGACATCAAGTTGGTCAGATACGTGGAGCTCGACTCTCGCGACTCCGCTGACATCAACAACTGCGCGGGCCGCGTGCAGATTTTGAGTGTCGACTTTTCCCGCACCGTTCGCTTCGATATCGACCAGCTTTGTGGTTCCGGAAGCGGTAATCGACGCAGCACCGTTCGAATCGATCTCAAACTTGTCGTTGTTCATTCCCTTGACGTCGATGTGCCCGGCACCGTTGACCGAGAGCCCTTCGAGGTTGGGAACAGATATTCTCACCCGTATCGGCTCAGAGACGGAGTAGTTCTGTTTATTCTCGATCCGGAGTATGTTGTTACCGACTTCAGTCGTAACAAATTCGAGCACGTTCTCGTCGCCCTCGATCTCGAAACTCAGATCCTTTTGACATGTAACTTCAATAGTGAAAGCTCCGTTAGTCGAGATTGAAGTAAATGCACCCACCTGGCGTTTCTGCAGCTCCCGTTTGCCGTTACCTTTGATCTCAGTGAAGTTGCGGTGATGACAGCCTGTGGCCAAAACCGGCAGCACCAAAAGTAGCAAAAATAACGGGGCAAGCTTTTTCATTGGAGTTCCTCCTCGTCTACGAATCGCGGCGCAAATACTCCAGCGTCCGGGTTGTGTTTTCAGTGACGCTCGAAACTGGTTCACCAAACGGCGTTCCCTGCGGCAGACGCAAATCATTTGAAGTGGTTTGTGGAGCGGGGAAGTAAGTCTTCTTTTCTTCTTTAGCGCCACCCATGAGCTTGGAAAGATTTCTGACCAGCATAATCTCGATCATGCCGACGATCAGAAACGTGAACAACATGAAGAATCCGATCATCTCCTGAGTCAGGTTCGCCCCTCTGCGCAATACCAATGCTCCGGCAAACATGAGCCCCAAACCGCCAACACCGATCAGTGTGATTGCGGTTAGAAAGGCGCCAATCGCCCCCGTGTTGGTCTCTGAGCGCTTCTGCAGGCTGGTTCCGCAGCGGTTGCAATAACTTAGACCTTGCGTGAGAGGTGTGCCGCAACTTGCGCAATACATGTTTGGATCCTCCTGATTTTTTAGCCGCGGATTGGCACGGACAAAGACGGATTACGCCTTTTTAACAGAATTCGTTTCATCCGCGATAGGTGAACCAGAAATAGATTGCCTGCGCTACACCTATGAAGAAACCAATGGCCGCGCCGAACAACTCGATTGTCTTGAGGTGATGCTGAGCGACTGATAGCACGAGCTCTTCCAGTTTTTCCAGTGGATAGTCTGACACCTTCTTGCGTACAAGGCCGCCGACGTCAAACTCGGCGATCGCAACCGGCAGGCGCTCGCGTGCGGCTTCTGTGATCCGTTCCACGAGCGCGGTGCTCGCACGCTCCATAGCGTTCTGCGACACATGATCGCCCAAACGTCCGATTGGAGAGATCAACAGGCGCTCGATTTGTGAACTCAGGATAGCATTGATGGTTCGCGCCGTGTCGTCGTGTGAAAGCAAGCCGAGCAGACTCTTCGTCAGGAGCTCTTTCGCGCGAGTCGCTGAGTTCGTATCGAGCTGTTGTATTACTGAGCCGAGTGTTTGCGGGCGAAGTCGATCGATTGCTTCGGTCACCTGCACCGATAGTGAAGTCGTCAACGCTTCACTGCGCAGAATCTCAACCAGTCGATCGCTTACCTGTCGTTTCAGATCTTCAAATCTAATGGCATCAAACTGTCCGATGAGCTCGTTGAGTGGGCGTGCCATGACTTTGTCGACTGTTGAGTTTAGAAACGTCTCTGCTTCCTGTTCGAAGGCAGGACCACGCAGGTATTCCTCGACGCGTTTCGGCAACGTTTTATTAACGAGTTCATCCACTTCACGATGAATGCGTTCACGCGAGATGAAGATCTTCTTGATGAGCGAGAGTTGCTCGTAATACTGGTCTACTTCGAGTTTTATCAAGCCGCCAATTCGTTTGCTGGTGCTTTGACTCGTCGCGATGTCGGCAAGTTGATGAACGATGGGAGGAACTTGCTGATCGATACGTTCCTTGATGAAGGAGATTGTTTCCGGCGTGAACGTTTCTGCGAGCGTCGCGTTGCTTAGCGCGAGATCGTCCAGGCGTCCCGAGATAAACTCGTGTACCTTCGCTTCGAATCCTCCGGTGGTGATGAACCGTTGTAACTGTTCTTCAATGAAGCGAAGCGCCCGGTCGAGAGACTTCTCACTCACCATGTCATCGAAACGACGTTCGAGTAGGTCGTCTACTTGCTTATCGACAAACTTTTCAATCGCATTAGCGGTCTCTTCACTTCTCAACATTTCGGCGATGTATTCGGCGAGCCGGTACTGAAGCGCGGAGATCGTATCGAGAATCGGCGCGCGCGCCTGCGACGGCAACGCGTCGATGAACGATGGATACACACGCGCGAGCAGCTCGTTTGTGTAACCGCCGACGAAATCTTCTACCTTGCGTTGAAAGAAACTGGTTTCAAAGAGGGCATCGAAAACGGTTTGTTGCGAAACGAGCTCGTTGCCGACAGCGTTGCCGATGGATTGGGCCAGTTTCTCCCGATGCCGCGGAATCATCCCCTGCGGCCAGATAGTGATGCCAAGGAGTTTGACTGATTTATATGGGTGGAAAAGCATCCAGATTGCGAGCCACGCTGCGCCGTAGCCGTGAATCGTGGCAACCACAATGATGCCTATTGCGATGAGTAGCTTCATGATTGCCGATTGCCAATTGCCGATTGCCGATTGCCTGATTCAATCCTTTGGCTGAAGCCGAAAAAATTGGCAATCGGCAATCGGCAATTGGCAATTTCCATTATTGTTCCACGGGATACCCGGCGTTGACCCAAGCCCCGGTACCGCCGGATACATTGAGGAGATTTGAAAACCCTTGTTTCTGCAGCAAACTCGCCGCTGCGCTCGAGCGATATCCACCGGCGCAAATAACTGCTGTTGGCTTGTTTTTCTGAAGTGGTAACGGACCAAGACTCTTGTCGAGGCTCGCAAGAGGAGCATTGAGCGCACGCGGCACGTGGCCATTCACATATTCACCCGGGCGCCGGACGTCCACGATTTGCAGCTCATTGTTTGCCATCTGTTCTTTCAACTCGGCAACACTCAACTGCGGGATCGTTTCAACCGGCAACCCAGCATCGCGCCAGCTCTGAACACCGCCTTCGAGATAACCTTTCACATTCTCGATTCCGACGCGGGCAAGTCGCACGACACTCTCATCAACCTGGGCACCAGTGTCCGCAATGATCACGATTGCGGCGTTCAATGGGATCAAGCTGCCGGCCCACATCGCAAACTGTCCACCGAGGCCGATGTTTACTGAACCCGGAACGTGTCCGGCGCCAAAGTCCACGGCGGATCGAACGTCGAGCAGAACGTCGCCCTGTTGCTGCAATTCAAGGGCTTGTTGTGGCGTTAATGCTTGCGGTGGTTGTAACTCGGAAAGTTCGCGCGCGCCCGATCGATTGATCTCAGCGTCTCTCGGAAAGTAGCTCGGAGCTTCCGGAAGATCCGCTGTCATCATCGTCACAAACTCTTCTTTACTCAGCGGCTTCAGTGCGTAATTGAATTTGCGTTGCTCGCCGATTGTCGATGACGTTTCTTTCGACATGTTACGGCCGCACATCGAACCGGCGCCGTGAGCTGGATAGACCTCGACTTCGTCCGGCAGCTTTAACAGTTTTCCGTGAAGGCTGTCGTACATCATTTCGGCCATCATTTGTGGCGTGTAACCTTTTCCGCCCGCGAGATCCGGGCGGCCGACGTCGCCGATGAAGAGCGTGTCGCCGGTTAACAGTTTCTGCGGTTGTTCAGGAGATTCGGTATCGGTGACGAGTATGCAGATTCCTTCCGGTGTGTGGCCCGGTGTCTCGATAAACCGCAGCACAACCTTGCCCATCCTGAGTTCTTCTCCGTCGCGCACCGCCTGATGGTCAAACTCAACGCCCGCTTTTTCACCGAAGATGATCCGTGCGCCTGTGCGTGCCGCGATCTCATGGTGGCCGCTGACGAAATCAGCGTGAAGGTGCGTCTCGATCACATACTTGATTCGTAAATCGTGCGCCGCAGCTTCTTGCAAATACTCATCAACATCGCGTTGCGGATCGACAACCGCAGCTTCGCCATCCGAACCGATCAGGTACGAAGCATGGGCTAGGCAGGCCAGGTAGAATTGCTTGAAGAACATCAGTTACTTGAGCTTATAGAACTCTCTCGCGGGTTTCAACGGGCGGAGCATCCAGTAAGGCCGGCGCGTGCCGTCCGGCGAAAATTGATCAGCCGGGCGCGTCATCGCCAGCCATTTCTTGTAAACCTCACGCGATTTCTTAGTGTCGACAAAAATATCCCCGGGCCGATCTTCGGAAGCAGCCGCGCGCACGCGCACGGCCTGATGCCAGCAGTGCATTCCCGAAATCGGATCGGGATGCACGGGAAACGTCATGTTTTGATGAACGCCTGCGTCTTTCCACCAGATGCGCAACGTATCCGGGTCAGCAGACTCGTACGGCTCAATGCCTTTTTCGCGCTTCAGCGACCATTCGGTTCCCTTCTGGTCCAACTTCACGGTCGCCATTAGCTGTCGTTGACCTTCGTCGGTCAATTTCCAACGGCCCATGTGATGGCTGCAGGCAACGATGCCGGGGCGAATTCCCTCCGTGACCCATGCCGGCACGACGTAGTAACCAATCTCAGTTTCAACGCGCACGAGATCGCCGGTGCGAACATTGAGCTTCGACGCGTGCGAAGGATGAATCCAGAGCGGATTAGTGTGCGCGATCTCGTCGAGCCACTTTGCATTCGCACTGCGCGTGTGAATTTGTACTGCCAGACGAAACGTCGAGATCAGGATCGTTTGTCCTTCTTCGAGATTATCTTTGTGAACGTGACTCTTGAAGTAAGTCGGAATCGCGAGTTCGGGCCAGCCCCAGTTGCTCAACGTTGATGAGTAAAACTCCAATCGTCCGCTCGGTGTTGGGAAACCGCGCTTGACTGTTCCATCGACGTTGATGCCCGCGAGACGACGTCCGTCTTCGTCACCATCAGGAAGCGGCAGCGGAACGATGTTTGGCCCGGCTGGTTTTGCTGCACGTGTGAAGATTCTTCCGAAACCATCTTCACGCAGATCGTCTAACTCTTCGGCGGGAACTGTTTCTTCGTAAACTCGACCAATCTTCTCTTTGACTTCAAACGCGCCATAGCGACGCATGAATTCGAGTGGT
The DNA here is from genome assembly GCA_963849205.1 of uncultured Acidobacteriota bacterium. Classification (GTDB taxonomy): domain Bacteria; phylum Acidobacteriota; class Blastocatellia; order Pyrinomonadales; family Pyrinomonadaceae; genus PSRF01. Next base: position 1,529,713 of record CAWKGP010000006.1, read on the forward strand.
GTCAGATTTTCCGCCGCGGCACGTTCGGATAAACCGGGAACAGAGTTGTCGAAGATCCATTCGTAATACTCGTCGATACCGAGTCGGGTGCCGGGATTCTTTTTCGACTCGGCGTATTGTCGTATGCCGAGACTCCCATCAGGATCAATTCGCCACGTCAATTCGAGCCAGAACTCGTTCTCTTCCCAAACCTCGCCGGGATTTACTTCGCGCGTATCGTCGATTGTTTCGCCACTGCGTTGACGCGCTGCTTTCATCACCGGCTGGCGGAAACCGAGCCACTGCGAATCGTGCGTTTCGTACGAATGCAGATCGTGTCGTTCGGATCCAACTCCCATCGGTAAAACGTAGTCGGCGTAGTAAGCCGTTTCGTTCCACGTGGGCGTGAGTGCGACGTAACAGCCGACCAGATCCGGATCGGTCAACATCTCGATCCACGAGAACCCATCGGGGTTGGTCCATACCGGGTTGTACACGCGCGTGAAATAGACATCGAGCTTTGCACGTCGGTCTTTCAGGAAGTGCGGCAGCAGAAACGACATTTCATTCATCGACAACGGATACTCGCGCGGCCACGTCGTCTCGTTCCACATCTTCGGATGTGGCGGCGTGTAGATCGGCCGCGGCACAAATTTGTTCCACGCATTCGGATAAACCCCGCCTTCGGTGGCCACCGCGCCGAGCAGGGCATTCAACATGAACAGACAGCGCGCCACCGACCAGCCACCACTAACACCTGACGCAACACTGCGCCAATTGTGACTCGAGAATCTTGTCCCCGCCGTGGCCACAATCTTCGCAATCTCTTCAATTACTTTCGCATCGACCCCCGACTCCTCGGCCGCAAACTCAAACGTATATTCTCGATAGATCCGTTTTAATCCCGCCTCAAAATCCGCAAAATCCGTGTTACTTGATCCTTCAGCTTCGAGAAACTCCCGCCAGTTCCACCAGCGCTCGACAAACTCGCGATTGTAAAGATTGTTCTGAATCAAATAATTCGCGATCGCCAATAAAATCGCGGCCTCAGAACCCGGATAAGGCGCCACCCAGTAATCTGCGTGCGTCGCAGTGTTTGAGAGACGTGTGTCAAACACGATCAGCTTCGCGCCGTTTGCCTTGCCGTCGATCACACGTTGTGCGTGTGGATTGAAGTAATGACCCGACTCGAGATGCGCGCTGATCAGCAGGATAACTTTCGCATTTGCATGATCGGGGCTGGGCCGATCGAGACCCATCCACAGTTGATAACCTTCGCGACTGCCGGAGGAGCAGATGTTGGTATGTGAGTTGTGACCGTCAATTCCCCACGCGGCGAGAATGCGCTCTGTAAAACCGTCTTCACCGGGCCGGCCGACGTGATACATCACTTCATGCCTGCGATTCTCGACGATGGCTTTGCGAATTCGTTCGGCGATGGCGTTGAGCGCCTCGTCCCAGGTAGTTCGTTCCCACTTTCCTGCACCGCGTTTGCCCGTGCGCTTAAGTGGGTAAAGGATGCGATCGGGATCGGTTACCTGGTTGAGTGTTGCCGGACCTTTGGCGCAGTTGCGACCACGCGATCCGGGATGTTCGGGATTGCCTTCAAACTTTTGTACTTCACCAGTGACCTTGTCGATGTAAGCGAGCAGGCCGCACGCGGACTCGCAGTTGAAGCAAGTAGTGGGAACGATCGAGTAGTGGCGTTCCTTGCGTTGCGGCCATGCACGCGAATCAAGTTCGGTCCAATCATCCCATCTTTCCTTCGGCGGAAACGCCGCGAGATGGCTTCGACTCGGACCAGGGTAGAAGGTTTCTTTGGAGTCTTGATTTCTGCTCAAGTGCGGTATATCCAGTAATCCGACTTGCGATGAAGATGCATTACCGCCACCACTCGGATCTCGGTTGGCTTTAACTCATAAACAATTCCGTAGGGAAACCTCGTCAATCTACAGCGACGATGAATTCTCGTTAGGGGCTGACAACCCCCGGGAACTTCGAAATGCGTGAAATGGTCATTTCAATTTCTTCACGAAATCGATTTCCCAATTCCTCATTGATATCGTTGTAATAAGCCTCAGTTTCTGTGAGTTCCTTTTCAGCGTGAGGATGAAAAGTGTGTTTCATTTATTTTCGTTTCATTCGTGAGCGCAATCTTGCCATCACCTCTTCTCCGGGAATTGGTGTGACGATTCCGTCGTCCATCTCCTTACTACGTCGTTCAATTTCCTTGAGGAAAAGCGGATCAATTTCCCACTCACCTTCAGGACTAAGGCTCGCCATCAAATGTTCTGCCAACATTTCTCTGGCGTCAGGTGGAAGAGCCATGGCGGCATTCTTTATTTCTTCGTAAGTGCTCATGTTTTTGTTTTCAGTCTAACATGCGATGCAACAATCCGGCACATCAAGCTAATGGCACGGATTGGCCGGCTTGTACGTAAGCGTTTTCGAAGAGCATCAAGCCAATCAAAGCCAGCGGTGCGCCGCCAACGCCGAGTGGGATGCTCACAAGGTTCAGTACCGCAAGCAGCGGTAATGCTCCGCCGAACAGCGACAGGAGAATCCCAAACCAGAAGTCGTTTTTGTAACGACCGCTCACCATCTCCCAAATCGCGAGGCGTGCGTGCGCGGTGGGGTGTGTCAGAGAGACTTCACCCCAAATCATCAGCAGATGAATCGCGCTGGTGATGGCCAGTATCCACAGCAGCAAGTTAATTTCAGGCCGCGCAAAGCCGAGAAATCGTTCAACTGCCGAAGTGTTCTCAGAAACGATCAGCACCGGCAACAAAACAGCGGAACCTAACAGTGCGGACTGGAAAAACAAATGCGGGGGCAGCAGCGGGTTTTGCCACATGTCGCGCGCCTTCGCCTGCGCGAAGAGATATGCGGTGTAAATTGCTGTCAGTATCGCGAGGGGAATGCCGGGGATCATCAACCAGCGCTGAAGCGAAACTGATCCGGCCCAACTCGCGATAAAATGCAGCGCGAGGACGAGTGTGTAACCCGCGATAATAAAAGCGCCCTTGACTAACCAACTGCGCCACTGCGGCCGCGTAAAGATCAGATGAAAACGCTCCGGATGTTCGAGATCCCAGACCAACAAACCGCCGGTGATTGCCAGAAAACCGCCGGAGATGATCGGCGCGGCCCATAGCCAAACTGAATTCGTGACATCCAGAACACCCAGCAACACCAGCAAACACGCGACGAGATAAACGCCAGTCGCAACGCCCTTGGTCCATGTATAGAGACTGACGCGCCAGTCCCACGGAATCGAATGCGCAACGTCATACGATAGCAACGCTGCCGCCGATGAGTTGTTGAAGTTTGGATTGCCGGAAGTTACGAACCCCGCCCCTTCCTGTTGCTCGCTCCACATGAAGAGACCGCCTTCGGGACGTCGTGCGGCGAGTGGATCGAGCGTCGCCTGGTGCGCGCCTTTGTAAAAAAGCTTGGGCAGAGTCTCTTTTTCGGGACGTCTGACGGCGACATTGTCGCGATTGATTATCTGTGCGACATACGAATCCTGATCGTTCATGTCGCCGACGAGAATCGCCTGCGTCGGACAAACCACGACACACGCGGGTTCGAGGTTCATGTCGATGCGGTGCGCGCAGAAGTTACATTTCTCAGCGGAGTGATCGTCAGGGTTGATGAAGATCGCGTCGTACGGACACGCAGCCATACACGCCTTGCAACCGATGCAGATCGATTTATCAAAATCGACAATGCCATCCGCGCGTTTGAACATGGCCGCGGTGGGACAAGCAGTTACGCACGGCGCGTGAGCGCATTGATTGCAGCGTGTTACCTGGTGAGCGCGTCGCGCCTGCGGAAAGACGCCGATGTCGACGTGTTTGACGTAGGTGCGCGTGACGGAAAGAGGAACGAGATTCTCTGACTTGCATGCCGTTGTGCAGGCATGACAGCCGATGCAGCGTGTGTGGTCAATTACCTTGGCCCACTGAATCGGGTCCGACTGTTCCATCATATAGGCTCCGGTTGGAAAGCGAGACTATACCACATTGACAAATCTCATTGTGGCGTAACACATTAGAGCCCTTTCGGAGGTTTCATGCGTCTCAAATTACTATTTTCAGGAATCATATTAGCCGCCATTGCGATTCTGGGGGCGTGCAATGCGGTCGATCACGTTGCTAACAGCAATACAAAACCAAGCCCTCAAGGTGCGGAGACCGTCTACGCGGATGGCGCTCGTCGTGTAACGACCGATGAGTTAGAAGCAATGATGAAGGACGGGACGGCCTTGGTTATTGACGTCCGCAATCAGGACGCATACGACCAGGGACACATTCCGGGAGCACGTCTGATTCCTGCTGGTGAGATCCTGAACCACATCAAAGACCTACCGCGTGACAAGACCATTGTCACCTATTGTTCTTGACACGCGGAACATACGTCCGCCGGTGCGGTGGTCGCTCTCAAGACAAAAGGTTTCGATAACGCAGCAGCTCTGCTGGGTGGGTTTAATCTCTGGCAACAGGAACACAAGCCGATCGATAAGAAGTAGGACCTATACTTAGGTTTGAGGCACGATCTGTGTAACCAGAGCAGGCAGCGGTGTAACCACCCGCGCCGCCGGAACGCAGAGTACCGGACACGGCGCGTTTCTAATCACTCTCTCAATCTCGGATCCCAACACCTGACTGTTTCCAAACAACGACCCGTGAACTGCTGTTCCGATCACGATTAGATCTGCCTGGAGCGTATCGGCGAGCTTGACGATCTCCTGGTAAGGTCTTCCTTCGGCAATGTGCGTTGCGAGACCTTCGCCACCGGTGCGCGTGAGTTGGGCCAAGCGTTCCTGCGCGTAACTACGCAGTCGCGTTAGCGCCGCCAATCCGCCTTCTGGGAAAATCACTGAGATCTGCTCGAAATAATCTCCAATGACGTAAACGGCATGAAGCTCGGCGCCCATGTGGTTAGCGATCTGCGTCGCAAGCTGAGTTGCTGCTGCCGAGGAAGGACGAAAGTTTGTTGCCAGCAGGACGCGTTTGAGCTGGATTTGAGTTTGGCTGTCGTGCTGGTCGACAAAATCTCTTTGCGGCGGTCGAACGCAAAGAACCGCACACGGTGCTTCAGCAACGATATCTTCCGCAATCGAACTGCCGAACGCCCGCGACAGTCGATTCCGGTCGCGCATCACCACCGTGATCAAATCGACGTCATGGTCGACTGCACCCTGCGCAATCTCATTCGCCGGCTCGCCTTCAACCAAAATCTTGTCTGCGTCAACGCCCTTCAGAACCGGATCAGAAAGCAGGTCATCCAGTTGGGAACCCACTACTGACTTCGCATCCTGCACATTGAACAACACAACTCGGCCGCCACCATGCCGCGCAAACGCAGCCGCATACTTCAACGCCGCATGCGCGTTCGCAGAGAAATCAGTGGGAAAGAGAATGTTTCTAAACGGAAACACCGCGCCACCGTATCACCAGCCTAATGTCCTGTAAATCTTTTCTAAAACCGTCCAGCGAACTGTAGGGGCGGCCCTCCGTGGCCGCCCTTGGTTTGAATCGATCTTCTGGCAACACGTTTTGTATCAACCGAGGGCGGCCACGGAGGGCCGCCCCTACAGTTCGTTCCGCAGCGTCCACTCACTTGTGATTTCGATTTACAAGAGATCGGCTTCCATGCCAAACTCCGCAAGCTTTCCTACAGCAAGTAAAGTTATCGAAAATCCAATCCCGGAGGCGACATCTTGCTTCGAGGAATTTTTCATACCAAGAACCTGGACGAAATTCTGGAGAGCGCGGGCGGTCCACAGTTTTCACTGAAACGCACGCTCACTGCATTCAGTGTAACGCTCATCGGGATTGGAGCAATCATCGGCGCCGGAATCTTCGCCACCATCGGCACTGCCGCTTCAGGCACTGCCGAACGCGCGGGCGCTGGTCCGTCGTTGATGCTGTCGTTTGTCATCACTGCGATTGTCTGCGGTTTTACTGCACTCTGTTACGCCGAACTGGCGTCGATGGTTCCGATTTCAGGTTCGGCCTACACATACTCCTACGCCACGCTTGGCGAACTCGTTGCCTGGATCATCGGTTGGGACTTAATCATCGAGTATGCGATCGGCAACGTGGCGGTCGCGATTAGCTGGGCCGAGTTTTTCAATCGACTACTGAGAAATCTCGGTATTCACGTCCCTGATTGGCTGACGTCGAACTATCGCACCGCAAGTGAAGAAACACTCGCCGCCGCGCCACACATCCTCGGCATTCCGATAGTCTTCAACATCATGGCGTTCGGAATCGTGGCGCTGATCACGATCGTGCTGGTTTGGGGTATCAAAGAGTCGTCAAACTTCAACGCGATCATGGTGCTGATCAAGATCCTCGTGTTGTTGTTCTTTATCGGTCTCGCGCTTTACTACGTTTCGCCGGCGACGATGACGCAGAACTGGAAACCGTTCCAACCGCAGGGATGGTTTGGCACGTTGACGGGCGCAGCCGTCGTCTTCTTCGCTTACATCGGTTTCGACGCGGTCAGCACTGTCGCTGAGGAAACGAAGAATCCCGCCAGAGATCTGCCTATTGGAATCATCGCGTCGCTGATTATCTGCACGATTCTGTACGTTCTCGTTGCCGGTGTCTTTACGGGAATGGTGCCGTGGGAAACAGTGCGCGGCTGGACCTCAGCGCAACGCGGGGAATCGCTGACGATGGCGCTTGGAAACTGTAGCGCCGCAGGCGTTGTGGCAAAACACTGTCATCGCGTTTGGATCGGTGGTCGCACACACGGCCGTGTTGCTCGTGTTTCAACTCGGACAACCGCGCATCTTCTTCTCGATGGCCCGCGACGGTTTGCTGCCGTCGGTTTTTGCGAGCGTTCATCCGAAGTTCAAAACACCACACGTCACCACGATTCTGACCGGCATTGCCGTTGGTGGTATCGCGGCGTTTGCGACAGTCGATGAGATGGTGAGTTTGACGAATATCGGCACTCTCTTCGCGTTCACCCTTGTCTGTATTGGTGTGATGGTGCTCCGTTACAAAGACCCGAATCGTCACAGACCGTTCAGGGTTCCGTTCGGACCTTACTTGTTGCCGGGTCTCGGAGCACTATCGTGTGTGCTGCTGATCTACTTCCTGCCTGAAGGTTCTTACTGGAGGTTTGTCGGCTGGCTGGCGCTGGGTCTGGCAGTTTATATGGCTTACGGTTACACGCGCAGTGCTGTGGGGCAGAAGATGGGACGTCCGAAACTGACGCCGGTGGGACTGAAGTTCGCCGCGGTATGCTTCGTCCTGGTTGCGGTTGGGTTATTTGTAATACCGCACGACGTCGCTCCACGTGAATTGTTTTCAGAAGCATTTGACGCGAGCGCCGAGAAGCACGATCAGACTTTGTATGGTTTACTGATTATCATCTTCGGACTCGTCGGCGCTGCAATCGGCATCGCGTTGGGTACCAAAAAGGACGTTCGCGCTGAATGAAGCTAATGACATTTATTACGTCGCGTTTACTGATTACCGCGGCTTTCCTGCTTTTGCTCACTGCACCCGTTCAAGCGCAAACAGACCACGAAAAAAACGTGGTCTCCTTGCAGTTGGGGAACAAAGTAGTTCGCATTCCAAGTCCGGCGGGTTACACGGAGGTGACTGCGGAGTTTGAAAACCTCAAAGCCCGTTTCGCGGCCACTGAACCACCACAGAATGAGTTGCTCCTCGGATACGTACCCACCAGCGACTACGACCTAATGAAAGGCGGCAAGGAAGCTGTTTTCGAGTATTACGCCAAAGTCGCAGTGGTTCGGATGACAAAGGAGCGAACGATATCTCGTGAGGAATTCACCGCCGTAGTCAACTATATCCACGGCAATGATGCGAAAATTCTGGATGAGAAATCGCCGATGATCCAGAACTTATTCAAGCAATTCGACAAGCAGATCAGTAAAGAGTACTCAAAAGACGTCAAAACGAAGCCCACTGAAACCACGATCCTCGGAGCATTTGACCAGAGACCTAATCTTTACAGCTCGATGATGCTCATGACAATCAATCGTGAAGTGGACGGAAAGATCACCACGCTTCCAGTTTTGGGCACCCTGAATGTTTTGCATGTCAATGACAGAATGATTTCGGTTGCTACCTACAGAGGCTATCATTCAAAAGATGATATAGCAGCGCTCAAAACCTTTAGCACAAACTGGATGAATGGCATTCTGGCGGCCAACTAACGATTTAACTGTCAATGAACGCACTACCAATCATCATCGGCACTCTTTGCGTGATCGCGATTTCGTATCGTTATTACTCCGCGTTCATCGCCGCAAAGGTGCTCGCGCTTGACGATTCGCGCCCGGTGCCGTCGCAGACGATGTTTGACGGTCACAATTACTATCCAACAAACAAGTGGGTTTTGTTTGGGCATCACTTTGCCGCGATTTCGGGCGCGGGGCCGCTCATCGGACCGGTGCTGGCCGCGCAGTTTGGTTTTTTGCCGGGACTGCTGTGGCTCGTGATCGGCGTTTGTCTCGGTGGTGCTGTACACGACTTCATGATCATGGCCGGCAGTGTGCGTCGAAAGGGTAAGTCACTGGCGGAGATGGCGCGTACGGAGATTAGTCCGCTCTCGGGATTGGTTGCGGGGGTCGCGATACTCTTCATCGTGGTGATTGCGCTTGCTGGTCTCGGACTCGTTGTCGTAAATGCACTCGCTGAATCGCCGTGGGGAACGTTCACTGTTGGCTTTACGATTCCACTCGCGCTTTTCATGGGCCTGTACATGTATCGCTTCCGCAAAGGAAAGATTGTAGAGGCGAGCATCATCGGTATAGTGGGTCTCCTCTTCGCGGTTTATCTTGGCGGCCGCATTGCTGAGTCCTCGTTTGCGGAAACGTTCACACTTTCGCGAAACAGTCTGATCCTGGTCATGGCAGCTTACGGGTTCATCGCTTCGGTGCTGCCGGTGTGGATGCTGCTCTGCCCGCGCGATTATTTGTCGTCGTATTTGAAGATCGGCACGATTGCGTTTCTGATTCTCGGTGTGATTGTGGTCCATCCGAATCTGAACATGCCCGCGTTCACGCCATTCACTGCAGGCGGCGGACCGGTCATTTCCGGCAAGCTCTATCCATTTGTTTTCATCACGATAGCGTGCGGCGCGATTTCCGGTTTTCACGCCCTCGTTTCTTCAGGCACGACGCCGAAGATGATCGCCAAAGAGACTGATACGCGCATGATCGGCTACGGCAGCATGTTGATGGAGGGCATCGTCGGGGTAGTGGCGCTGATTGCGGCTACGTCTCTTTTCCCGGGCGATTATTTTGCAATCAACACCGCTCAGAAAACGGATGCGCAAAAAGCCGCGTACGTTCAGATGGTCGATACGCACACTGCCCAGGGCTTCAATCTACAACCGCAGGAGATCGATCGACTCGAACAGGAGTCAGGTGAAAAGAACCTGCGCGGTCGAACGGGCGGCGCTGTCACGCTTGCGCTCGGAATCGCCAAGATTTTCGACGGGATACCCGGGCTCAGTGGTTTCATGAAGTATTGGTACCACTTCGCAATCATGTTCGAAGCGCTCTTTATCCTCACGACGATCGATACCGGCACGCGTGTGGCGCGATTTCTGGTCGGGGAGTTTGGCGGGCGTTTTTATAAAAAACTCGAAGAGCCGAACTGGCTGCCCGGGTCGGTCGTGACTTCCGCGCTCGTCGTGGCATCTTGGGCGGCGTTCATCTGGTCGGGTTCGATTTCCACGATCTGGCCGATGTTCGGCATTGCCAATCAATTGCTGGCTGCGGTGGCTTTGTGCGTGGCGACGACGATCGTGATTAACTCCGGCAAAGCACGGTATGCGTGGGTGACGATTCTGCCGCTCATATTTGTCAGTACCACGACGCTCGTGGCTGGGTTCAAGTCAATAACCGACATTTTCTGGCCCTTGGCGCAAAAGCCGGAGACGTCGATTCAGGGCCTCATAAACACCAGCCTCACCGCGATCATCATGATTGCCGCCGTCGTCATCATGATCGACTCGATCCGGCGCTGGCTGGGAACTCGAAGCCATCCACAGATTACACAGATTCAAGAGGCCGTTTCTTGATTGCCAATTTCCGATTGCCGATTGCCAATTTGTTCTGGCAGGCGGTTCCTAAAATCGGCAATTGGAAATCGGCAATTGGCAATGGAACGGACTCTCTTTGAAAAATCTGTGTAATCTGTGGATAATACGCGTTTTCGTAAGCGTATCTCGCCATTATCTAGATAAATCGAAAGGAATTTGCCCAAGTGGAACTATCGCTGACACTGCGGCGGGTAGCAATTATTATTGCGGCTACCGTAACGACTTTAGCCTTTGCCTTGCCAACTTACGCTCAATCGCACGTAGGTGGTGAAGCAAGCTTAGAACTCCCAGACCTCACCCAGGTTACCTTCCTGAACGGTATCTCAGGTCATAACCTGCTGCTGTTTGGAATCGTCATCTGTGTGCTCGGCCTCGGCTTCGGCCTGGCCATTTACATGAACCTGCAACGCCTGCCGGTTCATCGCGCCATGCGCGAGATCTCGGAGCTGATCTACGAGACTTGCAAGACGTACCTGACAACACAGGGCAAGTTCATTCTCCTTCTCGAAGCGTTCATCGCCGTCGTGATTATCCTTTACTTCGGCGTGCTCTCGGGGATGGAGCCATTCCGCGTCGCTATCATTCTGGCGTTCAGTTTGATCGGTATCGCGGGCAGCTACGGTGTGGCATGGTTTGGCATTCGTGTTAACACATTCGCCAACTCGCGCACCGCGTTTGCGAGTCTCGAAGGCAAACCCTTTCCGCTTTACGCTATTCCGCTAAAAGCCGGCATGAGCATTGGTATGATGCTGATCAGCGTCGAACTGCTGATCATGTTGTGCATCCTGTTATTCATCCCGGGCAGTTATGCGGGACCGTGCTTCATCGGTTTTGCGATTGGTGAATCACTCGGCGCGGCTGCTCTGCGTATCGCCGGCGGCATCTTCACGAAGATCGCCGACATCGGTTCCGACCTGATGAAGATCGTCTTCAAGATCAAGGAAGACGATGCACGCAATCCCGGCGTGATTGCAGACTGCACAGGCGACAACGCGGGCGACTCAGTTGGACCAAGCGCAGACGGTTTTGAAACTTACGGCGTCACGGGCGTGGCCCTGATCACGTTTATCCTGGTCGGCGTTTCAAATCCGACCGTGCAGGTGCAGTTGCTGGTTTGGATCTTCGTCATGCGCGTGATGATGATCATTGCGAGCGGACTCTCTTACTTCATCAACGATGCAATCGCCAAAGCGCGTTACAAGAACGCTGACTCGATGAACTTCGAGGCGCCGTTGACGTCGCTCGTGTGGATCACCTCGATTGTTTCGGTCGTAATCACATTCATAGTTTCCTACCTGACGATCCCGCTGCTTAGCGGAAACCCGACGCTTTGGTGGAAACTCGGGATCATCATTTCCTGCGGCACGATTGCAGGCGCGTTGATACCTGAGCTCGTGAAGGTGTTTACCTCGACCGAGTCGCGACACGTCAGCGAAGTGGTTACGTCTTCACGAGAAGGCGGACCTTCGTTGAATATTCTCTCCGGCCTGGTGGCGGGCAATTTCTCAGCTTATTGGCTCGGCATCAGCATCGTTGGCCTGATGGCAGTTGCATACTTTTTCACGAACCTTGGAGCTGACGCGGGATTTGGTTTAGGCGCGCTGATGGTCGACCCAGTGGTTGCCCCTGTGTTTGGTTTCGGACTCGTGGCCTTTGGGTTTCTGGGTATGGGACCAGTCACGATCGCTGTTGACTCCTACGGCCCGGTAACCGACAACGCGCAATCCGTTTACGAACTCTCGCTGATTGAGCAGTTGCCAAACGTCGAAGAAGAGCTCAAGAAAGATCACAACATCGACGTCAACTTCTCGCGCGCCAAACACCTTCTCGAAGAGAACGACGGCGCGGGCAACACGTTCAAGGCGACGGCCAAACCCGTGCTAATCGGAACCGCGGTGGTGGGAGCGACGACGATGATCTTCTCGATTATCATGACGCTCACGGATGGTCTGCGCACTGACACTGCAGGTTTGTCGCTGCTTCATGCTCCGTTTGTGCTCGGCTTGATCACAGGCGGCGCGATTATCTACTGGTTCACCGGCGCCTCGATCCAGGCCGTGACTACCGGCGCATATCGCGCGGTCGAGTTCATCAAGGCCAACATCCGGCTCGAAGGTGTGGAGAAAGCTTCAGTTGAAGACAGTAAGAAGGTTGTTCAGATCTGCACGCAGTACGCGCAGAAGGGTATGTTCAATATCTTTCTCACGGTCTTCTTCTCGACACTTGCGTTCGCGTTTGTCGAGCCGTTCTTCTTCATTGGGTACTTGATTTCGATCGCGGTGTTTGGTTTGTACCAGGCGATCTTCATGGCGAACGCCGGCGGCGCGTGGGACAATGCGAAGAAGGTTGTCGAAGTCGATCTGAAGATGAAGGGAACGCCGCTTCACGATGCGACAGTGGTCGGCGACACTGTTGGCGATCCGTTCAAAGACACTTCGTCAGTCGCGATGAACCCGGTGATCAAGTTCACGACGCTCTTTGGATTGCTCGCAGTCGAGCTCGCGGTCAGTCTGACGGCGCGCAATGGCAATGCGACGTTGACGCACATACTGGCGCTCGTGTTTTTCCTTGTCTCGGTGTTTTTCGTGTGGCGCTCTTTCCACGGCATGAGGATTGGCACTCGGCGATGGAGCCACGTGCGACTGAAACTGCGGTGAAGACTGCCGCAGGGGATTAACTACAAGGTACACTAAGCATATGAGTTCATACGCTAAAGCTGACACATTGATGGGGGCGGCGCTTGCGCCGCTCGATTCAGTCCGTTCTTTTGGGCTAGTGATTGTTTTTAGTTTGTTCATTGCTGCTGCGGCGCAGTTTTCGATCCATATCGGACCGATACCGATCACCGGGCAGAGCTTTGCGGTGCTGTTGACTGGCGCGTTGCTCGGTTCGCGTCTTGGTGCGGCCGCGGTGATTGCGTATCTGATCGAAGGTGCGATTGGCCTGCCGTTCTTTGCGCCGGGCGGAGCGCCGGGTATTTTGCGGTTTTTTGGACCAACGGCCGGGTATCTGATTGCTTTTCCGGCGGCTGCGTTTGTAACCGGAGCGTTCGCTGAAAACGGTTGGGACAAGAAATATCACACGGCCGTAGCAGCAATGGCGGTCGGTTCATTAATAATTCTTCTCGGTGGCTGGGCATTCTATTCGATTCTGACAAACACGCCACCTGTTGCGGCTTTTAAACTTGCGGTGTTGCCTTTCCTCGCCGGCGACGTCATCAAGATTGCTCTTGGCGCGGCGGTACTTCCAACGGGTTGGGCGTTGCTCAAGCGCAAGGCTTCGGGTTCGCGTTAGAGATGTATGTTCTAAAAGTAAAGTCGCGCAACCGCGAAGAGCTAGTCGAGTTCACCGATCTCGTTCGAGAAAAACTCAAAGAGTCAGGACAGCGGGAAGGTGTAGTTGTACTTTACGTGCAACACACCACCGCCGGCCTCACGATCAATGAGAACGCCGATCCCGATGTGCCGCGCGACATGCTTCACGCACTCCGCACACTGATTCCACAGCACGGAATGGGCTTTCGTCACGGTGAAGAAAACTCCGACGCACACATCAAGGCGAGTCTCACCGGGTCGTCAGTCACGATCCCTTTTCACGATGGACAATTACTGCTCGGACGCTGGCAGGGAATTTTTCTTTGTGAGTTCGATGGTGGACGTGAGCGCCAGGTAATAATGATCATTAGATAGACAGGATTAACAAGATTTTCAGGATGAACAAGATATCTTGTAAATCTTGTTAATCCTGTCCCCCTTTTTCCTCCGGGCCTAAACCTTTTAATATTTCCGCGAACTTCTCGACATCGTTCTTGGTTTTTTCCAATGCTCGGCGGCTGTCGAGATAGGCAGTCCAGGTTGGCGTTTGCGTGAGAGCCTTGGTCGTGTCTTCGTCGAGCACCTGGGCCATCATCGCGATCAGATCGCTGACGACGCGTGTGTGCTCGATCAGATTTTGAATGATCGAGTAAGCGAGTTGTGCTTGTGCGTAATCGAGATCTTCAGCCATTAGTTCCTACAAACGGCAATTCCGTAACAGTTGCGTCGATCCCGTCACTAACTACTACGCGTGTTCCCGCGGAAAGATGTCCATAGCGAATGTAGCCGAGCCCGATGCTTCCCATGCGCGGCGAAACCACCGCCGACGTGACACGCCCGATCTCCTGATTTTCCGTCGAACTTATCATTGCACCTGATTCAACTTGTGTGTCTGTTTCGAAACGCAGTCCGGTCAATTTCTTCGCAGGGTGACCGCGGTGTTTGATCCGCACGATGATTTCCTGGCCGACGTAGCACCCTTTCGCGTAGCTCACCGCCTCGTCGAGATTTGTTTCCGGAACGACGATCGTCTCATCCAGGTCGATTCCAAAGCGAGCGATACCGGCCTCGACGCGGAGGATTTCGAGCGTGTCTTCGCTGATAGGTTGTGCGCCTGCGGTCTCGAGAGCCTGAAGGAGTTCAGCCTTTTGCGACGAGTCGACGAGGATATCGAAACCATTTTCACCCGTGTGAGACGCGCGGATGATGGTCGCAGGTAGGTTCTTCCACTGCACTTCTGAAACACCGTTGGCTGGTATCTCGGCCGCCGAGGTTTCGAACACCTTCTCGATAACTTCACCAGCGATTTGTCCCTGAACCGTCAACAAAGCAGTTTCAGCGGTGACATCCGACACTTTGAAGTCGCCTGCCATCGTGAACCGCGAAATAGTTTTCAGCACAGCGTCGTGCGATGTGGTTTCGGTGTCTATAAGAAACGACGGCTCACTGCCCCGGACAACACGCACAACTCCGATCAAACGTCCCTGCACTGTCGGAAAAACTGCCGGCATCCATCGATTTGTGGCGAGCGTTTTCATGTCGTTTGTCATGAGGCCGTTGAGAAACATCACCGCCTCCGACCCGCTCACTCGGATCCGTCCACGCGCCGCTGACAAATCGATCAGCCCCGCCCCACCATCGCGAACTAACTCATATTCCGTCATCATCTGTGTAATCTGTGGATGGCTTGTGCCACGACCTGATAATCCTTTAACTGTTCCGCCTCGCGCCGATGTGACGCCAGCACCTGCGGGCTCGGATGATAAATCGGCACGAGCACACGGTTGTTCCATGAGTGTATTTGAGAAGCCGATGTTTTCAAATTCAACTCATGAGATTGAATGCGCTTCAACGACTCGAGCGCAACCGAACCCAACGTCACGATCACACGCGGATCGACGAGGTCAATCGTGCGCTGCAGAAAGCTCGAACAATTAGTTAGTTCCTTTTGTGTTGGTTTGCGATTTGCTCCCGACTCGGAGCGTGGATTACATAACGCAGCGCTCGTGATGAAGATCTCGTTGCGCGTGAGTTTTATAGAGCTCAGAAACCGATCGAGATTCGCTCCTGATTGATCGCCGGAAAACGGCACACGGGTTCGATCAGCGCCTTTTTTTCCCGGCGCTTCGCCGATGAACATAATTCGCGCATCAGGTGAGCCGTTGAGTTCACTCAATACAGCGCTGCGTCCACACATCGCGGGACAGCGTGTGCAGGTCGCCGCTTCGGCTGTTAACTCACGAAACAATTCTGCTCGAGAACTCTTCATTGATAGAACACAAACTCGCGCGTTTCGATGTTATAGTCGCCGTTACGATACGGCCAACCGTCTGGACCGATTAGCTCCATCCGGATCGTGTGCCTACCCGGAGTCCAACCGGTCACCCAGAGTGTTTCCCATCGATCGATCCAGCGCATATCTTCATCGTCCACAATGTAGCGTACGCGAAACTGGCCACCGTCGCCTTTCAACTGTGCGTTTGCCAGGGAGAAATCTATGATAATGGGCGAGTCTCCAAGAAAAAATATGTCTTTTTCCTTGCCGAAATTGAAGTTCAGTAACGGTTGAGTTGGGTCTACTTGCTTCTTGGGATCGTCAGGTTTTGCCGGTAATTTCTTTGATGGCATTGATTCGATTTTCAAAACCTGTCGCGGTGGCGGTGAAACAATTGTCGTCGCGGTTGTGTGCGCGTTCTCGTTGTTGCCTGAACAACCAAGAGAGAGCAGCGCGATGATCCACAGCAATGCCTTGAGTGTCTTCATAAGCAGTTCACAGATTACACAGATTATGTAAGAATCCGCGATGGACCAGCAAATCCCCAAGATGGAGTGCCAATGCTTTTCAATAGAAAACTACGACTCTTCCTGCTTTTTAGTCTCCCTCTTTTTGCTCTTACATTTTTCATCGGTTGTCGTGGCAGTAACACCAACGCTCCCTCAGCCGACGCTTTTACTCCTGAGATTCAACCGCTTCCGGCCCAACTCGCAACGTACGAACCGATGGTCATCCCGGCAGATAATGCGATGACACCGGAGAAAGTCGCGCTCGGCCGTCAGTTATTTTTTGACGAACGACTCAGCATCGACGGTTCAAAGTCGTGCTACTCGTGTCACGTCTGCGAGCACGGATTGACTGACGGTTTACCAAAAGCGATTGGCGCTGGAAACAAACAACTTCCACGCAGTAGCCCGACACTCTGGAATATCGGCTATCACAAAGAATTCTACTGGGACGGTCGCAGCGGATCGCTCGAGGCACAGGCCATGGCCGCGTGGAAGGGCGGAAACATGGGTGTCGGAGATAAAACGGGCGAGATCGTCGCGAAGATAAACGCGCTCCAGGGTTACAAAGCGCAGTTTCAGAAAGTTTTTCAGAGCGATGCGACGGCTGAGAATATGATGAAGGCGATATCGGCATATGAACGAACGATCATCAGCGGCGACACCGCGTGGGATCGTTGGAAGGCCGGTGACAATACCGCGATCAGCATGAGCGCGTATCGTGGCTGGAATATCTTCCAGGCGATCAAGTGCAACAACTGCCACGACGGAGTGCTGTTCACGGATCAGCAGTATCACAACGTCGGCATCGGCATGGACCAGAAGGAACCGGATCCGGGACGCGGAAAGGTGACGAACAGACTGGAAGAAACTGGAGCGTTCAAGACGCCGACTTTAAGAGATGTCGCGAGGTCAGCGCCGTACTTTCACGACGGCAGTGCGAAGACACTCGAGGAAGCTGTCGACATCATGTTGGCGGGTGGAAAACCGAATCAGTATTTAGACAAGAAGAACCTTCAGCCGCACAAGATCCTGCCGGAGCAGCGTGAGGATCTATTGAACTTCCTGCGATCCTTGAACGTCGACTGCAAGATCACTAAACCGCCGCTGCCGCAGAAGTAAAAGAGTTTCACGCAAAGGTGCAAAGGAAGACGCAAAGGCGCAAAGAAAAACCCAAACAAAATCTCTCTTTGCGTCTTTGCCTCTTCCTTTGCGCCTTTGCGTGAAATATCCGCTTAGGCTCGTGCGCTTTGGACGCCCGTGAGCTTCTTCAACCGATCCTCCACCGCGTTCCACGCGATGTTGGAGAAGAAAGCCTCGATGTATTTCGGCCGCTCGGCTGGTTTGTAGTCGAGCAGGAATGCATGCTCCCAAACGTCCATCACCAGGATCGGCGTGAAGCCCGCGACGTTCCCGGTTTCATGTAACGAAATCCAGTGGTTTGAAAGTCTGCCATTAGCAGGGTTCTGGTAACAGATGGCCCAACCCACACCACGCATCTTTCCGATACCAACAAAGTCTGCCTTCCAGATGTCGTAAGTGCCGAAGCTCGTTTCTGCGGCTTTCACAAACGTCGAAGACTTCGCTGGATCGCCACTGCCACCACCACTCTGCAAATTGTCGAAGTAATACTCATGCAGGACCATGCCGTTATATTCGAACCCGAGCCTGCGTGTGAGCTCGGAGTAGGCAGGCATCTCGTCCTGATCCACGTTTCCGTCTTTAATGAATTCGGTGATTTTGTCAGTTAGGTTATTGGTTTCTTTGACGTAGCCTTCATACAGCTTGAAGTGCATTTCCAGTGTTTGATCCGAGATCCCTTTGAGTCCGCTGAGATTGAACTGCCGCGCCTTATAAGAGCCGGTCGTACTCATACTCACCTCCTTTAAATTATGGGGTTGTGGAGAATATGACGCGGGAGTGTGGCGAATACGTTGTGAGGCTGGTGATTTAGTGTGACAGTCCACAGATTACGCAGAGTATGAATCTGCGTAATCTGTAGATGGATTTTCTTATTTTCCGAAGATCACCCAGTCGCCGTGCGAAGTACCCATGAAGAGTAACATCGGCAGCGATAACCAGGCGTTTGTTCTGGAAGCCAGAAAAGCCTGGCGGGCGAGCTCTGGTGGAGCGGCAGGACCGGTGCCCGCTGTTGCCGCAAGGATGCGTTTATTGTTTGGCCAGATGATTCCCCAAACATTCAACATCATCAGGACACCGTAAGCTCCGCCGATGCCGATTGAGTATGCTTTGTTGCTTGCATAACTTTCGTTTCCTACGGTGAACGCCGAGGTAAAGAAGGCCACTAGTCCGTACGTAAAGAGTGCTACCAGTACGAACACAACAATCGCGAAAACGCGACCGTCTTTCGTCAGCGCGGGAACCTTCTTTATGATCAGAAACTCGATCGCAAAGAGAACTATCGGGTACAGCAACCACATAAGCAGGACGTACCAGATACTAATCGAGCCGCCTCCCAACGTGTTTGCATTTGCCACGTCAGCTTTGAGGATGACCATTGCGTAGTACATTAGACCGGCGAGGACGGTGACAACCGCGCCCCATCGAAAGTACCAAAGCGCACGCCCGAGCAGGTCTGGATTGACCTTCTTCTTAGTCTCCGCGTCGAGGCCTTTTTGAACCGGAACGTTTACCAGGTTGAAAAAGTAAAGCAGCCCGATCCAGGTAACACCGGCAACAAAGTGGAACCAGCGCAGCAAGATGCGCCAGAGTTCGTCACCACTTGGAGAATGGAACACCTCCTGAAACATAGCCAGACTGATGGGGAGATGAGCAGTTGACTCAATTAACATAAGTCCTCCGTGTTGAAAGCCTGGGATTACGGCCGAAGATTACACCTAGACCAAGCTACTACGCAATCATTCATCAAATGGACGCGGTCCAGGATCCATGCCGCGCACACTCGCCTGGTTGATCACACGAACTTTCAAATCGTTATGCACCTTGATCTGGCATGAGAGACGAACGTTGGGTGCGAGCTCTGCTTCCATCGCGAGACGGTTACGTTCGAGTTCGCCCATTTCGCCGGGTTCACCTTCGAGGACTTCAACGCGGCAGGTCGTGCAACGAGCGTTGCCGCCGCAACGATGAAGGATGTCTATTCCGGAGTCTTCGAGGACGAGGACGAGTTTCTTTCCGTCTGGCGCATCGGTTTCTACGAGACCACTCGCGGTCTCTGCTTGAATCTTTGGCATTTACGGTTGCTCCTGAGTTGTAGCTAGTTTTAATTCCATAAACTTTGCCCCTTCGACCGGGTTTTGACAATACGGCTCAATCTCGACAAAACCAATCGTCTGATACAGAGCAATGGCTTTGTCCATTTTCCCCGGTATTGTGTCGAGGCGCATTTGTGTGTAACCAAGCTTACGCGCTTCGTCAATGAGCGACTCGACCAGGGTTCGCCCGAGTCCCGTCGCTCGATATGCAGGACGAACAAAGAGCCGTTTCATTTCACAGACGCCATCGCCGAGTTTGCGTAAGGCGATGCAGCCGGCCAATTGATCGTTTTCGACGGCGAGCAGCAGACGACCGTCTGGCGGTGCGTAATCGCCGGGCAGGTTTTTTAGTTCCTGATCGAAATTTTGAAAGCACAGACTGAATCCGAGACTCGCAGCGTACTCTTCGAAGAGCGTGCGCGCTGCCTCGATATGTTCGTCAGTCGTGGCTTGGAAGATGTGCTTCACAGGATTTACAGGATTCTACAGGATCAACAGGATAAATCCTGTCCATCCTGAAAAATCTTGTAAATCCTGTCCAGGGTTTTAAAACAAACAGGAGACAGGATCACTCCCGTCTCCTGTCGAATCTCGTGGCTAGCAGGTTGTTATGCGGTGAACGAAGTACCGCACCCGCAACTGCCGGTCGCATTGGGGTTCTTGAACGTGAAACCCGAACCCATCACTCCACTCACGTAGTCGATCTCGACACCGTTGAGATACTGCGCGCTGAACATGTCGACGAACATTCGTACGCCTCTTTCGTCGAGAATGAAATCGCCTTCGCGCGATTGTTCCTCAATGTTCAAGCTGTACTGAAAACCAGAGCACCCTCCGGGTACAACTCTCACGCGGAGTCCTGAAGTTTCGGGGAGGCCTTCTTCGCCGCTCATAAACTTCTTGATCTCTGTGGCGGCCGATTCGGTGACATTGAGTGTCACGGTAGGCGCTGTAGTTGCTGACATCGTATCTAAATCCTCTTCCTTCTTAATAGGTTCCTGACCCGCCCTTATCCTAATGCCCTTTGCCTAAAACGACAAGTTCAGGTTTCATCGCCTCGATCGACACTTGCCGCGCCACTTCCTCGGTAACCTTTCGGAACGCCTGCGCCTGTGGTGAATCGGGATGGCTGACAACAACGGGAACGCCTTTGTCACCGCCTTCGCGTACCTCGATGCCGAGCGGAACAGCGCCCAGGAAGGGCACGTGGTACGACTCGGCAAGCCTTTGCCCGCCGCCTTCACCGAAGATGTTGTAGCGAGTGCCCGTGTCGGGCGCTATGAAATAACTCATGTTTTCGACGATGCCGAGCACGGGTATGGCCACCGTCTCAAACATTCTCAAGGCGCGACGGACGTCAGCGATGGCGACGTTTTGAGGAGTGGTGACCAGGACTGCGCCCTGGACCGGAACGAGTTGGGCCAGCGACAGCTGCACGTCTCCCGTTCCCGGAGGCATATCAACGATTAGGTAGTCGAGCTCGCCCCATTTCACGTCTGACAAAAACTGTTTCACGAGACCGTGCAGGATTGGACCTCGAACAATCATCGGTTTATCGCCGGGCTGGAGCAGGGCCATCGACATGAACTTCACGCCGAACGCTTCGATTGGAATCAACTTGTTTACGTCGACTTCCGGTCGTGCGTCGCTCGCGCCGAGCATCATGGGGACGTTTGGACCATAAACGTCCGCGTCCATGAGGCCGACTCGGGCGCCGTTCAGGGCAAGGGAGACGGCGAGATTCACGGCGACAGTAGATTTTCCGACGCCGCCTTTGCCTGACGACACGGCGATAATGTTTTTTACGCCTTCGATGACGAGTTTTTCGCCGAGGCCGCGGCCTTTCGGTACCTCGGCATCCATCGTCACGGCCACGCTTGTTACGCCCGGAAGCGAACTCACGATCTCTTTTGCGGCGCTTTCCATTTCGGCTTTTACGGGGCACGCTGGAGTTGTCAGTACGATACGAAAGGCCACGTTGCCGCCGTCGATTTTGAGGTCTCGAATGAAGCCGAGAGTAACGATGTCTTTATGTAGATCGGGATCCTGGATCTGTCGGAGACTATCGAGGACGAGTTGTTCGTTGAGTTGTGTCATAGTTGTTTGTAATAGTCAGATTCGAACAGGGAAGCGTAGCTGATTGGAATTGTCTGTGCAACCTCTGTGTTCTCTGTGTCTCCGTGGTTAAATGGCGGTTGGTTTGATTAACCAAGAGACACAGAGAACACAGAGGTTGCACAGAGAAGCAGCAGATCACTTCTTTAATCCCCGTAATGTCGGTGATGCCGGCGAGCCGAGCTTTACGGGACGATCGGCGTCATTCAGTTGCGGCGCACTGATACGCTTCTCGATTCAGGTGGACGAGGCGCACCTGATATCGCAGGCGAGGTTCAGAGCGGCTGGCTGCGACGTTTTGATTGCGTCTGCTTCGCACATAAGCGAGCAAATCAAAGGAACAACGACGGCGGACGCTGCCGTAATCGCGCAGAACTCGGCGGCGTTGTCCGAACAACTCGGCACCGAATCTGAAAAGTGTGTTGAGTTGGCGTGCAATGCGCTGCTCGATGCTGTCCGCGAATACAGCGATGCAGCGCGTGACGATTGGGCAGGCGATGAGGCGTTAATCTGTACCTGTTTCTTCGTCTCGGAGCGTACGATCGAACGCGAGATCCAGACGCGGGGACTCACGACGGTCGCTGAAGTGACGCGCGTGTGTAATGCCGGTGGCGGATGCGGATCCTGCCACCAACTCATTCAGGAGATTCTTGAGACAAATGATTTACCTCGATAACAACGCCACCACGCGTGTTGCGCCTGAAGTGTTGGACGCAATGCATCCGTATCTCGGCCAGTTGTTCGGCAATCCTTCATCGGCGCACGCGTTGGGTCGCGAAATGAAGCGAGCTGTGGAGCAGTCGCGCGAGCAAGTGGCTAGTTTGATTGGCGCAGCGGATGTGAATGAGATCGTGTTTACGTCGTGCGGATCGGAGTCAGACAACTGGGCCATTCGTGGTGTTCTCGCCACGCGGCCCGCTAAGAAACACATCGTCACAACACTCGTCGAGCATGAAGCAGTTCGTAATCTTTGCCGTTTACTCGAAGACGAAGGGTACGAAGTCACGTGGCTGGGAGTGGACCACAACGGAGAACTCGATCTCGATGAACTGCGTGCGGCACTCCGGCCTGACACGGCATTCGTTTCGACCATGCTGGCGAACAACGAGACCGGTGTGTTGTTTCCTATCGAGGAAATTGGACGCGTCGTGCGCGAGAGTTCGGAGGCGCTGTTTCATGTCGATGGTGTGCAGGCTGTCGGCAAGATTCCGATTGACTTGAAGAACACGGCTGTCGACCTGTTTGCGCTGTCAGGACACAAGCTACATGCGCCGCAAGGAGTCGGTGCGCTTTATATTCGCAACGGAATTTTATTGCCGTCGTGGATTGTTGGTGGTGGACAGGAGCAAGGGCGTCGGGCGGGAACGTCGGCCGTTCCAAACATTGTCGGACTCGGCGCGGCTTGCCGGCTCGCGCGCGAGGACGATGGTCACGCGCGCATCCAACGGCTTCGTAATCGACTCGAAGATGAGATCCTGAAGAGTATTCCCAATGCGCGTCTCAACGGCGTCGCTGATCGTTCGAAGCGTTTGCCGAACACGTCAAACATCTCGTTCGCATATGTTGATGGTCAGAACATTCTCATGCATCTGGATCAGGCAGGCATCTGTGTCTCGACTGGATCTGCCTGCCACTCGACAACTCATGAATCATCGCCGACACTGAAGGCGATGAATGTACCCTATCCGATTGCGCAGGGCTCGATTCGATTTTCGCTTGGGCGCTACAACACGGAAGAGGAGATTGAAGAGACTTTGAGCGTGCTCCCCGATGTTATAGCCAAATTGGCAGAGATGTCGCCTTATCAGGAGGAGCTAGTATCTGGAAGGGCAGTTTCACAGGAATAACAGGATTTCTCAGGATTGACGGGATGAGTGCTGTACATCTTGCTAAATCTTGTAAATCATTATGAAACCACTTTTGTGGTCTTAGCTTTGCTGTTAGAATTCATGCGGTGTTTGTTGCCACGCGTGAAGAAGTTATTGCGAGGAATTCCTCTCCGCTGCCACTCCGTTGCGTACAATCCCGCAACCAGGCATACGATACGAGGCCCTGCAAGCCTCGTCGGAGGGACGCTCGCCAGTAGTCCGCAATCATTATTTGGAAAGGGTTTGACGACAATCAAATGAGTACTGTTATAGAGCCTCCTGTCACCCCCGTTGAAAAGAACCTCGAAGAAGTTGAGACTGTAACTATTCGCTTCGCCGGCGACTCCGGCGACGGCATGCAGTTGACGGGTACCCAGTTCACGAACACATCGGCTGTTGTCGGCAACGATATTTCGACGCTGCCTGACTTTCCTGCCGAGATTCGCGCTCCTGCCGGCAGTTTGCCCGGCGTCAGCGGATTCCAGTTGAACTTTTCCAGCACGGACATCAAGACGCCCGGCGACCAGCCGAATGTGCTGGTGGCAATGAATCCGGCGGCGCTGAAAGTGAATCTTTCCGATCTCGAAGAAGGCGGCACGCTGATAGTCAACACGGACGGCTTCACGGCCGAGAATCTGAAGTACGCCAACTACGCGGCCAACCCGCTCGACGACAATTCCCTTGCGGGTTATCGCGTCCACAAGTTGCCGATTTCGACGCTCAACATGAATGCCCTGAAGGGAAACGTCGAACTCTCGCGTAAAGAGATCGATCGCTCGAAGAACTTCTTCGCACTCGGAGTGCTGTACTGGCTCTATGACCGTCCAATGGAGAACACCCTCAACTGGATCAGAACCAAGTTCGCCAAGAGTCCGGAACTGGCGAAGGCTAACGAGATCGCACTCAAGACTGGGTACAACTTCGCCGACACGACGGAAGTTTTCACGACGCACTACACCGTCAAGAAAGCGAAGATCGCTCCGGGCAAGTATCGAAAACTCACCGGCAACGAAGCGACTGCGATCGGTTTTATCACTGCGTCGCAGCTTTCGGGACGTCCGTTGTTCTATGGTTCGTATCCAATCACGCCCGCGTCCGACATTCTGCACGAGCTTTCGCGTCACAAGACTTTCGGTGTGAAGACGTTTCAGGCAGAAGACGAGATCGCGGCAGTTTGTGCTGCGATTGGTGCCAGCTTCGCCGGCCAGATCGGGTTGACTGGAACATCGGGACCCGGCGTTGCGCTGAAGCAGGAAGCGATCGGTCTTGCAGTAATGACCGAGTTGCCGCTCGTAATCATCAATGTTCAGCGTGGTGGACCATCAACTGGTTTGCCGACAAAAACTGAACAGGCGGACTTGTTTCAAGCTGTTTGGGGTCGAAATGGCGAGTGTCCCGCGATCGTGGTCGCTCCGGCGACTCCGGGTGACTGTTTCCACATGGCAATCGAAGCTGTTCGACTCGCGTTCAAATACATGTCGCCGGTGTTTTATCTGTCGGATGGATATCTTGCGAACGGTGCCGAGCCTTGGGCGATTCCGCCAGTCGAGTCGTTGCCGAAGATTGAGATCACCTTCGCGAACGATCCTTCGACGTTTATGCCTTACGCTCGCGACCCCGAAACGCTGGCACGTCCGTTTGCGCTTCCCGGCACACCCGGTCTCGAGCATCGTGTTGGCGGTATCGAGAAGCAGCACATCACCGGGAACGTGAATTACGATCCTGAAAATCACCATTTCATGGTCAAGCTGCGTCAGGAGAAAGTCGATCGCGCAGTTGCTGATGTACCGCCCGTCGAAGTTATGGGAGAAAAGACTGGAAAGGTTCTGGTACTTGGCTGGGGTTCGACTTACGGTTCGATTACTTCGGCAGTTGAGAAGATGCAGAGTGAAGGAAAGAGTGTTTCGTGTGCGCATCTTCGCCACTTGAATCCGTTCCCACGAAATCTCGGCGAAGTTCTCGCGGGCTTTGAAACCGTGATCATTCCCGAGATGAACCTGGGCCAACTCTGCACGATGGTCCGAGCGAAGTATTTGATCGACGCGGTGGCCTTCTCGAAAGTCAAGGGCCGCCCGTTCCAGATTCGCGAGATCATCAGGAAGGTGGAAGAGTATTTGTAATGTTGGAGCGTTCCTCACACGCACCGCAACGTAGGAGTAAACAGATGAGTACTACCTCAACAGCGCTAATGACCGCGGAAGAGCTGATGCAGCTTCCAGACGATGATTTGCGCCACGAACTCATCAATGGAGAACTGATAACAATGCCACTGCCCAAAGTTCCTCACGGCCGGGCTGCTATGCGGCTTGGTGGGCCACTCGGAAAGTTTGTTTTGGACCACGATTTGGGTGATTTTTTTATAAGCGAGATCGGGTTCCAACTGACATGGAACCCGGATACTGTTTTGGGTCCGGACCTGTCTTTTATCTCAAAAGAGCGGCTGAAAGAAGTTGGAGAGGTTGAGGGTTACTGGCAAGGTCCCCCCGATCTCGCCGTTGAAGTCCTGAGTCCTGGAGACCGACGCGGTAAAGTAAACAAAAAGATATCGCAGTGGCTTGGTTCTGGAACCAGGCAAGTTTGGATCGTGGATCCGAAGCACAGCACAGTAACGATCTACCGATCAGAATCGGATACTACGACCTTTTCAGGATCTGATTACCTGGAAGCGCAGGACCTTCTGCCCGGCTTCCGGCTTGCGGTCGATCGGATTTTCGGTCCGACGCCGGGAATTGTGAAAGAAAGTAAGTAGGTTGTTTTGATGGAGCCTAAGACGTCCGTCATAGAAATGTATGAGGAAGCTCGTCGCTACTTTATGGGTGAGGGAATACTAAATAAGACTTTGGCACGGCTTTCAAAAGATCTTGAATCACATGGCATCGATTATGCGGTAATAGGTGCGGCGGCGTTACTCGCTCATGGCTATCCACGACTTACTGAAGACATAGATTTATTGATGACGCCTGCGGGCTTGCAGAAATTCCACGACGAGCTCGTTGGACCAGGATATGCGCCAGCATTCCCGGGGGTAAAAAAAAAGACTTCGTTCCACCATTGATGGTGTGAGCATCGAAGTGATGACGACCGGGGAATACCCTGGCGACGGAAAACCGAAGCCGGTCAGCATGCCTGAACCAATGGGAGCTTCGGTCAGGATTGAGGGAATCAATTTTGTAAACCTGGAGACGCTGATCGAACTCAAGCTAGCATCGGGGATCTCAGCGGCTCACCGTTTGAAGGATTTGGCAGATGTACAAGAGTTAATCAAAATTCGAAGACTCAACGAGGATTTCGCAGCCAAGCTCGATCCCTACGTAAGAAAAAAGTATCTCGAACTCGAAGAGGCCGTTAGAAAGAGTGAATCAAGTCAGGAGAAATAATGAGCACACAGAGTAACGGACATAGTGGGAATGGAAATGTAAACAAACCCTTCACTGAGGCGGTTTCTGCTGAGAGCGATACGGGCTCGGCGGTATCGGGCCGCATAGCACCCCCGCCGGGACAGTTGAAGAAGGCCGACTTCGTTTCCGATCAGGAAGTGCGTTGGTGCCCGGGCTGTGGCGACTACGCCATTCTCAACAACGTGCAAAAGGTGATGCCGGAGCTCGGCATCCCGCGCGAGAAGATCGTGTTTGTGTCGGGCATCGGATGTTCGTCGCGTTTTCCGTATTACATGAACACCTACGGGTTCCACGGCATTCATGGTCGCGCGCCCGCGATTGCTACCGGCATTAAGTGTGCGAATCCGGATCTCAGCGTGTGGGTGATCACTGGCGACGGCGACGCCCTCTCGATCGGCGGCAACCACTTCATTCACGCCATCCGTCGCAATCTCGATTTGAACTACATCCTC
The DNA here is from genome assembly GCA_963849205.1 of uncultured Acidobacteriota bacterium. Taxonomy (GTDB): domain Bacteria; phylum Acidobacteriota; class Blastocatellia; order Pyrinomonadales; family Pyrinomonadaceae; genus PSRF01. The sequence continues at coordinate 1,556,954 of CAWKGP010000006.1, forward strand.
TTCAACAACCGCATCTACGGTTTGACGAAGGGTCAGTACAGTCCGACTTCTGAGTTTGGCAAGAAGACCAAATCGACACCATCGGGCACGATCGACTATCCAATCAATCCGCTCTCACTGGCGATCGCGAGCGAGGCTACGTTTGTTGCGCGTTCGATCGATATCGACGTCAAACATCTCGGCGCGATGGTTGAAGCAGCTGCCAAGCACAAGGGCATCTCGTTCATCGAGGTCTACCAGAACTGCAACATCTTCAACGACCACGCGTTCGATCATTTCGCGGACCGTACAGTTCGTTCCGATCGCGTGCTCTACCTCGAACACGGCAAGCCAATGGTGTTCGGAAAGAATCGCGACAAGGGCATACGGATGAATGGCGCGCATCCGGAAGTGGTCACCATCGGTGAAAATGGCATCACTGAGAACGATCTGCTGGTTCACGACATCAATCTAAGTGATCCGTCAGTTGCGTTTATGCTGGCGCGCATGGAGCACCCTGACTTCCCGCAGCCGGTGGGAATTTTCAGGACGATCGAACGTCCGACTTACGAAGATATGATGGTCGACCAGATCGACGCCTCCGTGGCGAAGTTTGGTCCGGGAAATCTGGAGAAGCTAATTAACAGCGGCGATACTTGGGTTGTTGACTAAGATTTTAGCCGCGGATGAACGCGGATGAACGCGGATCAGCATTTTCTTTCTGTTTTTCTGATCCGCGTTCATTCGCGTTTATCCGCGGCTAAAACTTTCTGCTCTCGCAGGATTACCATCGAAAGCCCACACTCGCCATAAACTGGAAGTTGTGCGTGGTTTTGGCGGGACGCGTGATCGGAAACAAGCTAAAGTCCCCCGAAGCATCAAAAATAATCGAGTTGAACTGGCGACGATTGAAGTGAATGATCGTATCGCCGACGTCGAAGCGGGTAACAATGCGCTTTGAAGGATAAAACTCAACGACGCCTCCGGCATCAACAGCAAAACTGTTTACGCGATTAACTTCGAATTCAAAAGGAAATACCGGCTGCCCAGGTGCGGGTACTGCATTGAATTCCCCGCGACTGAAACTGACCACGCCGGGCCGGCCTTTCGCGAAGATGCCCCACTTCTCAAACCGCTTACCCACTTTCAGACCACCAACAACCTGCGTGACCGTTCCGTTGTGCTCGCAACTGAAGCACGTCCTCGGAAAATGATAGGCCGCAGTCTCGAGTGCAAAGGTTTTGTTCAGATTGAAAGTGAACCTGGCGCCGACTCCCGCTTCCATCCCGCCACTAAAATTATTGCGGTTCATCGATGTGAACTCGGCCGCGACTTCGTACTTTGGTACGTCAGAGGATTGCGCAAGCACCGGCGATTGGACCAGCAACAAACCGATGAAAGCGACTAGAAGTTGAGTTCTGTACATTTCGATCTCCTTGAGTTTGATTCAGCACACGCTTGTCCCCACTCAGCAATTACTGCTCGCCGAGACTCTTTTAGTCAGCACTAATTGGGAGACTTATCTACAGGGAGCTAGGGGCTTTTAGGCAGAAGGTTTTCCATACTGTCGGCGCCGCCAACCATCACGCGTTGTGGCACGACTGGAGCACTTTTGTTGTCGCGCGATCGGCCGGGTAAGTCCAGCGTCAGTGTTGCGCCCTGACTGTTTAGCACGCCTTCAATCTTGTCGAATACTTTTGGGAGTTTCGGAGTTGAGCGCGGCGCAGAACCTTCAGAACCAAACAGTGGTGTGTAGTTGGTGTCGTGAAACACCCAGAGGTTCCATGTGCCGCCGGTTGGGAGGATCGACTCACTTGAAAGCCACTCGTACCTGTCGTTATTAACCGTGAATTCGATCTTGTTATCGTCGAGGACTGCGATCTTTGCGAACTCGTAACCCTCGCGCGGCACGAGCGAGAAAATAAAACGGCCACGATCGGGGACGTAGAACCAGAGCAATGCGCCAGTAAAACCGATAGTCGATTTGCTCTTGTTCACCAGAGTGCCATTGATCAGCAAACTGTAGTTCTTTACTCCGAGTTCAACGGCGTCGAGAGTGAAGTCTTTCGGCGCTGATTCCAGATGATTCTCACGCAGAGTTGAACGATCAAAAGTGACACTCACAACGTCGACGATCTTCACCCCCGACTCCTTATTGACGAGCAGCTCGAGTGATACGGCATCACCGTCATCCAACGTTTGCGGCGAGGTTGATTTGGGAAACGTCGCAAATGCCCCATTCGATTGCAGTGGGGTGTTGTCTTTTAGAAACGTTCGCCGAAAAGCTTCATCCGCAGGCAAAACAGCGACGCTAAACTTTTTGGTGATCGGATCAGCGCTGACCCACAGATCGTAGCCAAAGACGACGTTTTGCTGAGCGTCGGTCAGCACGCGGTGAATGATTCGATTCTCACCCGCAAAAGCCTGCGAATAGAGGAGTGACGCGAGTGATTTGCTTTCGGGTGCGCTCGTGCTGCCCGGTGTTTCGCTTCGAAAAGCAACGAAGCCGCCGTTCGACACCTGGAGCACAATCTGGCGCTTCGCCGGATTCTGTGCCGTGGCAGTAAGTGCCAGGCAGTGAATTGAAATGAGGAGTATCCAGAACTTACTTCTCATTCGGGACACCTCCTTTAATTACAGTGAGCTTTACCTCATCAGATGGTTTGAACCCGGCGAAACTCGCAGGCATCACTCCAGTCCGTGACGGTTGTGATTTCGCAATCGTGCTATCCGCACGTGAATCCCTTCGCACGCTTTCCGTTGTTCTAACGATACGGTCGCGATAAACAACTTGAGTAACAATCTTTTCCTGTATTACCGGTACTTCAACCGGAACACGAACGACCGTGGTGGTGTTTGACGGCTGAACATCTTTGCGTGCAGCACGAATAGCAAAAGGAATGAGCAGAGCGGCGGCGACGACGAGAGCGATGGCGAGTGGCAGCGGTACGGGCACAGAGGTTTTTAGGAACCTCACAAACAAGCTGGTTCCCGCGCCAGGACGCAAAGGCTCAAAGAGAGGCCCGAGTTTTTCCTTGTGCCTTTGCGCCTTTGCGCGAGAAGTCGTTGATTCCAATCTTTGTCGGAGTTTCGAGTGGTAAGCAGGCCAGTAAGCTTCCGCCGGCGCGGCAGCTTCGCTGATTCGGCTTGTCATTCGAAGAGTGGCGCTAAGAGTTTCAAACTCCGCGCGGCATTCTGCACATCGGCTCAATTCTGCTGAAAGAGCCTGGTCCGATCGGAAATCAAGTCGATCCAAAAGAAGTTCGGTGAATAGTTCTCTTGTCTCTTTGCAATTGTGCATTACAAAACTCCGTTTAGTACTCACTCGCGAAACTCGTTAGCGTCTCCTGGGCGTCTGATTCCGGCGAAAGCCGCGCGCGCAGTTTTCCAATTGCGCGCCACACTCCCTTCTTTACTGTTCCGGCGGAACAGTTCATTGCCGTAGCGATTTCTTCGTAAGACATTCCTTCGTAGTGACGCAGCAGAAAAGCGAGCCGCTGAGCGGGTGTTAACTCGGCCAGCGCGTTTACCACACTTTCAAAAAGCAACTTGTTATAAATATTTTCCTGAGCCCGCGAGCTCGATTCGAAAAGCGCTTGCTCTTCTTCAGAATCGATCTGCAGCAGTTGCACCGCCGTTGTTTGACCATGCGACCGAAAGAAACTCGCGCGACGATGATTCAAAAAAGCATTGATCGTGATGCGGCGTAGCCACGTGTAAAAAGACGAGTCGAAGCGAAACGTTTGCACAGCCTGATAGGCTTTCAGCCAGACTTCCTGCGAGAGGTCTTCGGCATCCTGCGTGTTCCGACAATAATGAGAGGCGAGCAGATATATGCGGCGCGCGTAACGTTCAGCCAGCAAACAGAAGGCATCAATGTCTTCTGCCTGAGCGCGTCTGACTAGGTCGATATCGCTTTCTGCATCGGTATCGCGTTCGGTCATCAGTGATACAGACACATGTCCTGCGGTTTAGTTGGCAGCTTAGTTGGACGCCTCCTTGGAGTGCGCCAACTTGTTGGCGCTTTATTACGAACCAAAGCGGTGACAAGTCACCGCACTCAAAGGAGGCGTCAAATCCATTGCATCAGGCCTGGTTTTTACGGTTGCCTTTAGCGCCCACATTGACAACCGTCGAGGGAGCGTTGGTGCTTGGCGTGGCAGGATTGCCGGCCACGTGCTGCTCGGAAGCGTCGCCAAACATCTTGTTCGCATTCTTCCGTCGTCCGCGCAGGGCGGGCGTTTTGTTCATTTCCTCGCGATTCTGATCCGGGTTACCGGCGAAACCTGTTTGTTGCCCACGCGGTTTTGGAGGAATACCCGCCTTGTGCTGGTCCTTCTTCGATGCCATTTCAACCCTCCCTCTTGTCCGTCGTCTTACGACCCAGTGACCACTTCAATGCGATGGGGGTTATCAGTGTTGTGATGATGACCATGATAACAACTGCGCCAAAAATCGCCGAACTGATTACGGGTCCACTTACGCCATTCGCGTTTGGCAGCATCAAGGTAGCGCCGATACCTGCGAAGATCAGACCGACTTCACCGCGCGGGATCATTCCGAGTCCAATCGCAAGACGATTGATGCCCGGTTCAATAACACCGATCGAACAGATTTGTTTGCCGATAATGGCTGCGGCAGTTAGTGCCGCAGCGAGTCCGAGAATGTCGACGCGAGTGAAGAGTCGCAGGTCAACCTTTAATCCCATCAACACAAAAAAGATCGGCACGAGTACGGTGCTCACCGGCTGGAGTAGATCGTGAAGGTCGCGTTCTTGTCGACCTTCTGCCGGCTTGTAGTGCACTTCGTCAAGAACCAGCCCAGCGGCAAACGCGCCAACAATCGGAGCAAGGCCAACCTTAGCCGCTGCCCACGCTAGTATCAGACATAGCGAGATCGCCATCGTGAGCAAAACTCCTCGCGACTCGAGTCGACCTGCGCCCCGTAAAATTCTCGGTACAAGGAACTGGCCGATCGCGATCGATCCAATTAGAAACGCGACTGATTTGAGTGCGATAAGACCGACGTCAAACATCGATAAGACACCACCCGCACTTGCGGCCCGGATCGCCCCAGCAACAATCGCGAGAATCAATAGTCCCAGCACGTCGTCAATTACAGCAGCGCCAAGAATTATTCGTGCTTCGCGTGTCGCGAGCTTGCCGAGGTCTTTGAAGACTCGAGCTGTGATGCCGACACTTGTCGCGCAGAGAGTGGCGCCGATGAAGATGTGAGCCAGTCGAGGTTCCTCAGGAATGAAATACGCCGACACTGCCCAGCCAAGAAGGAACGGTGCAATCACACCAAGCACTGCGACCAGTAGTGACGAGCAGCCGACTTCCATCATCTCTCGCAAGTCTGACTCGAGTCCGACTTCAAACAAGAGAATGATCACGCCCAGTTCCGCGAGCGCCGCAATCGTCTCATTCGTTTTCAATGATTCGGCGCCGTAAAAACCAAAAATCACGAGATTTCCCAAAAGGATCCCAGCGAAAAGCTCGCCCAAAACAGCCGGTTGCCGCAGTCGTTCAAAGAACTCGCCGCCCAGTTTTGCGACCAGCAACATGATGGCAACGCCGATCAGGACTGCGGGATCCAAACCATGAGATTCGGCGCCCGTAGGGCCTTGTCCCTCCGCCGCGACCTGTCTAGTGAAATAAAAAAACAGGCCGACACTAAGGGCGAAGATGGCGACAGTTGCTCGTTTCATCAGTTTTCTGGGCAATTTGGCCCGATTATGACATAGGTCTTCGAACCAGGGAGGGTTTGGATGGTGTTTCAGAGGTTGCGCGTCAGAAATGACCTATCTATAATGCGCCCCACTTACAAGACGCTTCCCCGGCAGGTTGGCGTCAATTAATTCTAAAAATATGGCGACTCCCATTAGATGGAACCAACGCAGACGTGTCGCGCCTTATGGCGGTTCCAAGCGAGGTGACACTCCGTTGCGTTCCCTGGCCGTTAGCTTGACGCATGTTGCTCGTGCCGCCCTCACAGAGCCCTACATGCTCAGCATCGAACATGAACGCATTCAGTTGAGCCGTTTGCCGAAAGTCTTTGATGGCTTTCGCGTCGTGCAGCTTTCAGATATCCACCACGGTCCTTTTTCAACGACAGAACAGATTGAGCGCGCCGTTGATACAGCAAATAAGCTACAGCCGGACATCATTGCGCTCACGGGCGATTACATCTCGAAAGAACGGCAATATGCCGCACCCTGCGCCGAGATGCTGGGTCGCCTGGAAGCGAAGTACGGCGTCTATGCAGTACTGGGCAATCACGATCATTGGGTTGATGCCCCGTTGATTACTGACCTGTTTCGCGCCGAAGGAATCACGGTCCTAATCAACGAAGGCATGCGTTTCGAGAAAGACGGTGAGGCTTTCTGGCTGGCAGGTGTTGACGATACGATGGTCGGGCTGGAAGACATCTCTCTGGCACTGGCAGGCGCCCGCGAAGACGAGATGAAACTCCTGCTCGCACATAATCCAATTCTTCTCAGACGCGCCGCACGCGCACAAGTCGATCTGGTGTTGAGCGGGCATACCCACGGCGGCCAGGTCGCCATCCGAGGCGAACGCGGCACCATTAAAGGCGCACGCAAACGCCTGCTCAAAGGGCTCGGAAAATTGGGGAATACCCAGATCTACGTTAATCGCGGTTTGGGAACCGTGGTACTGCCAATCAGATACGGATGCCCTCCTGAGATCTCCCTGCTGGAATTGAGAAGCGCTGGGTGATTGAGGAAGGCGAACAGCTAGTTATCCATTTTGTTTCTGCCTCTTTGTGGCCGCTTGAATGTCCTCCCGCATCGTTACCGTACCGAATCTGCTAACCGTTTTCCGGATGGTCTTGATTCCGGTATTCGTCTCCCTGCTTTTCTACCAGCGTTTTGCACTCGCCCTTGGAATTTTCATTCTTGCCGGCATCACTGACGGCCTCGACGGCCTGCTCGCACGGCGTTTCAACCAAAAATCCCAACTTGGCACCATCCTCGACCCGATTGCGGATAAGCTGATGCTGGTGACTTCATTCGTTGTCTTGTCGATGAGGGCGGTTTTCCCACAGCCTTTACCGTCTCATCTCCCCGTTCCGTTTTGGGTGACGATTGCCGTCATCAGCCGCGACGTATTCATCCTGGTAGGGGCGGCCGCTATCAACATCGTCACTGGATTTCGCGGTTTTCGGCCGTCACTGCTGGGAAAAATCAACACCGCCGTCCAGATCTTCGCTATCGCCGCCATCATGTTTGCCGCCAGTGTCCCTTACGGCACCGGCTACTACCTCCCGACGATTTACACCACCGTCTTCGCCTTCTCTGTCCTTTCCGGCGCGCACTACGTCTTTTTCGTCTCAAAACTCGTAAACGAAGACCGCCGCTCCGAATCCGACACACTCAAGTAAAGTTGACAGGAAGGCACTCAACTATTATATTGTCCGAGCGTTCAAGGGTAAGTGTCGTTGCTGGGGATTAGAAACCGTTTAGGCCCGCGGCAAGAGCTTCCATTTTCCAGATGAACAGCGAGTGGGAATGTTTTACCCAAGGAAGGTTTTTTGGAGACTAAAAGATGAGCAAGATTATTGGAATTGACTTAGGAACAACCAACTCGGTCGTGGCGGTGATGGAAGGGGGCGAGCCAACCGTAATCACTAACTCCGAAGGTGGTCGCACCACCCCATCGGTCGTGGCTTTCACCAAAGATGGAAGCCGCCTTGTTGGTCAGGTTGCCAAACGGCAGGCGGTAACCAACCCCGAAAATACTGTCTATTCGATTAAGCGATTTATGGGACGTCGCTATAACGAAGTTGGCGAAGAAATCAAACAGGTCCCCTACAAGGTTCAAGGCGCGGGCAGCGGCGACGTGCGGATCGCGGCAGGCGGCAAGGAATGGAGTCCACCCGAGATCTCCGCGATCATTCTGCAGAAGATGAAGCAGTCTGCGGAGGACTATCTCGGCCAGAAAGTTGAAAAGGCCGTTATTACAGTTCCCGCTTACTTCAACGACTCGCAGCGCCAGGCCACCAAAGACGCAGGCAAGATTGCCGGACTCGAAGTGATGCGTATCGTCAACGAGCCAACAGCGGCAGCGCTCGCCTACGGTCTCGACAAGAAGAAGGACGAGACCATTGCGGTATTTGACTTCGGCGGCGGTACGTTCGACGTTTCGATCCTCGAGGTCGGTGAAGGCGTTGTCGAAGTGAAGTCGACCAACGGCGACACGCACCTCGGTGGTGACGACATCGACGAACGCCTGATCGAATGGATCATCGAGGAGTTCAAGAAAGATCAGGGTATCGATCTTTCGAACGACAAGATGGCTTTGCAGCGTTTGAAGGAAGCTGCGGAGAAGGCAAAGATCGAGTTGTCGAGCACGATGGAAACGGAAGTCAATCTGCCGTTCGTGACCGCGGATCAGTCAGGTCCGAAACACCTGGCAATGAAACTCACGCGTGCACGTTTCGAGCAACTGGTAGACCCGATCCTGTCGCGACTCAGAGGCCCGGTTGAAACGGCGTTGAAGGATGCCGGCCTTGATGCGAAGAAGATTGACGAGGTCGTCCTCGTTGGTGGTTCGACGCGTATCCCGAAAGTTCAGGAAATCGTCAAGGAGATGTTTGGCAAAGAGCCAAACAAGAGTGTTAACCCTGACGAAGTCGTGGCGATTGGTGCGGCAGTTCAGGCTGGCGTTCTTTCAGGTGAGAAGACTGACATCCTCTTGCTGGACGTGACGCCGTTGAGTCTCGGTATCGAAACGCTCGGTGGAGTGTTCACTAAGTTGATTGAAAGAAACACGACGATCCCTACGCGCAAGTCGGAGATCTTCTCTACTGCTTCTGACAATCAGACTTCGGTGGAAGTTCACGTGCTTCAGGGTGAGCGTCCGATGGCGACGGACAATCGCACCCTCGGCAAGTTCCACCTGGTCGGAATTCCACCGGCACCACGCGGCATGCCGCAGGTGGAAGTTACTTTTGACCTCGACGCCAATGGCATCGTGAACGTTTCCGCGAAAGACATGGGAACCGGTCGCGAGCAGAAGATCACGATTACAGCGTCTTCCGGTCTGTCGAAAGATGAGATCGACAAGATGATGCGCGATGCGGAGTCGCACTCTGCCGACGATGCACGCAAGCGTGAAGAGATCGAGGCTCGCAATCGTCTCGATGGACTCGTCTATCAGATGGAGAAGACGCTTGCCGACAATCGCGACAAAGTCGGCGCAGTGGCTTCCGACGTCGAATCTGCAATCGCTGAGGCGAAGAAGGCTTTGGCTGAAGGCGGAGTCGAACGACTAAACGAAGCTTTCAATCAACTGCAGACCGCATCTCATAAACTTGCAGAGGCGCTCTACCAGGGAGCTCCATCGCCAGGCGCTGAGGCCAGCAGCGATCAGGCTTCGGCGGCAGGCGCATCGTCGTCAGGCGGTGGCACAGGTGATGACAATGTCATCGACGCCGAATACGTGGACGTAGACGAGAATAAGTAAAGCGATTGGCGAATGCCGATTGCCGATTGCCAATTGAGAAGGCGGAGAGGAAAGTAGCGCTCCGCCTTTTCTTCAAATCGGCAATTGGAAATTGGCAATTGGCAATAAAACCAGATGGCCAAGCAGGACTATTACGAAATACTCGGCATCAAGCGCGACGCCAAGCCCGAAGAGATCAAGAAGGCTTACCGGCGTTTGGCGCGCAAGTATCACCCTGACGTAAATCCGGGTGACAAGGCTGCCGAGGAACGCTTCAAACTCATGTCGGAAGCGCATGACGTGCTTTCCGATCCGAAGAAGAAAAGCGTTTACGATCGTTTCGGTCAGTACTCTGAAAACCTTGCGGATGCGGCCGCACGTGGCGCTGGTCCATCCGGCGGCGGCCGTACAGCGCCTGGTTTTGATTTCACAGGGTTTGACTGGGGCGGCAGTTCGACTTCTTCAGGCGGTGGTGGAGGCAGCAGTTTTCGCGATATCTTCGCCGACTTGTTTGGTGGTGGCGCTGCGAAAGAAAAGGAGCCGCCGCGGCCTCAACCGCAAAGAGGCGCAGACATCGAGATGCCTTTGAGCCTCTCCTTCGAGGAAGCAATCAAAGGTCTGACGACAAACATCACGGTCAATCGTTCTGAGCAGTGTTCCCGTTGCAATGGCGCGGGTGATATTGGTGGACCAGTGGTTGTTTGTTCGACGTGCAAAGGCACAGGACAAGTACAACGGGCAGGCGGCAGGCTGCGGTTTGCGCAGGAATGTCCGGATTGTGGTGGTTCAGGACGCCGGCGCACGCCTTGTTCGCTCTGTCACGGCAAGGGCACAACACCGAAGACCGAGACCGTCAAAGTTCGCATTCCGGCCGGAGTCGAAACCGGTTCGCGCGTCAGGATTCCGGGCAAGGGTGAAGGTGGTCGCATGGGTGCCCCCGCGGGCGACCTGCACATCATCACCAACGTCGGTCAGCACAAATACTTCACGCGCAAGGGCGACAACATCTATGTGACTGTGCCGCTCACCGTTCCCGAAGCGGCGCTGGGTGCAAAGATTGAAGTACCGACTGTGGATGGAAAGACGCAGCTACGCGTTCCACCGGGCACTCAATCGGGGCAGAAGTTTCGTTTGCGAGATCGTGGTGCACCGTCGCTGCGCAATCCCGGTGCGAAGGGACATCAGTTTGTCGAAGTGCAAGTGACGTTGCCGAAAGTGATTTCGGAAGAGACGAAGGAATTGTTGCGTGAGTATGCGAAGCTGAATGCGACAAATCCACGAGTGGAGATGGGGTTGGAGTGAGCAGAAAGCCGAGGACATACACGATCAGCGCCGTAGCGGATCAGTATGGGATTCATCCGCAAACGCTCCGGCTTTACGAACGAGAAGGTTTGTTGAAGCCCTCGCGCTCGGAAGGCAATACGCGGCTTTATACCGATCCTGATCTCGAACGATTGGAACTGATACTTTCTTTGACGCGCGACTTGGGAGTGAATCTTGCGGGTGTGGAGATCATTCTCAACATGCGCGAAAAGATGGATGCGATGCAGCAGGAGTTTGAGCGTTTCTTCCAGTACCTGCAATCGCATGCTGAAGAGCTCACCAATTTCGAAGCGGCGCCCGAAGGCAGCGACGCGCTTGTGCCGATGACGCGCGCAGCCGCTCTGAGACGTCGTACCTCCAGATCATAGTCAGACAGGATTAACAAGATTAAGCAGGATTATCCTGTAAATCTTCGTTACATCTTGTAAATCCTGTGCTAATGTCCTGCCCGCAGTAAAAACCTCACAAGGAGTTAGAAAACATGACCTCACGTCTCACGCTTCTCACTATCTTTCTATTCACTTTCAACTTTCAAAACATTCACGCACAAGATCTCGACACCGTAATGATTTCTGGCCGCATCATGGACCAGAACGGCGCTGTGATTCAGGGAGCCGAGATTCAAGCGAAACTGATCAAAACCGGTCTCACACGCACGACAACTTCCGACGCCGAGGGCCGTTATCGCCTGATCCAACTAGAACCAGGAACTTACACGATTCGCGTTTCCCTCTCTGGTTTTGCATCGCAGGAAATGACCGGCGTCGCGACTGTTTCCGGACAGACTCTGCAGCTCGATACGACGCTGCTTCCTTCAGACCTCGTAGTTGAGCCGGTAGTGATTACCGATGCCGACACTCCGAATGTCGACACGAAACGAACCGTCGTCGGCGCGACACTCACAGCGCGTGACACGGAGCTGTTGCCAATCAACACGCGTTCGGTTCTGGACCTGCTGTTTACTCTTCCCGGTGTCACCGAAGAACCACTCTCCACACGCGACCTTGCTGAAGATCGCAACGTTAATCACGCAAACACGCCTGAAGAAGCCGGCACCTTTTCACTCGCCGGCGCGCCGGCTTACTCAAACAATCTGACCATCGATGGACTCGACAACAACGACGATCGCAGCGCACGCGAGCGCTTTCAGCCATCGCTCGAAGCCGTTGCGGAAGTGCAAGTGATCACGAATCAGTTTTCAGCGGAGTATGGTCGAGCATCAGGCGGCCGCGTGAACCTGCGCACGCGCAGCGGCTCGAAAGAATTTCATGGACGAGTGTTTTACGTCTTTCGTGACGAAGCGCTCGATGCAAACACTTTCAGGAATAACTCGCTCGGCCTACCTCGTTTACCATTGCAGGAGCACGTCGCCGGGTTCACTCTTGGTGGACCATTCAAGGGCTTAAAAGAAACCGTGTTCTTTACGTCTTACGAGCTGAACAAGGTTCTTGATAGCGCCCTCATCGACACGCTGGTGCCGGTAAAACAAAGCACGCTGTTCGCGCTGCCTGCGCCGACGCGCCTCGACCGTGTTCGTCTCGAGGATGCCAACGAATTAGCGCTGGCGACTGAAGTTGCGCCGTTCATCTCGTCGATCAGTACGCCAACGAAGAACACGAGCATCACCGCGCGCGTCGATCGCCAGTTTGGTCCAATGCACAACGCGGCGTTTGTGTACCAGGCTGGTCGATTCATCAACCTGAGACAGTTTGGCGGCGGGAATCGTTTGTCAGAAGCTTTTCAGGGACGACGACGCAACTCAGACGCGATCTCTTACTCTGACACGTTTGTGTTCTCGGAACGGTTGGTGAACCAGGCGCGCTTTCAGTACTCGCGTCTTGCACCGGCTTTTGAAACTCGCGCTGGCGACGCGCCTGTCGTGCTCATCACGTTGAATGATCCTCTGCTCGCTGGAGATGTAGAAAGACGTACAGGAACTTTAGTTGCCGGTTCGTCCACAGCCGGTGGCAGCGATCGACGTGAAGAACGTTGGCAAGGGCAGGATGTGCTTTCGTTCGTAAGAGGAGATCACTCGTTCAAGTTCGGAGTTGATTTCCATCACGTGCGGTCGACGTTCATCGACCTGTCCGATATCACCGGCACTTACAACTTTGCGAGTGCGGGCGATTTTCTGGCGGGTGTTCCGAGTCGTTTCCGGCAAAACTTCCAAAGCTCTTCAACGCAGAAGAATCTCTATACAGGAGTGTTTTTGCAGGACGAGTGGCAAGTCTTGCCGCAGCTTCTGTTGAGTTTTGGACTGCGGTACGAGTACGAAACTATTCTTCGCGATCTGAACAACTTCGGACCACGCTTTTCACTCGCGTACAGTCCGCTCGAGTCAGGCAGGCTTGCTCTGCGACTGGGCGGTGGTATCTTCTTCAATCGACCATTGCTGCGCACGATAGATGATTTCACGCTTGGCAAGCAACAACTCTTCTTCGATACAAACCTGCTTCGCGACCCGCTGACTGGCAAACTCATGACTGCGGATCAGCGGCGTGCATTCATTGCGGAGCACCTTCGCTTCCCGCAAAAGTTGAACGGCGACTCACGTCTAGTGCGCGAGTTTGGTGTGCTGAACACGAACTTTTCCCGTCGGCTCGATCCGGGGTTGCGTATTCCTGAAAGTTATCAGCTCAACGCCGGTATCGAGCGTGATCTGGGCCGCAATTTTTCTGTGGAGGCAAACTTCACTTTTACGCGCGGCATACATCTCTGGCGCGAGTTCAATGCAAACGCGCCAGTGCTTCCCGCAGGCTATCGCAACTTTTCTGAGTTTCTCGCCTCACGAGATTTCGCGAACTTCATCAATCCAGCGACCTCAACACGCTTGCTCTACAACGCTTCGACTGCCGGCGAACTGGTCAGATTTACTTATGGAAGTTCCAACACAGTCAGTCGTGTGATCGAGTTTGGCGTTCCGGTGTCAGTGATGAATCTGAACAGTCCGTCGTCGACCACGATGCTTGAGGTTGCGCTTGCGGCAATCAACCACCTCCGTCCGGATCCAACGCGCGGCGAGCTAGAGCAACTGATCTCGGCCGGCAACAGTTTCTATCGCGGAATGACGGTGGAGTTGCGGAAGCGTTTTGGTTCGGGGTTCACGTTTCGCGCCGGTTATACGCTTTCGAGTTTGGTTGACGATGGAGTGGTTAATACTTCGGATGCGATCGTTCCCGGGGACTTTCGTGCTGAACGTGCGCGCAGTCTGCTTGATCGACGGCATCGGTTTGTATTTTCCGGAACGTTCGACTTGCGTGTATTGCAGTTGTCCCCGATCTTGCGCCTGGCTTCGGGTGCGCCGTTCAACATCTCGCTAGGTGGGATAGATCGAAATCTCGACGATGTTTCAAACGATCGGCCTAACATGGGGTTCAGCGTGCCGCCAATCGGTCAGGTGGGAAACTTACCGCGCAATGCGGGACGTGGACCGGGACTCTTTGTATTTGATTTGAACGTGACGCGTGAGATTCGACTAGGGCGCGTAGTGATCAGACCGTCGGTTGAATTCGATAATGTGCTGAATAAGACGGTTTTTAGTTTTGGATCCGAGTTCATCGGTTTATCCGACGTTCCGAAGCGCACGATGAGACCGAGGCAGATCAGGATCGGAATAAAAATCAGCCGCGGATGACGCGGATGAACGCGGATCTGAAACATTTTGAGCTGACACAGAAGATTATTGGAATCTACTACGATGTTTATAACGAGTTGGGGACAGGATTTTTAGAGTCCGTATACCAAAAATCTCTTGCGTTGGCGCTCGAATCGGCCGGCCTGACAGTCTGCAGCCGCATTGATATTCCCGTGTGGTTTCGAGGACATCAGGTTGGCCAGTTTGAGGCAGATTTATTAGTCGAGAAATGCGTTCTTCTCGAGTTGAAGGCCGCTCGTGCGTTGGGTTCAGCTCACCAAGCGCAACTCATGAACTATTTAAGGGCGACTGAGATAGAGGTTGGGTTACTACTCAACTTCGGTCCAAAGCCTGAATTCAAGAGGGTAGCTTACGATAACAGCAGAAAGAGAATTTGCTAATCCGCGAAAATCTGCGTTTATCCGCGGCTACGATACTTCTCGCATCTCGCCCGTGAGCGCTCGATTCGTCTTTTCATCCATCGGTTCATTGTTATTTCCTACCTATTCCTCTGATAAAGGGCCGTACGATTGAGTTGCCTCGCAGGTTGCATGCCAGTACGTTTCCCTACCTGTAACGCGGATTTCGGGCCGAAAAAGGACCGCCGCGCACACTATTTCGTGTCGCTACGGCCTAAATCGCTTATGGTAAACTTCCCCCGATGCCAGCGACCGACTCACAAACGGAGCACATCAGCGAGATCGAAGCAGCTTTGCTCGATGCGGAGCTCTTTATGAAGTACCAGGCGCCCGAAAAGGCAATTAAACGCCTTCGGACCGCCCTGGAAGTGAGCGGCCGCTCCATTAAGTTAAGAGAGCGACTCCGTGAGATCTGCGCCATTCACAAACATACGGAAGAGGCCGCCCGCCAATGTCTTGCACTGGCCAGTATCTACATCGAACGAGAAGACTTCGACACCGCCCATGACCGTCTGCTTGAAGCAAAACAGCTCGATGGTCGGATAAACATTGCGGCAGGCTTGGAGGCGATTCGACGAGCGCGTCGCCCGGATCTCAAACCGACACCCGCGCCCGAAGCCCACTTCGAACGCAAACACTTCACTCTTGCCGGAGATCTCAGCGCCGTCAGTGTTTTTGACGCCATCCAGGTCCTCGAAAACGCGCGTTTGAATGGCATTCTGACCCTCAGTGGCGAAAAACATGAGGGTCAAGTGAAGTTCAATGATGGTAGAATCGTCGACGCCGCGTGTGGCGGCGAAGTCGGCGACCCCGCCTTTCAGCGAGTAGTTGAGATCACGAGCGGAACATTCGAGTTTCAGAAGACCGAAGAGCAGTTTCCGACTCGCATCCAGGCACTCAGCAACACCAACCTGATCCTCGACACTTTGCGCATGTTGGACGAACGCAAACAGTAAAACTCTTGACAGTAGTCTTCCAAAGAGTGTTTTAATCTCCAGTCTCAAAGGTTCCTGGGTTCTCACGTCACGTTAGACACCGCTCTTATTCATGTTAGTGGCTGCTATTTTTCGAAGTCATTGACAAGGTCCTTCTTATTCTGAGCGATTGACCAGATTCTCACCTGGGGGAAATTAATTGACATGTTAAGTCTTGAAGTCTGGGACGTAACCGGAAACAAACGGGTCACAGTCGAAGTGCCTGAAGACGTGCCGGTCGAACGCATCATGGTCGTGCTCGTGGAGCGATTGATGCTCCCGAAGTACAGCCCGCAGGGCGATTTCATGAGCTACAAGTTTCACCACCGGCGCCTCGGCGTTCAGCTCTTCGACGATCAAACACTGAATCAACAGCAGGTTTTTGATGGCGACGTCCTGCGCATTCAACCGGAGATAACAGCCGGAAGCGGAAGGTGATGAGCGGGCTCGATTCGCCCATTGAGACCATCATGGTCTTACCTGAAGACCGCTACGACCGCCAGCGTTTGATTCCCTGGTGGGAGCAGGAGCGTTTAGCGGCGGCGCGCATCCTCGTGATCGGTGCCGGCGCGTTGGGAAATGAGATTCTTAAACTTCTGGCTCTCAGTGGCGTGGGCCACATGATGATTTTTGACATGGACCGGATCGAAGTGAGCAATCTGAGCCGGACAGTTCTCTTCAAGGAAACTGACGCCGGGGCGCTCAAGGCGGAAGTGGCAGCGGAAAGAGTATCGGAACTGAATCCTCATGCGATCGCTGTTGGACGAGCACAGAACATCATGCACGACCTTGGTCTCGGCGTGTTTATCTGGGCTGACGTTGTTATCTGTGGTCTCGACAACCGCGAGGCGCGAATGTTTGTGAACACATCGTGTGCCCGGACCAAGCGAACCTGGATTGATGGAGCGATCGAAGGCCTGTCGGGAATCATGCGCGTTTTCGATCCGGCCCGTACCGCCTGTTACGAATGCACGATGAATGAAACTGATCGAAAGCTGGTTCGAGATCGTCTTTCCTGCGCCATGCTCGCGCGCGACGCGATACAACAAGGCCACGTTCCCACCACGAGTGTCGCGGCTTCCTTTATCGCCGCACTCGAGGTTCAGGAAGCGATCAAATATCTGCACGGGCAACCGACTCTCGACGGCGAAGGAATATACGTCAATGGAATGTGGAACGACTTCACCCGGGTGCAGTACAAACGTCGCGACGACTGCGTCGCACATGACTCGTTTGAAGAAGTTTTACCTCTGCAACGCGGTGTAAACGACGTCACTCTTGCGGAACTACTCGATCGCGCGGAAGCACGACTCGGCCAGGGAGCCACGCTGGAACTCAGCCGCGATGTTGCTACCCGTCTTACCTGCCCGGTCTGCGACAAAACGGAACGCGTGGGCATTGTGCTCGGAGCCCTGCGCGAGACAGCAGCACGTTGCAGTGTTTGCGGAACGCATCGAGTCGTGGAGTTCGCAGGCATTGTGGTTAGGGATGGAGACATTGATCTTTCACTCACACCTGCCGAGATCGGTATTCCACCTTTCGACATCATTGTGGCGAGACAAGGAATCGACAAGCAGGAAGCCTGGTTATTTGATAGTGACGCAGACGTGTGCCTGGGTCCACTCGCAAGTTCTTTTGGTATGGACCAGCTATCTACTTCAGCTCCGAAAGAAGCATGAGCAGCTATGGACTATAGAGCCTTATCTCAGATGGAACTGGCGAAGCAGTCGTTCCCTCAGGTTCAGTATGACTTTCGCATCTATATCGATGAATCTGCCTTCGATCGCATCTGCAACAACGCCGAAAAGACGCGCGAGGTCGGCGGCATTCTTGTAGGTGACGTACTGCAAGATAAAAATGGTCCATACATAAAGGTGGACCACGTCATTGAAGCACTGCATGCTGAGGAGAAAGGCACTGAGTTAACGATCACTCACGAGACCTGGAATCACATCCATGAGCAGATGGATAAAACTCACTCCGGGAAACGAATCTTAGGCTGGTATCACACTCATCCAAACTTCGGCATCTTTCTTTCCGAGCAGGACCAGTTTATCCAGCAGAGCTTTTTCAATCTTGCGTTTCAGGTTGCTCTCGTCTACGACCCGGTGCGGAAAGTTCATGGCGTGTTCAGTTGGCGCGACAGCAAGCCATGGCGGGTCAGGCAATACTGGATTGGAAGTCATCAGCATTCATGGGACGAGCCACGCGAAAAATCCGAGCCGCCGAAGATGGACGGTGCTGATGCTGCGTCGAAATTAGCTGCTGCTGCCGCGACACCGCAGGGCTCTGGAGAGGCGTTAAGCAACACGTGGTTTCTCGCCGTTGCGCTCGTCGGAATCCTGTTTGGCTTCGTGATGGGCATGTGGTGGTCCAGGAATTCTGGTGACGAGAACGCCCAGGTTGCCAAGGAAGCAGTCTCAAGTCTGAATACTGACTTGCTGGCGGTGATTCGCGGTGGTGTTGGTGATGAAGCAGGAAAGACGGTCGACGACAGTATTGCTCGACTCGATCAGGCAAATGAGGCACTCAAGCCATTAGGCGACTCTGCAAAACCTGCAGCTCAGGCAGTGACCGAAGCACACGAAGCACTGAAGCGTGTGCAACGCGATCGGGTTGTCGCGCGTGAAATGCTGCGGCAACTGGATGAAGTAATCAAAACCAATCGCACTCCTGAGTTTGTTTCTCGCGATCTGGCCAACCAGCGCGTTGTGCTGGGAGACATGTATGTGCAGCTAGCGCGCGAAGCAGCACGGAATAAAGATGGAGCGCGCGTCGCCGATCTTTTGACAAAGGCGGCCACGGTAAATCCACCGGGCAAGGCCGAGTACGAACAGCAGCTTAAAGGTTTTCAGGAGCAGGGGGTTCTGCCGTGATTCCAGTTACGGAGCGCCTTTGGCGCTGAGACCTATTAGAGGTGAACGATGGACGAAGTACTTCATATCTCACGTGACGATCTCTACCAGCCAACTGTCGATTCAACGCTGGCCCACGCAAAAGCGGTTTTGCAACATGCGCAACCCATCGTGGAAGAGCCTGTTTCACCGCTCCGCCGCCTGCTGTTGTCGCATCTCTTTTTTACGCCGTTAGCCGGCTTACTCGGCGGATTCACGACCTGGCTGATTCTTGAACCATGGCTCGACGATGCGAGCGAAAGCGATGGAGCGTTTTTCCTGGTCTTTCCAATGACCTCGGTGCTCATCGTGCTGTTCATCTATATCGCTGACGGAATTGCGAGTCGCAGATTCCTAAGCAATCTGGGTCGTTGGTTAGGTGGAGTGGGCTTCACGCTACTGTTCTCCTTAATAGCCTTCATTCCAGCCGGTTTGATCCTTTCGCTCATTCCGGTTCTGCCAGGTACACCTGACCTTGCACAAATAACCGATTTAACTCTTTGGCCTTCTGCTTTCTTCATCGGATTCATCCTTCTCCGAAGTTTGGCATGGGCCGTCTTTGGCGGGGCGATGGGTCTCGCGATGAACTTGATTAAGAGTACAAAAGGACAACGACGCGCGTCTGTGATGGGCGGACTAGTCGGCGGTGTGCTCGGTGGATTGTTGTTTGATCCCATCAATCGATTTCTGATCCCTTCCGTCGAACAAGGCGACGTCATGCGGCTTGTCGGCCTGAGCATGGTCGGTTTGTGCGTCGGAATCTTCGTCGCACTAAGCGAGCGCCTGGGACGTGACGGCTGGATACGCGTATTGACCGGACCCTTGCGAGGCAAAGCATTCATTCTCTACCACAACCCAACGATCGTCGGAGCTTCGCCAACTGCAAACATTTACTTGTTCAAGGATCCGAAGATCGCGCCGGAACACGTCGCACTTCATCGCGCCGGAAACGGTTACGAGCTTGTTCAATCAAGAAACGACGCGCCAGTTAGCGTCAACAACTTGCCCGTTCATCGAAGACGACTCGTGTCCGGAGATCAAATCATTGTCGGCGACACCATACTCCTCTTCGAAGAACGCGCGAAGAAACGAATAGCACCAACAGACCAGCGCATAAGAGAAGCCAAAGTGGAAATCTAACGCGCTCGACCCTAACCACACCAAAACTGCGGAGGAAAACTGTATGTCGGAAACAGTACGACGAATGAAGATTAACAAGCGTTACGAAGGGCAGCCTTGTCAGTGGTGTCGGGGCCTATTCTTGCTGGGCGAAGATGGAGCGATCTGCGCCGCCTGCGAGAATCCATATCATGCGCGTTGCTGGGACAAAGAGAACGGATGCAACAATCCGGGTTGTGTAAATCGTCCTTTGCAACAACTCAAGGATGTCGCGCCAGTTGTGGCAACGCCGACGCGACCATTGTCAGCCTGGGAGATGGTTTGTCCTACATGCGGCGATATTATTACCAACGCTTACTGTTTTCGTTGTCGCAACCAGTCGCCAACTGATTACACCGGGCCAAAACAGACCTTACCGGAAGCAAAAGATGCACTGAAGTTTGCCATCATCGGCATCTTTTGTTTCGGATTCATTCTTGGCCCAATGGCGATCGTGAAAGGCACCTCAGCAAAGAAAAAGATTTCGATGGATCCGCGTTACGAGGGTGAGGGAATGGCTACGGCGGCGCAGATAATCGGTGGCATCGTCTGCCTCCTGCATATTGTCAACCTACTCGTCCTTGTTGGCGGAGTGGGAACAGGAGACTAAAGGGTTCTGACCGGAGGTTAACGTGAAACGCTGTTCTATTTGCAACACGCAAATTTCTGATTTCGATCTCTTCTTCACATGTACGGAGTGTGATTCACCCTACCACGAGATTTGTTGGAAAGAGATGGGCGGCTGCGCAACGTACGGATGCAAAGCCGCGGCTGTCGCTGAGAAACCGCCGCCGCCGACCTCGTCGGCGCGCGGTTGGGGTGATGAGAAAAACTGTCCCGACTGCGCGAGCAAGATTCCATCGAGCTTTTTGTCATGCACGTGCGGGGCGAGATTCCCGTGGGCCGATCCGATGACCAAGGAGGAGTATCGAGAGTGGGTAGCGGAGGATAAATTGCGCAAACAAAGACGCATTGAGTTAATCGTCCTCTTTGTGATCACGATCTTTGGGTTGCCGGCACCACTTACCGGAGCCATCGCCGGCATCCAGGCCTATCGTTCGCACACGTTACTGGTGGGTGAGGTCGGAACATATCTCGCCCTCGGATATGGAGCTCAAGTGATTGGCATGGTCTACACAATAGTGTTTCTGCTTTTGCTGATCGGTTTCTGACGCACATGGATGATACGTATTTTTGTCCTCGCTGTGGCAACAGAAGTCCGGTCCTGCTAAAGGCCCACCAGCTTTGCCAAAGCTGTATGTCAAAGTGGGCGTGGGGAGGCGCGGAGAATCAGGTTGTCACGATCACTCCTGAAGCCGTCGCTGCCCGCGACGCAAAACCGGCTGCTAAAGCTCGATCCGCCCAAACAAGTCCTCTCATCCGCGTCTTGCCAGTTGTTTCCATCGTCTTAAGTGCAGGTGTAGTAACCCTGCTGATCTACTTCTTCAAACATGACCCAGCCGGGATTCCAGGTCAGCAAGTCATGAGTCGATTTGCAAATATCGCGACGGGTGCTGTGATCCTGGCGGCGTTAGGTGTCGTGCTCGGCGCGAGCGTTTTCTACCTGGCGAGAAAGAGAAACTACGATCTGATGGTTTCAGCTCGCGTGCTCGGTGTGATTTCAATGATTCTCGGGATGGGAGTTTTTGGGACGGCGGTTTTCTGCTGGTCCAGAACTGAACGAGCAACGTCATTGTCAGCGCCACAGGGAGGCAATGATTTACTGCAACGCTTGAGTAACTCAACAGTCGTGATCCAGGCACACGACCCGCTTTTGAATCGCTACCAGTCGGCCAAAAGGGAGGGCGTGATTATTGCCAACGAGGCGGGCCGTACGTGGATTCTCACGGTGCCGTTTCTTGATGGAAACGGAAGTCCGCTTCGGCCGGCTGAAATTTGGGTGAACCTCAGCGACGGCCGTACTTTGCCGGGGCAAATTCGCTGGGCTCAAGGTGACCCGGTATATCTCGCGATCGTTTCGGTTGAGACGGATCAAGCTCCCGGTCAGATCCAATTTCACCCAGCGGCAGAAGCCGTAATTCCCGGCCATCCGGTCCTCGTAATTCCAAATCCGTTGCGGGGATGGATGGTGACAAAAGGAACGGTTCTCAGTCGTGCCAGCCGGCGCACAACAATTGGCTGGAGCACTGTCGTGAAAGCCAGTTCCCCTCTCAGCACGGCCGACGTGGGGAGTGCGATGTACGACGAAAGCGGCCGGTTGTTGGGTTTTATGGTTGGGATGGACCCACGCAGTGGCGAGGGTCAGTTTGTGATTGTCGATTCGGCGATAGCATCGGCGCTGGAAACTGTTAGAAGATCTTAATTGGTTTCTCTGTGCAGCCTCTGTGTCCTCTGTGTCTCTGTGGTTGATCTGCCCACGTAATAGTTAACCACAGAGACACAGAGGACACAGAGGCTGCACAGAGAAGAATTTCAAGGAGCAATACCATGAGCAACGTACGACTTACACGCCTTCAATCAGACTACGACACGATCCGCAGGCTCGTACGAAGGCATCCGCTCATCGAAACAGAGGGTGTTTCCGGCAATCCGCCCGAAGTGTATCGCCTGTTTCTATCTGTGCGGTCCTTACAGCAGCGAGGAGAGCAAATCTTTTTTGTCGATCGACACCGATTGGAGATCTCCCTCCCGCGCGGCTATCCACGCGACGCGCCGATCTGCCGAATGTTGACGCCGGTTTTCCATCCGAATATCGCGCCTCATGCCGTTTGCATCACTGATAACTGGAGCGCTGCAGAATCACTCAGCAGCGTCATCATGAGAGTCTGCGAGATGCTGGCTTTTCAGAGTTACAACATCAAAAGCCCGTTGAATGGAGAGGCTGCACAGTGGGCTGCTCAACATCTTACAGAACTGCCGACTGACAAACGCGAATTCTTCCTCGACCTGGACCAGACACCGGATCCGACCCCAACGCAACAGACAGTGTGCGGCAACTGCGGTGGCTCAGCGGCGGAGTTAACACGTTGCGATGCTGGTCACGCGTTATGTGAATATTGTTTCGTCGAATGCGAAAAGTGTCACCAGGGGAAGATTTGTTTGGTGTGCAGTCAGTGCAATCAGTGCGGTCCTTCAGTTTGTACTAATTGTGCCGGAAAATCGGAGACGTTAACTCGCTGCGCTGCGGGACATGCGTTGTGCGAGTATTGCGTTGCTGATTGCGCCACCTGCGGCGCGCCAAAGGTTTGCCTTGTCTGTGGCACGTGTATTCAGTGCCCGCCGGTGGTTGTCAGTCAATCAGAACTCGCGTATTGAATGCTTCGGCCTTTTCAATCGCGGTGAGCAGACGCAGAAATTGATTGTAGTTTCGACTGCGCGAAGTCAGGCGAGCAACTTCCGACTGGCTCAGTTCACTGCGCAAAATCAGATCGAGAAAATCGTAGTAGTCAGCGGCCGCTTCGAACGGGAGTTCTCGAGTGTAGGTGGTCGTTGCGCTGTCTTCCGATCTGAATCCAGCAAGCAGATCGAAGATGTTGTCGGTTGTGAGTCGTGCGGCTTCACGCGTGAGCACGATCGGCACGCGCAGTTCAAAGAATCGCAGTCCATCCTCAGTAACAACGCGACGCAGTTCTTTCGTCGCTTCACCATCAAACGGCGACTCCGGATCGATCAGAATGCGAAGCAGTCGTGGTTGATCTTCTTTGTCGAGTGTGTCGAGCGAGAGTTGGACCCGGTCGGCGAGAAACTTTTCAAACTGCGCTTCAACCGGGTAATTGATACGTCCGAGACAGCCCACTGACTCTCCGTCACCCGCGGTGTCCACTGGCAAACACGCTGGACAGTGGGAACAGATTACAGTGGCTTCCTGCATGCGCTCGATTTCAGGGCTCGCATTTTCCACCCACTGTAATTTGTCGATTGAAGGCGCGCTCGCATCGCCGGTAGTGAGTTTTGCGTGCAAACTGCTCAGGCGTCCCCACTCGCGCAAGTGGCGTTCGGAATAATTGGCGCGGAGGGGACAAGCGTATTGCAGTGCGAATTCCAGAGACATAACGGAAGTATAGGTCGCCTCTTTGGAGTGCGCCAACTTGTTGGCGCTTTGGTATTTTACCAAAGCGGCGCCAAGGCACCGCACTCCAAGACGCCCCGAAATCAACTCTTTGTGGTAAGCTTTCTGCATTCCCGCAGAAGTGCCTTAGAAAGGTCTAGCCCATGGCAGTTAGTCAGGAACTCTTGGAAATACTCGCGTGTCCGGCTTGCAAGGCGAAAGTTGAGCTGAAGCCTGATGGGAACGCTCTGAAGTGCGTCGAATGCAAACGCGTTTATCCCATCCGCGACGACATCCCGGTAATGCTAATCGACGAGGCGACCATCGAAGAGTGAGGCGATGAACAGCCTGCGCGACATTGTTGAGCTTTCTCCTCAGTTACGCGTCATCGAAACACAGGCAATGTACGGATTGCAGGGTCAGGACGCGGCCCAGCCGCTAGCACCAGCGCGCTGGGACTGGAGCGACGTGCGCAAGGTTTTGATCGTTCGTCTACGATCGATCGGCGACACGGTTCTGGCAACGCCTTCACTCTTCGCACTGAAACGTTTTCTCCCAAATGCGCAGGTAGACATCCTGGTCGAGGACTGGGTCGCGCCAGTCCTTGATAATCATCCACACGTCGACAATGTAATCACGCTGGGGCGTGGCGGATTGATGGCACGAGCGCGTGTCGCCCGCGAACTTCGAGCCGCAAATTACGACGTGGTCTACAACCTTCATGGCGGCACGACAGCGACGTTCCTGACGAGAGCCATCGGCGCGCGTCATCGCGTCGGGTTCAAGTCGTATCAATACGGACAACTTCATAATCACGCCTGCCCGTCGCCTTTGTTGATCTGGCAACAGCAGAAGACCCACTCAGTTGAGCAACAACTCGCGTTGCTGGGTTGGACCGGCGTTCCGGTTACGGATCGACCACGGACTAGTTTGGGAATATCACCGAAGGCGGCGGAAAAAGTTGCTCGTGTGCTCAGCGAGGCTGGACTCGGCGAACAAAACATCGCGCTGATTCATCCGGCTGCGGCGTTTGCAACCAAGCAATGGGCCACGCAGAATTTTGCGCGTGTCGTTGAGTTTTTAGCGGAACGGGGATTTACTTCAGTCGCCATTGCGGCGCCGAACGAACAAGCGTTGCTCGAGCATTTGCGTTCGGAAACCTCTGTCAACGTGTTGACGTTCGCTTTATCTCTGCCGGAAGTGACCGCGCTCGCATCTCGTTCACAACTGTTTGTCGGCAACGACAGTGGCATCGCGCACATCGCAGCGGCAGTTGGAACGCCTTCGGTCGTCGTGTTCGGATCTTCGAATATCGCCCACTGGCGTCCATGGAATTCGGCTCCAGCCGAAGTCGTGTTCGAAGAGATGCCTTGCCAGCCCTGTCACGGGTATTTTTGCGAGCAGTTTGCGCAGCCTGAATGTATCCTGCGCGTGCCGGTGGCGAGAGTCACGGCCGCAATCGACCGTTTATTGTCGTAAATGTCTCAGTTAACCAAAACACGTGCTTCAGAAATACTGCGATCATTTCGCGATCGCAATGTACTAGTGCTCGGCGACGTGATGCTCGATGAGTTTGTTTGGGGCGACGTGACGCGCATTTCGCCCGAAGCGCCGGTGCCGGTAGTTGATGTTCGTCGAGAATCGATACATCTTGGCGGTGCCGCGAATGTGCTGGCAAACCTTGTAGCGCTCGGCGCCCGTGGAGCAGTTATTGGTGTGGTGGGTAACGATGGTTCCGGCGAACGTGTGCGAGCCGGACTGCGCGAACTCGGCTCTTTGGACCAGTCGATCATTGTAGATGAGACGCGACCATCAACCACAAAGACTCGCATCATCGCACACAGTCAGTTAGTTGTGCGGGCCGACCGTGAGTCGCGCGTGCCTGTGGCAGCAAAGGTAGAAGATCAGATCATTTCGTCCCTTAAGGACGCACTAAAGCACGCCGACGCCTTTGTCATTTCAGACTACGACAAGGGCGTGGTGACGCCGCGCATATTGCGCGAGTTCCTCCCGATTGCTTATGAGCAGGTACCAGTGCTGGTTGATCCAAAGCTGCGAAACTTTAATTACTATCGTCCGGCAACGCTGGTGACGCCAAACCACCTCGAAGCACTGCGCATGAGTGACACCGAAGATCATTCCGACGCCGGTTCACTGCATGCGGCGAAAGTCATTCGCGAGAAACTCGGATGTGACGCGGTGTTAATAACACGCGGCGATCGTGGAATGATGCTGCTTGAGGCCCACGACGAACCGGTTTTTGTCGAAACCGCGGCGCGTGAGGTCTATGATGTCACCGGCGCCGGTGATACAGTCATCGCCGCTCTCGCCGGTGCCCTCGCTTCCGGCGCAACGATGCTCGAGGCTGCAACGCTGGCAAACCACGCCGCCGGAATCGTCGTCGGAAAGGTCGGCACCGCAACCGCAACTGCTGACGAACTCTTGGCAACATTTGATACATCCGTTTCTTGATTTCGCGTGTAATCCGTGGCCAAAGAAATGATCGGCAAAACGCTCCGTAACTTTCGCATCACCGACAAGCTCGGTGTGGGCGGGCAGGGCGCGGTTTACAAAGCCACGGATACGAAACTCGATCGTACGGTGGTAATTAAAGTCATACCTCCCGAGCTCAGCGCAAAAGCAGCTAATCTCAAGAGATTTGAACGAGAAGCAAAGCTCGCCTCGTCGTTGGACCACCCAAACATCTGCACTATTTATGATCTCGACGAAGTTGACGGCGTGCACTTCATCGCGATGCAGTTTGTCGAAGGCAAGAATGTGCGGCAGCTTGTTGCCGGCCGTCCGCTCGAACTGAAAACCGCATTACTGATCGGGTTGCAGGTCGCTGAGGCTCTCGCCGCCGCACACGCTCGCGGCATCATTCATCGCGATATAAAGTCAGGCAACGTGATGGTTACATCTTCGGGCCAGGTGAAGGTGCTCGACTTCGGCTTAGCCAAGTTGCTCGACGATACCGAAGCCGCAACCGCCGGAATCCATCGCACTGAACTTACAGAAGTTGGCGTCCCTTATGGCACGGCTACTTACGCAGCGCCGGAACAGGCGCGTGGTGATCGCGTCGACAAACGTGCAGACATTTTTTCCACCGGCGTATTGCTGTACGAAATGCTGACCGGCACCTGGCCGTTTCGCGGGAAGACTACGATCGACGTGCGTCACGCCGTATTGCACGATCCGCCGCGACCGATAGCGGAGTTGCGGTCGAGCGGGATTCCTCCGCATCTCGAGCAGATCATCAACAAGGCGCTCGCGAAAGAACCGAAAGATCGTTTCCAGAACATGGAAGACTTTCGCAACGAGCTGCGGCAAGTCTTACACGAGGTTGATACTGGCGTTAGCAGCTATCAGAACGTCGTCCCGGAGCCGCCGAGACATTTGAGCGGCGCGAATCCCGTCTCACGCGCGGTGCGCTGGTTGAAATCAATCACGCGAACCGAATCGCCGACGTCAGCGCCAAATTTGAATACACCGTCGAAGTCAGGCATTCACGAAACTCCTTTCACCACCGTCACGGATCAGGAGAAGAAGAGTCTCGCGATTCTGTGTTTCCGAAATCTGAGTAACGATCCGGCCGCTAGTTTTTATGAGTTCTCACTCGCCGATGCTGTGATTACTGAGCTTGCACGCGTTCGATCACTGGTTGTCAGACCGTCGTCAGTAATCGCTCGCTACCAGGGACAGCAACGCGATGCGCGCGAGATTGGAGAGGAGCTCGGTGTGAGTGCGGTGCTTACGGCCGGCTTTATTCATTCTGGTGAACGTTTCCGAGTGACCGCGCAACTGATCGACGTCGCTTCGGGCGAGTTATTGTGGAGCGATCGCATCGACACAGCCGCGTCAGATATCATCGTGGTCCAGGACACGATTGCACAACGAATCGTCGAGGGTTTGAGCGTCGAGCTCAGTCCTGCGGAGCAAGTCGGAATCGGCAAGGCTGCCACGCAAAATCCGGCGGCCTACGAGCAGTACTTGCGCGGTCGCGACCTGTTTGCTCGTTTCATCTTTCGCACTTTGTCGGACGACGATTGCAACGGAGCGATTGCGCATTTCGAGCGCGCCATTCAACTCGATCCAAACTTTGCACTCGCTCATGACGGTCTCGGCGCGTGTCATGTGAATCGCGTGTTCAAGGGGTATGGCGGCTCGGAAGATTACGAAAAGGCTGAACAGGCGTTCACGAGGGCACTCGCTATCGATCCAAACATCTTCGAAGCGCGCATGCTGATGGTGTTTGTCTATCTCTGGCGTGGTAACAAACAGAAAGCACGCGAAGAGGTGAATCGTGCGCGACGTGAAGCGCCGAATGAGCCGGTGGTGCATTTTGTGAAGGCGTTGTTGCACCGACTGGATGGCGAGTATGGCCGGGCGCTGCGTTCGTATGACAGATTAGTCCGGCTCGATCCGGCGGCACATGTCGTTGCGAGTTACAGTCGCGCGCTCGTGCATATGTACATGGGTCATTTCGATGAGACGTTTCGCGAGCTCGACACCGCCGGCGATCCGGATAATGCACTCGTGCGAACGTTTCGCGGGCTCGCGTTGTATTACACGGGACAGACGGATGCGGCGGCGGAGTTGATGAAGGACGTCGTCGAGAAGCATCCAAACATGCATGGGATCCGGCCGTTCATGGCGATGTTCTTGAGTGCGCAAGGCAAGCACGACGAGGCGCTCGCGCAAATCACGCCTGACGTGAAGCGCAACGGCGAAGTTGATGCGGATATCAGTTATTCGATCGGATCCGTCTATGCGCTTGAGGGATTGCGTGGAGACGCGTTTGAGTGGCTGGAGCGTTCGATCTCGCTGGGCAATGCAAACTGGCCGTGTTTCCAGAGCGATCCGAATTGGTCGTCGCTGCGTGAGGATCCGCAGTTTGTCGAGTTGATGGCAAGAGTGCGTCAAACGAAAGCGAAGAACGCCGAAATCATATGAAGAGATCACTGACATCGCTAGTTTACCTACTTCTGATATCAATCCTCTTCGCAGGCTTGCCGCAGAGTTCAATTGCGCACCACGGTGCGTACTGTAGGGGCGGCCCTCCGTGGCCGCCCTCGGTTGGGACCAGACCTGTAGCCAATAAATATTATGACAAACCGAGGGCGGCCACGGAGGGCCGCCCCTACAGTACGTTCCAAGGTGTTCAAGCGGCTCAGCCAAGTCCTTCGCCGAGAATCGCCGTTACACCGGCGAAGACGCTGCCGGAACTGCAGACTAAAATCTCGGAGATCCTGGCGCGGCCCGAATTATCTTCGGCCATGGTCGGCGTAAAAGTCGTTTCACTCGACACGGGCCGCGTTCTTTTCGAAGAAAACGCCGCCAAACTTCTACGCCCGGCTTCGAACATGAAGCTCTACACGGTTGCGGCCGCACTCGATCGCTTGTCTCCCGATTACAGATTCTCCACTTCGGTTTACGCAACGACACGCCCTGATACAACAGGCGTGGTACGCGGCAATTTGACGATCTACGGTCGTGGCGATCCCTCAATCGCCGCGCGTTTCAACAGCGGCGACTACTTCAAAGCAATCGACGATCTCGCGACGCGCATCGTGGCCGCAGGGGTGAAACGTGTCGAAGGAGATCTCGTCGGTGATGAGAGTTACTTTGTCGGACCAAAATACGGAGCCGGTTGGAACTGGGAAGATCTGACCTGGTACTACGGCGCAGAAATCACTCCGCTGACGGTTAACGACAACGCACTAGATCTATTTATCAAACCCGGACCCGCCGTGGGCCAGCCGGCACTGATCACAACCGGTCCACCTGATCCGTTGTTAACAATCGTTAATAAAGTCATCACGTCAGCTAAAGGTCTGCGACGCGAGATCTCGATTCATCGTGGCCTCGGTGAGAATTCAATCACGATCACCGGGACGATCCCGCTCGAAGATAGAGGTTACACCGGCGGCATCGGCATCTCGCATCCCGCTTTGCTGTTTGTGTACCTGCTGCGCACGTCGCTCGCACAGAAGGGCGTCGTGATTACGGGTAAGTCGCGAACGACCGGAGAGACGAGTTTGCCCACATTGCTGACGGGGACACCCGTAGCCGGCTCAAACTCGGCGAGTCCGTTTCAGAACGAGATCGCAACGTTGCAATCGCCGCCTTTCAGTTTGATCGCCGCACAGACACTGAAACCAAGTCAGAATCTTTACACGGAGCTTATTCTGCGTACGTTGGGCAAGGTCACGCCGCCGCCGGCAACGATGTCCAGCCTCGGGCAAACATCGGAGGAACTCGGAATTGAAGCTGTGCGGTCGTTCCTAAAAACGGTCGGTATCCGGCCCGAAGCGCTCAATCTCGACGACGGCTCCGGTCTCTCGCGCAACGACATGATCACAGCGGAAGCATCAGTGCAGTTGCTGACGTTCATGAGCAAACATCGTTACGCGAATGTGTTTCGTGATGCACTTCCGATTGCCGGCGTTGATGGCACATTACGAAACCGTTTCCGCGGCACGCCCGCTGAGAACAACGTGCGCGCAAAGACAGGTTCGTTGAGTTCCGCCGTGAGTCTCGGTGGTTACGTTACGACGGCAGCCGGCGAGAAGCTCGCTTTTTCGATCATGGTCAACAACTATCCACGAGACGTCGAACCGCGTTCATTATGTATCGACCCAATCGCAATCCTCCTTGCTTCGTTCGCAGGCAAACCGGAATAATCCACAGATTACACAGATTAATGCGTCCACAATTCACTAAATTCCACGGACTGGGAAACGACTATCTCGTAATCGAGGCAGAGCAACTCAATGAGGTTAAAGATCTCGGCGAGTTTGCACGCCGGATCTGTAACAGGCACTACGGCGCAGGCGGCGATGGTATCGCGATCATCGCAAAGTCTCAGACAGACGAAGCGGATTTTAACTGTCGCATCTTCAATCCGGACGGCAGCGAAGCAGGTCTATCCGGCAATGGAACTCGTTGTGCCGTTGCGTATCTGTATTACAAAAGTCTTTGGTCCAAAGATGAACTACGACTGAGTACAAAAACGGGATTGAAGCGATACTTTCTTCGCGGGCGACCCGAACCGGGCAAGTTTTTGTTCGAGTCAGAGTTGGGGGAGCCGAAGTTCGACACGCAATCCATACCGATGTCGATCGCGCCACCGCTTGAAAAGGTGATCGGTTATCCGTTACTTGTGGATGGCGAGAGTTATCCCGTCACTGCGATGCAGATGGGTAATCCGAACTGCTGTATCTTTGTCGACGATTTCGATGCGTTGAATTGGCGAGCGATAGGGAAAGCGATCGAAGTGCATCCGCAGTTTCCCGATCGCACGAACGTTGTGTTTGTGCGGCCTGTGGAAAGAAACCTGATCGAGTTGCGGATCTGGGAACGTGGTGTTGGGGAGACAACCGCCTCAGGGACGTGCTCGTGCGCGGGTGCCGTCGCCGCGATGGTTAACGAACGAGCTGAGCGTGACGTACGTGTCGTGATGGAGGGTGGGGAAGTTCGAATTAAGTGGCGACCCGACGGGCAAGTTGTGATCACGGGAACGGCTGAAGTAGTCTATTCCGGTGAGTGGTTACAGGACTGAATGCTGAACCAAGCTACCAGAGAATGTACGTATGGGTGGCCCTCCGTGGCCGCCCCTGCGATGGAATCACACAGGGGCGGCCAGTTAAGACCGCCCCTACAGTACGTTCTCGTGGCCCTGCTATTACTTTCCGCTTGTGGCGGTAAGGTGATAACTGAGACCGAAGCGAAGCCACCGCCTCCACCACCCAAGCCGCCAACATCAGTTCCGTTCTGGCTGGGTAACGTTTCCCGCAATTTTTACGGTACCGGCCCCTGGTCTGACGCGCCTTTGCAGGTCGTTTGGTCGTTTGAAACCAAGGGCATCACTGGCCGTTTGCACAGAGATCCGTGGGGCGGTTCGAGCTGGCCGGGCCAACCATCCGTCGACGAGAACCGCGTCTACTTCGGTTCAGCCGACGGCCGTCTCTACTGCCTCGACGCAAAAGACGGCAGCCTCGTTTGGACTTTCAAAACCGAAGACAGTCTCAAAGCCACGCCGACAATCGTCGGCGAGCGCTTGATCGCCAGCGGTCTCGATCATTACATCTACTGCCTCGACAAAAACACCGGCACTCTTCTCTGGAAATACAAGACCGGTTTTGAAGTCGATTGCTCCGCTGCTGTCATCGACAACCGCGTCTACTTCGGCGGCGAGGACGGATTCTTCTACAGCCTCAATCTGGAAGACGGCGCATTGATCTACAAAACCCAACGACTCGGTTCGATGGAGGGTAGTTTCTCAGTCGTCGATGGCCGAGCTTACATCGGCACCGAGCAAGGCGACTTGTTCTGTCTCAATCTTGCTGATGGTTCGACAGTCTGGAAAGCGCGCATCGGCGCTGATTCTGACTCGACTCCGGCGGTTTACGAAGGCAAGGTTTACACGGCCGCAGAGAACGGTTACGTCTATTGCTTCAACCAGGCCGATGGCCAGCTCATTTGGAAGTACAAAGCAGAAGGTGGAACGGGCAAGGAAAGAAGTGGATTCTGGGCGAGCCCGATCGTTGCGAATGGAAGAGTGCATATCGGTTCCAGCAATGGTTATCTCTATTGCCTGACGGCTGACAAGGGCGAAGTTGTTTGGCGATATCGCGCGAAAGCCGCGATCTGGGGCACGTCGCCTTTAGTTGATGGCCGCCTCGTTTTCGGTGACAAAGCCGGCTGGATGCATTCGGTGTCGGCTGAAGACGGTGAACCGATCAGCAGTTTGAAGATTGGTGATAATATAAACGCGACGCCCGCGATACTTGGCGGTCGCATTTACATCGGCGCTTTCAATGGGAAGCTTTACTGTTTGAAGTAACGGTGCTCGTTTACCTGGTCGACAACACAATCGATGGTCAAGGCGCAAGCCCACGCGAAATTCGCGCGGTGCTTGGCCGTTTGATTCCCGGCCTCGAAATCCTCATCGAACCTTTTCAAAACGTCTCACTCGAACGTGTTCGCAGTCTGCGTCCGTCGCACATCAT
This sequence comes from uncultured Acidobacteriota bacterium, assembly GCA_963849205.1. Lineage (GTDB taxonomy): Bacteria > Acidobacteriota > Blastocatellia > Pyrinomonadales > Pyrinomonadaceae > PSRF01. The sequence continues at coordinate 1,589,822 of CAWKGP010000006.1, forward strand.
CCTGAGTGGCCAGAGTCATCCGTGGGAGATGTACACGCCTGAATCGATGGCCGGCGTGTTCTCGGTTATCAAGCAAGCAAGCCAACCCATTCTCGGAGTTTGTGGTGGTCATCAGCAGATCGCGATCGCTTACGGGGCGAAGGTTGGATTGATGGGACGACTCGAACCGGGCGAAGGCTACAACGGTGCCAAGCGTGAACGAGGATTTCTGCCCATTCAAAACACCGGAGAAGGACTGTTCAAAGGTCTGCCTTCAGAAGTGACCGTCTGGCACAACCACTGTGACGAAGTAAAAGAACTGCCCGATGGATTTCGTGCGACTGCTTCGAACGAGACATGCCAGATCCAGGCGATGCAGCAAAAGGGCCGGCGACTCTACAGTGTTCAGTTCCATCCAGAGCTCTTTGACGAGCAACATCCCGAAGGCCGGCACATCGTCGAGAACTTCCTAAAACTCTGATTTTGGGCGCAAAATTCTTCCGTCGATGTGACCGTATCGATTTTTCTTAAGTTTCAATATTTCACCAATTAAGTTGATCAGTGTTATTTTTCTCACAGAAATCACGCCCATCTCACGGTTGAACAGCCTTTGAACCGTGTGCTAGCCTCAACCTTGAATAGCGGCAATCGCGAAGAATTACTGGAAGTAATCGCCGCTTTTCGCTTTACCTAATACAGACTTTTCAGCGCACCGCATCAAGGATGCAAGCCCCCAACCTCGGCTGACTTTGTTTCAGACTCCTAGAGCCAGGGGATGAGTCATAGGAAAGAACGGACTCACGCAGGACGCTGAAGAGCAGGAATAAGTCGGACAGGAGACCCGAATTGAAAGTCTATTCAATCTTCAGCGGAAGTGCGCTCGTTGCGACCGCATTTCTAAGTAGCTCTTTGATCCTTTCTGCCAGAACTCTCTCGGCAGAAACTCTGCCTTCTCAAACACAACAGCAAACAGCTAAATCAACAACCACAGTCGGAGAGGCTGCGACTCCAGTCGCTCTCGAAGTTTCTTCAAAAGGTAACCTCGGCGAAAAGATCGCCGCTGAAGAAGCTTACGTTGTGCCTCCGACTACATACGTCGCGACCGCGTACAGTTTGCGCGGACGAACGGCGAGCGGACGATACGTTGCCAAGGGATTGATCGCTGCAGATCCGAGGCACCTGCCGTTGGGTTCACGCGTGCGGCTTGAAGCCGGTGCTTACAGTGGTGAGTACCTGGTAGCTGACACGGGCAGCCTTGTGCGTGGTCGTCGTATCGACATCTGGACCCCGAGCACACGCGAAGCGATGCGCTTTGGACGACGGCCAGTTAAGCTCACGGTTCTCAGCCTCCCTCGCAAAAAGAAGTAGGCCACAAAAAAGCACAAAAGGCACAAGAAGCACAAAAGGATCAAATGAAGTGAGATACTTCATTATCGTTTTGTGCTTCTTGTGCCTTTTGTGCTTTTTTGTGGCAAGATCCGTGGCAATGTCGCAACAGATTCCGCTCGCAGAACCGCTCGTTGAAGTCAGACGAGGATCAATAACTGAATCACGCCATCGCGGACACATTGTTGTAGTCGAGCCCGACGGAAATATAATCGCTTCCGCCGGCGCACTTGAGACTGTGACTTTTCTTCGATCGTCCGCAAAACCACTTCAGGCAGTGCCGTTGCTGGTGTCTGGAGCCGCCGACAGATTCGGCTTTACGGATAGCGAAGTCGCTCTTGCGTGTGCGTCTCACAACGGTGAGCCGATTCACACCGAGCTCGTCGCATCGATGTTGCGCAAGATCGGTCTCGGTCCCGAGGCGCTCAAGTGCGGCGTGCACGAGCCGTACGGTGTCGAAGCTGCCCGCGAACTCCGTGACCGTGGCGAACAGCCAAACGCGTTGCACAACAACTGTTCCGGCAAACATGCAGGCATGCTCGCGGTGGCGCTTCATCTCGGTGGTCCAATCGAGAACTACGAAAGCCCTGAGAATCCGGTACAGAAAGCCATCGCCGATACGATCGCGCAGTTTTCCGGTGTTGCGGTAACGGATATGGCTGTTGCTATCGACGGTTGTGCAGCGCCGATCTTCGGAATCACCGTCAAAGCAATGGCGCTGGCGTATGCGAGATTAGTTTCGCCGCCTGAAAGCTTCGATAGAACCACGCGTGGCGCGTGTGAACGAATCGTTCGCGTCATGGGCGCTTATCCGGAGTTAATCGGAGGGACATCGGATCGACTCGATACCGAAGTCATGCGTGCGGCGCCACATCGTTTGGTTTCAAAGGTCGGTGCTGAAGGTGTCTACACAGCCGGCATTCTTCCGTCTGAAGAGTGGCCGAACGGTCTTGGGCTCGCGTTGAAGATCGAGGATGGTGACGACAAGCGCGCGCGTCCCACGGTCGTGATCGAGTCGTTGCGACAATTGGGAGTGCTGCGCGATGAGTCGCTCGAGGCAGTCGCAAAGTATTCATTCTTTCCGGTACGCAATCGACGCGAAGAGCTTACAGGTGAGATCAGGGCCTCGTTCGCCTTGAAGAATCCTTCCGGCGAAGTTTTATCAGTATGACAGGGGAAGGCGATCTCAATCTGCCGCCGCTACAACGAGACGCATTCGGGCAAGTCGATGTTGATTCTGTTCCGGACGTGATCGAGTGGTTTCTGAATTACGATCAGCGCGTGGCGGTCATCAGGCATCCGTCTGTTGAAGAAGTGTTTCAGTGGAAGCAGCAGCACACGCAAGCGCAGGGCGAAGAGATCTTTCAGTTCAAACGTGCTGAAGATCGTTTGGCGATCGGAATCATCCAGGCACTGGCTGACAATTCCACCGAACGCAGTTTGCACGATTGGATTGGACAACTGCTCGGCGCGCTCGACACAGCCTCGAAGGCTAACGAGTCAACAGCCGAAGCCTACAAACTCGACTTACGTAGCGGCGAATCGATCATTGAGCAAGCTGAGAAAATTCCATTTCAGCGCGGTCGGACTGAGTTCCTGCTCAACTGCTGGATCGAAACCTTGTGCACCGCGGAAGCACGCGTCCTCGGTTGGTTGTACAAAGAGTTCTACGGAAAGCCGTATGCTCCATGAACGTTTCACGCAAAGCCGCTTTCACGCAAAGCCGCAAAGAAGGACGCAAAGACGCAAACTCTTCTCTGCGCCTTTGCGTCTTCCTTTGCGCCTTTGCGTGAAATATTCCAATAGCTCATGACCCCTGAAATACGCGCGCTATTTCCAATAACTAAGCGGTGCAATTACCTCAATCACGCCGCCGTCTCGCCTCTTCCGCTCACAACGATGCGGGCTGTTGAATCGCAATTGAGAGACGTGCACGAAAATGGTTCCGCGGGCTTTCGCAATTGGCTGGCGACGAAAGAACAAGCGCGTGAGCTGTTGGCAAATCTTCTTGGCGCGCGACCGGAGCAGCTCGCTTTCATGCGTAACACTTCCGACGCGCTCTCGAGCGTGGCAAATGGACTGACATGGCGTCCGGGCGACAACATCGTCACCTTCGCCCGCGAGTTTCCTTCAAACATTTATCCCTGGCTACGCATACGCGACGTCTTCGGTGTCGAAGTGCGTATGTGCGACGAGCGCAACGGCCGGATCGATCTCGACGAACTCGCAAGTATGATCGACGCGAACACGCGGGTCGTGGCAGTCAGTCACGTTCAGTACGCGTCCGGCTTCCGCGTCGATCTCGAACGACTCGGCCGCGTCGTTAGACAATACGACGCATTGTTCGTCGTCGACGTTATTCAGGCCCTCGGCGTGATTCCCACGGCCGTTGAAGCCGAGTTCGTAGATGTTGCCGCCGGGGCGGGTCACAAATGGCTAATGGCTCCAGAGGGCGTGGGTTACCTCTATCTCTCAGACCGTGCTCGTGAACGGATTCAGCCAACACTGGTCGGCTGGATCAGTGTTCCGAATCCTGACGACTACCTGAACTTCGAACAGGGCTGGAATCGGGGCACGCTGGCTTGGGAGACCGGCACTGGCCCAGCCTCACTGTTTTATGGGTTCAACTCCAGCCTCGAGCTTCTAGCGAGCCATGGCGTCCAAAGAATCGGGAACTACCTCGAAGAGCTAACTGACTATCTGTGTGAAGGCCTCAAAGGGAAACCGTACGAGGTTGTGAGCTCTCGAACTCCTGGAGAAAAGTCCCAGATCGTCTGTATTCGCCCGCCTCAAGGTTTGTCAGCAATGTCGCTGTATCACCAGCTTAACGCGAGGAATATCGTAACTGCACCTCGCGGTAATCGCCTTAGAATCGCCCCGCACTTCTACAACACAGCCACTGAAGTCGACGAGTTCATCAAAGCACTTCCCAGACCGAGCGATAATCGTCCGCTTGTACTGTAGGGTTTGTATGGAAGGTGTACAGCTCTAAATGCCTTGTGTCCGCTTCCGCACAAACTCCTTACCTTCTCAACACAAGAATCCTGAGCAAAACCGAAACTTTTGACCTTCAATAAGTTCGGGGCAGAATTGGCACGGTCGTTGCCAAAGAGGAGAACAGAACAAGAAGGGTAGATAAGGGTAAATCGGGTCAGGCTTTGAAACTGCGGTGAGTGGAGGCTTTGGGGGAGGCATCCTCTCACGATTTTAGAAGCAAACGTTTGACTCTTTTGGGGGAACGGAGTGACGTTTGTGACGCAGTTGAAGAGCAATAATAGCGGAGCTGCTGATTGACGTCTTGACGGGGCTTGGGGGAGCCTCCCAGGAAAAATCAGCAGCCCGCAATTTTTTTGACCCGGTTTTAGGACAGGATTTTATCCGTAGTAGATCTGCGGCTAAAATCCTGTTTCTAATTTCTTTCTCGTAGCAATCTTCCAGGATCAGTCTCAGGCGTGAGTTCGTCGAGATTGAGTCGCAGCATTCCACCAGCATCCGAATACGCAGTCGCAGCTTTCTGTTGTGAACGTCTGTAACTAAACAACAGAGCGCCGATCAGTACACCCATACCCACACACATGATTAGCGCATACCCAGAGGCTTTAATGACCGCGACGAGGACGCCCAGGGTTGTGTTGACATAATGTTTTTCGGCTTCCCTGAGGATGTTTGGATTCTCGCCCAGCCACTGCACGACCTGCTCGTATTTGACCTGATCGATCAGCTGCTTGGCTGTTTGTTCGTCGGGCGCGTCAAACACGAAAACTGAATAGTTACCGACGCGACGATATGCCGTTGGCGCCGGCTGGCCCAGTTTCCAGAGTTCCTGGATACGCGCGATTATGCGCTTATCGTTTTCTGTGGCGAGTTGCGGTGTGTTGAATTCGACAATTACAACCTTGCCTGGACCATACGTGGCCAAAACCGCGTCGGCATTGCCTCCTGATTGGACGGCATCGAATACGGCGTGCTGAAACGGGAGCCGGTGTAGATCCGCAAAAGTGTTGAGATAGACAGCGTTCTTTTGCGCCTGCTCCGGATTGGGCAGGTGCTTGATCAGCGGTGGAATATCACCTTCGCCTTTATCGAGAGATTCAGCCCAGGCGTGAACCAGTTCGTTAAGGTCTGCTTGCCGTCCGGTCAGGTTTTTTACTGAGACAAAACTGGTGCCCTTTACGAACGCTATCTCTTGCTCGGTGGCAAAACCGGCAGTGCCGATACCGTTAACTATCTCGACATTTGAGTTCGAGCCGCGCGCCCGGGCGGCGACGAGGCTGAGTAACTCGTAGGCTTGTGTTTCCTGCTGAAAACGATGAGTTTCGACCAACGCTCTAACGCCGTTTCCCGTGTACTCGAAGCGGTTTGTTTCTACGGGTGCCGCACCGGTGTCGAGGGTCGCAGGTTGAGAGATTGTTTTAGAAATTAACTTGAACTTGCCGGCTGTAGTAGGCACGGATGCGCCGGATGCCGGATCGCCAAAAGCCGAACCGGCTAATGCCAACAAGAGTCCCAATAAAACGACTACTTTCGAAAAACGCAATTCAACAACTCCTCGTGCGGTCGAGTTCAAAGTTGATTTAGAAACCGCCCGGGCTTTGATGTTCCCGGACGGCGGTTCCGCCGCACGGTATAAGTTTAATGCCAGCGTCTTAATTCACGCAAAAGAAGGTCGGCGTAATGGCGTGGGCTGCTGATATTGTGCATCACTATCGAGCCGCCAATCTCGCTGGCGTTGTCGATGATGATGTCACCAAATCCCATCAATCGTTGCGGGATACTAGCCGCCACAGTCACGTCCTGGACTTTGCTCAAAGGAATGTTTTTCGTGGTGCGGGCGATCAGTCCGGTGTCGATCTGGAGTTTCGAGTCAGTCACAGTGTACCGAATCATGTTTCGCCGGACGTGGTAATAAGCTGGGATCAATAGTAGCGCGAGCGCGAGCGGGATTGAGATCGACGCGGGCACGCCGATCGACGCCAGCAGGAAGACAAGGGCAATCCCGCTGATAACGGCGAGCGCATAACCGGCCTTGATGAAGATCATCGTGGGCCGGACCGTGAAGACAGTGTGCTCGAGATCCTGATCGCCGCCGTATTCCAGTGCACGAGATTGCAAACGAGCGATTCTCGTCGCTTCGGGATCTGATGCGGGCGCGCCGCAATTCGAACAAAAGCGGACGCTCGGGGGGACATAGGCTCCGCAGGAACACGTCATCGTTTTTAGTCCTCGCTCAAACACTATAACAATAAACGCAGATGAACGCAGATCGGTTCTGCGTTCATCCGCGTTCCACTTTGGTTAAATTTTTATTGGCTTACGAGCTGTAAGCGACCGTCCGGCAGCCTGGTCATGAAGACGCTGCGTTCGTAGACGTTGAGCGGGGTCGGGTCTTTCTGTTGTGCGAGTTGCGGGCGGTTTAGAGTGCCGGCAGCCAGCGCGTTCGGATCGCGAATCATGCTGTAGCGGTTTCCGATGCGACGCACGTATTCACGCGTTTCGCTGTACGGTGGAACCTGGTAGCGATACTTCATCACAGCGCCTTCGCCAGCGTTGTAACCGGCCAGCGCCAGTCGCACATCGCCCGAAAACAGATCCAGCAGGAATCGCATGTAACGAGCGCCGCCTTCGATGTTTTGCTTTGGATCCCAGATATTGGTCACGCCAAAGCGACTCGCAGTGCCGGGCATTAACTGCATTAGCCCGCGCGCGCCTTTGTAGGACAGAGCACGGGGTTTGAAGCTCGACTCCTGATGCATGATGGAGTAGAGCAACAGCGGGTCGACCGAATTGCGCTTACCGGATTCGACGATGAAGTTGTCTACGTCTGTGCTGCCGGTGGTGAAGTTGCCAAGCGATGGATTGATGGGCTGGCTGGTGAGATGGATCAGGGTGCCGGCAGTCGGTGTATAGGTGTAATGGCGGAGCTTCGTGAGCTGTTTCGTTGGCGGAGCCGGCTTGGGTTCGACTTTAGGCGTTTGAACCTTGATTGCGTTGGGAAAGTCGAAGTTATCGATCTGGTAGCTCTGCGCGAGGGCGGCAGGCGCCAAGACGGCTAAAATGGCCAGAATTAGGAGTGATTTTTGCATTTCGGTGAGACGGCTTACCCATAAAGCCGAGAGGATCCTAGCACATAGAAACATTGTTGGCCATAGATAAACACGGATTTAAAATCCGGATTTATTTCCGTGTTCGTCCGTGGCCCTTGACAGGCGTTGTAAGATACAGCCGTTTTCGGAAGGAAACCTCACACTTAACCATTAACCGCGCGCTTCTGCGCGCCTCACAAAGGAAGAAACGAATGAAGAATATTCTCACTCTTACTCTGCTACTGCTCTGTGTCCTCAGCACCGGAGCAATGGCCCAGAATCTCAACCTCGACAAAGTCAGCAACGAAGCAGGGCGTTAAGCGAGGCCCGGTTTTCCGTGCTACGAAGGACCAAATCAACCAGGCGCAGGCCATTCTCAAGCAGCGTGGTTTCTACGCCGGTGAACAGATAGGCAAGCTTGATGATGCAACGCGGGATGGACTGCGGAAGTATCAGCAGGCGGAAGGACTCAAGGTGACCGGCACTCTAAACAAGCTCACACTTGAGAAGATGAACATCACGCTAACTGAAAAACAAAAGACGATGTAAGCCACGGACGGACGCGGATTGGTGACGGATTAAATCCGGATCCAATCCGCGTTCATCCGTGGTTAAGTGAGCAACTTCTCCACGACTTCATAGCTTTTCTCAAGCGCCGAAGCGAGGTTCTCCGGCTGATTGCCGCCGCCTTCTGCCATGTCAGCTTTGCCGCCGCCACGCCCTCCAATGATCGGCGCGAGCTCTTTGATTACTTGTCCGGCCGGGACCTTTCCGGTCAAGTCTGCGGACGTGCGTACGATGAGCGAAACTTTCCCATCACTGCTTCGTCCAAGCACAACTACACCAGATTTGATTCGCGCGAGCAGCGTGTCTGACAGTTGTCGCATTGCGGCAGCATCCAGGCCACTCGCTTCACGAGCCAATACCTTAATGCCTGCCACTTCCCGAGACTCATCACCATTAGCCGAAGAACTCGTTACGCCGCTGGCAATCTTCAAACGCAAGTCGTCAGCTTCACGTCGCGCTTTCTTTAACTCTTCCTGCAAGCGCGTAACAGTGCCACTCAGATCGCTGCGCGAAGTTCTCAATCCGCTGCTCAGTCCATCGACCAGAACCTCTGCCTCACGAAATCGCTCGTACGCATCCATTCCCGTGATCGCACGAATGCGCCGCACGCCAGAAGCAATCGACTCGTCGCTCGTGATCTTAAACAGACCAATATCACCGGTGGCGCGCACGTGTGTCCCGCCGCAGAGTTCTTTCGAAAAGATGCCTTCAAGACCTTTGATAGAAAGTACACGCACTTTTTCGCCGTACTTCTCACCGAAGAGTGCCATCGCGCCCGAACGCATCGCCTCTTCGATCGCCATCTCGTCAGTCTGCACCGGCTCGTTGCGGAGAATGTAAGAGTTGACCAGACGTTCGATCTCTTCTTTCTCTGCGGCAGTCATCGGCTGGTAGTGCGTAAAGTCGAAACGCAGGTAAGAAGGTGCGACAACCGACCCCGCTTGCTTTACATGTGTTCCCAAAACTTCACGCAGTGCGGCGTGCATCAAGTGAGTCGCGGTGTGGTTGCGTCTCGTCGCATCTCGCTTCTCCACGTCGACCTGAGCTGAAACGATATCGCCGACTTTCAAAGCACCTTTGTCGACTCTAATCTTGTGTACTATCAAACCCTGCGCAGGCGAATAGGTATCGAGCACAACGGCCAAGTCGGTCGTCGGACTCGTGATCATGCCGACGTCTCCGACTTGGCCGCCACTCTCCGCATAGAAGGGAGTCTTGTCTAGGATTAATTCACCTTCGTCGCCCTCGCTCAGTTGATTGACATTATTGTCACTTTTTATCAGAGCAATCACCTTCGCGTCCGGTAAAGAAGTAGTCTCGTACCCTTTAAACTCGCTCTTAGTATCCGAGCGACGAGATAAGGCGACGTATACGGGTTTAGTTTTATCTTCCTTCGTTTGTTTCTGAGCTTCTCCTTGTAATCGGCGAAGTAAATTTTCAATGCCGTTTCGGAAATTTTCTTCAGTAATGTCCTCACCTACGACAGAGTGAATATAGTATTCTGTCGCACCGTCAAAGCGCATCATGTGTCGTAATTTGTGTTTCCCCTGAGACAGAATTACAAACATGAGGTCAATTGGAGTTCCGAAAGTGTCATACAATTTTGCCAGGTCCTCAGCGTCAATAACAGCTACACCTTCCATGGTGTTATGGTATTTCTTAATTAGTTCGTCGAGCTTATTCAGCCCAACTGTCAACGTCGAACGGAAACGTTCTTCCTCGAGCCCGACCATCTTCTCAATGAACTCGCGTTGTGCTTCCAGTTCGGGATAGGCGTCCTTCATCAGGTCGACCACGAAGTTTGAAACGTCCTTGAAAAACGCTCCTTCAAAGCGAAGCGTGTGATGACCCTGGTAGATCGCTCGTCTCATGATCTTTCGCAGAACGTAATTGCGACCTTCGTTACCGGGCAGAATTCCGTCTGCAATTGCAAAAGCCGCGGCGCGTGCGTGGTCTGCAATCACGCGCATCGCGAATCCTTCCTGAGACTCGGGTTCGTAATTGCGGTCGGCGAGCTTCGCGGTGTAGTTGATGATCGGGCGGATCAGGTCAGTGTCGTAGTTTGACTTCACACCCTGCAACACGACAGCGAGTCGCTCGAGCCCGGCGCCAGTATCAACTGAAGGCGCCGGCAGCGAATCAAGCTTGTATTTACCCGGTTCAAGTTCACTGCGATCAAACTGCATGAAGACCAGGTTCCAAATCTCCATGATCGTATCGCCTGGTCCATTGACGTTCTCAGCCGAATTCTCCGGATCGTCGGGGCTCTCGCCCATGTAGTAATGGATCTCGCTACACGGACCACATGGGCCAGTCTCGCCCATCTGCCAGAAGTTGTCTTTGCGACCAAAGCGCAGGATGCGTTCCCGCGGCGCCCCAACCTGTTCCCAGAATCTCTCGGCGTCCTCGTCAGCAGGAACCTCGCCATCGCCCTCGTAAACCGTGAACCACAACCGTGCGGGATCGAGGTTTAGAACATCAACCAGCAGCTCCCAGGCATACTTGATTGCGTCTTCCTTGAAGTAATTGCCGAACGAAAAATTCCCGAGCATCTCGAAAAACGTGTGATGCCTAGCGGTTTTTCCCACTTCGTCGAGATCGTTGTGCTTGCCACCAGCGCGGATGCATTTCTGCGACGACGTCGCGCGCACGTACTCGCGCTTCTCAACGCCCAAAAACGTGTCTTTAAACTGATTCATGCCCGCGTTCGTGAACAACAACGTCGGATCATTGGCGGGCAGGAGCGGCGACGAACCCACACGAGCGTGTCCGTGCTCCTCAAAATACCTCAAAAAAGCTTCGCGAATTTCGTTACCAGTCATCATTGATTCGAGTGTAGCAAATCACTCTTCATCCGCGTAATCGGTGGCTAAAGAACGAACCTTTTCACTCACCAGCTCAAATCCAAACCCTTGTCGCAGCAGATGGTCAAACAGACTTTTAGCCTCCGCACGGTTCTTCGGTTTGCCACGAATTCGAAGTCGTTTCTCGATGGCTTTATCGATCAGCTGTTCCTCCGAAGTTTCGGCGTAGACCATTTCCAGCGCCTCATTTGCAACAGTGGTGTCAACCTTTTTGAACTTGAGGTCGCGTTCGAGCCGCCGGCGACCGACTGGTCTTTGTTTCACCTTGTAAGAGGCGTAGCTAAAAGCGAATCGTTCGTCGTTTAGATAGCCATACTCACGCAACCGCGAGATGACCGTTTCCACTGTTGCTTCATCAGTGTTTTTGGCGCGCATCAACCGCTCACGCAGTTCGGCGACAGAGCGAGGCTTGGCGGCCAGTAGCTTTATTGCGCGCTCGAATGTTTTACGTCGCAAATCAGTCACGATTATTGAACACAGATTAACGCGAATGGGTCGCTGATCTAAAATGCTGCACATGGACGGGGTGCTGGTAATCGACAAACCTGCGGGACTTACTTCCCACGACGTAGTCGCGCGAGCTCGCGGCATCCTTCGCGAGCGTCGCGTTGGCCATACTGGGACTCTGGATCCGTTTGCGACCGGCGTTCTCGTTATTCTCCTCGGAAAGGCTACACGCCTCGCGCAGTTCCTCAGCGGAGTTAACAAAGAATACGAAGCAATTATTCGTCTCGGATACTCAACTGACACCGGCGATCTCACCGGCAATCCGATTCCTGGCCCACCCGCGAAGCCGGACGCCTGGACTGAACAGGAGATCGAGGCAGCACTGCAGAGTCTTCGCGGCGAGATAGACCAGGTGCCGCCCATGTATTCAGCCAAGAAAGTTGCAGGCAAGAAGCTCTACGAACTGGCACGCCGTGGTGAGACCGTGGAACGTGCGTCCATACACGTCTGCATATATGAGTTCGCCGCCATCAAAGATGGAGACCAACTCATCAAGGACAACCTCGACGGCACTTTCGATTTCCACACGCGTGTCTCGTGTTCCTCCGGCACTTATGTACGAACGTTGGCCGAAGATTTTGGCAAACGTTTGTACGTTGGCGCTCATTTGGCTGAGCTTAGACGCACGCGTGTCGGCGACTTTTCAATCGATCAGGCGATCACGCTCGACGAGTTAAAGATCCATTTTGGCGAAGAGTCGATCGGAGAGGTCCTCGTGCCTCCGGGAGCGGCGCTCTCGCAACTGCCTTTCGTGCATCTAACCCCCGAAGACGTGAGTCGGGCCAATCACGGAAGAGAGGTGAAGGTGGCTGAACCGAACTGGAGTGACGGAGAGAACGTAAGAATGTGCGACGGCGAGAATGCACTGGTCGCCGTTGGTCGCTACGACGCCAACACGAGCAGCTTGCGTCCGCGTGTAGTGCTTGCCGGGGATTAGCTTTCTCTGTGCACCCTCTGTGTTCTCTGTAACTCTGTGGTGAGTGGCGGCTCGAATTCAATCAACCACAGAGTCACAGAGAACACAGAGGTTGCACAGAGAAACTGTTGACTAGAGTCTAGAAGCCCTGTGCTATACTTGCGTCCAAGGAAGCGCGCGTGCGAGTTCGCTTCCAAGGTATTTTCCCTCCGGACTTCCGTTGAACTCGATCATTGAGAAGTGATGCCTCGAGGACGTAGCTCACGCTTACGCGCGCGTGAGGCGTATCACGAAGCATGTATAAAACGAGCCGCAGTTCCCCGACGATGCGGCGGTGTATAAATAGCGTGGCCTCTCCCCACACGCTGTCCAATGCGCGAAAGCCGAAGAGGTTTCAAAGGCTATGCAAGAGCAGGATGGCAAGAAACAATTCAATATCAGCGAACGTTTGGAAGATTTGCGCCGTGAACACGAGGCGCTGCGTTGGGAAGGGACGTTCCGAGATTACTTTGAACTAGTCGCTCAGAACCCACGCATTGCTCAGCTTTCACACGCTCGCATCAATGACATGGTTCATGCCGCAGGAATAGAGCGGCTGAACGAAGGCACTCAGCACGAAATTCTCTCCTACAATTTCTTTGCCAACGAACTGTTTGGCATTGAAGAGCCCATCGCCAGAATTGTCGAATACTTCAAATCGGCGGCACAGCGTCTCGAGGTGCGCAAGCGCATTCTCTTGCTCATGGGACCCGTCGGTGGAGGTAAGTCGACAATCGTCAACATGCTCAAACGCGGGCTGGAGGATTGGACCAGGACCGCTGAGGCAGGTGCCGTCTACGCCATCAAAGACTGCCCGATGCACGAGGAGCCGTTGCATCTCATACCGCATCAGTTGCGGTCTGAAGTCGAGAAACATTACGGCATTTATATCGAGGGCGATCTTTGTCCGCAGTGTCGCTATGCGCTGGAACACACGTATGGTGGACGTCACGAGGACGTCAAGATTCATCGTGTTGCTTTCTCTGAAAAGGAACGCGTCGGCATCGGCACGTTCTCACCCAGCGATCCGAAGTCGCAGGACATCACGGAGCTGACGGGGTCGATCGATCTGTCGACGATCGGCGAAGTCGGAGTTGAATCGGACCCGCGTGCTTATCGTTTTGACGGCGAGCTAAACATCGCCAATCGCGGCTTGATGGAATTCGTCGAGATGTTGAAGGTTGACGAGAAGTTTCTCTACAGCCTTTTGACACTATCGCAGGAACAGAGCATCAAGACCGGGCGCTTCGCGATGATTTATGCGGACGAAGTCATTCTCTCGCACACGAACGAGAACGAATACATCGCGTTTGCCGGCAATCGCAAATCGGAAGCCTTGCAGGATCGCATCATCCTCGTGAAGGTGCCTTACAATCTGCGCGTCTCGCAGGAAGAGCGCATTTACGACAAGCTGCTGCACCAGTCAGAGGCTCTGCGCAATGTCCATCTCGCACCACATACTTTGAAAGTGGCGGCGATGTTTGCAGTGATGACTCGCCTTGAAGAACCGAAGCGTCAGAACGTCGACATCGTGAAGAAGATGAAGCTTTACGATGGCGAGGATGTCGAGGGTTACAAGTCGAAAGACGTGCGCGAGCTGAAGGAAGAGACGGTTCGCGAAGGCATGGACGGCATCTCGCCTCGCTACATCATCAATCGTCTCTCGAGCGCGCTCGTGCGCGATGGCGTCACCTGTATCAATCCAATCGATGCGCTGCGAGCCATCAAAGACGGATTTGAACAGCACACGGGCATCAGCAGTGAACAGCGTGAGAGATATTTGAACCACATCTCGCAGGCGCGCAAGGAGTACGACGAGCTTGCGAAGATCGAGGTGCAAAGAGCGTTTGTCTACTCGTTTGAAGAGATGGCGCGCACGATGTGCAACAACTATCTCGACAACGTCGAAGCCTTCTGTAACAAGGAGCGCATCAAGGATCCAATTACTGAAGAGGAGATGGAGCCTGACGAACAGCTAATGCGGTCGATCGAGGAGCAGATCGGGATCTCGGAAAACGCGAAGAATACTTTCCGGCAGGAGATTCTGATCCGCATTTCGTCCTACGCTCGCAAGGGCAAGCCGTTTGAGTACAACTCACACGAGCGTCTGAAAGAAGCGATTGAGAAGAAGATCTTCGCCGACTTGAAAGACGTGGTGAAGATTACAACGTCGGCGAAGACGCCGGATCCGGATCAGTTGAGAAGGATTAATGAGGTTGTTGATAGACTGGTCAAAGAGCACAGTTACTGTCCGGTTTGTGCGAACGAACTGCTAACTTACGTCGGCACGTTGTTATCTCGGTAGGAGAGTTTTAGCCGCAGATTTACGCGGATGAACGCAGATCTGATCCGCGTTCATCCGCGTTCATCTGCGGCTAAATTTCGATGAAGAAACGATACTGGATCGCTGGAGCTGCAACGCTCGCCGTCGCCGGCAAGCTTTTGCTTCGACCACGCGATGCCGACTGGCATAAGTGCCGCGACGTCGTTTTTCATTCGGAGCATTCGTGCTTCATCGATATCGACGGCGTTCGCGTTCACTACCAGGAGGCTGGCGATCGAAACGCACCCGCCATGATGTTGATTCACGGTTTTGCTTCGTCAACGCTGGTGTGGAGCAAGGTGTTCCTGGCGTTCGCTAAAGCTGGTTACCGTGTTATCGCGCTGGACCTGTTGGGTTACGGTTACTCCGCGAAGCCGCGCAACGGTGAGTATACGATCGAGGGTCAGGCAAAACTTCTAGTTCGACTGCTCGACGCACTCAGTATTCCGCGAGCAATCATTGTCGGCAGTTCTTATGGTGGCGCAGTCGCTGCAACGTGCGCGCTCGATTATCCCGATCGAGTTGAGAATCTGGTCCTGGTTGGAGCAGTCAACGACAACCGGCCGCTTGCTTTCAAGCTGATGCGCTTGTTTGGTTCGCCTCTGTTCGGTGATGTTGTTTCGCCGCTTCTAATTGGTTCGCGGCGGCTGCTGCGACGGCGCATGAAGCGCGTTTACGATCAACACGAGTGGGTGCTGGACGAAAGAAGAGTGGATGCGCGGCATTTACCTTTGCGTGCCGCGAGCACGCATCGCGCGATCATCCGTACCGTGCGCCGCTGGGATGCTGAACGCATTTCCAGAGACGCGCATCTAATCAGTCAGCCTACTCTCCTGGTTTGGGGTGAGAACGATCGCGAAATCCCACTTTCTGATGGAGAACGGTTGCACGCGGAGATTTCCAGGTCGCGGTTGATTGTATTTTTGAATTGCGGACACCTCCCACACGAAGAATATCCCTGGGAGTTCACGAAGGCGGTGATCGATTTCTGCAAAACGAAATCGGCGTAATCTGTGGACGGTGTTTTATGTCTATTCAACGCAATGACTGGTCGCTGCAGCGCAAAGGCATTATCGATCAGGAACGCCACAAGGATCGTGTAAAGGAAGCGATTCGCAAAAATCTCGGCTCGATCGTCTCCAACGAAGCCATCATCCTTTCCGACGGCAAGCGCACCGTCAAAGTTCCAATCAAAGCCCTTGATGAATACAAGTTTCGTTTCAACTACCAGAAGGCCAAACACGTGGGTCAGGGCGACGGCAAGACTCGCGTTGGCGACGTGGTTGGACGCGAGACACGTCCAGGTACCGGCCAGGGCTCAGGACAGGGTGGACAGGACGCCGGCACGGATTATTACGAAGCCGAAGTAAACATCGACGAGCTCGCGGCTTTGATCTTCGAAGATCTACAACTTCCTTACCTTCAGGAAAAAGCGAAGAAAGCGGTGCAGTCGCGTAAGACGCAGTTCAACGAAATCCGGCGCACGGGTGTGATCGCAAATCTCGACAAGCGCCGGATGATTCTGGAAAACATTCGTCGCAACGCACGCGAAGGCAACGCACGTTTTGGCGACATCAAGAAAGAAGATCTGCGCTTCAAGACGTGGGAAGAAGTGATGCGTTACGAGTCAAACGCGGTCGTGATTGCGATGATCGACGTTTCGGGCTCGATGGGTGAGTTTAAGAAGTACATCGCGCGTAGTTTTTATTTCTGGATGGTGCGGTTCCTGCGAACCAAGTACGACAACGTCGATATTGTTTTCATTTCGCATCACACGGAAGCCAAGGAGGTAAGTGAGGAACAGTTCTTCACGCAGGGAGAGTCGGGAGGCACGGTTGTTTCATCCGCGTACCAACTGGCGCTCGACGTGATCAAGCAACGCTATCGGCCGTCCGATTGGAATATCTATCCATTTCATTTTTCGGATGGCGATAATTATTACTCCGACAACGAAGAAGCCGTTCGGCTTGCTGACGAATTGATTGCCACGTGCAATTTGTTTGGCTACGGCGAGATTGGTGAGGAAGGTTCGTCGAGTTACAGGCGATCTTCGGGCGCGTTGCTGTCGATCTTCAGCGACCGGCTACAGAACAAAGATCGTTTTGTCGGTGTGCGGATCGACGACAAAGAAGACGTGTATCCCGCGCTGAAGCAGTTTTTCGGAAAAAGAGAGATATCTGTGTAATCTGTGGATGGCGTGATGGAAGACAAGGAGATCAAAGAACTTGAAAAAGCAGTCGAGCAAATCTGGGAAGTTGCTCGGCGATTTGGTCTCGATCCATATCCCACCAACTTCGAGATCGTGCCTGCGACAGTGATGTACGAAGTCGGTTCGTACGCTCTTCCGGGCCGTTATTCACACTGGACCTTCGGCAAAACTTACCATCGCATGAAAACGATGTACGACTTCGGTCTCTCGAAGATCTACGAAGTCGTCATCAACACGAATCCGTCCTACGGCTTTTTGCTTGAAACAAATAGTCCGACTCAGAACAAGCTGGTGATTGCGCACGTGCTGGGTCACGTCGACTTCTTCAAGAACAACACCTACTTCTCGAAAACGAATCGCCGCATGGTGGAAAGTGTCTCCACCCACTCGCAAAGAATCATGGACTACGAGTTCAAGCACGGCCGCAAAACGGTCGAGCGATTTCTCGACGCCGTGCTTGCGATCGAGGAGCACATCGATCCGTATTTCTTCATCAAGCGGGAGATTTCAGTCGCCGAGGCTGGTGGCGACGGCGACGGCCGACGCGGCCCCCCGCCCGGCGACGTACACGGTCGACGTCCCCGGCGGCACGCTCATCCTGACCTGGACCGAGGACGACCGCGTCCTGTTGACCGGACCGGCCGTCATCGTGGCCCGGGGCACGACCAGCCTCTGACCGGTCCTAGGCTCCCGGGCATGAACCTCGAGGGAGCCTCTGCCGTCGTCACCGGAGCCGCGTCGGGCATCGGGGCCGCGTGTGCTCGCCAGCTCGCCGCCCACGGCGCGCGCGTCGTCGTCGCCGACCTCCAACGCCGACAAGGGCGAGGCGGTCGGCGAGCTAGATCGGCGGCATGTTCATGCCGGTCGACGTCAGCGAGCACGACCCAGATCAACAGCAGGCCGTCGAGCCAGGCCCTCGAGCTCGGGCCACTTCCGCGCGCTGGTCAACTCGGCCGGCATCGGCTGGGCCCAGCGGACGATCGGTCGCGACGGCGAGTACGACTCGGCGCACGACCTCGACGCCTTCAAGAGGGTCGTCGCGATCAACCTGGTCGGCACCTTCGACGGCCGTGCGGAATCGGTGCCACCGCGATGAGCCGCAAGCGAGCCCGAGCGCCGCCGGCGAGCGCGGGGCGATCCTCAACGTGGTCGTCGGTCGCAGCGTTCGACGGGCAGATCGGGCAGGCGGCGTACGCCGCCTCGAAGGGCGGTGTTCGTCGGGCCTCACGCTGCCGGTGGCCCGGGACCTGGCCGCTTCCGGCATCCGCCTCAACACCGTGGCACCCGGCCTGATCGACACCCCGATCTACGACTTCGTGCCCGAGCCCGAGGCCTTCAAGGAGCAGCTCGGCCAGTCGGTGCTGTTCCCCAAGCGCCTCGGCACCCCCCGACGAGCTCGCCGGCTATGGTCCTCGGCCTGCCTCACCAACACCTACATGAACGGCGAGACGATCCGCGTCGACGGTGGCATCCGGATGCCCCCGAAGTCCGCCCCACCGCTCGGACGAAGTTCCGTCACGAAACCAGCCGAAGCGGGCGTTGGTTTCAGTGAGGGGCGCTAGCGCGCCTTCCTCAACCAGCGGGGCCCGAACAGCGCGCGGGTCGCGGCCAGCCGCCGCTCGCTGTCGACGAGCAGGGCCACGTTGTCGGACCACTGCTCGACGGTGCCGATCGGGTCGCGGCCGGTGAGCAGCGGGTTCGGTGATGCTCTTCGAGAAGCGGGGCCGGCGAAGGCCTTCAGGCCGCGGAAGGGACGGTCGAAGAACGGCTCCGTCGCCGGTTGCCGGGCCAACCGGTCGAGCGCGTCGGCCAGGGCGGTCTCGCGGTTGCGCCAGTCGTCGGCCCGCATAGCGCGACCAGGTCGTTGCGAGGTGCCCCATGCCGTGGAGGGTGGCGAAGACGGTGCCGAGCCGCTTGGAGTACGGCGGCCAGCGGCGTTCGAGCAGGAAGCCGAGGTGCATGGCGGTGTGTGCGAGCCGGGCGGCGATCACCCGCGAGCCGGCGTCGTCGCCGCGGTCCGCCATGAGGCCGACGAAGGGCAGCTGCTCGCCGAGGCGGGACCAGTCCGCAGCCTGGGCGAAGCTCCAGACGTCGTCGGGGTACCAGGTGAGCCGGTCGCGGATGGCCGTGAGCTCCCGGTGTCGTCGCGGAACACGGGCACCGACGAGTCGCGGACGGCCTGGCCGGTGAGGGACAGCCACTCGACCGTGGTCGGCGCACGGTCGAGGGTCAGCCCGGTGCGCGACCGCGCGAACGCGAGGGGCGAGGAGACCTCGGCGCGCTGCCGGACCACCGGGTCCCACGTGGTGGCGAAGCGGTCGGGTGCCCTCGCCACGCCTCGGGCAGCTCGGCCTCGAGCGGGGCGTCCACGCGCGCGACGTCGTTCTCGTGGACCAGCACGGTGAGCCGCAGTCCCCAGTCGTGGTCGCGCGAGGTGTCGTCGTCGAGCCCGAGCGCGTCGGACCCAGAGCCGAGCCGCGCGATAGCGAGAGGGAGCTCCGGGTAGGCCCCCCAGGAGCGGCTCGATCACCTCGGCGCTGTACTGGCGGGCGAGCTCGAGGCCGCCGCCGGTCATGCCTTGATGCGCTCGCTCGTCGGGTCGTACATCGGGCGCAGCGACACCTCGACCGGGTGCCGGACGCCGGCGATGTCGACCTCCCAGGTGCCGGCCTTGAGCCAGTCCGGGGTGACCGGCTCGCCGCCGCCGGAGACCATGGCCAGGCCGACCGCCCCGCCGAGCGTCCAGCCGTACGACGCCGCCCGGACGTAGCCGACCGCCTCACCGTCGCGGTGGAGGACCTCCGCGTGGTACAGCAGCGGCTCGGGGTCCAGCACCCGGACCTGCACGATCCGCTGACCCATCCCGCCGGCTGCGGCGTTGGCTGACTTGCGGGCCAGCACCGCGTCGCGACCGACGAAGCCGCCCGGCTTGTCCAGGGCGAGCGCGAAGCCGAGCCCGGCCTCGAGCGGGCAGTCGGTGTTGTCGATGTCGTGGCCGAAGTCGCGGTAGCCCTTCTCCATCCGCAGCGAGGCCAGCGCCTTGAGCCCGACCGGCCGCAGCCCGTACGCCGCCCCGGCGGCCTGCAGCGCGTCGTACACGCGCAGGGTGTCGGCCGCCGGGACGTAGAGCTCGTAGCCGAGCTCGCCGAGGTAGGTGATCCGCACGCACAGCACCTCGACGCCGGCGAGCTCGAGCCAGCGCGCGGTGCGGAAGCCGAACACCTCCGTCGAGAGGTCGGCGTCGGTCAGCGCGGCGAGCACCTCGCGCGAGCGGGGTCCCTGGACGTTGAGCTGGCCGTAGTCGGCGGTGACGTCGGTGACCGTGCAGTCGGCGTCGCCGACGTGGCGCGCCAGCCAGGCCAGCGCGTGGCCGTGCGCGGTGTCGGACGCGACCACGAAGAAGTCGCCCTCGCCCAGCTTGGTGACCGTCAGGTCGCCCTCGATCCGGCCGTCCTCGTCGAGCCACTGGGTGTAGGTGATCGTCTCGGCCTTCTCGTTCACGGCTCCCGCGGAGACCCGGTCGAGCACGTCGCCGGCGTCGGCGCCCTGCACCCGGAACTTCGCCATGAAGCTCATGTCCATCAGGCCGACGCCCTCGCGGACGGCCCGGTGCTCGGCCTCCCACTGCTCGAACCAGGGCGCCCGGCCCCAGGTGGGCTCGGCGGCCGGGGTCGGCGCCCGGCCCGGCGAACCAGTCGGCGCCCTCCCAGCCCGACACCTCGCGCAGGTAGCCGCCCTGCTCGACCAGCCGGTCGTGGACCGGCGAGAGCAGCGTGTTGCGGGCGGTGCGCAGCTGCTTGCCGGGGGTGTGCGCGGCGTACACCGTGCCGAGGATCTCGGTGGTGCGCGCGGCGCGGTAGGCGTCGTCGGCCTGCCACGGGCGGAACCGGTCGACGTTGAAGCCGGTGACGTCGACGTCGGGCCGGCCGGTGGTGATCCAGTGGGCCAGCACCCGGCCGAGGCCGCCGGCGGAGAGGATGCCGACCGAGTTCATGCCCGCGGCGACGAAGTAGTTGCGGATCCCGGGAGCCTCGCCGACGGCGGGGGCGAGGTCGGGGGTGAACGACTCCGGGCCGCAGAAGAAGGTGCGGACGCCGACCTCGAGGGTGACCGGGACGCGGGCCATCGCCTTCTCCAGGAACGGGCCCATCCGGTCCCAGTCGGGCGGGATCTTGCCGAAGGAGAAGTCGCGCGGGATGCCCTCGACCTTCCAGGGCGCCGCCTCGGCTCGAAGAGGCCGACCATCATCCCGCCGCCCTCCTCGCGGTAGTAGCCGTACGACGCCGGGTCCTCGAAGACCGGCGCGTCCGGGTCGAGCCCGTCGATGGTGTCGGTGATCAGGTAGTAGTGCTCGGCCGCCTGGTTGGGGATCACCAGGCCGTTCCTCGCCCCGAGCTCGCGGGCCCACATGCCGGCGCAGTTGACGACGTACTCGCACTCGATCTCGGTCGTCTCGCCGCGGTGCGCCCGTGGAGACCCGGACGCCGGTCGCGCGCCCGCGGTCGGTGAGCACGTCCTCGACCGAGACGCCCTCGACGATCCGCACGCCGAGCCGTCGCGCGCCCTTGGCCAGCGCGATCGTGAGGTCGACCGGGTTGACCCGGCCGTCGCCGGGGACGTGGAAGCCGGCGAGCAGGTCGTCGGTCTTGGCCCAGGGGAACAGGTCGGCCATCTCGCCGCGGCGAGATCTCCTCGACCTCCAGCCCGAGGTGCCGCTGGAAGGCGGCGACCCGGCGGTACTCCTCCAGGCGGTCCGCGTCGGCCGCCGCCTCGATCAGCCCGACCGGCTTGAAGCCGGTGGCCTGCCCGGTCTCCTCCTCCAGCCGCGCGTAGAGGTCGCGGGAGTACAGCCGGATCGCGGTCGAGGTCTCCGAGGTCGACCCGAAGCAGGTCATCAGGCCCGCGGCGTGCCAGGTGGTGCCGGAGGTGAGCCGGTCGCGCTCGAGCAGGAGCACGTCGGTCCAGCCGGCGTGGGCGAGGTGGTAGGCGACGGAGCAGCCGATGACGCCGCCGCCGATGATGACGACGCGGGCACGGTCGGGGAGTTCGGGAGCCACGGGAGCACTGTCTCAGAGGGCCTTGCCAGGTGGTCCTGGAGCGCCCTGCACACGACCTGCGAGCGACTCCCAGCCCCCACCGATTCGTCTTGCGGATCCCCGCGACTTTCGCCGCTGGCGGATCGCAGGCGAATCGTGATCCCCCCCCTTCTCCCCCCTCTCCCCTTGCCCCCTTCCCCCCCCCTCCCCCCCCCCCTCCCCCTAGCCCCCTCCTCCTTTCTCCTCCCCTCCCCTCTCCCCCCTCCCCCCTCTCCCCCTCCCCCGCCCCCTCCCCCCCCCCCTCAGAGCCCGAAGCCCCAGGCGACCCACGAGCGTCGGCAGCATCGCGAGGGGGTACAGCGCGCCGGTCGGTAGTCCCAGGTCGCGACGCGGGTCTAGAGGAGGTCGTAGTCGAGGCCGAGCAGGCCCCGACGGGTCGTCGCCGCCCCAACCCAGCAGGATGGTGGCCTCGATGTCGTCGCCGAGAGGCAGGTACCCGATCGGGTCACCCGTGGCGCGGTCGACGGCCACGAGGCCGATGTCCTCGGAGAGGACGGCCGGAGGGTACTCCGGCGGCGGGTTCCGGATCGTGTTCCCGCCGTTCAGTCCCATCGCGACACCTCCTGGACCAGTGGGGGCTCAGGGATGGAGCCAGCCGCGTTGTTGACCGGCGGACTCCCCGAGCCGGCCGTCGCTCCACTCCAGGGGACCCGGCCGTCCAGGTCGGCGCCGAGCCGTCGGGCAGGACGCGCGTGGAACGGGCCGTACGGCGAGCGCTCGATCGAGCCGTCGGTCAGGTCGACCACCTTGCCGGTGGGCGCGCGCCCGTGGCGACGAGCACGCGGGTGTCGTCGAGCCACGTCACGTACGACGGCGATCCCGGCACGTCGTACCGCTCCGCGTCTCCGCTCGTCAGGTCCACCACGACCAGCCCGCCCGGCTGCGGGATCGCCAGCCGGGTCGCGCCGTCGTCCAGGCCGGTCGCCCGCACGACGGGTGACGTGATCACCCCGTCGACCTCGACGGGCACCAACCCGTCGGCGTCGAGGTGCCGCCAGTCGCCGTCGTCGCCCAGCACGTACGCGCCGGCATCGTCGTCCGGGTCCGCCATCACCAGGGCCGCGTGCCTGACCGGGTTCTCGCTCAGGGGTTCGGCGTCGGGGGAAGGGGCGGGCACCCGGTTGACGGCCAATGCCTCCCAGTCAGGAGTCGTGACGACCATGTTGGTCGAGGGCGGGTCCGCCGGGCCATCGGCCTGCTCGCTCCCGGGCAGCACGCTCACGGCGACCGCCACCGCGGCCACCGCCAGCCCGGCGGCCCCGGCCGTGACCCAGCGGCGCCGGAGCACCCGACCACGGGCCCGCTCCCACGTACCTTCCGCGACCCGGGTGGCCGGCACGTCGACCTTGTCGATCAGCTCTCGCAGGTTCATCGTTCCTCCACGGGGTCCAGGTCCGGGCGCGCAGGTGGGCAAGCGCGACGGACGTCTGTCGCTTGACGGTGCCGTCGGTGACGCCGAGCACCGCGGCGGTCTCGGCCACGCTCAGGTCCTCGGCGAACCGCAGCAGCAGCACCGCGCGCTGGTTCCACGTCAGCGGGCCAGCGCGGCGAGCAGGTCTCCCGTCGGGCAGTGACGACGCGTCGTACGACGCCTCCTCCGGCACCGCGTCGACCAACACCTCACGCCGGCGGCGCCGCCACCAGGAGACGTGCTCGCGGTAGACGACGGTGCGCATCCACGCGTCGGGGTTGCCGTCGCACAGCCGGTCCCAGCTGCAGTCGCGGCCCGGACCAGCGCCTCCTGCACGAGGTCCTCGGCGCGCTGGAAGTCGCCGGTGAGGAGGTACGCCGACCGCACCAGGTGCTGCTGGCGCGCCGAGCCCACTCCTCGAACGACGGTCGGTCAGCGGGCGCATGCGGCACCTCCTCACCCTCTCAACGCAGCGGGGTCGGCTCGCGAGGTTGACGCGGCGGCGCCTTCGACGAGGACCGACTTGGCCCGCCGAACCTCCCCCCCCCCCTCCCCTCCCTCCCTCCCCCCCTCCCCCCCCCCCCTCCCCCCCCCTCTCTGAGCCCAGCAGCTCGGACTCGAGCGGGCCCACCGGTGCCAGGGCGGGTTGACGCGGACCAGGTGCTCGGGACCGAGCCAGCGGAGCTGCACCTCGTCGGGCAGCCCCTCGAACGGCGAGGTTGCGAGCGGTGGAGGGGCGATCGCCGCGCGACGACGGGCGCAGGAACCAGGCGGTGTCGATCAGGGTCGGTGATGTCCTCGTCGGGGGTGCCGATCTCGGGGAGCTCGCGTACGCCGCCTTGCCCTGGTCGGCGGCGTGGTGCCGGACCCAGGTCTGCATGAGGGAGCGCGGCAGGCCTGGAGGTAGAGCGGCGTCGGGGTGCCCGCCAGCAGGTGGTGCACGGCGTCGCGGACGCGGACGTGGTCGCGGTGGCCGTCGCTGCCGTCGAGGGTCACGACGACGTCCGGGCGCAAGACGCGACGAGGCGCCCGGACGGCGTCGGCCACGTCGTCGACCGGGTGCCGGCCAGCGAATCCGGGGTCGGCGGGCCGTGAGGCCGGAGTCCGCGAAAGCCGAGCAGCTCGACGTCGGCGACGCCGAGGGCGGCGGCGGCGGTCCGCAGCTCGGCCTCACGCAGCTCGCCGACGCCCCCGGCCGGCCGGGACGCCCGGCTCGACCTCGCCGGCCTCGCCGCGGGTCGCGCAGACGACGGCCTCCTGGCGCCGCGATCCGCTGCGTGCATCAGCAGCGAGCCGCAGCCGAACGACTCGTCGTCGGGGTGGGCGACGGCGACGAGCAGGATGGGAGGGGCCGTCGCGTCATCCAGACCGAGCGGACTGAACACTCGACTCGGTAACCATCGTCCCGGGCACGTCGAACATCGGAACTGGCCGTGCGCGTCGAGCTGCCTGGACGGAGAACCACCGGCGGGCCTGGCGTACTCCCGATGTGCGGCCGCACCTGCGTCGGCGGCCGGCTGGGCGTAGAGGCGCAGCGCCGCACACGGCTGCAAGGCCTCGAGCTCCGCCAGCGGCACGGGCTGGCGCGGCGAACCGTTCGGCGATCTCGCGGCCCGGCTCGACTCCAGAGCTGCTGTCCGTTGCTCGCTCATCGACGGCGCCGGACGCGGTCAGCGCCGCGATGTCGAGGCCGGCGGGCCACATGGATGGTGGAGTCACCTTCGCGAACGTCGTCCCACGCCGATGCTGCGAGGCCTGGCCGAGGGCGTCGCGCGAAGGCCGGGAGGCGTCCCGAGGGCGGTCGCGTCCCTCAGCACGCACCACCGGTACCCGGTCGGGGCCGAGTCGCGCGGCAGAGTTCAGGGCGCGCCCAGCCCGGCGTGCGAGAGACCCTCCGGGAGGACGGTGCGATGCCCGAGCGCGTCGATGGCGCGCTGCCGGGCGTCGTCCACGGCGGCTGGCTCGTGCGGCTCGTTCGGGTAGTCTGCCGAGGCGCCTTGTTCGGGCAGGTCCACGCGAGTAGTGCCCGGTGATCTGCGTGCTGCTCCATGCACGAAGCGGCGTTGAACACGCCCCGTCGCCCCACCAGCCGAGCCCGGGACGGAGTCCGGGGCGGCCGCCCCATCCGGTGCCCGCCGTCGGTCATCGTGCGAGCGGGCGGAGCGGCTCGACGGTCGCGGTCATCCCGGCGTCCGTCAGTCGAAGAGTGGCCTATGGATATTCATGAGAGAGTAGAACTGCCCAAGGCACGATGTCCAGTGGGCATGCCTCGATCCCCGACCACGATCGTCGTCTCCCTGCTCGGCCGGCTCGGCTCGGTGACTGGACGACGAACGAGCTCGCCGCAGGTGCAGCGAGCCTCAGCTGGTTCTGGCCGCGCGCCGAGCGAAAGCTGTACGACGAGCCCAAGAGGCTGGTCGCCGACGGCCTGGCGACCGCCACGCAGGAGACGACGGGCAAGCGCCCGCGCACGGTCTACGGCATCACCGACGCCGGTCGCGACGAGCTGCCCGCTGGCTCGACGGCCGTCGGCGGGCGGGACGACGAGTTCGAGGCGCTGGTCAGGTCTTCTTCGCCGACGCGGAACGCTCGACCAGCTGAGCACCGACGCTCGACCGGATCGTCGCCGAGTCATCGCCCAGCGCGTCACGTCGACCTCGCGGACAACGTCGACGTCCGGCCGGACCCCGGCGTTCCCGTGAGGTGCAGCCTCACCGTCCCGGTCGAGGCGCATGCAGGTCGAGCAGGAGCTGACGGTGTTGCGATGGGCTCGGTGGTCGCGAAGCCCAGGTCGAATCCTGGCTCTCGCCGTCCACGAGACGCGGCACGATTTAGGGGCCACGCCTGCTCGCGGCCCGGTGCGAGTGCCGGGCCGCATTCGCTAATGGTTCGCTCCATTCAGGCTCGCCCGCCTACCCTGGACGGCGATATGACGAACGCCATCCGAAGCACCAAAGCTCTCCCTCGAGGCCGAGCTGGACGAGACGGCCGGTTGGGATCTCGACGACCCCGAGTCCGAGATCGCCCTGGACGCGACCGGACGACGACTGGGCGTCGGGCTACGCCGACGAGCCCGACCCCGAGGAGGCCCGAGACCGCTCACCGCCGGCGATGCAGGACCTGGCCGAGCGGCACGCCCTGCGCCGGGTCGCCGGGCCTGTCGACCGAGCTCGAGGACATCTCCGAGGTCGAGTACCGCCAGCTCCGGCTCGAGCGGGTGGTGCTCGTCGGGCGTGTGGACCGAGGGCACCGTCGAGGACGCCGAGAACTCCATGGCCGAGCTCGCGCTGCTCGCCGAGACGGCCGGCTCCGAGGTGCTCGACGCGATCTACCAGCGCCGGCAGCAAGCCCGACCCCGCGACGTACATCGGCCGCGGCAAGGTCGAGGGGCTGCGCGAGATCGTGCAGGCCACCGGCGCCGACACCGTGATCTGCGACGGCGAGCTCGCGCCCAGCCAGCTGCGCAACCTCGAGGACCGGCTCAAGGTCAAGGTCGTCGACCGGACCGCGCTGATCCTCGACATCTTCGCCCAGCACGCGAAGTCCAAGGAGGGCCAGGCGCAGGTCGAGCTGGCCCAGCTCAACTACATGAAGCAGCGGCTGCGCGGCTGGGGTGGCAGCCTGTCCCGCCAGGCCGGTGGCCGGGTCGGCGCGCGACGGCGGCGGCATCGGCGGCCGTGGCCCCGGTGAGACCAAGATCGAGACCGACCGGCGCCGGATCAACACCAAGATCGCCAAGCTGCGCCGCGAGCTCAAGCGACATGAAGGGCACCCGCGACACCAAGCGCCAGGAGCGCCGGCGCCACCAGATCCCGCGCGTCGCGATCGCCGGCTACACCAACGCCGGCAAGTCCTCGCTGCTCAACCGGCTCACCGGCGCCGGGCGTGCTGGTCGAGGACTCGCTGTTCGCGACCCTCGACCCGACCACGCGGCGTACGACGACCACCGACGGCCGCGTCTACACGATGAGCGACACCGTCGGCTTCGTCCGCGCACCTGCCCCACCAGCTGGTCGAGGCGTTCCGCTCGACGCTGGAGGAGGTCGCCGACTCCGACCTGATCCTGCACGTCGTCGACGGCTCCCACCCCGACCCCGAGGGCCAGCTCGCCGCGGTGCGCGAGGTGTTCGCCGAGATCGGCGCCGACAAGGTGCCCGAGCTCGTCGTGATCAACAAGGCCGACGCGGCCGACCCGATGGTGATCGCCCGGCTGCGCCAGCGCGAGCCGCACTCGGTCGTCGTGTCAGCGCCAAGACCGGCGAGGGCATCGCCGACGCGCTCGCGCGTCGTCGAGGCCGAGCTGCCGCGGCCCGACGTGGAGTTCAGCGCGCTGCTGCCCTACGAGCGCGGCGACCTGATCAACCGGCTGCACCAGCACGGCGAGATCGAGTCGATGGAGCACACCGCCGACGGGACGCTCGTCCGCGGTCGCGCCAACGAGGACCTCGCGGGCGAGCTCGCGGCGTACTCCCTGTAGAGCCCACCCCGCAGGGCGGTCGACAACCGGGCCCGATCGGGTGAGGGTGGAGGAACGGTCTCTCTAGGGAGGACGTCCATGCACGCACGCCTGCTCGCCCCGCTCACCATCGCCGCCCTGGTCGCCGCACCTGCGCTTGCCATCCCCGCTCAGGGAGCCGACCCCGCTCCACCAGCGGCCCCTGCCCTGGCAGGGACGCCGACCAGCAGGGGACTCGGCGGCGCCGTCACCACCGTCGACCCGCGCGACGAAGATCGGTCTGCAGGTCCTCAAGCAGGGCGGCAACGCCGTCGACGCCGCCGTCGCGACGGCCGCCGCGCTCGGGGTGACCGAGCCCTACAGCGCGGGCATCGGCGGCGGCGGCTACTTCGTCTACTACAACGCCGAGACCGGCAAGGTCAGCACCATCGACGGCCGCGAGACCGCGCCCGGCGGCGATGCACGCACGACGCGTTCATCGACCCGGCGACCGGCAAGCCCTACCCCTTCACGCCCGAGCTGGTGACCAGCGGCGTGTCGGTCGGCGTGCCCGGCACGCCCGCGACCTGGGACAGGCGCGCTCGACCGTGGGGCACCTGCGCCTCGCGCGACGTGCTCGAGCCGGCCGTCCGGCTGGCCGAAGCGCGGGCTTCCTGGTCGACCAGACGTTCCACCAGCAGACCGCGGACAACCAGACGCGCTTCGAGGCGTTCACCTCGACCAGCAAGCTGTTCCTCCCCGGCGGCGAGCCGCCGGCGGTCGGCAGCGTGTTCCGCAACCCCGACCTGGCCGACACCTACCAGCTGCTCGCCGAGCAAGGGCGTCGAGCGCGTTCTACCAGCGGCGAGCTGGCGGGGGAGATCGCCCGACGGTGCAGCAACCCGCCGGAGCGGCCGACACCGACGCTGCCCGTCCCGCCGGGCTCATGACGACGCGGGACCTCGCGGCTACGACGTCGTCGAGCGCCGGCCGACCACGGTCGGCTACCGCGGCTACGACGTCTACGGCATGGCGCCGTCCTCCAGCGGCGGCATCGACCGTCGGCGAGGCGCTCAACATCCTCGAGCGCTTCGACCTCGAGCCATGACCGACGCCGACGCGCTGCACCACTACCTCGAGGCCTCGCGCGCTGGCCTTCGCCGACCGCGGCGCGTACGTCGGCGACCCGGCTACGTCGCGTGCCGCTGGCCGCCCTGCTCGACGACATACGCCGCCGAGCGGGCCTGCCTGATCGACCCGCGACGCCGCGGCGACGAGCCGGTCGCGGCCGGGCGACGTCGCCGGCGTACGACGGCAGCTGCGCACGCCCGGCCCCCGGCGCCGCGCGTCGACGCCGGACACCGAGGACATCTCGACCACCAACCTGACCGTCGCCGACAGGTGGGGCAACGTCGTCGAGTACACCCTCACCATCGAGCAGACCGGTGGCTCGGGCATCGTGGTGCCCGGCCGCGGGTTCCTGCTCAACAACGAGCTGACCGACTTCACGCACCGTCTACGGCGCCGACCGACCCCAACCGGATCCAGCCCGGCAAGCGGCCGCGCAGCTCGATGTCGCCGACCATCGTGCTCAAGGACGGCAAGCCGTTGCTCGCGCTCGGCTCGCCCGGCGGCTCGACGATCATCACCACGGTGCTGCAGATGCTGGTCAACCGCATCGACCGCGGGATGACGCTGCCGCAGGCGATCGCCGCGCCGCGGGCCTCCCAGCGCAACACGGCCCCGTGCACGGCGGAGCAGGCGTTCATCG
Source organism: uncultured Acidobacteriota bacterium (assembly GCA_963849205.1). Lineage (GTDB taxonomy): Bacteria > Acidobacteriota > Blastocatellia > Pyrinomonadales > Pyrinomonadaceae > PSRF01. Next base: position 1,619,408 of record CAWKGP010000006.1, read on the forward strand.
ACGCGCTACGGCGGGCTGCTGACGGCGCTCGGGCACACGTTCGTGGCCGCCGGTGCGCCGGGCACCTCCGCCGCCGAGATCGGGGCCGCGACGGCGATCGAGTTCGTCGGCAACGGCCAGATCGTGGCGGTCGCCGAGCCCGTCCGCCGCGGCGGCGGCGCCGCCGGCGTGGTGGTGCCGGAAGTTGACGGCGCCACGCGCCGCTGGTTAGAGGAGGCAGGAGTCCCGTCACGAAACCTCCGCGGGTTTCGTGACAGGCGCTAGCGCGCCTTCCTCAACCAGCGGACCGTTCTCAACGCGCGGCCGCCACGCTCTCGTCCGTACCTGCGAGCTTCTGGGCCAGCCAGATCGGCACGATCGACGCGAGGATCAGCACGGCGGCGACGACGTTGACGACCGGGGCCTGGTTGGGGCGGAAGAGGTTCTGGTAGATCCAGATGGGCAGGGTCTGGATGCCCTGGCCGACGGTGAAGGTGGTCACGATGATCTCGTCGAAGCTCAGCGCGAACGCCAGCAGGCAGCCCGCCAGCAGCGAGGAGCGCAGCATCGGCAGGGTGATCTTGTAGAACGTGCGGAAGGTGCCGGCGCCGAGGTCCATCGACGCCTCCTCGAGGTTGCTGCCGAGCCGCCGCAGCCGCGCGACCGCGTTGTTGAACACCGTGAC
>CAWKGP010000007.1:0-122436 GCA_963849205.1 uncultured Acidobacteriota bacterium
GGTGGAAAAGTCGTAGTGACCGGCACGCCGGAACAGATCATAAAGGCGAAGGCTTCATACACAGGAAGATATTTGAAGGCGCATCTGGCGCAATCGAATGGGAAAGCCTTGTTAACTTCGTAGGCTTCGCGACGGAAGTCCACGCCTTGGTCAAGGGCGGCGCGTCGGCGCGGGCTGCGCGGGTCTTGCTTCTAATTGCTCCAACGTCTTCCGATCGGCAGCCGCGAGGTCATTCTGGCCCAGTCTTTCGTAAGCCTGGATTCGCAAGCGATAGCCCACTGCTCTCAAGCCGGGATCGCGCTTAATGAACTCCGTCAAGTCGACGACGGCAAGGTCGTATTTGTTATCCTTGTAATAAGAGTCACCGCGCAAGTAATAGGTGTATGGCTTGGTGTTGGGGTTAAGCCTGATGACCTCCGTAAAGTCGGCGCTGGCACGGCCGTGTTCGCCCTTGGCGTAATAAAGAATCGCCCGAAAATAGTAGGCGTCGCAAGTTTGGGGTCGAGCCTGACGGCCTGCGTCAGGTCGGCTAAGACACGGTCGCTGTCCTCTTTTAACGAATAGATAAAACCGCGGTAGAGGTAGACAACTGCATCTTTGGGATCGAGTCTGATGGCCTCAGCAAGGTCATCCAGGCCCTCATTGTAGGGGCCGCTGCTGGCCATATTTTTGGCTATATTTTTGAGGAAGAGATTCAAGCCCCGCTCACGGTATGCGTCCGCAAACTTGCGGTCAATCTCAATGGCCTTGGTGTAGTCAGCGATGGCACCGTCGTGATCTTTTTAGAGCTGCGGGCTCTTCCCCGGCCGTAGTAAGCGTCGTAGTAGTCAGCGTCGAGCTGGATGGCGTCCGTGTAGTCGCCGATGGCGCGTCATAATCGTCCTTATCGAAAAAGGCGTTTCTCGGTTGTAATAGGCAGCCGCGCGTTTACTGTCGAGCCTGATTGCCTCAGTCAAGCTGGTGATGGCAGCGTTGTGGTCGCCTTGCTTGTTCAACTGAATGCCCCTGTTAATAAGGTCCCCCACATTGTCTCTTGGTGGAGTTGGACGCGTAGTCGGGCGTGGCTTCGGCGGTGGCGCCTTAGGAATGTCCCTGCCCCCGGCTTGGCCGCACACCGGCGTCTGCATGCCGCATGACAGCAAAACCGCCATGATGAGCGTCAACGTAGCGAGTGAATGTGTGGACTTTGCGGCACAACTCATTTTAGCCTCCTAATATTGAGCGACTGTGCGCCGGATGTTTCGTCATAACGAGGCGCCGCCCTATTTCTCCGGTGAGCTTTCCGCGGCGTCTTTCACACAGCGGAATCCCGTCGTCGCGTAATTGAGTGCCCCGCTCGCCTTCCAGCCCAAGCGATAGGTCGCCGTCGCCTCATGTTCTCAAATACGTCCCGCCCCGCAGGACCTTCGTTCCCGGTTGCGGCTGCTCAGGCAGCTTGCCATCGGGATAAGCCGTCATGTCGGCTGTCGTCCACTCCCACGCATTACCGACCATGTCGAACGCGCCGAAAGGCGTCTTGCCATTCGGATAACTGCCGACATCGACCATTCCGCCGGAAGCGCCGACGGCATTAGCCATCCCCACACGCCATTCGTTACCCCACGGATAACGCCGCCCGTCCGTGCCGCGCGCGGCGTATTCCCATTGCTGCTCGGTCGGTAGCTTCTTAGAGCGCGCGTACTAATCCGGGTGGGAACCAGGCGGCCGGCCAAAACCCGGCAACTCCGGCTGCTACGTCAGGTAGTCAATTGATAACGAGGGTCAAGAACGGCACCGTATCGTTTGTCGTGACGACCGACACGCCGGAAAATCCGACGCCCGCCGCCGCGGGCTGTCCGAACGGCAACTGGAGCGCAGCCTTCGACAATATAACTTTCGGATCGGGACGATCACTGTGCAACAGGAAACGTTTCAGGGAAGCGGGATTTACGTGACGGTGATAGTCACAAACGTTTCTCTGTAGTAGTTAAAGAGAACCCGGGGCGCTCCTCACGCCCCGGGTTTCAACAAGTCCGTGATCGAACTTAACCGGAGCCGACACGATATTTTTCTCGCCACAAAACTCAGCTCTGGAGAGCGCGGACTTGCTTCTCGAGTTCGGGAAGATCGTGCTGGATGATCTCCCAGATGATTTCAAGGTCCAGACCAAAGTAGTCGTGAACAATTCGGTTTCGCAGTCCGGCAATCTGCGTCCAGGCGATTTGTGGGTGAACGCGCCTGAACTCTTCAGGTAATTGGCGGGTAGCTTCGCCGATTATTTCCAGATTGCGGGCGACCCCATCTATCACCAGCTCATCGGCTGAGAAACGCGTCATGATCCATTTGCGAGGTGTAACGGCCAATCTTCTGAATAGCCAGCATGATGTCTTCGAGAAGGACGAGAGGATCGCGTTTAGACATCGATAAGTTCAGCCTGGATCTGTTTTAGTAAATTTGGTTTCACAGCTCTGCTGGAGACAAGGTCGACGTGTTGTTCCAGTAATGACTCCAACCGCTCGGCAAGCGTAACGAAGCGGAGGCCGATTGATGGATCGACTTCAACCAGTATATCCACGTCACTTGTCTCGGTCTGCTCGTTCCGCGCCCACGAACCGAATAAGGCCATGCGGCGCAGTGGAAACTCTTGCTGCAAAGCCGGCTTGATGGTCCGCAACCGCTCGAGAATGTTTTCGCGTGGGTTCATCGTTACAGTTTAGCCACAGATTACACGGATTGGATAGCCGGATTTGGTTAATTTGAAACCCCACAGCGCTCGGCTGCGTAGAGAACTGTTCATTTTCTGGTAAATCCATCAACAATCACTCAACGAAAGAGGTGTTTATGCGTTCAATCGGCCGGTCGCGGCGCTCGGTTCTTGGTTTGCTCGTTCTTTCAATCCTTCTAATTGTCACATTCGCGGCGCCCGTTTGGGCGCAGAGTCCGCCGATAATTGACCGCGAGCTGTTCTTTGGTGATCCCGAGATTGCCGGCGCGCAGATCTCCCCGGACGGCGCGTACATCGCGTTTATTAAACCTTACAAAGGCACGCGCAATGTCTGGGTCAAGAAGACGGCTGAGCCGTTCGCGAATGCAAAGCCAGTAACTGCCGATACCAAGCGGCCAATCCCCGGCTTACTTCTGGTCGCGCGATGGCAAGTTCATCCTCTTCGTCCAGGATAAGGCCGGGGATGAGAACTACAATGTCTATGCCGTCAATCCAGCCGACGCGCCCGCCGCGGGACAAGACGTCCCGGCTGCTCGAAATCTCACCGACGTAAAAGGTGTGCGCGCAGCAATATACTCAGTCCCGCGCAGCGAGCCCGACACAATCTACGTCGGCTTAAACGATCGCGACGCCGCGTGGCATGATCTGTACAAAGTAAAAATCTCAACCGGCGACCGCACACTCCTCCGCAAGAACACCGAACGCATCACCGCCTACTACTTCGATCTCAAAGACCAGCTAAGACTCGCAACCAGAGCGGCAGAGAACGGTGACACGGAAGTCCTGCGCGTTGACGCCGACAAGTTTACGAAGGTTTACAGTTGCACTGTGTTTGAGTCGTGTGGTCCAGTCCGCTTTCACAAAGACGGCGAGCGTGTTTACTTCCAGACAAACAAGGGCAGCGGTATCGACCTGGTCCAGCTTGTGCTATGGAACCCCGCCACCGGCAAGGAAGAGCTGGTTGAATCCGATCCACTGAAAAACGTCGACTTCGGCAACGCGATCTTCTCGGAAGTCTCCGATGAGCTGATTGCCACTACCTACGACGACGAGCGCCAACGAATCTACTGGAAAGACAAAGCATTCGAAGCTGACTACAAAAACCTCCAGAAACAACTTCCCGGCAAGGAGATCAATTTCGGGTCTTCAACTAAAGATGAAAAGCTCTTTATCATCTCCGCAAATGCCGACACGGATCCGGGCTCAACTTATCTGTATGACCGCACCACCAAGAAGCTGACGCTCCAGTATCAATCACGCGAGAAGTTGAATCGCGCGTACCTGGCGCCGATGAAGGCGGTCAAATATCCATCGTCTGACGGTTTGCAAATCCCGGCTTACCTGACATTACCGAAAGGCGTCGAAGCCAAAAATCTTCCGGCAGTGATCCTGCCACATGGTGGTCCATGGTATCGCGACAGTTGGGGCTATGATGCTTTTGCACAGTTTCTCGCCAACCGCGGTTACGCTGTCCTGCAACCGAATTTTCGGGGCTCGACTGGTTACGGCAAGAAGTTTATCGACGCCGCAAACAAGCAGTGGGGCGACAAGATGCAGGACGACATCACCTGGGGCGCGAAGTATCTCATCGCGCAGGGCATTGCCGATCCGAAGCGCGTCGGGATCATGGGTGGATCGTACGGAGGCTACGCGACGCTCGCGGGAGTTGCGTTTACACCTGACGTTTATGCGGCCGGAGTTTCGATTGTTGGACCATCGAACCTGATCACGCTGCTCGAATCGATCCCACCCTACTGGGAACAGATTCGCAAGCTTTTCTACGAGCGCATGGGCGATCCAAACACGCCTGAAGGCAAGGCGCAGTTGCTGCGTCAGTCGCCGTTAACTGCGGCTGCGAAAATAAAAACTCCGCTGCTCGTGATTCAGGGTGCAAACGATCCGCGTGTGACTAAACGCGAGTCAGACCAGATCGTGATCGCGTTAAGAGATCGAGGTTTTCCCGTCGAGTACATGGTGGCGCCGGATGAAGGACACGGTTTTGCTCGTCCGGTAAACAACATGGCGATGTTTGCGCTAGCGGAAAAGTTCCTTGCGAAATATCTCGGCGGTCGTTATCAGGAAAGCATGACGCCTGAAGTCTCGCAGCGTCTGAAGGAAATCAACGTCGATGTGAAGACGGTGACGATGCCGAAGATGATCACGTCTGCCGAGGTGCCGAAGCCTGCGGTTGACTTGCGGCCCGGTACTTACAACTACAAGGCGTCGATTGCTATCCAGGGGCAGGAAATTCCTCTCACTTTGAAGACAGACATCAAGGAAGAAAACGGAGCATGGACCGTCACGGACACCCTACAGACGCCGCAAGGTCCAATTGTCGACGTCAGCACAATCGAGAAAGGCAGCTTGCTGTTGAAGCGTCGCTGGATCCAGCAAGGTCCGACGACGATCGAGATGAATGTTGCGCCGAACCAGTTGACCGGGACCACGACGATGAACGGGAAATCCACACCACTGGCGGGGGATCCGGGTGGCGCTTTGTTTGCCGATGGAGCGGGCGCGCTTGACGTGATCGCTTCGCTACCGCTGGCGGATGGTTACAGTTTGAGTTTTAGAAATTGGGACGTGCAAAAGCAGAAGCCGCAGATCAAGCAGTTGAAGGTGCTCGGGACTGAAAGCGTGACTGTTCCGGCAGGAAAGTTTGACGCGTACAAGGTCGAGATAGTAGACACCGGCAACGATGCAGACAAACAGACTGTTTGGATCGATAAACAGAGCCGGAAAGTGTTGAAGGTTTCCGCTGTGCTGGTGAGTCTGAATGGCGCGATCCTGACATCAGAATTGACGCCTTAATTGGAAGATGACTTAACCACGGATTACACGGATTATTTTTTCGATCCGTGTAATCTGTGGTTAAGGAATGGGATCAAGTCCTGAGAGAAGTACGGCTCTTCAGTGCACCAGAAGATGTAGTCAACCTTCAGATAGTCCTCAGCGAATTCGATTGCTTCGGCAATTGTCACGCGTTTACCCGTCTTAGGATTTACATGCAAATAGTTTCCATCCTGAAATACGATACCGGTTGTCACAGCACCCGCAGACGCGCGGATCAGAGGATAGCTATGTTTCATCTGACCGGGTTTGTAAGGCAATAAATCAGGACCACCCAGCCCGCATCTTTGAGCTTCTCGCGATCCATGCCGAAGAAGACGTAATGTTTCACCGGCTTTGCGGAGACGGCGACACAGAACAGCGTAAGGAAAAGACTGGGCAACAGGATCTTCAGAGGGTGATGCATATCGCTTTGTAGATTAACATTGTGTCTGCCGAGCGGAATTAAGAAATTAATGACTGACAAACTGATCGGAATCATCTCCGACACTCATGGGCTGGTTCGTCCGCAGGCGCTCGAGGCACTCAAGGGTGTCGATATGATTCTCCACGCCGGCGACATCGGCAGCCAGGACGTGCTCGATACGCTCAATGAGATCGCGCCAGTCGTCGCCGTGCGCGGAAACAATGATAAGGCTGAGTGGGCGCACGGGCTTGCCGATTGGGAGGTCGTGGAGGTTGGTAACGTCTCGATATACATGTTGCACAACGTGAATGAGATCGACATCAGTCCGTCTGGGGGCGGCTTTCAAGTGGTGGTGAGCGGCCATTCGCACAAGCCGAAGATCGAGATACAACGAGGCGTCCTTTACATCAATCCCGGCAGCGCCGGCCCCCTCCGGCAATCCAACAAAACAGCGCTGGGAAACTGAAAGCACCAAACCACGGCCCCAAAAACGCTCTCACAACAAATGTCCATAAAATGCTAGCGGTGATGCCAACGAACACCGTAACCAAATACCTAAGTAAAGGGTGAGGACGGCAGAATAGCTTTGTAAAGTTCATACTCGCTATTCCAACTGCAAAGGGTATGCTCCAGAAGAGAAAAGGCCACAGATCACCAATACCGAAGCCGCTGTTGCGCACAGTGCTGATAAAGGCAACAAACGCTGACGCCACCAAGCAAACTAAAGCAGTACGAACCATCGACTTTGGATGAAATGTTGTTGGATGACTTACGGACGGGTTAAGCATCGATTGTATTGACCTACTCTTCATCCTTTCGACGACGCACAGGTTCCAGAATAACGGGCTTTTGATCTACTTTAAACTCGCCACTACCAAACAGCGATAATCCTGTCTGGCCTGTGTCACGAGGATTGTGAGAGTAGATTTTCTGCTCTTTATCATCTCCCTCGCGCACAGCAAACACTTCATAAGCGGGGAAGCCGTCGTGCTGACCTGCGATACCGACCGTTACCGGTGCCATCCTGATCTTTCACGGTGATGTTGAAGTTGTAATCGATAGCCGGCGATGGCGCATTTGGATAAGTTTCACTCACCTTGGTATTGATGTTAACGACACCGGCATCTTTATCGCGTTTAATTGTACCTTCCATCGAGTCACCGTTAGCCTGGCCAGGTTTCAGCATGGGTCCTAACAGAGAATTAAAGCCAAAGCCGAATGATTTGCCCGTTGAATTCTTGAAATGAACAAGAGGAAATCTTCTCTTATTCGGATCAGTTTCGATTGTTATTCTCTGTTCGGTGCGGAAGGTGCCTTTGTCGCCAACATTGCGGCCGTCTCCCATGATAGGGAGAGGGAATATTTTGAACGAATCCGGAATGAAGGTGCGGATAATGATCTCAATTTTCTCTTTGCCGTCCGGGTCGTAGTACCTCAAAGGGTTGTTAGCTACATAAGCGTAGCGGTTGAGATCTTGTGGGTTGACAAGCTGAATGGAATTCCAACGACCTAGGCGTTTTCTCCGGGCCAACGCTCATGAGCACTCCGTCGAGCATCTCGTCGTCCCGATTAACTGAAGGCAGGGTGCAGGCGAAGCTAGTTAAGATTTTTCGAGTCGCTCAGTAATGAGCTGCTCAAGGAGAAAGCGTTGCATGGCTTCGACATCTTCCATTACTTCTTGATAAGTCACAGCATTCCCCCTGACCGCGTTGGTGATTTCGAGAGCTTGCCAGAAGTCATAAAATTGTTCGACCAGCCGTTCGTCCCGAAACTCACCAGCGTCTAAGGCTCCCTCCAGTTGCCCCACAAGTTGCGGAAAACTTACAGCCCCTTTGCGATAGTCTTCAATCATCTCCAGCATGTTCAGCCAGAGGCGGTACTGATGCTCATTCATTTCAACTCCGTGCATGGCTAATTTCCAGTAGTAATGACAGTGATCACTCGGTTAGCAGCTTGATTAGTGACAACGCGAACATTCTCAAAAACATGAATGACTGTGCCTGGCTGATTACCCGCCACCTTACTCCCGTTCTTAATGGCATTTTCTACCACAGAGACGGGTACTCCGCGACCCCCTAAGCCACGCGGAGCCATCCGCTCTATCGCATGCTCCGTGTACTCTATGCCTCGGATGATAAAACGACCCGTTCCCCGTCCGGGCCAGAGACCAGCTGCCTCATCTACAACTGCTGTTGATGCATTTCTTGCTCCATGCGCGGCTTCATGACCTAGCAGACTGGCCGCTCCTTTGAGTGCTGCCTGGAATAACCCGGTTAGCGCAAGCTGATCGGCAAAGTCACCGCTGGACCCCGCCTGATCATATTCCAGCGTTTGCCAGAAGCCGTGCGTTCCATCTGGATTAAGTACATAAAGCGAGTTTCTCTCCCCCCCGACTCCGTAATCTGATACGTACTCGAATGGTTTAGTCTCGTCGAAAGTGACTGCTGACCAGCCGTTTGCAATCGCGTTGTCGTATTCCTCGTCAGTTCCCCTCCATTCGTAATATGTCTTTCCATCATCTCTAACCTGCTGTACCCAACGTAAGCCATCTGGGTCAATAAACTTCAGCGGACTATTAAGAACATAGGTATAGCGATTCCAGCTTTGCGGGAGCTTAGGTTCCGCGCTCTCGAGCAGCGGGTCAACGCTCGTGAAACGTCCTTGCACTGCCGAGTAATACCGGTTGATGAAGTAATCGAGGCTAGTTTCGTTGTCTCGTTCCTTTTCGGTGAACTGCTGTCTTACGCCGTCGCCAGCCACGTAGCCCATCGCCGCGGTGCGGCCGCCGGTGCCGGCAGAGAGTTCTTCGCCGAAGGGTAGATAATCGTGGCGTTTCAGATTCGCGAATGTGCCGGTTTGGTCCAGAATGATGCGTGGGGTGCCAAGGTTGTCTGGAACCAGCCAGTTGATCTGCGTGCTGCTCGAACTCGAATCACCTGGCAACGCTGTCACTTCACTCGCCGATAACACGCGGTTGTAAACTCTCACTTCGTCAATATGGCCCTGAAAATTATGTGACGTTACCTGTCGTCCGCCGATGCGAACGTCATTCTGTGAATTATCTATGTCGCCGATTCCGCCAGAGCCTGAATACGTGTGAGTAAGCGTGCCGTTGATATATGTCTTCACTACACCGCTGTCGTACGTCACGGCCACGTGCGTCCACTGGTTCAACGGCGCCACGTAACCCGTGTTGATCCAGTTCCAGCCCGGATTCGCGTTGGCAAAGGCCAACTGAATCGTGCCGTCCGTGAAGCGAGCCAGCTCGTACTCGCCTTCCTTGTTGATAATGATGCCGCCGTACGGAGCCAGTGAGCCCGCACCGGTGGGATAGATCCAGGCGCTCAGAGTGCCGGCACTCGTCAGCACCAGCGATGACTGCGCGCCCACCTGCACGTAATCATCCACGCCGTCGAAGTTAGCTGCCGCTCCGCTTTGGCCCGTGGTCCAGGTGGCGCCGGAGCTCAACGTACCCGTGTTGCTGTTGCCTGAAGAGTCTGCTGCCGTCGTGCCGCCGTTCTCGTTGAACTTCCAGTTTCCTTTCAGACCCGACGAAGCTGCGGTAATCAACAACTGCCCGTCGCGATAACCATATTCTTTCTGCGGCGTACCGACGGCGCCGTTAGCCGCATACTCGGCCACCAACTCACCATCGATACCGTAGATCTGCCATGTCTCCTGGTTGTTGATCCTGCGCCTCACGCGTTGCGAATTTGCGTTGTAGGTGTAGGTGGATGAACCTCCAAACTTGTCCTGGATGGCGACGATGTGATTGTCACCATCAAAGGAAGCAATGCCTGATCCGGTATACGCATCCTTGGTCTGATTGCCGGCTTTGTCATATGCGATCCGGCGCTGACTCTCAGTAAGGGCAAGATCGCCAGGTGAATACAATCGATTCCTTGCAGTTTCGACTTCAAAGGCGGTGTTGTTTATTCCAGTGCCCGAGGTTAGTGCGGTGTTGATGGTGCGATTGCCCCACCGATCGTAATCGTAAGTCTGAACAGATTGCTGCGACTCAGGATGGTTATAATTGACGAAATACTCCGTTACCGACTTCAGGCGATTTAAGGAATCGTAAGCGTAGCGCTGCCGGTGAATGGCCCATTTAATGTCCTGCTCATCCTCAGGCGTATAGGTGTTGGCGAAGATCACGTTGCCGTTGTTGTCGGGACCGCTGGTGCCATAGCCCAGACCGCTAGCGTAAAAATACTGTAACCCGCCGCGATTCATACTGCCGTTAACATCCGGATTGGTTGAGACGCGTACATCCCACAACTGGCCGCGAATGTTGTATTGCAGCTTGTGATAGAGAGGAGTTTGTGTCCCAAATAATTCCTGCGTCATCTGACTGCGTGCGTTGTAAATGAGTGAAGACGCATAACTACGCGTGACACCATCGCCTAGGTTTCCCGTAAATCCACTCGTGCGTCCGGCTGGGTCGTAAGAATAATTCGCGGTGCGACCCGAAGGATAAGTCTGGGAGGTAACTTGTCCCGCGCGGTTGTAGTTACGAGTGATTCCGTACCCTGCCGACCAACCGCCCTGTCCGTCACCGAACAGGTTCCACAACTGCTTCACGCGGCCCATCGATCGTACTCGCCCACGGCAGTATGCGATGGCTTGGCGCCCCATCGGTAGGTCAGCCACAACCGGCCCTTGCCATTAGTGGCGTTGTCGTACAAATACTGGATATCGCCCGTGTTGGGATCGGGCTGGCCATTGATGCGATACAACACGGTGGTTACGCGATTGAGATCGTCGTACCTATTTTCAGTGACCACGCCGCGTGCATCAGTTTTGAAGGTGAGGTTTCCATTATTGTCGTACTCGTATTTGACGGTCCAATTAGTGTGACTCGTAACCGGATCCGCGAGATTCAGCGCGCTCAGTGTCTCCTGTTCCGGATTATCGGCGCGAATCAGGCGCTTCAACGAGTCGTACATGAAGAAACGCTGCTGGCTCCCCTGCGTTACTCGCAGCAGATTGTCTAATCCATCATACAGGTAGCTGGTCTGGTAATTCAGTCCGGCAGGATCTTCATAGACTTCAATCAAGCGGCCCAACGCATCAGTCACACTCTTGCGCGCCTTATTCGCTGGATCTGTAACGGTCATTGAATTGCCGTCGTAGGAAGTGGTAACCGAGGCGTTGTCGGGCGTAGTTACCGAGATGGTGCGTCCCAGCGCGTCAAAAACACTCGTGGTCCAGACGGCCGTCTCAGATTGCCACGGCCGAAATGGATTCGAACGCTTGAATGGTCTACCAAGGTTATCGTATCGGATCTGTGTCGCGATATAATTACTGCCGCCTTCATACTGACGGGTTTCGCTTACCTCTCCAAAGGAACCGTAGACTGTCTCTGTTTTCAAAGGATTCGGGTCATTGTAGCTGGACACGTCGGCCGTCACAGTTACAATTCGACTTCCATCATCATAGCCATAGCTCGTCTGGCTCTTGATCGCAGTGCTCTGGTTTGCGGCGCGGATAATCTGAGTAGGTCGATCCAATGAATCATCGAATGCGGCACTGCTGACTACTCCATTGACATCCTCGGAATCCACGGTCTGGCCAAGGTAATAATCGAATTGATTGTAGGTTGTTTGATTCAACGCATTCGTCAGGATCGTGGGGAACGCAAAGCTGGATTGTCCGACCGAACTCAATTCAGTGGGGGCGCTGTTTGTGCGAGCTTCGCCGTTCGGGCTTCCATAACAGTCGGAGTACTGCAATGTCGAAGCATTACCGCGGGCATCGATACTCTTGACGACATTGCCTGCCACATCATATTGCGTATAGGTCGACACCGAGCCAGTAACGACGCCGCCCGTTAGCAGATAACTCGTAACGCCTGTGAGATTGCCCCGATACGTGTACGACGTTGTAAAAGACGAATCGAGCCCACTAATTCCGCTCCGCGCCACAAGCGCTGCGTGATTAGTATTAACAGCGTAATTATCGTACTCGAATGACGTGCGACTTCGTTCACCGGCCGCATCAAACACTGACACTTGAGAAGGTAAGTCTCTCAGGTACGGCGAACCTGGATTCTGAATGTCAGTCCCGGTGTAATCCGTGCCGTTCAAAGTTTTGACGAAGGTGGTCTGGGTGCGCCGGAGAATCGCGCCGCCAAAGTCATATTGGTACACATTGGTAAGACTATTGTACGGAACAGTTGGGTCATAGCCGTTTATTGTGGTACTGGTTTGACCGTTTTCCAGTACTGTGCTCGATTGCGACAGGCGTGGATCCATTTGTGGAGAAGCGTCTGCACTACCGCTCCACCATGGTACGGTGGCTCGTTGTTCCCAGGTTAAATTAGTTTGCCTTAGCAGATTTCCATTTTCATCGTAGAACTCGGAATGATACTCACGGCCTTCTTTCCAGGGAGAATACTGAATCGAATTCACGTAAAAAGAGTTGGTTGCAGCACCATAGAAGAAGTGTCTTTCGGTAAAAACCAGATTACCGTTAGCAGCATACTGCTTCTTATCAACATACCCGAGATTTAAAGGGTTTGGATTACTGCCATCAAAATATTCAGGCTTGCTGAACGTCTGCCGGTTTTCGAGTACGTGTCCTTCTTTATATACCCTTCGTTCGGTTATGCGGCGATAGACCACACCAACGCCGAGTCCGATCATGTATGTGCCCGGCATTGAATTTTGGATCCAATAACTCACATCGGGTTGAGGTCCATCGATGCCTGGGCCATAGTCATATTCAATAGAGCCACCGGTCGGTAAGTCTATTCGCGTTAAGTCGCTATATTGATTGAGATAGAACTTGTAAGCGCGACCGTTGGGGAGAATCATCTCTATCGGATTGGTTCCAGCGAACGAAACTCCTCGTGAGGAACCGTTGTAGCCTTTGTAAGACAGGGTCGGACAAGTACCACTAAAGGGAGGAGGGCACGCGCCAGTGTTCCGGATAATTTTGCGATTAAGTGAATCCTTGATTTCATATTGTAATACTGGCGGATTGCTGACGAAGGTTTGCTTAAGCAGGTTACCGTTTCGATCTCTCATTATTGCATCGAGGCCGTCGTTCACTCGATACCGCGTGCCATTACTCAGCAATAGATACCCCGGCGGGGTAATGAAAGGGAAATCTCCGCCTGCGAATATATAGTCGATGACTGGATCGTCGGCTATGAAGGTAGCGCCGCTTCCGTCAGTGCTTACAAAGATTTTCCCTCGCGACGAACCATTGAGCGCGCAAGCCGAAACCGATATGGGCTGGCCACCGGTTTGAACATCGCGCATCTCATGTTCCGTGCCATCCGGTTCCACAAAATAGAGTCTCGTCAAAGTCTTCTGATATGTGTAATAGTCACCACCCATCCAACAGTGAGTGGATACCGGGCTGCCGGCTTGAATCCCGTACACCTGCACAAACCCCAGACTGATGCCATCTATGCTGAACGCACCACCGCCTCCGGGTTCCACATAGTTGATTTGATTGCCGTTGTTTGGGTCGATTTCGCTCCTGACGTGATAACTGGCCGGAGCTCCCCAGTTGAACGTCATCTGCCCGGCTGCATCTCCACGTCCCGCGGCGGTTAAGACCGGCATCCGAACGCTGACACGACCGTTGAACAGATTGACGGTGTCGATATCGCTCAACCGGTATGAGCCCGCCGGTGACCCAGGTGCTAATGCCAGCGGGGTAGAACCGGACTGGGCGGCTATGGTCGAGCCGGAGGAAATCAACACGAAGAACAAAAGAAGATCGAAGAATTGAACTCTGCGCGGCGAGAGCGGGGCGAGTTTCATGATGAGCTCCAAAGGTTAGAGCGGGTTGAGCAGTCCGGAGATCGATTCTTTATTGTGTAGTGATGGTTATGCGACAACTCCATTCCGGATGGTCCATCACTGTCAGCAGGTAAGATCCCGGCGTCAAACGGACATGCTGACGCCAAGTGAGCTTGTCTCGGGGAACTTTAGCGCTGTGCAGCCGTTCACCGTTTTCACGATCAAGTCTGAAAACGACATCCGGGAAGCCGGAAAAGTTTGTGACCGAAATCAAGAAATCACCAGTCGGCCGTTCAATCTCGGCAGGAGCGAACCCGTTCATTCTCAGGGCCAGGGGTAACGCTAGGATGTTCGAAACCCGAGGTCTTTGTGGTGGTGTAAAAAAACTAACGGGCAATGGCGACTGAACTCTTTCGTGAGCGACATCGCTTTGCGCCACGGCAATAACGACAGAAGAGAGATTTCTCTCGCTATGTTGTGTGTATCCCCGGGCAAGAGCGAACCCGAACAAACACATTAAAGCAAGTCCACTTATAATCGCCCCTGTAATTTTTTGTTTTCGTTGGATCATTGGTAAATCCTCGTCAAGTAGTCCGAGGGGCTTTGCCGAAAAAGTCCTAATCACGACTTCTGTGTGTAACCTCTCTGTCCTCTGATGTGTCTCCCTGGTTCAACTCTCCTAAAAAAACAACCACAGAGAACACAGAGGTTGCACAGAGAAGCAGTTCCTTCAGCGACTTTCGGGCAAAGCCAGTCAGAGGGTCAGAGGTTAAAATTTTGACAATTCAGCACGGGCGTCAAAATGACCACTGTGGCGTTAGTCAAATCAACCCAAAGAATCTCGAATGGCTTCCATACACGCCGATTGTTACTGCATAGACACGAAGATGTGGGCTGGGACTCGAGTCTCAGATGCAGTGCAGGTAGTGTTCGAGACGGGGGAATGTACGACCAAATGAACAACCATGCTTAAGCACCGAACTCTACTCCTCCGGGTGGTCCACGTCAATGAGGATTTTTTCCTCTGTGGTCCATCCCGACAGATGTCGTTCAGCCGCGCGTAACAAACCGATAACCGGGCAGGCGAATAAGTCACAACTCTTTATCTGGCAAAGTACTTGACGGAAGTCACGCGAGGCGCGTAAGATCCCGTGAACGATGAAGCCTGTTCCGCTCATTCCTGAATCCCAACCCGAGCCGCCGGCCCTGCACGACCGGGCCATGGATAACCTTCGCTACATTCGCGAAACCATGGAGCTCGCGACCGCCTTTACCGGTATCTCAGGTTGGGGTGAGATTGCGATCGGTGTCACTGCGCTCGTCGCAACCGCGATCGCCGCACAGCAAGCAACATTCAACGCGTGGCTCGCAGTCTGGATCGCCGAAGGATTGATCTCGCTTCTGATCGCAGGCTGGTCGATGGACCGGAAAACACGCGCGATCGATATGCCGCTCGGCTCCGGTCCAGGAAGAAAAGCAGTGTTCAGCTTGACGCCGCCCCTGATTGCAGGGGGACTGTTGACGATCATGCTGGTCCAGGCCGGACTGACTAACGCCATCCCCGGCGTTTGGTTACTGCTTTACGGAACGGGCGTGATTACTGGCGGCATGTACTCCGTCAAAGTAGTGCCGATCATGGGTATCTGTTTCATGACTCTCGGCGCCCTCGCGCTGTTCTCGTCGCCCGCGTTCGCCAACTGGTTTATGGCCGCCGGCTTTGGCGGCCTGCACCTCGTGTTTGGTGCAATTATTGTGAGGAAATACGGTGGCTAAACAATCAACTGCTAAAAAGACTATTCCCCAAAAACCGATCGCCGAAGTTCCGGATCCGCAGGTCGCTCGCACGAAAGAGAAGAGCGCGGCCCCGAACCTCGATCGTTTGATCCACGAACGGCTGCGCCTCGGAATCATCAGTGCGCTGGCTGCGAATGAATCGTTGACGTTCAGCGATCTGAAAAAACTGATGAACACGACTGACGGAAACCTGAGCGTACACGCGCGCAAGCTCGAAGAAGCAGGCTACATCTCCTGCACCAAGTTTTTCGAAGGTCGCCTGCCGAAGACCGAATACAAGCTGACCGTTGCCGGGCGCAGCGCGCTCGAGAAATACTTGAGTCACATGGAGTCGCTGATCAAGCAGATGCGAAATATCTAGTGTGCCGGCCCGCTCTCTCCCCCCCCCTTTTTTGCCCTCGGACTCTGCGCGACAAAGGACTTGGCAACACATCTATGAGAACGAGCTATGACGTGACGATAATCGGCGCTGGACTTGCCGGGCTCCAGTGTGCTCGCCTGCTCGGTCGCCAGGGCGTCAACGTCCTCCTCGTCGATCGCAAGAACACTCTCGACCAGACGATCCATACCACCGGAATCTTCGTGCGCCGCACGCTCGTCGATTTCGATCTCCCGGACGATTGTCTTGGACCACCAATCAAACACGTCACCCTTTACTCACCCGCGCAACGGCCGCTGAAACTGGTCAGCCAGCACGACGAGTTTCGCATCGGCCGCATGGGCCAACTCTACCAGCGTTATTTGCAGCAGTGTTTACATGCGGGTGTTCACTGGCTGCCGCAAACGAGTTACGTCAGCCATTCGGCCGCTAACGGCAAGCTGACGCTTCAACTCAGCTCCGGTTCGATAACAACCCGCTACCTGATCGGCGCGGATGGCGCCCGCTCGCGTGTGGCTCGCGATCTGAAACTGGAAATGAATCGCGAATGGATCGTGGGTGTGGAAAGTGTTTTGCACGGCGCAGTGCTTGATGGACCACCGCGATTGCTTTGTTTTCTCGATCCGAAACTCGCGCCGGGTTACATCGCCTGGATTGCTCACGATGGTGAGGAGACGCATTTGGGCGTGGGCGGTTATCCATCGTTATTCGATCCTGCGTCTGCACTGCTGGAGTTTCGTTCGCGCGTTGACGGAATTATCAACTTGCGAAAGGCAAAACAGATCGAGACACGTGCGGGCTTCATTCCGGTCGGCGGCGTGCTCAAAAATATTGCGAATTCGAACGGCTTATTAATAGGCGACGCCGCGGGTGCTGTGTCACCGCTCACCGCGGGCGGTCTGGATCCCTGCATGCGTCTGTCGTCGTTCGCGGCGAATGTTGTAAGCGAGTATCTGTCGAGTGGTGATCCCAACGTGTTGCAGGCGTACTCAGGTGAGATATTCCGCTCGCGCTTTGCGTCGCGGTTATGGGCACGTCGCATCGCTGCGAATCTTCGTCAGCCACAACTGCTCGAACTGGGTTGTGCAGTGTTACGACTACCTCTGTTTAGCCGTCTTGCGAATCACGTTTTCTTTGGCCGCGGCTCTTTCCCGGATGTGGTGGACCACTTGCAACCGCGACTCGCCGTTCGTTAAGTTGTCCACAAAAAGGCACAAAATTCACAAAAGCTAACCGCTGATCGGTTTTCTTTTGTGATTTTTGTGCCTTTTTGCGGCTAAATGGATGCTTTTTGCCTGAGCGGCTCGTCGGCGTTGATGCGGCTGCGGTTACGATATTTTGCGACGCCCTCGCGAACTAACTTGAAGATCGATCTCCGGTTTTGAAAGATCAATTTGAGCCAGGCAGTTTTCGTGGTCTGAGGAACATAAATCCCGCGAAAGAAGAGTCGCATCACGAGGTGCATCGCGCGAGTGTCAATGCTATGTGGTCCGAGTGAGTTAATCACTTTCTCATTGCGATCCGGGCTGTAGGACATGTGCCACGCTTTGTCGACTTCCGCGTGCGCTTCAGCCACCGTCATTTTCAACGGTGTGTGCGACATCTTGTACGGAGCAAAATTCAACCAGTGCTTAGGTCGAGTCAAACGACCCTCGGCTTCCAATCGTGCGTAGAGCGGAGTGCCAGGCAACGGAGTAAGCGGGCTGAACACGGGTAATACCGGCGGCCACTGTTCAATCTGTTGCAGAGTGCGTTCTGCTACGCCGGTTGTGTCGTTATCGAGGCCGAGGATAAAGGAAGTGACCGCATAAATGTCCCGTTTGGCGAGCCGGTTCAACACCGTAGCGTATTCTGCCGGCTTGCTGAAGCTTTTATTCACGTCTGAAAGGTTAGCTGTATCGAGAGACTCCATGCCGATGAAAATCCATTTTCCACCGGACGCGGCGATCAAATCGACGAGCTCTTCGTCACGCAAAAGGTTGGCACTTATTTGCGCAATCCACGGTAGCTGAGCATTCGCGGTGATGATATCCCGGAGTAACGATTTTGTTCTTTTGATATTAATTGCAAAGTTATCGTCGATAAAGAAGACGACGATTTGCCCGCGTTCCCTGCGGGCGCGACGCTTCAGCAGCAAGAGCTCATTAACGACGCTTTCATTCGTTCGAAAGCGGATCGAGTCTCCGAAGAATCCTGTTACAGTGCAAAATTCACATCCATACGGACAGCCGCGGCCGGATTCGATCGGCATCATGTTCAAATATTTCCAGCCCGCACCATGCCGCTCAGTATACCGCCGAAACATCCTGGGAATTACATTGAACTGGTCCAGATCGATCGTGTCCCACGGTATGGATGGATAGGAACTTAAGCTTGGCTTCCGCTCTTTTCCCGTTTCGTCGACGGGTTCGTAAACTTCCTGCAACTGGCCTTGCACAGCATCGGCGACGATCCTGGGCCAGGTTTCATCCGCTTCTCCAAGCGCCACCGCATCGGCATGTTTGGGACCACCGTCGCGGCCAAGAGCTTCCCGCGGTAATTCAGTGACGTGTGGACCACCCATCACCACCGGGATGCCTGCTGCGCGAAAGGCGTCGGCAACACGATAGGCCCGAGAGACCATCCTCGTCATCGCTCCGATACCTACCAGCCCTATATCTTTGTTCCGGGCGAACTGAACGAGCTGCCTCTCATTCATCGGCTTGGCATTTCCGTCGATTAAGAAGACCTCATGCTCCGGCGGAGTTAGCGACTTCAAAAGGAACATCCAGAGATGCGGCATGAAATTCCGTGTCACACCGTTATCCGGGTTATAAAGTAAAATTCTCATCTATTCATTTCCCACGATTTTTCGAGATCGACGCGATGGAAACCTCTTTCGTAAGCAGTAAAACGTCGCCCGGTTGGCACCTCAACGCACGGCAGATTTTTTCCAGAGTTTCAAAGTTGATTCCAACCGATTTCCCTTTTTTAAGTCTCCATAACGTTGTGTGGCTTACGCCCGTCTCTTTCGCCAGCCAATAGAAAGTCCGCTTTTCCTTCGCAAGCAGTTTATCAAGTCGAAGAGCGATCATGGGGGGGCTATATCTATCATGTTTACAATGTATTGTCGATCTAAACATATTTCGTCAGTGAAATATAGTAAACGTCGAGCCAAAATTACGCGCAATTGACACATAAACGACTCTCTCAGCTTGCAACTGGGCCCAAACATAGGGCATCATAGCCCCCGGTTAATCCTTCTCTCGCGCATCGACGGTGATGCGCCCCGCGCACAAAACGATTAGCGCCGGACGTTTGGATAGTTCGAGAGCAGGCTTGTTTCACACTCTGAAGCCGCTCTTTATGCAGAGCATCCGAACCCGGTCCTTCGATCGCTACCGTTTCGCCGAAGCCCATCCGATTCGCAGCTTCTTTAATTCCCGAAATAGGGGAAAGGTATATCTTTAAATGTCAACGAAACTTTATGTTGGAAACCTCGCTTTCCAAACTACCAGCCAGGACCTTCAGACATTGTTCGCACAGGCCGGCACAGTCCAATCAGCAAGTGTGGTGGAAGACCGCGACACCGGTCGTTCGAGAGGGTTCGCCTTCGTCGAGATGTCCTCTGAAGAGGAAGCGACTGCGGCGATCGAACAATTTAACGGCAAGGAAGTCGGCGGGCGCGCGCTCAAAGTCAACGAAGCCAAACCACGTGAGAATCGTGGTGGTGGCGGCGGACGCGGCTTTGGCGGTGACCGTGGCGGCTTTGGCGGCAATCGCAATGGTGGTGGTGGTGGTGGTAACTACGGACGACGTTCCGAACCACGCTGGTAACCTCATTACGAATGGCTCGGCAAGTCTCCGTAATGATTCGCTTCATTACGGAGACTTCTGCGCGCTTCAATTAAACTCAGTATGTCAAAGGAATCTATGAATTTTTCTCAATTGGGATTAGCCAGTGCGCAACTGCGCGCCTGTGAATCCCTCGGATATAAAAACCCGACACCAGTACAAACAAAAGCAATACCCGTAATCCTTACCGGCGAAGATCTCATCGCGTGTGCAGAAACCGGCTCGGGTAAAACCGCGGCTTTCCTGCTTCCGATTATTCAAACTCTCGGTGAACGCTCGCGTCCGGGTGTGCGTGTTCTGATCATCGCACCAACCCGTGAGCTCGCATTGCAGATAGAAAGAAATTACGTTGAGCTGAATCCAATCAAAGACAATCGCAGCGTTATTGTCATTGGCGGCGCAAATATGAGAACGCAAATCGCGAATCTACGGCGTGGCGCAACGGTCGTAATCGCTACACCGGGCCGTTTGCTCGATCTCTGGGAACGAAGAGCAATCAATCTGTCGACCATCGAAGTCCTTGTGCTTGATGAGGCCGACCGCATGCTGGACATGGGATTCCTGCCGGCGATTAGACGTGTGCTGGCGAGTTTGCCGACTAAACGACAGACCCTCTTGTTCTCAGCAACAATGTCTTCGAGCATTGAAAGTCTGGCGCGCTCCACAATGAAACAGCCAAAGCTCGTTGAAGCCAGCCAGCGAGGCCGTACGCCGCAAGTGATCGAACAAACAGCGTACTCAGTCGCACTGGAACACAAAACCGCATTCCTGCTTGATTTGCTTGAACGCGATCGCGAACGAGAGACCCTCGACAAAGTTCTCGTTTTTACGCGAACTCGTCGCGCGTCCGAACGACTGTCGCACATTCTCAAAGCTCGTAATCACAGTGTGAATCGTATTCACGCGGATCGTAGCCAGCCACAGCGCGAAGCGGCGTTACGAGACTTCCGCGACGGGCGGGCCCGGGTCCTCGTTGCTACTGACATTGCGGCTCGCGGTTTGGACGTTGATGCGATTTCTCATGTCATTAACTACGACGTACCTACTGCGCCTGAAGATTACGTGCACCGGATTGGCCGCACCGGCAGAGCCGGTAATCAGGGTAAGGCAATTACGATCGTAGCCCCTGTAGATGAATTGTCGATGCGCGCTATTGAGCGACTGACCGGCCAGTCAGTACGGCGTGTCGTTCCGGAAGGTTTTGGTAGTCTGCAAACGTCTCACGCGACGATAACCAAACCGGCTGCACCCTTTGCGCGTGCAAGCGCGGTTCGTTCGTTTCGACCTCGTCGTGGAAGATAACGGAGGTAGCATCATGGAAGAGAAGCAGGTTTTCAAAGTTGGTGATCGAATCGAACAGATGTGTGTAACCTGTAACGAGGTGCGCGGGCATATCGTGGCCTCGCTCAGCAAGATCGGAAAGATTACACGCGTTACTTGTCCGATATGCGCTTCGCGAGTTCCTTATAAGGGCGGCGGCTCAACACGTACAGGTCATAACAATGCCAGCGTGCCTTACGACCAGATGCGCACATACCGCAAGGGACAGACGATAATGCATTCGATGTTCGGCGAGGGAGAAGTGACGGCAATCATAGAGCCGCAGAAGATGGACGTGTTGTTCGCCGACCGCATTCGACGTCTCATTCATGGTCACTCGTAAACCTGGCCCGCGCGTTCAGTGATGACCGGTAACGGCGACGTCCGTTACCAGCGCGGTTCAGGAAACCTAAACGTAGTGATTAACGCGGTGGCATGACCGTCTCAGTCGAGCACTACCATCACGCCACCTCGAGGCGACACTCCGCACCCGTCCGACCCCCTCCCTGACCGCAATCAGAAGTCACAAACCACAACTCGATGAACAGATTTTCCGCGTGACGAAAACGCAATCTGAGCGGCAAGAGAACTACACAGAATTGGCTTTTGCTATAGCGAACGGCAGTAGCAGAGAAGGAGGAGAAATGGCCACGCAAACCGGCGGAGTAACAACGCAAACCAGTGACTTCCAACGTTTGACACAGTCAAATCATCCGGGCAGTGAGATAGTCCAACACCTGCAACGGCAGGTGGCAAACGCTTTCGTCCTTTACACCAATTACAAACACTATCATTGGCAAACTTACGGACCGTTGTTTCGCGACTTACACCTGCTTTTCGACGAGTTCGCAACAGCGGTGCTGGAAACGGTGGATGATTTCGCCGAAAGGATCCGGATGATCGGGCAAAATCCTGTTTCACGGCACGACGAGATTATCGAGAACGCCACTGTCAAGATGGCTGAACGCGATCAATCCATGCGCCACATGATCGAAGAAGCGGGGGCTAACCTGATCACTGTGATTAGCGAAATGCGCGCTGCGGCGAAAGAGGCCGACGACCTCAACGATCCAGGTACTGTCGATCTTTTTTCGCGTCACGTGCAGATCCATGAGAAGCACGAGTGGTGGTTGCGAGACATTCTCGAGAAAAAAGACGGGCTAACCGACTAACTGGAAGGCATTATAAACTCCTGCGAAGCGCGACCCGAGCGGCGTAGTATCCGCAGAGCCCGTGGACTCCGCCGCCCGGAGGCGTCGAAGACGAGCAAAGATAAATCCCATTCAGCGGCGTTGAATACATGTGACGCGTGGGTCTCGTGAACATCTGGTTCAGTGTCTGCGCGCCGCCGTTTATATCTCCACCAACAAGGTTTGAGTTGTGGTTTTCAAGCTCGCGCGGGGGCATTACATGCCTCGCGAGGATTAGTTTTCCAAACCCCGGCGCAAACCTCTCGATTTGATTTTCGACAAACTCCGACATATCGATTTCAGAGCCGTTCGCCACGTGACAGTAACCCCACAGTATGTGCTTTCCAACCGGCGCGCGGGTTGAATCAAACAGCGTCGGCTGACTCAGTATGACAAATGGTTTTTCGCACATACGTCCTTCCCACGCGGCACGTTCAGAAGCCAGTATCTCTTGAAAAGTCCCGCCGAGATGTATGGTCGCAGCCTGCTTACACTCGCCCGCTTTCCACGGAACTGGTCCATCGAGGGCCCAATCCATTTTGAATGCACCTGGTCCGTATCTGTAGTTGTCCAATTTTGCTGTGTATCTTCGCGGCAGCTCCGTTCGCATGATCTTGAGAAGCTGTCGTGGAGTCACATCGAAGAGTACACAGCGCGCGGGTGGAAGATCTTTCAACGATCGAATCTGAACACCAGTAACAATTCGTCCACCTATTTCTGCAAAGTACGAGGCTAACGAATTGGAGATCGATCGGGCGCCGCCCTGTGGTATGGGCCAGCCAACCGTGTGCCCGAGAATTCCGAGAACGAGACCGAAAGCTGCGGTGCCCAAACGATCAAGTGCGATAGACGAATGTGCTGCGAGACCAGCACAAAATGCTCGAGTGTGATCTTCCCGGAAACGC
The DNA here is from genome assembly GCA_963849205.1 of uncultured Acidobacteriota bacterium. Classification (GTDB taxonomy): domain Bacteria; phylum Acidobacteriota; class Blastocatellia; order Pyrinomonadales; family Pyrinomonadaceae; genus PSRF01. Next base: position 23,137 of record CAWKGP010000007.1, read on the forward strand.
GACTGTATTAAACCTTCAGCAGACCGGATCGCACTCAGACCGAACCGTGCTAAAGAAAACGGATGGTCCGGAAACTGTAGCGGCCGCAGAAGATCGCGCGAAAGCTTGTCCCAGTTCTCAACGAATGGTTGCATCAGCCGTACGTACGCTGGACCATCCTGCGCCATTCGCGAGCCGGTTTCGGTTACAGAGCGCTCGAGCAGAAGCGCGGTTCCGTCGTCGAAGGGATGGGCCAGGGCGGCGGGCGGCTCAATAAATCGAAGACCGTGATCAGCCAAAGGAAGCTGTTGAAAAACCGGCGAGCTCACTGCGAGTGGATGTACCGCGGAACAAATATCATGCAGGAATCCAGGTAGTGTCAGGTTTGCCGACTGTGCACCACCTCCGATCTGATCATTAGCTTCGTAGATGCAAACGCGCTTGCCTGCCCTTCTCAATTCGATTCCTGCGACCAATCCATTCGGTCCTGAACCGACTACAATTGCATCCACCTGCGATTTCACCATTTAAAGAAATCTGCGTAATCTGTGGATGAAAATCAAGCGACGATGGCGGTCAGCTCGAGAACGTGGCTCGCCAGATGCTGATCACCTTCGATCTTGATTTGTGCTCGTGCTGAATCACGATCGATACCTTTGGTGAAAACACGCCAGGCGATCTCCTGCGGTATCGTCACTCGCGCCGCCGGCTGCGCGGTTGATTCTTTTACCAGTTCCCATCCGCCGCTCTCTCTCGACAGGAACCATTGCCCGCCGCATTCACCTGCGATCTCTACGAGCAATACAGCTCCGGATGGCGCTTCCACATTCCGGTAAAGGTGAGGCAGTCCGCGGAGGAAGCAGTCAAGGACCGGATGATAGAGCTCCGGTGTCATGATCCCGGGGCGGTTTGTGGCGAGTCTAATCTGTTGTTGATGGTGCCAGCGCTCCGTCAACTCGCGAGCGGTGTCGAACCAGTTAAGCGAAGTCGTTTCTCCCGCCCAGCTAACACCGAAAGCGGCTGGAGCAAATGGATCGAGAGATTCGTGAAAGCTCGCGCTTTGCTCACACGCCATCTTCATCATGTCGATGAGAACCGGCGGGCTCAGGCGGCGGTAAACTGTTACACCTTCTGCGTTCAGACGATTCACGAGCGCGCTTACATCCTGTGGCGATTCGATCCTGACGTTCTCGACGGACCACGAATCGCGCACGAGCGACAGTTTGCGCAACACTGTGTCGAGCAGGTGGGCCGCCACATCGCGCACCTTCCACCGTGCTGCGACAGTTTGCGCATCCCACTCGCTTGCGGACAACGAACGCAAGAGTTCGATCAGTTTTTCATCCACTCTGCGCAGCAGGTGCGCGCAGAGGATTGGATCCAGGTTCATACCATACACAGATTACACAGATTACGCCGATTCTGTGTAATCTGTGTAATCTGTGGTTAAAAACTTCTAAAGGAACTCACCAATGGCCAAAATCACCTGGACCTTAGTAGTTGTTCTCTCGTGCGCGCTGACGTTGTCAGCTCAGCCCCGCGGAGCGGCGGAACAAAAAACTGCCAGCTACTTCGAATCGATTCGAAAGTCGCCGCCGAAGCAGACGGCGTTTCTGCTGAAGATGCCGAAAGGCGCCGATTTACACAATCACCTCTCCGGCTCGATTTACGCCGAGCGTTATATCGAATGGGCAGCAGAAAAAGGTCTCTGCGTCAATAACCGTACCTTCGCGCTCGCCGTCCCCGCATCGCCATCCACGTGCAGCACCGATCAAACACCTGCACGTACAGCGCTGACGAATTCAGTACTGTACCGGCAAATGATCGATGCATGGTCCATGCGCAACTGGCAACTCTCGGGAGAAAGCGGTCACGATCATTTCTTCGACGCATTTGGCATGTTTGGCCCGGCCACCTATAACAACAGTGGCCGAATGCTCGCCGAGGCCGTGAAGAGCGCTGCGCGCGGCAACGTTTCTTACGTCGAGCTCATGTTGACTCCCGACGGCACTCCGACGGGCGTTGTTTCCAGTCAAATCGGGGAGAAAGTCGGTTGGGATGGAAACTTCGAAAGCACGTTGAGCAAACTAAAAGCCAACGGTATCGAGAATGCCGCCGCCACCGGAATCAAGAACCTACAAGCGATGGAGGCTGAAAAGAACCAGGTGCTTAAGTGTGGCACACCGCAAGCGGATGCAGGCTGCTCAGTTACGATTCGTTACGTCGCACAGGTATCGCGAAACGCTTCGCTGGGGCAGGTCTATGCGCAGATGGTTACCGGCCTTGCTCTCTCGAATGATCCGCAGTCGAAAGTCGTAGCAACGAATTTGGTGCAGGGTGAAGATGGTCTCAATTCCATGCAAAACTTCTCACTGCATATGCAGATGTTGAAGTTTCTGCGGCCGCTTTACCCACGGGCGAACGTCACGCTGCATGCCGGCGAGCTTGCGGCGGGACTGGTGCCGCCCGACGGTTTGAAGTTTCACATTCGCGAGTCAGTCATGGTGGCTGGAGCCCAACGCATCGGACACGGTGTTGACATCATGCATGAGACCGAGCCCTTTGAGCTCCTGAAAGAAATGGCGCGCCGCAATGTGATGGTGGAAATCTGCCTCTCGAGCAACGATTTGATTCTCGGAATTTCCGGTACGCGCCATCCGCTGGCCACTTACCTCGAATACGGGGTGCCGGTCGCGCTGGCGACAGATGATGAAGGTGTTTCACGTTCAGAGATTTCGATGGAGTTTTTGAAAGCCGCCGGCGATCAGGGTCTTGGTTATCTTCAACTCAAAACGATGGCGCGCAATAGTCTTCAGTATGCGTTTGTTGTGGGGACGAGTTTGTGGAGCGACGGACGAAAGTTTGTTCCGGCGGCCCAGTGCGCGCGTGATGTTGCGGAGATGAGACTCACTTCAAACAGTTGCCGGCAGTTTTTAGCGAGCAGCGAGAAAAGCAGGCTTCAGTGGCAGCTCGAGCAGGACTTCAATGCGTTTGAGCGCGGGTGGTGATTTTTCATCCACAGATTACGCAGGTTTCTAAAAGCAGGCGGCGAAACTATCATTGGCAAAAATGCCACGCTCTTCCGAAAACAAATGGTTATAGTTGCGCTCCTCCCGCAACGTACAAAACACCCGGCAAAGGAAAGCTCGATGTCAGCAGCGACTTTTCAAAAGCTGAATACTGTTTGGCACAGGCGCGCACTTAACCTGTTTATGTTCATAGTGCTCGCCCACTGGGCCGAACACCTGGCCCAGGCTTATCAGGTTTATGTAATGGGCTGGCCGCGTCCGAGGGCGGGAGGTTTTCTTGGCCTCTTTTTTCCGTGGCTCGTGAGCTCTGAGCTCATGCACTACGGTTATGCGATCGTAATGCTGGTTGGACTTTGGACACTGCGGAAGGGATTTTCCGGAACCTCACGTAAATGGTGGACCATCGCTCTCGTGATCCAGTTCTGGCACCACATCGAGCATGCGGTCCTGTTATGGCAGGCGGTAACGCTTGACTACTGGCTCGGCTCACCAGTGCCTGTTAGTTTCCTGCAAATGATGCTGCCGAAGTTTCGAGTAGAGATACATCTCTTCTACAACGCCGTCGTGTTCATTCCGATGATGATCGGCATGTACTATCACCTGTTCCCACCAAAGGGAGAAGAAACCGCTGCGTGTAGCTGCTCACTCCATCGACGACCGATACAGGCAATCGCCTGATTAGCCACAAAAGGCACATCGCCTGATTAGCCACAAAGAGGCACAAAAGGCACAAAATAGAAGAATTCTTTTTTGTGCCTTTTGTGCCTTTTGTGCCTTTTTGTGGCATATTTAGTTGCCTCGACCTCCTCAGTCGACCTATTACACGACTTCAACCCTTCAAAGGAGAATTATGAAATCTGCACTATTGTCTACTCTCTTGATTCTATCTGTCAGTTTGTCTTCTAACGCGTTAAGCCCGACTTCTGCTGTTGAGACTAAACTGACCGCCCCCGACGCTGAGCGTGGTGATGAATTCGGTCGCGCAGTCGCCGTGCAAGGGAATGTGGCCGTTGTCGGTGCTCCAAACGCTGCAAGTGCCGGCTTCGGTACTGGCGCCGCATATGTCTTTGAAAAGACCGCGAGTGGCTGGCAACTCCAACAGGTTCTACTCGCGCACGATGCCACCTCCTTTAGTTTCTTCGGATGTTCCGTGGCCATCGATGGTGACCGGATAGTAGTCGGTGCTTTCGGTGATCAGAATGCGGGTAACTTTGCCGGCGCCGCCTACGTGTTTGTTCGTGCCGGAGATAAGTGGACTCCTGAGGCAAAGCTGACTGGAAGCGAAAACTCATTCGTGGATCAATTTGGCATTTCGGTAGCGATTAAGGGCGACAGGATTGTCTGCGGTGCGTTTGGAAATTCTGATTTTGATCAAAGTGAAGTTGGCTCTGCTTACGTGTTTCGGCGGATTGAAGGTCTCTGGGTCCAGGAGCAAGAGCTAACGGCGAGTGATGCTGCTTCGCTCGCACGTTTCGGCTTGTCGGTCACCATGAATGACGACACGATTGTGGTCGGCGCTGATGGAGACGCGGAGCTCGGCTTCTTTTCCGGCGCAGTCTATGTTTTCACCTTTGACGGATCCAGTTGGGTTCAACAACAAAAGCTACAGGCACAGGATGCACAGGCGGGCGCGTCGTTTGGTTTTCACGTGGCGATGGATGGCGATACGCTTGTTGTTGGTGCGCCCCAGGATGACGTTGGTACTCACACGCTTGGGGCAGCCTATGTGTTCACTCGTCGGTCGCAAGTTTGGTTGCAGGACAGGAAGCTGGTCGCGAAAGATTCCGACGCCTCTGATGGATTCGGTCTGCGTGTTGCTGTAAGCGGCGACACGATCGCGGTTGGGCACGTGAGAGATTCGGACGTGGCGATCGAGGGAGGCGCTGCTTATGTGTATAAGCTGCATGGGCAGTCGGGCTGGTCCTTACATGAAAAGCTATTCCCCTCGGATGCTGCGCGCGACGACGCTTTCGGTTCTGCCGTAGCCGTGAGCAACAACACGGTCATGGTTGGAGCCCCCGGACGCTCAGATGTCGCATTCTTAGCAGGCGCGGCTTACATTTACGAATTTTAAGCAGTGCTATTGTTGTTCGTTCAGGAGGCAAACAAGATGGACATCGGCGCATTGGCAAGCTCCCTCACCGCGGCACTCGTTCCGCTCCTGCCTTATTTGCTCAAAGCGGGTGAGAAGGCGGCGGAAGAAACCGGCAAAGCAGTCGCTGGCCAGAGTTGGGAATGGGGCAAATCGCTTTGGTCCAAACTAAAACCGAAAGTCGAAGCTAAACCGGAAGCACTCGAAGCAGCAGAGGACATCGCACAATCGCCTGACGACCAGGACGCGCAAGCGGCGTTTCGAAGACAACTCAAGAAACTGCTCACTGAGGATCAGTCGCTGGCGGAAGAGGTTGGCCGGTGGTTGGAACAGGGCAAAGCGGCTGGCATTAATGTGTCAGTATCAGGCGACCGCAATGTTGCGATTGGCGGCAGTATCACAGGCAGCACAATCATCACCGGCGATCAGAACAAGTGAGAACCTTAAATTCATTGGAGTGCAGATTATCGCGCGCTTGCTTCCGTAACACACTCGAGAGCATGGCAACGCCCTGTTGGGTGAAAGCATAGGGCCGAAAACGAGGATCCCGATGCTTCTCTGAACCGGACACAAACTGTGACCGGTTCACACTTTGAGATGTCAATTTGGCATCTCAAACAGCGGTTTCCTCTGCCGTGAGTGGCTACGTTTAATTACGCCGAAGGCGTTGGCTAATCACAGCCCCGGGTTCGAGCTTGCGAGAACCCTGGGTTAGCTTCCGAAAAATCGTTACAACCCTGAAAGGGTTCCGCGGTTAGCGAACCCTTTCAGGGTTGCAAGAGAAATGATTGGGGATTCCCAGGGTTGTCGCTGCGCTCCAACCCTGGGCTGAAATTAGCCAACGCCTTCGGCGTTAATCGTAGTGTTCAGGACACGAGTTAGCTTTCGAAATCGTTACAACGCTTTTTTATGTTTGCTCCAGAACACGAGCGCCTTCGGCGTTAATCGCAGTGTTCAGGATACGAGCGTGTCGTCTGCCAGCAACTCGCTCTCAAAAACTGCAATCTGCGCTTCGACCACGCCATTGAAATTCAACTCACCACAGCGAGTAAAGGCAAGGTGCTTCGCCAGATTCGCGAGTGCTTTCGGGTGCGAGGCGTTTTCCAACGTCGACATGAGGACAAGCAGCGCGGCTGACTTCGTTCCCGCTTCATCACCAGCGCGACAGATCAGCTCCGCCAGTGCCTCGATCTTCTCTTCGTCGGTGCTGGATAAATTCAATAAGCCCGCCTCATCAACGAGGGATTCGCCCGCATCGGCGCGACGCACGAGCTCCGGCAGCAATGGATCGTTCGTCTCCAAAGCGTAACGAATAATCGCGCGACTCTCCGCATCGATTGAGCGGTCGTTTAAGACTGCCTGCGCTCTTTCTTTAAGCGCATCGATGCAATTGTTGATTCTCGAGGTTTGGTTAACGTGAGGAGTTTCGCGCATGCTTGCGCTACTATAATTAGCCATGATTGTCATCCTTTCGTTGGAAGGTTGATAGTCAAGGGTCGGCGTTGTGTTTGGAGCACAATGTCGGCCCGCTTCGTTTTTTTTGAGGGGTTGTCGGCACTATAGCATATGTATCTTCGCTCTTGTGCGTTTCTTTTGAAATCAATTAGCATTCACACGCTCACGCACACTCCTGAATGTGAAATGACGCCTGGCCCAAACGAACTCAAGGCTGCACTGCAACGCCTCATTGACGGCAACGCCAGCGAAGCTGATCGCGATGCAGTACGCACAGCGATGAATGCGGGCGTGCTCGTCACTGGAGAACGCGGGGTGGCGATCGGTGGCGACGCTTCAGACGTGATCATCACTACAGGCGATCAGAACATCGTGTTCTCGTTCAAAGGCGCCGACGCGGCCACTGTTCTGACTGCCATCAGCTCGATTGCTCCAACACGACTCCACGAAGTGCCGCGACCACCTGCTGACTTTACCGGCCGCGAAGATGAGCTGGAAGAGTTGCTGTCTGCAATCGAAGTTGGCGGCGTTACCATCTCCGGTTTGCAGGGGATGGGCGGAATCGGCAAAACCGTGCTGGCGCTCAAGCTCGTCGAACTGCTCAAGTCACGCTATCCCCACGCCCAGTTCTTTCTCGATCTCAAAGGTGCGAGCACCCAACCGCTCACCGTGGTTGAGGCCCTGGCCCACGTCGTTCGCGCTTACCATCCCATCGCCAAACTCCCTGAGAGTGAAAGCGAGTTGCGTGGACTGTATCTCTCCGTGCTCGAGGGCGAACGCGCGCTGCTGCTGATGGACAATGCCGCCAACGCCGCGCAAGTTGAACCGCTGATTCCACCCGCTGGTTGCCTGCTGCTGGTTACTTCGCGCCAACACTTCACCGTGCCCGGACTGGCGGCAAAAAACCTCGACACGCTGAGCGCCGCAGATGCGCGCGACCTGTTGCTGACCATTGCGCCACGGATTGAAACGCAGGCCGACGAGATCGCCACATTGTGCGGGCATCTGCCGCTGGCATTGCGACTGGCCGCCACGGCGATAGTGAAGTACAGAAATCTGCCGGCCACGGATTACGTTCGGCGTTTGCGTGATAGGCAACAACGTTTGCAATTGGTCGATGCCTCGCTCAGTTTGAGTTACGAGTTGTTGAGCGAAGTGCTGCGTGAGCGCTGGCGCTGGTTGGCAGTATTTCCCGACACGTTTGCGGGCGATGCAGCAGCTGCGGTGTGGGAAGTTGAAGTAGACGAGGCGCAGGACATTTTGGGTGAACTAATGGCCAGCAGTCTGGTGGAGTGGAACGAGACCAGCGGCCGTTATCGTCAGCACGATCTGGCGCGGCTGTTCGCGGACGAAAAGTTGAGCGCTGAAGAGCGTGCCGTTGGTCAGAAACGTTTCGCCACGCATTACAAAGACGTGCTGGCCGCTGCAAAGGAACTATATATCGAAGGTGGCGAGTGGCTGTTGCGTGGTCTGGCGCTCTTTGATCTGGAGTGGAGCAACATTCAAGCAGGACATGCCTGGGTGGCCGCACAGGCTGGTGCGGCAGATGAAGATGTGGATCGGTTAGGCATGGCTTACCCTGATGCCGGAGTGTATGTGCTTAGTCTACGTCAGCACTCACGCGAGTGGATTAGCTGGTTGGAGATCGCCTTGGCCGCCGCGCGGCGATTGCAGCATCGAGAAGGCGAAGGCGTTGCGCTGGGCAATCTGGGCACTGCCTACGCCGCCTTGGGCGAGACCCGCCGTGCCATTCAGTTCTTTGAACAACGCCTGACTATTGCACGCGAGATGGACGACCGCCGAGGCGAAGGCGCTGTGCTGGTCAATCTTGGCATCAGCTACAAAAATCTGGGCGAGGTCCGCCGCGCCATCGAGTTCTATGAACAAGCACTGCCCATTGTTCGCAAGATTGGCGAGCACCGAAGCGAAGGCGCTGTGCTGGGCAATCTAGGCGTTGCCTACCGGAACTTGGGCGAGATCGGTCGTGCTATCCAGTTCTATGAACAAGCTCTGGTCATTGATCGCGAGATCGGTGACCGTCGAGGCGAAGGCCATGAGCTGGTAAACCTGGGCAACGCCTATCTCGTACTGAGCGAGACCCGCCGCGCCATCCAGTTCTATGAACAAGCATTGCCGATTCTTCGCGAAATTGGCGACCGCAGAGGCGAAGGTTCTGCGCTCGGCAACATGGGCCTTGCCTACGCTGAATCGGGCGAGACCCGCCGCGCCATCCAGTTCTATGAACAAGCATTGCTCATTGATCGCGAGATTGGCGACCGGCGCGGCGAAGGCACTGATCTCTGGAATATGAGTCTGGCGCTGGACCAACTCGGCGAGCGTGCTCAAGCCATTCAACACGCCGAACAGGCACTTACTATCTTCGAGCAGATCGAAGATCCCTACGCCGCGCAAGTGGGCGCGCAACTTGCCGCTTGGCGCGAACAAACAAACACGTGAAACTCACTTCTTCACTGCGCGCGAACGAAAACCTATCTCTTTCCAATCTTGAGCCGGGGTTACCATCAGTCGTCGAACGCGTCGAAGACAACTCTGCTTTACTTTCTGTCGTCGCACTGTAGTATTCGCTCATGAAACTTACGCGCCGGAAGTTCGTCCAACGCCTGGCAGCCGGCACAACGTTATTAAGCGACGGGGTTCGCTCGGCTGCATTAGCGAACTCCGGTCAACGCTTGCCAGGCGCTAACGAATCGCGCCCCAACCTAATCTTTATTCTCGCTGACGACTTAGGCTGGGGTGATCTCAGTTGTTACGGTCGACCAGACTACCGTACTCCCAACATCGATTCGCTCGCGCAGCAGGGCACGAAATTCACCGATGCTTATTCCGCGTCCGCTGTTTGCACACCGACTCGGTGCGCATACATCACCGGTCGATATCCCGCGCGGTTCAGAATTGGTTTACAAGAACCACTACCGGCCACCAACTCCAATGTCGGTCTGGAGCCAAACAATCAGACAATTGCATCATTGCTCAAGCAGAGTGGTTACAACACAGCGCTGATCGGGAAGTGGCATCTTGGTTTTCGTCCGGAGTGGGGTCCGAACGCGCATGGATTCGAGGAGTTCTTTGGCATCCTGGCTGGCGCAGGCGACTACTTCCTACACAAGAACGGACTCGGCCAGCCCGACTTGTACGAGAATCTCACTCCCGTGGACCAGAATGGCTATCTCACCGACCTACTGACAGAACGTGCAGTCAGTTACGTGAAGAAACCTCGCAGCGCTCCTTTTTTCCTGAGCCTGCATTACACCGCTCCGCACTGGCCGTGGCAGGGACCAAAAGGTGGCGAGACCGTTTCCTTCACCGATAAAACGATTGAGCCCCTGAAAATGGCCCAGGGCGGTTCTCTGAAGTTGTATGCCGAAATGATGAAAAGCCTGGATGACGGTGTTGGCCGGGTAATGCAATCGATCAAAGCTGCCGGCCTTGATAAAAAGACCCTCGTCATCTTCACAAGTGACAACGGTGGTGAGCGGTTCTCATATCAATGGCCGTTTTCTGGACGGAAAGGCGATCTGCTTGAAGGTGGGATCCGTGTGCCGGCCCTCGTTCGCTGGCCCGGCGTGGTGCCCGCCAATCGCGTAACACAGCAGATGGCAATAACGATGGATTGGACCGCCACGATTCTCGCCGCTGCTAAAGCCCCTGCTGGTCTGGGGCTTGATGGAATTGATCTACTGCCAGTGATCAAAGGTTCGAGCCGAGTGATTGATCGCACTTTCTTTTGGCGAATCTATTCGCAGGACGCCGTGCGAGACGGCAACTGGAAATTCTTTCGCGATGGCGAGGTTCGCAGACTTTTCGATTTATCTGCCGATCAACATGAGCAAGCAGATTTTAGTCGAAAGCATCCCGAGGTGCTGCAGCGACTGATGACGGAATTCGATAAATGGAATGATCAGATGCTACCCCGCCTGCCGGCGAGACGTTAACGGGAGTTCTCCATTTCCAAACCGGGGAACATAACAGGCACGCGCATATCAGGCTGCTTAATGCCTAACGACCGGCTTTGATGTCGTAGGCCCATAAGGTCCCGGCGTCCCGAATGTAGAGTACTCCATTAGCAATCACCGGATGCGCGTACGCCGTCTCCGCAAAAGGTGCGCCCTGCGCCGGCTTCGGCTGATTTGACGGAGTGAATCGACCCTTTTCCCGGTACCCTTCCGCAGTGGCCTCCACCAACCCGACATCTCCTTTCCACGCGTGCACATATAAGAGCCCATCGGCATAGGCAAATGAAGATCTGCCGACACTGTCAGCTTTCCACATCACCTTTCCTGTCGTGAACTCAACCGCAATTACCTTCTCCGTCGCCGGATCACTGCCATAAAGATAATCACCGATCAGCACTGCCCCACCGAAACCGTTCGGCAGGCCCCGCTCGAAGTAGACCTGTTCCGTCGCGACTCCATTGCCCTCTTGTTTCAAACGGATGAGGCCGCCTCCTATCCCAAGCGCGCCCGCGTACACATACCCGTCACGCGCAACGGGCGTGAAAACCTGCGCCGGGCCCTTGACCACTTCCGTGTAGCGCCAGAGAAACTCACCCGTCTTCGCATCAACTCCGACGAGGCCCTTGCTCAGAAACTGCACGTACTGCTTGCGTCCGCCTCCTTGCATGACAATCGCTGACGCATAACCTGCGGGGTCGCCACCGGGAACTGCCGATTTCCAGATGACCGCGCCCGTCTTCTTGTTTAGCGCCACGATCGTGGCCTCGGCGCCACCAGGCGTGACAACCACAACGTCACCGTCAACTAACGGAGACTCCGCATAAGCCCACTCGTGCGGCTGTCCGCCGAAGTCTTTGCGGAGGCTCTTCTGCCATCGAATCTTCCCGGTTTTGGCTTCGAGGCAGGCGAGATCACCATCCGATCCCAGGGCGTAAATGAAATTTCCGTCAACAGTCGGAGTTGACCGCGCCTTCGGGTATTTCGGGTTCTGATCCGGATTGCCTACATTGCCGACGCGCGTGGTCCAGATCACTTTTCCGTCCTGAGTCGAGAGCGCCTGGACAAACTCGTTGTCCATGCCGCGATTGCTCATCAGGTAGAGCCGCGTTCCAACAACCGACGGCCCTGAATACCCGTCACCAATGTCGTTCAATTGCCAGAGCAGTTTGGGGCCGCCCGCCGACCATTGTTTAAGCAGGCCAGTCTCCTTTGAAATTCCGTTACGTTCCGGCCCTCGCCACTGGGGCCAATCGGAAGCCGAAGCCGTGTGGGCGGGCGTTGTAACGGACACAACTGACAAGCACAAAGAAAGCACTGCGATGGTAGCTAGTAATCTTGAAGCCATCTCTTCTCCTTCAGGCGAGTGTAAATGCAATGTGTGTTCGTACGCTGAGTTTTTAACGAATGTTCACGCGACTGTCGAACTCAACAGCGGGGGCAAGCCCCTCTTCCTGACTTGTTCATTCCTCTAAGAACCTGAAAACGAACAAGTCAGGAAGAGGGGCTTGCCCCCGCTGCTGAATGCCGTTCAGTACTCTGTAAACAATAACCGGTTTGGAGATTCCTGACCGGGGTTACTGATGATGCCGGTAGTGGAAATGCCGACAACCGCCGAACGAACCGTTGCGGGCGACGCAGTCCGATGAGTCTGTAGATAAAGCGCTACGACACCAGCCACGTGTGGTGCTGCCATCGATGTGCCTGACGCAGTCGCGGTCATCAGGTCGTCGCCGACCCAGGCCGAGCGAATGCCCACGCCAGGCGCAAAAAGATCCAGCGCTGGTCCATAGTTTGAGAACTCTGCTCGAGAATCAAGCTGGTTCGTGGCGCCGACCGTGATCGCCTCCACCACGCCCGCAGGAGAATATGCGGCAGCGTCACCATTCGAATTACCGGCCGCTACTACGTACGTCACTCCTGCTCTGATTGAATTTCTGACTGCCGCATCGGCGGCCCTGTTTGTCTCTCCAGCGAGACTCATGTTAGCCACCGCCGGGACACCCTGTTGGGCCGGTTGCCCGCTATGCCAGGTCACGAAGTTGACTCCATCAATAACGTCCGACCACGTGCCCGTGCCCTGGCAATTGAGCACACGCACACTAAACAGTCGCACGTTCTGAGCCACACCGAACGTTCGGCCGCCGATGATGCCGGCCACGTGCGAGCCATGCCCGTTGCAATCGACGCCGATGATGCCCTCGCCTGAAAGCGCGTCGAAGATTGCGGAGGCACGCCCGCTGAATTCCCAGTGTGTGGTGAGAATACCGGTATCGATGACATACGCGTTCACGCCCTCGCCGTCGTTGTCATACTCATAGTACCCATCAAGCGGTAGATACCGCTGATCAATGCGGTCAAGCCCCCACGAAGAATCAGGCTGCGGGTTCCGGTCGGGAAACTGGGGAATACTCATAACAATCGGGGTTGTGTCTGGCGTCCCCACCGCGATGGCGCCATCCTCTACAATGAATGCAACGCGCGAGTCTTCGCTCATCGCCACAGCCTCAGCCTCGGTCGCATGCAGGCGAAAGCCTTTCAGCGCTACGCTCCATGTTTTAGAGAAAGTGCCGCCGTACGTGGACGTCAGGCTGGTGGCGGTGCCAACCACCGTCGGATCAGGCGCTGGTGCTGCGACAAACGACATCGAGCTCGAATCGACGGCCATCGAGGAGGAGGTTGAAGCGAAAGAGTCGCTTATCGGAGTTGCTGATTTTGGTGCTGGCGCTGGAGTGGCGATGGGAGTCAGGTCGGTCGTCGCCAGCACGACTATATAGCGGTTCGGTATCGCATTGGCGACCTTATAAAACTTGCTGGACGCAGCCAGAGTCTGGCTTCTGGTAGACAGAGGAGTAAAGGGCGCCAAGTATAAAAGAGCGGCAGCGAGCAGTAGAGCTAGCGTCGTCCTCATCAGATTTCTCCTAAAATCAGGTTTGAGCCGCGAGGTCGGGTTTATGAGTTAGTGGCCCATCTTACCATACAGTCTGTGTAATCTGTGGATGGCTCGTAAAAATTCCGAAAATGCCACGGTGCTTGGGGCCGCAAGTGCGCTGAAATGGCGCGACCGGGTGTCCGCCTCGAGACAGGAACACGAGCGGTGAACAGAGTATCCACAGAGCAGGTGCTGAATAAAGCATACCGCCTCGCCTACTTTCTCCATCAGGACAAAGAGGTGGCGATCCGGATCGTCGCGGCTGCCACGCTCAAGTTGAATGTCGCGATGGCGGTGCAGAGCAAGCGGCTTTACTACGTCCCTGTTGGTAGGTTTTCGCGCGGAGAGTCGCGCCGGACTGACGCCATCCGAAACAAAGCCCTGTTCAGCGATCTTCACTTGCTTCAGCGCCTGGTCTATGTCGAATCCGAACCTTTTGAGCGCCAGAAGGAGCGTGCCGCCCAGCCCGCGCCGCCAGGCGTTCACGCTGTCGGTGACCCAGCCACGGATGAAGACCTTCTCGTTTATTTCATCAAGCATCTCGTGAGAATTACGACGAAGAGAAACGCCTTCTACGTCACGCTCGGTGTCAGCCGCCTCCTACACAGCTACAGCACGCTTGAAACCATGGAAATTTACAACGCCGTGATCGGCGAGCCTGAGCGCGTCAAGGACGACTATTACTACCGCTCACGCAAAGCCGTCTTGATGCATGAGATGTATGAGCGCTTTGGTCAGTTGATCCGGGCCTGTCGCCAGCGCCGGGGCGAAGAGAGGTTCGAGACTCAACAAGGCTCGAGCGAGCTTCGGGCTCTCGTGAGAGAGTGCCTTCGCCTGTTCACCCCCTGGGATACACAATGCCCCGTGCCGCGTGACTTCGATCCGTTCAAGTCGGTTATTGCCGCGCTGACGTCGAAGAGTAGCGCCGACGAAAACGAAATCGAAGTCAGCCGCATTCACGCGATTTTGCACCCGGATTGTTTTGAGAGACTAATCGCGGCTTTCGGTTACCGCCCGCCGGCGGAGCGAATGGAGGTGCCGCGGTTTTTCTCGGACCAGACGGATGATCAATCTCCGCCGCGGCCGCGTAGCGCGCCTGGGGAGCTGAGCGCTGAGGAGCTTGCAGAGATTAACCACCTGCTTGACGAACAGGCGGGGCGGCGCCGCCATTCATCGCCGACCAGCGTCATACGCATCATGGTCGATGGAGTAGAACGCGCGAGGTTGAATCCTGTCGAGCAGTCGAGCATTAGTTTTAGTGCTGAAGAGGATGCAGAAATTATCGAAGTGAAGTCGAGAGACTCGAGCGGCGAGCTGCTACTCGCGACGCACGTGCTCACTGCATTGGAGAAGGATGCGATTGTCTCTTCAATCCGGTTGGAAGGCGGGCAGGATCTGTCACTTAGTATAACGAGGAGAGAGATCGAAGCGAATGGTGGGGCTGATCTTTTGGTCAAGTGTGGCTACCGGGAAACGAACCCGCGGAGAGCTGCGCGTCTGTGGTGGGAATGGCTCAAGCTTCGTCTCAGCCGGGAGCAAGGTCCACGGCTTCTGTGGGCTGGCGCAGTCGCGGGCGTGATGGTTGTATGCCTGACGAGCTATCTAGCGTATGTGACACTACGGTCGCGTGACGCAAGTGGACCAGCGCAGACGGCGGTCGTACAGACACCTTCGCCCAGTCCGGAACTCCTGGCCCAGGCAGATAACAGAAACGACGTACCCGACCAACCCATGTTGAAAGCGTCTCCATCACCGCGACGTCCGAAGAGTGATAAAGCAACAACACAGCCGCGCGAAGAAGACGTTGTCGAAGCGACGCGCAGCGGCAGTGTAGTCCCCAATTTGACGCTCAAAGATGTTAAGAAGATCTACGTTGACATCCGTGGCGACGCAGCATTACGGAATAACATCATCGCGAGCCTGAACTCGAGCGGTGTAGTTACAGCAACGACCAACGCGGACGAGGCAGATGCGGCCCTCAAGGTCGTGGTCTCGCAAACCAGCACATCGGCACAACTAGTCAACGCACGAGGAACAGTCCTTTGGCGAGGCTCAGGCGATATAGTCAAAGACCTGCTAGCCGCGCTCAAGCAGTAGCCACAAAAGGCACAAAAAGACAAAAAAGATTTTGGCGAGCGTTCAGAGTTCAAGAGTTCAAGCTTTAGCTTGCAGGTTAGGCATCAAGACAGCAAGCTAAAGCTTGAACTCTGAACTTCTGAACTCTCTTTTTGTGCTTTTGTGCCTTTTTTGCGGCCTACTTAGGTTCGCCCTGGAGGACGAAGCCGGCCCAGTAGTACGGCGCGGACCATCGTCCCTCACGCCAAATTGCGATTTGCGCTGCCCTGAGCGCCGCCGCGGCATGTGGTCGCTTCGGTCCAAGTAATCCGCGATAAAAATCCGACATCAATCGCGCTGTCGCCTGGTCCTGGACGTCCCAAAGACTCACCACCACGCGCTTCGATCCGGCGTACATGAAGCCACGCGTCATCCCATAAAGACCTTCACCCTTTACTTCCTTACCGAGGCCCGTGCGGCAACCGCTCAACACCACCAGCTCCGCCCCCAACCTCAGATTAAAAACTTCATGCGCGCGCAGGAAGCCTTCCTGCAGTTTACCCTGGCGGTCCAACATCGAAAGCGCAATGCCCGAAAGCTCCGGGTGCATACTGTCAAGAAAGCTATGAGTCGCAAAATGGATGATGCGATACTTGCTCAAGTCATCACTCATCGCCGCCGCACGATTAGCTTCAAAGCCGAGCGCTGCCTTTCGAGCTGTTGCAGGAGCAAGCGCGAGGATCGCCTCCGCCTCTTGTCGCGTATAAGGAAGTCGAGGTAAAGCCGTGAGCCCATCCGGAGACTGCGGCGCTCCATGATGCCCACCCGCGACGCGGCTCACGCCTCCCGTAACTCTTTCATCAGCCTTGTCGAACACGGGATCGGCGAAGACAGCCACGACTTTCTCAGCCGGCGCGCGCCCCTGAAGCTCCTGCCTGAGCACTGCGAGTGTTGAGGCAGATGGAATGCTCGTCACTTCGTGTTGGACCACGAGCGGCACAAACGTGCTGGTTCGACCCGGAACCGCAAGCGCCGCAAACGGCAAATACTCCAAGGCGCCGTCCGGAACGACGAGCAGGCGCTTTCTCCCTAACTGTCCGGCGACTGGTCCAAGCAGCATTTGACTCAAAGCCGTGGCTGCCTTCGGGTACTCAGCGTCCGCCTGTCGCACGCGCTCGCGCCTCTCATCAGCCGTTTCAAACTTCACGAAGCGGTTGCGCGCGGTTAAGAGCTCATAGCAACGCCGCGCGGCCGCCTCGAGCACTGCCCGCGACGGCAGCTCGTAACTTGAAAACGAAGTCGCCGTCACCGCCCAAAGATAGCTACGCTCTTCGCCCAGCGAGTACTCCAGCAGCAACGTCTCGTTATCCGTGACTGCGGTTTGAATCTGCGCCAGATCGAGAGGCGCAGGCTGTGTCAGCGCTGCGTAACGTGGGCTATTGGCTTTCAACTCGGCCTCGATCGCAAGAAGCTGCGTCAACAGCTCCTCGATCCTGCGCCGCACCGCACTTACCGATTCTTCCTTGTGCTGACCGCCGAACAAACGCATCTGCCGGTACGCTTCGGCGTTGAGCATCTGTTGCAAAGAGCGCTCGCGCGCAACAAGACCTGGATCCACGCCCTCACGGATGTCAGCGCTCGCTTCCGCGAGCATGTCGATCAGGCTTCGCGCCCGCGCCTGCTCGTAAGCCTTCAACGCGGCGACGTCAAACCTCGATGCCGGTTGACGTCGATGAAGCCGCATTAAAAGATCGATGTGCAGCTTGTATAAATCCTGTACCGAGGCGAAGTAGGAAGCGCGTAGATCTCGACTCGCAACCTTTGTACGTAATGTGTTGATGATGGCGAGCGCTGTTTCCGTACGTTTACTAGCCCCGGGAAGATTATCGAGGTCGGATTCAGCCTGGGCCATTCCGTAAAGTGCCGCGACTTCCCCGTTGCGATCGCCCACCGCACGCCAGATTGGCAGAGCCTTTTCGTAGTACTCCAACGCCTTCCGCGGCTGACGCCACGAGTCGAAGACGCGTCCCAGATGGTTGAGCGTGATCGCCTCGCCCTGCCGGTCACTCGCGGTCACTCTCAGCTCGAGCGCACGCTCCAGATACTCGACCGCCTTACTCTGGTCGCCCAAAAGATTGTAAGCAGTTCCCGTATGCGTGAGCGCAGCAGCCTCTGTTTTGCGATCACCAACGGCGCGTGTAAGCGCGAGCGCCTGGTCCAGGTTTTCGAGCGCCTTCTTCGGATCGTCCTGAAGGTTGTAAATGTGTCCTATATTATTGAGCGTCGCGGCCTCGACCTGGCGAGCACCTATCGCACGCACTAACGGAAGCACCTGCTGGAAGTAGTTAAACGCCTTCTGCGGTTCACCCAAAAGGTTGTAGACCGTCCCCATGTTGTTGAGGACGGTGGCTTCATTGCGGCGGTCGCCGAGGGCACGCCAAACGGGGAGTGCTTGCGCAAAATGATCGAGCGCTTTCTGCGGCTCGCCTAATAATCTGTAAACCGAGCCGATCTGTGTGGACGTGCCTGCCTCGCCACTCTGATCCCTGACTGCGCGCATGACCGGAAGCGCGAGATTGTAAGACTCGAGCGCCTTCTGCGGCTCGCCCAGCATGTAGTAAACGGTGCCGTTGATCGTATGCGTGATGGCTTCTAAATGATGGTCCTCGATACTGCGCCAGACAGTGAGTGCCTGGTTGAGGTGGTCCAACGACTTTTGTGGCTCGTCAATGAAGTTGTAGACCGTGCCCATGTTGGTGAGCGTCATGGCTTCCCCGCGCCGGTCGCCCGCCTCGCGCATCAGCCGCAACGCTTCTTCATATTTGTCGATGGCCTTGCGTCGCGACTCGGCGGTCCTTTCGGCCTGGAGCTGTGCACCGGCGACGTAGGCACGCTCGGCAGCCACGCGTGTGCGGTCTACGCCCGTCGCCGCTCTCAGATCTTCAAGCCGAATTTCATATCGTCCAGTCGATGCCCCTTTCTCCAGCGATCGCACATTCAAGACGTGGGTGCCGCTCGAGTCAGCCACGAGTGAAACCACTTCCATGCCTCGAGTGCCGCTCAGGTTGTTATCAACTTCGAGGAATGGTTTTCCATCTGCTCCTGACAACGCCAGCACGACGTCGATGCCCTTCTGGTCCAACACTACACGCGCGTGCTGTCCGGCGCTTAGCTTCACTTGATACGCGTGCTCTTCGCCGCCACGCATTTCACGCGCGACCGGCTGTCCACTGACGATTTCCTGTTGTGCATTTGCAGCATGCACCACTCCGCTCAGCAGAAGGCAGGCCACGACTGCCCATCGCAGAGTCAATCCATAACTGGAGGATTTATAAGACTGGATCATTTCTTCATGCCGGAGGTTTGAGATTCTATTACTGTGCGTGTGAGGAGTAAATCCTCACCCGCGACTCCGAATCGAAGCCGCGGGTGAGGTCAGTTGCCAGGGCATTTGGGAGGAGTGCTGGTAGATCGAGATGCCGGTTAACGTGAAGCGATTACTCGGCGACTCCGCCTGCTTGTTTTATCGTTCCTCTTGGTCCAGGTCTATGGCGTGCCCATCGCTCCTCCTCGGTGATCGGCACGGTGATGCAGAAGGTACCAGGGGCGCAGGGTCCCCAGGGTGAGTTGACCGAGCTCAGCGTGACGGGTGCACAGGAAGTGCTGGCCGTGGCATCCGTCGTAGCGCCACTGAAGCTCTTGAACTCGGAGTCGCTGACCGTCGCGACAGGACACGGCGCGGGTAGTGGCGCGGGTTCGACATCGCCGACCCTTTCATCCAACTCCACCGCTGACTGAGTGGCCGCCCCACCATCGGCAGACTGTGCGGTGAGACCCGAGCTGCCGCCAGTATCGTAGATTTTTGTTGCACCGTCGGGAATGCGTGTGAACGTGAATCTCGGCCAGACCTTCAGCGTTGAGTCAAAGGTACTGAAGTTTATCGTCATCGTCCCAGTCGAAGCCTTGTAAATGGACAGACCGACCTTGACGTTCCAGTACTCTACTGAATTGTTGCTGTAGACGACTTTGATCGGGTTGATGCTTCTTAGAGAAAGCCCGGTCATTGTGAGCGACGTGCTGCCGCCCGCTCCCATGACAGGCTGGTGCCGCTCGATTGTTGTGTCAACATTGCTCCCCGGCGTCAGCGGCACGCCTTGCAGAGGCACTAGCCCGCTATACGCAAGTGAACCTGTCCCGAAGAAGTTCGCGGGTAGGGGTGCGCCTCCGAAGTCGTGAAACGTTGAGCCGTCGCCCGGCGTCTCGAATTCGTCGGTCCCTGCGGAGACTGGAAACGAGTTCGGTGCCGCCGTGCTCTTCGACGTGACGAACAAGCCGACAACGAGTGCCATTCCCACAAGGAAAGCCATGCCGAGCATGACCGGTTTTGTGTAAAGCCTGCGTGTGATCTCTTTCATCGATCTTTTCCTCCTCACAAATACTTTTGTCCGAACGTGTTTTCGGTGCGAGGAATTTCAGCACGCCTTCGAGTCTTTTACTTGTTCAATCTTGCGAAGTATCGCCGCGGATTCGCTTTGCACAAAAATCGAATCAAACGGTATTTCTTAGCCTGCGATAGCAGGCGTAAGCATAAAGCCTGGGGCGCAAGCCCCAGGTTAAACGGCGAATTAAAAGGGGCCGGAGCCCGCGACAGCGGGCGAAAGCCTGAAAAAATTTACGCTGTCGCCCGCTATCGCGGGCTCCGGGGTTGTTTTTGTGATTTGGTCCTGGGGCTGCGCCCCAGGCTTTATGCTCACGCCTGCTTCGCAGGCTAAGCACTTTTTGTGCAAAGCGCCGCGGATCCGCGTTTCCAAAATTGCCACGCCAATTTCTCCTCATGACGTTCATACTGTTTTCTGCACTCCCAATACAGATGATTGGACGGGCGGCGCTTCCCGACTTAGCCGCCGATGTGGATTCCTCTCCACCAGTCGTCGAGCCCAGATCCTGACAACCTAAAACACTCGTGTAAGGAGTGTTTTAACTCCGAACGGTTCACACCGTCGGGCAATGAATCGTGTGCGGATTCGTGTGCGGACGACTACCTATGCAGATGCTTGGGAAAGCGCAGTACAAAGTTTCGTTAATCGGGCAAGCGCGCAGACGTTTCCTCGGTCTTTCAGCGGCGGAAGCGAGCTTCGCCAGACGCGGCTTCCGTGCGAGTGAAGACGAGGCACGCCGGCGCCTCGAGCAAATCGGTGTCACTTTTCTGAGTGGTTATCACGCGGCGCTCGAAGAGACCGGCCTGGTCCCGCTCGCGCACCGGCTGGCGACAGTCGAAGCAGAGTTACGCGGGTTTGCTTTCGAGGGCGCGGCAATGGGTCTGGCGCTACTTGACTGCTTCACGCCCTGGCGGAGAAACCGCTGGCGCACTTTCACAAACGATCTGGCCAAGCCTCATCTTTACATGATGCACGTGGGATTGGGATGGGCGCTCGCTCGCTTGCGGCGATCAGTCACATCGCACCTGCCCCAACTCGATCCGTTGTTGGGTTGGCTCGTGGTTGATGGCTACGGTTTTCACGAAGGCTATTTTCGTTGGCCCAGATACATCGAGCGGCAGGAGCTTCCCTCACGACTGAACAACTACGAGCGACGCGTCTTCGATCAGGGTCTCGGCCGCAGCCTGTGGTTTGTGAAGGGCGCGAGCGTCGCGTCGATCACAAAAACGATCAATACATTTCCACCCACCCGGCGCGATGACCTTTGGAGCGGTGTAGGCCTGGCGTGCGCCTACGCCGGCGGTTGCAACAGGACCGCAATCGAATGGTTGCGAGCTGCGGCTACCGAACACTTGCCGGCGCTTGCGCAGGGCGTGGCCTTCGCTGCCAAGACACGCCAGTTCGCAGCCAACCTCAACTTAAACACAGAAACTGTCTGCCGTTTGATCTGCAAGCATTCCGCCGCAGAAGCCGCCGCAATCACCGACGCTGCTCTCGACGACTTGCACGCAGAGAACGGGTTGCCCACCTATGAGATTTGGCGCCGCCGCATTCAGAACAAACTCGCACTGGAGGTTAGAAGAGCATGACGATCAAGGACGGCGCGTTACGACGCCAGGCTGGAAAGTTGACGGCGATCATTCTCGTCTTCGTGGTCTACGGTTTCGCGCGCATACCCGAAGCCTCCGAGTCAGACTTAGCGAAGCTCGCCGAAGGCTTCCGTTTCAGCGCCGCGCCGCTGCCAACATTGAGCGGAGAATCAACGAGGACAATCCGGGACGTCAATCCATCTTTGCGCCGTGTTTCTGCCTGGATTTCCAGTGTGGGAGCAGCAGTGGCGCTGAATGACCTGGACGGTGATGGTCTGCCGAACGATGCCTGTTACGTTGACACAAAAATCGATAAGGTCATCGTTGCGCCCGTGCCGGGCACGCCCGCGCGCTATCAGCCGTTCACCCTCGAGCCGATCAATCTTCCTTACAACGCGGCGACCATGGCCCCGATGGGTTGTTTGCCCGGAGATTTCAACGAAGACGGTCAACAGGACGTGCTCGCTTATTACTGGGGGCGAACGCCAGTCGTCTTCATCAAACGCGAGCGCACCTCACTCAACACTAACAGCTACACGCCGGGCGAGCTGGTTCCAGGCGAAGCCCGCTGGTACACGAACGCAGCGACGCTCGCCGACATCGACGGCGATGGTCACACAGACTTAATCATCGGCAACTTCTTTCCGGATGGAGCGCGCATCCTTGACGCACGATCCAACATCGCCGACGAAATGCAGGACTCGATGTCGCATGCTCAAAACGGTGGACGAAAGCATCTCCTTCTATGGAAAGCGCCGGCCCGATTCGAGGAAGTCCATAACGCACTTGACCAGCAAAGCGCACAAGGTTGGGCGCTGGCGATCGGGGCCGCCGATCTCGACGGCGACTTGCTCCCCGAAATTTATTTCGCTAACGACTTCGGTCCCGATCGCCTGTTGCACAACCGCTCGACGCCCGGTAATCCACGCTTCGAGTTGTTGGAAGGACGACGATCGTTAACGACGACGAAGTCGAAGGTGCTTGGCCGCGACTCGTACAAAGGCATGGGCGTTGACTTCGGCGATTTGAACAGCGACGGGCTAGCCGACATCTACGTCAGCAACATCACGCAGGAGTATGGGCTCGAAGAAAGTAATTTCGTCTTCCTCAGCACGGGCCATACCGGGCTCATGAAGAAAGGCATCGCTCCCTACGTTGACCGCAGCGAGTCGCTGGGTCTTTCGCGCAGCGGTTGGGGATGGGAGTCGCGGCTGGGCGATTTCAACAACGACGGCGTGCTCGAAGCGTTACAGGCAACCGGCTTTCTTAAAGGCAACGTCAACCGTTGGCCCGAGCTACACGAAGTTGTCATGGGCAACGATCAACTGCTCCGCCACCCACACAGTTGGCCCATCCTGCAAGCCGGCGATGACGTCAGTGGCAACGGTCATAATTTCTTTTTCGTGCGCGCACCGGATGGACGTTTTCACGACATCGCCAGGCAGCTTTCCCTCGACCAGCCGTTACTCACCCGCGGCATCGCGACAGCAGACGTTGACGGCGATGGACGTCTGGACTACGCAATCGCCAACCAGTGGGGAACTTCATACTTCTACCGCAACCAGAGCAACAATCCAGGCGCCTTCCTCGGTATCAGGCTCCGCATACCTGTGGGTGATGGTGTGTCGCAGACGCGTGTTTGTCGTGAAGGGCGTGGTCCAACGAGGTTCCCGTCGCGCGCCGCAATCGGCGCTGAGGCGCGTGTGTTTGTGGCCGGACGCGCGCCGCTCGTGCAGCAGGTTGACGGCGGCAACGGGCATTCAGGCAAGCGCAGCCCCGATTTGCAGTTCGGGTTGGGCCATGTAGCCGGAAATGAGTTTGTAGCGGTCGAGCTGCGCTGGCGCGACGCGCGTGGAATGCTGCAACGAGAAACGATTCAACTGTTGCCGGGCGGCTGGTACACCATCCTGCTCGGTAGTGAGAAGGGGATCATCAATGAGTGCAACTGAGACTAGCAATCGAGCGGATCGTCTGGGAGGACTGCGGCGCTTCGCGGTCGCGATCACTGTCCTCAACATTTTGGGACACGCTTTCTTTGGCTTCGAACAATCGTTGGCCCAGCCCCTCGTGGCGTTGGCTTCCGCTTATGGCGCTGAGCTACTACTCGAATTTATCGACGCGCGTTGCAACCATCGCCCGCTCAGGTTTTTGGGCGGCGGCTGGCGCAAGTTTGTCGACTTTTTGCTCTCGGCGCACATCACCGGGCTCGCGTGCGCCATGCTTCTGTACGCAAACGAGAGGTTTGGACCAGTCGCCTTCGCATCCGTCGTGGCGATCTGCTCGAAGTGCCTCCTGCGCGCGCCCGCCGAGCGCGGCACGCGCCACTTCTTCAACCCTTCAAACTTCGGCATCACGGTAACGTTACTCGTCTTCTCGTGGGTTAGCGTCGCGCCGCCATATCAGTTCACCGAGAACATGACGGGTGTTGGCGACTGGATCCTGCCCGCCGTCATCATCTGCACGGGAACGTTTTTGAACGCGCGCTTCACTCACCGGCTGCCGCTGATTGCAGCGTGGCTCGGCGGCTTTGTCGCACAAGCGGCCTTGCGGAGTTTGTTTCTTGACGCTCCTTTTGGCGCGTCGCTGATACCGATGACGGGTGTCGCTTTCATCCTTTACACGTTCTACATGGTGACCGATCCGGCTACAACGCCGGCCGGACGGCGTGATCAGATCGTGTTTGGTCTCAGTGTTGCGGCAGTTTATGGGCTGTTGATGGTGGCCCATGTAGTCTTCGGCCTCTTCTTTGCGCTGACAATCGTCTGCGGTGTTCGCGGGCTGTGCATGTTGGCCATGCGTTGGGTCAAGCGCCATGCGCGTGAAGAAATGGAAAGCGTCACCGGGCCGGCTGCTGCGCTTGTGAGGGAGGCGTGAAATGCGAGACGCAATAGCCATCGTCGGTATGGCGTGTCGCTATCCGGACGCGCGTTCGCCGGACGAGCTCTGGGAAAATGCGCTGGCCCAACGCCGCGCTTTCAGACGCATTCCCGCTGAGCGACTCAATCTCAACGATTACTTGTCGTCTGATCGCCATAGCCCCGATCAAACATATTCGACAGAGGGAGCCTTCATCGAAGGTTACGAGTTTGATCGCGCACGTTTTCGCGTGCCCGGCGGGACTTATCGCGCGGCCGATCCGGCACACTGGCTGACGCTGGATGTCGCGGCTGCGGCCCTTGAAGACGCGGGCTTCCCGGAAGGTGAAGGGCTGCCGCGCGAAGCGACCGGCGTCTTTATCGGCAACACACTCACTGGAGACTTCTCGCGTGCGAATACTCTGCGCCTGCGCTGGCCGTACGTGCGACGCGTCGTGAGAAAGATCCTTGAAGATGACGCGTGCCCGCCTGAACACAGGAGTGAGCTCCTCGCTCAGATCGAGGCACTCTACAAAAAACCTTTCCCGCCGGTTGGTGCGGAGACGCTCGCGGGTGGCCTCTCGAATACCATCGCCGGGCGTGTCTGTAATCACTTCGATCTCAAAGGCGGCGGCTACACGGTTGACGGAGCGTGTGCCTCATCGCTTCTCGCCGTCATCAATGCCTGCTCGTCGCTCATCACTCGTGATCTGGATGTGGCCATGGCTGGCGGAGTTGATTTGAGCGTTGACCCATTCGAGCTTGTTGGGTTCGCTAAGACTGGCGCGCTCGCGAGTGATGCGATGCGTGTGTATGACGCGCGCGCGGCAGGCTTTTGGCCGGGCGAGGGATGTGGCGTGGTTGTTCTCATGCGTTACGAAGACGCTCTTCAGACGCGGCGGCGAATCTATGCAGTGATACGCGGCTGGGGTGTTTCGTCGGATGGCAGTGGCGGCATTACTCGTCCGGAGGTAGAAGGCCAGCTCATCGCTTTGCGACGTGCTTACGCACGAGCGGGCTACGGTGCGCATACCGTCGCATACTTCGAAGGACACGGAACGGGAACGGCGGTCGGCGACACAGCCGAGCTACAGGCGCTCGCGCGTGCGCGGCGGGAGGCAGACGGAACGAAAGTCTCGCGTGCTGTGGTCAGTTCAGTCAAAGCGATCATTGGGCACACGAAGGCCGCTGCGGGCGTCGCCGGATTGATCAAAGCGACGATGGCCGTCAATGCGCAGATTCTGCCGCCCGCCGTCGGTTGTGATGAGCCTCACGAAGAGCTGAAACGAGACGGGTCTCCGCTTCGCGCTCTCAAACAGGGCGAGCTCTTCTCCAACGGCGCCAGCCTGCGCGCAGGCGTTAGTGCAATGGGGTTCGGCGGAATCAACACGCATGTGACTCTGGAAGCGGCAAACGATGATCGCCGCCAGTCTCTTACGTCCAAAGAACGCGCTTTAGTCTCATCTGCGCAGGATGCCGAGCTGTTTCTCTTCAGCGCTCGTGATGTCGATCAACTCGAGAATCAAATCGAGCGCGTACTCTCGTACGCCGGCCGTCTTTCGCGTAGCGAGCTGACAGATCTTGCCAAGCGGCTGTCCGAAACGCTTCGTCCTCTTCAGATCCGTGCGGCCGTGGTGGCGTCAAGTGCGGCAGAGCTCTCGGGCCGGCTTGAAGCGCTGAAGTCGCGCGTGCGTAGTGGAGTGACGCGGTTGATCGATCCGCGCGGCGGGATCTTCATCGGCATGGACCAGTCGTCAGCGCGCATCGGCTTTCTCTTTCCGGGGCAGGGATCGCCGTCATACAAGGACGGCGGCGTTTGGCGTCGTCGCTTCAATTTCCTCGATGACCTTTACGCGCAAACGGAGAAAGAATGGCGTGGCGATGGTGTTTCGACTGACGTGGCGCAGCCAGCAATCATTGCGTCGTCGGTCGCGGCCCTCCGTGTTCTCTCCAGGTTTGGGATTGCAGCGACCGTCGGTGTAGGACACAGCCTCGGCGAGTTCACGGCGCTCTACTGGGCCGGATCTTTGGACGAGTCTTCACTGCTGCGCACGGTTCGCGCGCGCGGTCGTGCGATGGCAGAAGTCGATGGCCCGGCGGGCGCGATGCTGAGTGTTGCAGCAGACAGACAAGCGGTCGAACAGATTTTGAACGGCGAAAGAGTTGTCATAGCAGGTTTGAATTCCCCGACGCAGACAGTTCTTTCTGGCGAGGCGATTGAAATCAGCACAGTAGCGCGCCGGGCAGAGATGAAGGGGCTGCGCACAACGTTGTTACGCGTCTCTCATGCGTTCCATTCCCCGCTGGTCGCGCCGGCTGCCACTAGTTTGTCCGCACACCTGGACCAGGAAGAGTTTGGACCACTCCAGCGGAAACTCGTTTCGACCGTGACCGGTCAAATTCTTAACGCAGATAGCGACTTGCGTGCGCTGCTTCGCGAGCAGGTGACTTCGCCCGTTCGCTTTATGGAGGCGGTCAATGCGGCAGCAGACGTTGATCTTTGGCTCGAGGTCGGCCCGGGCCAAACTCTCTGCGGATTAATTCGCGAGTTTCGGAACGAGCCGGCAATCCCACTTGATGCGGGCGGGAGTTCAATCCGCGGTCTATTAAACGCGGTGGGCGCATGCTTCTGTTTGGGTGGACGCGTCGCTCACGACGAGTTGTTTGCAGATCGCTTCGCGCGCCCGTTCGATCTCGATTGGAATCCGCGCTTCTTTGTTAATCCATGTGAGCAAGCTCCCGGAGACGATGGTGCAGCCGCTTATTCAGAACAGTCCAGTGAGATGAGTGCGACGGAGGAGGTTGTGATCGAGTCGCAGACTGAAACGCCATTGGAAGTTGTGCGACGACTTGTGGCCGAGCGACTCGAGCTCCCAGTCGCTACGATTGAAGACGAGAGCAGAATGCTTGACGATCTGCACTTAAACTCGATCAGCGTGGCCCAACTCGTGGCCGAAGCAGCACGCCACCTTGCCGTGCCGCCTCCACCAGCCCCGACCCATTACGCAAACGCAACTCTCGCTGAAATCGCGAACGCATTTGAAGCCGCCGCGCGTACGGGGAGCGCGAACGACAACTCAGACGCGGAAACATCTCCGCCCGGCATTGACGAGTGGGTCAGAGAGTTTTCCGTCGAGTTCGTCGAACGCGCTTTGCCCCGGCGAGATGGACCATCCGAGGCAGGAGACTGGCGCATAATTTCCTCGCCAGACCATCCGCTCGAGGACGCCGTGCAAAGAACTTTCGCGCAGTCAGGCGCAGGTCGCGGCATCGTCGTCCTCCTTCCGCCAGAACCTGACGAGAGTCACGTCGATCTGTTGCTGGACGCTGCGCGCGAAGCGTTGAAAGGTGGCGATAACTTCCGCTTCGTGCTTGCAGGTGGCGCAGCGAGCTTCGCGCGCACGCTACATCTCGAAGCGAAGAACCTCAACACGTGCGTGGTTGACGTGCCAACTGAACACCCAGAGGCTGCTGAACGGATACTGGCAGAAGCGCTCGCCGCACGCGGTCACGTCGAAGCGCGCTACACTTCAGACGGCAGACGCTGGGAGCCGGTTCTGCGCCCGCTCGATTTTGAATCGGATCAGTGTGATCTGCCACTCACCGCGGATGACGTGTTAGTAGTCACAGGAGGCGCACGCGGAATCACGGCGGAATGCGCCCTTCGACTGGCGCGCGAATCCGGCGCACGCCTCGCCCTCTTCGGCCGCTCGCAACCGGCGTTGGACCACGAGATCGTCGCGAACCTCGAGAGATTCAAAGCAGCGGGCATTCACTTCCGCTACTACGCTGTTGACGTTACGGACGCCGCCGCGACACTCGCGACGATTCGCGAGGTGGAGAGGGATCTTGACCCCGTCACAGCCATCCTGCACGGCGCGGCGCGAAACGTCCCGTGCCTGATTGACAATCTTGCACGTCACGCGTTCGCCGAGACTGTCGCGCCCAAGATTCAGGGCGCGCAAAACCTGCTTGCGGCGATCAACCCCGCCCGCCTGCGTCTCTTCATCACCTTCTCATCGATCATCGCGCGGACGGGATTGCCGGGCGAAGCCCACTACGGTCTCGCTAACGAATGGCTCACCCGCTTGACGGAACACTGGCAGACCGCACACCCGCACTGCCGTTGTCTCGCGATCGAGTGGTCCGTCTGGTCGGGTGTCGGCATGGGCGCGCGGCTGGGCACGGTAGACGAGTTGGCCCATCAGGGCATCACTCCGATTCCAATAGAAAAAGGCCTGGACGCGTTGCGCAGACTCCTCTGCCGGAAGCCTGCAAACGTCGCTGCGGTGGTGATGGGCCGCTTACGCGACATGCCAACGCTTGAAGTCGAAAGACCTGAGCTTCCCTTCCTGCGCTTTCTGGAGAAGCCACGTGTCTACTATCCAAAGATCGAGCTCGTCGTCGATGCGGAGCTGTCCACGGCGACCGATCCTTATCTTGACGATCACATCTTCCGCGGGGAGCGACTGCTGCCGGCGGTAATGGGCATGGAGGCGATGGCCCAGGTCTTCATGGCGCTGGCGGAGACGAACGAGCCGCCGGTCTTCGAGCAGGTTTGGTTCGACCGGCCCGTAGTCGTCGGCGATGGAGCAGCTCATACGATTCGCGTCGCCGCGCTCGTGCGTGCAGCAGGCAGTGTGGAGATCGTTCTGCGCAGCTCGGAGACGGGTTTTCAGGTGGACCACTTTCGTGCGGTGTGTCGGGTGGTGAGCGCTCATTTGGACCAAGCGCCATGCACGGTTGATCCGAGAGCCATCGGCCTCGATCCGCGTCAGGATCTTTACGGCAAAGTGCTGTTTCACACTGGACGCTTTCAACGTCTGCGTGAGTATCGCGCGCTTAAAGCCACAGAGTGCGCGGCCGAGATCATGCCGGATGGGACGACGACCTGGTTCGGCAGATATTTGCCGGGTGGCCTCGTTCTCGGAGATCCGGGCGCACGCGACGCTGCTATCCACGCCGTCCAAGCATGTGTTCCGCAGGTCACGCTCCTGCCGGTCGGTGTCGAGAAGATCACAGGAAGCTTGAACGGTCAGGGTGGCGGACTTTTTGTTCGCGCGCAGGAAAGGGAGCGCCTCGCGAATGGCTTCGTGTACGACGTGGAGCTGATCGACACGGAAGGACGCGTGCGAGAGCGCTGGGAGCGGTTACACCTGCACGCCGTTAGTGGAACAGACTTCAAAGGTCCATGGCCGGATGGACTGCTGACACCGTACGTCGAGAGATGTCTGCTGGGGTTGGTTCCCGGCGCAAGCGTTTCGGTCGCATTCGAGCGCGACGAAACTTTGGACCCTCGCGATCGCAGCACACGTGCTATTGAAAGAACGCTCGGTGCGGGCTGCATCATCAGGCGCGCCGATGGAAAACCTACGAGTTGCGATGGACGAGACGTGTCTGCGTCGCACTGCGGTGACCTCACAATGGCTGTCGCCGGACACGCTCCCGTCGGTTGCGATATCGAGCTCGTCGTTAACCGGTCGCCCGAGATCTGGTCCAACATGCTCGGCGTTGAGCGATTCAAACTTGCCGAAGTTATCAGCCGAGAAACACAGGAGACGTTGGACCAGGCAGCGACGCGCGTCTGGACGGCAGTTGAATGTCTGAAGAAAGCGGGTGCCGGCACGACTGCGCCACTCGTGTTTGCGAGCGCAGCGTCTAGCGGGTGGGTTTTACTCACGTCCGGCGATTTGAAAATCGCCTCCGGCGTGGTCCAGAGAGACCGAGAGAAAGAGGAAATGGCAATCGCGTTGTTAACGGGAGGCGGAGATGCGCGCGTATGAATACCGGCACATCGTCGGGTTCGAGGAGACGAACCTGATCGGAAATGTTTACTACGCCAACCACGTGCGCTGGCAGGGACGCTGTCGCGAGATGTTCCTGCGTGACCGGGCCCCGGAGATCATCGAAGCGCTCAAGTATGGCCTCGTGCTGGTGACTACACGCGTGTCGTGTGAGTTTATGGCGGAGCTGGTCGCCTTCGATGAGGTCATCCTGCGCATGCGCCTCGGTGAGTTGGGACAAAACCGCATCACGATGAACTTTGAATACTGGCGTGGCGAAGAGCTGGTAGCGCGCGGCGAGCAACAGGTCGCCTGCATGCAGCGCGAGGGCGAGCAGGTGGTTCCCGTTCCCGTGCCCGCTCAGTTGCGCGAGGCGTTGAGAGAGTATGCAACAAGCTGAGGCATTGAGAATCGAGACGTTTGAAGATGGTCCAAACTCGGCGTGCCGTGAAGACACTATTGCGTCGCATCGCCGCGCAGTCGAGCGCGTGATCACGACGGCGCGTGAGCGGCTGTGTGAGCCCATCTCGTTGCACGACATGTCGCGCGTCGCCTATCTCAGCGCGTTCCACTTCAATCGAGTGTTTCACCAGATCACGGGTCTGCCGCCTGCCAAGTTCATCTCGGCAATGCGGCTGGAGGAGGCGAAGCGGCTGCTTGTGAACAGTAACCAGAGCATCACAGACATCTGCTTCGAGGTTGGCTACAACAGTCTCAGCACTTTCACGAGGCGCTTCACTCAACGCGTCGGACTTGGACCACGTGAGTTTCGCTATCTCGCGGAACGGATTACGCCCGCTTCTGTCGAGTCGCTATGCTCGCACTACGCGGAGCTGACTGGACAGGCGACGCTCCACACATCCGTTGAAGGTTTCGTAGACTTGCCCACACCCGCGACCGGGCCGATCTTTGTCGGGCTCTTCCACGCCTACATTCCGCAGAGTCGCCCGGCCGGTGGCGCTCTGCTCACATCACCCGGCGCTTTCCGTATTGGACCAGTTCCCGACGGGACATATCACCTGCTCGCGGCAGCCCTGCCGCGTCTCGCTGACACGCTTGGCTATTTAGTACCTGATAGCGCGAACCTTTCAGTTGGGGCGTGGAATGGACCAGTGATCGTAAGACAGGGACGAGCTGCTGGTCCATATAACATCTCCCTGCGCCCGATGACCCTGACCGATCCGCCTTTACTCATCTCGCTCCCCTTCTTACTCGCAGACACCCTGAAGTAAGAAATCTTTTTGTGCTTTTTGTACTTTTGTGCCTTTTTGTGATCTTTATCGGACGACTTTCCACAACCTGAGGAGGCTGGGAATGAGTAGTAGGGTGGTGGCTGCGCACGTCAGAAGACACAGACAGATCATCACACCGAGCTGCACGTTGGGAGCAATCTCGGAAAGCAGCAACACAGAAAAACCGGCTGTGATCGAAGCAGCACTGACGCAGACCGCCGGCCCCGTGAGCTCGAGTGTGCGCCGCAAAGCTTCGCCCGCAGGCATGCCCTGGCGAAGCCTCTGCCGGTAAGCCGTCGTCAGATGGATCGCAAAGTCCAGTCCGATGCCGAGTGCGATGCCTGCGAACATCGAGTTCGCAATTCCGAGCGGCGTGTCGGCGAGCGCAAGCGCGGCGAGCACGAGGAGCAGGCTGAAAGCAACCGGCAGAATGGCGATGAGTCCCATTCGCACCGACCCGAGCAATATCGTGATGAGAATCAGATCGATCCCAAGCGCCAGCGCAATCGACGACACCTGTCCTTCAACCAGCAATCGCACCGTCAGATAGCTGATCCAACCATCGCCGAAAGGCACGATTTTGTGGCCCCGCCCCTGGTCCAACACTTCGCGCTCGGCGGCTCGCAGCACGTTGTCGATACGACTGTAATCAGCGTCACGGATGAAGATCGTAACGCGGGCCCAGCGATGATCGTCGTCAACTCTCTCGCGGAGCGGCGACGAGGTCGCGTGCGAGAGCACCTTTAATGCACTCTCAACATCCTCCTGCCGGAGCGGAAAGCGCCCGGTCCGCAGTGCTGCCCGGTAAGTGTTATAGCTTAAGCCGGCGACGAGCGATGAGTTGGTTCTCACCACGTCGTTGAAGAGACTGTTGACAGCCCCGACATGCGGAGCCCTCGCGAGCACCCATTCCAGCGAGCCGAGCGCCAACAGGCCTTCCTTGCTGTTGAACCATCCTCCGTGTGTTGCATCCACCATCAGCTCGAGCGCGGTGGTCCCCGCCATCTTTTCGTTGAAGAACCTGTCGCCTTGCACGATGTCGCTATCAGCCGGCAGGTTTCTGATCCAACTATCGTCGACACGCAGGCGCGTGATCACGAAACCGGCGCACACCGCGACGAGAAGAGCGCAGACGGCCACACGTCGTGGACTCACTCGTCCGGTCAGCAACCGCAGCGCCGACGTTGCGGGCCGTCCGCCGAGAGCTAACGCCACACGATCGTGTTCGCCTTTCACGCGGACTTTCGGTTTTAGCAAAGCGAGCAGCGCGGGAAGCAGTGTGAACGTGAATAACGTCGAGAAGATGATCGCAGCAGAGCCGAACAAGCCGAAGACGCGCAGCGGGTTGAGACTTACGGCCGCCATCGACATCAGTCCGACGACAGTTGAGATGGCGGTCATACCGACGGGCCGAGCAGCACTACTGAACGCCGCCACAATCGTCTCCTCGACTGTCGCGTGTTCGGCGCGCTCCGCTTCGTTGAAAAAATGCCCGAGCGCGTACACGTCGTCAGACACGCCGACGCAGATCAGGACCACCGGCAGCACCAGCGTCGTGACGAACACTGGCTGACCGGTCAAACCCATCAGACCGATCATCCAGATGAGACTCACGCCGATTTCCGTGACCGACAAAAGTGCCGGCGCCGCGTGGCGAAACGACAGAAACAGCATTACGCCAAGGACGGCGATTACAGCAGGAATCAAGCGGGCGAGGTCGCGGGCGGTCGCCTGGCCCAGGACGGCCTGCGCCAGCGCTGACCCGCTCAGATAGATCGTGTCTGTTCCGGCTGACTCGCTCGCAATCAGAGTGCGCGTCTCTTCAAGCAGGCGATAACGGTCGGCCCCGGGCTGCACCTTCGCGATGATGGCCGCTCCCTTCCCGTCGCGCGAGACCAGCAGTCCGGTGTCATAACTCAGCCCGCCCACCTCGCGGCGCAGTTGTTGAATGGTTTCAGCGTTTAACTCGTCCGGCCGGAACAGCGGGCTCGTGTTGACCTCGTCATCGACGAGAGCGATGCGCGGTACAGTGGAGAGGCTGACGACAGAGTCTGGGACGACTCCCTCGACGCGCGAAAGTCCATCGCTCAAGCGAGCGATGCGTTGCAGTGTCTCGGCTGTGTACACGCCCGATTTCTCATTGCCGACTCCGATCAACACAAGGTCGCGCAGCTCGAAACGCGATGCAGCCTGGTCGCCTTCGGCGAACTGCGGCAGACCGGAAGGGATCAGCGACCGGCCATCGAGTCGGAGTTGAATGCGTGGGATGAAGACAAGGGCGCAGATAGTGATGGCGCCGGCGAGCATGATGACGAGGCGCGGGTGTCTGACAGAAAATTTCAGCAGGTAAGTTATCAGGAACACAGAGCCCACCTATGTACCGTAAACGCGCAACTTTTTCTTATTCAATCTTGCTAAAGAGCTGCGCGCACACCTCGCGACGCTGCTTAATCCTCGTGGCATCAGAGACGTTTCCCGCGTGTTTCTTCATATGAATAACAACCGTCATATGGACCCTATGCTCCCACGGGTAAATTATGGAAATCTGGCATTGCTTCCCAGGCACCGAACCTCATGTCCCCTTCATTGAATCGCTAAACCAGGCCGGCCTTCGCTGCCAGGACAGTAAGTCCTTTGGCTGCAATGGGCCGGGCATAATGTTCTTCAAGGAATTCACTGATCAATTGCTCGATTTGTTGCGAGAGACAAGTCAACGAGGACTGGAGCGGGTGTTAGCAATCTCGCTTTCACGTCGAGCGCTTGAGCCGAGCGTTATCTGGAATTTGCTGGCCGCCGGCGCTGCTGATGTTTTCGCGTGGCATCGATGTCGCAACCCGGCGCAGGAGATTTTGGCGAGATTTAAGCGTTGGAAGCAGGTAGATGCGATCGTAGGGTCACCGCTGGTAAAAGAAAACCTCGCTGGTCGGAGCGCTGCGTGGATTCGATCGCTCAGGCAAATCGTGGAAGTAGCTACTTTCACTGACTCGTCCGTATTGATCACTGGAGAAAGCGGAACGGGAAAAGAGCTGTTCGCACAACTTGTGCATACGCTCGATACACGCGTCACGAAAGGAAGTCTTGTAGTTTGCGATTGCACGACCATAGTGCCGGAACTTTCCGGCAGCGAGTTTTTTGGTCATGAACGCGGCGCCTTCACCGGTGCGGTAGCAGCACGCAAGGGAGCTTTTGCCCTCGCTGACGGTGGCACGCTCTTTCTCGACGAAGTCGGCGAGCTGCCTCTCAATTTACAAGCCGAGCTGCTACGCGTGATCCAGGAGCGCACTTACAAGCGAGTGGGGGGAAATTCGTGGGAAAAGACGGAGTTTCGGCTCGTCTGTGCTACCAACCGCGACCTGTTTGAAGAACAGGAAAAAGGCCGGTTTCGGCGTGACTTTTACTACCGGATCGCGAGCTGGACTTGTCACCTGCCACGGTTGGCCGAACGACGCGAAGATATTCTCGTACTGGCAAGACATTTTATCTCGCAGCTTCAGCCTGACGATCCACCAGAGCTGGATGATGCAGTTCGCCAGTATCTGCTGGAGCGTGAGTATCCCGGCAACGTTCGCGACCTCAAACAACTTGTCACTCGCATGATTCAACATCATGTTGGACCAGGAGCTATCACTGCGGGCGACATCCCGGAGCTCGAGCGACCGCGTGGCGACAGATCCGATCACCGGTACGAAGAAGAGCTGGAGACTGCGGTGCGATCGGCAGTGACACTGGGAGCAAGCCTGAAGGAAATCGAGCGCGCGGCGGGTGTTCTGGCGGAAAAGATTGTTATCGAAGAGGAACAGGGCAACATACAACGCGCCGCGGTAAGACTCGGCGTCAGCGATCGCGCATTGCAAATCCGGCGTGCCGCCCGCCGCCCTAACGGCAACGGCCGCCCGGTGATCGTTTGATTTACCGCTGTCTTTAACCTGCGAACACGCATTCGCGCTGTCGCCTGCTTCGCAGGCTGTAACGGCTGTCTTCAACCTGCGAAGCAGGTGACAGCATAAAGCCTGGGGCGCGAGCCCCAGGATCAGAAACGAAAAAACGGTTGAGCCCGCAGAGCGGGCGACAGCTTGAATCATAACGCGCTGTCGCCCGCTTCGCGGGCTCTAACGGCTTTTTTATTTCGCTAACCTGGGGCTTGCGCCCCAGGCTTTATGCTGTCACCTGCTTCGCAGGTTTGAAGACAACCAAGTTTGCTTCGCGGGTTGAAGACGACGATGCCGACTTCGCAGGTTGAAGACATCATGCCGGCTTCGCAGGCTAAGAGGGCTTGCTTCTACTTTCTATGCAATGCAGTTTCCGACACAAACGTGCCTAACGTGAACGACTGGGTCACGCGCGGGCGACGTCTCGACATCAGGCGGAGAAAGTTTCCGCCGAGTATCAATTGTTCCTCCGGGCCTGACAAACGCAGCGCCTTTATCTTCGCCAGCTCGACTGCCGGATGTAGCCATGGTCCATCCGAGCCGAACAGTATCTTGTTTGCTCCCGCACGACGCACCGCCTGATCGAGGAGATCAAAACGCCGGACTCCCGAAGTGTCCGCATAGATATTCGGATGGCGAACCAGATGATCGATAAGCGCAAGCTGCGCGCGCCAGTCGTCAGAAAAACTTCCGAGATGAGGAATGATGAACGTCACGTCAGGATATTCTTCCGCCAGCAACTCGATTGCTGAAACTTCACCGGCAACGTCATAGAGCACCGGCAGCGAGAATGCACGCGCACCCTCACAGACCTCGCGTGTAATCGCCGCATCGTGACGATGGACCTTGATGCCGACAAAACCATGATGCGTTACTGCCTCTTCGATCATCGCTCTCACCCGGCCCGCGTCGCGCTTGGCATTAATGAAAGCAAACCCGTAAAAGCGTCCCGGACGACTTTGCACAATTCGCGCGACTTCACGATTGGCAGTTGCATAATCGGAGTGAAACGCAGCGAAGAGGACAGTCCGATCGATCCCAGCGCGGGCGGCGCGCAGTAGATACTTTTCGAGCGGGGCATTGGTGTCCCACGGTCCGGTAAGTCCATCGCCTTTTCCGGCATGGCAGTGACAATCAATAATCATGGCTCATACCTTCCATGAACAGAATGCTGGTAGTTATACCGTGGTGAAGATTCGGCAAATAAAAGCGCTCGTTCGGCGCGTGAATCCGATCGCCTGGTAGCCCAAATCCGATCATCGCTACCGGTATATTCAACACATTTTGAAAGTCCGCGACGGCTGGAATCGTGCCGCCCGAGCGAACAAACACAGGCGTCCGACCGAAGCCTTCGCTGCATGCGGCAGCAGCAGTCTTGATGAAAGCATGATGACGATCGACTAACACCGGTTTTGCAGCCATGTGCGTCCTGATCTTCGATTGCAAGGTGAATGGCGTTAGCTGCGCAATGTGTTTGCGTACCAACTGTTCGATTTCCGCCGGAACCTGACGTGGCACGAGGCGAAAGCTCAGCTTGGCCATGGCTCGAGCTGGAATGATCGACTTTGGACCAGTTCCCTGGTACCCGCCAGTGATACCGCTGATCGTTAGTGAAGGGCGAATAGTCGTGCGCTCGTAGGGAGTGAAGCCGCGTTCACCCCAGAACTTTCCCGTGCGGGCGTCTTTCAACAACTGTGCCCCGGTTGGACCATTGCTCGCCATAAATCGCCGTTCTTCCTGGCTGATTTCGGAAACACGATCGTAAAAGCCGGGAATCGTGATCTCGCCCGTTTTCGTTTGCAAGCGCGAGACAATATCGCAAAGACCCTTCAACGGATTGTGGACCATGCCGCCGAACAGACCGTCGTGTAAATCTATCTCCGGACCAGTGACCTCCAGCTCCAGGCTGAGCGCGCCGCGCATCGCATAAGTGATCGCCGGCTGCTGCGGACCCGGCATCGCGCTGTCAGAAACAACGACTACATCGGCCTCGAGACCACTTCTGTGCTCGATCAGGAATGGAGCGAAATTCGCGCTCCCGGTCTCTTCTTCGCCTTCGAACAAACACTTCACGTTAACCGGCAATCTTCCCACCGTGCGTAAACGACATTCGATGGCCTTGATATGTGTAAACATCTGCCCCTTGTCGTCAGAGGCGCCACGTCCGTAGAGATAATCTCCGCGCACTTCCGCCGCAAATGGCAGCGACTGCCACTGGTCCAACGGGTCAGCGGGTTGAACATCGTAGTGACCATATATGATCACAGTCGGACGATCAGGCGCATGAAGCCATTCGGCATAGACGATCGGATTGCCACGCGTCTGAACAACAGCAACTCGCTCCAGCCCGATTCGTCGTAAATGATCTGCCAGCCACTCGGCACATGCTGCCGAGTCGCGAGCGTGCTCTGGTCGCGCACTGACCGAGGGAAAGCGAACGAATCTTTGCAACTCCCCGGCAAACCGCGCCCGGTTGGCGTTTGCGTAACCCAGTGCCCGCTCCGTGTCGCTCATGACCTTCTCTGTGCAACCTCTGTGTCCTCTGGTAGTGCATCGTTAACGCCGATGTAGTGCATCGCAGATGTAGTGCATCGTTAACGCCGATGTAGTGCATCGTTAACGCCGAAGGCGTTGGCTAATTTCAGCCCAGTGGTTGGAGCGCAGCGACAACCCTGGGGACACAAACAAAAAACTTCATTGAACCCTGAAAGGGTTCGCCAATCGCCAAACCCTTTCAGGGTTTGCTAGCAGGGTTGATTTTTACCCCAGGGTTGTCGCTGCGCTCCAACCACTGGGCTGAAATTAGCGAACGCCTTCGGCGTAAACTGATGCACAAACCAACTTTGAATCCCCTACGCCGGGCGCGCGCGACACTTGCTTACGTCCGATCGATCTGCTGCATGGCCGGCGAGTCGCATCGCGAGGGCTTCGTAACAATGGGCGTTGTTTCTACGTCGCTCATTTGCGTTGTGACGGACAAACTCCAGGTAGAGCTGGTGGAGCATTTCGTGGAGGATGACACCCGCGCGAAAGAAACGAGGCGACAGTCCCGCTTGCGGCGACGCACCCCAGAATCTCGGACATAAGCGCACCTCGATCCGGCTGATCGTTCGCGCCTGCACCTCTGGCCTGGCTCCGGGACAACCGCAACGGTAGAGCGTACGGCGACCACCGCCGAGCTCACGCGCACTGGTAAGCAGTCGCTTCGCAACAACGAGCCGCGACTCCTGATTGTTGGCCCAGGGCACCGGGCGCGACGGCTCGTGGCCCAGGAAGAAGCGAAACATACGTCTGGTTTCGCTATCAACAGTTGCGGCAGTTAATTTGCGCGCAGCATTGTTCGCAATTGCAATCGCATCGAGAATCGCCATGCGCAAATTTGCCTCGCATTGAGCGGCGGCGAGTGGCGCACAGCCGGCGGGACATTCCAAACGATATGATGCGCGAGGCTTACCGTTTAGCTCCATCTCGCCTTGCTGGTATTCATGTTCGGATTGAAAAGCTGAGAATTCCGGTTGCACCGTCGCAACAGTCTGTTTCTGTCCCCCACATCCACATCCACATCCACATGACATGATCTTTGACTCCTCTCGTAACTTCGCTAGCCGGATGGATTTCTCTGTGCAACAGAGAAGAAGACCGATTTGGTGATTTTGCTCAAAGTCTTCACATCACAAAGATCTCGACGCGCCGGTTCTTACGCTGCTTCTGGTCCGTGTTGTCCGGAGTAATGAGCGGTTCCGCCTCCCCTTTCGAAAGGGCTCTAACTCGAGCTCCACTAAGCGTCTCACCGAGAGCTTTTTGGACCACGTCCGCGCGAACCTGGGCCAGATCCTTGTTGAATCCCGCTGGACCTTCAGTACTCGCGTGGCCTCTTATTTCAACCATCGAGACGCGTCCACACCTGACTGCACGTTTTCGAATTGCGTTCTTGATTTTGCTGATCTTTCCCTTTTGTGCAGTGCTGAGCTGAGAAACACCGCGACCGTAGTCGTCAATCGTAAACCTCTCGATTTGTTCGCAGCTTACACTCCCTGTTTCCGATTCCAGCTCGACCTCGCGACTCGGCGTAGCGCATCCACCAGGATCCGTGTAGGGCGGAGCCGAGTGTGCTCTGCCTTTTGGAACCGTTTTCGAGTACAGACACCAACTGTTATTTCGTCCCGCACAGCCGAGGTTGTAATGACCGTAAACTCTCGGATTGGTCAGCGCGCCCGACAAGTGCTCCAGCAACGACTGCGCAAAGTTGTCATCATCACCCTGGACATTGCAGCCGTACGCCTGATTGCAACCATGCAAAACAAAAATGACGTCGTTGGCGAGAATGTCAGTCGGGATCTCAGAGATGTTTCGTCCCCCTGCAGCGCGTGAAGTCGCATCGAGTGAATATGAATTCTGGTAAAGACCCGCACTACCCGAGGTGTTTCCATAAACTCCGGATGGTCCGCTGTGGCCGAAGATATGAACACTCTGAATGCGCCGTCTGCCGCTGCACTGCCACGCCGCGCGGATAGCATTGATAATGTCGGCGCCACTCGAATAAGGCGTTGCGCCTATCTGAGGTCTGCACGCGGAGGCATTCGGACTCCCGATAGCGCCAATCCGGCGCGCAGTGCCCAGCGCCTGGTGATGAAAATGGTTGCGGTGGCTTGTGTTGCTCGCTTCCTGGTAGAGACACAACTTCGGCTGAACGCGAACTCGTGCCGCCGGAGCCTCCTGCTCCAACTGCTCCAACTCCTGCGCAATCTCCATCTCCCGCTGCGGACTCGTCGCGGGAAAGCCACATGTTGTTGAATCTGGTGGAGGACGACGACCTCCAACCGGTGCGCATCGCTCACCGTCTGTCCGCTCAGAAAGAAGATGCACATCCACGCGGCGATTGCGTGCGCGTGCTGCGGGCGTGGTGCCGCGCGGCGTCGGATCCATTTCGCCCAAACTCGAGACGACGAACGTCATGCTATTGGCAGTTGCACCCAACGCTTTACAGAGCGCTTCTTTAACTGCTTTCGCGCGTTGCAGACCGAGGCCGTAGTTGAAGTTTTGCGCACCGACAACGTCTGTGCGGCCCACGATGCATACTGTCGGAACCGGCCTGCGTCTCGCCGCGCGGTTCCTGATCTCGCGCGCGATTGCATCGATTTGTGCGGGATGATTGCGGGTTGCGTCTTTGCGCAGTGTCGATTTACCAAAGGTGAAGCTGTCGAGTGACATGAAAGGTTTTCCGCCACAGATCACCTGGGTTGGGAGAGTGATAGTGCCGGACGACTCGCGATCGTAACCACCAAACTCGAAGAACTCTCCGTCGCTGCTTGTTTGCTGCGCATCAGTTGCCTGGTCCATATCAACAGCGCCGCCACCATCAGTTGCAGATTGTCCATTCACATCTGGTTCTGGTTGGCCCATCGGTTCAGCCGGGGGATCCCAAACCGGTGCCGCTGCTGCACCTGAAGAGGCGAAGTCTGGCGGTGGCATTCCCTGACCACCGGATTGCGGCGGTGGGTATGGACGCTGAAACGGCGGACGCCGTTGCGGACGTGGCCGTGGAAAGGGGAACGGCCAGGTGAACTGCCGTCGAAACGCTCGCGGCGGCAGAAACCTTCCCGTCCGGTTCGCAAAACTAAACCGGTTGCTAATTCTCGGGCCAGATCTGCGTCGCCCGCGTCTGGCCTCGTCTTCCTGTTCTTCCTGTTCAAAAAACTCGGCAAGTGGGTTGTATTCGGACTCAACTCGGGTACTCATTGTTTTACCTCCACCGGCTCTCAGCCGCGCACACGTCTAGCGCGTGATCTCTTTTCTCCGACCCAGGGTTGAAGCAACCCTGGGCTGCAATTAGCCAACGCTTCGCGTTTATTCTTTCCGCGGATTGAGCGCCCGGCGGCGTGAGCTGGCCACTGGTCCAAAGTTTAGTGTGCTCGGGCTCAGGCTGCGGGCGTTAGTCGAAGGAAGTTCACCACGTGAAGTCTGCGTAGCCAACCGGTTCTGCAACAACGTGGATGGCTGAACGTAACGTGTCGGCGCGCCTCGAAGATCAACTACGTCTTCTGCGAGATTCACGCCCGTTGCGGCGAGATACGCGTGGATGTAACCCTGAATTTCGGGTCTCCAGTAACGTGCCCACGTCTTGGCAGCGTCCTGATTGTTTTCAGAGCTCCAGTCGCCATATCGAATCGACAACAGGATCTGCTCGCCGTAAGCGCCGAGGTTGCGGAAATGCGTGATCGAAGTATCACCCCAGCCTTGCAGCCGCTTCATCGTGTCTACCTGGCCCATCCAGCGTTCTTCATATGGA
Source organism: uncultured Acidobacteriota bacterium (assembly GCA_963849205.1). Classification (GTDB taxonomy): domain Bacteria; phylum Acidobacteriota; class Blastocatellia; order Pyrinomonadales; family Pyrinomonadaceae; genus PSRF01. Next base: position 64,766 of record CAWKGP010000007.1, read on the forward strand.
ACCATCACGCGGCCACGAAGGAACTCACGCATCTCGGGTCTGCTGAGGAACCACTGCATCATCAACATCTCGACGCGAGAGGTCCACGGCAGATCGCCAAACTGATTGTGAGCGCCCTCTGCAAGCAGCAGGTGTACTTCGCGCAGTGAGCTCAAGAGAGAGAAGCCGTCGGCGATTACTGTGGTGTCGGCGTCTTCGCGATAGAAGGCGGACGTACGTTGCAGTAAGTTGTGGAAGGCTTCGATGAACTTCGAGCGGCTATCGGCTGAGCGCAATTCCGGGACGGCCTTGCCCACCATCTTCAAGCCGTAATGATGGTCGTATTCATAAGCCCTGCGAGGGACGGTCAGGCGATTGTATTCATCCTGGATGTAACCCCAGAGCAGGTTGTTCAAAGGACGCAGCGGATCGATTTCAAGATTCGCGAGCGGATCGCGCTCCAATGGACCACGCCGGTTCTGGAAGCGCAGGCAGATCGCGTTCATCGTCTGCACGAGCATTCCTTCTTCATGCCAGTAAGACCAGATGAGCTCCAGCATGCTTGGAGACGTGAATCTCTCACCCAAAATCCCTAAAACATAGGGACTTTCCGCGGGTGTCGGATCGTCTGTGTCCAGCAGAGCCCTGACAATGCGCTTCAGGTAAGGCAGTGATCCGGGAAGACTTCCGCCGAGGTAGTCTCTCAGCTTTCCTTCCAGCTGCGCGGCGGTTATGTCTCGTTCAATTCGCGACTCCTCGCTATTTAAGAACTCTCCCGTGTCTGGGAGCCTGTCCGCCGTGCCATCAAGGTCTCTTTCCTTGATAACCACTCCTGCCTCGAGCAACAAGAACGCTTGCGTTGCCAGCTTGAGCAGGTTGTACGCATCGACGCCATAAACAGGTAGACTCGACAAAGCGTCGCGCCGCTCCTTTATTGATGGCGCACCTACCTCCTTGGACTTCACCTTACGCTCGTTCGTTGCGCGGGCTTCATTTCCAATGACATAGTCATCGCCACTGAGAACCCGATCGATAAAGGTGATGTGGCTGTCCGACCGTATCGCGTCTGTGCGATTGCGAATCGCAGCCCAGAGCCCGTGGTCGAGAGTCACTTCATTCTGAGTTCGTGTCAAAGACGTGCTGACCGGCAATTTCTCGCCCCGGTTAACAATGATCCTGGCCAGCTCGTTATTATCGTCTGTCATTGCCTACCTCCTTAATTTGTATCGAACAATAGTGATGGCGCGGTCGACGGTACGAGCGCCGGCTTGGCGCAATAGACTGCCGTGTCCAGCGTGTCGCGTAAGGCCCAGTACTTCAACATCTCGGCAAAGATGCGACCTTCAGTCTCAGGGGTGATCGCTCCTTCCGCACGTGCCTGCCCAATGACTGCAAAGACCGTTGTTGGCGAAGCCTTGTACATCTCTGAGCGCGACACTAGCCACGATTGAAAAAGTGCGCGGAGCCGAGCGGGTTGTCGTTCCCCGGTCTGCAACGCCTCCTGTAACGAAGCGCCGCGTAATGACTTCGGCCGGTGATGCGCGAGCAGTGTCGCCAGGCCCGGCATCGTTTTCACCAGCAGCTCGAGAAACTTTCGTTTATTACTCTCGAGATCTTTTGGTGGGTAGTAAGAGAGCCAGATGTTTTCCATCCTGTCCCACTGCGGATGCGGATAAAGCGCGCGCCCGATGGCACAACTCACTCTCACGCGAATCCAGGGAACTGGATGCGGATCGTCGAGGTTCAATCGAAAAACAAAATAGCGTGGCAATGTCACTACACCCATCAATCCGAGCGTCGAAGTTATTCCCACTCTGGCGACGGACCAGAAGTCGGCGAGTATTTCCGAGATACAGCGATCCCAGTAGCCCCACGCCGCGCCGTCCTCGCTGCCATTACGTTGCAATCCGCGCAGTACTGGTCGAATGGATTCGATCAGCTCGAGCAATGCAACGGCCTGGTGTCCGACTTCATGGACCAGCGACGAAGCGATACCGCTGCCGACCATTCGTTCTCTCGGCATTCGTATGATCGCCACGGGGTTGTCACCTCCTCCCGGCAGGCGCGTGCGTGCTCTGCGGATAGCTGCGCCATGACTGCGATCCAGAAAACAGATCACACCGGGAAGGCTGTAGTAGTTTCCAGTAAGTGAAAGAGCGTCGGCTGCGACAATGTCGAGCCCTGCGAGCCAGATTCCGGTTTCCTGTTCACTGCGCTGCGTTAACACTGCGGCAAAGATGTCGAGATGCGACAACGTGACGTTGAATCGCATACGCAACATGCTGAAGTGTCGTTGTGCAATTTCGGGTGATGCCGAACGTCCCTCAGCACTACGCAGCCAGTTAATAAACTTGCGGACCATCCGGTGAACTTTCTGACGTCCGTCGATCAAATAACGATCGATTGCACTGAGCGACGCCGGAGGTAACGCGGCGGCGGGGACCATCGTCTGCTGCAAGGCGAATGGTTTTACCCTACCGAGCCTGACAAGCAGCGCACGCGCTTCCTGTTCAACCAGACTCACACCAGGCGCGACTGGCACCGCAGCCGCCGAAATTGTTGTTGCTGCGTTGAGCATCGTCGTTAGATCCCTAACAGGATGATCTCCTGTCCACGACGTACCCAGCGTCCCGAATTCCGACGGGGTTTGCGTCTTTGTTGATTGTTGGATGGCGAGGTGCCGGGTCGCAGCAGACCGGGCGCGAACTGTTGTGCAGCCGATGTCAGCGCTGCTTGAGCTGTTTGCATTGGCGGCGCAGATGGAGGTGCCTGCGCGGCAGTGCTTGCCGCAGCGCCACCGAGACGGACCACCTGTTTCGCGACTTCAAACTCCTGATCTTCGTAACTCAGACCTTCGAGCTCCAACCCAAACATGCCGCCGGCCGCCGATGCCAACCTGCCACCGATAGCACCACCAACGCCTGGCAGGATGAAGTTTCCGGCCGCTGCGCCGAGCATCGGCAACGCCTTCCTGGCGACACCTTTCAGTGCTCCAGTGAGCTGGCGACCGATACCGGATTTAAGAAATCCGCCGGCCTTTTTGATCAACTTGCCGAGGAATTGCTCGAGCTCATCTTCGTTTTGAACTGTCAGCAACTCGGCCGCGAGCTCCATCTCTTCAGCTTCGCTGAATGGACTCTCCTGGTTGTATTCACCGTAAGTTTCAGTTTCTTGTCCGAATTCGCCGGGAAACTCGTTGGCAAACTCGCCGGGAAATTCATTGGCGTATTCACCGACATATTCGCCCGTATACTCATTGGCGTATTCGCCGTAGTTCGACTCAAGGTTCGTACGGTCAATGTTATGCATAGATCCTCCTCGGGGTATTCTGTTGGGCCACTAAATGCAGCCTTTTACTGGCGCTGGGTAAGTGCATGGATCATGCCAGCGTAAGTTGTTGATTCTTGGTGGAGTGAGACGAAATACTTTTCGGAGGTGGTGATGTGAGGGCGAATGTGGCGAAATGCATTTCGGAAGGAGAGACGTTGAGACGTTTCACGTCAAGGCTTCTCACTACTGATCAAGGCTGTATCCGGCTTTTGCCGAAAGAGTCCTCATAGCTGCGAAGCAGGCGTACTCTTACCCCTCGATAGCGGGGCGTGAGCCTATTAGCGACATCGGGGCGTGAGCCTCTTAGAGATAGCGGCGCGTGAGCCTCTTAGCTCGTAGCGGCGCGTGAGCCTCTTAGCTCGCTAGCGGCGCGTGAGCCTCTTAGCTCGCTAGCGGCGCGTGAGCCTCTTAGCTCGCTAGCGGCGCGTGAGCCTCTTAGCTCGCTAGCGGCGCGTGAGCCTCTTAGCCCGCGATAGCGGGCGTAAGCATAAAGCCTGGGGCGCAAGCCCCAGGTCCAAATCAAATTCAGCGAGCGAGCCCGCGATAGCGGGCGACAGCCTGAAACGTAAATGCTGCCGCCCGTTTCACGGGCTGCAAAATCATTCGGTTCTATGATCCTGGGGCTTGCGCCCCAGGCTTTATGCTCACGCCCGCTATCGCGGGCTAAGAGTACAAACCTCTTCATTCGGGCAGAGCCGGAGTTGTACCACTGAGTTGAATTGCTGGAGTTCTGCATTATGGATAGCGAGTTCAATTATTCGCGTCCGTTTCAATAAAAGTGGGATCGGGTGATCCCATAATTGAACTGCGGAGACGCCGTGGATGTTCACCGCATTCAAAAAATCGTACCGGCAGATCCCGCTTGATCCGCACAATTCTTAGGATTTCCTCCCATCAGAGCGCGTTCAGGTGAGTTTTCGGCATTGACTGTTGCCGTGGCACGCACTTTGAAAACATTCTGCGAACCTCTGCGTATCTCTGCAATTTCAAAATAGGACGGAACCAGCATGCAACAACTGATTCAGGATTTGCGCTACGCAGTGCGCGGACTCATCAAGCGACCCGGCTTCACGTTTATTGCGGTGATGACCCTGGCGCTCGGTATCGGTGCAAACAGTGCCATCTTCAGCGTCGTGAATGGAGTCCTGCTGCGCTCTTTGCCATTGCCAGACTCGCAGTCGCTCTACGCCATTCACATGGGCTTCGCCACTTTCAACCGCTACGACGCTCCACTCTCATACCCTCAGTATCAGGATGTGGTCCAACAAACGCGCAGCTTTCAAAGCGTCGGCGCGTGGGTTGACAGTGATGCAAACTTGTCCGATGGCGTGCGGTCCGAGCGCGTGACGTTGCGGATCGTGCTTCCCTCACTTCTCCCAACACTCGGCGTGGAGCCGGCGCGCGGCCGCAATTTTCTGCCTGAGGAAACCGCCGACGGCCGCGACCAAGTGGCGCTGATCTCGTATGGTCTCTGGCAGCGGCGATTCAGTGGCAGTGAGGATGCGATCGGCAAGTCACTGTACCTCGACAATGTCGACTATCAGATCATCGGTATCCTGCCGCGCGACTTCCAGTTTGAAACACCCGTCGATCTTTGGGTGCCGCTCACGACGACTGATCCGGAAGTCAACGTGCGCAATTCGCATTTCCTACGCGTCATCGGGCGCCTGCGTCCGGGCGCAACGGAGAAAAGCGTCGCTGCCGATCTCGACGCGGTCGCGAAGTATCAGAGCGACAATTTTCCTGACATGTTCCCGCCCAGTGTCGGATTCGCGATTAAGGCGCGGCCATATCTCGACGACATCGTTGGCGACATCCGTCTGCCACTCTATGTTCTGTTGGCCGCCGTCGGCTTCGTGTTACTGATCGCCTGCACCAACGTCGCCAACCTGCTACTAGCCAAGGCCGCGCCACGTCACCGCGAGATTGCTCTGCGCACCGCGCTGGGCGCGCGCAGATATCATCTCTTGCGCCAGCTTTTGACCGAAAGCATGTTGCTCGCGATTATCGCCGGCGGGATCGGTGTGCTGCTGGCCACGTGGGGCACGTCTGCGCTGGTGGCGCTCAGTCCGGAATCGCTGCCGCGGGCTCGCGAGATCGGTTTCGACTGGCGCGTGCTGGCGTTCACCGGCGCTGTGGCATTGATGACGGGCATCGTCTTCGGGCTCCTGCCGGCTATTTGGGGACCGCGAGTTGATCTCACCGACGCGCTCAAAGAAGGAAGTCGCGGCGCAACCAGCGGTGGCGGACGTTTGCGCAAAATGCTGGTAGTGGCCGAGGTCGCGCTCTCCGTGATGCTGCTGGTTGGCGCGGGCCTCATGGTGCGCAGCTTCTCTCAACTGCGCAGTGTAAATCCGGGGTTCCGGACAGATCACGCGCTGACTTTGCGCGTCTCGTTGCCGGTTCCGGAAGGTCGCATTACCGCCGCCGATGAAGAGCGCTACATGAGCTTTTTCAATCGCGCGCTGGCGCGGCTGAGCGAGCTGCCCGGTGTTACCGCTGCCGGGGCCAGCAACATGATTCCGCTCGATGGGAATGGCACCGATCGGTTGATCGAGATCGAAGGCTACGTGCCGCGAGATCAAAGCGACATGCCCAACGCACAGAATCGTCAAGCCACGCCGGGCTTCTTCGCTGCCATGGGCATTCCGCTCGTGCGTGGACGCCTTATCGAACGCTCCGACGATGAAAAAGCGCCGCGCGTGCTGGTTGTGAGCGAAGAGTTCGCCAAACGCTACTTCCCGAATGGGGACCCGATCGGAAAACGCATTCGCCTGGGCAAGCTCACTAGTGATTTTCCGTGGGCCACTGTGGTAGGAGTTGTTGGCGACGTGCGGGGCTTCGCGCTCGATGAGCCGCCGCTACCGACGATGTACTGGCCCGTGGCCCAGATTCGGGCGACGCCGTCACTTGCGATCGTGGTGCGCACCGAGAGTGATCCTTTGGCACTTGCGCCCGCGGTGCGCGACGCTCTCGGTGAGATCGAGCAGACCCAGCCGATTTACGACATGCAGACGCTCGAGCAACTCGTGGCGAAATCACTCGATCAGCGTCGATTCACACTCACGCTCATGGTGTTGTTCGGCGTGATCGCGCTCGTGCTCTCGGCTATCGGCATTTACGGTGTGATGGCCTTCGCGGTTACGCAACGTACGCAGGAGATCGGCATCCGGATGGCGCTCGGTGCGAGTGCTAAAGATGTACTCAAGATGGTGGTTGGATCGGGAATGTTCCTGGCTTTGATTGGCGTGGCCGTGGGACTTATGGGCGCCTTCGCTTTGACGCGATTGATGTCCAGTCTGTTATTCGGCGTGTCGCCGACAGACTTTGTGACGTTTGGAGTGGTTACGGCGGGCTTACTGATGGTGGCATTCCTGGCCTGCTACATCCCCGCGCGACGCGCAACTAAAGTCGATCCACTGGTGGCGCTGAGATACGAGTAAGGCGACTTTGCACGAAAAGTCGAATCGAATGATATTTCTTAGCCTGCGATAGCAGGCGTAAGCATAAAGCCTGGGGCGCAAGCCCCAGGTTACGTGCCAATAAAAGGGCCGGAGCCCGCGGCAGCGGGCGAAAGCATGTAAATTTCACGCTGTCGCCCGTTTCACGGGCTCCGGGCTTATCGTTGTGATCTGATCCTGGGGCTTGCGCCCCAGGCTTTATGCTTACGCCTGCTTCGCAGGCTAAGCGACTTTTGTGCAAAGCCACTTTCATCAATAACCAATAGCCAGTCCATCTTTGCGTGAATCGGATGCGCCCATCAGCGTTCCGCTCACCGGATCGATCATAATTGCCTGGCCGCCACCCATAGATGACCTCAGTATGCCGGGAGGCGAAGCCCGCCGGTGGCCCAGGGCGATTAGGCGGTTAATCACTGTTGCTGAAATTTCGTCTTCGAGCAAGACGTCTTTCCCGCTCAGATAACGGTAGCGCGGCGCATCAATCGCCTGCTGCAATCCCATGCCGAGGTCAATGATGTTGACCAATACCTGAACATGTCCCTGGGGCTGAATGCCGCCACCCATAACGCCGAACGACATGAACAGCTTGTTGTCTTTGAAGACCATCGCCGGAATGATCGTGTGAAAAGGACGCTTGCCGGGCGCGAGATGGTTGGGGTGGGCGCGATCGAGTGAAAACGAGGTGCCGCGATTCTGAAGTACGATCCCCGTATCGCCCGCGACAATCCCCGATCCAAAAGAATCGAACAGACTGTTGATGAACGAAACGGCGTTGCCATCCTTGTCGACGACGGTAAAGTAGGTAGTGTCGCTGCCTTCTTTAAATTCGCCCGGCGGTGGTGCAGCAAGTGCTTTCCTCGGATCGATGAGGGCGCGTCGTTTGGCTGCGTAGTCTTTCGACAGCAACTCGACTACAGGCACTTTGGAGAAAGCGGGATCGGCGATGTAGCGATTGCGATCGGCGAATGCAAGCTTGGTGGCTTCAATCAGCGTGTGATAGTAGCGAGCAGGTTGTGCGCTTAGAGCTGCAAGATCAAAACCCTCGAGAATGTTGAGCATGAGTAAGGCAGTCAACCCCTGACCGTTCGGTGGAATTTCATAGACCGTGTAGCCGCGATAGTTAGTAGAGATCGGTTCTACCCAATCTGATTTCTGCGCGGCCAGGTCTGCCAGTGAAATGAACCCACCGTTCTTCGCGCAGTAGTCAGCAATCGCTCTCGCTATTTCACCTTTATAGAAAGCGTCGCGACCGCCGTGCGCGAGCGTGCGAAGCGTGCGAGCGAGATTAGGCTGCCGGAAAATCTCGCCCGCTCGTGGCGCTCTTCCGTCAATGAGATAGTTAGCTGCCGCCGCCTGATTCTGCTTCAACCTTGGCACTTCGGCATTCCAGTCTTCAGCAGTCTTCTCCATGACTGGAAATCCGTTCTCCGCATAATTGATAGCCGGGTCGAGCACATCCGCAAGCTTCATGGTCCCGTACTTTTCCAACAACGTTACCCAGCCATCAAATGCACCCGGGACAGTGATACTTTCCATGCCGAACTCGGGCATCTTCGTAGTATTACTCTTAGCGAAGTGATCGAGACTTAACGCGCCTGGCGCTCGCCCGCTCGCATTGAGGCCCTTCAGCTCCTTTGTTTTGGACCAGTAAACGAGCATGAAAGCATCGCCGCCTATGCCTGTCATCATCGGCTCAGTTACGTTGAGCACGGCTGCCATCGCGATCGCCGCATCGACTGCATTGCCACCGCGTTTGAGCACCTCGAGACCAACTTGTGAGGCGAGCGGTTGGCTGCTGGCAACCATTGCATGCTGGCTCCGCACAACCGATCGACCCGGTTTGACCTGTATGGTTTGGGTTTTGTTTTGGGCGAGGGGTTGGATGTTTGTCATCAACATTAGCGCCATGAGGGCAGTTGCAATGTAGATTCGAACCGCCGCTCCGCAATGAAATGATTATCCTTCGGGACATAAGGCGAACCTTTCCAAATAGGTCGAACCGGGGTTGTTAACTAAATCAGTAGAAATTTAGCATACTGATCGTTCACATAACTCGATTGGGTAGCCTTTTACTCTCACGATCCAGGGTTTGGCGAGAAAAGAAGGAGGCATAAAATGACTACGCATTGAAAACTACGTGTGCTGTAATCATCCATAAGACGTGCTTGGAAACAACTGTAGGGGTGGCCCTCCGTGGCCACCCCAGTGTGAGAACTCTGCGCTGGGGTGGCCACGGAGGGCCACCCCTACAATTTGATGTTTAGCCCCGCTACTGCACTATGAGCGCCGCTAAAGTCCAAAGCAAAGCAACCGAAGCTTACCAGCAGCGGCCTGATGAAGTCCTGGCTGCGCTTAATACTGATCCCCGCTCAGGCTTGAGCCAGGCGGAAGCGTCGGCGCGGCGCGAAAAGTTCGGCCGGAACGAGTTGACCGCTGAAAAGCCGGTGCCGGCATGGAAAAAGTTCCTCAAGCAGTTCCAGGATCCGCTCGTCATTCTGCTCCTCATCGCAACTTCGATCTCAGCAGGTTTATGGCTGTTTGAGCGAGAGTCGGCCTTGCCCTATGAAGCAATGGCGATCTTTGCCATCGTCTTGCTCAATGCAATCATGGGCCACATTCAAGGATCGCGCGCGGAGCAGGCGCTGGCGGCATTGCAGCAGTTGTCAGCAGCACACGCTAATGTCATTCGCGATGGTGTCCGGCAAAACATCGCAGCGGCTGAGCTCGTACCCGGCGACATCATTCTTATAGAAGAGGGCGACACCATTCCCGCAGACGCCCGCGTGCTTCAATCTACAGCCCTGCAAACAGCGGAAGCCGCGTTGACCGGCGAGAGCTTGCCAGTCGCAAAAGATGCAGAGCCGATAACCGAAGACGTGGGACTTGGCGACCGTCACAACATGATCTTCAGCGGCACGGCGGCCACCTACGGACGCGGAAAAGCAGTGGTTACGGCGACCGGGATGCAAACGCAGACGGGACTGATCGCCGGACTGCTGAAAGAAGCGCCGGAGGAGATCACGCCGTTACAAAAAGAGCTCGCCCGCACGGGCAAACTTCTCGGCATCATCGTCATGGTGATCGCCGTCGTGATGATCGTAACGATCCTGCTCGTCGAAGACGTGCGCGGATTCTCCGGCATTTTTGACGTCCTCATTTTAGGGGTGGCGCTCGCAGTTGCGGCAGTGCCTGAAGGCTTACCCGCAGTGGTCACCGCAGTTCTCTCGCTCGGCGTGCAGCGGATGGCGCGCAGAAACGCTATCGTGCGACACCTCGCAGCCGTCGAGACTCTCGGTTCGGCGAACGTGATTGCCTCCGACAAAACCGGAACACTCACAAAGAATGAAATGACGGTGCGCGTGGTCGTCACGGCGAGCGGGCGCGTGAGTTTGAGCGGCACGGGTTACGATCCTGAAGGTGAAGTTCGTAAAGAAGGAGGAGGAGAGATCGATGGTCCACTCCGGTTAGAGATGGTGAGGGCGCTTTCGGCCGCAGACCGCGCTAACAACGCCGTGTTGAAAGAGCTTGGCGAGCGCTGGACGGTGCAGGGAGACCCGACCGAGGGCGCGCTAATCGTCGCCGCGCGCAAAGCCGGACTGGAAGACGAATGCCAGGATGCCCGTTTCGCACGCATCGCAGAGGTCCCCTTCTCATCTGATCGCAAATTGATGAGCACGGTCCATACGGACTCCGAGAGGCATGAGCGCCTGCTCGCTTTCACTAAAGGCGCACCAGACGTTTTGCTTAATCGCTGTTCGCACGAGCTTGTCGGAAGTGAAAGCAGACCGCTGACGCCGGATCGTCGAACAGAGATTTTGAAGATTGAAGACGAGCTTGCCGGCGAAGCTCTACGCACGCTCGGAGTCGCCTTCCGCTCGCTGCCGAAAGACGCCTTCAAAAGCGAGGAGATCGATGAACGGATCGAGAAAGAACTGGTCTTACTGGGATTGATCGGCATGATTGATCCGCCGCGCGAGGAGGCGAGAACGGCAGTTCTGCGCGCCAAAGCGGCGGGCATTCGCTCGATAATGATTACGGGCGATCATCCTAAGACCGCCGCCGTCATTGCCGAAGAGCTCGGCATCGCTGAAAACGGGAAGGCCGTCACGGGTACGGAACTGGAGACGATGACGGACGAGACACTGGAGCTGACAGTTCAAGAAGTGTCGGTCTACGCGCGCGTGAACCCCGGACACAAGCTGCGGATCGTGAATGCGTTACAGCGCAACGGCGCAATCGTAGCGATGACGGGCGACGGCGTTAACGATGCGCCTGCTTTGAAGACTGCCGATATCGGCACAGCGATGGGCATCACGGGCACAGACGTTTCGAGGGAAGCAGCCGACATAGTGTTGGCGGACGACAATTTCGCCACGATCGTAGCGGCAGTAGAAGAAGGGCGTGCCATCTTCTCCAACATCCGGAAGTTTCTGCGTTACCTGCTTTCGTCGAACATTGGCGAAGTAATGACGATGTTCTTCGGCGTGCTGTTGGCCGACGCGATCGGGCTGACGGCCCAGGGTAGCGGCGGCGTGGTCCTGCCGCTACTGGCGACGCAGATCCTCTGGATCAACCTCGTAACGGACGGTGCGCCGGCGCTTGCACTCGGCGTCGATACGGCTGAAGCAGGACTCATGCAAAAACCGCCGCGCCCGCGCACTGAAGGAGTGATTACGCGCAGAATGTGGGCGGGCATCATCTTGGTCGGCGCGGTCACGGCAGCAGGGACGCTGCTCGTGCTGGACGCTGGCTTGCCGGGTGGTTTGATCGAAGGTTCAGGCAACATGCGTTACGCGCAAACAATGGCTTTTACTACCCTCGTGTTCTTTTCGCTCTTCAACGTCTTCAATGCGCGCTCAGATGAGCGTAGTGCATTTGCCGGATTGTTTTCTAACAAGTGGCTGTGGGGTGCGCTGTTGTTATCGCTCCTGCTGCAAGTGACCGTAGTTTACGTACCGTTTTTTCAGCAAGCGTTTTCGACGGCGAGTTTAAGCTTTCGCGATTGGCTCTACTGCGCTGCGGTTGCAAGCTCGGTGCTGTGGGTGCGCGAATTGAGCAAGCTGGTAACACGTCCAGCAAGATCGCTTCCCTCATCAGTACCAAAAGGCACAAAAAGCACAAAACATTGCGCTGTTCTTTTTTGTGCCTTTTGTCCTTTTGTGCCTTTTGTGATCTCACTCGCTTCGTAGTGCGATCAGCGGATCGACTTTGGTCGCGCGGCGTGCGGGGAGGAAGCAGGCGACAAAGCTGACAATACCCAGCAGCAGGGGAACAACCACGAAGATCAATGGATCGGTTGTGCCGACACCAAACAACAAACTCTTCATCAGACGCGTTAGCGCAAAGGAGCCCAACAGCCCGAGCGCCACTCCGATGAGCGCCAGTTTCATTCCGTGTACCGTTACAAGCTTCAGCACATCGCCACTTTGCGCACCGAGCGCGAGCCTGATGCCGAGCTCGCGCGTGCGTTGCGCCGTGGTGTAAGTCATCACGCCGTAGATCCCTAACGCCGCAAGCAGCAGCGCGAGTAGCGCAAACGAACCCATCAACCAGACGTTGAAGCGGTCAGAGTGCAGAGCAGTCGCGCGCAGGTCATCCATAGTTCTGACCTTCGTAATCGTAATCAGCCGATCCGCTTTTCGCGTCTCATTCACGATCGCGCTGCTCATCGCCGCCGGATCGCCAGTCGTCTTCACCACCAGATTCATGTCCCACAGCGGCGGGTCGGCGGTGTTGACGTAGGGATAAAACATCTCTTCCCAGATCAGGTTATCAACTCCAGGTTGAATGTGGTTCGCGACGACGCCGACGATGGTTGAATAGGGCGGATTATATTCACCCACCTTGATCCGTTTGCCGACGGGGTTTTCGCCCGGGAAGAAGCGTCTGGCAAACGCTTCGTTGACAATGATGACCGGGCGACCCTGCCAGACTTCATCTTCACTAAAAGTCCGGCCCCATCGAAACGAGATGCCCATCGCTTTGAAGTAATCGGCTGATACGCTGCCTCCGCGCAACACCGGCTCTTCGCCTTTCGGCGGGTCAGGCTGGCCTTCGATCCAAACGCGGTCGGTCGCGCCATCGCCCGTCATCGGCAGCGAGAAGCAGATGCCCGCCGCCTCCACGCCCGGCACTTGTTGCAGGTTGGCAAGCGTCTGTTGGAAGTAGCTCACGCGTTCCGCCGGCTCATTGTAACCGTTGGCTGGTAAACGCAAACTCATGGTCAGCAGGCGGTCGGGATTGAAACCGAGTTCCAGGTTGCGCAGGTTGGCAAAGCTTTTCAGCAGCAAGCCTGAGCCAGTCAACAAAAGCAACGCGAGGGCAACTTCGACGACTACCAACGCGCCGCGCAGACGTTGCTGCCGCGGGCTGCCGCTGACAGCCCGCGCGCCCTCTCTGAGACTCTGGTCCAAGTCGATTTTTGTCGCGCTCAGTGCCGGAATTAATCCAAACAGCAAGGCCGTCACGACGCTCACCACGAGAGTGAAAACGAGCACAGCCGCGTCAAGCTTGATATCGCCCATGCGTCGTACTTCGTCGGGACTGAACTTGAGAACTGTCGCCACCAGCCATTGCGCGAGCAGCCAACCTACAATGATGCCGCCGCTTGACAGCAACAAACTCTCGGTCAGTAACTGCCGCACGAGTGCGAAGCGGCTCGCGCCCAGCGCAGCCCGCACTGCCAATTCCCTTTCGCGTCCCGCAGCGTGGGCCAGCCATAGGTTCGCAACGTTGGCGCAGGCAATCAGCAGCACAAGGACGACGGCGCCAAACAAAATCCAAAGTGCTCTTTGCGCGGCCGGATCAACCACATAATCTTTCAGCGAAGTCGCGTATATGCCGTGGTCACGATTATGAGTTGCGGGATAAGCCTGCTTGACGCCTTCGATCAGGTTCGCCAATTCAGCTCTCGACTGCTCGATAGTCACGCCTGGTTTCAAGCGGGCTGAAGCTTGCACCCAGCGTCCCGAATTGTTCAGTTGTCTCGTCTCATTCGTGCGCAGCGGCGTCCAGAGACTGCGCCAACCAATCTGTCCGCCCACACTGATCGGACCCATGACACCGATAATGGGCACGCTCTGCCCGTCGATCCGCAGCGACTTGCCGACAACATCCCGGTCGCCGCCATAAAGCTGCTGCCACAAGTCGTAGCCGAGCATTGCCGTGAGTGGCGCTCCCGGTTGGTCGTCTTCGGGCGTGAAATCGCGGCCGAGTATCGGATGCACACCCAGCACTCTGAAATAGTTGTGCGACACACGAGCGCCTTGCACGCTCACTGTGCCTTCCGCCTGTTCGATGACCAGGTTTGAGCTGAAGTAAGCGGCGATGGATTCCAGCATCTGCGCTTTATCCCGGATTTCGGCAAACGTGCGCCAGGCCATGGGGTTGTTGTGGCCTTCGCCAACCTTGCTTTCGCGTATGCCGATCAAACGCTCCGGTTCGCTGAATGGCAACGGACGCAGGAGTACGCCTCTGACCAGACTAAAGATCGCCGTATTCGCGCCAATGCCGAGCGCGAGGGTGATAACAGCAATCGAAGCAAAGCCGCGCTGCTTCAGAAGCATTCGCGCGCTGTGGTGCAGGTCCCGCCAAAATCCTTCGAAAAATTTCAGTTTGTGCATGTCGATGCTTTCTTAATAAAAATTTCGTCGCTATTCAAAGTGGCCGGAAACACTTTGCCGTCTGATTGTCATATAGAAGTAGAAGAGAGACACACCACGTCTTTGGGCTCACCTCAAGAGATATAGCGCTCCCGTGCCGCTGACGATTGTATAAGGGCGGCCCACTTATAGACCATAACGAGAAGGAGAAAAACATGAGTTGGCAAAGGTGGTTCAACGTGTCTGGCGGTGCGGCGGCACTGCGGTCGACAATCACGGCGATCGCGCGCAACCCTAATCATCTCGATCTGTTCGTCACCGGCACCGACGGCAACATTTACTCAACCTGGTGGGACATCAACGGTGGCTGGGCCAACTGGTTCCACGTCGCTGGCGGCCGGGGTTCGAGTAATGGCGGCGAAGTCGGCGGCGAAGATTGGCGATGCGACATTAGTCGCTCGGCTGCGGGTCAATGGCCAATCAAGACAAAGACAGTCACGTCAGAGCGCTTGCTGTTCAAGTGGCTGACACGCTCGACCGCAAGACTAAGCCATAGTCCACTACTTGGTAGTGCATCAGTTTGAAATTACGCCGAAGGCGTTGGCTAATTTCAGCCCAGGGTTCGAGCGTTCGCGAGAACCCTGGGAATAGAATTTTGAACCGCACTAAACCCTGAAAGGGTTAGGCAGTTGGCGAACCCTTTCAGGGTTCAATGACTATTTTTGTGATCTAATCCCAAGGTTGTCGCTGCGCTCCAACCTTGGGCTGAAATTAGCGAACGCCTTCGGCGTATTTCAAACTGGGCTGAAATTAGCGAACACCTTCGGCGTAATTTCAAACTGGGCTGAAATTAGCGAACACCTTCGGCGTAATTTCAAACTGGGCTGAAATTAGCGATCACCTTCGGCGTAATTTCAAACTGGGCTGAAATTAGCGAACACCTTCGGCGTATTTCAAACTGGGCTGAAATTAGCGAACACCTTCGGCGTATTTCAAACTAGGCTGAAATTAGCGAACACCTTCGGCGTATTTCAAACTAGGCTGAAATTAGCGAACACCTTCGGCGTATTTCAAACTAGGCTGAAATTAGCGAACACCTTCGGCGTATTTCAAGCTGATGCACTACCCTCTACTTGTGTTGCTCGTCAGCAGCCGTTTGATACGTTACGCTGCCGTCTGTTCCAATAATCGCTATCAAGCCGGCTGACTCCTCAACGCGACCTCCGAGCCACCGCACGAGGTAAGCGGGCTCGACTTTATTCGGGTACTCGGGAGGTATTACTGAACGCACCGGTGCACCATTACGAACAATCTCTTTAGCACCCCGGACCATGGCTGCGTAATAAGGATAACTGACAGACTGAGCTCGCGTTGCCAGTCGACTGGGCTGTGATGCGAACGCCAATAGAAATACACCGAGGCCCAGTAGAGGAGAAACTTTATCGAGTTTTGGCAAAGGGCTCTTAAAGAAACCGAAGAGTATGAGGATAACGAACGAGGGCATCAGATTCATGTACCAGTAGGTATATAGTGTCCCGACAGACAGAAAGCTATATCCGAGCCACGCCAGAAATAAAGGCAGAAGCGCGACCGCCAGGATCTCATGATGCTTCCGGTACCCAAAGAGTAGCGCCCCGCCGACTACGAGGATCAAAACAACCACTACAACCCGCGACAAATGTGGTCCAAACAACTCCGCCAGCGCACCAATTAGAGCAGTGAAGCTGGCGTAAGGCTGGAATGATGATGGTCTAGCGATTAGCGAATTGAAACTCGTCGCAACAATGCCTAATTGCTCTTGAGGAACATCGCGGTGTTTGTTGATCTCAATGACGTATGGAATTTGCAGCACTGCGATCACGGCAATAATTATAAGAAGGCGTTTGAGAGCGGGGCGCATTCCAGCGACGATCCACGGTTCCACGATGAGATAGACCAACAATGAAAGCGCAAAGAAAATTGCCTGAGTGTGAGCTTGTACAGCCAGCCATGCAGTAGTCGCCGTCACCAGCGTTTTCAAAGCCCAACGAGAGTTCGGAATCATTAGAAAGAACGCAATGGCCAGTTCTACGAATGAGACTGCAAGCCCGGGATTCCAGATAGTCCCCGAGAGAGATGCTTCAAAAGGTGAGGAAACAAGCAGGAGCATGATCGCAACGGACGCGATGATGGGAATACCGCGTTTAAGAATCGCAAGCAGCAGGATTGCGTCTGCGATCGAGTGGATGGCCGCCAGGCCAATGCCGCCGGCGTGTGGAAGGTTTTCGTAGAATGGTCCGATAGTGATTCTGATAAACCATAAAGTCCAATAGAAGATTGGCCCTAAGCAATGTCCGCCCTGGCTTGTAGGCGTTCCGACGCCTGGCAGCTCGCGAAAAGGTTTTACTGCCCAATTCCAGTCGCGAACCTGATCTCCCAATAAGTGGAAATATTCTGTTACCTGGAAGGTGCGAAAATAAAAGCTGTACAGACAAAGCAACAGGCAGAGAATGAGAGCAAACACAACTCTGGACCGAACCTTCGAAAATGATCCAAGACTGTAGGAGGATAAAAAACTTATGGCCCTCACGACGCCGGTTCTGTTAACAGATTGTTCCTCCATCTTAGGTTTTTAGCGGACGGTTTTAGCGGACACCGCTAAAATTTGCAATCGAAAAGCCATCCACCGATTACACAGAAGATGTCCGTGTAATCTGTGGATGGCTTTGTTGATCTAAAACCGCGTTACTGGAGTGACACGTCGTCAACTCTGAAGCTCGTTGGCAACGTGATGTCGTTGGTGCCGCGGAATTGAATCCGCACTGTCTGTCCAGCAAACGAGCTGAGATTGAACGGTCCTCTCAGAACGTACACTCCCGCCGTGCCGCTATTCTGATTACTGAACGTCGCGAGCGTTGCGAGCAGCGTCCCCGTCGTACTTCGTACTTCAATGAAGAGACGATCGAAAACTGATGCTCCAGCCGCTTCGCTGGTCGTAATGTTTAGCCAGAACGACAGGTTCGTACAGCCACTCGGAACAGTTACCGTTTGGAACAGAGTGCCACTGGAACTATTCACTCCGTTAAGGATCATGTAGGCAGTTCCGCTGTGTGGAAATGATCCGGTACTGCGGGTTACCTGGCCACTGATGGTCCAGGGCGTCGTACCGGTTTCAAATCCCGGGTTAACGATCGCGTTGGTACACCCGCCTCCAGTGCCGGCCTGTGACACGCTATGCGTCAAACCCGCGATTGTTAATGAGCCGCTTCTTGCAAGCGACGATGTGTTTGCAGCAACAGAGTAGGTCACTGTGCCGTTACCGGAACCACTCGCGCCGGACGTGACCGTGATGAACGAGCTGTTGCTCGCCGCGGTCCAATTGCAACCGGCTGCGGTAGTCACCGTCACGCTTGCTGATCCACCCGCCGCCGCAAAGCTCGCGCTGGTCGGGTTGATTGAGAAGGAACAAGTGCCGCCGCAATCTGCGGGTACGTCAGTTGCGGCAACGTGAGTAGTGCCATCATTACCCACCGCCGATACGCCCATGCCGTGACGTGCAAACACTGTCCAGATTGCGCAGCGATTTGCTCCGCCATTCAGGTTCTGATCAGCCTGAAGAATGCCGTCCCGTGCGTTCAGGAATGATGGCCGAGTGGGTGTGAACTTCATCCCGTTGAGCACCAGAAGGTCTGTTGTCGCGGCGCCAAGCTGCGTTCGCAGATCCCAAAGCGTGGCGGCCCAGACTTCGCCGTCTCGGTGGACCTGGAAGCCTCCGGCTCCGACGTCTGCGTAAGAATCGTGTACGGTTGCGGCAGGAACAGTATAGGCAGCACGCCGAATGCCGTTCGGATTATTAGTAACGTACTCGCCAACAGCACCATCGTTGTTGATGGTAATGGCCCAGTAGTCAGACCAGCCTTCACCCATTGCGCCTGACTGTGTACCGCTCAATGCAGTACTGCCGTTGCCGATTAGCCGGTTTGAGATGCCGTGTCCGTATTCATGGAACACAACATCGCCATCGACTGAGCTATCACGGTCAGGATTTGGCGAGGTGAACAGAAACTGTTGCATGCGCGGGCGCGAACCGTCGGGCGGCGTCGCGAAGTTTGCATTGTTTGTTCCCGAGCCATCCTGGGCTTCCGCTCGAACCGAGTCGTTTCCGGTACCGCCACGGCCGAAGTTGTTGACCTGGAAGTTGCGCGCCGTCTCTGTAAACCCGAGGTTGTAAGAGAAATCGTGCATGACGTTGTTGAAGTAGAAAAGATTCGTCACCACAGCAGCCTGCTGTGTCCGTGGATCGACTGTCGTGGAGAATGGAAAAGTGAAATTCTGCGTGGACGAGAAAGCATGGCCGTTTGACAGACCCGTGCTGTTGTTAGCATCGGGCACGTTGTCGGCGTTTGTGTCGAGATAAGCCTCGGCGTTGTTGCCGGTGGTTACGGTCGAAGTTCCCATCCAGCCGGCCGCCGTGTTGATGGTGGTGTCGCCGACGAATGAAACAAGCTGGCGTGCGCCTTTATCGGGCGCTTCGGTGTAAACCGTGCCTTGCGCTTGATGCACATAAAGGTTGTGACGAAGCAGAAGCTCGCCCGTGTAAGCGTCGAGTAGAATCTCATACCACTCTTCGGGTCCGACTTCGGCAATGACGTGCCACGCTAAACGACTCTCATCGCCGACTCTAACGACGTTCTGTTCTGAAAGTACTTCCTCGAGATTCAAATCGAGCGGATTGGCGAAGCGAGACATTTCCGACGGTGACTGTCGAGCATAGTTCTCGACAAAAGACGGAAAGACAGTTTTGCCCGCGTGCTCGAACGCTTTCGCGATGGCTCGTGCTTCGCTCATCGCTCCTCTGCGTCTGAGTGGTGGGCCATCGACCAGAAATCCCTCGCGTACGTTGAGTACTTCGCCGTTCCGATTAACGACGACCTGGACCTGTCCTTCAAATACCTTTAGGCCATCGACCGTTTGTGTGTAGTTGAGGAAAGTAGTTCCCCGGTCGTTATCTTCGTTTTCAAGTTTCAACTCTTCGATGTTGGCGCCGGAAAGTGCGAACAGCGAGTTATTTCGCCCGAGAAACCTGCGGGCGATGTTATCGGCAGTATCTGATTGTGGCTCTGAAAGAGTGCCGCCATCGATGAAGAAGTTCTTCATTGCGCCTGTTTCGTTAAGAACGGCGCGCAGGTTTGCAGCCTTCTCAGCGGCGCGAGACGAACGGAATTGCTCAACTGCGAGAGCTCGAGAGCGTGTGCGAGCGTTCAGCATCGCAGCTTGCTTGCCGGGAGCTGAGTTAAGGTCCATGTCATTAAACTCGCCGCGGTCAGCCAGGCGAATGTCAAAGTTTGGCAGGGCGCGGCTGGCAGATCCTTGCGGGGATCCGGTTATCGTTGGCTGTTGTGCAGCGTCTGACTTCCATAACGGAAAGCTTATGGCAGCCGCAGCGGTCACAATGAGAACTGTGAAGATCAAAATCTTACGAATCATTTGCGCCTCCTTTGGAGTTTGGTTGAGGTAAGGCAGCACTCGCCCGTTATTTGAATCAGGTGAGAAATGCCCTAGCTTGCCTTTTTATCGCGAACAGTTGGACCGACGCCGTTGAGATCGGGACACAGGTCTTCTGTTCACCTGTTCAATATCGCGTTATGAGACATGCACGGGCTGAGTGAAACTACGACGGGAGAATTGTTGGTCTTGTCCTGGTGCGAGGGAGGCACAGAGTAGCAGATTGCCGTGAGGGTGTAAATGTGAGAACAGCATGTGAGAACAGCATGTTTGGGCGAGTCAGTACCACCTAACCAACAGCGGGGCAAGCCCCTCTTCCTGACTTGTTCTATTCTTTGACTTACTGATATCGATCAGTACAGGAACGTAGATAGAACAAGTCAGGAAGAGGGGCTTGCCCCCGCTGTATTGGGTCCTGACACTGCGCATGAACGCTCAACTGGAAGCTTCCGACATCTCTTCGATTTGCGCGTCCGCGCACCGGGACTGAATCAGAAGCCTCATTCAACCGTGCCTTCAAGCGCGAATTCGGCTCGCCACCCGCGCGCTATCGAAGAGAGCAACGAGAGCGTGCACGTTGACCTGAAGAATTCATTTTTAGCACCGGCGAATACGGATTATTGCGGCGGCGGAGCCTGGAGCTGGACTATGTTTGTTGTTGGCTGCGTTGGGTTGATTGTCACCTTGTACAACATGTTCGCCGCACAGGTGCCGCCCCTCGCACTGTATGGCTGGGTCGCTGCAATGCCGCCGACCAGGTAACCGATGTCGGGCGTACCTGTGAGCGAATTCAATGTGATCACGCCCGGAGTCACCTGCTGCACATTTGAAGCAATCACAAATTTCGTTTCGGTTCCGCCGAGAGGAGCGTTCACGGGACCTGACGAGGAAGGACACTGCTGAATGTTTTGAGTCGGTGGAAAGGCCTGGCCCAAGTGAAGGTACTGCGTTCCGGTGTCGGTGCTCGTCGGCATGTTCAACGTCGAGATGCTCAAGATGAAGGGCAGTCCATCGACGCCCTGGGGGATATCCATTGGGTCATGTTTGAGACTCGTGCCGTCCCAGTAGTAATAACTAATGCCACCCAGGAACGTCGTATACATGATCTTCGAAATACCGTCGTACAACTGAATGGCCGCAGTATCGTACTGGCTCATCAGTTGAGAAGTCTGAGTGTTCGCGATCACCGTAACCGGGCTCGCACCGGGTGACGGGTTCGGAACGGGGGCGACAAATACCGGGTTCAAAAATCCTTCAAAGCGCCCGCCTTTGAAAACACCACCGTAAGCGACGAGCCGCCGGTTGCCTGCAGCGTCAACCGAAGCTTTCATCGTTAGATCGCGCCGGTGGAATTGATTTTCGGGATCCATTTGTGTACCGGGCGGGTTCGGTACCGAAGCGACGAAAGTTATACCCGTAGGCTTGGGATTCGTCGCGGCATACTGAAACTTAAAGACTCGCACGCCGTCAGCGTAGTTTTGATTAACCAATCCGCCACCTGGCGTGTACTCACCATCATATTGCTGTCCAAACGCGAGCACGAACAGCATGCCTCCCGCACCATCGGGTAATAGTTCGAGATCTCCACCCGTAATCGCCAGCGCGGGATGCTGGAATTGGACCATGGTTGCAGCCGCAAATGCTGGGTCGAGCGGTTTCCCGGAAATCACTGCGTCGGTCAGTGCAGGAAAATCTATGGCAGTCATGTAAGCCAGCGTGGTCAGTGTTCCCTTTTGTGGATCCTCACCATACCCGCCCATTACGTAAAGCCAGTTATTGAACACTTCATATTGCAGGTTCGTGGCTTTGAGCTGGTTGGCGAATGGTTTCGGCAGTGAATTGACGCTGGCGCTGCCGAGTAGTTGTTTGGTCACCAGATTCAGAACATAGATAGTGTCGTTAGCTTCTGTTTTTGGAAACGCCGGTCCTTTCGCGGCGTCGTGGCCACCTGGAAAACCGTGGAGTCCGTTGCGCCGTCCGCCAAACACCACAAGCCTGTCAGGCTGGCCCGCGACTACCGCAGAATGAACTCCGGGAAAGCCGTTGATGGAAAAGCCGGTGAGCGTAATAGAGTAAGGAACTGGCGCTGCTGCTGCCGGTGACGGTGATCCGCCCGGAGTTGTGTTGGCGTTAGGGGTCGGGGCCGTGGTACAGCCGGCAGTTATGACGAGCAGTGAGAGGAGAATTAGTTTCTTCATGATGTCTCTCGGGTCAGCTTTGTTTTATCTGAGCTTTTAGCCAGGAAATAATCATCTGCATCTTGCTCTGCGACAGGTCGCGCGTCACCGGCATGTAGGTTGGATCTCCTATGTCCACATCCATGTGCGCCAGCACTGTCTCAGGATCGCCCATGACAGTTGATTGATCGGAAATATCAAACCGTGACTTCATGCCCGGATACATACGCGCGTACGCTCCGAAGATTGCGCTGACGTCACTCCAGGTAGGATTTGTGGGAACCGTGTAGGCATTGAACAAGAGCACGGAAAGCTCGTACGGTTCGTACCTATTACCGTCACCGATAAGGTTTTGATCTGGATCTTTCATAGTAACGGCGCAAAGCTCGCTATCAAGTGGCTGCCGGTACTGCGGCAAATTCAGGCTACCGGCGTTCACGTTAGTAGTGATAGGAGCCAGCCCGTTAGCATCTGTGTTGCCAAGCACGATACCTATATCCGTAGTGGGTGTATCATCCACAGGACCGACTACATCAGTCTCGTATGTTATGGGCGGCGGTTGGTTAGCCACCGGATTGCCGAACTGTCGCACCATCAGCGTTGCCTGACCGGTTTGCCCACTACCACATTCGAGCCGTTGTGAAGAGACGGAGACGTCCATCCAATATCCACTTGAATACTCCTGGGCCACCGTCACACCTCCAACCTGGATCGCAAGCGGATTAGTCTGGTAACTCGTACCGTCAGCAGGCAGGATTTGAAAAGTGAAGACGCAACTGTTTTTCACCAGCGTGGTTATTTTGGGCGTCGTCGGCGTATCTAACTTTTGATATTCCGGGTTGATATTAATGGCGCCATTAACGAACGCTTTGAATGTCTTGGTCGCCAAGTTGAAGACACCGACGACAAAGGAGTCGACTTCAAAAGTTCCATCCGAGACTACCGGCTTATCAGGCGGCGAGGCGTTCAAGAGAATACATGCACTAATGTCTATGCTGAGCAGTGTTTGCGTTCCGGTCGGCGTTTGAACCGAACGAATGATGGCGAAGGCGGGATTCCACGGGGCAGGCGCTGCCGAAGTAAGAGCAGATGTCTGCGCAGCACGCGCTTCGCCAAGCGTGATCATGTCTGCAACAACGAGGTTCCTTCCCGCGAGCGGTGTGCCGTCCGGGGCTTTAGGTATGGCAGCAGTTAAAACGGACGGCGACGACGACGGAACGAAGGTTTGCAAACAGCGTCCGGGAACGAGCTGCGGTAATTCCGTGGCGCCGGCTGGTCCAATCGAGGCGAGCACACGTCCATAACAGAACTGATCGCCGGCAGTGAAAACATTCTTCGGATTGTTCTGATGGAGATCGACAGTAAGTTTTACGTTTAAGCCGTTGGGCGAAGCGGCCTTCAACGAGTTTAGAAAGGGAGAAGTGATGTTGGGAGTCCACTGGACGTTTTGCAATGTTCCCATCCAGGTGCCCACCGCACCCCAACTGCTTTGCGCTCCAGAAATTCTTCCGTTCAGTTGCCGCAGCTCAGGAACAGTCATCAACCCTTGAAATCCGGTCCCGTCTGCCAAAATGCAGGCTATGCGCACCCCATACAGAGCGCTGCGGGATTGTTGTAGGGTATCCAGATCAACCATCTTGGCGAGGTCGTAGTAGCCACCCGTGCCGTCGGGCATGGGCGTTTTGGGACTGGGTGATTGGATCGAAGAGCCGAGCACTGGATCGCTGGTAACCGGGGCGCCCGCGGAGTCAACGGCGCTCAACACCGTGCATTCTTCAAGCCACCATTGCGCGACGCCCAGCGGATTCCACCCCGCTGGAGCCCCCTGGGCTTTTGGATCTGAAATATATTGTTGCTGCGCGTTTGTGAGCGGCACGGTGGGGTCGTAGCTGGCGATGTAGTTATTAACAGTGTTTGGACCAGTGTAGAATAGACCACTGAAATGGAGCCGGGGGAAATCCAGGTAACTCATCTTGTCTCCTTGAAAGTTAAACGTTTTACCGAGAGCGTACGATTGGAAGCCCGCTTGTGAGTGACACGTTTATGACGGTTGAGCAGGCAAAAAATACTCTCGTTATTTCTCACTGTCAATGATTAGAGTTACAAGGTGGGTTTACTGATGACTTGCCGGAACTATCAAGTTACAGTTCCCGCGCCATCAACTCACGCGGTCTCCTACTCGTAGTCGACCCTGACTTAGTGTAACGAGGATCTCTTCACGTCTATTCAACAGGAATTTTATTCCGGCGGGACGAAGCAGGTAATGCGCTAGACTGCGCGGGCTCAGTCGCTTTTCCATCAGTGAACAGGCTAACAACACTCGCTTGATGGGGGTTATTGATTTGCCCAGCACCGCAAAATGCCCGCCAATGAAGAAACTGTCTGCGCCGTAAGGCTTCGTGAACCACTGGCGTAATGCGCTGGAATGGGCCTCGATATGCGCCTCTTCGATTTCACGATCAACTTCGGCAAAGACCTGCTTGTTCACATCAAAGCGGATCACTCTCCCGTACTCCTCAACTCTAATGCGCAGCTCGGGAATCCAGAATGTCAGTCCTAATAAAGATTGCTTCAGACGTTTCCCAAACTCCTTCGCTGCGTTAACAACCGCATCAAATGGGACGCTTTCGGTTTCTAAGTTGATGTCTTGAGTGTTGAGACTGATTTTTGCGGACGGCGGCGAGAATGCTGGTTGCAGATTATGGTCAAAATGTGATCTCACTTCCGATTCGCAGGGGTAAAACACGCGGGTCCAGCTCGACTAAATCTTCGCTCTGTAGCAAAGACTGGTTTTGCCATGTTGTGTCGCGCGTGCGGTAGTAATGTGCAGACGCAAAAGGAATGGCCCACCTGGGATTAATAGCATCCAGCACCTTCTTATAATTCGTTTTCAGGTGGCCGCGAATCTCGTCGTCGCTCTTGCGTGGGTTGTCGAGGAACTTAATCGCGTGATTGAAATTGCTGAGCAGGATATCGACCTTGCCGATTTTGTTCATGAGCAATTTCAGGGCGCCGATCGGAAGATGGCAATCGTTGTAATTCAGGATCGTGCCTTCGGGTGTCTCGATCAAAAGCATGTTATCGATTCCGGCGGTTGGATATCTCGTCACTTTCACATTGCTTGTTAGCGACAGTGTCCTGCGCTCGTAGAGCGGAACGATGTGTTTGAAACCGGCGACTTGCAGCGCTTCACTAATACGAAAATTGGCGGAGTCGTTGGCAAGCGCTTTGATGTCGGGTGCAAGCGCGGCGAGCTGCTTCAACGTCGGCATGTGCAGGTGGTCAGGATGAAAGTGCGAAATCCAAAGGTGAGTGCAGGAGCTGGCTTTCTGAAGGGCTTCAGGATTGTCATACTGTAGTCCCCAGCCACCGCCGAAAGCCGTACCTGAAAACCATGGGTCACATAATAGCGATTGTTCGCTGCTCTTTATTATTACGGACGCATGGTTCAAGTATTCGGTTCTCATTTTGTCGCCTTGCGATCGGTGACCCCCACACCCATCACCTTCATGCGGATTATCGTCAGTTTACTGACCAGGCTGGTTTGCACATTCTACCAATAAGCTGAAGTTGTTTGATCTACTTAAATTAAGAGTTTGAATTTGGTGGCGCGAGTTCAGCAACCGCTGCGGTCCAGTGGTGTCTTAGTTTGGAATCTCTGTGCAACCTCTGTGTCCTCTGTCTCTGTGGTGAGCATTTGCATGATTTCTTAACCACAGAGGACACAGAGGTTGCACAGAGAGAAGGTCCTGAGTCACAGTATATTGGTCGGCATTTGCAACTAAACCCATGGCGATGAGATCGATCATTCTTTCCTTATTGCTGCTGCCCTTTTCGTTCAATCCTTCTCAGGATACGACGCTCAGTCAACGTTATGAGGCGGTACAGGAGTTGGTGCGAGCCGGCAAGTTTCCTGAAGCGGAGCGTGAATATAAGGTCATTCTGGCAGAGCAATACCGCAAACTGCGAAGGATTTACACGGCGTTAAATGATCGTGAACGCGCCATCGAGGCAGCCGAAACATCTGCGAATTATCAGCCGGGTAATGCCGATCTCTTAATTGAATTGGCGTCCGTTTATCTGGAAGCGGCGCAGTTTGATAAAGCACTGGTACCAATTACCAAAGCCGCCCGCCTCCAGCCTAACAATGCGGAGGTGCAGAAGCTCTTAGGGAAGACTTATTTTGCGGCTGGTGATTACGAAAAATCTGCTGCGGCCCTGGCAGTCGCCATCGATCTTGATCCAAAAGATTTCAACACAACTTTTACTCTGGCAATCGCCTACCTGCAGCAACGGCAGTTTGCTTCCGCAAGACGGGTTTTTGATCGGATGATTGCCCAGTTTGGTGAGCATCCGGAAATGCGTGTCAGAATCGGCAGAGCATTTCGGGAGGCTGGCCGTTTACCCGAGGCAATCGAGGAGTTCAAAAAAGCGATCGCTTTGAATTCCAAGCTCCCTGGCGCTCATTACAATTTGGGTTACGCATATCTCTTGAACGAAGGAGCCGCCGCGGTCGCCAACGCTGAGGAAGAATTCAAGATTGAGCTGGCCTCCAATCCAAACGACTTCTTCGCAAACTACTACCTGGGAATCGCCTACATCTTTCAGAGAAAATGGGAGCCGGCGATTGAAGTCTTAAGGACCGCCTCTCGAATTCAGCCGAACAATCCCGATCCCTATTTTCAATTGGGCCAGGCTTATCAGGAGCTGGCCCAGCACAACCAGGCGATAGACGCGCTCAAAAAAGCCATTGAGCTGAATCCTGATCTGGCCCACAACAAATTTCAGGTGACTACGGCCCACTACCGCCTCGCACAGTCACTTCTTAAAACAGGACAGGCCGAAGCAGCACGAAAAGAGTTGGTGGTTGCGTCTGAGCTGAAGGCTAAGGCTTTCGAAATGGCGCAAAGCCTTAGCTCTGGTGCATCGACGATGGGTGAGTCAAGACTGCCGGACGAAACCAGTCAGCCGTCCAATACACGTTCGCTCCGAGTTGCGACCGCGCCACCAATAACCCTGGACCAAAGCACCCGGTCACTGCTCGAGAAGAACACAGCCGACTTAGCAAAAATTCTTTCGGCACTTCATAACAGTCTCGGCCTGGCCCAGGCAGCGCAGCAGAACTTTGCCGCCGCCGCAGTTGAATTTCAGATCGCAAAAGAGTGGAATCCCGCGCAGGTGGATTTAGATTACAACACGGGGCTGGCGTACTTTCGCGCAGAGTTGTACCGGGAAGCAGTGGCGCCGCTCGAAAGTGAGATAAACTCGAATCCCCAAAATACCCAGGCCAGATGGCTACTCGGGCTCAGCTACTTCAACACTCGAGAATACGCAAAAGCCGCGGCACTGTTGGAGGACGTTATCTCCTCCGCCTCAACGAACGTCGAAGTGTGCTACGCACTCGCCTCGTCGCTAATCAGGCAAGGAAAGCTGGACCAGGCTGAACGTGCGATTGAGCGAGTGTCGGCTTTGGCCGGCGCGTCGTCTCGCCTTCATGTTTTAAAAGGCCAGTTACATTACGCTCGTGGTTCTGACGAGGAGGCGAAGAAAGAGTTGATCGCAGCGTTGTCGCTCGATGCTCAAACGCGACACGCGCATTATTTTCTGGGTCTGCTCTATTCAAAGAAGCAGATGCTTGCCGACGCGACCCGCGAGTTTGAAGCCGAATTGATCCAAAACCCAAACAACATTGAGGCGAGGTACGCGCTTGCGGAGAACCTGCTGGTCCAAAGGAATACGGCACGCGGGATCCAGACCATGCTTGAAGTAATCAAGATAGATCCAAACTTCGCCCAGGCGCGTTTCGAGCTCGGCAAAGCGTTGCTGTTACAGGGCGACGTTGCCGGTGCAGTAACCAACCTGGAGACAGCCGCGAAGCTCGATCCGGAAAATGCAGATTTTCATTATGAACTCGGACGTGCGTATACTGCCGCGGGTCGCCGCGAAGAAGCAAAACGCGCGAACCAGACGTCCGACAGACTCAAGAAGCAAAAGGTCCAGGCACCTCACTGATGGGTAGTGCATCTGTTTAATTTTGAATGAATACGCTGAAGGCGTTCGCTAATTTTAGCCCAGGGTTGGAGCGTTAGCGACAACCCTGGGTATGAATCCAAATGGGCGCGAAACCCTGAAAGGGTTCGGCGGTTGGCGAACCCTTTCAGGGTTAATACGCAATTGATGTGATGGTCCCAGGGTTCTCGCTGACGCTCGAACCCTGGGCTAAAATTAGCGAACGCCTTCGGCGTAATCATCAAATTTCAAGCGACGCACTACCCACTAATGTTCGGTGAACCGAGGTAATTAAGACTTGTCGATCGCAAGCATCCTGCACCATACGATACTGGCAGCGCTGCTTATAGCTCCCTTACAAAAAACTCCTGGTGCACCTGCCCCTGTTCAGCTCAAAGACATAACACAACCATCAGGTATCACCTTCAAACACGTACTGTCGCCTGAGAAGAAGTACATCGCGGAATCGATGAGTGGCGGCGTCGCGCTTTTCGATTTTGACAACGATGGGTACCTCGATATCTTTTTTGTCAATTCACTGACCGTTGAAATGGCGAGGGCGAACCAAAAATCGCAAAGCGCCCTGTACCGCAATAACCACGATGGAACATTCTCCGATGTGACTGTTAAAGCGAAAGTGGGCGACGTTGGTTGGGGCATGGGCTGTGCCGTTGGCGACTTCAATAACGACGGCTTTGATGATCTCTATGTGACCAGTATCGGTCCCGATCATCTATTCAAGAACAACGGAAATGGCACGTTCACAGACGTCACGCAGAAAGCCGGCGTAAGCGATCCCCGATTTTCTACTGGCGCGGCTTTCCTCGATTACGATAACAATGGCCAGCTCGACCTGTTCGTCACAAACTACGTAGGCTTTGATCTAAATCGCTTACCCCCGTTTGGTGAAGGTCCCGCGTGTCAGTTCAAAGGCGTCCCGGTACAGTGTGGACCACGTGGCCTGCCGGGCGCCGGCGATTCCCTTTTCCGCAACAATGGCGACGGAAGCTTTCACGGACGTTTCTAAGAATGCGGGTGTCGCAGACTCCAGGGGTTACTACGGACTTGACGTTGTTAGCAGTGACTTTGACGGTGACGGATGGGTCGATGTTTTCGTAGCGAACGATTCAACCCCAAATTTTTTCTATCATAACAACGGTAACGGCACGTTCAGCGAAATAGGATTCGAGTCAGGCACCGCCCTCAACAAAAACGGCAGTGAGCAGGGGTGTATGGGAGTTACGTTAGGCGATTACGACCACGACGGACTGCTCGATATGTTCATCACGAACTTTGACGATGAATACAACGTGCTGTATCGCAACCTCGCTCGAAACACCTTCGCCGATGTCTCTTACGAAGCGCAATTGGCGATGGTGAGTCTTCCTTATGTGGGTTGGGGGACAAAGTTTTTCGACTACGACAATGATGGCTGGGTCGATCTCTTCGTCGCTAATGGTCATGCTTACCCACAGCGAGATCGTTACCGGCAGCGCAAGCTGGTGCACAGAAACAATCGAGATGGGACCTTTTCGGAGGTTGCGGCCCAGCTTGGCAGCGCGATGCTGGAAGAGCTTCCGAGCCGGGGCACGGCGTTTGGTGACATCGATAACGATGGTGATGTCGATATCGTCGTCAACAACCTTGATGGCGCACCGCAGTTATTGCGCAATGACGGCGGAAACACGAATAACTCGATCCTGATAAAGACCGTCGGCACCAAGAGCAATCGCAACGGCATCGGGGCAAAGGTGAAGGTCGTCTCGGGAGATCTCGTGCAGGTTGACGAAGTTCGAAGCGGTGGTAGTTATATTTCGCAAAATGATTTCAGGCTGCATTTTGGTTTAGATAAACGAACGAAAGTAGATCTGATTCAGGTGCGCTGGCCCAGCGGTGTTGTCGATACCTTAACCAACATTCCTGCCAACAAGATTGTGGTTGTTAAAGAAGGCAAAGGTTTAGTGGAGCAGAAGGATTTCGCGCCGCAGGCACGATAAGCGACGCATGCTGCGGTGACGGCAGGGAACACGCGCTTTGCACAAAAAAGCGCTTAGCCTGCGAAGCAGGCGTGAGCATAAAGCCTGGGGCGCAAGCCCCAGGATCAAATAACAAGACAAACCAAGAGCCCGCGATAGCGGGCGACAGCGTGAAAATTTCAAGTCTTTCGCCCGCTGTCGCGGGCTCCGGCCCTTTTTATTGGCACGTTAACCTGGGGCTTGCGCCCCAGGCTTTATGCTTACGCCTGCTATCGCAGGCTAAGAAACATCATTGATTCGATTTTTTGTGCAAAGCCAGGTTTACGGCTGAGGATGTTTGTGCCGGTTGGGATTGGTTGAGCCTTTGAACGTGAGCCGGGGAATTCGCCGCTTTGTGTAGGTCTTCTCGAGCTCTTTTATTTCAATGAACTGATTTGGCAGGACGTTCTTGAACTCCTGGCGCGTGCGGCTCGTGGGCCACGTGACTTCTATCGAAGCAATTCGCGTTGCCTTCCCGATACCGATGTGTTGCATTAGCGGCGACGCACCGAACGATCCTCCACTCGAGACTTCGCGATACCGGATTACGTCTTTCGAGCCAGCCCCCTGGATTGTTAATTTGATCTTCGCGCCGATGGCGGCGCGATTACTCTTAACTCCAACCAGCTTGATTGAGATCCAGTTATTACCGTGACCCGGATTTGCAAACAGGACCGTGTTGTATTTGTCGCCGGGTACAGCTCCGCCGAGGTTTTCGAATATGTCTTCGTCACCGTCATTGTCGAGATCGGCAAACGACACTCCATGACCTTTCTGAAGATGCCCTGTTCCACTCGAGGAGCTAATTTCGACGAAAGAGCGCCCATTCTGATTACGATAAAGAAGGTTTGGCATGAGCGCTGTGTAGGTGGGAGCGCCAGTACCAAGATAAAAATCAAGAAAGCCGTCATTGTCGAGATCCCCGAAGTTCGCTCCCATTGCTGCGACGCTCCGGTCGAGACCCACTTCTTTTGTCACATCGGAAAAAGTACCGTTCCCCGCGTTGCGATAGAGCTTCATTGAATCGCCTTGTCTCGGAAGGCCGAGGTAAGGTCTTACCCACTCTCCGTTGCCAAAGAAATAGCTGGCGACGAACAAATCAAGTTTGCCGTCGTTGTCGTAGTCGAAAAACCAGGTTGGAAAGCTCCACTTTGGTTGCTCAACACCAACTTGCTTAGCAACATCTTCGAACGAGCCGTCACGTTTGTTGTGGTAGAGGAAGTTGTCTTCGCCGTAATTTGAGACGTAGAGATCCGGGTAGCCGTCGTCGTCGTAATCTCCCCACGAGACGCCCTTCGTAAAGGCGACGCGGTTTACTCCCGCTCGGGCAGAAACATCCTCAAAGGTGCCGTCACCCTTGTTTCGGAAGAGCTGGCTTGGGGTGTGTTCGTGCCCGATGAAGACGTCTAACCAACCATCATTATCGAAGTCGGCCCACGCTGCAGAATGCGTTGGATGGTCCACGCTCAACAGTCCGGCGTCGAAGGTCACATCCGAAAAGGTTCCGTTGCCGTTATTTCGCAACAGCGAGTTGCGCATCGGCCATTGCCAACCGCCTCGCATCACAAAGACGTCGAGCAATCCGTCATTGTTGAAGTCGGTTTGCACTGTGTTTATGCCACCTAGTTGTTGAGCCAGATGCGAGCGCGTTGAGACGTCTGAGAACGTGCCATCTCCGTTATTGCGGAATGCTCGCATTGGCTGGCACGGATCAAAACTAGTTTCTACGACATCGAGAAAACCATCGTTATCGAAGTCGTCGACGATTGAGCCGCCGGCCGAGCCCTCGGTATTGAGGCCGAGCGACGGAGCGACGTCAACAAATCTTCCGATGTTCTCTTTCGATTCGAGTGCTGCGGGAGGTATGAGATAAGCCCTGGGAACTTTGTCAGGATATTCGCCCAGAGTCTGGTAAGCGACATTGAGGAGCCACCGCACTTCCAGGCTCGAAGGTTCGCGCTCGAGATAACGCTCAAAATATTCGATGGCGCGTTCCGAACCAGATCGCGAGCTGTGGCGCGCTCCCACCGTTAAAGGAAAAATGCAACGATCTGCATTGTGATTCGTGACGCAGTTCTCAACTTCCCCGCGTCGCATATGGGAAATACCCAGGGCAGCGAGGTCGATGTTCCTCATCGCCGGCAGTCTGGGGTTCGCAGTCAAATGTGCTTCCGCGATGCGCAGAGCTTGTTCGAACTGGGCTATCGCGTTGGCCGTATCGCCTTTGAAGAGATAAACAGTTGCAGACGCATTGCGCAGGCGAATCGCTTTCGCCGGATCGGCTGATTCACTAGAGCTTTGCAATGCAGCCCCAATAGCGAGGGTAGCTTGTTCAAGAGAGAGGCGTCGAATTTCGCACAGCGTTTCGAGTTTGGTTCGTTCGCGGGGTAGCTTCGCAAAGCTATCGACTAAATTGAATCCCGAGAAGTCGGGCAGACCGCTACCATCTTGAAGTTGCGCGGGCGGCTGCATTTGGCCCACGACAATCAACGCACTCAAAACCAACAACAGGATTGCTAACAGAAGTGATGGCTTCAATTGATCTAAAGAATAACGCGCCGAGATGTTTTGAACGGCTTGATTTTCGACGAAGTACATGGAAGGGTCAAGGGGCTTGTCGATCAACAGCGCAGCTCGCACCAAGTCAAGTTTTGGATGGGCCTGGGATGTTCTACTCGCGCACTACATGCTTGGACACAATATCGGCGGCAATTATGCGAGTGACATGAGCCGCTAAACTGTTGCTTTAGCCGATGACGAGTGAACTAGGGTGGTCCAAATCTCTGCCGGTATTCTGTCGAGTAGATGAAGCCAAAAATCATGTGTCGATAGTTGGTCGGATCGGCCGTCAAGGTGTTTACCCAATTCGGATATCCGATCAGATCAGGATCGCGACGCAGGTAGCCAAAGTACTCCATCGTCACGAACGCCGGAAAAATGTACTTGTCGAAAACAACCTGACTCTCGACCACATTCCTCAACACGCCGGCACGGGTCATTGTGGCGGCATTCAGCGCGTCAATCAGCACCTGCTTGTTGGACAACGTCACCTGTGCGTTGTGTTCAAGTGCGTTCACATATTCCGCGGCGGTCATCGTCGCCGGGAACAACGCCAGAAAATCTGGACGTTGGACGAACGCATTCGTGAACGCCACTTTTGCAGCTTCTTCCTGAGCCGGTGAGTTCGCTCCACCAACCTGGGCCAATGCTCGAATGAACTGCGCGTAAGTGAGCGATGAACGTACGGCACCGATCGAGCGGTTGAGACCGACGTAGCCAAACCGCAAAATCCAATATCCCCGTCCTTGAAACTCATGCGACTGCACAAAACCTGCTGAGACGTGCACGCGATCGCAATCCGGATTATCGAATTCGCCAAATCCGCCATTCGGGCAGCCTGTTAGTGTTGCCAACCAGTTTGCGAAACCAACCGAGTCCGGCTCGCGTCCGAGAAAGTCAAGATACTGCTGGCGAATGAAGAACTGCGGATCGTCTATCGGGTTCGGGGCAGGCGTGCTCGTATCATTCTCCTGGATGCGCAGCTCAGCAACTGCTGGTCCAGCGAGTGTTACACCCGGCATGCTTTCATGCAGGAGGACAAAGAGTGATTCGTCTCCTTCGAAGTTAGTGTCATCCGTGATAAGCACGCGGAAAGACTTGGTCGTCTCGCCTGCCGCGAATTCGAGCGTGCCAAACGCCGATGTGTAATCCGAGCGACCCAGCGCGCTACCGTCTAAAGTTTCAAAGTCAACCTTGGCCGCTGCCGAAGTATCACCACTGCGCACAACTGTAACCTCAAAAGAGCCCGCGGACTCTGAAGCAGGCAAGTGTTCGGCGCTGAAGCGAATGATGCTCGGACTCGTGTTCGAAATCTTCAAGATGAAAGGGTCGAGATCACTTGTATCGCCAGGTACGATCGCGCCGATACTAGATTTCCCCGTGTGGATGATGCCCTGGACAGTGGCCCTGAACGGGAAGCCTGTTACGTAAATGTTTCCTTCGGGATCTAGTGCAACACCAGCCGCCATCTCGTCATGATTCGTGGCTCCGTAATAAGTTGAGAAGATGAGTGAGTTTGACCCGCTCGAGTTGGTATCAATTCTGGCTACAAAAATGTCTGAGCCACCACCAAGCTTGATAGTCTGAAAAGCATCGCGTACCGGGAAATCGACCGACGCCGCATAGCCCACAAGGTATGCGTGTCCGGCTGCGTCTACTTCTAAAGCAAATGCAACATCCACATCTTGACCGCCAAGGTAAGTCGAGTAGAGTAGCGCCGTTCCGGACGCATTTAACTTAGCGAGGAAACCATCGTAGACGCCGCCGTCGAACGCCGGCTGAAATCCGTTTACGATTTGGAACCCTTTCGAATCCGTAAAGCCCGTGACGTACGCCTGGCCGCTCGAGTCAACTGCGATGTCAGTAGTGTGATGTCCGATAGCGATGTTTGCCGTCGCGTCCGGAAGAGTAAACGAGTAAAGAAGCGCGGAACCACTGCTGTTGAGTTTCTGCACACGCGCGTCGCCAGAGACATAGGCATTTC
The DNA here is from genome assembly GCA_963849205.1 of uncultured Acidobacteriota bacterium. Lineage (GTDB taxonomy): Bacteria > Acidobacteriota > Blastocatellia > Pyrinomonadales > Pyrinomonadaceae > PSRF01. Next base: position 99,365 of record CAWKGP010000007.1, read on the forward strand.
CCGCAACGTCTATGTCTACTGAGTTACTGAAAGGAGCGCGTACGTCGCAAAAAGTTGAATAGACCAGCGACGCTGCTCCGGATAAGTTGGTGTTGAACTTGGCAACAAAGCCGTCCCTGTCACCAGTGAACGTTTGTAACCGAATATGCGTTGTGCGCAAAGCACCAGGCGTCACCGGAAAGTTTATAGAAGTGGTGTCGCCTGTGATGTACGCGTTTCCAGATGAATCGACAGCGATGTCTGTTCCGAAATCGAAGTTGCTGGTGCCGCCAAAAAAAGTCGAGTAGAGCAGGTCGCTTCCCGTCGCGTTTAGCTTCGTCACGAAAGCATTCGGGAAGCCGCGCAACGTAGATTGGAAAGCATTACGCACCGGGAAGTCTGCCGAACTTGTCCAGCCGACAACATAAGCATTCCCGGCGGTGTCGATTCCAAGACCAGTGCTTACGTCGCTGCTACTCCCGCCGAGAAGCGTGCTATAGACCATGCCTGCGCCATCGGCCGTGAACTTAGTGATGAAGACCTCTCCATTGCCATTCGCATTGTTTTGCGTCTTCTGAAAGGCGTTTGGGGTGACGGGAAAACCGGGCGAGGTGCTAAACGAGCCGGTCACATACACACTCCCCAAGGGGTCGACGGCGATCCCCGCAGTCGTTTCCTGACCGGCGCCGCCAAAATAGTTCGCGTAGACAAGAACGGGATCGATGATGAGTGGCAGCGTTTTATCGTATGCGCCCACATCGAACCCAACCTGATCGCGTGCCCGAATCACAAACTGACCCGCAATCGGGCGGCGCTTCCCCTGTTCCTCCTGATACAAGATCGGCTTGTGCTGCCTGATCAGTGCGCCGCCCGAAAGCCTCATGACCAGATCACCCGTCACCGAGTCTAGCTCGAAACGCTTGACCCCCTCGAAGCCCAGACGAATCACGTCCGGATCTGCGCCGGGCGCGACCTCGAAATCGTATTCGAGCCGTCGTTGGTTTCCGTGGTAGACCAGGTCGATACCGTCATAGATGTTGTCGTATCGTACTTTTCCGTAAGTAGCTATATCCGTGCGCCACGCTCGTGGATCGCTGCCTAGCAGGTAATTGACTTTGCCAGGCAGAACTTCTTCACCAGCTACGCGCGTATCGGAACGTGCACCCATGAGCGTCATCTTCACGACGTCACGCCGAGCGGAGGGTTGCAGGTTCCCGTGGGCACGTAGTTCTCTTCCCTTCTTTTGATTTGTCTTTTTCTGGAGCTGCAACACGGCCTGGGTCGAGGTCAGATGGAGCTCGTAACCCACTCCTCGTGTAAGGAACTTTACGCGCGCATCAGCTTGCCCGTGATTTGCCTCAAAACTTAGCGGCGCCTTGTTATACGTTGCAGCAGCGGAGGTCCGCTGGACCAGGGGGTCCGCCGGTGAGCCTGAGATCGGACGTCCAGCCGGAGGCGATGCAGACTCGGCGCGAAACGGTCGCGGTCGACTGACGCGATCGTGGATGGCAGGTGTGGCGATTGCGGTGCATAAGAGTGCAAGCGTTAAGAGTCCGACGGCTACAGACCCGAGACTGGTTCTTTTAGTTTCCATCGTCCTGGTTGACTCCTTCCGTTGATCTCTTCGCAACGCGATGAGTGTGACGCCGGCCTTAATACCGGCTCTCTGTCTGGAGGGCGACATTCTACCTGAAAAGAGCCCGCTGTCAACAACTAAATATTGATATCAGGCTGGTTTAACTATGACTGGAAAATTATTCCCACACTGCGAGTCCAAACTTGGAAGGTCAGTACGACCTGCGGCAGCGGGTGGGTCAACCATAGAGTTCACAATTCCGGGCCAATCTCGCATGCTAATCATCTACCCACCCGCTACCGCAGGTGGTACTGACCTTCCAACAAAATTCCTGGCTTTTGGAGGCAAAGGTCAGCGACGAATAAGACTGCGCTTACGTGGCGTTGAGGGCAGGCGCGACGCACGAAGGTGCGGGTATTTTTTCAATAGAGAGTTCAACGAGCCATGATCTTCAAAGCCGAGCAGCTTTGCTGCGTGAGAAACGCGACCCTCGGAGTCTTCCAAAGCTGAACGTATGTATCGTTCTTCCAGTTGGCGAACTTGCTCTTTCAGAGAAAAGTTTTTCCATCTATCCACTTTATTCTGGTTCGCGTTATTTGGGTCTCCCGAAGATGGACGAGGGGAACGTCCTGTCTGCTCGTCTTGCCGGTCAGCAGCGGCAAACACTTTCACTGCAGCACGACGCAAGCGGGTGAGAACCTCGAGGTCCTGTGACTCAGAAAGATAATTATCAGCACGCTCGTAAGTTACACGCATTTCGTTGAAAGCGAGCTCAGTGCCTACTTCCTCAATCAAAGCGAGTGAGGCGAGTCCTGCGCCTTCCAGGTCACCTGCAACTTCAGCGACCTCCCGAGCGCGCAGAAAAGCTGCGCGCGCTGGAACGTGCCTTCCCAGTCGCGCCAGTGCGACACCGTGGGTCGTCAACGCCTCCGACAGTAATGCGTGTTCACCACCTTTGCTCAGAATGCCGACCGCAAGACGAGCGATCTTTTCGGCTTCCGCGTAGCGACGCTCTGCGATCAAAGCACGCGCGCGCGTCTCATCGACTTGCGCGCTATGCACGGTGTCTTTAAGACGGACGAACATGCGCCGGGCGCGGTCGAGGTGGGCATGAGCGTTCTTAAAGTCTCCCAGCGAGGCAAATAGGTATCCGAGGTTATTTTCCACCGCCGCCTGATTGCGTGTGTGCTGGGCCTGCTCGAAATGGAATCCCGCCGCGGCGTACTCGACCAGCGCGCGATCAGCGTAGTCCCGCCGGCGTTCGGCGACGCTCAAATAGTTAAGCACGTTCGCCAGTTCGTTATAAAACTTCCCTTTGGTCGCATGTGTTGCGCTGGTCTCAAAGAGTGACGCGGCGCCGGTGAGGATATGCAACGCATCGTTGTACCGCTTTGCTGAAGTCTCCACGATCGCAAGACGGAGAATAGCGATTGCGCGCCGCTCCTGGTCGTGACTCGGACCACGCAAAACCTCCGTGAGGATGATACGTGCCTCATCAAACGCGCCCTCTCGCCAATAACAATAAGCCAGCTCGGTTTGAGCCTCTGCCGCACTGCTGGCATCACCCACCCGGTCGAAGATTCCTACGCTCTCGGTAAGCAAATCTTTCGCCCGTTCCTGGGATCCGGGGATTTGCTGTGAGCTTCCAATCCATCCAGTTAGCACACCGGCATGCAGAAGCACCTGACCGACCGTGCGCTCATCTTGCAAATCATCGACGCGAGGGCGAACGCCCACACCTTGCCACAAGTTGCCGAGTGCTTCACGCGCAGCCTCATAATCGCCCGCGTTTTCAAACTTCTTTGCTAATTCAGTCCGAAGCCGTGCCCGGTCATCGTGTGCCAGGGCAGGATCTTCCAATTGCCGCAGCAGCTCCATACTCAACTTCATATAAGGTCTCAATTTTGATGGCGTTGGAATTTTATTCCCGCCGTCAGAATAACTCTACTGGATGTCGTAAGCAACCAGTTTTCTCTAAACGGTGAGGACTTAGTTAGAGCGTCAGGTGGGCGTTCGGCTTTACCTCAAAGTCCGATCACGCTCACTCTTAAGCGAAATTTTTAGCCACAAAGAAGCACAAAAAGCTCAAAAATCAACCGGATCCGTTTGTGCTTTTTGTGCTTCTTTGTGGCAGAAAAGATGATTGAGGTAAATCGACTGGTTAGTTAAGAATGGGCATGCATCATTCGCCGTATGCGATCCCCGAATAACACATCCATTTTCTGCGGTTCTATGATCGCAGTTACCTCACCTTCACCAAACGTGGGGTGCATCAACGTCTGTCCTTTGCGATACGCTCGCGTGCGATCATATGGCGCGCCGACTTTATCGGACGCACGGCGCGTTGTCCCGGCGCGATACATCACACGTGACGCACACATTGGGCAACCGACGCGCGTGATCCTCCCTACCTTGCTGAGAGAAACTACGATATGACCGCGCTCCTCGTTACAAGTGATGCACATTTGGTCGACGCGATCTCCAATTTTGTAAACTGCCTTCACTTCCATGGTTTTCTCCTGCTTAAAAAAGTCCTGGTGAATCAACCCTCTCTTAAATGTAGATGCCTTATCGCTCATAGTAACAATGGTCTAATGGGGTGGTATTGATCACGTGTGATTCTCCACAATTAAGGTGAGCTCTGCGTGGTCCACCTGATCGCCACGTTTCAGACTCCGTAACGGATCTTTCACCAGCAGGAGGTCCACATTATTTTGACCGCCTTTAGGTCTGAGCTCGCTGAGCAAGCGAGCATCGAGGGCCACAGGTTTGAAAAGCAGCATGTCCGGGTTACGCAACCGGGCGGTCATCGCGTCACGGCTGCTATGAAACAGGGGCACGCAAAAGCGTCCTTTATTGTCGAGCGCAAATACATCCCCGTTCGCCCGTTGCATGGCATAGATATCGGTCATGGAAAGATTTTAGGAGTGTCAGGCGGCGGCGTCTGTGCGCCAGACCGCTTATAAGGAGCCGCTTTAACTCTTCCAGCTTTATATATGTGTGTTGGCGCACGGACGGTGAGAGTTGCCAGTTGTTATGTATGTTGCAGCGTGACGTTTCGTCATGATGAAAGAGGTTCCCGGGAGACATTTGAAATGGACAATGAGATTGGTATAAACCCGATCATTCTGGTAGTCGAGGATGTCCACGAGACGCGCGACGGCATTGAAAAACTGCTGAAGGTCGATGGATATCGCCTGGTGTTAGCTCGAGATGAACTAGACGGAATAGAAAGCGCTCAGCGACAACCTCCGGACCTGATTCTCGTGAGCCTGGCTGGGACACCGAGTGAGGTTCTCATTTCTGGCCGTCGCATCCGCGAAAGTGCGGCCGCAGGTGAGGAAGTGCCAGTTGTTATCTTCTGCTTCGATGAGATCGCCGCGGGTGCCGAAGTTGCCATTGGCAAAAATGTATACATCGCCCAGCCTGACAATTTTAATCAGTTGCGAGATCTTCTCTCACGTCTGTTGCGAAAGGTTCCAACGGTCATATGAGTGGTCTGATGCCAATCTGCACTACAGGAAAGTTATTACTACTACTGGTACAACATGAAAACTTTTAACTTTAGATTCATAGATGGACCATCAATGGTCCTCGTGGAATTAACAAATGCTTCCGAGCAAATGCTCAAGTCTATCGAGATCCTGACTATATTTCTGAAAGAAAAGGAAACCGGCGCAGGCCCTTCACAGGCTCATATTCGATTCGATGGCATAAAGTCTATGCAGCCGGGAGAGAAGACAGTTCTATCTCACCGAACCTGGATTAATGGTAAGCCGGCGGCTTCCGATGACGATCAGATGGAACGACTCAGGCTCATAGCAGGCCAAGCTAACCCTTACGCATTGGAGATTTCGTGGGAAGATCCGGACGGTAAGATGCGTTTTCAACGAATACCGGTCGGTAACTGAAACGATGAAGGCTTATCCTAACAACCGGTCGAACTCGTCTTTCACCACCCGATAACACTCGCAGGCGAACTTCTCCAAACTCTGACGATCGAGTATCGTGATGTGACCGCGCACGTAGCTGATTGCCCCGGCATCCTGTAGCCGGCCCGCAGCCACGGTCACACCTTCGCGGCGCACACCTAACATTCCGGCAATTAGTTCCTGAGTCATGATCAGCTCGTCAGTATTCAGCCGATCGTGGCTTAACAGAAGCCAACGGCAAAGTTGCTGTTCCACCGAGTGCAGACGGTTGCAAACGGCAGTCTGTGAGATCTGAGTGATCAGTGCCTGCGTATAGCGGAGCAGCAGGTATTGAAACTTACCACCCTTCGCGAATTCATCCTGTAGCACCTTGGCCTTCATCTTCACAGCTCCGCCGGCGCTCTGTACGACAGCACGATTCGGCATGGTGCCGCCTCCCATGAAGAGCGCGATTCCCACTACACCATCCTTACCCGTCAACCCCATCTCGGCACTCGAGCCGTTTTCCATGGTGTAAAGCAAAGAGACTATTGCCGTCGTTGGGAAGAAGACGTAATCCAGTTGACCGCCGAATTCGTAGACGACTTCACCAAGATCAAAAGAGACATTCGCAAGCTGTGGCAGAAGGCGTTGATACTCGTCAGGGGGAAGCGCGGCAAGAAGTCGATTCTCGCCGGGAGTGGCAGGTACAGAAACAGGCATGACTTGAACCATGAGCAACGCTAACTACTTCGCAAGAATAACACGTATGTGATATAGCGCACAGACGGCCCTGTTCGCATAGTCCAGTCTCAAACAAGAGGATTCTAAACACATCGAAGTGAGGAGATACGAATTATGTTGTGGACAATTCTTGTAGTGTTGCTGCTTCTGTGGTTGTTTGGGTTTTACGGAGGCTTTGTCAGTAACAGCCTGATTCACCTGTTGCTGGTAGCAGCGGTCATCGTTCTTGCTCTGAACCTTTTCCGGCGCCGAAATCCGGCATAGGCGGGAAGAACGCCTCGTCAATCGCCGGGCTAATGCTCACTACCGCAGTGCTAATTTCAGAGGCCCCTCACCCTTACAGAAACTTGAAAAACAAAATCAATAAAGGCCCTGCGGTCGCGACTAGAGCAACCACGTGGAACCAGGTTAACTCGTAGCGACGACAGTTTGAGCACTTGATCTTCCAGAGTGGCAGCACAGTGCCACAGTTCGAACAGGACGAGATGATTTTAGGCATCGATACTCCGCAATTGCTTAACACGTTCGGACTTTGCGCGATCGGAGACGGGTTGCCAGGCGGACGAGGCGCGATTGAAACGAACGCGTTTTATGCCGTGCGCCAATCCGATTAATTGCAAAGCTCGAATACCCAACCAGTTCAAATCAAACTCGTACCATCGCAGACCGTGACGCGCGGAGGTGGGATGAGCGTGATGGTTGTTATGCCATCCTTCACCGAATGTCAGCAGCGCTACCCACCAGCTATTGCGCGAGTCGTCACCGGTTTCGAATCTCGTTTTCCCCCACAGATGTGTAGCCGAATTGACGAGCCACGTCGCATGCAGGCACAACGTAAGGCGGAGGAATACTCCCCAAAGCATTACGCCCCACCCTCCGAACGCAAAAAGAATCAGCCCCACTATGATCAGCGGAACGTAGTATTGGCGATTCAGAAAACGATAGTAACGGTCGTTCTTTAAATCAGGCGCGTAGCGTGCGATGGTGGCCTGGTTGTGATTCTGAGCCGTGCCCCACAGTATCCAACCAATATGTGCCCACCAGCCGCCATGGCGTGGCGTATGTGGATCGTCCGCGCGATCGGTGTAAGCGTGGTGTATGCGGTGCGTCGTTACCCATTGAATTGGACCACCTTCGAGGGTTAGTGTACCGCAGGTGATGAGAAAGTATTCGACCACTTTCGGCACTTTGTAACCACGGTGGGTTAATAGCCTGTGATAGCCCATGCCGATACCAAGACTACCGCCAACCCAGTAGAGCACGACTCCGGTGATTACCGCCGGCCAACTCCAGAAGAAGAGCGCTGCGATGGAGCCAAGATGGGCGCAAACCAGAAAAGTCGCGGTGCCCCAATTACCCTTGGTCCAATTGATGTGCGGTCTCTGCATCGCCACTGCGGCGTCCCCACCCTCTTTTAATTTCATTAGCAGTCCTCTGAACCTGTCAGCCTTTCTTTATCCGCCTGGTGATGGGAATGAACAGCCAGCGCGGCTCTCCGGGATAAATCGGGATCATCCCGGAGAAAACACCGTGGAGTATTAATTGTTACCAGCGCGGCTCGGGGGCGTCCACCATTGCCGCCATAGCCACCGCCGCGATTGTCGCTAAAGCCACGTCCGCCGCCGCCGCGATTTTCACGTGGTTTGGCTTCATTGACCTTCAAGGCGCGACCACTGACTTCCTTGCCATTGAATTGCGCGATCGCTGAAGTCGCTTCTTCCTCGCTGGACATTTCCACGAAGGCAAAGCCTCTCGAGCGTCCGGTGTCGCGGTCTTCTATAATACTAGCAGAGTGAACCGTGCCGGCCTGACCAAATAATTGTTGCAGATCCTGATTCGTGGTTTGGAAAGCGAGGTTTCCAACATAAAGTTTTGTTGACATAGAGATATACCTTCCCCTTTTTGGAGTGAAAAGAAGCTGCGAATCAGATGGGCTTCGGCGAAACGGTAGCGATCGAAGGACCAGGTTCGGATGCTCTTTGAAGAGCGGCTTCGTAATGTGAAACAAGCCCACTCTCGAACTTCCAAACGCCAGCGCTGATCGATTTATGCGCGGGGCGCATCACCGTTGATGCGCGAGAGAAGGATTAACCGCAGCTATAATGCCTTATGGATAGGGTCAGTGGCAAGCTTACAGGTGCTATATATGTCGCGTACAGAATATATCTCAGATACACGATGTATTTTAGAGGTGGTGAGTGTGATCCCCATTATGATTGTGGCCCAGCCTTGCCAAAGTATTGGCTAATGGAGTGTCAGTTCTGCAGCCGGGTGCAATAGCGGTTCCTAAGTGCATTTTCGAAACTGTGGTATAGTCCCTTCAGCATTATCAGTTCTTTAAAACCACTCTCGACATCAGGATCTGCGCCTAACATCCTCCTCCTTGTGCCGTCTGTTTGTTTTTTCAAACCTGACTATGCCAAGCATCCTGATGCGCACATCGACAACCAGCTTTAATGAGCATGCAAAGATCCCCGCACGCACTAATCCATTTGTGCTTGGACGCTTGGCTTCTCGCGTGTCTTAACGCAAAAGGTAGTTGAAGACGGTGTGAGCTTAACTACGAGCATTGCAATGGAAGAGACCATAAGAGGCTTGATCACTTTTACACAATTCGTTGTGCTTCATGTTCATGACCCCAGTGAGACTTGAATGCGGGCGTCGAACAATCCCGTCCTGCAATCGCTTAGAGGCGTTGGTAGTGGTAAGAAAGATGAAGGTTATGAACGGACTGCGCATATTCATCCGGCCGGACAAAGGCCCGATCGAAGACAATGTGTTCTATAGCCAGCGTAGCCATGGTCCGATATATCGCTGGCATTATGAAAAACCACTTGCCAGGTGGTACGTAGCGCGCGTCGACGCTTCCGACTGGAATTCGCATGAATTGTGCACTGCTCGTTGGCAATCCGTTCCTCAGGAGCTCAAGGCTCAATTGAGTGAACACTATGTTGAGTAGCGGCACGTATGGTCTTAGCTATTTGATACGCATAGCCCTAATATCGGCCCCATTGATCCGCATGATGGCGTGGGTTACTTCTCCTTTTCGATTCCTCATGAAGATGACCTGCGCATCTCTACCTTTGAGGAAGAACTCAGCGTCTGACTCGGGAAATAGCTCAGCCGGCGGCCGCCCTTGACTGGTGCGCGTCGTAGTTCTTTCCCTGGGCACCGCCATCAAACGCTCTCCGTCTTTCACTACTTCAAAGTCGAAGATCGCACTCTCATACTGGCCGACGTAATCGTCGTAAACTTTTGTGTCGATCTTAACGGCAGTGCGTTCACCTGGAATCGTCTCTAAATGTTCGGCGAGCAGTTGCCAGTGCTCTTGCCGCTTTATGTAGGTCCGCATGTAACGGGCGTAAGCGACACCTTCGCGGTTGTTATCTTCGCGTCGCCGTCGTTCAACGCGACGGCCAATCACAATCGCAGTATCGCCATTGATGGTAACGCGCGTGTCCTCGGCCGTCAGAGTAAGAGTTGGATCAAGCTCAGTTGATCTCATATAGCCAATAAGAGTCTTCTTGTCCCCGATGTCCCGGCCGTTCGTGAAAATGAACTCATCGGCGACGAGGCGTTCGGTTTTCGCGATGTCCCTTTGCAGGAACGCCTCACGTTGTTCTCGCTCGGTTTTAAGAACTTCTTGCGCCGCTGCCTCCTGCGCAGTTGTCTGACTACTCACCGTCTGGCAGAGAGTGAACCCTGGTACGGCAATTATTGCCAAAGCGATCAAGAGAGTATTTCTTATGATTAGCATGGATTAGTTTCCTTTACTCGGATTGATGATGATGACCGAAACCATGTGACCGTTCCCGTCATCTTCAGTGGCGAAGTTGGCTGGATCGTTTAGACCTACACCATCGACGAGGAACTTGTAGGTGTACTTGCCGGGCGTTAAATCAATTCGGCAAACCCATCCGTCACTCTCTTTCGCGCAGTAGTTCTTAGTCTGAATCCAATCGTTGAACGATCCGTTGATCGCCACGGCCTCCGCGTGGGTGTGTCCTCGCAACGTGAAAGTCGTGTTGCCGGTACTGGGCACTGGCGGCGGCATCTTTCTCACCAGCATGTCTGCCTGACCAGTGTTTAGAGTGAGACCAGTAACATTGCCTTTATCATCCTTGATGAAATCGAGGCGCAGATCTGGAATCTCGCTGTCATAGAACCTTGATTCGGATTCGGCAATGAGCTGACGCAGTCTCAGGGTTGAAGGTCTGATCCACAAAGAACCATCCTTCACGCTTACATAAAGGATGAAATCGTGCGCGAACTTCGGGTCCAGTTCATATCTGCCAACGTATTGTCGCATCAGAGCGGGAGCGACTCTGGCTTGAGACGCGATCGCTTTTTTCGGAATCGAGGTTAGTACTGTGGGCGTTCTGTTCCGCTGAGAAGTCTTAGGTGCGGGTTTGATACCAACGAGCGCTATCAAGTGACTCGCCAGTGTTCCACGCCAATTCAACATGCCGTGGTTCCCATTAAACTCAGTGTAGTGAACCGAGTATCCTTTGCTTTGAAGGGTGTCTCTAAAATTACGATTAGCCGCGCGCAGTGTAGGATCTATCACGGCCGGGCCATTGGCTGGCGCTGGAACAAGGGAACGCCACCACCAGGTTCCTTCCATCAGTCCGGCTTCGAAGGAGAAGCGCAAAGGCAACCGCGGACTGGCAGCGAACTGGCGATTGAGCCATTCGAACTCCTTTTCGCCATCGGGCTTCCACGCAAAAGCACCCGATTGGGAAAGCACGTTCCCGAAAACCTCTGAATGCTTGAGCCCTACGCAAGCCGCCTGCAATCCACCCAAGCTCGTGCCGCCGATAATCGTCTGCTCAGGATGGTCGGTTGCGTGGTAGTTAGCCCGCGCCCAGGGGACAATTTCCTGAGCCAGAAAGTCGGCATATGTTGAATTGCAGGACAACTCACGCCAGCGATGGGGATTGTCTACCATCACGGCGACGAGCGGCGGTATCAAACCCGCTGCGATCAAGTTATCGAGAGTGGTTGCTATTTGCCCCGTGTTCACGTAGATACCACCGTCGGTAAGTATCAGTAAACCGTAAGGCTTCTTACCGGCAGCATAGCCGTGCGGGGTGTAAATCCAAATTGGTCGTTCGTTGCCGAGGAGTTTGCTGGTGAATTTGTCGCGCCGCACTTGTCCGGCAGGAACATTCGCACGAACGACGCTCCAACTTTGCGGCTCAGCGGAGGGCAGCTCGACTGCCGAATAGGAATTCCCTTCATACGGGTTGAACTCGTTATAGTGCTCGGTGAACTGGAATGGATTGAGCGGGTCGTTTCGGAGGTCGCCCGCAAACCTAGTGATGCCTCGCCACTCTTTCGGTTCAGGGAGGTTCGCCGCGAATTGATAGATGAAGCGCGCACCCTTCTGAAGCCGAAATGTCTTGTACCACAAGTCAGTGTCGAGCAGCCGCACCATCGGCTTATTGACATCCCCGAGGCGAAAGACGAAAACGTTTCTCGTCTCTTCCCTCGCTCGCCAAAGCATTGTTACCAGCACTTCGCGGTCGTTATCAATCGCGGACTCAATTATCGGCGCGCCTTGTTCGCCGATTTCCTTCCAGAAGTTATTAAGCGCAGTCCGATCACCTGCCGTAAGCCGATCCCGCAAGGCCAGCAAACGCGGGCTCGTTGGTTGATCGTTAAGTGTTCCCGTGCTCTCCTGAGATACGCCACTCAATGTTGCAGATACACGTGCATTTGTTGTCAGAGTCGCAGTCATAACCAGCAGCGTAAACACACGTGTAACGATCCGAGATGCATAGCGAGCTCGCATAGTCGGTCCCTTTCAGTAGTTAGTTAGGGAGGGTGCGGTCTTTTCTTTCGGGTATCGGCTTGTTCCGGTCAGTCGCATCAATCAAGACTTGAACACTCGCTCAACCGGTGTGCGTCCCTGTTCGTCATAAGCTGTGATTTTTGCGGAGGGCGCGTCCGACATATCACTTGTCAAACCTTTGTTGGCGCGGAACGTCTCGCTCGGGGTTACTAGCGCGCCGTTCACATATTCGCAGTCGGAACGCCGTTTTGAGCGGGCGCGCCGAACGACGACGAATAGATAAGTCAAAACAGCGATGGCGATTAACTGGCGCATGACACCTGTGAAGTTGTCATGTGGGACGTTCACCGCCCACAGCGCGGCCAGACCCGCCACAACCGCGATGGTAATGTGCAACCCCATTCGCAAAGGCGTTGAATCAAAGGGAAGGCTCCGTCGGATTTCACAACAGTTATTTCTGACGCGCTTGAAGTCACCGAAGCTTTGCAGCGCCGCACGTTGCGCGTCGTCTGGCCTCATTCCCTTCTCCACGTTGGCTCGTGTTCGCATTTCTATATGGAAGCGCAATTCAGCTTCAACCTCGCGCACCATCTCGTCGGGACGCCGCCTGGCCCTAATGAGACTTTTCGTGGCTTTGATCCAGAACATAATCAGAATCCTCTTTTAGACCGCGCGCAGCGCCTTGATCGTTGCGCCCGCAAGCCGCTCCCAATTCTGCTCTTCGATGATTAGCTGTTTGCGACCCGCGCGCGTCAGCTTGTAGAACTTCGCGCGCTGGTTGTTTTCCGAAACGTCCCACTCCGACTCGATCCACCCGCGCTGCTCGAGTCGGTACAGTCCGGGATATAGAGATCCTTCCTCGACCTTAAGAGCGTCCCCGGAAATTTGTGCGATGCGTTGACCGACTCCGTAACCATGCAGAGCGCCAAGCGAAAGAGCTTTGAGGATCAACATGTCCAGCGTCCCCTGCAGCAGGCTGCCTTTAGATTTGGGCAATGTAACCTCCTAGATAATCTAGGGCCAGCATACCACGGAGGACCCAGACTGTCTAGGGCAATGTTGATAATTGACGACAGGCGCGGCCTGTCGTGAATCGAGCTGAATAAGACCGTTGATTTAGAACGCCCCCATCGTCGATCATTTGGAAACCGCATGCACTTCAGCCATTGGCAACAAAGTAGTCCCTACAAAAACTGATCAACGTGCGCTTGCATCGAGAGGTGCCCAATGACAGGCAAAGTCGAAATCATCAGCCGCACGCACCGTAAGATCAACGGCAACTATTATGCTCGTGTTCGCTACAAGATCGATGACGGTAAACCGCTCGACATTCTCCGTCAGGTTGAGAACAAGTCTGCGATCAAACCCAAGCAGGCAGAGATCGAAGTTGAACTACTGAAAAAATGGACCAGTACAACTCGTTGCCGGTAAAATTACATTCCGCCAGCTTGCTCAACATGCCAAAGACAACATCTATGTAGCTGCCGTTTACGACGATCAGGAGACGAAAATAAAAGGCGTTCGAAGCGTTGTGTCAGCACACTCCGCTCTCAATAATCTGGTCGCCTTCTTTCAGGGACATCGATATAAGAAAGATCAATGAAAAGAAGCTGGAGTATCAGATCGTACGACTGACCGGAACTATAAAGAATCTGAGGAAGGTTAGTCTTTCGACCGTTGATCGTGAGTTGTCTAAGGCCCGCAGGCTCTTCAACATTGCCATGGACGAAGGCTGGCTTCTTAAATCGCCGTTCACTAAAGCGGTGTCAAAGAATTTGATTCACGACGCCGCTGAAACTCCAGATCCGATCAGGACTCGCGAGCTTACTGACGAAGAGGCATTGCGAATAATGAAGGCGCTCGACATTCCTGAACGTCGTCACACTCTACCAGTGTTCATTGCCGCAATGGATACTGGAGCCAGAAGGTCAGCTTGTTGGATTACCTTCGCTGGAAAGACATTGATTTTGGTGACGAGATCCTCACGCTCACTGCTTACAAAGGCCACGGTAGGAACATCAAGCCAAAGCGCTGGCCGGTGCAGATGAGTAGCCGGTTGAAGAAGGAGTTGTTACAACTGCAACTCCAGAGAAAGAATAAGAACGACGATGCTCTTGTGTTTGAAGATGCGAAGGTCAATTTGCGCAAGCTATGGACTGCGGCATACGCCGAACCAGGAGTTCCGAAAGGTACACGCCTCTTCTACCAGGCTTGTAGGGGACTCTTGAGCGCGATACGGGGGTCAGTGGACGCCCTGAATCGGCCGCCGCTTCGTCCCGGCCGTCGCCGAGCGGCAACTCTCAGAAACGACTATAATGTCGCTCCATTGCGAGAACTCGCCTGCAGTTTATGCCGGATCAACGTTAGCATAGTGCGTGGCCAAAAACCACGAAAAACTTTCTCCGAGGTCGTGCGCGTGCCGGCCGGTGGCGTGCCAAGTGGTGTGCCAAGGCCAGGCTCTCTGACATTGGCACACCACTCCGCTGGCAGACGACTTTCTGGGTAAGGCTCCGCAGGCGATGACCGGTTCACTTTGGCGCGGGGCAGTGCCCTCAGGTCAACGCTTGCGGAATTCTCGCGGTAGACGGGTTCGCCGACCAGTCGCATGCGGCGCTCGAAGTGGGTGCGGAAATCGAGGTCGTGCTCGGCCGGCTTTTCTGGAACGGGCAGAGGGCCGTCGAGGGACGCATTCTGAGCGATTACGGCGAGCGTGGCGTCGAAGTAATCCTTCCACGTCGGTCCAGAAGTGGAACGTGCCGCCCGTGGCCAGCGTGCGGACTACGTCGCCAACGAACCGTTCGTTCAGCAGGCGGCGTTTGTGATGCCGCTTCTTCCACCAGGGGTCGGGAAAGTAGACGTGAACGGCGGCCAGCGAGCCGTCTGGAAGAGTTCGGCGAAGAGCCGCTGGCCGTCGCCGTTCAGAATGGCGGCGTTTGTGATGCCGCGTTTGGCGAGCCGGGCGGACGTGAAGTGGGCGTATTTGCGAGCGATCTCGACGCCGAGGAAATTGTGGTTTGGCAAGCCGGCCGCGGCGGCGGCGAGGAACAGTCCCTTGCCGCAGCCGACTTCAATCTCCAGCGGGGCCTCGCGGCCGAACAAGCGGCCGGCGTCCCACGGCTGCGGCAATTGATCCCAGATCAAGAGGTGGCGGGAGAGGTCGAGCGAGGGATCGGTTTTTCGTAGTGCGCGGCGGCCCATAGATCTTGGGTCTACGTGCCTCGCGGATCGTCGAAGTTGAACATCTCCTCGGCTTCCTTGCGCCAATCGGTGCCGGGCGGCGATGCGCCAGGGCCAGGAACGGCATCAGGATCATGCCGGCGACGAAGCCGCCGATGTGGGCCCAGAATGCCACGCGCTCGGTTTCCACGCCGTTCAGGCTGAGGATGCCGGGGACGAGGTTCTGCAGGACGAACCAGATGCCCAGCCAGGCCAGGGCCGGGATGTCGACGATGAAAATGAGGCCGACGAAGATCAGCGTGCCGCACTTTTGCCCAGGGAAATGTCACGGCGTAACCGCCGAGCACCGCGGCGACGGCTCCGCTAGCACCCACCACCGGAATCGAGCTGCCCGGATCAACGGCCCAATGCGTAAGCGAGGCGACAATCCACCGACGAGATAGAAGCACAGATACATGAAATGTCCGAGGCGGTCTTCGACGTTGTTGCCGAAGATCCAGAGCATCCACATATTCGAGAGAAGGTGTAGCCAGCCGCCATGCAGGAACATCGTCGTGATCAGCGTTGGATAAACGGCCGCCGGCTGGCCGGATAAGCGAACTACTTCCGGTCGCTGTCCGGGGATTTCCTGTCCGTTCCGGTCGACTTTAGGAATGTGGCCAGCAGCGGCTTGCCGCGGCTCGCCTCGGTGATGCGCTTGGGGATGAAGCCGTACTTGAAGGCGACCTGATTACCTCGTTCGGATCGTTGAGGCTGGCGAGGCGGACCATCACCAGCGTGTTGGCCAGGATCAGCAGCACTGTGACCCAGGGAAAGCGATTGTGAGGGTTGAGGTCGTAGAGTGGAAACATGGCGGAGGGACCGTGGTCCGTGGACTGTGGTCGGTCGACCGGAATGAGTCCACGGTCTGCAGTCTACCGACTACGGACCCAATTACGGCTTTCCCGTGAGCACTTCGACCGGAATGGGGATGCCGCGGATCTGGCCCTCGCAGACGACCTGGTCGCGGACAAGGCACTGGAAGCGGGAGCGAACCATCTGGCCTGAGCGGAGCTGTAGTTTCTGGGCGAGCATCACCAGCCGGTCGCCAGGCACGACCGTGCCGCGGAAACGCACTTCGTCCAGTGCCACCGAAGCCAAGCATGGCATCGGGGCCCATCAAGTTGTGCCGATGCACGTGGTAGCCGCACAACTGGGCGGCTGCTTCGCACATGATCACGCCCGGCATGAGCGGCATTCCCGGCATGTGGCCGCGGACCCAGAACTCATTGGCTGTGACATCCTTGTAGCCCGCAAATACCGGTTTCAAATCGTCGTAGACGATTGCCGTAAGCTGCTCCATTTCGAAGCGCTGCGGGTTGTAGCGACGGATTCCCTCGCTGTCGACCAGGACGCGGTCCAGGTCATAAGCAGACGGGTCGAGGATCAGGTCTTGCTTGGGCACGTGGGTGGCTGGGTGATGGAGGACTTGGGAATGAGGGTACGAATGCAGCGGTATCGACTCGCATGAGGCCCGATCCGGGAGGTCAGGTCTTGACCAGATGTCGGCGGTTCTTGCGGGGGCGGCTGCAGGCGGGGCGACGGCCGTGGTTGGCTTTCTTCACTTTGCGACCTGGTTTGGCCATGGGGGACTCCAATTTTTGGCAAAAGGTCAGCAGGAATTCGATTTCGGTTTGAAGGCGACCCCTCAGTCTATCAGGCTGGACCGGCTGCTCGGAAGCGGGATCGGACTGCTGCAAACAGGGGAGTTTTTTCGGGTGCGGTGAACTATAATCCAGTCAGGCTCGCGAGTTCCGGCCGGGCCGATGAACATGTTCATCAGGCGTACGTGCTATGGGCAAACTTGTTACCCATCCGCTGGTACCACTTTTTCTGTTTGCGGTTATTCTTACGCGCTACTGACAACTTATCTTACTGCTGGTTCGCGCCATCGGAGACGTTCCAACAACTGGCGGTTTGCGTGGTCATTCTATGTTGATTTGGATGGTCGGTGATGCACGCCGCCGGACGGGAGTTCCATGCTTCGATTTCGGCTTTCTTTGCTACGCCATTTGCCGCTTGCCGTGCCTGTGGTATTGCTTTTCGTCGCGGGGGTGGCGCGAGTGAAGCTGTTGACGCTGTTACGGATTGTGGGCCGTGCCGATGGGCCCTACATCGTGGCGAGCGTCTCGGGTCGGCGCCTGATCGCTGACTAAAGCGATCTTTTCGAGCAGTTCTTGCCGCGGGCGGACTATTGCTTCGGGGCGAGGTCCCAGGCGGTGAGCCAGGTGATTTCGACCGGCTCGAGGCCGAAGTCCTTGCGGAGCCGGTCGTTCATGTCGGACAAGTGGCCGGCGCCGTAGAAGATGCCGAATTTCTTTTTGCCGGCCTTGATCTGGGTGCGCAGCACGTCGAACGTGCGCTTGTTCCGGTCGCTGATCAGGACCGTTCCATTTTCGCCGCCGAAGCTGACCATCAGGCTTTCCATCTCGGCGAGTTGCTTGGCGAGCGCGATCTTTAGGCGTCGCGGGCGGTCATCGGAAAAAAGGGCGGAGATCAGGTCGAGATCGGGCGAGTCGCCGCGGGCCTGCATGTCGCTTTGCTGCGCCATCGCCTGGCCCATCATGCGGAAATACAACTGCAGGAAGGTCTCCTTGCGATCGCGCATCGCCTGGAAGAACTGGTCGGGCGAAAGGTCGGCGTGGATGAAATTCGGCTTCGTGTAGTCGACGTATTCCAACTGGTGGTCCAACTCGAGAAAGCTCTTGAAGACATTCTGCATGGCGCCGATCGGGAGTGCGTTAGAAGTGCCGCGGCCTGCGTTCGACGACCGTTCCCTGGGGCGACCAGCTCGTAGAGCACCGCATCGTACTGCTTGAATCGTTCGTTGAGCTGGCGGTAGTACGCGATGTCGGCGATGTGGACGGCGCCGATCAGATCGACTGTGACGTCATCGGCGTGACGGCAGCTTTCCCTCCGTTCGACGACCACTCGGAAGCGGACTTGCCGTTCGATTTGGCGGGGCGAGCGTAGCGCACGATCGCCGTTTGCATGCCGACAATCTTTCCGCGATCGTCGTACTTGAGCCTCACCCAATCGGTGCCGAGTGCCGGCCCGGCGGCCGGCTTCGCCTTCTTTTCGGCTGGCTCCTTCTCGAGCGACTGCCGGCTCGGCGAATGCCGCTGCGCCGGCAAGCTGCCATGCCACCATGGCAGCGCCGGCCACAAATACAGCGGGTGGCGAAAGGCTCGGAAAGGGCCAGGAATGGATGCAGACGGGGCCGGGGAAACACGTCGCGGAGACGACAAGCGGGACGATTCATCGAGGGACTTTCGCGTTGAGTACGAACCGAACTCAGGGTGTTCGCCGAAGGCGGGGCCGCATCGAGGGGGACCGGAGGCTCGATGGAAAGTATACGCCCGGACCAAAGACGACAAAGCACCGACCCGGGGGTGAAGTCGGCCTGGTTCCGGCCGGACGGTACCCCACGCTTTTGAGTCTCTCTGCAGTTCGCTGAACGCAGCCCGGGATTGCCAAAAGGCCGGCAAAGGGAGACGGATGGATGGGGAAAGCCTGTTCGAACCGGGCCCTCGGCTGCCCGGAAATCTGCAATCGGAGCCGTTGCTGGAACCTCAGTTACGGCAAATAGACGCGGAAAACCGGGGAATTTCCTGGTCCATCCGGATTCCCGCAAAATGTGGAAAATTTTTTGCGGAATATCTTTGCGTAATAGGCAGTCTTGGAGTATCATGAGGCCCATCGGGGCTAATATGCCTCGACTCCACGGCTTCCACAGGTTCCTGCCCCGCCTGTGGGAGCTTTTTTTTGCGCCTTTTTTAGGCCATCTGGGGCGGGTTCTGGTGCTGGCAGCGGTAGGGCTGCTGGCCTTCGGTTCGGGGGCCGACGGCGTCCGCAGCGTCGCTCCTGCAGTCACCGCTGACTCGAAGCCTCATCCCGGGGAAGCGGGCTCGCCATCATTGAAGCTGGTGCTGGTTTGACGGCACTGCATTCGCTGCGTTTGGCGGCCGGATAATCGGAATAACCCCGATTTCCGCTCCTCTTTGCCGATCTTACTCAACTGGTACGGACGACGCTTCCGATACTACCCACACCTATACCTGCGGGCTGCGCTTGCAGCCCGCCGGCTTCCACCGCGTTTGTCACGGTAGGGGGAGACGATGAGACGAAAGTTATATGTCTGGCTCGCGACAACCAGTCATGTTGCTGGCCGCCGTGGCCGGCCGCGCACGGGGCAGGAGAACCTGCCATTCGGGCCGTCGAACTACGAACACGACTTCCAGCTGTTGCGCCGCTGGAACTGGACCTGGACAACTCGCAAGAGGACCAGTACTCGGGATACTTCTTCGATTACCAGAAGCTGTTCTGGTCGTATAGCGGCGAGCGCGTGAGGTCGGCGATCCGGACGTGGTCCAGTTCGCGAGAGCAGATTTATCGGCAGAATCCGCTGGATGAGGGCGTAGATACCGGCATCCGTATCAACTCGAAAACGGCCTCACCGACGTGCCGCCGGACGCGGGATTCGCGTCGGGCAATCGCTATGAGTTTGGCTACCGCGACGCGGACAACGGCTGGACGATCGGCATTCTGGACGGACCGCTGTTGAACCAGGGTCGGTTCTACGGCTTCGCACGCAGCGCCGCACTGGGCGGCGGTCTGCCGCCATTTATCGACGACGACTACACGCCAGGCGACGACATCGGTCCGGACGGGGGCGTCAATGCGGGTGGCGACCTCCGCGCCTTTGGGTTCGGGTAGGTGCCGGTTCTGTTCAAACGCCGCCGGGTTATCTGCGCGGCTTCCGCGATTACCTGGAAAACGTTGCCGACGCGCCAGTTGGCACGCAAGGCGGCCCGCTACTGTACGTCGGCAACTACGGCATGGTGGGCCCGCGGACTTCGACTACGACGACGGAGGTTATCTTCTTCCGCTATGCGGACGACATCGACAGGACGGCATCCGTGGATCGGTTCCAATTATCGTTCCGGCCGATGGGCGGCGTTGTGCCGAGCTTTGCGTGATTCACGACTTTGATGATTTCCACGAGTTCAACGTATTCTTCGACAGCGTGACGGTCCACAACGCGACGCAGAGGACGGCGTCGAAGCGATGTGGACGCATGTAGCTCACGAACAACCACTACATGGCGAAGCATCAGAACAACGAAGTGTCGTCAGCTGGGGCGTGCGCTATCTGAAGGTGTATGACGAGTTCAACCTGACCATGCTCGGCAGCGTACTGCACGACGTGTTGGTGGATACGTCGTTCACCAACCAGATCGTCGGTCCGCAGGTGGCGGTGAAATGGGTTAATCGCCGGCAGCGCTGGACGCTGGACGCCAATGGCCGCTTCATGTTCGGCTACAACCAGGCGGATTGGGACCAACTCGGCCTGATGGGCGAACCTGGTTCCGGGCGCCTTGAACCAGGGCCTGTACACCCGCACGACCGCGTTTTCGCACGGGCTCACGAGCCCAGTTCTCGCCGGTGGCGGAGATGCGGCTGCAGGCAATACAACTTCACACGGTCGTTCTCGATGAAGTTTGGCTACACGGGCTCCTTCATCGGCAATATCAAGCGGGCGGCGACTTCGGTCGACTATTTCCTTCCGGACTTCGGCTACCGCAACTCGGGCACGCAAGACCTGTTGATCAACGGGTTTGATATCGGCGTGGAGTTTGTCCACTAACCAAGCCGGCAAGTCGTTTAGAAATGGATTAGCCCGAAACGCAGGCGAGAAACCAGAAATCCCTCGCTTGCGCTTCGGGCTAGTTTGCTATTCTCGCACGGTGATCCTTAAGCATTCGCGCGGACAACTGCCGCGTGTGAATGTTTCGCAGTTCTTCGAGCTCCAGGGTCAGTCGATGTCGGAGCGGGCTTTCGGGCCGCAGCTCATCGAGCAATTGCTCTGCGCGGTCGAACGAGGCCAACTCAATCTTTCCGGTCTTAAACACCTGGCTCCAAGTACGCGATACTTCTTGCTCAGTCAACAACGCAAGACTCCTTAACACAGTGTAGAAGGTGGACTGGCCGAAGCAGCCACATTGCCTTCCTTCATTCTACGACTTCGGTCGGGACACGCAACGGACAGTGCAGGCGCGTGCCCGGATCGAACTCGCCAGCATGTTACAGGATCGCGGCTGTGCGGAGGGAGACCAATTGCGCGCAAGTCGGAGCAGTGATTGCTTTACGATCAAAATCGCGAGAGTTATAATACATTGTAGAGCTTTCCGGGCCGAACTCTTCGACGAATTGCTCCTGGTTTTCCCTACTCGTGCGACGTGTGTAGTCCGTCATTTGGCGGGGTGTCCCGGCCAGATTGACGGCGCACGGTGCGGCGAGTCGTCGCCGGCAAAAGCGCAACCGAGAATCGAGGCCTTCTATGCCCCAAGCAATCGTAGATCCGATCGAGCTGCGACGGTTTGCCCAGAATCTTAAGAAATTCAACCAGGAGCTGGAAGAGCGGATGACGGCGCTCCGCGCAGTTAAACTCGCTGGGCGCGACGTGGCGCGACCAGGAGCACAAGAAGTTTGTCGAGGACTTCGAGCAGCACATGAAGGTGATCGGCAAGTACGTGGAGATGACGAACGAACATGCCCCGTACTTGATGCGAAGGCGGAGCGGATTGAGGAGTATCTGCAGCAGCGATAGTGCCCGTGGCGAAGCCCACGATTACGGATTTCGGAATGCGGAATGACAGAATGACGAATCCGCAATCCGAAATCCGCATTCGTCATTGGCTTTCATTCATGGACTCCCAGCCGCGTTCATTCGTTGACGTCGATCGAGTTGGTGCGGACGGCGATGACGTCGTTTGTCGATCAGGTGGGCGATGCGCTGACAGAGCTGGAAACGGAGATGCGGCGGGTGCAGGATTGGCTGGAACAGGACCGGCCGCGGTATTGGAAGACGCAGGTGCGAGTGTCGATCGATCGGGTGCATGAAGCGCAGCAGGCGTTGCAGCGGTGCCTGATGTTTCCCGTAGCGAACGAGCGGCCGTCGTGCGCCGAAGAGCGGACGGCGCTGAAGAAGGCTCAGGCGCGACAAGCCTATTGGAGCAAAATCGAACGCGTGCGGCATTGGCAGCAGGTAGGTGCAGCACGAGTTGTTCGAGTACCAGGGGCGGATTTCGCTGATGGTGCGGCTGGTGGAATCGGATGCGGCCGGAGGCGATCGGCATGCTCACGAAAATCATTCGGCATTTGGAAGAGTATCAGGCGGTGCGGGCGACGGACCCCTCGGCGTCGTACAACGAAGTTTCGTTTGCGCGAGAGCTGTGGGGGAAGAAGCTGCGAGTGGCGAGCAGCGAGTGGCGAGCGGGGAGGAAACTGGAGAAGACGCAAACGAGCCCGCTGCCGGGGAACAAAAAGACGAGGTACGTGCGAAGAAGAAATCGGAACAGGGTGAGGACTAGTTGATGCGTCGCTGCGATTTGACGTCTGGTGCCGCCCGCATCCGGCATGCGCTGGAGAAGCTGGAGATTGCCTGGCACGAGGCGTCGGGCGAGTGGAACGACGGGGTGAGCCGGCGGTTTGCGGCCAACCATTTGGAGCCGATGGTGCCGAGGGTGAAATTGGCGCTGGATGCGATCTCGCGAATGAGCCTGCTAATGGACGAGGTAGAGCGTGACTGCGAGTCGTGAGACCATCGCCGACGAACCGCTGGCGACGGTCCGCCAGCTGGAGCTATTGCGCGACCTGCAGCGGCTGGCGAACGAGACCGCGCGGGACGAGGAGCGGATTCGCACGACTCTTTCGGAGGGCTTGCGCGCCGCGGAGCAGTCGCGCGACAAGACGGCCGCCGAGATCGAACGTCAATACACCGAAGGGCGGACTGAGACGACGGCCAGTCACGAGTCGGCGACGGCGGCGATCCGCAACCGTTACGAGGAAGA
>CAWKGP010000008.1:0-400900 GCA_963849205.1 uncultured Acidobacteriota bacterium
TTCGTGCTACCAAGGACCAAATCAACCAGGCGCAGGCCATTCTCAAGCAGCGTGGCTTCTACGGCGGTGAACAGATAGGCAAGCTTGACGATGCAACGCGGGATGGACTGCGGAAGTATCAACAGGCGGAAGGACTCAAGGTGACCGGCACTCTCAACAAGCTCACCCTTGAGAAGATGAACATCACGCTAACTGAAAAACAAAAGACGATGTAAGCCACGGATGGACGCGGATTGGTAACGGATTAATCCGGACCCAATCCGCGTCATCCGTGGTTAAGTGAGCAACTTCTCCACGATTTCGTAGCTTTTCTGGAGCGCTGCCGAGAGGTTCTCCGGCTGATTGCCGCCGCCTTCAGCCATGTCAGCTTTGCCGCCGCCACGCCCACCAATGATCGGCGCGAGCTCTTTGATTACCTGTCCGGCCGGCACCTTTCCGGTCAGGTCTGCGGACGTGCGAACGATGAGCGAAACTTTCCCATCACTGCTTCGTCCAAGCACAACCACACCGGATTTGATTCGTGCGAGCAGCGTATCTGACAGTTGTCGCATTGCGGCAGCATCCAGACCACTCGCTTCACGAGCCAACACCTTAATGCCCGCCACTTCCCGCGACTCATCACCATTAGTCGAAGAACTCGTTGCGCCACTAGCGATCTTCAAGCGCAAGTCGTCTGCTTCACGTCGCGCTTTCTTCAACTCTTCCTGTAAACGCGTAACAGTATCACTCAGATCATTGCGCGAAGTTCTCAATCCGCTGCTGAGCCCATCGACAAGAACTTCCGCCTCACGAAATCGCTCGTACGCATCCATTCCTGTAATGGCGCGAATGCGTCGCACTCCAGAAGCGATCGATTCGTCGCTGGTGATCTTAAACAGACCGATATCACCGGTAGCGCGCACGTGCGTGCCGCCGCAGAGCTCTTTCGAGAAGATACCTTCGAGACCTTTGATAGAAAGCACCCGCACTTTTTCGCCGTACTTTTCCCCAAAGAGCGCCATCGCGCCCGAACGCATCGCCTCTTCGATCGCCATCTCGTCAGTCTGCACCGGCTCGTTACGAAGAATGTAATAGTTGACCAGACGTTCGATCTCTTCTTTCTCTGCGGCAGTCAGCGGCTGGTAATGCGTAAAGTCGAAACGCAGGTACGAAGGCGCTACAACCGAACCTGCTTGCTTCACGTGTGTTCCCAAGACTTCACGCAGTGCGGCGTGCATCAAGTGAGTCGCGGTGTGATTGCGTCTCGTCGCATCTCGCTTCTCGACGTCAACTTGAGCCGAAACAATGTCGTTGACCTTCAGGCTGCCTTTGTCGACTTTGATCTTGTGTACGATCAAACCTTGTGCAGGCGAATAGGTATCAAACACATTCGCCAACTCATTGGTTGGGCCAACGATCACGCCGACGTCTCCAACCTGCCCGCCACTCTCCGCATAGAACGGCGTACGGTCGAGCACGATCTCGCCCTCTTCACCTTCGTTCAATGATTCGACTTCATCGCCTTTAATAACCGCGACAATCTTTGCGTCATCAACGCGTGTCGTTTCATAGCCTTTGAATATCGACTTCGCCGCGCGCGCGGCGACGTTCGCGTAGACCGGATTAGCTTTGGTTTTTGACTCACCTTTCTCGGTGGCTGCTGTTTGCTGAAGTTCCTGTAACGCAGTATCGAACGAGTGGTTGAATTCCTCCTCGTCGATTGCAAAACCACGCTCTTCGAGGCCAACACGAATCAGGTCGCGAGGCGTTCCGAACGTGTCGTAGAGTCGCGCTAAAGTCTTGTACTCGGGCATCGCTCCCTTCGAAGCGGTGAACACTTCGTCGAGCTTGTTTAATCCCACCGTCAACGTCGAACGGAAGCGTTCTTCCTCGAGTCCGACCATCTTCTCGATGAAGTCACGTTGTGTTTCCAATTCCGGATACGCGTCTTTCATGAGGTCGACAACGAAGTTTGCGACGTCCTTGAAAAACGCTCCTTCAAAGCGAAGCGTATGATGACCCTGATAGATCGCCCGCCTCATGATCTTTCGGAGAACGTAATTGCGACCCTCATTGCCAGGCAGAATTCCGTCTGCAATCGCAAAAGCAGTAGCGCGTGCGTGGTCTGCAATCACGCGCATCGCGAATCCTTCCTGCGTTTCCGGTTCGTAATTGCGATCGGCGAGCTTCGCGGTGAAGTTGATGATGGGGCGGATCAGATCCGTATCGTAGTTTGACTTAACTCCCTGCAACACGACAGCGAGACGCTCAAGACCTGCGCCCGTATCGACCGAAGGCGCCGGCAGCGAATCGAGCTTGTACTTACCCGGTTCAATTTCACTGCGATCAAACTGCATGAAGACCAGGTTCCAGATCTCCATGATCGTATCGCCTGGTCCATTGACGTTCTCGGCGGAATTCTCCGGATCATCCGGACTCTCACCCATGTAGTAATGAATCTCACTGCATGGACCACATGGCCCAGTCTCACCCATCTGCCAGAAGTTGTCTTTGCGGCCAAAGCGCAGGATGCGCTCACGCGGCGCACCAACTTGCTCCCAAAATCTCTCGGCGTCCTCGTCAGCAGGAACCTCGGCATCGCCTTCGTAAACCGTGAACCACAACCGCTTTGGATCGAGGTTTAGAACATCGACCAGCAGTTCCCAGGCATACTTGATTGCGTCTTCCTTGAAATAATTGCCGAACGAAAAATTCCCGAGCATCTCGAAAAACGTGTGATGCCGGGCCGTTTTTCCCACTTCGTCAAGATCGTTGTGCTTGCCACCGGCGCGAATGCACTTCTGCGACGACGTAGCGCGCACGTACTCGCGCTTCTCTAGACCCAAAAAAGTCTCTTTAAACTGATTCATGCCCGCGTTCGTGAACAACAACGTCGGATCGTTGGCGGGCAGGAGCGGCGACGAACCCACACGCGCGTGTCCGTGCTCCTCAAAATACCTCAAAAAAGCTTCGCGAATTTCGTTACCAGTCATATCGATTCGAGTGTAGCAAATCAGTCTTCATCCGCGTAATCGGTGGCTAGAGATCGAATCTTGTCACTAACCAGTTCAAACGCGAATCCCTGCCGCAGCAGATGGTCAAAAAGGCTTTTCGCATCCGCCCGGTTCTTTGGCTTGCCACGAATTCGCAAGCGCTTCTCGATGGCTTTGTCGATCAGTTCCTCTTCTGAAGTTTCGGCATAAACCAACTCGAGCGCTTCATTGGCGACATTGCTGTCGACCTTTTTGAACTTGAGGTCGCGTTCCAGCCGCCTGCGCCCAACTGGTCTTTGCTTCACCTTGTACGAGGCATAACTGAAAGCAAATCGTTCGTCGTTGAGATAGCCATACTCACGCAACCGCGAGATCACCGTTTCCACCGTTGCTTCATCAGTGTTTTTCGCGCGCAACAATCGTTCTCGCAGTTCGGCGACAGAGCGAGGCCTGGCGGCCAGTAGCTTTATTGCGCGCTCGAATGTTTTACGTCGCAAATCAGTCACGATTAGTGAACACAGATTAACGCGGATGGGCCGCTGATCTAAAATGCTGAACATGGACGGCGTGCTGGTAATCGACAAACCTGCGGGACTTACTTCTCACGACGTGGTCGCACGCACTCGTCGTATCCTTCACGAGCGTCGTGTTGGACACACAGGCACTCTCGATCCGTTTGCGACGGGCGTTCTCGTCATTCTTCTTGGAAAGGCTACCCGGCTCGCACAGTTCTTAAGTGGGGTTGATAAAGAATACGAAGCAATTATTCGTCTCGGATACTCAACTGACACGGGTGATCTCACCGGCAATCCGATTCCTGGACCACCCGCGAATCCGCCGGCCTGGACTGAGGAGGAGATCGAAGCAACACTTCAGAGCCTTCGCGGTGAGATAGACCAGGTGCCGCCAATGTATTCAGCCAAGAAAGTTGAAGGCAAGAAACTCTACGAACTGGCACGCCGCGGTGAGAGCGTGGAACGACAACCGATACACGTCTGCATATATGAGTTCGCCGCCATCAAGCCTGGAGGTCAACTCATCAAAGACAACCTCGACGGCACTTTCGATTTCCACACTCGTGTCTCGTGTTCCTCCGGCACTTATGTACGAACGTTGGCCGAAGATTTTGGCAAACGTTTGTACGTTGGCGCTCATTTGGCGGAGCTCAGACGCACGCGTGTCGGCGACTTTTCAATCGATCAGGCAATCACCCTCGACGAGTTAAAGATCCATTTTGGCGAAGAGTCGATCGGAGAGGTCCTCGTCCCCCCAGGAGCGGCGCTCTCGCAACTGCCTTTCGTGCATCTAACCCCCGAAGACGTAAGTCGGGCCAATCACGGAAGAGAGGTGAAGGTGGCTGAACCTAACTGGAGTGACGGAGAGAACGTGAGAATGTGCGACGGCGACAATGCACTGGTCGCCGTTGGTCGCTACGACGCCAACACAAACAGCTTGCATCCACGTGTAGTGCTTGCCGAATAAAAACGCCTGGGTGCAAAAATAGCATTGACTTGAGTCCAGATTCCCTGTGCTATACTTGCGCTCAAGGAAGCGCGCGTGCGAGTTCGCTTCCAAGTTCCCACCGGACTTCCGTTGAACTCGATCATTGAGAAATGATGCCTCGAGGACGTAGCTCACGCTTACGCGCGCGTGAGGCGTATCACGAAGCACTATAAAACAAGCCGCAGTTCCCCGACGATGTGGCGGTGTATTAACTAGCGTGGCCTCTCCCCACACGCTGTCCAATGCGCGAAAGCCGAAGAGGTTTCAAAGGCTATGCAAGAGCAGGATGGCAAGAAACAATTCAATATCAGCGAACGTTTGGAAGATCTGCGCCGTGAACACGAGGCGCTGCGTTGGGAAGGAACATTCCGGGACTACTTCGAATTAGTCGCTCAGAACCCGCGCATTGCTCAGCTTTCACACGCTCGCATCAACGACATGGTTCATGCCGCAGGAATCGAGCGGCTGAACGAAGGCACTCAGCACGAGATTCTCTCCTACAATTTCTTTGCCAACGAATTGTTTGGCATCGAAGAGCCCATCGCCAGAATTGTCGAATACTTCAAATCGGCCGCACAGCGTCTCGAAGTGCGCAAGCGCATTCTCTTGCTCATGGGACCTGTGGGTGGAGGTAAGTCGACAATCGTCAACATGCTCAAACGCGGGCTGGAGGATTGGACCAGGACTGCTGAGGCCGGTGCCGTTTACGCCATCAAAGACTGCCCGATGCACGAGGAGCCGCTGCATCTCATACCGCATCAGTTGCGGTCTGAAGTCGAGAAACATTACGGCATTTATATCGAAGGCGATCTTTGTCCGCAGTGTCGCTATGCGCTGGAACACACGTATGGAGGACGTCACGAGGACGTCAAAATACATCGCGTTGCTTTCTCTGAAAAGGAACGCGTCGGCATCGGCACGTTCTCGCCCAGCGATCCGAAGTCGCAGGACATCACGGAGCTGACGGGGTCGATCGATCTCTCAACGATCGGCGAAGTCGGGGTTGAATCAGACCCGCGTGCTTATCGTTTTGACGGCGAGCTAAACATCGCCAATCGCGGCTTGATGGAATTCGTCGAGATGTTGAAGGTTGACGAGAAGTTTCTCTACAGCCTTTTGACACTTTCGCAGGAACAGAGTATCAAGACCGGGCGCTTCGCGATGATTTATGCGGACGAAGTAATTCTCTCGCACACAAACGAGAACGAATACATCGCATTTGCGGGCAATCGCAAATCAGAAGCGTTGCAGGATCGCATCATCCTCGTGAAAGTGCCTTACAATCTGCGCGTCTCGCAGGAAGAGCGCATTTACGACAAGCTGTTGCACCAGTCAGAGGCGCTGCGCAATGTCCATCTCGCGCCACATACTTTGAAAGTGGCGGCGATGTTTGCGGTGATGACTCGTCTTGAAGAGCCGAAGCGTCAGAACGTCGACATCGTGAAGAAGATGAAGCTTTACGATGGCGAGGATGTCGAGGGTTACAAGTCGAAAGACGTGCGCGAACTGAAGGAAGAGACGGTTCGCGAAGGCATGGACGGCATCTCGCCTCGTTACATCATCAATCGTCTCTCGAGCGCGCTCGTGCGCGATGGCGTCACCTGTATCAATCCAATCGATGCGCTGCGAGCCATCAAAGACGGATTTGAACAGCACACAGGCATCAGCAGTGAACAGCGTGAGAGATATTTGAATCACATCTCGCAGGCGCGCAAGGAGTACGACGAGCTTGCGAAGATCGAAGTGCAAAGAGCGTTTGTCTACTCGTTTGAAGAGATGGCGCGCACGATGTGCAACAACTATCTCGACAACGTCGAAGCCTTCTGTAACAAGGAGCGCATCAAGGATCCAATCACTGAAGAGGAGATGGAGCCTGACGAACAGCTAATGCGCTCGATCGAGGAGCAGATCGGGATCTCGGAAAACGCGAAGAATACTTTCCGGCAGGAGATTCTGATCCGCATTTCGTCCTACGCTCGCAAGGGCAAGCCGTTTGAGTACAACTCACACGAGCGTCTGAAAGAAGCGATTGAGAAGAAGATCTTCGCCGACTTGAAAGACGTGGTGAAGATTACAACGTCGGCGAAGACGCCGGATCCGGATCAGTTGCGGCGGATTAATGAGGTTGTTGATAGACTGGTCAAAGAGCACAGTTACTGTCCGGTTTGTGCGAACGAACTGCTGACTTACGTCGGCACGTTGTTATCTCGGTAGGAGAGTTTTAGCCGCAGATTTACGCGGATGAACGGACAGTTCTGATCCGCGTTCATCCGCGTTCATCTGTGGCTAAATTTCGATGAAGAAACGATACTGGATCGCTGGAGCTGCAACGCTCGCCGTCGCCGGCAAGCTTTTGCTTCGACCACGCGATGCCGACTGGCATAAGTGCCGCGACGTCGTTTTTCATTCGGAGCATTCGTGCTTCATCGATATCGACGGCGTTCGCGTTCATTACCAGGAGGCTGGCGATGAAACGCACCCGCGATGGTGTTGATTCACGGTTTTGCTTCGTCAACGCTGGTGTGGAGCAAGGTGTTCCTGGCGTTCGCTAAAGCTGGTTACCGTGTTATCGCGCTGGACCTGTTGGGTTACGGTTACTCCGCGAAGCCGCGCAACGGTGAGTATACGATCGAGGGTCAGGCAAAACTGTCTAGTTCGACTGCTCGACGCACTCAGTATTCCGCGAGCAATCATTGTCGGCAGTTCTTATGGTGGCGCAGTCGCTGCAACGTGCGCGCTCGATTATCCCGATCGAGTTGAGAAGCTGGTCCTGGTTGGAGCAGTCAACGACAACCGGCCGCTTGCTTTCAAGCTGATGCGCTTGTTTGGTTCGCCTCGTGTTCGGTGATGTTGTTTCGCCGCTTCTAATTGGTTCGCGGCGACTGCTGCGACGGCGCATGAAGCGAGTTTACGATCAACACGAGTGGGTGCTGGACGAAAGAAGAGTGGATGCGCGGCATTTACCTTTGCGTGCGGCGAGCACGCATCGCGCGATCATCCGTACCGTGCGCCGCTGGGATGCTGAACGCATCTCCAGAGACGCGCATCTAATCAGTCAGCCTACTCTCCTGGTTTGGGGTGAGAACGATCGCGAAATCCCACTTTCGGATGGAGAACGGTTGCACGCGGAGATTTCCGGGTCACGGTTGATTGTATTTTTGAATTGCGGACACCTCCCGCACGAAGAATATCCCTGGGAGTTCACGAAGGCGGTGATCGATTTCTGCAAAACGAAATCGGCGTAATCTGTGGACGGTGTTTTATGTCTATTCAACGCAATGACTGGTCGCTGCAGCGCAAAGGCATTATCGATCAGGAACGCCACAAGGATCGTGTAAAGGAAGCGATTCGCAAAAATCTCGGCTCGATCGTCTCCAACGAAGCCATCATCCTTTCCGACGGCAAGCGCACCGTCAAAGTTCCAATCAAAGCCCTTGATGAATACAAGTTTCGTTTCAACTACCAGAAGGCCAAACACGTGGGCCAGGGCGACGGCAAGACTCGCGTTGGCGACGTGGTTGGACGCGAGACACGTCCAGGTACCGGCCAGGGCTCAGGACAGGGTGGACAGGACGCCGGCACGGATTATTACGAAGCCGAAGTAAACATCGACGAGCTCGCGGCTTTGATCTTCGAAGATCTGCAACTTCCTTACCTTCAGGAAAAAGCGAAGAAAGCGGTGCAGTCGCGTAAGACTCAGTTCAACGAAATCCGGCGCACGGGTGTGATCGCAAATCTCGACAAGCGCCGGATGATTCTGGAAAACATTCGTCGCAACGCACGCGAAGGCAACGCACGTTTTGGCGACATCAAGAAAGAAGATCTGCGCTTCAAGACGTGGGAAGAAGTGATGCGTTACGAGTCAAACGCGGTCGTGATTGCGATGATCGACGTTTCGGGCTCGATGGGTGAGTTTAAGAAGTACATCGCGCGTAGTTTTTATTTCTGGATGGTGCGGTTCCTGCGAACCAAGTACGACAACGTCGATATTGTTTTCATTTCGCATCACACGGAAGCCAAGGAGGTAAGTGAGGAACAGTTCTTCACGCAGGGAGAGTCGGGAGGCACGGTTGTTTCATCCGCGTACCAACTGGCGCTCGACGTGATCAAGCAACGCTATCGGCCGTCCGATTGGAATATCTATCCATTTCATTTTTCGGATGGCGATAATTATTACTCCGACAACGAAGAAGCCGTTCGGCTTGCTGACGAATTGATTGCCACGTGCAATTTGTTTGGCTACGGCGAGATTGGTGAGGAAGGTTCGTCGAGTTACAGGCGATCTTCGGGCGCGTTGCTGTCGATCTTCAGCGACCGGCTACAGAACAAAGATCGTTTTGTCGGTGTGCGGATCGACGACAAAGAAGACGTGTATCCCGCGCTGAAGCAGTTTTTCGGAAAAAGAGAGATATCTGTGTAATCTGTGGATGGCGTGATGGAAGACAAGGAGATCAAAGAACTTGAAAAAGCAGTCGAGCAAATCTGGGAAGTTGCTCGGCGATTTGGTCTCGATCCATATCCCACCAACTTCGAGATCGTGCCTGCGACAGTGATGTACGAAGTCGGTTCGTACGCTCTTCCGGGCCGTTATTCACACTGGACCTTCGGCAAAACTTACCATCGCATGAAAACGATGTACGACTTCGGTCTCTCGAAGATCTACGAAGTCGTCATCAACACGAATCCGTCCTACGGCTTTTTGCTTGAAACAAATAGTCCGACTCAGAACAAGCTGGTGATTGCGCACGTGCTGGGTCACGTCGACTTCTTCAAGAACAACACCTACTTCTCGAAAACGAATCGCCGCATGGTGGAAAGTGTCTCCACCCACTCGCAAAGAATCATGGACTACGAGTTCAAGCACGGCCGCAAAACGGTCGAGCGATTTCTCGACGCCGTGCTTGCGATCGAGGAGCACATCGATCCGTATTTCTTCATCAAGCGGGAGATTTCAGTCGCCGAGGAAAAACGACGCGCCGAACAGGGGCCGAAAGAGGGTCCATACGACGATCTTTGGCTGCTCGACAAAGCCGCGCGCGAGGCACGGCGCCCGGCGACCGACGAAGAAAAGCCACGCGAACAATTGCCTGAAAAAGATCTGCTCTACTACATCATGAAAAACTCGCCGTCGCTCTCAGTCTGGCAACGCGACGTGATTGCGATGGTCCATGAAGAGATGGAGTATTTCGTGCCGCAGATGCAGACAAAGATCATGAACGAAGGTTGGGCCAGCATCTGGCACGCGCGGATCATGCGCGAGCTGGATCTCAGCGACAACGAGCACATCGAGTTTGCGAATCTTCATTCGGGTGTGGTGTCGCCGCAAAAGGGACAGTTGAATCCTTACTACCTTGGTTACAAGATCTATGAGGATATTGAGCGTCGTTGGAATGAGCCGTCGCAGGAAGAACGTGAGAAGTTTGGCCGCGCTGGTAACGAAGGGCGCGAGAAGATCTTCGAAGTGCGGGAGCTCGACAACGACGTGTCGTTTTTGCGCAACTACTTGACCGAAGAGCTATGCGAGGAGCTGGATCTGTTTGTGTTCGAGCTTATCGAGGAAGAGGAGTGGACCATCACTGAGAAGCGCTGGGAGAAAGTGCGAGATCAGCTCGTCTCAAACATGACCAATTTCGGCTTTCCGTATTTGCAGGTTGAGGATGGCGACTACAACGGCAATCGCGAGCTTTATATGAAGCATCGCTACGAAGGCACCGAGCTCGATATGCGTTACGCGCGCAAAGCGCTCGAGCACGTATATGCGTTGTGGGGCCGGCCGGTTCACCTGGAGACCTTCATCGACGACGAATCAACCGTCCTGCACTTTAATGGTGACGAGCATGGGGAAGATTAGCCGCGGATTTACGCAGATAAACGCGGATAAGAAACTGTTTTCTGTTTTTCTGATCCGCGTTCATCCGCGTAAATCCGCGGCTAAATATTCAATGCCTTACTAACCGTTGGATCTCTTCTCACCCGCCAAATCTTAGAATCCAGGTAGTAATGAATAAACGCGTAGCCCCAAAGGAATGAAATCCCCAGTTGAATCGCGAGCGTCGAATTCTGAAAACTAATATACCCGAGTAGCTGCCGCGGACCCTGATAGATAATTCCAAACACGATCCCGAACGCGATATAGAGGAGTACCCGGCGACTGATCAACTCCGCAGCGCCATACTTCTCACGAGCATTCGTGTATTTCTGATTGTGAAACCAGATAAGCCGGTGATACTGAAAGTTGTGATAGATCGTCAGTATAGCAACGATGGCGATCGGCTTGTGCGGCATTGGAGTGAGCAAGACGATCCAGTGCATCGGAATCGCCGCCGCAAGCAAGAGATACTTCGGAACGTTCAATGGCTCGCCGATAATCGCACGTTGCACCTGTCGTCCCAGCCAGACGACAAAGGTCAGAATCGTTCCCGCGAGCAGCAGTTTCGAGAAACCATTTACGCCGCCACGCAACACCGCAGGCACGCGTGCCATCGCTTCAGGATCTTTCGCGATAAACTCCACAAACGGATAGTTGAAAGCGAAGAGCAGCAAAAGGCGATCGAGAGCGTTGTCGATTCGCGCGAGGTCGCCATTCTTCTTTTTGTAGAGCACCATGAACCCGTAGTGCTGCTTGACGAGGTGATAGTAGGCCCATAGCGCTGCCACAAAGAAGAACACGAATCCCGCGCCGGCAAGCACCATCACTGGGCCTATCGCGAAGAACAACAGTGATCCCCAAAGCAAACCGGCTCGATTCTTTCTTTCAGTGCGATCGAAATAGGTGCGGGAGAAGGTGCCGAAGACGTGTGGCGCGTCAATCAGTATGGCCCACGCTGCCACCATTGGAACGAGGGGCACGAGGCCGCTCACGTAGAGAATCAGCATCATGTAGCTGGACAGAACCGAACCGATAAACCAGATCGCGTCGTCGCGCCCACTGATGATCCAACGCAACGAGATCGCGCTTGTTACCGGTTTGGTGATGATTTCAGCAGTGGCTGCCATAAGGACTTTTGTTTCGGGCTGCCCGCATTTTATCATCGGCCAATGAACAAACAACTATTCCAGGCACACCCATGGCACGGCGTAACACCAGGACCCCGGACGCCAGAGCTTGTCAACGCCTACGTCGAGATCGTTCCCACCGACGCAGTGAAATACGAACTGGATAAGTGGTCGGGTCACTTGCGTGTCGATCGGCCACAGCGCTTCTCATCGATGTCGCCCACGCTTTACGGTTTCATCCCGCAAACATACTGCGGCCGCGAAGTAGCCGAACTTTGCGCGATCCGCACCGGCCGGCAAGGAATTGAGGGTGACAAAGATCCAATGGACATCTGTGTTTTATCGGAAAAGTCGTTTACACACGGGAGCTTCTTCTTGCACGCGCGCCCGATTGGCGGGCTACGTATGATTGACGGAAATGAGGCTGACGACAAGATCGTAGCTGTACTTGAATCGGATCTTGCGTACGGCAAAATCGTCGAGATCCGTGACGTGGCGCAGGGACTAATCGATCGGCTGAAGCATTACTTTCTGAGTTACAAACAGCTTCCGAGTGATAAAGACAAGAAGGTTGAGATTGTGGATGTTTACGATCGCGCGGAAGCGCAGGATGTGATTACGCGTAGCTTGCGTGATTACGAGGAAGAGTTTGCCGCGGATTCACGCGGATGAACGCAGATCAGAATTCTTTTCTGTTTCTGATCCGCGTTTATCCGCGTTCATCTGCGGCTATTTTCTTATCTGTTCAGAAATGCCACAGCGGGGGCAGATGAGCCCCCGCCAGTGTTGTTCATCTACCCACTTTGCGAGTGCGGGGCCCTGAGGCTTTTGGGGTTGATGATGATGTCCGTGATGTTTACGCTCCGCGGCCTCCGCGCTGCAGTGTTTACAGAGCCAGCCATAACCCAAATTGAAAAAGTGGGTCGTCTGGTGCATAGGCCTGAGTTACATAAACGTCAGCGCCGCGCGTCAGGTGACTCCATCAGTCGCACCGGCACAGACATGCGCCTGCCGTCGCGCCAAATTTGAACCTGAACCGTGTCGCCAATCTGATGTTTATCGAGCACTCGGAACAGATCGTCTGAATTCCCCACCTTGTCGTTATCAATTCCAACAATAATATCGCCCAGCTCAACTTCGCCCATCTGCGTTTGCTGAACTCCGCGCAAGCCCGCAGCAGCCGCACCGCCATTACGCGCGACCTGGTAAATCAGAACACCGTCCTCAACTGGCAAGTCGATCTGATTTCGCAGCGACGAAATGTCACGTGTGCTGATGCCAAGCTTCGGACGACGTACACGACCGTTCTGCAGTATCTGCGGCACAACGCGTTTTGCAATACTCACCGGCACGGCAAAACCGACACCCGCAGAACTTCCGGACGGCGAAAGAATCTGAGAATTAATACCAATCATGCGCCCGTGCGAATCAAGCAGTGGCCCACCGGAATTGCCCGGATTGATTGATGCATCTGTTTGAATCGCGCCTTCGATCAGCCTGTTGTTGCGGGCTCGAATCGGTCGCTGCAATCCGCTGATGACGCCGGTTGTCAGTGTTCTATCCAGACCAAACGGATTACCGATCGCGAGTACCTTTTGGCCAACGACGAGCTTGTCTGAATCACCAAGCGGCACGACGGTCAGTTGACCGGCCGGTTTCTCAGTCAGCCGAATCACAGCCAGGTCAGTATCCGGATCACCTCCGACGACAACTGCCGGATAGTCTTTCTTTCCACCCATGCTGACGGAAAGTTTTTGAGCGCCTTCGATGACGTGATAGTTCGTCAGAATGTTCCCTTGCTGGTCCAGTACCGAGCCTGAACCCGAACCTTCCTGCGGTTCGACAAAGCCAAAGAAGTCGCGAGCATACGACGTGGAATGGATGAAAACCACGCCGGGACTTAGTGTGCGATAAACCTCGATATTGTTCTGTTCGTCAGTTGAAGTGGCTGGATCGCTGATTCCTGCCGGCGCATTCTCCGTGAACGCAGCTCCCGAAGGTTGAAAACGGTTTGAGATGCGGTCAAAAATTACAACTCCTCCTGCCGCAAACAATCCTGTAATAAGGGCGATTAAAAGAATCTGGCGGGCGGAAAGTCTATACATAAAGCTTCTTCCCTCTCTAAAGTTATGGATCTCAGCACAGTGCCAAGATCGGACATAGGATGCTCGCAGAACGGGTGCCGTTGCGAGGTGATTGTACCAACGCAGGACGGTCGAGGCGAGTTTCGTTTTCGTCTAAACGAAGAGTGAAAGAAAAGCGTGCGGCAGGTCTTCGATGTAACCCAGAACGACGATAGGTCCCTGCCAGCCGAGGGCTACGCAACCAGTCGCAGCGTGGATCAACATCAGAAGCGCGTAGAGACCGAGCACGCCAGTAAGACCGTGCCGGGCGATGGGTAGATGTGCACAACGATAAAGAATGTAAGCGGCAAAAGCACCGATGGCGATCTTCGCGGAGAAGAAGGTCAACTCGCCGTGTTCGAGTACCCGAGCCATCAACGCATTGCCTTCGGAAGCGACGTTTAAGCGAATCCATAGCAACGTAAGTTGAGCGTCAAGCCCATTCAGGACGAACAACAGACAGCTCTTGGAAAGTGTACCCACGGCGACCTCGATGCCAACGTTGTTAAACCTCGCCCTTTTACGCCAGAACCCCCGAGCTTGATAGCTGCGGGGGTCCTGCGTCACGGGAGGAACGAGACTCGTTCTATGCTTAGTAAAAAGATTGAATCACGAGTTGGTTCCAGCCACAAAGGTTGCACAAACAGAATTAGCCACAAAGAGGCACAAAAGCACAAAAAAGATTCTTGTTTGAAAAGCTGTCGGTTAGTATTCATTTGGGGAGTGAGATTGGTTCCGGAAAGTTAGATGACGATTGGGGAAATCATACGAGAGGCAGCGCGCGAGTTGGAGGAATGCAGGTGTGCCTGAGGCACGGCGCGAGGCGGGTTCGTTGTTGTCGTTCATTCTCGGTAAGGAACGGACGTTTCTGATCAGTCACGCTGAAGATGATCTCGACGAAAATTCGTTGGGTCGATTCCGAGAATTCGTCGAACGCCGTGCTGATGGCGAGCCATTGCAGTACATCACTGGCGTTCAGGATTTCTACGGTCGCGAGTTTCGAGTGACGCCTGATGTGTTGATTCCGCGGCCTGAAACTGAATTACTCGTCGAAGCAGCGATTCAGATTGGGTGGTGAAGCACCGTTTATTTGTGACGTGGGGACGGGATCCGGGTGTATTGCCGTAACGCTGCTGTGTGAGATCGTCAACGCTCGTGCGGTCGCGATCGACAAATCGCCGGCTGCGCTCGAGGTTGCGAAAATCAATGCGCAGCGATCATTCGGTTGTGACGCGGGCGAAATTCGTCGTTTCCGATTGTTTTGATTCGCGCTTGATTCACAAGATTATGAGCTTCGACCTGATCGTTTCGAATCCTCCGTACGTCACCGAGGCGGCGCTCGCGGGGCTGCAACGGGAGGTCAGAGATCATGAACCCCTCGTCGCGTTGTCGCCCGGTGGGGATGGTCTTGGCGTCATTCGTCGATTAATCGATGAGGGGGCGGCGTTTATCAAACCAAACGGGTATATGCTCATGGAGATCGGATACGACCAGGGAGAGGCAGTCGAAAGTCTAATCAATAACAGCGCCTGGTCGCTCGGTGAAATTCGGCCCGATTTGCAGGGAATTCCGCGTATCGTCGTCCTGCAAAAGGCCTGAGCAAATTCAGTGTCACAACACTGACGACTGCGGTGTATATTCTTCAGAGCCGCGTAAAAGCGAAGAAACTTAGACAACCCCAGACATTGTAAGGAGACCGAAGTCATGTACAGGTTTTTAGGCCGAAGTGTATTGATTGCTGCGCTGGTGACCTCAACTGGAATCGCAGTCCTGTCGCAGAAAGATAAAAGTAAAGACAAAGATCGTTCGCTGACTTGTCGTGAGGATAGTTGGTATAACGACAGGCTGGTCGGGAATTGCGAAATTCGCGAACAAACCCTGGCGTTGAGTGGCGGTACGATTGCAATCGATGGCAGGCAAAATGGAGGCGTCAACGTAAAAGGTTGGGATCAAAATCAGGTTTTGGTCCGAGCGCGCGTTCAAACCGGTGCGCCGACCGCAGGGGAAGCTGAGGCCCTATCGCGGCAGGTCCGGATCGAGACCAGTGGTGCGAAGATTTTTGCAAGTGGTCCGGAAACTCGCAGGGACCATCACTGGAGCGTGAGCTACGAAGTGTTCGTTCCGCGCCGTGCTGACCTTTCACTCGAAACTCAGAATGGCGGCATTGCTATCGCCGACGTCAATGGACGGATTGACTTCACGGCACTGAACGGTGGCGTGGTCCTGAGGCGCGTGGGTGGTGCAGTGCGTGGTTCGACAACGAATGGCGGCCTGGTGATTGAGCTGACCGGAGATCGTTGGGAAGGCGAGAGTCTCGACGTCAGCACAACTAACGGTGGTGTGATCATGACCTTGCCCGAGAATTACTCGGCAAACTTGCAAACGGGAACAGTCAACGGAAGTGTGAGTGTCGATTTCCCCGTAACTGTGCAGGGTCGAATCAATAAACAGATTGCAGTAAACCTCGGATCCGGTGGAGCAATGGTCAAAGCAATGACGACCAACGGCGGGGTTCATCTCAAACGCGCTACCGCCAACGAATAGGTGTGCGAGCAAGGAGGGCGGTGCGAAGCCACAGATTACACGGATACGAAATCCGGATTTCTTCCGTGTAAATCTGTGGCTAACGTGTCTCAGGTGGCGTTCTGACATGATTTTCATTTACTCTGTCCCGCATCGTGGACAAGTTTCGTATCTCGGGTGGCCGCCCACTTCACGGCAGAGTTTCGATTAGCGGTGCCAAAAACTCGGCGTTGCCTTGCATGGCAGCAGCCCTGCTCACGCCTGACACCGTTACACTCCACAACATCCCGTACGTGCGCGATATCATCACGCAGCGCCGGTTGCTCGAAGACGTCGGTGCAACTGTTTTAACGCCCGAACTCCGCACCCATAAGATCGCAGCAGCCCACATCGAACTCTTTGAGGCGCCATATGAGCTTGTGAAGACGATGCGCGCGTCGGTCCTCGCGCTTGGACCATTGCTGGCTCGCTTTGGAAAAGCAAAAGTCTCGCTACCCGGTGGTTGTGCTATCGGAACGCGTCCGATCGATCTGCACCTGGCAGGTTTTGAGAAGTTTGGCGCCGAAGTGAAACTCGAAGCGGGAAATGTCGTTGCGCGTGCGCCGAAAGATGGACGTTTACACGCGGCTGATATTCACTTCAACAAGGTCACCGTCACCGGCACTGAAAACCTGATGATGGCCGCAACACTCGCGCGCGGTACAACAACACTTCACAACGCCGCCCGGGAGCCTGAGATAGTCGACCTCGCCGACTTGCTGAACAAGATGGGCGCACGAGTTAACGGTGCAGGTTCAGAGACGATACAGATCGAAGGCGTCGCATCACTGGGTGGCGCAGAACACACGATCATTCCCGATCGAATCGAAACCGGAACCTTTATAGTCGCGGCGGCGCTGACGGGGGGACAACTCGAGATCAAAGACTGCCGTCCGGATCATCTCGAGAGCGTAATCTCGCAACTGAGAAGCGTTGGCGTCGTCATCAAAGAACTTAATCCGACAACTTTGGAAGTCTCGTGTCCGGACGGATTGAAGGCTGCAAACGTAACCACCGAGCCTTATCCGAGTTTTCCAACCGACATGCAGGCGCAGTACATGGTGCTGATGACGCAGGCGCAGGGACGGTCGGAAATCATTGAGACCGTGTTTGAAAACCGTTTCATGCACGCCTCGGAGCTTCAGCGCATGGGAGCTCAGATTCACATCGACGGGCGCTCGGCGATCGTCGATGGCCCAACTAGTTTGACTGGTGCGCGCGTGATTGCATCGGATCTGCGTGCGTCAGCGTCACTCGTACTCGCAGGGCTGATCGCACAAAATGAAACGTTGATCGACCGTGTTTACCATATCGATCGTGGTTACGAAAAGATCGAGGCAAAGCTGCGTGCGGTGGGCGCCGAAATAGAACGAATCATCTCGCCGGTGATGACGGCGCCGATTCTCGAACCGGTTTAAGTTAAGGAGGGTTACTGTAGTGGCTGAGGAGAATTGTCTGTTTTGCAAGATCATCACGGGAAAGATTCCCGGAGACTTTGTTCACCAGGATGATCGTTGCGTGGTGATACGCGATATCAACCCGCAGGCGCCGACGCACGTGCTCGTGATTCCGCGCGAGCATATTGAATCACTTGATGATGCTTCTCAGAAAGATGAGGGACTGCTTGGGCACCTGCTGCGGGTTGGTGCGCGCGTCGCGAATGACTTAGGGCACGAGGCCTATCGGACGGTTATTAATACTGGTGCGGGCGCGGGACAGTCGGTGTTTCATGTGCACGTGCACGTGTTGGCTGGTCGCGCACTAAGCTGGCCGCCAGGTTAGACAGGATTTACAAGATTTTTCAAGATACCATCTTGTATATCTTGTAAATCCTGTCCCCTAAACCTTCGGAGCTACGGCGCGCACAGCTTCCGACACGCCCGCCTCGTATTTCTTAAAGTTCTCGTTAAATCTTCTTGCGAGATCCTTCGCCTGCCGATCGTAGGCTTCCTTGTCTTCCCACGTGTTGCGCGGTTGCAGCACTTCATTCGGCACTTCAGGACAGGAAACAGGAACGTTCACGCCGAAGATCGGATCCGGTGTGGTTTCAGTTTCTGCCAGAGATCCGTTCAAGATCGCGCGAATCATCGCTCGCGTGTAACTGATCTTCATGCGCTTTCCAACGCCGTATGGGCCACCACTCCAACCCGTGTTAACCAGCCAGCAAGCCGCATTATGACGTGCCATCTGTTTGCCCAGCAGGTCAGCATAAACACCGGGATGGAGAACCATGAAGGGCGCGCCGAAGCACGTCGAGAAAGTCGCTTGAGGTTCCGTGACACCTCTTTCAGTGCCTGCAACTTTTGCCGTGTAACCAGACAGGAAATGATACATCGCCTGTTCCGGCGACAGCCGCGCGACAGGAGGCAACACGCCAAAAGCATCGGCCGTCAACATGATGATGTTGCGCGGATTGCCGGCGCGACCTTCAGGCACGATGTTGTCAATGCTTGTAAGCGGGTAGGATGCGCGCGTGTTTTCAGTCTTGCGCGCGTCGTCCAGGTCGATCTTGCGAGTCGCTTCATTGTAAACAACGTTCTCGAGGATCGTCCCGAACATTTCTGTGGTCCGGTAAATGTCAGGCTCGGCTTCCGCCGACAACTTGATCACTTTAGCGTAGCAACCGCCTTCGAAGTTGAAAACTCCATCTTCAGACCAGCCATGCTCGTCGTCACCAATTAAACGACGTTCCGGATCGGCAGAGAGAGTTGTTTTTCCAGTGCCGGAAAGACCAAAGAAAATTGCGACGTCGCCTTCGGCGCCGATGTTGGCCGAGCAGTGCATGCTCATCACGTCGCGTTGCGGCAGCAGGTAGTTCATGATCGTGAACGCGCTCTTCTTAGTTTCACCTGCGTACGACGTTCCGCCGATCAAGACAAGACGCTGACTGAAGTCCATCAGGATGAAGGTTGGAGATCTGGTGCCGTCGCGTTGTGGGTCGGCCTGAAAGCTCGGAAAGTTTATGATTGTGAATTCAGGTTTGTGTGGCGCGGTTTCCGTCGTGTCGCTGATGAACATTGTGCGTGCAAAGAGGGAGTGCCACGCCAGTTCATTAATCACACGGATTGGTAGCCGGTATGTATGATCGGCGCCGACGAAAGTGTCCTGCACAAAAAGGTCGCGACCCTTTGCGTGGGCCATCATTCGATCTTTCAGTGCATTAAACTTCTCCTGCGGAAAGTCTTTGTTGACGTCGCCCCAGAAAACTTTATCTTCACTGGATGGTTCGCGAACGATGGCTTTGTCTTTCGCAGCGCGGCCGGTGTGTTCACCCGTGTCGACGATTAGGGCGCCGTGGTTTGAGAGAACGCCTTCTTCGCGGCGCGCGATCTCTTCATAAAGTTCGGGTGCGTTGAGGTTCCAATAAACACGAGCTGGTTCTTTGATACCGTAGTTATCCAACTCGTATGAGGTATTCTTTCGGCCCAGATGTTCAGTCGTTGCGGCCGTGCGAATCGATGCCATTAAGCAGTCTCCAATCAAAGACAAAGAAGTTCAATAGAGCGATAGATTGAGGCAAGTGGTTGATTACAAGATGTCCGGGCTCTTGCGCTGCTCTGCGATTTGGCGCAAGGCGTCGGCGAGGTCGCGGGCGGCACGTTCGATACGATCGGCCGCGCTTCGCAACGATTCAACCTCGTCTGGTGAACGAGCGACGACTGCTGCCAGAGCGTCGTCCACTTGCTCTCGAAGACGATTTGCCTCATTTTCAGTTTCTTGTTCAGCGCGAGTTTTTTTGGAAGCTGTAGCCTGCTGGTTCATTGCTGGAATAATTTCGACGGAAACCCTTAAGTATGAATTACGCTAACGTGACCAGCGGTGTGATCGCAGGTCCATTAGCGCTCGTTAAGTCTGACATTTGCGGTTGATTCAGGCAAGTGCAGGTACCTGCTTTTGTCTCATACGCGAACAAAGTCTCCCGATTCACGCATGATCCCTGAGAAAAACTCCTTCACGACTGCGGAGTGGAAACTGGTGCAACGACTCAACACGCCGGCGAAGGTGCAACGTTTCTTCAGCACGATGCCTTACAACTGGGAGCGCGAGGGAGGCACGATGCGATCGTTTCGCGAAGTAATGAAGCGAAAAGAAGCGCATTGTCTCGAAGCAGCAGTGAGTGCAGCAGTGATTTTGGAGCAGCACGGTTACCCGCCCTTTTTGCTCGATCTCGAATCGCAGGAC
Organism: uncultured Acidobacteriota bacterium; assembly: GCA_963849205.1. Taxonomy (GTDB): domain Bacteria; phylum Acidobacteriota; class Blastocatellia; order Pyrinomonadales; family Pyrinomonadaceae; genus PSRF01. Next base: position 20,339 of record CAWKGP010000008.1, read on the forward strand.
TTGTTGGACCATGTCGTTTTTGCGTTCAAGGTGGATGGCCGTTGGGGATCAGTTGCGCGTTCGCGTGATGCTGGGCTTCACGGACGCAAGCCGGTTTATCGATCCGTCAGGGATCTGGCGTTAAGTTATTTCGATCCTTTTGTCGATTTCACGGGGCGACTGAAAGGGTATGGTCTAACGAGTCTTTACGATTTGGGCGAGTACGATTGGCGTTTCTCACCACGCAGGATGCTGAAGATCGAAGACCACCTGCGTGCTATCCCGCACAAGCGGATCAAATCTTCCGACGATCGCTACAGGAAGTTGCTCGCGCGTTTTCGACAGTATAAAAAGCGATATCCTGATCGTTCGCCAAGCTACTACGACAGTCGTCCCAATTGGTTGGTTTAGCCACGGATTTACGCGGATATTTTCGGATCGGATCGTGGTATACTCCGTCACAAATCCTCATCGGAGTTAACTCAAATGGCCTGGGTAAGTACATCACCACTAGTGAAAACGTATACGCTCGAGGAGTTCTGGGAACTGCCTGAGCCACCAGACCATTCAAAACTAGAACTAATCGCAGGAGTCCTCTATATGACACCCCCTCCTGGGTCCTTACATAACAACGCTGTGAGTCGACTGATCATTTTATTGGCTGACTACCTGATCAAGAGCGGTGATAAAGGCAAAATTTTCGCTCCACGAGCAGGGATTATCAAGGGGCCAAATAGCTGGCTCGAACCCGACTTGTTCTACGTAGCCGCCGATACCGATGCGTATGCTGACCCTAATTATCCTGAGTACATGAGCACGGCGGACCTTGTAATCGAAGTGATCTCGCCTGGATCAGCGATTTATGATCGCAACACTAAAGCCGATACATATGCCGCGCTCGGAGTAAAAGAGCTCTGGCTAATTGATGAGGCGTCGGACATCGTTGAGGTTCGGGTTTTGCAGGGTGACCGTTATGCTCCCAGTGTCGTGCTTGAGCGTGGCGATCAACTAAAATCGACCGTACTCAGTGGTTTTGAAGTCAAGGTTGGAAACGTGTTTGACGATTAACCGTGGGCGGCTTCGAGCGGTAGTGAGTTCGCTTTCCGCTTTCCTCGCGCATCAAGGATCATGTGACAGATGACGGCGACGATGATGATTGAGCCGCCGAGGAGTGCCCAGCGGGAGGGTATTTCACCGAGGACCAGGAAGACCCAGACGGGATTGAGGACCGGTTCGACGTAACAAATTATGCCCGCATCCAGGGACCTCACACCACGCGCCATTCCGAGAGTGAAGAGTGTGTAGGCGATGCCGAGTTGAATGATGCCGAGATAGGCGACACCGATTAGATCGTGGCCAGTAATGCTGCTTAGTGTTGCCACACCCCACGGGGCGGTCAGGATAACTGCCAGAGTGTTTCCGTAGATCACCGATGAGGCGCGATTGACTTCACGCGCGCGCGGATGTCGCAGCAGTAGAAAATAGAGCGCAAAACAGAGTCCTGAAGCGAGCGCCATCAGATTCCCGGCGACGTCCTGCGGGCGCAGTTGGCCCACAAAGAACAACGCCATACCGCCGACGCACACTGCCACAGTGATCAGATCCCGAGAGCGAAACTTCTCTTTGTAAATAATCGGCTCAAGAATCAGCAGGTACACCGGCGCGGTGTATTGCAGGAAAATCGCGTTCGCCGCCGTCGTCGTCTTGGTTGCGAGAACAAAGAGGATGAGCAGCACCGCATAGAGAAGCGATGCGACTGCCGTGACAAGATTTATTCCAAAGCCTTCACGTCTCGTGAAGAATGCGACAGTGAAGACGGCAAATAGTGAGCGACAGAAAGAAAGTTCAAGTCCACCGATCGTGGTCCACTTGATGAACAGGCCGCCCGTACTCCAGAGGATTGCTGCGGCAAGAACGTAGAGTAGAGGTCTCGACAAATCGGCGGCTCTATCAATCCTTTAGTTTGTTCAAATACTTTCCGTAGACACCGTTCCACGGTGGAATCACGATCGACACGGCGCCGAGTGCCTGTGCCTGACAAGCGAGGCGGATCAGCGGCTTCGATTCAGACGTGTCAACGTAACCAAACTCCTTAATCTTCTTCCCTTCACGAGCAGCGACGTCAGTAAGCTTTTCTGCGCCACCGAGAACTCCAACCCAACACGTTCCACACGATGCCGAGCGACATTCAACCGGAATCGGTCCCTCAACTCGTCGCGGATCAATCTCGCGCCAATTGCGTGTGCGATCGTCGGCAGCGCCCCACGCCAGATCCTGCATGTTATTCAAACGATACTTCGCGCGGTCGTCGTTCTCGTCGTAGGTGACAGTCCACTTCTTGTCGACCGTTTTGAGAAAACTGAAAAAGCCCTGGCTATCATCGACAGCTCGTTCGCGTAAAACATCGGCGGGCGATTTACGAGCGTGTTTCTTGTCAATAAGAACATTGCCCGGGGCAGCTTCGAACGCTGCTAATCCGACCTGCCGGATGGTCATGAAAGCGACGGCCGTGATGCCGATCATGAGTGATTCATCGATCTTTGCTGCTTTCGCGACTTGCTGGGCCACGGATTGGATCTGATCTGAAAGCAACGGATTGTCACCGATCGGAAATTGGTGCGCGTGGGTTTGAACGGCGGCTTTTACTTCGGGCCAGTAACGATGTCCGTAGAGGAAGGTGTGGGATGAGTCGATCTGATCCTTCAGGTAAAACTTGCCTTGCAGTAATAAACGCTGGGAAAGCGTCGCAGGATCGTCAGACTGATCCAGTGCCTGGAAGAGTGATAACGGATAAAAAGCAAACCAGATCTGTGTCGCGTTGCGATCTACTTCGTGAATTGAACGCAATAAAGTGGTCAGGGTCGCCGACCACGCTTCTTCGTCTTGTTGCTTTAGAAAACCTTCAAAAGATGTCATAGCTTTCCTGAATAAGATCCATCCACAGATTACACAGAAATATTTTATCTGTGTAATCTGTGGATGGATCGTTGACAAGGCCTCCTCACGGGAGTAAAAGTCAACTACCAAGCTCTATAGCGTCTCCCCAGAATATTCCAACGCATCCAGGAGGTTTTAGATGGACGCCAATCGACCAGATGTTGCGAAATCAGGCCGTACATTCGACAGCGCTTACAGCTTTTCCTTCAGCGTTGGTATTGGTCTGGTCCTTTTCATTGCCGGTCTTGTAATCAGCCTGACACTCGGTCAAGGGGCGACCATCGGCCTCATTTTTGGTATCCCACTACTAATTGCCGGACTCGTCCTGCCGGTGATCATGATGCGCGACCTCTTCCACCACAACGAAGTTAACGGCGCTTGTCCATTCTGTAGTGCGCCAATCAGAACTTCGGACGCCACCATTCGTTTGAACTGCCCTTCGTGTAAGCGAGTGATCGAGGTGCGGGAAACAACGTTACAACCCGGCGAGTAAGACTAGTACGCAGTAGGAATCCAACCGCGCGTCCAATAGTCGCTGAACGTCAGCGCAAACATTATCACCAGCCAGAACAGAGCCGACGCCACAATCACCCAAACCAGGCGTGCGCTGTAGCGCACGTGCATGAAGTAGAGCACGACAAAAGTTGCTTTCGTGATGGCGATAGTCATCGCGACGATCACGTTGAACGGCCCCGGAAAGTCCTGAAACGCCGCCCAGACAGTTAACGCCGTGCCCACCAGCAGCACCAGGAAGATGGTCACGTAAATTCTGACTGGAACTATGTGTTCGCTCATTCGAATTAACTATCCGTGCAGCATGTGGCGTCCCAGCAGGTAAAGCAGCGGGAACAAAAAGATCCACACAATGTCGACAAAGTGCCAGTAAAGTCCGATCACTTCAACCGGACTGTGATACTCCGGATCGAAGCGGCCCTTGATTGAATAGATCAATAGAAATGTCAGTAGCCCGGCACCGATGATCATGTGCAGCGCGTGCATGCCGGTCATCGCGAAGTAGATCCAGTAAAACATCTCGACCTGGGGCAGCGTTGCGCTTCCAAGCAGATGCAGCTTGTGATGATCGGGCGGTTCTCCATGCGCTTGCACTGCCGGACCAAACGGATTGCCGGGTATTAAGTAGCCCGGAATCAGATGGTCGGTGTATTTGTCGCGATACTCCACCGCCTTGATGCCAAGGAATGTCAAACCAAGCAGGAGCGTCAGTATTAAACAAAGAATCTGCGGACGTTGCTTCCCGACCTGAGTGAAGTAGACGGCCATTGCCATCGTGAAACTGCTCAGGATCAGGACGCCTGTGTTGACTGCTCCAAGCGTGATGTCGAGATGGTTGCTGGCTGACGCAAAAGCATCCGGATATGTTGATCGGTAGAGTGTGTAAGCCAGGAACATCCCACCAAAGAACATGATCTCGGTCACGAGAAATATCCACATTCCCAGCGTACCCGCTTCACGTTGCTGCTCCATGTTCTCGAAATGGTGCTGCAACGCGCGGTGGCCGTGTGCATGTGTGGTCGCGTGACTGTTTATTACATCCGCCATGTCTTTCAGTCTCAAATCTGCTCGAGTTCTGGTTTGAACTTACCGACGACCTCAGTTTCTTCCGCGGGCGCAAATTCGTACGCTTCCCAGGTCACGATCGGCGTCACTTCAAAATTCTCAGTTGGTGGCGGCGATTGTGTGCGCCACTCGAGTCCCGGCAAGTGCCATGGATTCGACTCGGCATGTTTGCCGTAACGCATGGACCACACGAAGTAAAATGCCGGAATCAACATTCCGAACCCGAGAATCGATGCGCCTGCGGTCGAGAGCACATTGAACACCTGAAACTCCGGCGGATAAGCGTGATACCTGCGCGGCATGCCGAGATAACCTGCGACAAACTGCGGCAGGAATGTCAGGTTGAAGCCGACGAAGATCACGAGCGCGCTGAAGCGCCCCCAACCTTCGGGATACATGCGGCCGGTGATCTTTGGCCACCAGTAGTGCAGGCCGCCGAGGTAACCCATCAACGCTCCGCCGACCATGATGTAGTGGAAGTGTGCGACGACGAAATAGGTGTCGCTCAAGTGCACGTCGACAGCAAGCGACGCCAGGAACAAACCAGTCATACCGCCGATTGTGAACAGGCCGATGAAGCCGAGTGCGTAGAGCATCGGCGTGTCGTACGAGATCGACGATTTATAGAGCGTCGCCGTCCAGTTGAAGACTTTAATCGCCGAAGGAATCGCCACTGCGAAGCTCAGGAACGAGAAGATCATTCCCGCATAGACTGACTGGCTGGTCACGAACAAGTGGTGACCCCAAACCAAAAAGCCAAACACTGCAATCGCCAGACTCGAAAACGCGACGAAGCTGTAGCCGAAGATGTTCTTGCGCGAGAAGTTTGCGATCAACTCGCTGATCACGCCCATCGACGGCAGGATCATGATGTAAACCGCCGGATGGGAATAGAACCAGAACAGGTGTTGAAAGAGAATCGGATCCCCACCCAATGCCGGATCAAAGATGCCGACCCTCGATACACGCTCAAACGCCAGCAGCAAAATCGTGATCGCGATCACGGGCGTTCCGAGAATCATGATCAGGCTGGTTGCATAGTGCGACCAGATGAACAACGGCAAACGAAACCACGTCATGCCGGGCGCTCGCATCGTGTGAATCGTGACGATGAAATTCAGTCCGGTCAGAATCGAGGAGAAGCCGTTGATGAAAATTCCCAGACCAGTTGCGACTACATACGAGTTTGAGAACGTCGTGCTGAAAGGTGTGTAGAACGTCCAGCCCGTATCCACGCCGCCGGCAAGCAATGCGTAGATGGTGATAACTCCGCCCAGCAGATAAATGTACCAACTCAGAAGATTGATTCGCGGAAAAGCGAGATCTTTAGCCCCAATCATCATCGGCACGAGGAAGTTCCCCAGCGTCGCCGGTATCGATGGAATGAGGAAGAAAAAGATCATTATGATGCCGTGCTGGGTGAAGACCTTGTTGTACGTGGCTGACTGGAGAAAGTCGCCTTGCGGCGTTAGCAGCTCAAGGCGAATCATCAATGCATAAAGGCCGCCAATGAAGAAGAAGAAGGTGATTGACCCGAGATACAATAGCGCGATGCGCTTGTGATCTTTGGTCAGCAACCACGACTTCAAGCCATACTCGGCATTGATGTAGTTGACCTTGGATGGTATTGGTGGTTCGTAATACTCTATCGGTCTCATACTGCTTTATTTGCTACATGTGCAACACAAAACAGCGCAAATCTCTGTCGTCTCTGTGGTTAACGGTGGCAGTGTGAAAACAACCACAGAGACACTGACGAACACTGCGGTCGCGCGGTCGTTCAGCGGGATTTGCTGCTGGTACGTCTGCGGCTGTCCGCCAGCCTGTAACGACTTGATGAATGCGACCAACTGCACCAACTGATCCTCACTGATCTGGCCCTGGAACGTCGGCATGATCGGACCAAACCCTTTTACTAGTTTCAACTGGGGATTGATGATCGACTCACGGACGTAAGCTTCGTCGACGGTGGCCTTGTCTCCGGTCTGCAATTCCGTTTGTGTTCCGAACACACCGGCTAGCGTCGGACCACGTCCGCCCTCGCCGTTCGGCCCGTGACACGAGGCACAGCCGAGTGTTTGATACAACTGTTGACCTGCTGCCGCCGGTGTCGTGTTTCCTGTATTGCCGCTCAACCAGTTATCAAACTCTCTCGGTTCCATAACGATGATCGAGCCCGTCATTCCCGAGTGGTTCATGCCGCAGTACTCAGCGCAAAACAAGTGATAAGTACCGGGCTTGGTCGCTTCGAACCACAGCGTCGTGTACTTGCCCGGCACGACGTCCATCTTGGTGCGAAACGCAGGCACGAAGAAGTCGTGGATCACGTCTTCCGACGTCATGATCAACTTGATCTTCCGGCCCACGGGCACGTGTAACTGGTTGATCTCGCGCTGTCCGGTCGCGTGTTGCAGTTTCCACATCCACTGCTTTCCGACCACGTAAACTTCGATAGCATTTGCCGGCGGCTTGTACTGCTGGAAATAAACCTGAGCGCCCCAGCCAAACATCGTCATCGCGATGATGAACGGGATGATGGTCCAGAGAGTTTCGAGCTTATGCGAACCGGCGACGGGACGCGGAATTTCGTACGGTGTCCGGCGTCGATAACGAATCACGAAAAAGATCAGCACCGCCGAGATCAGCAGCGTAAAGAAGAGCGTCACCCCCGAAAGATAGAAGTAGAGAGCGTCCACCTTCCACGAGAAGGTCGAAGCGCTGTCAGGCACCAATGGAATCCACGACTGCATTAGGGAATGGCGCCTCCAGTTTTTACTTCCGTCAGTTTCGGGTTACGTGCTTTAAGAAACAGAACCATCGCGAGGATTCCGAGCAAAGTTGCGACGCCGGCAATGCGCATGACTTTCATCACTGCCGCGCCATATCTACCGGTAGCTGGATCGTAGTGGTAGCAGTAGAGCAGCAGTTGATCGACCGGACTTCCAATCTTGTTTTCCGACGACTCGATCAGTCCCAGACGCAGATCGCGCGCGGGATAATCGACGCCGTAGAAGTACCGCGAAAGTTTTCCCTGCGGTGTTGTCAGCATGATGCCGCTGGCATGTGCAAACTGTTTCGTCGCTTCGTCGTAGCGATAGTGAAATCCGACCGCGTCGGTTAATTGAGTGATGCTGGCCTGGTCGCCGGTCAGGAAGTGCCATCCGCTGTTTGCTCCTGCGCGCATTCGCTCGGGCAGGTAATTCATGTAGACCTGCTTCTTTGCCGTGGCGAGTGTGTTCGTTTCGCGCGGATCGAAACTGACAGTCACAACGTCAAACTCTTTTCCAATCTGGAACGGCAAAACGCGAAATGAGGTCGTCATCGCGTTGAGCACCTGGGTGCAGAGCATTGGGCAGTCGTAATAGACAAACGCGAGCACGACTGGCTTCTTCCCGAAATACTGGCCGAGCTTAACGGGCTGCCCACTCTCATCACGAAAGACGAGATCGAGCGGTAGCTGCTGGTCCAATTTCTGTTCGATTCGAACATCACGCAGCGCTGTCGGTAATCCCGTCGAGGGATTTCCTGTCTCGGGACGCGCTCCGTACAGCGGCGAGCTTGGACCGGGACCTCCGGGCTGTGCAAAAGCTGTCGCAGACAACAAAAAAACCATCCACAGATTACACAGATAAATACAAACTCTCATCCTGGTTCTGCTTTTCTCGGTGTAATCTGCGTAATCTGTGGATCTCATTGCAGTCTCTTCTCTACTTCTCGGCCGGAGCTCGACGCGGTTGGCGTGCTGATCGCGTAGTCCGACAATTTTCCGCCCGGCCCTTTAACTCTCGTTGGCAATCCGGACGAAACGATCTTCTCCATTGCCTGTTGAATCGGCATGCCGACAACATTGCCGGATTGATCCTTCAGTCCCGTTCTAAGGTTCTCATCCCACTGCTCGCGTAGAGCCTGGTACTCAGCTTGTGGTATGTCCTTCTCAAGATTTTTCTTCTGCCCGTTTTCAAGTGTGATCTCAAACCCGGGCGCTGACTGGAGACGCGGCTCAGGCGGCAGTCGATCTTTCTTCTCAGTAAGAGCCATTGGACCACGTTTGGGTTCTTTGGCTTCCTGTGCATCGAAGTATCTGAACAACACCCACATGCCGGCCGATACCGCGGCCGTCGCGATCGTCAGCACGACGACGAACGTGAGCACACCTCGTACACTGACGTCGCTCTTCTCGTGCGTGACCTCGACGTTGCGAATGTGCGAGACGTCCGGCGTTTCTGTCTTATGCCCGTTCTGTTTGTCTTTCATCCGTATAAATCCGTCTAAACCTGCACAGATTTAATCTGTGTAATCTGTGGATGGCTAATGTCCACCGGCGTGCATCTGTTCAACTGTCGACTCAAACTGCGGATCGTTAATCGGAATCAACGATCGTTTGCCCAACTGCCAGGTAAAGAACGCCAGCCACAAACCACCAAAACCAAGTAACGAGATCACGTCGAGCCAGATCCATTTGTGATCCGGAAACGCGGGCACCAGCATCCACAAAAGATCCACGGCGCGCATCACCAGGATCAGTGCCGCAATTACTACCAGCTTGCGCGGATTACGCTTAATACTCCGCGATAGCAGGAACAGGAACGGCGCGGCGAAATGGAGTATTCCGATCGTGACGATAATGGCGCCCCAGCCGCCATGTGTGCGCACGATGTACCAGCCAATCTCTTCCGGAAGATTGCCCGACCAGATAATCAGATATTGTGAAAAAGCGAAGTACGACCAAAGCATGACGAGGGCCAGCAGCAGTTTCCCGAGATCCTGAAAATGCAGCGGCGCGACGATCCGCTTCATCGGTTCTTCGTGAGAGAGCCGAGCCATCACGGCGATCACAAATGCGAGTGCGCTCAGGCTCCAGGCGGCGACATAGATGAACCCGTAAATCGTTGAAAACCATTCAGGCTCGAGCGACATGTACCAGTCGATCGAGGCGAACGTAACACTGAAAATCAGCGCGACCATTCCTGGGCCGGCGAGCACACGCATATTCTTCGTATAACGATTGTCTGCGGTGCGATCCTGTGCGAGCGACCACTTGTTGAGCAGAAACACGAGCGTTCCCCAGATCGCAAAGTAGACGACTGCGCGGATCGTGAAGAACTTCAAGTTCAAATAAGGCGTCTTGAACTCGACCACCGGATTTGTGGGGTTGGTCCAGTGGTGATAGATCGTATGCGCACCGATAATGATCGGCACAAACAAAATCGCCATCAACGGCAACACCCTCGTTGCAGCTTCGAGCGAACGACGAATTACTAATCCCCAGCCCCCACCAGTCAGATGTTGCAGCATCAAGAGCGCAAGTGAACCGATAGTGATTCCAGTCCAGAACGTCCAACCGATCAGGTACGACTCAAAGAAGTGGTGGCTGTCAAGAAAAGCGCTGGCGACGAGCGCGGCGAAAAATACTAAGCCTACAATAAGACATCGCTTCTGGAAATCCGCCATATTCGGAGGATTAAATGATTGAATCATTGATGTCCTCCGGATGTTGGTGTTGGAGTTGGCGAAGCCCCAGAAGTTGACGCCGCGGGGCTCGCTGAAGCGGCAGCCGTGTTTTGTTGGCTGAGCTGCAAGGCACGAATGTAGGTAATGATGGCCCAGCGATCCTGCACCGGAATTTGTGACGCATACGAAGGCATCGCGCCCCAGCCGTTAGTGATCGCGTCGAAGAAATGTCCGACCGGAGCTTGTCGCAGGCGATCGTCGTTGAACGAAGCAGCACGACGGAAACCACGACGTACGATCATGCCGTCGCCGTTTCCCGTCAGGCCGTGACAGGCGGAACAGAAAATCTCGTAGCGTTCGCGGCCGCGATCGACAATCTCTTTTGTCACGAGGAAGGGGAAGGTGTCGACGTCGTCAGGAAATGTATTTGTCTGCGTCTGCGTGCCGGATATCTGTTGCTGGGTGGCGGGCGTGGCCGTTGCGCCCGCTGCTCGTGCTTTCTTTCCGGTGTAGTACTCGGTATCAGTACGCAGTTGGCCCCGTGGAATTGTTCCGTCGATAGGTTGCCGCATCGAGGTTCCATCGCCAAAGAACGACGTGCCGCGATACGGTTTCATCTTCGGCTGGTCCTGCATGTCGCGACGGCAACCCGTGAAAACGATCAACCCAGTCAACAAAAGAAGAAGAGCTTTTTCACGCAAAGGCGCAAAGATGACGCAAAGACGCAAACAAACTTTGCGACTCCTTCCTGTCTTTGCGCCTTTGCGTGAAATATGTCCTCTAAACTTCGACATCGTTAACTTCAACTGCATTCAAACTCTTCAACAACTCCACCACTTCAGCGTGATCAAACTTCGGATCGTTTGCCTCGATCGCCAGGAAGAATCGATCCCTCGTCGCCATCGCAAAATTCGGCACATTGAAAACCGGGTGATAAGGCTGCGGCAGTTTGTTGAGCACCAGCATCCCTAACACTGCCGAGAATGCCGCCACCAACACCGTCATTTCAAACGTGATTGGAATGAATGCGGGCCAACTGTTGTACGGCTTGCCACCAACGTTGATCGGGTAATCGATCACCTCGATGTAGTACTGCATCAGGAACCCACCAATGCCACCGACAAGACCGCCAATAAAAACAATCAACGGCAAACTGGTCTTCGTGAATCCGATCGCCTCCGAAAGCTCTTCAATCGGATATGGCGAATATCCGTTGATGCGCCGATAGCCGACTGAATAGACGCGACGCGCTGCCGCCACCAGATCCGAAGGATTCTCAAACTCCGCAATCACGCCATAGAGCGGCGGTGCGTGACGCCGGTGCGTCCCTCCTGAAGTAACGTGGATCTGTTTGTTCTCTGTCTCCAACTACTCCTCCATCTCGGCTTCCGGCAGGATCGTGCGCATCTCAAAGATCGAGATCATCGGCAGGAAGCGAATAAACAGAAACAGCAGCGTAAAGAAGAAACCGATCGTTCCGATAAACATTCCCCAGTCCCATTGCGTCGGTTGGTACATACCCCACGACGTCGGCAGGTAGTCGCGATGCAGACTGGTCACGACAATCACAAACCTCTCCAGCCACATGCCTATCGACACGATGAATGAAATTATCCAGAGCACGAGCAGGTTGGAACGAAGTTTTTTGAACCACAGAAACTGCGGCGCGATGATGTTGCAGAGGATCAGCGCCCAGTAATAGTACGAATATGGACCGTGCATGCGGTTCCAGATCATGAACCGTTCGTACCTGTTACCGCTGTACCAGCCAAAAAACGCTTCCATGATGTAGCCGTAACCGACGATCAGTCCGGTAGCGAGCATCACCTTACCCATGTTGTGCATGTGGCGCATGGTGATAAAGCCTTCGAGGCCGTAGAACCTTCGCAGTGGAATCGTCAGCAGAAGCACCATCGCGAAGCCCGCGTAAATGGCGCCCGCGACGAAGTACGGCGGAAAGATCGTCGCGTGCCAACCGGGAATGATGCCGACGGCGAAGTCGAAACTGACGATCGTATGCACTGAAAGCACGAGCGGTGTGGCCAGTCCCGCAAGCAGCAGGTAAGCCATTTCGTAGCGATGCCAGTGACGTGCAGAACCGCGCCAGCCCATCGCGAGCATGCCGTAAAGCATCTGGAAGAATTTGCTACGGGCGCGGTCGCGAAGTGTGGCGAAGTCGGGAATGAGACCGACAAACCAGAACATCGCGGACACGGTCGCGTAAGTTGAGACCGCGAAGACGTCCCACATCAACGGGCTACGAAACTGCGGCCAGATGCCCATCGTGTTCGGATACGGGAACAACCAGTACATCAGCCACGGGCGCCCAAGGTGGAAGATCGGATACATGCCTGCCTGGGCCACTGCGAAAAGCGTCATTGCTTCGGCGAAGCGGTTGATCGACGTACGCCAGCGTTGTCGCAGTAAAAGCAGGATCGCAGAGATGAGGGTTCCGGCGTGACCGATTCCGATCCACCAGACGAAGTTGAGAATGTCGACGCCCCACGCCACCGGTACGTTGACGCCCCACAGTCCGATACCGACGAACAAAAGGTTCGTCATCGTCAGTAGCATCAACTGAAACAGGGCGAACGAGATTGCAAAACCGAAGAACCACGCCAGCGACGTCTTCCGTTTCAAGACGATCGAGCTGATCTTGTCGGTCACGGAGGCAAACGTCAGCCCCGGATCGATCACGGGCGACGTCGAATGCATCGGACCTTCGGTGTAAGGTTTTTGCGGCTCGTCTTCCATTTAAAATTCGTCCACAGATTTCACAGACTGTTTTTATTTAATCTGTGTAATCTCCGGATTCGGGTTCTTCAATTGCGACAAATAAGTCGTGCGCGGCTTCGTATTTAATTCTTCAAGCAGCGAGTAATTACGCTCATTTTGCTTCAACTTCGACACGCGGCTGTTGGGATCATTCACATCGCCAAACACGATCGCCTCAGTCGGACAAACCGCCTGGCACGCCGTGACGATCTCGCCGTCACGAACTTTCCGATCCTCGAGTTCCGCTTGAATCTTCGCGTTCTGAATGCGCTGCACGCAGTAAGTACACTTCTCCATCACACCGCGACTGCGCACTGAAACTTCAGGATTGCGCATTAACTGATACGTCGGCTGGTCCCAGTTCTGATAAAGGAAGAAATTAAACCGGCGCACTTTGTACGGGCAGTTGTTCGAACAATACTTCGTGCCGACACAGCGGTTGTAAACCATGTCGTTCAAACCTTCAGCACTGTGCACTGTCGCGTGCACGGGACAAACAGGCTCGCACGGTGCGTTTTCGCAGTGCATGCAAGGCACCGGCATGAAGTTGATGCCTTCGGGATGATTCGGATCGAACCCTTTGAAGTAGGTATCGATGCGAATCCAGTGCATCTCGCGGCTGCGTACTACTTCAGTCTTGCCGACAACGGGAATGTTGTTCTCTGACTGGCAGGCGACTGTACAAGCGTTGCAGCCAATGCAATTGTTCAGATCGATCGCCATGCCCCACGCGTAGTTGGGCGCGTTCTCCGACTGATTCTTGTAGTCATAACCGGGATAAAGCGACGGATGGCCGTGTTTTTCTCCCGCTGCGTGTTCGCCGCTGCCGGCGTGCAGAAACTGTTCGAGCGTTTGCGAACGAACGATGTCGCGCTCTTCGGTGCTGAACTTTGGATCCTCGAGATTAAAGTGAAGCTGCGTGGTGGCTAGCTGGTAATCGCGACCAGTATTCGTAACCTTCGCGCCAGTCGTGAACCACGGTGCGAACGACGTTCGTATCTGGTAAGCGTCAAAGCCGATCAATTCGCCGTCGTTTCCACTGCCAACCTTGCCGGCCAGGCGGCGTCCATAACCGAGGTGAACTGTGATTACGCCATCCGGTTGGCCGGGCTGTATCCACATCGGCGCCGTAACTTTTTGTCCCTGCGGATTAGTGATCTCAACAAGGGGCACGTAGTGTTCACGGCCTTTCGTCGCTCCGCCGTTGTTCGTCGCGCCCGCGATTTGCTGCGCGGAATTCGGACTGACAATCGCAACGTTGTCCCAGGTGACTTTCGTGAGCGCCTTGGGAAGTTCCTGCAGCCAGCCGTTGTTGGCAAATCGCCCATCGTAAATCGAAGGGTCGGTGCGGAATACCAACTCAAACCCTGCCGCTGCTGCCTGTTGCGCCGGCGAAGTTTGTTGATTGGCCCAACCAGAATTCAGTGAGACGGTCTTTGATTGAAACGCTGAATTCGCAATGAAACCGTCGTGAATCGACTGGCGCCACCAGGTTTCGAAGTCCTGCGACGTCGAAGACGGTGAAGGAGCTGGAGCAGGAGTAGATTCAGGAGCAGGAGTCGCGGTCTGTCGCGCGCTTTGATTATTTCCTGCAGCTGGCGCTTGCGCCTGTCCCTGACCACTTCGCTGCGTTTGCCAGAAAGTCTTCACCATGTCGTACGGCTTGCGGTCGTACCGATCTGTAAAGATAGCCAGCAGTTCGTAAGCAGTTTTGCCTTCATAGAGCGGCTGAATCAGCGGCTGAATGATCGAGACCGTGCCGTCGTACGAACGTGTGTCACCCCAAGATTCGAGGTAGTGCGCGGCAGGCACGTGCCAGTGACACCACTCGGACGTTTCGTCTTTGTACTCACTCAGGTGAACGCACCGGTTCGTCTCCTTTTGCTTTGCGATCTTTTGTAATCGCTCCGGACTGAGCTTCAAATCGACGGGCGTGTTGTGAACCGGATTGCCGCCAATGATTACTAACAACTCGACCACTCCGGCATCGATGTCAGTGATCAATTCTTGCAGCGACTGTCTGTGATCCACCGGATTAACTTCGAGCGGATCTGTGTAGAAAACTGTTTTGCCTACATTACCCAGCGCGTTGTTCATCGCATGCGCAAGCGCGTGGATGATTGGCGGTTGGTTGTCGCCCGCAAGCACGATGCTGGTGCCGTTGTGTTGCTGTAAATCCTTGATGAGTGGTGCAATCCATGGAGGATTTACAGTCGCAGAGCCGGTTGGCGATTGAGGAACTGCGCCAGCCGCAATCGCTTTCGCAATTGCCTCAAACTCACTCGGTTTCACTTCCCACGTGTGATCACCCATCGCGCCTGTATTCGACGGCGTGGTCTCGACCACGTAGAGACGATTCATTTCTTTATTCGTCTCGGTAATACGTCGGCGCGCCATGAACTCGCGCGAATATCGCAAATAACCCGGGAAGGTGGGCGCAAGAAAATCGCAGTCGAGTGAAAGAACTCGCTGGGCAAGATCAAATCGATATGTGGTGTTTACCGGCTGTCCGAAGACCATCATCGCGCCGGCTCGCGCATTGTCGCGATTGGCAGGCTCATACTGATGCCACGTCGCCTGCGGCAGCGCTGTCTTCAACTCCTGCATCAGCGCGCCTAACGTCGGCGAAATGATCGACTCGGTAAGAAAACGAATGCCGCTGCCTTGTTTTGGCTTTTGCTCGTCGAGTATCGAACGCATTTCACCGACAAATCCTGTCCACGTGCGGATATCCTCACGATACGTGAGCGTTGGGGAACGATCCGGATCGTAAAGACTCAAAATCGACGCCTGGGTGAAAATGTCTGTCGCACTCGATCCACGCGGATCGCGAATCGGATCTTCGGGCGGAAAATCGGTGGGCCGGTTGTTTGGATGATCCGGATTGCCTTCGATCTTCGTCGGCCGTCCCTCGTTGCTTCGCACGAGCACTGGCGTCGCCGCGCCAAACAGTGGCGCAGCAGTCGCGAAGAAAAGTGCTTTGCCCGGGACGTACTCTTCCGGTTGATTGACGTTCGGAACGATCTTCTCGGGTGGTTGGAAAACACAACCACTCAAACCGGCGAGCGCGAGCGAAGCGCCCATCAACTTGATGAATGTGCGACGCTCAATCGGATCGTGCCACTCTTCCGCCTGTTGCGGAAACTCACGCTCGACAAACTCACGAAACACCGGTGTATCGGCGAGTTCCTCGAGACTGCGCCAGTATTTCTTTCCGCCACGCGGCGTTTCAACATCCTGCAAAGCAAGAATGTGATCGCGCATCAGCTTGAAATTTATGTGACGATCGCTATCGCTCATCTCTAAACGTCTTCAGCGGTGGCAAGTTGAACAACTTGTCAGAATTTCTTTGCCCTGGATTCGATACTCTGCTTTCCATTGCAGTCCTTTTTGCAGTTCGTCAGCAGTTTTGTTTTCCGGCCGCCAGGTCATATCGAAAATTTTGTTAGCGGGCCGGACAAATCTCTCCGGCTCGCGATGACATTCAAGACACCACTCCATCTGTAAAGTCTGTGCCTGGTACAGGATAGGCATTTCGTCGATGCGCCCGTGACACGTCGAACAACCGACGCCTTTCTTCACGTGAATGCTGTGATTGAAGTAGGCGTAATCGGGAAGATCGTGAACGCGAATCCACTCGATCGGCTTTTTGTCGCGGAAACTTGCGCGGACTGGCTCGAGGTATGGACTGTCAGCCCAGATCTGCTTGTGACAGCTCATGCAGGTGTTGGTCGAAGGCAATCCGGCGGATGCTGCGGTTTCGACTGACGTGTGACAGTAACGACAATCGATGCCATCGTCACCAACGTGATGTTTGTGACTGAATTGAACAGGCTGTTGCCTTTCAACCCACTGACCGGTGTTCCAGGACGAACGGTTTAGTTCAACTGCGACCCACAACAAGGCAACAGCGATAAAAACCGCGCCGTAAATCGTGATTTTCGCCAGCGCGTTAGTGCTGTGATGGAAGATCTGTGGCATCGCCGCAGGTCAAACCTGTCGGGGCGCTACTGTGCCCACTAACCTTTCGAACAATGTTGTAATGCGAATAACGTCGTACTTTACCAAATGGAAGGAGAATTTCAAACGGGGCCACAAAAAGCACATAAAGCACATAAGGCACAAAAGATCGTTCTAAGTCTTTTTTGTGCGTTTTGTGCTTTATGTGCCTTTTGTGGCCTTAATCTGTGGCAGCGTCGCGGGCGAGGAGGGCGGCGCCGACGGGGGCTGCATCGAGGCCGAGTTTTGCGGCGACGATTTCCGTTGCTTCAAAACAAGGCTGAAATGCTCTGCGTTTTACTTCGTGAATGATCGGATTGAGGATGAGTGATCCGGCGTCCATCACACCACCGCCAAGCACGACGAGTTCGATGTTCAATAAATTGATGACACTTGCGGCGCCCGTGCCGATATATTTTCCGGTGCGCTCGATCATCATGAGTGCAAAATCGTCGCCGTCCTTAGCCTGATGAGCAACGTCGTCGGCAGTAAATGATTTGTTGAGTGCAAGTCGTGATAGAGATGAGGTCGAATCACGATTCAGCCGTTCGCGCGCGCGACGAACAATGCTTGGCGCCGATGCGACCGTCTCCAAACAACCGGTATTACCGCAAACACATTGAAGGCCCTCAGTATCGATCGTGATGTGCCCCACTTCACCTGCAAAGCCTGAAGCGCCGGTCCAAAGCTTTCCGTCGAGGATGATCGCGCCGCCGATGCCGTTACCAATCATCATGTAGAACATGTTGCGCGCGCCTCGACCGGCCCCGACTTTATATTCACCATAAGCGGCGGCATTGGCGTCGTTTTCGAGCTCAACTCGGAGGCCCGTGGCTCGGGTCAACTCACCATGAAGATCCTCAACGATGGTTGACGGAAGATCTCGTGGAGCTATTACGCGATCCGTTTGTCGATTAACGAGGCCGGGAATTGCGACACCGATCGCAGCGATTGTGCCTCGTGATCCGAGCTCCTCGACCATCGCTGCCAGTTGTGGGATCAATTCTTTGGGAGCGATTTCAGCAACTTTGGTCTGGATCAGCGCTCCATCATGGTCTATCAGCGCAGCACGCGCCTGAATGCCGGATATGTTAATCCCGATGAAGTTGCTTCGTGGAGTAGTCATGGCAATAAGTTTGGTCCGGGCGGAAGAAGCTGCGTGGACGAAGAATAGTCGAGGGTTCAGGGGCTGTCAAACAGACGGTTCAGGGAGTAGAATCGAATCGTCCTATTTATGACCGACAGGTCCTGTATGCAAATTCGCTCCATACTTCTACCCACCGATTTCAGCGAGTGTGGCAACTACGCTCTCTCCTACGCCGCATCGCTGGCGCGGACATTTGGAGCTTCAATCATCTGCGTCAACGTGATCGAACCGATTGTGCCGACTGTCGGTTATTCGGGTATGACCGAACCATTGCCGATCGCAGACATAACCGAGCAGCTTGAAGATTCAGCCGAACGTGAGTTACCAAAGCTCGCTGAATGCGACGAGTGTTCCGGAATCGACGTGGAAGAACTGGTCGTCCACGGCGAGGCGGCGTCCGAGATTGTGCGTGTGGCAAAGGAACGTGACGTGGATTTGATAGTGATTTCGTCGCACGGGCGGACGGGTTTGGGACGGATCCTCTTTGGTTCCACTGCCGAGTCGGTTGTGCGACATGCTCCGTGCCCGGTATTAGTGGTTAAGCCTCCCCAAGAGGAAGAAATAGAAGAGTAGTAGTCAACAGTTAGCCCTCCAGTTTATTCTGTCAGCCGCCAACGGTTGACGTTCGTGTTATCTGGCTTTCATAGTTTCATAGTTAAGCCCTGGTTTATACATGCACCTCGACTTCGTCAACGATTTACTATTTCAGTACGGACTCTACGCGGTTTTCATTCTCGTCATGTTGGAAGGAGACATCACCCTCCTTTTGGCGGGGGTGCTTGCTCACAGCGCGTTTTTTGGCGAATACAGCTTTGCCCAGGTGTTGCTGTGGGGGACGATTGCAGGTTGCGTGAGCGACAACCTTGCGTATTTCGCGGGACGCGGGTTTTGTGAAGGCGTCAGAGAGTTTCGTTTTTACCGTGCTGCACAACCCCGACTGCAAAGACTGACCAACAAATTTGGTCCACTCTCGATATTCCTCTCCAAATATATTTATGGACTGCGCTGGGCGTCGTGCGTGTTCTATGGCGTCGGGCGAATGCCTTACCTGCGGTTTTTGGCGCTGTCGTTTGCGAGCTGTTTCATGTGGGTTTTTATACTCGCTGGGGCCGGCTACTTCTTCAGTGGCGCGGTGATGGGTCTGATTGGCGACTTCCAGCGACTGGGCAAAGTTTTACTCGTGATCGTGTTGCTGGGAATCGTCGCTTTTTACCTCGTCGAGAGGTTCTGGCTTTCGCCTAAGGTTGAAGAGGCTAACCCTGAACGACTTCAGGAACTCGAACACGCCGCCAGCGAGAAATTTCAGGATTTGCGACAAGAGGTTCGAGAACACATCCCGTTCAAACACCAGCGACGCGGCGATAAGAAGTCAGAGGGCGATGCCGACTAATTGCCGATTCCCAATTGCCAATTGCCAATTTGCAAACGGTCGGATGAAATTGTTACTTTGCCTGTCGTTATCTAATCTTCGCAATCGGCAATTGGCAATTGGAAATCGCCAATGATTATTGAATCAACTGCACCTCCTCGTGTCGACCTTGCTGGCGGCACTATCGACATCTGGCCGCTCTATCTCTTTCATCCAGGCGCCACCACAGTCAATTTTGCTCTTTCACTTCATGCTCGTTGCCGCATCGAGACGCGCGACGATGGCCGCATTATTCTTGAATCACGCGATCGAAAAGTTTCTTTTGAAACGCACCTATCGGCACTTGAAGACTTGCTACAGGAAGAGCGACTCGAACTGGTTTCAAAGCTGGTCCACTTCTTCAAGCCCACGACAGGCTTTCATCTTGTTGCTGAGAGCAGTGTGCCGGCAGGCGCCGGCCTTGGAGGTTCATCTGCGCTCGCGATTGCTTGTATTGGTGCGTTGAACCGGTTGGTCGGTAATCGTTACGACGAGAAAAAGTTTGTGACCATCGCGGCGAATGTTGAATCGACAGTGATCAAGGTGCCGGCTGGTTTTCAGGATTACTATCCACCGCTGTTCGGATCGGTTTCGTGCGTGCACTTCCGTCCGGATGGAATTGAGCGTGAAGCGCTCGACGTCAATATCGAGGAGCTCGAAAAGCGGATCGCGATTTGTTACACGGGCGAGCCACGACTCTCGGGAATCAACAACTGGGAAATCTACAAGCGACACATCGATGGTGATCCGGAGTTGTTTGAACTGTTCGAAGGTATTCGTGATTCCGCGCGCAGCATGCGTGAAGCGCTGCTCGCCGACGACTGGGGCAAAGTTGCCGCGACGATGAAGCAGGCCTATCCGAATCGCAAACGGTTAGCTCCCACCATCACCACGCCACAAATGGATATGCTGGTCGAGAAAGCACTCGCCAACGGCGCCGAAGCCGCAAAAGTCTGCGGCGCAGGAGGCGGCGGATGCATCGCGTTTCTCTGTGCGTCTGGAAGACGGGCGGACGTCGAATCCGCTCTCGCCGCAGAAGAAGGCGCCGAAGTGCTCAGTTGGAAGCTCGCACGCGAGGGGCTAACCGTCAAAGAAACCCACGACTAGTTTAGCCACGGATTCTACGCGGATAAGGACCGGATCCGTTCTTAGATCCGCGTTAATCCGTGTTACCCGCCTTCGGCGCGTTGTTTCGCGGCTGCTGAGACGGCAGCAAGACGTGCGACTTTTTGTTGGAACGTTTCGCCGGGAACGGGGCCGGTGTCGACCACGCCGCAGTATGTCGATCGCTTCATGAGTGAACGATCGGCGTTGCCAGTTGGTTTATGTGCTGGTGCTGGTGATGCCGCAGGAGCTGCTGCTGCGGGTGGCGGTACTTCCTGATCAGGTGCCAAAGATGTCAGTACCTCAGGCGCTTCGGGAGCTGCGGTGACAGGCGCAGATTCACCGCCGCCTTCTTCCGCACGTTGCTTCGCTCCGGCCGAAACTGCCTTCAGTCTCGCGACCTTTTGCTCGAACGTCTCGCCTGCGACTGGTCCAGTGTCCTTAACACCTGCATAAGTTGAACGACGGAATAGTTGTCGATTCGGGTTTTGCCCGAGTTTGTGTTCTCCCGCAGGTTTGGGAGCTGCGGGTTTTGCTGCCGCCGATGCTGCTGCCGCAGGTTTCGCCGCCGCTGCCGGTGCTGCGGCTTTCGGTGGAGCAGGCTTCGCGGCATGACCTTGATCGCCCACCACAGTTTCAACCATCACAAAAACGCCGCGGTCATCTTTCTTGATAACCGGAAGCGTTCCGCCAGCCGCCTGCAATAACGCCTGCAACTCCGCTTCGACAAACCGGCTTTGCTTGTAGGGATCGCGTACGTGTCCGAGCGGTGGACCCATGTAAAACGTGCCGCAGGTCTGGCACTTAAAAAGGACATCGTCACCACGCAGATGGATCTCAGCCGCTTCGCCTGCGGTTCGCAACTGCTTCAGGTGACCCCAACAGGGTTTCCCCTTTTCGTTTTTCTCATTACAAACGGTCTGCGCGTTTGTAATCCGTTTTGGAACGGCGACGGTTTCAGTTGCTGACATGTTGGGCGCATTGTACACGATCCATGTTATTAGTGTTTATCTGTGGCCGTTTTTCAGAATCTCATCAGCAAAATCTGGCGCTCACTCCCCGTGCGGATGCGGCGCTTGAGTATGCGTCTTACGCACACCCGCTTCACGGTCACGGCTGGCGCTGTAATTTTTAACGATCAGAAACAGGTTCTGCTTCTGAAACACCGCTTTCGTGCCGGAAGTGGCTGGGGATTGCCCGGCGGTTTTCTCGAACGAGGTGAACAACCGATCGATTGTTTGCGACGGGAGTTGCGCGAAGAGATCGGTTTGGAACTGGAAGACGTCGAGGTGTTCGCGGCGCGCTCGTTCAAAAAACCGAAACAGGTTGAAGTGCTGTTTCGCGCTCGTGCCAACGCGAATGTCAAACCACTGGCGATGGAAGTTGAGCGTGCCGAATGGTTCGCAGTCGACTCGTTACCGGAAGGTTTACCACGCGATCAGCGTCGCTACGTCGAACGTGCTGCGAAAACGGACTGATTTGATGTATGCTGCGCACAAAAAAATCAGGAGAAACGCATGGTCCAGCTTATTCCTTCCCAAGATGCAGTAATGCAGATTTTGACGCGCACCGGAGCGTTTCGTGAAGGCCACTTCATTTATCGAAACGGAAAGCACTCGCCACACTACTTTCAAATGCCGTTGGCGTTCCGTTATTACGACACGGCGCGTGTGCTCGCCGTAGCGCTGAGCCGGAAGTTTCGACTTGAAAAGGATATCTCGAGCCAACTGCCAAAGGTTGCCGTCATCAGCCCCAGTTCGGGCGGGATTCCCGTCGCTTTCGGCGTGCGGGATGCGCTCAACGCGGAACAGATCTACTGGGCCGAGCAGGAGGAAGGCAAACGCATGTTTCGGCAGTACGTGAACCAGGGCGACGTCAATCCCTGCATCATCGTCGACGATATCATCCGTAGCGGAAACGCCATTGGCGAAACAGTGAACCTGGTGACGTCGCTGGGAGCGCGAATCATTGGTTGCGGTGCGATTGTGCGTTTCGATTTGGCGCCTGAGGAGGTTGAAGGTGTACCGGTGAAGTCTTTAATCGAGTTTGATGTGAAGATGTATGACGATGGAGATTGTCCTGAATGTAAGACAGGGGTTACCCCGGAGCACGTCCGCTTCTAGGAAGAAGTTAGCCGCGGATTTACGCGGATGAACGCGGATCAGGAATTCTTTTCTGTTTTTCAGATCCGCGTTTATCCGCGTAAATCCGCGGCTAAATTTCATGTCTGTTTGCGAGCGCTTTGTCCATGGTGACCTCGTCAACGTATTCGAGGTCACTTCCCACCGGCATTCCCATCGCGATTCTCGTTACTCGCAGCCCAAGTGGTTTCAATAAACGACTGATGTAATTTGCGGTAGCCTCGCCTTCGGTGGTTGGATTTGTAGCGAGTATCACCTCCTTCACGGCCACACCATCGTTATTTTCCGGTTTCAAACGCGGCAGGAGATTGGCCAGTTGTAGTTCGCTTGGTCCAATATGACGAATCGGCGAGAGACTGCCGTGCAGAACGTGATACACGCCTTTGAAGCTGCGCGTCTTCTCCACTGCCACAAGACTGTGAGGCTCTTCCACCACGCAGATCACCGAATGATCTCGCGTGGGTGCAGCACAGAACCGGCATGGATTAATTTCAGTGAGGTTGTTGCAAATCGAGCAGAGAACGATCCTTTGCTTAACTTCTCTGAGTGCAGCGATCAACCGCTCGAGGTCGGTTTCGGGCGCACGCATGATGTGAAACGCAAGCCGCTGCGCCGACTTGTGGCCAATACTCGGCAGTCGTTTCAGTTCATCGATCAGTTTGGTGACTGGTTCGGCGTACTCTAGCATTGCCAACTTCCGATTGCCGATTGCCGATTGGTTCCGCTCTTAAACAAATTGGCAATTGGCAATCGACAATTGGCAATCGCTTGTTTCAGAGACTTGTTCACCCGAAAAGGCCTCCCAAACCTGGCGGCAACATTCCGCCGAGCTTGCCCTTCATTGCTTCGTCAACTTTCCGATTGGCTTCGTTGGCCGCGGCCAGAATCATGTCCTGAAGCATTTCGACGTCGCCGTCTTTAACCGCTTCCGGATCGATCTTGAGCGCCACGATTTCGTGATTGCCTTTCATCTGCACCGTCACCACGCCGCCACCGGCTGAAGCTTCAACGCGCAGCTCTTCCATCTCTTTCTGCATTTTTTCCTGCATCACCTGCGCCTGCTTCATCATCTGTTGAATGTTCAATCCACCCGGAAATTTCATCATTGCACCTCGCTGAGAAAGAGTTTCCGCCATCGTAGCATCGATACACAGATTCTAGAAATCGGTGTAATCTGCGTAACCTGTGGATACTCAACTCGACCGCATTTTAGAGGCTCGCATAAACCTCTACTACGATTTGCGACCCGGCACCGTGTCACCGGCGCCTCTACTGATCGCACTACACGGCTACGGCGCAAACAAACGTCAGATGATACGTGAAGCGCAACAGATGGCGCCCGAACATTTCGCGATCGCCTCGGTGCAGGGATTTCACCAGCACATCAAAGAGCCGCGTGAAGCCAGTGGTCCACTGCGATTCGGATTTGGCTGGTTGACGAACTTCAAAAGTGAAGAATCAGTCGCAGTCCATCATCGAGCACTGCTCGATCTGATTGAGATTTTGACGGGCGAAGGCATTGCTGATCCATCACGCATTTTTCTGCTCGGCTTTTCGCAGTCGTGCGCGCTCAATTATCGCTTCGCATTCACATATCCCGATCACCTGCGCGGAGTAGTTGGGATCTGTGGAGGCATTCCCGGTGATTGGGAAACGAGCACTACTTATCGACAGACACAGCTCGACGTGTTTCATCTCGCCGGAACACGCGACGAATTCTATTCACCGGAACGTGTGCAGGATTACGAGCGTCAACTCAAGACACGGGCGCGGTCCGTGCAGTTCAAGAGCTATGACGCAGCGCACGAATTTGTTCCCGAAATGCGGCCAGACGTGGTCCAATGGTTGACCCAAACCGCCGATGAACACTGAAGAGACCAATTCCTCGGCAACCGTCGCCGAAGCTGAGCGTGACGTTGAAGCACGCAGTGCTGTCTTCAAAAAAGAGCTCGGACTATTTGATCTCGTTCTTACACAGGTTGTGTTCGTAGTGGGAACGTTTTGGGTGGGCTGGGCCGCGAAGCTAGGTCACGACCAGAGCATGTTCTGGGTCCTCGCGATCATCACGTTCTATGTCCCGCTCGCGGTCGCTGTGATCTTTCTCAACCGACTGATGCCATATGAGGGCGGTCTTTATCAGTGGTCCAAGCTGGCCTTTAACGATTTTGTCGCGTTCATGGTCGGCTGGAATCTATGGGTCTTTGCTATCACGATTCTGGCGGGCGCGGGATTGGTAGTGACGACGAACCTCTCGTATGCCATTGGACCATCCGCAGCGTGGATAAGAGACAGCAGGATAATGATCATGCTGATCACGTCGATCCTGGTATCAGCGATGGTTGTCGCTGCTACACGTGGCCTCGCGCTGGGGAAGTGGGTTCACAACGTGGGCGGCGTAGTGCACATGATCACTTTTGCTGCTTTGATCTTGTTGCCGCTCTTTGCTCTTTCTCGCGCCATGGGGGCCGGGTACCAACCCTTCACGCTACAGTTTCCAACCTTCAATGAGTACAACATCAATGTTGCAAGCAAGCTCGCGCTCGGCGCTCTGACCGGTTTCGAATACATTGCCATCGCCGCCGGCGAGACGCGCTCACCAGCGCGCAACATCGGCCGTTCCGTGATGATTTCAGCGCCAATCATTGCGGCGATGTTTATTCTGGGCACAAGCACGGTGGTCGCATTTATCCCGCGCGATCGCGTCGATGTGATCGGACCAATTCCCCAGGTGCTTTCGATGGGATTTGGTTAGCTAGGCTGGGTAGGTGCGATCGGCTCCGTTGCAATTCTCGGGATTGCGGTCAGGACAATCGCGCTGATGAGTCTTTACTTCGTCGGCAACACACGGCTGCCGATGGTCGCAGGTTGGGATCGATTGTTACCCGCGTGGTTTAGTCGTTTACATTCAAAGTATAAGACTCCGATCAACTCGATTCTGTTTGTGGGCATCGTGACGTTGGTGATCGGGTTCGCTAGCCTGACAGGTGTACACGCGCACGAAGCATTTCAATTGATCGACAATGCGGGCGGAGTTTTCTACGCACTGACGTATCTGGTTTTGTTTGCGATTCCGTTGTTTGGAATGAAGGCGCTTGGGGTAAAGGCGCCGTGGTGGCTCAAGATCGCTTGCGCATCGGGTTTTATTGTTACTTTGGTCTACATTCGTTTCGCGATTGCGCCGATTACGGAAGTTGAGAATCTTAAAGCGTTTGCGTTGAAGATTATCGCTACGGTTTTGGTCGCGAATGTCGTCGGCCTCGGAATTTATGTCCTCAGAAAACGCCAGTAAGACTTTTGCTGTTATCAACTGTTCGCAGGTTGTGACGCTTGCCGGACCGGCGCGCCCGCGTGTCGGGTCAGAGTTGCGTGAGCTCGCGATCGTTGCAGGTGGTGGATTGTTTGTTCGCGATGGATTAATCGAACGAGTCGGGACAAACGATGAGACTGAGGCGCTCATCGATGCTGATACTGAGGTTGTTGATGCCGGGGGACGGTTGGTGCTGCCTGGGTTTGTTGACGCACACACTCATCCAGTTTTTGCCGGCACACGCGTGGATGAATTCGAAGAACGCAGCAAGGGTGCGACGTACCAGGAGATTGCTGCGCGTGGCGGGGGGATTCAGTCGACGGTCAATCGAACGCGTGCGGCGACTGTCGATGGGTTGGTTGCGACGGGCCGGCGTTATGCGCAATGGTTTCTGCGTGGCGGCACGACTACGGTAGAAGCGAAGTCAGGTTATGGATTATCGCTTGAAGATGAAGTCAAGATCCTGCGTGCGATCAGGCGGCTTGATGAGGAGACGTCGCTTCGTTACGTACCGACATTTCTCGGCGCGCACAGTGTTCCTCCCGAATACCGCGACAGACGCGAGCAATACGTTTCACTTTTGATTGATGAGATGTTGCCGCAGGTTGCGCAGCAGAAGCTGGCTGAATACTGTGACGTGTTCTGCGAAGAGAAGGTTTTTACCACTGACGAATCGTGGAAAATTCTTACGGCTGCCCGTTGTCATGGCCTCGGGTTGCGCATGCATGCCGATCAACTTTCACTTTCCGGCGGCGCAAAGCTCGCGGCCGAGTTGGGAACAGTCACCGCAGATCATCTGGAGCACACGGATGCGGCGGGAATCGCAGCGCTAAAAGAGGCAGGTGTGCAACCGGTGCTGTTGCCTGGTTCGGTTTACGCACTCGGTTCGACGCGCTATCCAGCCGCCCGTGAAATGATCGATGCAGGGCTTGCTGTAGTTCTCGCAACTGATTTCAATCCCGGCTCTTCACCGACGCCTTCAATGCGGATGATTCTCTCGCTCGCGGCCACACACATGAAGATGACACCTGCGGAAGCGATCACGGCTGTGACGATCAACGCTGCTTACAGTTTGAATCGCGGCGATCGGATCGGATCGTTGGAGCCAGGTAAACTTGCCGACTTCGTCATTCATGATTGTGATGACTATCGAGAGCTCGCTTACTTCTTCGGAATCGAAAACCCCTGGCGCGTTTACACCAGAGGAATTTTAGCCGCGGATTTACACGGATGAACGCAGATCAGAAAAAGCACTTTTGTATCCGCGTTAATCCGCGTAAATCCGCGGCCAAAATTACCGGTTGACGCTCACTCCCTGTTGTCTTATTATCGCCGCAACACTGGAAAGGAGGTGATTCTAAAATATATGAGTTCTTATCACAGTGAGGTGGCTGCGGCCTGACCTCTGAACCAGCTAACTCGTTAGGATTCTGGTTCAGTAGTCTCACTGCAATGTGCAGTCAGCCTTAGGCCAATCCCAACAGTTCACCGAAGCCGTCCACGGCATTGTCGTGGACGGCTTTCACTTTGGGACAAAAAGCCACAAGAAGCGCAAAAAGATAAAAGATTTAACCCGCCGGCCCGTGGTTTCCTCGTGATGTGGCTCACGAACTTTTATTGCAAGCATCCGAGAAATCCGACTTGTTAGCCTCCGAATCACCCGTCTTTCACGATCCACAGGGCCTGCGTTGGCGGCGCGTTCGCCGTATATGGCTAGGCCTGTCGATTGTTGCTACCGGACTGGCGGTTGTTTTTATCGCAAGTGTGCTCGCGAATCCCGTTCTTCCCAAGTTCAATCTCAGACAGATTCCGAGTCTGCCGCACCCCGCTGATCTAAAGCCCAAGACTCCAAATTTTCCGGCGAACCCAACCGAGCGAAAAGCGAAAAAAGCTCAGGCCGAACTGCAACACGCACTCGCGACGACTCGGTATGTCGTGCCCGCAAAACGTCGGTTTGCGGCATGCGCGTGGCGAAATCATTATCGCGCTCGACGCGGATACTCTGTTTGATCCATCTCGCCGGTAATGGATCTGATGTTGATCTACGTGCTCTTGTCGAGCGCGTTGGATTGGTTGCAGCAACCGACAGGTTACTCATCGACAAACCTGCAGCAGGTGCTGCTCTACTACGCGTTGTTCCTCGCGATCGACTGGGCCACTGCGTGCTTTGCGTTCTTGATGGAGCGACGCGAGCGATGGAGTTTGTTGTGGTGGTTGTTCCTGCAAAGGTTCTGTTACCGGCAAGTGATGTACTACGTGATGATCAAATCGGTAGCGATGGCGATTCGTGGGCCGGTTGTTGGTTGGGGCAAGCTCGACCGAAAGGCGACGGCTGGGCTGGGCCATGATTTTAGCCGCGGATCTGCGCGGATTTGCGTTGTTTTCGCGGTTAGGGCGTCGGCGAAGGCGACGCCGCCGGACGCTGTTCTGATGGCGGAATAACCGCGGGATTCGGCGTGTCAGGCGACGAATGCAGGTGAATCGCTTTCCACGCCGTGCCGAGGCGTTTGAACACGAGCGTCATGCGTCCCGACGCAGTCTCCGGAACGCCCTTGTAATCCTGCGATTGCGTCCACAGGCAAGTCACAACAGCTCCGCTTGGTCCCAACATTGTTATTGACACATCGCGCACGTCGAGTTTCACATCCTTGATTTCCGGATATGACGATTCGCGGTTCTTCTTTACCTGTTCCCAACCCTTCGTGACTGAGCCGTTGTAGTTGAACATGTTAAGACGCCGATCGTTCCAGTAAACTTTGGTAACGGCATCGACGTCCGCGTGACGGATTCCATCGATTAACTCGTTGAATGCAGCGTTTACACCACCGGCACCCTCGGCATCGGCCGAGATGGTCGGTTTCTTAGGAGCTGCGGTTTTCTCGGTTTGCGCCGGGGTGGGCTTGGCGCGGTTTGTATTCGCTGTGCGAGGTCGCTCAGTAGTAGTCGAGGAGTTTGAATTTTGAGCAACAACAACTCCGCACATCAAAACAAAAGCTACAAACAAAGTAATTCCTCTAAACATCACTAAACTCCTCACCTACAAAATCAGTAATAAATCCGTGTAAGCCGTGGCTAACTTTTACCACGGCACGCCGCTTCGTAGTCGTATCACAGATTGATCGCGACCGAGCACCTCGAAAATCTCAAACATTGATGGACCAACGGCTTGCCCGGTCAGCATCGTGCGCGCACCGTTGATCAGCAATCCCGCTTTCACCCCTGCTTCGTCTGCGAACGCACGCAACGCTGCCTCCGAACTCTCGATGTTGAACGGCTCCACATTTTCCAACTTGTCAGCGAGTCCATTCATCAACTCGCGCAAACGCGGCTCCTTGCGCAAATTCTTGTTGACTGCGGTTTCGTCGAAATCGAAGTCGTCGGAGAAATATGCGCGTCCCTGTCCGGAGAAGTCCTTCAATGTAAAGTAGCGCTGCCGGATCAAATCGACCGTCCTGGCGAGCCACTCACGATCATCGTCATCATACTCCTCACGCCAGAGTTTGTTTGCACGCAGCTCGGTTTTGAGCATCGGCAGCAACTCGTCGAGCGGCATGGTCCGAATGTACTCCGCATTCATCCAGAGCGCTTTGTCGTCCGTCCATCGTCGGGGATCGTTCTCCTGGAAGTTGAAGATCGAGTTTGCGCGATTGATGCCTTCGAGAGAGAAGTATTCGACCAGTTCCTCTTTGCTCAGCACTTCTTTCCCCTCCGGCGGTGCCCAGCCAAGAAGTGCTAGAAAGTTACGAAACGCCGCCGGCACAAAACCGCGGTCGCGATAGGTCGTTAGCGAAACAACCTCGCCGTGTTTGCGTTTGGAAAGCTTGCCTTTGTTCGGCGCGAGTATTAACGGCAGGTGCGCAAACCGCGGCACCGTAGCTTCGAGCGCCTCGTACAAAAGAATCTGCTTGTGGGTGTTTGTCAGATGATCCTGACCGCGAATCACGTGCGTGATGCCCATCGAAATGTCGTCGATCACGACTGACAGGTTATAAAGCGGATGACCATCGGAACGAAGCAGCACGAGATCCTCGATCTCGGCGTGACTGCGCTCCTGCGTTCCGTAAACGATGTCGTCAAACCTTGTCTGGCCTTCAGTCGAAACTTTCAAACGCACTGCGAATGGTTCGCCCGCCGCAGCTCGTCGATCGGACTCTTCCTTCGGCAAGTCGCGAAACGGATTGCTTCGCTGGTCCATTCCTTCCGCTTCCTGCGCGCGTGCACGCTCAGTGATGACTTCCTTTACATTCTTATCTTCGCGCTGTTCCTTCGGCGTGAAGTCGCGATACGCCTTGCCCTCTTCGAGCAGACGGTTGGCGGCAGCGCGATGTGCGGGCGCGTTGGCAGACTGGAAAACGAGGTCTTCATCGTAATCGAGTCCCAGCCACTCGAGACCCTCGATGATTGATCGAGTTGATTCGTCAGTCGAACGCTGCAGATCGGTGTCTTCGATGCGCAGCAGAAACTTGCCGCCAGTCTTCCGCGCGTAAAGCCAGTTGAAGAGAGCGGAACGGGCGGCGCCGATGTGCAGGTAGCCGGTAGGCGATGGTGCGAAGCGAACACGAACAGACATAAGCCACAAAAATTGGAAGCCACAAAAAAGCACAAAATGCACAAAAGAACGAGAACAAATCAATTGTGCTTTGTGTGCTTCTTTGTGGCTTAAAAATCTGGCGGAGATGACAGGATTCGAACCTGTGAAGGGCTTTTGACCCTTAACGGTTTAGCAAACCGCCGCCTTCAGCCACTCGGCCACATCTCCGTGCCGCAATCGGCGAAAACCAATTCTAGTCGGGAGCAACGGATTGTCAAGGCGCTGAATATAAGTCGGATAGGACCGAAAGCACGTACTTGAGATAAGATTCGCCGATGCCATCTCGGCGCCAGTTTCTAAGCGGCCTGATTTCGGCGCCGCTCGTTGGGGTTTCAGCTACCGCGGCTTACTCGCGTCTGATCGAACCTTACAACTATCTGGTCTCTGAAACAGACATCCTCATTCGCGATTTGCCGGCCGCATTTGAGGGATTTCGCATCACTCAACTCACCGACGTTCATCACAGTCGCATTCTTGGTATAGACGAAGTGCGCCGCGTTGTAAGTCTTGCACAGCAAACCCGCCCCGACATGTTTGTCCTCACCGGCGATTACAGCACGACGTACCGGCGTTACATCGAGCCGTGCGCTGAAGCTTTGGGCGCACTGAATGCGCCTGAAGGCGTTTGGGCTGTGCTCGGTAATCACGACCACTACACCGATCCGGAATTGACCACGCGCGCGCTACAACGTCATCACATCGCCGTTTTGAACAATGCGCACACAACTCTTCAGCGCGGCTCCGATGCGATCCAGTTATCCGGCATCGACGATTGGACCTGGAACGCCGTCGATTGGCAGCGCGCCTTCTCCGGCTTGAAAACGACCGCGCCCACGATCTTGCTGTCGCATCAACCAACAGTGCTCGATTTTGAACAGACTAAGAACGTGTCGCTGATTCTTAGTGGACACACGCACGGTGGGCAACTAAATTTTCCGTTCCTCGGTGCTCCCGCACGTTTCGCAACGGCCGATCTGAAGTACGCGCGTGGATTGTTTCGCCGCGGCGACACACAGCTTTACGTTTCAACTGGGACAGGCGTTATTGGTTTGCCGCTACGCTTTGGTGTGCGTCCGGAGATTGCTGTGCAGAATTTAAGACGTGCTTAGACAGGGCGCTCTCGAGCCGGGCCTTGTCACTTTGCATTTGTGGCTCGTTTGCCAGTCTCGCGCGCAGCTCGCTGAAGATTCTGGCGACGTGGATGTCGGATGGTTGAGTTAGGCGATAGTGAGTCCACTTTCCATCGCGACGCGCGGCGACGAGGCCGGCGCGGCGAAGATACGCAAGGTGCCGCGAAACTTTTGGCTGATTAGTCCTGAGAACTTCAACGCACGAGCAGACACACAGTTCATCGTCGCCCAGCAGGTGGATGAGCCGCAGGCGCGTGTTGTCAGCCAATGCCCTAAAGACTAGTTCCAGTTCCATTGCCGGAAATTACGATCTCCGTGATGCGTCAGTTCAGTGCGTATTTCACGCAAAGGCGCAAAGTTCACGCAAAGGCGCAAAGAAAGCCGATCTCTATCTTTGCGGACTTTGCTCACTTTGCGCCTTTGCGTGAAACCCGTTGACAAAAGCATGGACGCAGAGTACTTTACAGCATGAAGTAGCGGTTATGTGCGCGATAGCAAAAGCCAACGATTGGAGTACAATGCGGCCACGATGACGCTTCTCGAGAGTATTAACTCACCTGCAGACCTGCGAACACTATCACCAGATCAACTTCGAACCGTTGCCGACGAAATTCGCGCTTACATCCTGGAAACGATGTCGCGCGTGGGCGGCCATACGGGTGCCTCGCTGGGCGCCGTAGAGCTCGCCGTCGCGCTGCACTACGCGTTCGATACGCCACGGGATCGTTTGGTTTGGGACGTCGGCCACCAGGCTTACGCACACAAGATTCTGACAGGCAGGCGCGATTTGCTCCCGACGATCAAGCAGTACGGCGGCATCAGCGGCTTTCTCCGTCGCGACGAATCTGAATACGACACTTTCGGCGCCGGACACGCCTCGACGTCACTCTCCGCAGCGCTTGGGATGGCGATCGCTCGCGACCGAAAGGGCGAAGACCATCACGTCGTCGCGCTAATCGGCGACGCATCGCTCGCAGGCGGCATGGCTATGGAAGCAATCAACCAGGCCGGACATTTGAAAAGCCGTCTGATCGTTGTGCTCAACGATAACGAAATGTCGATCGCGCCCGCTGTTGGCGCGTTAACGGGTTATCTCAATCGCATTCGCGGCGCTCACGGTTATCACCGCTTTAAAGACGAAGTTGAAGGGAAGCTGCTCGCAATTCCTTCAGTAGGTGAACGCCTGCACCACGCTGCGAAGACGATGAAAGACGTGATCGCGGCCGCAGTGTTGCCGGGCGCACTCGTGAGCGAGCTTGGTTTCAAATACATCGGCTACGTTGACGGTCACAATCCACGCGCGCTCGTCGCCGCTTTGCAGGAAGCGAAACAGATCAAAGACGGACCAGTCATCGTTCATGCTTTGACCACGAAGGGCAAGGGTTTTCCGCAAGCTGAGCCCGATTACTATCGCTGGCATGCAACCGGCCCGTTTGATCTGAAGACCGGAATGCCGCACAAGAGCACTTCAAAGACGCCAACTTATACGAAAGTATTTGGCGACACGCTGGCAGAGTTGATGGAGAAGGACCAGAAAGTCGTAGCTTTGACTGCTGCAATGCCGGATGGCACGGGCGTTTGCACCGCACTCGAGAAGTTTCCCGAAAGATCTTTTGACGTCGGCATCGCCGAGCAACACTGCGTCACCTTTGCAGCCGGCATGTCGTGCGAAGGACTGAAGCCAGTGTGCGCGATTTATTCAACTTTCCTTCAGCGTGGTTTCGATCAATTGGTACACGACGTCTGCATTCAGGATCTCAACGTGAAGTTCTGTCTCGATCGTGGCGGCATCGCCGGCGGAGACGGACAAACTCATCACGGACTGCTTGACATCGCATATCTGCGACCCATACCAAACATTGTCCTGATGGCGCCGAAAGACGAAGGCGAGATGCGCGACATGATGTTCACCATGCTCGAGCATGCGGGACCGGCGGCGATGCGTTATCCACGCGGCAATGGCATCGGCGTTCCGATCGATCGCGAACCCGAACTGCTCGAAATCGGCAAAGGCGAAATACTGCGCGACGGTGGAGAAATAGCGATTGTTGCTTACGGCTCGATGGTCCATCCATCGCTTGCGGCTGCCGAGCGGCTTGCGAAAGACCGCATCGATACCACAGTTGTTAACGCAAGATTTGTTAAGCCACTCGACACTCCGTTGTTACTCGCCCTCGCGCGCACAAAACGCCTGATCGTGACCGTCGAGGAAGCGTACCTGGCCGGCGGTTTCGGATCGGCGGTGATGGAGTTGCTCGAGGAGAATGGCCTGCAGGACAAGGTTCACGTCGTGCGTATGGGAATCCCCGATCGCCTCATCACTCACGGTGACGCAAAATTATTGCTGGCGAAGTATGGGCTCGACGCTGACGGCATCTACAACCGCGTGAGAGAGAGTATCGACGTGCTTGACGATCGTCGCACCAAAGCACGCCGCACAGTTTCTTAACCCACTAAAGGCACAAAAGTCACAAACCCTTTGTGCCTTTTCGTGGCAGTCAGTGCACCATTTCCGTTCTTCTTCCCGTTAGATCTCTCCCAAAACTCGTGTTCTGTGCGTGGCCTCGTGATTGCAAAGAACTTGGGCAGGCGAATCCTCCCGACAATTGTGCCTAAAGTAGTAAAACGATGAATTATAGATTTGATAGCGCTATAGATTCCCCTAATCTGGTTTCGGGTCCGCAGTTTAACGACGAGCGAACGTTGCTGACGGCGCGGCCGGTCGTGCCTTTGGAGAAGATCGACGCGAAGGTGCGGCACCGTAGGCAATGGTTTCTGGGCGGCGCGTTCGCCGTGGCGATGATGCTCGGCGCTGCTTCGGCGTTACTGGCGTCGTACCTCAAGATGCGGAATGTTCAAAACGTGCCGGTTGAGGTCACACAAGTTGACGTGCCTCAGGCGCCAGTTGCTGTCGCCGAGAATCCACCGGCAGAGATGCCCGTTGCCGTTGTTGAAGAAACGCCCCAGGAAGCAAACACTACCGATGAGGAGTTGATTCCTGCAGAGGAGAGCGCACCAAAGAAAGCGCCCGTGAAGCGGAAACCCGTAGTGGCCGCTAAGCCTGACGACGACTACATGGGCATACCGACCGATACGCAGCGAATGAACGAAGACGATGCGTTGCATCGTATCCGCGACACAGTCCTTTACGATGAATGGCAGGAACGACGTGCTCGACGCGTGTGGAGACGCGAGCGTCGTCGCGCTGAGCGCTACAACAACCATCGCGATCTTTCAAATCTTGACGAGATCTTCGAGGGCCGCAGAAGACCTAACCCATAGGCAAAAAATACATGTATTGACGTAATCGTGATCGAGTGGCATCATCTGATTCACTACGTTAGTTCGCCCTGTTTTTCAACTCACACTTTTTAATAGTAACCCCGACATTTGATTAATGAATCTGTTTTCTGTGCCTCGGTGGCGCAGGGATTGGTGAATCATCATGACTAGACAGATGTATCGCGAGCGGGAGTGTATCCACCGCGAGGAAGGTGCTGATGGTGATTTCTACAATGGGGTTTTTTACATTCAGGCTTTGCAACGACTCCGCGTAAATGAGGCCGTGCAAATGGCGAGTAAGGTTACGTCATTCTTTTGGGCCGATGCTCCACAAATTCTCGTTTGGCTCTGTGATAGTTGCGCGGCAGAGCTTCGCTTGAGCGACACGCCGCGAGCACTGACCAGACGCGCTTGATACAGGATTTACAGGAGTATTCTTGTTAATCTTGTCGCGTGAAGCGCGAACGAATAGACAAACTGCTTGTCGAGCGAGGTCTCGCAGACTCTCGCACGAAAGCTCAGGCAATGGTGATGGCCGGCGTCGTGCTTGTCGACGAGCAGCGGGTTGAAAAACCTTCCCACCAGTTCGATATCAACTCATCAATTCGAATCAAAGGCGGCGATGATCCAACTACGCGATACGTCGGGCGTGGAGGCCTGAAACTCGAAGCAGCGCTACGTGAGTTTCAGATCGACGTCTCGGGGCTAACGTGTCTTGATGTTGGCGCTTCGACCGGAGGCTTCACTGACTGTTTGCTGCAACACGGTGCAAAGAAGGTTTTTGCTGTAGACGTTGGGCACAACCAGATCGACTGGAGATTGCGGAACGATTCTCGTGTTGAAGTTCGCGAAGGAGTGAACGCGCGGTATTTCACATCAGAGGACTTTCCGCAAAAGTTTGATCTCATCGTGATGGACCTTTCTTTTATCTCAGCGACTAAGGTGTTGCCGGCGATTGTTCCTTTGCTCGCGCCGGACGGCTCGATCGTTACGCTTATCAAGCCGCAGTTTGAGGTCGGTCGCGGGGAAGTGGGCGGTGGTGGAGTTGTGCGTGATGAGGCAAAGAGGCTTCGCGTGATCGAGGACGTGAACAATGCTGCGCGTGCGCTCGGGCTAGAGATCGTGAAGGTAATCGAATCGCCAATCACTGGGGCCGAGGGAAATGTAGAGTACCTGGCGCTGTACCGGCTTTAAGTTTCACGCAAAGGCGCAAAGGGCAGACGCAAAGGCGCAAATGAAAGTGTTGGTCTCAAAAGAACTGCGCCTTTGCGTCTTCTCCTTTGCGCCTTTGCGTGAAACTGTCTTGCGACAGTATCATCCCGCTGTTTAACGCTCCCACTTCAAATCATGTCGCCAATCAAGCGGATAGGCATCGTCCTTAAACCGCACCAACCTGAAGCACTGAAAACCATCTGCGAGCTGGTGGTGTGGCTTGCCGAGCGCGACATCAAGCTCATCGGCGGGCCTGAAATCGAGCGCGAGCAGATCGAGCACCAGACCGGATGTCCAGTTAAACAGGTTGTTAATGAAAGTCTAGCGAACGAAGTCGATCTGATGCTTGTGCTCGGCGGTGATGGCACCATGATCGCCACCGCGCGCATGATCGGCGATCAGGAGGTGCCGGTCCTCGGCGTCAACTATGGTGGTCTTGGTTATCTCGCCGAATTTCGCATCGAAGAACTTTACAGCGCGCTCGAGTCGATCCTCGCTGGAAATTACCGCCTCGACCGGCGTGTGATGCTCGCGGTTGAGTTACGACGTGCCGAAGAGCCGCCCAAGACGAGCCGGGTTCTAAACGACGTAGTTATCAACAAGTCAGCCCTCGCTCGTATCATCGAAATTGAGGCTTATCTGAACAGCCAGTTCGTCAACTCGTTTCGGGCGGATGGTCTGATAGTTTCTACGCCGACTGGTTCAACTGCCTACAATCTTTCGGCCGGTGGTCCGGTAATCTTTCCTTCAATGAACGCGGTGGTTATTACTCCCATCTGTCCTTTTACACTCTCGAATCGTCCCATCGTCGTGCCGGACGACGCCGAGATCGAATTGTTGTTAAAGACGGACCAGGAAGAGGTGGCATTGACGCTTGATGGTCAAGTCGGTTTTCCTCTAAAGGTTGCGGATAAAGTCGTAATTCGAAAGAGCCAGACGACATTCAATCTCATTCAGCCAATGAACAGAAACTACTTCGACGTTTTGCGCGATAAGCTCCGTTGGGGTCGTTAATAAGGCGAAAAAAATGTCTGACAAAAGAGACGACAAACGAGTCGATCGAAATGCGTTTGAACGCGAGCTCGGCACTGATCTTGACGCGAAAACTCCAGACAAACCAAAAGGCATAGCGCTTCACAACAAGATCCTTATTGGCCTCGCAGTCGGTGTGATCGCCGGTGTGACTGTCAATCGACTTTTTGGCGGCGATCATCCGAAGGTCGCGTGGGTAGTCGATAACATCACCCAGCCGGTGGGCCAACTGTTTCTGCGTTTATTGCTGATGATCGTTGTCCCACTCGTCTTTGCGTCACTCGTAGTTGGCGTCGCAGGTATTGGCGACATCCGCAAACTCGGGCGCGTGGGTCTCAAGTCGTTTGCCTACTGCCTCGTAATCTCCGCGATCTCGGTCGCCATCGGCATCACGCTCGCGAACACTATCCGGCCCGGCGAACGCATCGATCCAAATACCTCTGCGGCATTGCAGCAACGATACGCAACTGATGCGACAAAGACTGTCGAAGCCGCTAAGCAGGCAAGTAGCGCGACGCCGAAGCCTCTGATGGCCGTGGTGGAGACGATCGTTCCCAAGAATCCGTTTTACGCAATCTCGGGCAAAGAAGATCCGAACATGCTTCACATCATGTTCTTTGCCCTCATCATCGGCATCGCGATCACCCTCCTGCCAGTGACGGTTACGGCGCCAGTGCTTAGCGTGCTCCAAGGTGTTTATGAGATCACGGCGAAGATCATCGAGATCATCATGAAGTTTGCGCCGTACGCGGTCGCGTGTCTGCTCTTCAACAACACCGCGCGTTTTGGTCTCGACTTGTTGCAGGCACTCGCATGGTTCGTGCTCACCGTGCTGCTCGGACTGTCGCTGCACATGTTTGGTGTTTACTCTCTTTCGATCTACTTCCTCTCGCGCATCTCGCCGATCGAGTTTTTCCGTCGCATTAAGACTGTGATCCTGACGGCTTTCTCGACGTCGTCGTCGAACGCCACTTTGCCGACTGCCTTGCGAGTGTCGGAACAGAACCTCGGCGTGCCTCAGCAAATCAATAGTTTCGTACTGACTGTCGGCGCGACAGCGAATCAAAACGGCACTGCACTGTACGAAGGTGTGACGGTCCTGTTCCTGGCCCAGCTTGCAGGCGTCGACCTGACGCTGGCCCAACAGTTGATGGTGGTCTATCTCGCGATTCTCGGTGGAATTGGCACGGCTGGTGTGCCGTCAGGATCGATTCCTTTTATCATCGGCGTCCTCGTAACGATTGGTGTAAATCCGGCGTTGATCGCCATCATTCTGGGCGTTGATCGCATTCTCGATATGTGTCGGACCACACTAAACGTCACTGGCGACATCACCGCAGCGACATATGTGGCGCGCTCTGAAGGTTATGAATTACTAAAGCCTCACGAGCCCGCCATAGCGCACGCGGGTGTGCCGGTTGCCGAGCGTGGTATGGATTAACGGTTTAAACAGTCGTGTCACATCTGCGCATAGCGTTTGCATACAAAATTTCTCTTTGGTGAGCGGCGGCCTGACGCCGCTTTCTTATCGATCGCGCTTCATCAAGACCAAAGCGGCGTCAGGCCGCCGCACTCCACGGAGGTGATGGACGATGGTTTTTCCGCTGTATGACGACAACGCCGACAGACTATCCACGCCCCTGGTTAATTACGCGATCATAGCCCTCAATATTTTTGTCTTTGTTGTTCTACAGGGTATCGGAAGTAACGAGCAGTTTACCTATTCGTTCTCAACTGTTCCCGCCGAAATTCTTCGCGGCACTGACATCGTCACGCCGGCGCGCATACTGGAACACCCGATTACAGGCCAGAGAGTTGAAGTTCCCGGTCTTGGTCCGACTCCCGGATCGGTTTACTTCACGCTCTTCACGTCGATGTTCATGCACGGCGGTATCGCGCACATCGCCGGTAACATGCTCTTCCTGTGGATCTTTGGTGACAACATCGAAGATCGTCTCGGGCATGTGAAGTACCTCATTTTCTATTTGTTGTGCGGCATCATCGCTTCCTTGGCCCACGTGTTTACGACCAGCCTTTTTTCGACCGACGAAAGCAGCCTTTTGGTTCCGAGTCTTGGAGCTTCCGGAGCGATCTCTGGCGTGTTGGGTGGTTACCTTTTGTTACATCCCAAACGCCGCGTGACGGTGATCCTATTCCGCTTTCTCACCGACGTTCCCGCCTGGGTGGCGATTGGAATCTGGTTCGCTTTCCAATTGATTAGCGGACTCGGAATGCTTGGCGGTGGTTCGCAGCAGGGCGGCGTTGCGTATGCGGCCCACATTGGCGGCTTCATCGCCGGCCTCGTGCTGATTAAGTTTTTCGACCGCGGAGGAGGCGGTCGTCAGGCAGCAGAGGTTTAGCCACGGGATAACACGGATCACACGGATTTGTTAAGATCCGGGTCCAATGGTTACTTTGCCGCCACCAAACCAACAGTGCCTCGACATTCAGTCGACGCCGCGTGCGGAGATGAATCTGTTTCCGCTGGACACGTTCCCGTACGAGTTTCCGGGTCGCGAAATCAAAATCAATTTTGAGATCACTGAGTTCACAGCGATCTGCCCGTTCTCGGATTTTCCTGACTTCGCCACCATCCGTCTCGAATACGTTCCAAACGAGCGTTGTATTGAACTAAAGAGCTTGAAGTTCTACATAAATTCTTTCCGCAACATCAAAATTTTCCACGAGCACGTAGTCAACATCATCCTCGAAGACTTCGTCGCCGCCTGCGACCCTTTGCGCGTCGACATCGAAGGTCGACTTCCACGTGCGCGGAAACATCAAGACCATCGTGAGGGCAAGCTACGCCAAACCTTAGTTCTGCAAACCATGGCCACATTAACGGTTTGTGGCGGCGGTATCGTGGGTTGCCGAGGAATGTGTTTGCGATTGGGTTGGTGAGTCTGCTGAATGATGCTTCGAGTGAGATTATTTATCCGCTCCTGCCGATTTTCCTCGCTACCAGTTTAGGTGCTTCGGCTAAAGCAATTGGGACGATTGAAGGGCTCGCCGAATCGATTTCGAGTCTGTTGAAACTCTTCGCGGGTTATCTCAGCGATCGGCTCGGGAAAAGAAAAGCACTAGTCGTGGCCGGTTACTCACTCGCGTCGCTGGCCAGACCGCTGCTCGCGTTCGCGCAGACATGGACACAGGTGCTCGCGATCCGGCTTACCGATCGCGTAGGTAAAGGAATTAGAACAGCGCCGCGTGACGCGATGATCGCCGACACGGTTCGAACTGAGCAACGCGGCATTGCGTTTGGTTTTCACAGGGCTATGGACCACGCAGGCGCCGTGATCGGTCCAATCATCGGCTATCTGCTAGTCGTACTGTTCGTAGCAAATTCCAGGTCGCCCACTACCGGCGAGTTCTCGCGCATTTTTCTGGTTGCTTCCGTACCGGCGTTACTCGCGGTCATTGTCGCGGCGGTTTTCATGCGCGAGTCGCCGGTGAAGACGCAACAAGGAACGGAGGTAGTTAAACTCTCGCTACGCGGGTTTGATAGAAATTTCAAGCGCTTCCTGTTAGTGCTGGCACTCTTCACTCTTTCTAACTCTTCGGACAGTTTTCTCATCCTGCGTGCGATGGATTCTGGCGTATCTGTCGCAATGGTGCCGTTACTTTGGGCGGCACATCACGGCATGAAGGTTTTGAGCTCGCTGTTCGGTGGGGATCTCTCAGATCGTCTGGGCCGCAAGCGATTGATTGTTTCCGGTTGGATCTTGTATGCCGCGGTCTATGCCGGATTTGGCTTTGCGACGAATAAAGCGTCCCTTTGGATCCTTTTTCTGATCTACGGCATCTATTTCGGACTTGTTGAAGGAGCGGAGAAGGCACTGGTGGCGGATCTCGTGCGGCCGGAACAACGCGGAACGGCGTACGGCTTGTACAATCTTGCTTTCGGCATCACGGTATTTCCTGCATCGCTCCTGATGGGTATGATCTGGGACTGGAAAGGGCCGACGACAGCGTTCCTGATTAGCGCCTCCATGGGAGCCGCGGCTGCGGCGCTTTTGTTGATCTTAGTAAGACCGCATCCGGACGAAAGGATTAGTTGATATGAGACGCAGACTCTTAACTTCACATCCAGGGTTAGCGACAAATATTGGTTACTACCTCAGCGGCATGGAGGAAGTCCGCGGCCAACTAAGTGCGGCGGTACGAACGATCCCCGACGATTTGATTGGCAAGCCCGCGTTTCTCGGCGCTCATTCGATCGGTGGACTCGTGTTGCACATCGGTGAAGCCGAGTGGTTCTGGATGAAGATGGTCGTAAGCGGACAGGAACTCACAGAAGAGGTTAAGAACGCTCCCTACTGGGACATTCTGGACGACCTTGAAAGAGTGGCGCGAAATGGTTACACGGCTGAGTTTTGTCTGAGCGAAATTGAAAAGATCCGCAATCAAACACGCGACGTGCTTTTTTCATATAACGACAAAGATCTCGAACGCATAATCACTTTCGAACGGAAAGGTCAGGCCACCGAATACAATCTGCGCTACATCCTGCATCGCCTGATCGATCACGAAGCACAGCATAAGGGGCAGATTTTTATGCTGAAGCGACTCATGGCAATATAGGTCCCACAGGACTTATATCTCTTAATGAACTATCAGTTAATCCAGAACGCCGATGAACTTCGGAAAGCAATCGAAACCCTCGCAACGCAACCGGTGGTTGGCCTCGACACAGAAACCACCGAGCTCGATCCGTATACCTCGCGCCTGCGACTGATTCAACTCGCGACCACAGACCGCGTCTTCATCATAGACTTCGATCACTTCGCCAACGGCGACTCTACAAAGAGCGAAGCACTCGCTCCACTTCGTCGTCTGCTCGCGGCGCCGAGACCAATCAAGATCGCTCATAACGCCAAGTTTGACGCAAAGTTTATCAAGCACAATCTCGGTGTCGATCTGGTCGGATTATTCGACACGTTACTGGCAAGCCAAATTGTCGGGGCCGGCGATATTGAAGAACGTCACGGTCTGGAGACGGTCGCCAGTCGTTACCTGAACGAAGCAGTCGATAAGTCAGAACGGCTGTCAAACTGGAACTTTGAGTTATCGGAAGCGCAACTCGAATACGCTGCGCGTGACGCGGCGGTCCTGCTGCCTTTGCGTGAAAAGTTGATCGAGAGGCTGAAGTCGGAATCTTTAGTGAAGTGTGCACAACTCGAGTTTGAATGCGTGATGCCGGTGGTCGATATCGAGCTTGCGGGTTTTTACATGCACAAGGATCGCTGGCTCGATCAGCTTGGCATTGTTGAAAAGAAACGGGTTGAACTTGCGGAACAGTTGCAGCAAGTTTTGGCAGAGGAGTCGTCGCAGGGGACGCTGTTTGGTGGTCCACAGCGCGACGACATCAATCTCGATTCGCAGCAGCAGTTGACTAAGGCGCTCAGCCGCCTCGGCATTCCCGTTCCTGATTCCACACGCAACTGGAAGCTTCAGCCACTCGCGGCGCAGTATCCAATCATCGGAACATTGCTTGAATATCGCACCGTGCAGAAGGCGCTGACGAGTTACGGGGAAAACATGATCGACCTGATCAATCCCGTGACGAAGCGTCTGCACGCGGATTTCAGGCAGATAGGCGCACCGACCGGGCGATTTGCGTGTACCAATCCGAATATTCAACAAGTGCCACACGCGGTCGAGTACCGGCGTTGTTTCAGTGGTCATCCTGAGGAAAGAAAGTTGATCATCGCCGACTATTCGCAGATTGAGTTGAGAATTCTCGCGGAGTTTTCGGGTGATCGTGGGTTTATCGAGGCTTTCAATTCGGGAGCGGATCTGCAT
The DNA here is from genome assembly GCA_963849205.1 of uncultured Acidobacteriota bacterium. Taxonomy (GTDB): domain Bacteria; phylum Acidobacteriota; class Blastocatellia; order Pyrinomonadales; family Pyrinomonadaceae; genus PSRF01. The sequence goes on from CAWKGP010000008.1 coordinate 63,214, forward strand.
CGTGTGACGGCAGCACAGGTCTTCAACGCTTCTTTGGACCAGGTCACGAAAGAGCAACGCGACTTTGCGAAGCGATTGAACTTCGGCGTGGTTTACGGAATCGGCGCGCAGCGTTTTGCGTTGATGACGGGATTGAGTGTGTCAGACGCGGAGAATGTTTTGCGGCGCTACTTCGGAACGTATCGACAACTCGATACCTACCTGCGCGAAGCTGCGAACCGGGCGGTGAGTGAGCGACAGGCACGCACTGCTTCAGGACGTCTGGTGCGTTTCCGTTATGACGAGAACGATCGGCAACAGATCTCGATGACGCAGCGCAACGGCAAGAACACACCGATACAAGGCACGAGTGCCGACATTCTTAAGCGCGCCCTCAAGTTGTTGAAAGAAGAACTGAGCGAGACGAACGCGAAAGTCGTGAACATCATTCACGATGAGATTGTCGTGGAATCTGATGCTGATGAAGCTGAAAGTGTGGCAGCGAAAGTCGAACGCGTAATGTGCGTCGCCGGTGAGGAGTATTTAAAGACGGTGCCGGTTAAAGTCGAAACCGAGATCGCCGCTGAATGGGTGAAATAGTTAGACAGGATTAACAAGATGTGAGCAAGATTTACATGTCAATCCTGTAAAAAATCTTGTTAATCCTGTCTACTTTTACCTCGCCATAAAAAGTAGATCGGAATACCCGTAAACACTAACAAGTATCCAATGCCCGACGTCGATGGCGCCAGGATCGCCAAATCAATGATGAACAATCCCGCAAGCACGATGTAAATCAACGGCACAACCGGATAACCAATCGTTCGATAAGGACGCTCAATCTCCGGAGCCTTCCGCCGCATCACAATCACCGCGCCAACCATCAACACGTAAAAAATCAAATCAGCCGAAACGATATATTCGAGCAATTGCGTGTAAACATTTCCAAACGAATAGCCACCGGTCTGTTGATTGACCGTAACGGTCCGTGGAAGCACGAGAAACGAAGCCCACAATCCCTGAGTAATTAAAGCAACGGCCGGCACATGATGCGCATTGACGCTATCCACTCGTTTGAAGAACAACCCATCACGCGCCATCGCGTAGTAAACACGCGCGCCTGCCAGTATTAATCCATTGTTGCAACCAAACGTCGAAATCATGATCGCCAGCGCCATGATCACGGTACCCTTGCTACCCAGCACCGACTGCATCACCGCCGTCGCAACACGATTCTGCGGCGCATTTTGAATACCGGAAAGCGGCAGCGTCACCACGTAAGCAAGATTCGCCAGCAGGTACAACGTGACGACGATGCCGCAACCAAGCAAGAGCGCGCGTGGCAGATTCTTACCCGGATCGCGCACTTCACCGGCCGTGAAGGTGACATTGTTCCACGCGGACTGCGCGAAGAGTGGTCCAACCATCGCTCGGCCAAGTAACATCAGCAACGCAAGCACCAGCAGTCCTTCGCCCGCAGGATCAAACCAGACCTGTGCTGCCGTCGGCTTCCAGCCGTTTTCCCATGATGCCCACCACGACGACGTATAAGCGGCGCTATTGGAATTCCACCCGATCAATAATCCAATCAAGATCAATCCGAGTAGCGCAGCGGTTTTTGTGACCGTGAAAGTGTTCTGAATGACTTTTCCGGTTTGTAGCCCGCGAGTGTTGATGAACGTAAGAAACAAAATCATGACCACGGCGAGGAGTTGCTGGCTCGACAGGCTCAACGCGTAACCATTGAACGAAAGCCCGCTGATCGTGAACGGCTTCAACACGACAATGGGTGCGATGAGATAACTGTCGCCTGATACACTGCTTGTGAGTACGCCGGTAAAGTTGGCGAAAGCAACAGCGACGGCCGCAATCGTTCCCGTTTGAATAATCAGAAACAGACCCCAGCCGAAAAGAAATCCGATGGATGGCCCATACGCCTCACGCAGAAACACGTATTGCCCACCGGCACGTGGCCACATTGCTGCGAGTTCCGCGCAGCAGAGTGCGCCGGTGATCGTGAGCACGCCCGCAAGCGCCCAAGCCGCCAGTAACCAGCCAGGCGATCCGACCAGGCGCGACGATTCAGCGGACGTAATGAATATGCCGGATCCGATCATTGAGCCCACTACGATCATGGTGGCATCGAGCAGGCTTAGACCACGGAGGAGATTTGGAGGAGCTTCTTTGCTCATTCGCGCGGCGGGTATAGTGCCATAGATCTATCCACAGATTACACAGAATGTTTTTTATGAAATCTGTGTAATCTGTGGATGAACCCATTGCTTGACACTGATCGAGGGCTCACCTAGTCTTTTCGGTTTGGAGTTTGCCACAGGATGAAAAACGACCTAATCAATTTAATAACAAACAAGAAAGCACACGTTGGGGTTATCGGACTCGGGTATGTCGGCCTCCCGCTGCTCGTGGAATTTGCGTCTAAAGGGTTTCAGGCCACGGGTTTTGAAGTTGACGAGTCGAAGGCGGAACAGATCAACACCGGCAACTCCTACATCGGCGACGTGCCTGCGCGACGACTTAAGGATGCAGTCGATGCAAAGCGGCTGCGGGCTACGACTGACTTCAGCCATCTGCGTGAGTGCGACGCCATTATCATCTGTGTCCCAACGCCGCTGCGTAAGACGAAGGAACCCGATGTCTCTTACATCCTCGCGGCTGCCGAACAGATCGCGAAGAATCTGCGTCGTGGTCATTTGATCATTCTCGAGTCGACCACATATCCGGGTACCACTGACGAAGTGCTGCTCCCGATGTTTGAAGAAAAGGGACTGAAGCTCGACGAAGATTTCCTGCTGGCGTTTTCGCCGGAACGAGTCGATCCCGGCAATCCGCAGTTTCTGACGCATAACATTCCGAAGGTCGTTGGGGGCGTCACTGATGATTCAACCGCGGTCGCCGCGCATTTGTATTCACAGATTGTGAACGACGTGCACGCTGTGAGTTCCGCGCGAGTAGCCGAAGCCGCGAAGCTTCTGGAAAACACGTTTCGCGCGGTGAACATCGGCATGGCAAACGAGATGGCCCGTCTTTGTTACGCGCTGAACATCGACACGTGGGAAGTGATACGAGCTGCGGCAACTAAGCCGTTTGGGTTCATGCCGTTTTATCCTGGGCCGGGAATTGGCGGGCATTGTATTCCGCTCGATCCGCACTATCTTTCGTGGAAAGCGCGACAGCACGGGTTCGATTCGCGGTTCATCAGTCTTGCGGAAGAAGTGAACTCACGCATGCCTGAGCACGTGGTCCAGCTTGTGGCAGACGGACTGAACGACGAGCGCAAAGCGATGAAGGGTTCGAATGTTCTGCTGCTCGGCGTGGCGTACAAGAAAGACGTCAACGACGTTCGCGAGAGTCCCGCACTATCGATTATCGATCGTCTTCGCGCAAAGGGCGCCAACGTCAAATATCACGATCCATTCGTAGCGGAAGTTCATTTTGACGACGCGCACACGGACGCAGTTGGAGAACCGCTGGCGTCTGTTTCACTCACCAATGAAGAACTTGAATCTGCCGACTGCGTGATCATCGTCACCGACCACAGTGAAATCGACTACAAGCGCGTCTGCTCCCTGGGCGCGCTGATCGTCGACACGCGCAACGCGCTCAATGGTGAGGTGAGACGCGAAAGCAAGGCGCGGATCATAAGGCTATAGGGCCTATCGGTTATAAATGCTCAAAGTCATAAACGTCGTCGGGGCGCGGCCCAACTTTATGAAGGTGGCGCCGATCGTGGCCGCGATGAAGAGGCGTCCCGAAGCGTTCCAGCCGCTCGTTGTTCACACAGGGCAGCATTACGACGCGGCAATGTCTGATTCGTTCTTTCGCGATCTGGAGCTTCCGCAACCGGATACGCATCTCGGTGTCGGCTCAGGGTCACATGCGGCGCAAACTGCTGCGGTGATGGAACGCTTCGAGCCGGTTGTCCTTAATGAAAAACCGGATTGGGTTTTGGTCGTCGGCGATGTGAATTCGACAATCGCGTGTGCGTTGGTGTGTGTGAAACTCGGAGTGAAGGTGGCGCACGTTGAGGCTGGTCTGCGGAGTCGCGATCGTTCGATGCCCGAAGAGATCAACAGATTATTGACGGATCAAATCGCAGACCTGTTATTTACGCCTTCACCTGATGCGGATGAGAACCTGCTGGCTGAGGGCATTCCCAGGGAACGAATTCGTTTCGTGGGAAATGTCATGATCGATTCGCTGCAAAAGAACTTAAACGTCGCTCGTGCTCTGCCGACCAGAGAGCAGTTGGGGCTCACAGGAATCGATTACGCGCTGCTGACTCTCCACCGTCCTTCAAACGTCGATATGCGCGACTCGTTTGCTCGCATTCTTGACGCGCTCGAAACGATCTCAGCGCGCCTGCCCATCATCTTCCCGATTCATCCGCGCACGAAAAAGACCATTGCTGAACTGGGGTTGAGTGATCGTGTTGAGTCGATAAAGGAGCTACGGATTGTCGAACCCCTCGGCTATCTCGACTTTCTCAATCTCTCCAGCAGCGCGCGTTTGGTCTTGACTGATTCGGGTGGCATTCAGGAAGAGACTACGGCTCTCGGCATTCCTTGCCTCACGTTGCGCGAGAATACGGAGCGCCCTATCACGGTTGAAATGGGGACAAACGTCGTCGTCGGCACTGACACTGCGAAGATTGTTTCTGCAGCATCAGCCGCATTAAATGGCTCTCCAAAGACAGCCCTTCACCAGCCTCCGCTTTGGGATGGACACACTTCTGAGCGTATTCTCGATGCGCTCGAAGAGTTTGCCGCTGCGCAAGATTCCCACTGATGGCTGTTCTCAAAAAAATTAAGCGTGCAGTACGTGGAGATGTGAAGTTGACGACCTTGGCGCGCGAAGTATTGCGGCGGATTTTTGTTTTGATCCAGGAGCGTATGGAACGCTCCGGGACTTTCGACAATGAGCCACTGCTATTGAACTCTCCCTTCGCGCGCATGAGTGAGGATGAGCTGTTGGCTCACTTTCGAGGTACGCGGCAGGTAAAGTTGTTTGACGTCTTCCCCGCTGCAAGTAGTGAAACAATCGCTTCAGCAGACCGCATAGTTGAAGAGCACTGCTGGCCTTTGCTTGGTTTCGGCGAGCGCTGCTTTGGTAAACCAATTCAGTGGACTCGAGATCCGCTTTCAAGCTACGTCTGGCCACTCGATTATCATCGCGACATCAAATTGCTGCGCTCAGATGGTTCAGACGTGCGCGTACTTTGGGAACTTAACCGGCTGGGCCATTTTCTCACTCTCGCGAGTGCTTACTCATTTAACGAAGGATGAACGTTACGCAGCAGAGTTTTGGGCGCAGCTAAGAAGCTGGATTGAGCAGAATCCTTATGGGCGTGGTCCAAATTGGACATGCGCGATGGAAGTGGCGCTACGCGCCATCAACCTGCTTGCAGCGTTTGAAACCTTTCGTCATTCGCCCAATTTAGATGCTGCGTTGTTGCGGTCGTATCTGCACCTGCAGCAACACCACGCCAACTACATTGAACGCAATCTGGAGTTCTCGTGGTTATCGACCAGCAATCACTATCTATCGGATGTAATTGGGCTGACCTGGTTAGGATTGATGCTGCCGGAACTTGTCGACTCGGAAACCTGGTGTGAGTATTTCGGCGAGGAAATGCTTCAAGAGATGGAAAAACAGGTTTTGCCTGATGGAGCCGATTTCGAATCATCAACCGGCTACCACCGCTTCGTTACTGAGCTCTTCCTTTACACGTTTTGGTTATCTCGTTCAAATGGCGCCACGATTGAAGAGAGGTATTGGACGAAGCTCAAACAGATGCTGATCTATGTGCGCGCTTATCTGCGGCCTGACGGGTTCGCGCCGTTAATTGGCGATACAGACAGCGGACAAGTCTTACCTTTTGTGCGTCGCCGCGCAGATGACCATGCATATCTTTTGGAAATCGGAGCCGTGGTCTTTGACGATCCCGAGCTCGCTGACACTCAGCACGTAACGTCGCAGGCCTTTCCACAAGCCGGCACTTACATCATGCGCCATGAAGATCTTTATTTATGCTTTAACGCGAGTGGCTCTGGAATCAACGGCCGCGGTTCTCACGGGCACAACGATGCGTTGAGTATCGAAGTCTCAGCTGGCGGCCGCGCGTTTATTGTCGATCCCGGCACGTACCTTTACTCGGCAGATCTTGCAGAAGCGCCATGAGTTTCGTTCAACCGCTTATCATTCAACAGTGCGGATTGACGGTCGCGAGCAGAACACAACGGATCCTCAGACGCCGTTTGTGATTGGTAACGAAGCTCATCCACGAGTGCTGGAGTGGATGACGAGCGACGACTTTGACAAGGTAGTTGCTGAGCATTATGGATACTCGGTCACTCATCGTCGCTCAGTTATATTCAATAAGCGCGAAAGTGTTTGGTTAATCAACGACGAATTTGTCGGCGACGGTGAACATGTTTACGAGGCGAGATTTCACTTTGCGCCGGGGTTGGAAGTGAAGGTGAAAGGTGCGGCAGTTGAGACTGATGGGATGACCGTTTCCTTGTTGAATCACGAGGTCGAACCGGTCCTGGAGAAGCAGCCCGTTTCACGCGATTATGGTGAATGGCGTGACGCTGTCTCGGCATGCTGGCGAGTCTCAGGCCGGCCTGGAAAACTAAGTTGGAAGGTAATATTTCACGCAAAGGCGCAAAGGTGAAAGAAAAAGGCGCACAGAAGAGTTAAAGTCTTCTTTGCGCCTTTGCGTCCTTCTTTGCGCCTTTGCGTGAAACCTCTTAAATCATGTGTGGTATCTGCGGAGTTTGGGAGTATGGCGCGAGCGAAGGTTCGATTGAATCCTCGCTGCTCACTCGCATGCGCGATGAGATGACTCACCGTGGTCCGGACGACGCGGGCGAGCTGATCTTTGACGAACGGCGCGGCGGTTTCGGCTTTCGACGTTTGTCAATCATCGACCTCTCCGCCGCCGGTCATCAGCCGATGCACGGTTGTGATGAACGCACCTGGCTCGTCTTTAACGGCGAGATCTACAACCACGAGCTTATACGCGCGAATCTCGAACATCGCGGCCATAAATACGCTTCACGGACGGACTCCGAGACGATCTTGCACTTGTACGAAGAACGTGGCCTCGACTTCATTCACGAGATCGAAGGTGATTACGCCATTGCCCTTTGGGATGCAAACAAGGAACGGCTCGTTCTGGTGCGCGATCGCGTCGGAGTGAAGCCGCTCTACTTCTATCACAAGGATGGACGCTTCATCTTTGCATCGGAGATCAAAGCGATCCTGCAACATCCGCTCGTAACACCCGACATTGACGAACAATCGCTTTATCACTATCTGACGTTTCTTACCACGCCCGCGCCCACGACGCTCTTTCGCGACATATACAAACTGCCGGCCGGTCACGTCCTGACTTTAACGCGCGACGGCACGATCAACATTCAGCGTTACTGGGACGCGCTGCCGCCTAAACAACGAATCGCGGGCACGGAAGCAGACCAACGCGCAGAGATCCTGCGCCTGCTGCGCGACTCGATTCGTAAACGAATGATGTCAGACGTGCCGTTCGGAGTGTTTCTTTCAGGCGGTGTCGATTCGTCAGCGAATGTCGCGCTCATGTCGGAACTGATGACGCGTCCGGTTGATACGTTCACGGTCGGTTTCAGCGATGCTGAGTATCTCAACGAGCTCGAACCCGCTCGCCGCATTGCGCGACAGTTCGGGACCAACCATCACGAAGTGATCATCTCCGAAAAGGAGATGCAAGACTTTCTTCCGAATCTGATCTTTCATCAGGATGAGCCGATCGGGGATCCCGTTTGTGTGCCGCTCTACTACGTTTCGAAGTTAGCGCGTGACTCGGGAACGATCGTGGTCCAGGTCGGAGAAGGCTCGGACGAGATCTTCAGTGGCTACGAAAACTACGTACGTCACCTACGCATCTACGAAAACTTCTGGCGCCATGCTGAAGCGCTGCCACTCTCGTTGCGACGAGCCATCTCGAATATTTCGCGGCCTGCCCTCGAGGCAACGGGCAGAAAGCGTGCAGCGATCGAGTTAATCCGCCGGCTTGGCGCTGATGAGCCGTTGTTCTGGGGCGGTGTGGTCGTGTATGACGAGACTTTCAAACCGCGTGTGCTTTCGAAGCAAGTGCGCGATCGCTTGAATGGACTGTCGTCGTTGCGCATCGTGGAGTCGTACCTGAAGCATATCGAGCAGGAGCGTCCCGATGCCGATTTTCTCGCACGGATGACGTATCTCGAGTTGAAGCTGCGTTTGCCGGAACTGCTGTTGATGCGTGTGGATAAGATCACGATGGCGACGAGTGTCGAAGCACGCGTGCCGTTTCTCGATCATCATCTGGTTGAATATGCGCTCTCGTTGCCACGATCGTTGAAAGTCGAAGGCGTGAGTGGCAAGCACATTCTCAAACGTTCGTTGGAGGAGATCCTGCCACGCGATTTGCTCTACGAACGCAAACGAGGTTTCGGTGCTCCTGTGCGTGAATGGTTCAGAGAGAGTCTTGGGGGCTGGTTCGACGAGCACTTGATGAACTCGTCGATGCGGCGGCGCGATCTGTTGGACTACTCATTTGTAAGCCGCATGTTGGACGAGCATCGACGGAAGTCGAAAGACTGGGGTTTTCATCTCTGGGCGTTGTTGAATTTGAGCTTGTGGTACGAGCGATGGATCGATTAGGTATCCACAGATTACACAGAAAAAATCTGCATAAAAATCTGCGTAATCTGTGGAAACAGATTGCCTGGACGTTTGCGACGCGCGTGGTGATGATCATCAACAGCCTCGCCGCGGGAATCATCGTCGCGCATTGGCTAGGCGCGGAGGGTGTCGGGCAGTTGGCCGTAATCAATGTCGCTGTCGCGACGCTCGTTCAACTTGGAAGCTTCGGTCTGCCATCTTCAACCAGCTACTTCATCTTACAGGACCAGGCTCGTTTCCGTGCTGCCGCGCTCAACTCGCTGATGGTTGCGCTCGGAGTTGGTTTGATTCTCGCGCTCGGCCTTCGCGTAGTAGCATCTTCGCGACCTGAGTGGTTTGGGCTTAATTCTGCCGGCCTGATGCACATCGCGGCCATCTCGATCCCGTTTCAGATGATCACGTTGATTGGTCTGAACATCCTGTTGGCTGTGGGCAAGGTTCGTCAGTTCAATATCCTCGACCTCGTCAGCCAATCGTTTGTATTTATCAACGCCGTGTGCGTGTGGCTGGTAGTCAAAGGAGATCTCGGAACGCTCGTATGGTGGAACACAGCGACGAGTGTTTTGGTAAGTATAGCAATCGCTCTCTTGCTCGTGATTTCAGCAAAGAGTCTCATCCAATCCAAATGGCGCGCAGACATCGCACTGTTGCGACGCATGATTACTTACGGCCTCAAATTTCACATTTCAATTCTGGCCGGTGCGATCATCATTCGCGCCGATTTGCTTGTCGTAAATCACTTCCGTGGTGCTGCCGAAGCCGGTGTTTACAGTGTCGCATCGCAGTTTGCGCTAATGCTGATGTTGCTGCCAGGCGTGATCGCGACGCTGCTTTTTCCGCGTATTACGAGCGAACAGGACGCGCGTGGCGAAACAACGTGCCTCGTTACACGCTACACGGCCATCCTCATGTTCATCTCTTGTCTCGCCGCAGTTCCCCTCAGTTTGCTGTTGCCTTTTATTTATGGTGCGGCATTCTATGATGCGACCGGATTACTTTGGATACTGCTGCCTGGTGTTTATTTGATCGGTCTTGAATCCGTGCTGGTCCAACATTTCAACGCGCTTGGTCTTCCGCGGGCCATCCCGCTCTACTGGGTTATAACGCTTGCTCTCAATCTCATCCTGGTATTTGCTCTCGTGCCGCGTTTTGGTGCCCACGGCGCAGCGATCGCTTCAACCATCAGTTACGCTGCAATCTTCGGCTTCGTGGCGCTTCACTTTCACAGCAGCACCGGACGATCTTTCATTGAGGTATTCGTGCCCGGGAGTCTGCGCGGATGAAAGTCGTTCTGCTGGCGCTCAGCGGCGACTTGTCTCGCTGGCAAGACAAAGTCACGCAGCTTTATCCCGATTGTTCAATCGAGTTTATCTCGCGCGCCGAGTTCGAAACCGGCAGTCATCTCAAACGTCTCAAAGCATTGCGTGCACTGAGACCCGACGTCCTCACGATCGCGACCGAACGACTTCCATGGCAACGCGGTCAAAATCTCTTCATGCTCTTCGGCGCGCTTGCGGGAGCACGCGAAGTGTTGATGATCGACGCGCATGGTGGAGTGATAAAGAAGTCTCGTTCGAATGTCTTGCTGGGAGCCCCGGTAAGATTAAGTCGCGAGACGATAACGAGCGCGAACGACATGGCGCAGTCGCGCCGTGAGCTGCAACGTCTCGAAGAAGAGACACTGAGATTCTCGGACCTTCGGCGTAAGGCTCCCGCCCACACTCGGCCGGATGCATGTCTGCGTGCTGTTTTTCTTCGCTCGACACCTGGACCAGGCACACAAGCTGGTGGCGCGGCAAGTCACATTAAGGGCGTTGTCGAAGGACTCGAATCACTCGGCGTTGACGTTCGGATCATCAGCAACGACCAGATAGCCGGCCTGAACGTTTCCGAAGATCGTTTTGACGTTATTCCTCCTCAACCGGGTGGAGGCTCGCGAGCGCTTTTCGATATTCACAACAATCTGGTTTTTACGCGCGGCGCGGTGCCGCTGATTGAACGCATCCGTCCTGACTTCATTTACCAGCGATATGCGCGGTTTAGTTGGGCCGGAGTTGTGGCCGCGAACCGCATCAAGGTTCCACTGTTGCTCGAATACAACGGATCGGAAGTTTGGGTTGGCAAGCATTGGGACCGCGTCGGAAGCCTCGATTTGCTGGAGCGTTACGAGCGTTTGAACCTTGACGCCGCGGCGCGTATTTTTGTCGTTTCGGAAGTCGAACGGCGCAATCTGGAGGCACGCGGCGTTGATGCGCAAAAGATCGTTGTTAACCCGAATGGGGTTGATGTAAAGCGTTTTCGGCCCGGGGTTGGAGGCGTGGATGCACGGCGCGAACTTCGGATCGAAGAGGATGAGGTAGTTGCCGGATTTGTCGGGACGTTTGGTCCATGGCACGGCGTCGAGAAATTTGCCGAAGCGATTAAGACGATTCCGCCAAACATGCGTGTTCGGTTCCTCCTGGTTGGAAGTGGGAGCTTGCATGCAGAGGTTGAGAAGATGCTCGCGAATGAAAAGCGAGTGATCTTCACGGGCGCCGTGGCGCACGACCGAGTGCCGAACCTTTTGGATGCTTGCGATATACTGGTTGCGCCACACATTCCGTTAGCCGATGGCAGTGAGTTTTTCGGGTCGCCTACGAAGATTTTTGAGTACATGGCGATGGGAAAGGGAATCGTTGCGAGCCGGCTGGGTCAAATTGGTGAGTTGCTCGTCGACGAGGAAACGGCGTTGCTCGTCGAACCGGGAAATGTTGGCGAGCTCGGGAACGCTGTCGTGAGGTTGATCGAATCAGAAACGTTGCGGACGCGTTTAGGTGGTCGGGCGCGCGAGGTTGCCGCGCGTGAGCACACGTGGATACACAACGCCCAGCGCGTAATCGAGGCGTATCAGGATTTGACAGGATGAGTGGTCTGGCTGAAGAGAAGATGCGTGCGCGCGAGCAATGGACCCAGGATCCGTGTGGGGCCGTACACGGCGAACACGAGTTCGGCACGCGCGAGTTCTTCGACACTGTGGAGCGGCATCGATACACGGAGTACGCCGCCTGGATGCCGCAGGTCATGGGCTTCGATAAGTTTCGCGATGCGCGACTGCTTGAGGTTGGCTGTGGCATGGGCACCGACCTGTTACAGTTTGCGCGCGGTGGTGCTTGCTGCACCGGCATCGATCTAACGCCACGCTCGATCGAGATCACACGACATCGTTTTCGACTCTACGATGCCGACGGCGCTTTTATGATCTCTGACGGCGAGAACTTGCCGTTTCGTGATGAGAGCTTCGACGTGGTCTACTCGAACGGAGTTTTGCATCACACGCCCGACACTGCGGGAGCGATACGTGAGGTCCATCGCGTGCTACGCCCGGGTGGAACCGCGAAGGTGATGCTTTACCATCGCAATTCGTTGAATTACTGGGGCGATATTGTGTTGCGACGAGGAGTGCTGCGCGGTGATTTTTTGCGTGGTCGCTCGGTGGCGGAAATAATGAGCCGTGTGGTTGAGTTTAGCGACCACGACGCGCAACCGTTAGTGAAAGTTTACAGTCGGAAACAGGCGCGTGAGCTCTTCAATTTGTTCAAGAGTGTAACGATTGAGGTGGAACAATTAACTCGCGCTGAGTTGCGTTTCCTTTCGCCGCTCGTTTCAGAGTCGATGCTTGATAGGTTGCGAAAACTAATTGGTTGGAACGTGATTGTTACGGCGGTTAAATAGAATCAATCGAAAACAGCTCGCGATATTCTTCGCGTTATTGCTGGCAATGATTAGCGTACGTGTCCTCACGCTTCAGTTCATGCGTGCGCACCTCCACGATCCGGCATGGTTCCAGACTGGATCTTACGCAAAGTTTGATCGACAAGCGCGCGACATTCTCGACGGCCGACAAAATCTTTTCTGGATCGACGACGCAACGCGCACGGACCTCGTCCAATATCCACCTGCATTTCCCGCCGTAGTGGCTTTCATTTATACAATTACGGGTGACCGTTCCGCTTACTCAGTTCAAATAGTGCTGTGGTTAATGGATTTGGTTTTGTCGTTGCTGCTGATTGCAGGTACTGCCGCCAGTGCTTTTGGTTATCGCGTCGCGATCGCGAGTGGCTTTCTGGTTGCGCTTTCGCCACTCCTCGCAATGTATGGCGCTTATCCTTCAGCGGACATGCCCACTACCTGGTTTGTGCTTGGCGGCAACTGGCTATTGCTGCTGGCGCTGCAACGCAGAAGTATCCGGTTGGCAGTCGCCGCGGGCGCGTTGCTCGGCGTCGCGTGCTGGTTTCGTGTAAATCCGTTGTACTTGTTCGTCTTCTGGGCGGTCGCGCTTTTCGTTTTAACCAAAGAGCCATCACTCTTTAAGTTGAAACTGAGCGCGGCAGTTTTGTTGGCGACCGTTCTCGTAATCTCTCCGATCGTCATTCGCAATTACGTCGTTTTCCCTGACTTCACTCCGACCGGCGGGACGATTGGTGTGAATCTCTGGGAAGGTCTTGGTGAAACCGAACTCGGCCGGCAGCACGGTTTCGTTTTTGGCGACGATAAAATGCTTGAAGTTGAACGCGCGCGAATGGAGCGACCTGGAGATAAGAGCGTCGAAATTCACTTCCCAGATGGAATTCGACGCGATAAAGAACGTACACGCGAATCGATTGCGTTTATCCGGCAACATCCAATCTGGTATCTCGGCGTGATGCTTGGGCGCATGTGGGGTATGTTGAAAGTCGCGGGCGACCCGGTGCCGTACACCGGCATCAGCGGGATCAATGTCACAAGCCAGAAATGTTTGCCGGGCCGCTGGCAGGGCGGTGTACTTGCACTTGGCGTGAACGTGCTGGGGATGATTCAGAGTGTAGTGCGATATCTTTTTCTGCCGCTCGCTGCCTTGGGACTCTACGTTGCTGCGCGGATCAATTGGCGGGTCACCTTTCTGATGCTGGCGACAATACTTTACTATCTAGTGCCAGGCACGTCCGGGCATACTGAGATTCGTTATGTATTACCTATGCACGGGTTGTTAATTGTCTTTGCATCCGTGGGCATCGATTATTTAATCCGTCTTATCCGTGGCTAAATGGAATGCAGCAACACACGTATCCAATCATGTTCCGCGTCGAGCAGTCGCACTGGTGGTACACCGGGCGCCGCAAGATTCTCGCGGATTTCGTGGAAAAGATTTGTCGACAGGTCACCGATCGGCGTCCGAAAATTCTCGACGTTGGTTGTGGGACGGGCGCAAACCTGCTGATGCTTTCGAAGTACGGGGACGCGGAGGGAGTCGATATTTCCGAGGATGCACTTGCGTTTTGTCGCGAGCGCGGACTTGAGGAGGTGCGGCTCGGCGCGGGTGAAAAGTTGCCGTATGAAGACGGCACGTTTGATCTGGTAACGGCATTCGATGTGGTTGAACACATGGACGACGATCTTGCGGGACTCCGCGAGATGCGACGCGTCTTGCGACCCGGTGGACGAGCGCTGTTGTTTGTGCCCACTTTCATGTTTCTGTGGGGCTTGCAGGACGATGTGAGTAATCACCGGCGACGGTATCGTTTGCCGGAACTTCGCCGCTTGCTCGAGCAAGCCGGTTTCGAGATCGAACGCATGACTTATGCAAACATCACTTTCTTTTTACCGATACTGTTGGTGCGAAAGCTGATGCGACTGACGGGAATCAAAACCGAATCCGAGAATTCGATTAACGTGTCAGCATTGAATGGAGTTTTAGGACGTGTGTTGGGCGCGGAGAGTTGGATCCTGAAGCGTATGAACTTGCCGTTTGGTGTGTCTGGGTTGTGTGTGGCGCGAGTAAAACCTTAGACAGGATTAACAAGATGTTTCAGGATGAAATGCTGTAAAGCATGTTGGTTAATCGTTCGATCATCTGTTTTGGTGGTGAAGACTGGTGGTATCACCACCCGCACTCCAAAGCTCATCTGATGCGCAAGTTTGCGCGCGCCGGAAACAAGGTGATCTTCGTCAATTCGATCTCGATGGGCCTTCCCAGCCTTGGTCATAAAGATCTGCTGCCGCGTATCAAACGCAAACTCGGAAGTTACTCGAAACTCGCACGTCAAACCGACGAAGGCATCACCGTCATCTCGCCTGCAAGTTTGCCGTTTTTCGGGACTGCGGCGGCACGCTCGATCAATCGTCGCTTGATTGGAACTCAGATCAAGCGTCTGGCCCGAAATCGCGGGCTCACGAAACCGATCCTTTGGATTGCAATTCCCACTGCTGCTGACATGATTGGTACGCTCGACGAATCGGCAGTGGTCTATCAGGTGTCAGACAAGTATGATGCGAACACGATGGATCACGCCACCGATCCGGCTTTGATACGCGGGCTTCATGAGCGAGCTATTGACGCCGCCGATCTCATCTTCTATTCAGGCCGAAAACTGTTTATCGAAGCGACGCGTGGATGGGAGCGCTCGCACCTGCTCGAGCAGGGGGTCGATTACGAGCATTGGCGACGTGTCGGTTCGATCGAGGTGGCTCCGGAGATTGAAAAGATTCCGCGTCCGCGTTTGGGGTACTTCGGCGCGATCGAGCCGTGGCTGGTCGATCAGGAATTGATCAAGCGCGCTGCTCGCGAACGACCGGAATGGCAGTGGGTGTTTATCGGAAACAAGTCGCGTGGGTTGGAGATTGAAGACTTGCCGAACACACATTTTTTGCCGCCCGTTGCGTACGCGGATCTGCCGGCGTACGCGGCGGGATTCGACGTTTGCGTGCTGCCGTGGGAAACTGAGCAGTCTTTTACGAGTTATGGTTCGGCGATCAAGGTGCGCGAGTATCTTGCGACGGGAAAGCCGGTCGTTATTTCGCCGTTGCCTGAATACGAACCGATGCGCGACGTGCTGAGAATTGCGCGCACGTGTGATGATTTCTTCCGATTAGTCGAGGAAGCATTGCACGACAACGACCCCGCGGCCGCGGCCGCACGACAGGCTGCGGTGGCGTCCGGCACTTGGGACGCACGCGCGGAGTGGGTTAGTGGGTTAATCGAAAAAGTGCTTGCTGAGAAGGAGTTGATTTAAGGAACGTACTGTAGGGGCGGCCCTCCGTGGCCGCCCTTGGTTGGATTCCACGCAGGGGCGGCCACGGAGGGCCGCCCCTACAGTACGTACCGCATAGACCAACACTCTATGAAGCAGGTTTTGCAGAACAGGAAGACGGGAAGACCATTTGTTGGTGAGGTGCCGGTGCCGGCGCTAACGCGAGGGCGTGTGCTCGTGCGGACTGTGGCGTCGTTGATTAGTGCGGGTACTGAACGTGCTGCTGTCGAGCTTGTCAGCAAAGGACTCGTGAAGGAAGCGCGGCAACGACCGGATCTCGTCAAAGCCGTCGTCGCGAAAGTTAAGAGCGAGGGTTTGCTGAACACGTTTGCGTCGGTACGCGACAAGATGGCCGCGTCGCAGTCGCTGGGTTACAGCGCGGCAGGCGTTGTCGCGGCTGTTGCCGAAGACGTGACGGAGTTTCAGGTCGGCGATCGTGTCGCGTGCGCGGGGGTTGGGTTTGCATCGCACGCGGAAGTGTTATCGGTTCCGAAGAACCTCTGTGTTCGCCTTCCGAAGAATGTGAGTTTTGAATCAGGCGCATACGGCACGCTCGGAGCGATCGCTTTGCAGGGAGTTCGCCTCGCTGAGCCTACGCTCGGCGAGTCGATCGTCGTGATTGGCCTCGGCTTGGTGGGCCAGCTCACCGTACAACTTCTGAAAGCGAATGGCTGCCGCGTGTTTGGACTTGATCTGGACCAGTCGCGCGTTTCGTTGGCTTTGGAATTGGGTGCTGATAAAGCGTCCGTCTCAAACGAAGAATCGGCAAAAGAGATCGAAGCGTGGACGCGCGGTAACGGTGCTGATGCGGTACTGATCACTGCCGCTACGGATTCCAATCAACCGATCGAGCTAGCTGCGCGTGTGTCGCGTTTGAAAGGACGCGTGATCGTGGTCGGCATGACCGGCATGGACATCCCGCGAGCGCCGTTTTTCAGCCGCGAGCTCAAACTCATCATCTCGATGTCGTATGGACCAGGGCGGTACGATCCCGAGTATGAAGAGAGAGGCCAGGATTACCCGCTTCCATACGTGCGTTGGACCGAGAAACGAAACATCGAGAGTTTTCTTGAGCTGATAGGCGATGGGCGCGTCAATGTCGAACGCCTGACGACGCATCGCTTTCCGATTACTGAAGCGGATCGCGCCTACCAGTTGATTTCCGGAAATCTGCAAGAGCCGAATCTCGGTGTCGTGCTCAACTACGATCCGGAAGCACCAGTGCTGCGCAAGATTTCGCTCGGCGCGGCGGCTCCGGTTCGGAAGTCGGAGAAGTCAATAGTGCTGGGAGTAATCGGCGCGGGCGGATATGTGCCGGCGATGTTGTTGCCACATTTCAAGAGCGAAGGAGTTGAGTTTTGCTCGATCGCTACGGCGACTGGAATCTCCGCGCATGACGTAGGAAAGAGGTTTGGATTTACGTACGCAGTCTCGAGCGCTGAGGAAGTGCTCGACGAGCCTAGTGTCAACCTCGTCGTGATTGGCACAAAAAACGACACACATGCCGAACTTGCACGTGGCGCGCTCGAGAGAAACAAGCATGTGTTTGTTGAGAAACCGCTGGCGCTCAACGATCAGCAACTCGAGTCGGTGCTGGAAGCAGTTGCGGCATCGTCCGCGAAATTGATGGTGGGATACAACCGCCGCTTTTCACCGCTTGTGCAACGCGGAAAAGAATTCTTCAGCAATCGCGAAGCTCCACTTTCATTGCTTTATCGCGTTAATGCCGGCCGCATTCCGAATGAACACTGGATGCAGAATGCGCAGGAAGGTGGCGGCCGAATCATCGGCGAGGTCTGTCACTTCATCGACCTGATGCAGTATTTGACGGGAGCGTTACCGGTTTCGGTGTTTGCGGAATCGATCAGCGCCAACTCGAGCAAAATCGTCGATGCGGATTCTGTCTTTATCACTTTGCGATTTGCGGACGGCTCGAATGGCACTGTCGCGTACATCAGTGAAGGCGACAAAGGCCTCGCAAAGGAACGCGTTGAGATTTTTGGCGGCGGAAAGGTTTTTGTCCTCGATGACTTTCGACGCGCGACACTCTACAGAGATGGACGTGAAGAGCAAGTCACGTTGAAGGCACAGGATAAAGGCCAGCAGGCGCAGGTACGACAAGTTTGCGCAAACGTGCTTGAGGGTGGTCCACTGTTGATTAGTATTGATGATTTGGCGGCGACAAGCCGCACTACATTTCGCGTGCTCGACTCTCTCCGCGAGCGCCAACCTTTTGAGGTTTGAAGCAATCCACAGATTACGCAGATAAATTTTCTGTGTAATCTGTGGATGGTTTTTTATGTGTGGGATTGCTGGAATAGTCGGGCTCGATCCGGAAAGAAAGATTGGGCCGATGCTTGCGAGCGTTGAGCATCGGGGACGAGACGATTCGGGGACGTGGGTTTCAGAGCCGATCGATTCATCCGGACGACGCACGTGCCTGGGCCATAGACGGCTGGCGATCATCGATACTTCTCCCGGTGGTCACGAGCCGATGTTCTCGCACGACCGCCGTTACGTTCTCACTTTCAACGGAGAGATCTACAACTACCGCGAGCTGCGCGAACAGCTACGCTCACTCGGACACGAATTCAAAACCGACAGCGATGCCGAAGTCCTCCTGGCTGCCGTCTCCGAGTGGGGCTGGGATGCGGTGACGCATCTCAACGGCATGTTTGCCTTCGCCGTCTGGGACAACAAAGAACGCACGTTGACGTTGGTTCGCGATCACGTCGGCATCAAACCGCTGTATTACACGTTAATTCCTGCCACTGAAGACGCGCCTGCGACGTTTCTCTTCGGCTCAGAGATCAAAGCTATTCTTGCTTCGAAATTGATTAAGCCTGAGCTCGACAGGGAGGCTCTACATCAGTTCCTGACGTTTCTATGGTCGCCCGATCCGAATACTCTCTTTGCAAACATCAAAACTGTTCCACCCGGTCACCTGCTTCAATTTCATAACGACGAAATAAAACTCACGCAGTGGTGGGACGTCTCGTTCGATCGTGTCGAAGAAGGCAAGAATGAGGCGTGGTGGTGTGAACGTGTGCTCGACACACTCGATCGCGTCGTGAAGATGGAGATGGTCGCCGACGTCCCGCTCGGATCTTTTCTTTCGGGCGGCATCGATTCGTCAGGAATCGTCGCGATGATGGAGCGACATAGCAACGGCCGGCGGATCAGCACTTACACAGTCGGCATCGAGAGCGAGGATCTTCGTTACGACATCATTCCTGACGATGTGCGTTGGGCACGTCGCGTCAACGAGCAGTTGCAGACGGACTATCACGAGATCATGCTGAAGCCTTCCGTCGCCGATCTCCTTCCGAAGCTGGTCTATCACATGGAGGAGCCGCCTATCGACATGGCGATTCCGAGTTACCTCGTGTCGAGCGCGGCGCGTGAGACTCTGACGGTGATGCTTTCCGGTATGGGTGGCGATGAAGTATTTGCGGGTTACCCACGACAGATGGCGATGAAGATCGCGTCTGCGTTCGATCCGGTTCCCAGTCTTCTGCGACGACCGTTAATGAAAACCGTGGCCGGTGCGCTACCCGGTGGGCTGCCTGGAAAACTGACGGCGCCGTTACGTAACGCGAAGAAGTTTGCACGCAGTGCCGCGCTCGATTTCGAAGATCGTTATCTCGGCTTCGGCACTTACTTCACGAACGAGATGAAGCAGCGATTGTATTCGGATGAGTGGCGCGCGATCACAAGTGAATTCGATCCATACTCCACTCATCGCAAATACTTCGCGCGTGCGACTGGCGCTGCGCCACTGAACCAGCTTCTGTACGTCGATCTAAAAACGTTCCTGCCGTGTCTGAATCTTCTGACGACCGATAAGACGTCGATGGCAGCAAATCTTGAAGTCCGTGTGCCGTTTCTGAATCGCGAGATGATTGAGATGGCCGCACGTATGCCTCCGCGTCTGAAATTGCGTGGGCTGAAGCGAAAGTACGTCCTCAAAAAGGCGCTCGAAGGTGTGTTGCCGAAGGACGTGGTGTGGCGTAAGAAAGCCGGTTTCGGGGCGCCGATCCGGTCCTGGCTGCGCGGGCCGTTGCGACCGCTAATCAGCGATCTGCTGTCCGAGGAGACGATGCGCCGGAGAGGTATCTTCAGGCCGAATCAGGTTAAACGCGTCCTCGACGCCAACTTTTCGGGCCGCGAAGACTACAATCTCCAAGTCTTTCAATTACTTGGCCTGGAACTCTGGCACCGGACCTTCATCGATTAATACGGCGCCATGGTGCGTACTGTAGGGGCGGCCACGGAGGGCCGCCCCTACAGTACGTTCCCTGGCCTTGCCTCATGATTGCCTCGGCTCAACAGTGGAAAACATTGACAACCACGGCTGGGGCAGTCTAATCTGCATCTGGCGAGTCAACCCCTGGCTCAGCGACCTTCAGAGCCCTCACGGCCTCGAAAGTCTAAGCCCACAACGATGATCAAACTGGAAGACCTCGACATGTCAACAGGCAATGGACTGCACTCGGCGCATCAGCACGGGGAGCGCCAGTGTGTGCTGTTGGTCGAGGACGATCCGGCCCTGCGACGTTATCTCGAGGTGGTGCTCGATCGAAATGGGTATGCGGTGGTGTCGGCCGGTGATGGTTTGGAGGCGATGAAGTTTCTGCTGAATGTGCGAGTCGACGTGATTGTGACTGACGCCCTGATGCCCAACCTCGATGGTTACGAGCTGTGCCGCTTTGTGAGGAATAGCGAGCACTTCGCGCATCTGCCCATAATCCTACTCAGCGCCCTCGATCCCAGGAATACTACAGACGAATCCGAACAAGTAGACGCCTTCCTCGCGAAACCTGTCTCCCCCGAAGATCTCCTGGCGGCCTGCGCCATTCACCTCCGAAAGTAAAGCCGTCCACAGATTACACAGATTTTTGATTGATCAAACTGTCTAGTGGTGTGAAGGGAATACCCTGGGCGGTGGCGACGGCTTCGTAGGTGCAATGGCCCGCGTAGGTGTTGACGCCTTCCTTTAGACCGGCATCGCTCGCGATTGCCTGGAGGAAGCCTTTTTTCGCCAGTTTCAGCGCGAATGGAAGAGTGGCGTTGGTAAGGGCGAACGTCGACGTGCGTGGCACGGCGCCTGGCATGTTCGCAACGCAGTAATGAAGCACACCTTCAACGTAGTAGGTTGGATCTGAGTGAGTCGTCGGACGACTGGTCTCGATACAACCACCCTGATCGACTGCAACGTCGACGATAACGGCGCCGTTCGGAACGTCCTTCAGCATAGCTCGAGTGACGAGTTTCGGAGCCGCCGCTCCCGGCACGAGCACAGCGCCGACGATCAAATCAGCCTGCGAAATCGCATCGTGAATCATGTAAGCGCTCGACGCGAGCGTTGAGATCTTCGACAGGAAAATATCGTCCAGCTCGCGCAGTCGATCGAGATTGTTATCGATGATGGTGACCTGCGCGCTCATGCCCACCGCGATCTTGGCTGCGTTGGTACCCACCACACCACCGCCGATGATCACCACGCGAGCCGACGGTACACCAGGAACGCCACCCAGCAGGATGCCGCGTCCGCCACTCATCTTCTCGAGGTAATGCGCGCCAACCTGAATCGCCATGCGTCCCGCAACTTCCGACATCGGCGTCAACAAAGGCAACGTGCCGCGTCGATCGGTAATTGTTTCGTAAGCGATGCCGGTGACTTTGCGTTTCAGCAACTCATCAGTGAGCTTGTGATCCGGCGCCAGGTGCAGGTAGGTGAAGAGCAACTGGCCTTCGCGCATGCGCGGATATTCCGGCGCGATCGGCTCTTTTACTTTCACGATCATCTCGGCACTGGCCCAAACCTCGTCAGCCGACGGGACAATCGTGGCGCCGGCACGTTCGTAAAGTGAATCTTCAAATCCCGAACCCGCGCCGGCGTTGAGCTCAACTCTGATCTCGTGACCGGCATCTTTAAGCGCACGCACGCCGGCTGGAGTTAATCCCACGCGATATTCGTTGTCTTTGATTTCTTTAGGAAGGCCAATAATCATTGCGGCGACTCGACCTGATCGATCTGGGCGCGTTGGAGCTTGCCGCTGAAGTCTACGTAAATCGACTTCCACTCAGAGAAGATGTCGAGCACTTGAGTTCCTGCTTCGCGATGACCATTGCCGGTAGCTTTGGTGCCGCCAAACGGCAGATGTACTTCCGCGCCAATCGTTGAGGCGTTCACGTAGAAGATCCCGGTGTACATTTCGTTCATCGCTTTGAAAGCGCGATTGACGTCGCGAGTGTAAATCGCTGCGGAGAGTCCATAGCGAACACCGTTTGCGATCTGAATCGCATCTTCGATTGAGCTTGCCGGAATGACCGTGGTGACTGGTCCAAAAATCTCTTCCTGCGCGATGCGCATATCCGGCGTCGCGTCAGTGAAGACTGTCGGCTCAATGAAATGACCGTTTGCGTAGTCGCCCTTCGAGAGGCGACGGCCGCCGCAAGCCAGCTTCGCGCCGTCATCGTTACGCCCGATACGGATGTAACTCATGATCTTCTCGACCGCATCGTTATTGATCACTGGACCGACGTCGGTCTTAGGATCGGCGCCGTTTCCAACGCGCAGTGCTTTTGAATTCTCGACGAGCTTCGTCACGAACTGTTTGTAAACTTTCTTGTGGACCACGAGGCGCGACGATGCCGTGCAACGTTGTCCTGACGTACCAAAGGCGCCCCAGATGGCGCCTTCAACAGCTAAATCGATATCGGCATCGTCCATCACGATGATGGCATTCTTGCCGCCCATCTCGAGCGAACAAATCGCGTTTCGCTCTGCGCAGGCAGAAGCGACGATGCGGCCGGTTTCGGTCGAACCGGTAAAGGAAATCAGGCGGAGGGCTGGATGGTTAGTCATTGCCGCACCGACGGTCTCGCCGAATCCGGTGACGAGATTCACAACACCCGGGGGAATGCCCGCTTCTTCGGTCGCTTTCACAAGGTTGTAGGTTGAAAGTGGAGTGTCTTCGGCAGGTTTGATAACGACTGTATTGCCGCAAATCAACGCCGGAATCAGTTTCCACGCAGGGATCGCCATCGGGAAATTCCAGGGCGTGATCAAACCGCAAAGCCCAACCGGCTGCCGGATGCACATCGCAAACTTGTCGCGCATCTCAGCAGGCGTTGTGAACCCGTGAAGTCGCCGTCCTTCACCGGCGGTGTAGTAAGTGCAATCGATCGCTTCCTGAACGTCTCCACCGGCTTCTTTCAAAACCTTACCCATCTCGCGCGTCATGTCGGCCGTGTACTGTTCCTTATCGCGGATCAGTATTTCGCCAAGACGAAATAACAATTCAGCGCGTTTCGGTGCGGGAGTATTACGCCACCGATCGAACGCGCCCTGCGCAGCGTTGACGGCGTCGTTTATGTCTTCGCTCGTGGAAAGTGGAAAGCGTCCGACGATGTCGCGATTATCAGCGGGGTTGATGTTTTCAAACATCTCGCCTGACTGGCTCGCTACCCACTTGCCGTCGATATAGTTTTGGTAAGTCTTGACTGCGGTCCGTGCAGCATTCCGCGCTGCCAGTTTCCCGCTGGTTTTGGAAATTGCCTTTTTTGCCTGAGCCATATTTGTAATTGCCGATTGTCAATTGCCAATTGCCAATTCAGCGTCACGAAAGCCATAACAATCGGCAATCGGAAATTGGCAATCGGCAATGATCTTATTGATACGTAAACTGGACGATCACTGGGAACAGTCGATCGCCTTTCGGGTCTCGCTGGATCCTCGTCACATTCAAAACGATTGGATCGCCCGCCTTGAGACCACTTAACACACGTTGAAAATCGGTGAGCGAAGTTACCGGAACGCGATTGATGCGATTGATTACGTCGCCTACGACGAGTGCCTGTCCGCCACCCGAATTGCGCAGTTCAGCTATCAGCCCGTTTGGATCGATGTCCTTGACATAAAGACCCTGAACGCCGGTCAGATGTCGATCGGCGAGAAGCTGAGGAGTCAGTTCTGCGAGCGTGATTCCGAGATGCAGAGCGTTGCCTTTCGGGTCCGGCTCCTTCGCACCGGGCGCTGCTGGTGCAGGCCACTCGCGTGCACTTTGAGACGGTCGCTCACCGAGTGTGACTTGCACGGTTTTCTTTTCCAGCTTGCCGTTCGTGTCTCTCAGGAACGTGAGTGCGACTTGCTGGCCAACCGGTGTGCTTGCGACACGCTGAATAAGATCCTGCGCGTTGGTAACGGGAGCGTTTTCGAAATCGGTGATGATGTCGTTTGGCTGGAGACCAACTTTAGCTGCCGGAGTAGGCAGCCCGTTTTCGCCCCTGTCTGCTACGGTCGTGACAATCGCGCCCTTCGCTTCCGACAGGCCATAGACTTTCGCAAATTCGTCGTGCACTGACTCGAGCGTTATGCCGAGATAGCCGCGTTTGACTTTGCCCTGCGCGATTAGCTGTTTGTAGACGAAGGCCGTTTCGTTTGCGGGAAGAGCGAAGCCGATGCCGTTGTAGTCGCCGGTCGACGTCGCGATTTGCGAGTTCATGCCGATCACTTCGCCACGCATGTTGACGAGTGGTCCACCACTGTTGCCACGATTGATGGCGGCGTCAGTTTGCAGGAAGCGCTGGAAGACGTTGAAGTAAGGAGTTTCACGTTCCTTCTTCGAGATGATTCCTGCGGTCACTGTTTGATCCAGCCCGAATGGCGAACCCATTGCCAGCACCCAGTCGCCGACCTGCGCTGCGTTTGAATCGCCGAGGGTCACCGTCGGCAGATCCTTTGCCGCCTCGATTTTGATCACCGCAACATCAGTTTCCGGATCGACGCCCACCACGGTGCCACGATACTTCTCGCCTGACTGCAATCCGACAGTGATCCGGTTCGCGTCCTCGATGACGTGGTTGTTGGTCAGAATGTAGCCCTTGGGACTGACGATGAATCCACTTCCGACGCCGCGAGTTGGACGTCGCTGGCGGCGAAACATGTCGAGCAGCGGATTATTAGTCGACTGATCTTCCTTATCTTCATCCTTTTCGCTGACCTCTACCTGCGTTTGGGTGGTTTCGATGTTGACGACAGCGGGCTCGACACGTCGCGCAATCTCGGCAAACGACGCCGAAAGTGCCTCAGGAGCGCGGGCAATCTGGAGATCGGGCTGCGCGGAGGTGGGCCGGCCCGACAACATCGCGCCGATGCCGATTCCGGCCAGTAAACACGCAACTCCCAGCGCGGCGATCCAGACGCGCAGTTTTCTCAGGATCGTCCGTTCTTGTTCGGTTGTACTGTTCTTGGAAACGTCAAACATAATTCACACCACCTTCTGGAAAATCGAGGCCCGGCGAAAGGGCTAGAGTATAGCGAAAGGGTAAGACAAAGACCATCCACAGATTACACAGATAAGTTAAGTACAATCTGTGTAATCTGTGGATGGTTTATGGCCGCAGGAGTACTTTCATGACGCCTTTCGTCCCGGCGCGGCGCATCGCGTGAACGCCATTCGATAGCGGATACTCCTCGCTAATCAAGCTGTCGACGTCGATCGCGGCCTTCTTCAACAGATCGAGTGCGGGACTGAAGCGTCCACACCGCGAACCGACGATCGAAATCTCATCAACCACGATCCGTGCAGCGTCCAGTTCCGTTTTTCCGTGAAAAGTTGACTTCAGAACCAGTTGACCTTTTGGACGAACGAGGTCGAGGGCGAGGCCAAACCCACTCGCGGCGCCTGAGGCTTCGACTACGACGTCAAACTGCTGCTTACGTTTGGCGGCGAGTTTCGGAGTCGCGATCTCGATACCACGACGTTCAGCGATTCGAAGTTTTGAGGAATGTTTTCCAATTAGGAGTACAGCCGCACCGGTCAGTGCGATCACTTGCGCGCACAGCAATCCGAGTTTGCCGTCGCCAATGACTGCCACTCGATCTGATTTTTCGATATTTACACGTTCGAGTACGCCGCACGCCGCAGCGAGCGGTTCAGTGAACACTGCGTGCTCGTCGGGGACATTGTCAGGAACCTGGAGAAGATTTATTGCCGGCAGTTGGAGAAACTCTGCATGTGCACCGTCGCGTCCGTGAATCCCGAGCACGGTGCGATTTGCGCAGTGTCTTGAGTCGCCGGCACGGCAAAGATCGCAGTTACCGCAGCCCGCGTTTATCTCACCAACAACACGACGACCGATAACCGCACGGTCAGTGCTATCTTCCACGACGCCAACAAACTCGTGACCAATCGTCCCATTGAACCCCGCATAGCCACGTGCGATTTCAAGATCCGTGTTGCAGATGCCTGACAACAGCACACGTACCAGCGCCTCATCAGGAAGATCAGGCTTGTTTACGTTTTTGACGGCGAGCCGTTTCTTATCGATGCGGAGGGCGAGCATCTCAGAAGGTCTTACTTCTCGTGTAAGCATTCTGCGGCGTGAGTTCGAGGACCTGCCTTGCTCCCGTGACAGTTACCGGCAAACGCCACTCGAGTTGTTCGTCGCCGGAAAGCGTCGCGTGTAGCCACCAACTGCCGGGCGCGAGCGAAACCGATCCCGATCCTTGTTTATCAAGACGCGCATTCACCGGTGCGCGACCTTTCATCCGCTCCTTGAGAAAGTCTTCGAATCGTTTGCCTGGACGTGTTTCCGTAAAGAACTCGTGTCGTACTGCAATGATATCGACCGGATAGAGACTGACAGCGACATCCAACGATTGACCAACGCTGTCCGGAGTTTGCTTGATCAAGATCTGGAGCGTCGTTCGCTCAGCGGAATCAACCTGGGCGGTGCTTTCGGGAAGTCGACGATAAATCAACCAACCCGCGCCGACGAGTACAAAGATTAAACCTGCCTGCAAGACAAGGATTGTCAGGCCACGAAATGTGCCGAAGCGCTTCAGTCCCGACATGTTTGGCGTAGACGACATCGATTACTGTGCTTTGAACGCGCGCACCAAGGTTACGAGCGAGTTGACCTCTTTTTCATTGAGTTTGTCGGAGAAAGCAGGCATGTTGCCGCGCACATTCCGCCCGTTCATGATCGAGTTGAAGAGGCGTTCATCGCTGACGTCGGTTTGCCATTGTGCGTCTGTCAGATCGCGTGCGTGGCTGAACCTTCCTTTTGACGTTTTGGCTTTGCCGTCGTTCCCGTGGCACGAAACGCAATAGCGACGATAAGTCTGCGAAGCTGGCCGGTCCTTCGACGTGCTCTCGGCGTTTGTTGAGCAAATCAGAAGAAGCAATGCCAGGAGGTAGACTCGCATAGGCTGGTAATCATAACCACCAAGTCACGAAGAAACAAAATCACGTTCATCCTGGACGAACAAGATTGTTTCACCCTGTGCCTTTAGTTATCATTACGCGGTAATCCCCGTAACCTGCATACCAGGAAAATTCAATTGACTGAAATCGAGATCAATAAGCTGCGTGAAGAGTGTGGTGTTTTCGGAATCTACGGACATCCCGAAGCGGCGCGTTTGACTTATCTGGGTTTGTACGCGCTTCAGCATCGCGGCCAGGAGTCGTGTGGGATCGTTGCTTCCGATGGTGCTGAACTTCGCATTGAACGCGCGATGGGACACGTGTCCGAGGCGTTCAACCAAACGCATCTCGATCGTTTGCGGGGTGCCAGCGCGATCGGACACGTTCGCTATTCAACTGCAGGTGATGTCTCGATTCTCGAGGCGCAGCCGTTCTGTGTCACTTGCCAACACGGGCAAATCGCAGTCTGTCACAACGGAAATCTGCCGTTCGCACGTGAAGAGCGACAGCGACTCGAACGCGAGGGCGCGATTTTCTCATCGACATCAGACACGGAAGTCGTGCTTCACGGCGTTGCTCGATCGCGGAAGTCGGTTCGAGAAGCGATACCGGACGTCTTGAGCGATACTGAAGGCGCGTTTTCAATGCTCTTTTTGACGCCTTCCGAGTTGATTGCGATTCGCGATAGTCGCGGCTTCCGCCCGCTCGCTCTCGGGCGCCTTGGCGATGCGTGGGTAATTGCGTCAGAGACGTGTGCGTTTGATCTAATCGACGCGCAGTATGTGCGCGACGTCGAGCCGGGCGAGATGATCGTGATCGATCAGGATGGTTTGCGATCTTCACATCCGCTGCCCGCGCAGCAGCACTCGATGTGCTTGTTTGAACATGTGTATTTTGCGCGACCAGACTCGTTGATC
Organism: uncultured Acidobacteriota bacterium; assembly: GCA_963849205.1. GTDB lineage: Bacteria > Acidobacteriota > Blastocatellia > Pyrinomonadales > Pyrinomonadaceae > PSRF01. The sequence continues at coordinate 91,093 of CAWKGP010000008.1, forward strand.
TATGGCAGGTCGATCAACGAGTCGCGACACAAAATGGGTCGCAGGCTTGCGGTCGAGCAGCCTGCTGATGCAGACATCGTCGTGCCGGTACCTGATTCCGGCGTGGCGGCATCGATCGGTTACGCGGCTGAAAGTGGTTTGAGTTTTCGTTTTGGACTCGTGCGCAATCATTACATTGGTCGCACATTCATCGAACCACGACAATCGATTAGATCCTTTGGAGTGCGCATAAAACTGAATCCGGTTCGCGATCTGATCAATGGGAAGCGTGTTGTGCTGATCGACGATTCAATCGTTCGCGGTACGACGTCGAAGAAGATCGTAGGCATGGTTCGCGAAGCGGGCGCGAAGGAGATTCACGTGCGCATCAGTTGTCCGCCGACGATTAGTCCGTGCTACTACGGCGTTGATACGCCGAACAAGACGGAGTTGATTGCGGCGCAGATGAGTGTCGAAGAGATACGAAAGTTCATCGAGGCCGACTCGCTGGGTTATCTATCGCTCGAGGGAATGATTGCGGCGACCGGGTTGAGAGCAGATGACTCGTGCGTGGCGTGCTGGAATGGGAAATATCCCACGCGGATCACGAGGGAAGCTGAGACGATGTGGGAACGCGAGCATGAATCGGTGACTGCTGAGAACTGAGATGTTATTAGCATTGATCCTCATGGCCTTAGTGGCTTCGGAAGAGGTCTCACGCAGCGGCGCAACGGCGCAACGTGAGAACGGTTTTTTCGTCGCGCCGTCGCGCCGCTGCGTGAGAAATGATCTCGCTCAAACGAACGCTCGCTCTGTCGAAGTTTTCCAGGTGCTTGATCTGCCGCTGACAGTCCACGAAGCCTCCCTCGTGAAATCCGAGCGCGGTTACTTCGTGAAGCTCGCGCTGGGAAACAGTTCGGAAGTAAAGCTGGTTGGCCTTCGCTATTCGCTGGTGACGATCGATTCGAAAAACCAAATTCAGCTTCTGGTTAACAGAAACGAAGGCTTTTCAGTCCCTGCTTACGCATCCAAAACTTTGACTTTCAAAACACCCCTCAGGTTCAAACCGAAAGATGGTGAACGATTCATATTGATGGTCGAACAAGTCATCTCTCCGGAATGGATCTGGGAAGTGGTGAAAGCTAAAGAGGCACTCGAAGCCTACACGCGAGGAGATTACTCGGTGATGCCTGTTGTGATGCGGATGCTAAACCAGGTAGACGCGCCGATGGCTCCGCGCGTGATTTATCGCCAACAGCGAAACGAGGAACACTGATTGGGACGAGCTACCCGAGGTTGTGGTTGTGCCATTGCTGTTCTCTTAGTTGTCTTAGGCGCGAGCGCGTTTGTTGGCTGGAAGTATGTCCTGCCATGGTGGCGCACTCAGCCGCCGCCCGCGTCAGGTGGTGAGCTGACCATTCGCATTCTCGATGTTGGCCCAATCAACGGCGACGCGATGCTCATAACCTCACCGGCGGGAAAAACCGTCCTGATCGACGCTGGCGACACGACCAAAGGAAAGGCCGTTGTTGAAGCACTGAAGCGCAACAACATTCAACAGCTCGACTACTTCATCGCCACGCATCCTCATCCCGATCATCTTGGTGGCGCGACTGAAGTCTTCAAGGCAGTAAAAGTTCTGAACGTGATCGACAATGGGCAGCCGCCGAGTGTCCCTGCGCAACCTGCTGCTGCGACTCCGCAGAAGTCTGCTGGCGGAAAGAAACCGGCAAATACAAAACCTGCAAAAGCCAATCCGCTGACAAAGTTCTACGACGATTACAAAGCAGCGCTGACAGCAAGCGGCGCACATTACGAAATGGCGCGACCGGGAACCAAGTACGATCTCGGTGGCGGAGCGTTGCTGATGATTCTCGCGCCGTCCGAACCGTTCTTCACGAAAGATAAGATGACGACAGGCGGCAACGAAGCGAATGCGAATTCGATCGTGGCGCGTTTGGATTACGGATCGTTTTCGATGCTGTTGGCGGGCGATGCTGAAGATCAGACCGAACATCGTTTGCTCACGAAAGAGTTGGATCTGAATAGCAAGGTCATCAAGCTTGCGCACCACGGATCAAAGTACGCATCGTCCGGTGATTTCCTGAATCGCGTGAAACCGGAGGTGGCAATCGTGTCGTGCGGTGCCTGGAATCGCTATGGTCATCCGTCTCAGGCCGTGCTCGATCGTTTGAAAGCTGCAAACCCAAACGTGAAACTTTATCGCACCGACTTGCAAGGCGAGATCACAATCACGACGCGGGGGAAAGACGGGGATATGGCGTTTAAGACAGCGAAAGAAACTACCGAAGATATGTGGGCCGGCCGCACCGCGCAGAAGGACGATTCATCCCGCTCCGGCTTCATAGCGTACGGCGATTTCGGTCCACCACCGCGACCAAGGAAGACTGAACAAAAGTAAAAATGCCGAACTCAATCTCCTACAGCGATGCGGGTGTTGACATCGACGCCGCCACACGCGCCACTGACAAGATCAAAGAACTCGCACGTAGAACTTTTAACCAGCGCACGCTTTCCGAAATCGGAAGCTTTGGTGGAATGTTTGACGGCGCCTTTCCCGGTCTCGCGCAGCCCGTGCTCGTCGCATCCGCCGATGGTGTCGGCACCAAACTCAAGATCGCGTTTGCGACGGGTGTACACAACACGGTCGGACGCGATCTCGTTAATCATTGTGTGAACGATATTCTGGTCCAGGGCGCGCGCCCGCTTTTCTTTTTGGATTACATCGCGACGGGCAAGTTGTCGCCGGATGTGGTTGCGAGCATCGTCGAGGGCGTGACAAATGGTTGCCGTGAGAATGGTTGCGTATTGCTCGGCGGTGAGACGGCGGAGATGCCTGGTTTTTATCAGGACGGTGAATACGACATCGCCGGTTTCATTGTCGGAGTTGTCGATCGAGAAAAGATCATCGACGGCAAAACAATCGCGCCCGGAGATGTTTTGCTGGCGCTGCCTTCTGCCGGACTGCATACGAACGGCTACTCGCTTGCTCGCAAACTCTTTTTCGAAGTTGCGGCATATCAACCGGACACCACGCTGTCTGAACTGAGAATGACCGCAGGTGAAGCGTTGCTACTGCCGCACGTCAGTTATCTAAAACCACTCGACGGGCTTTTAGATAAAGGAGCCATCAAAGGTCTCGCCCACATCACTGGTGGTGGATTGACCGACAACATTCCTCGAATCCTACCAGAAGGCACCGCCGTCCAGATCAAGCGCGACTCATGGCCCACACCGCCGTTGTTCGAACTGCTCCGCCGTCTCGGAAACGTCTCGGATTTTGAAATGTACCGCACGTTTAATATGGGTGTCGGCATGGTCATTATCTGCTCCGAGAGTGACGCCGATAGCATCGAAACGCACATGCGCGATCGTGATGAACGGTGCTATGCGATCGGGCATGTCGTCGCCGGCAATCGTGAGGTGCACATCTGAAGAAGATCGGCATTCTGATCTCAGGACGTGGCTCAAACATGCTCGCCTTGAGCGATGCGGTGCGCGAAGGAACGATTCCCAACGCTGAGATCGCGATCGTGATCAGCGACAAAGCGACCGCCCGCGGGTTGGTGCTGGCAAACAAAAGAGGAATTGAAACACGCGTAATCGAACGGCACGGTGGCACGCGCGCAGAGCACGAGCAGGCGATCATCGCAGTGCTGCGCGACCGCCAGGTCGATCTGGTTTGCCTCGCCGGATACATGCGTCTCTTGTCGCCGTCTTTTGTTGAGGCTTTCCGGGGACGGATACTAAACATCCATCCGAGTCTACTGCCCTTGTTCCCCGGTCTCGACGCTCAGCGACAGGCGCTCGAGCATGGCGTGAAAGTAAGTGGGTGCACAGTCCACTTTGTAGACGAGACACTCGATGGTGGACCAATAATCATGCAGCGTACCGTGCCCGTGGTCGAAGGCGACACTGAAGCGTCCTTGGCCGCGCGGATTCTCGAACAGGAACACAAGCTGTATCCCGAAGCCGTCGCGCTCGTATTGCAGAGGGATATGGGACAGGATTTACAAGATTGAACAGGATTTACATGTAAATCTTGAAACATCTTGTAAATCCTGTCCAATGTCTTTCTACCGCTTCCCGAGCGACTCGGCACGTTGATACGCCGACCAAACAGCTTTCGACAACACTGTTCGCAAACTACCTTTCTCCATCTGATAAATCGCCTCTGCCGACGTGCCACCCGGTGATGTCACCATGTTCCGCAGCTCCGCGGGGTGCTTGTGGGATTCTCTCGCAAACAAAACAGATCCAAGCATCATCTGATGGACCAACTCCTGCGCGACGTGTCTCGAGAAGCCCATATGAACTCCGGCATCGATTAACGCCTCCATCACGAGGAAAATATACGTCGGCCCAGTGGCGCTTAACGCCGTAGCCATGTCGATCTGCCGTTCGTTCTCGACACGCACTGTTTTGCCGAGCGCTTCGAGCATCGCGCAAACCTGGCTTTCCTGTTCCTCACTTACGTCGGCACTCGCTGTCCAGGCAGTCACACCTTCGCCGATCTGTGCCGGCGTGTTAGGCATCGTACGCACGATTGAAGCATGCAGGAGCTCTTCGGCAATCGTCTCAATCTTCGCTCCAGCCACGATCGAAACAACGAGCTGTTCTTTAACAAGGGATCCTTTCAACTGCTGCAGTACTCCATGAAGTCTTTGTGGCTTCACTGCCAGGACGACGATTGAACTCGCGTCCGGACTCTCCGGAGAAGCTGCTGCCACAGCGTCGCGATTGTTTTCAAACATCCCCACGCCGTACTTGACGTGCATCTCTTCACGACGCGCCTGGCGCGGATGCGAGCCTGCTATCTGCTCGGAACCAACCAGCTTTTTGCGGAGCAGCCCGGCAATTACAGCCTCGGCCATCACGCCGCAACCAATAAAAGCCAAACGGCAGTTGCTAAGAGGATTTGTATCAGCCATAAAACTGAGGATAGCGCACCCTTCAATAGTTGAGCTACTCTATCGCTCGATGACTATTGACGAACAACTCTCATACCTCAGGAAAGGCACCGTCGAGATCATTCGCGAAGCCGAATTGCGCGCGAAGCTCGAGAAATCTGCGGCCACCGGCCAGCCCCTGCGCGTCAAGCTTGGAGCCGATCCAACCGCGCCTGATATTCACCTGGGCCATACGGTCGTAATTCGCAAGCTGCGGGCCTTTCAGGAGTTGGGCCACATCGCGATTTTTCTAATCGGCGACTTCACCGGCATGATCGGCGACCCCTCGGGAAAGAATGCCACCCGGCCGCAGCTCACACGAGAGGAGATCAACGCCAACGCAGAAACTTACAAACAGCAAATCTTCAAGTTGCTCGATCCGGAAAAGACTGTAATCGAATTCAACACACGCTGGATGGACACGCTCGGCTCGGCAGGGTTTCTGCGACTTTCATCACACGTGACTGTGAGACAGATTCTCGAGCGCGACGACTTCCACGAACGACTTCAAGCGAATCGACCGCTGGCACTGCACGAAGTGATGTATCCACTCGTGATGGCTTACGACTCAGTTGCGCTCGAAGCCGATGTCGAACTCGGCGGAACTGATCAGAAGTTTAATCTGTTGATGGGACGTAACCTGCAAAGAGAGTACGGCCAGGATTCGCAGGTGGCGATGATCACTCCGTTGCTGGAGGGAACTGACGGCGTTCAGAAGATGTCGAAGAGCCTCGGTAACTACATCGGCATCGATGAACCGCCACAGGAAATCTTCGGCAAGGTCATGTCGATCACCGACGATCTGATGTGGCGTTACTACGAACTATGCACGGATCTCTCAGTGCCCGAAATTGCGACGCTACGTGAAAACACAAACGCAGGACAGCGCAACCCGCGCGACGTGAAGGTTGAACTCGCGAAACGAATCGTGGCTGACTTCTATTCCGAAGGCGAGGCACGTAAGGCTGAAGAAGAATTCAACGCGCGATTCCGCGACAAGCAGGCACCCGAGGACATCGAAGAGCGCACGCTTGCATCAGGAACGTGGAAGTTGCCGAAGCTTCTGGTTGAACTGCAACTTGCTCCTTCAATGGCGGAAGCGCGCAGACTGATCGAACAGGGCGGCGTTTCAATTGATGGTGAGCGTCGCACGCAAACCGACTTTGGATTTGATCTCACGAGTGATCACGCGTTCTTGATCCAGGTAGGGAAGAGACGTTTCGTTCGTGTATTCGGTGAATGAAAATAGCCATCCGCGGCTAAAAAACAATGGCGGCTACACTAACCAACGAAGAGATCCTCGTAATCGAAACGCCTGAGCGTGTACCGCTGCACTTCGCGCTCGCGTCAATCGGCAATCGATTTCTGGCGGTCGCGATCGATCATGCCATTCAGCTTCTTAGTGTCGGACTCATTCTTCTAACGTCAGCAATACTCGCGAGCTTTACAGTCGTTGAGCGAGTGGTGTCGAGTGCGCCAAGGTGGGTGTACGCGTTATCCACGATTCTGCTGTTTCTTGTCGTCTCCGGTTACTTTGCGTTCTTCGAATGGATTTGGAGTGGACAAACGCCCGGCAAGCGCTGGATGAAGCTGCGTGTGATTCGCGAAGACGGCCGGCCCATCACGTTTTGGGAAGCGTCAGTAAGAAATCTACTCCGCACGTTCGACATGTTCTTCCCGTGGTTTTACTCCGTCGGACTGATCGCTGTCTTTTTGTCCGCGCGCGATCAGCGAATTGGCGACATGGTGGCAGGGACTGTTGTAGTTCGCGAACGTGAAGAAGAAGCGCCGGCATTCTCACATCTCTTTACAACGCCTGTGAGCGATCCCGCGCTTCGTCGATCGTTCAAGCCAGTTGACTTCACGGCAAACTTGAACAGTTTGACTGAATCGGAGATTGAGGTGGTGGAAACTTTTCTCCGTCGCCGTTGGGATCTTCCCGACTTTCCACGGCAGTGGATGGCTTGGAGAGTTTCTCTGCCGATTCTTTATAAGCTTCGACCTGGTTACGATATCAGTACCTTCACGTACGAAGGTTTCCTCGAAGAGTTACTCCATCGCTATCTCCAGCAGCATCGATTTACTTCTTGAAGTCATGACGGTGCCGGTCCTACCCAGATTAACAAAGAAAATCTGTGTAATCTGTGGATAAACGCGTGTGGTTGCCGGACTGACTGCGTGTCTGCTAGTCTTCAAGGTTTCGATTGAGGCGGAAATTCTTAACAGAGGATGTAACAATGAGTAAGGACGTTTTCATATTAGGTGGTAAGCGCACTCCGATGGGTGAATATGTCGGCGTGCTGAAGGACGTATCGGCAATCGACTTAGGAGCGATCGCGGCGCGTGGTGCGCTGGAAGCGACCGGCGTCCAGCCGGATGAGATTGATCACACCGTAATCGGCAATGCACTACAAACATCGGGCGATGCGATCTACGGCGCGCGTCACGTGGCGCTAAAAGCCGGCATTCCCTTCGATCGTCCGGCGTTAACCGTCAATCGTCTGTGTGGCAGTGGAATTCAATCCATCGTGTCGGGTACGCAGATGATCCAGCTTGGCGAAGCTGGTTCTTGTCTGGTTGGCGGAATGGAATCGATGTCGCAGGCGCCACACGTCATTCGTGGTGCGCGATCGGGCTTTGCTCTCGGGCAGGGAAAACTGGAAGACAGTTTGATGGTGGCGCTGCTCGACACGTACTGCAACACGCCAATGGCAGGCACTGCTGAAAACCTCGCGCGGAAGTTTGAAGTCTCGCGTGAAGAACAGGACAAGTACGCATTGCGATCGCAGCAGGAAGCCAAGCGAGCAAAAGACGCCGGCGTGTTCGCTGAGGAGATCGTACCGGTGGAAGTGAAGACGCGTAAGGGATCTGTTCAAGTGAGCGACGATGATCATCCACGTCCCGAAACAACGCTTGAAGGTCTCGCCAAGTTGAAGCCGGCTTTTGCACACGACGGATTTGTTACTGCGGGAAATGCATCCGGGATCGTCGATGGCGCCGCGGCTCTCGTGATTGCGGGTGAAGACGTCGTGAAGCAAAAGGATCTCAAGCCGATGGGCAGGATCGTGAGCTGGGCGTATGCCGGCGTTGAACCGGAGATCATGGGAATTGGTCCCGTACCCGCAACACGTTCTGCACTCGAGAAAGCAGGATTATCCCTGAGTGACATCGACGTCGTCGAAGTGAATGAAGCGTTTGCAGCGCAGTATCTCGCAGTGGAGAAAGAACTCGGCCTCGATCGCAACCGTACGAACGTCAATGGTGGCGCGATTGCACTCGGACATCCGTTAGGCGCAACCGGCACGCGTCTCGTCTTGACTTTGTTGCATGAGCTTCACAGACGCGGCGGGCGTTACGGATTGGCCACAGCGTGTATCGGTGGTGGTCAGGGAATCGCGATGATCGTCGAGCGCGTATAAACCTATCCACAGATTACACAGAATCTGCGTAAGCTGTGGATAACTTTCTCCCGAAAATTAGAATTAAATCCAAAATCTTGTGCATTCGCACTGGCGGCGATTCGCATCGGTTTTTAGTTAACTATTGGCATGAATCACTTTCGTCCTGCAAGGTGACTCAAACCTTTATCCGGCACAGGTTTTGCGAATTTTACCCGAACGCTTAAGGGCCTTCTTGGCCGGGCTTCAATCGTCTCAAAATGCGTCATAAAGATTTAATTGCTTCAATGGTGACTTAGACTTGTGAAAGCAAGCTAGGCGTGGTAGAAGTCGCGTCTTGCGTTTGGTTGTTCCATCGCAACTTTCCTGCTCGAATTAGATTTCAAGTGCTGAGGCGAATTCAAACCGTCAACCTATTTGTTTAAGGAGTTCCCCTGTATGTCGAAAATTGTAAAGCTGTTTTTTGTAAGCTTATTGGTGCTGTCTTTCAGCGCCATAGCCTTTGCTCAGTCGACTACCACCGGCTCAATCGGCGGCGTCGTCACCAATCCAGCGAAAGAGGTGGTGCCCGGTGCTGCCGTGTCAGTCAAGAACCTTGGCACTAATAAAGAAGACACAGCCACAAGCGATGACTCCGGCCGCTTTAAAGTGGCCAACCTGCAACCCGGACTTTATTCGGTGACTGTGAACTCCGCCGGGTTCAGCCCCACGACGCAGGACAATGTCGTGGTTGAAATCGGACGCGAGACAACTCTCGAAGTGGCGCTCGCTGTTGGACCCGTAACGGGAACGGTAGACGTCAGTGCTGAGGCGCCGGTAATCAACACTACTCAGCAGGACTTCTCAACCAACATCAATCAGACCTCAATCAACGAACTTCCAGTCAATGGTCGACGTTGGTCCAACTTTGCGATTCTTACTCCCAGCGCCACGCCTGACGGCAACTTCGGTCTGATCAGCTTCCGTGGCATTTCGGGACTTCTCAACAACAGCACGGTTGACGGTGGCGATAACAATCAGGGGTTCTTCTCGGAAGAGCGTGGACGCACACGCAGCGCGTATTCGATCAGCCAGGCGGCGATTCGCGAGTTTCAGGTTAACACCTCAAACTTCTCGGCTGAGTACGGACGTTCGGCAGGCGGTGTTATCAACGCGATCACGAAGTCAGGCACAAACGAGTTTCACGGCTCGGCCTTCCTCTACGATCGCAATAACAAATGGGGCGCACGCAACCCGAATACTTTTATCAACCGTTTGGTCAACGGAGTTTCTACCCGCGAGGCATTTAAGCCGAAGGACGTGCGCTATCAGTTTGGCGGCACTATCGGTGGCCCAATCGTTAAAGACAATTTGTTCTTCTTTTTCAGTTACGACGAACAGAGACGTAACTTCCCGGGTGTTTCGGTGTTCAGCACTCCCGGTTATCTCAACACTGTAAACCTGTGTACCGCAGCGAATGCTCCAGGTTGTAGCGCTAATCTATTCGCCGCCTCGTTAAAGAATCCCAATCGTGGCTTGACCGACGCTCAAATCAATTCCGCGCTGCAGTTTCTCAATGATCAGACCGGCGAAGTACCACGACGTGGTGATCAACGACTGTTTCTGCCCAAGATTGATTGGCAGGTAACACAGAATAATCAGTTCTCGGCTACCTATAATCGCCTGCGCTGGAAATCGCCGGCGGGAGTTCAGACCGGGGCCACTGTGACTCGTGACCGGGCGGGCTTCGGCGACGACTTTGTTGAGGTCGATTCACTCAACCTTCGTCTCTCTTCAACTCTTTCGAGCCAACTCATCAATGAGTTTCGCTTTCAGTGGGCAGATGAGCTGAACTCACAATTTGCTCAGCCACCGTTACCCGGTCAGCCAACTACGGCCAATGGCTTTTCACCGCAGGTTGCGCTCACCAATGGTATTACGTTCGGCAAGGCTACATCGCTCGATCGCGTAGCGCTACCGGATGAGCGTCGTTTCCAATTCGCAGATTCGATCACTTACACAAGTGGAAACCACACGTTCAAATTCGGAGCCGACATTAATCGTGTGAGAGACATCGACGATAATCTCTTCACCGGAGCCGGTTCTTACACTTACAGCAACATCAACGACTTCATCGTCGACTACACCAACTTCGTAACCGGCGGTGCTTTGCGCACCGCAGGACGAACGTGCTCGACACAGTCGAATCCAGCGAACACCACACGTCTTGCCGGAAGGTGCTTCACTAGCAACTATAATCAGGGCTTCGGTCAGCCTCGGTTCGAATTGACAACCACTGACCTGGCTTTCTTTATGCAGGACGACTGGCGCGTTTCACCCAGGCTGACACTCAATCTCGGCTTGCGCTACGAATACGAGAAGTTTCCAACACCCTTCCTCGTAAATCCGGCATTGCCGCAAACCGGCAACCGGCCCAGCGATAAGAACAACTTTGGACCACGAATCGGCTTTGCTTACGATCTGACTGGCGATAGCAAGACAAGCCTGCGCGGTGGCTACGGAATCTATTACGGGCGAATCAATGGCACGATCATTATCAACTCGCTCATCAACACCGGTCTGAGCACCGGTCAGGCTGTAAGTTCGGTTCCGGCAGGGTGCCCAACAGTCAACGGGGTTGCTCCCGGTAACGCCGACAATCCAATCTGCCCGAACGCGGCCAGCGTACTGGCTGGCAATCCGGCCGCACCACTCTTCCCGAATATTTTGGCGAGCGCGCCTCCGGGAACAGCGGCGGTCAATTACTTCCGAGATGGTTTCCAAAACCCGCTCATCCACCAGGGTGACATAATTGTTGAACGTGAGATTGCGCGCAACACGGTTGTCTCGGCGAGTTATCTCTTTAGCTTTGGCCAGCACCTGACGACTTTCGTCGACACCAACATTAATCCACCGACGGCACAGGGTAGAGTTTCCATTGTCGATGGACCGTTTGCCGGCCAGACCTGGGTGTTCCCGTTCTATAAGGGCTCACGAAAAAATACCAATTTCGGCAACATTCTCGAGATTCGCGACAGCGTTTCGACGAAGTATCACGCACTTGTTTTGCAGGCCAATCGTCGTCTGACACACGGTTTGCAATTCCAGAGCAGCTACACGCTTTCGCGTGCTCAGGACGATGGTGGCTCGCAGAGTTCTGCGACCTTCACGCCGGGCTTCTCAGCGTTGTTCGATCCGCTGGATCCGGCAGGTGACGATGGTTTGTCTCCGTTCGATCGTCGTCATAAATTTGTCGCCAGCGTGGTTTACAACACCAACTTCACCGGTCTCGGTGACACTGGTAAAGCAATCCTGAACAACTGGACGATTGCACCAATCGTCAACATGTTTTCAGGCTTCCGTTACACTGCGGTGACGAACAACTTCAGTCCTCCGGCGGGTGTGGCTACGGCGAATACTTTTGGAACCAGCCAGGCCGGCGGCATCAACGGTTCCAACGGCTCACTACGGTTTGGATTGACGCCAAACAACGCTTTCCACGCGCCATCAGTCAAGTACGTCGATTTGCGCATCTCACGTCGCTTCCGCGTGACGGAGGGTTCCAACATCGAATTGCTTGCCGAAGGCTTCAACATTTTCAACCGCACACAGGTAACCGGTGTGAACAACCGAATGTATGTACTGTCGGCTTCGGGAACGAGCGTTATCGGAACATTCGATCCAACGTTCGGTACACCGAGTGACTTGTCGAATGGCTTCTTCTTCCGTGAACGTCAGATTCAGTTAGCAGTTCGTTTCGAGTTCTAGGAAAAGTTAGCCACAGATTGACGCGGATGGATACGGATAAAACCCGTGTTCATCCGCGTTCAAGTTTTTAAGTAAGTCATAAAGATTTAATTCCTCGCTGTTAAACTAATCCTTGTCAAAGCGAGCGGGTGCGTGTTAGAAGTCAGTTCTCGCAAGCCAGTCGAAAATAATCCTTACTGATTTGAATTTAGTTGTTATCAAACCAGGTCAAACACTAGCCCGGGCCGCGCGGCTGAGGCATTCAACCGTCAACCAATTCGTTTAAGGAGTTCCCCAGTATGTTGCAAACAATAAAGCTCTTTTTAGTGAGCTTGTTGGTGGTCGCTTTCTGCGCGGTAGCCTTTGCGCAGTCGACTACCACTGGCTCAATCGGCGGCGTTGTAACCAACCCCGCTAAAGAGGTGGTGCCCGGAGCCGCTGTCTCAGTCAAAAATACCGGAACTAATAAGGAAGACACGGCGACAACCGACGACACGGGGCGTTTCAAAGTCGCCAACCTGCAGCCCGGAATTTATTCACTGACCGTCAACTCGACCGGCTTCAGCCCGATGACAGTGGAAAGCGTCGTCGTTGAAATCGGACGCGAGACAACTCTCGAAGTGGCGTTGAGTGTAGGACCGGTAACCGGCTCAGTAGACGTCAGTGCCGAAGCGCCGGTAATCAACACTACGCAGCAGGACTTCTCCACCAACATCAATCAGACTTCGATCAACGAACTTCCAATCAATGGTCGTCGTTGGTCCAATTTCGCGTTGCTGACGCCGGGTGCAGTGCCTGATGGCAAGTTCGGACTGATCAGCTTCCGCGGAATCTCCGGTCTGTTGAATAACAACACGATCGACGGTGGCGACAACAACCAGGCGTTCTTCGCCGAAGAGCGTGGCCGCACTCGTATCAGTTACTCGATCAGTCAGGCCGCGATTCGCGAGTTTCAGGTCAATACGTCCAGCTACTCAGCCGAGTACGGACGTTCCGCCGGCGGCGTGGTCAACGCGATCACGAAGAGCGGCACAAACGACTTTCACGGTGGTGTTTTCTATTACCAGCGCAACAACAAGTGGGGCGCACGAAACCCGCTGGCCGTTCGTCAGGAGCGCATCAACGGTGTCTTTACGCCCGTTGGCTACAAGCCGAAGGACGTGCGACATCAGTTTGGCGGCACCATTGGTGGTCCAATCGTAAAAGACAAAGCGTTCTTCTTTTTCAGCTACGACCAACAGAAACGAAACTTTCCGGGCCTCGCGGTCTTTGGTCAGAATGGATTTCTGAACCTGACCGCAGTCCACTACAGATGCGTTGCTTGCCCGCGGACTCACAAACCAGCAGATCAACGACACGCTGGGTTTTCTCTCGTCACTTTCAGGTCCCGTTCCGAGAACTGGCGACCAGAAGCTCTTCCTGCCGAAGGTCGATTGGGTTCTTAACGACAAGAACACGCTGACGGTTAGCTACAACCGTTTGCGCTGGGAGTCACCGGCCGGGATTCAGACGCAGGCGACGAATACGCGCGCCGTCGATAACTTCGGAGACGACTTCGTGCAGATCGATTCGGTCAATGCGAAATTAGCTTCGACGGTCACGCCAACACTCCTGAACGAATTTCGTTTCCAGTGGGGACGTGACAACGAATTCCAATTCAGCCAGCCACCAATTGCCGGCGAACCGACGACTGCGGTGGGCGGCCGATCGCCACAAACAATCCTGGTTGGCTCAACCACCTTCTCATTCGGAATGCCCGAGTTCCTCGAGCGCGCCTCGTTCCCGGATGAAAGACGTTGGCAGTTTGCCGACACGGTAACGATGACGGCAGGCAATCACACCTGGAAGTTTGGCGGCGACATCAACTTCGTCAAAGACATCATCAACAACCTGCGTTTCTCAGGTGGTGAATTCAACTACACCGGAGCGACGACGGGACTATCCGACTTCATCGTCGACTACGTGAACTTCCGAACCGCCGGCGCGATTCGCGCGCTGTCGGCCAACTCAAACATACTCGGGCGCTGTATCAGCCCGGTTAGCGCAACCACGCCGAATGTCTTTCGTCGTGCTGGTAAATGTTACGCCGGCAACTTTAACCAGGGCTTCGGTGTGCTCGGGTTAACGATGAAGACCACGGATCTGAATTACTTCGTTCAGGACGACTGGCGCGTAACGCCCCGGTTCACACTGAATCTGGGTCTGCGTTATGAATACCAGCGCAATCCGAATCCCATAAACGTAAATCCAACCTTGCCACAGACGGACAACAAAGTTGACGATCGAAACAACTTTGGACCACGCATCGGCTTTGCTTACGATCTGAGTGGCGAAGGCAAGATGAGCATTCGCGGCGGCTGGGGACTCTACTACGGACGCGTGATCAATTCGACTGTCTACAACACACTCGTTAACACAGGCGTTGGAACTGATCGCGGTCAGCGCCAGTATATTGCCAGCGCAAACAGTCTACCGACGGCCTGCTCGGGAATCTCGGCTGACGACTGCACGTTGTTGCCGATCTATCCGAACCTTCTGCCGGCCACGAATCCACCGGTTGGCGCAGTGCAGTACTTCGACGATGATTTCCAGTTACCCCAGATTCACCAGTGGGACTTCATTTTCGAGCGAGAGATCGCGAGAAACACAGTCGTTTCGGCGTCTTATCTGGGAAGTTTCGGCAACTCGCTGCCGAACTTCGTCGACACCAACCTTCCGGCTGCGCGGAGATTAGTATCGCTGAACATCGTCGGTGGTCCATTCGCCGGCCAGACTTATCTGACGCCGATCTTCGTTGGAACACGTCCTGATACGCGTTTCGCGCAGATCACGGAAATTCGCAGTGACGTGGTATCCAAGTATCACGCCCTCGTGCTGCAAGCGAACAGGCGTTTGACGCAGGGATTGCAATTCCAGACCAACTATACGTTGTCGCGTTCCTCTGACACGGGTCAGAGCTCGACCACGTTTACGACCAACAACCTTCCCTTCAATGCGTTTGACCAGCAGGGCGAAGACGCGCTTTCAAACTTCGACCGCAGACATAAGTTTGTGGTGAGTGTGGTCTACAACCCGACTCCGTTCAGTGATGGAGCGGCCAAACACATTTTCAATGGTTGGACCATTGCGCCGATTCTCAATGCGTTTTCGGGACAGCGCGTGACTGGAAACATCAGCGGAAACATCAACCCGACGTCGTTTGGCTTCGCTTCAAACCAGACGCCTGGTTCAGGTATCAACGGTTCGGGTGGTTCCTCGCGCTTCGCGCTGGTGCCACGCAATTTCTTCAAGCAACCGAACATCTGGTACCTGGATGCGAGACTTTCGCGACGGTTTAGTTTGAGTGAAGGTGTGAAGCTGGAAGTGCTGGCGGAAGGCTTTAACGTTTTCAACCGCACGCAGGTTACGGTCGTCAATCCGACGATTTATAACCAGTCCGGTTCCACGTTGACGTTTAATGGCACGGGAACCAACCCGTTCTTTAACGTCACTGGCGCTGACAGCACGTTGTTCCGTGAGCGCCAGGTGCAGTTTGCAGCTCGCTTGGAGTTCTAAGAAGAAGACATTCCACAGATTACACAGATTCATATTTCTGTGTAATCTGTGGATTGTTTTATTCGATCTTGCCGCCTGCTTCCTGCCACGCTCTCCAACCGCCCGCCATCGACCAAACGTTCGTGTATCCCATTTTCTGTAGCACGTCAGACGCAAGCGCCGACCGGTAGCCGCCGCCACAATAGAGAATCAGTTCGGTGTTCTTGTCAGGCACGGCCGTCTCAATATCACGTTCGATAATGCCTTTGCCGAGGTGTGTTGCCCCTGCCGCATGCGCGGCGGCGAACTCATTGTCTTCGCGAACATCGATCAGTTTTGCCTCGGGATTCTGCTTCAGGCGGGCTTGAGTTTCCTCCGCTGACACTTCACGAATCCGGCTTTTAGCGTCGTCTACTATCCTAAGAAATCCTTCGGAATGTTTCATGATGTGATCCTCAATTTGGCACTCGGACCAGCCAAGTATGCCGGTTTGGTTAGCCGCTGCCAAACGATTATAATGCCCGGTCTTTTACCGTTTTCATTACCGCTCTGATGAGGGGAAACTTAAAAAATTGGCGAACGAACAGTTTGACGTAACGATTATTGGCAGT
Organism: uncultured Acidobacteriota bacterium; assembly: GCA_963849205.1. Lineage (GTDB taxonomy): Bacteria > Acidobacteriota > Blastocatellia > Pyrinomonadales > Pyrinomonadaceae > PSRF01. The sequence goes on from CAWKGP010000008.1 coordinate 107,311, forward strand.
GGACCGGGCGGGTATGTGGCCGCCATTCGCGCCGGTCAATTGGGATTAAAAGCGGCGATAGTTGAAAAAGATAACCGGCTTGGCGGCACTTGCACCCTGCGCGGCTGTATCCCGACCAAGCAGATGCTGATGTCGGCTCACGTTTACGAGCAGATGCAGCACGCGGCTGACTTTGGCGTGCAGGCTTCGGGCATTCAATTGGCTTTTGCCGACGTTCAGAAAAGAAAAGACAAGGTAGTGCTCAAAAACTCGAAGGGCATCGAGTATTTGATGAAAAAGAATAAGGTGACTGTCTTCAAAGGCACCGGCAAACTCGCGCTTCCCGGCAAAGTCGAAGTCACCGACGCTGAAGGAAAAAAGCAGACCATCGAGACAAAGAACATCATCATTGCTACGGGTTCTGTAGTACGGCCGATTCCGGGATTTGATACAGACGGCCAACACGTCGTAAACAGCGATCACATTCTCGAGTTGAAAGACGTGCCGAAGTCGTTGATTGTGATGGGCGCCGGCGCTGTTGGTGTTGAGTTTGCATCGGTCTATTCGCGCTTTGGCGCGGAGACAACGATCGTTGAATTACTACCGCGGCTCGTGCCGTTGGAAGACGAAGAAGTATCGAAGGAGCTCGAACGCAGTTTCCGCAAACGCGGAATCAAGTCGCAGGTCGATACCAAGCTGGATAAACTTGAAAAGACCGAAACAGGTGTGCGTGTGACGGGCCACACGTCGAAGGGCGAACCGGTCACTCTCGAAGCAGAGATGTTGCTGGTCGCCGTCGGCCGCATGCCTTACACGCAGGGTCTCGGACTCGAAGGCACGAAGATCAAAGTTGAAAAGGGTTTTGTTCTCGTCGACGAGTTTCAGCAGACAGCGGAGAAAGGTGTTTACGCTATTGGTGATGTAGTGCCGACGCCGTTGTTGGCCCACCTGGCCTCGAAGGAAGGCATCGTTGCGGTCGAACACCTCGCCGGACAGAAGGATGTGCGCCCGATCAATTTGCGGCTCGTGCCAAACTGCACTTACTGCGATCCGGAAGTCGCTTCGGTTGGTCTAACCGAGGCGAAAGCGAAGGAGCAAGGCTACGACGTTAAAGTCGGAAGATTTCCGTTCTCAGCTTCCGGCAAGGCGCGCATACTCGGCGAAGAAGAAGGTTTTGTAAAGATTGTCAGTGAGAAGAAGTACGACGAGATCCTGGGCGTTCACATTATTGGACCACACGCGACGGAGTTAATTGCCGAAGCGTGTGTGGCCATGCAGCTTGAGTCAACTGCCGACGAACTTGGTCGCACGATGCACGCGCATCCGACGGTTTCAGAAGCCGTGATGGAAGCGGCAGAGGGTGTTCACGATCTCGCAGTACACATCTAGTCCACAGATTACACAGATTACACAGAGATTTTTATGAAACACTTCTGTGTAATCTGTGGATGGTTTAAGTTATGGATCAACCCGAAAAGTCAGATAAGCGGCGGCGGAGGCGTCCACCGCATTCACGTTTTCAAATGCGCATCAGCACCAAGCATGCGCCACGCAAAGCCGTCGACGGCAAGCCGCTGAGCTGTGCTACAGAAACCACACTCAATCCCGAGCAGCATCTCGAACTCTATCGTTATCTGAAGCTCACGCGTCTGGTGGAAGAGCGTTTGGTGAATCTCTACCGGCAGACGAAGGTTGTGGGTGGCGTGTTTCGTTCTTTGGGCCAGGAAGCCACGGCGGTTGGAACTGCATACGCGCTGGAACCGCAGGACTTTATTACACCGTTGATCAGAGATCTTGGTGCTGTGCTCGTCAAAGGCATCCGCCCGCGCGACATTTTTGCGCAGTACATGGCAAAGGCATGGGGACCGTCAGGCGGCAAAGATCTCAACATCCACTTCGGCGACATGGAGAAGGGATTTATTGGTCCAATCTCTCATCTGGGCGACATGATTCCGGTGATGACCGGGATTTTGTTGGGCGGCCGAATGCGAAACAAGAACTTTGTCGGAGTGGCTTACATCGGCGATGGCGGCATGAGTACGGGCGCTTTTCATGAAGGACTCAACTTCGCCGCCGTGCAGCGATTGCCTTTGATCGTCGTTGCCGAACACAACCGGTACGCTTATTCGACCCCCACCAATCTGCAAACCGCAGTGAAAGATCTTGCCGAGAAAGCTGCGGGTTACGGGATTCCCGCGCATATCGTCGACGGCAACGACGTCGTCGCGTGTTATGAAGTCATGAAGCACGCGGCTGATTACGCGCGACGCGGTGGTGGCGCTGTTTTGATTGAAGCCAAGACTTATCGTCGCAAAGGTCACGCGGAGCACGACGATCAGCGCTACGTTGCTGAGGGAGAGATTGAGTGGTGGGAGAAGAATAACGATCCGGTCGATCGTTATGAGCGTTATCTACTGGAATGTAATTCAGCGTCAAAAGAAAAGCTCGAAGAGATCACCGCGGACGTGATTCGCGAGATCGACGAGGATTGCGCCTGGGCTGAATCTTCACCATTGCCCGAGGCCGAGCAGGCGGCGTACGGAGTCTTCGACAACAATCTCGTCCCGCCGGCATTTAGACCAAAAGTACTGGAGGGCTAAAATGACAGTCAAACCAGCTAATCACAGTTATCGACAGCGTACCAATGGTGCCTCACTTACCGGAGGAAAACGGATGGGATATGTTTATGCAGACATTGAGCTAACAAACGAAGAGGATCTAACTCTCAACCGGCATGGATATCTACCGGACAATGAGATCAAAAAGATTACAAGCAGAGCGCTCGTAGACAGCGGCGCGTACGACCTGATTCTCAATCGAGAGGTTCAGAACAAACTCAAATTGCCGATCCTTGGCAAGCGAGTGATGAAGCTAGCCGACGAATCTGTGATCGAGGTAGATATCGTCGGTCCGGTTCAGGTTCGTTTTGAAACTCGGGCCACGACCGTAAGAGCACTCGTCTTACCGGACACCGAAGAGGTCTTGTTGGGCGCTATTCCACTGGAAGGACTCGATGTCATCATCGATCCACTGCGAGAACGACTTCTAGTCAACCCACCAGAGACTACAAACGCGAAGATTAAGAAAGCAGCCTGAGTTAACAATGTCAACCGCCGTCAAAAAAGAACACAAATCTGCGCGCCCGGAACGTGGCGGACAGGCCACCATGGTGGAGGCAATCCGCCAGGGTATCTGGGAAGAGATGGAACGCGATCCGACAGTGTTTGTGATCGGCGAGGACGTCGGTGCGTACGGCGGCGCGTTTAAGGTTACCGATGGGTTGCTCGATGAGTTTGGCAAAGAACGTGTGATCGATACGCCGATCTCGGAAGGCGCAATTGTCGGAGCTGCGTGTGGCGCGGCGTTGATGGGTATGCGGCCCGTTGCTGAGTTTCAGTTTATCGATTTCATTTCTGCCGGCTTCGATCTGTTGACGAACTATGCGGCGAAATGTCGTTATCGTTGGGGCGCAGGGTTGCCGACGGTGTTTCGTGGTCCATGCGGTTCGGGTGTGCGTTCTGGCCCATTTCATTCACTCAACGCCGAGGCGTTCTTCCTGAATACAGCGGGACTGAAGATCGTGGAGCCATCGACTGCATACGACGCGAAGGGCTTGATCAAAGCCGCGATTCGGGATCCCGATCCGGTGCTCTACTTCGAGCACAAGAAGCTCTATCGTTTGCCGCGTCTTCGCGAAGAACTGCCCTCAGACGACTACATTGTCGAGATTGGCAAAGCACGCGTGGCCCGCGAGGGACGCGATTTATCGATCATAACTTTCGGAGCAATGGTCCTCACTGCGCTTGACGCTGCGGAAGAGCTCGAGAAAGAAGGTCTGGACGTTGAAGTCATCGACTTGAGAACGCTTGCGCCTCTCGATAAGCAGACCATACTGGCGAGTGTGAAGAAGACGAGCAAAGCAATCGTTCTGCACGAGGCTTCGCGAACCGGAGGCATCGGCGGTGAGATCACGGCAATCATTGCTGAAGAAGCTTTTGAATGGCTCGACGCGCCGGTGATTCGCCTGGCATCGATTGATACGCCGGTGCCGTATTCGCCGCCCCTCGAAGATTATTATTTGCCGCAAACGAAAGACGTGGTCGAAGCAGCGCGCAAGCTGGCGGCATATTGAAATTGGGCGTAGGGATCTCAAGCAAAGGCGCAAAGGTGCAAAGTGGTAGATGCATGCTTACTTTGCTTCTTTGCGCCTTTGCGTGAAACTTCTTTTTTGAAATTGATGCAATGAAGGTTTGTGGGAGAACAGATGAGCACTGAAGTGGTGATGCCGCAAATGGGTGAGTCCATTGCGGAGGGAACGATTACAAAATGGTTGAAGCAGGTCGGAGAACGCGTCGAGCGCGACGAGCCGCTGTTTGAGATCTCGACCGACAAAGTTGATGCTGAGATTCCATCGCCTGCGGCGGGAACGTTAACTGAAGTCAGATTCAAAGAAGGCGAGACTGTTGAAGTCAACACGGTTGTCGCAGTGCTTGATGGAGATCAGGCGGGAGCGACGGAAGCACCGGCCGCAAAGCCGATCGAGGAAACACCGGCGAAAGTTGAACAACCTGCGCCTGCTCCGGAACCTGCGCCACCGCAACAGCAACAAGCAGCCCCGCCGCCACCACCACCTCCGGCTCCAGCGCCTCCGCCTCCACCAGTTCAGGCCCCAGTTGAAGCTAAGCCGCCGGCGCCTGTCGCGAGTGAACCGAAACAAGATGGCAGCGCAGCTACTGCCGAAGAACTTCGCAGGACCAAGTCGAGCCCACTCGTCCGCAAGATCGCACAGGAACACGGTGTCGACATTTCAAAACTCGAGGGCACTGGTCTAAGTGGACGAGTAACCAAGAACGACATACTGAGTTTTATTGAATCGGGAAGCGCGCCTGCAGCAGCACCGGCTCAACGCGCCGCAGCACCCGCACCTGCGCCTGCTCCATCGTATGAGCCCGCCGCGCCACCTCCTCCGAAACCACAGGTCGGCGATCGCGTCGAGCAGATGACCGTGATGCGCAAGAAGATCGCCGAGCACATGGTCCTATCACGGCGTACTTCGGCCCACGTCACCACCGTTTATGAAATCGATATGACGCGCATCGCACGCCTGCGTGACCAGCATCGTGATGCGTTTTACCAGCGAACCGGAACCAAGCTCACGTTCATGCCTTTTATTTTCGAGGCTGTGAACAAAGGTTTGCGAAAGTTTCCCATCTTTAACGCACAGGTAAACGGCGAACAGATCATTTACAAGCAGGACATCAATCTCGGTATGGCCGTCGCACTCGACTGGGGCCTGATCGTTCCCATCATCAAACGAGCCGACGACTTGAGCATTTCCGGACTCGCACGCGCTGCAAATGATCTTGCAGATCGCGCACGGACCAAGCAGCTGAAGCCCGATGAAGTGACCGGCGGCACATTCACGATCACGAACCCAGGCGTGTTTGGCGGTCTATTCGGAACTCCGATCATCAATCAACCGCAACTAGCAATCCTCGGCGTCGGTAAAATCGAAAAACGGGCAAAAGTAATGACCTCGCCCGATGGCGACGACTTCATCGGCATTCGCTGGATGGCCTATTTCGCCCTTAGCTTTGACCATCGCGTGATTGACGGTGCGGACGCCGAACGCTTCCTCGCATTTGTTAAGGAGCAACTGGAAGCAGGCGATTTCTCGGTCTAACTTTTCGTCAACTAGAGCCACAGATTTCACGGAATGCACACGGATCGCAAAGAATCCGTAATAATCCGTGATAATCTGTGGCTTCTGTTATTGCGATACAGTGGTGATTCGATGAAGAAATAGGAAGCCTATTGACTTAACTTCGGCGAAGGTCTAAATGATGACATCCGCAAAATTTAACGAGCGGGAGGCGAGGAGCGAGGACTCGCCATGATTCAGCTTGAGATAGACGCGCGTTCAAGGAGCGCGTTAACAAAGTCACCAGTTAAGGAGATAATTCGATGGTATTCACTAAACAGAAAATGTTTGCCCCGGCAGTGCTTATCACTTGCCTGTTAGTCTTCTCAGCCTCCCCTATACTGGCCCAGGATACGACCAATCCAGCTGGCTCGCGCAGTGTTACGAGCGGCCAGAAAATGAAAATTAAAGGCGTTGTCACCCGGCGTGATGCTGATACGTTCACGATTCGTGACCTGAATGGCATGGACACGGTGGTACGTCTGGACGACAGGACCAGTGTAAAGACCAAGGGTGGGTTCCTGCGAGGCGGCACCAACTATGCGCAGACCAGCATCCTTCGTGGGTTGAACCTCGAAGTTGAAGGCCGTGGCAACAGCACCGGCGAACTACTTGCCGAGAAGATCCGCTTTAACGAAGCAGATATGCGCGTAGCCCGCGCGGTTGAATCGCGAGCAGCCCCACTCGAAGAGAGAGCGACCGATACCGAAACCAAACTCACTCAGGTTGAAGCAAATGCACAGCGGCTGTCAGGCCAATTGGAAGAGCTCGCTGCTGTTTCAAACGCAGCCCGAGGCGGAGCGAAAGCCGCACAGGCAACTGCTGATGCAGCCGTCGCCGGCGTGAATGCGACCAACGAGCGCATCTCGTCTCTCGACGACTACCAGCCGCAGCAGACTGCTGCTGTGAACTTCAAGTCGGGCAGTGCAGTGCTTTCACCCGATTCAAAGACAACGTTGGACGACATTGCCAGCAAGGCGCTGAATGCGAAAGGTTATGTGCTTGAAGTTTCGGGTTTCGCCGATTCGCGAGGCAGCGTCAATCTTAATCGTCAACTCAGCCAACGTCGTGCTGATGCAGTGATTCGTTACCTGGTTGAGAATCACAACATTCCACTACGTCGCATCGTGACTCCGTATGGCTACGGTGAGATGAATCCAGTTGCGGAAAACGAGACGCGTGATGGACGTGCTCAGAATCGTCGCGTTGAGATCAAGCTCCTTGTCAACAAGGGCTTGACCGCGCCAGCGCCGACAATGAACCCGGGCACTTCCGGCTCCGGAAATTAATGTGACCGGCGCGGAGTTCACTTTGTGTGCAACTCCGCGCCTCTAACGTGGCACCAAAAGAGTCGTGGATCATGCCGTCATAAAAGCGGTAGGATAGGAAAACATGTCGGGCCGATAGGCCGCATGGCGACATGAACCTGCAGGCTCGAGGGGTGTCAATGATGATTTCGGGGGCTGAAAAAAGACTATGGCCGGTATTCCTGATGGGAGTACTGGCCATTTTTCTGTTTGCACTAACCGTTCAGGCGCAGAGTACGAAAGATCTACCACCACCGCCGCCTGTCTGGAAACCAAAACCGACTCCGACTCCTAAGCCCACCGAGCCGGAAGTGATCGACTCCGCGGATGTTATCAAGACGACTTCAAACCTGGTGATGGTGCCGGTGTCAGTGACGGATCAGCAAGGCCAGGCTGTTCAAGGGCTCAAGGTCAGTGATTTTCGTTTGGAAGAGGAAGGGAAGCAACAGGAGATTTCCGGTATCGGCGATCCGGAGCAGGTGCCACTTGCGATTGCGTTACTGTTTGATATCTCAAGCAGCACCAGTCAAAAGGGATTTTTCGCTTCGCAGCAAAACGCCGCAGCCACTTTCTTGCGACTGGTGATGAAGCCTACCGACCGGGCGGCGATATTTACCATAACGGGCAAGCCGACGATGGTCCAGCCTCTCGCTTCGGCTGAGACGTCGGCAGCAAAAATGGGTTCGATTCCAGCGGCGACAACGAGTGTCCCGACAGCCTTCTACGACACCGTCATTGCTGCGTCAAAATATCTGACGAGCAGTGCACCCAGCAATTACCGGCGCGTAATCGTTGTGTTGTCGGATGGCGACGACAATTTCAGTGAACAGATTCGAGATCAATCGCTGGCAGACTATCGCTCCACAACGGGAGGGCAACAAGCCGCTCTTGGGACGCGGGCTGGACTACAAAATGCGCATCAGCGTGCTGTAGCGGCAGTACAAAAAGCCGTTCAGCAGGCAGATGTGATTTTTTACTCGGTGAATCCAGGCGGTCCATCCATAAAGTTGAATCAAATTGCGATGCGAGCTGAGCGAGGCATGGAAGCAATCGCCGAAACCACCGGCGGCACGGCCTTCGTTCCGGATTCCGATCAAGATCTCGAAAGAGTTTTCCGCCAGGTTGCTGCTGAGTTACGCGGGCAGTATCTGCTTCAATACTACGGCGACTCGAATGCGCCGGCGACACAGTTTCGACGAATTCAAGTCGCGGTGCCTGCGCGCGCCGACGTCCGCGTTCGCGCCCGCCAGGGCTACTATCCAAAGAAGCAAGACTGAAATCATTGCCAACTTCCTATTGCCAAATGCCGATTAAATTGGCAATCGGAAATGGACAATTGGCAATGGTCTAGGTCGTTGTTCTCATCAATAACAACACGTCAGTCAATCGATTGATCACATTAAGCAGCGAGCGGCCTGCGGCGTCGAATTGGTTTCGTGCGGCTTGCTCTTCGGCGGTTGCAGCACCTGAGGCGACGCCTGCCAGCTTGATGTAGTAGGGCTGCAGTTCCGGCGTGGCGCGAAAGTCGATCTCGAGTTTGTCGAGCGTCTCGCGAAAGCCCTGGATACTCGTTTTAACCTGCAATTTGCTCTGCTGGTTCTGTTGCACAACTGTCGGCGAAGCTTCGTTCCTGCGTGCCGCCTCGTCTACGGCGGCGATACTGCTCGACACGCCGCCCAGTAAGTAAATGAATCGGGTCAGAAACTTGATTTGATCCGCGACGCGGGTCGCGCCCTGAGTGCGTACCTGCGCTACACGCTGCGTTGCGGCCGCCGTCGACGTCGTTGGCTTTTGCCGGCTTGTCGAGCGGTTGCGCGTTTGGGAGAACGCTGTAGAGGGAGTCAGAAGTAACAATGTCAGTAAAGTGGTTGCAATGGGTTTCAAGGTAGTTTTCTCCTCTGCTGCTGTTCTCAATTCAAACCGCTTTTCCGTGGTGGAGGGGTGATTGTACCAGAGACCAACGCGGCTGATAGAATGACGCACGAAGGTTGTGTTCTGGTTGCATGACTCCCTATTTATGACGGCAAGAAACCTTTTAGTTCAGCGTTTAGGGCTCCGTGACTACCAATCAGCCCTCGCCATCCAAAAAGAAACCGAAGTCGCAGTCAAAAGCGGCGTCCAGCCGGACACGCTCCTGCTGCTCGAACACCCACACACGTTGACGATTGGACGTCGTGGCGACAGCTCATCAGTTCTACTTAACGAAGAAGAGTTGAAGTCTCGCAACGTGACGGTCTTTGAAACAAATCGTGGGGGAAAAGTGACGTATCACGGTTTGGGCCAGGTGGTTGGTTACCCGATCGTCAATCTCAGTCCTGATCGCGAGGACGTTCATCGTTACGTGCGCGATCTGGAAGAAGTTCTTATTCGGACCATGTCAGACTTCGGAATCGACGCGTTTCGTATCGAAGGCTTGACGGGTGTACACACGCGCCGCGGAAAAGTAGCGGCCATCGGCGTACACATTTCGCGTTGGGTCACCACACATGGTTTCGCCCTCAACGTGAACACCAATCTCAGCTACTTCAATCTAATAATCGCCTGCGAAGGTGAACCAGTAACTTCGATGGAAGAGTTACTCGGAGTCGAAACTGATCTCAGCGTCGTCGAAGATCATATCATCTCAAACTTTTCCGACGTTTTTTCCTATCCGCATTATCATCCGTGTCTATCTGTGGCCCATGTTTAATATCGATCTGATCCACGAAGCTCGCGAACGAATTAGCTCGCGTATTCACCGCACGCCAGTCTTAACCTCGCGACAGTTTAATGAAGTCGCCGGTAAAGAAGTCTTTTTCAAGTGTGAGAATTTTCAACGCGCCGGAGCATTCAAGATTCGTGGCGCCACCAACAAGATTCAGTCGCTCACGCCAGCGGAGAAACAGCAGGGCATCGTTGCTTTTTCATCCGGCAATCACGCGCAAGCCGTCGCTCTTGCAGGACGTGAAGCAGGTGTGCGTGTGCTCGTGGCAATGCCTGAGGATGCACCGGCGGCGAAAGTTGCGGGCACGCGTGGCTACGGCGCCGAAATAGTTTTTTACGATCGTCACAAGCAGGACCGCGAAGCCTTCGCGATGGACCTCGCCGAACGCGAGCGATTAATCCTCGTCCCCCCTTACGACGATTACTTCATTCTCGCGGGTCAGGGAACGTGCGGCCTCGAGTTGGTAGAGGAAGTGCCTGAACTCGACGCTGTGCTTGCGCCTTGCAGTGGTGGTGGATTGTTTGCCGGAGTTGCGACGGCGGCGAAGGCTCTGAATCCGAAGATCCGTTGTTATCCTGTCGAGCCAGACACCGCTGACGACACACGACAATCGTTTCTGAAAGGTGAGCGTGTTTCTATTCCGCCGCCACCAACGATTGCAGATGGACTGCGCGTTCAGATCCCGGGCAAGCTCACCTTTCCAATCGTGCAGAAACTCGCGGACGACGTCCTTACTGTCTCTGACGGCCAAATCATCGAGACACTCAGGTTCATGCTGTTTCGCATGAAGATCCTGGTTGAAACATCCGGTGTAACTGCCGCAGCAGCAGTAATGTTCGGGAAGCTTTCTGAGGACGTAAAACGCGTTGGAGTTATTTTATCGGGCGGCAACATCGACCCTGATCTGCTTCAATCTGTAATCAATCCGTGAAAATCAGTTCCCCGGTTAGAAACGACGCGAGGTTTGCTAAGACGATTACACCGAAATCACGCCATCTCGATTCCTTTCCAAACGCCAGCCAGAACAGCAGACACTCCGCCACTGGCGCAAACGTCTCGGCGAATAAGAGGTAAAACGCTCTCGAATAGCTTTGCAGCAACAGCGGCAGGACCAGAACGACTATCGGATAAGTGCACGCGGTCAGCCAGACACCTGCGAGCAAACGGCGCTTTATCGAATGATGTCGTGAGAGTCCAATGAGAAGAATCGGAGTCTCGATCGCGATCGTGAACAGATAACCAATCGGCAGGAAGCGCCAGAGATCGTGCGGCTGCACCTAGACCATCCTCAGCAGGAACGGCGCTTCAGCCAGCACGTGCGCGATCGCGACGGTGAAGTAAACGTCGCGCGTTGTCACATAGTCGATTGAAAAACCAAACCAGAGCGCCGCGACCACAACCAACGCAAATATAAGAACGCCCGTCACCAATCGCGGAAAGCCTTTCGGATGTCGCGAGACGGGCACAGTCCTCACGTCCCAAAATCTCGCCGTTGATCCAATCAACGGGAGGGCTACGATCCAGACCGCGTAGTGCAACATCTCCAAAAACAAATGCACCGACACGAGCATATGACTCGAAACCTGCGGCAGCACTTCCGCGCCGGAATGCTGCGTAATGCGCCAGAACAGGCCATTGTTATCTGCCAGCGAAGCGTTCCGCGATAACTGCCAGATCATTCCAATCAGCACCAATGGCAACAGACAAAGACACCGTCGATACGCACGCGACCACGCCGGTCTTGTGCGACGAAGATGCCGGTCCAGAAACCAGAGCGCAACAAGGGGATGAACATAGACAATCGCGAGACTGAAGAAATCCGGTCCAAGCCAGTTCAACGAACACAGCGCCAGACCTGCAGGAATCAGCCACGTCCAGTTTGCCCGCGGCTTTTGTTTCCTGCGCAACCAGATCAACGCACCCAGCCAAACGATCAAAGCGGTGTTCCACGTCGCGATCACTGTGGACCATGCGTCCTCACTCCACGTCGCCGCGTTGTAAATAAAAGGCAGCGCAACATACGCGACCGTCAAAACACATAAACCCACAAAGGCAGTGAGGAAGAAGTCGCGAGACCTTCCGAAGCGGACCGGCAATCGCGTCAGGAAGTAACGCAACTCAAACCAGTTGTGTGGACCAGCAAAGAGGAAAACCGTGACGATCGACACTTGCAACGGCAGCCAACTCGCAAAAGCCGCCGAAGCAATAATGCACAGCACCACGATCGCGACGAACACTCTCGCGCTCGGCACGGTCCGCGCCGTGGGCCAGGTTCTTAGCTCAACTGCGCTTTGCACTTATTCCTCGCCTGCGGTGTTCTGCTTTTTCAGCGGAATAATGAGACGCATCCGGCCGGCGACTTGGTCGTCCGGCACGATTTCGACGTCAACGCCGCCGATTGTCGCTTCGCCCTTCGCGAGGGCCTGCGGCAGGTTTCGCCAACGATACGATCCCGGTGGGCCGGCGTTACCGCGCGTGATGATGGCCGCGGCGCCGAGAACAACGGCGACGAGGACGATGGCCGCGAGCGTTTTCTGAGCTCGACCAAATGAAGACGAACGCGCCAGCAGAACTCCAGCCACCGAGACCGCGAGAAACATCAGCAGCCCCGCGATTATCGTTCGCGTTGAGCTAAAGGCAATCCCGGCCACGACCGGCGGATTCCCGGGAGCGCCCTCGAGTGCTGCGCGGAAGCTCTGCAATTGCGACTGTGGAATCTGCAACTTTGCTTCGTACGCTTTGGGATCCGTCGTGATTTCCAGGCCCGTGTGCAGAACGTATTTGTTTTCCGATATCTTCTGCTCCCCAGGCTTGGTCGGAGGCTTTATGTCGCTTAAGGTTGCAGGAGCATTGAAGAGAACGAGGCAACAGGCAAAGAGAAGGGTTTTCATCAGGGTTCTCCTTTCGAGCGCCGCTCAGCTTATCACGAGAACTGCGGAACGTACTGTAGGGGCGGCCCTCCGTGGCCGCCCCTGCGTGGAATTCGACACAGGGGTGGCCACGGAGGGCCACCCCTACAGTACGTTCCGCATGGCGCATTTCACTCTTCGAGTCAAAACTCGTAGAATCTTCAAGAGGTAAACAATTGGCCCGCGAACTCCGTGTAATCAGCAACAATCAGAAGGTACGTCAACCGAAGCCCGAATGGCTGCGTATCCGCCTGGGCGACCCAACGAATCAGAACCAGGTGCTGCAGTTGATCGAAGGACTCAACCTTCACACCGTCTGCCAGGAAGCGCGCTGTCCGAACATTTTTGAATGCTGGTCCGATCGAACCGCGACCTTCATGCTTGGCGGCGACATCTGCACTCGCCATTGTGGATTCTGCGCGGTCGGCAAAGGGCAGCCGGGAATTTTAGATCCCGAAGAACCACGCCACGTTGCAGAAGCTGTCGGCCACCTAAACCTCGCTCACGCCGTGATCACCTCAGTAAATCGCGACGATCTGCCGGATGGCGGCGCCGCTCACTGGGCCGAAACGATTCGACAAGTCCGCGCTCTGAACCCCGACTGCAAGATCGAGGTTCTCATTCCAGACTTCAACGGCGACGAAGCAGCACTCAACACCGTCCTCGACGCCGAACCCGACGTGCTTAATCACAATACCGAAACAATCGCGCGTCTTTATCGTCGTGTCAGACCAGACGCCGTCTACCAGCAATCACTTACGCTGCTTCAACGTGCTGCGGTTCGTCGCGATCGCGAAGGTCGAGGCATGTTCACCAAAAGCGGCATCATGGTGGGCCTCGGTGAAACATTCGATGAAGTCGTCGAGCTCATGCACGATCTGCGCGCGGTCTCGTGCGACATCATGACGATTGGCCAGTATCTCCAGCCACATGCTCGCCGCTTGCCGGTTGAGCGTTACGTAACTCCGGAAGAGTTTGCCAAGTGGCGTGAGATCGGAATGACACTCGGATTTCACCACGTCGAATCAAGCCCGCTCACGCGTTCCTCCTACCACGCACGCGAACAAGCCGCGAAATGAAAGCGACGATCTTCAGACAACATGGCGGGCCGGATGTGCTCGAGTACACGAACGTACCCGACCCGACCATTCGCGCAAATGAAGTGTTGGTCGACGTGAAAGCATGTGCGCTGAATCATCTCGACGTCTTCGTTCGGACCGGGTTGCCGGGGATTGAGATTCCGCTTCCGCATATTTTGGGATGCGACGTGGCGGGTGTCGTCAGGGAAGTGGGCGAACTGGTCAACTGGGTCAAGGCTGGCGATGAAGTGATGGTCCAGCCGGGCGGATCCTGTGGACACTGCGAAGCGTGTCTGAGTGGTGAGGACAATCTATGTCGCGAATACGACATGATCGGATACCGGCGTAACGGAGGTTATGCGGAGCTGGTGGCCGTTCCAGGCGTGAACATCATTCCCAAGCCGTCGGAGTTGAGTTGGGAAGAAGCGGCTGCGTTGCCGCTGGTCACTGTGACGGCGTGGCACATGCTCGTAACACGCGCGAGTGTGCAACCGGGTGAAGACGTGCTGGTCCACGCAGCCGGCAGCGGGGTCGGGTCAATTGCGATTCAGATCGCGAAACTGCGTGGCGCGAGGGTGATCACGACTGCAAGTTCCGACGAAAAACTCGCCAAAGCACGCGAACTCGGTGCTGATGAAACTATCAACTACTCCAGTGACGACTGGCCAAAGGAAGTCAAACGACTGACCGGGCGTCGCGGTGTTGACGTCGTAATGGAACACACCGGAGCGGCAACGTGGCCCGGATCGATCAGTTCACTCAAGAACAACGGGCGGTTAGTGACGTGCGGCGCAACCAGTGGTTTCGACGCGCGCACGGATTTGCGCCAGGTTTTCTATCGGCACCTGACGTTGCTCGGATCGTTTATGGGTTCGAAGGCTGAGTTGCTGGAAGCGATGAAATTTGTGGCGCAAGGGAAGATTCGCGCGGTTGTGGATCGCGTTTTCCCGCTCAGTGAGGCACGCCAGGCGCATGAGTTAATGGAAAATCGCGGGCAATTCGGAAAGATCGTTTTACGTCCGTGAGTCCGCGGCTTATTTAGCTGAATAGTCTTCCACTACAAATCTTTTCTTCAGCATCTCGAGGTTTCCCTCCTCGAGATTGAAGTTAGTTCCTGCCACTAATTTAGTCTTATCTTTAGTGGCTGTCCTGTCTACAAACTGTGGTGCGTTAGTTTTGAGGAAGTCACTGTCTTCGGGCGACAGAGGTTTCCCGTCTTTTCGCGAAATGACGTAAATGTATGAGTACTGACCGTTCCGTACGAACCGGAGAGCCTCTTCGAAATCGGTAAGCGGCGATGGCGATGGACCTGCCGGAGTCGCAGTGGATGTGTTGGTAATGGTATTGGGTGTGTTTGGCGCGTCGCCGCCACACGCTGCAAAAATCAGAACACAAATAAGTCCTATAGGAAGAATTCGACCTATATGCTTCATTAAGGCACTCCTAGCATACTCTCATCGATTTTCTCATCTCTAATGTACATGATCGTGCATTGAGTGTCCTCGTAGACGATATCAAACCATCCACTGGCCCTCGCATGATCAAAAAAGTCGTGATGAGTATTGTCTGAAAACACGTAGCGCGCGCCAAATCGATCCCGAATCAGTGGCCCCGGATCCTCTTCTCTGCCGAGCGTGATGCGATCGTAAAGACGCGAGAGCTCCGGATCCTTGTCGAACAGATAGCTGGGATCGAGCCCGGACACGTAGTAGTGCGTCTCATCGAAATAGAAAAGGCGAGGAAAGTCGTCCCAGTCAGTGTTGAAGACGATTTGCCCGGGTGCCACATTAGCGCGCATCCAGGCCGTGCCTGCGCGGTAATGGTTGTGCTCCTCACTTTGTCCGATTTCTTTGGCCGTGGCGCGCAGATTGAAAAAGAGAAACACACTCAACACCAGCGCCACACCTGACACTGCGATCATTCGCATCACTTCGCGCCAATCGCCTTTTTGGTCCGTGGCCGCCGCGGGCACACCCTCGCGATCCAGAAATGGTTTCAGTTCCTCCAAAATATCAGGTGGCAGGCGGGTGAGATACGGACGAAATCCTTCGAGCCATGGTTGCAATGAAAAGCCCGCGAACAGAATCGCAAACGGCGGCCAGTACTCCGCAATTCGTTTCCAACGCGCAGTCATGATCATCAGCGCAGTGGAAAACAACAGGAAGAAGATCGGGTAATGAGCACGCCGGTGTTCTGAGGGTTCAAACGCGATATAGCCAACCAGCATCGCGATACAGGCGACGGCCGAGTTCCCCAGAAATTCCCAGGAATCGTACGGGTACCACTCCGAACCGACTTTGGTGTCGAAGTCGCTCGCGGTTAGCTTGATTTGCATGTGCTCCCAGAGCAGTTGGAAATTGTGCGGGAAGTAGGGATTGATGACGAGTCCTGCCGCACACCCTACGAGCACAAAAACGAGCGGCCGCCACTCCAATCGTCTTTCTGTGACAGCGATAGCGATCATCCAGAACACCACGGCCATAACAAGCAGCACAAACAGGTCGTAGGTCCAGCTAAAGACCAATGAGAGCGGAAGTAATGGCCAGTATTTCCTTTTGAAAAACAGGTGAATCGCAATAACGAGGTAGACGATTGCGAGCGGCGGCGCCTTGGCCATGTTCATGCGAAACAGAAACGGCGCCGAACAGGTGAGGAGGGCGATGAGCCACACGAGGGCGTAACGCACGCGATAACGAATCAACAACCAGTAGCACGAGAAGACAGCCAAACCCCCGAAAAACGCCGACGCAATCTTTGCCCCCAACCGCGGATCTGAAAACGCCGCGAACGGAATCTGGAATATGTGAAATAAAAGGTGGTGGTCTACGTAGTCTTTGGGATTTAGCGTGGTGAGTGGCAGCCACGGAAAAGGAGGCGGAAATCTCCCGCTTTTCATTGATTCCCAAAGCGTCCGCGTCCACTTGATGTGGTAATAGCCATCAAAATCGCCACAGCAGATCGCTGATGTCGACCATTGAAGCTTCCAGAAAATGATGCCGATGGCGATGGCGCCGATTAAAAGCTGAATGATTCTGATGGACTGCTCGGATTGAAGCCTGGAGAGTTTGCCGGAGGAGGTGGTCATCAATCGTTCAACCGGGTTCTTTGTGCAAGCTCACAGTTGATCGATCAGGTCGAGTAGAGCTCGAGGATCGATCGGCTTGGTCATATGAGCATTGAAACCGGCGTTGGTCGATCGTTCCTTATCGTCGAACATCGAGTAGCCCGTAACGGCAACCATCGGAACAGTCTCATACCCTGGCAACAGCCTCATTTCTCGGGCCAATTGGTAACCGTTCATCTCGGGCATGCCGATATCGGAAATGATCACGTCAAACTGGCGTTCGCGTGCCGCCTTGAGTGCTGCGGGCGCTGAAGCCGCAGTGACTACCGAATAGCCGGCGTGACTCAACACCACCGCCAGCATTTCCGTCACATCAGCAACATCATCAACCACCAGGGCCGTTTTGCGCTGGCGCGGCTCGCTGTGCAAAACCTCGGCGTCAGGCGCCAATTCGTTTGAGTGACCCGTCTGGTTTGGCAAAAACTGACTGAGAATATAGTGAAGGGAGGGAAAATCGGCACTAACGCGCGATGAGTAAGTATCTCGCATCGAGGCAGCCTTTCCGCAGTTTTTAAACCAGACCGCGTGTTGTATGGAGAGCAACTTTACTGTAGCCGAAACAGCGAGTGGTGTCTACAGGTTCATCCACAGATTACACAGATAGTTGATCAATCTGTGTAATCTGTGGATTAGAAAAACTTCGTGGACAGTCTCAAATTAATTTGCTACGTTGCACCAAACTCAAAATTCAAAAGGAGCGAAGGCAATGGCAGCCAAAAAAGGAACCAAGAAGTCCAGAGGCGCGCGCAAAGGAGCCGGTAAAGGAACAAAAAAGAGCGCGTCAAAATCGAAGTCCCGAGGTGGCGCTAAGAAGGCAGTGAAGGCAGCAAAGAAGTCGACGAAGAAAGCTGGTAAGGGCACCAAGAAAGCGGCAGCAAAGACCACGAAGAAGTCGGCCAAGAAGACTACGAAGAAAGCAGCTAAGAAAACTACAAAGAAGACGTCCAGGAAGTCAGCAGCAGTAGCTCCACCACCGCCAACTGCGCAATCCGATGTGCCGGATAACATGATGTCTGGCGGAGAGACTGGTGAAGAGGGTGCGGGTGCGGAATCAGAAGCTTCCGCGGAAGAAGGCAGCTAGATTGGGGACGGATTAGACGGATTTTTGGTTGATGTATCCAGCCGGCAATCTTTTTATCCCTGTAGCGCACGGCCAATTAGAAGCAATTCTTAAAGAGCCTGGCCAAGGTTCGCATAAAGGTGTGGCGCTGGTCCTACATCCACATCCACTCGGTGGCGGCACGATGCACAATAAGGTTGTGTTTCGTGCCGCTGCTGCTTTGAACGACGCCGGGCTTACAGTCCTGAGAATCAACTTTCGTGGAGTCGGCCAGAGTACTGGTGTTCACGACGAAGGACGTGGTGAACAAGACGACGTTCGTGCCGGTCTCGATTACCTTTCACAACAATATTCCGGTCAAAAGATCCTATTGTGTGGATTCTCCTTCGGCGCGAGAGTCGGGCTCGAGGTCGGGATTCAGGACCCGCGTGTGGAATACCTCGTCGGCATTGGCACCCCGCTCGAAAAGTATGACTTCAGTTTTCTTTCGCGCTGTCGAAAGCCTCTGTTGCTGGTCCACGGCGAACACGACGAGTTTGGGGACGTCGAGCACTTACGAAAACTCGCAGCAGACCTCGAAAAAAATACACAAGTTCGGTTGGTGGTCATTCCCAGCGCCGGACATTTCTTTGACGGTGGCTTGGACGAATTGAAGCGTGCTATTACAGACTGGACCACCGAGCATGGATCACACCGCGCATTGATCCGTGAAGATCTGATGGGGAGTGGCGGGTTAGACACCGTTGTCTGATTATTTGTTCCTCGCTACGATAGTTCGAATGCAAGACTACACAGACCCGGCGATCCGAATCACCCTCCTGCCGCGCGACACCAATTCACGCGGAACGATCTTCGGCGGCGTTATTCTCAGTTACATCGACACGGCAGGCGCGATCGAAGCGCATCGTCACACGCGTATGGAGCGATTCGTCACCGTGGCGATGAAGGAAGTGATCTTTCACAAGCCTGTATTCGTGGGCGATCTCGTGAGCTTCTACTGCGAGACGGTACGCGTCGGCACGACCTCAATAACGGTTCGTGTGATCGTGGAAGTGGAACGACTAGGGAAGAGTGAACGCGTGCGCGTCACCGAAGCGGAAGTGATTTATGTTGCTGTCGACGAGCACGGCGAGAAGATGGCGATCCGCGTTGACCCGTGAAATCCGAGGCTAATTTAACCTTGCCTGCATTCGTCTCAAGGCGACTGCTGCCTCAGTAAAATCAGGCTTCTGCTCGAGCGCTAATCCATAATGCCGCGCTGCTTCGAGAAATTGCCGTCGCGTTTCATAAACACGACCCAGATTGAAGTGCGGAAACGCGTACGACTCATAACGGGGTGCTAACAGCGCACGCTTGAACCAACGCACCGAACTGTAGGGATCGCCCTTCGCCAGCAGATAGCTTCCAATATCGTTGTAAGGATTGCCGAGCGTTTCGTCGACTCGAATCGCCTCCAAACATTCCTCAATCGCTTCGTCGTAACGTTTCTGAAAACTGTAAACCCACCCGAGAAACGTGTGCGCCTCGGCCGTGGGATATGTCTCGATCGACCGCTTGTAGAGCTCGATAGCTCGCTCGTAGTCGTTTGCGAGCTGTGCCTCGTAAGCTTCATGGAAGAGCTGATTTGCTTCGAAGCGTTTAGCCTCGGCTACGTCGTCGTAAGTTTCCATAACAAATCCATCCACAGATTACGCAGATAATTATTCTGCGTAATCTGCGTAATCTGTGGACTAGTTGCAGTTTGTACTCGACTTCTGCGCGACGTCGAGACGTTTGATACGTCCTTCAACCTTGGGGGCAATTGCCCTCGGGCCTAGCGCTTTCTTTACTGTATCGGCGTCGGTTGATAACCGCTCCGGTGGAATTACGACCGTTGAGTCTTTGAACATCGAATACCCGTCACCGCCGTCGAGCGCGATGAATGTTGTCGTCGTTAACGTATATTTTTTCGCGTCGTCGAGCGGCAAGTTGTTTACTTTCACATCGACAAGTCGCGATCCGGGCGGCCGGCTTGCGTCAAAAGTAAACCTGATGCCCGAAACCTGCGGAAAACCTCCCGGCTGCGAATCTTCAGCACTGCGACTCACACCGTGTTCGAGCGCTGCCCGCAACGTCGCGCCCGTCACCTCGATCTTCACCAGTTTATTTTTGAATGGCAAGATCGACAGCAGATCTCGCTGAGTTAGCTTGCCCGGCCCGATGATGCCGTCAGCACGAACAGAGCCTCCATTCATAAATCCCACGTCGGCGGCGGTTGATTTGCGAAACGCGTCGGTGATGAAGTTACCGACATTCGTTTCGCGAGTGCGATTCTCAGCGCTGCGTGCATCGAGTGCGACTCGTGTGGTCCCGACAGGCTTTGCGAGCTCAGCCAACAGTCCGGAATATTTTTTGTAGATTGCCGCGAACTCAGGCGCCTCCTTTGTGGTGGCGTCAACGGGAATCACTTTCCAGTCGATGCTGTCGAGTTCGCCGTCAGGCGAAATGTTCAGATCGATCTGCCCGAGCTCGCGCGCGTCTGAAGTCATCTTGAAAATCGGCGCACTACCCGCGTGCGACTCGAGCAGCGTATGTTCGTGACCGCCGATGATCACATTGACGCCGGAGCAACGTGCGACTTCCTTGTCTTCTCGCATTGAGAGGTGAGTCAATGCAATCACCACTTTCACGCCCTGGCTACGCAGCTCCGACACCACTTCCTTCGCGGTGTCACACGCATTGCGAAACTCGACGTTGGGGCCGGGCTTCGACGTAATCTTCGTCTCGGGTAAGACAAGGCCGAAGAGCCCGACTTTGACGCCGCCAAAATCTCGCACCACGTAACGTTTGGCGTTACCGAAGGGTTGATTGGTGCGTGTGTCGATCACATTCGCCGCGATCCATGAAAACTTCGACTCCTTAATCCTCTCCTGCAGCACATCTGGTCCAAAGTCGAACTCGTGGTTTCCAAACGTCGCATAGTCGAGACCAACCGCGTTCCATGCCTCGATCATCTGTGCGCCCTTGTAAGTGATCGATTCGACTGACGGCGAAATCGTATCGCCGGCCATCATGAATAACGTATTGGGATTTTGCTGACGGATCGATTTTGTCAGTGTCAGGACGCGGCCGAGACCACCGCTCTTCCCTTGATCCACTGGAGCAAACTGATAGACGTCGTTAACCTGGAGCAAAGTGACTTTGATGTTGCACTGAGTCTTTTCCTGTGCGGCAATGGAAAGGATCGCAGTAATGAACAGGACCAAAGCCAGCGCCGTCCGGCGTGGAGACATCAAATGGGGGCTCATGTGTTCACCTCGAATATGAGTTTGGGTGTGAATTATACTCAGGGTAGTCGATGCCGGATAGAGAGACATTTTTCATAACAGGTTTTCCGGGATTTATTGCGAACCGGCTTTTGGAGCGTCTCGCGCGGAAGGAGTGTAATTTCATTCTACTCGTGCAGCCGTCACTGGTGGCGCGCGCGTACGAAGAGATTGATCGTATTGCGTCGCTCACTGATCGAAGTATTGCTGACTTTCAGATCGTTGAAGGCGACATAGCAGAACCAAAGCTTGCCTTGAATGCACCGGATCTCGAGTTGGTCCAACAGGAAGCCACGCGCGTCTTTCATCTCGCCGCAGTTTACGATCTCGCCGTTCCTCAGGATGTTGCTTTGCGCGTCAATGTTGGTGGCACACGCAACGTGGTCGAACTGGCGCGCTCGCTGCCGCACCTGAAACAGTTTCATCACGTCTCGACGTGTTATGTAGCCGGGAAACGCGAGGGAGTGATTCTCGAGACCGAGCTACGACACGATGCGGGTTATCGTAACTATTATGAAGAGTCGAAGTATCTGGCGGAGGTGGAAGTCGATTCCGCTAAAACAGATCTTCCCGTCACGATCCACCGGCCTTCGGTTGTTTGTGGTGATTCGCAAACAGGCGAAACAGGGAAGTACGACGGAGTTTATTTTCTGATTCATTACCTGCTTCGATGGCCGAGCATGCTCTCGCTGATCAATATCGGGAATCACAAAGTGAGTTTGAATCTGGTTCCGGTAGATTTTGTGGTTGATGCGATGGCGGCGCTCGCATTTGACGAACGGGCGATTGGCAAGACTGTGCAACTGGCCGATCCGGAACCACTATCGACGAATCAGTTGTTCAATGCGATTGCCAACTCGATTGACGGTCGCAAGTCAAAGATCACGGCGCCTTCGAAGTGGGTTCGATTCTTTCTAATGCTGCCACCGTCACCGCGGATCACAGGCCTGCCGCATCACGCCGTTCCTTACTTTTTTGTCCGCCAACTCTACGACACCAGCCAGGCGCACGAGTTACTTGCCGCGCATGGAATTCAAGTCCCACCCTTCGAGAGTTACGTCGACCGCATTGTCGATTTCGCACACAAACATCCAGTAATTCGCCACGCATAACACCTCTTTGGAGTGCGGTGACTTGTCACCGCTTTGGTAAATAATAGGAAAGCGCCAACAAGTTGGCGCACTCCAAAGTGGGTACGCTTGACAATCTCCAGATTTAGAATTAGTCTAAATCTATCTTGAAGACAGTTAAGCAAAAACCAAAGCTGACACCGCAAAGAGAGGCGGTTTTTCAGGTCATACAGGAGCGAGACGACCACCCGACTGCCAGCGACATCTTTGAGGCAGCGCGGCGTCGCCTGCCCGGTATCAGCTACGCAACCGTTTACAACTCGTTGCGCTACCTGAAGGATGCAGGACTGGTTTACGAGATAAATTTTGGCGATAGCGCCAGCCGCTACGATCGCGAAACCGATCGTCACGATCACGCAATCTGTAGCGACTGCGGGAAGTTGGTCGATTTCGACCTGCCTGACGCGGCAAAGCTCATGCAGGCAGCGGCGCGAAGATCACGGTTCAAGCCTGATTCGGTTCACTTAACGTTGAGGGGACGTTGTCCGGATTGTTGCGTAAGCAGCTCCGAATACGTGAAGCCGAACAATGGTTAGACAGGATTTGCAGGATTTTCAGGATTAACAAGATATTTCAAATTACTTGGAGGATACATGTCAGCAACAGCAGTAGCAGCAGAGAAGGCGATGGTCGGCCAGCCGGCGCCGGATTTCGAAATGGCCTCAACGAAGAATATCGAGAAACTCAACGAGCCCGTAAAGCTTTCCGATTATCGCGGCAAGTGGCTTGTTCTCGTTTTCTATCCACTTGACTTCACGTTTGTTTGCCCAACGGAATTGACGACGTTCAGCGATCGTTACCAGGATTTCGTGGACATCGGCGCCGACATCATCGGCATTTCTACTGACTCGGTTTATTCGCACCGCGCCTGGCTAAACACTTCGCGCGATAAGGGCGGAGTCGAGGGACTGAAATATCCGCTGGCAGCGGATGCCACGAAGGACATCGCGAGAGACTATGGTGTTCTGATCGAGAACCGCGGTATCGCACTGCGCGGTCTGTTCGTGATCGATCCGGAAGGCATTCTTCGTTACAAAGTAGTGCACGATTTGAACGTTGGTCGTTCGGCTGAAGAAACGTTGCGCGTGATTCAGGCTTTGCAGACCGGCGGTTTGTGCCAGGCTGAATGGAAGCCCGGCCAGAAAACACTCAACTAATTCAAACCATCCACAGATTACACAGATTAACTCTGCGTAATCTGTGGATAGCTTAACGAGAACACAAAGATGGCGATGAAGATTGGAACACAGTTGCCCAGTCTTGAAGGCGCAACGGAATGGTTTGGCGGCACTCAGGCTCATGCTGAGCAAGAGGCCACGGGCCATCCGACGCTCGTTCACTTCTGGTCAGCGAGCTGCGGGGTCTGCAAAGACAATCTGCCGCGTGTTGGGCAATGGCGTGATGAAAAGAAAGACCAGGGATTGCGCGTGATCGGCATTCACATGCCGCGTTACGAAGCCGATACAGACGTCGAAGCCGTGCGCGAATTGATCAGTAAGTATGGAATCAGTGAGCCGGTAGCTGTCGACAACGAACACAGACTAAAAGAGGCATTTCAGAACGATCAGGGGTTTGTGCCTGCGTATTACCTGTTCGATGCAGAGGGAAAACTGAGAAGTTTTGCCGCGGGCGAGCGCGGGCTCGATATGCTCAAGACAGCATTAGAGCGAGTGGTCAGTTAGAGACAGGATTAACAAGATTTTCAGGATGAACAGGATACATCTTGTAAATCCTGTTCATCCTGCCAATCCTGTAAACAACTTACTTAAGATATAAATACTCACAGCCGCACTCGCGATCGCCAGCGCCGTCAACCCAATAATAATCCCACCGACAAAAATCCAATCACTCATCCGCGCTGAACGCTCTTCTTCACCAGCAACAGTCGCATGCTTGCGCAGCAAGTCGATGTTCATGTGATTCGACTTCCACCACGCATCGGCAAGGTCGCCAACCACCGGTAGTGATCCCACAACGTAGTCGATCGCGATGTTCAAACCCATCCGCAGCAGCGTGATCTTCGGAACACGATGGCGAACAGCTGAGACGAGGATGTAGAAGGAAACGAGCGAGGTTGTGGTATCGCCGAAACCGGGAATCAGGCCGACCAAAGCGTCGAGCCCGACGCGCCAACCGAGCACCGGCACGCGGAACAGATCATCCATGAGCCAGCTCAGCCGTTCCAGGCTCTTGTCTACGTGGCGTGACTCAGAGTTTCGTATCGTGCCGAGCTCATCGAACCGAAATGGCTTCGTCTTCAGCGGATGCGTGTTACTTGTCGCCAAAAAAATCCCCCCACTTTCGCAAGTGCGTTAAATGCGTTCTTATCACCTGACTTTTGGGGAGTTTGTCTCGTGGTGATACCCAGGGTTGCAGCTAGCTCCTGATCCGGGGTCGCGATGTCTTCATCGCCTCGCTTAGCCGTAAGCCAGCGGGTGAATGTACGTCCAATCATCCGTCTTTGTTCAACCGGAGCCTCGGCGACGAGGGCGATGCGCAAATCCTCGAGTTGCGCAATCTCGTAAACGTTTGCCTGATAGTATTTACGGAGCGCCGCGAAGACCTTTTCTTCGCCCAGTGTTTTCTGCAAATCTACGAACATCAGCGCTCCTTTGGCACTGACGATGGCCGCGTACTGGAAAGTGTTGCGATATTCGCGCGTGGGACGATTGGCGTCCATGTCGTCGCCACCAAACGTACGATAGAGACGATACACACCGCGCACTTGATCGTTTAGCACCGCCTCGGCGCGTTGATCGCCGTAGGTGTTTTTGTAGTAGAGAAGCGCCGACCAGTACGATAGGGCTTCATCCAACAGAGGCTCGCGCGCGGGATCGTTTCCCACAGCCGCGCCCCACCACTGATGTGCAACGAGATGCGCCACGGTCCATTCCAGACTTTCTTCGACCGACGGTCTCTGCTCGCGAATTATTTCCGGGAGATTTCGCACGGCAGGAGAATCGAAGTCGACATAAAAGGCGCTGGCGATGATATTGAATCCGGAGAACTCACAACTGCCGAGTCCCGCGACGAGAGGTGCTTCGGCGATGCTCACCTGTTTGAACGGAAGTGGACCGAATAGTGAGGTGAATACTCGCAGCGAGTTAGCGGCAACGGTGAGCGCGCGTTTCCCGACTCGTTCGTGATCCGCCATATAAATGGATCTGATATTGATGCCTTTTATTTCAGTATGTTCACTCTTCAGCCCACGCCCGGCGAGGATCGCGAAATCACGGACCGAGGACGCGGAGAAAGTCTGGCCGGTCTTATCGTTTCTTGGACCAGTTTCGACACCGGAAGTGAATACTTCAACTCCCTGATTCGTCGCGACCGTTACTTCGTAGTCCGACGCTTCGTTGAATATGAAGTCTCCGACGGAAGGTTCTAATTTGCGTCGCCAGTCGTCGCCGTCGTGTACGGCGAGAACCGGATACGCGGTTCCGAGAAGCATCACGCCTCGGCAGCGGAAGTTGATATCGCGCGCGCGACGCATTTCGCGATCGCTACGCAGTGCAGCGCTAACTTGTTTGACTACGTGAGTCGTCAGGCTCGTTTCGTCGCGATCAATTTCCGGAACCGAGCCTTTGAATTTGATGACGATTTCGGCGGACTCTTCGGGTGCCACTTGTTCGCGCAGGTTAACTCGAAGCGTTGTGCCCTGATCGTCGAGAAATGAGAAGAGTTGTGTATCGTCGGAACCGGAGCGAACTTCGAGAATGTCGAGCCGGGGTTCATCTACGTCCTGCGCGGAACCGTTGTTTGACGTGGGCTCGGCGGTGCGGAGATTCGGATAGAGATGAAAGTAGATGACTGAGCTCGCCTTTTCGCCGCGATTGACCCAGCGAACTCTTTCCACGCCCGTATAAGTCAACCGGTCGAAATCGATCTTCAGATCAATCTTGTAGGAATGTTTTTGCGCGGGTTTCGGTGGTGTTTGGGCATTGAGCTGCTGATAGGTAGCCGCTACGCAGACACTAACCAAAACGCAAAGCATGAGTAAATCGCCGGGCGTACTGTTTATGTGCCTTTTGTGCATTTTTGTGGCTAACTTCTTTTTCGTGGCCCTGGTTTGACCACGATCGACTGAATCACGTCACCGCGCACGATCTTATCGACCACGTCCATTCCCGTCACTACTCGTCCAAAAACCGTGTAACCACCGTCCAGGTGTGGCTGCGGTGAGTGTGTTACGAACCACTGCGAGCCGCCCGTATCCTTGCCCGACAGTGCCATCCCCACAGTCGCACGGTCGTAGAGCAACTGATTGATCTCGCAGCGGATCTGGTAACCCGGCCCCCCATTACCATCGCCCCTCGGATCACCGTCCTGAATCACAAAATTAGGGACTACGCGGTGAATCGTGACGTTTCGATAATAGTCTCGCTGGGCTAGCTGAACGAAGTTGTCTACGGTAAGGGGGGCCGCATCGGGGAGCAGGTCAATAGTAAACGAACCCTTGCTGGTAGTCACGACGGCGCGGACAGTTTTTCCGATACGGGCGAGAGCGCGTTTGTAATCGGCGTCCGTATTGCGAGTCTGAACCGTTCCGACCTGGGCGGAAAAATCGCCGGCACCGTTCGCTTTCAAGAGATTTGCGGCTCGACGACGGACGAGCAGATCGCCGGATTTCAGAGCTTCTTTGAGAATCGCGTTTGCGGCGTCAGACTTTTGTTTACCGAGCGAATCGAGGATCGAGAGTGCCGCATCGTTCAACGTATCGTTCGCTGCCTGCGGCCACGCGGCTGCGAGTGCACGCGTGATCTCTTCCGATGGTTGAAGATCGTCTAACAGATCTGCGGCGGTGCCCCGAACGACGACGTCGCTCTCTTTCAGATGCGCTTGCGCGACAGTTCCCAGGTCCGAAGGTTTGAATGCAGCGAGCGCACGCAGCACGTCGGGAATTGCGTACTCGGAGTGAACGGCGACGAGCGTGTTTATCGTTAGACCCGAGTTGCGGTAATCAAGTATCGCGCGCAGGAGCGACTGTGCTGTGGCGGCGAGCTCGGGTTTGTTTTTGACTGAATCCGGTAGCGCTGCTATTTCCCCGAGACCGGCGGCGATACCTGATGCGGCGCGCCAGTTGAGAAGAATCGTTTCCTGAACTTTTCGTTTTGCCTGATCGCCGGATCCGAAGTCTGCGACGTAGGTTGACGGCGCGATGCGCACAAACGCAAGCTCGACTTCTGGCGCGCTGTGATTTAGAGCCTCACTCAATTTGCGCAGCCAGGCAATCGCAGCCTGATCTTCCTTCTGCGCCCACAAACGACCGAGTGTGGTTGCGATTTCGAGTATTTCGTTGAGTTCGGCTCTTTCGCCCACGTTTCCTTGAGCAAGGGATTGGCCGCGTTTCAGTAATGGTTCAGCTGCGCGAATGTCCTTGAGCGACGCAAGTGCCCGAACAGCATTGACTCTGACGCGCGAATCGATGTCACGCAGCGCGTGAGATAGCAACGCTTCGTAAGAATTCTTATCTTCAGCGATTCCCAAAACACGCGCAGCATTAGCGCGCACGATAGGATCCGAGTCTGACGCCAATAAGCTTCGCAACGGCTGGATTCCGTCTTTCAGGCGCAGTCGTGCCAGTGCATTTGCAGCATCAGCGCGCACGCGTGGATTCGAGGAGGACAAAAACTTGGCGATGGTTGGACCGGCGTTGGCTGGTCGAGATCGCAGAGCTGCGGTCAAACCGAAAAGAATCAACGAGTCGTCCCCGGTTGGACGTGGCGGCGGAGCCGCATTCAATGCTTCAAGGATGCCAGCGCCGAGTTCGCGTTGACGCGCTTCCTGTTCTCTCGGCAGTACAGCGGCGATTTTGCCCAAGGCTTCGACGGCTCTTGCTTTCAGTTCAACTGAACTACGGGCGTTCTTGAGCACAGCCACGAGCGCGTTTGCGCCTTTTTCCGATTCGACCTCACCGATTGCAAACGCTGCCATTGCACGGACACTCGGATCGGCATCTTTTTCGAGAAGTTCTGTGAGCGAAGCGAGGGAGTCTTCGTTTCCGATCCGTCCCGCGGCGAGTGCCGCTCTACTTCGAACCGAAGTGTTGGGACTTGAGAAAAGTTTGCGGAGGTTGTCGTCCCAACGTCGTTCATCTTCGGCTTTGGTGATGAGAAGCAATGCCGGCGCGGGGATTGAACGTTTCTGGGCGAAGCTTGTCGAAGTTAAGGCAATGCAAATCAGAAGCGCACAAATAATTTTGTTGGGCATAGGTGACGAATCATACATTAGACAGGATTTCCAGGATTAACAAGATTTACAAAAAATAAGGGGTGGCCCAACGGACCACCCCGGTTCAATCAACTTGCAAAATTTCTTAGCTGACGACGTTCGAAACAACCGGACTGCTGGCTGGTTTCGACGTAGCATCCGCCGGAATCGGCTTCATCTTGGAGGTGTCGAGCGGCTCTTCCGTCTTCACGCTCTTTGCCTTGTCCGCAGCCTGGGTCATTTGCACCATCTTACAGCTGCCTTCAAACATCGCGCCCTGCTCGATGATGAGCGACGGAGTTTGAATGTTGCCGTTAACCTTTGCGGCGCGGCCAAGTTCCAACCGCTGCGTGGCAATGATGTCGCCGTTAATGGTTCCATGGATCACGGCCACGGCGACTTCTATATTCGCGTCAACTTTTCCGTTTGCACCCACGATGAGCGTACCACTCGACGAACTAACACGGCCGGACAGGTGGCCATCAACTCTCATCATGGCCTTGAAGTTAGCTTCGCCGGTGACTACCGTGCCGCCGCCCACGAAACCACTTAGCGTCCCTTCCTTGATATCTCTGGCCAGCGTTTCGCTCTCGGTCATCGCGCCGCGGGGTGCGGGAGACTCGACTGCCGGCTTTGCCTCAACATTCGTTGCCTGGTACGAGGGATACGACTTGGCAGCGTAATCAGGAACCTCCGGTTTCTGGGTGGAGTGGTCGTTCTCTTCCTGATCCTTATTCTTTCCTATCCTGAGCATTTTTTACCTCCGTAAATATGGGGGCGCGGAAGTTTGGTCACCGGCCGTCGGAACCTTGAAGCAAACGACGCGCTTTCCTTTTTTTAGTGGATTCCTAGCTTTGACCGCTAGTAACGATGATTTGCCGCACAGAAGCGGGCTCCTCATCATAGACAAACTCTGCTCCCGGTGTCTAGCTTTGTAACAAAATTGCAATTCGTTAAACGCGAGTCCAATTGAAAAACAGCGGCAGTGCATGGCATTCTGAGGCGGGGAAAAAATGATTGCGGGAAATGAACGCTGAGACCAGGACTAAAACCAGGTTGCTACGTCGAATGGGCGAGGCTATCGCCGATTTCGGAATGATCGAGGACGGCGACCGCGTGATGGTCTGCCTGTCGGGCGGGAAGGACAGCCACACACTTCTCGACCTTTTGCTCGACATCAGGCTTCGCGCGCCGGTGAAGTTTGACCTCCTGGCAGTGAATCTTGACCAAAAACAGCCCGGATTTCCGGCAGAAGTGTTGCCGGCGTATCTTCGAGAGCTCGACGTTCCGTTTCGCATCGTGGAGCGTGACACTTATTCAATCGTGAAACGGCTCGTCGCGGAAGGGAAGACGTATTGTTCGGTTTGTTCCCGACTGCGACGCGGCATTCTGTACAACATCGCCGTTGAGGAAGGCTGCAACAAGATCGCGCTCGGTCATCACGCCGACGACATCATCACGACGCTCCTGCTGAATCTGTTTTACATCGGCTGCCTGAAAGCGATGCCGCCGAAGCTTCGTTCAAAGGACGGGCGCAATACGGTCATCCGGCCGCTGGCTTACTGTTCTGAGCGTGACATCGCGCAGTATGCGGAGGAACGCGAGTTTCCGATCATTCCCTGCGACCTCTGCGGTTCGCAAAGCAACCTGAAACGCGTGCGGATAAAGACGCTGATCTCCGAACTCGAGAAAGAGATCCCTCACATTCGAGCGTCGATGCTGAACGCGCTAGGCAACACCGTCCCATCGCATCTGCTGGACCACGAACTCTTTGACTTCAAATCGCTCGGCTCTGCAACCGGAAACATCGAAGACGAATTGGATCTCGCCGTAGGCCACACCGATAACGATTTAAGGCCGGCACTTGTAACGCTCCAACCCCATTTGTAACTTTCCCTTTCGTGGCTATGAAAGAACTAGACTTCAGCGACTTCCCGCCCGGCACAGTTACTGAATACACCACGCTCGTTTGTCTCGCCTGCATCTTCGATATTTTCACCAAACAGATCGGTCTCGCACCGCGCTCGGCGTACACCGAGATCAAACGTTACAGTCCAACGGTTGAAGAACTGACTTCGCGAAAAGCTGTGCGTCCGTTCTTCGACAGCGACGAGAAACATCCGCGCTGTCCTTACTGCAACGCCGCGAAGCGTTGGCACGCGCGTCTCGACACGCATTGCATCGAAGGCGGAAAGACCACTGACACTCCGCGACGCAAGTTAGTCAAAACCGCCGAAAAGAAAAAGGATCAGTTTTCTGTTCTCGAGTTGAAGTCCAATCGTCGCAATGCTTTTTTCGACTGGCTCGACACGTTGCGGATCACGCTCGATCTCAATGAGCCTTCGTGGCTCCTCGAAGCCACCAAAGCTTATCTCGAGAGGAAAATTCCGAAGGAGAATTGGGCCAAAGTTTTTGAAGATTTAAGGACAGTCAGACCGTCGTCGCGTTTGGAAGATGGCTGGGAACGTGACGGCGCGCGACTATTTCTCGCACCGCCTTTGTATAACGAGAGTCTACTGGTCCAGTATCTGGTGAGCCGGTCTCACGAGCATGGCGGTCGCACACTTGAAGGTAGACTCACGCTGATGGAATTGATCCGTCGTATGCGCAAAGGCGGTTACCTCGCAGCACACAGTATCGAGGGTGTCGATCAGTTTGAGATTTTTGAGAAGTTGTTGGATGAAGTCGCGGGATCAGGGCAGTTGAAGTTGTATTACATCGTCGACCGGCGCGAATTTATTGAGAAAGTTAAGTCCGTTTACGCGAGTTACGCGTGAAGCGAATTTGAAACACGGAACGTACTGTAGGGGCGGCCCTCCGTGGCCGCCCTTGTGTCGAACTCATCGGATTCAGAAAGCAACGACCCAGGAATTCGCGAACACCATTTCGAACCGAGGGGCGGCCACGGAGGGCCACCCCTACAGTGCGTACTTCACTACTTACTGTTCTCAATACTCGTCGCGAGCACGTCGTTCATGGCGCAGACCGCAACCCGCTTCGGTACTGCTGGTAGCTTTATGCCCTTGATCTCGATCGACGAATTGCCGGTGATTCGCGCCGAACCCAGCTTTGCCCAACCTTTACCCATGTCGATATAAAGCGGCACAAGCATCACGAAATCATCCGATACTCCTGACTGTGTAAGCTTTCCACTCAATATGCCGTCTGATGCTACGTTGTATTCGAGTTTGTAAGCCGGAACCTGCGTGCCGTAAACCCACTGATTAAAAAACCAGTCCATCTTGCCGTTGTTGTCGATATTCATTTCCGGCGTCATGTGCTTCTCAACGATGGCTTTGAAATCTTCTGTCGACACATCCTGGTTGAAGTGGGTTTGGACAAAATCTTTCATCATCGTCTGGAAGCGCGCGTCGCCACCTTTATTTTGCGCATACATCATCATGCGCAGCATGTGGAGAATGTAAGCGCCCTTGGGATAGATCAGATACTGTGCGGCGGCACCAGTCTTTCCGTTATTCAGCCGATACCCTTGTGTGACTGGTCCAATCGTGTAGGGCTTGCGATCTTTTGTCGCCGGCGTAGCCTGAACAATCTGTTTTCTCAGGTCTTCCCAGAAATCGATAAACTTGTCGTTACCACGAATGAGCTGAACATAGAGTGAAGCAGAGAACTCAGCAAATCCCTCACTCATCCACTGATCGTGATAACTATCCCAGCCGATGATGTGCCCCCACCACTGGTGCGCAATCTCGTGCGGAGCTACGTAGCGCCAGAAAGTATCCGTGCCGCCACGAGTGCCGAGTAGTTGAGCACGCTGCGTGGTGTCAATGAAAGCCATGTACGGCATGTAGACGAGCGTGGGCCATGCCTGACCAAAGTTAGCCGCCGGCTGCTGCGTCATGGCGAGGCGACCGTACGGCAGTTTTCCAAAGTACATGTTGTAAATGCGGCTCGCGTTTTGGGCATCGGCCAGTGCTGCATCGGCCATCCCTGTAGTACTGATGGAACCAAGGGTAGTCATGGTCTTCATACCCTGAGATTCGAGCCGGTCGATTTGCTGCTGGATGTCTTTGATTTCGTCCGGTACTTCGACGTTAGCATAGAACTCAACGTCGTAGCCGCTATCCTTGTCGTTAATTACTTTCTTCTTGAACCTGCCGTAGTTAAATCCGGCGACGGCGAGTTCAGTTTTTCCGCTGGACCACTTGGCAACGGCGAGATCGCCTTCGCGAGTATCGGGCGCCACAGGTGATCCTGTGCCTACAAACGTGTAGTTCTTTGGATAGCGAAAAGTCATATCGAAGATCGCGCGGTCCTCGGCGTACAAAACATTTGCATTGCCGGGATACCAGGTTGAACGTGGAATCAGGATGAAGTTGCCCCCACCTGAATCACGCAGGGCGTCGTTACCGCTATATTGCACCGCGATCGTGTACGTTTGTCCCGCTTCGAGCGGCTTTGCCATGATCACGCCAAAATCCGAATCTTCGTCTTTTAATTCCTGGATAAAATTCAAATCGCTACCATCGCCATCCTGAACTCTGCTGACGCGTAGTGGACCGTAAAGATCGAAAGGTACGACGCGCGTTCCGGCTTGCAGGCTGCGGAAGGTTATGCGATCGGTTGCGGCGAGGTTTGTCCCTTTGATCGCTGCGTCGATTTCATGACGTGTGATGTCGATGAGGCGATTGTCTTGGGCACTTGATGCGATACCTTTTTTGTACTCCTCTTCACGATGAAAGGCGAGCCACAGGCCACCGTCAGTTTCACCATAACTAAACAACGCGACCTCTTCCGGAGTAGCTCCCGGCACACCGAGCGGCTCGAGCACGTAGACAAGCTTGTTGAAGCGTTTGCCATCGATGAATGCAGTAAAGAACCCTTCGCGGTTTGGATTGTAAACATCGAACAGGGTACGCAACTCGCGATTGTCGCGTAGACGTTTCCGAAGTAGTTCCTGATTGTCGCGGAAGGCCGATCGCGCCTGACTCGCTGCTGGTCCACCGGTTTTCATGGTGGCGTTTGGAGACGATTTGATCTCATCGAATGTTTTGTCGCTGAAGCGCAGGACGAGGCGGGTAAACTGTTCGGTGATCCCGCCTTCGCCGGTAAATATCTTGATGCTGTTCTTTTCGATATCGGTGGGCGGAATCAGCGACAACTCGCCGTCGCCGATGAATATTGCCGCCGTCACTCGACCTTCGACAGGCGTTATGAAGTACAGTTCGCCTGATTTCAAAGTGAAGTTGGCGGCATCTCGCTTCAGTTTCAGGTTATTAACAACCGCATAGCTGCCGGCGAAATCCTCTCCCTTGCCGAGCTGTCTCAGTGATTGATAAACCGGATCTTGATTGGCTCTCGGGCCGGCAACTTTAACCTCTGCTTCGACCGGAGCGATCTCGAGCCGCACGTCGATTGTTGCTGCCTTGTCGTCCTCGACTTTCACCTCATCACGCCGTCCTTCGTTAAATCCTTTCGAAGCGACACGGACGGTGTAGACGCCGGCGGGTAAGCCTTCGACTTTGTATTTTCCCTGGTTGTCAGTGACGGCAGTGAAATCCTGCTTTGTAATTTGATTGGTTACAGTCACTGTTGCGCCGGAAATTGTCGCCCCTTTCGGGTCAGTAATTTTTCCTTCGATACGTCCACCAGCTGCGTACGCAACCAGGAAGGGGATCAGGAGGACAGTTGCCACCAAAAAAAGGGAGAGTCTTTTTGTGTATTTCATCGGTTACCTCGTTACGGATTGGTAAAAGGGAGCGCGAGCGCTAAGGGTCAATGGCCCAGCGGGTTGACGCGAGATTATTAAAATTTAACGCGGCTTCGTCAAGCTAAGAATGTTAGGGCGCCGATCGATACCGGTTAATCAGCTCCTGCAATCCCTTGACCGACTGGTTATGCCGGGTCTTATAGTGCATCGTCAGATCGGGAATCACCGTTTGCAGCAGCGATTGATACTCGACACGGCCGGTCGCGAGGGCTACGGCGCGCGCGTACGCAGCGATCATCGAATCCAAGAGACCTTCGAGTTTCTTCTGTGCCTCCTGCTTCGACATCCCATCCTTCATCGCTTCGTACGCCTCTTTCTGCACGACGTAATCAGCATTGATAACTCTCGCCAGCAACGCATAGTTGGAAGGATTCCGTGGAGACAACGTCGACGCTTTAGTCAAACGAGTCTTCGCCTCCGGCGCATTTCCCGCGGCCAGATAGAGAATCGCTGTTTGTTGATAAAGCTGGTCCAGCTTGCCGCGCTGCATGGCCCACGCTTCGTCTGCAACATTCGCCGGCTTCGTATCAGCTTCAAGCAGCGCGATCGCTTTCAAACCATACTGCAGCGAAACGTCGACGTACTTCCGATTCTTCTTGCTCGCTTCGTCAGTTCCCATCTGCACAATACGCGTCAGCACTCGAATATCGTCAGGGTTCTTCGCGAGCATTTCACCCGCGACCGCAAACGCATCGTCTGCTCGATTGCCGAGAACGTATGCTTCCAGCGCTGCCGGCTTGAGGGCCAGCCGCTCCTGTTCCGACGTGAAAATCGCTTGTGCTCGTTCCAGAAGTGCGAGTGCGACAGTGCCGTTTTTGATCTTCAGCATTTCGCCGGCGATTACTTCAGCCACACTCACTCGGGCGGTGCTGTTTGGAAACTTTGCGATGAAATCTTCGGCGGCGGTGAGTTTGGTCGTTGGGTTGGTTGCGAGTTGGACGGCGTTGAGTGCATCGGCTTCGGTAATCGATTGAGCGGAGACCGCCACGTTCGAAACCACAAACACACAAAGAGCCTGGACCAGAATTGTTGTGAGTTTGCGGTTAACCGATTTCATGGTCTAACAATTCAAACGTTCACGCTTGTAATGGTGAGTTACCGGACGCCGGCGCCCGATACCGATCGCATTCCTGGAGATGATCAGTGTTGGTGGTAATTGCCTTCGCTTAAATTCATTTGCCGGCGACTCAACGCGGTTGAGAATGTCCAGCACGAAACTCGAATCGAAGCCCGTTGCTACGATCTCGCTTGGAGTGGCCTTCTGCTCGAAATACAAACGCAACACTCGATCGAGTTGGTCGTATGGCGGCAACGACTGATCGTCAAACTGTCCGGGCGCGAGCTCGGCTGACGGACGTTTGTCGATAATCGAGCTCGGAATCAACTCCTCATCCTTGTTCAAGTAATTCGCAAGCGTGTAGACCTCGGTTTTCAAAACATCGCCAATCACCGCGAGCCCGCCGTTCGTGTCGCCGTACAAAGTGCAGTAGCCGAGCGCGAGTTCCGATTTGTTACCCGTCGAGAGCAGCAAGCGACCTTCGGAATTAGAGATCGTCATCAGAATATTTCCGCGTAGTCGCGATTGAAGATTCTGTGCTGCGACTGAAGACTGTGGGCCGCTGTCCGCCGAAGGTGCCTGTAGGTTCAACTGCTTGAGCAGCACTTCGTACGCGTCGGAAATCGAGTGTTCGGTTACGGGCATGCCGAGACGACGGCCAAGTTCAACTGAGTCGTCGATACTCGAGCGTGACGAGTAAGGCGACGGCATCATCACGCTGAGAACATTCTCCGCCCCGATCGCCTGGCAGGCGAGCGTAGCCACGACTGCCGAGTCGATTCCACCTGATAATCCCAGCACCACGCGTTTGAAACCGTTCTTGCTAGCGTAGTCGCGAATGCCGAGCACGAGTGCGTCGTGGATTGTCTCGACGTCTTCGCCCGGCAAGCAACGTTTGTCGGCTACGTCGCAATCGAGATCAACAGTGCCGATGAACTCTTCGAATGGCGGCGCCTGAAGAATGATCTTGCCGCGGGCGTCTGCGACGATACTTGCGCCGTCAAAGATCACGCCGTCGTTACCGCCGACGAGGTTTACAAACACGATCGGAATCTTTGCCGTCATTGCGCGATGCGACACCATCGCGCATCGTTGGCCCATCTTGCCTTTGTTGAAGGGTGAAGCATTTATCGAGACCAGCACTTCAGCACCCAGTTCGATCAATTCGTCTGCGGGATCGTTCGAGTAGAGACGTTCGCGCCAGAAGGTTTTATCGTTCCAGAAGTCTTCACAAACAGCGACGCCGAGGTTGTCATCTTTAAGCGTGAACAGGTGGCGTTCTGTGCTGGGTTGAAAGTAGCGTGGATCGTCGAAGACGTCGTACTCGGGCAGCAGAGTTTTGTCTGCGAAGCCGAGCAGTTTCTGATCACGAATGACGGCGGCGGAGTTGAAGAGTCGGCGACCGGTCGTGAGATTCGACGGCCTCACGGTGCCGACGATCGCGGTGATTCCCTGCGTTACGTCGATGATCTTTTGCAGCGGCTCGAGTGCACAGCGTTGCACGTCGCGGTCGAGGAACCAGTCGAGCGACGTGTATCCCTGGATGCAGGTTTCGGGGAAGACAACGAGATTCGAGTTCTCCCTTTTTGCCTGTTCGATACCACGAATAATGCTGGCGGTATTGTGTTCGAAATCGCCGTTGATGGTATTGATCTGGCCGATGGTGACGCGCATCACGAGAGATCGTGCACCATCCGGGTCATCAACGCAATTGTGCGGAGTTTGAATTAAAATCCGGGTGCGCTATATTCTGTCAACCACCCCTGCGGAGGGGTCGCATAATGGTAGTGCAGCGGTCTTGAAAACCGCCGGCCGAAAGGCTATGCAGGTTCGAGTCCTGTCCCCTCCGCCATTTCTTTTGAACAACTTACGCTCGCTCTTTGTAACTTGAACCATTAATTTGCCGCTCTGGCAACTTATGGTACCAGTAGTGCCCGGTAATTAATTGGTTCCAATTTTCTGGAAAGGTACAAACGACTTTCTTTGGAAGAGAGTAGAAATTCTGAATTTGAGGCTCGTACGGCCAACGGACTAGTTCCAAGTTTCTTCTTCGGCGATGTGCCTTTAATCAAGCCTTGCCTTGTTATCTGCTTTAATCGCTTCCAATATTTCTTCCCCGCCGGTTATTAAACGTTCAATGTGTTGGTGATAATTGTTGTATTTTTGCTTTCTCGAAAACCCTACCAGATATGCACGGACAAATGATAGATTTTCGGAATGTAAAACTATGATCCGCGAAATCATCCAAATCGCCAGAACCTAATGACAATCTAAGAGAGTCTGGACAGATCTCGCGGATACAGTATCGTCAGCTACGGCGAGTTGGTCAGGGACGCTTCGGCGCAAATGAAGTGACAAATGACACTTTCATGCTACTACTGTTTTCGAAGCTTTTGATCCCTAGTCTAATTGCTTCTTGCTGCTGCACGGGTCGATTGGCTAAATGATCTTGCAAGACAATTTGTTTGTCATCCATGGCCACGATCTCCAACTGATAGGAAGCAGGTACATTGGCCTCCCCCGATTTAGTGGAAGAATTAGAGGCTGATTCAGTTTGACTAGCAGCTGCTTCATTGATTGCACGATATAGGTCTCCAGCCCTCTCAGAATCCTTATTGCCGGCAACCCCAACTTCTGGGCGAGAAGCCGGCGCTGCCATCTGAGTAGGCTTGAATCGCACGGCAATCGCCTCATTATATTGATTCACCAACTGAGCCAACTCGGCGCGTTGGTTTCTATCTAGACGACCCTGCAACTTCGTCAGGTTTGTGTTAATTTCATCAACTCGTGGTTGCAATTCCTGCCTGTTACCGGGAATTTCAGATTTCTGCAAATCCTCCGTGAGGGCCAAAACAGTCTTTTGATATGTATCTTCTGGGAAGGAGACAGACGTATCCTGCGCATACTGTTCCCGCGAAACCAATCTGTTATTCCACAATCCCCATGATACAAGCGTTAGAACCACTACCGCCACAGCTGCGTAGACCCATCGCGGTTGGTTCGAAAAGAACGCGCGAATAAATGAGAAAACAGAGGAAGGACGTTCGGGTGACACTTTAAGAGCCTCTTCCCTCGTCATCCAAAGGAAGTCCTGCAGTGACCTTGTAGGATCTATACCACTGAGCAACTTAGAAAGCTGGCTGCAATGATCACAAGCAGAGATATGGAGTGTCCATTTTTCATCCTTCCCTTTTGCGTTAGAGACAAAATCAGGAATGGAAGGACATTGGTCGGTAGCCTCGGGGAGTGGTTTAAACTGGCCAAACAATGCACCTGCAGTTTCGTCTTTTGATGGATTGGTCATAATGAGCTCCTTCCAGATTACCTGTTGGCATCTTCATTGGATTCTCCTTGAAATTGCTTGTTACTGTAAGAACGGTTGGAGCGGGTAATTCTTAAGATTTTTGGTTGTTGTAGCTTCGGATTACCCATAGCCACCAACGAGAGCACTTTCGATGCTTCATTAGTGCGTTTACAACAAACTTTTTCGATTGAAGTCGCGGATGCGCTTCTCCCGTTCTGGTCTAAGAACGTTTTGACTCCGCTTTTCTTAAAAAAATCTCTTTGGCTCTTTCCATACATCTATACCATTTGGGGTAAAACTTCCGAGGTTCTTCATTTTCACGGTCCGCAATCTCAGCTACCGTGATGTCCTCCAGCACGTATTGTCTAAGAAAGTTGCCACACTCTCCCGGCAGGCCATCAAGAATTTCATTAACAAACATATCCCGGTAGACTTTCGTCTCATCTCCAAACGCGTTATTGAATCTAAACTCCAGGAAATCAAGGAGTTGTTGAGCACTTCGTTCACTCCGATAGCGATCGATTAATATGTTCCTGGAACTCCGCCTCAGATACCCTTCCAGGGCCTTGCTAGTCGGAAAATCAAGATTTCCCTTTTGCCATTGGCTATAAAAGCGAAGCAGCACTTCCTGGACAATGTCCTCAGCAGTTTCCCCGGATCCGGCGCGAAAGGTCAGTAACAGAGAAGCCACATAGGCCAAAAGAGGTTTATACACACCAATGGTCAGGGTCTCCCATGCCTTTGGATCCCGGGGGCTGATATCTAGCGTTCTCAGCGCCTCCTCAGGCGTTTGCATAAGCCGTCACCACTACAAGTTTCTTCAATTGCTGCTTAACGAATTGGTCCAGGTCCTTGTCGTTGCGAAATTTCTCCGAATGCTTTCCAAAGGATCCTCGCATGGCATATTTAATGAAATCCAAGACCTCATCGTTAC
Organism: uncultured Acidobacteriota bacterium; assembly: GCA_963849205.1. Lineage (GTDB taxonomy): Bacteria > Acidobacteriota > Blastocatellia > Pyrinomonadales > Pyrinomonadaceae > PSRF01. The sequence continues at coordinate 146,845 of CAWKGP010000008.1, forward strand.
TCATGCGTTCCTGCAGTCCGGACATTGTTTTCTTAAACTGGACGATGATGAAATACCTATACTTCTTAAAGGCCAGGTCCCATACCTCCTCGTCATTGGTCTTAAGTGCGGTGTTAAATATTTTGTATATCGGGAGGTATTGAAGTGGCCTTAATGACGGCCACGCAATCAGCACACATAAAATGATTAAGCCGACTGCGATCAAGGTTTCGACGGTATAGTAATAAGGATTGATCCACCAGGCTCCTGCGCTCAGATCCTTGGGATTCACCTTAGTAATCCTGTAGCCATCGGCCGATGAGATATTGACAGCCGGTTCAACGTGGTCCAGGCCATAATGAATGGTGAGAAATCCTGAATCATTTGTTCCCAAGGGAACGTCGAAATAAATATCTCCGTTTGGAGATATTTGGTTATCAGTATGTATGGCAATGCCGGTATCCTCGCGCCATCTCTTTTCAGCCCCTGACCAAAGACAAAGTCTTGAAAACTCCCATTTATTCAAAATGGCATCAACTTCCTTGCAGGATGAACCATTTATCTTTTGGTCTATACAATTTTTCATCCACAAGTCATGAGTCCACTGTTGGTTGCCTGCGGTACTAATGAAACTGCGTGGTATTTCAGCTTGCTCGAGTTGGGACTGCAGCGATTCATCAAGCGCCTTGTCGATTGCATAGAGAGTTCGATTTTTGGAGTGCCGGTCAGTTATTCGCAGAATGTCTTCGAAATCTTTCTTTTCTGGGCCAGGTAAAACTTCAGTGTCAACCACATAGTTCAGAAATGATGCTTTTGGACCGTTTTCGAAAACTCTGAAGTCATAATCCGATACAACCGACTTCAGGTTAGGGGGAAGTCCCACCTTGATCCGCACTTTCGACGGTGCCGTGTCGGCGCCGTTCTTGACTGCTATAGTCTCCGTCCTGTTCGCAGGATCTTTAGTTCGATACCAACGAACCTCGTTCCGATCCAGAACTTGCTTCTTGATTGGTTCGGAGATCGGGAGGATCAGTACTGAAACAAGTGGGAACAATGCAATGAAGTACTTCAGTAGTTTCCAACGTAGCATATGAGGATCTCACTCTCTGAGTTTCTTCGCTGGTTGAGAGACTGACATGGCGAGTAGGCGCACATATAAGCGGGCTCGTGAGAATCAGCCTCTTGAACGGCGCGGACAATACACAAAGAGAGTCCCAAAAGTCAACAATTCGCTCGTGTTTACCGCGGTTCAGGGGCACGGAATTGATACCTTTTGCGCACGCCGTACTTCGCCGCACCACTTCTTTCGGGTCATTTGAAACGTCACCTTTTGTCCTACGTGGCAGAAGAGCATCGTTACTGTGACATCTTAAAAGAACTCGCGAAGCTGAACCGGAATGAACTGAGACTATTTAGTTTCGACATGATCTTTGCGTTGAAAGCGAGACTCATAAGATGTGATAGCCAAACCGAATTCTCAACGACAGCTGACTTGCCGCTTCTTTTCACTATTGCACCTCCGGCAATACTTAAGTTCCAATTTGCACTTCGGCAATTTAGTGGTTCCAAAACACGAATCGTAGACAAGGTTGGGATGGGAAAATCTCTGGGTTTGATTGAATTTGCGGCAACAAATTGGTTCCAGCGGCGGCAAAGAATTGGTTCAAGTCACAAAAAGCTGTAACTTGCATTAATTTGCCGATCCGGCAACTTATTGGTTCCAATTTTTCGGAAAGTACAACTACCCTAAATTGCTTTGTTGCCTAATCGCAATAGCTGCGACGGCGGCGGCTTTAGCGAGGTGCTTCTCCAATTATTGCGACATCGGTCGCAATATCATTCCGAACGCACTTGAGAATGTAGTGTTGGTTTATTAGAGATGGTCCTCAGCCGATTCGGACGCAGAGCATCGAGATCGACCCGCCATCGAATCCTTCCACAGGAAAGTCGATCTGGTCGTCTTTCCTCTGCAAAGCGGCCACATATAGAAGTGGCAAGTAATGGTCAGGTGTAGGCGCCGAGAGCATTGCATCAGGGCCTAGCGTCTCATAGTTGATTAGTGGACCGTGGTTGCCCGTTTCCAAGAGTTCGCGGATGCGTTTTTCAAAACGCAACACCCAATCGAGAGGCTCGACCTCATGTCTCCCCCAAGCGTAGGCGTGCAGATTGTGGACCACGTTGCCGCTCCCGATGACAAGCACTCCTTCATCACGCAATGGCGCAAGCCGCTTCGCCGTTTCATAGTGAAATTCGGCTGGCTTCGTTTCGTCAATACTGAGCTGCACCACCGGGATATCTGCCTCGGGAAAGGCATGCCGAAGCACGGACCAGGTGCCGTGATCGAGACCCCACCGATCATCAAGTCCGACGTCGATCGGCGCTAGCAGATCCTGGACGCGATTCGCAAGCTCAGGATCGCCGGGAACGGGATACTCGACCTCAAACAGCTCTGGTGGAAAGCCGCCGAAGTCGTGGATCGTCCGCGGAACACGCATAGCCGTTACCAGAGTCGCTGGTATGTACCAGTGAGCGGAGATGCACAGTACAGCGCGGGGACGTGGAATTGCCGCACCAATAGCGGACCAACTCTCCGTCCATGCGTTACGCCGCAGGGCGTTCATTGGATTGCCATGCCCGAAGAAAACAGCAGGCATCACTCTCATTTTGGTATCTCGAACATCACGCCGATCCCTGCTTCATGAGCCCAATCACGTCGTAGAAAAATTCTCTTCGACAATCTGTCCATCCTTCAAATGCGCGACAGTCCCATGATAACCCGTCGCACTCCGAACAATCATCGTTAATGCGGCATGCGCATGATGGGCTTGATGACCTTCCCGCTTTTAGAGTCCTCGAGACTCCTTTTGCGTGAATCGTTAACCGCTCTCTTATGAATGCGCCGCGAATTTGCAGAAGAAGATCCCAGAAGCACGCATTCTTGAAGCATCGCACTTGAACCGGGTAGAGTTGGTACGATAGTTTCGAACAAAAGGAGTGGAGATGAATTCAAATTCGTCGGCTCAGGAAGATTTCGTGCAACACAACGTTGTTGACCAACAGCATCAAGGTATTGTGGCTTACACTTTTCAGCACCCCTCGGGGTGGCAAGCCGAAAGCAGAGTCGTCTGGAATTACCAATACCACTTCGTTCCGCTTATGACTTTCGGACGCGCAGTCGATCCGAATGGGCTTGAGATGTTCGAATTTTTACCTTCCGAACAATTCACTTGGACTGAACCCAACTACGGCTACTATCAGCCCGGACAAAACCAGGAAGGCATAGTTCACATGCCCCCGATGTCGGGGATTGACGCGCTCGTGCGCTTGATAATTCCGAAATATCGTGGCAATTGTCAGGGACTCAGAATCGTCGGAGCTAATCCGGTGCCGAACCTCGTTCAAATGATCAACGCGACCGAGATCAAACAAATCAATTTGTATCAGGGCGCGATGGCGAGGATTGAATATATGGAGCAAGGCCGCGCAATCGAAGAAGAGTTTTATGCTTGTTACTTCCAACTTCCGCCACTGCACGGCGCCGGCGTAGTGATAAACAGTTGGGGATTGACCCGGTTGTTTCGTTTCCGGGCCGAGCGCGGCCAGCTCGATGCGGGCAAAAAGACGTTTTGGCAAATTGCTGCTTCCGTTCGCTTCAACCCGCAGTGGCAGCAGCTTTGCACTCAAATCATGGAGCAGCTTGCTGGGCAAGCGCGGCAAAACACGCAAGCGGGCTGGGACGCTATCAATGCAGGCTGGGATCGATTACGTACCGCTGGGGAGCAAAGCCGCCAATTTATGGCCAACAATCAAGCATATGTTGACCGGCAGGAACAACGGCTGCAAACGGATTGGCATTTGCAGCCACTCACTACGCCGGCGCACTCGGCAGCGTTTGAGTCAAGGGACGGAGCAACCGGAGGAGCGTCCGGCAACCAGTCTGGCACCGACGACGACGTTATCGCATGCCGAGGCCGAAGCGGTACTCAAACGTCTTCAGCCAATTAAGACTGAATCCAGCGACGAAACAGACTTCGCATTGCGCGCGCAGTCGTTACCCCCACCACGCACTGGCGTCACTGTCATGCAGCCGTTTCCTGCAGCGAACGAAACGACACCTCCCAATTCAACATCAGCCGGAACACTCGAGGTCATTCGCTACTCGCCCGAAGGTGACGTACCAATCACACCGAACCTCAGTATCACCTTTTCGCAGCCGATGGTCCCAATCACTTCGCAGGAAGAGGCGGCTAAATATGTTCCGGTAAAGCTCACGCCGGAGCCACACGGAAAATGGCGTTGGATCGGAACAAAAACTCTGCTGTTCGAACCTGACGTGCGCTTTGCACAGGCCACTCAATATTCAGTATCCGTGCCCGAAGGAACCAAATCAGCAACTGGTGGAACGCTCAGCAACGAAAAGTCCTGGACGTTCACGACACCCGCTCCGGTAGTGAAGACCACATACCCCGAACCTACCTCGCCGCGACCCTTCGACACCCTGATGTTTGTCGAGTTGGACCAGCGAATCGATCCGGCGGCTGTGTTGAAGACAATCAAAGTAGCGGCAGGAAAAGGTGCACTACCTTTAAGACTTGCCACGGATGCAGAGATCGAAGCCGATCCGAAAGTGAAAGAGTTAGTAAAGAACGCCGAGAAAGATCGTTGGCTTGCATTTCGTTCAATTGATGCTTTGCCGGGCAACTCCTACTTAACGGTGACAATCGGCCCCGAGACACCGTCTTTGGAAGGACCACGTACAACCAACGCGAAGCAGGATTTTTACTTTTACACGTATGGCCCATTGCGCATCACGAAATCTGAATGCGGTTACACCACCTGCAGACCGCACGATTGGTGGCGAATTGAATTCAACAATCCACTCGACGCGACTGCCTTCCAGGAATCGCAGGTGGTGATTCAGCCTGCCATGGAGGGAGTGAAGCCCTTTATCACCGGGAACGCTCTGCAATTCTACGGAATCAAGAAGCCAGATACGTCTTTCAAAGTCACACTGGATAAATCCCTCAAAGACGTCTTTGGTCAGACGCTCGGCAAAGACGTAACCGTGGAATTCAAAGTTGGACCGACCGTTCCATTCATCTCGCTATCGGGTGGTGGCTTTGTCGTGCTCGATCCCGAAGGACCGCACCAACTCTTGCTTTCCACGGTGAACTATCAAACGGTGAAGATAAACCTCTACGCAGTTGAACCCAGCGACTGGGCCAGTTTTCAAATCTATCGAGTACTTCGTAATCGCGGAGCAAGTGACGTAACCGGTAAGAAAGCAACTCTGCCGGGTCGATTGATTTACTCGAAACAGGTCGAGCTGAAGAACTCGCCAAACGAAATGATCGGGACTGGAATCGATTTGACGCCCGCATTCAAGAACGGTTTCGGTCAGGCAGTCGTTGCTGTCGAGTCAATTACACCAGCCAGCGATCACGCTCACAACCCGCTGCTGTGCTGGGTGCAATCGACGCAAATCGGGCTCGATGCTTTTGTTGATAATAAGCAATTGATCGGTTGGGCCAATTCGATCGTTGATGGAGCACCGTTGAGCGACGTTAAGATGGAGATCCTTCCAGCGAAGGTTTCCGCCACGACCGGAGCGGACGGCATCGCTAACCTTCCGTTGAAACCATCGTCAGGTCTTGACACGAGCGTGCTGGTTGCGCGTCGTGGTGATGATGTCGCGATACTGCCGGAAAACCCTTCCACTTGGTGGCGTCAGAATGGAGCATGGCACCGGAAGTCGCAAACAGACGAGCTGGTTTGGTATGTCTTTGACGCTCGCAAGCTCTACCGGCCCGGTGAAGAGGTGCACATCAAAGGCTGGATTCGTCGCATTGGTACGGCCAGTAACGGCGATGTCGGACCATTGAACGGCGCGGTAAAAACGGTGAACTATGTGATCGAAGACGAGCAACAGAACGAGGTTCTGAAAGGCGCGCTAACTCTAAATGCCTTCGGCGGGTTCGACACAGCTTTCAAACTTCCCACGAATATGGACCTGGGAAACGCGATGGTGAAGTTCAAAACCACGAGCACGCAGAAAACTTTTGATGACTGGGATTTCACCCACTATTTTCAAGTGGAGGAATTCCGCCGGCCTGAATTTGAAGTGAATGCAAAAAATGAGACTGAGGGCCCCCTGTTTGTCGATGACCACGCCGATATTTCTGTTACGGCGAGCTACTTTGCCGGCGGTGGTCTGACAAATACAGAAGTCAAATGGAGTGTCAATTCACGTCCGATAAGTTTCACGCCGCCAAATCGAGGAGACTTCACGTTTGGAAAATGGATTCCATGGTGGATGGACGAAAATAATGACAGCGACACAAACTCTCAGAGCTTCACCGGTCGCACTGACGCGAACGGAAAGCATCGCCTGCGCATCGACTTCGATTCGGTGAAGCCTGCTCGGCCTTCATCGCTCACGGCAGAGGCCAGCGTTCAGGACGTGAACCGGCAAACCTGGACCTCGAAGACAACGTTGCTCATCCATCCGGCAAATCTGTACGTCGGACTCAGAAGCGACAAGGTGTTTGTACCGCAGGGTGAGCCACTCGTTGTGCAATCGATCGTGACTGATCTTGACGGCAAAGCGATCGCAAATCGCGAAGTGAAGATGCATGCCGTCTTATTGGATTGGAAGCAAGTTGAAGGACAGTGGAAAGAGGTTGAGTCGAATCCACAGGATTGTGTCGTCAAGTCAACCAACGACGCCGTGAGGTGCACGTTCACGTCAAAAGTGGGCGGCAGGTATCGCGTCGTGGCAACAGTTCACGACGACCAGGAGCGCGCCAACGAAACCGAGCTGACTTTGTGGGTTGCTGGTGGCAAGCGACCCCGTGATCTCGGGATTGGGCAGCAGAAAGTAGAGCTAATTCCGGATCGCGAGGAATACAAAACCGGCGATACAGCGCAGATCTTAGTGCAGCCGCCATTCTATCCCGCCGAGGCAGCAATGACATTGCGACGTTCCGGAATCGTCAAGGTCGAGCGCTTCCGTATCGATGGACCAAGCTACACTCTGCGCCTGCCGGTCGAAGAAGTGTGGATACCCAATGTTCGCGTGCAGGTTGATCTGGTTGGAGCTGAAGCTCGCAATACGTACGGACCTCAAGTTGGTGAGGGAATACAAAAGCTGCGTCCTGCGTTCGCCACCGGAGAGATCAACCTAAAGATTCCGCCTCTCTTACGCAATCTGGACGTCGTCGCGACGCCGCGTGAGAAGACTCTCGAACCTGCTGCAAAAACAGTCATCGACGTTGAGGTCAAAGATGCCGTTGGTAAGCGTGTTGCCAACAGCGAGGTTGCGGTGGTCGTGGTGGATGAGTCGGTGTTGGCGCTGGCCGGTTATATGCTCGTTGATCCGCTCTCAGTTTTCTATGGCGAGCGACCAGCAAACGCAACTGACTATCACTCACGAGCACATCTTCAACTTTCAGATGTTGGCGAGGGCTTTGGTTACGGTTCCGACCTTGCAACCGGAGGAGGCGGAGGCGTGGCGGAGACGGTTCAAGTATCAGACTCCTCGGTCGCTTACAGGGTATACGGCAGGTCAGTCAACGGTTTCCTGCTTGACGGGGCAGACAACCACGACATAGGAAAAATTGCTCTGCGCGAGAATTTCAACGCCCTCGCCGTTTTTGCGCCATCAGTACGAACTGACGTAAACGGTCGCGCGCAGGTGCAAGTCAAGCTGCCTGACAACCTGACGCGTTATCGAGTAATGGCAGTGGCAGTTGCCGGGGGAAAACAATTTGGCTCGGGCGAGTCGGCGATTACGGCGCGGCTGCCATTGATGGCGCGGCCATCGGCGCCGCGCTTTTTGAACTTTGGCGATCGATTCGAGTTGCCGATTGTTTTGCAGAATCAGACCAGCGCGCCGATGTCGGTTGATGTTGCGGTGCGGGCGACGAATGCTGCTTTGGCCCAGGCTGAAGCCGGTCAATTGAATGTCGCGGGTCGCCGTGTGACTGTGCCTGCCAACGACCGCGTGGAGGTGCGCATTCCCGCAGCAGCGGTCAAGGCAGGCACTGCGCGCTTCCAGGTCGGCGCAGTGTCAGGACGTTGGTCCGATGCCGCTGAGGTCCAATTGCCCGTGTGGACACCGGCGACTACGGAAGCATTCTCAACTTACGGCGAAATCGACCAGGGCGCGATCAATCAGCGAGTGAAGGCGCCGCCGGATGTCTTCACGCAGTTTGGAGGGTTGTCGATTGAAACGTCGTCGACGCAGTTGCAAGCACTGACGGACGCTGTCATTTATCTCGCCAGTTACCCTTACGAGTGTTCCGAGCAACTGGCTTCTCGCATAATCACGATCGCGGCGCTACGCGATGTGCTTACAGCTTTCAAAACAAAAGATCTGCCGTCGCGCGCGGAGATGGAAGCGGCTGTGACGCGCGATCTGAAACGCTTGCAGGGAATGCAAAACGAAGATGGTGGTTTTGGTTTCTGGCGAAGCGGAACCATTTCGTGGCCCTATCTGAGCATTCACGTCGCGCACGCGTTTGCTCGCGCAAAGCAGGAAAACTTCGACGTACCGAAAGCGACGTTTGATAAATCACTGAAGCACTTGCGCGAGATCGAATCACACATTCCGGCCAACTACACTGTGGAAGCAAGGCGTGCAGTTGTTGCTTACGCGCTCTACGTACGCGCGCAGATGGGTGACCGCGACGTCGCTCGGGCGCGCAGCCTGATTGCGGAAGCTGGGTTGGAAAACCTCTCGATGGAGTCGATCGGATGGTTGCTGTTAGTGCTTTCAAACGACGCCGAATCCACGACCGAAGTGGCATCGATCCGTCGTCTACTGAACAATCGTGTCACCGAAACGGCAGGTACGGCCCACTTTGTCTGTTCGTACAGCGACAGCGACTATCTCCTGCTGAATTCAAACCGGCGCGCGGATGGAGTGATCCTGGAAGCACTCGTCGTGGACCAACCGGCCAACGATTTGATTCCCAAGATTGTGCGCGGACTGCTTGCGCATCGTACACGCGGACGTTGGGAGAACACACAGGAGAACGTGTTCATTCTCCTTGCGCTCAATCGATATTTCAAAACTTTTGAGAAAGTGACTCCAGATTTTGTAGCGCGTGCGTGGCTCGGTGAGCGCTTCGCGGGCCAACAGTCATTTCGCGGCCGCTCAACCGCTCGGCAGCAAGTGAACGTGCCGATGAGTTATCTTGCTCAGCAAACCACGCCCAACCTTGTGCTCAGTAAAGAGGGAACAGGCCGGCTTTACTATCGCGTCAGCATGAATTACGCGCCCAGCGATCTCAACTTGAAGCCTGCAGATTACGGTTTCACGGTCGAACGAATTTACGAAGGAGTTGACGATCCAAAAGACGTGTCGCGCGATGCGGACGGTACGTGGCACATCAAAGCCGGCGCGCGTGTGCGAGTGCGGCTGACAATGGTCGCTCCCGCGCGGCGGTATCACGTCGCTTTGGTCGATCCTTTACCCGCGGGCTTTGAAACGCTTAACCCCTCCCTTGCAACAACCGGCGCCATTCCGCGCGATCCGAAACAAACAGGTGTGGCTGAGTACAGCAGCCGTTCATTCGGTCACGGTTGGTGGTGGTGGAGACCAGAATGGTTCGAACACCAGAACCTGCGCGATGAACGGACCGAAGCTTTTGCCTCGCTCTTGTGGGAAGGCGTCTACAAGTACTCCTACGTAGCGCGCGCAACGACGCCCGGCGATTTCATGGTGCCACCAGCCAAAGCGGAGGAGATGTACCATCCCGAAACCTTTGGTCGCGGTCGTAGCGATCGTGTCCGAATCGAGTAGCGCTAACACCACGAAGCTCGCTCTTCTCTGTGCGACCTCCGTGTTCTCTGTGTCTCTGTGGTGAGTTTTACTGCGAGTTAGTTAACCACAGAGACACAGAGAACACGGAGATTGCACAGAGAATCATTTCGCGCCTGCAAGCGAAAGGGAATCTAGAATCAGATCGAAAGCTGGAGTTGTGTCGCGCAGATCTTCGGTATTAACCTGGGCCATGATGAAGACCTTCAAGTGGTCGTTCTCCACCGCAAAGATCCTGGCTTCGTGAGGAATGAGCTGGCCGAGCATTTTAATGCTGAAGCGTTGTAAGACGCCTTTCTGAACGCGGCCACTAACGCGACCGGTAATAGGTTCCATCGTTGTATCGGTGATTTCCATCGGCTTAATGGAGCCGATGCTCATGCTGTCAAGCTCCTCCAGCCGGCCACTTGCGACACCCGCGGCGAAGTCCTCAGCCGTTGCATCACCGTACGGCGGCATGCAAATGAACATCACTACCGCATCGTTCGGCCCGTCGATTGTGATCGCTCGCGAGTCCGGATCGTCCTCAAGTGGCTTGTCCTCTTTGACGCGCCAGGTCGAATAGTGATTGAAGCTGATGCCGTCCTTCACGTACTTCTCGACGGTGCGTGGTTTGTTGGAACAACCACACGCGAACAGGACCATGATTACCAGTATCGCTCGATACATCGGTTCGAGTATTGTCCGTTCGCCATTTCTTAGTCAACAACTACTGTTCTGGTCCAATCTTGAAACCCAAAGTTCTTCTCTGAATCATCTTTTTCTATTATTCTTACAGCGCTCCAACATCCCAACAGTCGAAACAAATCAAAATGCATCTTTCATCACGCTCAGGTCGAGCTGCACTTATCGTGGCCCACCCAAGCCACGAATTGCGCATACATGGATGGTTGGAACAAACTCGCCCCTACGTCTGCATCTTGACAGACGGCGCCGGGCGCTCCGGCGAACCGCGCCTCTCGAGGACAACTGAAGTTCTGGATCGCGCCGGTGCAACACCGGGCACAATCTACGGCCGACTCACCGACCTTGAGGTTTACGCTGCAATACTAAACGGTGATTCAGAACTATTTGCTGGACTCGTCGAAGAGTTGTGCGAAACGTTAGTCGCAGAGGAGATCGAGTACGTCGTTGGCGATGCTGCTGAGGGTTACAGTGTGGCCCACGATATCTGCCGCACGATGATCGGCGCTGCCGTCGAACTCGCAGAACTCAGATATGGACACACGATTGCGAACTTCGACTTTCTGGTCGTCGGACGGCCCGACGAATCTCAGAGTGACGAAGCCATCAGCCTTTACCTCGATGACCACGCATTCACCAGAAAAATTAACGCCGCACTTGCTTACTCTCCGAAGCTTGCTCTCGACGTCGAGGCCGCGCTCGGTGGCGCGCCATTTCAGGGCATCCGCCGGTTTTCCGAACCGCAACTTGCAGGTCAGGTCGATGTCGCGGTGAGCACCTCTCTGCTTGAAGCACTGGAACTACATCCGAAACGCAACGCAATATTCGGAGATATAATCGAAGGGGTGCCGTTGGATGCGTTTCGTATTGAGTGTCTCCGGCCAGTTGGTAATGACTCCGGGAATTGGACCACGAGCGAGCCTCTGTTTTACGAACTCTACGGCGAGAAACTGGTTGCCGCAGGTCGTTATGAAAGAGTAATTCGCTACCGCGAGCATATGCTTCCGCTTGCTCGCGCGATCCGGTCAAACACCGAAGGAGAAAAATTTTGCGCGCGCTACGCGTCTTAATCACGAACCACTTCCTGCGCGGACGAACCGGTTCAGAGCTTTATGTTTGCGAGCTGGCGACGAGCCTGCTTCGTCGCGGGTACACCCCGATTGTCTACAGCCCGCAGCTCGGGCCAACGGCACATGAGCTTCGAGAAACGACGGTGCCCGTGGTCCATAACCTCGACGCGATTTCGTCGCCGCCCGATCTAATTCACGGCCAGCATCACGTCGAGACGATGGCAGCACTGCTGCGCTTTCCAAACACGCCTGCTGTTTTCTTCTGTCACGGTTGGTTGCCGTGGGAAGAGACGCCGCCAAAGCATCCGCGTATTCTCCATTACGTTGCAGTCGACGACACTTGTCGCGATCGACTTCTGTGGGAACATGCCGCGCCCGAGCAACGTGTCTCAGTAATACTCAACTCAGTCGAAACCGAACAGTTTCTTTCGCGCGCGCCGCTCCCGGCCAAGCCGGCGCGAGCACTCGTCTTCAGCAATGGAGCGAGCGAGTCGACTCATATCGGCGCAGTGCGCGAGGCGTGCGTTCGAACTCAACTTACACTCGATGTGATCGGAGCTGATTCAGGCAACGTCTGTCCGCGACCGCAGGATGTTTTGGGCCAGTACGATATCGTTTTTGCCAAAGCGCGCTGCGCGCTTGAAGCGCTGGCAGTCGGCTCGGCAGTGATACTTTGCGACACGGCGGGGGTGGGTCCGATGGTTACTACGCGGGAGGTGGACCAGCTTAGACGTTTGAACTTTGGTGTCCGTGCGTTGCGAGGAAGCGTGGACCCCGATGTGTTGGAAAGAGAGATCGCACGGTACGATCCTCATGATGCGGCGGAAGTGTCGCGACGGGTTCGCGCGAGCGCCGGACGCGAGAAATCCATCGATCAGATCGTCGCCTTGTATCACGATGTAGTCAGCGAGTTTGAAACGACCAAGCGGGATCTTGATGCTGAGGCACGTGCGGAGGCGTCGTATTTACAACAACTGGCAATACATCTCGAAGGACAACGCAATGCTCTCTTAAACTCGCAAACGTTTCGACTGCGCCAACGACTGCTCAACCTACCCATCGCCGGCTCGCTATTGCGCTCCCTCACCCGCAAGCTATAGCTCCGCTTGCAAACTCTAGCTTGGACACAGTCAGTACCGTCCGCGGTAGCGGATGGGTACGTCGTAGACGCGCTGGGATACAACGAGGCTGCGCACCCATCCGCTACCGCGGACGGTACTGACTGTGTCCAAGTCAGATTTACAAGTCTGCAAGTCTCCAAAGCCCCAGCGTCTTGCCGAAGAACTGCGCGTGCTCTTCTGGAAATTTTTCCTCGATTTGCCTGAGTGGTGGTGGGAAGTTGAACGGCGGCAACAGGAGGTTGAGGTGGCGGAAGTCTCCGGTACGGATGTTCTCATTCTGCCGCCACTCGTTATAACTGTTTGTCAGAAGGTAAGTGGATCGGCTGCGTTTGAAGTTCCTGATCGCCCCGGCGATGTGCCGGTACGAAAAGTGAATAAAGCAATCGCGACAGAGAATCACATCCGCGCGTGGAAGTTCGTCTCGAGTTAAGTCGAGCAAAGCGAACTGTGTCCGATCATCACCATAGAGGCTTTGGTTCCGCGAGATTAGATCCGGAATTATATCAACACCAATGTATCGCTCGACACCCAGCGGCGTATCCTTCATCCAGTTGAAATCGCCGCACGGCGCGTCGAGTATCGATCGCGCTCTAATCTCCTGGAGCAGAAGCGGCAGCTCGTTTCGGAGTTTGGCTGTCCGCCCAAGGTTCGAGCCCGGCCCGGACCTCGATTCCGAATCGCCCCAACGATTCTCGGTGTAGAACGGTGCGAAACGTCGACTGCATGTGCCTACGCGGTGTAAGCACGCTCCGAACGAAAGTTTTGAGTTTGCCCGCCATTTATGCTCGCGAAAGTGTATACTTACCAGCCACATCCTTAGAAACGGGAAACAAAAGAGCCCGGTTCGTCATTATCCTCGTAGGCCGTACGCAGCTCTATTGAGATTTAACGTCCGCTGAACGCTTCCCACCGGAGGTTTGCATGTGTCCCACGCCTTATCAAAACGACCTCTTCATCAGTTACGCGCATATCGATAATCAATTCTTTTCGGAAAAGACGAAGGGCTGGATCGATCTGTTGCACGAACGACTCGAGATCCGGCTCGGACAACTGCTTGGAACGCCCCCAAACATCTGGCGCGACAAAAAGCTCCGGGGCTACGACCAATTCGAAGACACACTAGTCATTGAACTTGCACGTTCTGCGATTTTTGTTTCGATCGTTAGTCCACGTTACATCAGTTCTGATTCATGTCGTGACGAAATCGAGTACATCGATGGAGAGACGAAGCGGCGAGAGCTCGGTGACAAGCGTTGTGTCTTCAAAATAGTAAAAACGTATGTGCCGCTGAACGACCATCCGCTTTGTCTTCGCGATTTGCTGGGCTACGAGTTTTATGAACGCAACGAAGCATCAGGAAGAGTGTACGAGTTTGACGCTGAAATCAGCGGGCAAGGCGAGAAGGACAAGCGCTACTGGAACAAGTTTGAAGATCTTGCCTGGGACATTCACGAACTGATTAAGCTTCTCGACACGCAGGACACGACACCCCCCAAACCATCCGGGGCAACAATCTATCTCGCTGAAACTACGTCCGACCTTGCCGAACAACGCGACAAGGTGAGAAGAGAACTGACTCAATACGGTCACACCGTTCTTCCCAACAAAGCACTTCCTTTAGAAGCCTCGGCTTTTCAAACTGCCGTGCGTGGTTACCTTCAGAGTAGTCAACTTTCAGTTCATCTCATCGGCGAACACTACGGGCTCATTCCCGAGAAGGAGACGGAGCGATCGATAGTTCGCTTGCAGCAGGAACTCGCGGTGGAACGCGGCGACGATGCACACTTCTCTCGTCTCATCTGGATGCCGCCCGGCCTGGAACCAAAAGACGACCGCCAGAAGAAGTTTGTAGTCGATTTGCAGACCAGCTTTTCTTCTCACAATGGATCTGAGTTGCTACAGGTAAAACTGGAAGATCTGAAGACGATCATTCAGTCGAAGTTAGTTCCGAAACCAAGGCCCACGGTTGTTGAGCCACAATCCGGCACTGTTCGAATCTACCTGATTTGCGATCCCACTGACGTTGAGTCTGCAGATCCGCTACGCAACTATCTCTTCGATCAAGGTTACGAAGCTACCTTCCCTTTGACGGATGGCAGTGATGCAGAAGTCTTTGAGGATCACAAAGAGAACCTGCTGCTGTGCGATGCAGTTTTGATCTTCCAGGGGAAGGCCAGTGAAGGCTGGTTGCGAATGAAGTTGCGCGAGTTGCGCAAACTACCAGGCTACGGTCGTACAGTTCCCTTGCTCGACACCGCAGTCTACATTGGTGGGCCGGCTTCTCCGGCAAAAGATCGTTTCAGGATTCTTGAAGCGCGCACGATCAAGAGTTACGGAGACTTCGATCCCGCATCACTCGAGCCATTCATTGCGGCGATCACGAAGGCGAAAGGAGGCTCCAAATGACACCCGAAACCACGGATACTTTCACGGCGCAAGGAACTCCAACAAATCCATTTCCCGGTTTACGTCCGTTTGATTTTGAAGAAAGTCATTTGTTCTTTGGTCGTGATGGTCAAAGCGAACAGCTCATCTCCAAGTTAGGCGCGACACATTTTCTGGCGGCAGTAGGTACATCTGGCAGCGGCAAGTCGTCGCTGGTACGCGCTGGGTTGATGCCCGCTTTGTTGGGTGGATTTATGACGAGTGCCGGATCCAACTGGCGCATCGCTGTCATGCGCCCGGGCAGCGATCCAATTGGCAACCTGGCACGGGCATTGAATTCTCCGGATGTTTTTGGCTCAGAGATTCCAGAGAATGCGGCGCTTCAAGTCGCGCTTACTGAAGCTTCGTTGTTACGGGGGAGTCTTGGACTGGTCGACGCGGTCCGCCAGGCCATGATCGCCGGCAACGAAAATTTGCTGGTGCTAGTGGATCAGTTTGAAGAGATTTTCAGATTTGCACGTGTCGCCGAAACACAGGAATACAGCGATGAAGCGGCGGCATTCGTCAAACTTCTTCTCGAAGCGGCAAAACAGCGCGAGATTCCGATCTACGTCGCTCTCACTATGAGATCGGATTATCTCGGCGACTGCTCGCAGTTTTGGGGACTGCCGGAAGCAATCAACGAAAGCCAGTATTTGATTCCGCGTCTCACTCGCGATCAACTCAAGGAAGCGATCACGGGACCAATCTCCGTTGCGCATGGAAACATCACGCCCAGGTTAGTCGCTCGGCTGCTGAACGACGTCGGTGATAATCAGGATCAATTGCCGGTGCTCCAACACCTCCTGATGCGGATGTGGGACGAGTGGGAAAAGAAAGTTTTGACATTCGAACTCATCGAAGATGGCAAGACGATCACAGTTCCACACCGCAAAGTACACACCGGTGAGGCTATCGACCTCTGTTGTTACGACGCCGTCGGTGGAATGGCCAACGCCTTGTCGCGACATGCGGATGAAGCACTGAAGGAATTGAGCGGGGCTCGCAGTCAGAGCGTGGCGGAAAAACTCTTCAAAGCACTGACGGAAAAGGGATCGGACAACCGCGAAATCAGAAGGCCGGTAACGTTGGGAGTGCTTTGCGCGCTTGCCGAGGCGGATCAGTCGGAAGTGGTTAATGTTATTGAAACATTTCGTCGTCCGGGCAGATCTTTCGTTATGACTCCGGCTGGAGCGCTGAGTTCTGAGTCGTTGATTGATATTTCCCATGAGAGTTTGATTCGTGCCTGGAGCCGTTTGAAGGAATGGGTTGAAGAAGAATCTCGTTCCGCCAGGATTTATAAGCGTTTGGCGGAGACCGCGGTGCTGGAGGCTCATGGCGATGCCGGGCTGTGGCGCGATCCGGATTTGCAGATCGCATTGACGTGGCGTCAGGAGGCAAAACCGAATCAGGCATGGGCGCAGCGTTATCATCCGGAGTTTGATCGCGCGATGGATTTTTTGGACCGAAGTGTGGAAGAGCGTGACGCAGCAATTCGGGACAAAGAGTTACAGCGTAAACGAGCGATTAAGCGAACTCGTCTGACCGCGATATTCTTCGGATTTCTATTTATGGTTGCGTTAGTTGCGTTGTACTTTGCAAATCAACAACGCGTAAAGGCTAAGGGGCTCCTCGATGAAGTCAAACGAAACTCAGAAGCAGTAAAGGAGGCTGCACTGCAACAGGAAAGGGCACAGGCATCTCGCAGAGAGGCAGAAAGAACGGCGGCAGCCGCAAACCAAGAATCGATGGAGTCGGCCAAACTGAGAAAAATAGCTGAACTCGAAAGTAAAAAAGCTCAAGAACAACGAGCACTGGCAGAGCAACAAAGGCAAATCGCGGAAGCACAAACAAAGAAAGTTATCGAGCTGCAACGGAAGGCGGAGCAACAAGCAGCAGACGAGCAGGAAATCAATAAGCTAACCCGCCAGCTCAGCGACGACCTGAATAAAAAGAATGTCGACGGTGTTATTGAGAGCGCAAAAACACTTGTCGCACACTACCAAAAGAAAACCGATCCTCGCGGCGAGTTCGAGAATCAAACAATACTTGCCACGGCCTACCTGCAGTCAGGAAAACATTCTGAGGCTCAGAATGCCGCGCGGAGGGCCCTGGCAATTAAGATTGACAATCAGATCCAAAATAATCGCCAGGAACATGAAAACCTTATCGTTTTGATAGATGCCTATCTGAAGCAAGCTGACGAATACCCACGCCAGAGTGGGTCCGAAAACCGCAACGATTTACAAGAAGCGGAAAAGACTGCATCGCGAGCGCTGACGATTCAAGTAGATACATTCGGAGCGAACAGCAAGTCGATAATTCCGGACCTGACGACGCTGGCAGCTATCAAAGAGAGACTTAACCAAACAGGTGCCGCCCGCGGTTACCACCAGACAATAGTGAAGAATCGCGAAGAAGCGGTCCGCACTGAAAACGGCGAGCTCGCGACTGCCTTTATCGACCTGGGTAAGTTCGAACAAAGACACCTTAGTTACGGGAACGCAGCAGTATGGTTCAACAAAGCCCTCTCGATTCATCAAACCGTGTTTGGTTCTGAGGACGCGCGAATTATCCCCACCCTGAATAGTCTCGCCGAAGTCTATCGGCTTGATAAAAAAGATGGGGAAGCCGATCAGACGGTGCAGCTGATCCAGCACCTTCAAGGTAAAAATGCGATTCTTCGAAAAGGCGCATCAGGCCCTGAGGTCAGGGCGTTACAAGAACGACTTCTGAAATTAGGTCATTTTCAGGGAAGCGTTGATGAGTATTTTGGGTCGAGCACTGAAGCTGCAGTGATCAAGTTTCAAACGAGCAAAGGTCTGCAGGCTGATGGCATCGTCGGTCCAGGTACCAAAGAGCTTCTGGACGAGACGAAAGTCACATCGCTTACTCGTCCTTCCGTTACGGGTAAAGTTACCATTGAGGTTGTGAAGCAGATGTTTCCCGCTGCTCCAATCATGAACATCCAGGCTAATCTGCCCGGGATTCTCCGTGCACTCGAAGACGCCGGTCTTTCTGACGAAGACATGGTGCTGATGGCTTTGGTGACACTAAATTTCGAGACGGCGGGAACCTTCGCACCAATCACAGAACAAAAATCGCGATTCAATTCATCGCCCGACGGTCATCCGTTTGACTTGTACGACAATAGAAGGGACTTAGGAAACCAGGGACCACCCGATGGTGAACGCTTCAAAGGCCGTGGATATATGCAGTTGACGGGCCGCGCAAACTACGTCAAGTTCGGTCGGGCAATTGGACTTGAGGAGCAGTTGGTAGGGTATCCGGAGTTCGCCAGCGATCCAAATATTGCGGCAAGAGTTTTTGTTCAAGTCTTTAAGAATGCTGAAGCAAGGATCCGAGAACCGTTGGCCCAGGGTGACCTGGCTCTGGCTGCCAGACGTGTGGGTGGCGGCGGGTTCACAGGTGCCCGGTTAGAACAGTTTAAGACGGCATTTGAGAAAGGAAAGTCACTGATTCGATAAGGAACGTACTGTAGGGGCGGCCCTCCGTGGCCGCCCTCGGTTTAAAACATGTTCGCCGCACCCGAACTGTCGACTCTTGAATCCGTAATTAAACCGAGGGCGGCCACGGAGGGCCGCCCCTACAGTACGTTCGGTGAGGATCATTCCCACCTCATTTAAAAAACTCACGATTGGTGGTAATAAAGGTGCTGATTCCTCAACTTACGTAATTGGCATCGTTTTCTCTTACATCCGGAGTTACTGCTATGAACCACCAAAAGATACTCTCACTCTTTCTTAGTGTTGCGGTTGTGCTTTCTGCGCTTTGCACAACCGCGCGGGGACAGGCCCAATCAGCGGAAGACGCGCGTATTGCCAGGCTCGCGGGCGTTGCAAAGGTTTGGGGAACGGTTAAGTACTTCCATCCCTATCTGGCCTCGCGCGAGATCGATTGGGACAAGGCGCTGATCGAAACAATTCCGAAGGTTAATGCAGCGAAAACGTCGCAGGAGTATCAGGCCGCACTGAATCAGATGCTCGCGGTGCTCAACGACAAGAGCACTCGCGCAGAGCTTGTTACCAATACAAAGCCAGCCCCGACTGCTGCAGCCGCTTCAACAGAACCGGTGCGAATGGAAAACGGCGTTCTCATTATCGACGCTACCCAGATCGCTCACACAGTTACGGAAGATATCTCCGCACTCAACGGCCTTGTCGCAGACATCAACAAGTCGTTACCAAACGCGAAAAGTGTGATTATCGACGCACGCGCGTCCAGAAAAATGGGAGAAATCGAGGCGTATCACTTCGACAATTTCATTCGTCAAACGCTTCCCACAATGCTCGATAAAACCGTGGTGCTCGGCGCAACTCGCTATCGTATGCATAACGGCTACGCCACTCAGACTGGCGGTGGTTACAACGGTTACTACTCAGCCATCGTCAACTCTGCACCAAAGACCATTGCCGGTCGAAGCAAAACCAAAACGCCTCCGCTTGCTTTTATCATCAACGAACAATCGCCGGCATTCGCCGACGTTCTGAGTGGCATGCAGTCAGCCGGACGCGCTTTGATCGTTCAGGAAGGTGGAGCGCCGGCGGTCGAGACACTCACCATCTCGCTGCCCGATGGTGTCAAAGTGGAAATGCGCACTTCGGAACTGGTCAACCCTGACGGCTCCATCGATCTTCAACCGGATGTGACCGTTGCCAAAGGTGCGACAGAAGAAGCACTGAAAGCACTCCAGGAAAACAAAGTCACGCAACGACCGGTGCGAAACACGGCTCCGCTAACAACACAAACCACCGAGAAGGATGAGCCATACGCGGACATGGTTTTTCCGAATGTCGAGTACCGCTTGCTTGCATTGTTTCGTTACTACAACGTAATCAACTATTTCTTCCCTTACAAACACCTTATCGGCGATTCATGGAATACTGTGCTTACTCGCTACATTCCGAAGTTTGAAGCCAACAAAGACACTTTGGATTATCAGTTGACTGTGCGCGAGCTGGTGACCGAAATGCGCGATACACACGGCGTACTACGAAACGCAAATGCGGCGGCGGAAAAGCTCGGCGGTTTCTTCCCGCCTGTCATTTCCGGCTATCGAGAAGGTCAGTCAGTGATAACGAAGGTGCTGGACGACAAGACACAGGTCAAAGTCGGCGATGTAATCCTCGGCGTAGATGGCGAACCGGTTGAGAAGAGACGCGAATTCCTGGCGCGCTTCACGGCTGCGTCAACAGAACAGTCGTTGATGAGGAATGTAAATGGTCGTTTGCTTTTTGGTCCGAAGGATAGTGTTCTGAAGTTGAAAGTGCGTGGCGCGTCAGGTGAGGTTCGTGACGTTGAACTCATTCGTTCATTATCTTTCGTCGCTGATCCAAAGCTCGTGAGCATCGTCTTTGAACGGACTACGCCGGTTATTCAGGTGCTGCCGAGCGGCTTTGGCTATGTTGATCTCGACCGTTTGCAGGTTGGGGAAATCGACAAGATGTTCGAGACCATCAAAGGCACGCCCGCGTTAATCCTCGACATGCGTGGTTATCCAAATGGTACGGCATGGTCCATCGCTCCGCGTTTGACTGACAAGGGAAACGTCGTTGCGGCGTTATTTTCGCGACCCCTGCTCGAAGCTACCAGTCTTGTAGACACCGAATTGGCGAAGTCGCCAAACTACTCATTTTCACAAAGACTTCCCGATGGACCAGGGGATAAATATCGTGGCAAGGTTGTTGTGCTGATAAACGAAGATGCAATCAGCCAAGCCGAACATAGTTGCATGATGTTTGAGGCGGCGACTGACGTGACGTTTATTGGGACGCCAACTGCTGGCGCTAATGGTGATATTACTTACCTCGTCCTACCGGGAAACTTGACTATTAGTTTCAGCGGACACGACGTGCGTCATGCCGACGGGCGTCAGTTGCAGCGTGTCGGAATACAACCGACGATTAAAGTGACGCCGACGATTCGCGGGTTGATTGACGGCCGCGACGAGATCCTCGAAGAAGCGGTCAGGTTCCTCCAGAAAAAGGGAAGTGAGTAATTTGGAGTGCGGCGGCCTGGCGCCGCTTTGTTATCGATCAGGCTCGGTCGAGGCCAAAGCGGCGCCAGGCCGCCGCATTCCAAAGAGGCGCCTGTATTCTTAATGTTCATCCTGCAAATCCTGTTGTAAACTTTCCGACGCTTTGCCCAGATCTGCCCGCTTCTCCAAGGAGGTTTCCCGTGAAAAATATGTTGCGTCTTACTTTCTCCCGCATGCTCGCGTTCCTCATTGTCGGAATAGCGCCGATTGTTAACACCTCAGCCACTCAGGATCAGCCCACGATTGCCAAGGATTCCATTCAGATCAGAGCGTTCACCGTTAACTCCTACAAAGGTAACTTCGACGTCTGGAGTTGGGTGCCGGAGATGAAGTTTCGCGTCAATGGTCCTATCGCGAGCGGCAGTCAGCTTTACGTCGAATATTCGCTGCCGACCGGCCCGTGGGTGAAGTTTGACTGCGACACCGGCAACATCGAAAAGGGTTATTGGTGGAAAACAGAGTGCGGCGGTCGCCAGATTGAGGAGAAGCAGCAGCCCAGCCTTTACACCGGGCCCGTGACGTTCACCATCAAGATGCGCAACGAGCTTCAGGGCACGGATTCAACGCTCTTCACCGGCAAGATGAAAGTCGGAAAGCACAAATCCAATGAAGTAGGTCCGAAGGCCGCGCAAAAGTTTGTTTACTACGTGGACCACGATTTCAATATGCCGATCGGTTACGTTTATCTCACGCCAAGTGACATCTTTGGCTGGAAGCTTCCTGATTTTCACGTGGCTTTCTGGGTGCGCGGCGACGCGTACAAATTCGACCCGCACCTCTTTTATCAGGGTAAGGAAGTCGGGAAAAAATTCATGGACGGTATGGAGGTTGGGAGAGCCGGTTGCGAGGCGGAAGTCGAGATCAACCCGACGCACTACGTGGAAGAAACCGTGCTGCAAAAAGCAAAATGGGCGCGCGTTGAATGCGACTTCCCACTTGTCAAAGGCAGCAACACGACGAACGACGACACCACGAAAGATCTCTTCACCCTCGCCGCGAATCCCGGGGAGTACGAGTTCAAGCTTCTTTGGAACAACAAGCTTGCCCGATCGATGAAGTTCACTGTTCAGCCGGGTGGGAAGTTTGACAACGGCATTGCCAGTAGCAATCAACTCGGGAGCGACCGCGTGATCATTCCCGTTACGATCATCGGCGACCAGGATGGCATGTGGAACAAAACCGCCTGGCAGACCGACGCCTTTTACGGCAATCCACTAAAAGGTTTCACACCCACACCATAAAAACAATTAGCCACAAAAAGGCACAAAACGCACAAAAAAGAACTTCTTCTGTTTGTGCTTTTTGTGCCTTTTGTGGCTACTCTGCTTGTGGATTTAGTTTTGTGGCGGTGCGGGCGAGGCTGAAGAGGACGAAGCCGAGTGCAATGCTCGAGGCCGCGAGCACGAAATAGATAAGCCACGGAACGCGTTCGGTAAGTGGCAACAGTTCGGGTTTGTATTCACGATTCGTCATCAAAACCGTAATAGCGCTATTAACCGGTTGCTTCGAGAGTCGCGCCTGTAACTCTTTCCCAAAGTCGTAATGTGGCGCGGTGACGTTTGCGTTGCCAACAAAAAGCCGTAGCGACTCCGACTGCGGCTCCTTCAACTCGAACACGAGTTCACGCGCCGGCGCGCTCGCTTCGATCGATTTGATATCCAACGTCGGATTGCTGTAGTCAGTGATCTGAAGCCGGAACTGCCTCACATTCTCTTCCTGGTTAAAAACAATCACGAGCTTCGGCTCGTCTCCGGCATGACGCGTTAAGTCACCCGTCGCCACCACACGAACGTTCTGATTGTCGTCAATCGCCTCCACTTGAAACGGGCGCGAGAACGACTCATCAGCGATCGTAAGACTCAAACGATCGCACGGCGTCCGCGCGCCGAGATCGATGATCCAGGCAGACGCATGCGCTCCCTGATTCCGTAGTAATTGATAAGACGGCACGGGCACGTTCCAGGCAGCGCGCCAGCCCTTTTCACGCACCGCCATCGTCACCTTTACCTTCGTAATTTCTGGCGCGTCGTCATCCGTCAATTGATCGCGCGAGACTTTCACGCGCAAATACCGGTAACGACTCGTCGGATATTCCACCCGCCTAGATTCCGCCACAGTATTTTGCGACGCAAAGCGGAAGAGCACGCCGTCGGTATTCAGCGTCCGCCACTCGCGGCCGGAATCACTGCCCTCAATCACAACCTGGCGCCGGAAGTTTTCACCCCTCGTTTCGATCTCGACTTCGTTGTGTTCACCGTGGTTCTCTCCAAGATCGATAGACACTTCACTCGTCGCCGGACCAGCAACTCCGGCATTGAACAAGCGCACCGGAATCTCACGTTTTTCATCGACCTCACGCCGAATGCGAATGCCGTAAGGAATCTCCCGGTTGTTCGAGTCGAATAGTCGCAAGTCCCCGAGATCCGTACGTGCCTTATCCATCACCCACGTGGGCAGGGCGACCTGGTAAAGGCCGGCCTCCCTTTTCTCCGGGGTGACTTCAACGTAGTAAGGCCACTGAGACAGGGAAGTTTGGGCGGACACTGAAAAAACCAGAGCCGACATTGCGACGAGAATGAAAAGTAACAGACATGCGCGTTTCATGTTGTTGACTCCCGCGAATGAAATGCCCGGTGGTAACTCCATGCCACGAGCAATAGAAGTATACCGAGCACAGCGAACACGATGATGCGATAGATCTGCTGAAGTTGTGCGATGTCGACGAGCATCGCCTTGACGATTGTTAATGCGAAAAGCGCGAGTGCGGCCCAGCGAGCGGCCGCGATGCGCCGCACGAAACCGAGAGCTGCAAGTCCGGCCGCGTAGCCCGCCCAGAGAACTGAAAGAGCCATCTGGCCCAGCCAGCGCAGATGGTCGGCGTCTGCCGCTGTTTTCTGTGCGAGGGCACGCGCGACGAAGAACGTGTGCGTCTCGATCGACATCAGTAGCCATAGGGCAAGGGCGGCACCCAGCCCGATTACGATCTTCGTAACCCGACCATCGATCAGTTTTCGTTCGCTCGCGCGGTGATAGAGATAGACCGCGCCGAGAAAACAACCAATCACCAGGAGCGATGAAAGAAAGTAGCGGTTGAAAACTGGAGTAAACGCCGGGCGATAACCGTAAGGAGTATCCCACAAAAGAAATTTGAAGAAGGCCAATCCGAAGAGTGCGAATGCGTGAGCGCGTAGTCGCACGGATCGAATTTCGAGAGCGGCCCACAGAATTGCCAGTCCTTCAACGGCCCATGCGATCGTGATCCAGTTTGAGC
Organism: uncultured Acidobacteriota bacterium; assembly: GCA_963849205.1. GTDB lineage: Bacteria > Acidobacteriota > Blastocatellia > Pyrinomonadales > Pyrinomonadaceae > PSRF01. Next base: position 171,275 of record CAWKGP010000008.1, read on the forward strand.
GTAGTTGAATAGGAATCGCAATCGTAACGAACGTGAGTGCCACTGCAATCAGCAACAGGATCTCGCGGCGACTCGTCGCCGATCGCGCTAGCAGCAGCTTCGCGGCGCTGGCGTACACGAGGGCCATGCAGATCGCAAATGCGCCGATCCAATCGTGATGCGTTGGGTTATAAAGATGATAGGTGGTGGCGAAATATGTGAACGGGTTGGCCAGTAACAGAAGTGCGTCTTCGAGAGTTTCCTGCTCGCGCCGGATCATCTCTCTTGCCAGATGGGCCAATAGGAAAAGGAGAAATATCGCGGTTTGAAATATGAAAACAGACCCTCGTATCTGGTGATGGTAGTGTTCGTTATACCAGAGCCAGAAAATCAGTTGTGTGCCGAAGTAGGCGATTGAGCTGAGTCCGCGCCAGTGTTTGAGGAGAGCGAGGGCTCCGGCGTCGAGTACGAAGAGATAGACGAAGAGCGATCGATACTGATTTTGACCTGAGTCAAGCAAACCTGGAGTGAGCAAGCCACCAATCAACGCCATGATCGCGATCGCAGGCGCGTTGTAGGCGAGTGAAAGCGCGGCTGCTTCCGCGATCAAAATGACCATGTAGACAAATGCCGTCTTTTGGCCGACTAGATGGTAGTAGCCAAAGGCTGCATAAGTTGAGAGATAAAGCAGGGTGATTCCGCCCGCGGTGAGAATCTGCGCAAAGACTCGCCAGCCTCGCTGTTGATACCTGATACCACGGAGACACATCGCGATGCCGAAGGCGATACCGACCGAAACTCGTCCGAGTTCTCCGATCCAGCGATTATCAAACGCATACTTCAGAAAGAATGCAGTAGCGAACAGGATCAGCAAGACGGCGATCCAGCCGACCCAGCGTCGACCGATTATCGATTCAAGCTGATAAGCTGCGGACGTTGTTGGTTCAGTTGTGATTGTTGACGGTGGCGGAGCTACGGGTTCGGGCTCTGTGTGCGGTGCAAGAGTCTTCTCAATGCGATCGATGCGTGCGTGAAGTTGTGAGAGTCGTTTTCGAGTACGTAATAAAAGTACGAATGAGACAATCGGTAGCACGATCACAGTGAGGGTCACTGCAATTAGGAACAAGACATAAACCAGGATAAGGATTTGGTCCATTCAGCGGCGAACAATATCATAAGAGAGATATTAAGCCGCAGATTTTCGCGGATAAAACGCTGATCTGCGTGTACAATGGCGGCGTATGGAGAAACACGCCATTCGTGAAGAGATAGCAAATAGCATCAGTCATGGACTGGGCCTGCTGCTCGCTGTTGTCGCCTTTCCGATCCTCGTGCTCGCGGCGGTTCGTGGCGGCAATGTTCATTTCATCGTTGGCGCCAGTGTGTTTGGCGGCACGATGATTCTTCTATATCTCGCGTCGACGCTTTATCACTCGATCACGCACGAAGTTGCGAAGGAGATTTGCCGGGTGTTCGATCACACGGCGATCTTTTTATTGATAGCCGGCTCTTACACTCCGTTCAGCCTTGGTGTATTGCGTGGACCGTGGGGGTGGTCGTTGCTGGCGGTGATTTGGACGTTGGCGATTATCGGTATCACGCTCAAGATCAGAAAGCGAACGCGTCATTCCCGGATCACCATTGTGCTGTACGTGATCATGGGATGGCTCGCGATCGTGGCGGTGAAACCGATGGTGATGTTGATACCCGTGCCGGGCATACTTCTAATCTTCGCGGGCGGCATTGCCTACACCGGTGGCCTTGCGTTCTTCGCTGCGCAGAGAATTCGTTACAACCATTTCATCTGGCATCTCTTTGTTATCGCCGGCACAACGTGCCACTTCTTCGCCGTGTTGTGGTACGCCTCGCCACAAAAGGGCACATAAAACACAAAAGATGGGCGCCTCTTGGAGTGCGGCGGCCTGGCGCCGCTTTGTTATCGATAGCGCAAGATCAAGGCCAAAGCGGCGCCAGGCCGCCGCACTCCAAAGGAGCGCCCATTTCTTTTTAGCGTGACTTGTACTGGAATGTGACTCGAGTTGCCTCCTCAAGGACGAGTGGGCGGACGAAGCGATAAGACTTCCCACTCTTCGGGACTTCAATTGCAACCGGAAGAATGCCCGCGACGCGACGTTGCAGGTTCGTCACGTTCTGCGATGCCAGATTCAACAGCGCTTCCCGTTTCTGGAACGCCAGCTGCTCGACCTGTCGAGAGTTGATTGTGCTATCTGTCCCGGCGATGGTAACTGTCTCCTGAACCTGTCCGACCTGGAGCGTAGTTCCCATCCGCGCCGGTTGTGACGCGTGTAACTGCAGATCCTGACGCATCCCTTTGAACCCCGGAGCAGTTATGTTTACTGCAACTACCCCAGGCTGCACGCCCGCAATTACCCAATGCCCGTTACCGTCAGACTTTGTCGTCAAACTGGCTCCGGTTTGCGTGTTGGTTACAGTTACATCGGCGTTTACTACCACTGCACCGTTGGGGTCAACTACGGTGCCACCAATCTGTCCCGGCTGAAGCGTATCAAGATCATTTTGGGCCCAGGTATTGGCATCGTAATCGCTGGTATCCCCGCCTTCGCTTAGCATGTTGTTAACGACGGCCGTTGGAATCAGATCAGCCGACAGCGCATTGCCGCCAAATTGCCTCACTATAAGTCGATCGGGCAGCGAGATTTCCCACGTGAGGAGATTGACTGGAATGTCGAGTTTGGCGAGTCCCATGTCGTAAGCGCCGCTCTTGCCGAAGCGTGCTCCGGAACTGAGATACACAAACGACACCGTGTAGGCCCGCGAGGAATCGAGCCCCGCGCGTAACAACGGCACGCGACTACCATCATCTCCCACAACAGGTTTCACTCTTTGTCCTTCAACTTCCGCGGAGAGCAGTTGCGCGCCCGCAGGCAAGTCGACTTTCATGAACGGCTTCGCATGATTTCGCACACGCAAAGAAATCTCAGTCAGCGATCTACCTTCAACCGTCGTGAGCGTCGTGACTGTCGCGCGCTCGGCGACTGCCGAAAGAACATCCGCATCGAGAAACTGTCGCCACTCGAGCTGCAATTTCGGATCATCGTTGCCGCGACGGTTGTAGCGAAACGCTGCCTGCAACGGGAAGTGTGAAAGCGAACGTGTTATCGCACCGGCCTCACGCACGTCCATGCGACGCAGCCCGCCTGATTCTTTCGCCTCGAGTTCCATCGCGCCCACGCCTTCAACCAACAGTTCACCTGTTTCACGTTGCGCTCCTTCAAACGCGAGCAAAGGTGAATCGACTTTTGTTTCGCGATTGCTTCGTTCAATTGCGATCAGAAACTGGTGGTTGCGACGTGCCGGATCGTGTACTCGCAAGGTCAAAGTGTTTCCGGATACTTCACTCGATTCGAGTGAGTTACCTGAAGCCGTGGTCAGTTCGAAACCAGCCGGCAGGTTCATCTTGAACTCGGCTGCTTCACCCTGGATCACGTTGACGTCACAAAGCGCAGTGAGTCGCAGTTGTGAATCGCCAACCGAGACAACCTGCTTGATGTCGGAAAGAAAACGGATCTCGCGTTGCGCAACCGGCGCGGCAATTTCGCGCGTGGTCCACCAGATCCGCGCAGGTTTGCCTGGTTCGAGCGCGGCCTCGATCAGAGTATTGCCGTTGGAAGTTAGCCGGCTTGTCACCAAGCCCGGTTCGACACGAACGTTGGCGTGATTGCCGGGCAGTTCCAAACTCAGTGTTGAACTGCTGGCGAGTGGCACCGGCAACATAAACGACGCGCGCCCTGCTTCGATTCCCAGAGGCGCCGCAACACTGAGCGAGACGGCGAAAGGACCTGGACCGTTAAGTATTGCGGAATGGTTTGCTCCTTCCTGCAACAATGGCAGTGGGCTGTTCAACTGCTTTGCCTCGAGAATCGTCAGGGCAGTTGTGAGAGGAGTCTTCACTGCGCCCTTTTGAAGCAGCGCCCCGTCGATATCTACCGTGCCTACCAACGTCTGGTTCTCGACGCGAAGTTTGAAGACAGCATGTGACAAGACATACGGACGCGGAACGTCATCAGGTGTCTTGGGTTTACGCGTTGAGAGCTCAACGAGGCGGTTGTACTCGGCGAGGGATAGCGTTACGGTGCTGGGAGAACCTGGAGCCGGTAATGCGGTATAGACCGGGGTGTTTCGCTGTTGAGCGACGGCCACGGTGACCGCAATTGTCATCAATAAAATAAGTATCAGTACTCTCATTGCACACCTTTCTTTCTCTCACGTTGAAAGTCAAACTCAATCGCGGGCGTTTGGTTCTCCGCAGTCAACTCCGATACGAGGAAGATCGACGGACCGAAGTGTGGGAACATCACGCGCAACGGACGATTGCGAGCAGGTCGCCCGCCGCCTTTTTTGTCGCCGCGAAGTTTGGCAACGAGTTGTTTGGCTTCGGCATGTTCGGCAGGGATCTCACCTTCCGCGCGTTGCTGTTCGGTTGTGGATGCAGTCCCTTGTGCACGCAATGCGGCGGATTCGGGGACGGTGAAGGGCGCAACTCGAAAGTTCCCGGACAATCCCGGCGCCGGTGTCACGCGATACAGCGGCGGATGATGAAGCAACAGGTGCGACTTCGAGATCGGTAGATCAACTGCAACGAGTGAAACTCGCGTTCGTCCGCGGTCGGTCCACGATGCTGCGCGATCGAGATAGGAAACCTCGACAATGAACGCGGGCGCCTCTTCACCCGAGCGAGTTTTTTCGAGTGGAAGTAAGAACGAACCATCGGGCGCTTTTCCAGGTCGTATCGGACGGCCGGCCACGGATGCGCTCCAAAGCACTGCGGTCGAAGGCAACGTGAGTTTTAAGAAGTTGCGTTGATTATTCCGAACTGCAAAGCGCGACTGGACCAGAATTTTTCCATCAGCTGCGATGAGGGTGTTGTACTCCGCCTCTTCGATGTTTGCCGTCAGCACCGCCTGTGGCGTGTAACGAGCAACGTCAAGCGATAACGTCCGCGGGGTTTTACCGTCGCCGGGTTGGAATCTGAACGCGATCAACGACGGCGATTGGCGGTTGGAAATGATTTGGTCCAACTCACTGGCTTCAGCGTCTTCGAGTCCATTTGGCTGGCGCTCTTGGATTTCGCCCGCGCCGAGTACTTCAATGCCGACGCCACCCGTTTCGCGTTCCGCATTCGGAAGCCGAAGCAAGGGTACGTCAAACTTTCCAGAACGCGGTAAACGGAGTTCGCCGCTCAGCGTGAAGCGCGCGGTTTTCTGCACCGGCTCGATGAACAACACTTTGAGCTCGCGGCCGGCAACGTCCCAGTCGGCGACCATCGCGCCTGACACCTGGTTCACCGTCAACTGTTCCGGAAGTTGAACACGAACTTCGTTGGCGAGTCCCTGTACTACTTCAACCTGAACCTCAGCGTTTACCTGTGTGGCATCTTCTCCCAGTCCGACCAGTTGCGTAATTGACCCGCGCAATCGCAGCGGCTGGTTCGCGCGCACGTCATCCACTTTTCGTCGCCATGCGAAAGTAAGTGGCTCATTACCGCGCCCGTTTGCTACCCAGCGACTTCCAGTTGCATGTTCTTTATGTTCGAGCAGCAACCCACCAGTGATGCGTACGTCGACACCTTGTCGCACTAGCTCGACTGTGGCGTGTGACACTGCTGAATTGCTTACGGGAAGATGCAGAATATCAGTGCCTGCGACTGTCGTGACGGGCGCGACGATTTGCATCGTCAACACCGAGCGCCCGGTTTTTGAAAGCAGCAGATCGGCGCGTCCCGGCCCTTTGTCAGTCGTGTTCATCACGAGGTTGACTGGCCGGCCGTCGAGTTTCGCATCGCGCACCATCAAGCCGTCGGGCATCGCGATGCGAACCCAACCATTCTTGATCACGTCAACTGTAAGCCGCGCTTCACCGGTAGCGAGATCGCCATCAACTTTCAAATCGTAGTCGATACGACTAAGTGTCGCTTCGACGGGAGGCGCAGCAGGTTCGGGCTCGGTCGGGTAGGCGGCGCGTTTCAAAGCCATGTATTCATTCACGGGGAGCACAACCCAACCGTCAGGCGGCGGTGTCGTAGTTTGTGCAAAACTGCAAACGCCGGCAGCGACGAAAAGGGTGAGCGCGAGCGCCGTGCGGGACGCACGCAAACGCATTTGGTTCATGGGAAAATCTCCTTTGCAATTTCGTGTGCTCGTTGGCAGGCACACGTCTAGACACTGCGGCTAAGGTCGCCGCACAAATCAACCACACTTTGGTTCGAAGCGAGATCGAGGCGTGATCTCTCGGTAAAGCTGGACCCTAAGATGCAGTGAGGTTGCCCAAAGTCGCCTCAGCCGCTGCTGCACAGAGTTTTTACCGGTCCCGATACTCTTTTGGGGTGACGCCAGTCCAGCGCTTAAAGGCACGGTGGAAAGAGCTCGATTCTGAGAACCCGAGTAGGTAAGCAACTTCGCAGATCGCCATCTCCGGTTCACGCAGGTATCGCATTGCGAGCTGCCGTCGCATCTGATCGAGAAGCTCGTTATGAGAAGTGCCGAGTTCATGCAGCTTGCGTTGCAAGGTCCTGGGCGTGAGGATTAGTTGATCCGCCACTCTCTCTAGCGAAGGATCGCCACCGCGAAATTCACTAGCGATGATGCTCTGCACCTGATCTACGAGCGAATCGCGTGGTGGATACTTCGCCAGCATCTCTTCCGCATGTCGGTCCAGCACTGCGCAAAGACTCGCATCCGCCTTCGCAATCGGAAGTGACAGCAAACTTGACGCGAAAGTGAAGCGGTTGGACGGCGCGCTGAATCGCACCGGACAACGGAACAGTCGCATGTGCTCCGAGATATCGGCCGGCTGGTTGTGTTGGAATTCGATAGCACTCGGAGCGAAGTCAGGCGAAGCGATATTGCGGCAGAGGGTTGCGACAGTTGCGAGTGTCATCTCACTATCTTGCCGGTGCTCGGCTATCGAAGTGTCGGCATAGCGGTAGACGATGGCGCTCGTGTCGTCCGACGATTCCAATGTGAAAAATGCTCCGTCAGTCCAGATCGAGTGATAACGAGAGACGCGTTTGAATGCGGCGCCTAGAGTCGGACTGTTGAGCGCGGAGTATCCGACCACGTCGAACGCCGAGGGATGAATGCTTTCACCGAGGTGAAGCCCGAAGTTGTTGTCGCCGGTGAGTTCGGCAGCTTTTTCGTAGAGTGCGACGAGTTGGGAAAAGGGAATGCGATTGTCGAGATCGAGCAAGGCGGCCGGATCTAGCTTTACAGCTTCGTAGAGACTTTCGGCTTTCACGCGTGCGATCGAGCCGAGGACGTCGTTTGCGCGCCATTCAAGCTCTTCACGAGTTGCAGTGTAATGGGCGTGTGTCGGTCGCGTGATGAAGAGCGAGCCCTTTGCGAAAGCTTAATCAGGCGCGCAGTGATTGGTCCATGGAACCACGGCGCTTCACAGAATGCGAGTCCTTATCAAACTCCGGAATCAAAGCGTGTGATGCAGCAAATCGAGTGGCTTCGTTTCTTCGATCATTATCTGAAAGGCATCGATACTGGGCTCGACGCAGACAAGCGCTTGTTCTATTTCACGATTGGCGAAGAGCGATGGAAAGTGACGAACACATGGCCACTTGCGGGCACGCGCATGACGCCATGGTATTTCAACGAAAACAATTCACTGACGACGAAAGCACCAAACGACAAGTCAACCGCGGATACCTACACGATTAATTTCGACGCGACTACGGGCGCGAAAAATCGTTGGCACACGCAGGTTGGTGGCGAAGTTGTTTATCCGGATCGTGCTGAGGAAGACAAGAAGCTTCTAACGTACACGAGCGATCCGCTCGAAACGGACATCGAGATCACGGGGCATCCGATTGTCAGTCTCTTCATCACTTCAACTCACACTGACGGCGCGTTCTTCGTTTACCTCGAAGAGATTGATGAGAACGGAAAAGTCACATACCTGACCGAAGGCCAACTGCGTGCGCTGCATCGGCGCGTGTCGAAGGAACAGTCGCCGGTGAAGCTTCCCATTCCGTATCATTCGTTTCTGAAGAAAGACGGAATGCCGCTCATACCAGGGCAAGTGGCGGAGTTGAAGTTTGGACTTCAACCAATATCAGTATTAGTTAAGAAAGGTCACCGGCTGCGCGTCGCGATTGCGGGTCACGATAAGGACACGTTCATTCGCATTCCCGCGGAGGGAACACCGACGATCGCGGTACAACGAAACAGTCGCGGACTTTCGTTGATAGAGTTACCGATTGTTAAGAGGTAGAGCGCCATTACCTGCGACGCTTGAGACGACAACGTGCCACGGAACGTACTGTAGGGGCGGCCCTCCGTGGCCGCCCGTGGTTTTGATAGATCGTATTGCAAGAGGCCCCGTCAAAGCCACGGGCGGCCACGGAGGGCCGCCCCTACAGTACGTTCCGTGGCTCTTTAGTACCCGGTCTTTATTAGAATGTCAGTCTAACCGCGAGCTGTACCTGACGCGGATCGCCCACACCCTGCCGCAGGAAACCATCAAAGTTGAATAGTCCCGGCGTCACGAGTGGATTGACGTTGTTCTTGTTGTTGAAGGTATTGAACATCTCAATAATCGGAATGATCGAGAAGCGTTCGTTGAGTTTGATTGGCCGTTGAATGCGCCAGTCAAACGAAAAATATTGGTTGTCCTTGCGCAGGGTGTTGCGATTCGTGGCGGTGCGAACCGCCGGCGTAATTGGCTGAGCGCTGCGTGCCTGCACGCGGAAGTTTCCGTCAAATCCCCAACCCAGATTAATAAAGGTGAAGAAATTGAACTTGTGACGGATGTCGCGATCCGACAGCGCGTAGTCGAGACTGAGATTTAGCGGATCAAACGAGCGATCGGTAAAGGGATCGCGCTCATTCGAATCGTCGTCCTTGTCTCTCGAAAGGGCGTAGTTCCATTCAAACTGATATCGCCTGCTGAACCTCTTCCTCATACCAACGGTAAAGCCGTCGAAAACAGATCGACCCACGGCACTCGTTACGAATACGTCTCCAAATCCCGGAAACAGTCCCACTCGATTCAGGTTGATGAACCGTGTGAGATGGACGCCCTTCGAATGAGTGAAATCTAAATACAGCGAAAAGTCTTCCGCAAGCTGCTGCTCGAATTGTACGTTCGCGGTGTAGATTCGCGGGTTAGCGTAGTCCTTGCTGAACACGCGAATCGAAGCGAATGCAGGTAGACCACCCAAGGGCGGAACATTCACGATATTGGGCCACACCGGCAAGCCCTGGCCGTTGCTGCAGCCGAAGGAAGATCCGCATGCGATACCAAACTGTTGCACACCATTGTCTGTGATCGAGCCGACCTGCGACAGCATGTTCTGGCGGCCGTAGTAAATACCGGCGTGGGCCCGAAGCACTGATTTACCCTGGCCAGACAGATCCCATGCAAAGCCAAGTCGTGGCTGAAACTGTTTCTTGGGGCTGTGCAATGTGCCGTCAGAGGGGAAGTTCGGATTATTTAACAACGAAGCGTAAACGGTCTGACTCGGCGGCACCACGGGCTCGGGGAAGATTTGAGCTTCCCAGCGCAGGCCGTAGTTCAACGTAAAGTTTGGTCTAATCTGCCAACGATCCTGGACGAATAAAGCGAGGTCCTCATTCTTAATTGTCGATTTACCTGGAGGCGGTGCACCGGCGATCCCAGTCGGAATACCGTTCTGCAAATAAAGAAGCAGTGGTCCACCCACGCTACTGCCGGCGGGACATGTTTGATTAAACGGCGCGCCCTGAGTGATCCACCCGGTAAAGGCACCGGCGCCGCTGAAACACTCGCCGACGGTTGGTCCAAAGCCATTTGCAGCGGGCGTCGAGGCATAACGCAGAAAACCCGCAGGACTGTCGAAGATGTAGCGACCAGTAAAGAACCCGCGGAAGACCTGATCGTTCAGAGTGTGCAGCCACTCGCCGCCAAATTTCAGGTTGTGATCGCCCGTGATGATCGAGAAGTTGTCTTTGACGTGTGTGCGCCAGAGTAGTTCATCGACATTCGGCTCGAGGAAAAACGGAGAACCAAATCTGAAAGTTGTAGCAAACCCCATCGCCGTGTCTGCCGGAACATTTGAAGGCACCGCAGCGCGCGGCCGCAGCTCACGACTGTAGGAAAAGTGAGCTTCGTTGAGTTTTGTCGGCGATACGGTGGTGAATAAATTGGCGCGCACTACGTTGATCTTTGACGGGCCTTCTATACCGTTGGCGGAGTTTCCGTACGTGGGAACGTCGAATGTTTGGTTCGTATTCTCCGAATGATCGAAGTTGTACGATACGGAAAGATGGTTTGAACTTGTCAGATCGAAGTCTACTCTCGAGAAGAATGCCTGATTATTAATCTTGTGTTCGACCGGCAGTCCTTCTTCCTGATTCCGAGTAGTCCTGATGAAATTGATCAGGGCCAGTCGTGCGCAGTCGTCATTACCGTTGATTGCGGCTTCGTTTGCGAGAATCGTCGGCGTCCCAATCCCGCACGGCGTATCACCGACTTGTTCGCTCAGGTTCGCGCGCTCCAACTTTTCACGAATGCCTTCGAAGGCGAAGAAGAAAAACGCTTTGTCCTTCTTGATTGGACCACCAATCGTCGCGCCATACTGTTTACGATTAAAACCTTCGAGGGATTTACCATCGGAAGTGTTCGCGGTCAGAGCTTCGAGGCGCTGGAAATAAAATACGCTGCCGTGAACGTCGTTTGTGCCTGACTTCGTGATGACGTTGATCACGCCACCGGCCGTCCGTCCGAACTCGGCGCTCGCTCCGGTCGCAACAACCTGAAACTCTTTTACTGCTTCGAGTGTGATGTCGATAGCCGCGCGCTGTCCTCCGAGTTGTTCGCCGAAGAAACCGTTGTTGTAGTCGCCGCCATCAAGACTGACGTTGTTGAAAATTCCGCGTTGGCCGGCGAAATTGATCTCATCGCCGTCAGGACCTTGTGTGATGCTGACGTTGGGTGTGAGTGTCAGCAGGTCTTCAAACTTTCTTCCGAGAATCGGCGTGTTCATTACTGCTGTTTCGTTCAACGTCGTGCTGGCTTCTGTCTTGACGGTATCGACTGTAGGAGTTGTCGTGATTGTGACACGTTCCTGGACAGTCGAGATCTTCAACGAGAAGGGAATCGTCAATGCCTGGCCCACCGTTAGCGCGGTGCTTTCAAGCACGGTCGTCGCAAAGCCCGCTTTCGAAACAGTAACTGAGTAATTACCGGGTTGAAGCAAAGGGGCATTGAAGCGTCCGTCTTCGTCTGTGGTTAGCGTGCGCGAAAAATTGGTGCCGAGGTTTCGGATTTCTACGTTTGCGCCGGGAACGACCGCGCCATTCGCGTCAACAACAGTGCCCTGAATCGTGCCGGTAGTGATTTGAGTTTGGGCGCCTGCGTGCGACGCGATCAGCAGCGTGAGAATGAGGCTAGCTGCGAAAGTTAAGATCCGGGGGAAGCTGCTAAGTACGGGGGTCCGCATAGTGATCTCCTATATTCAAGTATGTTGACTAGTGTCAGATTTTGCTTGGTATGTTCAAGTTTCTGGACCGGTCTAAAACTTCTCGGGAGAAGGGTTCCTGCTGCTGGATCATTTTGCAAATGCCACATCGGGCCAGTCGGTCGCACATCTTAGTTACCCGTTCAGAGCGTGTCAATGAAACTTTGTGGTCCTTGTAATGTGAATTCGCCGTCGTTCTAAAAACAACTCATGGTTACAACGCTTTTGTAACACTTAAATGGCTATGCTGAGTTCAATGTACGTTCAGATAATGAACTTTTCCCTGTTACAGGAGTCCGTGGGGATCATAGCGCGGATCTGGAGTTATCTGACGCAGCAGTTCACTTTCGGACGAATTACTGTATCTGCTTCCAGTTTGTTCGTCGGTGTGGTGGTTGCAGTGGTGACGTTGCTCGTCGCGCGTTGGTCCAGTGGGCTCATTGAGCGGCGCATGGCGAATCGTCGTCACATCGATCCGGGTTTGCGTTACACGATCGGCCGGCTCGTCAGGTATCTCGTCATCACACTCGGATTACTGATCGCACTCAAGCAGGCTTTCGCGATCGATCTTACTTCGATTGCCGTAATCTTCACTGCGCTTTCTGTCGGTATCGGTTTTGGACTTCAATACATCGCTTCGGATATCGCATCGGGTTTTATTCTGTTGTTCGAGCGACCGATAAGAATCGGCGATTTCATCACTATCGGAGACGATGAAGGCGATGTGGAGAGCATCAACCTGCGCACCACGATAGTGTCGACAAACGATCGGATTGCGATCATCGTGCCCAATTCAAAACTGGTGAGCCAGCGAGTGATCAACTGGTCGTATGGTGATCCACGTGCGCGAATCGCGATACCGATTGGGGTGGCAGACGATTCCGAGCTTCAGCTCGTGACCGATACGCTCATTGAAGCAGCGCGGAACGTTCCCGACGTTTTGACTGATCCGCCACCGCGAGTGCAGTTTCTCAAGTTTGGCGACTACTCTTTGGATTTCCGTCTCCTCGTTTGGACAAACCAGCCGCGACGTTACGTGGAGATCCGCAGCGACATCAACTACCGCATCGCCGAATTGTTTCGGAAGCGTTCGATTCGAATTCCTTATCCAACGCAGGAATTTCTGTTCAAAGGTGTCCCTCGCGCTCTCGAGCCTGGTCTCCTGCAGGACAACGAGTCTTTAGCCGCAGATGAACGCAGATAAATACCGATTGGGTAATACTTTTGTCGCAGGCATTGCGCCAATAAACTGAGTGAGGCATCATTCAGTTTAGATGCGACTAGCTCGTTCGCTAAACAATGCCCGCGCCGTTGTAGGCGATAAACGTGAGGCCATCCTGCGTGCTGCGATCAGTGTCTTTGCGCATAGTGGCTACTTCAACTCAAAGGTCGCCGATATCGCAAGGGAGGCAGGCGTCGCTGACGGCACCGTCTACCTCTACTTCAAAAGTAAGGAAGACATTCTCCACTCAATTTTCGATCGCAGCGTTGAGGAAGCACTCGACGACGCCAGAAAACAGGTTGCCGAGGTTAAAGATCCAAAAGAAAAACTTCGGCAGATCGCGCTATTGCATCTCGAACGTCTCGGCGCTGACCGCGATCTCGCGGTTGTCTTTCAAGTCGAACTGCGCGGCTCGACCAAGTTTATGGAAGAGTTTTCAGCCGCCGGCTTCGCTGAATATCTCGCGCTCATCCGTTCTACGTTTGAAGAAGGCCAACGCGCAGGCATCTTTCGAGCCGATCTAAACGCCAAAGTAGTTGCAAAGATTCTTTTCGGAGCTCTAGATGAAATGGCGACGAACTGGATCCTATCAAAGCGTCGCTACAAACTGGCGCCGATGGCTGACGAAGTTTTGGATATATTTCTAAACGGAGTGAAGACGCAGTGAACCGAACGCTCGAGTACATCGATTTACGCTCGAGTACACCCGCTCGCCAACCTGCCTCTGCGGACGAGCCCGTCACGCTTGTTGACGTCTTCACGCGCGTTGCACGCAAACACAAACGACCTGACACACTTAATTACAAAAGCGGCGAGCGTTGGAGTTCAGTCTCGTCTGACGAGATGCTCCAGCGTGCAAAGTCGATCGCCGCTGGACTGCATGCGATCGGAGTCGCTGCGGGTGACCGGGTTGCGATACTTTCCGAAAGCCGCGTTGAATGGACGCTGACAGACGCTGGATCGATCTTCGCCGGCACGATCGACGTTCCGATTTACCCGACGTTAATGCCGCCTCAAGTCCGTTACATCCTGAACGACTCGGGCGCCAGCGTGTTGTTCCTTGCGAATCGGGAAAAGTTTGATGAACTGAAAGACGCCCTTGGTGAATGTCCACAAGTGAAGCACGTCGTTTTCTTCGAGCCCGAAGGAATCACAGACGCGGACGGATTGACGTTGGCCCAACTCGAAGAAAAGGGACGTGAGCTTGAACAACGCGAACCCGGTTATATCGATCAGTCAGTACTGAAAACCAAACCGGATGATTTGGCGACGATCATTTACACTTCGGGCACTACTGGCGAACCGAAAGGCGTGATGCTGACGCATTCGAATCTGGTCTCGAATCTGGTCGATTCGTCCGGGCACCTGTCTTTTGGTGAACACGACATCGCGCTGTCCGTGTTACCGCTGTCACACGTTTTCGAACGCCAGGCGATGTACATGTACTTGCATCAGGGCATGGCGGTTTATTTTGCGGAGTCGTTGCAAACGATTGGTCCAAACTTGCGCGAAGTGCGTCCGACAGTGCTGGTGGGCGTGCCGCGAATCTTTGAGAAGATTTACGCGCGCATTCGCGAGCGTGCCGCTGAAGCCGGGAAGGTAAGCGCCACGTTGCTGGCGTGGTCTGTTAATGTGGCTCGCGAGTACGCCAAACACGTGCTCGCGCACGAACCCGTTCCGGCGTTTCTCAAACTACAGCATCGAATCGCGTCGAAGCTCGTATTTTCAAAATGGCATTGGGCATTTGGCGGGCGTATGCGTCTGCTGGTCTCGGGAGGTGCGGCGCTGCCGGAGGATCTTCAGTACATCTACCTGGGCGCGGGCATTCCGATCGTGCAGGGATATGGTCTGACGGAAACTTCGCCAGTGATTACCACGAGCAAGATTGAAGACATTCGCCCGGGAACAGTCGGGACGGCAATTCCGAATGTCGAAATTCGCATCGCAGAAGATGGCGAGATCGAGGTGCGTGGTCCGAACATAATGCAGGGCTACTACAACAAGCCTGAAGAAACGCGTGCAGTCTTCACCAGCGATGGTTGGTTTAAGACGGGGGATATCGGCACGCTCGATAAAGAAGGATTCCTGCGAATAACCGATCGCAAGAAAGAGTTGTTTAAGACTTCGGGTGGAAAGTACATCTCACCGCAACCAATCGAACAGGCTATAAAAGGCTCGCGTTTTGTGAATCAGGTGGTGCTGATTGGCGCGGAGCGCAAGTTTCCGGCAGCGTTAATTGTGCCTGTTTGGGAACAACTCGAGTCGTATTGCAAGTTGAAGGGAATTGAAGTCAAGAGCCGGAGCGAACTCTGCCATCATCCGCGCATCATCGATCTGATTCAACGACAGATCGATGCCTTGACTCCAAACCTCGCGAAATACGAGCGCATCAAGAAAGTCGCGCTGTTGGAGAATGAGTTTACGATTGAAGGAGGCGAGCTCACGCCGACTTTGAAAGTGAAGCGCAGAGTTATTGATGACAAGTATCGAGACGTGATTGAGAAGATATACGAGGAGTGATCTGAGTTAAGGCCGTTTTGGGATCTCGACGTCAAGGTGCAATGATTTAACGATTCTGTTTCCCGCGTCTTCGCCTGCCAGTCTTAAGAGTTGTTCGCGATACAACACGTTTGACGAGCCACGTGGGACGCTTATTGGTCCAGCGCGATTGCTATTCATATAACTCCGTCCGTTGACAGCGATCTTCGCCGTGCTGGGTACGAACACCACAAACTCCAGAACCATGTCGTCGTAAGAACGGGCCATCGTGTCGTATTTGAGTGTCAGCAGAACCACGTATGTGGTCGTATCGGCTTTCGCCCTTTTGATCGCCTCTCCCCTACTCAACGATTTATCTGATACCTCGATACTCGCTGACGATCCGGCGCGCAACCGGTCGGCACAACCACGAACTACTGCGTCGAAATATGAGAAAGAAAAAGAGGCAAAGGCATCGCTACGATCGGCTCCGATAAGGAACAATAGCTCGGACTTCTTTTCCTCTTTTTTTGGCGTTGGTGTGGGTTCAGGAGTCGGCGTCGGCACAGGCGCCGCGGGCTCTGGTTTTGTGTGTCTTCTGCCAGACTGCGCCTGGACCGTTAAGACGCAGATCGCAAAAACCACAACACTTGTGAGAAGGCGATATTTCATATGGAAGGGAATTGTAAACGCGAACCTGTGAGAATGGGAAGATTGATTTGCTAAACTGCCTGGACCGATGGAACCGAACAAAGTGCAGACCCTCGTCATTTCCGGTGTTCGTGAGCAGGCCAAAATTACTCGTTCATTCGACTTGAGGCCCGAGCGAGTGATCGATTTCACGCCCGGACAGGTTGCGATATTGCGCGTGGAAGGTGAAGAACCAGCTTACTTTGCTCTCGCCGGAGCGCCTGCGGATCGTGATCTGGAAGTGCTTGTGAAACAGAAAGCGGGCGCGAGTCGCGTCATTTATGACATGTGTGTGGGCGACAAAATCGAACTGCTTGACGTGTGCGGGCGCGGGTTCAAGCTCGACGAAGTGGCCGGGCGCGATCTGGTTTTTATCGCGATGGGAACTGGAGTGGCGCCGTTACGTTCGGCGTTGCGGCATGTATTGAAACGTAAGAACGAATTCGGACAACTCGTGGTGCTTTACGGCGCGCGTACCCCGGACGATTTTTGTTATCGCGATGAGACTGAAGCATGGGAGAACTCGGGTGTTGAGTTGCGGCAGGTTATTTCTCGTCCGGATGGTCACGATTGGTCCGGCCCAACGGGTTACGTGCAGTCGTTGTTAGACAATGTGCTTCCCGGTCTTTCTTCGCCGGTTGCGTTGATCTGCGGCTCGCGCGAAATGATCGATCAAACCCGCGAGCGTCTCGGCAAGATGGGCTTCAAGCCGGACGAGATCCTTACGAACTATTAGTTACTTCTTAAAGAAGTCGGAAGCCCTACCGATTCGTACATTGCAATATCCCTGAATTGCTTTGAAGTCGGCCCAGTTCTCGGTTATCACCTGCGCCTTCCATCTTCGCGCGCTCACCGCGATCAGGACGTCGAGAGCCAAACGCTGCGAAGCTCCGGGCGGCAGGCGTCGCAAAGTTCCTTTTTGCGTGCGTTTCCGCGCGTGAGTCAACAGAAAGAGGATCTTGGACGCGAGCAGCCAGTCATCCTCGTTTGGTACGATGAGTGAATCCGCCTTCTTATGTTGTCGAAACGCTTCCTCGTAGAGTCTTCGACGAGAGTCGTCGTGTGCACCGGCAATCAACTCCATCATCACTACCGAAGACAAACGAAAGCTCTGTGGTAGGACTGTGAAGTCAGTTAGCTTTTTCGAAATACAGACTGATGTGTCGTAGGTGAAGTACGGCATCATTTCTCCTGGTTAAAAGATGAGACTAAAAAAGCCTGCGGAATTTACCTTCCTGATAGTCGTCGTAAACTGTTTGGAACATTTTCAAGGTGATTTCCTGTAATTCCCGCCACTCAGACTTGGAAAGTTTCCGTTTGGATGCTGATTTCCGGCCTCGCTTAGACGTCTTTGTTGATGCTTTTGCGGACGTCTTTTTAGTCGACCGTTTGGTTGTCGGAGACGCCGGAGCCTTCTTGCGCGATGAGGTGTGAGTTTTTGTAGCTTTCTTTGTTGCCATGCGACGCAGTGTAACACAGTGGCGTTTTTCTACCCGCACCACTGAATCCTGATTGCGCGCCCAGCGCCATGCGCGCCGATCTCCTGTGTTCGCTGAGTAACCAAGTAGGCCATTACTCCGTAAATGCCTACCGCAGGTGGCGCGCAGTCACTCGGGCCAGAAACAAGCCCGGGACATTGGCACTCGCAATGAGTAAGACAAACCCGACAGCGGCGAACAGCATGTAAAGATACGACTCAACATTTCCCACAATCTGTTTGTGCAACGGAACAACGCGGACGCCTCTATTCATTCGTCTCCGGATATTGTTGTTGGAGTTGACTGGCCATGAGATTCATCTCGGACTGTGCCTGTTCTCGCGAAACACCTTGCTTGAGCCCAGGATTAACAAGATTTTAGATTTACATGAAGACAACCTAAGTAATGGAGGGCGGCGTTTATAATTCGTTAGCAACAATTAGGATAAAGTTAAAGATTGTCACTCCTGCCCTGACCTATAGTCCGCCCCGAGATTAGCTTTCCCAGCTAAACTCGCCCAGACGCACGTGATATCTCTCTATCCCCAACGAAAAACAGGTTTCCTGTCGGGGCTGCTGCGCGCCATTGTGCGCGTGCCGAACCGGCCGGATCTTCGTGCGAAGGGCGACGTCCATTCTCGACAAGGAGTCCCTGACGTTCATGAACCGGATAAGTCCTCGATCCCTCTCGGCTGTTTTCATTGTAATCGCGCTACTGCTGACCAGTTTTAACTGCCTGAGCTTTGTTCGCGTCGCCCATGCCGGACGGGCTGACAAACCTTCGCATTCGAAAAAGGCAAACAAGATCTCTCCTTTATTAAAGGACGACAAGCATGCCCCCGACGACCTCGTGACTGTAATCGCAACACTTGAGGCCCCTAGAAGCGGTCGCTTAAACGCGTTCCTCGCGCAAAACGGCGTTCACGAGCGCCGGCAAATGAAGGCTCTTGGTACTTTCTCGTTGACGTTGCCATTCGAACTGGTTGATGAGCTTGCTGCCTTCCCTGAGATCTCGCATGTGTCGTCGAATGAAACCGTCCGCACGCTCGGACACGTTTCGGTTACCACTGGTGCGGATGCGGGTCAGGCTGGCGCGCTATCGACGGGGCGCGGATCCATTGACGGCGCCAGAATGAATATCGCTATCCTCGACTCAGGTATCGACACCAATCACGCGCAGTTTGCCGCGTCAGGCGGCGGGAATCGAGTAATCGCGAGCGTTGATTTCACGGGCGAGAATCGAATCGATGATCCGTACGGACACGGCACATTCGTCGCAGCCGCAGCGGCTGGTGGTACTGGCGCAGGCGCCGCTTACGAAGGAGTCGCACCCGGCGTCTCCTTAATTAATGTGCGCGTACTGAACAGCCTCGGCGTGGGAACTGTTGAAAACGTCCTCGCCGGACTCGACTGGGTCGCAACGCACGCTCGCCAGTACAACATTCGCATCGTCAATCTGAGTCTCGGAACCCGCGCTGTCGAGTCGTATAAATATGACTCACTGTGTCGCGCAGTTCGCGGCCTGGTGAACTCCGGCATTGCGGTGTTTGTAGCTGCCGGCAACGAGGGAAAAGACTTAACCGGTCAGAAACTCTACGGCGCGATTCATTCGCCCGGCATTGAACCCTCAGCAATTACCGTAGGCGCGGCGAATAGTTTTCAGACTGACCAGCGGCTCGATGATGGGGTCGCTAGTTTCAGCTCACGCGGTCCGACCCGTGGGTTTTGGATCGACGAAAGCGGCATCAAGCATCACGACAACTTGTTGAAGCCCGATCTGGTTGCGCCCGGTAACAAGCTGGTCTTCGCGCAGGCTCGCAACAATCTCCTTGTCACACTGAATCCGACGCTGAATGAGTCGGGATTGTTCACTCCTGCATCGATGAAGGTGATGCGTATGAGTGGCACTTCGGTGGCAACGCCGATCGCAGCCGGCGCTGCTGCATTGATGCTGCAACTCAACCCAAAGCTGACGCCAAACATGGTCAAGGCTTTTATGGAGTACACGGCGCAGAAGCTGGACCACGCCGGAGTTTTAGAACAGGGCGCAGGACAACTGAATATCGAAGGTGCGATGAGGCTGGTGCACTCAGTGCGCCGGGATCTCTCCTCGCCGATCCAGATCGGCGCTCCGCTCTTGACCGGTTCAGTGACTCACTTTTCGTCATTCGCCGGCAGCAGTTTTAATTGGAGTACGACCATCGTTCGCAAATTCAACACGATGACAGGAGTGGGGTTAATCACTCGCTTTCAAGGGCCATACTGCTCCGGCGAACTCCTCGGCGATGGATTTCTGCTTGCTGACGGCGTCATTGTCAACCGGGGCTTTCTCACTTCCAGCGGACAACCCATTCTGAACGGAGGCGTCATCTGGTCCAACAACAACTTCCTCGCCGATGGCCTGACAATCTCAAACGACACGCTGATGACTGACGCAGTTGATATCTCGAGTAACTTGCTGGGTTTGAATACTGGGATCCTCGCGGATTCGTTGCTGAGAGGCGCCAGGAGTGTGCCTTTTACTGGAACTTATGACGGAATTCTGTTGCCGGGCAGCATCGTGCTTTCGACTGGTGAAACACTTACTGCCGGTGCGGTCATTAATATTGGACAGTTGAAGGGCGACGGCATTCTGATCGGGAGCGGTGATCTCGTCGCAAACGGGGTCATGATCGCTGACGGAATCATTTTCGGCGACGGGATTATATTCGGTGATGGGATCATCTTCGGCGATGGGATCATTTTTGGTGACGGCATCATCTTCGGCGATGGAATTATTTTTGGAGACGGAATTATTTTCGGCGACGGAATCATCTTTGGTGATTCGATAATTTTTGGCGATTGAAACCGGTTGGTTAAGAACTCTCAATCCCCCAAATCTTGAAGGGAGCCTATGACCATACTTGGAAAATACTGCAAAGCATATCCGCTACATCAACTTCGTCAGTTCCCCGGCTGGATCGAAAGGCCGGACAACGCCCGCATGGTCAGACGAGAAGTCGATGGCGAGACTGTGGAAATAGCACGACGGTTGACCGACGCAGACTACGTCTACCTGCACAGAAATTTCACGGTAACTGACGGCATTTTTATCGACGAGAACATCATCTTCAGCGACGTCACGCCGGAGTGGATCGAATACTGCCGGAACGTACTAGGCCTGCGCAGCCGCGTCTCAGGGTCTCTTGAAACCCTGGGGCCACCGGCGCTGGCTGAAAGCTGATCGCCAAACTGACAGAAAAGATCGAAATCCCGCCAACGGTAGTTGACGGATTGTTCAAGTCCTTTCTACAAGCACCGCCACACAGTCAGAGGTTTGAATCCCGCCCACGGTAGTGGGCGGATTCTTCAAGCCCGATCTATTTATCAACAACCTTGGATAAATAGAAAGGACCTGAACGATCCGCCCTCTGCCGTGGGGCGGGATTAAGAGCAAACTTTTCAAATGCCGACACCTCCCTAAGGGTCTTACCCTACGGGCTTCTATTGATTCCTGAAAATCTTCCTCGTATTATCACCCCGACCCGGCATTCGAACGAGCACAAAACCAGCTCAGATCTGGCGGGTTAGCCAGATGGTTTTCCAATAGCTCGTTAATTCCCGGAGTTGAGGATACCCGAGCCTAACTGTCCCGGTTAGGCATAAGTGTTTTCAACGAAGGGACTCAGAAACCTCCCCGGCCTAGTGCTGACATCAATATGGCCTGCCCACCAAGGAGCCGACAATTCGGTGAGCCAAGTTTTTATGCAGCGAAACGTTGACTCAAGAATTTATGAGTTTAAGGGCTTTCGTCTTGAGGCGGGGCAACGCCGACTTCTATATCAGGGCCAGCCAGTTCCACTCAAACCCAAGATTCTGGACTTGCTGCTGTTTCTCGTCGAGATGCGTGGTCAACTCGTCGTGAAAGAAGACTTGATGCGAGAAATCTGGCCCGATTCGATTGTCGAGGAAAACAACATCACTGTCAGTATGTCGATCTTGCGTAAGACTCTCGGCGACGATCAGCTTACGCATCAGTTTATCGAAACAGTACCGCGTCGCGGCTATCGTTTCCTCGCCGAAGTGACGGAAGTGCCCGCCGAACAGCCGGCGGCTAGTGTCGCGCGCCGACCCGAAATACAAACCGAATCTCAAGATGAGACAATCGACTCACTCGCTGTGTTCCCATCGCAGATGCCGGGTAGCGATCCAAACGTTGCATATTTGTCGGAAGGTATCACCGAGAGCATCGTCAATATGCTCTCCCGCATTCCGAAGCTGCGTGTGCTCGCGTGCAGCACCGTCTTCCGCTTCAAAGGCAAAGATCTTGACCCACAAACAGTTGGGTTTCAACTCAACGTCAAAGCCGTGATGATGATCCGAGTAATGAGGCTCGGTGAAAAACTGATCATCAGGAGTGAACTCGTCAAAGTTTCCGACGGCTCGCAGCTCTGGGGCGAGCAATACAATCGCAGTCCGAATGACATTCTGGCGGTTCAGGACGAGATTGCGAAGGCGATTTCCGAGAGTTTGAAGTTCAAGCTCACTCGTCAGGATCAGATACGCCTGACGAAACAGCCGACGGACAAGATCGAAGCGTTCAATCTCTACCTGAGGGGCCGCTACTTCTGGAACAAGTACAACAAAGAGTGGGTCTTGAAGGCTATCGACGCTTTCAAACAGGCAATCGAGATCGACTCGAATTACGCGCTTGCGTACTGCGGCCTCGCCGACGCCTACTTCCGACTTTCAAACGTTAGCCTTCAACCGCGCGAAGTGCTGCCAAAAGCGAAAGAAGCCGCGCTGAAAGCCGTACAAATCGACGAGAATCTGGCCGAAGCTCACGCCTCGTTGGCGCTGATTTACGTCTATTACGAGCACGATTGGATGCGGGCGGAAAGGGAGTTCAGACGAGCCCTCGAGTTGGATCCGTATCTCGTATCAGCACACCAGCGATACGGATCCTATCTGACGTTCATGGGGCGTTACGAAGAATCGTTACGGCACTACGAAACTGCTCTCGAGCTCGATCCGTTTTCCCTCCAGGTCAACATGAACATCGCCACGACCTACTATTTGCGCGGCGAGTACGACAGAGCGGTGAAGCATCTGCATCGCACGATGGAGTTGGAACCCAACTACATGCCCACTCATTTCGTGTTGGGTTGCGTGTATATCCAACAGAAGCGTTGGGAAGAAGCTATCAAAGAGTTTCAGTTCATCTACAAACTCGATGAAGAAGCATATCTCGCGATGGGTTTCATGGGTCACGCTCACGCGCTTGCCGGCCAGCGGGCTGAAGCAGAGACGTTGCTCAACGTGTTGCAGGAGATAGCTCAACGAAAATATGTTTCACCTTATGCGATGCTGGTGATTCATCTCGTGCTTGGACCAGAAGAGCGCGTGTTTGAACTACTTGAACTGCTTTACCAGGAGCACAATGATTGGTTGGTATGGTTGAAAGTCAGCCCTGAACTCAGACACTTGCATGACGATCCGCGGTTCAAAAATTTGTTGAAGCGTGTTGGTTTTATAGATTAATTTAATTACACATAACGCCGTTTTTATCACGATTATTTTTAGCATCCAGTTAGGAATTATTTAGCAACTCGTTAAAGACTCGTTTGAACTCATCGTGTAACCTCCGCAGCCTCCCGATGCTATGGTCTCCTCATTGATAGCCCAGTTGCTCTTTCAAGCTCGCATACCAAACGTGATGGATGCGCCTAATTTGATGAGTCGTCTCAGACCGTTCTGAGACCCAAAAGAATCTTATTAACCCGATTCGTTTTCGAAAGGCCTGATTTCAAACAGAGCAGGCCGATCGGCATCATTTACTGATTCAGCCCGAGTCTAAGGAAGCACACTATTGAGTAAATAAAAGAGCGTCGTCGGAGAATTGAGTTAACGGTAGCCCATTCGTTCAACCGCAGTTCAAGCTCAGGCCGAGACGATCGCCCGCGAAATCCCAGATCTATAGTTCAGGCATTTTACGCGTTCTGACAGTAAGGGCTTACCCACACCTGTCGAGCGGTAGGCCAGACTTTTCGGCTGACCTCTCGTCAGTACATTTGACTGATTCATAGTTGTGAACCACCTAGGAAGACTACGTGGTTCTAAGTGCGGCAGCTTTGCCTTGCAGTCGATCTCACTGTTGGTGAACTATTGCCGCCCGCTTTTTACCTCGCCCGACTTAACCCACAAATGAAAGCAGCGGTGTCATCATGTCAAGCGAAATTGGAGATAGTCTTAGCTGGTACGTCGTTCACACTCACCCGAAACAGGAAGAGCGCACCAGCAGCAACCTGGCAACATTGCATTTAGAAACGTTAGCTCCCAAGTTGCGAGTCAATAAGTACAACCAGTTCACGGGCCAGTTAACTCGAGTCGTCAGACCTCTATTCCCGAATTACATCTTTACACGCTTCAAATTCAACGAGGTCTATCACCGGATACGATTCACCAGAGGCGTTCATAGCGTCGTGATGTTCAACAAAACTCCAACGCCGGTCGATGACGAGATCATCGAATTGATCCAGTCGCGGTTGGGGAACGATGGGTTCGTGAAATCAATGGAAGAACTTCAACCAGGCGACGCAGTCGTGATCAAGGAAGGACGCTTCAAAGATCTTTGCGGTGTTTTTGAACGCTCGATGCCGGACGCCGATCGAGTGAGAATCCTTTTAAACGCCGTTAGCTTCCAGGCACACGTGGTCGTTAGCCGCGAACTCGTTACCAAAGTTTCGCCCGATGAACGATCGGCAGGATTGTATGTCCACTGAAGCAGTCGCAATGGCAAGACAGACAATGGAGTTTCAGGCGGAAGTCAAACAACTCCTGCACATTGTGATCAACTCGCTTTACACGCATAAAGAAATCTTTCTGCGTGAACTGATTGCGAATGCGTCCGATGCTTTGGACAAGCTGCGCGTGCTGGCTCTAACGGATGCTTCGGTGCTCGAAGATTCTCCCGAACTCAGCATCTTCATCGAAACCGATGCCGCGAACAGGATTCTCAAGATCTCGGACAACGGGATCGGCATGAGTTACGAAGAAGTGCTCGAGAATATCGGCACTATTGCGAAATCGGGTTCCGCGAGTTTCATGCAGCAGGCCGTAAATAAGGAAGACGCCAATCTCGATCTGATCGGTCGGTTTGGTGTTGGTTTCTATTCGGCGTTCATGGTGGCGGAGAAGGTCACCCTCTTGACGCGACCTCCGAAAACCACCGTCGGCGTGAAGTGGGAATCTACCGGCGACGGCACGTACGAGATTGAAGAAGTTGAGAAGAAGACGCGGGGCACGGAAGTCATCCTGCACCTCAAACCGATCGATCCAGACAATCACGATGAGGACTTTCTGAATCAGTACACGATTCAGAAGCACGTGCAAAAGCACTGCAACTTTATCGCGTATCCGATTCGCATGACCTTCGTAACCGAAGAGCCGGAATCGGATAGTTCTGATGAAGGCGCAAAACAGATCACGATTAGCGAACGAACGCTCAATTCGATTCAGCCAATCTGGACGAAAAACCCAAAAGAAACCGAGCGCGAACAGTATCTTAGTTTCTATCGCCAACACTTTCACGACTGGAACGAGCCCGCCGAGATTCTACATACGAAGAGTGAGGGCAAAGTCGAATTCACCGCGCTGCTTTTCATTCCGTCGCACGCGCCCTACGGTCTCTACACGGGCGACCCGCCGAAAGGCCCGCAACTCTATTGCAAACATGTTTTGGTCGTTGACGACTGCCGCGAGTTGTTGCCCGACTATCTGAGATTCGTGCGAGGTATCGTCGATGCGAGCGATCTTCCGTTGAACATTTCTCGCGAGACGCTTCAGCACGACGCGCAAATGCAGGTCATCAAGAATCACCTTGAGAAGAAAGTTCTCGAACGCCTCAGGTTGATGCTTGCGGATGAACGAGCGAAGTACGAAATGTTCTGGAACGAGCTCGGCAAGTCGATCAAGGGTGGCATGTTCATGGATTACCGCAACACGGAAAAGTTGCAGGACCTGCTGATCTTCGAATCGTCACACTCAACTGAACAGAAGACGACGTTGCAGGAATACGTCGACCGTATGCCGGAGCAGCAGACGGCGATCTACTACACAGTTGGCGATAGTCGAGCCACGATCGAAAGGTTGCCGCAGCTCGAAGTACTCAGAGAGCAGAACGTCGAAGTCCTGTACTTCTTAGACAAAGTCGACGAGTTCCTGACTCAGCATCTGCGCGAATACAAGGGAAAGAAACTGCAATCAGTGTCGCGCGGAGATCTCGATCTGAAGAACGATGCTGAGGTTAGCACGGATGAGCAGTACAAAGATCTTCTGCAATTTATGCAGGAAGCGCTTAAAGACAAGGTCAAGGAAGTGCGACTCTCAAAGCGTCTGAAGTCGAGTCCCGTGTGTTTGGTCAGCAGCGAGTCAGGCTACAGCCTGAACATGGAGCGCCTGATGGCCGAAGCCAATCAGCCGCTCCTGCGCGCGACCAGAATATTGGAAGTGAATCCAAACCACGGAGTCATCAAGGCCCTCGACCGGATGATGAAAGACGCTGATCGCAAGGCAAGCGTTTCAGACTGCTGCCAGTTGCTTTACGACCAGGCAATGTTAGTTGAGAACTATCGTGTCGAAGACCCGGTGAAATTTGCAAATCTACTTTCGAGTTTAATCATCGAGGCTTACGCCGACCGGCAGTAAGCATTCCCGTTCAATCAGAGGAGGCGACAATGAGTTGGAACGATCCTGACAGAGAAGACACCACTATCTACAAGGTGGTAGTCAATCATGAAGAGCAATACTCGATCTGGCCTGCCGATCGAGAGAACCCGTTGGGGTGGAACGATGCAGGCAAGACTGGTCCCAAGGAAGAATGTCTCGCGTACATCAAAGAAGTGTGGACCGACATGAGGCCGCTGAGCCTGCGCAAGCGCATGGAAGAGATGGCGAAGAATCCGCCGCCACCGCCGCCGCCTCCGAGCAATGAACCGAGAGCCCCCGGCAACGAGCTGGTGAATCGGTTGAGTGAAGGCGACCACCCGGTGGAAGCGAGTCTGCGTCCGGAGAAGACGGTGCAGATTCTCAAAGAACGAATCGACATGGGCCACATTCACATCAAGTTCACTGACACGCGTGGTGGCACTGAACTGGGCGTTCGTCTCGATCGTGATGCGAGCGATTTGAGCAAGGCTGATTTCGAAGCAGGACAAGGGACCGTGCATCTCGAAGGAACGTTGACACTGAATTACGTTCCCGTTCGTTGTATTGCCGACATCGATCTCGCATCGCTCGAAGGCAAGGGACACCTCGTCGCTCTCGAAGCGGAAACCGCAGCCGCGTGAAGACGTTTTGCTTCCTGCTTTCTCTGTGCAACCTCTGTGTTCTCTGTGTCTCTGTGGTGAGTTTTATCGAAAATCAGTTAACCACAGAGACACAGAGAACACAGAGATTGCACAGAGAGGTGATTACACACAGTAGTTTGAAAGGAAGGTCCGTATGGCCGACATTTACGACAATTTAACAAACACACCGTTGATCGAAGCGGTCAGAGCCGCTGAAGTCAACACAGTCAAAGAGTTGCTCGACGGCGGCGCCGACGTTAACGAGCCGGGCGAACAGGGATGGACCGCGCTCAACTGGGCTGCCGGCAAAGGCAACTTGGAACTAGTCACTCTGCTGGTCGAGAAAGGCGCCGACGTTTTCAAAGTTGGTCGCGATCAAAGAACACCGCAGATGATCGCACTCGCCGCGGGTCGCGCCGACGTTGTGCGGTATCTGCGCGAGGCTGAAGATCGTGTCGAAGGCGACAAACCGGCTCGTCCACAACGAAAGTATTGCAAGGCATATCACATGAGCGACTTTCGTCAGTTCGCGGGTTGGAGTGAAAGTCGCATCAACTGGAAGAAGAGCGCCGGTGACGCTGGCGAGCAGTTAGGCGATGATGACGTCGTGTTTCTCCACGAGGACTACACGGTTACCCTCTCGATCTGGTCCAATGAGAACGTCATTTACAACGACGTGACACCCGAGTGGCAGGACTTCTGCAACAACGTCCTCGGATTCAAAGTTCCTGACGAACTTGATCTCATCGTTGCAGCCAGCAGCGCCGCGAATAGCGATGGTGCATCTGCGAATGCGTAGGGAGGGCAGTCATGAAACTAGGTGATGTATTGCGGAAGGAACGAGAACGAAAACGTCTCGGTGTGGAAACCGTGGCGAGGAAGCTTAACGTTCCTGTTGACGATTACCAGGAGCTTGAAGCTGGTTCTTCGCCGATCGAACAGTGGGCGCCAAAGCTCGCCCAGATCGCGATTCAGCTCTCGACACCCACGTCGCGGCTGATCAGCGAGACCGGCAAATCACGAGATGCCGCTCAATGCGGTCCGCTCATCCGGGCGCATCGTGAGAAGCTGGCGTTGGACCAGGAGCAGTTGGCGAAGAGTCTCGGCGTACCTGTGAGTGAACTCGACTCCATCGAAGCCGGGAAGAGCCCGTTGGAAAATTATGCGCCGATGTTGTTGAAGTTCGCTGAACTGATCGAGCAACCAATCTTCAATCTGTTCTATCCCTGTGGCCTGCCGCTGAACCAGCTGGAAGACTACCCGTAAAAAGTTAGGTTCCTAACTTGCACACAGTCAGTCCCGCCCGCGCTAGCGGGTGGGTACGCAGTCAGTCCCGCCAGTCTTTAATAAATGACAACTCATGAACCGCTGATCGCGGGTCTTACTCAGGCGAAGCTCGACTTGTTGTCGAGACTCGTTCGAGACAAGGCACACCCCTCTCCGCAATCGAGAGAGATTGCTTCTCCGATCGCTCGAGCTTTGCGCGCGGATAGGATGCCGTTGTCGTTTGCGCAGGAGCGGCTGTGGTTCCTCGATCAGCTGGAGCCTGAGAGTGCGGCTTACAACCTTCCGCACGCAGTTCGTTTGACAGGCTCGTTGCAGGTTGCGGCGCTCGAGCAGAGTGTCAACGAGATGGTGCGGCGGCATGAGGTGTTGCGCACCAGCTTCGTCGACTCGGCCGGACAGCCTGCGCAGCAAATCGCGCCGGAGTTGCGGATCGAGTTGCCGCTCGTCGATCTGGGTTCGTTGTCTGAGAGTAAGCAGCAAGTGATGGCCCAGCGGCTGATGCGCGAACAAGCACGCCGGCCATTCGACTTGCGACGCGCGCCGTTGCTTAGGGTGCACTTAGTGCGATTTGCTGAGAGAGAGCACGAGTTTCTCTTTGCGATGCACCACATCGCCAGTGATGGCTGGTCGACGGCAGTGCTGGTGCGAGAGGTTGGCGCGCTCTATGCAGCGTATTTGTCGGGGCGGCAGTCTCCATTAGCTGAACTGGCTATTCAGTATGCCGACTTCGCCGTGTGGCAGAGAGAGCGGTTGCAGGGCGAGGTGCTGGATGCTGAGTTGAGTTACTGGAAACAGCAACTCGCTGAGGCGCCCGAGCTGTTGGACCTTCCGGCAGACCATGCACGGCCGCGACTCGAGAGTTTTCGTGGCGACGCGCACTCGTTTGTGTTGAGTGAATCGATCAGTCGTGGCTTGCGCGAGTTGAGTCAGCAGTCTGGGACAACGTTATTCATGACCTTGCTGGCAGCGTTCAAGACACTGCTGTACCGGTACACGGGACAGACGGATATCGTCGTTGGAACGCCGGTCGCGAATCGAAAACGAGTCGAGCTCGAGCCGCTGATTGGGTTCTTTGTGAACACACTGGTGTTGCGAACGAAGCTCGATCCGTCCTGGACCATTCGAGAGTTGTTACATCAGGAGAAGGAAGTAGTGCTCGGAGCGCAGGCGCATCAGGAGTTGCCGTTTGAGCGTCTGGTGCAGGAGCTGGCGCCGGAGCGAAGTCTTACTCATGCGCCGTTGTTTCAGGTGATGCTGGTGCTCGACAACGAGCCGGCACGGAAGCTTGAGTTACCGCAACTCGAATTGCAGACGATTGGCGAAGACAATGCGACAGCGAAGTTCGATCTGACGCTCGTGCTGAGCAATCGCGAGAGCGGCGAGTTGGGCGGCGAGATCAAGTACAACGCGGCTCTGTTCGACGATACGACGATCGCCCGCTTGGCCCAATCATTTGAAGCAACCGTGAGGGCCATCGTCGCCGATGCTGAACAACCGCTGCGGAACGTATCACTGCTGAGCGCTGAACAGCGGCGGCAACTGTTAACCGAGTGGAACGACACGCAGGTCGACTTTGGCGCCGCGCGTTGCCTCGATGAACTGCTTGAGGCTCAGGTCAGCAAGACGCCTGATGCGATGGCAGTCGTCTACGAGGAGCAGCAGATCACTTTCGCGGAGTTTAATGGGCGGGCAAATCAACTGGCGCATCATCTGCAAGCGTTGGGTGTGGGGCCGGAAGTCGCAGTCGCATTGCTGGTGGAGCGTAGTGCGCTGGCGTTGATTGGCATTTGGGGAATACTGAAAGCTGGTGGTGGCTACGTGCCGCTGGATGCAGCCATGCCGGCGGCGCGAGTGGCCGCGATATTGGAAGATGCACGTCCGGCAGTGTTGTTGACGCAGTCGCATCTGGTGCGGGACTTGAGCGACTTGCCGCGCGTAGTGCTGATCGATCGAGACTGGGGAGCGATTGCCAACGAGAGCGATGAAGCTCCGGTCAGGGCGATAACACCTGAGAACCTTGCGTACGTAATCTACACCTCAGGTTCGACTGGACGACCGAAAGGCGTCGCTGTCCAGCATCAGTCGTTGGCCAATCTCTCTGCTGCTCTGAAGCAAAACATCTACACGAGCTACGGTGGGCCACTACGCGTGGGTCTCAATGCGACGCTCAGCTTCGACGCGTCAGTGAAACAGTGGCTGCAACTGCTAGACGGTCACACTCTTGAGCTATTTCCGGATGAAGTGCGCTTGGACGCGCGTGAGTTTGTGCGCTATGCCAAAGCTCACGCTCTGGACGTAGTTGACTGCACGCCACCACAGTTAAAGACCTTGCTGGAAGTTGAAGTGGAAACATCGCTACAGGCAGTGCTGGTAGGTGGTGATGCGATTGACGAATCACTGTGGGAACAACTTGCGGCCCATCCGACAATCAGTTTCTACAACTTGTACGGACCGACGGAATGCACCGACGTCACGACCGCAGTGCAGATCAGTGAAACAAGGCCGACGATCGGACACCCACTCCCGAACGTGCAAACGTACTTCCTCGATGAGTATGCCGAACCGGTGCCATTCGGAGTGCGCGGTGAACTCTGCATCGGTGGCGCAGGTGTGGCACGCGGTTACCTGCATCAACCGGAGCTGACGGCAGACAAGTTCATTCCGGATGCATTCGGGCTGCAACCAGGCGCGCGGTTGTATCGCAGTGGTGACAGGGGCCGCTACGTGGCCCAGGGTGAGATCGAGTTCATCGGGCGCGTCGACGATCAGGTAAAGATACGCGGCTATCGCATCGAGCCGGGCGAGATCGAAGCAGTCCTGGCGCAACATGCAGCAGTGCGACAGTGCAAGGTGCTGGTGCAGGAAGTGACACCGGCTGACAAGCGGCTGGTGGCCTACATTGTGGGCGAGGAGCCACCGATCAATGAAGTGCGCGCGTTTCTGAAAGCCCGACTGCCTGAATACATGATCCCGGCCGCGTTTGTGACCCTCGCGCAGATGCCGTTGACCAGCAGTGGAAAAGTAGATCGCAAGGCGCTTCCTGAGCCGACTTGGAGCAAACACGACGAGCTGAGTGCTGAAGAGCTTCTGACACCAGTCGAAGAGATCCTGGCGGGTGTGTGGTCAGACGTGTTGGGGTTGGAGCAGGTTGGTGTAGACGAGAACTTCTTCGAGTTGGGTGGACACTCGCTGCTGGCAGTGCAGGTAGCGTCGCGGGTGCGGACGGCGCTGGAGTTTGAGTTGCCGTTGCGCTGGGTGTTTGAAGCGCCGACGGTGCGCACGCTGGCAAAGCGGATTGAACAGAGTGCCGTAGCAGTGAGTCTGCCGCCGGTCACACGGGCGTTGCGTGCAGAGATGTTGCCGTTGTCGTTCGCGCAGGAGCGGTTGTGGTTCCTCGATCAGTTGGAGCCGGAGAGTGCGGCTTACAACATCCCACACGCAGTTGGTCTGACAGGTTCGTTGCAGGTTTCTGTGCTGGCGCAGAGTGTCAACGAGATAGTGCGACGGCATGAAGCGTTACGTACGAGCTTCGTGGATGTGGCGGGACAACCGGCGCAGCAGATCGCAGCCGAGTTGGAGCTCGGATTACCGCTGATTGACTTACAAGGATTGAGCACGGATCAGCAGCAGGAACAGGCAGAGCGGTTAGCGCGCGAGGAAGCACGGCGACCGTTCGACTTGCGACGTGCGCCGTTGTTGCGTGTACGACTGCTGCGGCTCGGTGAGCAACAACATCAATTTCTGTTCACGATGCACCACATCGTCAGCGATGGCTGGTCGATGAGCGTGGTCGTGCGCGAACTGGTCACGTTATATGAAGCCCTGCACAACGGCCAGCCATCGCCCTTGCCGGAGTTGGGTGTGCAATACGCCGACTTCGCACTGTGGCAACGAGAGTGGCAGCAGGAAACGATCCTGGCGCAACTCGATTACTGGAAAGAACAACTGGCTGCGGCGCCTGAAGTGCTGGAACTACCCGCGGACAGACCGCGACCGCTGCTGCCCAGTTACCACGGCGCACAGCAACACTTCTCACTGCCTGCGAGTCTGCATCAAGCGCTGAAACGAATGAGCCGCAAACAGGATGCGACGTTGTTCATGACCCTGCTGGCAGCTTTTAAGACCCTGTTGTATCGCTACACGGGACAAGCGGACATTCTGGTGGGGACACCGGTAGCGAATCGCAATCGAGTCGAGATTGAACCGCTGATCGGTTTCTTTGTGAACACCCTCGTACTGCGCACGCAATTGCATGGCGAGTCGAGCTTCAGCGAGGTGCTGAGTGATGTTCGCGAAGTGGTGCTGGGAGCCCAGGCACATCAGGAGTTGCCGTTTGAGCGACTGGTGCAGGAACTGGCGCCCGAGCGGAGTCTGAGTCATGCGCCGCTGTTTCAGGTGATGCTGGTGCTGGACACCATGCCGGCACGCAGAGTTGAAGCTGCCTGCTTTGCAGTTGCAGCCGCTCCGTGAAGACAGTGCGACGGCGAAGTTCGATCTGACGCTGGTGTTGAGCCCGAACCGAGAGAGCGGCGAATTGAACGGTGTCATCGAATACAACACGGAGCTGTTTGACGCGACGCGGATGGTGCGACTGGCGGAACACTTCAGTTCGTTGCTGTCGGCAATAGTGGAAGATGCGAACCACGCCGTCGCGCGGTTGCCGCTGTTGAGCACGGCTGAGCGACACCGCTTGCTGGTGGAGTGGAATGACACTGAATCAGTAGAGCGTGTTGAGTCATGCATGCATGAGCTCGTCGTGGCGCAGTCGCAGTTAACACCGGAAGCTGTCGCAGTCGAGTTTGAAAATGAAGCCCTCACGTACGCGGAGCTGAACGCGCGTGCGAATCAACTGGCGCATTACCTGAGACGGTGCGGCGTTGGACCAGAGGTGCTGGTTGGTCTGTGTCTGGAGCCGTCGCTGGAGATGGTCGTCGGCGTGCTGGGCATTCTGAAAGCGGGTGGCGCGTATGTGCCGTTAGATCCGAAGTATCCGCAGGAACGGTTGTCGTTCATGCTGGCGGACTCGCAGGCGCCCGTCATCGTCACACAAGAGCAGTACACAGATTTAACGGATGAAACCCGGATTGTTTGTCTTGATCGTGACTGGAGCCTGATCGCACGTGAAGCAGAGAGTGATCTCGAGAGCGGCGTCTCCCCGGACAACCTTGCCTATGTGATCTACACCTCGGGCTCGACCGGCAGACCGAAGGGAGCAGTGATCCAGCATCGCAGTGCGGTGGAGTTGCTCTGGTGGTCGCGCGAGGTGTTTGGTGCCGCAGAGTTACAGGCGGTGCTGGGCTCCACTTCGATTTGTTTCGACCTCTCGGTGTTTGAACTGTTCGTGCCGTTGAGTCGCGGCGGCAAGGTGGTATTGGTTGCCGATGCGCTGCGCCTGCCTGCCCTGGCCGGCAGAGAAGGCGTGACGCTGATCAATACGGTGCCGTCGGTGATGGCTGAACTGCTGCGATTGGGTGGTGTGCCGCAGTCGGTGCAGACGATCAACCTGGCGGGCGAGCCGTTGTCGGCGACGCTGGTGCGGCAACTGCACGAACAGACAAACGTGCAGCGTGTGTTCGACTTGTACGGCCCCAGCGAAGACACGACTTATTCGACCTACACGCTGCGACTACCAGACGGGCCGGTGACCATCGGCAGTCCGATATCAAACACGAAGGCTTACGCACTGGATGGAAGTCAGGAACTGATGCCGGCGGCGGTGGCTGGCGAGCTATATCTGGGCGGACGAGGACTGGCGCGCGGGTACCTGCGGCGACCGGAGTTGACGGCGGAGAAGTTCATCCCGAACCCGTTCAGCGCTGGCGAGCGGCTCTATTCGACAGGCGATCTGACGCGGCACCTGGCTGATGGGAGGCTCGAGTATCTGGGGCGGCGCGATCATCAGGTGAAGCTGCGCGGGTTCCGCATTGAGTTGGGTGAGATTGAAGCAGCGCTGAGAGTCGATCCGGGGGTGCGTGAGACGGCGGTGGTGGTACGTGAGCAGCGGTTGGTCGCGTATGTGGTTGGGGTGGCAGAGCCGAGCGAACTGCGAAGTTACTTGCGCGAGCGGTTGCCGCAGTACATGGTGCCGCAGTCGTTTGTTCACCTCGATGCGTTGCCGCGGCTGCCGAACGGGAAAGTGAATCGCAAGGCGTTGCCGGAGCCAGAACGCGGCGAGCGTGACACTCTGGTTGCAGCAGAGCCAGAAACGCAGCTTGAACAGATAGTGGCGAGTGTGTGGTCCGACGTGCTGGGGTTGGAGCAGGTGGGAGCGGACGAGAACTTCTTCGAGTTGGGTGGACATTCGCTGTTGGCGGTGCAAGTTGCTTCACGGGTGCGGACGGCGCTGGAGTTTGAGTTGCCGTTGCGCTGGGTGTTTGAAGCGCCGACGGTGCGCACGCTGGCAGAGCGGATTGAACAGAGTGCCGTAGGAGTGAGTCTGCCGCCGATCACGCGCGCGTTGCGTGCAGAGACGTTGCCGTTGTCGTTTGCACAGGAGCGGCTGTGGTTCATCGATCAGCTGGAGCCGGAGAGCGTAGGCTACAACATTCCTGGTGGCGTGCAGTTGAGTGGTTCATTACAGATCTCGGCGCTGGAGCAGAGTGTCAACGAGATAGTGCGCCGGCATGAAGCGTTACGCACCAGCTTCGTGGACGTGGCGGGACAGCCAGTGCAACGGATAGGGCACGGAAGTAGGGCTCGGATTTGCCGCTGATTGATTCTAGGATTCGTTGTCTGCGAGCGAGCAGCAGGAACAGGCGGAGCGGTTGGCGCGCGAGGAAGCGCGGCGGCCGTTTGATCTGCGACAGGCACCGTTGCTGCGTGTGCGCCTGCTGCAACTCAGTGAAGATCAACATCAGTTTCTGTTCACGATGCACCACATCGTCAGCGATGGCTGGTCGATGAACGTGGCGGTGCGTGAAATGGTGACGCTGTATGAAGCTCTGCATGCAGGTCAGCCGTCGTCATTGACAGAATTGGCCGTGCAATACGCTGACTTCGCAGTGTGGCAGCGCGAACATCAGGAAGCAGCCGTCGTCGAACAGCTCGATTATTGGAAACAGCAACTGGCTGATGCAGCGTCTCTCGACCTGCCGACAGATCACAGACGCAGCAAAGACAAGAAACGACTGGGCCAGTATCCGCTAACGATCCCGACTGCTTTGAGTAGCGATCTCATGAAGCTCGCGAAGCAGGAAGGTCTCACGCCGTTCATGATGCTGCTTGCCGCTTACCAGTTCGTCTTGAGTCGCTACAGCGGGCAGACAGACATCAGCGTGGGCACGCCGGTGGCGGGACGCGATCGCATCGAGGTCGAAGAGCTGATCGGGTTCTTTGTGAACACTCTGGTCATGCGAACGCAGCTCGATCCGACGTGGACGATGCGTGAGTTCTTAAAGCACGTCAGAGAAACGGCACTGCAGGCACACATGCATCGCGACGTGCAGTTTGAGCGGCTGGTCGAGGAGCTACAACCGGAGCGACGTCTGGATCGTTCGCCGTTGTTTCAAGTGATGCTGATCGTGCAACCGGCACGCGCCGCTGTCGATTGGCCGGGGTTGGAGGCACGAGCGCTGACAAGCGAGAGCGGGACGGCGAAGTTCGACCTGGCGTTATCGTTCGCGCACGACCGGAATCAACTCAGCGGCAGCTTGCGCTACAACGCGGATCTGTTTGACCGCGCGACGATCGCGCGGTTTACCGAAGCATTTGAAACGGCGCTGGCGGCGATGGCGGCTGACCTCGAACAGCCGCTGCGGAACGTGTCACTGCTGAGCGCTGAACAGCGGCGACAATTATTAACCGGGTGGAATGACACGCAAGTCGACTTTGGCGCCGCGCGCTGTCTCGATGAGATGTTGGAGGCTCAGATCAGCAAGACGCCTGATGCGCTCGCACTGGTCTACGAGGAGCAGCAGATCACTTTCGCGGAGTTGAATGGGCGAGCAAATCAACTCGCGCATCATCTGCAAGCGTTGGGTGTGGGACCGGAAGTCGCAGTCGCATTGCTGGTGGAGCGTAGTGCGCTGGCGTTGATTGGCATTTGGGGAATACTGAAAGCTGGCGGTGGCTACGTGCCGTTGGATGCAGCCATGCCGGCCGCGCGAGTGGCAGCGATATTGGAAGATGCGCGTCCGGCAGTGCTGTTGACGCAGTCACACCTGGTGAAAGATTTGAGTGATCTGCCGCCGGTAGTGCTGCTCGATCGAGACTGGGAAGCGATTGCCAAAGAGAGCGATGAAGCTCCGCTACGCAGAACGACGCCTGAGAACCTTGCGTACGTAATCTACACCTCGGGCTCGACTGGACGACCGAAAGGCGTCGCTATCCAACATCGCTCGTTAGCCAATCTTTCTGCTGCGCTGAAGCAAAACATCTACACGAGTTTCGGCGCCCCACTACGCGTGGGTCTCAATGCGACGCTCAGCTTCGACGCGTCCGTGAAACAGTGGTTGCAACTGCTAGACGGTCACACTCTTGAGCTATTCCCGGATGAAGTGCGTTGGGATGCGCGTGAGTTTGTGCGCTATGCCAAAGCTCACGCTCTGGACGTAGTTGATTGCACCCCACCGCAGTTGAAGACGCTGCTGGAAGTTGAAGTGGAAACATCGCTGCAGGCAGTGCTCGTGGGAGGCGATGCGATTGACGAAGCACTGTGGCAACAACTAGCGGCCCATCCGACGATCAGTTTCTACAACTTGTATGGACCGACGGAATGCACCGACGTCACGACCGCAGTGCAGGTCAGTGAAACAAGGCCGACGATCGGCCGGTCACTTCCGAACGTGCAAACGTACTTCCTCGATGAGTATGCCGAGCCGGTACCATTCGGAGTGCGCGGTGAACTCTGCATCGGGGGCGCCGGTGTAGCACGCGGCTATTTGCATCAACCGGAGCTGACGGCAGACAAGTTCATTCCGGATGCGTTAAGCACGCAACCAGGCGCGCGGCTGTATCGCAGTGGCGACAGTGGCCGTTACGTGGCCCAGGGTGAGATCGAGTTCATCGGACGCGTCGACGATCAGGTAAAGATCCGCGGCTACCGCATCGAGCCGGGCGAGATCGAAGCAGTACTGGCGCAACATGCAGCAGTGCGACAGTGCAAGGTGCTGGTGCAGGAAGTGACACCGGGTGACAAGCGGCTGGTGGCCTACATTGTGTGCGAGGAGCCACCGATCAATGAACTGCGCGCGTTTCTGAAAGCCCGACTGCCTGAATACATGATCCCGGCCGCGTTTGTGACCCTCGCGCAGATGCCGCTAACGCCCAGCGGGAAAGTTGATCGCAAGGCACTGCCAGATCCGCAGTGGAGCAAGCACGATGAACTGAGTGATGAAGAGCCGCGGACACTCGTGGAAGAGATCCTGGTTGGTGTGTGGTCAGACGTGTTGGGGTTGGAGCAGGTTGGAGTCGAGGAGAACTTCTTCGAGTTGGGTGGACACTCGCTGCTGGCGGTGCAGGTAGCATCGCGCGTGCGGACGGCGCTGGAGTTTGAGTTGCCGTTGCGCTGGGTGTTTGAAGCGCCGACGGTGCGGACGCTGGCAGAACGGATTGAACAAAGTGCCGTAGGAGTGAGTCTGCCGCCGATCACGAGCACGTTACGCGCAGGGACGTTGCCGTTGTCGTTTGCGCAGGAGCGGTTGTGGTTCCTCGATCAGTTAGAGCCGGAGAGAGTAGCCTATAACATTCCACACGCAGTTAGTCTCACGGGTTCGTTGCAGGTTTCTGTGCTGGAGCAGAGTGTCAACGAGATAGTGCGACGGCATGAAGCTTTACGCACCCGCTTCGTGGACGTGGCGGGACAACCGGCGCAGCAGATCGCGGCCGACCTGGAACTCGGATTACCGCTGATTGACTTAGGACGATTGAACACGGATCAGCAGCAGGAACAGGCGGAGCGGTTGGCGCGCGAGGAAGCACGACGGCCGTTTGATCTGCGACATGCGCCGCTATTGCGTGTGGGACTGCTGCGGCTCAGTGAAGATCAACATCAGTTTCTGTTCACGATGCACCACATCGTCAGCGATGGCTGGTCGATGAACGTGGTCGTACGTGAACTGGTCGCATTATATGAAGCCCTGCATGCCGGCCAGCCATCGTCGTTAACAGAGTTGCCGGTTCAATACGCTGACTTTGCCGTGTGGCAGCGGGAATATCAGAAAGCAGCGATTGAAGAACAACTCGATTACTGGAAAGAACAACTGGCTGCTGCGCCTGAAGTTTTAGAACTGCCTGCTGACAGACCGCGACCGCTGCTGCCCAGTTACCACGGCGCACAGCAACACTTCTCACTGTCTGCAAGTCTGCATCAAGCGCTGAAACGATTGAGTCGCAAACAGGATGCGACGTTGTTCATGACACTGCTGGCTGCATTCAAGACCCTGTTGTATCGCTACACGGGACAAGCGGACATTCTGGTGGGGACACCGGTAGCGAATCGCAATCGCATGGAGATCGAGCCGCTGATCGGCTTCTTCGTGAACACGCTCGTGTTGCGTACCCAATTGCAGAGTGAGGCGAGCTTCAGCGAGGTGCTGAGGGATGTTCGCGAAGTGGTGCTGGGAGCCCAGGCACATCAGGAGTTGCCGTTTGAGCGACTGGTGCAGGAGCTGGCGCCCGAGCGGAGTCTGAGTCATGCGCCGCTGTTTCAGGTGATGCTGGTGCTGGACAACATGCCGGCACGAGAGTTGGAACTGCCCGCTTTGCAGTTGCAGCCACTCCGTGAAGACAGTGCGACGGCGAAGTTCGATCTGACGCTGGTGTTGAGCCCGAACCGAGAGAGCGGCGAATTGAACGGTGTCATCGAATACAACACGGATCTGTTCGATCGCAGCCGGATGGCGCGACTGGCGAAACACTTCAGTTCCTTGCTGTCGGCCGTGGTGGAAGATGCGAACCACGCCGTCGCGCGTCTGCCGCTGTTGAGTGTTGCTGAAAGACAACGCCTGCTAGTTGACTGGAACAACACAGACGCGCCGTATCAACGCGACATCTGCATCCATCACCTCATCGAAACACAAGCCGAGCAAACGCCAGACCGTATCGCCATCGAGTTTGAAAATTCAACACTCACCTACCGCGAACTAAACCACCGTGCCAATCAGCTCGCCCACTTTCTGAGAGCTCTCAATGTTGGACCAGACGTGCTGGTCGGCGTGTGTCTGGAACGTTCGCTCGAAATGATTGTTGCCATGCTGGGCACACTCAAGGCGGGGGGAGCATACGTTCCGCTGGATCCTGCTTATCCAGCGGAACGTATCGAATTCATGTTGGACGACTCCCACGCGCCCGTGTTGCTGACGCAGGAGCGTGTGGCTGCGGAAAAGGAACTCGACAAACGAGATGCTCACGTTCTCTGTCTGGATCGCGACTGGAATCGTATCGCGCCGGAATCAGGCGAGAACATTCGCGACGTTCACGATCCGGACGCGCTTGCATACGTGATCTACACGTCGGGCTCAACGGGGCGGCCGAAAGGCGTCACGATTCAACACAGCAGTGCAGTGGCGTTGCTCGCGTGGGCCAACAAGGTGTTCACGCCGGAAGAGTTTAAGGGCGTGCTGGCATCGACTTCGATCTGTTTCGACCTATCGATCTTCGAAATCTTCGCGCCGCTCAGTTCGGGAGGCCGCGTGATCGTCGTCGCTGACGCACTGCAACTGCCGGCGCTCGAATCGGCCGCAGCCGTCACACTTCTCAACACCGTTCCCTCCGCAGTCGCTGAGTTGTTACGCAGCGGTGCACTGCTACCGACGATTGAGACCATCAACCTCGCTGGCGAGCCACTCGCGACGAGCCTCGTGCGACAGCTATACGACTTCGGCGCGAAACGAGTCTTCGATCTGTATGGTCCAACGGAAGACACGACGTATTCAACGTTCGCGCTCCGAGCTGGGAGTGGCGCAGCGACGATTGGACGTCCGATCTCGAACACGCAGACGTTTGTGCTGGATAAGAATCTGCAGCCGGTGCCGGTGGGAGTGCCCGGCGAGTTGTATCTCGGGGGCGAAGGGCTTGCACGCGGTTACCTGGATCGAGCCGAGCTGACAGCGACGCGCTTCATTCCGAATCCGTTTGATGCTGGTCGAGTATACAAGACGGGTGATCTGGTCCGATATCTTGAGGATGGACGACTCGAATATCTCGGCCGCACGGATCATCAGATCAAGTTGCGCGGATTCCGGATTGAGTTGGGTGAGATCGAAGCGGTGTTGAGCGCACATGCTGGCGTTCGTGAGACGGTTGTAGTAGCGCGCGAGCAGCGGTTGGTGGCGTATGTGGTGGCGATGGCGGAGCAGAGTGAACTGCGGAGTTACTTGCGCGAGCGGTTGCCGCAGTACATGGTGCCTTCCGCGTTCGTTCATCTCGATGCGTTGCCGCGGCTGCCGAACGGGAAAGTGAATCGCAAGGCGTTGCCGGAGCCGGAGTACAGCGAGCGCGAGGATCTGGTTGCGCAAGAGCCGGATACACAGATTGCACAGATTGTGGCAGGGATTTTCTGCGATGTGTTGGGCGTAGATCAGGTCGGACTAAACGAAAACTTCTTCGAGTTGGGTGGACATTCGCTGTTAGCGGTGCAGGTAGCGTCGCGGGTGCGGACGGCGCTGGAGTTTGAGTTGCCATTGCGCTGGGTGTTTGAAGCGCCGACGGTGCGGACGCTGGCAGAGCGGATCGAACAAAGTGCCGTAGGAGTGAGTCTGCCGCCGATCACGCGCGCGTTGCGTGAAGAGACGTTGCCATTGTCGTTTGCGCAGGAGCGGCTGTGGTTCCTCGATCAACTAGAGCCGGAGAGCGCGGCTTACAACATCCCACACGCAGTTGGTCTGACAGGTTCGTTGCAGGTTTCTGTGCTGGCGCAGAGTGTCAACGAGATAGTGCGACGGCATGAAGCTTTACGCACCAGCTTCGTGGACGTGGCCGGACAACCGGCGCAGCAGATCGCGGCCGATCTGGAGCTCGGATTGCCGCTGATTGACTTAGGACGATTGAGCACTGATCAGCAGCAGGAACAGGCAGAGCGGTTGGCGCGCGAGGAAGCACGGCGGCCGTTTGATCTGCGAGATGCACCGTTGCTGCGTGTGCGACTGCTGAAACTCAGTGAAGATCAACATCAGTTTCTGTTCACGATGCACCACATCGTCAGCGATGGCTGGTCGATGAACGTGGCAGTGCGTGAATTGATCACGGTATATGAAGCCCTCCACAGTGGCCAACAATCGCCATTAACAGAATTGGCCGTCCAATACGCTGACTTCGCAGTGTGGCAGCGCGAACATCAGGAAACAGTAGTCCTCGAACAGCTTGATTACTGGAAACAGCAACTCGCTGACGCGCCATCTCTCGACCTGCCGACAGATCACAGACGCAGCAAAGACAAGAAACGACTGGGCCAGTATCCGCTCACCATCTCGGCTGCTTTGAGCGGCGATCTCATAAAGCTCTCGAAGCAGGAAGGTCTCACGCCGTTCATGATGCTACTGGCAGCCTACCAACTCGTCTTGAGCCGCTACAGCGGACAGACGGACATCAGCGTGGGCACGCCGGTGGCGGGACGCGACCGCATCGAGGTCGAAGAGCTGATCGGGTTCTTTGTGAACACTCTGGTCATGCGAACGCAGCTCGATCCGACGTGGACGATGCGCGAGTTCTTAAAGCACGTCAGAGAGACTGCACTGCAGGCACACATGCATCGCGACGTGCAGTTTGAGCGGCTGGTCGAGGAGCTACAACCGGAGCGACGTTTGGATCGTTCGCCGTTGTTTCAAGTGATGCTGATCGTGCAACCGGCGGGCGCCGCTGTCGATTGGCCGGGGTTGGAGGCACGAGCGCTGACAAGCGAGAGCGGGACGGCGAAGTTCGACCTGGCGTTATCGTTCGCGCACGACCGGAATCAACTCAGCGGCAGTTTGCGCTACAACGCGGATCTGTTTGACCGCGCGACGATCGCGCGGTTTACCGAAGCATTTGAAACGGCGCTGGCGGCGATGGCTAATGACCTCGAACAACCGCTGCGGAATGTGCAACTGCTGAGCGCTGAACAGCGGCGGCAACTGTTAACCGGGTGGAATGACACGCAAGTCGACTTTGGCGCCGCGCGTTGTCTCGATGAGATGTTGGAGGCACAGATCGAGAGAACTCCGGACGCGATTGCGCTGGTCTATGACGAGCAGCAGATCACGTTCGACGAGTTGAACCGCCGTGCAAATCAACTCGCGCATCATCTGCGAAGCTTGGGTGTGGGACTGGAAGTCGCAGTCGCATTGCTGGTGGAACGTAGTGCGCTGTCGTTGATTGGCATTTGGGGAATACTGAAAGCTGGCGGTGGTTACGTGCCGCTGGATGCAGCCATGCCGGCAGCGCGAGTGGCCGCGATATTGGCCGATGCGCGTCCTGCAGTGCTGTTGACACAGTCGCACTTAGTGAACGAACTGGGCGATTTGCAAGCGCGCGTGGTGTTGCTCGATCGTGATTGGGAGGCGATTGCAAACGAGAGCGATGAGGCTCCGCTGCGCACGACGACCCCTGAGAACCTTGCTTACGTGATCTACACCTCGGGCTCGACCGGACGGCCGAAAGGCGTCGCCGTCCAGCATCGTTCGTTAGCCAATCTCTCTGCCGCTCTGAAACGAAACATTTACACGAGTTTCGGCGGCCCACTACGCGTCGGACTCAATGCGACGCTCACCTTCGACGCGTCAGTGAAACAGTGGCTGCAACTGCTAGACGGTCACACCCTTGAGCTATTTCCGGATGAAGTGCGCTTGGACGCGCGTGAGTTTGTGCGCTATGCCAAAGCTCACGCTCTGGACGTAGTTGACTGCACGCCACCGCAGTTGAAGACGTTGCTGGAAGTTGAAGTGGAAACATCGCTGCAGGCAGTGCTGGTAGGTGGTGATGCGATTGATGAGACGCTGTGGGAACAACTAGCGGCCCATCCGACAATCAGTTTCTACAACGTGTACGGACCGACGGAATGCACCGACGTCACGACCGCAGTGCAGATCAGTGAAACAAGGCCGACGATCGGACACCCACTTCCGAACGTGCAAACGTACTTCCTCGATGAGTATGCCGAACCGGTACTGTTTGCTGTGCGCGGTGAACTCTGCATCGGTGGCGCCGGTGTAGCACGCGGCTATTTGCATCAACCGGAGCTGACGGCAGACAAGTTCATTCCGGATTCATTCGGACTGCAACCAGGCGCGCGGTTGTATCGCAGTGGTGACAGCGGCCGCTACGTGGCGCAGGGTGAGATCGAGTTCATCGGGCGCGTCGACGACCAGGTAAAGATACGCGGCTATCGAATCGAGCCGGGCGAGATCGAAGCAGTCCTGGCGCAACATGCAGCAGTGCGACAGTGCAAGGTGCTGGTGCAGGAAGTGACACCGGGTGACAAACGGCTGGTGGCCTACATTGTGGGTGAGGAGCCACCGATCAATGAACTGCGCGCTTATCTGAAAGCCCGACTGCCTGAATACATGATCCCGGCCGCGTTTGTGACCCTCGCGCAGATGCCGCTAACGCCAAGCGGGAAAGTGGATCGCAAGGCGCTGCCAACACCCGATCAAGATCAGCGAGAGCAGCCGGTAGTGCTGCCGCGTACGCCAACCGAGCAGCAACTTGCAGACATGTGGACTGAACTACTTGGCGTCAGCCAGGTCAGCATCCACGACAACTTCTTCGACCTCGGCGGACACTCATTACTATTGACGCAACTTGCCTCACGCATGCGCAACACGATGAACGTAGACGTACCGCTGCGCAGCCTGTTCGAGTCGCCGACAATTCTCGAGATGGGCCAAATGCTTTCAAACTGGCAAGTCGCGCAGCACGATCCCGCAGAGTTGGCCCAACTACTTGGCGAGATCAAAAACCTCACACCACAGGAAATCCAGGCTCAACTTATCGAACTCAATTAGACCCGAATTACTGAGGGATTATGAGCGAGAACCTCGAGGCGTTAGGTGAACTAACAGCCGACCAGCAGGCGTTACTGCTGCTGATGCTTCGAAAGAAAGCGCAGGCGCGAGCCGAGCAGCGCATCCCGCGTGTAGCGCGCGGCGAGCAGCAGCCGTTGTCATTTGCGCAGGAACGGCTGTGGCTGGTCGATCAGTTTGAGCCGGATACGCCTACATACAACATCCCGGGTGGAGTGCGATTGACCGGATCGCTGAAGTTCTCGGCGTTGGAGCAAAGTATCAACGAGCTGATGCGGCGGCACGAATCGTTGCGCACCTGCTTTGCCGACTCAGCCGGGCAGCCGGCGCAGCAGATCGCACCGGAGTTGAAACTCGGATTACCACTGATTGACTTGCAACGATTGAGCACTGATGAGCAGCAAGAACAGGCAGAGCGGTTAAGACGTGAAGTAGCACGGCGGCCGTTCGATCTGAGACACGCGCCACTGCTGCGCGTACGGTTGTTGCAGTTGAGTGAAGCACAACACGAGTTTCTCTTCACGATGCATCACATCGTTAGTGACGGCTGGTCCATGACAGTGTTGGTGCGAGAGATTGGCGTGCTCTACCACGGCGGTTTATGGGGTGAGCCGTCACCACTTCCAGAGTTGGAAATTCAATACTCCGACTTCGCGGTGTGGCAGCGAGAACGGTTGCAGGGCGAAGTACTCGATGCAGAGTTGAGCTACTGGAAACAGCAACTAGCTGACGCACCCGCGGTGCTGGACCTGCC
The DNA here is from genome assembly GCA_963849205.1 of uncultured Acidobacteriota bacterium. Lineage (GTDB taxonomy): Bacteria > Acidobacteriota > Blastocatellia > Pyrinomonadales > Pyrinomonadaceae > PSRF01. The sequence continues at coordinate 215,908 of CAWKGP010000008.1, forward strand.
GGCAGACCGAGCGCGTCCGCGAATCGGGAGCTCTCGTGGCGGGCATCAGTCGTTCGTGTTAAGCGAAGCGGTGAGTCAAGGCTTGCGCGAGCTGAGCCAGCGGTCAGGCACGACGTTGTTCATGACGCTGCTGGCGGCGTTCAAAGCGTTGCTCTATCGCTACACGGGACAGACGGACATTCTCGTAGGCACGCCGGTAGCCAATCGCAATCGCCTCCAGATCGAGCCGCTGATCGGTTTCTTTGTAAACACCCTCGTGCTGCGCACGAAACTGAATGGCGAGTCGAGCTTCCGCGAGTTGTTGCAGCAGGTGCGGGAAACGGTGCTGGGAGCACAAGGTCATCAGGAGTTGCCATTCGAACGGCTGGTGCAGGAGCTGGCGCCGGAGCGGAGTTTGAGCCATGCGCCGCTGTTTCAGGTGATGATGGCATTGGACAACACGCCACCGCGACGGGTGGAGTTGCCTGAGTTGGAATTGCAGGCGATTGCTCCAGACCTCGGGACGGCGAAGTTCGATCTGCTGCTGGCGCTGACGAATCGTGAGAGCGGCGAGTTGCACGGTTTGATTGAGTACAACCGGGATCTATTTGACGCGACACGGATGGCGCGACTGGCGGAGCACTTGAGTGCGTTGTTGGAAGCGGTAGTAGAAGATCCGGAGCAGCCGATTGCGCAGTTGCCGCTGTTGAGTGCGGCTGAGCGACACCGGTTGCTGGTTGAGTGGAATGATACGGATTCAGCCGAGCCACCCGAGAGCTGTGTGCATGAACTGTTTGCAGCGCAGTCGCAGTTAACACCTGAAGCCGTAGCGCTGGAGTTCGAAGACGAAACGCTGACGTACGCCGAACTGAATGCACGTGCTAATCAACTGGCGCACCACCTGAGAAAGTTTGGAGTTGGACCAGACGTACTGGTGGGTCTGTGCCTGGAGCCATCGCTGGAGCTGATCGTTGGTGTGCTGGGCATACTGAAAGCCGGTGGCGCGTATGTGCCGTTGGATCCGAAGTATCCGCAGGAACGGCTGTCGTTCATGCTGGAGGAGTCGCAGGCACCCGTCATCGTCACGCAAGAGCGGTATACAGATCTAACGGATGAAACCCGGATTATTTGTCTTGATCGTGACTGGAGCCTGATCGCGCGCGAAGCAGAGAGCGATATCGAGAGCGGCGTCTCCCCAGACAATCTGGCTTACGTGATGTACACGTCGGGCTCCACCGGCATACCGAAAGGCGTAAGCATCAATCATCGTGCGGTGGTGCGGCTGGTGCAGGAGCCAAACTATGCTGAGTTGAATAATAGCCACACCTTCCTGCAACTTGCGCCCGTTTCTTTTGACGCCTCGACGTTAGAAATCTGGGGCAGCTTGCTCAACGGTGCACGCCTGGCGCTGATGAAGGGCGGCACCCCCTCGCTGCAAGAGTTGGGTACTGCACTCCGCCGTTATCACGTCACCACCCTCTGGCTGACCGCGGGTTTGTTCAACTTGATGGTGGACCAGCAACTGGAAGACCTGCAGCAGGTCAAACAACTGCTTGCAGGCGGCGACGTACTCTCAGCCGCACACGTGCGGAGATTTCTCCAGAACGCACCAGGCTGCACGCTGATCAACGGCTATGGACCAACCGAGAACACCACCTTTACCAGTTGCCATCCGGTAGCTGAGGCCGCCGCAGTCGACGGCACAGTGCCGATTGGCCGGCCGATTACGAACACTCGAGTTTACGTACTGGATGGCGAGTTGCAGCCCGTGCCGATGGGAGCAGTAGGCGAACTCTACACCAGTGGCGCTGGGCTGGCGCGCGGGTACTTCAATCGCGCGAGCCTGACAGCAGAACGCTTCATCCCCAATCCTTTCAGCCGCGGTGAGCGCCTATACAAGACTGGGGATCAAGTGCGGCATCTGGCAGGTGGTGAGGTCGAGTTCATCGGTCGCGCGGATCAGCAGGTGAAGCTGCGCGGCTTCCGCATTGAGTTGGGTGAAATTGAAGCGGCGCTCACGCATGCCGCGGGAGTGCGCCAGGCGGTGGTTCTACTACGAGAGGACACGCCGGGTGATAAGCGACTGGTGGCCTATCTCGTGCCGGAAGTTGAAGAGTCGTTCTCCAATGCCGAGTTGCGCCGTCACCTGCAAACGGCCTTGCCCGACTACATGGTGCCGTCCGCGTTCGTCCTGCTTTCTGAGCTACCGCTCAATGCAAACGGCAAGGTCAATCGCAAAGCCTTGCCCGTGCCTGAATCAACGGGAGCAACCAGCGGTTACCTGGCGCCGCGCACGCCGACGGAACAGATCGTGGCCGACATCTGGGCGGAGGTATTGAAGATCGAACAGGTCGGAGTTGAAGACAACTTCTTCGACCTCGGCGGCCACTCGCTGCTCGCTGCGCAAGTTGTGTCGCGGCTGAGAACAGCATGCAAGGTGGAGTTGCAGTTGCGCGCCCTGTTCGAGGCCGGAACCGTGGCGGCGCTGGCCGAGGTTATCGAAGCGGAAACGCAGCACGATCTCGAACTGTTGCCGCCGCTGGTGAGCGTCGACCGTTCCGGGTCACTGCCGCTGTCCTTTGCGCAGGAACGACTCTGGTTCCTGGATCAGTTCGAACCAGAGAGCGCCTACTACAACCTTCCCCTCGCGCTGCGTATGCGCGGGCCACTGAACCTCGCGGCGCTGGAAAGCACACTGAACGAAGTGAGCCGGCGGCACGAAGTGTTGCGCACGACGTTCAAGCGCGTGAACGGGAAGCCCGAACAGGTTATCGGCGCGGTGCGAGTGCGACGTTTGCCGGTGACGGATCTGGTGGGCCTGCCAACAGAGCAGCGGGAAGCGGCAGTACATAAGGCAATCAAAGAGGATGCGCGCAGTCCCTTCGATTTAGAGCGGGGACCGCTTGTGCGGCAACAGTTGCTGCGCATCGCTGAAGCGGAACACGTGGTGTTGTTGACCATGCACCACATCGTTACTGACGCCTTGTCAATGGACGTGATGGTGAAGGAAGTGGTGGCCCTGTACACCTCTTATCAAGGCGGTGCGTCGTCACCAGTGCCGGAGCTGGAGATTCAGTATGCAGACTTTGCGGTGTGGCAGCGCGAGTATTTGCAAGGGGCAGTGCTGGAAGAGGAGCTGAGTTACTGGAAGCAACAACTGGCCCAGGCGCCTGAGGTGTTGGAACTGCCGACGGATTGGCCACGACCGCGGGTGGAAAGCTTCCGGGGCGCCTATCAATCGTTTGGTTGGAACCAGGAGACGGCGCGGAGATTAACGACACTCAATCAGCAAGCAGGAACGACGTTGTTCATGACGTTGCTGGCGGCCTTCAAGACGGTTCTGTACCGCTACACGGGCAAGAACGATCTGCTGGTGGGAACACCGGTAGCGAATCGCGATCGCGAAGAGATCGAGCCGCTTATCGGGTTCTTTTCAAACACGCTCGTGCTGCGCACGAAACTGAACGGCAATGCGAGCTTCCGTGAGTTGTTGCAGCAGGTGCGGGAAGTGGTGCTGGGAGCGCAGGGCCATCAGAAGTTGCCGTTTGAGCGGCTGGTGCAGGAGTTGGCGCCGGAGCGGAGCCTCAGTCATGCGCCGTTGTTTCAAGTGATCCTCGCCTTGAACAACCCGTCGGAAAGGAAGCTGGAGTTGCCGCAGTTGGAGTTGCAGGCAGTGCTTGGGGACAGTGCGACGGCGAAGTTTGATTTGACGGTGGTGCTGTCCACTCGCGAGCGCGGTATCAGCGGCACGCTCATCTACAACCGCGATCTGTTTGGGCCAACGAAGATGGCGCAGTTCGCCGGCCACTTCACGCGCGTAGTGGAAAGCATTAGCCAGGACGCGAGCCAGAAACTGTGGCAGGTGGAGATGCTCAGCGAGAGTGAGCGCTACCAGATGCTGGTGTCGTGGAACGACACGCGGGTCGAGAGAGTGCAGCCGCAGGTGTTGCCGGAACTGTTCGCGACGCAGGCGGAACAGTTTAGGGATGCGGTGGCCCTCAGCTTTAAGGACGAACAGCTCAGTTACGCAGAGTTGGACCGGCGCTCGAATCAGGTGGCTCGTTGGCTGCAGCAGATGGGAGTGGGGCCGGAAGTGCTGGTGGGCGTGTTTACCGAGCGTTCGCTCGAAATGGTGATCGGGATATTCGGCGTGCTAAAGGCGGGGGGCGCCTACGTACCAATCGATCCCAACTATCCGAAAGACCGCGTGGGCTACATGCTGGAGCAGGCGCGGCCCCGTTTGCTGCTCACGCAAGAACGGCTGCTTGGGCGGCTGCCGCAACATGGCGCGCGTGTCGTTTGTCTGGACGCCGATTGGGATGAGATGGAGGCGCAGGACGACGGCGCGATCGAAGCCACCGATCTCGTCCCCGACAATCCGGCTTACGTGATCTACACATCAGGTTCAACCGGGCAGCCCAAAGGCGTGGTGATTCATCATCGGGGCTTGCTGAACTATCTGCATTGGGCCAGACAAGCATATCCAGTCAACGATGGCTTTGCAGTGCCCGTGCAGTCTTCATTGTCATTTGATCTTACCGTCACCAGTCTGTTGCTGCCGCTTGTATCGGGACAGCAGGTAGTGTTGTTGCCGGAAGCTGAAGGCGCGGGAGCGTTGGGCCAGGCGCTGGCAACGGACACTGACTGGTCGCTGGTGAAACTGACGCCTGCGAATCTTGGGCTGCTGAGTAATCAATTGGCGCCGAACCAGGCTGCCGGACGTGTGCGCATGTTTGTCGTGGGCGGGGAAGAGTTGCGCTGGGAGCAATTGCGCTTCTGGCAGCAACATGCGGCCACTACGCGGGTGATCAACGAGTATGGACCAACCGAGACGGTGGTGGGGTGCTGTGTTTATGAAGCAGGTGCAGAGAGTGGGCGAGAGGTGGGGGTGCCGATTGGGCGTCCAGTAGCAAACACGCGCTTGTACGTCCTGAATCGCGATTTGCAACCGGTACCAATTGGCGTAAGCGGCGAATTATGGATCGGTGGCCTGGGAGTGGCGCGGGGATATCTGGAGCGGCCGGACTTGACGGCTACGGTGTTCGTGCCTGACCCGTTTAGTGGTGAAGCTGGCGGGCGTCTGTACCGCACCGGCGACCTGACGCGTTACCGGCGGGACGGCGTGTTGGAGTATCTCGGTCGTATCGATCATCAGGTTAAGTTGCGCGGCTTCCGCATCGAGCTGGGGGAAGTGGAAGCAGCGCTGACTCGTGCGGATGGTGTGCGCCAGGCGGTGGCGCTGATGCGCGAACTAGCGCCGGGTGATAAGCGACTGGTGGCCTACGTGGTGCCGGAAGTACCCGAAGTGGAAGTGCCGTTCTCCACGGACGAGTTGCGGCGTCACCTGCAATTTGCCTTGCCTGACTACATGGTGCCGGCTGCGTTCGTGGTGCTCGCGGAGTTGCCGCTCACTGCCAACGGCAAGGTCAATCGCAGAGCATTGCCTGTCCCTAAGTTAACTGGAACCACCAGCAGCTATGTTGCGCCACGCACGCCGACAGAACAGATCGTGGCTGACATCTGGGCGGAAGTATTGAAGGTCGAACAGGTCGGCGTGGAAGACAACTTCTTTGAGCGCGGCGGCCATTCGCTGCTAGCGGCGCAGGTTATTTCGCGTCTGCGCACCGCATGCAAAGTGGAGTTGCAGTTGCGCGCGCTGTTCGAGGCCGGAACCGTGGCGGCGCTGGCGCTGCTGATTGACGACAAATCGCAAGATACGTTGCCGGGATTACCGCCGTTAGTCGCCGTCAAGCGCGATGGCCCGTTGCCGCTGTCATTCGCGCAGGAACGACTCTGGTTCCTGAATCAGTTCGAACCAGGGAGTCCCTACTACAACGTACCGATCGCGCTGAGTTTGCGGGGTGCACTCAACGTAGCGGCGCTCGAGAGCACACTGAACGAACTGATCAGGCGGCATGAAGCCTTGCGCACCATCTTTGTTGAGAATGGCGGCCAACCCGGACAACAGATTTGCGGTGATCACAAACAAGACTTGCCGCTGGTGGACTTGCAGGGACTAACAGTAAACGAGCAGCGGAAGCAGGCTGAGCGATTAGCGCGTGAAGAAGCGCGCCGGCCGTTCAACTTGGACCAGGCGCCGCTACGTGTCAGCTTGCTGCGATTGAGCGAGCAGCAACATCAGTTTCTCTTCACCATGCACCACATCGTCAGCGACGGCTGGTCGATGGGCGTGCTGGTGAAAGAAGTTGGAGCTCTTTACGAAGCGCATCAGCGCGGCGAGTCGTCGCCGTTGGCGGAACTGGAGATTCAGTACGCCGACTTTGCCGCGTGGCAGCGAGAGTGGTTGCAAGGCGAAGTACTCGAGAACGAGCTTTCCTACTGGAGGCAGCAATTGGCCGACGCGCCGGAGGTGTTGGAGCTGCCGACGGATCGGCCGCGACCGCGAGTGGAAAGTTTCCATGGAGCCTATCAGTCCCTGAGTTTAAGCGAAAGCATCAGCAGAAGGTTGGCGGAACTCAGTCAACAACAAGGCACGACGTTGTTCATGACGTTGTTGGCCGCCTTCAAGACGTTGCTGTATCGCTACACGGGACAGAGTGACATTCTTGTGGGTACGCCGGTAGCGAATCGCAATCGTGTTGAGGTTGAACCACTAATTGGCTTCTTTGTGAACACGTTGGTAGTGCGCACGCGAATGACGCCCGCGTCGAGCTTCCGTGAGTTGGTGCGGCAGGTGAGGGAAACGGTGTTGGGAGCGCAGGGCCATCAGGAGTTGCCGTTTGAGCGGTTGGTGCAGGAGTTAGCGCCGGAGCGGAGTCTCAGTCATGCACCGCTGTTCCAGGTGATGATGACGTTGAATACCTCGTCCGAACAAAAACTGGAGTTGCCGCAGTTAGAGTTGCAGTCGCTGGGCGGCAACAACGCCACCGCGAAGTTTGATCTGCTACTGGGGCTGAGTACGAAACGCGATGAGTTACGCGGCGTGATTGAGTACAACGCGGACCTATTTGACTCAACCCGAATGGCGCGACTGGCGGAGCACTTCAGTGCGTTGGTGTCGGCGGTAGTAGAAGATCCGGAGCAGCCGATTGCGCAGTTGCCGCTATTGAGCGCGGCTGAACGACACCGGTTGCTAATCGAGTGGAACGATACCGACAAGGTTTGCTGGAGTTACTGCATTCACGAGTTGTTTGCCGAACAGGTGCGACAAAGGCCAGACGCCGTTGCCGTCGTCTTCGACAACCAGCAGATCAGTTACGCAGAGTTGGACGTGCGTTCCAATGATCTAGCGCATCGTTTGCGGCAACTGGGCGTCGGCGTTGAATCCTGCGTTGCAATTTGCGTCAAACGCTCAATCGAAATGATCGTGGGCCTGGTGGGCATCCTCAAGGCGGGCGGTATTTACGTGCCACTGGATGCAGATTACCCGACCGAACGTTTGAGCTACATGCTCAACAACTCGCAGATTGCCGCGCTTTTGACGCACGACAAGACCGTAGCACGAATGGCCGAGCTCGCTTCGCCACAGAACACGTCGATACCCCAACTAAATCTTGACGAACAAATAATCACAAACAAGTCACCCATCGCGCTCGAAACTTCTTTCTATTCCGGCGACCAATTGGCCTGCATCCTCTACACGTCAGGCTCCACCGGACAGCCCAAAGGCGCGAGCATTACGCATCAATCCGTGGCTCGTCTCGTTAACGGAGATTGGATGCGTTTCAATCCGAATGGCATCCATTTGCAATTGAATTCGCTTTCGTTCGATACCGTCACCGTCGAAATCTGGGGCGCGCTTTTGCACGGCGCGCGCGTGACAATCATGCCGCCTGGCCCACCGTCAGTGGAAGAATTAGCGCGAGTGGTCAAGCGCGATCAGGTCACGATGGTCGTTCTCACGTCCGCTCTCTTCAACCTGATGGTCCAGGAGCAACCGGCGGCACTTGCGAGCGTGCGGGACGTGTTACCGGGTGGCGAAGCTCTTTCAATAGCCCACGTCCATAGTCACCTCGCAGCGATGGCCGCGGCTGAAGCCGGCGTTTCCGATCAGTATCGCCTCCTTAATGTTTATGGTCCAACGGAGGTCACAACCTTCTCGACCACGGAAACGATGACTACCAGGACGCCGGCGCCAGCGACCATTTCGATTGGCCGCCCGATCGCGGACACCACTGCCTATGTTCTTGATTCGCGACTTCAGCCCGTGCCGGCCGGCGTTTACGGCGAGCTCTACCTCGGTGGATCGAGATTGGCGCGTGGGTATTACGGGCAGACTTCGTTAACTTCCGAACGATTTGTTCCTGACCTCTTCAGCCACACGCCAGGCGCGCGTCTCTATCGCACTGGCGACATCGTTCGCCAACTTTCCGATGGACGCCTTGAGTTTTTTGGTCGCACGGATCATCAGATCAAGATGCGCGGCTTCCGCATCGAGCTGGGTGAAATTGAAGCAGCGCTGACTCATGCCGAAGGGGTGGCCCAGGCCGTGGTCCTGCTGCGAGAGGACACGCCGGGATACAAGCGGCTGGTTGCCTACGTGGTGCCGGAAGTTGAAGAGTCATTCTCAACTGCCGAGTTGCGCCGCCATCTGCAAACCATCTTGCCCGAGTACATGGTGCCGTCCTTCTTCGTGCTGCTGGCTGAGTTGCCGCTCAATGCAAACGGCAAAGTAGACCGCAAGGCTTTGCCTGAGCCGGAGACCAGTGGCGAGGCAGCTCGCTATATTGCGCCGCGCACGCCAACTGAAAAGACAGTGGCTGACATTTGGTGCGAAGTTCTGAAGCTGGGGCAAGTCGGCATTGAAGACAACTTCTTCGACTTAGGCGGACACTCACTGCTGGCGGCACAGGCGACCGCGCGAGTGCGGACGAAGCTGGATTTTGAGTTGCCGTTGCGCTGGGTGTTTGAGTCTCCAACGGTGATGGCGCTTGCGGAGCGCATCGACGAAGCGCGGCAGAGTGAAACGGGAATGGCGATGCCTCCGATCACGCCGGCGTTGCGCGATGGCCCATTGCCGTTGTCGTTTGCGCAGGAGCGCCTGTGGCTCGTCGATCAGTTAGACACCGGCAGCTCGGTCTACAACCTCTCGATGGCGATAAGGCTTGAAGGGTCTCTGCAAACAGCCGCACTCGAGCAGAGTTTGTCGGAGCTGGTGCGGCGTCACGAGAGCTTGCGCACGAGCTTTGTCGAGATTGATGGCCGTCCGGCACAGGTCACAGCGGCCACAATGACGTTGCCGCTGCCAATCGTGAACTCGAGCGGCATCAGTGCTGATGCGACTGCGCGGGTGATTGGACAAGAATCGACTCGACCTTTTGACCTGTCTCGCTTGCCGCTGCTGCGAGCTCGATTAGTGCAGCTCTCGAGCCGCGAGCATGTCCTCGTGCTGACGCTCCATCACATCATTACTGATGGCTGGTCGATGGGCGTTCTCGTAAACGAAGTGACTTCTTTGTACAAGGCGTTCTCGTCGGGTGAGCCATCGCCACTCGCCGAATTAGCTTTGCAGTACGCCGACTATGCAGTGTGGCAGAGACGTTGGCTGCAAGGCGAGGTGCTCGACCAGCTACTCCATTATTGGAAGCAACAACTGGAAGGGGCGCCTGAGGTGCTGGAGTTGCCGCTCGACCGGCCGCATCCGCAAACTCGGAAGTATCGTGGCGCGGTCCAATCGCGCCGGTTACAGCCACATCTCAGCGAGCAACTAACAGCGCTGAGCCAACGCACTGGCGGCACATTATTCATGACGTTGCTAGCCGTGTTCCAGCTCATGCTTTCACGCTATAGCGGACAGGAAGATATCGTGGTTGGTGTGCCCAGCGCCGGCCGAAACCTGACCGAGTTGGAAGGGCAGATTGGGTTCTTTATAAATACTCTGGCGCTGCGTACAGATTTATCCGGCAACCCAAGCTTCCTGGAGTTACTCGCTCGCGTTCGCAAAGTGGCACTCGATGGGTTTGCTCACCAGGACGCGCCATTCGAAAAACTGCTCGAGGAGTTGCAGGTGCAACGCGACCTTAGTCGCACGCCGCTGATTCAGGTGTTCTTCAACATGCTGAATCAGCCGAGTCAACAGGCTGAGTTGTCTGACTTGCGAATCACGCCATTGTCGCCGGAAGCGGGATCGAAATTTGATCTGACGTTCTACATTGCCGATCGGCGTGACGGCTTGAGCGTCAGTCTCGTTTACGACGCGGATCTGTTTGAGCCCGCACGAATGACCGAGATGCTCGAACAGTTCGATGTGCTTTTGGGGCAGGTCGTCGACGAACCCACCAGGAAGTTGGCGAATTTCTCTTTAATCACATCGCCGGCCGCGGCGTTGCTGCCCGATCCAACGTTGCCACTTGAACCGAAGTGGTCGCACCCAGTGCAAGAGTTGTTCACGCAACAAGTGAAGCGCACGCCGAATCAGACCGCGGTTGTTGATTCGCAGGGCGCGTGGTCGTATTTCGAACTCGATCGTCGTAGCAATCAACTTGCTCGTCACCTGCGCGCAAAAGACATTCGCGCGAACGATGTTGTCGCGGTTTACGGTGAACGGAGCGCGCGATTCGTTTGTGCTTTGCTCGGCGTGTTAAAGGCCGGCGCGGCTTTCGTGATTCTCGATCCAGCGAATCCCGATTCTTACCTGAATGAATGTTTGCGCGTCAGTCTGCCCGGCTATTTACTGCAATTGAATGAAATCGACGGGTTAACAGACTCCGATGCTGAGATCGAGATCAAAATGAGTCCAAACGATCTCGCCTACATCGCGTTTACCTCCGGCTCGACGGGCACGCCAAAAGGCATCGCCGGTGAACATGGACCACTCGCGCACTTCATCGAGTGGCACGCGCGCACTTTCGCTCTACATGCAGGCGATCGATTCAGCATGTTGTCGGGTCTTTCGCACGATCCGTTGCTGCGCGACATCTTCGCGCCGTTGAGTGTGGGTGCGACGCTCTGCATACCTGAAACCGTCGCGGGTGTTCGTTTGGGTGATTGGATCTCGCAGCAGAAGATTACGGTCATGCACTTGACGCCGCCTACGCTGCAAGTGCTGCTCACCGACGCTCGAAGCGATTTTCCAGATCTTCGTTACGCTTTCTTCGGTGGAGACACGCTGACGATGCGCGACGTTTCGCAGCTCCGTCTTCTTGCTCCACAGGTCGAATGCGTGAACTTCTACGGCGCAACAGAGACACCGCAGGCGATGGGATTCTTTGTCGTGACCCCGTCGCATAAAAATCTCATCACCGTTCCTTTGGGTCAGGGTATTGATGGCGTCCAGTTGCTCGTGCTCAATCGAGCAGGCGAACTCGCGGGTGTTTCGGAGGCCGGCGAGATCTGCATCCGGACACCGTACCTTTCGAGAGGATACGTCGATAACGACGAGTTGACTGCCGCGCGCTTCATTGCGGATCCGTCTGCACCCGACGTCAGAATCTATCGCACGGGTGATCGCGGGCGTTATCTGCCGGACGGCAATGTCGAGTTTCTCGGTCGCCTCGATCGGGAGATCAAGGTGCTCGGTCACCGCATCGATCCGAAAGCAATCGAAGTCGTGCTCCGGAGTAATGGGTCATTGCGCGACGCTGCCGTCATCGCGAACGGACATGGCTTAGTTGCGTATGTCGTAAGCGAAACCGAAACAAGCGCGACCGAGTTGCGCACATATTTAAAGGAAAAGCTCCCGACCTACATGATTCCGTCGGCGTTTGTGTTGCTCGATGCTCTCCCGTTGACCGTCAACGGGAAGCTCGACCATCGCAGATTACCCGCGCCTGACGATACTGCAAAGACGCAGGTCGAGCAGGTGACTGAGCGCAGTTGGACGGAAGAAGTACTTGCTGGGATTTGGGCGGAAGTCCTGCGGCGGGAGCGCGTCGGCGTCGAGGACGATTTCTTTGAACTTGGCGGTCACTCGCTGATGGCGATACAAGTGATTGCGCGAGTGCGTAAGGTGTTTCACGTCGAGTTGCCGTTGCGACGGTTGTTTGAACGCCCGACCGTTCGTTTGCTTGCCGACACCATCGACGAAAGCGTTCGCTTCAAAGCGGATGTGGCTGTGCCGGCCCTCGAACCGGTGTTGCGGGATGCCCAGTTGCCTCTCTCTTTTGCACAGGAACGGCTGTGGTTTCTGCATCAACTGCAACCCGAGAGTTTCGCTTACAACATGACGGCGTGGATCGATCTCAGTGGCGCCCTGAACCTGGTGGCGATCGATCAAGCCACTACTGACGTCGTCCGGCGTCATGAAATCCTGCGCACGAGCTTCCCGATGTCCGGCGGGCAACCGGTGCAGGTGATCAGCGAACCACCGCGCGCGGTACTAATGATGGTCGACCTGAGCGGCTTAGCAAAGGCAGAGCAGGAAGGGCGGTCGGAGTGGTTGTCAAAAGAGCAGGCACAAAGACCTTTTGATCTGACAGAGGGCTCGCTGCTGCGCGGGATTCTGCTGCGACTGGACAGCGAACAGCACTCGTTGTTGCTTGCCCTGCATCACATTGCGGCCGATGCCTGGTCGACCACGATCTTCAAAAACGAAATCGGAACGCTCTACGGATCGTTCTTGAAGGGCGAAGCCTCGCAACTTCCCGAACTTGCCATTCAATACGTGGATTTCGCGGTCTGGCAACGAAGTTGGTTGCAGGGAGAAGTGTTGGAGACGCAACTCGCTTACTGGAAGGAGAATTTGCGCAATAGCCCGCCGCTGCTGGAATTGCCTACCGATCGTCCGCGGCCGGCAGTGCAAACATTCCGCGGCGAGACGGTGACATTGAATGTTCCGGAAGAGTTGACGGCACGACTTGTCACACTGAGCCGTGGAAACGGGGCAACGCTGTTCATGACGCTGATGGCGGTGTTCAAGACGCTGCTCTATCGCTATACGGGTTCGGAAGACATCGTGGTGGGCACCGGCATCGCGGAGCGCAAGTCAGTGGAGCTGGAACGGATGATCGGTTTGTTCATCAACCAGCTTGCGATCCGCAGCCAGCTTTCAGCGCAGCAGCCGTTCGTTGAGTTACTTGAAGCGGTGCGCGACACCTCGCTGGCGGCCTACGCGCATCAGGATCTGCCGTTTGAGAAACTGGTGGCCGAACTACAGCCCGAGCGTAGTTTGAGTCGCACGCCAGTGTTCCAGGTCATGCTGATGATGCAAACAGCTCCGGGCACGCGTACGAGCCTGGCCGAGGTCACGGCGCGAATGCGCACCAATGCCGGCGGCGGCGCGAAGTTTGACCTCACGATGCACGCCATTCCGGTGGGCAGTGAGCTGCGAATCATTCTCGAATACAACACGGTCTTATTTGAGGTAGACAGAGTGCAACGGCTGTTGGGTCATTTCCACGCGTTGCTCGAAGCAGTCGCGCTCAACCCGCAACAGCGGCTCGCCGAGCTCGAGTTGCTGACCGAAGGCGAACGCTGGCAGCTGCTGGTCGGCTGGAATAACACGGACGTGCCGTATGAACGCAATGTCTGCATTCGCCAACTCATCGAGACGCAAGCCGAGCGGATGGGAAATGCGCTCGCCGTAGTCTATGAAGACCAGCAACTTACTTACGCCGATCTCAACCGGCGAGCGAACCAGCTGGCCCATTACCTGCAACACCTCGGAGTTGGACCGGAAGTTTTAGTTGGCGTTGCCGCGGAACGTTCGGTTGAGTTGATGATTGCGTTGCTTGGAATACTCAAAGCGGGTGGCGCGTATGTGCCGATCGATCCGTCGTATCCGCCCAGCCGCGTCGAGTACATGCTCGCCGATTCAGGCGTCTCGATCGTCCTGACGCAAACTCATCTATTAAACCGGTTGCCGCAAACAGGCGCGCGTTTTATTCCTCTCGACGATTGGTCGGCGATGGCTGCTGAGCCGGACGGGAACCCGTCGTCGAATGTTAGCGGCGACAATGCGGTCTACATGATCTACACGTCAGGATCGACAGGCCAGCCTAAGGGCGCGCTTAACACTCATGCCGGCCTGTGCAATCGCTTGCTATGGATGCAGCAGCAATACGAATTGACGCCGGCCGATCGCGTCCTGCAAAAGACGCCGTTCAGTTTCGACGTCTCGGTCTGGGAGTTCTTCTGGCCAGTCATGACCGGAGCCCGCCTCGTGTTTGCAAAACCAGGCGGACATCAGGATCGGTCGTACCTGATCGAGCTAATCAACCAGGCGCAGATCACAACCTGTCACTTCGTGCCGTCGATGCTTCAGGCGTTCCTTGACGATCCGGAAGTCGCGACGTGCCGCAGCCTGCGCCAGGTGATGAGCAGCGGCGAAGCGTTGAGTTACGAATTGCAACAGCGATTCTTTGAACGGCTGAACGCGAAGCTTCACAATCTCTATGGCCCGACTGAAGCCGCGATCGATGTGACGTTCTGGGAGTGTCGAGCCAACGACGAACAGTCGGTGCCGATTGGCCGGCCCGTCGCCAACACGGAAATCTATCTGCTCGATCGCGGCATGCAGCCGGTGCCGGTTGGCGCGGCCGGCGATCTCTATATCGGCGGCGTCCAACTTGCGCGCACTTACCACAACCGCTCCGAACTCACGGCGCAGCAGTTTGTGCCGCACCCGTTTTCACAAACACCTTCGCGCCGGCTGTACAAAACAGGCGATCTCGCGCGTTTCCGATCTGACGGTGCCGTTGAATACATCGGTCGTTCTGATCACCAGGTGAAGATTCGCGGGTTCCGCATCGAGTTGGGTGAGGTCGAAGCCGTGCTGCGCCAGCATCCGCAGATCATTGAGAACATCGTGCTCGTTCGTGACGAGCTGGGCGATCCGCGGTTGGTTGCGTATCTAGTCGCCGAGACGCAGATTCCTGTTGCTGACTTGCGCGCATTTCTCCGCCACAAGTTGCCGGATTACATGGTTCCGTCCGCTTTCGTTCGTCTCGACGCATTGCCGCTGACGGCGAATGGGAAAGTCGATCGAAAGGCGTTACCGCAGCCTGACGATACTGCAAAGACGCAGGTCGAGCAGGTGACTGAGCGCAGTTGGACGGAAGAAGTACTTGCTGGGATTTGGGCGGAAGTCCTGCGGCGGGATCGCGTCGGCGTCGAGGACGATTTCTTTGAACTTGGCGGTCACTCGCTGATGGCGATACAAGTGATTGCGCGAGTGCGTAAGGTGTTTCACGTCGAGTTGCCGTTGCGACGGTTGTTTGAACGCCCGACCGTTCGTTTGCTTGCCGACACCATCGACGAAAGCGTTCGCTTCAAAGCGGATGTGGCTGTACCGGCCCTCGAACCGGTGTTGCGGGATGCCCAGTTGCCTCTGTCTTTTGCACAGGAACGGCTGTGGTTTCTGCATCAACTGCAACCCGAGAGTTTCGCTTACAACATGACGGCGTGGATCGATCTCAGTGGCGCACTGAACCTGGTGGCGATCGATCAAGCCACCACTGACGTCGTCCGGCGTCATGAAATCCTGCGCACGAGCTTCACGATGTCCGGCGGGCAACCGGTGCAGGTGATCAGCGAACCACCGCGCGCGGTACTAATGATGGTCGACCTGAGCGGCTTAGCAAAGGCAGAGCAGGAAGGGCGAGTCGGAGTGGTTGTCAAAAGAGCAGGCACAAAGACCTTTTGATCTGACAGAGGGCCCGCTGCTGCGCGGGATTCTGCTGCGACTGGACAGCGAACAGCACTCGTTGTTGCTTGCCCTGCATCACATTGCGGCCGATGCCTGGTCGACCACGATCTTCAAAAACGAAATCGGAACGCTCTACGGATCGTTCTTGAAGGGCGAAGCCTCGCAACTTCCCGAACTTGCCATTCAATACGTGGATTTCGCGGTCTGGCAACGAAGTTGGTTGCAGGGAGAAGTGTTGGAGACGCAACTCGCTTACTGGAAGGAGAATTTGCGCAATAGCCCGCCGCTGCTGGAATTGCCTACCGATCGTCCGCGGCCGGCAGTGCAAACATTCCGCGGCGAGACGGTGACATTGAATGTTCCGGAAGAGTTGACGTCACGACTTGTCAGGCTGAGCCGTGGAAACGGGGCAACGCTGTTCATGACGCTGATGGCGGTGTTCAAGACGCTGCTCTATCGCTATACGGGTTCGGAAGACATCGTGGTGGGCACCGGCATCGCGGAGCGAAAGTCAGTGGAGCTGGAACGGATGATCGGTTTGTTCATCAACCAGCTTGCGATCCGCAGCCAGCTTTCAGCGCAGCAGCCGTTCGTTGAGTTACTTGAAGCGGTGCGCGACACCTCGCTGGCGGCCTACGCGCATCAGGATCTGCCGTTTGAGAAACTGGTGGCCGAACTACAGCCCGAGCGTAGTTTGAGTCGCACGCCAGTGTTCCAGGTGATGCTGATGATGCAAACCGCTCCGGGCACGCGTACGAGCCTGGCCGAGGTCACGGCGCGAATGCGCACCAATGCGGGCGGCGGCGCGAAGTTTGACCTCACGATGCACGCCATTCCGGTGGGCAGTGAGCTGCGCATCATTCTCGAATACAACACGGTCTTGTTTGAGGTAGACAGAGTGCAACGGCTGTTGGGTCATTTCCACGCGTTGCTCGAAGCAGTCGCGCTCAACCCGCAACAGCGGCTCGCCGAGCTCGAGTTGCTGACCGAAGGCGAACGCTGGCAGCTGCTGGTCGGCTGGAATAACACGGACGTGCCGTATGAACGCAGTGTCTGCATTCACCAACTCATCGAGACGCAAGCCGAGCAGACGCCTGACCGGATCGCGCTCGAGTTTGAAGATGGAGCACTCACTTATGCGGGACTGAACATGCGCGCGAATCAACTGGCGCATTACCTGAGGTCGTGCGGAGTTGGTCCAAACGTGCTGGTCAGCGTCTGTCTTGAACGTTCGCTCGAAATGGTTGTCGCGATGCTGGGCACACTCAAGGCGGGGGGAGCATATGTGCCGGTGGATCCTGCTTATCCAGCGGCACGTATCGAATTCATGTTGGACGACACCCAGGCGCCGGTTGTGTTGACGCAGGAGCGTGTGGCTGCGGAAAGGGAACTCGCCAAAAGAGACGCTCACATTGTTTGTCTGGATCGCGATTGGAGCCGTGTGGCGCAGGAGTCAAGCGAGAACATTCGCAACGAGCAGGAGCCCGACACGCTGGCCTACGTTATCTACACCTCAGGTTCGACGGGCCGGCCGAAAGGCGTGGCAATTCAGCACAGCAGCGCGGTGGCATTGCTCGCCTGGGCTAACGATGTGTTCACGCCGGAAGAGTTCCAGGGCGTGCTGGCTTCAACGTCGATCTGTTTCGATCTCTCGATCTTTGAGCTCTTCGCGCCGCTGAGTTCTGGCGGCCGCGTGATCGTCGTGGCTGACGCACTGCGACTGCCGGCGCTCAAGTCAGCCGCAGCCGTCACGCTACTGAACACCGTTCCCTCGGCTGCTGCTGAATTGTTGCGCAGTGGTGGACTACCGCAGACGATCGAGACGGTCAACCTCGCGGGCGAGCCACTGTCGACTAGCCTGGTGCGACAGCTATACGACTTCGGTATCAAGCGCGTCTTCGACCTGTACGGACCAACTGAAGACACGACCTATTCCACGTTCGCGCTGCGAGCGGGTACTGGCCAGGCGACGATCGGGCGTCCGGTTTCAAACACGCAGACATATGTGCTTGATAAGAATCTGCAGCCGGTGCCGGTGGGAGTGCCGGGCGAATTGTATCTCGGTGGCCAGGGGCTCGCGCGTGGTTACCTGAATCGAGCGGAGTTGACGGCGACGCGCTTTATTCCGAACCCGTTCAATGGCGGTCGAGTGTACAAGACGGGCGATCTGGTTCGTTACCTCGAGGATGGACGGCTCGAATACCTCGGGCGCACGGATCATCAGATCAAGTTGCGCGGGTTCCGCATCGAGTTGGGCGAGGTCGAAGCCGTGCTGCTCCAGCATCCGCAGATCAGCGAGAACGTCGTGCTCGTTCGTGAAGACGAGCCGGGCGAACGGCAGTTGGTTGCGTATCTAGTCGCTGACACACAGATTCCTGTTGCTGACTTGCGCGCATTTCTCCGCCACAAGTTGCCGGATTACATGGTTCCGTCAGCTTTCGTTCGTCTCGATGCGTTGCCGCTGACGGCAAATGGGAAAGTCGATCGAAAGGCGTTGCCGCAGCCTGACGATACGAGTTCACGAGCGCGAAGTAAGTACGTCGCGCCACGAGCGGAGCTCGAACGAAATCTCGTGAAGATCTGGCAGCAATTACTACGCGTGGAAACACTGGGCGTGGAAGACAATTTCTTCGATCTCGGTGGACACTCGTTGTTGCTCGTCCGGCTGGTTCAGGAAATCCAGGAAGCACTTGGTTTGGAAGTGGTGCTCATGGAGATGTTCGAGCATCCCACCGTTGCTTCGCTCGCAAGACACTTGAGCAGCAAGCAAACCGCAGTGCCCGAGCAGGCCACGTCGCCTGTCGATGCGACGGCCTCCGAAGACGCACGCCGTCGCCGGCGCTCGAAACGTCTAAAAGCCTCAAATAATTCATAGTCTCATTACTCAACTGGTTGTATTAGACAGGATTTACAAGATGTCTCAGGATAGACAAGAACTATCCTGTAAATCCTCCATCAATCTGTAAATCCTGTCCCAACTTCAAACGGGAGTGTTGATATGGAGCGACGAGTAGTTGTCACTGGCATCGGTATCGTGTCTCCAATCGGAATCGGGAAGGAAGCGTTCTGGCAGGGCTTGCTTGCCGGCAAGAACGGCATCAGTGATGTCGACCTTTTCGATACCTCGGAATTTCCCTGCCGCCGTGGCGGGCAGGTGCGAGATTTTGTTCCTTCGCAGTACTTGAGTGCGGAGTCGATCGGCCGCATGGCCCCGGCGACGCAGTTTACCGTTGCCGCGGCGAAAATGGCCGTCGCAGACTCGCGCCTCAACGGACACATGGAACCTGAACGCACCAGCGTCGCCATCGGTACAACCAACAGTGAAGCTGCCGTGCTTGAAAAGATTAACGAGATCTGGACCAGGGAAGGTTATGAACAGATCGATCCGCAACTAATCACGAGGTATCCCGGGCATCTTATTCCGGCACATGTGGCCATGGAGTTTGGCGCCGAAGGCCCGATCGTCACGATGCCCAATGCATGTTCGGCGGGCAACTGGGCCATCGGTTTTGGCGCCGACTTGATCAAGTCAGACGAAGTAGACGTGGTTCTGGCAGGAGGCTGCGATTCATTAGCGCGTAGTGCATTCGTCGGCTTCAATCGCGCGTTTGCTATGGCGCCGGAAATGTGCCAGCCCTTTGACAAGAACAGAAAAGGCTTGATGCATGGTGAAGGCGCGGCTGTGCTGGTTCTGGAGAGTCTTGACCTGGCCCAACGGCGCGGTGCGCACATTTATGCCGAAGTCGCCGGTTTCGGTGTGAGCTGCGATACCTATCACATTACCGGACCGGATCCCACGGGCAAAGGGGCTGTCCAGGCCACCATAAACGCTCTCACTGCCAGTGGTCTTAAACCGGAAGACATTAATTACGTGAGTGCACATGGAACCGGCACGAAACCCAACGATAAAGTCGAGACCGTGGCAACGAAGAAAGTCTTCGGCGACCTCGCGAAGCGCATTCCGATCAGTTCGATCAAATCAATGATTGGCCACAGCTTTGGAGCAGCCAGCGCGATCGAAGCGGCCGCATGCTCGCTGATTATCGCCGAAGGAATGATCCCGCCCACTATTAATTATCGCGAACCGGATCCTGAATGCGATCTCGATTACGTTCCTAACGAAGCCCGAGAACACAGGGTAGATGCGTTGCTGAGTAACGCGTACGCCTTTGGCGGAAACTGCGCAGTTCTCGCCCTGCGAGCTATGAGGTAATTCCTATGCGCACACGTGTAGTCATCACTGGATTGGGAATCGTGTCTCCTGTCGGTATTGGCCGGGAAGCTTTTTGGACCAGCCTGACTAATGGCCGGACAGGAATCAAGCCGATTACGCTCTTTGATACGTCTAAAGTCGAGTGCAAGACAGCGGGCGAGATTACTGACTTTGATGTGAAAGAGGCCCTGCCCGGGATCAAGACGGGAATGCTCTTTCGCACGGCGCAACTGAGCTGTGTGGCCGCCAAGTTAGGACTTGACGATGCGGGCATTGAGTTGAACGCCGAGACCAAACCGCGGATCGGAGTGATGATCGGTAGCACTCTGGGCGTCATGCATACCTACTCCGAGTTTTATCGCACTGCACTCACGGGTGGCTACATAGCCGCCAGTCCCATGGACTTCGCGAATATCATCGCCATCACGGTAGCCGGATATGTCTCGATCGTGTTCGGCGTCTCAAATTTTAACAGCGTGATTTCGTCGGGAGAGTTGAGCGGTCTCGATGCGATCAATTACGGCGCATCGTTCATCAGGAACGGCAAAGCCGATATGGTGTTGGCCGGCGGCGTCGAGTCGCTTTCCCTCGAAACCTATTTGCTAAATTACCTGCCGAAGTTTCTTTCGGGATCGACACCCGGCCAACGCGAGTTTTGCGCGCCGTTCGGCAGGGGACGAAATGGTTTTGTGTTGGGTGAAGCGGGCGCGGTCGTGCTGTTGGAAGACTACGAACACGCAGTTGCAAGAGGCGCGCGTATTTACGCGGAACTACGTGGGTATTGCGCTGCGTTCGACGGCCACGCGTTTTTCAGTTCTACGCCGGCGTCGAAAGGATTGACGCGAGCAATCAGTCTGGCCAGCAAGCGATCCGGTTTGTCGCCGGAAGACATTGACTATGTCAGCGCCGGGGCGAATTCCTCAGTTGCAGGCGATCAATCGGAAGCCGACGCAATCAGAAACGTATTTGGCTCGACGACAGATCGACTACATATCAGCGCAGTCAAATCGATGATCGGCGAGTCGTTGAGCGCCTCCACCGGCGTTCAAGTGTGTGCTTCAGCACTCGCCTTACACGAAGGCGTCATTCCGCCGACGATTAACAGTGAAGAGAAGGATTCTGACTGCAACATACCTCTGTTCGGTGAAAGCCGCGAAGTCAAAATCAAGACAGCGCTGATCAGCGCGGGTTCGCCCTCCGGGCTCGCCGGAGCTCTCGTACTCAGCACCCCCCAATAAGCCGACATGTATCCACAGATTGCACAGATTGAATCTGTGCAATCTGTGGATAAAGAGTTCAAAAACAAAAAAAGGAGACTGGAACAATGCAGGAATACAAAGATGTCATTCGCAATCTCGTGGCCCAAATCGGTGAAGTTGAAATCGACAAAGTCGGTGATGAAACGCACTTCTCGAACGATCTCGGCGTCGACTCGTTACGCGCCCTCGAACTAATGGTCGCGCTCGAAGACAAGTTCAAGATCCGCATTCCGGAAGAACAACTGGGCCGGTTCACGAGCGTCAGCAGTTTGGCCGAGTTAGTCGTTGAGCTTCAAGCTCAGAGCGCAGTATCGAGCACGGCGTAAGTCCTCAATAGTCGCGTCGGTCAGATAGACCCGGTAAGCCCAATGCTGACCGATGAGGTTCAGCATGCTCGGAGGTTCATGAATGCCATGTCAACTTGCCTTGTTAGTAACTCATTTCGCCTGGAACAGTCCGAAGGATCGATCGAATCCGATTCCCTTCTTTCTATTCTAAGCGGCTCGTCACCTGCCTACCTGGTGAAGCACGCGGTTTCGAAAACTGAGTGTGATCAAATTTGGCAGAACTTCCAACGCCTTTCTGCTCACAGACGACACGACAACGTGCCCGGAATTCATATCGGCGGTTTTCATTACGGCAAGACCACTGACGAATACCTCGACGAAGTCGAAGAGAATCTGCCTAGTACCACCGAATTAGTGAGTGGAACTTCTGATCCCATTTCCACGATACACGAGGCATTGGGATCCGCATTGAAGCAATGGGGTTTCTCCTATCGACCAGCCAGCTCAAATGGGCGCCTGGCAGGCAGGAGTATTGCCAGAAGCTGGACCGATGGGGGCGATTATGCGCTCGCACCTCACGAAGATCGCTCTCAACTACACCATCCGGCGCAACGAGGTTTTGAGATTCAACAAGTGTGGAACAAAACCGTCGTAGGCGTAAATCTATGTATTCGCGCAAATCCCCAACAAGGCGCATTGCTGGTCTGGAACAAGCGGCCTGACGAAGAAGAAAAGCTCAGGTTAGGCGTTGAACACCTCGGTTACCCGTATCCGTCGTCCTTCGTCAAAGATCACGAATACCTTCGCATACTTCCCGAACCCGGGGATATCTACTGCGTTAACGGCACGCTCTTGCACGCCGTTGAGAAGCAGAAAACAGGCGATACCCGACTGTCGCTCTCGTTCATCATCGGTTTCATTGACGATGCGACCGTTGTCCACTGGACGTAAAAGTAGCTGATGCAATTCCTCGCAATCGCACGTGATTATGCAGATGCGCTTGACCGGCGAATGGCGGTACGCGAAGAGCACATCGCTCGCGGAAACGATATGCGTGACCGTGGTGAACTTCTCTTTGCAGTGGCCATCCTGGATGAAGATTCAAAGATGATTGGCTCACTGTACGTGCTCAATGTGGCATCCCGCCAAATGGTTGATGAATGGTTGAAGTCTGAACCATATGTTACGGGCAAAGTTTGGGAAAACATCGAAGTGCTCCCCTGTCGTGTTGGGCCAAGTTTTGCCTCGAAGTTCGAATAAGAAACGGAACGTAATCCATGTCGTTATCAATTCTATCGCTTAAGCCTGGGCACGACGGCTCAATTGCTCACATACACAACCAGGAATTGAAGTTCTCTCTGGAAGCCGAAAAGGACTCCTTTCCGAGATACGCAGCGATAACGCCGAATCTATTGATGGAAGCATTCTCGCTCGTTGATTCTGTTCCGGACGTTGTTTGTGTGAGTGGCTGGGTCAAGGGATTTCATTCTATAGAAGCACCGTTGGCATCGGGATACTTTGGATCCGACCATTCCAGAACAATCACGACCAAGGGAACTTTCTTCGGAAAAGCCGTCGACTACTTCTCGTCAACTCACGAGAGATCCCATCTGCTCTGTGGGTACGGGCTTTCACCATTCGAACAGGGAGAACCCTGTTATGCACTAGTTTGGGAAGGAAATATCGGCGACTTTTATGAAATCGATGAGGACGTCAATATCCATCACCTCGGAAGAATTCTTGAAGACCCCGGCAATAAGTATTCGTTTCTGTTTGCAGTCGGCGATCCTCATTTCACAAGAAATAAGGGACACATAAGATTTGAGGATGCTGGAAAATTAATGGCGTTGACAGCATTTTCCGATGATGGTCCACCCTCCGTACAAGAACAGGAGGTGATTGACTTCATACTGTCGCGCCAATCGATTCTACTTTCTACCCCGAAGGATTCTCTTAAGGATTATCCAATTTACAATTGCGGAGTACTGAGCGATACATTCAAGTCACTGGCTGGAAAATTCTCAGATGCTCTCTTTGACACCTTCTACCAATTCGTAAAATCGAAAGTCACAAAGAAGCTGCCGCTCATAATCACCGGTGGTTGCGGCTTGAACTGTGATTGGAATTCGCGCTGGCGCGATTGCGGTCTTTTTCGAGATGTCTTCGTGCCCCCATGTACGAATGATACCGGCTCGGCGATCGGCACTGCCGTTGACGCTCTTTTGTTTTATGAAAAGAAAGCGAAAGTGAAGTGGTCCGTGTATGCCGGCACTGAATTTGAGCATGATGCCTCGCCCGATCCTCAATTCGTGGAGCAAGTATTCTCGTATTCGAATGTAGCTGATTTTTTAGCTCATGACAGAGTGGTGGCCTGGGTTCAGGGCCGTTATGAAATGGGTCCAAGGGCGCTGGGGAATCGATCGCTGTTAGCCAGTCCTTTACATGATTCCATGCGTGATCGCTTGAATGTGATCAAAAACCGCGAGGACTATCGTCCCATTGCTCCTGTCTGTTTGGAAGAGGATATCGCGCAGGTATCGGATTCGTCTCAATTGAGTCCATACATGCTGCATTTTTATAAGGTCACATCCAAGCTCTTACCAGCGGTCACTCATGTGGACGACAGCGCGCGGTTTCAAACGGTTAACGAAAGTCAAAATGAACCTCTCTTTCGTCTCCTCCGCTCCTTTAAGAGAAAAACGGGTGTGGGCGTTCTTTGTAATACGTCGCTCAATTTCAAGGGGAAAGGCTTCATCAATCGTACTTCAGACCTGGTCAAATACTGTGACGAAACAGGAATAGACGGGATGGTGATTGGAGACCGTTTTTTCGTCGCGCGTAGATTTGTAGAAGACTGAGTCCGCGTAGTTTTAGATCCAAAACAAAATTTCTCACGCAAAGACGCAAAGCGCTCCGCGTTTCTTTGCGGCTTTTTACGACTTTGCGCCTTCGCGTGAAACCTTCTTAAGGAACTCTATGTATACCAACCTCGATTGCATTGTAATCGGGTACAACGAAGTACCATTCAGCCGTTACGAACAGTTCCTGCACGCTTACGGCGAAGACTCCGAAGCGTATCGCGATCTGAAGTTCAGCTTCGTTAACCTCGAAGGCAAGAAGCTCGATTACCCGGGATTGCTGAACCATGCGCGTAAGCTTGCCGGCACGAACGGGGAAGAGTTGAAGTCAGGCGATATTCCGAACCTCGCGGCCGCTTACCTGACCAACTTCCTGCGCCGCAACGGTCACACCACCGAGTACATCAATCTCTTCCAGTACGAGAAGGAACAGTTCATCGAGTATCTCCGCGCAGATCCGTTGTGCGTCGCCATCACGACAACATTCTATGTCGTCAATCTACCCGTCACCGAGATGGTCGAGTTCATTCGCAAGCACAACCCCAGGGTCAAGATCGTTGTTGGTGGTCCACTCGTAAACAACCACGCCCGCAACTATCACGGCGACGAATTCAAGACCGTTCTCGAAGATATGGGCGCGGACATTTACGTCCTCGAAGGCCAGGGAGAGCTCACGCTCGCGCAGCTGATCGAATGTCTGAAGAGTGGCGGCAATCTCAGCGACGTTCCCAATCTCGCTTACTTCGAAAACAGAGAACTCCGCCGCACGAAAGTAGTTGCGGAAAATAATTCGCTCGATGCGAACTTCATCGACTGGAAAGACTTCGGCGGCAACAGAGATCTAGGTGCGACGATCCAAACGCGCACGGCGCGCAGTTGCGCGTTCAAGTGCTCGTTCTGCAATTACCCGTCACGCGCGGGCGCGTTGACGTTGCTCAGTATCGACGTGCTCGAACGCGAGCTCGACTCGATCCTCGCGCTCGGCGGCGTGCAGAACGTCGTCTTCATCGACGACACGTTCAACGTTCCGTTTCCGCGCTTCAAAGATCTCTGCCGGATGATGATCCGGAAGAAGTATCCGTTCAACTGGTTCTCTTATTTCCGTTGCAGCAACTCGGATCAGGAAGCAATCGATTTGATGGCCGAGAGCGGCTGCAAAGGTGTGTTTCTCGGAATCGAATCCGGATCGCCGTCGATCCTGATGAATATGAATAAGTCTGCGACGGTCGAGAAGTATGCGAAGGGAATCGAGATGTTGCGGCGCAACGGAATCCTGACGTTCGGATCGTTCATCACCGGTTTTCCGGGTGAAACTGACGATACGGTGGATGAGACGATCGACTTCATCCGCACGACGCGGCCTGACTATTACAGATCGCAGATGTGGTACTGCGAGCCGGGCACGCCGATTCAGAACGAGCGCCAGAAATATCAGATCGATGGTGAAGGATTCGTCTGGAGTCACGCGACGATGGATAGCATGGAGGCGATGGACCACATCGATCGGATGTTCCTCGAGGTTGAAGAATCCGTTTGGTTGCCGCAGTGGTCGTTTGATTTCTGGATCATCCCTTACTTGATGGGAAAGGGGATCAGTCTCGATCGGTTCCGTGAGTTTATGACTTCCGCGCACAGGCTGCTGACGCTGGAGATCGATTCCATCCCGTCGCAGCAAAAGACGATGTTGCAGCGAGATCACTTCCAGTCGCTCGTACACGCAGCGCGAACCTGGAAATGATTGGATACTGTCAGTAGGTTTCACGCAAAGCCGCAAAGGAAAGCCGTAAGAAAAAGAATTTACTTTGCTGCCTTTTGCGTCCTTCTTTGCGGCTTTGCGTGAAACAATTGGTAAAGCCCACAGGTAAATGACGATGGATTTCACATTAACTGATGCGCAGGCGGTGGTCCAACGGAAGGCGAGGATGCTGGCCACCGAGATCGTGGCGCAACACCTCGAGGCGATGGACCGCGAAGATCGTTTTTCTGTCGAAGTGTGGAACGGGATGAAGGAGAGTCGCCTCTGGGGCGTTCCATACCCCGAAGAGTTCGGCGGCAGTGGCGATGGTTACATCAGTTACGTTCTGGCGCTCGAGGAGATCTCGCGGCAGAGCGTGGCAGTCGGTGCGACTTTATCGGTCCATACGCTGTGCGCGGGCGCGCTTTATCACTACGGCACCACAGAACAAAAGCGGAAGTTCCTGCCGCCGCTTCTGAGCGGCGAACAGATCGGAAGTTTCTCGTTCACCGAAAAAGCAACTGGATCCGATCCGGCAGCGATCACCACGACCGCCGTCAAGACAGACAACGGTTTTCAACTGAACGGCAAGAAAATGTTCAGTTCCAACTCGACTCACGACGGTGTCGCGATTGTTTTTGCAAAAGAGAAAGAGAACCAGATCAGCGCCTTCATCGTGCCGAAGAATGTGCCCGGCTTCAAACGCGAAGAACGGGTGCGAAAAATGGGACTCGGCGGCTTCGAAACCGCTCCGTTTACGCTCACGAATGTATTCGTTCCGGAAGAAAACCTTCTCGGTGGAGACGCCCAACGAGGCAAAGGATTTCAGATCCTATTGGACATTATCTCGATCGGAAAGCTGGGCATTGCTGCACAATCTCTCGGATTGGCCCAACGCGCACTCGAGGAAGCAATCAAGTATGCGGGTCAGCGAACGAAGAGTGACAAGCCGCTCCGAATGTTGCCAACAATCCAAACGCTTATTGCCGAGATGGCGGTGGAAATCGAAGCCTCGCGTTGGCTAACTTATCACGCTGCCGCGCAACGAGAGATGGGCAAGAGTATCGCTCTCGACGGCGCGATGGCGAAGTTGTTCAGTACGGAGTCGGCAAAGAGGGTTGTCGACAAGGCGATGTCAGTGCACGGCTGTTATGCATATACGAAGGACTTTCCGATCGAACGGCTTTACCGCGAAGTCAAGCTTGGTGAGTTGTACGAAGGAACGCCCGAGATGCAGAAGATTCTAATTGCTGCGAAGGTCTTGTACGCGAGATGAACTACATGAACTATTCCAACAACGGCAACGGTCACGTCAACGGCAAAAGGTCGCGCGTGGTGATAACCGGACTCGGCATAGTGAGCCCTTGTGGCATCGGCCGTAAAGAGTTCTGGGACAACATCATCAACCCGACCTCGCCCGTCGACTACATCAGCAGCTTTGACACGGAAGATCTGCCAACAAAGATCGGCGCGGAGCTATCCAACTTCGATCCGCTGTCGTATTTGAGTGAGAACGATGCACGGCGATTTGATGAAACGGCGCAGTTCGCGTTCGTCGCATCGAAGCTGGCGCTTGAAGACGCGGGCATCGATCTCGACGCGATCAACCGCGAGCGAGTGGGCGTGATCATCGGTAGCGGTCATGGTCCAATCAAAGCTATGGAGGCCGGGATACAGGTGGTCGGCGACTCGGGTATGCACGGCATTAGTCCTTTCGCGATGGCTAATGCCAGCACGAATATCGCTCCCGGTCTGATAGCGCTCAAGCTCGGTTTGAAAGGTCCGAACTTTTCGATGGTGTCCGCCTGCGCTTCCGGCACTCACAGTATCGGCGCCGCGTACGACACGGTGGCGCTGAACCGTGCTGACTTCATGTTGGCGGGCGGTACGGAGTCGTGCATCACACGCTTTATCTTCTCCGGCTACTGCTTCATCTCGGCGATGTCGCGGCGGAATAGCGAACCTAAGAAAGCGTGTCGCCCGTTCGACGCGGGCCGCGATGGGTTTGTGATGTCGGAGGGTTCGGGCATCGTCTTGCTGGAGGAGTTGAATCATGCGTTGGCACGCGGAGCACACATCTATGCCGAGGTGATCGGTTACGGCGCCGCCAACGATGCGGTGCACGTTACGAATCTGAGTCGCAGAGGCATCGGGGTCCGCAAGGCGATGGAACTCGCGATCGAAGATGCGGGTATCGGACTCGACGACATCGATTACATCAACACGCATGGCTCGTCCACACTCCTCGCCGACAAGTGCGAAGCTGCAGCCATTAAGGATCTGTTCAAACACCGCACGAGGGATCTGCTCATCAACTCGACGAAGTCAATCACGGGACACATGATGGGCGCGTCGGGAGGAGCCGAGGCGGTTGTTTGCGCCCTCTCGTTGAAAGAAGGCATGGTCCATCCGACGTTGAACTACGAGACCTTCGATCCGGACTGCGAACTCGAAGGAATTTCGAATCAGGTTGTGAAGAAGGACATTAATTACGCTCTCTCAAACTCAATTGGGTTCGGCGGAGCAAACAGTTCACTTGTTTTCAAACGCTACGAGGCGTGAGGCTTTGCACTAAAAGTCAAAGTGGAATGTATATAAAGAAGATTTCTCCCGCAAAGGCGCAAAGGCGCAACGAAAATCCATAGAAACGCGGCAGCGCGCTGCGCCTTTGCGCCTTTGCGGGAGAAATCTCCTCAGCACAACGAACTTCTTGTGGAAAGCCGAAGATTCTCCCGAGCAGAGGCGTGAAATGGCTACAAATATAGAAACAGTTGACGTATCAAACCTCGATACACTGGCGAAGGAATTGCTCAGCGGTCCGGACCTTGACGTCCGCATCAAGACGGCTCGCACGCTCGTCAAGATCGGCAGCGACGCCGCGCTCGAATTGCTCGCGAAGGCAATGGATAATCGTGACGAGACGTTCAGGGCGCGGTTGGTGAAGGTCGTCGCCCGCATGGATCATCCGCTTGCCAAAGAGATACTACTTAAAGCTTTCAACGATCCCGACTGTTATGTGCGGAAGAGCGCCGTCGAAGCAGTTCCACAAGTTGACCATCCTGACATTATCAGGGCGTTGATCGAGTGTCTTCGCGACGAAGAGATTAACGTTCGTGAGAGTGCGGTGATTGCGCTCGAGAAGAGCCGCGACGCCGACACGATCGTGGACATCCTTACGACCGCGCTGGCTGACTCGCACTGGAACGTCAGACGCGAAAGCGTGGAAGTCATCGCCCGCGTAGGTGGCAGCCGCGCGTTCGAACCATTGCGACAGGCATTGAAAGACAAAGATCCCGAGGTTCGTTTGAGCGCGCTTGTTGGGTTGGCCAAACTTGAAGATGAGGGCGTGGTTGATTGTGTCCTGGGCGCGCTCAACGATCCCGACGTCAGCGTGCAACTCGAAGCGTGGGACATTGCCGGCAAGTTTGGCAAGCCGGTGATCCTGCCGCTGCTCGAGGAGATTGGGGCGCGAGAAGGTGCGTCGAGGATGATCAAGCAGGCGGCATTGAGTGCTCAGAATAGAATCCGAGCGCGACATCTGGAGCAAGTCGAGACGGTGGGGTCCTTAAATTAAGGAGGTTCGATATGGGTTCGCTGCTCAAGGACATACGCTACGCATTTCGCATACTGATAAAAAAGGACCGCATCTTAACGATCGTGGCAATTCTGACGCTCGGGTTGGGAATCGCGGCGCCGGTTACCTGGTTTTCCGTGCTGGACAAAACGTACTTCAAACCGCTTCCGTTAAACGATATCGATGAGCTTGTCGTATTCAACGAGCGCAACGCGCAAACCGGCCGGCAAGTACGCGCGCTGTCCATCGGCGACTTCCTCGACCTGCGAAACCAAAGCCGTGTCTATGAGTCTCTGTCGGCCTTCGAGACATCCGATCTCTATCTGACGGGCACGAGCGAGCCCGTCAAGATCGAAGGCGCGCGCGCGTCGGCAAACGCTTTTCATATGCTCGGTGTCACCCCGCAGATGGGCCGCCTGTTCCTTCCCGAAGAGGAACAACCGGGCCACGCCGTGGTAATTCTGAGCGATCGATTGTGGCGGCAACATTTCGGATCGGATCCGAATATCCTTGGTCGAGGCATTTTCGTAAACGATCAAGAGCATATCGTCATCGGCGTAACGCCTCCCGCCTTTGAATATCCGATTCCGAGTCGCGCCTGGGTTCCTTTGGTCCTGACCGATGCGGATCGCACCGACCGAAGCAATCGTTATGTCCAGGTTATCGGCAGGATGAAGCCGAATGTCAGCACGGATGACGCACAGGCCGAAACCACTGTTCTCATGCGGCGGATTGCGGAACAGAACGCGAACACGAATCAGGAACGTTCTGCGCGTGTTATTTCGCTGGTTCGCGAGCTGCGCGGAGATATTTCAGGTTGGTTCAATGGAATGTGCTTAGCGCTATCGCTGTTTGTCCTCGGACTTTGTTGTGTGAACATCACGACTATTCAACTCGCCCGTGGCTGGGCCAGGCAGAAAGAGTTGACGTTGCGCGCAGCCCTCGGAGCAAGTCGTTGGAAAATAATGCGGCAGTTGTTGACCGAGAGCGTTCTGCTCTCATTAGTCGGCGGCATCCCCGCGCTAATCATTTCGTACCTGAGTGTCGAATTCATCAGAGACCATGTGCCTGCGGACTACGCGCAGGTAATTCCGGGGTGGTACCAGGTGGCGGTAGATGGGCGGGTGCTCGCGTTTGGATTGTTCATAACCGTTCTGACCGGAATTATTTTTGGGCTCGTTCCCGCGCTGGGGGCTTCCAGGATCGAGCTCACCCAGATTCTGAAAGAACACGGAGGCGCCGGAATCAAACGTCATCGTGTGCTCAAAGCCCTAATCGTGACGGAAGTTGCCGTCGCAATTGCCGTAATGGCAGGAGCAGGCTCATTACTCGAAGGGTTTTCGCGTCTTCCCAACAAGTACCGCCAGCTCTATCCGGACAACGTCGTAACCATGCAGGTTTCAGCTATGCATTGGAACGACGATAAGACTCGACAAGCCGATAATCTACGCAGTCTCTTGCAGGGGATTGAGAGTTTACCCGGAGTGCAGTCGGCGGCTTCAGTAACCAGTCTTCCCGGTAGTGGCGAAGGATTTGGCACTCGCTTCGTCGTCCAGTCGAGTGACAATACGACCAGCGCGCCTGCCAGGAGTGAATACAAGGTCGTCAGTCCTGACTTCTTCGAGACCTTTAACATGAGCGCCTTGCGAGGTCGTTTATTTGGCGCGGAGGATCGCGTCGATTCCCGTCCGGTTGCAATCATTAGCAACAAACTGGCGCAGCAGTATTTTCCCGGTCGCGACCCGCTCGAACAACAGATCAAGTTGGGAACGCCCACGTCAAACGAGCCGTGGATGACGGTCGTGGGTGTTGTACCTGACATCGCCCGCTATTGGTTTGAAAAAGGGCCGGCGCCAATGCTCTATTTGCCTTACACGCAGAATCCCAAGCGAACAACTTTCATCACCATACGAACCACGGGTGATCCGATGGCAATTGTCGGCAGCGCGTCAAATGAAGTGCGGAAGGTCGATAAGAACATCGCTATTGCCAGGATCAAGCCGCTGAACGATGTCATCACTGAATCGTTGGCGGGTGTGCGCATCGCCGCCGACTTCTCGGTTGGTTTGGTAATCACTTCGTTGCTGCTTGCTCTCGCCGGTGTGTATGGCATGGCGACCTTTAGCGTGGCGCAACGGACGCGTGAATTCGGAGTGCGCATGGCGCTGGGCGCGACTCAACGGTCCGTACGCATGATGACCATGAAGAGCGCGATGAAGCTGGCGGCGATTGGCGTATGTATAGGTCTGCCGCTCTCGCTGGGGTTGTCAATCTCGATGGCACATTTCCTTTGGGGCGTAGGCAGATTTAACGTGATCACACTAGCGGTCCAGATTCTGTTGCTTGTGTTTATCGGTTTGCTGGGCAGCTATCTTCCGGCGAGACGAGCATCAAGCATTCAACCTGTTCAAGCTTTACGACAAGAGTAACCTCAGCCACAAAAAAGCACATACAAACACAAAAAGAGGCTGCGCACCCACCCGCTACCGCGAGGTGGTACTGACTGTGTCCAAGTCAGGCGCTTCGCCTCGAAATAACGGACTGTGATTGGACACAGTCAGTACCACCTCGCGGTAGCGGGTGGGTGCGCAGCCTTCTTCACGGCAAAACATTTTTGCCTCTATCCGTTTACCCACTAATTCAATGCGAGGGCCCCATGATTAAAGTAGGAGTTGCAGCGCCCGGTATTAACCTCGGAGCACTAGTTAGAGTTCGCAAGCAGCGTTTCCATGGAAAGATGGTGGCGGTGATTGTGGTGACCTCACTGCTCTCGTGGTTGATCCTGGCAACCTCTGGCGTTCTCTCGATTCTCCCTATGATTCTGCTGGGAATGATGTTCGCACACTGCATCGAGCTCCAGCATCAATGTCTGCATCACACCGCATATCGCAGTAAGAAATGGAATCGTTTTCTCGGTGTCTTGCTGGGCCTGCCGTCGTTGGTGTCGTTCTCTGACTTTCAATACAGTCACATGCGCCACCACCGTAATCTCGGCACTCCCCAGGACAAGGAGTTTTTCGATCACGACTACGAGTCACTGAGCTCAGTATGGAAGTTTCTTCCTCACCTGTTTCTGCTTCCATACCACAAGGCCCTGGTCCAAAGTCTCTTCGACGCGTTGCGAGGGAAACTGACCAGACCCGACGCAAACCCGAAAGTCATTAAAAAAATTCGCACGGAGTACCTGCTCATGGTGCTGATGATCGTGGGTATGGCGACCTTGAGTGTGGTCTTTCAGACGTGGATCTTCGTGAAACTCTGGTTTATCCCGTTCCTGTTCTCGATACCCGTCCACGCTCTGGTCGAATTACCTGAACACTTCGGCTGTAACGGACAAACGCCGGACGTCTTAAAAAACACGCGCTCAATTCGGGCGGGCAAGTTTCTTATTTGGTTCACCAACGGCAACAACTACCACGCCGAGCATCACTGGCTTCCCAGTGTACCCACCGACAAGCTTCAAGAGGTCCATCGAAGCCTCGCGAACGGAATGGAGTATTTCGAAGAGTCTTACTGGTCGTTCTACCGGAAGTTCCTCACGCACCTGCTGAGCAGCAAGTCGAAAGTTGTCTGGGCCACTGAAGCAAAACCAGTGGGAGGAAGTTATGAGTCAAACAGTTGAGACTAAATCAACCATCGATCAAGTCTTTGATATCCATCAGGACAGCTGCATTCGTTGCGCTTCTTGTTCGAGTATCGCACCCACCGTTTTCTACGTGGGCGACACCGCGGCCTGCATCTTGAGACAGCCGATCAATGAAGAGGAGTTGAATCAGTGTGAAGCCGCTCTCAACAACTGTCCCACCAACGCGATCAGCGTTTCGACAAAGTGAAGGAGAGCAGTATGGAAAGCACAAGCACATCAGCCTTGAGTTACGCGGGCGACTCTGAGGCAGCAACTACTGTCAATCCGGATCCGTTAGATACGGCCCTTTATTACGGTCTGTTTCGCGAGGCTGAAGCCGTGCGTTGGAAGATGTCCGACATTCCGTTCGATGCGATTGAAGACGACAAGGTGTCGCCGGCGCTTATCGAACTCGTGCGAGCAAATGCCGCTTCGGAACTCACCACGTGGACGGCAACGAACCAGTTCTTTCACTCCTTCTCGGACGACGTTGACTTCACGCAATGGATGACGGTTTGGCTTTACGAAGAGACAAAACACCCGCAAGTCTTGATGCGCTGGCTCAAGCACTTCGGTGAGTCGTTCGACGATGGTTTCTTCCTCGAGGGCCGCAAGACGTATCCGTTTATGAATTCCAAGATGGGAACGCTCACCTTCAACATTCTCTCGGAGATCGAAGCGTCGACGTACTACCTGAGCGTCTACCGGAACGTGCAGGAGCCGGTCTTGAGACAAATCACGAAAAACCTTGCCGCCGATGAGGCACGACACGCGTCCAGCTTTTATCTCTACGCGAAGAAGCGCCTGATGCAGTCAGACAATCCACAGCTCGAACGATTCGACGCGTTGAAAGTGCTCTATTTCTGGCTGGTCAGTGGTCAAAACGTGAAGCATCCGGTTGCGCTCTTCACGAACAAGATAGCCAGCGGAGCCGAGTTCGAAGAGTTGGAACGCATTGTGAGTTTTAAGTCCGAGAACGTATACGCGCGAATGCGAACGATGATCGGAAACCTCGTCGGCCTCGCCCTTGATAACAAAGAAGAGGTTCGAAAGAACTTCCTGCAACTGCAGAAAGAAAATTACGCGGCCGCCAGAGCGTAATTCGAGATTCAATCATGCACACCAGCGACATTTTAATTCTGACGGGCGACGAGGTGCGTCAACTGCTCGAAGGGCAGGAGTCGGCCATACTCGCGGCCGTGCGCCGCGCGTACGAGATTCACGGTTCGGGCGAGAGCTTTTTGCCGCACTCGACTTTCCTGACCTTTCCGAACGGCAACAGCAATCGCATCATCGCTTTGCCTGCATATCTCGGGAACGAGTTTGAAACTGCCGGCATCAAGTGGATCTCTTCCTTCACCGGCAATCTGAGCCTGGGGTTGGACCGCGCTTCGGCGGTGGTGATCCTCAATTCAATGTCGACGGGACGGCCGGAGACGATCCTCGAAGGTTCCGTGATCAGCGCGAAGCGAACCGCGGCCAGCGCGGCCCTCGCCGCGATCTCGCTGCATCACGATCAAAACGAGACTCGCGCCGGACTCATTGGCTGCGGCTCAATCAACTTCGAAATCGTCAGGTTTCTTAAAACGGTCTTTCGGAACCTCGCCGAGCTGGTCCTTTACGACCTCGACCGGCAGCGTTGCCAGCAATTCGCCGGCAAATGCGAAGAGGAGTTCGGGTTTACTGAGATTCAACTGGCAGCGGACGTGAGTGATCTGTTGAGAAACTGTTCGCTCGTCTCGCTGGCCACGACGGCATCTCAACCGCATCTCGCGAGTCTTCCGGAAACAACTTCGCGACGGACAATACTGCACATCTCGCTACGCGATCTCTCGCCCGAGATAATTCTTAACGCCGCAAACGTCGTCGATGATGCGGACCACGTCTGCCGCGCGCGCACGTCGCTCGATCTGGCCGCGCAACTGGCAGGCAGTCGTGACTTTATTCGCTGTTCACTTGCGGATGTTCTGACCGAAAAAGTCAGACCGAGAGACGATGTTCACAACACAACGATCTTCAGTCCATTTGGTCTGGGGATTCTCGATCTCGCCGTGAGCAAGCTGGTCCGTGACCTGGCCCACGCCACCGAGAGGGGAACAGTCGTCCCCTCATTCTTGCCCGACTCCTGGAGGAGTCATTAGACAGGATGTAATCCTGTCCAACCCCAACTGGAAACAAACATGCGTGAGTTAGAAGACCTCACGATTCGTGAGGATGACATTGCAGTTGTCGGCCTGGCTGGTCGTCTGCCCGGAGCCAGGGATCTGCATGAGTTTTGGCGCAACCTCTGCGATGGCGTTGAAGCGATTCGTTTCTTTAGCGATGAGGAGCTGTTGCAGTTTGGCGCCAACCCGGAAACTCTCAAACAGCCAAACTGCGTGAAGGCCAAGGCCATTATCGAAAACGTCGACATGTTTGACGCGGCGTTCTTCGGATTCACGGCACGCGAGGCGCAAATCTCCGATCCGCAACAACGCATCTTTCTCGAGTGTTCGTGGGAAGCTTTGGAAGACGCGGGTTACGACCCCGAAGCATATCCCGGGAAGATCGGCGTGTACGCCGGCTCCGGTTTCAGCAGCTACCTGACGATCATTGCGGCAAACCCGGAGATCGCTCGCGGGCTCGGGACGTATCGCACACTCATCGGCAACGACAAGGACTTTCTCGCAACCCTCGTCTCGTACAAGTTGAATCTCCGTGGTCCAAGCGTCGTCATTCAGACGGCGTGTTCGACGTCACTCGTTGCTGTGCATGTTGCATGTCAGGCGTTGCTCAACGGTGAGTGCGACATGGCGCTGGCCGGCGGAATCTCGATCCGCTTGCCGGAGAAGGGCGCGTATCTGTATCAGGAGGGCGGCATCCTGTCGCCCGATGGACACTGCCGCGCGTTCGACGCTGACGCAGAGGGAACAGTCAGCGGCAACGGCGCAGCGCTCGTGGTGCTGAAGCGATTCGCTGATGCGGTGAAAGACGGCGACAACATTCGCGCCGTTATCAAAGGTTCCGCCGTCAACAACGACGGCGCCGCAAAAGTTGGTTTCACGGCGCCAAGCATCGGCGGACAGGTGCAGGTCATCAATCAGGCGCTGGACGTGTCGGGTGTCAATCCCGAGACGATCGGCTATATCGAAGCGCATGGCACCGGAACAGCGCTCGGCGATCCGATTGAAGTCACTGCTCTGACGAAGGCTTTGGGCGCGAAGACTTCGAAGCGTGGCTTCTGCGCGATTGGGTCAGTGAAGACGAACCTCGGGCATCTCGATGCGGCCGCGGGAGCCACAGGGTTACTGAAAACGATCTTGATGTTGCAGCATAAGAAGCTGCCGCCGTCGCTGCATTTCAAACGGCCGAATCCAAAGATCGACTTCGAGAACAGTCCATTCTATGTGCAGTCGCAGTTGGCGGATTGGACCAGTGAGACTCCGCGTCGAGCGGGTGTCAGCTCGTTTGGCATCGGCGGCACAAACGCTCATGTGATCCTCGAAGAAGCGCCGGCGCGTAAACGCAAAGATGCTTCGAGCCGACACAAATTGCTGCTGCTCTCCGCAAAGACTGAATCAGCACTCGAAACGGTAACTGACAACATTGTTCGTTATCTCGACGAAAACCCGGACACAGATCTCGCCAACGTGGCCTACACGCTCCAGGTGGGACGCCGTCCACTGGAACACCGGCGCATGCTCGTTTGTCGCGATCGTGAGGGCGCACTGAACGCACTGACAAGTCGCGATCCAAAGCGAGTGTTGACGACCGGGGATAAGACGCGATTCCGGCCAGTAATGTTCATGTTTCCGGGACAGGGAAGTCAGCATGTGAACATGGCGCACGATCTTTATCGCGACGAGCCGTACTTCAAGCGGTTGGTCGATGAGTGCGCTGAGATTCTGGCGCGATGGCTCGACCTCGACCTGCGCGGATTGCTCTACCCGAGTGAAGCGAGAAGCGTTGAGGCGAGCGAGAAGCTTACCCAAACACAGTTCACACAACCGGCGCTCTTCGTTATCGAATACTGCCTAGCGAGACTGTGGATGCACTGGGGCATTCAACCCGAGGCAATGATTGGTCACAGCCTCGGCGAATATGTCGCTGCGTGTTTGGCTGGTGTATTCACGCTCGAGGAAGCGCTGCCGTTGATCGCGATGCGCGGCCGCCTCGTCGCAGAAATGCCCAACGGCCACATGCTCGCCGTCAGGCTTCCGGAAACCGAAGTTTTACCTTTACTGAACGGACAGCTTTCATTGGCTGCCGTGAATTCATCCTCAGAATGTGTTGTAGCCGGCGACGAAGCAGCCGTGGCCACCCTGCAACAACTGCTCAATGAGCGAGCGGTTGCTTGTAGCCGGCTCAACACATCACACGCGATGCACTCACCGGCGATGGATCCGATCCTCGCATCTCTCACGCAGCATTTCGAACGGATAACATTGAGACCGCCATCGATTCGTTACGTCTCCAATGTTACCGGCACATGGATCGAACCGGCTGAAGCGTGCAGTCCGGCTTACTGGGCCAAACATATTCGGCAGACGGTGAGGTTTGCTCAAGGCGTTGAACAGCTAATGAACGAACCGGAGGCCGTGCTGCTCGAAGTTGGACCAGGCCGAACTCTTTGCACGCTCGCGCAACAGATGGATCGCGAACGCTCGCACGCGATGTTCACCTCTTTACCACCGGCTCGCAGCGATCAGGGCGCGAGCGCGTTTGTGATTCAGACATTGGGTTCGTTGTGGATGCAGGGCGCGTCTGTCAACTGGTCCAATTTTCACGGCGAGGAAAAGTGTCAGCGCATACCCTTACCGTTATATCCCTTCGAACGCGAAAGTTATTGGGTGCCGCGGCCGGCGTCGCGCTCGAAAGACAAAGTTATAGAAGAAGTACCACTCTCCCTCGCAGAAGAGAGTGAAAGTTTTACCGAACAGAAACCGGAGGCCTTTATGCCTGAACAATCAAACCCCGTTCCCACAAAATCGGCACGGCGCGATGCGATTCTCTCGATGTTACATTCCGTCGCCTACAAACTCATCGGCCTTGAGACGACGGAAAAAGACATCCATGTCAGCTTCTTTGATCTCGGCGTCGACTCCCTCCTGATCATTCAGTTCACGCAGGCAATTCAGGAGCAGTGCGGGGTGAGAATTCCGTTCCGGTTGCTGTTTGAGGACTTGACCACGCTCGATGCGGTTTCACACTACCTCGACGAGCAGTTACCGCCGGAGATGTACGCAACCGAGCCGGAACCCGAACCCCAATCCGTGCCAATCCCCGTCCCATCCGTTCCATCCGTGGCCCCCGTTCCATCCGTGGTCCAGAACACGGATCTGACGGAACAACTCCGGTTGATTACTCAACAGCTTGAACTGCTCCAACAGAAGATCAACGCCCCTGCGTCCGTGCTAGTCGAGACGTCTTCAGCCCCTGAGCCTTTCATTCCGCACAAACCGCTCGAGATCCGAGCTGCAAACGATCTCACAGCACAACAACACGAATATCTCGCCGACTTCACTCGTCGTTACATCGAACGCACCGCCGGGTCGAAACGCATCGCGCAAGCCAGCCGTCGATCGCTGGCCGATTCAAGGCTCTCAGTCGGTTTCAGTCTTCTACTCAAGGAACTCGTTTATCCGATCTACGCTCAACGCTCCGCCGGATCGAAGATCTTTGACGTCGACGGCAACGAATATGTCGATATCTCGATGGGCTATGGTGTGAACCTCTTCGGCAACTCGCCTTCATTCATCCGCGAAGCCATCGAGGAACAACTCAAGGACGGCGTCGCACTCGCGCCGCAACTCGAGTTGACCGGAAAAGTGGCCGCGATGATCTGCGAGTTGACCGGCGTCGAACGCGTAAACTTCTGCAACTCGGGCACCGAGGCCGTCATGGGAGCTTTACGCGCCGCTCGCGTCGTAACGCAGCGTCGTCGTTTCGCGATGTTTGCAGGCTCGTACCACGGCTGGTCTGACCTAACGATGGCGCGAAGTTTGAAAGACAAATCCGGCGCCATGCCGACCGCACCGGGCATCAATTCGAAAACAGTCGAAGATGTTTTAGTACTCGATTACGGAGATCCGCAGTCGCTGGAGATCCTTAAAGCACAGGCGCACGAATTGGCTGCGGTGCTGGTCGAACCGGTGCAGAGTCGCAGGCCTGATCTTCAGCCGCGCGAGTTCCTGCATGAACTAAGAAAAATCACCTCAGAGTCGGGCACTGCCTTGATCATCGACGAGATGATCACCGGTTTTCGCATTCATCCCGGTGGCGCGCAGCACTATTTCGGCGTCAAAGCCGACCTTGCGACGTACGGCAAGATTGTCGGCGGCGGATTGCCGATCGGAGTCGTAGCGGGCAAGAGCAAATTCATGGATTGCTTTGACGGCGGTTACTGGAATTTCGGCGACGCCTCTT
Organism: uncultured Acidobacteriota bacterium; assembly: GCA_963849205.1. GTDB lineage: Bacteria > Acidobacteriota > Blastocatellia > Pyrinomonadales > Pyrinomonadaceae > PSRF01. The sequence continues at coordinate 255,387 of CAWKGP010000008.1, forward strand.
ATCCACAAGCAGACAAGACATTTTTCGCGGCGGCGTTCTTCAAACATCCGCTCGTGATGGCAGCCGCATCGGCCGTGCTCAAACGTTTAAAAGACGATGGCCCCGCCTTGCAGGAACGAGTCAACCGCCAAACTGAAGAGCTCGTTACCACGCTCAACGCGTACTTCGAGCAGGAGTCGGTGCCGCTTCACTGCGTGCATTTTGGATCGCTGTTCCGGTTCGTGAACGGCCGTGAGTTCAAGCATCCGGAGTTATTCGGGTATCACCTGTTCAGCAAGGGCATTCACGTTTGGGACGGCGGAAACTACTTCCTGTCGACGGCCCACACGCAGGAAGACATTCGCAAGGTTGTCGATGCCGTGACGAGCACGGTGGAAGATCTGCGTGGCGGTGGCTTCCTACCGCGCCGCCCCGATAGCCCAATCACACCCAGGAAACCGATAGAAGTAGAGTCGCCCTCAGGTAATGGGCATAAAGAATCCGTAGTGTCCGTGTCATCCGTGGCTGCTCCACCCGTCGCCAGCAAGAAGCAAACGATTAAATTCAGCCTCTATTACTTCGGCAACTACTGGCCCGAATTCCGTGACGACAAATACGACCTGATCTTCGCCACCACCCGCTTTGCCGACGAACATGGCTTCGAAGCAGTCTGGATTCCCGAGCGCCATTTCGATTCCTTCGGCGGCTTCTCACCAAATCCGTCAGTCATGGCCGCGGCCCTCGCGCGCGAAACCAATCGCATTCAAATTCGCGCCGGCAGTGTCGCACTGCCGTTGCACAACCCGATTCGAGTCGCGGAAGAGTGGGCCGTCGTCGACAACTTGTCGAAAGGGCGCGTCGGGATCTCGTTCGCGTCGGGTTGGCATCGCAACGATTTTGTTCTCGCGCCGAACTCTTTTCACAATCGCCGTGAATTGATGCACGACGGCATCGAGATGGTGCGACGACTCTGGCGCGGTGAGTCAGTCTTGGTGCCTGGCGTCGATGGTCAGAGCGTCGACGTCAAACTCGTGCCCATGCCGATGCAGCCGGAACTGCCGTTCTGGTTAACGGTCGCTTCGCCGACGGGCGGCGTCAAGGCGGGCGAGATGAACGCGGGCTTTCTCACCAACTTCATGGGCCGCACTCTCGAAGACATAGCGGAGAGAATCGCCCTGTATCGACAAGCAGCTACGGCTAATCACGGTCCAAATGCCGGCCATGTGACGGTTCAAATCCACGCCTTCCTCGGTGACGATCTCGAAAAAACGCGAGAGAAGGCGCGAGGGCCGCTGGCTGAGTATCTACAGGCTTCAGTGGCGCTGAAGAACACCGTGGCAACAAATCGCGGCAAACGTCCAGCCGTCAACTTTGCCCAGCTTCCGAAAGAGGATCTGCAATACGTCTTCTCCGGAGCTTTCAAAGACTATGTCAACGACGCGTTGATAGGTACGCCGGATCACTGCGTGCCGGTAGTCGACAAACTGATCGAGGCCGGCGTTGATGAGCTTTGCTGCCTGATCGATTTCGGCGTCGATCTCGAATCGACAATGGAGAGCCTGCACTACGTTAACGAACTGAAGAAACGCTACGAGCGCGAACCAGAGTCGAAAACAGAGTCAAGAGAGGAAATAGAAATACGACCCGACGCGGAGCTAAGGCCAGCTGCTGCTAAGGTTATTGAGTTGCCGCGCAAGTTTCCGATGACGGAGGGCCAGAAGCAACTCTGGACGCTGGCTCAGCTCAGCGACGACGCGAACGGCGGTTACAACGAATCCAGTATGTTACACATGCGGGGGGCGCTTGATGTGGACGCGCTGTACCGGACGATGCAGAAACTCACCGATCGCCACGAGGCGATGCGCATCACGTACAGTGAAGATGGCGAACACCAATACATTCATAGTCGGGTCAAAGTGTCTGCGCCCGTTTTTGATCTCTCGGGCTTGAGCGAAGAAGAACGGAAGCGCAAGGTGGATGAATGGTCAAAGGCTGAAATGAGACAGTCGTTTGACCTCGCGCGAGGCCCGCTCTTCAAATTCCGGCTGGCACGACTCGAGCCGCAGTATCACCTGCTTATCTTCACTTATCACCACTCGATTATCGATGGTCAGTCGCTCAGCGTCTTCTTCAAAGAGTTCAATGCGATTTACGGGGCTGAATGTCGCGGCGAAGTCTGTTCGTTGCCGCAGCCGAGGCAGTTCAGCGATTACCTGCAAGATCCCGGGCGGCAGCGTTCAGAAGTCACGAACGAGGTCAACGAAGCGTACTGGATGAAAGCTTTCGCCGGCGGGGTGACCTTGCTGAATTTGCCCGCGGACCACCCGCGACCTCCGACTCATTCGTTCAAGCGTGAGCGTTACACCGCCTATCTCGGTCCGGAGATAACGCACCAGGTTCAGCAGTGGTGCCGTTCAAAGCGTTGCACCGCTTTTCTGATGATGCTCACGGTTTTCAAGGTCCTTTTGCATAAGCTGACGGGCCAACGTGTGTTGCTGGTTGGGATCACTACTGCGGATCGCGATGGAGTAGCGCGCAACGACCTGATGGGATTTCGTCTGAACGGGGCGCCGTTGCAAAGTCAGATCGCAGGCGATCCGACGTTCAATGAGTTTCTTTTAACGGTGAAAGGACTGATGTGGGAGGCCTACGAGCATCAGGATGTTTCGCTGAGTAGGGTGTTCCGGCTGCTGAAGGTGCAATTACAACGCGATCGCATGTCGCCACTTTCAGTGAAATTCAATCTCGACCGTAGCTCCGAGGAGATGGACTTTAACGGAATCAAAGTCACAATTGATGCGAATCCTACGCCGGCGCCGATATTCGATCTCACTCTGGACATCAACGAGAAGCCAGACGAGACAATACTCCAGTGGAACTACAATCCAACATTGTTTGAGGAGAGCACGATTCAAAAATGGATGGGATACTTTGAGACGCTGCTGTGCGCGGTGCTCGCAGATTCGGAGCGTCCGCTCTCCGCGTTACCGCCAGACCTGACAAAGCCAATAACTGTCACCAAAACTTTTGAACCAACACTCACCGCTGTCAACGGCAATGGACACGGGTTGGGTCTGACAAAACTACAGTTGCGAATCTGGACGTGGGAAAAGCTTTTCCCGAATGAGCCGATCTACAACCAGGGCGGCTACTTGCTCTTTCCCATGCTGGTAGACCGCGAACACTTCAGCCGTGCCATCGCCAAACTGATTCAGAACGTCGATGCCTTTCGCACGATCATTCGTGAGAAGGAAGGAGTTCCATATCAACACATTCTACCGGAGCACGAATCCGGCCTGGAACATTACGACTTTACTTCGGCTGTCGATCCGATGGCGGCATTCAATCAATGGGCCAGAGAAGCCTGCCAGAGAACCTTCAATCTGGAGAAGTCGTTAACTCACTTCGCCCTGGTGAAGTTGGGAGACAACTCGAGCGCGTTCTACATGAACATCCATCACATGATTGCGGATGCCTCATCGGTGATGCTCACGGAACGTTTGGTTAGTGACTACTACCAACTCTCGCTCGATAACCGGCTCGAAGAAGCGAAACCCTTGCCGTCGTTCCACCAGTCTGTGCGTCGCGAGCAGGAGTATTTGAGTTCACCTCGCGCCGTGGCGTCTGAGGCTTATTGGCAGGAAAAAGTGGCAGACCCGATTGAGCCGATGGCGTTCTATGGAAAGCCGGCCTCAAAACCTACCAACCGGATCAAGCGCATTAATGAAAATATCGACGCGACGCGCATGCGCATGCTCAAGGCCGCAGCACGCGACAAAGAGTTCTTTTTTCTGTCGCCTGATGCTTCGCTCTTTTGTGTCCTGACGGCAATCTTCGCCACCTACATTCATCGCGTCAGCGGCAGCCGAAAGCTCTCCATCGGTGTGCCTTTCCATAACCGGCGCTCGAAAAAAGACGACGTCATCGGCCTCTTCATGAACATCCTGCCGATGAGGTTGGTGATCGACGACGACGAAACCTTCCTGACGCTGACCAAAAAAGTGCAGGGCGAATTCGCGCGAATGTTGCGGCACAGCGAGTACCCCGTCGGAAATACGGCACTGGATGAGGCGTACGATCTTGTTTTCAACTACGTCAACGTGTCGCCGCTGTATGTGTTCAACGGCATTCCGATCGTTCACGAGGTTGTTCGCTCGCAGGAGGGCAAGGAGAGTCTCGCATTCACCCTTCGCGTGGGAGGAAAAGACGACCTGGTCGTCCAGATTGATGCTCACCGCGACGTCTTCGACGAATACCATCAGGGTCAAATCTTCAATCATTTCGTTTCCGTCATCGACAGGTTCCTGGAGGACCGTGCGAAACAGTTACGGCGAGTGGAGCTGATAACCGCGGCGGAGCGGAAGCAGTTGGTTGAAGAGTTCAACAATACCGAGAAGCTTTATCCGCATCAGCGGAGTTTTTCAGAGTTGTTCGAGCAGCAGACTGAAAGGACTTCGGACAGTATCGCGGTCTCGGCAGATGGACAATGTTTGAGCTACGCAAGTTTGAAAGACCGGGCGAACGGTTTGGCGCAACATCTTCGCTCGCTCGGAATCGGTCCTGAATCGATCGTTGGTCTACTGGCCCATCGTGGGATCGACTTTCTGACCGCGATGCTGGCGACGTTCAAAGCCGGCGCGGCATGCCTGCCGCTCGACCCGACTGCGCCGGATCAGCGGCTGGCGCATGCGCTCAGCCAGGGCGACGTCGCGCTCGTGCTCGTTGCGAACGACTGCACTCCAAACATTATGGAAGCGCTCGATCTGATGAGCACGGATAACCCACCGCGGTTTCAACAGATCGAAGACCTGCTTTCGAAGAACTACCCATCCGCTACCGCAGGTGGCGCTGACTCCTCACCGCGAAACCTGAGCTACGTCATTTACACATCCGGTTCCACGGGTGCGCCAAAGGGAGCGATGGTCGAGCAACAAGGGATGATGAATCATCTGTTCCTCAAGATCGACGACCTACAGTTGGATCAGCAAACCAGAATCGCACAAACGGCGCCACAGTCGTTCGACATCTTTGTCTGGCAGGCGCTGGCCGCCCTCCTCGTTGGTGGGTCAGTTCACATCGTCAACGACGAACAGCGGCGCGATCCGGCATCATTGCACGAACAAGTCGAGCGCGAAGGCGTTACCGTACTCGAGATCGTGCCTTCATTTCTCCGCGCAGTGCTCGATCTCGAAGAAGCGTCAGAGGAGACGATCTTCAGCTGGTCTTCGTTAAAACTCCTCGTGTTGACGGGTGAGGCTTTGCCTTCGAACCTGTGCCGGCGTTGGCTCAAGCGCCATCCCAACATTCCAATCCTGAACGCTTATGGTCCAACCGAGTGCTCGGACGACGTGACGCACAACTTCATCCCTGCCGTGCCCAAAGACGCTCCGGAAATTGCACCCGTTGGCCGCGCTGTCGGAAACACTCAAATCTACATTCTCGACGAGGAGCTGTTGCAGGTTCCGCTCGGGATGACTGGTGAGGTTTGCGTCGGCGGCACGGGTGTCGGGCGCGGTTACCTGATCGATCCGGAGAAGACCAGCAAGACGTTCGTTCCGAATCCATATGCGACCAGACCCGGCGAGCGGCTCTATCGAACAGCAGATCTAGGACGGCAACTGGCTGATGGGACGATCGAATTCCTCGGCCGCATCGATCATCAAGTAAAGATTCGCGGCTATCGCATCGAGCCTGGTGAGATTGAGACGCACCTCGCGAAGCATCCCGGGCTGAAAGAAGCGACAGTCGTCGGGCGTGAAGTTGAGCCGGGTGTTAAGCGGCTGATCGCTTATGTTGTGCCGCGCACACCCGAGGGCGTTACGAATCGCGAACTGCGCGCGTTTCTCGAACGCAGGCTGCCGCAGTACATGGTGCCGTCGGCGTTCGTGACGCTTGAAGAGTTGCCGTTGACGGCAAGCGGAAAGATTGATCGCAAGTCGCTGCCGCTGCCTTCTTTCGAGCGTGAGGAGGACGAAGAGACTTTTGTCGCTCCGGCCTCACCGGTCGAAGAAGTGCTGGCGGGCATCTGGCGGAAGGCGTTGCGGTTAGAACAAATCGGAGTGAACGATAACTTCTTCGAGTTGGGCGGCGACTCAATTTTAGCAGTGCAGGTTGCGGTCAGAGCAAAGCAGGCAGGATTGAAGCTCGCGCCGATAGATATCTTCGAGAACCAGACACTGGCCGCGCTGGCTGAAAAGGTTGGTTCGCAGTCGTTTCTGCAAGCCGAGCAGGGTCAGGTGACTGGTCCCGTTCCGATCACTCCGAGTCAACGACGCTGGATAGCGACGGGCTCGATCAACGAAATCAACAAGGCCACGACGATCATTGTCGATCTGCAACCCGACGTCGATCCCGATCTGTTGGAGCAGGCGCTGGAACAACTCATCTCGCATCACGACGCGTTGCGGCTGCGTTTTACCCAGGATGGTTCAGACTGGCATCAGTTCAACGGTCCGATCGAGCACAGCCGGCCGCTCGTGCGAATGGATCTGTCGCATCTGCCTGAGGCTGAACTGAGCCTCGCCTGCGACGCCGTGATCACGAACCTGCAAGCGGAGTTGGATCTGACACAAGGCACGACTATTCAAGCGGCATACATGCGTCTGGCTGGTGATCTGCGTGCGCGTCTGGTGCTGGCCGTGCATGCACTCGCCGCTGACGATCAGTCGTGGGAGATTCTACTGGCGGATCTTCAGTTCGCTTATGAACAGTTAAGCGGCGGCGAGACTGTTCGTTTCGCGCCGAAGACGACGTCATTCAAGCAGTGGGCGCAAAGCCTTTTGACCGGCGCGAGTGAGTTGGACGCCTCCGGTGCGGAGCCTGAGGCCGAGCATATACCGCCGTTACCAGTCGATCGAGAAGGCGAGACGGTCATTCGCGAGTTTGACACGATAGACGTCTCGCTCGATATCGGCACGTTGATTGGTGAAGACGAGGAGCCGCCGGATCTCGAGTGGAATCAGTTGTCGCTCAGGGCCTTAAAGCAGGCGATTGCGGCATGGGCCGACACGGATCAGGTCTTGATCGACGTTCTGACGGACGCTCGAAGCGAACCTTCCGACACCATCAACCTCTCTCGGACAGTCGGACAGCTGACATTCGGACGCGCTGACCGTCGAGCGCAACTCACTTTCGGCTTCAAGGGCGAGAGCGACCTCGTCGCATTCGAGTCGGTTCTGTTCGCGCGGCCGCTCGAAACGTTGAAATGGAAGCGTGCACATACATCCATGCTGGAAGTTTTCGGCTGGATAACGGGACGGCAGCTTCGCTTTGAGTGGGCTTTCAGCAAACAACACTTCTATCGAGTCACCATCGAGGAACTCTCGACGAGCTTTGCCGAAACGCTGAGGGCGATGATCAGGTCAGCGCTGAGCGGCGAAGGCGAATATACGGAGGAGAGCTACCTCACCGATTTCAACTGGGAACAGAAAGATCTCGATCGAGTTAAAGCGCTTGTCGCCGCCGGTAAACCCAGCCTCACCTAACACATGGGCGTGCCTCAAAACTTGGACGTCGGGCTTGGACACAGTCAGTACCGTCCGCGGTAGCGGATGGGTACGTCGTAGACCGCGCTCGGGACCCAGGGCTGCGCACCCATCCGCTACCGCGGATGGTACTGACTGTATCCAAGAGCGAACTTTTGATTCGTCCAGGGCAAAGCCCTAACACATAAAACAATTCGGGAAAAACAATGAGCACAGTCAAAGACTTCTATCCGCTCTCGCCGATGCAGGAGGGCATGCTCTTCCACAGCTTGATGGACCAGGGATCCGGCGTGTACGTCAAACAAGGCACGTACACGCTCAATGGCGAACTCAACATCGCTGCTTTAGAGCGCGCGTGGCAAGACGTGGTGGATCGGTTTGCAATCTTGCGCACTTTCTTCCTCTGGGGAGATCTCGAGAAGCCCATTCAGGTGGTGCAGTCAAAAGTCCCAGTCACGCTTCATCAGGAAGACTGGTCTGACGTGCCGGAAGCGGAAGCCAAACGCCGGCTACTTGAGTTTTATGAAGCGGATCGCATCCGGGGTTTTGATCTTTCACAGCCGCCGCTAATACGGATGACGCTCATTGTGCTCGGCCACGAAAAGTATCACCTGGTTTGGACGTGGCACCACATCCTGATAGACGGCTGGTCAGAAGGTTTACTCGACAAGGCATTATTCGAGCTTTACAGCGCGCACTGCACCGGACGAAAGCCGCAACTCCCGCGCTCGCGCCCGTTCCGCGATTACATTCGCTGGCTACAGCAACAGGAACTGCCCAAGGCCGAGGCTTTTTGGCGCCGCACGTTGCAGGGCTTCACGCGTCCCAGTGCCCTCGCGCGTTCGCTAACTGCCGAGGAGCAATCGCAACCGAGTCCTCCTTACAAAAAGAACGGCGTGATGGTCCCAGAAGAGACGACCAGCGCGCTCAACGCTTTCACGCGTACACATCGACTCACGCTGAGCACGCTGTTGAAAGGAGCCTGGTCGCTGATCCTGAGCAAATACTGTGATCAGCAGGATGTCGTCTTGGGCTCAGTCGTATCGGGGCGTCCAACGGATCTCGAGGGCGTCGAGCAGATCCTTGGAATGTTCGTCAACACGCTGCCGATGCGTGTTCGGATCGCACACGATCAGCCGCTGCTGTCGTGGCTCAACGACGTGCAAACTCAGCAGGCCGAAACTCTTCAATACGAATACTCGCCCCTCCAGCAGATCCAGAAGTGGAGCGACATTCCGCGCGGCGTGCCTCTGTTCGAAAGCATTATCGCGTTTGACATGGCGTCGATTGTCACGTCGGAGTCGGAGTCGACCCGCACGCTCGAGACGGTAAACATCAAGATCGGAGCCGGTGGAGGTACGCTTCAGATCAGCAACCCACTGTCGATTCTGGTGCACACCGGCGCGCAGTTGTTCATCGGCATGAGCTACGACACTCGCTTGTTTGCAGACGACCTGATCGATCGGCTATTGGCCGACTTCAATCGCCTGCTCGAAAACTTTGTTGCTCATCCGGAGCAATCGCTCTCCTCGTTCCTCGCGCAGATCGGCCCCGATCGGGCCGAGACTGATGAGCTCGCCGAGCTTATTGATCGTTCAAACCTCACGCGAAACCAGTTCATGATCTGGTTGGGGCAAAAGCTGAATGGCGACGCGCCGGTTTACAACATTCCCGTCCTCATTAATTTGACCGGTCACGTCGAGCCGGACCACCTCCGCAATGCGTGGCGTACGCTCGTGAATTCCACCGACGCGTTGCGCACCATCTTTGAAGAAGATGAAGCCGGCGCAATTCACCAACGCGTGCTGCCGTCGCTCCAGTGGGAGATGGAGCGGCTCGACTTCTCGCGCGAACCAGATCCCGCTGCAAAACTGAGCGGGTGGTTGCGCGACCGCAGCAGGGCCACCCTCGCGCTGAACCAGCGCCTGTTCGATTGCGCTTTGATAAAAATGTCGGAGCAGGCCTACACGAATTACTTCAACACTCATCAACTGATCTGCGACGCGTGGTCTGAAGGCATCATCGCCCGTCAACTGATGTCATTCTACGAACGCTCTTTGACCGGCGAGTTGAGCGAGAAGCAGGAGCTGAACCAATACGTCGACTATATCGATCATGAACGAAAGCTTCGCCGCTCGCCGCAGTATCTGGAGGCACAGGAGTTCTGGCAGCGGGAGTTAGCCGACGAGGTTGAGCCGTTGGCTTTCTATGGCAAGCAACCCGTGAAGCATACCGCCGACGTCGAGAGAATAGTGGTCGATCTTGGTGCGGAGCGCAGTCGACGGCTCAAGGAGATTGCCACGAGTGAGGGCATTTTCCAGTTGTCGCACGAACTGACGCTGTTCAGTATCTTCGTCTCTCTCTCGTCGGCATTTCTCTATCGCATTACCGGCACACCGCGCATCCCACTCGGCGTTTACTATCACAATCGCGACGGGTTTAGAGACACCATCGGAGGGTTCATGAGTGTCCATCCGTTGCGCATCGCGGTCGAAGACGGTGATACGTTCGAGTCGTTGATCAAGCGAACGCAGTCTGAATACCGGAGAGTCTCAAAGTATCGCTACTACCCGGTTGCAAATTCTGCTCGCAAACCCGCGTACGATGTGCTCGTTAACTACGCGGGTCCCCCGGCTCCGACTAGTGTTAACGGCACGTCTGTCCAATATGAGTGGTTATATGCCGGACACGGTTTGGAGAGCCTGAACATCGAACTGATCGACTACAAGTGGTCGTCACGCAATTTTGAGCTCGGGATCAAGTTCCATCGCGACGTGTTCAGCGAGCAACGGCGACGGGACGCGGTCAGGCACTTCTTACAGATCGTCGATTGCTTCCTCGCAGACAATTCGCAGCGAGTTGCGTTTGCGACGTTGTTGACGGAGAAGGAAAGGGAACAGCTCGTCGTAAGGTTCAATCAAACGCGGCGAGAGTATGAGCGAAACCAAACGATCGTTGCCCAATTTGAATCGCAGGCCGAGCAGGCGCCAGAAAAGATCGCGTGTGAAGTCGCAGGGCAAACACTAACTTATGCCGAGCTCAACGCACGCGCGAACCAACTCGCTCACGCGCTACGCCGTCGTGGTGTCGCGCACGAATCAGTGGTAGGCGTTTGCACCGAACGTTCGCTTGAATTGATTATCGGGTTGCTGGGTGTACTCAAAGCCGGCGCTGCGTTTGTGCCCCTCGATCCGACTTATCCGAAGGACCGGCTGGCCTTCATGCTCGACGATAGCCGCTGCGCAGTGTTGCTCACGCAGCAACACCTGATGCCGGGTTTGCCGCAGCACGAGATCAAGACGATCAGTCTGGATTCAGATTGGCCGGAGATTGCTGTTGAGAGCACTGAGAAACCTGGCGATGGTCCGACAGTCGACAACCTCGCGTACGTAATCTACACCTCTGGTTCCACCGGGAAACCAAAGGGAACGATGATCCAACACGGATCGCTGTTCGACTACACGCAAACCGCCACGCGTGAATACTCAATCACCGCCGGCGATCGCATATTGCAATTCTGCTCGTTGAGCTTCGACACCAGCATCGAGGAGATCGTTCCGTGTCTCAGCAACGGCGCAACGCTGGTGCTGCGAACGGAAGAGATGCTGGCATCAGTGCCGACCTTCCTCGACTTATGTGAGGAGTGGGCCATCACATTCATCAGTCTGCCGACAGCTTACTGGCACGAGTTGACGGAAGTGGTCTCGTCATCGGGGCTGTCGCTTCCGCCGGTGCTGCGAATGGTAGTCATCGCGGGCGAAAGAGTGTTGCCCGAGCGACTGAGCGCCTGGCAACGTATCGCGGGAAGGCCGTTGTTAATTAACACCTACGGACTGACTGAATCGACAATCGTTTCCACGGCGATCGAGTTGTCGCATTTGCCATTCGACGGAGGAGAAGTGCCGATCGGTCCGCCGATTAGTAACACGCAACTCTACGTCGTCGACAAAAACTTCGAGCCCGTCCCGGTGAATATGCCGGGCGAGTTGAACATTGGTGGAAACCTTCTGGCCCGCGGCTACTATCAACGGCCCGACGTGACCGCCGAACGCTTCGTTCCGAATCCTTTCAGCAATCAACGGGGCGCGAGACTTTACCGCACCGGCGACCTGGCTAAGTTCCCAACGAAGGAAACTCTGGAGTTCATCGGCCGCCGCGATCACCAGGTGAAGATTCGTGGCTTCCGAATCGAGCTCGAAGAAGTAGCCGGAGCCATCCGCCAGCATCCCAACACGCGTGATTGCGCCGTCGTTTTGCGTGAAGACACACCGGGTCGCAAGCAACTCATTGCTTACGTCGTGCCGCGCCACCAACCCGCAACGACGAGTAGCGATCTGCGTGAGTTTCTCGCGCAGAACCTGCCCGACTACATGTTGCCCGCGGTCTTCATGACGCTCGATGCATTGCCCCTGACTCCGAACGGAAAAATCGATCTCGCAGCTTTGCCGGCGCCTGCGCGCTCAGACGACAACATCTACGCTGGACCGCTCACGCGCATCGAACGCGACCTCGGTGAGATCTGGGCGTCAGTGCTGGGAGTGGATCGCGTCGGCATCCACGACAACTATTTCGAGCTCGGCGGCGACTCGATTCGCAGCATCCAGATTCGCGCGAAGGCCCAACGTCTGGGAATCGAATTCACGGTTCAGGATCTCTTCCAGCAGCAGACGATTCAGGCGCTCGCTAAAGTCTCGAAGCTTCACGATCCTGGAGCCATTCCGCTTCTCGAGACAGCGCCGTTCAGTCTGTTGACGGAAGAGGATCGCGAAAAGCTTCCCGCCGGCGTGGAAGACGCGTTTCCGCTCGCGCGACTCCAGGCGGGAATGGTCTTTCACAATCTCTACCACGAGAACTCGGATCTCTATATAGACGTCTCCACGTTCCACCTCGAGCTGCCCTACGACCTGAAGGCGATGGAGCTCGCCATCAGTCAAATGATCGCGCGCCATCCGATTCTGCGTACGACATTCGATCTCAGCAGCTACAACGAGCCGTTGCAGTTGGTGTGGCCCGAGTCGCCTTGCCCGCTGACCGTGCACGACATTCGCCACCTGGGGAAAGAGGAGCAGAATCAGTTCCTGAGGAAGTTTATCGATGACGAAACACGGCGGCAATTCGATCTCAATGAAGTACCGCTGATTCGGTTCACCATACACCGGCGCACAGATACGTCGTGCCAGGTTACGTGGGCCAACCACCACGCCATTCTCGACGGCTGGAGCATGGCCGTGATGCTCACTGAGTTGTTCCAACTCTACCTTGCTCATCACACAGGTAAAGAAAGCAAGATTGGGCCGCCGCCGTCATTAAGTTACCGGGAGTTTGTGGCGCTGGAAAGGGAAGTGCTCAACTCGAACGAGGCGCAGCAGTACCTGTCGGAGACAGTGCGTGGTCTCACCATCACGACGATGCCACGGCGGCCGGGTGCGCGCCCGGGAATTCCGGAAAATTTAACGATTCAAGTTTTGCCGCCCGTGGAGTTGTGCGAAGAACTGAAGCAGCTCGCATTGTCGACGAACATACCAGTCAAGAGCTTTGTCCTCGCGGCCCAGATGAAGATGCTGAGCATGGTCAGCGGTCAATCGGATGTAACGACGGGAATGGTTGTCAGCGGCCGGCCGGAACGCGAAGACGGAGACCGCGTGCTCGGGCTCTTCACCAACACAGTTCCGGTGCGTATGAATCTTTCCGGCGGCACCTGGATGGAGCTGGTCCAACGCGTGTTTGAACTTGAAGGCGAGTTGTTGCCTTACCGGCGGTTCCCAATATCGGAGCTGAAGACGCTCGAAGGGGGACAGATACTCTTCGAGACGATGTTCAACTTCACGCACTTCTTTCTCTACAAGACCGTGCCGCGGGTCAGCGGCGCGCAGGTCCATGAGGTGGAGATTCGCGGCGCCAGCAACTACGTCTTCGTCACTGATTGCAACCAGGACTTCTCCTCGTCGCAGTTTGAACTGGCGCTGACTTACGACGCTTCCCTCGTGGATCACCAGCAAGCTCAAGTAGTCCGGAGCTACTTTCTGAAGATCCTCGAATCGATGGTGAGGAATCCCCATGGCCGCTACGAGCTGATGTCGTTGCTTTCGGAGCCCGAACGCAAGCAACTCGTCGTCGAGTGGAACAACACTTCCATCAAGTATCCGAATGAGAAGCCGATTCACCAGGTGTTTGAAGCCCAAGCCGAGCGAATGGGAAATGCCATCGCCGTCGTCTACGAAGATCAGCAACTTACTTACGATGATCTCAACCGCCGAGCGAACCAGTTGGCGCACCACCTGCAACGGCTCGGCGTTGGACCGGAAGTTTTAGTCGGCGTTGCCGCGGAACGCTCAGTTGAGCTGATGATTGCCCTGCTTGGAATACTCAAAGCAGGCGGCGCTTACGTGCCGATTGATCCTTCTTACCCGGCGAGCAGAGTCGAGTACATGCTTGCGGATTCAGGTGTCTCGATTGTTCTGACGCAAAGCCACCTGTTGGCCCAACTACCGCAAACAAGCGCACGATTTATTAGTCTCGATGACTGGTCAACGATCGCCGCTGAATCGGAGGAGAACCCGGCGGTGAACGTCAACGGCGATAACTCGATCTACATGATCTATACCTCCGGATCGACCGGCCAGCCGAAGGGCGCGCTCAACACGCACTCCGGCTTGTTCAATCGTTTGACCTGGATGCAGCAGCAATACCGATTGACGCCTGATGATCGCGTTCTGCAAAAGACGCCGTTCAGTTTCGACGTCTCGGTTTGGGAGTTCTTCTGGCCCGTCATGATCGGAGCGCACCTGGTGTTCGCAAAACCCGGCGGACATCAGGATCGTGCCTACTTGATCGAGCTAATCAACGAAGCGCAGATCACGACCTGTCACTTCGTACCGTCCATGCTTCAGGCGTTTGTTGAGGATGCGAAAGTTTCGACGTGCCACAGTTTGCGCCAGGTGATGAGCAGTGGCGAAGCGTTGAGTTACGACTTGCAACAGCGGTTTTTCGAACGACTCGGCGCGCGCTTGCACAATCTTTATGGCCCGACTGAAGCCGCGATCGACGTTACGTTCTGGGAGTGCGGAGCGAACGAGGAACGGTCGGTGCCGATCGGCCGGCCTGTCGCCAACACGGAAATCTATCTACTCGACCCGAGCATGCAGCCAGTGCCGGTTGGTGCGCCCGGTGAACTCTACATCGGCGGCGTCCAACTTGCGCGCGCTTACCACCACCGCCCCGAACTCACGGCACAGCAGTTTATCCCGCATCCATTTTCACGCGCCTCCGCGCTCCGGCTTTACAAGACGGGCGACCTCGCGCGTTACCGAACTGACGGCGCGATCGAGTACATCGGCCGTTCCGATCACCAGGTGAAGATTCGCGGGTTCCGCATCGAGTTAGGTGAAATCGAAGCGGCGTTGCGCGAGTGTGAGAACGTGAAAGATCTGCTGGTGCAAACTCAGCAAGACTCGCGCGGCGACGTGATGCTTGTCGCTTACGTCGTCTACGATCACGAGCCCGCGCCGAAGCCCGCCGACATCCGCGAGTTTCTCAAGCACAAACTGCCGGAGCACATGATCCCGGCAGCGTTCGTGATGATGTCGAGCTTCCCGTTGACGGCGAACGGCAAAGTAAATCGACGCGCGCTAGCGACGATGCGTCCCGAGAAACTCGAAGCCGAGCGCACGTATGTGCCGCCGCGCACGCCGACCGAGCTTCGCCTTGTTGCGATCTGGGAGGAAGTCTTCAACGTTAATCCGATCGGCGTGGAAGACAGCTTCTTCGATCTCGGGGGACATTCGATCCTCGCACTCAGGCTGATGGCCCAGGTACAAAAAGAGTTTGGCCAGAACTTGCCCTTGAGCACGCTCGCCGAGGCCAATGACATTGCTCACCTGGCCGAGATCATCAGCGAGCGCGGGGTTGGCACGGCCCCTTCGCTCATTGTGCCGCTTCAGCCGAAGGGATCGAAGCCGCCGATTTTCTGCGTGCATCCCCTCGGCGGTCACGTGATGCGCTATTACGAGTTGGCCCAACTGCTCGGCAGCGAACAGCCGTTCTATGGAGTACAGGGCCGCGACGTGGTCGACATCAGCGAAGACTACCAGACGCTCGAGGAGACGGCGCGCGCGTACGTCAAAGGGATGCGCGAGACGCAGCCCGTTGGACCATATCAACTCGGCGGCTATTCATTTGGGTCATTCGTGGCGTTTGAGATGGCGCAGCAGCTCATGCGTGCCGGTGAAGAAGTGTCGTTGCTCTTCCTGCTCGACACGTGGGCGCCGTCGATCCTGCGTTTACTACCGGAGTTAGACAAAGACGCGCTGCTGCTGAATGTCATCTCGAAGGAAGTCGCGATGCGGATGGGCAAGACCGACTTTGCAGTCGAAGTCAGCGAACTGGAAGCACGCGAGGGCGAGGCACAGCTCAGTTTCTTCCTCGAGCAGGTGCGAAAAGGTGGTCTCGTCCCTGATGAGATTTCGGATGACGTTGGGATTGTTTATCTGCGGGGGTTGCTCACGGGCATTCGCACGAGAGGTGCGGCGTGGCGCAACTACGAAGCAGATGTCTATCCCGGCAAGGTCACTGTCATCCGCTGCAACGAACAGGAACCGTTTTTATATAACACTCTGGCCGAGTTTGGCGCCGACGTCGAGGATCCAACGATGGGTTGGCGATGGTTGTCGGAAGAGCCCGTCGAGGTTCACTTCGTGCCGGGATATCACGAACGGATGATGATGCAGCCGTCAGTTGGCGAAGTCGCCAAAGTGCTCGCCGAATGCATCGAGAGGCCATTCGTACCACAAAAATCCGAAGCGGGAATTGCTGCCCGTGTTCTGGGTTACTTCAGGAGGTAGATGGAAATGGGAGAGTTGCTCGCTTTTCTTTTCAAAAAATCGCGCGGCGTTGTCATCGCCGCGATCATTATCAGCATCTTCAGCGGCGTCGCCAGTTCAAGTCTGATTGGATTGTCGCACAAGGCGCTCACGACGCGCGAAGCATCGCCCATTTGGCTAATCCTTGCGTTCGCGGCCTTATGTCTTATATATCCGGTCACCCGCGTCGTAGCCGAACTGCTTCTCATTAACCTCTCGCAAAAGGTGATCTTTGACCTGCGCGCGCAGTTTGTTCGACAGATCATGGCGACTCCGCTGCGGAAGCTCGAGGAAATAAGGACGCACCGCATCATGACGGCGCTCACCGATGACGTAGCCGCACTAGCCAACGGCCTCGCGACGGTGCCGATTCTATTTCTCCAGTTCTCGGTGTTGCTCGGCTGCTTGCTCTACCTGGGCTACCTTTACATACCGTTACTCGTAGTCACGGTGATCGTAATTCCGTTGGGCATTGTGTGCGTCCAGCTTTTCTTCAAGATCGGCTTGAAACATTTTGTCCGCGCCCGAAAAGAACAGGACATGATGTTCAAGCACCTGCGAGCGGTCGCCGAAGGCATCAAGCTTTTTAAACTGCACCGTGCCCGTCGCGATGCTTTCATGACCGATCTCTTCACCCCAACCGGGCAGCGATATCGATACGAGAACATTAGAGGAAACGGTATCGTCATCGGAGGATCCAGCATCGGCACGACGTTGTTTTTCATCACGCTCGGACTCTTTCTTTTTGTAGCGCCCCGGCTGATCTCCATTAGTCCCCAGGTGCTCACTGGCTACGTGCTCGTTTTCGGTTTTCTTATGGTGCCGGTTGGCGTAATCACTTCTTTGATGTCAAACATCGGTCGTGCCAATGTCGCACTCAGGAACATCAAATCAGTGGGTATTGAATTAGGAGGCGAGGATCTAGCGCCGCTTCCGTTGCCGAGTTCCAATGGACACTCTCCGACATTGCAGTTTGAAAACGTCACGCACGCGTACACTTCAGAAGATCAAAACGCAGGTTTCACACTTGGACCAGTCGATCTCTCGATCGAACCGGGTGAGCTGGTGTTTGTGATTGGCGGCAATGGCAGTGGCAAAACTACGCTGGCCAAAGTCATTACCGGACTTTACCTACCGCAAACGGGACACGTCCGATTCAATGGCCAGATCGTGACCGAGCGAAATCAGGAGACCTATCGGGAGCACTTCACGGCTGTGTTCTCAGATTTCTTCCTGTTCGAGAATCTGCTGGGTTTGGAACACCATTCGATTGACGACCAGGCACGCAATTATCTGAAACAGCTTCGGCTGGACCACAAGGTCACGGTTACAGACGGAGTGCTCTCGACGATCGATCTCTCGAATGGACAGCGCAAGCGACTCGCGTTGTTGACTGCTTACCTCGAAGACCGGCCGGTGTACGTCTTTGACGAATGGGCTGCGGATCAGGATCCGGTATTCAAGAATTTTTTCTATCACCACATCCTGCCCGAGTTGAAGCAACGCGGAAAGACCGTGTTCGTGATCTCGCATGACGATCAGTACTACAGTGTCGCCGATCGATTGATCAAATTAGACTACGGCCAGATCAGCCACGACTCGCTTACCTCCACTCCCGAATTGTCCGGCAACGGAAAACCCGCTGCCGAGTTTCAAGTGATTTAACCCGGCC
This sequence comes from uncultured Acidobacteriota bacterium, assembly GCA_963849205.1. Taxonomy (GTDB): domain Bacteria; phylum Acidobacteriota; class Blastocatellia; order Pyrinomonadales; family Pyrinomonadaceae; genus PSRF01. Next base: position 273,380 of record CAWKGP010000008.1, read on the forward strand.
CACTGCTTTGCTCGCATTAGACAGGATTTACAAGATGTCTCAGGATAAACAGGATTCTGTAAATCCTGAACAATCCTGTAAATCCTGTCTAAACTCAGACTAAGGTTCACCGACAATGGAATCCACTTCACGCTCCTTACTTTGCACGCGGCCGAATCCCAAGGCCCAGCTTCGTCTGTTCTGCTTCCACCACGCGGGTGGTTCGACGACGATCTTTCACGCCTGGAAAGATCGTCTACCGGATCACATTGAACTGTGGGTCGTGCGACTTCCGGGACGTGGTGATCGCGCAGCCGAACCGCCGTTGAAACGAATCGCGCCCGTCGTTCAGGAAGTAAGCGAAGCACTCGTTCCTTATCTAAAAGAGCCCTTCGCACTGTACGGTCACAGCATGGGCGCAGCGATCGCCTTCGAAACCGCGCGACTGGTGCGACGCCAGCATGGCGCACAACCGACTCGTCTGCTCGTATCGAGTTGCCAGGCGCCTCAACGTCTGCACTTCGCACTGCCCACGTACAATCTCCCCGAAGCGGAATTCATCGAAGAACTTCGCCGGCTCAAAACCACGCCACAACCGCTGTTCGACGATCCGCGATTGCTGATGATGATGTTGCCGATGATTCGCGCCGACGTCGAGCTGCTGCAAACTTATGAATACCTCGCTGACGCTCCGCTCGATTGTCCGATCACGGTCTTCGGTGGCTTACAAGATCAAGTCGTGAAGCTCGCGGGCCTGATGGGCTGGCGAAAACAAACTACGGCGCAGGCGATTCTTCATCTGCTGGCCGGAGATCATTTCTTTCTCAATTCCTATCAGCAAGCCTTTCTTGAACTCCTTTCCGACGAGCTCAACGCTTCGATACCGCGGTACAGCGGAGTTAAAGCGCCAAAGCAAGCGGCCTGGGTAATTCAATAAACACTCAAACAGCAGGAATACTAAAATGCGATCTCACACCGAGAGCGACTGGAGTAAATGTCTAACCGAAGGCGTGCTGGGTGCGATTGGCGACAGCCCGTTGGTTCAACTGAAGCGCATCTTCCCCGACTCTCACTTCCGTCTCTTTGCCAAACTGGAAGCCGCCAATCCCGGCGGCAGCTCAAAAGATCGAGCAGCGTTGTCGATCATCAGTAAAGCGATCGAGAAGGGAAGGATTGGACCAGGAACGACGGTGATCGAATCCAGTTCCGGCAACATGGGCATTGGACTGGCCCAGATCTGTGCTTATCTAGGCTTGCGTTTCATCTGCGTCGTCGATCCCAAGACCACGAAAACGAACCTCGATCTGTTAAATGCGTACGGCGTGGTCGTCGATATGGTGACGGAGTGCGCGCGTCCGGGAGACTTTCTTCAGGCGCGCATCGATCGCGTTCAGACGTTGCTGCGATTGATTCCGGATAGTTACTGGCCCAACCAGTATGCGAATCACGATAACGCGAAAGCTTATTACGAGACGATGCGTGAGATAGGGGCCGGCCTCGGCAGCGATCCCGACTATCTCTTCTGCGCGACCAGCACGTGCGGCACAGTGAGAGGCTGCGCGGAGTATGTGCGCGCTCATCAACTAAAGACCAAAGTGATCGCAGTTGACGCAATCGGCAGCGTAATCTTTGGCGGCAAGGTACAGAAGCGGCTTATTCCGGGTCATGGCGCGGCGCGACGGCCCGAACTCTACGCGCCAAAGCTCGCCGAAGAATGCGTGCACGTTTCCGACCTCGATTGCGTTGTTGGTTGCCGGCGTCTGGTCCTTCACGAAGCAATTATGGCCGGCGGTTCATCGGGAGGTGTGATCACGGCCGTCGAACGTTTCCAGCATGTAATTCCGAAAGATGCCACGTGTGTTGTAGTTCTGCCCGACCGCGGCGAGCGTTACCTCGACACGATCTACTCAGACGCGTGGGTCGAAGAGCATTTTGGCGACGTGTCGCATCTCTGGGAAACCACCCGCGCCGCCGCCTAACAGAGTTGCATTAGTTTGAATTTCAATCTGCGCAGCGCCGAAGGCGCGAAATATGATAGCCAGGGGCAAGCGCGAAGCGAAGCGAGCGCGTCGCCCCTGGATCGTGCAAGTAAAGAGCGACAAGCCCTGAAAAGGGCGTAATACGAATAGCGATTATCTCGGCCTTTCAGGCCTCGATCGTGCTTTTGTGGTGCTTACCAGGGGCGACGTGCTCGCTTCGCTTCGCACTTGCCCCTGGCTTTCATATTTCGCGCCCTCGGCGCTGTCGCCCATGGTCTCGCCGTAGTTGTGCGAAGGAGTGAGCTAATGTTGACCCAAACTGAAGAGAAATTCTATTTGAAACCCAATGTTCAAGTGGAGCCTTTGGTCAGTCAGTGGCCGGCATGGCCGCACCTGATCCCACCTGCCACTTCGGCGATGAACACTGCTTTTCTTCACTTGAAGGTGATGAAGTCGTTCATCATGGCTCCCGACCTGCACGCCGCTACTCTCAAAGATCCGAATATGCGCGGCGCACTCTTTCTCAATCTCGATCCGCGCAAAGTTGACGAAGTGAAAGCCTTGTCTGAGCGCACGACGAAAGAACAGGCCCACCTGATCAGCCTCGCCGAAGCCATCAAGACGCTCAACGCGATGCTGATGAAAGAAGCGAAAGGCTATTCACTCGAAGGCTTATACAACAACGTTCCTCCACCTCTCAAAGGCTACGTAGAGCTGGTCTACGATCTCAACAATCAACCATCGTTTCTTTTCATCGAGGGCCTGCTGTACCGCAGTCCCTACTATGACACTTCCCGCCAATCAATCAGTCTGTCCCTGATTGAGTCGGACGATCGCCCCTTCTTGTACATGACCCCGCGGTTTGCCAACGGCCATACCGTCAACATTGACATTCCCTTCGAGCACAAGGCCCTCGACGATCTGTTTGAGATGAGATCGACGCCGCGAACTTTTGACGACATCAAAGATCGCCTTGGTTTTTCAGACAACGACAACGAGAGGTTCCGCACGTTGCTGACGACCGACCCGCCGCGACAAACTCGCAAGTACGACGGCGACGGCATTCGCGTGCGCTATGTCAACCACGCTTGCATTCTGATCGAGACCAAAGACGTTAGCATCCTCACCGATCCGCTGCTTCCATATGAATTCGAACGCACCATGCCATACCTTTCATACGCCGATATGCCCGATGTTTTGAATTACGTTCTAATCACGCACGGGCATGCCGATCATATGGTTTTCGAAACGCTCTTGCAGCTTCGTCACAAGATCGAAACGGTGATTATTCCGCGAAGTGGCGGTGGATCCCTCGAAGACCCTTCGCTAAAACTCATCCTTCAACACCTTGGGTTCAAGAACGTAGTGGAGATTGACAATCTGGAAACTATTGAGATACCAGGCGGATCGATCACGGGTTTGCCATTTCTCGGTGAGCACTCCGACCTTAACATTCGGAGCAAGATCGCGCACCTCGTTCAACTTCAGGGCAAGTCGTTTCTGAGTGCAACGGATTCGCGAAACGTCTCGCCGGAAGTCTATGCCAAGGTTCACGAGATTGTCGGCGATATCGACGTTCTATTCCTCGGTATGGAATGCGAGGGCGCTCCTTTCTCGTGGATATACGGGCAGTTGGCGACCGGGAAGTTGGCACGCGAGATGGACCAGTCGCGACGGTTAAACGGTTCCGACTTCAAACTCGGAATGGAAATTGTGAATGCGCTGCACTGTAAGCAAGCGTACGTTTACGCGATGGGCCAGGAGCCCTGGTTGAGTTCCATGACAAGCATTCACTACACGGATGAGTCCATAGCCATCATCGAGTCGAATAAGTTGGTAGACGCCTGTCGCAGTCAGAACATCCTGTCTGAACGCCTGTACGGTCCCAAAGAAATCGCTATTTAATTAAACCCTGCGTTAAAGGTGCGGAAACATACTTGGACACAGTCAGTACCGTCCGCGGTAGCGGATGGTACGAAGTCAACGCGCTCGGAGCCAAAAGGCTGCGCACCCATCCGCTACCGCGGACGGTACTGACTGTGTCCAAGTCCGGTTTTAACTCTTGAGGGCGAAGCCCTTTAATCTCCGTGTCCCTCAAAGTCTCAACATTCATAGATCTCCTCCAGTATCGTGCGTCGAAGACGCCCGATCGCACTGCGTTCATCTTCCTGGAGGACGGTGAATCGGAAACGGCTCGCATAACCTACGCCGACCTGCATCAGCGTGCGCGCGCGATCGGTGCCTGGCTACAGTTGCACAAAGCGGCCGGCGAGCGTGTTCTGCTGCTCTATCCTTCCGGTCTCGATTACATCGCCGGTCTGTTCGGTTGCATGTATGCCGGCGCGATCGCCGTACCCGCTTATCCGCCGCGTCACAATCGTACCCTCGACCGCCTCGAAGGAATCATCCACGATGCGCAGCCCGCATTTGCCCTCACCACCAAAGAGATTCGCTCGAAAATGGAATCGGTCGATGTCGATTCAACGAAAGCTCGCGCAATGGAAATTGTCGACGCCGATCGGATCGACAAGAGTTTCGCGGAGTTCTGGTTTCACCCATTTCTGAGTGAACGGTCTCTTGCTTTCCTGCAATACACATCCGGATCGACGGCAACGCCGAAAGGTGTGATGTTGACTCACGCCAATCTTCTGTTCAACGAAAGATTGATCCAGAAGATGTTTCAGCAAACTGAAAAGTCGATCGTCGTCGGCTGGTTGCCGCTGTATCACGACATGGGCCTGATCGGCAGTGTGCTGCAACCAATCTACAACGGGTCAAGTTGCATCCTGATGCCTCCGACCGCATTTCTGCAACAGCCCGTTCGCTGGCTCCAAACAATCTCGCGTTATCAGGCGACCACCAGCGGCGGGCCAAACTTCGCTTACGAACTTTGCGCCCGCAAGATCGACGAGGAACAGAAAGCAACGTTGGACTTAAGCACATGGAGCGTGGCGTTCAACGGCGCCGAACCGATTCGCGCGGAGTCGATAGAGCATTTCACCACCGCGTTCGGCGCGTGTGGCTTTTCCGCGAAGGCATTCCGGCCCTGTTATGGACTTGCCGAAGCGACTCTGATCGTTTCCGGGCAAAAGAAACCCGGGCCGCCCCTCGTGAAGAGAGTTGAAGCAGATGCTCTGACTTCCGATCGCGTGGTCCAGGCCACGGATGCAACCCAGCACGCTCGCCCACTGATCGGTTGTGGCCATGCTCTCGGGCAGGAACTGATCATCGTCAACCCCGAAACCATGATGAGATGCGCCGCGAGCAAGGTCGGTGAAATCTGGCTGGCCGGCAGGGGAGTTGCCCAAGGCTACTGGAACAACCAGGGTGAAACCAAAGCTGTGTTTCGTGCTTATCTTGCAAACGGCGATGGTCCATACCTGCGCACCGGCGATCTGGGCTTCAAGTGCAAGAACGAACTCTTCATCACCGGCCGTTTGAAAGATCTGATCATCATTCGCGGCGTGAATCATTATCCGCAGGACATCGAGCATACCGTCCAACGAGCTCACGAGAATTTGATGAATCACCGCGGCGCCGCGTTCTCGATGGAGGTCGACGGTGAGGAACAACTCGCGGTGGTCAATGAAGTACGACCGCGTCGCCAGACAGATTTCGACGAACTAGTGAGAGCAATCCGTCACGCCGTCGCGCGTGAACACAGCGTGAATGTTTCCATGGTCGCTCTCGTTAAGCCGGGAGCAGTACCTGTTACGACCAGCGGAAAGATTCAGCGGCGCGCCTGCCGTCAGGCGCTGCTGGCGAACAGTCTCGAAGCGTTAAAGGTCTGGCAGGAGAGCGCGGCGCAGGTTGATGAAGTCTCGCTACTGGCTGGACCACCGTGGGATGCGACGGCGATTCAGTCGTGGTTGCAATTGCAAATAGCGTCGCGTTTGCGAATAAGGACCGGCGAAGTTTTTACAGATCGGCCATTGGCTGAATATGGTTTGGACTCGCTCGTTGCCGTTGAGATCAAACACAGCATTGAAAAGGTGCTCGGCGTGCAAATGCCGCTGACGAGTTTTCTCCACGAAACAACCATCCAGGATCTGGCAGCGCAGGCGATCGCGCGACTGGCGAATTATGGACCGGCAGGTTCCGCGTTAACACATACGGACGCGTCGAATGCGGACGCCCCCCTCTCGCAAGGTCAACGATCGCTCTGGTTCATGCAGCAGCTAGCGCCTGAGAGCACGGCCTACAGCATCGTGTCGGCGCTGCGAATTGTGTCAGACGTCGATACGGGCGCGTTGCGACGCGCATTTCAGTTGTTAACTGATCGACATGCAATCCTGCGCACGACTTTTCCGGTGGTTGCAGATGAGCCCGTGCAACACATCAGCGATCGAGCTGAAGTTTGTTTCGAGGAGTTGGATGCCACATCGTGGAGCGCAAGCGAGGTCGATCAATATCTCGATACAGAAGTTCACCGGCCGTTCAATCTCGAAACCGGGCCGTTGCTGCGGATCAAGTTGCTCAAGCGAGACGCACGCGAGCACGTGCTTCTGATCGCGGCGCATCACATCATTGCCGACCTCTGGTCGTTGGCAATACTCCTGCAGGAGCTGGGTGATGCGTACACGGGTGTTTCGCTTCCAGCGTTGAACTTCAATTACGCCGACTATGTTCGCTGGCAGGATGAGATGTTGGCGAGCGCCGAAGGAGACCGTTTGTGGTCTTACTGGCAACGACAACTGGCCGGTGAGTTGCCGGTGCTCGAGCTGCCCACAGATCGGCCGCGCCCCCTCGTTCAAACCTATCGAGGAAGTTCTCTTTCATTTGAGATTGACGCGGCTCTTACCCACGAACTGAAGCAGCTGGGGCAGGAGAATGGGGCAACGCTCTATATGACGTTGCTCGCCGCATTTCAGGTTCTTCTCCATCGGTACACGAATCAAGACCAATTCGCGATCGGCTCTCTGACAACGGGCAGAAGTCTCGAAGGGCTCTCGAGGCTCGTTGGCTATTTCGTGAACCCGGTGGTTGTGCGTGCCAGTCTGTCAGGCAGTCCGGGGTTCGAAACATTGTTGGGCCAGGTACGCGAGACAGTCTTGAGTGCGTTCGAGCATCAGGATTATCCGTTCGCTACGCTCGTCGAACGTGTCGCACCCGTTCGCGATGCGCGCGTGTCGCCCCTCTTCCAGACGATGTTTGTTTTGCAAAAGGCGCCGGTGCTGAACGATGAAGGACTGGCGGCCCTGGCCGTGGGCAGAGCTGGTGCCCGCATGGAAGTCGGCGGCTTGACGCTCGAAAGTTTGGCATTGAACCAGCGGATTGCGCAGTTTGATTTGACGCTGAGCGCTACGGAAGTGGGTGGCGCGTTAGTGTCGTCGTTGCAATACAACACAGACCTGTTTGACGAGCGGACGATCTCGCGTCTGGTAAAGAATTTTGAGTCCTTATTAGAAGAGATCGTCGCGGATCCGTCGCGATCAATCGCGGGGCTGCCGTTGTTGAGTGAAATCGAGCAGTTTGAGTTATCGGCCGCGTGGCGCGCCGCGCAACGCGATTTCAATCTGGACGAGTGCGTTCATGAACTGTTCGAACGTCAGGTAGAGGAAACACCTGAATCAGTGGCGGTGAGCATTGGCGAGGCACAGTTAACCTATCGCGAACTGAACGAACGTGCGAATCAATTGGCGCGATACCTGCTGAGTCTCGGAGTGGAAGCGGATTCACTGGTCGCACTCGCCCTCGATCGTTCGTTGGAGATGGTCATCGGATTATTCGGCGTGCTCAAAGCCGGTGCCGCCTATCTGCCGCTCGATCCTGATTATCCGCAGTCGCGGCTGAGTTACATGATGGAAGACGCGCAAGCGCACGTCGTGTTAACGCAGGGCCACCTGCTGGAGCGAACCGGGCTGGCCAACGGCCAAGAGGCCCACGGCCAAAAGGTCGTCTGTCTGGATTGGGACTGGTCATTAATCGCGCAGCACGAACAAACGAATCTGAATACAACCATCGACCGAGAGCAACTGGCTTACATCATCTACACATCCGGTTCGACTGGTGGTCCAAAAGGCGTGATGGTCAGTCATGGCGCGCTGACAAACCTCGTGCACTCGATGCGCGAGCACCTCGCGATTACCGCGTCAGATCGCATGTTGGGCATAACGACGTTGTGTTTCGACATCGCGGCGGTGGAAATGTACGTGCCGCTGGTCGCCGGTGCGTGTTTGGAGCTCGTGAGCCGTGAGGAACTGTTGGTACCCGTGAAACTGCTGCAGCGGCTGGGGCAAAGCACCGTGATGCAGGCGACGCCATCGCTCTGGCGGATGCTGGTTGAAAGTGGCGACTGGACCAGGCGCGGGAATTACAGGGTGCTATGCGGCGGTGAAGCCTTGTCGCGACAGTTGACTCAGCAAATTGCCGACCGTAGTGAAGCAGTGTGGAACGGATATGGACCAACGGAGACGACGATCTATTCCAGTCTCGAGCCGGTGAACGGCAAAGGTGAGGGACCTTTCGAGAGCATCGGGCGAGCCACCGCGAATACGCAGCTTTACATCCTCGACCGGTGGTTGCAGCTGGTGCCGACCGGTGTCACGGGCGAGCTGTACATCGGGGGCGTGGGAGTATCGCGTGGTTACTTGCGCCGGCCGGCGTTGACCGCGGAACGCTTTATTCCGGATCGTTTCAGTGGTCTGCCGGGAGCGCGTTGTTATAACAGCGGTGACCTGGCGCGGTATTTAGCGGATGGACGAGTCGAATACATTGGGCGAGCGGATCACCAGGTAAAAGTGCGCGGGCATCGCATCGAGTTGCGGGAGATCGAGAGCGCGCTGGCGCAGCACGAGCAAGTGCGTGCAGCGGTGGTGGTGGCGCGCGAGGCGGAGAACGGCGACAAACAATTGGTAGCGTACGTCGTTGCTGACAATGAAGTGAGCACGACGCAGTTGCGCGAGGTTTTAAGGGAGCGATTGCCGGAGTACATGGTGCCGGCGTTTTTCATGACACTCGATCGATTGCCGTTACTGTCAAACGGCAAGATAGATCGGCGACAGTTGCTGGAACTGGCCCAGCAGGCCTCGCCACAGCAAATCGCTCAGGAATACGTTGCTCCACGCACGGCAGCCGAAGAAGTGCTTGCAGATTTATGGACGGAAGTGTTGGGCGTCGAGCGGGTCGGCGTCAACGACGATTTTTTCTCACTCGGTGGTCACTCGCTGCTGGCGACACAGTTGCTGAGCCGCGTGCAAAAGATCTTCCGAGTCGAGCTGCCATTACGCAAATTATTCGAAAAACCAACCGTGCTCGGTCTTGTCGATGCGCTAGTGCTTGCTTACGACGGCGATGCAAATGCGATCGAAGACATTGCGCAGATAGTCAAGCAACTGCGAGATATGTCTGAGGAAGATCTCAAGCAGATGATGGCAGCAGTATAAGAAACTCATCATGACAACATCACTCGCAACACCAACAAGCAACTGGCTCACGTGTCCGAAACCGAATCCGCGCGCGAGCATGCGTCTCTTCTGTTTTCCGTACGCAGGCGGCGGAGCCGCAGTCTTTCGCACGTGGCTTGAAGAACTTCCGGCGGAGATTGAGCTTTACGCGATCGAACTGCCATCGCGAGGAAGACGGATCAAAGAACCACCGATCACGCGGATAGAGCCGATGGTCCGCGGCATCGCGGATGCGATCGAACCATTATTGGACAAGCCATTCTGCTTCTTCGGTCACAGCATGGGAGCTCTCACGAGTTTCGAACTCGCTCGTTTGCTGCGACGTGAGGGTCGCCCGCAGCCGTCGCATCTTTTTGTCTCGGGTGCAACGGCGCCACAGATCAAGGATGATGACCCGGTCACGTTCGATCTTCCCGAACCCGAGTTTCTCGACGTGATCCGGCGTCTAAACGGCACGCCGAGTGAAGTGCTGGAGAATGAAGAGCTGTTGCAGTTGATGTTGCCAATGCTGCGGGCGGACTTCGAGTTGTTGCAAATGTATGAGTACGTCTACGAGCCGCCGTTTAACTTTCCGATCACGGCTTGCGGTGGACTTCAGGACAAGGAAGTCAGCCGGCAGGCTCTCGAAGGTTGGAGTGTGCATACTAATGCCACCTTCATACTGAGATACTTTCCGGGAGATCATTTCTTTCTCCATTCGGATCGCTCCCGCCTGCTTTGGGCCATGTCGCAGGAGTTGATTTCTTTAATCAGTCGCCAGCGCTAGTCGCGTTCCACCTACCGATACAAGAAGGCACAAGCGACACAAAGATTTTGTGTTGCTTGTGCTTTTTTGTGGCCATACTATTATTCACACAGGAGAAAAGATGATCGTACGTTGTGAACCAGAACTGTTCGAAATGTTTCCCGAGGCGAGTGTGCACGCGGTTGTTTTCGGGGGCGTTGCTGATTTCGATCCGGCCGTGGCGGCTCTGTGGAAACAGAAAGCCATCGAGAGCGTCAGTTCGAGCGGCTTCACGTCTGAAACTGTTTTAGATGCGCCAGCCGTTAAGGAATGGCGAAATGCTTTTCAACGATTTGGTGTGAAGCCGAGCAAGTACCGCTCCTCGATCGAACAGCTATACAGAAGAGCCTTAAAGCAGGAGATCATTGAAACAAGTCTCCCCCTCGTCAATCTTTATTGTTACGTGAGTCTGATCGAGATGGTGCCGATGGGTGCTTACGATCTGGAAACAGTGGAAGGTGACATCGTCGTTCGGTTGAGTAAAGAAAACGAAACGTTTCTTGGTATCGGAGATACGACTCCGCTGATCGTCAATCCGGGCGCTGTTGTCTATTCGGATGACGGCGGAATCATCTGCTGGGCCTGGAACCATCGCGATGCGGCACGAACTTCTTTAACGCCAACAACTGACAGAGCGATCTTCTTCGCGGATTCGTCCACACACGAAAGCGAATCCCGCTGTGAGTCTGCAATCACATTGCTGGCTGAGGCCATCTCAGCAACACGGGCCACTCAGGTAAAGAGGTTCGTGCTTAACCGTGCTAATCCAACCGCTGACATGTAAAGCTGCGTTGAACGTACTGTAGGGGCGGCCCTCCGTGGCCGCCCCTGGTTTGTGAAGTGATTCAAGGAGCAACGGCCTCGGATTCGGTGAACACGATCCAAAACCAGGGGCGGCCACGGAGGGCCGCCCCTACAGTACGTTCTGTAATTGCCTCAAGTTTTTTCAGTCTCTAAAAGTAGTAGTCTCGAAGTGCGCCATCAAACTTTCCCTTCCTCAGACAGCACCTCTTGAAACCTACGTCCTGACTTGCACGGACACAGGTCGTTCCTACCAAGTTTTTCTACTAATTCTTTTTCAACATGGACCATTCTCAGGCCGCGCCTGACTCTGGTCTCGGAGGGATATCCTCGGCGGCGCTTGCTGGAAGGTTCAAAAGCAGTAGTAATCCTCGTTGTCAAAGTTCTTTAGCATGATCGTTTCCTCCTCCTTAATACTTTTCGAGAGTCAATATACCAAAGACTAATTCCAAACGCTCTACTCTTTATTCTCTGCGGGCAATCTGTAAGTAACCTTTCCGTTTTCATCCAGGAAATTGATTTTAGGCGTACCATCCGCGGCTACAGAGATTTGTATGCGCTCTCTTCCTTTGGCATCGCTCAGGCTGATGAAGGATGATTTATTGCGCCCTCTTCCGATCGCCAGGCGATTAACCAGGAACTCGCCTTTGTCTCGCATTTCTTTGAACGCAGCGTTTCGCGCCGCCTCGTCGGGTAACTTCTTTATCGCATCGACCTTTGCAATGCGGTCCGGAGTCGTGCTGTTTTCATCATTGAACGACAAGCCCGCGAAATAATTGCCCTCCTTGTTTTCCATATGCTGTAAGGCAATGGTTTGGTCGCCACGAAACTTGTCGAACGTAAGTGAGCCATAACGGTCTTTGTCCGCGTCGCCGCTGAAGATTAGACCACCAACTTCGTCCCCACGTTCGTTGAAGAAAATCATTCCCGCCGATCTACCGCCATCTCTCGGAATCATCTTTCCATCCACGCTTCCCGGGTGTTGCCGTTGCGAGTTGGAAATCACCATCCGCAGTTTGCCGTCCTTCTCGACGACGTTGATGCGCTCAACATCAATCTCCTCAAACTTCTGCTTACTTTGCAGAGCAAAGGCTGAAAGCAGAAATATCCCGCAGAAGGTCGTAGTGAAAACAATATAAATTCTTAAGAAGCGGACTTGTTTTTCGAGTTTTGATTCCATATTGCCAAATCTCCGTTCAAACTACACGGATGTCAGACGTCGCGCGAAGCGCCGGGTGTTACTCCACCGCGGGCAGTTCGACCTCGGTGCCGAGGTTCACCACGACCGACGGCTCGCCGGTTTGCCGGTAAACAAGCGTCACCCTCGGGTCGTCCTCCGCCATGCTGTTCAGTGCGGCTACGAGCGCGTCCATGTGGGCTTTATTAGCCCCGGGTGTGCCCGTTTCGTTGGTGAGGTAGATGGTGAAGGGCCTGTTGTCGTTGGCCCGGGCTGCGAAGAGGTACTCGAAGGTTTCCAGCGAGGGATTCTTATACTTGCCGTCGGCCGAGACGACGTAGTGGTCGGCAGGGAACGTCTCGAAGAAATCCTGCTCGACGTTGTAATTGCTGGCGTGGTGCGGCAGTTTGAGGAGATCAACGTGGAGAACGCCGTCTGTCAGGAGCCCGGCCTGCTTTGCCGACTCGATGACGTAGTCGCCCCGCGCGTCGCCCGTCAGGAGCATGGACTTCCCCCCAGCCTCAGCCAGCACGACTATGCTCGAAAGGTTAAAAGCCGAGTCGTCTTCGTAGTCCGCGCCCTCGGCTTCTAACTTCTCCTTATCTTCCTTCGCGAGAAGCTTCTTCAGGTCTGTATCCCACTGCGTGTGGAGCTTTACCAGTTGGTCGCGGGTCGGCCCCAGCAAGGTGAATTTAAGCGAGCCGCCCTGAGGCTCCTGTCCAGGGTTCAGTTTGTAGAAGGATTTGTTGGTGGGGTTGAAAGCGTAGGCCAGACGTTCTCCCGCATTTACGAGGAGGTACTGGGAGCCGCCGTTGATGCTTATATCGAGCGCGTTGAGGTTATCCCTTAGTTGTATGCCCTGCCTGACGCTAGCGGCGATGGCTTCGGAGAGTGGCCGCACGGAGTCGTCGGGATCGGGCTGAGTCACGGCAGACGCAGCTAATGATTCCAGTTCCTGCTCTTTGTTTGCGAGGATTTTGTCGAAGCCGTTATACCAGGCAACGTCGATGCGGTAGGGCAGGGCGACGTTCGCGTTCAGGAGGTCATCAGGGAGGTTTGCGGGGTCGTTAAACATCTCGACCAACTCGTCGGTCAAGTCCACGAGACCCTGTATGTGATCCTCGTCGAGGTGGCTCAACATCATGAGAGGGATGTGCAGGTCTTCCCCTTCGGGCCTGAGCGACTCGAGACGCTTGCGCAGGCTTTGCCTGTAGATCCTGTGTGGGCCGCCGTCAATAACGACGATGCTCCTGTCGCCGTTGTCCTTGCCGTGGTAGAGGACAAGCGCGTCCCCGTGCTTCGCTTCCAACGCTTCGAGTGTGAATATCATTTTATCTCCTTCGCGGGTGGCGGCTGTTAGATAGACTGCATCGCGCGCAGAATGTCTACCATGCCCCGCCCCTGAAAATACCGCTCGCGGCCGAGGTCGGTCGCGGTGGCACAGAGGATTTCTTTGACGCGCGCCGGCCTGCCGATCAACTCCGGGTAGCGGGCCAGGAGCAGCGCCGCTGCGCCGCTGACGTGCGGCGCGGCCATGCTGGTTCCGTCCATCGTGTCTTTCCGCGCGCCGGGGATGATGCTAACGATTTTCTCGCCGGGGGCCACCAGGTCTGGCTTGGCGCGCCCGTCGCCGGTAGGCCCGCGGCTTGAGAAGAAACTGATGCCGTAGGCGTGCGCCTTCTCGCGGTGTGTTGAACCCACCGTAATGACGGCCTCGCTATTGCCGGGGTCGGTGATGCTGATGCTGCTGTAGCCTTCGAGGTCTTTATTGCCCCGTGTTAGGTAGTGGAGGTAGCCGTCGTTGCCGGCGGCAGCGACCACAACCAGCCCCGAGTTCACCAGCCGCTCGCTCTCCTCGCATACCGGCGTGCAGCCGCACGCGTAATTCTTCACGTTGTGCTTGATACTGATGCTCAGGTTGACGCCGTGAATGGTCCTTCTCTCGTTGTGCGCATTGAGGTGGCGTACGAACTGCATGGCGGCGATGAGCGAAAACTCGTCGCCCGTCCCGTCGTCGCGCAGCACGCGCAGGTCATAGAGCTGTATATCAGGGCAAACGCCTTTGAGGTCATTTTTCAGTTAGTCCCTGCGACTCGTCCTTGCGCCAGTCGGCGGCGAGAATGCCCGCGACGTGTGTCCCGTGGCTGTACTTGGGCCGCACGTAGTGCTTAACGAACGGGTTACCGCCGCTGGGAGTTTCCTCCTCCACGGCATTGGCCGCCGCGAGGTCGGGCTCTGGCTCCTCTTCCTCTCGGGTCCTTTACGTAGGGAATCGCCAGATATGGCAGTAGGAAATCCCAGTCAATGCTCCGACCATGCTTCAGCCTGGTCCTGAACTCCTTCATCTTCGGTTCGTTTTCCCCGAAATACTCGGCCAGCTTTTGCGGTAATTGCGCAGTCCAAGCTAAATCCTCTTCACGGTTCAGGAGCCTGCGGATGATCGTGAAGTCGTAGGTCGCGACGACGCGCGTCGTCTCGGTCCAGGGCGGCCGCTGCGGTTCCTCCTCGGCGTTGGCGGGCGCGCCGGCGGGCGACTCCTCTGCGGCATCGGCAGCGGTAGCTTTGCTCTTCGACGAGGCTTTCCAGGGAGTCGGCGGGGGCCGGCGCTGGAGGGCCGGGTGGCTTGCGTCTACTCCGCTGTCTATGATGGCCCAGGTAAGGTGCTTGCAACTTATGTCAAAGAGCAGCCGCGCGGCGTCTGCTTTAACCGTCGTCGTGGAGACATTCATCGCAGTTTTCGCCTGACGGTTGAGGCTCGCCGACCAAATAAACGAGCGTCCGGCCCAATCCAGCGCCTTGTCTTGGCTCGGGCGGGGGCCGGTCGGCTCCTCGACAGCACCCAGGTCGCCGCGCATGACTGTCTGAAAGCCATTTAACAATTCGATGCCGGCCTCGACCACTTCCTTCTCGTGGCCGTCAATACGGTAGGTGTCGGCGCCGTTGTGCTGTGCGTCGGCGGGACCGCCTTTGGCGGCGAGGGCAATGGCCCCGACGAGCCTGACCAGCCAGAGTATTTCCGACGAAAATTCCGGGGCCTTGTGCTTCTTTTGGTCGTCGGGTTGGGCGGCGGACGACTCGTCGCGTTCGAGCGGATACTTCCGCATGAACTCGATCATCTTTTCCTGTGTTTGTTTATCCTTCAGGAAATGTTTTATTTTTCGTTCCTCGTCCTTCTCATCGTCCCTCCAGACATATTGGTTCCACCAGCACGTCATCGGGAGCATCACACAGACCAGTTCGTCGAAATAGAGGCGGAGGACGACCGTTGACTGGTTGATCGCCGCATCTCTCCTGATTACATGTTCCTTACGTACTACGAGGTCGGGCAAAATCCGGTAACGGTTGGAGTCATCCTCCCTTGTCTTGAGCCGCTTGAGCAGGACTTCGCAGAGTCTGCCGGGCGACTCGTCGTTGTAAGGGTTCAGGAGCAGGTCAACACGCTCTCCTGGCTTCTGGCCGTACTCGGCCCACACGTCCGGCAAGATGGGCGAGTCTTGCGTGAAACGCTCGATGCCCATTCCGAGGAAGATCGCCTTTTCCAGTTGCTGCGGGTCTACTCTCATCGTTCACACCTTTCTTACCGACCGAAGCTGACGACCTTGCGGGAGTGGGACGAAGACAGCGCAACGTCCACCTATGGCAGGAAACGGTCTCTTCCTATCAGGATGAGATCGGAGGTCAATTTATTTCACGGATTGCGGTGGCATCGTGAGAAAAGAACGAAGCTGGCACAGAGGTGCCGCCCACTTTGGGATCGCGCCGGAGATAGTATTGAAGATGCTTTTCTCCGTCAACAGGAATTAAGCGATCCGTTTATTCAATAATTGCAGCGAATTTTTCGCGAGGTAGGAAGGGAAAGTGCGTACAATAAACTGGATTATAAAGACAGCGCACCGTCATACTAGCCTTCCGGAAAGGACACATCGAATGATCAAAAGAGCACTGCCCTTATTCTGGCTTATGCTGATTGTTTCTGGGGTACTGGCCCAATCCCGAGTTCCCACGCTTGATGAGCTTTTGACGTTGAAGACAGCCGGCGCCACGCAAATCTCGCCGGACGGTAAATGGGTCGCTTACACGGTCAATCATGGTGATTTCAAGCAGGATGCCTTTGTAACTCAAATCTGGCTTGCGAACACGGACACCGGAAAAAGTGTTCAACTTACGCGCGGCGAGAAGTCCTCAACGGCTCCGCGCTGGTCACCGGACGGCCAGTGGCTGGCCTTTCTAAGCAACCGGATTGAAGATAAGAACCAGATATTTCTGATCGATCCCAACGGCGGCGAATCTCGACAACTGACCAAGTCTGAAACGGCAATAAACAACTTCGCGTGGTCGGAAGACGGCAAGACGATTGCCTATACGGCAACTGAACCGACTGCCAAGCCGTTGAAAGACCGCAAGGAATACTACGGTGACTTCGAAGTTGTGCGCGCAGGCTACAGTCACGTTCACATTTGGACTCTTGATGTGGCCGAAGCGACGAAGTCACCGATCGTCGGCAAACAGCGTACGAAGAAAACAGACTTCAGTGTTAATTCACTCTCATGGTCGCCTGATGGATCGACGATCGTTTTTAGCGCCACGATAAATCCTGATTTAATTCAGGGAACCACCGCCGATATTTATCTGCTGAAGCTGAGCGATGATTCGGTGAAGAAGATCGTCGACCAGCCCGGACCTGATAATAATCCGCTCTTCTCTCCGGATGGCAAGCAGCTTGTTTTCTCGTCAGCCATGGGCCAAAAGCTTTTCTTCGCGAGCAATGCCCGGCTGGCGATTGTGGGAATTGATGGCGGCACACCGAAATCGATCACGGATGGTTTTGATGAGAATCCGGGACTACTCGATTGGAACCGTAACGGAGTCTATTTCACAGGATTGCAGAAAACAGCTTCGCACCTGTTCCGCGTCGATCCGGTGCGCGCAAAAATCACTCGCGTTTCGCAACCCGATGAACTGATGGCTGGTTCGTTCTCAATTACGCGTAGCACCGACCGGATTGCCTTCACCGTTTCTTCACCGACCAGCATCGGCGAAGTGTTCGTCTCTGACACGCGAAGTTTTACGCCTCGCAAATTAACGAACTTCAACGAGCAAACAAAATCCTTCACGCTCGGCGCCCGTGAAGTGATCTCCTGGAAAAGTCAGGATGGTACGACGATCGAAGGCGTTCTAATCAAACCGGCTGATTTCGATCCGACTAAGAAATATCCGCTGCTCTGCATTATCCATGGGGGACCGACTGGAATCGATCGTCCAGTGTTGCTGACGCCTGATGCTCGTTACTATCCATCAGACATCTGGGCGGCACGTGGCGCGTTGATCTTGAAAGTTAATTATCGCGGCAGTGCGGGCTATGGCGAGAAGTTTCGCAAATTGAATGTGGGGAACCTCGGCGTCGGCGATGCGTGGGATGTTTTATCGGGCGTCGATTTCCTGATTGCGAAGGGCTGGGTCGATAGGAACAAAGTCGCCTGCATGGGTTGGAGCCAGGGCGGATACATCTCTGCGTTCTTGACGACCAGTAGTGATCGATTTGTGGCGATCTCAGTCGGCGCCGGAATTTCAAACTGGGCCACCTACTACTACAACACTGACATAACGCCGTTCACAATAAATTATCTTGGAAACGATCCTGCGGAAGACCCTGCGATTTACGCAAAGACATCGCCGATGAATTACATCAAGACAGCCAGGACGCCCACGCTAATTCAGCATGGCGAGTTCGACCGCCGCGTACCGATTGCCAATGCTTACGAACTGCGACAGGGCCTGGAGAACCGCGGCGTCAAAGTCGAGATGGTTGTATATAAGGGTTTCGGTCACGGCATTAACAAACCGAAATCAATGCGCGCCGTCATGCAGCATAATCTCGTTTGGTTCAATCACTATATCTGGGGCGATCCAATGCCGGACTTGACCGCCCCGGAACTGCCGAAGAAAGAGGCGACAGATGGCAATCGTTAGCGATGGGACCACGTGCAATTGAGTCGCAACGCAAGACTGTTACTTCTGATCTGTGTGTTAGTGGCAAGCGGTTGCCAGCGACAGACGCATGTTGTCAGTCGCGGACCTGCTGTCCCGCCCAATCCGACTGTCAAACCACTTCCGGAAAACGCCCCACCGCAACTCAAACAAATGCTTGATGGCGCAATGGCCCAGGCGGGTGTGACGACGAGTTACGATCCGTCTTACGTCAAGCTCGATTATCCGGGCGGAGACGTGCCGGAAAGTACTGGTGTTTGTTCGGACGTCGTAGTCCGTGCTTTTCGTAAAGCCGGTATCGATCTGCAAAAAGCGATTCACGAAGACATGAAAGCCGCGCGATCCGACTACCCGACAAAATGGGGCGCGATCAGTCCGGACTCAAATATCGATCATCGTCGCGTCTTGAACCTGATGGCTTATTTCAGGCGCCAGGGAAAGTCGTTGCCGGTTAGCTACAACGCAATAGAATATCAGCCGGGTGATATCGTCGCCTGGGAGTTGACCGGCGGCATTGATCACATCGGTATCGTGACAAACATGTTGTCAGACTCAGAGGATCGCTATTTGATTGTTCACAACATCGGCGCGGGTACACGAGTCGAAGACGTGTTGTTTGAGTGGACTATCAAGGGGCATTACCGCTTCTTTTAGTCACATCACAATCTGTAAAGGCGTATTAAGAGTCCTTGTCGTTTTACCTTTTCAAGAACTCGATAATAGCGTCGCTCAGTTTCTTGAACGGGATGTCCTTCGCCGCCATCTTCTAATCGCGATCCAGCAGGTAGTAAGACATGGGATTCGGTTCCAGGTCTAATGTACTAACACCGAAAATTTCACGCTTGGTCGAAGGCCGGTGATGGTGAGTTTATGCTTCGCCAGCAGCGACGGCACGCACCAGTTTCAGCGTGCCGGTGGAATCCGAGACGGCCAATGCATCGAGCTTCTGTAATTCATCCATGATGATTCCCGGGGCGGCGCTGATGGCGCGCGCGTCACGGTAGGCGTCCGCTGCCGCCATAGCAATGGAGGCATCTCTACAGAGCGCCAACCCGGCTAGCACCAGCGCCTTGGCATAAGCCGAATCGTAGCCTTTTGCCGTAGCGGCTAGTTGTGCCTCCGCTTCGCTGAGAGTCAAGTCGAACGCCTTGCTCGCAGCCGCAGTGTCTCCATGGCGGAGCTCGACGATACCGCCGATCGCGAGAGTTGATGCGTATTCAGCTGGGAATCTGTACTTGGCTGCTTCCTGGGCAGCCGTGCGAGCGCGGGGAAGATCTCCGTCCAAGAGGCACGCCAACGCAAGTTGTCGCCGCGCCCACATCTGAATCTGGATGGCATTCGCGTCGTCGGCGATGGCGCGCGCTTTATCGTGAGCCTTGATAGCGTCAGTAAACTTGCCTTCGCGCAGCAAGAGGCTACCCAACAGGTTTGTAGCAGCCGATTCGATTAACCGGTAGCCGAGCGTGCCGGCAAGTTGCTGTGCATCCTTGGCCAGGCCGCTCGCTTTGTCTTTCGCTCCTAAGCTCGAATATAGGTCAGCCAGGTTATAGATGGCGGTACATTCTCCCTCGCGATCTCCAACTTCCCTATCCAGGGCCATTGCCTTCTCGAACTGTTCGATGGCTTCTGAAGATCGGCCGAGATCAGAGAAGTGACTGGCCAGGTTACCGCGAGCGACGGCCTCGCCGGACTTATCTTTTAGCTCTTCATACATGAGGAGCGCTTGCTGAGTAAGCTCAATTGCCTTTGGCTTGTCACCCATATCTGCGTAGCCCCAGCCGATAGAGGTGAGAGAACTTGCTTCGAGCCCTTTGTCCTGCTGCGCGCGCGCCAAAGCAAGGCCTTTCTCAGAGCAGCGGAGGCCTTTCTCAAACTCGCCGATTCGCATATAGGCAGAACCAAGCCCTCGGACGCTGTTCCATTGCAGATTCGGGTCAATCAGTTTTCCCTGCAACCGTTCATATCGCTCCACCAGCAAACGATAGTGGCCCCACAGGCTAAGGTAATCATCTTCAATTTCGAGCAGCACGTTGGCGGCAGCGTCGTAGTCCTCGCCCGCAAGCCGCAATTCGAACTCGGCGAGCTGCGGCGCGAGATCTTCCAGCGTTTTCCACGACTCGCGGGGCTTGCGGGTCTCCTTGAAGTATTCGGCGGCGCGGTGACGCAATGTGTAGCAGGTCAAAGGTGGCGGTTCCACTTCCCGGTCTTCGGGCTCGCCTTCTACGAGTCGGCTCAGCGCGTAATCCCGATCCACTTGATGCAGATAATAACGTCCTGCCTCGCCACGGACGAACTGCATGCTAACCAGGCGCCCCAGCGTTTTCGAGCTGTCGATGCCGACTCGATACGGCTGTAACAGGTAGTCCACTGCGACTGCGGGGACCGGCGCACCATAGACGGCTAGTGCCTGCATGACTTCCTGAGCGAGCGGATCGAGCCGGTTGAACGCCTCGCCAACAAGATCGCGGACTACATCCTCGGCTCTCGAGCCCAGCTGGCGCAGTTCCTTGAGCAGGCCTCGCAGATCCGTGCTTCGGTCAGCTCGCAGAATGCCAACAACAGCTTCCAGCGCCCGGGGAAAACCGCGGGTGGCCTCGCGCGCCTCGGCCAGCGGAGCACCGGGGGTATTCAGGCCGAGAGTCCCGCCGGTGTCCATGGCTTTCAAGACATTCTCCGCATGAGGCGACAACAACCCTTCGTCGAGTGGCAGCGAATCCTGCAAACCTGGCTGGACTCGCAGCAGCGCCGGTGGGGCCACACGCGTGGTGATGATGATCTTGAGACCATGCGGAGGCCCTTCAAGCACCGTACGCAGCGCTTCGTCGAGCTCCTTTTCTTTGATTGTCTGGGTTTCCAGGTCGACTACATCTTCGAAGTTGTCGAGGAGAACGATGGTTCGGCCTTTAGGGAATTCAGCCAGCAGAGCCTGCATTTGCGTATTGGCACTCTGCTTGGGTTCCTTGTAGAGCTGATCGAGGTACTTTGCAGCAGCCTCCGGCACAAGCTTGCAGAGATCATAAAACAGGTTCGGAAAATTCACCGGATGACCAGCACGAGCGCTGAGATAAACGATGCCATCGATAGTTAAGTCCCCGCCCTCGTCCGGCAGCTTTCCGGCTTCCAGCGAGCGTAACAAACGGCAGACCATCGCCGTCTTGCCGACGCCGCCGCGGCCGACGACGGTCATGAGGCGCATGTTGTCATTGCGGAGAAAATCCCCGATTAGCCCGGTTTCCACATGGCGGTCTTGAAAGTAAGTCGGCGGGATCAACGGCGGGCGGTTGATAAAACGGGTCTGCGGATTTAATGCAACCGGCACCTCGGGTTGGCGCTCCCGTTCCAGGCCACGGTCGATGTTCTTCTGGGTCCGCTCCTGCGCTGCCTGAGGATTACTGATGGTGGCTTGCAGGGCCTCAATCTCCTGTCGTAATTGGGTAATTTCCTGCTCGATTCGCTTCTTGTTGGTCTGCGAGACATCCGAAAGATCGCGGACGGCGTCTTTCAGGCGCTCCTTCGTCGTGTACAACAGGCCCTCCGGCGTCGTGCGCCAACGAACATGCTCGCGTAGCTGCGCGAGCCCCGCATCCGGTTCCGTAAAAACGATTGGTACGCGTGGCTCTAACTGGAAAGGTAGCTCTATGTCTGATTCGACCATTAACGGAATGATTGGCTTCTTGTACTTTAGCGCACGAATCCACTCCTTCGTACAAGGGCAGTTCGGATCGACGCTGTCGTTCGTCATCAGGTACAGAATGCCATGACAATCCTTGAGCGCCTGAAGGATCTGTTGATCCCGGTCGATCCCTGGTTGCAGTTTGCGCTGATCGATCCAGACGGGGATACTCGGCGGGCCGGCCGCAAGCTGATCAGCCAATTTGAGCGCGATATCCCCGCCATCTCGACCGGAATAACAGATGAAATAGAAAGGGTCTGCCATGGGATTTGTATGTCTCTATGAGCGTTACGGCTGCCTGGCTGTCGGTTTTATGTTGTGCCGATGAGGCGTTGTTGCTCGCTAATCTGATCCTCCAGTTCGGTGATCTCCTCTTTGATCCGCGCCTTGTCCGCTTCTTCTGCACGGACAAGCTCGCGATTCGCGTCTTCCAGCCGCTCTTTCAGCGTATGCAGGACTCCTTCCGGCGTCGCGCGCCAACGAACGTGCTCGCGCAGGCGCGCCAGACCAGCATCGAATCCGTGCGTAAAATCAACGTACTGGCGCGGCTCAAGCCGAAAGGGCATCTCGGCGTCCTTATGGAACAGGAGTGGAATGATCGGTTTGTTGTATTTGAGGCCCCGCGTCCATTCTCTCTTGCACTCAGAGTTCGGACTGACGCTATCCTTAGTCATTACGTAAAGGACACCCGCGCAGCCACGCAAAGCCGCGACGAGCTGTTCGTCCCAATCGATACCCGGCTGCAGACTGCGACGGTCAAGCCAGACGGGGATACTCGGTGGTCCTGCAGCAAGCTGGTCGGCCAAAGTGATTACGATGTCTTCACCATCGCGGCGTGAATAACAGATGAAATAGAATGGTTGGGCCATGAGTTATCTCACTCCTAAGCGCCTCTCCAAAAGAACTGGGCCAACGACACGAACAAGTACTTGTAGCGGATTGCTGGTCATGGCGCAGAGGACGCTACCTGCCAGTTGGCGCGGCATATGTGATTTGGTTTCCGCATAAAGCGGATCCTGTACGCTCTTTCGTATAAGACCAGAGACAATGTTTCGTCAAGTCATTCCAGGTCAACTGATTAATTTTGTCTAAGCCATGTTGTTATAAAAGCTGGGATGCGCAAGAGATTGGTAAACGGCAGAGAGTTCAGCGAGTTTTTGATTGAACGAGATGTTCGATGTAAGCCTCGACATTGAGCTCGTTGCCATAAAGTCGCTCGCATAACCGGCACTTGTTTCAATCTCAGAAAGACCTGGCGGAAATGAAGCGAGAGCGATGGTTCGCGCAACATCGAACATTCGGCTTCCCATCACAACTCGTTCAGCGCCGGGGCGCGACAGCAAACGTTCGCGAACAATCGCGGCAATGTTTGGTGTGGTGTCATTCATCAACCAGAAGTTCCTCCAGCAATTCATCCACCCTCAGTGTCTTCGCACTCTGTTTCTATATCGTTGAGGGAGATTAAGCCCGGGTGTTCGGGAGACGCAATAGTTTTTTCGAAGGTAAGAGTTTTGAGAATGGGCAAACACGGGGCGTTTTGCGAGCTGCCAAATTTTTGTCAGGTTTCCACTTGTAGAAACGGGTATCGAATTAGGGGATAGGTTCAATTTCAAAAGAGAGAGGAGTAAAGAAAAAACAGCAGAAAAGTCCTGCCGTTGGTTGGTCAATTCCAAAGATGCACACCAGCACAAAAAGCTCGAAATGTTTTGCGCGCTTTTCTCATTCGTGAGTGAAGACCAAGGTAAAGGCGGTAAACAGAACAAGAAGGGCAGTCTTTAGCAGAAGCGTTCAACTCACTTCCAGAACGCGAATCACGACAAATGACAAAAGTGAGATCTGAAGGAAGATCAGCCGTGCATTTCCCCCGGAGTGCCCCTAAGCGAATCCTTATACAAATAAATTCAGGAGGGTTATGACAAACCACATGATCACGCGATTCGGTATCCTTTGTTTAAATCGAGCCTTGCTGGCTCTCTTATGGATTGGACTGCTTACATCTCACGCCACCAGTCAGACTCCTACTTCAACAACCGTGCGCATTAATGTGGTTGACGTAGGCGGCCGTGCAGTTCCAGGCGCAACAGTGGTTCTCAAGTGGAAACGCCCGGACGAGGAAATTACCAAAGTAACAACATCCAAGGGAGCAGCCACCTTTGAAAATTCACGAACGGGAACCCCGGACGTGACTGTGAGCGCAGATGGATTTGCAACGTTAAACCAATCGGTGACGGTTCACGAAAACCAGAGTAATGACTTTACCCTCTCAATCGGACTACCCATACGTGCCAAGCTCGACTCACTAAAACCCGGCTGGGGTTGGCGCTTCGCGCGAGCATTCCAGTACCAGTACGAGTTAAGTGAACAACCAGGAACGGTCCTGGTAGATTTCCGACGACAGTCCGAAGAAGGGGTTGAAACGGAAACTCTCCCGAGACCAAATCCTCTGGATTACCTGCAAAAACACAGTCTCACTCTTAAATTGAGTGAACTAATCCCCGACCGCCTATCTCTATTTAAACGTGGAAGTGACTACCTTAAGAAGCACCCTGAAGCGGCCGACGGAGATAGGGAACTGGCGAAGATTCTTTGTGACAAAAAACCCTTGATTACATGCCTTACCCGCGGCGGCACTTGGTGGCAACGGGCGGCGATGGGAACCTCGATTACTGCCGCTGTAGGGCAGCGTCCGGAGGTGATAGACAACATCCTCATCACCTCTGCACCGTTCGATAAGAAATACCAATTCACTGTCGGGTTCGCCTTCGATCCCGCTAAGCTCTTCCCATCTGCCTCGAACTGGAAAAGCACACTCGACGATGTACAAAAGATTGATAGCTCGCTCGCTCTCATAGAGGTCTTCGAAGAAAAAAAGCAGCCGTGGAAACAACCGTGGGTGTTGGCGGCCATCATCCCGAAGGTCGAGTTTAAGATGATAGCTCAGTTCGATTTCCTGAAGTTCAACGAAGCATTGAGAACAGCACCGTTTCCGGAGCATGCTTTAAATACCTGGACGTTCACCTGGGATCTGACACGCGCAATCCCCGATACCAAGAATCGAATAGACGCCGACGCAATAGAAGAGGCGTTGTACGATCTGAAAAGCACTCTGGGACGCGAAAAACAGCCTGCATGGGAGAAGCAGTGTAGGCTTTATCTGCGTCAGGAGGTACGAGAAATCGAAGGTATGCACCCAACCTTCCGTGCCCAGTCGTGTAAACGGCTCGCAGAAATCATGGAAGTTGGGTACCAGCTTTCCTGTGTCTTAAAAGACGGGAAGGGCGACGAGAAAGATCGCAAGGACGGCACCCAACGCCTCTTCTCGGATGATCCGGTCCTGCCCGATCCAAATCCATGCAAATGGCAATAGTTTACGCGCGCCTGTCGTGTTAAGAATTCCTGGGTTTTCGATACCGTGCGGCCCGCTTCAGTTCGGCAGGTCTGGCTGGACCGCAGGGTGACGGGCAGAGTCCAATGCATTGTGCCGCGATTGGTGGTCAGCCTCGAGACCATCAAGTTTCTACTGAAACAGAACGCGCCGCTTGCCGGGACAGACCCTTTGGTCTGCGGCTCATGGTGGAGACTCGAAAGTTTATGCGGCCATCATCAAAGTATTGATTAATGCCGGCGCAAGAGTGCCAGAGTAGCATGTGCCCATAAATAAACGGATCGACGATCTGCTGCCTAGTTATGGGGGGACACCATGCGCTTCACCAATCCTCCCTCGTACTTCGGCGACATCGAGAAAGCTAAACTTGGTCGTCTTTCCGTCAACTTGTCACGGATCGAAGAACGAATTTGAGTCACTCAGAAGGAATCCGCGAAACTACCCGTACACTGCTCAGATCTACTCTGTATAATCCCGCCATGAATAAACGAGCAAGAAAAAGATTGAAGGAAGCGATAGAGAAGAAAAACCTTGAGCGCCAAAAAATGCTTAAGCAGCAGAGTTCAGCCTCTTCGCAGACTAAAGAGCGACGTGGCTTTACAGTGAAGCCTGAGAAGAAGCGTGGTTAATTAAATGAAAGTTATCGCTGAAAGCGAGCGTAGAGACGATACGAGCCAAAAGGTGTTGAGACAAGAAAGTGAGAGCTAAAGGAGAATCTGATGTCCGTCGATTTCCAAGACATCACAATTATTGCCAACCCAGAACAGGCCCAGGTGCGTGATGGCTCCAGAAGACATTCCAAAAAATTTCCCTTCCAACTTTCTGGCGCGCCCACCCCTGAGTGGGTGGCACTGTTCAATAGGGAATGGGCAATGAGGACGGTCTCGAATAGGGCGGCGAGCGTTCACGGGGACATCCTCGTACTAGAATGTGCCATTGAAGAACTGCCTTTGCTTGCCGAGAATTTAGAAGTTGACATGACAGCCGCCAATCAACAGTACCGCGAGCGAATGTTACGTCAGAAAGTAAAGGAACAGGAATCAGGTGACGAAGGTCAGGAGAGGGAGCGTACTGACGATAATGCTGCGATAATTGATGCTCTGGCCAAGCTTAAAGAAAGATGAAGAAGTAATGCCAACCTCTTAGCTCAGATAATCTAAGTAATTGTGGGTTCCGTCATAAAGTGAAATTGGCCTATTACTGGAATCAACAACTTACGCGGACGATTCCGTCATTAAATGAAATTCTTGTCCGGCATAACTTGAAATTTTCGCATTCCGCTTATTTTTGTTGGCGTTTACTGCTTGTTGTCTTAATCACTACGCTGTTTGCAGCTTCCGACTATTGACGGTAGTTGTTGAGGCGCTTTATACTCCACAACCCTACGTTACCTTCAGAGTTAGAGAGGCGACTTAATGCAACGCATTCGTCCGAAAATCGCCTTGCGCGGATTTAAGCCCGGTGCAAATGGAGCGGCGCACGTTCTGGGTGAATTGGAATCTTCGGTGATGGAGATACTTTGGAATGAGTCGGGACGCTCCGTTACTGAAGTAGAGGACGAGTTGCGGAAACGACGGAATATCGCACACACAACTGTGCTGACTACGTTGGATCGAATGTTCCGTAAGGGTTACTTGAGTCGCGAGAAGCAGGGGAAAGCATTTGTCTATTCGGCACGCTACTCGCGCGATGAATTTGAACGGGGCATGGCGCAGGAAGTTTTAGGTGCGTTGTTGAATCACTACCGCACGCCTGCACTGTCGGCGTTTGTTGATCTGGTCGGCGAGAATGAACATACGCTGGACCAATTGGAAGCGATGATACGTGAAAAACGTCGCAACGGCGCGTCTCGCAAGTGAACGGCATTACGAAGAGGTCAGTTGCTAATTTCTATCGTCGAAAACTTCGTACTTCTTTCCACGATCTTCGCCATAGTCTCCTTTGCGTTTGCTGGCGCCGCAAAGCTGTTGGCCCAACGAGGATCGTACGCCCTGCGAACGAATAGCTTGATCCGGTTTTATACCTGGGCGTTAATACTTCCACCCGTTTTGGCGCTGTGGATCGTAGCGGCTGCTTTTCTTCCCGAGTTTTGGATGCCTGAGACATTCAATGCTGCTCACAGCACTCCACACGAATTGCACTTGCTTGGGGATCTCACCGCAAGACTAGAACCGACGCTTGCATACATGATGTTACTGTTCGCTGCCGGTGCGGGATTGTTCACAGCGTGGTCGGGCTGGCACAGCTACATGCGTGTGGCCCAATTGATAAGCAGACTACAAATGAATGCCGAACCCGCGGAACCTCATCAGATCGCCAGAGTCGAAGAGACAGCGCAACGATATGGTTTTAAGGTCGGATTAGTAATGAGTGACTATCCGTTTTCATTTGTATGGGGATTCACTCGTTCAAAACTGATTGTCTCAACGAGTCTATTACGCACCTTGAACGAGTCAGAACTGATCGGCTTACTCGAACATGAAGCGGCCCACCACGAACGACGTGACAACCTGATCAAGCTGGCACTGTCCTTTTGCACTTACGCATCACTGGCTTTTGTTCTCACTCGCCGGTTATTGACCTGGCGTGGATTGGAGGTCGAACGGCTATGTGATGAAGTTGCCGCGTCACGAACAAAGGCACCCCTGGACATTGCTTCCGCATTAGTGAAGCTGCGTCGGCGGTCCTCCCCGACACCAATTACAGCTTCGAGCTTCATAGCCGAAGACATGTCAAGTTTTCACTCCCGAGTATCGCGGTTGATTGACTCTGAGGGCGACATTACTTCGATTACTGCGGGACCTGTTAGTGGTAGGCAGATCGCCATAGGTTTTAGCCTCTTGTTTGCCGGTTCCTTGTTTATCTCAACATACTTTTTCCCACTGGCATTTCACCGCACGGTGGAGTCGTTAATTCAGCTTCTCGCCTAAACAAATGTACAACTTTCATCGATACATTCCTGAGCTCTCAAAAACTACCGTGGGTAGTCGGAAGGTGCTGCTCCTGGTAGCGACACTCTTTCTGCTTCAATTCGGTTGCAGTCGCACACAGCCGGCGGCCGAAGAACATGAAGAGGAGGCGCTCTCACGCACCGAGTTCACTGAACGCATTGAAAATTTTTTCGAACATGATCCGTTGAAGGCCGGTAAGTCAAGTCAGTTTCTCATTCACTTGACCGATCTCTCCGATGGCACGCCAGTAGAGAAAGCAGAAGTCACACTTGTTACCAGGGCAAAGGATGGGAGCGAAGTCATGCAAACGAAAGCTCGTGTCGGCAAGGTGACGGGCATTTATGTAGCGGATGTATCGATCCCGAATCGCGGTGATTACGACATCGAGTTTCAGGTCAAAAACGCAAAGCTGGATGAACGTATGCCGCTGAAAGATTTCAAGGTGGAGTGAAACTGATCGTGAAGAAACTTCGCGCGATTACAAGCTTGGTACTGATTTTATGGACACCGTTAACGCTGCTTGCTCAAACGTCTTCCACGGTTTCCTCTGATTACCTTTCGCTGGAAACGGCGTTGGATCAGTTTCTGCGAAAAAACCTTTCCGTCGAAGCAGCGCGTCTCGAAGTGGGTGTTGCAGAGGCCGAACGGATCGGTGCGCGACTTAGACCTCGGCCAGGTTTGACGATTAGCGCGGAGAATTTGCGACTCTCTGGTGAAACCCCGGCCAACAGACTGCAGGAGTACGGTATCTCCGTCGCGCAACCCATCGAGTTGGGGAATAGAAGAGGTCTGCGCATGGAAGTTGCCGAACGAACTGTTTCCGTTTCGGAAGCACGCTTGATCGAAGTGCTGCGACGTCAGCTCTTCGATCTAAAGCGAACTTACTACGAGTCGGTGCTGGCGCGTGTGCTACTCGATACGGAACAAGAAAACCGTGACAACTTCGAAGGATTGGTCAAGTTCAACACTGTACGATTCGAAGAAGGATATATCGCCGAAGGAGATCTACTAAAGGTCCGATTAGAGCGAACAAAATTTGACTTCGCGGTTGCCAACGCAGAACTCGCTTTGCGCAGGGCCAAAATTCGACTGCTTGAATTGATCGGGGAACGAGACTTCGAACGGGCTCTTAGAATGGAAATAAGTAATCGCCTGCAAGTGCCGCCAGTTGATCTGAACCTGGCGCAGTTAAAAGAAACTGCGTTAGTTAATCGACCGGAGATAAAAGTCGCTGAGGCTGAGCTTGCATTGGCCGGAGTCTCAATCAAACTGGAGCGCTCCGAAGCGAAG
The DNA here is from genome assembly GCA_963849205.1 of uncultured Acidobacteriota bacterium. Taxonomy (GTDB): domain Bacteria; phylum Acidobacteriota; class Blastocatellia; order Pyrinomonadales; family Pyrinomonadaceae; genus PSRF01. The sequence continues at coordinate 302,793 of CAWKGP010000008.1, forward strand.
GGCGAAGTCACTCCATACGTAGGTTACAAACGAGTCGGTGTGGATAACACGGTACTCGCGGGCGTCACCGTGCCGCTGCCGATTGGAAACCGGAACCAATCTGGAATCGCGCGTGCCGAAGCGGAGCAAAAGGTTTCAGAGACAAATCTGAATCTCGTCCGCAACAGGACCCTGGCGGAAGTTGAGACGGCGTATCGCGCCTACGAGACCGCGCGTGAACAGGTAAGAGCATATGAAGCCGGGCTTCTAAAGCAGGCCGACGAATCGCGTGAAATTCAACTCGGCGCTTACCAGGAAGGCGCGACCGAGTTGATTACATTGATTGAAGCGCAAAAGACCAGGACTGAGGTTCGCGCCAACTACTATCGCGCGATCTTTGATTACTACACGAGCATCTTTCAATTGGAACTAGCGACGGGCACGGACATCAAGATATGAGCACACCAACACCTAACGACGATCAAACATTGAGTAGCGTCCACAATGGCGGTCATCGACGCAGGCAAATCGTAATTGTCGCAGTCGTCGGTGTTTTTGCGCTGCTTGTCGTATTCGCTGCAATACTTTGGTTGCGTCCCGCGAAAGAAGTGAAGACTGAAGCGCCTGCGGCGGCGGCGACCACCGGAAAAGTCGCGTTTCTGATGGAGCAACAGTGGCTGATCCGGATGAAACTCGCACTCGTCGAAGAGCAGGCGGTCGCGCGGCAAATCACAGCCACAGGTCGAGTGATTCCAGCAGCAAACAGTCAGGCAGTAGTTGCGCCGCCTGTGGGTGGCATCGTATCAAGCAGGAACCTGCCACGCGTGGGCCAACACGTCGCGCAGGGTCAAACGATCGCCGTCATTCAACAAGTCGCCACTTCAGCGGAACAAGCACAAGTGCGAGCTGCGGCCGCTTCGCTAAGTTTGGAAAACGCTCGCCTCGAGGCAGACAGACGTACGGCGTCAGGTGAAGTTGAGGCGGCGCGTGTTCGTCTCGATCTGGCAACTAAAGAGGCTGCGCGAGCCCAACGACTCTACGAACGCAAAGCGTTCTCCGAACGGCAAATGCAAGCGGCGGATGCTGATCTAAGAGCTGCAAAAGCAGCGTACGATGCGTCAGTGAAACGTTTAGAAGCGTTGAATAACCCGGCCATAGCCGAACGTTCCCGGGCCGGCGTTGGAAGTGCGAACGCGAGCTACACGGTTCGGGCGCCACTGAGTGGCTATGTCACGAAAGTAAATAAATCAATCGGAGAACAGGTCGCACCCGGAGAAGCAATAGTCGAAATCAGCAACCTCAATACGGTCTGGGTTGAAGCTCCGATCTTTGAGAAAGACCTGAGTCGATTAGCCGGAAACATATCGGCGACGTTCACCACGCCTGCTTATCCCGATGAGGAATTCAAGGGGACTGTCGTTGACATCGGCGCAGTCATCGACGAACAAACCCGCGCTACGAAGGTGATCTTTCAACTGCCAAACGATGGACGTGCTTTGCGTCTCGGAATGCAGGCCAACGTTCGCCTCGACGCGGGTGAGCAGGTTACGGCGATGCTGATTCCGAGAGAGGCTGTGCTGGAGCACGAGGGCAAGAAGATTGTCTATGTGTTGCTGTCAGGTGAAGAGTTTGAACGGCGTGAAGTCACCGTTGGGGACGAACTGGGCGGCAAGGTTGCTGTGCTTGCGGGCCTGAACAAAGGCGAACGTGTTGTCACGCAAGGCGCCTATCAGTTGAAACTCCAGGAGCTGCAACCGGCTGAAGCTGGCGCACACACGCACGAGACGTAGAAGGAGACGCCCGGGTGCTTAACAGAATTATCGAATGGGCGCTACGCAATCGCCTTCTCGTTCTAATCGCAGCCGGTGCGCTGCTCATTTACGGCGGGATTGTTACTTATCGCGCTCATGTCGATGTGTTTCCAGATCTGACGGCTCCGACAGTCACAATTCTGACTGAATCGCACGGACTTGCGCCGGAAGAAGTCGAGTCGCTCGTTACGTTGCCGATTGAGGCAGCGATGAACGGAACTGCCGGCGTTTTCCGTGTGCGCTCAAACTCAGCGATCGGAATCTCGATCGTTTTCGTAGAGTTTGAATTTGACACGGACATCTATCGCGCGCGCCAACTTGTTACTGAGAAGCTCCAGCAGGTGCGCCTGCCGGCTGGAGTTCCGCCTCCCGTGCTTGGTCCAATTTCATCGACGATGGGCGAGATCATGCTGATCTCGATGACCAGCAAGACAACGTCGCCGATGGAACTGCGATCGATTGCTGATTGGGTTGTGCGGCCACGATTGCTCGGCGTTTCAGGCGTTTCTCAGGTGATGATCATCGGCGGCGAGACCAAGCAGTATCAAGTGTTGGTCGATCCCGCAAAACTCGCCGACTACAAACTTACCCTCGAACAAATCACTGAAGCAGTCGGTTCGTCGAATGCAAATGCTTCCGGTGGTTTTCTTGAGCGGCCTAATGAAGAGTTTCTGATCCGCGGGCGAGCGCGGGTTTACTCGACGGAGGATCTTGCAAATTCAGTTGTCACAGTTCGCGACGGCGCGTCAATTCTTCTGAAGAACATCGCGACAGTACAAGAAGGTCCGGCATTGAAGCGCGGCGACGGCAGCTTCAATATGCAGCCGGCCGTTGTCGCCACTATTCAGAAACAACCAAACGCAAACACGCTCGAGCTGACGCAACAGATCGAGCAGACGCTCGCCAGTCTTAAACCGACGTTACCCGCAGATGTGACGATCGATACGAAAGCGTTTCAGCAAACGGATTTCATCAAACGTGCCATCGGCAACGTCAATCGGTCGCTTATCGAAGGCGGGTTGATGGTGACTGTGATTCTGTTCCTCTTCCTGTGGAACTTTCGGACGACGTTTATCAGTCTCACCGCCATCCCGTTATCGCTCGTAACAGCGATCATCGTAATGAGCTACTTCGACATTACGATCAACACGATGACGTTGGGCGGTCTTGCGATCGCAATCGGCGCACTCGTGGACGACGCAATCATCGACGTCGAGAATGTGTTCCGGCGGTTGAAACAAAACGCGCATTCTCCGACACCTGAGCCAGTCACAAGAGTAATCTTTAAAGCGTCGAGCGAAATCAGGAATTCGATCCTATTCGCGACGCTAATCATCATTCTCGTGTTTCTGCCGCTCTTTAGCCTCGCTGGCTTTGAAGGCAGAATGTTTGCGCCGCTCGCCTTTGCTTACATCATCTCTATTACTGCGTCGCTGTTTGTGGCACTCGCCGTAACTCCAGTGCTCTGCTATTACCTGCTGGGCCATTCAAAGCTCTTACATGACGAGGGAGATTCGAGACTTGTTGCATGGTTGAAGCGACGCTATGCAACCATTTTGAATTGGACGTTGCGACATCCGTACAAGATCATCGGCGGCTCGGCTGTGATGCTTCTGATCGCAGTGCTGCTCTTTCCATTTATGGGTCGAGAGTTTCTGCCTCCATTTAACGAGGGCGCACTCAACATAAATGCGAGTCTGCCGCCAGGCAGTTCGTTGCAAGAGTCAAATCGCATTGGAAAAATCATTGAAGCAGCGATACACGAGGTTCCCGAAGTAGTCTCGACTACACGGCGCACCGGTCGAGCTGAACTCGACGAACACGCGGCTGGAGTAAACACGAGCGAGATTGAAGTCGTTACCAAAGAAGGTGATAGGCCGCACGCAGAAATGATGGACCAAGTGCGGCAAAAGCTCGCTCGCATCCCTGGCGTCACTGCCGAAGTGGGCCAACCGATCTCGCATCGCATAGACCACTTGCTTTCCGGAACACGCGCGCAGATTGCGATCAAACTGTTCGGTCCTGACCTGGCCACGTTGCGAAACAAAGCCGGTGAAATTAAAAATGCAATGTCTACCGTGCCGGGTATCGTGGATCTTCTCGTAGAACCACAAGTCGGAGTTCCACAGGTTCAGATCAACATGAATCGACCGGCAGCAGCGGCAGTTGGACTAAGCGCCGAAGCACTCGCCGAGACTGTAGACACTGCTTTCAATGGTCACGTCGTTTCGCAGGTGTTAGAAGAACAACGCACCTACGATGTGCTGGTCCGATTCGATGATTCAGCAAGACAGTCGGTGGAGAGCATTAGCGGAACACTGATCGACACGCCTACGGGCTCGAAAGTTCCGATTGCGCAAGTCGCGGACGTGCGAGTGGACCAGGGACCAAACACTATCAATCGTGAGAACGTACAGCGCCGCATCATCGTCCAGGCAAACGTTGCCGATCGTGATCTCGGCAGTGTCATCGAAGACGTGCGCACGGCAATCAGTCAGAGGGTTCAACTGCCTCAAGGCTACTTTGTCCAATATGGCGGGCAATTTGAGTCGCAGGAAAAGGCCTCGCGCCAAATCCTCCTTCTTTCGACAGTTGCGATCGCCGGCATCTTCCTATTGCTTTACATCGCGTTGAAGTCTGTTCGCTCAGCATTTCTCGTCATGGCAAATCTTCCCCTCGCGCTGATTGGGGGAGTAGTAATGGTTTTCATATCAGGCGGAACATTGTCGATTGCTTCACTGGTCGGCTTCATTACGTTGTTTGGCATCGCGACACGCAACGGCATCATGCTCATTAGTCATTACTCTCATTTAATGACAGAAGAAGGTGTTGCTTTCCGCGAGGCAATCGTGCAGGGCTCGATGGAGCGGCTGAGTCCGATTCTTATGACAGCACTCGTAACCGGCGTGGGGTTGATTCCACTCGCACTTGGTGTTGGTCAACCTGGCAAGGAGATTCAGCAGCCGATGGCGATCGTGATCCTCGGCGGTATTTTTACTTCAACATTTCTGAACATGATCGTTATTCCAGCGCTGTATTTGAAGTACGGCAGAGCTGAGGCACCCTTTCCCGCTCGTGATTATCCGCAAGGAAGCGAGTTGGCGCCCTCAGGCGATTAGGCGATCGAATTCTGATGAGCCTTCTACTTCAAACGGCATCTACGGTGGTGGGAGGTCTCGCTTTCGCTGTGATGCTCACGATCATCCTGGTGATTATGGTAGGTCATTTCGCCAGACGAGAAAGAAGTAAACGGATCACCAGAGTTCCGCCAATTAAAGGAATTGACCACTCGCGGCGTCGCATGGAGCTAGCTATCAGACGTAGAAGTCGAAACTGAGAAAGATAGGACCCTTTTATGATGAAATGGTTCGAGTATGGAGGAAATCATGAAAAAGTTGACTCTGTGCCTATGTGCGCTGGCGATTTTTATCGTCGTAGCCTGTAATCCGCAGGCCACCAGTTCTGAAAACACATCCGGCTCAGGTTCTCCAGTCGCCACGGAGACACCCGCGCCAGCTCAGGAGCCGGGGAAAAGCTTTACTTACAATTTCGACAACGATCCCGCGGGCGGGCTTCCGGCCAAATTTCATTCCGCATTAACAGGGAGTGGTGCGCCGGGCGTATGGGCAATCACGGCCGATACTTCGGCGCCTTCGCAACCAAACGTGCTGGCTCAAACTTCCGCTGACAAGACAAGCTATCGCTTTCCGTTAGCGATCGCGGATGAAGGTTCGTTTCGTGATTTGGATCTGAGTGTGCGGTTCAAAACCATTAGCGGTCGCGTAGATCAGGCGGCGGGACTCATCTGGCGACTCAAAGACGCAAATAACTATTACATCGTTCGTGCTAATGCGCTCGAAGGAAACGTGGTTCTCTACAAAGTGCAGAGCGGCAAGCGAACTGACCTGCCCGTGAAAGGCGAGGGGCGCACGTACGGCAAGAAAGCGAGTGTACCTTCTGGGCAGTGGAACGAATTACGTGTAACCGCGGCGGGCAATCTCTTCGAGGTGTATCTCAACAACCAAAAGTTGTACGAGGTGGAAGACAGCACATTTCCCGAGGGCGGTAAAGTTGGTCTTTGGACCAAAGCCGACTCGGTCACGCACTTCGACGATCTGCGTGTGACGGCGAAGTAGTTTGTTCTCGTCGACAAGCAAGAAACGGACAATCCATGGCAGTTGGAGAACCGGTCATCCAGCAGGAAAACGAGATCGTTCAAGCACGAGCAAGCGACTCGGAGGCCGCTCGACGAACCGTTGCTTTTGCTGAGGCGTTTCGCTTCTGGGTGAAGTTGGGTTTTATATCGTTTGGCGGACCGGCAGGCCAAATCGCGATCATGCACCGCGAATTGGTTGACCGCCGGCGATGGATCAGTGAAGAGAGATTCCTGCATGCTCTCAATTACTGCATGTTGCTCCCCGGCCCCGAAGCGCAGCAGCTTGCGATTTACATCGGTTGGCTCTTACACCGCACTTGGGGAGGGATCGTCGCCGGCGCCTTCTTCGTCATCCCTTCGATCTTCATCCTGCTTGCGCTCTCATACGTCTACGCAGCGTATGGCAACCTGCCTGCGGTCGCCGGCGTGCTCGCCGGCTTCAAGCCAGTTGTTGTCGCGATCGTAGTCGAAGCCGTGTTGAAGATCGGTGGCAGAGCGCTCAAAAGGCGCGCTCACTTCGTCGTGGCGGTGGCAGCCTTCGTCGCTATCTACTTCTTGCGCGTCCCGTTTCCACTCATCGTGGTGGCCGCGGCGCTGGTGGGACTTGCGGGCGCGAGGTTCTGGCCACAGACCTTCGCAGCAAAAGCCGTCAGCAAAGAAGCAGACATTAAAACAGAAGGGGACTCTGGAGTGGTTCCGCTCGTGATCGACGACCATGCGCCGCTTCCCGCGCACACGCTTCCGTCTCGCGCCCGCGCACTGAAAATTCTCGCGCTCGGTTTCATATTATGGCTGCTGCCACTGGCCGCACTGGTTGCGTGGCGTGGCTGGGGAAGTCTTCACGCGCAGGAGTACCGGTTCTTCACGCAGGCTGCACTGGTCACGTTCGGTGGCGCCTACGCTGTGCTCGCGTACGTCACCCAAGCCGCCGCCGGCTCTTACGGCTGGATCACGCATACGCAGGCTGTAGACGGCCTCGCGCTTGCCGAGACGACGCCGGGGCCGCTCATCATGGTCCTACAGTTCGTCGGTTTTATGGCGGGATGGAACAACCCGCAAGGTCTTGACCAGACAACAAGCGCAGTGTTGGGCGCGTTGGTGACTACCTACACGACGTTTCTGCCGTGCTTCCTCTTCATCTTTCTCGGCGCACCTTACATCGAGGTGCTGCGTGGGAACAAAAACCTGACGGGCGCGCTCACCGGTGTAACCGCAGCGGTGGTGGGAGTCGTGCTGAACCTCGCGCTCGTCTTTGGCGCGGCGGTGATCTGGCCGCGCGGCGTGGCTCAAGGGCCAAACTGGTTTTCGCTGCTGATGGGGATCGGTTCGTTCGTAGCGCTCTACCGCTTCAAGGCAGACGTGCTGTGGGTGGTGCTCGCGGGTGGTCTTATCGGTCTCGCGTGGACGCTGCTGGGCAGATAGCGTGGCAGCATGGTCCTCTAAGGAGGTTTAGATGAAAGCGATCTTTTTGTTTTTCGCTGTGTTGGTATTAACAGCATGCACGCGCCAACCGGTCCCCCCGGGATCGAACGGCGCGAATTCGAGAGCGCGCGAAGTTACCGTCTACGTCTCAACGGATCGTGTTTTCTCTGAACCGGTCCTTCGTGCTTATGAGCAACAGAGCGGCGTGCGTGTGAATGCTGTTTACGATACCGAAGAAACAAAGTCCACTGGACTCGCAAACAAGCTGCTTGCCGAAAAGAACCGCCCGCAGGCTGACGTCTTCTGGTCCAACGAACCCGTGCGCACGTTGGTGCTAAAACGAAATGGCGTGCTGGCCCCTTATAAGTCGCCCAACGCTGAAGGTATACCGGTCACATTCAAAGATCCCGAGGGCTACTGGACCGGTTTTTCAGCACGTTCACGTGTGATCGTTTACAACACGAACATGGTGAAGCCCGACGAAGCTCCGAAATCGATCTTCGATCTTGCCGATCCTAAGTGGAAAGACCAGGTTGCGATCGCAGATCCACGTTTCGGCTCGACGTCATTTCACGTGGCCGCGCTCTACGCAGAAGTCGGCGATGAACGCGCAGACGAATTCTTCCGCAAGCTCAAGGCAAACGGTGTGAAGATTGTTCCTGGAAATTCAGTGGTGCGGGACATGGTAGCGCGCGGCGAGGTCAAGGTCGGTTTGACTGATACCGATGATGTCAACGTTGCGCTTGAAGATAAGCAGCCAGTAGCAATGGTATTCCCCGATCGTGACGGGATGGGCGTACCGATCATGCCGAACATGGTCTCTCTTGTTGCCAATAGCCCCCATTCAGAAGCAGGTAAGCGTCTGATTGACTATCTGCTATCGCCGGAAGTCGAGCGTATGCTGGCTCAATCGGAAGCTGTGCAGATCCCGCTGCACTCGGGCGTGGAAGGACCAAAGAACATCCCGCCGCTGTCGTCCTTCAAAACGATGACGCTGGACTACAGCAAAGCCGCTGATCGCGTGGAAGATGTAACGAAGCGCCTGCAACCAATACTAGGATTATAGGAAGTTGGAGACTGTCTCCGTAAACAGTAGGGCGTTCTATCATTCGCGTGGCCTGCCTTCAGCGCGTGCTCTTACTCTCGGTCTGGCTGTAACGCTTTTTGTGCTGTTCTGCGTATTGCCCGTTGTTTACATGTTCATCGTCTCTCTGAGGGACGCCGCAGGTAGTTTCACTCTTAATAACTATCGGCAGTTACTCACTGATCCGCGGCAACGAGGACTAATGCTGACAAGCATCGTGCTTGCTGGAGGCGCTGCGATATTCGCAACAGTACTGGGCGCACCACTTGGACTGTTGTTCGCGCGTGCTCGTCTGCCTGCTAAGCGCTTCTTGCGTCTCGCGCTAATTGTGCCGCTAGTGGTCCCGCCTTACGTCTTGGCGCTCGCATGGGTGCTTTTAACTGGACCAGGGGGACTTTTCGCCAGGGCCGGCGGACGCGATTTCTTATCAGATTGGACCTACAGTCTTACAGGCGCAGTCGTTGTTCTTGGCTTAGCGTTCTATCCGCTCTCAATGTTAGCAACCGAGGCCGCAGCGCGGCGCGTGGACGCACGTCTCGAAGAATCGGCGCTTCTCGCGGCCAGTCCGCGTCGCGTGTTCTGGCGAATTACGCTGCCACTGATTGGACCAACGGTTGCTGCGGCCGGTCTGATCGTGTTTGTACTTTCACTGTCAGAGTTTGGAGTGCCCGCGCTTTTACGTGTTCGCGTGTTTACCACGGAAGCTTTTACCGCATTCGCCGCGTTTTACGATTTCGGCGCCGGCGTCGCACTCTGCGCACCGTTGCTGGTGGTTGCGCTTATTGTCAGCGTGGTCATCAAGTTCATAATTGGTGAACGATTGCTGGTTACGACTCGAAGTTTGCAGTTGGGACTTCCTTTGACTTTCAGCCGGCCCTTTCAAACTGCGATCCTAATCGGGATCGCTGTTGTAATTTGTGCGTCAACTCTTTTACCGCTTGCGGCAGTGCTGTTCGAGACAACAGGAATCAATCGGATCGCGTCAGCGGTTTCAACATCCGGACATGCAATCGCAAACAGTTTTTGGCTGGCGTTTGTGGGGGCGACATTGATAGTTGCATTGGCTGTGGTGCTAGGCTATGGACGTGCGCGAGCGCGCAGCCGTGTTCGAATGTTTTTCGATCCGACATTCATTCTTCTGTTTGCGGTGCCAAGTACAGTAGTTGGGATCGGAATAATTGGACTCTGGAATCGTGATGGCGTTATGGGCCAGGTTTACTCGAGCCAATGGATAATCGTGGTCGCATACATTGCGCGATTTGCGCCAGTTGCGGCACTGATGTTGGCAGCAGGTGTTCGGCAGATTTCCACATCAAGTGAACATGCGGCTGAAGTAGCAGGTGCGAGTTGGCCGCGCACGTTCGCCAGCATAGTTTTGCCCCAATTGCGAAACGGCCTCGCGGCCACATGGGTCGTATCGTTCATCTTTTGCTTTGGTGAGCTCGTAGCGACCATACTCGTCGCCCCACCCGGCGAATCAACTTTGCCAGTGCGCGTTTACACACTCATCGCGAACACACCTTCATCTGAAGTCGCTTCATTGGCGCTGATACAAGTGGGCATCACGCTCGTACCACTTCTCCTGCTTACTGTCTTCCTCCCTAAGAAAGGAACGAGAAAACCAGCGTGAGCGGCGCGTTTGTCAGACTTCTCGACCTAACAAAGCGATTCGATGAACGCTTTGTAATCGAGCGTGTCTCTCTCGAGCTTGGTGAAGGGCAAGCTATGGCACTGTTGGGTCCATCGGGTTGCGGGAAGACAACTTTGTTAAGGCTGATCGCCGGTTTGGAAACGCCAGACGACGGAGAGATTTGGATCGCCGGCCAGAAGGTCGCAGCAAAAGGACGAAATACTGTTCCGCCGCGAGGACGTAATATTGGATTTGTGTTTCAGGATCTTGCACTCTGGCCTCATTTAACCGTTGCGGGTAACCTGGATTTCGTTCTTCAATCGCAACGGTGGGAGAGGCGCACGCGTAAGGACCGCATCAACGAAGTACTCCAAATGGTCCATATGGGACCTCACGCTCACAAATACCCGAGCCAACTTTCCGGAGGCGAGCAACAGAGGGTCGCCATCGCGCGGGCGCTAGTCGCGCGTTCACAGCTATTACTGCTGGACGAACCCCTATCCAACCTGGATTCAGATCTCAAGTCCACTCTGCTCGAAGAGCTTTCTGCCTTACAACGGCGGCTAAACCTGACAACGCTGTACGTAACGCATGACAAGCTGGAGGCTGCGACCTTTGCCGATACCGTTGTGAAAATGAAGAACGGTCGAATTGATGAAAGCAATCTTACGTTGATGCAAGGAGTACGGTGATGAAAGATATATCAAGAAGAGATGCCATATCGAAAATTGCGACGGGTGCTGCGGGTTTGGGATTAATGACCGCGTCCGGTGAACTGGTAACTGCGAGCCAGGGCGTAATCGCTGATACAACGGCGGCGCGCGCATTTCGCGGCCAGCATCAACCTCGTCCGTTGTCCTTCGATCAGGCAAAACTCAAGGGACTCTCTGAAAAACTGATTCGTTCTCACTGGGAGAACAATTACGGTGGCGCCGTGAAGGCGCTCAACGCCGTCGAACAACGACTCGCTGCGATGCTTAAAGAAAAAGATCTGCCGGCGTACATGTATGGAGATCTGAAGCGAGAAGAATTAGTTCGCAGTGGCTCTGTCGTGCTGCACGAACTGTACTTCGCAAACCTCGGAGGTGATCCAAAACCCGGCGGCAAGGTGCTCGATGTCATCAAACAGTGGTTCGGCAGTTATGAACAATGGGAAGATGAGTTCAAGAAAACTGCAAATGCACTCGGCGGTGGCTCAGGTTGGGTAATCTTCGCGCAAAACGCTCACACGGGTGAATTCCATAATTACTGGTCTTGGGATCACATGCACAACGTTCCGATGGGTCGGCCGCTACTCGTGCTCGACATGTACGAACACGCCTACCACATGGATTATGGCGCCGCCGCGGCGAAGTATGTAGATGCATTTCTTCAGAACGTGAATTGGGAAGAAGTGAATCACCGCACCGAAGCTGTATCAAAGGGTTAATTGCCCTTCGTCGAGAAGCAAATTTCACCTTGCGACATACAAGAATTTGAGAACCCACACTCTCGCTCGTGAACAAGAAGACTCTCCGTCCGGATGTGGGTTCCGTCATAAAGTGAAATCGGCCTATTAGTGAAATCAATAACTTACGCGTACGATTCCGGCATTAATTGAAATTTTTGTCCGGCATAACGTGAAAATTTCCTACAGTTTTCCGGGATAACCTGAAATTTTCCTCACCACCTTTGATTCTCCGCGGAAGCGTCAATCGGCCCTACGTCTTAAATTGCACGTTGGCCGAGCACTCGCGTTAAGAAAGAAGCCCCGCAAAGAGGTTTGATTGAGGAACCAAATACTGAGGATCGAAAGTTGGGGTTGGTATCCGCCCACGTTGGTCTTGCTCAAAGGTTCTCGGGTGATCTCTTCGAAGAAGCCGGTGTAAAAAGTTGTCGGCATTCTTCATAAGCACATCGATGCGGCCCGAAGGATTTCTGACACCTCAGGGCCTTCGCTACTAAACTTCACTGCAGCATCTTTATTTCTCTCAGCCAATTCTTCACTTCAGCCCGCGCTTTGTTTGCCCGCTCATCTTTGATGACAAAATACTGACCATCTCTTTCGACTCCACCTCTGGTTACAAGCCCCTCCAAGACCTTGCTCTCCGGACAGAGTTCCTTTACGGTCTGGAAACTGCTTCCTTCGCCATACCCGGCATTCGTATTAAATGGAATAACCGTTTTTCCTTTGAGGCTATGCTGCCTCAAAAAACTCTTCATTGGAGGCGGCAGCTGCATTCCCCATGTCGGAAAACCTAAGAACACAACATCGTATTGTTCGATACGGTCGATCTTTGTCTTCAACGGCGGCAAGTAGCCCGTTTCGTTCTCACGTGTGACCTGCTGCACCGTAGCTTGATAATCGGCCGGATAAGGTTTTTCCAATTCGAGTGCGACCAGCTTCCCGCCGACACTCTCGTGAATGAATTCTGCGATTGCCTTGGTATTGTTGGTTCGGGACAGATACACGATGATGACTTTCTTATCCGATTGAGGCGGCTGATCATTTGCGGGGAGTTGCTGTGCTGTTGAACAACTCGATAGTAGACAGATCGTCACTGCAATCATCAGCGACAAAACTGTCATGCTTTTCATCAACCTAAACATGGTCCCGCTGAATATTCTCCGCTACTTCTTGCTCTCTTTCTCGTTGATCCATTTCAGGATCATGTCCGCGATCTGAAGGTTGTTCTTGTCTTGCATGATCATGTGACTGTTGCCCCGGATGCCTTGATCGGGAAGATGCAACATCTGAGCCTGGCCGCCGGCAGTGTTTACGCGCGCGACGAACGCTTTGCAGCCCTCGAAGGAGGTCTGCCACGAAAAATTCGGAATTCCTGTAGGCGTGTCCAGATAATCGCCAAAGATGATGAGTATCGGCAAAGTCGCGAGTGTGGTGATCTGCGGGTCCGTGTAGGTGGCGGGACAGACACCTGGCTCAACCAACACCATCGCCCTTATTCCTGCAGGATGAACGAGCGCCGCCTCAAGCGGAAAGCTGCCTGATTGCGAGTGACTTATCAGAACAGCTCCCTTCAACTGGGCCGCGAGCTCTGAAAGAGCTTTGTAGTTCGGGTTAGGCGTGGGAAGCGAGAGACTTAGGTCGGGAATGCTTTGCTTTGAAAGCTCCGGCAACGCAGAGATCGGAAACCTTCCGGCTGGGAAGGGTGCACCGTTCCTTAGCCCGAAGCGAAAGTCCGGCCAGGACACCTCGTCGCTGAATCGCCACATCGGAGGGAGTGCGTTCGGCGGCGCCAGCCCTGCACGAACGTTGTTGAAGACAGATTGGTTGAAACCCGATCGCCCGCGTGAGACCTGGTCCGGAACGTAGACGGCGTGCCCCTTTCGCACGAAGTATTCGTCCCATCCCATGCGACCGTCAGGCGTGGTCTCCCACGCTTTGCCAGTGTGTGTCATGCCATGGATCATCACCACTGGCACTTTGCGATCACGCTGCGGAATCATGTACCGCACGTACATCTGGTTGACAGTTATGTGGCCGGCGGGTCCGAAACTGCCGAGCTCGACGTGGGTCTGTTCGACTGTTTCGCCACCCACGAAGAAGCTGCCTTGAGCCTTGAGAACCAAGGGCGACTTTGGTGATTGGAGATCTTTTACCGCTTGAGCTTTCGCAGTGATCGTCGTTCCAAGAATGCCCGCAATCATGCCAGTGGCAAGCACGACCAATTTGATTGAGTTTGTGAATCGCTGATTACTTCTGAATGCAGGTTCCATTCTCGTTATCGAATTGAGCAACGCAAGTCGATCCTCTCGGAAGCCGAACCACTTCGACGCGGTTCTGCTTCACCATTATTGGTCGGTTAGTGCAGACTCGCGCGACCGAGCACCTTGCACCTTGATATTCGTGATGGCTGCACGGATCTCGCTCAGTTCGTTGGGAGTAAGTTTGACGCCAGCCGCTCCAAGGTTCTCATTAAGATGATGTGGATTGGTCGTGCCAGGGATAGGAACGATCCACGGTTTCTGCGCCAATAACCATCCGAGTGAGAATTGAACCGGCGTGACACCCTTGTGCAACGCCCAATCACGAACCAGTGAAAGGAGTGGCATATTTGCCTTTAATGCCTCGGGAGTAAAAAACGGAACAGTGGCGCGACGGTCCTCCTGCGCAAATCGGCTGTACTCGTTGAACCGATCGGCAAGGAACGCCCGCCCTGTTGGACCCCAGGGAACGAAGCCTATCCCCAGCTCCTCGCAAGTGGAGAGGATTTCGTTTTCCACAACTCGCTCCATGAGTGAGTATTCGGACTGAAGCGCCGTCACGGGCTGCACGGCATGTGCTCGCCGGATAGTCTTCGGCGCGGCCTCTGATAAGCCGAAGTGCTTAATCTTGCCGGCCTGGATCAACTCCTTAACCGTGCCGGCAACGTCTTCAACTGGAACCGTTGGATCAACGCGGTGGAGGTAGTACAGGTCGATAGTGTCCACTTTCAGACGTTTGAGCGAGCCCTCAACTGCTCGGCGAATATTTTCAGGACGGCTGTTCCGGCCGGATGTCCTGCCATTCTGAAAGTTGAACCCGAACTTGGAAGCGATGACGACCCTTCCCTTAAACGGGGCAAGGGCTTCGCCAACGATCTCTTCGCTCGTAAATGGACCATAGACCTCGGCGGTATCGAAAAATGTCACGCCTCGCTCAACGGCTGCTCGGATGTGCGCAATCATCTCCGGTCTGGGCGGAGCTGGGTTGTAGAAGCCGGCTACCATGCTCATGCAACCAAGACCGATAGATGAGACCTCAAGGGATCCGAGCTTGCGGCGATCCCGGTTTGTCAGGCGACCATCGTTAGTGCAAGAACCGCTGCGAGCTGGTTGCTCTGATTGCTGTGACTGCGCACCAGCGGGGATAGGACTCAACAACGATGCCGCGGCGAATCCTCCTCCCGCAACCAGAAAGTTACGGCGGCCCGGCCTCAGTGTGCGGTCCTGTTTAAGTAGATCTTTTTCTTTTTTACCCATTGAATTATCCTTACTTTCCCACGTCTACTGAGTTCGGTTTGCCGGCAGCGGAGAAAGGCCATGTCCGCCAGCGGAACTCGTTCCCAGCTTTGCACCAACATCGCTTTGCGCAAGAAGTTGTTCGGTCGTCCGGGCGCCCTGCACCTGGATTTTCGCGAAACCATCTTCGATCTCTTTAACATCAGCTTCGGTCAGCTCAACCTTGAGTGCGCCCAAATCCTCTTCCAGATGATTCATTTTCGTCGTTCCCGGAATGGGCACTATGCAAGGCTTGCGTGCAAGCAGCCAAGCCAGTGCGACTTGCGCAGGCGTTGCCTCTTTGCGCTGGCCCACGCGCCGAAGCAAGTCGACGACGGGCCGGTTCGCGCTAAGAGCTTCAGGAGTGAAGCGTGGAAACATTGCTCGCAGGTCGCCACTACCAAACTTTGTTGTGGGGGTAAGAATTCCTGTCAGATAGCCCATGCCGAGTGGGCTCCACGGCACGAAGCCGATGTTCAGTTCCTTGCAGGCCGGCAGTACCTCCGGCTCGGGATCTCGAGTCCAAACCGAATACTCGTTCTGCACAGCCGTGACAGGTTGCACGGCATGAGCACGTCGGATTGTTGCTCCTCCGGCCTCCGAAAGACCGAAGTGCTGCACCTTACCCTCATGGATCAGCTCCTTCACCGCACCCGCGACGTCTTCAATTGGCACGTTCGGATCGACGCGATGCTGATAGAGCAAGTCAATGCGGTCGGTCCTAAGCCGTTTGAGCGAAGCTTCAACCACCTGCTTGATATGTTCAGGGCGACTATTTAAGCCACTGATCTGCCGTGTGTTGGGATCGATGTTGAAGCCGAATTTCGTTGCAATGACAACTTGGTCGCGAACGGGAGCGAGCGCTTCTCCGACGAACTCTTCGTCGGTAAATGGTCCATAGATCTCCGCAGTATCGAAGAACGTCACTCCTTTATCGTATGCAGCGCGGATTACCGAGATCGCATGGTTCTTGTCCACCGGCGGGCCGTATGCCCAGACCATGTTCATGCAGCCGAGCCCCAACGCGGAGACTTCCAGCGAGCCGAGTTTGCGATGCTCGCCCTGTATGGGCTTCGACTTGTTGCTTTGATTGTTGCTCGTAGCTTGGCCCTCTGAGGAATTCTGCGGAGTCGCACACGCAAACGAACTCACAGCCAGGCCCGCTCCGACGAGCATCGTCTTGGCAATAAAGTCCCGTCGGCTAAGGCCGCTACTTTCCTGGACCATTGTTTCCTTGTTCTCTTTCATCTCGTTACCGACCTAATTCTTGTCTTTCCTCCCAATCGAACACTGATTTTCTTTTTGCAATAAGCCACCGGTTATCTTCACGGACATATTCATCCTGATAATAAACACCAATAGAGGTTTTCATTTTCTTGCCGTTTTCAGTACCGATCAGGGTCACCATGCAGTATGAAATTCCCGAAGCCTTATCACCATTTATCGTCACGCTGTGCTGCCCGTTAAAGTGGTAAACGGTCTCAAAGTTTTTGAGAAACGCTCCAAATGCGTCTTCCATTTCTTTCCGCCCGTTCAGTTTCGTAACGAGCTCACCCTTACGGTATGTTTCTACCGTCGCACCTGGAGTAAAGAGCTGTGTCTGCGCTCGTACATCCTTTCTGTCGGCTAATATTGAAAAGGTATCGACGAGCTCTTTTAGAGCTATGCGATCTTCTACTTGACTAATTCTCTTGCTGAGATTGTCATCGCTCTTCATAGTCTGTGACTTAGCCGAAGCGCAAAGAGATAAGAACAAAGTAAGTAGTAATACCGATTTTTTCATAACGTGGATTTTGATGGTTGGGGGAAAAATGGAGATACAACGAAACTCGCGAATGATTGCACGATCCTGCAAAACCCGTAAAATTTGGCTGCCGAATAACAAGGAAAGGGCTAGTCTGAATCTATGAGAAAGCGAGCAACGAATCGCGACGCGCAAAGGATGCAACTCAACCGGGAAGAAATCGTCGAGCGCCTTTCGCGCGCCCTTCCGATGGATGGGTGGAAGGAAGTGTTCCCGTCCTTTTTCTTTACCCGTTCATCGAAACCGACGGAATCACTGAACACCGTGCACCAGCCTGCCTTCTGCTTGGTCGCCCAGGGTAGCAAGCGAGCTCAACTCGCCGACGAGGTGTTCCACTACGATCCCGATCATTACATGATATTCACGGTCGACCTGCCGTTGATTTTCCAGATCGAAGAGGCGTCCGAAAGGCGGCCCTGCCTCGGTTTGCGGCTAAACCTCGATCCGGCCCTGGTGGCTTCGGTGATGGTGGAGTCTGGCATTCGGATCAAAAAAGGTGACGCCGATACTAAAGCGATGAATGTCAGCGCGGTCGATGCCGACCTGCTCGATGCTGTTGTCAGGCTGGTGCGGCTCGTGGAAAGGCCGGCCGAAAGCACGGTGCTCGCGCCGTTGGTTGTGAGGGAAATCGTTTTCCGGCTTTTGGCGGGAGGTCAAGTTGCGCGGCTCGCCCACTTGCTAACGTCGGGTGACACCCAGCGCATATCAAAAGCGATCGGGCACCTGCGCGCGCATTTCGATGAGCCGCTGAAGATGGAAGACGTCGCCCGTGACTTGGGGATGAGCGTTTCAGGTTTCCATCACCATTTCAAAAGCGTTACGGCAATGAGCCCATTGCAGTACCAGAAACAGATCCGCCTACAGGAAGCGCGGCGCCTGATGCTCGGCGGCGACCTCGACGCGGCGAGCGCCGGCTTCAAAGTCGGCTACGAGAATCCATCCTACTTCAGCCGCGACTACAAAAAACAATTCGGCGCCCCGCCGCAACGCGACATCGCGAGGCTGCGCAGCAACCTGGAAGTTTGAGGCCGTCCGACAAGATGCCGGCATTGAAGAGCGACGTGAGGCTCGCACGGCAGCGTGAGCACTTATGACTCACAATTTCATTTAATGCCGGACGAATTTCACTTTATGACCGACAAATTTCATTTTATGACCGAACCCACAGGGGAGTACCACTCGAACAGCGCAAAGAACAACTCTTGCTGAATGAGCGTTCATTCAGTATTATGCCGGATGATTAATCTGGTGGAAGTGTCTGGAGGAGTGGTGATGCGGATTGCGAAGGCGGCGGTGTTGGGGGCGGGGACTATGGGGGCGCAGATTGCCGCGCACCTCGCGAATGCTGGCGTGCCGACGCTGTTGCTCGATATTCCGCCACGCGAGTTGACGCCGGAGGAGCAGGCGAAGGAGCTCGGCCTCGACAATGCACTAGTTAAAAATCGGATTGCGCGTAATGGGCTTGAGGCGGCGGTCAAGGCTAAGCCGGCGGCGTTCTTTACTCCGGAATTCGCTTCCCTCGTGACGGCCGGAAACTTCGACGACGACCTCGCAAAGATCAAAGACTGCGATCTGATTATCGAAGCAGTTGTCGAAAACCTCGAAATCAAACGCTCTCTATTCGAGCGTGTCGAACAACATCGACAACCCGGTTCGATCGTCGCTTCAAACACCAGCGGTATCCCGATTCACCTGCTTGCCGAAGGACGCTCGGACGACTTCAAACAACACTTTCTCGGCGTTCACTTCTTCAATCCGCCCCGCTACCTGCATCTCGTCGAAATCATTCGCACTGAATGGACCAAGCCCGAAGTCTCCTGCTTCCTTTACGGTTTTCTTGATCAGCGCCTCGGCAAGGGCGTCGTGCCCGCGAAGGATCGTCCAAACTTCATCGCCAATCGCATCGGAACTTTCGGAGCGCTCTACACAATCAAGACGATGCTCGATGAGGGCTACTCGATCGAAGAAGTCGACAAGATGACCGGACCTGCTGTCGGTCGCCCCAAAAGCGCAACCTTCCGTACTTTTGATTTGGTCGGATTGGATGTCTTTACTCACGTCATCAAGAACCTATTCGACGCATTGCCGGAAGACGAAGAGCGCGAGATGTTCGTCGTGCCCGAAGTGCTCGCTACGATGGTCCAACGTGGCCTGCTCGGCAACAAGACGAAAGCCGGCTTTTATAAAAAGCAGAAAGGCGAAGGCGACAAACGCGAGATCTGGACGCTCGACACCGCCACGATCGACTATCGCCCCTCCGAGAAAGTCAAACTTCCTTCGCTCGACATGGCGAAGAACATCGAGGATCTTCCCGAGCGCATCAAGACACTGACCTGGGGCAAGGATCGCGTGGGAGCATTCCTTTGGAAGACACTTGCAAAGACGCTCACTTACTCAGCCAAACGCATTCCCGAAATCGCCGACACGGTTGTCGAAGTTGATCGGGGGATGCGGTGGGGTTTTGGTTGGGAACTCGGGCCGTTTGAAGTATGGGACGCGATTGGTGTCGAGAAATCAGTGGCGCGGATGAAGGAAGAAGGAATGACCGTGCCAGCGAACGTCGAACAGATGTTGGCTTCAGGTGCGAAGTCGTTCTACAAGAAGGAGGACGGACAACAGTTCTACTTCGATTTCGCTAGCGGCCAGTATGTTCAGCTTCCCGATCCACCGGGCGTACTAATTCTGAAATCTATTAAGGACCGCACCGGCGTCATCAAGAAGAATGCCGGTGCTTCACTGATCGACATCGGCGACGGCGTCGCGTGCCTCGAGTTTCACTCGAAGATGAACGCGATTGGCGGCGACACGCTCCAAATGCTGAAGTATTCACTCGGCGAAGTTGAGAAAAACTTCGTCGGACTCGTCGTCGGCAATCAGGGCGTGAACTTCTGCGTCGGCGCAAACATCATGTTGATGTTGATGGAAGCCCAGGAAGAAAACTGGGACGAGCTCGACATGATGGGTCGCGTTTTCCAGGCCGCGACGATGAGTTTACGTTACTCGCCGAAACCGGTTGTAGTAGCTCCGTTTCAGATGGTGTTTGGCGGTGGCTGCGAAATGGTTTTGCACGGCGACCGCGTCAGAGCGGCGGCTGAAACATACATCGGGTTGGTCGAAGTTGGTGTCGGAATCATTCCTGCGGGTGGCGGCACGAAAGAGATGTTGCTGCGGGTGATGGATTCGATTCCAAAGGGTGTTGACGACGCGGATCCATTTCCATTCGTGAAGCGCGCGTTCGAAACGATTGCGCTGGCGAAGGTCGCCACTTCGGCGGAAGAAGCGAGGGCGTTAGGATTTCTGACGAAGGACGACTCGATCTCGATGAATGCAGATCGTCTGATCGCCGATGCGAAGAAGGAAGTGTTGGCGCTTGCTGCGAGTGGTTACGTGCAGCCTCAGCAACGCAAAGATATTCTGGCGTTGGGCGAGCCTGCGCTGGCGACTTTGAAACTCGGCATTCATCAGATGAAGCGGGCGGGATATATTTCGGATCACGATGCTGAGATCGGAACGCAGCTCGCGCGCATTTTGACGGGCGGCGATTTGAATCACCCGACACGCGTTTCAGAACAGTATCTGTTGGATCTTGAACGTGAGGCGTTTTTGAAGTTGGTAGGAATGCGAAAGACGCAGGAGCGGATTGCGCACATGTTGAAGACTGGGAAACCGTTAAGAAATTAGGCCACGGATAAAACGGATCTTAAGCACGATTTACACGGATTGGGGTGAGTTATGAGAGAGGCAGTGATTGTATCGGCGGTTCGGACGGCGGTGGGTAAGGCGCCGAAAGGAACATTGAGAACGACGCGTCCGGATGAGATGGGTGCGACTGTGATCAAGGAAGCACTGGCGCGCGTGCCGGGGCTCGAAGCGTCGGACATTGAAGACGTGATCATGGGTTGTGCCATGCCCGAGGCAGAGCAGGGGATGAACGTCGCCCGCTCCGCTGCGATTCGCGCCGGTTTGCCGGTTGAGACGAGCGCGATGACGATCAATCGTTTTTGTTCGTCGGGTCTACAGTCAATCGCGATGGCCGCGGATCGCATCAAGAGCGGTGGAGCCGACGTGATCGTCGCGGGTGGTTTAGAAACGATGTCGATGATCCCGATGGGTGGTCATATCATTCGGCCGAATCCCTATCTCGTCGATCATTATCCTGACTTTTATCTAAGCATGGGTCTGGCGACGGAGAACGTGGCGCGCAAGTATGAAGTGACTCGCGAGCAGCAGGATGAATTTGCGCTTCGCTCGCACACACGCGCGGCTGCGGCGCTCGATGCAGACAAGTTCAAGGACGAAGTAGTACCGCTACACGTCGTGCTCGAGGAGTTGGATGAAAAGGGTAAAAAGCAGCGTCGCGAAGTGGTGTTTGATAAAGACGAAGGTGTCAGGCGTGAATCGTCTGCGGAAGGTTTGGCGAAACTCAAGCCTGCTTTCCACGTGAAGGGAACGATCACGGCCGGCAACGCGTCGCAGATGTCCGACGGCGCTGCGGCTGCAATCGTGATGTCTGACTCGCGCGCGCGCGAACTCGGCGCGAAGCCGATGGCGCGGTTCATTGCGTATGCGACCGCGGGCTGTCCGCCGGAGGAGATGGGTATTGGACCAGTGTTCGCAATTCCGAAGGCGTTGAAACTCGCCGGCCTGACGTTGAACGACATCGACGTGATCGAGTTGAACGAAGCGTTTGCGGCGCAGTCGATTGCAGTGATCAAAACATTGGGATTGGACCCGGACAAGGTCAATGTCAATGGCGGCGCGATTGCGTTGGGCCATCCGCTCGGATGTACCGGCGCAAAATTGACTGCCAGCATCCTGCGCGAGTTGGAGCGTCGCAACGGACGATATGGGATGGTGACGATGTGTGTGGGTGGTGGCATGGGCGCCGCCGGGATTCTGGAACGAATATAAAACCATCCACAGATTACACAGATGATATAAACAAAAAGCAGAAACAAATTCTGTGTAATCTGTGGATGGATCTGAAGGAGATCAATATGTCAGCGGTGGCGGAACAGAAGAAACTTATTAAAGGTGGCGCATTCCTGATCGAAGAACGCACTCCCGAAGAGATCTTCACACCCGAAGATTTCACGGAAGAGCATCGCATGATCGCCGACACCACCCGTCAGTTTGTCGACAACGAAGTGGTGACTCGCATCGATGAACTCGAGAAGCACGATTGGAAACTGTCGCGCGAGCTCGTCAGTAAAGCGGCTGACCTCGGCTTGATTGGCGCCAACATCCCCGAAGAATTTGGTGGCCTTGGTCTTGATCAAACAAGCGGAGCACTGATCGGCGAGAACATCGGACGCTCAGCTTCGTTTGCCACGACGCTCGGTGCGGAAAGCGGCATCGGCCTGTTGCCAATCGTTTACTTCGCCACAGACGCTGCGAAACAAAAATACCTGCCGAAGATCGCCACCGGCGAGTTGATCACGGCTTATGCCTTAACCGAAGCAGGCTCCGGTTCCGACGCGATGGCGGCGAAAGCTACTGCCCGTTTGAGTGACGACGGCAAGGAATACATTCTCAACGGCGAGAAGATGTGGATCACGAATGGCGGCTTCGCCGACATCTTCATCGTGTTTGCAAAAGTCGATGGCGATAAGTTCAGCGCATTCATCGTCGAACGCCAGCCGGGACTGACCTCGGGCGCCGAAGAACACAAGATGGGCATCAAGGGATCGAGCACCACAGCGCTCGTGCTTTCCGACGTGCGTACGCCAGTCGAGAATCTGCTCGGGGAAGTCGGCAAGGGTCACAAGATCGCCTTCAACGTGCTGAATATCGGCCGGTTCAAACTGGGCGCGATGTGTGTTGGCGGTATGAAGTTGATGGTCCATGAATCGGTGCGCTACGCGAATGAGCGCCATCAGTTTGGTAAATCGATTTCATCGTTCGGTGCGATTAAGGCCAAACTCGCCGAACAGGCGATTCGCACGTGGATCGGTGAGTCGATGATCTATCGCACGCTCGGAATGATTGAAGCTGGCGTCGGCGCGGTTGATTCGAAGGACATGGATGCACGGCTGCGAGCCATCGAAGAGTACGCTGCCGAGTGTTCGATCATTAAAGTGGCACTCTCGGAATACTGCGATTTCGTCGTCGATGAGATGGTTCAGATCTACGGCGGGTACGGTTACTCGGCAGATTATCCGGCCGAGCGCGCGTATCGCGATTCGCGCATCAATCGCATCTTCGAAGGCACAAACGAAATCAATCGCATGTTGATTCCGGGCCGCTTGATGAAGAGCGCGTTAAGCGGAAACCTGCCGCTGCTGCCTGCCGCACAGGCGTTGATGGACGAAGTGTTGTCGCCACAGATGCAAGGTTTTGACGACGACGACACGGTGCTCGCCGCTGAGCAAAAGCTAACCACAAACGCGAAGAAAGTCGCGTTGATGACGCTCGGAACTGCCGCGCAAAAGTACATGATGAAACTTGGCGATCAGCAGGAGATTCTAATGGGAATCGCCGACATCATCATGGACACCTATGCGATGGAGAGTGCGATCCTGCGTGCGCGAAAGCTGGCCGCGTCACAGGGCGAAAAAGCCGCGGAGCGTTACCTCGACATGACGCGTGTGTTTTGCAACGACGCGGTCGGACGAATCGAGTTGAGGGCGAAGAGCACGTTAGCGGGAATGTCGGAAGGCGATGAACTGCGGACACTCATGGCTGCCCTGCGACGTTTCACGAAGTTGCAGCCGATGAATACGATTACCGCGCGTCAACGCATTGCGGACGACATGATCGCCGCCAACAAGTGGATCTACTAATTGCCGGTTGCCAATTGCCGATTGCCGATTGAGGCGAAACCATAGATCAATTGGCAATTGGAAATTGGAAATTGGCAATCACCTAATGCGCGTCGTTCCCATCTCACTGCCTACGCCGTTTTATATTGGCCCGGTAAACGTCTATCTGATCGCTGAAGATCCGTTGACGATTATCGATACCGGGCCGAAGACCAAAGAAACGATCGAAGCGTTGCGCGCCGGACTGCGTAAGGCAGGTTTTCTCGTTTCGGATCTACGCCGCATCGTACTCACTCACGCGCACGAAGATCATTGTGGACTCGCCAGGTCTTTGCGTGACGAAGCAAAGAATGCGGAAGTGTTTGTTCATAACTGGGAGACCGGACATCTTCACAGCCGTCTTCAATACGAAGAGCATCGCGTGTTGCTGGTTCGCGCGGGTGTGCCTGACAGCGAGATCGAGCGCATGCGCCGGCTCTACGAATACATGCGCCGTTATGCCGACTCGTTTGGTGACGACGAATACACGTCGCTTTGGGACGACGCGGAACTGGAGTTTGAATCGGGCAGTCTGCGCATTCTTCACACGCCTGGTCACACTCCAGGGTCGTGTTCATTTTTGCGCGAAGCGGATCGCACGGTGATCGCCGGCGATTGCGTGTTGAAACGGATTACGCCGAACCCGGTGTTGTCGCCGGATCCGATCGATCCATCACGGCGTTTTCCCTCGCTCGCTGAGTATATGGTGAGTCTAGCGCGATTAAGATCGCTCTCTCCGACGCTCGTTTATGGCGGACATGGAGAACCCATACGAGATTTTGAAGAACTCTTCCATCGTTACTACCGGGCGTTTCAGGACCGGCAGTCTCAGGTTATTGGGTTAGTCACTAAAAACGGTGCCACTGCCTGGGACGTCGCACTCAAAATGTTTCCGAACGCCGACGATGTCCACCGCTTTTTGTCGGTCTCAGAGGCCGTCGCCCACCTTGACATGGCTCACTCCGAAGGCAAGATCGCTTACGAACTGCGCGGAGAGACCGAAGTTTATAAATCAGTTATTTAATCCGCGGCTAAATATTTTTTGGAACCGGGCGTTTTTTGGGACGTGTACGGGTCAAACTCTTCCGGAGGAAACTCGAAAATGAAAGTGAAATATCCTATCGGTCTCCTGCTTGCTCTAATTCTGACCGCAGGAATCGCGGTGGCACAGCAGACACAGCCCGCGCCTCCTGACCCGCCTGACAATGTCCCTGAGCCTTTTGACCAGAACTTTTCAATCTTGATTGATGGCGGCGGATTTTTGGGTGTGTACGCCGAAAATATCAGCCGAGAGAACATGAGCCGGTATCGCGTGAGCCAGGTGCGCGGCGTTGGAGTGACCCAAGTCGTTAAAGACAGTCCCGCCGAGAAAGCCGGTTTGCGTAAAGACGACGTCATTCTGCGACTCGACGGCGAGAACGTCTCGAGCGTTCGCAAACTCAATCGCCTCGTCTCTGAACTGTCTCCGGACCAGTCAGTGAAAGTTACGATCAGTCGTGGCGGCAGCGAGCAGGAAGTTACTGCGACCATCGGCAAACGCAACAACACGAACATGGTCCAGAATTTCCTTGGCGGCCAACCTAGAATCTTCAAGTGGGAAGGTCCGGAGTTTAAAGGCTTCAAATGGGAGACTCCGCTACTTAACAGAGATCACTTCCCGAACCTTCCCAACGATGGAAACCTGTCGTTCTTCCTAAGCAATAGCCGTCGCATCGGCGTGAGCACGATGTCGCTCACCAAACAGCTCGCGGACTATTTTGGTATTGCTGATGGTAAAGGTGCGCTTGTGACCGCAGTCACTGAAGATGGACCAGCAGCAAAGGCAGGCGTCAAAGCCGGTGACGTGATAACTGCGGTTGACGGCGAGGCTGTGGATTCTCCGGGCGACATCTCGCGCGTGATAAGTCGTAAAAAAGAGGGCGACGTTACCCTCACGATCATTCGCAACAAGTCGCCGCTAACGCTTCAAGTTACACCGCGCGAAGGTGTTGGAACGGGAACGTTGGGTAATCCGCAAATCGGACGTCGCATCGTGATTCCGCGAATCGAGATTCAAGCGATTCCCGATATCAATATCTCCATGCCCAACATCGTCATCCCTTCCATTCCGGCGGTCAACATCCAGATGCCGCGAATACGCGTGACGCCCCGGGTGCGAATCCGAGGTCCCCAGGGTCCTATTTAATTAGGCTAAAAAGTCAGTCCACAGATTACGCAGTTTTATCTGTGTAATCTGTGGATACTTGCGTCAAATGCAGTGGTTATGTGATGATCCAAAAGCCATGAAACACGTCATATATAGTCCTGATCTTTTAAGGAGTGAATAAGTGAAAGCGGAATTGCAGCAGTTAATCGCTTTGCAGAATCTTGATACGACCATACGAAAACTAGAAAAAGACCAGGAAGCGATACCCGAAAGGCGCGCAGCGATCGAAGGAGAGTTCGATCAGCGCGCCTTTGAAATTAGAGCACTGGAAAACCGCCGCGACGAAGCCAAACACACGCGCGCGCGACTGGAAGTCGAGGTCGTCGAACAGAAGGGCCGGGCCGAAAGAGCTGAACGAAATTTGATGTCGTCAAAAAAGCCGGACGAATACACAGCGGCAATTCGTGAAGCAGATGCAGCCCGCAAACAGATCTCGGCGTTAGAGACACAGATTCTCGAACAAATGGAACAGCTCGATCAGACACAAGCATCCTTGAGTGAAAGAGCAGACGAGATTGCGAGTCTCAACTCGGATCGCGAGGCACGACTGAAATCTTTTGACGATGAAACCGGAACGATTGGTGAGCGATTAGCAACAGCTCGCAAAGAACGCGAAGAACTGTTTGCGAGTCTGCCGAAGCCGATGAGTAATCTTTACTCGCGAATCAAAGCTCGCATTCGTGATGGAGTGGCAGTCGCGGAAGCTCGCAATCGTTCGTGTACTGCATGCTTCATGTCACTGCGACCACAGGTAATGTCTGAAATCCGTCGTGGTGAGGAGATCATCACGTGTGATAACTGTGGGCGGATTCTTTTTTCGTGCCGGCAGAATCGATAAAGGCCGATGCCGCCGCGCCACAGCCGAACGTCGCGATAACCTAACGGTTATCTCCGTCCCACAATATCAAACTCAAACTTCACGTCGTCATCAACTCTAACCATACCGTGAAACGCTGACGTTGCTTTCACTTTAAAATCGTCGCGATCGATACTGAACTCACCAACCGCCCGTAGATTGTTTCCCTGAAGTGTGACTACTGCCGGAATCGTGATCCGTTTTGTGACTCCATGCAGCGTTAAGTTTCCATCAATCCTCACATCATAGCGATTGGCCGTGGAAGTCTTCACAGTTACGTTAGTGCTCTGAAAAGTAATGTCCGGATACTGATCCGGATGCAGCACGATGTCTTTCAGTTCTTTGTTGATGATCTGTTTCTGTGCATCGGTGAAGTCAGCTCCGGTCTCGTGCAGCGAAGCGGCTTTAACTACCAGCCGGAGCGATGCAGGAGTAATTGTATCGGGTGTAAGCTCGATTCGTCCGGTGAACTCGCTCGCCGCGAGATGATGACTATGTCCTTTGAACCACAGCAGTCCGCTTCGGTTTGCGTGGGCCATGAATTTACTCTGGCTGGCATCGAGATTGTAGGTTACCGTTGCTGCTGTTGGTTGCAATAGGAGGCCGGGAAGTGTTGCTAAGATGAGACCAAGAAGTACTGTTCGCATCGTAAACCTCCAAGCTAAGGTATCTGATAATGGCAAAAGAACAGATCAAGGTGTCTGAAGTAAAACGAACTCGTCAAAAAGGTGGCACCGTTGTCACGGTTGATGAGTTTCTGAGTCTAAATCGACCCAAAGGTGACTTAATACTGAAAGTCGGACGCGAACAGGTGTCAGTTACCAGTCTGGACCGGATCTATTGGCCCGACGAGAAACTCACGAAGTTTGATTTGCTCAGTTTCTATTTGCACGTCGCCGATCGCATCATGCCTTTTCTTCAGGACAGGCCTGCGATCCTGCAGCGCTATCCACGCGGAATCAAAGCGCCGATGTTCTTTCAGCAGGACCTCGACAGCGCACCCGAATTCATCAAGACTGCGAGGCTTACGAATCAGGAAGGACGGCAGTTGGACTACGGTGTGTATTCCACGGTGGCATCGCTTTTGCACTTCGTTAATCTCGGAACGATCGAACAGCATCCGTGGCACTCGACGCTCAAGCGTCTCGATAAACCGGATTGGATCGCCATCGATCTCGATCCAAAAAGTGCGCCCTGGGAGAACGTGTTGCAGGTTGCGCTTGTGGTGAAAGAAGTTGCAGATGAGATCGGTTTGCAGGCGTTCCCGAAGACGTCCGGATCATCGGGCATTCACATCTATGTGCCGCTGAAGCCCGCAAACGAATACGACAAGGTGGCGGAGTTTGCACGGCTCCTGGCCACTGAAGTCGCGCAACGCGCGCCGAAGATCGCGACGGTGGAGAGGACGATTGCGAAGCGAAAGAGCACGCAGGTTTACGTCGATTGGATGCAGAATGCTCGAGGTAAGAGTCTGGCGGCAGTTTACACAGCACGCGCGAAACCCGGCGCGACGGTTTCGATGCCGCTGACGTGGAAGCAGATCGAGAAAGGCGTGAAGATCAGGGATTTTACGATCACAAATGTGCCTGAACTGTTGAAGAAAAAGGGCGATCCCTGGGCGGAATTCTTCAAATCGCGCCAGACGCTGAGCCTGAAATAGGTCCTAAGGACTTATAGGACCTATATTATTCTTGACCATTCGGCGCCTCGCGGCTATCCTAGTTCCGTCTTATGAGCCAGAGCCTCTATCGCCATTATTACTATTACGGCCCGCTCTCCACTGGGAGGGACGGTCAGGCGACGGGCTGTCGGCGCGTGATGATGTAGCACCGAAGACAAGATTCCTAAAACCGGCCATCAATCCCAGGCGGATTGGTGGCCGTTTTTTTTGTGCTCGAAATAACAACGCGAGGTGAACCAGATGATTACCGTAACAGAACCACAAACAGTTTTACTCGACCATGGCGATATGCGAATCGTGCAGCTCGATCCGGACCATCCCGGATTTCGAGACCACGAGTATCGTGCCCGCCGCAATGCCATCGCTGAGATTGCGATGACGTACAAACCTGGTTCACCAATCCCGACCGCGCCTTATACCGATCTCGAACACAATGTTTGGAAGACGATTTGGGAAGCGCTTGGACCGGCGCACCGAGCGCACGCCTGCGCTGAATATCTCGACTGCCTCGACCGGCTCGATTTCGACACCGATCGCATTCCGCAGTTAGATGAAGTAAGCCGCAAAGTAGAAGCTATCAGCGGGTTTCGGCTCGAGCCCGTGGCGGGACTGGTCGAACCACGTATATTTCTCGAGTCCCTCGCGCGCGGTGTATTTCTTTCGACTCAATACATTCGTCACCACTCGACGCCGCTCTACACGCCGGAGCCAGACGTCGCTCATGAAATCATTGGCCATGCCGTGACGCTGGCGAGCCGTCGCTTCGCGGAGCTCAATCGGTTATTTGGCGAAGCTGTCAGCCGCACGACGGATGCGAGCGAACTCGATCGCCTGGCACGTGTCTACTGGTTCACGATCGAGTTTGGTGTGTTGCGGGAGAACGGTGGGATCAAGGCTTATGGGACTGGCCTACTATCGTCAGCAGGAGAGTTGGCGGAGATGCACAAGGCTGAACTGAGACCGCTGGATCTCGATGTGGCCGCGGACAATGTGTACGACCCGACTCACTTTCAGGCCGTGCTGTTTTGTGCGGATTCGTTCGATGAGATGTATGAGCGTCTAAAAGAATTCCTGGTGCGTTGGTGATGAAGTCAGGTTGGACAGGATTTGCAGGATTGAACAGGATTTACAAGATTCATCCTGTCAATCCTGAAAAATCTTGTCCATCCTGTCTATCTAACCCTGCGTTTTCGGATCGGCCTTGTCGTTTTTGGATCATGACCGATCCTCGACCGCAAATTCCTTAGGAAATTTCACTGCCCGTGGGCCACAACCACGGCATTCACATTGCTTAGGAGGTTATTTCACCTTCCCTAACTTATCGCCCATCTTTCTTTGGAGGTTAACATGCTCAGCAAAAGAATCGTTATTTTCTTAGTGCTTGTAGCCGCTCTCCTTGCGACTTCCTCAGCATTGGCCCAATCAACCGCAACAGTCCAGGGCACCGTCACCGACTCCAAGGGCGACGTGTTGCCGAATGCGACTGTGATCGTCAAGAACAGAAGTACCTCTGCTGAACGCACTACCCAAACTGACAGTAGTGGCATTTATCAAGTGGCTGCTTTGCCGGTAGGCGTCTACAGCATCGAGGTCAGACTTCAGGGATTCAAAACCGGACTTGCCGATCAGGTGACTCTCGAGGTCGCCAAAACAGTCGTCCAGAATTTTCAGATGGACGTCGGCGCCATAACCGAGCAGGTGCTGGTCTCTTCGGACCTTCCCGTAATCGAGACCTCAACAACTTCCGTCGGCACAGTCATCAACCAGCGGACAGTCCAGGAGATTCCCCTCAACGGCCGACACTTCGTGGATCTCGGTTTACTCATTCCCGGTTCCGTCACGCCACCGCAAAATGGGTTCCTGACAGCGCCCCTACGCGGTCAGGGCTCGTTTGCCATCAACACTGCCGGCAACCGCGAAGATACCGTCAACTTCATGATCAACGGCATCAACCTCAACGACATGGTTCAGAACCAGATCACGTTTCAGCCGTCGATCAACACGGTTCAGGAGTTCAAGGCTGACAACTCAACGTTCAGTGCTGAGTATGGCCGCAATTCCGGCGCGATCGTGAATATTGCCACGCGTTCCGGATCGAACGACTATCACGGCGAACTTTTTGAGTTTCTGCGCAACGACTTTTTCGACGCTCGCAATTTCTTCGAGCGCACGCCGCAACCCGCACCCTTCAAACGAAACCAATTTGGATTCAATCTCGGCGGACCATTGAACCTGCCGCATTTCGGTGAGGGTGGCCCGGTATTCGGTTACAAGGGTCAGAACAAAACGTTCTTCTTCTTCAGTTATGAAGGCTTACGACAACGACAGGGTCTATCGATTGCAGGTGTGACTGTTCCTACCGCTGCGCAGCGCGCGGCAGTCACGGATCCCGTAATAAAGCAGCTACTGACCTTGATTCCACTTCCGAACGTGGGCACGAACGGATTTGCCGGTTCAGCTACGGCGCCGGTGAATATCGACCAATGGACCATCGACCTCAACCATAACCTCGGCGTCAACGATCGCCTGCATGGTTACTATGCGATTCAACGCGATGAACGCGGCGAGCCCACGCTACAGGGAAACTCAATCCCGGGTTTTGGCGACACCCGCCGATCTCGCCGGCAGATATTGACGCTAAACGAAACACACACGTTTGGTTCTGCGATCGTCAATGAAGCGCGGTTTGGTTTCAACCGAATCCACATCTCGTTTACGCCGAACGCGCAATTCAATCCGCTCGACTTTGGAATCAGAAACGGAGTAACGGAGCCGATCGGATTACCGCAAATCGCGGTTACCGGAACCGGTTTGAACTTTGGCGGCCCGGCTGGCTTCCCGCAAGGTCGCTCGGACACTACTTACGTGCTTTCAGACACGCTGAGCTATCTGCGCGGTAATCACTCTTTCAGGTTTGGTGGTGAATGGCGGCGCTTTTACAACAACAACACCACCAAAGACACTGGTAACTTCGCGTTCGCAAACATGGCCGCGTTTCTCAACGGCACAGCGAATACCTTCGCGGTCACACTCGGCGATGTCTCCTCGGCGATCGCTCAAGGCGCATTGGGAGTCTTTGTTCAGGACAACTGGAAGGTGCGGCCCAATCTCACGTTTGAGCTGGGCTTCCGTTACGACTGGTTGATGTCTCCGACCGAACGGTTCAACAAATTCGTCGACTACGTACCCGAGATCAATTCACTCGTGCGGGTCAATAACGGAATTGCCCCGGTCTACCACACCAACGCACGAAACTTTCAACCGCGCCTTGGTTTTGCCTGGGATCCTTTCAAGGATGGAAAAACTTCGATCCGTGGCGCGTATGCGATTTTGGCTGACCAACCAGTTACCAATCTCGTAACCGGCAACGCGGCGAACCCGCCGTTTGCGACCGCCGTAGCGTTGCCGGCGAATACAACAACGCAACTCTCCAACGCTGCCTGTTCTGTTGGTTGTAATGCGGTACCGGGCACCACGGTGTCGCCGAGTTCCTCTGATCCTGAATTCGACAACGCGTACATCCAGTCATGGAACCTGAACGTGCAGCGCGAAGTCCAACAAGGATTGGCAGTAACCATTGGTTACTACGGATCGAAGGGTACGCACC
The DNA here is from genome assembly GCA_963849205.1 of uncultured Acidobacteriota bacterium. Taxonomy (GTDB): domain Bacteria; phylum Acidobacteriota; class Blastocatellia; order Pyrinomonadales; family Pyrinomonadaceae; genus PSRF01. Next base: position 334,809 of record CAWKGP010000008.1, read on the forward strand.
TGCGGCTCACGCGAAATCTGAATCAAACGTTTCTGAATGCCGCACTCAATCCGGTACGCCGTTTCCCGACGTTATCGGGGAGTAGTCCAATCGAACCAGGAAAACCGCTTTTGAACATCACGTTCCGTGAAGGCACGGGCAACTCGAACTACAACGCTCTTTGGGTCACCGCAAACAAGCGAATGGGCAAAGGGCTTCAGTTCAATGCATCGTACACCTTCTCGAAATCGATCGATTACAACTCGCAAAGCTCGCAAGGCGTGACGGTGCAGGATAGCTACAACCTGCGCGGCGATCGTGGATTGTCCGACTTTGATGTGCGTCATCGATTTGTGATCAGCGGGTTGTACGAACTGCCGTTCAAAGGTAATCAACTGAAAGAGGGATGGCAGTTCTCGTTCATCGAACAATCACAGAGCGGAAATCCAGTGACGTTGCTGGCAGGTAATGCCGGGGCAATTGGCGTGAATATACCCGCTGCGAACGCAAACTCATTGACGGGTCTTGCCACGCTTCGTCCTGACGTTACTGGACCGGTCACGATTTCCCCCACGGCCGCGGCTACCGGCATCGGGGTGCAGTGGTTTCCAAACCTCGTTTGCGATCCGCGGCCCGGGGGTTCATGCCCTTCAGGCGCGACTGTAAGGTTGCCGGTGGAGTTTATTGCTGGAAAAACGATTTACCACTTCGGCAGCATGGGCAGGAACGTAATCATTGGACCAAGTTTCCACAACACAGACTTGTCTCTGATTAAGCGCACGAAAATCGGTGAGCGACAGATGATCGAGTTTCGCTGGGAAGTCTTTGACGTGTTCAATCACGCCAACTTCGGACAACCGGGACGAACAGCGCAGGTTGGCAGCACGGCGTTTGGCGTGATCACTAATACGCGCTTCCCGACCGGCGATTCAGGATCGTCGCGGCAGATGCAGTTTGCGTTGAAGTATAAGTTCTGAGAGGGGGCAATCCACAGATTACGCAGATTCTAAGTAATCTGTGTAATCTGTGGACCCTAAACTCTTTCCAATTGGACCTCGATGCGCGAGACTAGTTGGTCCACGCTTTCCAAGCCATAGACCGGGATATGAACCCGCGCGAGGGAGTAAATCGGTCTACGGAGATTGTAGCGAGCATCGGCCTCCTCCATTGTCTTGCCTAGCGGACGCTCTTCATCCGAGGTTGAGATTCTTTCCCAACAGACTTCGAATGGCGTGTCGAGCCAAACACTTAAACAACCGTACCAATCGATCAGATCGCGATTTGCATCTTCAATCCAGGCACCTCCGCCCAGTGCAATGACACCGGCCGCGCTCGTTTGTAAGACTTGGAGCAGTGTATTCGTCTCGATTGCGCGAAAAGCAGGCTCGCCTGCTTCAGTAATCAACTGAGCAGGCGTTCGGCCTTGGCGTGCTGTGATTAGATCGTCAAGATCGATCATCGGGACATCGAGCCGCCGCGCGAGCTCCCGAGCCACCTGGCTCTTCCCACAACCCATGAAACCGGTGATTACGATCGTTTTCATCTGCGGACGACTGATTCGAGTAGTGGGAAGAATTCGGGAAATGAAATGGCGACGCATTCGGCGCCCGAGATTTCGGATTCGCCTTTTGCGAGCAGAGCTGCGACGGAGAACGCCATCGCGATCCGGTGATCGCCATGTGAATCGAGCAGCGCGCCGTGGAGTTGCGTTGGTCCGGAGACTGACAGGCCGTCTTGAAACTCTTCGACTTCGGCACCCATCGCACGCAGGTTTGCCGCCGTCGTCGCGAGTCGATCGCTTTCCTTCAGTCTCAACTCGCCTGCGTCGCGGATCCGAATTCCACCTTCGATCTGCGAACCAACAACGGCGAGTAGCGGAAGTTCATCGATCAATGACGGGATCGTTGATTGGCCCAACGTTCGCTCAGACTCTTCCGCGTTTCCCGTAATCCCGCCACGCACGTTGATTGTTCCGTATGGCTCGTTGCGTTCAGTTTGCACGTCCGTCGTTGCGATGTCCGCACCCCACGAACTGAGCACCGAGAGAAACGCCGCTCGTGTTGGATTCAAGCCTACACCTTCAATCGTCAATTGCGAGTCAGGCAGGAGCATCGCGGCGGCGACGAAGTACGCGGCTGAAGAGACATCTCCCGGAATCGTGATTGCGCCCCCCGTGAAACGCGCTGGACCATCGAGGGTTACTGAAAGATCCGAATTCGTTGTAACTGTAAGTCCGAAACCGTTGAAAAGCCGTTCAGTGTGATCGCGAGACTGCGTAGTCTCGATCACAGTCGTTCGACCTTCGGCATTTAGCCCGGCAAACAGAATCGCCGATTTAACCTGCGCACTCGCGACGGGAAGTTTGTACGTGATCGGAATCGGGCTTCTCGTCCCACGCACCTTCAGCGGCGCTCTCCCTTCAGTCGATTCAATCTTTGCTCCCATCAATTCGAGCGGTTCGATAATTCGTCGCATCGGCCGGGAGCTTAACGACTCATCTCCAATGAGTTCCGCTGTGAAATCATACCCAGCTAAAACTCCCGCAAGGATGCGCAAAGTTGAACCACTATTACCGCAATCCAACGGCTCGCGTGGCGCAGCCAATTCCTGGCTCCCCGCAAAAACAATCTTGCTTTCCTTGTGCTCGATGGAAACGCCGAGCGAGCGCAAGCATCCAAGAGTTGACGCACAATCGCGCGCTGTCGAGAAGTTTGAAATTTCAGAATTGCCACGCGCGAGTGCCGCAATTAGTGCCGCGCGATGCGAGATGGACTTATCACCCGGTAACCGTAATCGACCGCTGATTGAACGTGCCGAAATTAGTTTCATAGTGTCAACTTTGTTGCGCTACAGGACATAAGTACCTTGGATATGCTATAAAATGTACCAGTCCTGCCAGACGTTATTTCCCCTCGGTGCGGGAATCCCCCGAATAGACGATGTTTAGTTACGCTCAGGGAGGGATCCCGGAATACGACGCCGTGTCTGCGATACTCTATCCGACTGTACTGGTTGCCGAAGATTCGGTCGACACCCGCATTATGCTCAAGCGCGCCTTTGAATTGAAAGGGTACCGCGTTTTTGAAGCTGAAGACGGTCAACAGGCGCTTGATTTGGCCCGGCGCTACCGGCCAAGTCTGCTCGTCGTCGATCTAAACATGCCGGTGCTTGATGGTTTGGAAACTATCAGGAGCTTCCGCAGGCTCGAAGGCAATGGCGACCGCCACACACCCATCATCGCGATCACCGCATACGACGTTTATGGCATGGAAGAAGCGGCGCTGGAGACCGGTTGCAACGTTTATCTCAGCAAACCACTCAATTTAGAAGAGCTCGATCGCGCGGTTAAAAGCCTCGGGTTTTTGGTTTGACTAACTAACGTCCTATTTGCTTTCTCTGTGCAACCTCTGTGTTCTCTGTGTCTCTGTGGTGTGTTTTTGCTCGGCATTCATCAACCACAAAGACACAGAGCACACAGAGGTTGCACAGAGAAGAACTAATTAGGGACTACCAGGACCTATGGTTTCTTGACAGCGCTGCGTTCAGCATGTTACACCGTCGAACTCCTGATAAGTCTGTTGGTTTGTATTAGAAAGCAGCCAGAGTCCTCGCGCAGTGGCTTTCGGAGAGGTCATGCACAAAGGTTGTGACCGTAGAGACGACCGAGCTAAGTTTGCCCAGCCGCATTGACACGGTTGCCACTGCGGCCGCCGCGGTTGCCGATTTTGTTGGCCGTTCAGGCATTAGTGATGATGCTGCGTTTGGAATCGACATGGCTGTGCGCGAGGCTGTGACCAACGCAGTGCTTCATGGCAATCGTCAAGATGAGGAAAAAACCGTAGACATAATTTTGAAGAGCTCGCCTGACGCTGTTGAAATCAGCGTGCACGACCAGGGTCCAGGGTTTAATCCTGAGGCAGTCCCAGATCCAACAGTCCAAGAGAACATCTTAAAAACCTCTGGCCGAGGCATCTTTTTCATGCGCAGTTTTATGGACGAAGTCGACTGGTCGATTAGACCCGGCGGTGGTACAACGGTGCGCATGCTCAAGCGACGTTAATTCGCATTTGCATAAAGGAGATTTCTGAAATGGCTGAGTTGAATATCAACGAGCGTCAAGCCGGAGATGTCACCGTTCTTGACATGAGCGGAAAGATAACTATCGGTGAAGGCAGTGTGGCGTTACGCACTGCGATCCGGCGATTGCTCGAAGAGGGTAAAAAGCGAATTCTGCTGAATCTTGCTGGTGTGGGTTACATTGATTCGAGCGGCATCGGCGAACTGGTTTCCAGTTACACGGCTATCGGTAAAGAAGCTGGCCAGCTCAAGCTGCTAAATCTCACCCAGAAACTTCAGGATCTGCTGACGATCACGAAGCTCCTGACTGTCTTCGACGTTTACGAAAGCGAAGCCGAGGCGCTCAACAGCTTCAAATAAGTCGCAAACTTCCGAACCGGAGAAAGCCATGGCTCAGCTCGATCTGAAAGAACGACAAGCTGGAGACGTCACCATTCTCGATCTGAGTGGTGAAGTAAGAATTGGTGACAGTAGTGTTGCCCTGCGTGAGTCCGTCAGAAATCTCGCGGACCAGGGCAAGAAGAAACTCCTGTTGAATCTCGCTGGGGTCAAGTACATCGACTCGAGCGGAATCGGCGAGTTGATTGCTAATTACACGACTGTTAGTCGTCAGGGTGGCCAGCTTAAATTGCTGAATCTTACTGATAAAATTCAGAATTTGTTGGTTATTACGAAACTGCTGACCGTTTTCGATTCCTACGATAACGAAGCAGAAGCGTTGAAGAGTTTTGAGTGATTTCATTGCCGATTGCCGAATGCCGATTGCCAATTTGGTTGAAGCGTTTGAAATTGGCAATTGACAATCGGCAATCGGCAATAAACTGATGTTTCGTGCTGCATTTCGCCGTCTGCTTGCGATCGACGATCCACCGGAGCGGACGGCGCTTGCATTTTCAATCGGCGTTTTTATCGCCTTCTCACCTTTCCTCGGCCTGCACACGATCATGGCGACGGCCCTGGCCTTCCTGTTTCGTTTTAACAAGATCGCGATCTACACCGGAACCTTCATCAACAACCCGTTTCTGACGCTTGTCCCGATAATTATTGCGTCTTATACGGTGGGCGCATTCATCCTTGGCAGGCCTTTGAGCATCCCAGACGAGGGGCTTGAACTCCTGAAGAACCCCCGGCTCTTTTCGGGCGACTATTACCAGCAGCTTTTTGTGCAGAGCTGGAACAGCGTCGTCTGGCCCTTTTCGGTGGGAGCCATGGCGCTCTCGATCGTTTGTTCGGCAGTGGCTTATCCGCTAACATTACGCGCGTTGCGCGCTTACCGTAGTAGAAAAAAGCCACATATTTCCACGGAGTAACACGGATTGAAGCAATATTTACTCATCCTCCTGATTACAGCCTTGTCTGCCGGAGCCGTCTCCTCGCAAACACCACAACCGTCGCCAACAGTTCAACAGCGACCAGGCGCCAGTTTTGAAGTTTCGGAATATGGCGTCGACTTCCAGGCCGACCCGCGTCTCATCGTGATGATGGCGGCATTGGACGTCGCCGGGTTCGAGCCCGGACGGCGTGCGCCGTCCACGTTTCGCGCGAAGCTGCGAAAAGACCTTGCGAATCTCGACCCGGATTTACGCACACGGTTGAAGACTTTTTACGATCGAAATAAGCTGCCGTCCCCGGCAACGCCCGCCGACCAGGCGGCGCGTTATGTTTCACTCGCACTCGCCCTGGGCCAGGCCCCGAGTTTTGACGCGCCGGAGCGTTCCGACGATCTGCCGGCGGGACTTTTGGAAGTACTCGATTTCGCGCCGCTTGTTCAGGAGTTTTATCGGCGGTCCGGAATTGATGAGCAGATGGTTGGGTATGTGCGTGCTTACCAGGCTGAGGGCGATCGACTTCGCGCGCCGACAACCGAGATGGTCCGATCGCTGCTGACTTATCTCCACACCAGACCGATCACAACTTCTACCGACCGAATTGAAGTCAAGAATCCCAACAAGAAAAGCAAGCAGAAGACCTACAGTTTTCGACAGAAAGAACGCCGGTTTTTGATCCTGCCGGATCTGCTGGCCGCGCCAGGGGCAATTAACTTTCGCATCATCGGCGACGATTACTACGCCGTCGTTCCCGAAGGAACCAATCCGAGCTCGTCGGAACTGCGTCGCGCGTATCTGCAATACGTCATCGATGCACTCGTGCTGCGTTTCAACAAAGACATCGCGCAACGACGTGATCAGGTCAAACAACTCCTGACTGAACGAGAAAAGGCAGGGGCGCAGGTCAGTCCGGATGTTTTCCTCAGCGTGAGCCGATCGCTGGTGACGGCTACTGACGCGCGTTACGAGGAAGTGAGAAGGCTCGAGATTCTTTCGCGTGACACGCGCGCGCGTTTGGCTGCGGCGAAGACAGACGCTGAGAAGACGGCGATTGCAAAGCCGGCGCAAGACGAAATCAAAGCAATTCAGGACGAAACAGTTGCGCGTCTTGCAGAAGAGTACGAGAAAGGCGCAGTGCTTTCGTTTTACTTTGCGGATCAACTGAAAGGGATCGAGACCTCTGGGTTTGATCTCGCAAACTTCTTTCCTGACATGATTGCGTCGTTTGATCCGGTGCGTGAAGCGAAGCGTCCGTCGGAATATGCGGAGACGGTCCAACGGGCGACTGCAGCGCGCGAGGCTCGTACGGCCGCGCGTAGATCTCAGACAGAGCTCAACTCCGGCAGTGAAGGAAGTAGCGGCAGGGAAGCATCGCTCGTGCGTGATCTATCGGCAATAGAAGATACGCTCCGAAACAAAGACTACAACGAAGCCGAGTCACGTTTGCGTGAGATGTTGAAGGATTACCCGCGCGAGCCACGGATCTTTTTTGCGTTGGGGCGAACGGCGAGTCTGGCGGCTTCGGACGCCACGGACGAAAACGTGCGTGACGAACGTTTGAATCGCGCCCTCGGCCAGTATCGTTTGGCAGTTGCAGCGTCCTCGCCTGAGACAGACAAGGCGATCATGTCGCGGGCCTACGAGTCGATGGCGAGAATTAACGCGTTCATGGACAATACCGCGGAGGCAGCGAAGTTGTTTGATGAGGCGATTAAGTTAGGCGACGTGCGCGGTGGTGCCTATAAAGAGGCGCTGGAAGGTAAAAAGAAACTCAGCCAACCTTGAAGTCGAGTTTAGTTGGACAGGATTTTTCAAGATGTAGCAAGATGGACAAGATTAAATCGTGTCCATCTTGTAAACATCTTGTTAATCCTGTGAAGCTACTCGTTATTCCCCAAGCGCTTTAGCTGCGTTAATCCTTCCGCCTGTAACAGTCTTTCCTTTCAACACTGCAACCGCATCAGTCGAAGCAAGCAGTTTCTTCTTCAACTCATCAACCGGCATCTGCGGATGCTCAGCGAGTATCAGCGCCGCCACGCCCGAAACAACCGGCGTCGCCATCGACGTTCCTGATTTCTCTTCGTACTCATTGCCGAGCCACGTGCTCAGAATGTCCACGCCAGGCGCCGCAATCGCAACACTCTTCGCGCCGTAATTCGAGAACGAAGCCAACCCATCGTGACGGTCCAACGCCGCTACGCTAACCACGTTCGGCACGTCGTAGCTCGAGGGATAGTGTGGATTACGGTCGTTGTCCACCGACGAATTGCCCGCCGCCGCAACGAAAAGAATATCGTTCTCATAAGCCTTGCGAATCACCTCTCCAAGCGCGCGCGACTTCTGCGTCGATCCCCAACTCGCGCTGATGACACGAACATTCACCCCAGCCCGCTTTCGCTCGATAACGTAATTGATCGCTTCGATCGCATCTTTGGTACTCCCGGAACCCCCGGCATTCATAAACTTCAGCGGCATGATCTGAACTTTCCAGTTCACACCTGCGATACCGAGATTGTTCTCACCTTCGGCGCCGATGATGCCTGCGCAGTGAGTTCCATGACCGTTGTCGTCCATCGGATCGGTACCGTCGATTGCGTTGAAGCCGAACTCATCGTCAATCGTGCCGAGCTCGTTGTCGCGATATGGCTCCATCTTTTCAGGACGGCGCCACATGTTTTCTGTTAAGTCTTCGTGGTTGTAATCGACACCGGTGTCGAGCACTGCAACCACTACGTTATCGCTGCCCGTCGTGGTGGCCCATGCGAGGGTCGCGCTGATGTCCGCGCCTTGCTTTCCACCTCGCTGACCGGAATTCGCCAGCGCCCATTGATCGTTGAACTGTGGATCGTGGGGAAGAATCGGCACGAGCGGTCCAGCGGCGGACTCTTCGAGATTGATCTCGTAGTTTGGTTCCGCATATTCGACTTCCGGAAGCTGTTGGTATTCCTTGACGAGTGTTGCGGAATCGGCGTTGTCGAAGTCGTCAATCGCTTCCCAGCCGGCCGCATTCTCGATGCGATCTTCGACGCGATCGTTACGTTCGGCTGTCAGCCGGGCGATTGCTTCCTGACTTATTCCACTCTTGAACTTGACCAGTATTTCGGGTCTGCCGAGGCTGCGCGTCTCGCTGAGCGAGATGTCTTCGGCGCTTAAAGCTTTCTTCTTCTCTTCGACGGGCACGATCCGCGCATGTGATTTCCACTCTTTCCGCCAGCGGTTGAGTTGGCCGGCGAAAGCGGCTACCAGAATGAGGACGAGTGCCAGCGCGACGTGGATGAAAATATTGTTGCGGTTCATGGTGGTACCTCTTTTAGGTCGGATGGGACCTATTTAGATCCGATAGTTCTTGCCGTTGAATTTGTAAGCTCTGACCTGGTTCTTGTCCGCGCGGTATTCGAAGGTTTGCCCCTGAGCTTCGAGCTTGATGCGCCAGCCGCGCGTGATCATCTGGCCGCTCATTTCGTCTTCCTCTGCAGCGCCGAGCGCCATATCGGGGAAGTCCGCGTCTTCGACCGACTCCTCTTTGACGTCGCCTGCATCGATTTTCAGGCGCTTGGCTAGGTCGTTCCGAGCGTTCTCAACTGCATTGTCTTTAGTGATTGCCATGATGACGATTCAAACGACCCCTTCGAGTTCTTTGTTCCGGCGATTAATGACGCTATTTTGAACCTAAAAGCGGTTTCACGCAAAGGCGCAAAGCACAACCGCAAAGACGCAAAGACATTCAATAGGCTTATTCTTCTTCGCGTCTTTGCGGCTCTGCTTTGCGCCTTTGCGTGAAACCTCTTCTCATTGCAGATCTCCAAATATGTGTTGCATCAGTGCTGTTACCGTAATCGCTGCAGTTTCGGCGCGCAGGATGCGTCCGCCGAGGGTTACTACATGGAAATCCTGTGCCCGTGCGCTGTCGATCTCTTCATCAGACCAGCCGCCTTCGGAACCAACCAGGGCAATCACGGAAAGAGGAGCTTGCTTGGAGAGTTTTTCAAGCGGCTCGCCGCCGCGTTCGGCGAACATCACGCCCAATCCGTCAACATCCAACGCAACCTCGAACATGACCGGCAGGCTGATTTCCGGCACAAAAGCCCTTCCCGACTGCTTAGCAGCTTCAACGGCGATGCGCTGCCAGCGAGCGACGCGCTTTGTTGCATCAGCAGCGTCGCGGAGATGAATGTCGGCGTAGCGCGTGATGAGCGGGGTGATTTTCTTAACGCCAAGCTCAGTCGCCTTCTGCACGACGAGGTCAAACTTCTCACCCTTCAGCAAAGCGACGCACAAATTAAGCTGCAACTGTGATTCAGGTTTTGCAGGCTCGACTTCGGCTTCTATTCGCAACTCCGCAGCGTCGCGTTTGCTGGTCGAGACAACGCAACGAAACTCACGCCCACGCCCGTCAAACACGTAAACTTCATCACCCGCTTTCAGTCGCAACACGTCGCGCAAATGACGTGCTTCATCTGAGCCGAGAGTTACGGTCTGGTCTGTGACATTAAAGGAATCAGGCGGGGCATGGAATCTTCGACGAGTCATCGGATTAAACTATCAGCGCTACCCACTCGCCATCCTGCTCGGTCTCAAACTCATCGATACCGTTATCGTGAAGTCCCGCTCGGACCATCTCGACTTGTGTCTCGAGTATTCCCGAGAGGATCAGCTTCCCACACGTCACACCTACGAGTGACGGCAGGATATGAGTAATCACATCGGCCGTCAGATTTGCACAAACAAGATCCGCGGACGCAGTTGACTCTTCAACTGAACCGGTGCGGAAATCGATCTGGTCCAACACACCATTCGCCGCCGCATTCTCACGCGCAATTCCAACCGCCATCTCATCTGTATCACAGGCTTCAATACGAGCTTCGGGAAAGAGTTTCGCGGCCGCAATTGCGAGAATCCCAGTGCCGGTGCCGACGTCGAGAAAGCTTCCGCCGGTGAAGTGTTTCTGAATTGCATCGAGACAGAGGCGAGTGCTTTCGTGAGTGCCGGTGCCGAAAGCCATGCCGGGCTCGATGCGAATGATCAAACGCTCGTGTACCTCACCGAAATCAGACCACGGCGGCGCAATAATGAAGCGACCTATCTCAACCGGCTGCCAATTTTGTTTCCACTCTTCGAGCCAATCGCGCTGGGCGACTTCGCGCACGTTCATGTCGCGGACTGAGGACGATGGGAGTTCGTAGATCCGCAGGGCTTCCAGCAGTTCGTGTCGAATACGCTCGCGGTCAGGAATCTGGGCGAAGTAACCTGCGATCCGTATCAGTCCGCCTGACTCGTCGCCAGTTTCAGTCCCCAGTGCCCCCGCTTCCATCAACGCATATTCAACTGCCTCGCATGCGTCCGGTTCGAGGTCTACATCGACTCCGTACCATCCGTCTGTTTGTTCTTTTGCCCCGCTCAATTTCCACTCAACCCATACTCATCAAGCAGTTGATCCTTGTTGCGCCAATCCTCTTCCACTTTCACAAACAGTTCGAGGTGACAGCGGTGGCCCAGCAGATTCTCGATCTCTTTGCGTGCACGTGTGCCGATATCCTTCAGACGACTGGCGCCTTTACCGATAATGATTTTTTTCTGCGAATTTCTCTCAACCACGATGACGCAGTAAATGCGTGCAAAGTCTTCTCGAACCTCTTCAAACCGCTCGGTCATGACTGCCGTAACGTAGGGAATCTCATCGCCGGTAGAACGTAGAACTTTTTCTCGAACGATTTCAGCCACGAGCACACGCAGCGATTGGTCCGTCAGCTCGTCTTCAGCGAAGATTGGTTCCGCTTCAGGCAAATGACGCAAACAGCTATCAATCAGCACGTCGATCTGATCTTTCTTCAGTGCTGAGATCGGAACGATTTCACGCCAGTCGTTTTCCTTGCTGTACCACTCAATCAACGGCAGCAAGGCGGATTTCTCTTCGAGCTTATCGATCTTATTTAACAAGAGGAGCGCGGGCTTTTCGGCTCGCTTCACGAGGTCCAATACAAAGCGATCGCCATTGCCGGTTGAAGCAGACGCGTCGCGGATCAAACAGACGAGGTCAACGCCCATCAGCGCTTCCTGCACGGCCGCCATCATGCGGCGATTGAGCTCGTAACCCGGCTGATGAACGCCCGGTGTATCGACGAAAACCACTTGGCCTTCGGGTTTAGTAATTACACCCTGAATTCTGAACCTGGTAGTTTGCGGTTTGTCCGAAACCGCGGCGATCTTCTGCCCAACAAGTTGATTAAGGAGAGTTGACTTACCGGCATTGGGACGACCGATCAGCGCAACATAGCCGGCATGAGTCATAAGGCCTAACTCTTTTCAGCAAAGATCTGGACCAGATGGACGAGGGTCTCCGTCGACTTTTCGAGCCCGCGTCGCGAGTTGTATTCCAGCTTGCCGTGGAAATTTCCGCCGCCAGTGAAAAGATTCGGCGTCGGCAGTCCCTGGAAAGTCAAACGTGCTCCGTCGGTTCCACCACGAATCGGTTTCAGGAACGGCTTCAATCCAGCGCGTTTAGCTGCTTCCATCGCGTTCGCAGTTAACTCCGGATAGTTCTTCAGCACTTCCTTCATGTTCTTATAATTCTCTTTGACGTCAATCGTGATCTTCACGTCTTTATACTTCGCCGCAGTTTGCGCCACCATGTCGCGAAGCAACTTCTCCTTCGCGTCCAGGCCACTTATGTCAAAGTCGCGCAGTAGAATCTTCAGGTTGGAACTCTCGACGTCGATCACACCGGCATACGGATGAACGAAGCCGACGCGTTCTTCCGTCGTCTCCGGCAACATGTCGTGTGGAAAACGATTGAGGTAATCAGCAATCGCGTACATCGCATTGATCATGATTCCCTTGGCAGAACCAGGATGCGTGCTCTTGCCCTGAAATGTAACGGTCGCCGTGCGCGCGCTCCACGTTTCCTCGCTAATCTCTCCCATCTCTCCACCATCAACGGTGTAAGCCACCTTTGCGCCGAAGCCCTTCACGTCAAACTTCTGAATGCCTGTGCCGACCTCTTCGTCAGGCGTGAAAGCGATCGCGAGCGTGCCGTGTTTGATCTGCGGGTTCAGGCGGAGGATGTCGATCATCGTCATGATTTCGGCTATGCCTGATTTATCGTCCGACCCCAGCAGCGTGGTGCCATCGGCGGTGATGATGTCGTCGCCAATGAGCGTCTTGAGCACGGGATTCTTTTCGACTGTGATCACTTGCGTCGGATCTTTTGGCAAGGTGATATCGCCGCCCTGGTAGTTTTTATGAATGATCGCGTTGACGTTTTCACCGGAGACTGCGGGCGACGTGTCCATGTGCGCGATGAATCCGACCACAGGCACTTTGGAGTTGTCGGCGAGATTTCCCGGCACGGTTGCGTAGACAATTCCAAACTCGCTGACGCGTACGTTCTCCACTCCGAGCGCGCTCAATTCCTTGGCCAGAAGGTTCGCGAGATTGAGTTGTTTCCGCGTGCTGGGCGTCGTCGTTTGATCTTCCTTTGACTGCGTGTCGATCTTCACGTAACGAAGAAACCGATCCATAACCGGCTCGGTTGGTGGTTTCAGCTGCGCGTTGGTGATACCTACAGAAACAAGACAAAACACGAAAGCAATAATCAATCTCATTACTTAGAACCTTTCATCCACAGATTACACAGATTTTTGGCGGAGAGATTGGCGCCACTCTTCGCTCTGATGATTCAAGTCGTCCAGAGTTTGCTGCAATTCATCACGTTTGGCTGCTAAAACCTCGTCATCAGCGTCCGCAGGAACGTAGATTGGCGGCGCCACGTAGACGCGAGCGCGCGTGAATGGCTTTGGGATCTGGAATTGGTCCCAACTCGGCGTTGTCCAGTAGCGGTCGAGCGACATCGTGACGGGCATGATCGGATGTCCCGACTTTTTCGCCAGCAATACCGCGCCCATCTTCGCGACGTAACGCGGGCCTTTCGGACCGTCGATCGTGAATGCAGTCGTGCAGCCCTCACGCATCAGACGCGCCATTTCAACAACAGCTCCAACGGCCCCACGCGTGCTCGAACCGCGCACTGCTCCGTAGCCAAAACGCTGAATAAACCGGGCAATGTACTCGCCGTCAAAGCTCTTCGAGGTCATGACCACGATACGCCGTTTCCGCCACCAGTACGTAGTCAGAAAGATGCGGTCATGCCAGAAGACGTAGATCGGCAGGCCGCCATTCTTCCGTGCTTTCTCGTGGTTCTCCCAACCGATGACTTCGAAACGCGCAGTCAGTCCGATCAGATTGATGAGAAGAAAAAACACTAGGTCCGCGGCGTGAATCTTCAACCGTTCTACAAAGGAATAGTCCGAGAGGTCGGCGAATTCATACGCTCGAGCGACCCGCGTGTGCATACGCTTCGGAGTATAGGGCCACGGATCTTCAGGGATCAATGCGTGTCTCCTTGGAGTGCGGTGCCTTGGCACCGCTTTGGTAAATGTTTCCGGGCAGTCAATACCAAAGCGGTGCCAAGCCGCCGCACTCCAAAGAGGGGCTTAATAAATCTTCGGCTCACCTGGCGGACGAGTTTTCCAGCGTTTGTGAATCCACAGCCATTGGCCCGGATACTGTCTGATGCGATTTTCGATGTGCTGGGTCAGAGTCATCGTCAAGGCTCGCACATCAGCCTCTTCATCTCCGGTACATTCAGGCGGAAGCGGCGGTTCGACGATGAGCACATACTTGCCTTTTTCCTCACTCCACGGCGCAAACACCGGAACTAGTGGTGTGTCCGTTCGGACTGCGAGCTTGGCAACGACGAACGTAGTCGCGGCAGGAACTCCGAAAAAATCTATAAAAATCGCTTCGTCGTCGAGTGTATTCAGATCGGTAAGAAGGCCGAGCGAAGTCTCACCGGAGCGAAGTATTTTCAGCATTGACCGCGCGGCGGAGAGCTTGTCGATTGTCTCGTTACCGAACCTTTTGCGAATGCGATCTACCAGCTGCTCGACGCGCGGATTGTCTAGCCTGCGCACCAGAAAAGTGATGGGATGATCGAAGAGAGCGAGACCAAAACTGGTTAACTCCCACGCGCCGATATGACCCGTGAAGAGAATCAGACGATTGCCACGAACACCTTTGGCCGCTTCGAGATTTTCGAGTCCTTCTACTTCGATTAATTGTTTGATCTCGTCACGGGACCGAGACGAAAACTGGCTGAAAAACCCGAGCAATCGCCCGAGATTGTCGAAGCATTCCCGCAACAACCGGCCGCGTTCTTCCTCAGTCTTTTCAGGAAAAGCGAGACGAAGATTAGTCGCCCCGGTACGCTTTAGATCGCCGGCGAGGGCGTATGCGACTTTCCCCATTCCACGGCCAAGTGCCATTGCTGCGGGTGCGGGCAGCAGTCCAAACCCGATCAGCACGGATTTGGCCGCGGAGTACTCAAGAAATGTTTGTAGTCTGCCCGGTTTCGCCATCAGGGGACTGAATTTCAGGATTCAAATGATTAGCAGGATTACGAGCATCCTGCAAATCCAGCTTAATCCGCAATCAGGTACGTGATATATTTCGAACGCAAGGCGCAAGGTTTTCGTACAGAAGAGCGCGGTATCTCTCCTCAAACAGTCGATAGATTGGAGCCTGATGACAAAACGCCGGATTCTCATCGTAGATAATAACGATGAGTTGCGTGTTCTACTCGAACAGGCTCTCGGCCAACTCGGTCATGACGTGATCGTGACGGGCGAACGGGACAAGGCACTTCGTCGAGTCGACCTCGATAGCTTCGATCTAATCATCAGCGACCTTTCCGAAGCCGAAGTTAACGGAGAACCCATCAGCGAGCTACACCGCAAACATCTCGTAACTCCTCTTGGTGAGCATGGTCAGGGCGTTATCAAGGCTTTCAAAATGGGGGCAGCAAACTATCTGCGACTGCCTTACAACCGCGACGAGCTGCGCGAAATAGTTGAACAAACACTCTCGCATAAACTCCGTACCTGCGACGACAACGGCGGCTTCACTCACGTTCACGAGAAGATTGAATTTGAACTTCCCAGCGATCTGGCGCTGATGAATGGCGTGTTGGAATTTCTTCAGGAGCGCGTCGCCAAGCTCGGTTTGATTCGTCCCGAACGATCAAATCTCTTTATCGCGCTTGATGAAGCTTTTGTTAACGCAGTCAAACACGGTAACAAGAACGACCTATCGAAGTTAGTGAAGATTACGGCGGAGTTGTCGCCGAAAGAGGCGAGTTTTACTGTCGAAGACGAAGGCGAGGGTTTCAACGTCCGCGAGATTCCGGATCCATGTGATCCCGCCAATCTGTTTCGCACTTCCGGTCGAGGGGTGCTCCTCATCTACAACATCATGGACGAAGTTGAGTACAATGCGCAGGGAAATCGCGTAAAAATGGTGAAGCGGCCGGACGCTCCGGTCGAAGCTCAACTCGTTGACCCAAATACCCCTGACGACAAACACGTCTGAAAGTAAGGAAAACCCTACTGCCTCCGCATTTTGGCGCGCATGGCGATGGTGGCTGCCACCTGCGGTTATCGCCCTAGCGCTCGTTCTGTATTTTGTCGATCCATTTATCGGCGATTGGGACGGCATGGACTACACCATGCTCTCTCTGGATGGATATCCATCGTCGATGGCCCTCGGTCGGAATCTGTTTATCTTCACCAATCACTTCTTATTCCTGATCGGTCACGCGCTCTTCAATGTCCAACCTGACCAGGCGTATTTGATCTTCAAGTACGCCGTTGTCGCGCAGGCGCCATTCGCTGTGATTGCGTGTTGGATTCTCGCACGTGACATCAGTGGGTCTCTTCGCACGGCGACCGTTGCTGCCCTGCTGATTGTTTTCTCACCGGTCTTCGTGCTTTACGGCGGTCAGGTGATGACTGATGTTCCATCGGTATTAATTCTGGCGACGTCACTCATCATTCATCTGCGTGGCGTGCAACAGCGAAAGGTTTGGCTCGTGCTGGTTGGCGCGGGATTGATGGGGCTGGGAGTCAACCTGCGCGAAACGATCGGATTCTATGCGCCGTGGCTCGTCCTTGCGCCGTTTCTTCTCGGATGGAGGTTTCAACGTCGAGAAATCTTGTGGGTGGCTGCTTCGGTCGCAGTCTTTGCATTGCTCGCCCTCGGATGGTTTGGTTACTGGTTCATTACGGATGAGCATTACCGCTGGGTTTGGCATGGCTGGCGCGAATCGATGCGTGACGAGTCGGCACGACATCCCGTCACACTGCGCAACATTCGTCCTTATATCATCTTCTATTTCATCAGCGCTCCGCTTGTCTTTCTGACGATTCCATTCGCTCCGATTCTTGAGTGGCGCAAACGTCGTCTCTCGCCGATGTTGGTGTTATGGCTGGTTGCGTTCTTCGCGAATGTGCTGCTGTTTTTCAACTACAGCACGACCGTCAACTGGCGTTACTTTTTGACGGGCCTGCCCGGCATCGTCCCGTTGGGTGCTTACTGGTTACTGCGCCTCGCGAAACGGCCAATGAAGAATGAACGCCGCGCGTTTTTCGCGTGCACACTGCTGATCGCGGCCCTTGCAGTTGGCTTTGCCCTTCTCGCACGCCCGGTGAGTTACGAGTTCATCCAGCGACGAGCAATGAGCAAGGAATACAGGCAGCGTCTCGAAAAAGTGCCGCTCGATGCAATTATGATTTCGGGAGGGCAAACAATTGCTGTGCACTACTGGGCGTCAATCGGTGCCGGGCGCTGGAAAACTATTGGCACTGGCGGCGGGTGGCCCGGTGATAAATTGTTTTCGATTATTCAGAATCATCTGGATCACCGGCGACGCGTGTTTATCGATGCCGATCCGCGCTGGTGGTTACCGTGTGGCTGGCAGCGCGACGAGATACCGTTGATCGTAGAACTGGAGAAGCATTTCAGTTTCCGGCGTGTTGACGAGACGATTTACGAGATCAGTTGGCAGGGTGATCCAAACGCGCGCGACAATCCAAACCTGAGCCGTTTGTTGCCTGAGAACAGGCCTGAAGATACAAAGAAGTGTCCGCCTACTAAACCGTAACCACGGATCTCCACTGATTTAGTTACGGATCAGTGGTCATCCGTTCGGAGATCCGTAAAATCTGTGCCTTACGAAGTTTTTCTCGCCTTTCGATATCTCCGGTCGCGTCATAAACGACGACTCGCGCGTGCGACTTCGATCGCTGCGATTCTCGGCATCTGCATGGGTGTGGCTGCACTGATTGTTGCTTTTGCACTCTCGAACGGATTTCGCGATGAGATGCGCGACAAGATTTTGCAGGGCACCGCACATCTCAGCGTGCTGCGCACCGACGGGCGCACGATTGAGAATTACGCAGAGCTTGCTAATCGAGTAAACCAAGTTCCGGGAGTAGTCAGTGCCTCGGCAACAACCTACGACGGTGCGCTCGCACGCGGGTCGAAAGGCTCCGGTTACGCAGTCATGCGTGGCATCGAGAAAGAGGCAGCGCAGTTAACCGCGCGCCAATGGATTCGTGAAGGCTCATTTGAGCCAGTAACTTCAGAATTCCCGAGTTGCCTTCCGAACGCTGTTGTAGGTGTAGACCTCGCCAAACGAATCGGAGTTTCTGTCGGTGACGATTTCGAGGTCATCTCCGCGAGTGATTCGAAATCGCATCGCTTGCACGTGGTTGGTGTCTTTCGCTCCGGACTCTTCGAATACGATTCAACCTGGATTTATGTCGGCATGGAGGCTGCCACCAAATTTGCGGGAATTAATCACGCCGCAACGGTGATTGGCGTGCAGGTGCAAGACATCGACAACGTAAAGCAAGTTAGCGCGGAAGTTTCAAGAGTTGTCGGCAACAGTTACACCATCGTCGACTGGCAACAGGCAAATCAGCCATTGTTCGCCGCGCTCGCGCTCGAACGCCGCATGGGCCTTTTCATCATCGGCCTCATCATCGCGATCGGAACACTCAACATCACGACGATGCTCATTCTTGTCGTTGTCGAGCGACGACGCGACATTGCGATACTCAATGCACTTGGCGCAACGCGTACAGGCGTGATGTTGGTCTTCATCATCGAAGGCGCGGTTATCGGTGCGATTGGCGCTGTGATGGGTGTGGTACTTGGTTTCGTCCTATGCCTGATCGGAAATCATTACAAACTCGTGAGCCTGCCGGCTGATGTTTACTCGATCAGCAACGTGCCTCTGATTCCGAAACCGAGTGAAATGATTCTCGCGGCGCTGGTAGCTTTTGTGCTGAGCGTACTGGCGACGATCTATCCCGCTCGTGCCGCGTCGCGCATGAGACCGGTTGAGGCTTTGCGCGATTCATGATGAACGTTGTCGATCTGCGAAAGAGTTTTGTGGCGCCGAATGGAGAGCGCATCGAGGTATTGCGCGGTGTCGACTTTGCGGCGAAGAAGGGGGAAAGTATCGCCATTACTGGGCCATCAGGTTCCGGAAAATCGACATTGCTTCATTTGCTTGGAGGCCTCGAGTCTCCCGACCATGGGACGATTACTGTAGATGGTCACCAGATTGGGTTTGTCTTTCAGTTTCACTACCTTCTGCCGGATCTTTCAGCGGTCGAGAATGTGGCGTTGCCGTTGTTGATTGCGCGCTGGAACAGGAAACGGGCGTTTGACCGCGCCTTGGAATTGTTGCACGAAACAGGCCTGGCCGACCGCGCAGATCACCCTATTTCGCATCTTTCAGGCGGCGAGCAGCAACGCGTGGCGGTCGCAAGGGCCTTGATTACCGAACCAAAATTGTTGTTGGCTGATGAACCGACCGGAAATCTCGATGAGGACATCAGCGATCAGATAGGCCGGACGTTGGTCGACTATGCCCGCAAACACGCTGCGATCACAATAATCGCCACGCATAGCCCAAGCCTTTCTCGGTTGTGTGAAAGATCGTTGCGGCTTGACCGCGGAAAGTT
Organism: uncultured Acidobacteriota bacterium; assembly: GCA_963849205.1. Taxonomy (GTDB): domain Bacteria; phylum Acidobacteriota; class Blastocatellia; order Pyrinomonadales; family Pyrinomonadaceae; genus PSRF01. Next base: position 354,058 of record CAWKGP010000008.1, read on the forward strand.
ATATTAGCCGCGGATTAAACGGATCCGTAGCTGAAATAAACCGTTCTTTGCGACTTTAGGTTATAATGCGCCAAAGTTTGCCGCTCGTCTCCCGGCAAAGGTAATTATAAGGACGTTTTACTGATACCAAGATGTTCGAACGCTATACTGAAAAAGCGCGCCGGGTGATCTTCTTCGCGCGTTACGAAGCGTCACAATTCGGAGCTCCGGCCATCGAGCCTGAGCACCTTTTGCTGGGCCTGATGCGCGAAGATAAAACCCTTACGGGGCGTTTTTTTCCTCGCGCACAGGTTTCTATTGAGTCGATCCGCAAGGAGATTGAAGGACGAACTCTCTTGCGCGAGAAGATTTCCACCTCAGTTGAACTGCCCCTGGCGCCGGAAACCAAGCACGTTCTCGCGTACGCCCATGAAGAAAGCGATCGGCTGCAACACCGTCACATCGGCACCGAACACTTACTGCTCGGTCTGCTGCGTGAAGAGCGTTCGATGGCCGCCGAGATTCTTTACGAGCGCGGTTTGCGATTGAACGCGGTCCGCGATGAGATTGCACGCCAATCCGGAGCCGATTCAAGGACTTCTCAAAAAAAGGACACACCCCACCTCGTTGAGTTTTCACGCGACTTAACAGACGATGCTGCCAACGACAAGCTCGATCCACTGATTGGTCGTGAAGCAGAGATCGAACGTGTGGTCCAAATCCTCTGCCGCCGTACGAAGAACAATCCTGTGCTCATCGGTGAGCCCGGCGTCGGCAAGACTGCAATCGTTGAAGGACTCGCACAGCGAATCGTTCGCGGCGACGTTCCTTCGTTTCTCGAACACAAACGAATACTTTCACTCGATCTCTCGTTGATCGTCGCGGGTACGAAGTATCGCGGCCAGTTTGAAGAGCGCCTGAAACAGATCATGCGCGAGCTGGTTGAGAACCCGCAGTACATCGTCTTCATCGATGAGCTACACACGCTCGTTGGCGCAGGTTCCGCCGAAGGTTCTCTCGACGCCGCAAACATTCTGAAGCCAGCATTGTCTCGTGGTGAGATTCAGTGCATCGGTGCGACAACACCATCAGAGTTTCGCAAATCGATCGAGAAGGATCGTTCGCTTGAGCGTCGTTTCCAGGCAGTGAAAGTTCCGCCTCCGTCTGAAGCCGAAGCAGTGAGCATCCTCGACGGCGTGCGTGAACGTTACGAGAGTTTTCATCAGGTTCGTTACACCGACGAGGCGCTGCAAGCTGCGGTTTATCAATCGCATCGTTACATTCCGGATCGTTTTCTGCCTGACAAAGCGATCGACGTGATCGACGAAGCGGGCGCACGGGTGAAGCTTCGTGTGCGACGCGAACAGGGCAATCTGGCTGACTGGAATGAGTTGAATGAATGGTCGCGATCGTATGGCGACACTTCAACCCTGCGCGCCCATCACGAAGATGCACTCGTCTCTGCTGAAGTGACGCGTGACGACATTGAAGACGTTATCGCGCGCTGGACCGGCATTCCGGTTAACTCGCTGAAAGAAGAAGAGACACAGAAGCTGCTTCGGATCGAAATCGAGCTTCACAAACGCGTCATTTCTCAGCGACCCGCAATCTCAGCGCTCGCGCGCGCTATCAGACGTTCACGTGCCGGACTGAAGAATCCGTTGCGTCCCGTTGGTTCCTTCCTATTTCTTGGACCAACCGGTGTCGGAAAAACTGAAGTTGCTCGTTCGCTTGCGCAGTTTTTGTTCAGCAGTGAACGCGCACTCATCCGCTTCGATATGTCGGAGTTCATGGAGAAGCATTCCGTCTCCAAGTTGATTGGATCACCACCGGGCTACGTCGGCCATGAAGAAGGCGGCCAGTTAACCGAACGTATCAAACGTTCGCCTTACTCTGTCCTTTTATTTGACGAGATCGAAAAGGCACATCCGGATATCTTCAACATTCTGCTTCAGGTGTTTGAAGACGGTATTTTGACGGATGCACTCGGCAATACAGTCGACTTCAAGAACGCGATCATCATCATGACCTCAAACATCGGCGCCCGCTTTATTCAGAAGAAGGGCACACTCGGCTTCCAGGCAAACTCCGATGCCAGCCGCGAGAAGGTCGAAGAGATGGTGATGTCGTCAGTGCGGCAGACTTTCAACCCCGAGTTCATTAATCGTCTCGACGAGATCATTATTTTCGATCAGCTGCTCGACCACGAGTTGCTCGAAGTAGTTCAGTTGCAACTCGATCAGATCAACAAGACGATGACCCGGCACGGTTTTGAGATCAAACTGACGGATGAGGCAAAACGTTGGATTGTTGAGAAGACGTGCGCCGACCGTCTGTATGGCGCCAGACCGATCCGGCGTGCGTTGCAGAAATACGTGGAAGATCCGCTGTCTGAGGCGTTGATTCAGGGCCAGCTCGAAGGAGCTACGATTGTGGAAGTCTACCTGAGTGGTCAGGAGTTAGATTTCCGCCCTGAAGGCGTAGAAGCCGCCGATGACGCTTTACTGATTCACTGAGTTAGGCCCGAAAAGGTAAGACACAAATTCATCGAGAAATGTTTTGTGCTTGTGTGCCTTTTTGTGGCCTGATTTTGTGTCCTCCCCCTTGTGGCATTCTCGATTTTTTTGCCTTATAATGCGCCACTTTGCTACTCAAAAGCTGGCAACTGGCAATTCTGACAGTGAATCAAAGAGCTGTCTTCGTAACCAGTTCAGCACTCATAAGCTCCCCGAAGTTTCTGAGGCCCGGTAAGAACTATTGAGGGAATTGGTGCCTATGCACTCATATCGCGTGTTTTGGCTCTTCTTATTGAGCCTCGTAACTGCTATCTCTGCAACCTTCGTAAGTCCGGGACGCGTTTTAGCTCAGCAAACTCAACCACAACGACTCGTCGAAAGCGTTGACATCATCGGTAATCGGCGTCTGCGCAAGGACGATATTCTTTATTACATCCAGACTCGACCTGGTGATCCGTACAACGTTGATCAAGTACAACGCGACTACCAGACGCTTCTGTCGCTGACATTCTTCGACAAGACAGCCACACGTGTTTTGACTGAAACCGGTCCGCGCGGTGGCGTGAACATCATCTTCGAAGTCAAAGAGCTGCCGATTATTCGTGACCTGACGTTTGAAGGTCTAAGCAGCGTCGCCGAGTCTGACATTCTGAAGGCCTTTCGTGAACGACGCGTCGGTGTGTCAAAAGAAAGCATTTACGACCCAGTGAAGGTCCGTAACGCGATGCGCGTTATCAAGGAACTACTCGCTGCGGGTGGACATCCGAACGCAACCGTCGAGGAACGCACAGAAGAAGTTTCAGCCACTTCGCTTGCGATCACTTTCGACGTTAACGAAGGCGACCGCGTTCGTGTGGTTGATATCCAGTTTGAAGGCAACACGGTCTTCAGCGACGGCGCACTGCGCGGTGCGATGAAATACGTGAAAGAGGCGGGTCTGATCAGTCGCTTTAAGAGTTCAGACATCCTCGATCGCGAAAAACTCGACGTTGACCTGCGTCTGGTGGATAACTACATGCGTTCGAAGGGTTATCTTCAGGCACGACACGGTGAGCCTCGCGTTGAAAGTGTCGGCCGCCGCCGAACCGGTTTCCCGATTCTGCCGCTGCCGTTCTTGTCTTCGGTTGACGAAGGTTTGCGAGTGACTGTGCCGATCCTCGAAGGAAAGGTTTACCGCCTGGGAGAGTTTAAGGTCGAAGGAAACTCCATCTTTTCCGAGGCGCAAATCAGAGCAGTAATCGGTTTGAACAAAGGCGACATCGCCGACGGCGAAAAGGTGAGTAAGGGCCTGTTTGAAAACCTCAAGAAGTTTTACGGCCAACAGGGATTTATCGAATACACCGCTGAACCCGTTCCAACGTTCAAAGACAATCCGGCAAATCCGAACGAAGGCATAGTCGACTTCACTGTCACGATTGAAGAAGGCAAGCAGTTTACGTTGCGACGACTCGAATTCGTTGGCAACACGTTCACACGCGACAACGTGCTGCGTCGTGAAGTGCTCATCAACGAAGGCGACATTTACAACGACGTCTACTGGGAGTATTCAGTTACCAAACTGAATCAGACCGGATACTTCAATCCAATCGACAAAGACAAAGACGTCGATCGTCGCACGAACGATGAAGAAGCGACTGTTGATCTCTCTCTCAAGGTGAGTGAACGCGGCCGACAGCAGATTTCTTTCAACGGCGGTATCTCGGGTATCGGTGGTTCGTTCTTCGGTCTTGAATACTCGACTAACAACCTGCTCGGCCGCGGTGAGGTGCTTTCATTTAACCTCGCGGCAGGTAACCGGCAGCGCTCGTTCCAGTTTTCATTCACTGAGCCCTACATCAAGGACCGACCCATCAGCGCCGGCTTCTCGGTGTTTGCTTTCTCGCAGAAGTTCTTTGGTGAAGGAACGTTTCTGTCGCAGAACATCAACGCGCAGGAAGACCTGCTGGGTTCGCAGTTCAATTTCAACGACATCAACGAAGAGAATCTCTTCACCAGAGATTCATACGGCGGGTCGATTTACGTTAGCGCGCCGCTGTCTGAGTTTTATCGCAAGCGACGATTCACGCAGTTCTCGCGTATCGGCGCTTCGTATCAGATATCGCTATCGAGCGTGAAGGATCCGGAGGCTAATGCCGATCCGAACAATCCTTCGTCGTTCATTCCGGTCGTCTACGACCAGCCCAACATTCTGACCAGCCGCGGAACCCTGACCTTCTCGTACGACACGAGAAACGCCAGTGTCGATCCTACAAAGGGTCGCGAAATCTCAATGGCGGTTGCACTCGCCGGTCTGGGCGGCGACGTCCGTACTTATCAACCGACGCTTTCGTACACGCAGTTTTTCCCGGTGCGACGGAAGAAATCGGAACATCCTGAGGTCTTTGGTTTCCGCATCATCGCCGGAACCGTCGGCAGCTTTGCTACCACTGCGAAAGTCAGAAACGCGCAATCGCTGGCATTTGTAGATGGCGTGCCAATCTTCGAGCGCTTCTTCCTGGGCGACGAATTCACGATTCGTGGTTATAACGTGCGTTCGATCAGTCCGATTGCGCCGGTCGATACTTTCATCACTTCCCAGAACGTTAAGATATCGTCGACCCCCGGCGGAGCGATCTCTGAGGTCCAGGGTATTCCAGCCTCTGCTGCGCAAATCGGAGTTTTCACTGGCTCCTCCGGCAGTAATGTTGCGGGTTTGCCGCGGTCGTTCACTTCGGTCGGTGGCGACACGCAGATCCTCGGAAACTTCGAGTACAGAATTCCGATCATCAGCGACACGGTCAGTCTTGCTGCATTTGCCGACATCGGAACGGCGTTCAATCTGAGGAGCAAGAACGACCAGTCGTTCTCGAGCGAATTTCTCCCTGACCAGCCGTTCCTCGGAACGGTGGGTTTTTTGGCGTGTTCCAGATTCCCCGTCCCAGTGTCAGTCAGTTTGAGCAATCTGGCTCTTTGCAATAACCCGCTTCTGGGTGGGCCGCCGGGAGGTGGGGCACTTGCAGCGCGCGATGGTCGCATCGTTAGCCAGCAGGAAATAGATAACGCGCAGAGGCTGGACGGTCTCGACCCAAATACCTTCCTGCCGCCGGGATTCCAGCCGGTCTTCCTGCGTGGCGAGGCCCAGACCAACAGTGTGGTCCGGTTGTCTCAGAGTTTGTTTGACAGTATTGGCGACTACAGGTCCAGTTTGGGTATGGAGGTCAGAGTTCAGGTACCCGTCATCAATGTACCGTTTCGACTGATCTTTGCGTATAATCCGAATGCCCGGGCAAACCAATTCATTGACGGGTTTCCGTTTTTCTTTAACGAAAAAAAGAGAGTCATTCGCTTTAGTGTCGGGCGGACCTTCTGATCGCCCTGAGCCAACCAATGGCGGTTGGACAAACAACTAAGTGCTTTGTCCAATCGCCCTCAACGTAAGGAGTACTACAAGAAAGTCATGAAGATAGCTCGTTTTATCGCTGCGGTTGCCATGCTGACGGCGACTGTAATTTGCGTGTCAGCTCAAACCAAACCAGCGGCGACCCCCGCAGCTCCGCCGGCAACGGCGCCACAAACCGTGGCCGTCCCGGACAGCAAAATGGCGATGATCTATTCGGACGCTTTTCTCGATCCGAAATCAGGTATTGCCAGATTCAATACTCTGCTCGGGACTCTCAATCGAGAATTCCAGCCGCGCCAGGCCGAGTTGCAGGGCCTGCAGACCCGGATACAGACGCTGACCAAAGAGATTGAAGACACTCAGGCGGTCGCCGATCCCAATGCTCTCCGCCAAAAGAGAGATCAGCTCACGCAGTTGAGTACCGAGTTCAAACGCAAAGGCGAGGATGCCGAAGGGGCTTACACCAGGCGCCGGCAGGAGATTTTCGGGCCATTGCAGCAGGATATCGGTAAGGCGCTCGAAGCGTTTGCAAAAGCCCGCGGTATCACTGTGATTGTTGATGGCAGCCAGGTGCCGGTCGTCTACGCAGCCGAAGCCATCGATATCACGCGAGCATTCATCACCGATTTCAACAGTAAGAACCCGGCAACGGCGTCAGTGCCGCAGCCATAATTAATGCCAATTGTCGATTGCCAATTGCCGATTTCTTCAGAGCTAAGGTTTCCCAAATTGGCAACCGGCAATTGGCAATCGGAAATATCATGATTAGACACTACCTGTTTCCACTTTTGATTGTTGTGGCCGTCACCATGTCGGTGAGCGCCCAACAGCAACGGCCCGCACCCCCTGCTGGTCAGCCGACGCCGACGCCCGCGCCTGTAGCTCCGGCCGCTACCGTAGCCTTGCCGATGAGCAAGATGGCGGTGATCAACTCGGATGCCTTTCTGAGTGACAAGACTGGAATCGCCAAGTTCAATACTACGGTGAACAAACTGAACAGCGAGTTTCAGAGGGTTAAAGACGAGCTCACTCAGTTGCAGACCAGAGCGCAGACGCTCGAGACCGAGATCGGCAAACTGCGTGAAGCACCAGCCGGAACTCCTATCGATCAAAGATCGCTGCAGGCGAAGATCGATCAGTTGGAACAGTTGAAAAAGGAGATTCAGCGCAAAGGCGAGGATGCACAAACTTCATACAATCGTCGCCGGCAGGAGCTCTTTACGCCGTTGCAGGACGAAATCGGCAAAGCCCTCGAAGCGTTTGCCAAGGCGCGTGGCATCAACGTGATCATCGACGCCGCGCAAGTGCCTTTGCTTTTCGCTGATGAGAAGATCGATATCACGCGCGCATTTATTGCAGATTTCAACAGCAAGAATCCTGTTACCGCAGCGTCAACAACAACCACGCCACCAAAGTAGTAAATCATTGCCGGTTGCCAGTTTCCAATTGCCGATTTTTCAGTAATTGGCAATCGGCAATTGACAATTGGCAATTTGTTTATGGAAACAGTCCTTGATTCACTGGCAATACAAAAGCTCCTGCCGCACCGCTACCCATTTCTCCTCGTCGATCGCATCGTTGAATTAGTGCCTCGCGAACGAATTGTAGGTCTCAAACAGGTAAGTATTAATGAGTCGTTTTTTCAGGGCCACTTTCCCGGCGCGCCGGTGATGCCGGGTGTGCTTATAGTTGAGGCCCTAGCCCAGGTCGGCGCGATTCTGGCCTTACGCGAGATCGAAGATCGGGATCAAAAATTGGTTTTGTTCACCGGGATCAAGGAGGCGCATTTTCGTCGCCCGGTTGTGCCTGGCGACACTTTGGTGCTCGAGGTTACGGCGCTGCGCATCGGTTCGCGAGTGCAACGCATGCGCGGTGAAGCAAAGGTGGATGGTCAAATCGCCGCCGACGCCGAGATCATGAGTGTCGTCGCCCCGAGGGAATAAGATGGAATTGCCTATTGGCGATTGCCGATTGCCGATTTTCAAATGTTTACCCGAGCGCGCAATTGGCAATTGGCAATTGGCAATCGGCAATTAGATCACTATGTCCGCTGCCACTCACCCGACAACGATTCACCCAACTGCGGTTGTGAGCCCGGGCGCCCGAATTGGGTACGATTGCTTCATTGGCCCATATTGCATCGTCGGCGATGAGGTTGAGCTTGGCGACGGCGTCAGACTCGAATCCCATTGCGTCATCGACGGCCGCACATCAATTGGCTCAGCCACCCACGTATTTCCCTTCGTTTCAATTGGCCTTGCTTCGCAGGATTTGAAATACAAAGGCGAACCTTCTGAAACACGCATCGGCGAGCGCAACAAGATACGTGAATTTGTGACCATTCACAGAGGTACTGCCGGCGGTGGCATGCTTACGAGGATCGGCGACGACTGCCTGATCATGGCCCAGGCACACATCGCACACGATTGCCTGATCGGCGATGGCGTCATTATGGCAAACGCAGCAACGCTTGCCGGACACGTCGCGATCGAGGATCGGGCCAACATCGGTGCGTATTCCGGTGTGCATCAATTTTGTCGCGTCGGCAAAGAAGCCTACATCGGCGGCTACTCGGTGGTCGTTAAAGATGCACTTCCGTTTGCGCTGACCGTCGGCAATCATGCGAAGTGTTACGGACTGAACATCACCGGCATGAAACGCCGCCAGTACTCACGTGCGGCGATCGACGCTCTGCACCACGCTTTTCACCTGCTGCTTTCCGCTAAACTGAACACCACTCAGGCAGTCGACCGCATCAAGGAAGAGATCAAAGACTCTGCTGAAGTCGCAGACCTTTTGCGTTTCATCGAGAGTTCCAACCGCGGCGTCACCAAATGAAATTCGGTTTGATTGCGGGTAACGGCAAGTTTCCCTTCATGGTTGTGGAAGGCGCCCGCCAATCGGGTGTACCCATCGTGGTTGCCGCGATCCGTGAAGAGACAGACCCGGAGATGGACCAGCGCGCCGAACGCGTCAAGTGGGTCGGCATTGGTCAGCTTGGGCGCATGATTCGTTTCTTCAAGGAAGAGGGCGTCGAGAAGGCCATCATGGCCGGACAAGTGAAGCACGTTCAGATCTTCAGTCGCGCAGTTCCGGATGCGCGGATGCTGAAAGTGCTTTTGAAGCTGCCGCGACGAAACACCGACTCGCTGATTGGCGCAATAGCCTCGGAGTTACAGAGCGAGGGAATCGAGCTGGTTGATTCGACATGCTTCCTGCAGGACTCGTTACCGCAGAGCGGCACACTCACGCGTCGTGAGCCTTCGAAACAGGAACGCGAAGATATTGAATATGGTTTGGAGATCGCGCGCGAAATCGCGCGACTCGACCTGGGCCAGACGATCGTTGTTCGTGGCAAAGCGTGCGTGGCGATCGAGGCAATGGAAGGCACCGACGAAACGATCCGGCGGGCCGGTAAGCTGGTAAAAGGTCGGCTGACTGTGGTTAAAGTGGCGAAGCCAAATCAGGATATGCGTTTTGATGTGCCGGTGGTTGGTGTGCCGACGATTGAGGCGATGGTAGAAGCCGGCGCGACCTGTCTCTGCATCACCGCCGGCAAGACCCTCATGTTCGACCGCGACGAGATGATCCGCACCGCGGAGAAGCACAAGATTTGTATTTTAGCCGCGGCTTAATTTGCCGGTGAGACTGCGGCCGTCTGGTCGGCCTTTGGATCGTACGGCGTTGCCAGGTATTTCTTCGCGACTGCCTGCGCGTTGTCGTAATCGATTCCTGACTGCACTGCCTTCTGGTATTCCGCTACCGCACGAGTGCGCTCACCCTTCGCGTCGTAAGCGTTGCCACGCTTGATGTGGGCCCACACTTCGATCCACGACGGTTTCAGGTTACCGATGAGCGAAGCCTCGAGGTTGTCGAGCGCCTGTTGCCAGTTACGTTGTTCGAGAAACAACAACCCGAGATTGTAATAAACCCACGAGTTGGATCGATCGAGCTTCAGAGCCGCTTCAAACTGCTGCTGCGCCTCAGCGTAAATGCCTTCCTTCATCTGCTCGATGCCGCGTCGCGCAATGATCGAGACACGCAAGTCGTCCGACATTCGCAGTATCTTGTTGTTCGGATCGACGACAACCTCAATCGGCTGTCCATTCGACTCAAAATCAAAATCCTCACTGCGACCTTCAATCCGAACCGTCTTCTGTTGATTGTCGCCTTCAGCGCGTAACAACAATTCGACCGGCATGCGCAGCGTTTCGAGATTCTGTTTCACCGTGCCGCGCGTGCGGAACTTGCCTGAGCGTGTGCGAATGATTTGATAGTCGACGGTAAATTCCGGAACGCCCGTGCCTTCAACCCACTGCGCAAAGAAGTAACGAAGATTGTCCTGCGAGATCTTCACCGCGAGTTTTTCGAAGTCGTCGATCGAGGCGTTCTTTCCTTTGTATGTTTGCAGGTAAGTGGCCAGCAGACGATCGAAGTTTTCTTTTCCAATAGTCTCCCGCAACATGCGAAAGATCATTGAGCCTTTGTAGAAAACGATCGATTGATAAGCTGCCGACTGATCGTCGAGGGCACTCGGCGCACGAGCGATCGATGCAGTTTGTTCGAACGTGAGTGCGCGTTCCTGTTGTTCGCGCTGAGCGGCATCAAGACCGCCGGCAGTCAACGTGCTCTCGCGAAATGCAAACGCGCTCCACTCTGCAAGCCCCTGCGACAGCCATGCATCGTCGAACGACTTCAGACCGACACTCTGACCCCACCACTGATAAGCAAGTTCGCGCTCAATCTTCTCTTCCGGCACGGGCCGCGAAGTGTCGAACATCTTGCTCGAGAGGTAAACGATTCCCGGACCTGAATAGGTGTCAAGACTCTCGTCGTCAATTTGGACCACGACCAGGCGGTTTCCGAAAAGCGGAGCACCGTATTTCTTTGTATAAAACTCGAGTACGCGACCGGTCAGTTCTGCATACGCTTCGAGCCGTTTTTCACTGCCCGGCATTGCATACAACTGGAGATCGTAATTCGCGTAACGGAGATTCTTGTTGATATAGAGTCCCGCGGCGAAGTTTCCAATCAATACCGGCTGGCGATGAACGAAGCGATAACGAACCGCGCCCTCTTTCGGAGCGGGCTGCGCGACAACTGGATCGTCACTGGTGCCCGCAACCTGCAAGCCCGAAGGAACGATAAATGTGATGTCGGAAGTTGCGCGATCAGCGGCGTAGTCGTGAAAAGGAAACCAGCGCGAGGCATACATCAGGTATGAACCTTCAGTACCGACGTAGGCGAGTCGCTTGGTTGCGAGCGGTCCGCCTTCCGGCGAAACGAGAGCGCCTTCCCAGCGAATACGCAGCGTGACAGGTTGATTTGCCGGAACCACCTGGCCCAGATCAACGCGCACGCTCGGACCCAGCGAGCCGACTCCGACTGCATCCTGAACGAATCCGGTTAGTTCCTTACCATCCTTCTCGATGTTAGTGACTTTCAGCGAGCCATTAAGTTCGAAAACGACCGAACGCGTCGCATCCAGCGGCACAAAAGTTACGTCCGCACCCGCCCGAAGTATGTGCTGATCGGGAATAATTTGGGCTTCAATCCGGTAGTGCGTGATGTCATAACGACTGGCGGCTTGCTGAGGCGCCGGCTGCTGCGACCTTACAGAGAGGGACAGTGTCAGTACGGCAAAAGCCGCCACAACACCGGGGAAAATGAGCTTTATACTTTTCATGGCATTCTGTTGCGACGATTATACAGTCGAGGACTTTGGATGGTAAGAACCCACGGGCGGTTGGCCAGGGCAATCCACAGATTACACAGAAAGAAGCAGCAAGCAGGAGGCAGGTTTGAACTCAGGAACCTGCCTTCTGTCCATGCTCCTTTCTGTGTAATCGGTGGATGGCTCTCCTCGCTTGACTCTGCCTTAGCCAGCGAATACATTCCTGTCACGCGGTAGTTGTAGTCCAAAAAACCTTCGACCGAGACATCATCCACATCTAAAAGGAGTTTGATTCAATGAGACGCGTCTCTAAGTTTTTGTCCCCACTCTTTGTCTGCGCGCTGGCAATTGTTTCAGCCCAGGCACAGGGTCCTCGCAACCTGCGAGTCGATTTCAAAGAGACCACTTTAAAGAACGGTCTGCGCGTGATCACCGTTGAAGATCATTCCGCACCCGTAGTGGCCGTTTCCATCACCTACAACGTCGGTTCGCGCAACGAACGTCAGGGTCGCACCGGTTTTGCGCATCTCTTTGAACACATGATGTTCAAAGGCTCCGAGAATGTTGGATCTGGTGAACACTTCATGCTGGTTTTCAACAACGGTGGCAACATGAACGGTACCACCAACGAAGACCGCACCAACTATTTCGAAATTTTGCCTGCAAACCAGCTCGACCTCGGTCTGTTCCTCGAAGCCGATCGTATGAAGAGCCTCGCGATCACGAAAGAGAACCTCGACAACCAACGCAACGCAGTTCAGGAAGAACGGCGGCTCGGCCTTGATAACCAGCCGTACGGCAAGAGCGGCGAGCTGCAACAGGAACTGCTCTACGACAACTTTGCTTACAAGCATTCAGTAATCGGATCGATGGAAGATCTGAATGCAGCGACTGTCGAAGACGTTGCCGCTTTCTTCAAAATGTATTACGCACCAAACAACGCGGTGCTGGTTTTGGTCGGCGACTTCAAGACTGCCGATGCCCTTGCGAAGATTCGTAGCAACTTCGAGAACATTCCGCGTCAGCCCGATCCGCCGGCAGTCGACATGACTGAGCCACAACAGAAAGCGGAACGTCGCGCGAATGTTGACGACGTGCTCGCACGCGCGCCGCGCGTCGATCTCGCTTTCAAAGCCGTGCCCGGCAACACCGCTGATTTCTACGCGCTGCAGGTGTTGTCGGCAGTGTTACAGAGCGGTCAGAGCTCGCGCCTTTACCAGAAGCTCGTCAAAGAGAAAGAGATGGTTACTGGTGTCGGTGGTTTCATGGATGAGAAGCGCGGCGTCGGTGCGTTGTACACCAACGCGACTCTCAGACAAGGCGTTAAGACCGAAGACATCGAAGCCGCAATCTACGCTGAGGTCGATCGTCTGAAGAAGGAACCGATTGCTGACTGGGAACTTCAGAAAGCAAAGAACACCACTCGACGAAATCTGATCAATGGCCTGCAAAGCGCACTCACTCGTGCGATCACTTTGGGCCAGTACACTGTCTATTACAACGAGCCTGGCTTGATTAACAACCGGCTCGATAAAGTCGCCGCGGTCACCAAAGAAGACGTGCAGCGTGTTGCCAACAAGTATCTGGTCGACACCAACCGTACGGTCGTAATCACGACGCCGAAGCCAAAGGCCAAGCCCGCGACCGGCGCATCAGGACAGTAAAGGAGTTAAGCAGATGAGAATCATAAAGAACAGAAGTAATGCAGCAGTTGCGCTGATCCTGATAATGGTTGTGTCTTCTCTGGGCTTTGCCCAAGGGGGCCAGGGGGCGACTCCGGCTGGTCAGGGCGGTCAAACCACCAAGGGCGCTGTGATCAAAGGCAAAGCGCCTGTTAACAAAGAAGTGCTGAAAGTGAAACTTCCTCGCGCCGAGGAAGCGACACTCAAAAATGGTTTGCAGGTCGTTGTGCTTCCGATGCACAAGGTGCCGACCTTCAACATGCAACTCGTCGTGTTGACGGGCGGTCTTGCAGACAAGCCGGATTATCGCGGTCTCTCGAATTCCACGGCAGCGTTGTTGCGCGAAGGCACGACGAAACGCTCGAGCAAAGACATTGCCGAGCAGATCGATGCGATCGGCGCCACGCTGGCGGCAACCTCCGGGCTCTCGTCCTTGACGAGCGTGGTCAGCACAAGCGGCCTGGTTGAGAATTTGGACCAGACTCTGGACTTGTTCTCGGATGTCATTCGCAATCCGACTTTCCCGCAAGCCGAAGTCGATAGATACAAAACACGCACTCTGGCCCAACTTCAGATTCAACGATCGATTCCACAGTTTCTCGCGGCGGAGCAGTTTCAACGCGCGATTTATGGTACCAGCCACCCGGCGTCGTTAGTTGCGCCACCGGCAGATTCGATCAAGAAGCTGACGACCAAAGATCTCGCTGACTTCCACTCGACTTACTATCGGCCTAACAATGCCATTCTCGCCGTCGTCGGCGATGTCACGATGAAGGACATCCTGCCGAAGCTCGAGAAGGTGTTCGGCGACTGGCAGAAGGGCGAGGTTCCGGGTTTCACCATTCCCCAAACGCCTACGCAGGCAGAGTCGCGCATTTACCTGATCGATCGACCAGGCTCGGTGCAGACGGTATTGCAGCTCGGCACGCTCGGTATCGAGCGAACGAGTCCGGATTATTTTGCAGTGCTGTTGGCCGATCGTGTATTCGGTGGTGGTCCATCAGGAAGACTCTTCCTGAACCTGCGCGAGGACAAAGGCTACACTTATGGCGCGTATAGCAACTTCAGCAGCTCGAAGTATCGTGGTACCTGGGGTGCTAGTTCTGAAGTCAGAACTGACGTTACCGAAGGTGCGATGAAAGAGTTCATGTATGAACTGAAGCGCATGCGGGAAGAGATTGTACCGGAGGCGGAATTGGACGACGCCAAGCGAGCCATCATCGGCAGCTTTGCGCTTTCACTCGAGCAACCGGGAACGCTGTTGCAGAACATCATCACGCAGAAGCTCTACAACCTGCCTGCGGACTACTGGGATACCTATCCGCAGAAAGTTTCGGCCATCACCGCGGCAGATGTTCAGAAAGCCTCGCAGAAGTATTTGGACATGGCTCACATGCAGGTTGTCGCAGTGGGTGATGCTTCAAAGGCACGGGAAGTCCTGACGAAGTACGGGAAAGTTGAACTGTATGACGCCGAAGGAAAACTCGTGACGCCAGGTTCAGAGAACAATAACAAGTAAGAAAAAGGCAATCCACAGATTACACAAGATAATCTGTGTAATCTGTGGATTATTGTTTGGATCCTACGAAGTCGATCGCCTTCAAATCCTCAAACAACGTCGGGAGTGTTCGATCCATCGGTGTGAACGTGAAGCCTTCTTTTGATGGAAGGATGCGATACGTTTTTTGTGACGGCGCGACTTTGAAGGAATAGTTTCCCTCGTTGTCGGTTGTCGATGCCAGCACTGTTCCGGAAGGACTGATCAAGACTACCGTTACGTTCGCCATTCCTACTTGACTCGAATCAACTATACGTCCGGTGATTTTGATGGTCGAACGCAGGCGGGACGCAGCGTTCTTCAACGATTCGTCGGAGATGGGTTGGGTCGAATCAACTTTAGGAGTAAGTGTTGATGATGATGCCGGTTCTGGCTTCGGTAACTCTTCGGGACGATCTGTAAGCACAGTTGACTCTGGCTGTTTAGGTGTTGCCGTCGCTTCAGGTGTTGTAGTTGCCGCAGTTGCTGTAGTGTCAATGCCTAGCGCCGCCATGCCAATATGTTTGTCGAGTCCATCCAGCGAACCATTGATCTGTTTGTACAGTTTCTCGATGACTGAACGTCGAACCGACTCGACTCGTCCGCCGCTATAGCTCTTTATGTAAGCGTCGAGCGCCTGTTCCTTCTGACCCGATTGCTCCAGTGCAACTCCGAGATGCCAGAGCGCATTGCGCCAGGAGGGTGTGTGCGAAGGCAAAGTCTCCGTAGCTTGTTTCAGTTGTGTGATCGCTTCCGGATATTTCTCCTGGTTGAAGAGCGCCCAGCCTTCAAGATCTTCCAACCGTCCCTTGAAAATTTTCGCAAGCACTTCGGCCGGCGCCGGCGCCACGTCCGGGACGTTGCCCGACGAGATCGCACTCGCACGCATGTCTCGATATTCTTCTGCCTGGATTGCCAGCGTCAGCACCGGAACTTTGAGCGCTGTATCCGAAGCTTTACGTGCCTCGGCGATAAACTCCAGCGCCGTTGTTGCTCCAACTCCATTTCGCAGCAGACGATTGGCCGCGTACATCTGTCGAAAAGTACGCATGTTGTCAGTGCCCGCAGCAAATTCTTTCGCAGCTTCAACGGCTGCTGACTCGTTGATCTTTCCGTTATCGCCGGGTGTGGTTGCAGTGCTGAAAGCAAGCAATGCTTTCATCGTTTTAGCATTCGCTGCGTTGTCGGCGGAAGTTGACTGGTAAATACTGGCTCGTCTCTCGGGTCCAAGCAATTCGATAAACCCTGATTCGCTCGCCCGTACAGTTCCCGCGAGATTTGCCTGAATCTGATCGCCTTTGATCGTGAACGATTCATTTAAAGCCTCGACAGCTTCATCGTAGAGTCCCATCGACGCTAAAACGTTCGCGAGTTCGTAGCTAAGCGTCGGAAATTTTCCGTACCGTCGAGCGAAACGAATCGCGCGCTCTGCATCCAGAGGGCTCCCCAGCCCAAGGTACGCACGACTCAGTGCGATCTGTGCCCACGTGTAACGCGGCTCAATCGCGATTGCGCGGCGCGCGAGTTCGAAAGCCTTCGGGTAATTATCATGTGCCGCATACCAGTAGGCCGTGCCGGCGAGTAACGGCAGGTTGCGTTGATCTTCAGCGAACGCTGCTTCGAGATCTTTGTTGGCTTCGTCTGTTCGCGAGAGTTCCAGTAACGAGAGCACTTTGCCGGCGCGAGCGGCTCTGTCTTTTGGATCTGCGGCAAGTTGTTCGTTGTAGAGTGCGAGCGCGTCTTCGGCTTTGCCGGAGGCCCGGTACAGATCCGCGAGACTGCCGCGCGCGACTTTCAACTTCGGATCGAGTTCCAGTGCCTTTTTGTATTCCGTAGCCGCTTCGTCAAGTCGCAATGAAAGATGGTATCCGATTGCGAGTATTCGGTGCGCCTCGGCGAGATCGGGAGCAAGCTTGACTGTGGCCTCGCCAATGCGAACGGTTTCGCTCGACCGTTCGACTCCGAGATAGAAGCCTGCCACTTCGAGCAAACGCTTCGGATTAGATCCAAATTTGTTTTCGACTTTCTGCGCAGCCTTGAGTGCAGCGTCTCGCTCGCCACGCAGATACAAGTTCGTAGGAATTTGCGCGATGACTCCGGAAAACAACTGGTCGGAGATATTGACGTCCGCTTCGTCAATCGCGCGCAGCAATTGTTGGGTGCCGCCTATGGTGTCGCCATTTTTCAACTTCTGATCGCCGAGTGCGGCGTGCGTACTGATCAGAAGTTCGACGGCCCGGGGTCTTGCTTTTGAAGTTGGATGCGTGTCGAGAAACTCTTTCAACAAGACTGCGCGGTCTGCGAGCGGCTTTGTTAACGTGAGTTCGACTTCGTCGATCTCGTCGAGTTCTTCTTCCCTGATCTCTTCAGGAGTTTTCTTTACGACTGGAGTTTTGGTCTTCGATGCTGCCGCGGTCGGCTTTACACGCGTTGTGTTTGACTTCTCGATCTTGGGCGCAACAGCTTCTGTCGATGGCGACTCGGCCGGCGTTGGCTCAGACTTTGGCTCCGTAGTTGGTTCGGTTTTTGGCGACTCAGTTGGTGACGGTTCGGCAGTTGGCGTTTCTGTCGGGGTCGGTTCTGCTGGTGGCGGATCGGCCGGTGGTGTTGCTTTGGGAGCAGCATCACTCACGACGCGCGGACGCGTCTTCTGTTCAGACTTCGCGCTGACGAGAACCGGTTGAGCCGAATCGGCCGCAACTTCAGAAGTGTTTGCTGCCACAGGCGACTCGAGATCGGAAACCTTGATGCCGATTTTTTCAGCGACTGCGTTAGCAAAGGTGTACAAACCGCTATTCACTGCTTCGGTGAAACGGCCTTCGCTCAAAGGCGTTTGCATTCGATAAGTCATTTCACCCAGCACGCCATCAGGGAGCGCCAGTTGTGCTGCACGGCTGAATCGGGTGAACGACGTCTTCGATGTGGCCGAAACGACAAGCAACAAACTCTTGCTTTTCGAGGTCTGCGTGCCGATATTCCAGTCGCGCGCAAGCTGATTGGAGAACGCCGAAATCTCCTGCGTGCCGGTGGTCTCGACCGTGACGACGTAAAGCTCGAACTTGCTTTTCTCTTTCAGTCGTTGCAGAAGGTTTTCGAGGCGTTCCTTGGTTTCGTTGTCAATAATTCCGGCGATATCGTTGACATGACTCGTTGGCGCCGGAAGTTTGGTTGACTGAGCGAATGGGTTTGCGTGCAGCAGGAGAAACAGCCCAACCGCGAGGAGCACGGTCAGAAGGCGTTTTATGACTCGATATGATGGGCTCATTACGATAAGTTCCGTATCTGGGATGTGGGGGGACAATTCGGCGCTCATGATACCATCGCCGACCGAATATGAGCGAACTTGATGAAGCGTGGGCAGCAGCATTGTTGGAGGCGGAACGCCAGGCGCGGCTCGCCGGACGCAGAGACATTGCCGACTACCTGTCGCTGAAGAATTCAAACGATCTGCTGCGTAAGGCCGGAGTCGATTGGTTGATTGCCGGGTTCACGTCGCTGGCCGGCGACGCAAATCGCGCCGGCGCCAGTATCCGGATCGCGACTCACGAAGGACATCGATTTCGCACGGGTAATTCGACGATGGTCGGGCACCAGCTCACGCTCAGCAATGGAGTACGCACGCTATACGTTGAAGCCGGATGGCCGAGGACGCCGCGCGACGGCATCGTTCGTGGCGGCGGCCTCGCGTGTGCAAGTATTCGTCACCTCGGAATTCGCAAGGCTAACGAGGAACTCCTGTTAATAAAATCCAACACGGGGGCGCCGGCATGGAAATCCGCTGGCGCGGTTCTTCACGAATCTGACATGCGGCGCCACCTCAAGATTCTCCTCGATCAACACCACGGGCGCTGAGTTCAACGCAGGGGTGGCCACGGAGGGCCGCCCCTACAGCACGTACGACGGTACCTCGGAACGAACTGTAGGGGCGGCCCTCCGTGGCCGCCCCTGCGTCGAACTCACAACGTTTTCCGTCACGGCCTGCACCTTTTCGCGCCTGATTAACCACTTCCTCCCCAATTACGCCCATTTCCGAACAAGGCACGACACTTGCCAAACAGCCAGCAACGACCCAAGGAGTACTGAGGAGATCTACAAGAAATGACGAACCGACACACACTGAAGTTTTCATTGTTCGCTGCGGCGATATTGGCTCTTTGCCTGCCGGTCGCAGCGGCCGCCCAGTGGGGAGGGCGCTATCCCCAGGATCGGTATCCCGATCGATATCCTGACGACAATCGCGGCTACGGACGCTACGACGATCGCGGACTTCGCGATTCCGTCCACCGTCTGGATCGTTTAGCGAAAGACTTCGAACGCGACATGGATCGTGCGCTCGATCGAAGCCGCGCCAATGGCTCACGCCGCGAAGACAATATCAACGACCAAATCCACCAGTTTCGCGATGCCGTAGGCGACCTGAAATCGCGAGTTGGCAACGGACGCGATTTGAATCGCAGCTCCAACGAAGCCCGCAGAGTACTGCAGGAAGCTGATGACCTTGACCGTTTCGCACGTCGTGGCTTCGACGGCCGAACGAGCTCGCAGTGGTCGCAGATCCAACAGGAGCTTCGTTATATCAGCAGCGTTTACGGTTTCGGATACGGTGGTGGCTATGGCCGCGACGACGATTGGCGCCGTAATGATCGCAACCGCAACGACCGCAACAATAATCGCAACGACGATTGGTGGAGACGAATTCCATTCCCTCGGTATTAACCCGCATCTGACTTCCGCTTGTTATCCGCTCGTCTACCTGCCAAGGGCCTCGGCTCCACGCCGAGGCCTTTATCTTTTAATATGTCTCCATGCCTGGAACCCTTTTTCTTGTCGCGACCCCCATCGGCAATCTCGCTGACATCACACACCGCGCATTACAAGTTCTCAAAGACGCCGACTTAATTGCCTGTGAAGACACGCGGCACACAAACAAACTCCTCAATCATTACGGCATCACGACAAAAACGATCAGCTATCACGAACACAACGAACAACAACGTGCGGATCAACTGATCGAAAAGCTAAAAGAGGGAAGCGACATCGCGGTCGTTTCGGATGCGGGCACTCCGTCCATCAGCGATCCTGGCTTCCGACTCGTTCGCGCTGCTATCGAGAACGACATCAACGTGATTCCTGTGCCTGGTCCAAGTGCACTGATCTCAGCATTAATTGCAGCCGGGCTACCGACGGATGAATTCTTCTTCGCTGGGTTTTCTTCCTTCGCGCCCGAACGCGCGTCGTACTCGCCTGAGCGAACTTCAATCTGTTCCGGGCACATTAATCTTCTACGAAGCACCTCATCGACTCGCAGCAACACTCAAAGATGCTCTCGAGGTTTTAGGCGAGCGCGAAGCCGTTGTCGCAAGAGAACTGACGAAACTTCACGAAGAGATCAGGCGTGGACGTTTAAGTGAATTAGCCACGGATTATGCGGATAAGAAGAACGATATTCGCGGAGAGATCGTGGTGCTGATCGATCGCGATGTGATCGGCTTTGTGAGTAAGCCCGAAACTAGTATCGCAACGCTGGTCCAACAATTCGAAAACGACGGCTTGGATCATCGCGCCGCTCTAAAGAAAGCGGCGCGTGAGTTAGGTCTCTCACGCGCCGAAGCCTACAGGCAGCTAATCGTGCTTAAAAATCCGCGCTAATCCGTGCTCCCTGTGATCTGCGCCGGCAGCGGCTTATCAACCTTTAAGCGTACTGGCCGGTTCCCAATCTCCCAGAGCGTCATATAAACGGTGCGCGTAATCTTCTCCATCTTCTGGTAATCGATCTTGTCAGCCGTGTCGCCCGCACGATGATAATCTTCGTGAGTTCCGTCAAAGAAGAAGATGATCGGGATTCCTTTGCGAGCGTAGTTGTAGTGATCGCTGCGGAAGAAGAACCGGTTTGGATCCTTCGGATCGTCGTACTTCGTATCGTAGGTAATATTCAAGTACGACTTGTTGACCTTATTCACGAGCTCGCCCAGTTCTGTGCTCATCATCGTCGAGCCAATCAGGTAAACAGCATCCGGTCCGGTGAGTTCTGAGTTGCGTGGGTTTGTATCGCCTTCTTTCTTACTCCGCCCGATCATGTCGATGTTGATCTGCGCGACGATTTGATTGAGTGGCACGGTGGGATATTCAGTGAAGTAACGCGAACCCCACAATCCTTTCTCCTCACCGCAATGCCAGACAAACAACACCGAGCGCTTCGGACGCGCCGGCGCTTTGGACAATGCTTCAGCCATTGCCAGCAGAGCGGTCGTGCCCGAACCGTCGTCATCTGCCCCGTTACAAATCGTGTCGGTACCATTCGGAGGACAGCCGCTCCCGACGTGATCGTAGTGCGCGCCGAGCGCTACGTATTCGGCTTTCAGAGTCGGATCGCTTCCTTCCCAAACAGCGACGACATTCTGCGTGGGAATGCTCTGATTACTGTTGGCGATGTTCATGCTGACTTTCTTCTGATCACTCATCAGGAATGACGGCGGCTGAGATGATTCAGAAATTGTTTGTGCTTCGCCAGCGAAGAGTGCAGTTGCGGTTTCGGGTGAGATCACGATCGATGGTAACACCGCCGTGGTGGGCTGCGTTTGAAACTTCGCGACGACTGTTGAGCCTCGTTCCATGATGCGCTGGCGGTTGCGTTGCCAGTTCGCCGCATATTGTGAGTCAGCTACGTAAATCAAACCGACAACGCCCTTGCTGCGGCCGTAGTCACTCGGGTTCATCGAGTCTTCGCCATACTTGCCGTAGTCTGCACGCGCCACACCGCGGGCCGGCATGTTTGGTACACCCGCGATCACGGCAATTCGTCCCGCCGGATCGATCCCTTTATAAGCGTCGATCTCTTTCGACTTTACGAACCAGCCTGCGCCTGCGAAGACCAGTTGTCCGCTAACATTGCCCGCGCCGCCTCCCGGGAGATAATCCGTTCCCGCCGTTAATGTCTTACCGTTGATCTCGACCTTTGATTGTCCGCCGTCAGCTCGGTTGCGGCGTAGTTCGATGCGTTGGAAAAAAGTGCCGTCGTCGCCCGCAGGTTTAAAGCCCCAACGCGTGAGATTCATCGCCAGAAATTTCGCGGCGGTGTCGAGTCCACGAGATGGCGTGTCGCGTCCTTCCATTTCGTCGGAGGCGATGAACGTCAGATAGTCTCTGATTTGGTCGGCGGCAATGGTGTCAACGGCGCGTTGCGCGGTTACGGACGCGGCGGTCTTCTTATTAGCAGACCGTTGGGCGTAGTTTGCGGGAAGCGTGGTGACGATAACGCTCGCCAGCACGAGTGCGGTTAAGAATCTTCGCATGCAGTCTCCAGAAAATCGTTTTATCGCGAGCTTATTGGGGAAATCTTTCGATGCGCGAAACCGTGGCAGCGTTTCACGCAAAGACGCAAAGTAAGACGCAAACTCGCAAACACAGACAAGGGGTTGATCCTTCGCGTCTTTGCGTCTTACTTTGCGTCTTTGCGTGAAATATCTTTTCGTTACGCGTGCTGCACAGCCTGTACAAGTCTCGTTAACGTATCCTTCGCATCGCCGTAGAGCATGCCCGTTACCGGCTTAAAAAACAAAGGATTCTCGAGACCGGAAAAACCCTTGCCCTGGCCACGCTTCAAGACAACCACTGACTTCGATCGATCAACTTCAAGAATAGGCATGCCGGCAATGGGACTGCCGGGATTGTCGCGCGCATCCGGATTGACGACGTCGTTAGCGCCAATAACGACCGCGACATCAGTGGTCGGAAATTCTGGATTGATCTGTTCGAGTTCGTACAACGCTGAATAAGGGACGTTGGCTTCGGCAAGCAGAACGTTCATGTGTCCGGGCATTCGGCCCGCAACGGGATGAATACCGTATTTAACTGTGACCCCGCGTTTCTCTAACACGTCTGCGAGTTCGCGTACTACGTGTTGGGCCTGCGCCGTTGCGAGGCCATAACCGGGGACGAAGACGACTTTGTTGGCGTAAGCGAGTTGAGTGGCGATGTCTTCGAGTCCGACTTCGCGCATCGATCCCTGTAGCTCGCCACTCGCTGCGGTTGTCGCCGCACTTCCGAAAGCGCCGAACAAGACGTTTGTCATCGACCGATTCATCGCCCGGCACATCAGTATCGAAAGTATGAATCCTGAAAAACCGTCGAGCGTGCCCGCGATGATCAGCACTTTGTTTGAGAGTACGAATCCGGTCGCTGCTGATGCGAGACCTGCGTACGAGTTTAGCAGCGACATCACCACAGGCATGTCGGCAGATCCGATTGGCATCACCAGCAGCACTCCGAAGATGAAGGCTAGACCGACCATGGTGAAAAAGAGCGGCATCGAACCGGGAAAAATAACGAGGTAGACAAAAATTCCGATCGTGACGGCGAGCAGGGCCATGTTGAAAATATTCTGGCCCTTGTAGGTCATCGGTGTGCCGCGTACGAGTCCCTGGAGTTTCGCAAATGCAAGCAGACTGCCTGTAGTCGTGAGTGCGCCCAGCATCACTTCGAAACCGAGTGCGCCCATCGTTATTGTTCCGATGTGGCCGCCGTGAGCGTACTCTCGATAGAACTCAGAAATGCCAACGAGTGCAGCAGCGAATGCGCCAAACGCGTGTGAGAGTGCGGTTCGTTGCGGCATCGCCGTCATCGGCACCCACAAACCCATCGCGAGTCCCACAACTGAACCAACGGCGAGGCCCGCGAGAATCCACGTGTACGTGACGATCTCGTGATGCATCAGCGTGCCGATGATGGCCATCAACATGCCAAACTCGGCGAGATGCATACCGCGCTTCGCAGTTTCGGGATGGCTCAACCCCTTCAATCCGAGGATGAAGAAGATTGAAGCGAGCAGGTAGCTAAGTTCGATGAAGTAAAATTGCAAGGGCTTGGCTCTAGTCCTTCTTAGCGATTTCCTTCCGCTTGAACATCTTGAGCATGCGATCAGTGATAACGAAACCGCCGACCACGTTCGTGGTCGAGCAAACGACTGCGATAAAACCGAGGATGGTGCTAACCGTGTTGTAATTAGCACCCGCCGTGACGATCGAGCCAACGAGCGAGATGCCCGAGATAGCATTAGTTGCCGACATCAGTGGTGTGTGCAGTAACGGCGGCACTCGCGAAATCACTTGATAACCAAGAAATGCCGCGAGCGCGAACACGTAAAGCGCCGATATGAAAAGAATTTTTTGAGCTAAAGGGTCTTCGATGGACATCAATACTCCTAGCCTGGTTGAGCCTGCAACGCCGCTGCTACTCGCTGGTTGACGACCTCGCCATTGTGCGTAACGCAGGATGGTCCAACCACGTCGTCCTTCATATCAATCTGTAACTGTCCGTCTTTGATGAGCAACGAGAGGAATGACGTGACGTTGCGCGAGTAGAGCTGGCTGGCATGGACCGGCACCGTCGCCGTCAGATTCGTCGGCGCCATGATCGTTACGCCATCACGTTCGACAACTACATCTGCCTGAGTGAGCGCACAATTGCCCCCTGTCGCGCCCGCGAGGTCGATGATGATCGAACCACGTTTCATGCCATTGACAGCTTCCTCGGTGATGAGAAGTGGCGCTCTTCTGCCGGGCACTTGTGCTGTCGTGATGATGACATCCGCAGTCTTGGCGTGTTCCGCAATCAACGCGCGGCCTCGATTCATCGCTTCGTCCGAAAGCTCCACTGCGTAGCCGCCCGCGTCTTCGGTTTTGATCCCGCCGAGATCGACTTCGAGAAATGTAGCGCCCAGCGATTTCACCTGTTCACCTGCAGCGGCGCGCACGTCGTAACCTTCGACGACAGCGCCCAGACGTCGTGCGGTTGCGATCGCTTGTAGTCCCGCGACTCCAGCGCCGAGCACGAGAACGCGCGCGGGCGGCACGGTGCCGGCGGCAGTCATCAACAACGGAAACATTCGCGGGATGTGAGCGGCGCCGATCAGTACCGCTTTGTAACCCGCAACAGTCGCCATCGACGAAAGCGCATCCATTGCCTGTGCACGTGTGATTCTTGGAATTAGTTCGACTGAAAAAGTCGTGATGCCACGATCGAGCGCGGGCAGCAACTCAGCGGGTTCGTCGAGCGGCCGCAGAAAGCCGATCACCACGGCCCCTTTTTTGAGACGTGCAAAGTCGTTTGCGGAAGGTCGATTTACAACTGGGAGTACGTCCGCTTCAGCCAGTAGCGCTTCTCTGTCAGAACTTATCTCGGCGCCGGCTTCGAGATACTCCTCATCTGTGCGTGCGGCGCTTAGTCCAGCGCGACTCTCGACCTGGACCACTGCACCGAGCGCGACGAGTTTCTTAACGGACTCGGGCATGAGCGCAACGCGCGCTTCACCCTCCTGTGTCTCCCGCAACACAACGATCTTCATAGCGTGCTCCGTTTGCAGGAAAGGGAAGAAAAGGGGAGGTGAAGTTCTCGCGCTTTTTGGCCGCCAACAACTCCGGATTCTGGCATAGACTATTAAAGTTAACGTTCGTGGGGATTAGCTAGCGTAAAAGCGCGTGCAGTATAGCAAATTTATCGCTAGCATCTGTCATGGCGCATGCTGAAGATTCTGAGAGCAATAGTAGGAGTCGTAATCGGTATAGGTTACGGGTATTTAGTCGGGGCAATAACGCTGCGGCTGTTGCTACTCACTTTCGACCCTCGATACCCCGGACCGATGATCCCTGATAAAAATGGATGGGCACGGTTCACTGCCTTGATGGTTACGGTGGTGACCTCTGTTTGCGCGAGCCTCGCGGGTATTACCATCGGACTGACGGGCGCTAATGCCGTCCGGGGCGCAGTGATTGGCGGCAGCTTCGGCGCAGGTTTCTTCCTGATGTTCACGGTGTTGGAAGTAACAAATTCCTGGAGCTGGCTGATGAGAGAGCCGGCGCAAGCTTGGCCAATGCTGTTACGCAATGCAAAAGCATCCTTTGTGATTTTGGTGGTTGGATTGCCACTCGTCGGCCTCATAACCGGGTTTATTACGAGTAAGCTGAAAGGCTGGAGGTAGTGTCTGAATTTGATGTCTCTGTGCAACCTCTGCCTCTGTGGTTATGGGTTGTACGCGACTTACTACCACGGAGACACAGAGAACACAGAGGTTGCACAGAGAAGAAACGCAAATTACGACATCTCCAGGCTAGAGCAAAGCTTGCTAACCGCACTGCCACAAACCTATAATGCCAGTCCGCTGCGGCGCATTGGTGTAGTCGGCTAACACGCTGCCCTCTCAAGGCAGAGACCACGGGTTCGAGTCCCGTATGCGCTACCAATTCCTTTCAGCAACTTACAGCCTCTTTTGAACCGTGTGAGCGGAAACCTGACTGCTTCGCTTAGTACGAACCACATCTTAGAACCTGTTGTTGGGCTGGCTGCATCGCCGTTAAGACAACTTATTTCTCAAGGAGTATTTATATGTAACCAAGGATTGATTTCATGAAGGTTGATCAGGGTGCGTTTAATGCGCTGCTGGGAGTTGAGAAGTACGTTCATGCATCCGGATTGGAGACACCGGAATTGTGAGTCAAGAATAGACGTAAGTTAGTTCAAGGATTGGGTCCTCATTTGCGATAGAATGCCCAGACGTAAAGACTCACTATGCCCGATGCTCCCGACTATAGATTTTGAAGTCTTCATAAGCTATTCGACCGACGACTATTCGCTTGCCCGCAATATCGAGAGCTTTCTCGAGACCTTCAATAACTTGCCAACTCCAGAGAACCTCTCGCTGACTCCGCTGCGGATCTGTGTTGATGGTTCTGACTTCCAGGCAGCCAAACGGAGCGGCAAAGGCCGGGAAGTAGGCTCAACCATCGATGACTATTTAGCTAAATCAAAAGAACTGCTTGTTCTATCCTCAAGAAACGCGCACAAATCAAAGTGGGTCGATCAAGAGATTCGCTGGTTCCTTGCCAATAGAGGACCAGAGGCCATTAGGGTAGCAATCACGGAAGGCGAGAATCTCAGCAAGCTCGAGGAAGTTTTTCCGCCGGCAATTGTGGAAAAAGCCTTGCACAAGGAAATCGCCTACGACCTGCGCGGATTCAACAAACACACTCGGCAGAAAGCGCAAGCACTTCGCGATTTCGACGATGAACGAACGCGACTTGCAGCAGACCTGTATGGCAAACCGGCAAGCGAGATTCAGCCTATCTGGTTTCGCGAGCAACGGCGGCAGTCGCGCAAGCGAACACGCATCTTTGTCGTCGTCACGTGCGTTCTGCTCGCTTTGTTGGTAGGGACGATCTATTTCTACCTTGTCGCCGACGCCGAACGAAAGCGAACTCTGGCCGAAAGCGAGCGTACGCGGCGGCAGTTCTATGTGGCGAGCATGAACCTCGCACAACGTGCTTTGAACGAAGGCTCGGCACTAACAACAGGTGAGCCAGCTCAGAGGTTCGCTCCACTCGGGGTCAGGATTGAAGGTAAATCATGCTCGGGATGAGCGCGCAGCAATTGGTAGGCAATCCCTGCTAGTCCCGGCAGGAGGCCGGGTGAGAAGGCGTTTCGGCCCATGCCGCAGGATGGTCCATGTTGCTCCAAACTAGTCAGGATTATGTCGAGCAGGTACGAGGTGCTCAGCTCTTTCGGCGCCTCTCCGGCGGCGATCGCATGATCCAGCAATTCCCAGGCGCCGAGATCGCCATGACACACGCAATGGTTCCAGCCCACCCCCAACCGCCAGGTTGCGGCGGCGGCCCGACGTACCAATTTCCGTGTCGATGTTTGGGTAAGGGTTGGATCGAGATCTAGATGTGCCAGGCCGATTCCAACGGCGCCGTGACACCACGCTGGTGTAGCCTTGGGCCCTTCAAACGTGCGCAGGTCACGCCAGTTCTGCTCCTGCTCGTCAAAGAGGGCATCTTCGAAGGCGAACGCTTGTTGTGCCAGTTGCGCGTGCCGCGCGCTCCCGGTTGCGCGTGCGAGCCGGGCCAAGGCCCAGCCGATGCCGGTTACGCCATGTGCAAAGCCGCCCATTCCTTCGGGCGAGAGGATATTGGTCCAGTAAGCATGTCCGTTCCGATGTTTAGCGCGCTCGTGCAACAGATCGCCAAGTTGCGAAGCGATGCGGACGTAAGTCGCGTCTCCTGTCTTGCCGGCCAGCATCAGCAGTGGAACGATGGCGCCTGCGCTTCCGGCAAGCAAATCGTAGACGTCGTCGATTGCAGCCGCTGCGGGAATCTGGTCCGCCAATTTGCGGGCTCGCTGCACACCATCGCCGCCGTCCAGCTCCCAATGCGCCAGCACAAGGTAGGTCCAGATCTGCGACCCAAGTCCGATATACGCACCGGGTGGAAGAGGTCTGACCTTCAGTCCTTCGTCGCCCAGGCTTTCACGCTTGGTCTGGTCCAGGTGCAACGTATGCAACGTCGCTGCAAACAACCTGTCAAGTTCAGGGATGGCATCGGCACGCCCGGCTGCTGTTTCGTGCAGATAAGCGCCAAGTAATATCGTAAGACCCGAGATTCCGTTGTAGAAATCCTGCTGCAAAGGCTGCACTGACCAGCCTGTTTGACTAAGCACCGGTGCGATCCAAGCCACGCTGCCGTCGTCGGCATGAATCGCATTTGTGACTATGGATTGGATGATTTGCGCCGCTTGCCGGCGGCGACGCGCTTCCAGATCGCCGCCGCGTCTTTGGGTCGGTAATACTGACGTTCCACTAGACTTCCAGCCGTCATTAATGTAGGCGCTTACCAGCGATGCCTGGATGACTTTTTGCTCGAGAGCTAAATCGGCAGTACGCCAATCCTCCAGGGCGGCTTCAAGCAAATTACATGGTGGAAGCCAATATGTGTCGCCCGGCCCGTGCAAGCGACCTTCGCGCACCGCCGTGAAAAAGTAGGGGATATCGCCCTCCAGCAATTCGTCGATCTCGGCATTGATGACCGCCGGGTCGCTCGGCGCGGCGGAGACGTTCGCGGCCATTTTCTGCAACAGTCCGAAGGCGCGCTGCCGTGCCGGTTCGGGGTTATGCAGCGACACAGGATGCCATAACATCCGACCGATCTCGGCGTAGACCTCCGTAGCACGCAGCACCACGCGGATGCGGCAATCCTCGAACACTCGCAGCCGTGGCCGTAAGTTGCCCGTGGCGTCCAGATGCTGCAGAGTGGCCGTTAATTCATCAAATCCGCGCAATACTTCCGGCCAGAGTTCAGCGAGCGCCGGCCGTGGGCTGGGATGGTTCTGCGATACTGACGCTTCAACAAGGATAGGAGCGACATACGCTTCATCCGTACCCGCGTTCATGACTCCGAGTTGTCGCTGCATCGGTTGTTGTCCAGGGAGCATGCCTAGCGCGGAAAGGTCAACACCGCGCCATCCAAGACCCGTTCCGCGACCCGGCAACAGGCCTACACTGAATACGGTTCGAGCTATCAGTTCGCCGGCCCGGTCGACCGCCGCTCCATAGCCGGACGGCGCCGGCGGAATTTTGGGCGTGAAAAGGGTTTCACAGTCGACCACCACGGGAGTCCCGCCGTGGGCGATCATATTTTCAGCGTGCAGATCGCTGCCGCTGAGCAACCGCATTAATGCCAGTAAATGCCCAATGCCCCGATAGAAGTTAAGCAGTTCCTCGTTTCCTGCCGCGAAGCGATGGGACACAAATTCGACCCACCCGTAATCGCCACAATCGATGACCTCCGGGATGCGGACATTCAGCGGGCTGCTATGATCGTCGCCAAGCTCAGCGACGAAGTCGCGTAGCGTTCTGTCGATTGCCAATGAACGCGGCTTGTAAACAACACTCCAGCTCTCACCGCGCACAATCGTCACGGTCGCGCCGCCGCGATGGCTGTCACCAGCCCCGAAGCTGAGTTCGTGCAGTTCGCTCGGATCACCAGCGCACAGACCTTCCAGCCGTCGCCGGTCCGCGCTCCAATGTTGTGCGAAGCGCAGCGTTGCCATGCACCGTTTACGCACGATCGCGTCTACTCTCGATAATAAGAAAGGATAATGACTGGCTAAGTCGTCCCAGAACGACCGCTGGGACGAAAGCTCGAGGAATTTCTGCCAACGCTGTTCCGAGTTCTCGCCGCTTAGTCGCCGGGTTACGCGTGCGGCGTTGAGCTCGAGAACGAGCAACCGGCTGACTTTACTGTGCAGGACTGTGTGAAGCGATTCCCGGGTTGCCTCGGTGATGACATCACGCTCTCGCGCGCTCAATCCGCCGACGAAAGAAAGCTGGGTTGCTAGTTCGTCCAGAGCGGGCGAGACCAGGCAACCCAGCGACCTGTCGAAGTAACGCGACGTCATGTGAATTTAGCAGCAATGAACCGGGGACGAGCCGGTGCAACTAGAGCACCTGGTCCAAAACTCGGCAGTTGCGTTAACGATATCCGATTCCGCGAACTCCCCCGCCGCAAATAGCGGACCAGCGGGATTATCCTGGTGTTCCCAATTCCGCCACTGCGCAACTAACTCCGCACCCCCTAATGTGTCATTCATGATGTTTTCCTCCTTTGTTCCAAGCTATTTGAAATGGACAGGTAGTCGAGGCGTCCGTGGGATATGGTAGTGCAGGTTTCTTGGGTACGGACGGGAAAAAGTGTGTCCGATCTGCGCTTTCTGTGTCCGATTTTGCTCGTACGGGCTAGTTAAAGCACCACACCTGCGTAGCTAGGTTCAACGAGGAACTATCCAGCATGTTTTAACTGGGGCAATTCTCCTGTTGACTTTTGTAGCTGGCGGGAATAGTGTTTCGCTGCTCTCAAACGGCTGAATTCTCACGAGCGTCTGCCCCTGCACACTCGCTAAATTCTGGCCTCAGAGTACAAACCTCCTACGTATGCCCGGACGGTTGCCTTCGCTCACAAAGGATGGCTGCGAACTATGGATCCGCGGGTGCGAACCATTATCACCCTCATGGGGAATGATCTCGAACATGAAATGCCGTTACGCCAGTTGGCCCGCACCGTTAATGTTTCACCATCACATCTCCAGCGCCTGTTTAAAGCCGAAGTCGGAATGACGACTTTCAGGTACATGAAATTACTGAGAATGGAAAGAGCAAAGTATCTGTTGGAGAGCGGCTTTCTAAGCGTGAAAGAGATCATGAAAACTGTGGGCATCAACAACCGATCTCATTTTGTAAAGGACTTCAAAAAGCTATATGGTCGAACACCCACTCAGCTAAGACTACGAACACTCAGCGATGATTTGCAGAGCAACCACACGCAATCTTCACAAGCTGCGGGTGTTTGAGCAAATCGGACACAGAAAGGGCGGATCGGACACACCTTTTTTCAAGTCAATCAATACGGTGAGCGTCTGGGATTTGTGTGTACAAACGGTGGCTTTGTACAACGGGCCTGTCGTTTAATCACGACAGCACAGACACAATCAAAATAACAACGAACTGCTGAGCACATCCGGCCCCGGGTGTGCTCAGCGACTTCCTCTTCGCGAATCATGCGCGTGTGATCAGCAGCAAAGGCTTTCCGAAACTACGCGCGTCTACAGTGAAGGTGTACTCGCCGGATGCTGCGCCCAAGTCAAGATGTAAATTGTGAGACAGCGGGTTACTAAAGATCTCGACCTGCTCATCTGTGGTGACTCTTAACACGTAGTTGGGGCCGCCGAAATTTCCGTGTCGCCAGTCTGTGCTGCCAATTTTGAACTCATAACTACCGGGTCCCAGCGCCAGCGTAACCTGGTAATTACCATTGCCTTGATAGACAAGCTTCGCGCTGACCGGCGTGGTCCAGTTGTTCATTGTGCCACGAACAAATAACTCGCATCCCAGCGGCCCGTTTGGTGCTGCCAGAAGCCGAGACTTTTCCTCAAACGTAAGCTCCGGTTCTAGTTCTTCCAGAATACTCCGCACTGTATTGGCCGCCGATTTTTGATGGTGCAGCAGGACATCTATCCATGCGCCCACAGGACGGAGCTCCAGCGCTGAAAGGATGCTTTCAAGCTGGTTGCTCGATAACACTGATTCGTTTCCGCGTGCAATATCCGCAAGCAATTCATCTCCAATTGCAACGTGTCTGAGGCACAAGCCGGTAAGGGCGGCGTTCGAGTGAGAGTTACGAAATTCCTCGTGCAAGGTAGTAGTGCTTTCTTCGTCCGCCATGCCGCCTAGCAGATCCGCCGCAAGTAGCGAACCGTTCGCAAGCCAATTCTTTAGTGTTTCACGCTTAGCCTCACGCCTCAGGGCCTGATTCAGACCATCGCGTTGTTGCAAAGCTTCGAGGCACCTTCTACGAGTGCGCAAAAGAAGATCGTGGTTCGGACCAAAGCAGTGGTCGTGCATCGGAACCGGGATATACCGGCATTCCGGCGGGTGTTCCGATTCGAAGCCACGTTGCATCCCTTCAGGCGTAATCACAAGCCGTTTGAGATCCTTTTCATTAGTACCCATAATCGGGAACTCCACATCCTCCCCGACCAGCCTGGCCAACTCCAATCCATCCTCTGGAGTCTCTGCCAGGAGCAATGTACCGCTCCTGCCATCCGACGCATGATATTGCGCCCAGAGGAGCAACCTACCGACATAATAGAAACCAACCTCCATCGCGGTGCCTATTGTGAAAGACACGCGGTTTCGCGTGGCCGGGCCAATGGCCAACGCCGGGTTGAGTGCATGGACGTTGTCCGACCCCTCCGCGTATGTAAATCGGTATTCTGCATCGGGAGTAATTGTGACTACTGGATTTCCCCCTAATCCCATCTCCGGATAATCAGTTATGCGGACGCTATCAAGAACATAATCCAGCGGGCCTCTCGCTGTAAGCCAAACCGTCGTAATCACGTCATGAGAAGTGCGTCGCTGTGGGTTGATAATGCGTGACAAATACAAACCATCGCGCGGCGCGAGCCTTTCGATAGGGTACTGCGTTGGTGTTATGAACCGGGTTATTTCCCCCTGGCGGGCGAATCCCTCAGATTTTTCCGGCAAGTTTGCGAGAGCGTGTTGACGCGGAGCTGGTGGAATAGGTTCTGCGCGCCAAACGGGTTTGTCTGATTGATCGTAGGGCTGAGACGTCACACGCCGGAACAATTTTTCGTACTCGGCCGGCAACAAGTATGACTGAAACGGCTGTAGAGACCTCGGTATTCCTCCTCTAGTCTGGCCTTCAAATACGACAGGAATATACCGTTCAGAGCTATTGCCGTGTTCGTACAAATCCGACAGTATCAGAAAGCCTTCCTGATTCACGCCGAGCCCTTTTTGCTTGTCGTTTTTTCCTTCGAAAGAAATTCGATATTGCGCCGAGCCGACGCAGACAATAAAGTCCGCATCGGCGATCTGATGGTCAACCCAGCGAGGCCAGCCTTCGGGCGGCGCTTCAACAAAACGGTCAAGTTGAGCATCAACACCATCGGACCGCAACGAGTTTGCCAGTGCCACCACGTTGCGCACATGCGTGTCGGAATCATGGCTGTAACTGATGAATACATGCACAGGTTGCTTTGTCATTTGTCCGCATCAGTATAGCCCCACATTTGCCGTAGGCGCGATTTGAAATTTTTGTCGAAAGTCGCGCAGAAGCGTATGATGCGCGTATGCGATCGGTTTTGGTTTTGATTACGATGGCATTGTTGCTGGTTGAGTCGGGCGGTACGGTTAAGTCCGCTCGCGGGCCAGAAGTTGCGGCCTCTGCAACTGTCTCGACAGTTTCAACCGCTAAAGCGCGAGTTGATTTTGATACGCAGTTAAAACCGATGTTCCAATCGAAGTGCATGCCATGTCATTTCAGCGGTGGGCAGATGTACGATCAGTTGCCGTTCGATAAACCCGCGACGATCAGAAAACTGGGGACCAGGCTGTTCACCAGAATCAAAGAAGAGAACGACCGTCGCTTGATTGAAGACTTCCTCACGCAGTCGCCCTAAAATTTAGAATTCAAAGCAAAAAAATTGAATAGCCACAAAAAAGCACAAGAAGCACAAAATCGTTCTGTATGGTCGTGGATTGGTGTTTTGATCGTTGTTCTGTTAATTCCGGCAAGCAGTTGCGCCCAGGCGGATGAAACGAGTCGATCGTGGAATCAGCCGGTCAAGCCGTTTCGCATTGCCGGAAATCTCTACTACGTTGGCGCTTCCGATGTCACTTCGTATTTGATCGTCACACCTCAAGGTCACATTCTTCTGGACAGCGGCCTAATTGAAACAGTCCCGCAGATTCAGCAGAACGTTGTGCAACTCGGATTTCGTCTGGAGGATGTGAAAATTCTGATTAACAGCCACGCGCACTACGATCATGCGGGTGGTCTGGCGTTGTTGAAACGATTGACCGGCGCCAAGTTGATGGCGAGTGGGCAGGATGCTGTATTTCTTGCTGCAGGCGGCAAAGGCGATCCTAATTTCGGCGATAAGTTAGCCTTCGAACCAGTCACATCAGATCGCATTTTGCACGACGGAGACAAGGTGGAGTTGGGCGGAGTCACGATGGTGGCTCGCATGACGCCCGCTCACACGAAGGGAAATACGACCTGGACCATGACCGTGAACGAAGGCGATCAGCGATACAACGTAGTCTTCGCCGGCAGCACTTCCACTCCCGGTTACAAACTCGTCGACAATTCTAACTACCCTGGGGTTGTCGCAGACTACGAGCGAACATTTCAGATATTAAAGAGTTTGCCCTGCGACATATTCCTTGGACCGCACGGGAATTTCTTTGATTTGACCAGGAAGTCGAAGCTGCTCGAACAGGGCAACAAGCCCAACCCATTCATTGATCCGCAAGGTTACAAAAGTTTCATCGAAGACACTGAGAAAGCCTTCCAAAAAGAACTAGAGCGACAAAGAAAATAGTGCCACAAAAAAGCACAAAAGGCACAAAAAGCACAAAAAGGTTGTTGCCCGTTAGTGTTGGCGTGGTGTGTGTCCTCGCGGCGATGATCGTGTTGCTGCGCTTCGAGGGAAGGAGCTTTATTTGTTCGTGTGGACACTTTGCGATCTGGGTTGGTGATTGGTGTAGCTCAAATACTTCGCAGCAGTTGCTCGATCCTTACAGCCTCACGCACATCCTGCACGGCTTTCTGTTCTTCTGGCTGATGTTGCTGCTGTTTAGGCGAATGTCCGGTGCGTGGCAATTCTGGCTGGCGCTGTTGCTGGAGAGTGCGTGGGAGGTTTTTGAAAACACCAGTTTCGTAATCAACAAGTACCGCACTGAAACGGCTGCACTCGGTTATTCGGGCGACACGATCGTCAATTCACTCGGCGATCTGGCCTGCGCTTTGATCGGTTTTCTTGTCGCGCGAAAGCTTGGCTGGTGGCGCTCGTTGATCGTATTTCTGTTGGTGGAACTAGTTTTGATCTTTCTGATTCGCGACAGTTTGTTGCTACAGATATTAATGCTGGTGCGACCAATTGAAGCGATCAAGTCCTGGCAGATGTGCAGTTAGTTCGTCGTGCTGGCGCTGGTTGCAGGCACGATCACACGGTTGTTGAGATCTCTTAATGCGGCGCGATTCTTTTCACGCAGTTCGACAGCACTGTTTCCCACCTGAATCCCAACCGATTGCGACAGTGCGATCTTCTTGAAGGTCGCGTACGGAATCCTCGCTTCCAATATTTCGACCTTCGTTTCCCACGTGCCCGGTCGATTGGCGCTCACCGGAGCCATGCGACCGAGTCGCAGCGTTTCCGTGTCAGTCACGATTGTCAGATCTCTTTGATCGGGGGGATGAAGGTGAACCCAGTCTTTGTTTTCAAACACTACTTGTAGCGTAACGTGGCGCACATAGTTGACCTGCGTTCCGGGACAATGCAATGCGACTTCGATACTCACGCACGCATCCTTGAACGTGTCTTTCAAACCGTCGCAATTGACCTTCATCTTCCGGAGACGCATCACGGTCTCGTAGTTGAAGCCGTCGTATTTGGTCTCAATCTTGCCGCCGTGTTTCACGGGCTCAGGCGGAGTTTGTGGGATTGCTCTGGTAGGTTGAGCCAGAAGGATCGCGGCGCAGCCAAAAACAAGCAGGATCGTTTTCATAAACTTCTCCAATTTCCAGGTTCAATTGTCGAAAACTGAGGTGAAGAAATGGGGCGAACCCGCGGGAAGGCTCACAAGCAAAATAGCGAAGCGGGCGACGCTGTGTCAATAAACTTTTGGAGTGCGGCGGCCAAACACCGCTTTGGTCTCGACCACGGACCATCGATAACAAAGCGGCATCAGGCCGCCGCACTCCACAGAGGCGCTCAGTTCAAACTCTCTGTTAGACTATCAGCACACTTCAGTACGAGGACCAACATGACATCTTCAGACAGTTCTCTAACTGCCCTTACCGAACGCCTCCGTCAGGCAAACGAAGAATTTGCTCGTCATTATCCCGGTGAAAGTGGCCGCCGGCAGCCGGTACACACCGTCTACGGAGGCGCGCACCTGTTTAAGTCTGACACCGCCAAGCGCCTCGGATCGCTGGCCAGACGTTCCCTCGATCAGTTTGCCCCTGATTTTCTGAGTTTCGCCCGTGCGGTGGAACTGCCCGGGTTCGATGAGCTTCCTGATTCAATTGACGAAGCGAACGAGCTCCTTTCTTTTTTGAAAAGCGAGGCCGAACGCGCGCGCAAAGAGAAAAAAGGCGCCTGGCTGACGTACACGATTTACCGCCGAGTCGCGGAGAAACTTCAACGCGAACCGGTCGAGGACTTTCGCATCGATTTTGAAGATGGATACGGAAATCGACCGGATGATGAAGAAGACGGTCACGCGGTGTCAGCCGCTGCGGAAACCGCCGAGGGCAGTAAGAATGGAAGCCTGCCGCCATTCATCGGTATTCGCATCAAGCCATTCAACGAGGAACTGCGTGCGCGCAGTTTTCGCACGCTCGAGATTTTTGTCTCCACGCTCGTCGATCTAAACAAAGGTTCACTGCCGGACAACTTC
This sequence comes from uncultured Acidobacteriota bacterium, assembly GCA_963849205.1. Classification (GTDB taxonomy): domain Bacteria; phylum Acidobacteriota; class Blastocatellia; order Pyrinomonadales; family Pyrinomonadaceae; genus PSRF01. Next base: position 390,636 of record CAWKGP010000008.1, read on the forward strand.
GTCGTGACGCTTCCGAAGATCACGATTCCGGAACAGGTGTCGGCACTCGTCACGCTGCTTGCAAAACTCGAAAAGGATACCGAACTTGCAGAGGGCAGTTTAAAATTTGAAATGATGATCGAAACTACGCAGTCGATCATCAATCATCGTGGACAGATAAATCTTCCGTTGTTGCTTGCAGCAGCGGAAGGCCGTTGTGTGGCGGCTCACTTCGGCACCTACGACTACACTGCCGGATGCAATATCACAGCGGCTCACCAGCACATGCTGCATCCTGCGTGCGAGTTCGCGAAGAACATGATGCAGGTTTCGTTTGCCGGCACCGGCATCTGGCTTTCCGACGGTGCTACCAACATCATGCCTGTTGCGCCACATCGTTTCACGGAAGGTGGTCCGCCGTTGACGGCCGGGCAGATCGAAGAGAACAGGGAAGTGGTCCATCGAGCATGGCGGCTGCATTACGATCACGTTCAGCATTCACTCACGAACGCTTTTTACCAGGGCTGGGATCTTCATCCAGCACAACTGCCGACGCGTTATGCTGCGGTCTACGCGTTCTTCCTCGAAAGTCTCGAGGCTGCATCTGAGCGTTTGAAAAACTTTGTCGAAAAGGCTGCGAAGGCGACGCTCGTGGGCGACGTGTTTGACGATGCGGCGACGGGACAGGGATTACTCAACTATTTTCTGCGCGCCATTAACTGTGGCGCAATCACTGAAGCTGAAGCGCTCCAGTTATCAGGATTGACGTTGCCGGAATTGCGTTCAGCGTCGTTCGTGAAGATTCTGAATAACCGTCAAGCGTTATAACAACTCGTCCCGAGATCCTGTGGTAAACTCGCGACAACTCACAAACATCGGAGCGTTATGACTACCAAAATCCAACTTCTCACAATTGACGATTGGGAAGCCATGCCGCATGGCGACGGCAATACCTACGAAATAATAGAAGGAGAACTATTTGTGTCCTGCTCGCCAGGCCTCACACATCAAGTAGTTTTGACCAAACTTTTGGTCAAGATTGGAATTTTTCTAGACAATAATCCGCTAGGGACGCTTGTTCAAGGTCCGGGCGTAATTCTCAGCAATTACAGCGGAGTAATTCCCGACCTGATCTTTTTTAGTCACGACGTGCGTGACGCTCTTGTCAAAAATGATCGTGTGCACGGGCCCCCATCGCTCGTGGTCGAGATTCTTTCGCCAGGTTCGTCCAACATTCGTCGCGATCGAGTGGTCAAGCTACAACTTTATGCTAAACACGGTGTGCCGGAATACTGGATTATCGATCTGAAGAACAAGGCGATCGTGAGATATGTCAATCAGAGTTCGTCCTTGATTCTTCAGGAGACGTTGGGCGAGGAAGCAACGTTAACGACACCTGCGCTTCCGGGTTTCTCGTGTCGCGTGAGCGAGGTATTTAGTCACATCTAAAACTGTATGAAACTATTCATCGCAATCGTTTTAACAATGTCATTGCTCTCCACTCCTTTAACTGCTCAAAAACAAGCCGGCGGCGATCCTGAACTAGCACGAAAGATTGCCCGCTTCGCGCCGACCACATTAACGGCCGACACTTCAAAGTTGGCACCGAAAGATCGCCAGGCACTCAACAAGATCATCGCCGCCGCAAAGCTGCTCGATCCGTTGTTCCTGCATCAGGTTTGGAGTGGGAACGAAGCACTCGAAAAGAAATTGCAAGCGGACAAGACAGCGGCCGGCCGCCAGCGACTCCACTACTTCTACATCAACGATGGTCCATGGTCGCGTCTCGACGAGAAAGAACCATTCATAGACGGCGTGCCGCGCGAGAAGCCTCTGAACGCGAACTACTATCCCGACGACATGACGAAGGACGAGTTCAACACCTGGCTTCAGGGCCTTTCGGATGCAGACAAGCAAAAGGCGACCGGCTTCTTCTATCTGATTCGACGTGGATCAGACCGCAAGCTAACCATCGTGCCGTACAGCGAGGCTTACAGAGAGTATTTGGCCCCCGCCGCCGCGTTGTTGCGTGAAGCTGCCGCACTGACAACAAATGCGACGCTGAAGAACTTCCTGACCAAACGCGCCGATGCATTCAGTTCGGACGACTATTACGAAAGCGACGTCGCGTGGATGGATCTCGACTCGCCAATCGACGTCACAATTGGTCCATACGAAACCTACGAAGACGAACTATTCAGTTACAAAGCCGCCTTCGAAGCGTATGTAACTCTGCGCGACGATGTTGAAACCGCGAAACTCACGAAGTTCAGCGCGCACCTGCAGGAGTTGGAAAACAATCTGCCGATGGATCCGCGTTACCGGAATCCAAAACTCGGCGCGGCTTCGCCGATTCGGGTGGTTAACGAAGTTTACGGATCGGGTGAGGGAAATAGTGGTGTGCAGACCGCCGCCTTCAACCTGCCTAACGACGAGCGAGTGGTAAAAGAAAAGGGCTCGAAGCGCGTGATGCTGAAGAACGTGCAGGATGCCAAGTTCAACAAGACTCTGATTCCAATCTCCAAAGTCGTGCTCGATCCGTCAGAGCAATCGGCACTTGCATTTGAGGCGTTCTTTACACACATCCTTTGTCACGAACTGATGCACGGGCTTGGACCACACAACATCACGGTGGGCGGCCAGGAAACAACTGTGCGCAAGCAGTTAAAGGAACTCTACTCCGCTATTGAAGAAGCAAAGGCCGACATGACCGGACTGTGGGCACTTCAGTACATGATCGATCACGGTATTATCGAGAAGAGTATGGAGCGGACGCTTTATACAACTTATCTCGCGAGCATGTTTCGCTCGGTACGTTTCGGAATCACCGAAGCACACGGACGCGGCGTGGCAATGCAATTCAACTACCTGACTGATGAAGGTGCGATAAAGTTCAATGAAGCCAAAGGAACGTTCAGCATCGATCACGCGAAGATCAAAGAAGGCGTGACAAAACTCACGCGCGATCTGTTAACGCTTGAAGCCGAAGGTTCTTACGATAAGGCTAAAGCGATACTGGATAAGTTTGCGGTGATTCGCCCGCCGATGCAGCAGGCGCTCGATAAGCTGAAGAATGTGCCGGTGGACATCGAGCCGATCTTTCCGCTCGCGAAGTAATAGGACCTATTTTTTGAACTGCTTTCTGAAGAACGTCGCGATCTTCCAGGCGTCGATCGCTTTCCATGGAAGTTCGCCAGTGGTGTAGTGCCCGCAGGGAAGCCAGACGATGTCGAGTGGAAGCTTGTTTCGCTGTGCTTCGGCGATCGCTTCGCGTGAGAGATCGAGAGGAAACGTCAAATCGTAGCGGGCCACAATAAAGCGAATCGGCCGGTGGCCGCCCATCTGAGCGACACGAGGCATGAATGGCAGTGGACTGATCGGCGCCCAGTAGTCGCGTAACTCTTCGAGCGCAACGTGACCTCCAAGGCCCGCCCGCACGTGTGCTGTCGATAATCCGTGCCATACAACGTCTGCGACATAACCCGAAACGTGATTAAAGGCTCCCGCATTCAGATCGGGCTCGTGAGCAAAAGCGAGAAAGGCGATGCACGAACCGACGCTGGTGCCGAGAATGCCGACTCGTTCGTAGCCCTCCGCTTTCAACCACTGCACTGCTGCACGAGTATCCAGCACTGCCTGACGCATCGATTGAATAGTGCGTCCGATGTTTGAGCTGACGAGATGATCCGCGCGCGCGAGTTCCGGCGGGTTGCGTTGCAGATGGTATGGAAGTGTCAGACGCAGTGCCGACATCCCGATCATGTTGAAGATCCGGCACGCTTCCACGTGACTCTCCGGTTGCGCGTTCCATTGTGGCAACACGACTACCGCATTGCGAGGTCTTTTTCCGTTTTTGATCTTTGCCGGAAAGAAGCGACCGTGGGCGATGTTGTTTTCCGCCGAAGGCGTTTTAACCGCGCTGGTCCAGGTTAGTTGATCACGTTCGAGACGATAATCAGTGACCGGCGGCAGAGCAAAAAAATCGTCGCTTGCCGTCATCACGCCTGCAGTGTGTTTGCGGAATAATTCGCGCGGATCGTCACCATTTACATGGTCGACGATGTACTCCAGGCCCCACTCAAAAGGGCGCACAAGGCGGTTGTTATCGCGTTGGTGATACCAGCGTTCCCGCCGGTACATGTAGTTCTTCCAGAAGGTCACGAGCGGCAGATCCTAGCACACAGATCTACGCGGATGAAAACGGGGTAAAAATCCGTCTTCATCCGCGTTAGTCTGTGTTCTAGTTGCAAGTCGACAGCTTGAAACTGTGAATATATGTGCTCCAGTTGAAACTACCGTTAGCAGGCTGGAACTGTGTTGTGAAGACCATCGTGCAGCCGTCAACCGGGTCGACGCTGATGGTGCTGTAGTCGCCCCATCGTGTCAGATTTCCGGTTTGCGAGCCAACTCCTGCATGGATAATAGTCTCGTTGCCCAAAGTTCCCAACGGATCCGCTGGTCCGCGATAGGCGTAGCGAATGCTTGGCACAATGCTCGAGCTTGAGATGTTGTAACCAATGGCGATACCGCCGGTCTTATCCATCGCGGCGCTTCCCATCCAACGGAAAGCAGTCGTTGGCGCAAAAGTGCCTTGTTGGAAAAGCACAGGCGCCGCACTGCCAAGCGTCTGGCCCGTAGCATTCCGCAGTTCATACCAGCGAACGCCAACGCCCGAGCCACTCGTCACCGAATGGTTGATTACCAACGACTCGTGATCGCCGAAGTTACGATAACTCAGTCGATACATTAATCGATCGGCCAGTGAATCGAGTTGAGTTGTGGTGCCGGGTTGTGGAATGCACGCGCCCCCTCCGCACGCTCTGCTGAATGCAGCAACTCCCGCCACGTTAGTTGGACCAGTCAGTGTGCCGGTACCGGCGGTCCAGTTCACAGAAAATCGCCAAAACTGAACTGCAGTGGAGGTTATGCTCATCAACAGGTTTGGTGAGCCGGCCGGAGGTAGCGTGGTACCTTCGAGATCTGCCGGTTCCATGCTGTGTCCGCCGGTCGTGTTGACGCATGCTTGCCGCGCTACGCCGCCAGCCAGCATCTGGGCGCGTTCGAAAGCACATACCGTATTACCGGTGAACGAACGGCCGTTTCGAAACATGTTGTAGCTGATGTAATACGCGTCCGGCCACACGCCCATCTTGGGATAGTCGTTGAAGCTTCTGTCGTAAGAAAACGCGTAGCGGTTGTAGGTTCCAGTCGGGTCAGGACCCGTCGATACAGCCACGCATTGCGTATATGGCGTGCCCGAGACGGCGAACTGCGTCAGTATCCAACGGTCTGCCAATTGATCGTATTGAACAATCGGATCGCCATCGTTGTCTGACTGGCAGCGACCGCCAAAACCCTGCCACACGACATTGCCGTTTTTCGGAAACCCAGGAACGATGTTGAATCCCGTGATCTCCCCTGCAGTTCTGGTCAACGTGTAAATCGCGTATCGCAGGTTGACCCACTGCACGTAATGATTTGGACCAACGTCGCCGGTGGTATCCGGCGGCGCCACGCGCGCGGCTGGATCTATAGGTGTGCCATTGGTTGATGCTTTGATCTCGGCCAGAGCTGACGGTAATCCGACGCTCTTCTCGGCCAGGAAATCAGTGAACGGCGTGTTGCGATTTCCGACCGGTTGTGGACGGCCGGGCTCAAAGTCCTTACCGCCGCGAGCAGGCGCCGGCTTTTCACCGGTGTCAAACATTTCGCGCAGCGGTTTGGGTGTCTTGTCGAATTTTGTCGGGTAGCTAATCTCGGCTCGATGTTGAAGTGCCGTATCGCTTTGGGCATGAACCATCAGAGGCATCGAGGTAACGCTACACAGAATGGTGATCATTACTAGGGCATGAATTTTCTTCACGTAAATCCTCCGAATTACAGGGCTAAAGTGAGTTACGACTCGCGGTAGTATTTGGGAGGAGCGCAGTATAGCAAGGATAACTTCGGAATACTATTGGCCGTCGTTGTTTGTTTTTCGAGGTGTCCGGGGCTCAAAAAGACGCCGGATTATCTGCGGTAAGAGCAATGAGGTTTGGAGAAGCGACCCGGTCGTGAAACGCCGGGCGAAGTCGCGAAACATCGCGCCGGCTTGTTTTGAGTAAGGGAACCACCAGACATCAGCCAACCGCGGCATCGCGTTGACGTGGATGTGCTGCGCGCTAACGAGTTCAAGCAGTCCCAGGCGGCCGTGAGTCCTGCCATAACCGCTTTGCTTCACGCCGCCCCAGGGAGTTTGCGCCACTGCGTGAGTGTAAACAACCTCGTTGACCATCACCGTGCCGGCGTCGACCTGTTCGGCAATCCGCTTCCCACGAGAGATGTCCCCCGTGAACACGCTGGCGGTCAAACCGTAGATACTGTCGTTCGCCAGACGAATAGCTTCTTCATCGGTCTTGAACGTCATGATCGGGAGGACAGGGCCAAACGTCTCATCACGCATCAGCTTCATCGAGTGGTCTACACCAGTAACGACAGTCGGCTGGTGAAACCAACCTCCGTTGACGTTTAAGCGATGGCCACCCGTGCGCACTTTTGCACCGCGCGCGACGGCGTCGCCGACGTGATCTTCGACAATCAGCAACTGTCGTTCATTCGTCATTGCTCCGATGTCGATTGCATCGGTCGAGGCTTTGTCCTGCTTGAGCAGTTGCGTTTCTTTAACGACGAGGTCAGTGAATTTGCTGGCAATGGATTCATGCACGTAGCAACGCTCGATCGATGCGCACGCCTGACCCGAGTTGCAGAAGGCGCCCCAGACCGCCGCGCGAGCCGCATTTTCCAGATTCGCGTCTTCGAGCACGATCATCGGATCTTTGCCGCCGAGTTCGAGGACGACGGGCGTCAAATGTTTTGCCGCCATTTCAGCGACACGCTTGCCAGTGTTCACACTGCCGGTGAACATGATCTTGTTAACACCGGCGTCGACGAGGGCGGAGCCGGTTGAGCCATCTCCGGTAACAACTTGGACCAGGCCTTCCGGTAGTTGAGCTTGTTTGAAGACGTTTTCAATCTTCAGTGCTGTGAGTGGTGTTAGCTCACTTGGTTTCACTACGACGGCATTGCCGGCCATTAACGCCATTGCAACTTCATCTAGAGGCGTGGCCCATGGGAAGTTCCACGGTGAAATGATCCCGACAACGCCGAGCGGTTTGTAAACGATGTACGAACTGCGAGCCATGAAGTTGTACTGGCCAAGACCGATGCGGCTGCGGTCGAGTAGCTTCTTTGTGTTAGACGCAAAGTAGTGCATGAGATCGAGTGTGGGGACGATCTCCATTGCGATTGCTTCTGTAACTGGCTTGCCTGTTTCGCGTGAGATTAGTTTGGCGATCTCTTCGAGCTGGTTCAGGACAATCTCGCGAGCTCGCAGAATGAAGCGCGCCCGCTCGCTGTACGAAAGTTTTGCCCACGCCGGCTGAGCAGCTCTGGCCCGACGTACTGCCGCTACAACGTCTGCAGCATCCATCAATGGCACGCGTCCGTTTTCCTCGCCCGTTGAAGGATTGATGGAAACAATCTCGCGTGTTTCTGTAGCTGGAAGCGTTTGCGTACTCATCGCGTTACGATGTTGGGGTGCCTCTTTGGAGTGCGGCGGCCTGGCGCCGCTTTTTATCGATCATGTTTGATCAAGACCAAAGCGGCGCCAGGCCGCCGCACTCCAAAGATTATCTATCTGTTTGGCGGTTAGGTACAATGCAAACCACTATGATCAGACCACAGCTCAAGGAGTTTTTACGGCGCATGGCGCCGAAGTCTGTCGCGATTATTCCGGGCGCGCACGATACACGCCGCTCAAACGACACCCATTATCGTTTTCGCCAGGACTCCGATTTCTTTTACCTGACTGGCTTTGAAGAGCCTGACGCACTTGCCGTCATCAAGCTAGAAGGCGACAAGAAATACACGTTGTTTGTGCGTCCGAGAGATCCGGAACGAGAGATTTGGGATGGACGTCGAGCTGGTGTCGAAGGCGCGAAGAGTGAGTTTGGGGCTGAAGACGCTTTTCCGGTGGCAGAGTTTGAGTCGAAAATGACTGACTTTCTCGACGGTACGGTCGTGCTTTATTACCGTCTCGGCGTGGACCAGGATCTCGATAACACAATCATCAAAGAGATCGCGCGCATGCGTTCACTGAATCGCAAGCCGGTCAATCCACCGCAAACAATTATCGACCCGGCCACAATCATCCACGAGATGCGCGTGGTGAAGAGTCCCGAAGAGTTGGAGATCATGCAGACTGCGGCCGACATCGCTGCCGAAGCTCATTGCGAAGCGATGAAGGCAGTGCGTCCGGGCATGCAGGAGTATGAAGTCGAGGCGTTGATCGAACAGATATTCCGCCGACGTGGTGCGGCGGGACCGGCGTATACGTCCATCATCGGCGGTGGTCCAAATGCCACGGTGCTTCATTACATCAACAACGATGGCCAACTGCGTGACGGTGAGTTGTTACTGATCGACGCGGGTGCGGAGTACAAGGGCTATGCGTCCGACATCACGCGCACCTTTCCGATCAATGGTCGTTACACAAAACCTCAGCGTGATATTTACGACCTGGTGTTGAAGGCGCAGATGTCGTGCGTGGAGATGGTTCGACCGGGTGTTACGCACGATCAGTTGAAGCAGCACTCGATTGAGATGTTGACTGAAGGCATGGTTGAGCTGGGGCTATTGGAAGGAAAGACGGAAGAGCTCATCAAGGAAAAGAAGTACGAGAAGTTTTACATGCACGGGCTTGGACACATGCTCGGCATCGATGTGCATGACGTCGGGCGTTACTATTTCGGCCAGGAGTCACGCGCACTCGAACCGGGTGTCGTAATGACTGTCGAACCGGGCATCTACATTTCGCCCGATAGCGAAGGGGTGCCGGACCAGTATCGCGGAATTGGGGTGCGGATCGAGGATGACGTGCTCTGCACGAGCAACGGCCCGAGAGTTTTGACGACCAAAGTCCCCAAGCAGGCTGAGGAGATTGAGGAACTGATGGGACAGGATTGACAGGATTTTTCAGGATGAACAAGATAAGAATCCTGTCCATCTTGAAAAATCTTGTAAATCTTTATCTAAACCATTTTCTGGATAATCGCGTCCGCAAACTCTGCGGTCTTCGCGGTGCCTCCGATGTCGCGTGTGCGTACCTTTCCTTCTACAAACACAGCAAGCATCGCTTTCTCAACTCTGTCAGCCGCCTCGCGCTCGCCGATATAACGCAACATCAAAATCCCTGATTGCAACAGCGCCGTCGGATTCGCAATGCCCTGACCTGCAATGTCAGGCGCCGAACCATGCACTGCCTCAAACACTGCGCCCTTCTCACCGATATTCGCACCCGGCACCAAGCCCAACCCACCAACCAATCCTGCACACAGATCCGAGACGATGTCGCCGTAAAGATTCTCGAGCAGCATCACGTCAAACTGTTCAGGCCGCATCACGAGCTGCACGCATGCATTGTCGACAATCTTGTCGTCAGCAATGATCTCCGGATAGTCAGCACTGACTTTGCGGAAGCAGTCGAGAAACAGACCGTCCGAAAGCTTCATGATGTTCGCCTTGTGCATCGCCGTCACTTTCTTCCGTGACTCAATCGTTGCGTGCTCGAAAGCGAAACGTGCAATGCGCGTCGAAGCCTTCTCGGTGATGATCTTCAAACTCTCCACGACACCCGGCACCACAACATGCTCCAGACCCGCGTACAAACTCTCCGTATTCTCGCGCACGACGATGAGATCGAGTTCGGGATAGCGACACGGCACGTTTGGCAACGCACGCACGGGTCGCAGATTCGCGTAAAGATCCAATGTCTTACGGAGTCCCACATTGACTGACGTGAAGCCTTTGCCAATGGGAGTTGTGATTGGTCCTTTGAGTGCGACCTTGTTACGGATAATCGAATCGAGTAGATCCTTCGGCAGTGTCTCACCGAACTTTTCGAGCGCCTGAGCGCCTGCATAATGGGTTTCCCATTGGATTTCCACGCCTGACGCTTCGATGATTCTTACTACGTTTGAGGCGACTTCGGGGCCAATGCCGTCGCCTGGAATCAGTGTGATAGGATGCATGGTTCGATAGTAACCAAATGGCCTATAGCAAAGGAAGTGCAGACGTCGTCATCATTGGTGGCGGCGTTATTGGTTTGGCGATCGCGCGTGGGCTGGCGCTGCGCGGCGTGCGCGATGTTTGTGTGATTGAACGAGCAACACTCGGCACGGAAGCATCGTTTGCAGCAGCGGGTATGCTGTTGCCGCAGGTCGAAGCCGACGCTGAAGACGACTTTTTCA
>CAWKGP010000009.1:0-106996 GCA_963849205.1 uncultured Acidobacteriota bacterium
GTTTCAGGACAAGGTTCAACTCGATCCTTCCAAAAACACCAATCTACTCGCCTGGCTCAGGACGACAGATGTTTCAAAGCGGAGACCTGAAGTTTGGCGTCGTGAACTGTCATGAGGGTCGGCGGTATCCGGAAACGGTGCGCTGGGCCGCGCGACGCGGCGCACATGTCGTCTTCCATCCACAGTTTCATGAAGCTGGGAGCTATATTCCTTCAGGCTACGCAGACCCGCAGAATTCATTTCACGAGAAGGCCGTCCTGTGTCGGGCCGCCGAAAACACCTGTTACTTCGCAACCGTCAACTACGCCAGCGCCGGATCGCCGACGACTTCAGCGGTAGCGAGCCTGACGGAACTCTGCTCGCTTACCAACCCTACGGACAGGAAGGACTCTTGTACGCAGACATCGATCTCACCGCCGCCACGGGCCTGCTCGCCTCCCGCTACAAATCCGCAGGCAAAGCTGATTAAGACGTTTGTCCCGCAAAGGCGCAAAGGCGCAAAGCGCTGCCGCGTTTCTGGCGGTTTTCTTTGCCTTTGCGCCTTTGCGGGAGAGACTACCCACTTAAGACAATGTTTGGGAACGCGGCATCACACACAGACGTTGAATAGCGAGAGCAGTGCCTACCTGAACAACTGGAGGTCCGTATGGAACGGAAGCAAGCTTTAAAAGAGGACTATTGACCGCGTTGGCTCTTTCTCTTGTCGCGATCTCACTTGCAGTGGTGAAGACTTCGGGACAGGAACCGAACTCCAACGAGCGATCGGATCAATGGGAGTATCTCGTGGTTGCGGGTCCAACTACGACAAACTTCTCAGCCACCGGTTCCGGCCGTGTGCGAAAGGAACCCAACTCCGGTTTCGCGCGCGAGGCATACGTCCTCGAGGTGCATATGGATCGATTTGGAGCAAACGGTTGGGAGCTGGTGACAGTGGCGGGACCTCCAACTGATCCCGCTTTCTACTTTAAGCGCCGAAAGACTACAAATTAGTTAGCCACGGATTCAAACGCTGACTGTCGCGCGATGGATTCCAATTCCGTCAGCACGCCTTTTTCCAAGTGCATCTGCTCTGACGCAAAACTCGCGGCGTGCGGGTCGTGGGTCACGAGCATGATCGTCTTCTTCAACTCGCGGTTCAGCGTCGAAAGTATCTGCATGATCTCTTCACCGGAACGCGCATCAAGATTTCCTGTCGGTTCGTCTGCCAGGATCAAATCAGGGTCGGTAACGATCGCGCGCGCGATCGCGACACGCTGTTCCTGACCACCCGATAGTTGCTTCGGCTGGTGATGCATGCGGTCACTCAAGCCGACGAGATCGAGCGCAGTTTCCACGTTCTTGCGCGCTCGGCTTTCGATAGTTTCGTCAACAACAAAGGCAGTTCGACATTCTCAAAAGCAGTCAGAACCGGCACGAGGTTGAAAGTTTGAAAGATGTAACCGATATGCGCGTTGCGCCAAACCGCGAGCTGGCTCTCAGTCATCCGCGTCAATTGCGTGCCCATCACTTCAACCTCGCCCCTGTGTGACGATCGATGCCCGCGAGCAAATTCAACAGAGTCGACTTGCCGGAGCCACTCGGTCCCATCAGCGCCAGAAAATCTCCCTCGTGCAATTCGAGATCGACGTTGTCCAGAGCGACGACTTCAAATCCATCGCGATTAAAACGCTTGCTCACATTACGAACTCTCACAATCGGATCAGACATATATCTTTCATCCTCAATAGGACAGAATTACACAGAGAAGATGTTTCATCCTCATTGAACTTTCACCCGATCGCCATCGCGTAACTTGTCGACGCCGGCAATCGCCACAGTTTCATTGCCACTCAATCCATCGAGAACTACATAAGCATCGCCTTGCTCCTCTCCTGTGCGGATCGTTCGCTGCTCGACCTTGTTACCTTTTACGACAAAAACAAGAGAGCTGTTGTCGGTTTTGACGACAGCGGTTTTTGGAACGAGCACTCGCGCCACCGGTTTGTTGTCGGTTGACGCAGGTTTGTCAGCAAGGAAATTGACGCGAGCATTCATCTCTGGTCGCAGTTGCTCGTTTGGATTCTCAACTTTGACCTTGATCTGGACCGTCGACTTCGCGCGGTTTGCTTCAGGCGCGATCTCTTCGATGAAGCCTGTGAATCTCAGATTTGGATAAGCCTCGGGAATGATCTCGGCGCGCTGTGAAGGCGTCAGACGCGCAAATTCAGTTTGGCTGATATCCAACTCGACTTGTAAGTCCGTTAGATCAGCGAGGTCGACAACTGAAGTGCGCGCGCCGGAACCCCCAAATGCGGACGGACTAACCATCTCACCAGGCTCTACGCTTCGCGCGAGCACAGTTCCGGTTACGGGCGCTGTAATCTGAGTGGCGGCGAGTTGTGTGTTGGCGTAATCGAGTGCTGCCTTCATTTGGTTCACCGCAGCAGCGGCGGCCGTAATCTCTTCTTTGCGCGGACCAATGTCAGTCATCGTGCTGGATTGACGCGCTGCCTGGACCATCGCTGCCGCGCTATCGCGTTGAGCGAGAGCGCGATCGTAGTCGGCTTTTGAAGCAACACCGGAGCGATACAGTGATTCCGTGCGTTGATACTCGGCTTCAGCATTCTTCAGATTTGCTTCGGCCTGCATGACGGCAGCTTTGTCTTTCAACTTTTCTTCAGGTCGTGAACCAGTGCGGAGACGGTCCAACTGCGCTTGAGCAGCCGCGAGATTAGCCTTTGCCTGGTTCACCTGGGCGACGAACTCACTGTCTTCAAGGCGGACGAGGACTTGTCCTCGCTGAACCGTGTCGCCTTTCTCGACTCCGATCCACGCGACGCGCCCCATCACTTTCGCACCGACGGCGATCTTGTGATGGGCCACGACGTAACCCGAAGCTGATAGAACACTCTCGCCCGCAGATGCAGCACCGGTCTCAACTCTTACCGGAGCCGCCGAGATCGTCTTAGCGCTCGAGAAGAAAAACACGTAGCCGAGCGCCGCGAGGGCGAGCACAACCGCCACGCCCAGTAACAAGAGTTTTGGCGAACGATTGTTCGCAGCGGGTAGCGGCGCCGGTCCGCGATCGATCTTCAGACTGCGAAGGCGTTTATTAAGATCGTCCTGAGAAGACTCTTTTGATGCTGGATTCGTTACCATGTTTTTTAGACAGGATTTTACAAGATGTCTCAGGATTTACAGGATGCATCTTGTGAATCCTGAGAAAATTTTGTCAATCCTGTAAAGTTAGGCGCGTAGTGCATCGACGATCTTGAACCGGGATGCGCGTATCGACGGCAACAACGAGCCGATAAAGCCGATAATGGCTCCAAAAATCAACGCCGAGAGCATCAGATCAAACGTTACTTTGAAGTTGAAAGCAATCTCACTGAACGTCACCCAATTCGACGTTCCCGTCGAAACGAAATTCAACGGCAACGCGAGGATGATTCCGATCGCCGCGCCAATCACTGCAATCGCGATCGACTCCAGCAGAAACGCGATTAGGATGCTCAGGCGACTAAACCCAGCACTCGCAGCGTCCCGATCTCTTTCGTACGACGCGCCACTGCCGCATACATCGTGTTCATCCCGGCAAAACCGGCGCCGACGGCCATGATGAAAGAAATGAACACCGCCAATCCTTTCAGCGCACCCGACGCCGTGCCTTGTTGATCCTCATAGAACGTTCGCTCGGAAACAGCTTTCAAGTGAAGCTTCGGATCGTCCGTGATTCTTTTGCTGAGCGCAGCCAGGGTATTAGGATCTTTTACGCGCATCAAAACCGACGAGTAGCCACCTTCGCGCTTCGTCGTACTGGCAAGCGAATTGATATCAACCCAGATCTCAGATTCAAACGCTTTTCCGGCGGAGTCAAACAACCCGACGACCGTGTAATCAGTCGTTTGAATGCGGAACTTGTCCCCAACGTCGAGACCCTGAAATCTTTCCGCGATACGTTTCGAAACAACCGCTTCCGTCTGACCCGGCTCAAACAATCGTCCCGTCACAGTTTGAAATCCCGAGCGTAACTTGAACGACATTGGTCCAACACCACGCACCGTCACGTTCGAACCCTGACTCATTCCTTTTCGAGCTTTGTAGATCAGCGTCACCAGTTCGCCCGCCGCGAGCGGCTTGTCAGCTTCGCGTTCAACTCCATCAAGGTACATCAAGTCGTTAAAGTTCTCGCGTGTCACGGAGCTATTCAACTCAGCCGTGCTGCCTTCACGCAGAACGATCATGTTCAGCGGTTCGCCACTGCTCGAGAGTGTCATGTCGATACCGCGCGCGAGTGCCATCACCATTAAAAAGACGGCCACAGTCAGACCAATCGTAAAAGCAGTGGCGAGCGTGCTGCCTTTTCTGACGATGATGTTTCGGATGTTGTACTTTAGTGGTAGTGCCATCTTATTCAGTGCTCCGCAGTGCTTCAGCAATCGTCAAACCCGAAACGCGATAAGCCGAATAGATCACGCTGACGAATCCCACCAGAATCGATAAACCGAAGGCTATCCCGAGTGTCTCATTCGTAGGAACGAACGAGATGAGATTCGGAATATAAAGACTCAGATCCACGGAACGGAAAAGCAAGGCGGCGGCGCCGATACCGATAGCTGCGCCGATGCATGCAACTATCAGAGCCTCGCCGAGAAATAGCGCGGTGATCGTGCCCCGCTGAAATCCGATCGCTTTTAATGTTCCGACTTCTTTCGTGCGTTCGCGCACGGTCATCGCCATCGTGTTACCCATCACGAGCAATAGTGAGAAAGTGATTGCAGCCATGATGGCGTAGAGAAACGTTTTCACGCCGCCCATCATGGTTTGGAAACTGAGAGCAAATTCCCGTTCGCTTTCGGTCTTCGTGGGAGCGTCGGTGTTTGCAAAGATTGAATCAATTGCCTGGCCCACGCGCGGCACGTCTTCGGCCGTGTTGGCGACAATGCTGAAGGTGCTAACTTGATCTTTGGCCCAGGCTGGAAGTAGCTCGTTGAGATAGTCGTACTGGAAGTACAACGTCTTCTCATCGCTTCCGGTGTAGACGCCCTTAATAATGAACTCCACTTCCTGGTTGTAGATCGGGCTCTTCAAAGTGATCCGTTGTCCGGGAGTAAACCCATAAAGCTTGACGAGTTTCGCTCCGACGATCGCTCCTTGCCGGTCGTTAATAAACGCCTGCCAGTCCGCGTCTGACATTTTTATTTCGGGGATGACGTCGCGCATCTTGCGTGCATCGACGGCGAAGTTCGCGAAGAAATTGCGCTCGTCTTTGTAGATGCCGCCGAACCAACTGAACGGCATTGCTTCCTTCACGCCAGGTACGGTCTTCATCTTCTGAAGGTGGGCCATGGGGATCACGAAGCCGAGCGAAACTGCGTGACGCGAAACGAGCCGCAGCGGACTCGCTTCTTCGGTGCCACGGTCGAACTCGGTAAGGATGGTGGCCAAACTTATGATCAGAAAGAGTGAGACGACCAGACTCGAAATCGTAAGCAGAGTTCGTCTTTTGTTTCGCAGGATGTTCTTAAAGATCAGCTTTGCGTATTTCATTAGCAGTTCACCTTAGTTTAGAGCGCCGAGCTGTGGACGGTATTGTGAGTACGCACCGACCACCGAAAGGTTCTGAGAAATGCCCAAAATTTTGAGTGCCCAACTGGATTGGCCTGCTACGATGCTCTTAACTTGTTAATCTTGTCAAATCCAATTGTAAGTCGAACGGGGCGACCCGAAATCGACACTATTTTGTTTATTAATGCCTCGATTAATTCAGAGGCGCGCAAGTGAGCGAGCGAGATTGTCACGAGCGCGTGGCTCGTATTCGGACCGGAAAAGTTCGGTGCTGTAGATCCACTCGCGATGCACGAATTCCTGCAACACTTTTCGCCGTGTGGTTCGGTACATGAACTCAGGGACCCACGAGTATTCTTCACGAACCTGAAGTTCGTACTCGTGAAAGCGGGCTGGTTCTGCACCGAGAATTCCGAGATCGACGTCGACCAGGACTTCGGCGTCTCTGCCGGCGGGAACTGCATTGTGCATCGTGACCATGACGAGGTCGTAAATTCGAGCAGCTTGTTCGTTCCTGACGCCGGCAGCGAGCGCACTATCGCGGGCCCACTCGGCGCTGCGCTTCTCGTTGTCTTTCTCATGGGTATTGTAAATCGCGTCGTGAAACCAAAGCGCGAGCTCGACTTCCGCTGGGTGCTCTGATTCCGAACTTAAGCTTTCGAGATGCGCAAAGCATTCATTTAAGTGCTGCATCGTGTGGTATTTGCGATGCGGCTCTGAATAGCACGCGACCAGGCGACGATAGAGCTCTTCATTCGCATCGACGCCAAGCTCCCGCCAAACCCCTCGCCATCGCTCCGCAGACGTCATATTCCATTCATATCCTCGGGACGTACTGTAGGGGCGGCCCTCCGTGGCCGCCCCTGTGTTTGCATCGGATGGTTGATTCCAGGCAGGGCGGCCACGGAGGGCCGCCCCTACAGTACGTCCCGAGATAATCAAATAATCGTGCAGGCGTCGTCGAAAGCGAGTCGTGGCAGGCGCGCCGAGAAGCTCGATGGGTCGCCATAACCGATGTTGCACAGAAAATTCGACTTGACCTCGCCGTCAGGAAAGAACTCCTCATCCAACTTTGCATTATCAAACCCGGACATCGGTCCACAATCGAACCCGAGCGCGCGTGCCGCTATGATCAGGTACGCCCCCTGAAGCGACGAATTCCGCCGTGCCGTCTCCTCAGCGAATTTCGCGTTCGACACATACATATTTCGCATGGCCGGCTTGTGCGGGAAGAGTTCCGGCAACTTATCGTAAAAGAGCAGATCGTAAGCAACGATGACCGTAACCGGCGCAGCCATCGTCTTATCAACATTTCCCGGAGAGAGCGCCGGTCGTAGTCGCTCCTTCGCTTCCGGCGAACGAAGAAAGATGAATCGACCCGGGCTGCCGTTGGCGCTCGTTGGCCCCCACTTCATCAAGTCGTAAATCTGTCGCAGCTGTTCATCGGTAACCGGTTTGTCGAGCCACCCGTTGTACGTTCGCGCCTCGAGAAAGATTTGGCCCAGGGCCTCTTCGGGTAACGGATTTTTCATCTGAGTTTGCCTCAGGAATAGTAAGCCACAAAAAACCACAAAAAGCACAAGCTTCGCTTCTCCAAATTTGCTCTTTCAGACAAATTTCGACCATTCTTCCGCGCTCTTCGTCTAAGCATCGGGGTAGTCAAAAAGACTTGTTGAGGTCCTAAGCCAAAATGATATATTGGCTTCACCTGGTTACGAACCAAGGTCGCCCCTCGCGAAGAGCGCCAAAACTCACCTGAGATAGAGTCAATTTCGGAATTTTGTCGGAGCCGTCCCCTATGAGAACCCGCTATTTCCGCTGCGCTGCCAAGGGTTTTATTCTTTCTTTTCTCCTGCTTGTCTGCCTGATCCCAGCGAGGGCAGCCACCAACAAGAAACCGGTTTTGATTAGCCAGACCGCAAGCACCCGGGCCGTGGCTTTCGAAACGATTTCGTTTAGAGCCGAACCCTTTCCTTTGACGGCCTCGAATCCGTTAACCAGCACAGATACACGAACCCGTATCTCAATCTTCGCAATGGACCTCGAGCTGCTCCCGGGCGAGGGCGCAAACGCATTTTCAGCAGATGTGCAGGACGCTGCTGGAAAGATTTATCCACTGCGCGTGGAATACGTGGGCCAGGTTCCAAACTTTCCCGGAATCACCCAGATTGTCGTCAGACTCGCCGACGACCTCGGCGATGTAGGCGACGTTTTACTGCGTCTTAATTTGCACGGAATGGCGAGTAATCGTGTGCGGGTTGCGATTGGACATAGCGGCGGTGGACCAGCCGACGATGCCGGCGCCGTCGCGACGCCTGCTCCGCAAACTCCACCGGGCGCCGATCCGCCACTCGTTCCGGATGCATTTACCGGAGCGGCAAGTGAAGCTGACACGGTGCGTTTTCTCGAACAGGCGAGCTGGGGACCAACCTCTGCTGAAGTCGCACGCGTTAAAGCCATGGGCTTCATGGCTTATCTCAACGAACAGTTCAGCCTGGCGCCGGCCAATGTGGCTAAAGGCTCGAATTATCCCGATTTGACATTCCCGCTCGACGATTCGAGCCAGCAATGTCCATCGACCTCCCTTGATCCAAACTACAACCAGGGCGTTTGCTTACGTGATAACTACACGGTCTATCCGCTGCATCGCACGTTCTTCAGTAGTGCGCTTTACGGTAACGATCAGTTACGACAGCGTGTAGCCTTTGCGTTGCACCAGATCCTCGTGGTTTCTGCGGCCAGCGAGGTCAATCGGCCAAGCTGGATGACTATTTACCTGCAGGCGCTGGATCGAAATGCTTTTGGTAGTTATCGCACCCTGCTAAACGAGATCACACTCACCCCCGCGATGGGCGAGTACCTCGACATGCGTCTCAGCACGAGAACAAGCCCGAACGAGAATTTTGCGCGCGAGATCCTGCAACTATTCTCGATCGGCACTGACGTGCTGAACCCTGATGGCACACCGCAGCGCGATGCCCAAGGCAACACGATTCCTACCTACTCGCAGGCGGATGTGAACGAGTTTACGCGTGTGTTTACCGGGTGGAATTTCGCAACTTCTTTCGCGCCGGGCATCACCAACTTCCGCGATCCGATGGTCCCGCGTGGTGGTCAGAATCACGATGCGGGTGCGAAGACGCTGTTGAATGGCTTCAGCATCGCCGCGTGTACGAGCCTGAATGGAACCATGAACATTGCCTGTGCACAGTCAGACATGACGGCAGTGATGAATCACCTGGCCAACCATCCAAACGTTGGGCCATTCATCAGCAAGCAGTTGATCCAGCACTTGGTCACGAGTAATCCAAGTCCTGCTTACGTCGAGCGCGTTGCGAAGGTCTTCAATAACGACTGTAGCGGACTCTATCCGCAGGGTTGCGCAAACGTTCGGGGTAACCTGAAGCTCGTGGTGCAGGCGATCCTGCTGGATCCGGAAGCACGTGGGGACGTGAAGACTGATCCAAACTACGGCAAATTGCGTGAGCCGGCGCAGTACATTAACGGTTTCCTGCGCGCCTTCAACGTCAAATCCTTTGACAAGACGAGTACCAGTGACGGCGTTCTCGATAACAGAGGCGGCAGCTTTACTTTCACCCTGGACCAGCCGATCTTCCAACCCCCGACGGTGTTCAGCTATTACCAGCCAGCTTATGAAGTGCCGGGTACGAAGATCCTCGGTCCTGCATTCGGCATTCTTTCCACGACCACCACCTTGCGCCGTGCGAATAATATCAACACGGTGACCTATTTTGGTGTGTCCCCGGGCACCACGCCCACGGTGGCAAGTCCGGATCGACCGCGTGGCACGTCGATCGACATCTCGAATCTTGAAGCGCTCGCGGGAAATCCGGTTGACGTAGTTAACGCTCTCGATACGTTGCTGCTGCACGGAACGATGCACCCGCAGATGCGCAGCTCGATCGTCACCGCCATGAATGCCATCAACGATGTCAACGTCACGACGCGTCACCAGAAGCGCGCGCGAATGGCGGTGTACCTGGTCGCAACTTCTTCTCAGTACGACATTCAGAGATAACTATCATGGCGATAACACGAAGAGATTTCTTACGTACCAGTGCATGTGCTGTAGGCAGTATGGCGCTGCTCTCAAGTATTGATACTTTCAGCGTGGTCCACGCGCTTACACCGGAGGCTGCGAGCGATTACAAAGCGCTGGTTTGCGTGTTTCTGAATGGCGGCAACGACGGCAACAACATGTTCGTCTCGTTGGACCAGTACAACGGTCCGGCGGGCAGTCTTACCACGGGCTATTCAAATGTGCGCGCTGCGGCGGGTTTGGCGATTGCACAGGTTAGTTTACTGCCGGTATCGCCGGTGAGCGGTGGCTCGTACGGCTTTCACCCGAACATGCCGGAGATTCGAGATCTCTTCAATCAGGGAAAACTCGCAGTACTCTGTAACAACGGACCGCTCGTCGAGCCACTGACCAGGACCACTTATCAGAACGGCACCGGCAAGAAACCGCTCCAGCTGTTTTCCCATTCCGATCAGGTTGGATTGTTTCAAACTGCTATCGCCAACAACGTCAGTCAAACAGGCTGGGGCGGCAGGTTGGCCGACAAGACAGCCGGACTGAATGGTTCTGCCACTTTCCCGAGCAACGTCTCGATTGCGGGTATCAATCTCTTGTTGAGTGGAGTCGATACGCGACAACTTGCTGTAGCTGACTCGAATACGTCGCTCGCCAATGTCCTGCAACTCACCGCGGCTCCGACTACGGCTGAACAGACACCACGATTTGCTTCGTTCAACGAACTGCGCACGCTCGATAACGACTTCAAACTCGTGAAAGCCGCAAGTGACACGCGTTCGAGCTCGATTCAAACGGACAATGCGCTGAGCAGTGTGAATCCAACTTTGGCAACGATATTTCCAAATACATCGCTTGGCCGCCAGCTAAAACAAGTCGCGCTTTTAATCAAAGCCTGCACCGATGCGAACGCAGGAATAAACATGAAGCGGCAAATTTTCTTTACGCAAATCGGCGGCTTTGATACACATTCAGCGGAAATCGGCGGACAGGGTAATTTGCTGACTCAGGTGAGTCAGGCAATCAATGCTTTTTACGCAGCCACTGTTGAGCTTGGCGTCCAGGACAAAGTGACGACGTTTACGATGTCGGACTTTGGACGCACCTTCCAGCCGGCGGGCTCAGGCGTCAATGCAGTTGGCACCGATCACGCGTGGGGTAATCATCAACTCATTGTTGGGGGAGCGGTGCAGGGACACACGTTGTATGGTACTTATCCGACGCTGGCACTCGGTGGTCCTGACGACACTGACGGCGGCTCAAATCCGCGTGGCCGCTGGATCCCGACGACTTCTGTTGAGCAGTATGCGGCAACGCTTGCGACGTGGTACGGTTTGTCGTCAGCCGATCTGCCGGCGGTGTTTCCGTTGATTGGACGCTTCGCTACTCCGGATCTCGGCTTTTTGAGTTAATAGAATTTGGGCGCCTATTTGGAGTGCGGCGGCCTGACGCCGCTTTGTTATCGATCGCGCTTGTTCGAGACCAAAGCGGCGTCAGGCCGCCGCACTCCAAATAGGCGCCCTCAACTGAAGCCCCGAACTGCCTTAAGATGCCTCGAACCCTGGGCCACCTGGAACGAATCCGACTTATTGTCCTCGCGTCTCTGCTCGCCGCTTTTACCGGTTTCCTACTCTCACACAACGCCGGCACTCCTCCCGTGCATGCATTCTCTGCTGGGCCACCGGCGGGTTACACGGGTGCTCCGCTCGAAGAGCCGGAAGCTTGCGCCGAGTGTCATGTGCCACCTGATGCAGGCACGGGCACGATTTCCATTAGTGCGCCTCAAACCTATGTTCCCGGCCAGACCTACGCGATCACCGTCACGCACACGAATACAGATCCGACGCGAATTCGCTGGGGTTTTGAACTGACAGTTCTCGACACCGCCTCTGATGAAAAAGCAGGCGAGCTGCAAAGCACAGATGGGTTGACCCAGGTTCTAAATAACGCCGGTCCAAATTCTGCGCGTCAATATATCGAGCACACTGCGGCGGGCACTTTTATAGGTCAAAAGAATGGCGCGAGCTGGACGTTTAACTGGACTGCTCCGCCTGTTGATGTGGGTCCGGTCACTTTCTACGCCGCCGGCAATCAGGCCAACAACGATGGCAATACCTCGGGCGATTACATCTACAAAACCTTTGTAGCTTCAGCACCTGCTTCAGCCACGCCGGATTTTGCGCTCAACGTCAATCCGACTTCTCGAAACGTCGTACCCGGTGGCGGCGGAATCTATACCGTCACGGTGACGCCACTCGCCGGCTTTACCGGACAAGTGAATTTCAGCGCGAGCAGTCTTCCGACAGGTGCGTCGGCCGTTTTAGATCCGGTATCGGTCAACATCACCAATGCGAATTCCCTCACTACGCAGCTTACTTTAACGTCTGGTCCAAACACGCCGGTTGGCAATCATACTTTCAACATCAACGCACAATCGGGTCCAACGTCGCACTCGATCCAGGCCTCGTTGAACGTCGTGAGTCCTTTAAGTGCGGACCTTTCAATCACCAACACCGCGTCGCCGAATCCCGGGCAGGCAGGCGTCAGTCTTTCGTACCGCATCATCGCGACCAATCATGGGCCGAAGCCGGCAACGAATGTGACCGTCACAGACACGCTCCCCGCCGGAGTCGCATTTGTTTCTGCAACTGCAACACAGGGCAATTGCAACGGCATTGGTCCAGTAATTTGCAATATAGGCAGTCTGGACGTCGATAGCAGTGCGATCGTGACGATCGTCGTCGTACCGTCATCGGCAGGACAGATAACTAACTCGGCGACAGTCAGCGCGGGGGAGACTGACTCTGATTCAACCAACAACACCGCGGCTGTCACGACGGTTATTCAACCAGCGGCGGCATCGCCAACGATGCTGGATGACAATCTCACTGTGAGCACAGTGATCGCCGGACTCGATCAACCCATCAGCCTCGCGTTTATCGGCGCAAACGATTTCTTTGTCTTAGAGAAAGCGACCGGGAAGGTGCAGCGGGTAGTTAATGGCACTTTGCATAGCACTCCGCTCGATCTGCCGGTCAACAACGCTTCCGAGCGTGGTTTGCTCGGCATCGCGTTGCATCCGAACTTTGCGCAGAATGGTTTTGTCTACCTCTTCTGGACCGAAAGCAGTACCGGATCCGACACGGCAAATATCGATCAGGTGCCGCTTCTCGGAAACCGCGTAGATCGTTACGTGTGGAATGGCACGACGCTCACTTTCGATCGCAATCTGATCAAGTTGCGCGCATTGCAGCAGGACGCCGGCCAGCCGTCACGCGGCAATCACAATGGTGGCGTCTTGCGATTTGGTCCGGACGGCAAGCTGTACATTATCTTCGGCGACAACGGCAGACGCGGCTTCCTACAGAATCTTGAGCAGGGTGGACCAGTTCCCGACGATCAGTTTGGTGGGCCAGAACCTGACGACGCGCACATGACTGGAGTCATTCTGCGTCTTAACGACGATGGTTCGACACCATCCGATAATCCCTTCGTCAACGCGATTCCGCCGTTTCAGCTTTTTCTAATCGCGACCAACGTCAGCAAAGTCTTCGCATTCGGAATTCGCAATAGCTTTGGGATGGATTTCGATCCATTGAGCGGGGCATTGTGGACGCAGGAAAACGGCGACGATGCGTTCGACGAGATCAATCGCGTCACACCCGGTTTTAACGGCGGCTGGATACAAACGATGGGGCCGGTAAGCCGTGTAGATGAATTCCGAGCGATTGAGATGAGTTACGGCGCCGGAAATCTGCAGCAGCTCCGTTGGCCGTCGAGCAATATCCAAACATCGCCGCAGCAGGCACTGTTACAATTGAGCAGGCTGCCCGGAGCTAAATACGTCGATCCGGAGTTCAGTTGGAAGTATGCAGTGGCGCCGTCGCCGATCGGGTTTGTGAAGGGCAGGGGACTCGGTCCACAGTTCGAAGGAGATTTACTCGTCGGTGCATCGCGCACCACGTTGCTCAATGGATTCCTGTTCCGGTTCAAGTTGAACGGCGATCGCCAGCACTTCGCGTTGAGTGATCCGCGACTGGCCGATCGAGTGGCCGACAACGTCGATAAGTTTGATCAAACCGAGAGTGAGAGTCTGCTGATTGGAAAAGATTTCGGGATCACGACCGACATTCAAACCGGACCGAATGGAAACGTATTTATCGTTTCACTTTCCAACGGCGCGATTTACGAGATCAAGTCGAAGCCGAGAGCGTTGTTTGTCGCAACGCTGAATGGCGCGCAGGAAACTCCGCCCAACAATTCCACGGCCACAGGCAGAGCGACGCTACTTCTAAGTCCCGACGAAAAGACTGCGCGTGTTTCCCTCGTCTTTAGCGGTCTCACGAGCGCCCAAACAGATGCTCATATTCATGGACCAGCGGTGCCGGGCGTCGCTGCGCCACCGGTTTTCCCGTTGCCGTTGGGCCAGATAAACGATTTTCAAATCAACCTCACTCCGGCGCAGGTTCAGGATCTGAAGAATGGTTTGCTCTACGCCAATGTTCACAGTTCGAACTTTCCGAGTGGTGAGATTCGCGGACAGTTTGCGTCGTCTCTCTCGGCGCAAAGCGTTCAGTTCGGCGCTACAAGTTATGTCGTGAATGAAAATGCGGGGAGTGTCGTAGTGAATGTGACGCGGATCGGTAACACTTCAAACGCGGTGACGATCAATTATGCGACGAGCAACAGTACTGCGACTCAGCCCGGCGACTACACCAGTAGCTCCGGGTCACTTCAGTTCGCGGCCGGAGAGACTGTCAAGTCTTTCGTCGTCCCGATAATCAATGATGCGACGATTGAGCCGCCAGAGAGTATTAACGTCGTGTTGAGTTCTCCGGGTGGCGGCGTGGTAGAAGGAAGTCCTTTCGCGGCCACGATCACGATTCTCGATGACGACAGGCCGCTGATTGTTCTTGAAGAAAGCACCGGGCGCGCGCTAGCGCTGGACTCTGTGACGCTGGTCCGTGAGCCGTTCCCGCTAACGACGATTCATAATTTTAGCTCGGACCACCGCACCCGCGTCGTGCTCTTCGCTACCGGCATTGATCTGATGCCGAACGAGAGTATTAATGTTCAGATTGAAGATTTTTTGAATCGGTCTTATCCGCTCGTGGTCGAGGACGTCCGCAAGGTCCCGAATTTCGATTGGCTCACGCAGATCGTGGTGAAGCTACCGGATTCCATCGATATCCAGGGCGACCATCGCATCAGCATCACCTTCCGTGGCACGACAGGTAACAACGCGGCGATCAGTATTATTCGCTGAGACAGTTGTAGACAGGATGAACAAGATGTTTCAGGATTTACAAGATGAATCCTGTTAATCCTGAAACATCTTGTTCATCCTGTCTAATCGAACTTCGAAGGCTGGTTGCTGAGTATTATTCGTTTTCGGTGGCAACGAAAAGTTTGGCCTCGCATCGTTCTCCCATGCAATGGCGCTGACGACAGGCGGTCCAGTAGGAAAGGGAATGTGTCGTCGGCTTCACCGCGAGCGATGATGTCGATACAGGGGAACGCGTGCATCGTCGCAACGTCGACGACTGACGCCTGTGGACCACCAAGAATGATTCTTGCGTGCGAATTTAGCTTCCGAATCTCCGGAGCCAACCGGAGGGTGAGCCGATATGAACTGCAGATCTTTTTTGTGCTCTCTGTGCCTTTGTGTTTTTGTGGCTAAAAAGGCGGCGGGTGGTCACACTGTGCGTGCGACCACCCGTAGCGAACCGTCGGGGCTGGAACTTAATGCGAGAGGAGTTGGTGCCCGTCTATATTCTCTTCCTGAATAAATCTCACCGCCATCACTCCATATTGCTTGAGACGGCGATAAAGCTTGCTGCGATCGATTCCAAGTGCGGCCGCGGCTCGTACCTGGTTTCCACCAAACTGCTGCAGGACCGAAAGAATGTAACGCTTCTCAATCTCCGCTAGTGGAACCGTGTCGTTCATGTACGCCTGAAGCACTTGCCTGAAATCGTCGGCACTGGGTTGCGAATGTGCCGACAGAATCTCGGGTGGCAAATCCGCCGGGCCTAACTCATCGTCAAGACCGATTGCGAGCGCGTACTCGATCGTGTTTTCAAGTTCGCGAACATTCCCCGGCCACGGATACTCACAAAGAGCACGCAGCGCTTCCGGCGTGAACTTCCTGAGTGGCTGGCCGTTTCTTTCTGACTTCACACGCAGGAAGTGTTCGACGAGCAGTTTCACGTCGTCACCACGCGTGCAGAGTTCCGGCACATGCAACGGCAAAACTCGCAATCGATAATACAGGTCTGGGCGAAAGCGACCTTCAGCGACTGCCTGGCCGAGGTCGCAGTTGGTCGCCGAGATAATGCGAACATCGATTGCGATGTTTGCCCGTGCGCCAATTCTTCGTACGGTACGTTCCTGCAGAACGCGGAGTAACTTTGCCTGGGCTGAAAGGTTCAATGCATCGATTTCGTCGAGAAACAGTGTGCCACCCGAAGCTTTTTCAAAGAGGCCACTACGGTTCTCGTGCGCGCCAGTGAAGGTGCCGCGCTGATGTCCGAAGAGTTCAGCTTCGATTAGTGTTTCAGGGATAGCGGAGCAGTTGATATCAACGAAAGCGTGATCGCGTCGGGGGCTTAGATCGTGGATAGCGCGAGCGGCGAGTTCTTTTCCTGTTCCGGTTGCACCAGTAATCAGAACGGAAGCGTCGGTTGGCGCCACGCGTTCGATTACGGAAAAAAGTTTTCTCATCACTGGCGATTCGCCAATGAGAGTCGGCGTTTTAGAATTGCTTATTCTAAGATTTTCCTGCTTGTCGGTGGCTATCGTAGTAGTCCGGGCGTGGTTATTGGTGGACCAGCCATCGATAGCCGTGGGAGTTGCTAGGGGCATTAATTTCACTAACTCCTTCGGGTTAAGTCCTTGTTTCAAAATTGCGGCTAAATCAGTCTCTTAAAGTAAGAACTGGGAGCGTTTCTCACGAGACTGGAATAACAAAACACCTAAAACCATTGATGTTCCGAATCCCTAGCCGCCATCTCTAACAACGGACCGGTGGTTCTATCCCCGATAACGTACACTTCATGGCCCAGGGGGGCGAAGCAACGTTATCTTTTATTTGCGAATGAAAAGAGAACTGGCGAGACCTTGCAGGTTTTGGGTAAAGCTCAGAACGTCTCTAACTCGATCAGTCCCTTTGAAGCTCTAATTACACTTTTAGACGCGTGTGTTCGTGCAGTCACTAGCAAACCCGGGGCCATCAAATTGCAATATTCCCTCTTGCCATTTTCCTCAAGAACACGCAGTAAAAATTGTTGTTCACTGGTAACTTGTCCAGTATCTGGACACTCATTTCTAGAATTCGGAAACCGGATTGAACGGATTTTGGAAAAACAGATCATCGCGGATTTGGATCGGGAGAGGGCACGGCTGGAAGGCCTCGCACATTACGCCTTTAATTCAAGTGTCGCGAAAATGAGGGCACACTATGGGGTCACTCAAGGCTGGCGTCTGCGCGCTATCGTACATTGAAATGTCAAAATTTTAGTTGAGCCAAAACATGCTTGCTGTCAGGTTATACATCTCGGCTTTAACCCTGTGCTTTCTGATCCTCGTGATCGCGAACCGCGGTCTCGGAATTCTCGAAGCCATCGTAGTTACTTGCGCGATCGTTTATTTGATCCTCGATGTGAGAAGCGATTTACAGGAACTGAAATCTGAGTTGAGCATGTTGCAGGAGCTCGAACAATACGTATCCAAACTTCCGGAATTGAATTCATAAACATGAACGGTTTCATCATCAACGCCACTGTCAGTTTTATTGCCTCGCTCGTCTTACACGAGTTGGGCCATTACGTTGCGGCGCGCATGTGTGGCGTCCCGATCAAGCAGGCCGGTCTTGGCTGGGGACCGAAACTTTTCGGAGTGCGACTGAATCAGGTCGACTGTCAGGTGCGTCTGCTACCAGTTGGTGCTTACGTGCAGATGGATATGAAGGCGTTGCAAAGGCGACCGCTGGTGCAACAGTTATTTGTACTCGGCGCAGGAATCGGCGTGAATTTTGTACTTTGCGTTCTAACCTGGGGATCACTTTTTAGCGTAATCAATCTGGCACTCGCAATCGGAAATCTAGTTCCACTTTATCAGCTCGACGGATGGAAAAGCGGAATGGTGATCTGCCGGCGTATATTCGGACGACCGAGTCCGGTCGTCGAATGGGTCTTCACTCTCAGTGGCGGAGTCGTCGCTCTGGCAGTTATGGTGCGAGCTTTTCTTAATGTCTAAATCCTATGATGAGCACACATTATTTTGGAAATATCGATAGCAAGCGACTCGCGCGCGCTTATGTTGCGCTTGCGTTTGCGCAGGACGTTGCCAAAGGATACGTCAGCGAACACACGTCGTTGCATCCAGTGCTTACGGCGCTCGATATGTCTGCGAAGCTGATTGAAGAGATTCTTGAGGACGTTCTGCCAGTGGCTGAGGAAGAAATAGAACCACAGATTACGCAAATCATGTGACCACAGATTACGCAGATTAATAAATTCTGCGTAATCTGTGGATGGCCTTACCTTACATGCCCATGCCGCTCATGCCGCCCATACCGCCCGGCATCGCGGGACTGCCCTTATCGTCTTCGGGAAGCTCCGAGACCATCGCTTCAGTCGTCAACATCAAGCCAGCGATTGAAGCTGCATTCTGAAGAGCTGTGCGAGTGACTTTCGCCGGGTCGATGACGCCGGCCTTCACCAGATCTTCGAACGTCTCGGTGGCCGCGTTGAAGCCAACGTTCTCGTTCTTCTCAGAACGAACCCGCTCGACAACCACGGCGCCTTCCTTACCTGCATTCTGAACAATCTGACGCAGGGGCTCTTCCAACGCACGACGAACTATGTTGACGCCGATCTGCTCATCGGGATCGCCTTCGCCGTCCGCGTTGATCACGTATTTCTCGAGCGCCTTCGCAGCTCTCACGAGCGCGACGCCGCCACCAGGAACGATTCCTTCTTCGACAGCCGCGCGTGTTGCGTGCATCGCATCTTCAACGCGCGCTTTCTTTTCTTTCATCTCGGTCTCAGTTGCAGCACCGACTTTGATTACCGCAACGCCGCCGACGAGCTTCGCGAGTCGCTCCTGAAGTTTCTCGCGATCGTAGTCGGAAGTGGTGTCTTCGATCTGCGCACGCAAAGTCTTGACGCGACCTTCGATGTCATACTGCTTGCCGTTGCCTTCCACGATCGTGGTGTTGTCTTTGTCGATCGTGATCTTCTTGGCACGGCCGAGATCTTCGAGTTTGACGTTCTCGAGTTTGATACCGAGATCCTCGCTGATGACTTTGCCACCGGTAAGAATCGCGATGTCTTCGAGCATCGCCTTGCGACGATCGCCAAATCCCGGAGCCTTAACGGCAGCGATGTTCAACGTGCCGCGCAGCTTGTTCACGACGAGAGTCGCGAGTGCTTCGCCTTCAACATCTTCGGCGATGATCAGCATCGGTTTGCCGAGCTTGGCAACCTGCTCGAGCAAAGGCAGCAGATCCTTCATCGAACTGATCTTCTTCTCATTGATCAGGATGAGAGGATTGTCGAGTACCGCTTCCATGCGCTCAGGATCGGTGACGAAGTAGGGGCTGAGATAGCCGCGGTCGAACTGCATTCCTTCCACGACCTCGAGCGAGGTATCCATCGTCTTCGACTCTTCAACCGTGATGACGCCGTCTTTGCCGACTTTGTTCATCGCTTCAGCAATGATGTTGCCGATGGTCTGATCGCCGTTGGCGGAAACTGTTCCGACTTGGGCAATCATGTCGCCCTTAACTGGCTTCGCGAGCTTCTGGATTGCACCGGTGGCATGCTCGACGGCCTTGTCGATACCACGCTTGAGCGCCATCGGATTCGCACCGGCGGCGACAGTCTTCACGCCTTCGCGGAAGATTGCCTGGGCCAACACGGTCGCGGTGGTGGTGCCGTCGCCGGCAACGTCGGAAGTCTTGGAAGCGACTTCGCGCACCATCTGAGCGCCCATGTTTTCGAGCGCGTCTTTCAACTCGATTTCTTTGGCGACGGTGACGCCGTCTTTAGTGATTGTGGGCGAACCAAATTTCTTGTCGATAACAACGTTTCGGCCCTTTGGACCGAGAGTAATCTTCACTGCGTCAGCGAGCTGATTGATACCGCGCAAAATCGCTGCACGCGAGTCCTCACCGTGAATAACCTGCTTAGCCATTCTTATTTACCACCTTTCTTAGTGCCGCCGCCGCTTGCAGCGCCGGCGCGCTCGAGAATTCCGAGAATCTCGTCCTCGCGCATGATGAGAAGCTCTTCGCCGTCAATCTTGATTTCAGAGCCGCTGTACTTGCCGAAGAGAACGCGATCGCCCTGTTTCACGTCGAGGGGCTGGCGGGTTCCGTCCTCTTTATATTTGCCTTCGCCGACTGCGATGACTTCGCCTTCCTGGGGTTTTTCCTTAGCAGAGTCAGGTATGATGATGCCACCCCGTACCTGTTCACCCTCTTCGATACGTCTCACGATGACGCGATCATGAAGAGGTCTAATGTTGGTTGCCATGACCTGTGGTCTCCTTTCAATTCTGTTCAAGCTTGGTGAATTTTATAGATAAAAGCTAGCACTCTCTGAGTAAGAGTGCTAAGGATAGGGCCACTTGGAGGCACTTGTCAACCGCCCGAAAACGGGACGCCGCCTTGGAGTGCGGTGACTTGTCACCGCTTTGGTACAAATCACTAAAGCGCCAACAAGTGGCGCACTCCAAGGCGGCGTCCTATGAGCAGTTAGCTGGCCTTCAAGCGGTGCGTAAGTTTCTTATGATTTGTGCTTTTTGTGCCTTTTTGTGGCGATTCCTGCTTCTGGTAGGTGGCGACGCGCTTAGCGAGGGTGTTGCGGTGAATGCCGAGGATAGCGGCAGTGTTTGAGATGTGTTGCTTGTGCCGAGCCAGAGCTTTCTTGATGTAAAGCTTCTCGAATTCGCACAGGGCTTCATCCAAAAGGATGTGGCCCTCGAGCATTTCGTCGATCAGGCTTTCGAGACGGGTGCGCATCAGAGCTCTTTTCCGGTCAATAATCTATACGCTTCGAGGTAACGAGCAGTCGTGGCGGCGGCAATCTCGGGAGGAATCGCCGGTGCGGGCGGTTTCTTGTCCCAGTCGAGTGTCTCGAGATAGTCGCGCACGAATTGTTTGTCGAACGAAGGTTGCGAACGCCCCGGCGCGTATTCATCCGCGGGCCAGAATCGTGAGGAGTCGGGCGTCAGCACTTCATCAACCAGCAAGAGCTTTCCGTCCTTATCCAATCCAAACTCGAATTTGGTGTCGGCGATGATGATGCCGCGTTGCCGGGCATACTCTTCAGCCTGATTGTAGAGACGAAGCGACGTGTCTCGCAGCAACGCAGTGTGTTCGGCGCCGATCAGTTCTCGTACCTGGTCTTCAGTGATGTTTTCGTCATGTCCTTCTTCTGCTTTTGTCGAAGGAGTAAAGAGTGCCTCAGGCAGCTTCGCTGACTCGGGCAAGCCTTCGGGAAGTTTATGACCACACACAGAGCCCGTCCGCAGATAATCTTTCCATCCGGAGCCGACCAGATAGCCGCGGACCACACACTCAACCGGAAACACTTTGGCTCGACGCACCTGCATCGCTCGGCCTTTAAGAGTCTCGGCGTGCTGTTGGACCGCGGGCGGCATCGCGTCGACATTGCTTTCGATCAAGTGGTTAGCGACGACGTCTTTCAGCTTCTCAAACCAGAATTCGGAGAGAGCCGTGAGCACTTCGCCTTTACGTTCGATCGGTGTCGGCAGTATGCAGTCGAATGCGGAGATGCGATCTGTGGCGACGATGAGCAAGCTCTCATCATCGACCTCGTAGACGTCGCGCACTTTTCCACGGCGGTGTAACTTCAGATCAGAAAGCGATGTTTGCAGGACAGTTGCAGTATTCATTTGTTTTGGGCGGATGCCGGATTTTGCTCGCGCTAAAAAACTTTGTCAAGACAATCCACAGATTACACAGATATATTTTCTGCGTAATCTGTGGATACGCTGTTCATGAGGAGAGCGCTTCGCGGAGCCTTCGTATTTGTGCAGCGTGATTGTGCGCGTGTGCGGCGTAGATTGTTAGCCAGTTTTCGGTGGTGTATCGGCCACTCTCGGTATGTGTGCCCTCGCGCTTCCAGTCGTCTTCAGTCATGAGGCCGAGAAGTTGTGTGGTCGTTTCGCGTGCACTTCGAAGAGCATCGAGTGCTGGTGCCATGTCTCGTTCGTTGTAACGAAGCTTCGTTGCGTACTCATCCTGGTCGTAGCCCTGGATGACGGCGTTGTCTTCGACCAGAAGCTTTCGCAGTCTCGCCGCCGAGAAGCTTTCACTGTCGCCAAGATGATGAACGATTTCGCGCGCACTCCATTTGCCAGGGATCGGATGCGCTCCTAAACTGTCCGCGGGAAAGCCGTCGAGGGCGTTCATGACTTCGTCATAACCGGCAGCATAAGTTGCGATGAGTTCCTTTCGTTCTTCGGGTGTCATATAGGGTCCTTTTGCAATTGGGAAATCGGCAATTCGCAATATCCTAACACTTTGGGCTTGAACAGTGGGTCATTTCTCCTGTACTATCCCCCAGAACCGAGTTGCGCCAAAGACCCCATGGTGCTTGCCCTTCTAAGCCTCCTGTCAGTTTCAGATCGATGACTAATAATCCGATGATGGCTACAGCTACTGACAGACAGAAAACAGCTAAAGAAAACTTCGCGGCTCCCGACTCCGGCGAACGTAAAGTGTCGCTGCTGGTAGTGGAGGACGACGAGAACATCTCGACTGCGATTAGCGAGTACTTCTCGCGTGCGGGATACAACGTCAGAACGGTTGAGGATGGTCTGAACGGCGTGAAGGCGGCGCTGGACGATCCTCCCGATGCAGTGGTCCTTGACCTGATGCTGCCCAAGATGGACGGTCTGGCGGTGTGCAAGGAACTCAGGGAGAAGGTCGGCTATCTGCCGATCCTCATGCTCACTGCGAAGGACGACGTAGTCGACAAGGTGCTTGGACTGGAGATGGGCGCGGATGATTACATCACCAAGCCTTTCAGTCTTCGCGAACTCGAAGCCCGCATCAAGTCTGTACTCCGGCGCACACGAAACGGCCCAAGCACGGAAGGTATGCGTGACGAAGCGCCCATTGTCCGCGGCCGCCTCCGGATTGACTCGGCTAAGCGTGAAGTGACGATTGGTGACCGGCAGGTCGAGCTGACGCCAAAGGAATTTGATCTGCTGCGTCTATTTGCATCGAATCCGGGCCGCGTCTTCCCGCGTAAATACCTGCTGGAGAAGATTTGGGACTATTCCTACGAAGGCTACGACAGAACGATCGACTCACACATCAATCGCCTTCGCGCCAAGATCGAAGAGAACCCTGAAAACCCGCAGATGGTGCTCACGGTCTGGGGCATCGGCTACAAGTTCAGCGACGAGCAATAAAGGAATTGCCAATTTCCAATTTCCGATTGCCGATTGAAAAAATTGGCAATCGGAAATCGGCAATTGGCAATTCATCCTTCCTGCTAAAATAAATAGCAAAATTCGCCCACTTATTGTATTCTTCGCGGCAGTTTGTACAACATATGGGCTCGCAGTAGTCCCTTCCCCCGACGCTATTTGAAATTGGAGGAGTCGAGAATGAATTTGATTGTGCGGCGACTTCTGCCCGCTTTTCTGTTGTGGATAGCTGTCTTCATGGCCTCTGCGCCGGCCAGGGCGCAAGACGCTAAACTCTCTGCAGTTGTCTCTAACCGACCTGCCATAACAGTCCTCGACAGCACGAAAGACCAGGATGGTCTGGTTGGATCCGTACGTCGAGTCAAAACTGAAACTGCCAAAATCGAACTCAAGGATGGCCGCCCAGTTGAAGGATTACCGCAACTGGTCGAGATCACGACCTACGGTATCAAGGGGAATCGTATTGAAAATACTTCCTACCCCCTCGAATCAGGCCCTGTAGGCAAAGAAGAATACAAATATGACGAGCGCGGCAACATCACTGAGATGACCGTGCGCGACGACCGCGGCGCGATTCTCAGTCGTGAAGCCTACAGCTATGAGTTCGACAAGTTTGGTAACTGGACCAAGATGATGACTAGTCTCGTCGTCTTTGAAAACGGCGAACTGAAGCGCGAACCAATCGAAGTCACGTACAGAACAGTTACTTATTACTTCGACGACACGGTTGCGAAGATCGTTGAAGAGCCTAAGGTCAACAACGCACCGGCCGTTCCTGAACCCACAAGTTCTGAGGTTCGAGAGCCGGAGGTTTTGGATCTTCGCGCAGCATCCGTGTTAATCCCCTCAGTGGAGTTTGCCGCCGAACCCCCGCCGTCACTCAAATCTGTGGCTAAACCAACCACGGATAACACGGATGAAAATAGATTTACCGCGGATGCTCAACTGGCTCTCGGCCACGAATTTCTGAAACAACAGAAGGATCGCGAGGCGATCAAAGCCTTCAAGGAATCCATCAAACTCAATCCAAACAATGCTGAGACCCATTACGGATTAGGTTTTTCGAACTTTCGCTTAGGAAAGTTCAGAGAAGCCGCGGATGC
Source organism: uncultured Acidobacteriota bacterium (assembly GCA_963849205.1). Taxonomy (GTDB): domain Bacteria; phylum Acidobacteriota; class Blastocatellia; order Pyrinomonadales; family Pyrinomonadaceae; genus PSRF01. The sequence goes on from CAWKGP010000009.1 coordinate 24,172, forward strand.
GTTTAAGAAGGCGACTGTCCTGTCGCCCACGATGGCAAAGGCTCACTACGGACTCAGTCTCGCGTACCAGGAACTCGGTATGGAGTCGCAGTTAATGGAGGAGTACCGGATTTTGGAGAAGCTGGACAAGATGCTCGCGAGGAAGTTAGCCCAGACGTTCCCGCAACACAATTTCTCCTGTCGTCTGACCCGGGGCTGCCCGTAATCCACAGATTACACAGATTGATTCTGAATCTGCGTAATCTGTGGACAGTTTTGAGGAGTATTAATGCAGACTAATCGTTTTGTAGTTTTGACTGGACACCTCAGTAACTATCCCCTATCCGATCTCGTCGGAATTCTTCGTCACCAAAAGAAGTCAGGGCGTCTTTTGATCGAGTATCCAAAAGGTCCGGCGACGTTCTTCTTTCAGAATGGCGAGCTGATCGACGCACGTATGAACAACCTCGCCGGCTTGCAGGCGATCTGCGTCGCACTTGCGCAACCGGAAGCGTCGTTCAACTTCAATCCGTTGATTCAAAGCCCGCGGCGATCGATTGAGCCTTCGTTACAACGCGCTGTGTCGGAGCTGTTTGGTTGTTGGGAAGAAAGCGCGGTGCAAATTGAGGGTACCGCGACTCCAGTCGCGCTCGAGGGTGAGGTGCCTGCCAGAACTCTCACAGGTCGTCGCTCTGAGCTGTTGGCGCTTCCTCCTGGACCATCAATACTCATCCAGCGACGTTCGCTGATTCTCGCGGCAGCAGCAGTCGTGATCGTGGTTGGACTTTCAACCGTGATCGCCGTGACTGGTGGATTTACAAAGAACCAACCCGAAACGACGTTGGTACAGCAGCCGCAAACTCCTGCTGCGCCCGCAGCCGCACCGGTCGAGTCACCAAAGGCTCAGGCGTCGCTCGCTGCTGCTGTTGTAAAGCCGAGAAAACAAAGCAAGCACGAAGAAAAGAGCAACACTGAGACAGTGGCTGAAACGAAAGCGACTGAAACTGTAAAAGAAGCAGAGCTCAGCTCGCAGCCGATCAGAGTCGTAATGCAGATCGAAAACGGTCGTGTGTTGAAAGCCTCGATCGCGAACCCTAAGCCCGGAATGAATAGTTACGAGGCGTTGGCATTGCGAATCGCACGGCAGCGACGTTACCCAGCGACGCAAACTGGTGGTGAGACAATCACGATCAGTGTCAACAAATAATGGATTGCCGATTTCCGATTGCCAATTGCCGATTTCGCTCTCTCAGCCTTGGAAATCAAAATCGGCAATCGGCAATTGGAAATTGGCAATCTTAATCCCGAGGTATCCCCGATGCTATTTCTCGAAAGCAAGACTCTCAATCATTCGCTCGACACCGCAAAACGACTCGAGTTGCTGCAGGAATTGCAGGAGCGAAATCTCGTTCCGGTGATCCGTTCCCAGCGGTTGCGTAGTTTTAGAGAAGTTCTGTTCGATGTTGACCGTATCAGTGAAATGGAAACGGCGCTGACGGCCTCCACCGAGTCGACGACGGGCGAACCGTACGTTCGTGGCGACCTTTTCTCCTTCGAGGATTACATTCTCTTCCTCGTCTTCGAGGATGAGGATGAGTCAAACTCATTTATTCGCGCCGGAATTGTCTACGAAGCGAACACCACCGAACCATTTCGCAAGCTCGACTCGTTTTGCCAAGACATCCGTAGCCTTTTAATCATGCGCAACCCGCAAAGTTCTTCCCCGGAGTGGCAGACAAGCACTCCGGCAATGCCGCAAGGGTTCCGTAGTTTCGTCGAAAGACAAGACGCCGACTCGCTCTACACGAGCTTGCGCAAGGAAACGATGAGCAAGCGCATTCTCGCAGCATCGAAACTTGAAGACGAAAGTGCCCGCGTGTTCTTGCGCACCGCGCGCAACGCGCACCAGGAAGGCTACGCCGCAAAACTGCTCAGCGGTCACACTGAATCACAGGATGTTCCGATTCAGCGGCTCGAAGATGCCGGTCTGGTCGAGAGAGAAGTGCAGATCAGTTGTCGCAAGACGGGCCACGCGTTGTTTCGCTTGCCGAATCCGCACGCGCTCGCAGTTGTGACTGTAAGCGATGCGACATGTAGCGAGTGTGGCGCGCCGGTGGCTGATGAAAACGTCGAAGAAGTGATTGCGCCGACGCAGCTTGCGTCCTCGTTGCTCGAGGATGGTTCGTGGCTGGTTAGTCGAATTCATTTTCTGTTGCGCGAAATGGGCGTGCCGGAAAGAGAGATTGCCCTTGGACCGTCAGAAGGAAACGGTTATGGCCAGCTAATGGCGAATATCTGTGGCGAGTCGTTTTTGATCGTGACGCGTGATGGTGATCTGACCCCTGCGTTCGCACGCTGGACGATCGATCACGAGATCGACACTGAAGCTTCGCACCTCGTCATAGTCGCGACGGGTCGAATACACAGGGAAGCGGGAGTGCTGCTGCAAAATCACTCGCGCCGCCGCATCAGCAGTGGTCAGGATTTCGAAATGATTGTTGCTGATGATGCCGCATCGGCCGGACGCGAATTGGAACAGGCGCTCGAAAGAGTTTCGCAACGAGTCGTGGCGGAACAACTCTGCGTGTTGGACGGCAATATCGGTTTCTCAGTCAGTCGTTTGGTGTTGACGAAATTCCAACTGCGACGCGCCGCGACGCCGAAGGATGCGGAAGTTGTCACTGAAAGTGAACCTGAATTTGTTCCAAGTGCGCCACTGACGTTAGCCGCACACGCATCGGGAGGTAACGGTGACGTGTACGATGTCGCGCGCGATCAGGATCTGCCCGAAGCCTTGCAATGAAGCACGCGAAGAAAGCGCGACGGGCGGAAGACGAGCGCTGGAGCAGAGACATTGCGACTTTGCGTCAGGCCGCGCAGGAGCTGGCGCAAAGTCGCAGCGAAGCTCAAAGATCACCTGCCGATACTCAATTTGATCAAATTGCGGAGTTGCTGGACGATCCGTCCGCCGCAGTACGTGAGAAAGCCGTCAGGGATCTGTACGAACTCGATCCCGATCGGGCTGCGACGCTTGTGAACGATGCGTTGCGCGATGGCTCACCCGAAGAACGTCGCCGCCTTGGTAGTGCGCTGGCAGACTCGGGTTTGCTTTATGAAGCCATCGACGACCTGATGGCGGAAAATCACGAACACTGCTATAGCGCGTTTTCTCTGTTGTTTCTTGTGGCGAAGGCGGGTGTGGTTGAGCCGCTCGGCAACGTGATCGAGAAACACCCCAGCCTTGATTTGAGTCTCGCCGTCATTCGATTACTCGCCTCAAGCGGCGAACCCGAAGTCACTTCAACGCTGGAACGTCTCGCCTCAAACTTATCACTCCCTCTGGAGTTGCGTTCTGCGGCTGCTGAATCAATCAATCAAATCGGGTTGCGATAGGGCTGCTTTTGACAGGATTTACAAGATTTACCAAGATGTGCATGTAAATCCGTTTTTAAAATCCGTGTAGATCCGTGTTCAAACTTCATTCGGAATACAAACCAAAAGGGGATCAGCCTGCGGCGATCGAGTCGCTCGTCAAAGGGCTGAACGACGGCGCCAAAGATCAGGTGCTGTTGGGAATCACGGGCAGCGGCAAAACGTTCACCATTGCGAGCGTCATCGAGCGCACGCAACGCTCAACGCTCGTACTGGCACACAACAAGACACTCGCCGCGCAACTCTTTCAGGAGTTTCGCTCGCTTTTTCCCGAGAACGCTGTCGAATACTTTGTCTCGTACTACGACTACTATCAACCTGAAGCTTACGTTCCTGCCGCTGACGTCTACATCGAAAAGGAAGCGATCGTCAATGAAGAGATCGATCGACTGCGAATGTCGGCGACGCGGGCGCTGTTTGAACGTCGCGACGTGATCGTGGTCGCGAGTGTTTCGTGTATCTACGGTCTCGGCGACCCGGATGCTTATTACGGGCTGCTCTTTTTTGTTGAGCCGGGCGGGCGCATGTCGCGCGATGTGTTGTTACAGCGCTTGGTTGAGCTGCAGTACGAACGTTCAGACATCAACTTTCAGCGGGGCACTTTTCGCGTGCGCGGCGACGTCGTCGAGATCTATCCGAGTTATCAGGATCAGGCCTATCGCATCGAGCTCTGGGGCGACGAGATCGACTCTGTTTCAACCATCGATCCTTTGCTGGGCGAGGTGATCGAGAAACACACGTCGCGTGTGCCGATCTATCCGAAGACGCACTACGTGATGTCGCGGCCGACGATCAAACGAGCTATCAAGACGATTAAGGAGGAACTCGAGTGGTGGGAGCCGAAGTTGATCGACGAAGGAAAGCTGGTTGAAGCGCAACGATTGCACCAGCGTACGATGTTTGATCTCGAGATGATTAAGGAGATGGGGTTTTGTCGCGGCATCGAGAATTATTCGAGACATTTGACCGGAAAGAACCCGGGCGAACCGCCGCCGACCCTTCTCGATTATCTCCCGCGCGAGACTTTGATCATCATTGACGAGTCGCACCAGTCGGTGCCCCAGGTGCGTGGAATGTTTGAGGGTGATCAGTCGCGCAAGCGAACACTCGTCGAGTATGGATTTCGTTTGCCTTCAGCCCTCGACAACCGGCCGTTGAACTTCGCGGAGTTTGAAGCACGCATCGGGCAGACGATTTATGTATCGGCGACTCCGGGGCCGTATGAATTGACGAAGGCGAGTGGTGAAGTTGTCGAACAGATCATCCGGCCGACGGGGTTGATGGATCCGCAAGTGGAGGTGCAGCCGGTGAAAGGCCAGATCGATCACTTGCTGGAGGAGTGCCGGCAGCGCGCAGAGCGACACGAACGCGTGCTGGTGACGACGTTGACTAAACGTATGGCCGAAGATTTGACGGAGTATTTCACCGAGGTTGGGGTTCGCGTTCGTTACCTGCACTCCGATATCGAGACACTCGAGCGCATCAGGATTTTGCGTGACTTGCGACGCGGTGAGTTTGATGTGCTGGTCGGGATCAACTTGTTGCGTGAAGGGCTCGATCTGCCTGAAGTATCTCTCGTCGCGATCCTCGATGCAGACAAGGAAGGCTTTCTGCGTTCGGAGCAGTCGTTGATACAGACGATTGGGCGCGCGGCGCGGAATGCGAGCGGTAAGGCGATACTCTACGCCGACCGGGTTACTGAATCGATGAAGCGTGCGCTTGGTGAGACTGAACGACGTCGCGCCATACAGGAAATATTCAATCGCGAGAACGGGATCACGCCGCAGACGATCGTAAAACCGATCGAAGCGACGTTGATTACCGCTTCGGAGGCGGATTATTTCAAGGTTCCTTCTGAGGTTGACGAGATCGAGGATTACTCACCCGCGAATATCGAAGCGACGATTACGAGGTTGGAAGTGGAGATGCGAGCGGCGGCCAAGCGTTTTGAGTTTGAGAAAGCCGCGGAGCTTCGAGACCGCATCAAGGTGCTTAGAGAGCGTGAATTGCAGGTGATGTAGGGACAGGATGAACAGGATTTTTTCAAGATTTACAAGATCTATCCTGTACATCTCGAAAAATCCTGTAAATCATTATGCAAACGAAGTCCAGTGCTGAAGACATCCAGCTATATCTAACGGACGCGAGCTTTATTCGCGAAGGACACGCGGAGCGCGTCGTCTTTCCTGAGAGCATCGACGAAGTGGCCGAAGTTCTCGCGAACGCGAATCGGGATCGAATTCCTGTCACAGTTTCTGGCGCGGGGACGGGTACGGTGGGCGGGCGGGTTGCTTTCGGCGGGATTGTCCTTGCCACTGACAAGCTGAATCGCATCAAGAGCATCGTCCATCAGGAAGCTGGTGGTGTTGCCGTAGTCGAACCGGCAGTGATTCTTTCGGATCTTCAGCGCGCCGTGGACCAGGAAGGCTTACTTTATCCACCTGATCCGACCGAGCGTGGATGTTATGTCGGCGGCACTGTCGCCACTAACGCTTCCGGCGCACGCACCTTCAAGTATGGCCCAACGCGCAACTACATTTCGCGGTTGAAAGTGGTTCTCGCGTCCGGCGAAGTGCTGGACCTGCGTCGCGGAGCAGTACACGCAGACGAGTACGGCATACTCCGACTCGGCCGCTCAATTGAAATCAAGTTGCCCAACTATCGCCGGCCCGCCACGCGAAAAAACGCGAGCGGCTACTTCATAGCACCAGGAATGGACGCAATCGATCTGTTCATCGGCAGTGAAGGCACGCTCGGCGTGATTTGTGAGATTGAAGTCAGGCTGATAGCGAAACCTCAAGGTCTGTTGAGTGGCGTCGTATTTTTTGCCAACGAAGCCGACGTGCTGGCACTCGTCGCAGACGCAAGAGAGCACGCCGATGCGCGAGCGCTCGAGTTTTTCGACAACGAGTCGTTGAATTTCCTCCGCGAAAAGTATCCGACGATACCGGCGAACGCTGTGGGCGCAATCTTTTTCGAACAGGAAACAAATGAAACAAACGAAGAGCGCGTGCTCGGCCAGTGGCAGGCGTTGTTAGACCAGCATCACGCTTTTCCGGATTCCTGGTTTGCGACTAACGAACAGGACCAGGCGAAACTGCGTGAGTTTCGTCATCAATTGCCGGTGCTCATGAACGAATGGTTCGCGCACTACAAGCAACGAAAAGTCTCGACCGACATGGCCGTCCCCGACGCGGCATTTCCCGGATTGTTTCGCTTATATAAGGACACGTTACGCGCGAGCGCCCTGCGCTACACGATCTTTGGTCACATCGGCGACAACCACGTTCACGTGAACATCCTTCCACGTGACGATGACGAAGGCACTCGCGCTCGCGAACTATATGTCCGGTTCCTTAAATACGCTGCCTCCCTCGGCGGCACGCTCTCAGCCGAGCACGGCGTCGGCAAACTAAAACGTGAGTACCTGCGATTTTTCTACACCGATGACCAACTCCGCGAAATGGCAGCTATAAAAAACACGCTCGATCCAAACGGAATCCTGGGCCGCGGAAATATCTTCTCCGAAGACCTTATCACGCAGAGAAACTAGATCTGCTTTTGTGTTTTTTGTGCCTTTTGTGCTTTTTTGTGGCTATGCTTCGTTTCACCACAGCCGGAGAATCCCATGGACGCTCGCTGATCGCGATCATCGAAGGTTTGCCTGCAGGCCTGCCTGTTGACCAGGAGTTAATCGATTCCGAGTTGCGTCGTCGACAGTTCGGGTACGGCCGCGGCGGTCGCATGAAGATCGAGCGCGATCACGCCGAGATACTGACCGGCGTCAGACACGGTCTCACGCTCGGTTCACCGCTCGCCCTCCTGATCGAGAACAAAGACTGGCCCAACTGGACCGACGTCATGGCCTCAGAACCGCGCGACATCGCACCGGAGAAATCGCGACGGTTGAAACGTCCACGTCCTGGTCACGCGGATCTTCCCGGCGGTTTGAAATACGATGTACGCGATCTCCGCAACATCCTCGAACGCGCTTCAGCTCGTGAGACCACCGCACGTGTAGCCTGTGGCGCGCTCGCAAAGCAGTTGCTCACAGTTTTTGGCGTTGAGGTTCGCAGTCACGTGATCCAGCTCGGCGGCATCCCCGAGTCGCCACTCGAATTGAGTTGGGATCAACTGGCTGCAATTCCAGACGACGCCCCGCTGCACTGCGCTGACGACGACGCGCAACAAAAGATGATCGAGTTGATTGACGAAGTGCGAAAGCAGGGCGACACGCTCGGCGGAATCTTTGAGGTCGTGGCGCGTGGAGTTGTTCCGGGTCTCGGCTCGCACACGTCCTGGGATCTGAAGCTTGATGGACTCCTGGCCCAGGCGGTGATGTCGATACCTGCGGTGAAAGCGGTCGCAATTGGAGCTGGGGCGGAAGCCAGCAGCTTGCCGGGTTCGGAAGTGCACGATGAGATTGCTTACAACGCCGAGACTCGCGAGTTTATTCGCGAAACGAATCGTGCCGGTGGGCTTGAAGGCGGCATCACGAACGGCGAACAGATCCGCATCCGCGGACATCTCAAACCGCTTTCTACCCTGCGTCGCGCGCTTCGTTCAGTGGACATTGACACGAAGGAAGAGGAATCCGCGGCCTTTGAGCGTTCCGATGTGACGGCAGTTCCGGCAGCGGGAGTGATAGGCGAGTCGATGATCGCGCTCGTGCTTGCCGGCGCCATGCGAGAGAAGTTTGGTGGCGACAGTTTGGGTGAGATGAAGCGTAACTTCGAAGGCTATCGAGAGCAGCTCAGAGGGTATTAGGCCGGAAACAAGTTAGACAGGATTACCAAGATTCTTCAGGATGAACAGGATTTCCCTTTTGTGCTTTTTGTGCCTTTTTGTGGCAGAATCAACTCATGGCTTTACTGGAAATAGTTAAGTGGCCGGCGCCGGTGCTCGATACACCTGCAGATCCGGTTACCGAGTTTGACGCCGATCTCGCGAAGCTCGTTAGCAGCATGTTTGAAACGATGTACGCTGCGCCCGGTGTGGGTCTCGCGGCGGTGCAGGTCGGTGTGCCAAAGAGATTGTTTGTGATGGACTGCTCGGGTGGAAAAGATCCGTCGCAACGCGTGACGTTGATCAATCCCGAGGTGCTGCGCGTCGAGGGAAATCAGAATGGTGAAGAAGGCTGTCTATCGTTTCCGGGAATCTTTACACCCGTCGAACGCAGCCTGCGAGCGATCGTGCGCGCACAAGATGTGAAAGGCGAGTGGTTCGAACTCGACGGCATGGAACTGACAGCGCGCTGCATGCTACACGAGACAGATCACTGTGACGGGATCGTGTTTCTCGACAAGATGAGCGCCCTCAAACGCGAGATCGTAAAACGCAAGATCAAGAAACTTCAAAAAGCCGGCAAGTGGGATTGAATATTTAGCCGCAGATTTACGCGGATAAACGCAGATCAGATCTGCGTTTATCCGCGTAAATCTGCGGTTTAAAAATAGGAGTAGCTGATGGTACCCGAATTTCGTAATGAACCGTTTACAGATTTCACTAAGGAAGAGAACGCGCAGGCGATGCGCGATGCGCTCCAGAAGGTTCAGAGCCAACTTGGTCGCGAATATCCGCTCGTGATCGGCGGTGAACGAATCGCGACGGGCGACCTGCTCGAGAGCATCAATCCCGCCAATCGCACACAAGTAGTCGGTCGATTCAATAAAGCAACCAAAGAACTCGCAAGCCGTGCAGTAGAAGAGGCCGCCAAGGCTTTTGAAACTTGGAAACATACTCCTGCCTCGGATCGCATAACCCTGCTGTTTCGTGTCGCCGAGATCATGCGCGAACGCAAACATGAATTGTCGGCGTGGATGATTCACGAAGTTGCAAAGACCTGGGCCGAGGCCGACGGCGATACAGCCGAAGCCATCGACTTCTGCGAATTCTACGGTCGCGAAATGCAGCGCTATGCGGGCGATCAACAGCTCGTTCATATTCAGGGCGAGCAGAATGAGCTCGACTACATACCACTCGGCGTGGGCGCGGTTATTCCACCATGGAATTTTCCGCTCGCAATCATGGCGGGAATGACAGTCGCTTCCGTCGTCACCGGCAACACAGTCGTCTTGAAACCTTCGTCAGATGCTCCGACGATTGCGTTCAAGTTCTTCGAGATTCTCGAGGAAGCCGGACTGCCTCCGGGAGTGGTTAACTTCATGACGGGATCGGGCGCGGAAGTGGGCGATGTCGTTGTGGACCATCCGAAGACTCGTTACGTCGCATTTACCGGATCAAAAGAGGTCGGACTCAGAATCAACGAGCGTGCGGCAAAAGTTCACGACGGTCAGATCTGGATTAAGCGCGTCGTAGCGGAGATGGGCGGCAAGGACGCGATCATTGTTGCCGACGACGCGAATCTCGACGACGCTGCGACGGGAGTGGTGCAGGCAGCTTTCGGATTTCAGGGTCAGAAATGTTCTGCATGTTCGCGCGCCATTATTGATGCGCGAGTTTACGACACGATGATCGACAAGATTGTCGAGCGCACGGAAAAGCTCAAGCTTGCCGATCCGTCAGATCCGGCTACGAATCTGAGCGCCGTCATCAACGAGAAGGCGTTCAAGTCCATCAACTCTTATATTGAAAAAGGGAAGAGTGAAGGCGGTCGCGTCGTCGCTGGTGGTGGTTCAGACGGCGAGCAGGGATTCTTCATCGAACCGACAGTGATTGCAGACGTGAAACCTGGCGCGACGATCGAGCAGGAAGAAATCTTTGGACCAGTGCTCGCCGTGATCAAAGCGGAGGATTACGACGATGCACTCAAGATCGCGAACGACACCCAGTTTGGTCTAACTGGAGCTGTTTATAGCAGCGATGAAGCAAAGCTACATCAGGCGCGAAAAGAGTTTCATGTCGGTAATCTGTATCTGAACCGCAAGTGCACTGGTGCACTCGTTGGTGTGCATCCGTTTGGCGGCTTCAACATGTCCGGCACTGACTCGAAGGCAGGTGGACGAGATTACCTGCTGTTGTTCCTGCAAGCGAAGGTGGCTTCAGAAAGAGTTGGAGCCACGGATTAGACGGATCGATAAGTCCGATTAATCCGCATCAGACCATGCGAATAGTGTTCATGGGGACGCCTCAGGCTGCCGTGCCAACCTTGCGGCAGTGTGTTGCTGACGGTCATGAAGTGGTGGCTGTGTGGACCCAACCCGATAAGCCTTCGGGTCGCGGCAACAAAGTAAGTTTCTCGCCAGTTAAAGAGTTTGCGCTCTCACAAGGGCTGAGTGTCTTTCAGCCTGCGCGAATCAAGAACGACGAGGCGAAGCAACTCTTTTCGTCACACGATGCGGATGTGGCGGTGGTAGTCGCTTACGGGCGTATCCTGCCGGAAGAATTTCTGCGCGCGCCGAGGCGCGGATGTATCAACGTTCATTTCTCGTTGTTGCCGCTATACCGCGGGGCCGCGCCGGCAAACTGGGCGCTCGTGAACGGTGAAACCGAAACGGGCGTGACCACGATGTTCATCGAACCCGCGCTCGATACTGGTCCAATTCTTCTGCAACGCAAAACCGAGATCGGTGTAAGAGAAACCGCGCCGGAGTTGATGGGGCGGCTTGCGGAGATTGGCGCTGAGCTTCTCGGTGAGACCCTTGCACGTCTTGATGAACTCACGCCGCGTCCCCAGCGCGATCGCGACGCTACGTTCGCGCCTATCCTGAAAAAGGAAGATGGGTTGATTGACTGGACGGAAAGTGCGTTTGCGATCGAGCGTCGTGTGCGTGGTTTTCAGCCGTGGCCCAACGCTTACACTAGCTTCAACTCGAAAGGGCTCACGATCTGGAGTGCGGAACCGTTGGAGAGTTCGAGTGCGGTTCCCGGTGAGGTGATCGTGGCACACGGAACTGATTTGATCGTAAGTTGTGGCGAACGGACGGCGTTGCGACTAATTGAAGTTCAGCCTGAGGCACGCAAACGAATTCCTGTGCGCGATTTTATCAACGGCATGCATTTGAAAGTTGGCGATCGCTTTGGCTAAGCCGTCGATAGAGATCACGCCTGCCCGCCGTGCTGCCTTCAACATCCTGAAGCAAGTAGAGACCGGCGCGTTTTCCTCAATTCTTCTGGCGGCAGAAGAACCGAATCTGCAACCGGCCGATCGAGCACTTTGTCATGAACTTGTCCTCGGAGTGTTGCGCTGGCAATTACGACTCGACAAGATCCTCGAACACTTTTCTAAACGGGGAATTGAAAGTTTGGATCCACGGGTGCGCATCGCCCTGCGACTCGGTCTTTATCAACTTCGTTATCTGACACGCATACCGGCTTCGGCGGCAGTCAATGAATCTGTCAGCCTCGTTCGTGCCGCACGTTTGAGCTCGGCGACTGCGCTTGTTAATGCAGTGCTAAGACGTGCGACACGAGAAACTGAATACGATCCTGCGGCAGAGGTCTCAGACCCGCTCGAGAGAATCGCGGTTCAGACTTCGCATCCGGTTTGGTTGATCGATCGTTGGGCGCAGGCGTTTGGTATCGATGAGGCTGAGTCGTTTGCGAATGCGAACAACATCCTGCCACCGACGGCCTTTCGTGTGGTGGCGAATCGAGCGAATCAATCTGAAATCCTGTCAAAACTCAGTGCGGTTGGTGCAACGGTTGAATCGTCGGGCATTGTCGATGGAGCGTGGCGTGTTTCGGGAGCGCCGTCACTGCTGCGGGACTTGAGCGCTGCGGGTGAGATTTATCTGCAGGACGAGGCCTCGCAGCTTGTCGCACGGGAGTTAAATGTGACACGTGGCGAGTGTGTGCTGGATCTTTGTGCAGCGCCCGGTGGAAAGACGACGTTGATGGCCGATCAAAGCGAAGATCTCGCGTTCATCGTTGCGGCAGACATTTCCGCAACACGAATGGGGACGGTTTTGAACACGATGCGTTTGCACGAACTCAAGAGCATCAAGCCTGTGATCCTCGATGCTGTCGAATCGTTGCCGTTTGCGGAACGCAGTTTTGATAAAGTCCTGGTCGATGCGCCGTGTTCGGGAACGGGCACGTTGCGGCGTAACCCGGAAATTCGATGGCGTCTGACGCCGGTGGACATCGTGAAACTTGCCGAGCAGCAAAAACAGATTCTGCGGCGAGCCGTGGAAATGGTGAAACCAGGTAGGCGTCTGATCTATTCGACCTGTTCAGTTGAACCCGAAGAAAATGAGGAAGTGATTGAGGAAGTGCTCGCGAACGATGCGCGCTTCGGGATTGTGAAGACCAGGCGGACATGGCCGCAGCACGAGGGGTGTGATGGTTTCTTTGTGGCTGTGTTTGAGAGGCTGGGCTAGTTTCACGCAAAGAGCACAGGAGGACGCAAAGGCGCTAAGAAGAGATCAATTCTTACCTTCTTCGCGTCTTTGCGTCCTCCTTTGCGTCTTTGCGTGAACCGCCTTGCTCGTCAACATACTGGGTGCTAGACTTCGCAACTTGGTGAATTTATTTGCCAGAATTGCGTCAGTCTTCCGCAGTATCGCCATCGTCATCGCGATCGCGGTGGTTTTTCTTTTCGGAGTAGCGACCACCGTTTATTTATCGCTGCGCAGTCCGGAAGTTAAAGTTCCGGATGTTGTGGGTAAGAATCGATTTGAAGCGGAACAAATTCTGGCAGAAGCGGATTTGAAGTTTCGCGTCCGTGCGACCAGACCCAGTAATCAGGCCAGCAACACGGTTTTATTCCAGTTGCCTCGTCCCGGTGAGGTTGTGAAAACCGGTCAAACTGTGGCCATGGATATCAGTCGCGAGACTAAAGAAGGCGAGACACCTGAAAGCGTAACACCCGACGAACCAAGCGAGAATCGTAACACCAACTCCGCGGCAAATAATAACGAGAACAAGCCGAAAAGACCGCGGCCCAGGAATACAAACGCCAACGCAAACGGCAACGCCAACGCGAACGGCAATACGACTAGACCGGCCAACGTCAACAGGCCCAACGTAAACGCCGGCCCGAACGTGAATGCCACTCCCCGAAGTAACGTTAATCGCCCGGATCAGCGAAACGCGAATACGCGTCCGGCAGCAGCCAATGAGAATAGACGTCCGGTGGTTCCTCGGCCCACACCGCATGAGTGATTTCCGATTGCCAATTGCCGATTGCCAATTGGAAACCGGCAATCGACAATAACTCGACGAGATGCAGAACCGAAACATTGAGATCGCGCCCTCGATTCTTTCGGCAGACTTTTCCTGTTTGGGCGATCAGATCAAAGCCGTCGAACGCGGTGGCGCAGGTGTGCTGCACGTTGACGTGATGGACGGACATTTCGTCCCGAACATCACCGTGGGTTTGCCGGTGGTTAAGTCTCTCGCAGGTTTTACTCGCTTGCCCATAGACGCCCACCTGATGATTTCCGAGCCCGGCAGGTATGCGACGCAGTTTGTGAGCGCCGGAGCGCAAATGGTCTCAGTTCACGTTGAAGCCGACCCACACCTGCATCGAACTCTGATGGCGATCAAGGATGCTGGCGCGCAAGCTGGAGTCGTCCTGAATCCCTCGACGCCGGTTGTTTCAGTCGAGGAAGCATTACAGTTTGCGGACTATGTTCTGGTAATGTCTGTTAATCCTGGTTTCGGTGGCCAGAAGTTTATTCCCCAGTCAATCGACAAGGTGAAACGACTGCGCCGCATGATCGATGAGCGTCAATTAAACGTTCGCATCGAGATTGATGGCGGAATCGACCGGAAAAACATCGAAACCGTGGTAGCTGCCGGCGCCGAGATAATCGTGGCCGGATCGGCCATTTTTGGTACACCCGACGCGGAAGCCGCAGTCAAAGAGCTTCGGAATGCAACGGTCCAATGGGTATAGAGTATTGCCAATTGCTAATTCCCAATTGCCAATTTGATTGAAATCGGCAATTGGAAATTGGCAATCTTTAAGGGTTGAGCAAACCGAATGACCGAGAAGTGAATCCGAATAGCCGTTAGTCTCTTAACTCGCACCAAGAACAGTTTTTTGCTGGAGGTTTGATCTTATGAAGTCTCGCTTGTTTATTTTGGCGGTTTTCTGTGCCCTCGTTTTTGGGCTTCCAAATGCTGGATTCGCCCAACAAAAACCCAGTAGCCAGACTGAACTGTCCACTAACCAGAGGCTAGACGTCATCGACGCAAAACTCGACTTGATGCGCCGCTCGTTGAGCAGTGCCGTCAAAGCGATGGATAGTAAGAACACCGACAAGGACAAGAAGGCTAACGCCGACGATCCGGTCGTTCGTTTGAAGGGACTCCAGAAGGAAGTGTCCTCCCTGGCTTCCGAAGCCAACGATATCCGCTCCAAGAACGACAAGGCTGAGAAGTTTGACGCGACTGCCTTGGATCGTCTCGAGGCTTCAGTCGCCGAACTGAATACCCGCGTTGACTCAGGCTTGCAGGAAACTGCCAGTGCCCGCACTGCCGTCGCCAGCGCGTCATCCGATAAAAAGAAGAAGAAAAAAGGAAAATTCCTGGGACTGTTTGGTGGCGGTGACGACAAATACGAAGACTTGACCGGCACGGCTGCGGCTGGTCGCGATCGTGTTCTGTTTGAAGAGGCAACAAAAGAGGTCCGCAAAGGTCGCTACGATACTGGTCGACTACTCTTCGCGAACATTATCAATACCTATCCTGATTCACCGTTTCTGGCGCTTGCGAAACTAGCAATCGCTGACTCGTTCTTCCTCGAAGGGACGACCAGCTCATTGATTCAGGCTGCGCAGGCTTATCAGGACTGGCTGACGTTTTTTCCGACTGATCCGCTGGCAGATGACGCGAGTTTGAAAGTGGCTGAGGCGGAGATGAGGCAGATGGGACTTTCTGATCGCGACATCTCGCACGCTCGCAAAGCCGAGATGCGGCTGAAAGTTTTGCTGCAGCAGTATCCGAAGAGCCCGCTTCGTGCAACCGTCGAGGCTCGTCTCAGGGAAGTTCAGGAAAATCTCGCGATGCACAACCTGCAGATCGCGCGCTTCTATTACGACGTGAAATTCCTGACTGACAAAGGTGGACTCAAAGGGTCCCAGTCGCGCTTGAAGGAGATCGTCGACAAGTATCCGTGCTTCTCCTTCAACGACGAAGTGTTTTACCGGTTGGGCGCAACCTACCAGGCGGAAGAAGAACCGGACGAGGCCGCGAGGTATTATCAGAAGCTGGTCCAGGAGTTTCCTGAAAGCGAATTCAACGAGAAGGCTCGCGAACAACTGAATATCATCGGTGCGCCGATTCCCGAAAAGAGCACGCCGAATCCGTGTTCCAAACGTCAGCCACAGAGCTTTATGGGTAACCTGATGCAGCAGGTGTCTGGCAAGGCTAACGTAACGATTAATAAAAACGGCATTCTAATCAGCAAAGACGGAAAAGAAGGCACAGACTTGATTGACGAAGCTCTTCGTTATAACGGGTCGCTGCCGGAAATGACGACGCCTGAGGCGCCGACACAGCGCGCGCCGAAGCCAGCAACGCCCGCGGCCGATCAGAAATCGAAGAGTGGTGCCAACGGCAACGGTGCTGCACCTTCGGCAGTAGTTAAGCCGTAACTGTTTCCCGCCCCAGGGGAGATTGAAAAATTGGACCCTACGTCGCCCGAAGCGCAGGCGGAGTTAGCAAAAAGGCATAAAGCCGCAGCCACGACCGTACTCGGTCTATTGGTGGCGACCGTCCTGCTCTCGGTCCTGGCTTTCCTTGGTAAGCCTTACTACACCGAAAAACCCAACCCTCCACTCGATATTGCTGTGCGTATCGTCATTCTGATGCTGGGCTTAGGGGCAGTAATGTGGAGGCGCAACAAGTTTCAGCCCATGAGACTCCAGGACATCGTTGGCTTGGCCGGCGTCACAGGTTTGCTGAAAACGCTCGAGAAGACGACACTCCAGTTGGCGGTGCTGGGAGCCGCGATCGCCGCCATCGGGTTTATCGCAACTCTCATGACCGGAAATGAGTGGTACAGCTATTGGGCTGGAGCCATCGCCGTCGTGGTCTTTATCTACTGCTACCCGACCAAATCCTCCTGGCTCCGCGCGCTCTATCGCTTCACGGAAAAGCAGCCCGCAAATCCCATCTAATCCCGTTCACCGAACTGTAGGGGCGGCCCTCCGTGGCCGCCCTGCGTTGAATTCCACACAGGGGCGGCCACGGAGGGCCGCCCCTACAGTTACGCCCAAATCTGTACCTGTAAAGTCATTCACAAAATTCACTGGAATCACTATTTTGTTGATCCATGTTTTTTCGATTGGTAATCTGGCTGTGGCTATGTTGCGCCTCATACCAATCTCAGCTCTTATTCTTGGCATACTTTGCCACGCTGCGTTTGCGCAAGACGCCAATCCGCAGCCCGTCGCGAGATTGATCACGACACTCACACCCGTCACAGCAAGGCCAACCAATCTCACTCCCGTCGAACCGAACGATATCGAAAAGCGCGCCTTCGATCAGACCAACATCGTGCGCGTTAAGAACGGTCTGGCGCCGCTTGTCTGGGACGCGGACGTCTGTCGCATGGCGCGAAATCACTCCGAAAGCATGTCGCGCCTCGGATACTTCTCACACGTAACGCCCGAAGGTATGCGCTTGCGCGACCGAGCCCGCGTTGCAGGTATTCTGAGATATGCAGTGCTGGGTGAGAACATCGCATACAATAAGGGTTTCAACGATCCGGGAGCCTTTGCGGTTGAGCGCTGGATGCAATCTGAGAAGCATCGCGCTAATATCCTCTCCACGGAATATCGCGCGATGGCGATTGGAAGTTTTATCGCCTTAGACGGTTCTGTATATCTGACTCAGACATTCATTACGCGTTGACCAATACTTCTCTTAAGCTTTCTTCCTTCGCCAAAATCAATTCATTCCTGCGCATTCTCGGTAAGCGATCCGACGGATATCACGAAGTCGTGACGTTGCTCCAGACGGTTTCGCTCAGCGATGAGCTCGCGTTTGAGTTGCGCGACGACGATCAGATCGTCCTTCATTGCGATGATCCGGCAATACCCGTTGACGAAACCAATCTAATCGTCAAAGCTGCGGTCGCCTTGAATCAACGAGTTCAGTCGCCGCACGGCGCGGAAATAACACTGACGAAAAGAATTCCGGCACAAGGTGGTCTCGGAGGAGCGTCATCGAATGCCGCTGTGACTTTGTTTGCCTTAAATGCTTTATGGCGAGGCAACTTAAAGGTGGATCATTTATGGCTGATCGCGCGTGGGTTAGGCGCTGATGTCCCGTTCTTTCTTGTCGGCGGGCGCTGCCTCGGAATCGGAACGGGCACCACGGTCAAGCCGGTTCACGATCCACCAAAAAGGTACCTGATTGTCGTTACTCCGAACGCTAGAGTGGCGACCGCAAATGCATACTCGGCTCTAAATGCTGCTTCCTTGACAACTTCGGAGTCGAACTCTATTCTTTCAAGTTCCCTTGCGGACATGTTTTCCGCCGGCAGTGGTCGATGGCCTCTGCAAAACGATTTTGAAGGGGTGATCTTTGAGATAGAGCCTGAGATCGAGCGCGTAAAAGTGGCGTTGCTTGACGCAGGTGCGCGGGGCGCTTTGCTGGCTGGAAGCGGTTCGAGCGTGTTTGGTGTCTTTGATGACGAGGTGGCGAGGGATCGCGCCCTTGATAATCTAAAGTGTGAGACAGGATGGCGAGTGTTGTCCTGTGAGACCGTTTCACGCGATGAGTATTTCAGAGCAATGAATTCATCGGGGTTCCCGCTTTTTACGCTCTCTTAAAACTGCAAACAGACAAACAAATACTGGGGCGTAGCCAAGTGGTAAGGCACCGGTCTTTGGAACCGGCATTCGTTGGTTCGAATCCACCCGCCCCAGCCAAGCTATTGCCGATTTTCGATTGCCAATTGCCAATTTGACATCAACAACGAGCTTTCAAATTGGCAATCGGCAATTGGCAATCGGCAATGATTTGATCTTATGAGCACAACCGGCGGCATCAAGATCTTTTCTGGAAATGCGAATCCCAAATTGGTGGAAGAGATTTGCCGCCATTTGACTTGTGACATGGGGAAAGCGTATCCGGAGCGTTTTTCTGACGGCGAGTTCAACTTTCAGATCGACGAAAACGTTCGCGGCGGCGACGTCTTCATCGTGCAACCGACTTGCCCTCCGACCGATGCGCACCTGATGGAGTTGCTGGTGATGCTCGACGCGTTTCGTCGCTCATCAGCCGAACGCATCACGGCCGTGCTTCCTTATTACGGCTACGGCAGGTCAGATAAAAAGGATCGCCCGCGAGTTCCGATTTCAGCGAAACTCTGCGCTAATTTGATCACCGTCGCCGGCGCCGATCGACTGCTGACGATCGACTTGCACGCCGCGCAGATCCAGGGCTTCTTTGATATTCCGGTGGACCACCTGTATGCTGCACCGGTTTTTATCGGCTACTATCAGGAGCATCCGCTGCCGAATTTGACGGTAGTGGCTCCCGATACCGGCGGCGCTGAGCGCGCCCGAGCTTATGCAAAAAGGCTCGATGCCGAACTTGCTCTTTGCGACAAGCGCCGTGAAAAGGCGAATGTGGCCGAGGTTATGAACGTGGTTGGTGACGTTCGTGGCCGTAGTTGTTTGATCGTCGACGATATGTGCGACACCGGCGGATCGTTGACGAAGGTCGCGCGCGCTTTGAAGGAAGCAGGCGCTGAACGAATACATGCGTGCTTCACGCATCCGGTGTTTTCCGGCAAGGCAGTGGAACTGCTGCGTCAGTCGGATATAGAAAAGATAATCGTTACAAACACGATTCCGCTACGCGATCACGCGTGCGAGCTTGATAAGATAAAAGTACTAAGTATCGCGCCGCTTCTGGCGAAAGCGATCAAGTCGATCCACGAGGAGACTTCTGTTTCCTCGCTCTTCGTTTAGCGAAGGGCAAACACTGATGGCTTAAACGAAGACCATCAGCGACGAGAAGCATTGCCGATTTCCGATTGCCAATTGCCGATTGGCAAGAATCACAGGCTCAGCTTCCGTCGCTGAAAGTGTGTAGAGGCATTTTGAAAAAAATTGGCAATCGGCAATTGGCAATGTCGTAAGGAGAACTCATGGCGGAGAAAAAAGATTTCAAGGTGCAGGCAAAGCTGCGTGAGGGTCGCGGCAAAAACGATGCGCGACGTGCGCGGCGCGATGGCATGGTGCCGATTACGGTTTACGGCGGCGGCGCAGAGACTGTTGCTGCAGTCGCTCCAGCGCGTGATCTCGCTGCAATCCTTCGCACTGAAGCCGGACGAAATACAATTTTCACGATTGAAGTCGAGGGAGTCGGCACCAGCGAAGTGATGTTTCACGATCGACAAATCGATCCGGTGAAGGGCCGGCTTATTCACGCTGATCTCACGCGGCTGGTTAAGGGCCAGAAGATCGAAGTGACGGTGCCGTTGCATCTGGTCGGTGAGCCAATCGGTGTCAAAGAGAAGCAGGGCGTGCTCGAACAGATCATTCGCGAAATCGAAATCCGGTGCGAGCCACGACAAATTCCGGACTCACTGGACGTGGACGTTACCAACCTCGACGTGCACGACCTTCTACACGTTTCCGACATCGCAGTTGGTGAGGGTGTGGAGATACTGACTGATGCGGAACAGGTAATTGCCACTGTCGGTATTGTGAAGGAAGAGGTCGCACCTGCGCTACCGGCTGAAGGTGAAGAGCCCGCCGAGCCCGAAGTGATTGGCAAGGGCAAGAAGGAAGACGAGGGCGAGGAATCCGAGTAAGCGATTGCCGATTGCCAATTTCCAATTGCCAATTGGAGAGCAAACAAATCGGCAATCGGAAATCGGCAATTGGAAATGTTGATTGTTGGCTTAGGAAACCCTGGGAAAGAGTACGAGTGGACGCGCCACAACCTCGGTTTCATGCTGATTGACAAGTTGGCCCTTGACCACGGGATCACGGTTAGCCGACGTGAATGCAGTTCCGTTGTAGGTCGTGGTGAGATTGAAGGTGCGGTAACAAAGCTCGCGAAACCGCAAACCTTCATGAACCTGAGTGGACAAGCGGTTTCGTGCCTGTTGTCGAAACTGCAAACCGAGTCGCCGATTGAACAGCTCGTTGTTATTTCGGACGACCTGGCATTGCCGCTTGGCACAATCCGCGTTCGCGAACGCGGTTCAGCCGGTGGTCACAACGGGCTCAAGTCGATCATTGCGTCGATTGGTACGCAGGAGTTTTTGAGATTGCGGATCGGGATTCAACCGGATCACCCAATCTCAGATTCAAAGCGGTTTGTGCTCGATGAGTTTCCGCGCAGCGAGCAAGCGGCTGTAGAAGAGACACTCGACAAGAGCGCAAAGGCGATACGAACGATAATCCGGGATGGCGCTTTGAAAGCGATGAGCGAATTTAATTGATTGCCAATTGCCAATTGCCAATTTGAAGATCTTCGGTATTCGGTTTTGCAATTGGCAATCGGCAATCGGCAATTGGCAATAAACTGGGAGGTTTGATTTGGAAACGAAGAGACAGTACGAAGTGGTCTTCATAGTAGACCCGACGACCGACGACGAAGTGCCGAAACTCACCGAGAGCTTCTCGCAGATCATAACCGATCAGGGCGGCGTCGTGACCAAGGCCGAGACGATGGGCAAACGGCAGCTAGCCTACGAGATCCTGCACCACAAAGACGGCACGTTTGTGCTGCTCGAGATCGAAGGCTCGGGTCGTGAGATTGCCGAGCTTGAACGCCGCATGCGCGTCAACGATCGCGTGTTGCGTTACATCACGGTGCGCGTCGATGAGGATCGCCGTCGTGCAGAAAAGTTGAAAGATCGCCGCGCCCGCAAAGCGGCAAAGAAGCCGGAACGGGTCGGCGGCGGCCATTCGCGTCGTGGACCACAAATGGAGTTTGCGAACGCGGCGGATGAATAAATCGGGCGAATAGGTTTTGGACCGACGAGTTAAGAGGATAATTTATGTCAGCCAATTATGAAGACCGCCAGCGCGGCGGTGGTTACGACAGTGACGACGACGGCGATAGACGGCCAATGGGCGGTCGTGGCGGCGGTCGTCGCATGCACCGGCGACGTGTTTGTCGTTTTTGCATCGACAAGGTAGACCTCATCGATTTTAAAGACGTCAGGTTGTTGCAGAACTACCTTCCCGAGCGTGGCAAGATTTTGCCGCGACGAATCTCCGGTAATTGTGCGACGCACCAGCGCATGCTGGCGGAAGCTATCAAGCGTGCCCGCAACATCGCGCTGCTTCCGTACACAACCGACTAAAGCACAGGGAGAAGGAAGATGGCACACACGAAAGTACTATTACGTGAAGACGTGGATGATCTTGGTGCGCGTGGCGAAATCGTCCGCGTGAGAGCCGGCTATGCGCGCAACTATTTGTTGCCTCGCAATCTCGCAGTTGAAGCGACTGTGGGCAACGTCAAAGGCATTGAATCCGAACGCGCGGCGTTGCTGAAGAAAGAAGCAAAGGAACGCGCCAGTGCTGAAGCTCAGTCGCAACAGATGGGTTCGCTCGATCTGGAATTCAAACGTAAAGCAGGCGAGCAGGGTGCGCTGTACGGCTCAGTTACCTCAATGGATGTTGCCGAGGCTTTGCGAGAGCGTGGGTACGAGATCGATCGTCACCGTATTCATCTCCGCGAGCCGCTGAAGCGACTTGGTGAGTACACAGTACCGGTCAGACTGCACCGCGAAGTTACGATTGATCTGAAGGTCAGAGTAGCTCCGGAAGGCGAAGTGATCGTCGGTCACCTGACGCCGGAACAGGAAGCCGAACTGGCGAAAAACGCGACCGAAGAAGAGTCGGCCGCAGAGTAATAGATAAAACAGTCCGACATCTAGTATGGCGTCGCAGGTTCACGTAAACTTGCGGCGCCATTCTTTATAAAAAATCTCCGCAACCGAAGATCGTTACGTCATAATCATCAATTCATGGCAGCTCCAGACCCAATTCGCGACCAACCTTTCGAACGCGCACTTCCGAACAGTGCCGAAGCAGAACGCGCTATTCTTGGCGCAATCCTGCTCGACAATGGCCTGATCAGTCAGGCGATTGAACAACTCCGGCCGGAAGACTTCTACGTTCCTTCGCACCGTCGCATCTTCGTCGCGATGATTGCGCTCTTCGAGCGCGGCGCTGAGATCAATCCGATTCTGATCGGTGAAGAGCTCAAGAAAGAGAACGCGCTGGAAGCTGTCGGTGGGATCAGTTTCATCACGAATCTGACTTACGGTCTACCGCACTCGACCAACATCGCTCACTACGCGAAGGTCGTGCGTGGGAAGTCGATGCTGCGTCAACTCGTCAAGACGTCGAACAAGATCACACAGGAAGCACTTGCTGAAGAGGACGAACCCGAGATCATTCTCGACCACGCCGAGCAAGCCATCTTTCAGCTTGCCGACGAACGGATTCGACAGGGCTTCGTGCACGTCAAGCCGATCGCGGAGCAATTGCTTGAGAAGGTCCAGGAGATGGAAGGCCGGGCGGCTGTTCTAACCGGACTCACCACGGGTTTCGCAGATCTCGATAAGATGACTTCGGGTCTGCAGAATTCCGATCTCATCATCCTTGCGGCGCGACCTTCGATGGGAAAGACCAGTCTCGCTTTAATGCTGGCGGAAAATGCGGCGATTCTTTCGGGTGCTGTTGTTGGCGTGTTTTCCCTCGAAATGTCGAAAGAGTCTCTGGTGATGCGCATGCTCTGTTCGCAAGGCAACATCGATGCGCAGCGTTTCCGCAATGGTTTTCTTTCGCGTCTCGAGTGGGCGCAGATCGCGAAATCGCTTGGCGTTCTCGCTGACACGAAGATCTTTCTCGACGACACGCCGGGCTTGAGTGTGTTGGAGATGCGTGCGAAGGCGAGACGTTTGGCTGCGGAACAGAAAAAGCTCGACCTGATTATTGTCGACTACTTGCAGTTGATGTCGGGGTCGTCGAAGCGTGTGGAATCGCGGCAACAGGAAGTGTCGCAGATTTCACGCGAACTGAAGGGGCTGGCAAAAGAGATGAATGTGCCACTCCTGGCTTTGTCACAGCTTTCACGTGCGCCTGAATCGCGCGCGAGTACCAATCACCGCCCGCAACTGTCAGATCTGCGCGAGTCAGGGGCGCTGGAGCAGGATGCGGACGTGGTGGCGTTCATCTATCGCGAGGAAGTCTACAAAACGCCGGACGAGCGCGAAGCTATGCCCGAAGATCAAAAGAACATTGCTGAGCTGATCATCGCGAAGCAACGCAATGGTCCAACGGGGACGGTTGATCTGAGGTTCACGCCATCGAGTATGCGCTTTGATAATTTGTATCGCGAGTGAGTGTGTGGACAGGATTAACAGGATTTTCATGATGAACAAGATGTCCTGTTAATCCTGAGAATCCGGTTAATCCTGTCTAAAACAGTCTCAGGGTTCAAACACCTTCGGATCGATCTGCACGTTATGCTTGATCTCGTTGACAGTATACGTCAGCGTCATTGTGGGGAAGCGTTGACTCATGTAGAACGGATATTTAATGCCATCAACATCCTTCCACTCGTCTAAGTAGATCTCAACTGGTGCTGACTTCCCTCCGATAGTTAAGACATTATCAATCCGCACCGGTAAATGTGTTTGCGCTTCCAAATAGAGACGCGCGGTATGTCCCGAGGACGGCTCCAAATCCAGCACGTACACTTCGCGATAACCTATTTTGCTCATACCTGCCAGAGTTATTTTCGGGTAGAGACTTTTCAATCTGAATTGCCCATAGAAATCAGCCTGTCGCTGTAGTTCCGCTAACTCGAGATTCTTCAGAGTGCGTAGACCAGTGGCAGAACGCGCCCATCCGGTGCGACCATTGAAACCACCTTTCACAGTTCCGATTGGATAGGCCTGAAGCATCGATACGAACTTATTGGGAGCTTGAGCCTGCGTCTCAAAGCTTCCTCCTCTGCTGACGCCTACGACGTTTAAGGTTCCTTTGATGATGCGACTCGTCGCTTTATCAATGGCGGCAGCCCCGCCCATGGCCTCCACGTACTTTGCCAGGACTTCGTCTAGTGTTGGTAATGAACCTGATGTTTGGATCACCTGACCGTCGTTTATCGCCACACCGCGAGTCTCGCCACCAAGCATGCGTGACTTTCCGGTTGACTGC
The DNA here is from genome assembly GCA_963849205.1 of uncultured Acidobacteriota bacterium. Lineage (GTDB taxonomy): Bacteria > Acidobacteriota > Blastocatellia > Pyrinomonadales > Pyrinomonadaceae > PSRF01. The sequence goes on from CAWKGP010000009.1 coordinate 48,642, forward strand.
GGCTCAGCGACCACCGCGGTGTTGACTGCAGGCGCTGAGCTTCGAGTTGGAGCGCGATTCTCGTTCAGAGACTGAAGCAGTTCTTGTGCTTCCGCTTTCACAGACTGATCCGAGTCGCGCGTCAGCGGCTCAAGGATTTGTCGAGCCAGAACAGGCTCAGAACGTTGCATATAGATCTGTGCCAGCAGCAACGCATGGGCCGTTTTCCCAGGCGCGAGTTGCCGCGCTTTCTGGGCCATCTCGACTGCTTCGTCGAGCCGTTCGTTTCGTACGAGATCGACGAGAGCCAGCAGGTACGGCGCGGGCGCATAATTTGGATCGAGCTTGATTGAACGTAGTAGTTGTTCGCGCATCATCGCGGCATTCTCGGCGGAGTAGCCTGAAATGCGCCCGTCTGCGGAGATGTTTTCGCGACTCAGTACGTATGCATGGAGATAATGAACAAGGGAACTCTGCGCCGAGGAAGTCGCTTTCTGCAGGTATCTCTTCGCCTCTGCATAGCGGCGCTGGTGAACGTAAAGCACACCGAGCGAAGCGTACGAAGGAGTGAAACCCGGATCGAGTGCGACGGCCTGCTTAAGATAGCGTTCAGCATCGTTATCGCGACCTGAGTGCTGCAATAGATCGCCGAGGTAGTAGTTGGCTTCGCCCTCAGAAAGAGCTGAGCGTTGCATCGCGAGGTATGAGCTATATGTTTGTGGATCGATGGTGGCAATGCGCTGTGCTGTCAGATTTCCACGGCGTACGTACGAGCGCAGTTCTTCTTCAAGCGTAGCAACACTAATTCCGAATGAACTCTCGATGGCTTTCGCCGCGTCATCACCTCTGCCTACTTGTTGCAGAAATCGTCTGAACTGTTCCTGGCGTCCGGAATCGCCAAGCATCAGATAATGGACCAGCGCCCACGACTGTCCATAAAAAATTCCGGTCTTGTCGTCCTCGTTGTAGTGCGGTGAGTCAGTGCCGATGGAGAAGAGGGTCTTCAGTGGCAGCAGTCCCTCTCCGCGCAGGAGTTGAATATAAGGATAGATTGGCGCGCCGAGCAGTGCATCGTTTCCTGAAAACTGTATCGAGCCGTAGAGTTCGGCGAGACCTTCGTTTAGCCACAACGGCGCTCCGGGAATGTTGTCCTTGAGATGCAGGTGGACGTATTCATGGAATGCAGTGCTGAAGGAATCGCGGTCGCTTGAATCAAGTGAGATCGCGATGTAGTTGACGTCGTTCCCGGGTATGAAGAAGCCGGCGACATTTGCCGCGCGTCCCTGGTAGATCGGTTTGAAGTGGCGAAACGAAGCTTCGTCGCGAAAGACGATGACTGTTGTAGGCACCGACGAATCGATGACGTTTCGACTAATCAGGCGCGCGAACGAGCGATGAAAGAATTCGAGCCATGCAGCAACCTGACGAAGCTTTTCCGGATCGGCGTTACCGATCACGAACATGTTGTTCGTGCGCACGCTGCGCCATGTGTCTCTGGCTTGTAGTGCGGTGAGTAGACGAGGCTTCGCCTGTGCTGCGCCGCTTTGGAAAGTACACAGTGCGGCAAGAATCAGCGCGATGAAGGTCTTCATATAGTCCTTTCCTGTCGGGGGAGCAGTAAAGGTTCTTTAAACGGTTGGGCTAGTTTTTAGAGCCATTCCCGCCGCGATGGTATTTACGGAGATGGCGTTCGAATTGAACAGTGAGGTTTTGGAATATTTTGTCATGCTCCGACAGTCTTTTCTCACTCTCTTTCATTCTTTTGTAACTATCCAGAATGCGTTCGTCAGTATGCATTTGGCTGTTAACAAGCACATCAATTTTCTTATTTGAATGCTTTATTTGGTCGAAAGTAGAGCGAAAACCTGCGGTCATAGTAGCAATTAGTTCGAGAGTAGCGTCCGCCAGTTGTGACAGAACTTCTTCCGTACGTTCGAACTGTCGTTTACTGCTTGTCTCAGCTTCTTTCAGTTTCTGGTCCAGTTCCTGCATGACAGCATCATGCCTTGCCTGTTGGTTAAGAAGAAACTCTACTTTTCTGTCCCATTCTTCGTTTGTCATTATGAGGATCGATCTCCTTAAATCGAGGTTGAGGCCAGTGTAACACAGGATCTGAGTCGACGGACGACTCCTTGGAGCGGTGCCTTGGCGGCACTGCTTTAGTAAAAATACCAAAGCGCCAACAAGTTGGCGCACTCCAAGGAGACTCCTAAATTACTGCACGGCTTGTTCGAGAAGTGCGGCGAGTCGCCAGCCACCTTTATGGATTTCGCTTTTCACAATGTCAGCGGCCCAAAGTGCGTAAAAGGTTCCACCCGCTGCATGCGCTCTCTCTTCCGCACGCCCACTTTTAATTTCCGGCTTGCCAGTTTCGAATTGAATGGCCTTGTATTGCAGACGCGCATGCGCCTCGCGGGCGGTGGGAAGGATGTCGTTGGCCAACTGTTCTGCCCACGTCTCGACCCCGCCGCTCAACTCCCAGTCCGCAGGTTTTTTCGATCCCAGCCGTTGCGCAATCTTCGCGTCCTGCTGTGTGCCGAAAGCATTCTCGACCGTCTGTCCATCCCAATAACCGTGAAACTTTCCTGCCGATCTTCTCTGGCCGCTTACGAAAGTGAAGAGCGTGAGCTTGTTTCCACCTTGATCGGCAAAACCGATGTTCTGCGGGGTTGGGTGAAATGGCTTTCCGTTGGCATCGAAAAACTCTGCACCAACGTGCAGCGGTTGATGTATGTCACCCATGTAATGCGTCAGCAGAATCACTGCGATTGACTTCGTGATCGCGCGCTCGTTTGTTTCCGGCACTTCTCCTTTCAACACACGAATACAGAACGGAATCATTTTCACAACGTCAAACTCGAAGCGTCCGACTGTACCGTCAGCATATTCCTCGTTTCCAGCAACCGGAACGTCAGTGTAGTGAAACTCGCTATGCTTGGGCTCGCCACTGCAATTTGCATTAACGAACGCCTGGAGTTCGCGATTAATCCGGTTCTGACCGAAGGGCTGTCTCCCGCATTGCCAACTCTTGATTTCGTCGGGAAGAGTGGACGCTCTTTGCAGAGTCATACCGTCGAGGAGGTTTCGGACTTTCTTTGCGGCCGTCTGGTTCTTTGCCAGCCGTTGGTCTGCGATTGCTCCCACAAGCTGATGTCCACGTGGTCCATAGCCGTAACTATTAACTGATAACAGGCAAACGATTAATAACCCAACCACCATTCTGTTCATTTGTTTGAACTCCTTTCCGAGGGAAGAAAGTTGAGCGTTGAGCGAGGCGGAGTTTATGTCTGCACGACAGTTCAGTCAATCAATCTTCTTACAGTAAACTAAACCATGTCTCTAGCTGAGGACCAAGCAAAAATTGTCGCCCGGCGTCCGACCTGGGCCGAAATCGATCTCAACAATCTGGCAGCAAACTTCAACTGCATCCGGCAACGCGTCACACCAGTTGCTCGCGTCATGGCCATACTCAAGGCGAATGCATACGGTCATGGTGCGGTGGAATGTGCACAACGGCTTTCGCGTGAAGGCACCGACTGGTTTGGCGTGGCCCTACCTGAAGAGGCTATTCAGCTACGCGCGGCAGGAATCAAAGAGCCAATCCTGTTGCTCGCAGGTTACTGGCCGGGTCAGGCTGCTGCTTGTATTCAACATCAATTGACTTCAGTCGTTTATCGTCTTGACATGATCGAGGCGCTGAATCAGGCAGCCGGTAACGCCGGTGTCGTGACCGACGTTCATGTGAAAATCGACACCGGCATGGGACGGTTGGGAGTTCGTTTCGATCAGTTGAACGAGTTCATCCCTCAATTGGAGCAATTCCGCAACGTGCGCATCGATGGAGTTATGACTCATCTCGCCGCTGCCGACGATGCCGCGTGCCAACCTCTTACTCGCGATCAGATTCAGCGCTTCGAAGATGCGGTGTCGGTATTTCGTGACCACGGATATCGTCCGACGTACCTGCATCTCGCGAATTCAGCCGGTGTTTTCGGTCATCGCGATTCGTGGGGGAATTTGGTGCGACCCGGCGGTGTCTTGTACGGATTGTGGCGTGATGTTCTTCCACTTTCGCCTGGAGATCCTGAACTACGGCCGGTGATGTCGCTGCACTCCAGGATAAGTCTGTTGAAGTGGGTGCCGCCCGGCGAAACGATTGGTTATGGCTGCACATTCGAAGCTTCTCGAAAGAGTTTGATTGCCACACTCCCGATTGGTTATCACGACGGATACATGCGTGGGCTCTCGAATCGCGCTCACGTCATCGTGCGCGGCAGGTATGCGCCAGTGGTGGGACGGATATCGATGGACCTGACGTTGATCGATGTGACTGACGTTCCGGGCGTCGAGATTGATGATCAGGTCACGTTGCTTGGTTGGAATCGGAATAGTCCCGAACTAAAAATAACGGCGGAAGATCTGGCGCGCATCGCCGGCACGCTCTCGTATGAAGTTACGTGCGGTATCAGTGAACGCGTACCTAGACTGTACGTTTAGTAAATCTGCGTAATTTGTGGATTGACTCAGTCTCTAACCCTTTACTACTATTCGAGATCCCCGCACTGCTCTTGCTCGACTACAGATTCAGTGAAATTGGCAAAGGAGTCCCTCAGATGACGTATGTTGTGAAGGCTGGCGATACGCTCTCGAAGATTGCGACGCGCAATGGCATCACACTGGCCCAGTTACTTAAGCTTAATCCCTCTATAACAAATCCAAACAAGATCACGGTTGGCGACAAAATCAATCTTCCCGACACGTCTACCGAAAACACGAAGCCGTTGCCAAGGAACGTTGTTCCTGCAACTCCCGTTAGCACGACCGCGACTACGACGACTAGTTCGGCCGCTGGAGCGTTGGGTGAGGCTTTGGCGGATCTGCTGGGCGAGCTTTCGGCGAAGTATGAAACAGGTGGTCGCGGACCAGGTACGGTGTCCACAGGTGCCGGTGATCCTGGGGGTGTTTCCTACGGCTCTTATCAGATGGCAAGTAAAATGGGTGTTCCGACTCGTTTCGTAACGCAGGCCGGCTTTCCCTGGTCGGCGGATTTTCAAAATCTGAAAGCCGGTACCGCACCGTTTACAGCCTGCTGGAAACGGATCGCGGCTGCCGAAACGAACGCCTTTCAAAGGGCGCAGCACGCATTCATCAAGCGATCTCATTACGATCTACTTGCCGCAAAGATATTGCATGACGACGGGTTAGACGTGAACACGAGATGTCGCGCGCTTCAGGACGTAATCTGGTCCACTGCCGTCCAACATGGCGGTGCGACACCGATCGTTCACCGAGCATTAGCGAATGTGTCGGTTTCTAAAACAGATCCAAGCTATGATGAGCAAGTGATTCGCGCGATCTATGCGGAGCGTGGCAAAAAGAGACCCGACGGCAATCTGGCTTATTTCTCGAAGAGTGCTCCGAGTGTTCAGAAGGGTGTCGCAAGAAGATTTAGGGACGAACTCCAGGACGCTCTGGCAATGCTAGCGAAAGAAGTTTAATCAATTCCTGAATGCCAGACGAAGCCGAGAAACTTACCGTCGATGTCAACGATAAAGAAGCAGTGACTGCGCTTCTTTATTCTGCTGATAAAAAGGACCGTGCGGGCCTGACTATCATCTTGGGCCATGGTGCGGGCGCTAACCAGACCAGTGGTTTTATGCGCACGTTCGCAAAGGGGCTCGCGTCACGTGGCTTTGACGTGATGACGTTCAACTTTGTCTACATGGAGCAGGAACGCTCGGTCCCCGATCAGAAGCACAAGCTCGAAGGCTGCTTTCTAGCGGTAATCGCAGCAGCGCTCAAACAGAAGAAGTTGAAGGGCAATCGACTGGTTCTCGGTGGGAAGTCGATGGGCGGTCGAATTGCGTCGCAGGTGATGGCGGGCGAGGAGAGGGAATCGATCGCAGATGAAGTCGCGGGGTTGGTGTTTCTCGGATATCCGCTTCATCCACCCGGTCAATCCAGCAAGCTTCGCGTAGAACATTTCGAACACATCAAGAAGCCGATGCTCTTTGTGCAGGGCACTCGCGACGCTCTGGGCGCTCCAGACGAAATCAAACCATTCATCAAGAATCTTCGTCCGGCCGCAAAAATTTATTCGATTGAAGGCGGTGATCACTCCTTCAAGGCCCCGAAAAAACTTGGCAAGCCACCGGATCAAATTTTCGAAGATGCAATGAACGAAATTGACGGTTGGGTGCGAACTTTATAAGTCACGGATTGGGACGGATTGAAAGTTGGAGACACATTGTCGTGGCGGCGGACGTTCACTGAGGAAGACATTCGTCTGTTCACAACTGTTTCCGGAGATGGCGGCGAGCACCATCTCGTACCCGACGCCCAGGGGCGTCTGATGGCCCATGGTCTATTGACTGCAACGTTGCCGACGAAGATCGGCGGCGACATGAATCTAATCGCGAGTGAGATGTTCTTTCGTTTTCACCGTCCCGTGTTTTCAGGTGATACGATTGAGTGTGTCGTGACGTTGATCGAGGCGACGCCAACGGATGATTATCTCGACATCAACACCGAATGGCGTTGCACGAATCAACACGGAAAAGAAGTGATGACGGGCGGTGGCCGCGGCATCATTCGCGACCTCGTAGAATAACCTATGGCAAACGGCGGGAGAGGTACGGAAGGTTTGTCTTCCGTACCTCTTTTGCTTTGGCAGGACGCGTCTAAATTAAGGCAACACAAAGTTGTAAATGATCACGCCTGATACCTTCACCGGCTGATTACTAAGTAGCGTTGGCGAGAACCGGGCCTGCATTGCCGCTGCCTCTGCGGCCCTGACAAGAACTTGATGACCCGAGAGCGCCTTAGCTGAAACCACTCTGCCATCCTCATCAATGAGTACCTGGATACTTATCGAGCCTTGCAGCCTCATCTGTTTTGCCAGTGGCGGATAGGCCGGCTTTGGCAATTGGACAACTTTGCTCGTGAGAACTCCCTGTGAAACCTTGAGCACCTTTGGGATCTCAGGCTTCGGTGTCGCAGCCGGCGGGGGTGGGGGAGTGTCGATATTGACAGCCGGTGTATTGCCGGTGCCGTTAGGAACGCCAGGTCCATTAAACGCGGGCGTAGGAGGATCCGCATTGAAGGTTCCGACAATCGAGTCCGATCGTGCTGGTGGTACCGTACTGGCCTTGACGCCAATATCGGGCGGTACCTTTGTGGGATCAGACGTGCTGGTGATTAGCTCGGTCCGAACGGAGTGCCTCGGAGTAGCATCCGTTGTCGACGCTGGACGAATTGTGTTTTTTGGGGGTTCGGGTTGGGCCGCTTCCGGCAGGATCGGCACAAAAGTGATTTCAAGTTCGTAGCTCTGGCTGTCAAGATGTGCATCGTAAGCATAGACACTCGCAACACCGCCGATTACAAGCAACACTGCATAAGTAATGGTGGTTAACAGTACAAACGACCCGCGGCGCTTGAATTCTTTCACATGCGAGGTTGATTCAATCAGGTTATTAAACATCGAGTTCCTCCACTAGTTGCCGGTGCCATTCGGGTCGCAGGAGCTTACTCGGCTGATTAGACACCGGCGCGCGCCGGGGGTTCCCGCTCGCTTGAAACATATTCGCGCCCGACATAGGATTACTGCCGCTCTCCGAGTTCCTACACACTTACCAGGAGGAGATTGCATGGCGACCCAACGGGCGTTTCAGGAAGAACTGAATCCATTTGAAATTGCTAAGCAGCAATTCAACCGCGCTGCCGATTACCTCGATCTCGACCCCTCGATGCGACACGTTTTGGAGAATGCCAAGCGGCAGCTCATTGTTTCGATCCCGGTGAAGATGGATGGCGGTGATGTGCAGGTGTTTGAAGGTTATCGAGTACAACACAACATCGCACGTGGACCAGCAAAAGGAGGCATTCGTTATCACCCGAACGTTTCCCTCGACGAAGTCAAAGCACTCGCTTCGTGGATGACCTGGAAGTGCGCGACCGTGGGTATTCCTTACGGCGGTGGCAAAGGCGGAGTGGTCTGTGATCCCAAGAGTCTTTCGCGAAACGAACTGGAACGACTAACACGTCGTTATGCTTTCGAGATCGCACCGATCATTGGTCCGGATCGAGATATTCCCGCACCCGATGTTTACACCGACGAACAAACAATGGCTTGGATCATGGATACCATCTCGATGGTGCGTGGGCATACGGAGCTCGGCGTGGTCACAGGCAAGCCAATCTCTCTCGGTGGATCGCAGGGTCGCGCAGAAGCAACAGCGCGTGGTTGTCTCTACGCTTTGCGTGAAGCTTGTCGCGTCAAAGGAATGAGTTTGAACGGCGCCCGTATCGCAGTTCAGGGTTTTGGGAATGCTGGTGCGAATATCGCCCGTTTGGTTGCAGAGGATGGGGCGAAAGTCGTGGCTGCGTGCGACTCGAAAGCCGCAGTTTATTCGGCGAGCGGTATGGATGTGGCCGAAGCGTTGACGTACAAAGCTGAGACGAAGTCGCTGGCCGGATTGCCCGGGACGAAAGAGATTGCGGCCGAAGATATTCTCAGTATCGATTGCGACATTCTTTTACCGTCGGCACTCGAAAACGCGATCACGATGAAAAACGTCGGCAATGTGAAAGCGAAGATCATTGCCGAGCTGGCAAATGGACCAACTACGCCGGGCGCCGATCGTGTGTTTGAAGATGAGGGAGTTTTCCTCATACCCGACATTCTCGCAAACGCGGGCGGCGTGACCGTGAGTTATTATGAATGGGTGCAGGATCAGAATTCGTTCTTCTGGTCGGAACGTCAGATTAACGAAACACTCGAGACGACGATCCAGACAGCATTCAATTCAGTGTATGAGACTGCCCAGCGTTACAACACCGACATGCGCACAGGTGCTTATATTCTGGCGGTCGGAAGAGTTGCTGAAGCCACAAGCGTAAGGGGGATCTTCCCGTAGTATGCCTGATTCGATCACAGTTTACGAAAAACCAACTTGAACCAAATGTCGCGAGATGGACAAGATGCTCCGTGAGAGCGGCATTCCGTTTGAGAAAGTCAACTATTACATTCAGCCGTTGAGTAAAAAGAAACTCACTGAGCTGCTTCGTAAAATGAACATGAAGCCGCGGGATCTTTTGCGGAAGAGTGAACCAGTCTACAAAGAGCTCGGACTGAGCGAGGACAAGTTCAGTGATAGCGAGATTGTCTCGATGATGGTTGAACATCCGGACTTGATTCAACGACCGATCGTGGAGCGTGGTGATCGGGCGGTGCTTGGGCGTCCGACAGAAAACGTAAAAGAGTTGCTGTAGGAAATATTTCACGCAGAGGCGCAAAGGTTGCGCAAAGACGCTAAGTTTTTCTTTGCTACCTTTGCGTCTTTGCGTGAAAATCTGCTTAATGAAAAAAGAAACAGTTTTCGTTTGTCAGCACTGCGGTCACAAGGCCGGCAAGTGGCTTGGCAAGTGTCCCGAGTGTGGCGAATGGAATTCTCTCGCCGAAGAAAAAGCGCAGACGTCGCGGCATTCCCGGAACGGCTTTAAAACTTCGCGACGTATCGGCAGTCCCTTTCACTGAGGTCGAATCACAGGACGATGTCCGCATTCCTTCCGGAGTCACGGAGTTTGATCGTGTCCTCGGCGGCGGCATCGTACCCGGCACTCTTGTTCTAATCGGCGGTGATCCCGGAATTGGTAAGAGCACGTTGTTGCTTCAGGTGGCGGACAAATTGAGCGCCGCCGGTGCGCTCGTGCTCTACGTTTCCGGTGAAGAGTCGGAACGGCAGATCAAGTTGCGAGGCGAACGACTCGCCGTCGAAGCCAAGAACGTCTATCTCCTGCCTGAGACAAATCTCGAAAACGTCATCAACGAAATCGAGCGATTGAAGCCCGGCGCCATCATCGTCGATTCGATCCAGACTGTGTTTTCGAGTGCGATCGAATCGGCGCCGGGATCGGTTTCACAGGTGAGGGAAGTCGCGCATCAGTTTCTCCTCTTGGCGAAGAATCGCGGCGTTCCGATTTTTCTGATCGGGCACATCACGAAAGAAGGCTCGATCGCTGGTCCAAAGATCCTCGAGCACATCGTCGACACCGTTCTTTATTTTGAAGGCGAACGACATCACAACCATCGTATCGTTCGGGCGGTCAAAAATCGTTTTGGAGCAGCGAATGAAGTCGGCGTGTTTGAAATGACTGGGGCCGGACTGAGGCCCGTGGCGAATCCGTCGCAGATGTTTCTACAGGAACGACCACAGAATGTTGCGGGCTCGATCGTCACAGCCTGTATGGAAGGTACGCGGCCATTGTTAGTTGAGGTTCAGGCCTTAGTTTCGGGTACGAAGTATGGATCTGGCCGGCGAATGACGCAGGGTTTCGATCAGAATCGCGTCGCACTCTTGATCGCGATGCTCGAGAAGCGGTCGGGACTCCAACTCACTGGCGACGACGTTTTTGTGAACATTGCCGGCGGGCTTGAAGTCGATGAGCCGGCGGCTGATCTCGGTGTCGTGACGGCGATTGTTTCGAGTTTCAAGAACACGACGGTTGATCCACACACCGCGGTGTTCGGTGAGATTGGGTTGACGGGGGAAGTACGCGGCGCAATGCAGGCTTCCGTTCGCGCTCGTGAGGCACAAGCCCTCGGGTTCAAAAAGATCGTAATGCCGGCGTCGAATGTTGCTGGACTTGAGCGATTGTTGGGTGTGCGCGTAGTTGGTGTGCGATCTGTCGATGAAGCGCTGGACGAGTTATTTTGATTCGCGGATTAGGTACTTCACAACTAGATTGTCGCCGAGAGATTTCGAATCGACCTCTTTAAATCCCTCCAGATATCCATCAGGCATAAACGCGTCCGCTCCGCCGATAGTCAAAGGCACCTGAGTAATGATCCACTTCTCGATGTGTGGCAGGAACGCCTGGTAGATTTGTGCGCCTCCGATCACGAATAGATCTGTCGAGAGCTTTTCACTAAACGAGATAACTGAATCAACGTCGCTAAGCACCAGAAGCGATTCCTGTGGCTCGATGTTCGAGTCGCGGCTGAGAATGATATTCAGCCGATTCTTGAGCGGCTTCCCGATCGTAAGCCACGTCTTCCGACCCATCACGACCGCGTGTCCCGTAGTCGTCTCGCGAAAGAACTTCATGTCCGCCGAATAGTGCCACGGTAGCTTGCCACCTTTTCCGATGGCGCCTTTACGATCGACTGCTGCGATTCCGATGATCATCTTTACACCGCGACTGGCGCCGCTATCTTCCCATGTGATTTGTAACCGACGAGGTTTAAGTGTTCGTACTTCATCGCGAGCAGTCCTTCGAGCCCGCGCAGTTTATTCTGCGTGTCGTTGATCTGCAATTCAGGCAGCGGCAGCGGCTCTCGCGACAACAGTTGCTCAACTTGCTCGAGATGGTTTTTGTAAATGTGATAATCGCCAAGTGTGTAAACAAAATCACCGACTTCCAACTCCGTGACGTGGGCAATGAGATGCATCAACAACGCGTACGAACTGATGTTGAACGGCACACCGAGAAATGCGTCGGCAGAACGTTGATAGAGTTGGCAGTGAAGAATGCGACCATTCTCCACTTTAAATTGAAACAACGTATGGCACGGCGGCAGATCGACGTTATCAGCCTGGCGTGGATCCCAACCGGTCACGATCAATCTGCGTGAATCGGGATTGTGTTCGATCTGTCCGATCAGATTACCGATCTGGTCCAAACCATCTTTCTCAGGATAATTTCCACCAAACGAGCGCCAGAGATAACCATACACCGGTCCAAGATCGCCGGCCCGTCGTCCAAACTTCGCGGTGTGTTCTTCATCGGCCCACTCGGCCCAGATATCAACACCACGTTCACGCAAATTCGTTTCACTCGTGTCGCCGGATAAAAACCAGAACAACTCCTCCGCCACCCAGCGAAAGGGAACGCGCTTCGTTGTTACGATCGGAAACCCTTCGCGCAGATCGAATCTTGTCTGAAAACCAAAATGTGAAATGGTACCCACACCCGTCCGATCGCGGTGTTCACTGCCGTTCTTAAGAATCGATCGCAAAAGATCGTGATACTGTTTCATGAAAGTTTTCGCTATGAATATAACTTGTTGACAACGTTTCTTTAAAGAGTATGCTCTCGCCTATCTCAGAGAAGTTCCCCCTCAAGTAATCACAGTCCCTACGGACTCACGTCGCTTAACGCAACTCACACAAGGAGAAATCAAATGAAGAGAGCCCCTATACTCACCGCAGCTATAGTTGTATCTATCTGCGGATTTCTTCTCATGTCCTCTGGAAGCAGAGCACAGGAGTCGAAATTTCAACACACTGAGAATGCTATTCCCAATCAATACATCGTGGTCTTGAACGATGAAATCACTGAAGTAGCCTCGGCGTCGCAGAGTTTGGCGGCAACGTACGGCGGTCAGGTTGGATTCGTTTACGAACATGCCCTGAAAGGCTTTTCGCTTCAGACCACAGAGACTAATGCGATCGCCCTCAGCAACGATTCGTCCGTTGACTACGTTGTTGAAGATGGTGTCGCAAGCGTCTCCGGCACACAACTGAACCCTCCGAACTGGGGTCTCGATCGCATCGATCAGAGAAACCTTCCACTAAACAATGCCTATACTTACAAACCTGATGGTGCTGGAGTTCACGCTTACGTGATCGACACCGGGATTCGTGTCACACATCAGGACTTTTACGGGCGCGCTTCGGTTGCGGTAGATTTTATCGGCGATGGACAGCTTGACTGTTTCGGGCACGGCACGCATGTCGCCGGTATTCTCGGCTCATGGACTTACGGCGTTGCCAAGGGAGTAAAACTTCACAGTGTGCGCGTTTTCGGTTGCGGTCCAACCACCCCAATCTCGACTGTTGTCGCCGGGCATCGATTGGGTCAGATTCAACCGCATAAATCCGGCAGTCGTTAACCTCAGTCTCACGGCCGCTCATAACACCGCTCTCCACCAAGCTGTGGTCAACTCCATTAACTCGGGACTGTCGGTCTCTATAGGTGCAGGCAACGATGGTGTTGATGCCGCCAATGCTTGCCCGGCTCATGTGCCGGCGGGTCTCACCGTTGCCGCGACAGACGACACAGACACACGAGCAGTGTTCTCTGGTGTTTCGTCTTCGAACTTTGGTTCGGTGGTAGATTTATTTGCTCCTGGGAAGTTCATTACTTCCACATGGATCGATAACGATACCTCGTCGACAACCATCAGTGGTACATCGATGGCCACGCCACACGTCGCCGGCGTCGCGGCGCAGTATCTACAAATAAATCCAACTGCTTCACCTGCGACGGTTCACGCGGCGATCGTTAATAATGCGACGACGGGGGTAGTGAACAATCCTGGAACAGGCACACCAAACCGTCTCCTTTACTCAAACTTCCTGCCATTGCCGCCACGCGCGACGAGCACCGACTTTGATGGCGACCTGAAGGCCGATCTCGCGGTGTGGCGACCGAGCGACACCACCTGGTACGTCTACTTCCCCGCCACCAGTACCTCGAATCAGGTGCAATGGGGTGCTTCGGGCGATCAGATCGTACCGGGAGACTATGACGGCGACCGTTTGGCCGACCGTGCTGTGTGGCGACCGAGTACGGGCCAATGGCGGATCATCAATAGCTCTGACAACTCGCAGCGTTTTGAGTCGTGGGGCACGTCTGGAGACATACCAGTGCCTGCCGATTACGACGGCGATGCGAAGACCGATGTAGCTGTCTGGCGACCAAGCGACGGCACCTGGTACATCATCAACAGCTCGACCGGGTCAACAAGTGGCGGCCCGTTCGGAACGTCGGGAGATAGACCAGTCGCTGCTGACTATGATGGTGATGGAAAGGCTGACTTCGCTGTTTGGCGGCCAGGCACTGGGACCTGGTACATCCTCCAAAGTGCAACGGCAGTGGTGCGCTACGAGACGTTTGGTGGCACAAGCTTTAACGACATCATGGTGCCTTCAGACTACGACGGAGATGGCTCGGCTGATGTCGCGGTGTGGCGACCGGGCAGCGGTCTTTGGGTATTACAAAGTACCACCGGCACGGCAACCTTTACTGGGCCCTGGGGCTTCAGCAGCGATATCCCTATTTCGGCGACGGACTGGGACGGTGATGGCAAATCCGACGCGGCGGTTTGGCGACCCAGCGATGGCTTTTGGTACATCTATCAGAGTTCCAACGGCACACCGCTGTATCACGGTCCCTGGGGTGCCTCCGGCGACGTGCCGATACCATCGGCTTACAATCGCAACTAACATTTAGGTTGACAGGATTACGGGGTTTGCATGTAAATCCTGTAATCCTGTCGATGAAACATTACAGACTTTGCTTCCTTGGATTCGGTAACGTCGGGCGTGCGCTCGCACGATTGCTCGTGTCGAAGTCGGCGGAGCTGCGTGAGAATTATGGGATTGAGTGGGAGATAAGTGGTGTTGCGACGCGGCGGATGGGTTGGCGTGCGAGTGAGAACGCGATTGATGTCTCGAATTTGTTAGCTGGTCACGACGACACCGCATTGCTAAATAGCATCGATGAATGGCTGGCAGTTGCGAAACCGGATGTTGTTTTTGAAACCACTTCGCTGAATCCTGAGACCGGCCAGCCTGCGATCGATTATCTAAGAAAATCACTTCAAGCGGGTGCGCACACAATCACCGCAAACAAAGCTCCGATTGTTTATGCGTATAACGAGCTAAACCAAATCGCAGTCGCGAAAGGCAAGCGGCTGATGTTTGAGTCAACCGTGCTCGATAGCGCGCCTGTGTTTTCACTCTTTCGCGAGACGTTGCCGGCGGTGCGAGTTCGTGGGTTCAGTGCTGTCTTCAACTCGACGACGAATGTAATTCTGGAAACGATGGAGGAAGGAAGAAGCTTCGCTGAGGGCGTGAAGACAGCGCAGGAACTCGGCGTCGCGGAAACTGATCCCAGTCACGACGTCGATGGTTGGGATTCGATCATGAAAGTCTGTGCGATTGCGCGAGTGATTTTGCGCGCGCCGCTGTTGCCGGCAGATGTGCGCCGTGAAGGAATTCGCGATCTTGATTCAGCGACGTTGCAGGCAGCACGCGTTGAAGGCAAGCCATTCAAGTTGCTCTCGCGTGCAACCGTGAATGCAGATGGATCAGTGACGGCTATTGTGAGACCTGAACAGATTG
The DNA here is from genome assembly GCA_963849205.1 of uncultured Acidobacteriota bacterium. Taxonomy (GTDB): domain Bacteria; phylum Acidobacteriota; class Blastocatellia; order Pyrinomonadales; family Pyrinomonadaceae; genus PSRF01. The sequence goes on from CAWKGP010000009.1 coordinate 63,749, forward strand.
CGTTGAACGATCCGTTGGGTGGCGTGCGCGGGACGTCACTCGCGATCCACTTTGAGCTCGACACGATTCCCGGATTGACGATCGTTTCGCACCGGCCGAATCTGCAAAGCACCGCCTACGGGTTGCTTGCCGACTTTATTAACGCGGATAAACGCGGATCAGGTACGGATTAGGTCGTAGAGATTTCGCGTACGCCCTGGATCAACCGATCGATCTCTTCCTCAGTTGTGTAACAGGCGCAACCGGCGCGTATCAATCCTTCAGGCGCCAGTCCGAGACGCTGCACGATTGTGTAAGCATAGAAGTCGCCATGCGACAGGAAAAGTCCCTTGGCCGCGAGTCGACGCGCCGCATCCGTTGAAGTGCAACCTTCGATCGTGAACGACAATGTCGGGGTGCGTTGCGCATCCGATGGCGGGCCATAGAGTGTGACACGTGGCATCGAACTCAATGCATTCCAGAGACGATTGAACAGAGCAGAGTTCCTCGCGTGCATCTCTTGAAATGCGCTACGCAGACTCTCGCGGCGCTCCGACTGCCCACCCAGCGACGCCAGAAACTCAACGGCCGCTCCTGCTCCGACCATTCCTTCCTGATTCTGTGTCCCTGTCTCCGCATTCTCGGGCGCGTAGTCCGGAGCCGGTACGAGCTTTGGAAAATCGATCTCCTCGAAGTGCGCGCGTTTGGCAAAGAGCACACCGACGTGTGGTCCATAAAACTTGTATGCCGACATTCCCAGAAAGTCGCAATCAAGTTCCTTGACGTCGATCAATGCGTGTGGGCGCGTAGTGCACGGCATCGACAAACACGAGGGCACCTGCATTGTGCGCCATCGCAATAATCGTCTTGAGATCGTTGATAGTTCCGAGGGAGTTTGACGCGGCTCCAATTGCAACGAGTTTTGTTTTCGGAGTGATGTAACGCTCGAGATCCTCCGTGTTGAGCTGACCAGTCGCCGTGTCCATTCTTACCGTTCGAATCGTTACACCACGTTCCACTGCAAGGCGCCGCCACGGATCGATGTTGGCGTGATGGTCCAACTCCGTCACCACGATCTCATCGTTCTGCTCGTAATTCAGACTGAGCGCACGCGACAGGTGAAACGTGAGCGTGGTCATGTTTGCGCCGAACGCGACCTCAGTAGGCGACGCGTTCAGAAATTCCGCAAACACCTCGCGGGCATGTTCGAGTGCCGCATCCGTTTCGGCGCTCGTGGGGTAAGCCCAGTGTGTGTTTGCGTTGTGGTGATAAAGATAATCACTCATTTGCTCGACGACGTACCGTGGTACCTGTGTGCCGCCTGGGCCATCAAAATACGCCACCGGAAATCCGTTGTGGACGCGTTCGAGAGCGGGAAACTGTTTTCTGATTTCGGTTACAGATGCAACTTCTGTTTGGAGTTCACGGGTGGTTGTGGACATTTGGCTCATCACTTTTGTGCTTTTTTGTGGCCCTACTTACGCTTCCAGCGTACGCCGTCTTTAGTGTCTTCGAGGATGATGCCTTGGCTCGCGAGCTCGTCGCGGATTTCGTCGGCACGTGCGAAGTCGCGGCGATGTCGCGCCTCCTGACGCTCGTCAATCAACGACTGGACTTCACTGTCGAGCATCTCGCGTTGCTGCTCGCCAAAGATATTCAAGACGGTATCAATACGATCGATCAGTGCCAGCAGCTCACGCTGGTTGTCGACCTTTACCTGTTTGCGAGCGAGTGCGGTGTTCACTTCGCGTGAAAGATTGTGAACTGCCGCGAGCGCGATCGAGGTGTTGAAATCGTCGTCCATTCCGGCTTCAAATTCCTGCAACGCGCGCGCAGCCGTTTCCGCCAGCTTCTCGTTTTTGCCAGGCTCAGTCTTAGCCTCGCTGAGGCGCGCGCGAAAGTCACGCAGACTCGCAACAGTTCGCTCAGCGCCTGCGAGTGCATCGAAAGTGAAATTGAGTTGCTTGTTGTGAGGCACACTCAAAAGAAAGTAGCGCACAGCCGCTGCCGAAAAGCCTTTTGCGGTCACATCGCGAAACGTGTAGTAGTTGCCCTTCGACTTCGACATCGTTTCGCCGTCGACTTTCAGATGTTCGAAGTGAATCCAGTAACGAACGAACTGTTTTCCGGTCGCGCCTTCACTCTGCGCGATTTCGTTTTCGTGATGCGGAAATACGAGATCGATTCCGCCGGCGTGAATGTCGAATGTCTCGCCGAGATACTTCATCGACATCGCCGAGCACTCGATATGCCAGCCGGGACGGCCGCGTCCGATTGAAGTGTCCCACGCCGGTTCGGTTTCCGAACCTGGCTCTTTCCAAAGCGCAAAGTCGCGCGCGTCTTCCTTGTCGTATTTATCCGTGTCGACTCGTTCACTTGCGCCCGCAATGTTTCCAGCGAAGTTAATCTTGGAAAGCTTGCCATATTCAGGAAACGAAGCGATGCGGTAGTAGATCGAATCGTCTGATCGATAGGCGTGACCGGAAGCCAGCAGTTTCTCGATCAACGTGACCATCTCGCGTATGTGACGTGTGGCGCATGGCACGACCTCAGGTCGTTCGCAACCCAGTGCGTCGAAGTCTTCCCAGAATGCGTTGATATAGATCGCGGTGTAGTCGCCAATACTTAAGCCGGCTTTTTGCGACTCGCTGATGATGCGGTCGTCCACGTCAGTAATATTCATGACGTGGGTGACTTTGTATCCCTTGAATTTCAGGTAACGACGCAGAATGTCAACGGCCACAGCGCTGCGGAAGTTTCCGATGTGTCCGTAGTTCCAAACGGTTGGACCACAGTAATACATCCGAACCTCGCCCTCGTTCATCGGGCGAAACTCTTCAACGCGGCCAGTCAGAGTATTTCGAAACTTGAGCATGGACTACGGAGGATAAGGTAGGTTATTGCCGATTGCCAATTGCCGATTGCCGATTTATCCGAGCTAAGTTCAATCTGTCGGCACCTAAATCGGCAATCGGCAATTGGCAATCGACAATACTAGAAGTGAACCCACCCACCGGGCTTGAGTTCCCAGACGCGCGCGCCCTCGGAGATTTTTACACCGCTTGAGGCATCGGTTATTTCGCCGATGCGTTTGATCTCAACACCATCCACACGACGCGGAAGCCGCGCAACATCCCCGGGCTTCACAGTAAAGAGCAGTTCGAAGTCTTCGCCGCCGTGCAATGCAAGCTGGAGCGGATCGAGCGCACGCCGCCCGCACAGTTCAGTTACTCGTTCATCGACAGGCAACAAAGTCGAATCAATCAAGGCCCCAACCTTGCTCGCAGTACACAATCGATTGAGATCGGACGATAGACCATCACTCAAGTCGATCATCGACGTGGCGAGACGTTCTTCACCCAGCACAATACCCCATCCAACTCGTGGCTCCGGACGAAGCTGGCGCAACAAAACGTGATCGAGTTTTTGTGAATTGTCGTCGGCGAGATTTTGTTCGGCGAGTTGTGCGCCGCGCTCGATGAGTCGCAATCCCGCAGCGGCAGCCCCAAGTGAACCGGTTACAAAGATCTGATCACCTGCCTTCGCGGCTGAACGCAGGACGGCCATTCCCGCGGCACATTCACCACTGACGATCGAATCGATAACAATACGTTCATTGGTGCGTGAGGTGTCGCCACCAATTAGCTGCACACCGTAACGATTCGCAAGGTCGAACAATCCATCGTAAAGCCGCTCGACAAAATCTGTTTGCCCACACATATTCGGGCACGCCGATTGAAACCATGGACCACAGTGGCCTCGCACCCATCGCAGCAATATCTGAAAGTGAAACGGCGAGTGCTTTATGGCCCAGAAGATAAGGCGGCGTGGTCGTGCGACGAAAGTCGATGTCTTCAACCAGCAGATCGGCAGTGATGACTGTTTCTTTGCCTGGTGTGCTGCGCAGTACGGCTGCGTCATCGCCAATGCCGGCAACAAGCGAATGTCCCGCAATCCCGGCGCGTTGCCGCAGGGCCTCGATGAAATCGAATTCGCTTTTAGTGGAACTGTTTTGGTCGGGACGTTGTTCTTGTTCGTCTCGCATCCTTAAAGATTACGACGAAGTGAATCGAGTCCTGCTTCAATTGTTTCGATCGAAGTAGAAAAGGAGAAGCGCAAGTGACTTTCGCCTTGCGCACCAAACACTATTCCCGGAACACTAGCGACCTGCGCACGATCAAGCAATGCCTCGGCAGCTTCGCGACTGTCTTTGCTGATCCGGCTTACATTCGGAAACGCATAGAACGCTCCTGCCGGCGGATCGCAGTGGAGTCCTATTTCGTTCAACCCTGACAACATCAAATCCCGACGCAACTTGTATTGAGTTCTGATCTCAGCCAGTGTTGCCGGATCAATCTTCATTGCGGCAAGTCCGGCCCACTGCGTCGGAGTCGAAACACCATTCGAAGAATAGAGTGTTGCTTTCTTCAGACCAGTCATCCACGGTTCAGTCGCAACTGCGTAACCGAGTCGCCAACCCGTCATTGCATACGACTTCGAAAACGTGAAGCAACTGATCGTGCGTTCAAACATTCCTTCAAGCGAAGCGATCGAAAAATGTTCGCCGTCGTAAACAAGATCTTCATACGCCTCATCTGCAACAACTACCAGATCGCGATCCTGCGCGAACTCAGCAACAGCTTTTGCTTCGTCAGGTGTGAAGACAACGCCGCTCGGATTCTGCGGAGTGTTGTAATAGATCGCTCGTGTTCGCTCCGTTGAATATCGTGCGAGCGTTTGTTGAAAGCCGATCTCGCGCGCTTCGTCAGTGGGGACGAGGACACTGCGGCCCTGACAGTGTGAAATCAGATCTTTGATTGGCGTCCAGTAAGGTGAAAAGAGAAGCACCTCGTCGCCCGGGTTCACAATTGATTGGAAGGCACCAAACAAACCCTGCATACCGCCGTTGACGACAATCACATTCTCCGCTTGCGCAGGAATTCGATTTCGCGTTTGTAACTTCTCGGCGATTGTTTCGCGCAGTTCAGGAATGCCGGATGAAGGTGCGTAACGAGTTTGATTCTCATCGAGCGCGCGCTTCATTGCTTCTTTGATTGAATCGGGCGTTGGCATGAACGGTTCACCACCTTCAAACTGGTAAACCGTCGCGCCCTGTTTACGCAACTCCATGACGCGATTGCGAAGCTTGACGATATCGGAAAAGCCGACCTGCTCGAGTCGCGAAGCAAGACGCAAAACCGTTGGCGAGGTTGTCACTGTTTGGATTCGTTTCCTTCCGACTTTGTGCGTGGGAAGCTGGATTATAGCAGGTCTCCGCCGATTGTCGGAATCAACCATGACCCTCAACCGATACCTTTAAGACAAAGTTTTAAGTGAGAGCCTCTAAGTGTAAGTGTTGACACGCGATTTGCACGCGGGTAACATGTTTGCCGTTCGTACGACGTTGGCAACTCGCCAAAGAACTTTCCAAACTTTCCAGGCCCGATAAAGAGAGTGTCAGCTCTGAGAAATCTGGTCGAGGCTTAATCCGAATGAGTCGTCCTGCTGTAGCCATTCCCGAAAAGTTGTTCTTCAAAATCGGGGAAGTTTGTGAGCTTGCCGGTGTGCAGGCGCACGTATTGCGCTATTGGGAATCGGAGTTCCCGATGCTGGCGCCGCAAAAGAATCGTGCCGGGCAACGTGTCTATCGCAAACGCGATGTTGAAATGGCGCTGCGGATCAAAGAACTGCTTTACGAGGATCAGTACACGATCGCTGGTGCGAAGAAGCGTTTGACTAACGAACTTCGCGGCGGTGGAAAGCTGAAAGTTGTCGGCGTTGACGATGAAGGACAAGTCGAGAGCGCGCCGGTTGAATTTGCTGACGGTGAACCTTTTCCAATTGAAACACCCACCTACACGAGTAAAGTTGCACCCCGTACTGCTGAAGAGCGACAGGGCTTAAAGCAACTCGCTGCCGAACTACGCGAACTGCTGTCGTTGCTCGAACAGGAAACCAGCCGTAAATCGTGATTTGACATTTGTTCTTTGGCAGGATACTAAGTCAGGGAGACGGGACGTGGCGCAGCCTGGTAGCGCGCACGCTTGGGGTGCGTGAGGTCGCTGGTTCGAATCCAGTCGTCCCGACCAATTTCAAGGGGCTTTCAATCTCGAATGATTGAAGGCCCTTTCACTTTTTTGCGGATCGCTCGTCAAATTGAATCCGTTTCCAAGGGCGAAGACGTCTAAGACTTCAGTTCTCATCAACGCAGCAAAATGCGACGAACACTTCTTTTAACTACTGCTCTACTAACATTTCTGCTGGGCACAACGCTCGCGATACTTCATCGCTGGATGCTTGATAGTTTGGCTGAAACTCCGGAGGTGAAAATATCAGTACCGCCAGTCGACACCCGAGACTCTTTGACACCCTTAAGGATTGGAATCTTCATTGGGGTTGACGGCGCTACGCTTTCCGCAGACGGTAAGAAGTTTTCCTTTTTCGAGTCCTACGATGACAGAGAAACGCTCGTCGGAATGTCACCAACTGAGTTAAGCGAGATTGCCAATCAGTTAAGAACTGCAGGTCTGTTTGAAGAAGCTGAATTTAACACTCCCTTTTTCGTTAGCTTACCGCAAACCTTCACCATCGTAATTGCCTGGCCGGATGAGCATCGGCGCTTTACCTGGATCACGGGTGACGACTGCAAGGTCCCCGAAAAGTATCTGCAGATTTTTGAACGACTCAATAATGATCTTAAGCTCCAACTGGTTCAGGAGTTCATTGCTCATAATCGTTGGCGAGTTGGATTGAAGCGGATTGAAGAGCGCGGCTGCGTAAGTGTAAGTGGAAACGATGGTCCAATCTCCAAATAACGGTTCCTGCCTTTTCTGTCCGAACCACGAGTTTGGCTGGCACTACAATGAGGTGGGCGAAGGCCGCCCATTGATTCTGCTTCACGGCATCGGGATGTCGCACGTTGCGTGGAAGATGGTCCTTCCCAATCTTGCCAAAGAGCGACGTGTCTTAGCATTTGACATTGCTGGCTTCGGCAGTACTCCTGCGCTCAGAGACATCCAACATTCACCGGCCAATCTTGTGGCATCGTTAGCCGAAACGCTGGGGAGGATTGACGAGAAGAAACAAATCAGCGAAGAGTGGGACTCAGTGGACATCGCGGGAAACTCTTTGGGTGGGTACATGGCGCTGGAAGCAGCCAAGCTAGGAAAGCTTGCGTGCTTTCGCGTCAACTCCATCGTTGCACTCTCTCCAGCGGGATTATGGAAGAAGCGTTTTCCGTTTCGTTCCGATATAGTCCTTCAACTCACGCGCCTGGGCATACGCCTTTTACCGCGTCTAACGCACACCCTGCTTTGCCGAGAACGCACGCGCAAACTTTTTATGGCTATCCCCGTATCACCCGAAGTCCCAGAAGCAGATGCCCTCGAATTGGTTAATATTTTTGACTCTGCTCCAATCTTTGCCTCTCAAGCTGCTTTAAAAAAATTTCGCGAGAGTATGAAAGCACCCTTTAGTGGCGGCAAGACGATCTCTAAGAGCATTCGAGTCACAATCGCATTTGGAAAGCGTGATTTGTTACTGCCGCCCAGCGCCCGCCTGCGTCACGAAATCCCCGAAGATGAAAATGTGATCTGGAGAGAAACTCAGGAGCGCTGGGCGCATGTACCGATGTGGGATGATCCTGAGGGCGTAGCGAAGTTTATTCTTGAAGGAACTGCGTGAGCGAAGTCGACTGCAGAGTGCTCAACTTAGAGCGGAAATATGGCAACCATTTATCTTCCTGATGCGATTCGATCCTGAGTATGTACAGTCCTGGTACGACGAATATGGCGACCGTGAGTCGCAGCGTTGGTCCAAAAGCCCTGCCGCCAGGATGCAGTATGAGATCTACGTTCGTCATCTGCGCCAGCGCGTAAGTCCGGGCGACCGGGTACTCGACTGCGGATGTGGTCCTGGGACTTATGCTCGCATTGCGATGGAGCTTGGCGCTCGAGTCACCTGCCTGGATCTGTCGCCAGTCCAGCTTGCGGCGTGCCGTGAGTTAGCTCCGGGTGCCGACGATTATGTATTGGGAACGATAACGGATCTGAGTGGCTTCGCGGATAACTCGTTCGACGTCTGTCTCGCGCTCGGCGGACCGCTGTCATATTGTTTCGATCAAGTTGGACGTGCGATTCATGAGCTGTCTCGCGTCACACGCCCGGGTGGCCTGCTCGGTGTGTCCGTGATGAGTTTGCATGGGGCGCTTCATCACCACCTCCGTGGCGTGTTGGCCGTGCCGTTGGAGTCGAATCGCCGCATAGTTGCATCAGGCGATCTGCCGCGTGAAATCTCCGGCAACGAATGTCACATGTTTCGCGTTGATGAACTTGCCGCGCTGCTGACTGATGCTGGCCTTGTCGATGTTGAGCTGTCGGCATCCGGTTTCCTTGTTCCTGCTGAAGGATTAGATCTGCCGGAGATCGGCAGCGCGGAGTGGGAATGGCTCCTCGAAGCAGAATTGGCCGCCAGCGTCGAGTCGCCTGGTGCTGGAACTCATATCATTGCGTGGGCGCGGGTTCCTGCGTGATTGAGCCCGCTGCCGTTCTTATTGAGGGATTTGTGGAACAAAACTTCGAGCGAAACGTGTGGCTGGCGAAACAATGACGCTACGGTCCAGAGGGGATGACTATGATCTTCAATCGTTGCTTAGCCATGATCGCAGCAGCACTCACTTTCGTCTTCATTCTCGCCGCCAACGCATCAGCGCAGGATAAACCTATCCTGTCTGTGAAGGTTGGTCGCTACCGCCTGCAAAGTAATCCGTGGGTCAACCTGCATCAACGGCTCCTTTATGCTGCACGCTTTGAGCCTACAACTCCGGCGACGCTCTCCGGCGACGATCTCTCAAAATGGAACAAGGCCGTCGAGACTTACCGCGCATTTCTCGGCAAACGAAATCCGATCTTTGACGATGAGTTGATACGCCTGAACGCGGCACTCTCGGCAACGAGCACCTCGAAACTACACGGATCACTTCCCAAAGCCGCGGCGACGGCACTCGAAGCCGCGATGCCGATCTACCGAGTTACACAGTGGGAGGAAGATGATCGTGCGAATCGCTTCTGGATCGCGATGGCCGAGCCGATGCTCTCGTCAGCCGCCGAGGAGTTAGCCGCCGCCCACCAAAAGGCATACGGGGTTCCCTTTCCGACGGATATTATTGTTGACGTCTCGCCTTTCGGATGGGAGTTCGGCGCGTACACAGTCGGGGAGGGCGAACACGCGCATGTAGTTGTCACGAGTACGGAGCCGGGCTATCAGGGCTTCGCCGCCCTCGAGATGTTGATGCACGAACCTTCCCACGCGATTGTGGACGGCAATTCGAATGCAGCAATCGGCGCTGACCTCGCACGCGCATCACGCGAGCTAAACATCAAGCCGTACTCCAACCTCTGGCACGCCATTCTGTTTTATACGTCCGGCGAGCTGACGCGGCGTGCACTAGCGAAGCGCGGCGTCCGCAACTATCAACCCGTCATATTAGGTATGTACGAGCGCGGCTACCGCGGGTACAGGAAGTCACTCGAAACTCACTGGCAGGCTTACCTCGACGGAAAGATCTCACGTGAGGCGGCCATCCGGCAGATCGTGATCGAAACTGCACCACCAAAGAAGTAGCCGGGACAGACTTGATCAAACGTCAGGCTGATCGCATTCCAACACAGTTGAGTTAACATGACCGTTCAAAAGACAACTCAGTGACTGCGAGGAACTGCCGTGTCTAAGCCACAGACAAAAACAGGTGACGGGCCGGCAAGCAGTCTGGCGCCACCTCACTCGACGTCTGTGGCCCATCCACCTGTGCAGATGTCCGGCCGCTTGAGACTGGTGCCACCTTCACACCTCGAGCTCAGCACGATCACCGGAACCACGTACCCCGAACCTTTCGAATTCGACAAATAGAAGACTTGAGTGGTTGAGAGCATGAACAAGGTGACATTGGTGGTTGATAAAAATTATGGTCAGCGACTTTTATCGTTAGTCGAGACAGGTGCTGTTTGGATAGTCGATACCGAAGCAAATCGAAAGGCTGCTGAGACTTGTTGGTCGCTAGACCCGGAAGCGAACGTAACTACCTTCAAATATTTAGATGAAGACAGCGCAAGCGAGATCTGTTTGGGGATCTTAGATGTCATTGACTTACACCACGGAAAAGATTCGGACGGTTACTCTGTTCTTGAACTAATAGGAGTTCAGATGAAAAACGAATTGCGCGCGGCGATCATGGAATTGGGCTTCAATGCGTTTGTTAAAACTGAAGAGGGATTTCGCGCAAGTCGCTAGACTAGCGAACGCAGGTGAAATTTCGGCATACTCTCGTGATCAATACTTAAATCTTCGATGAAGTTTGTTGACGTCCCTACACTTCTCCTATTCAAGATTACGCATTCAAGACAGCTGCGCGATCTAATCATGAATTCACACCTAATTTACTTTAGCCAATCGGCTCAACTTACGGAGGATGAAAGATGAACATCGAGCCGATTATCGGCAATTAGAAGTTGCGCTCACTCTCTCCCGAATTCGGAAACTTCAAAGCGACCGTCGCTATCGCGACCAGCACCGGCTCTTCTTCATTGAAGGCGTGCGTAACTTTGTCGAAGCGGTCGATCAGAGGTTTCCCATCGAGTCGTTGCTCTACAGCGAAAAATTATTGACGGCTCCCCTGGCGAGAAAATTCGTCCGTCAGTTGAAGCGTGCCGGTATTCCATTTGCTCGTGTTCCACCAGAAGCATTTCGGAGTATTTCGCGAGCTGAGCATGCGTCCGGCATCGCCGCCATTCTTCATCAGCGAATCCAGACAATTGAAGAGATTCAACCCGATCAGTCTTCGTGTTGGACGGTCTTGAGTGAGGTTCGGTCACTCGGTAATTTCGGGACGCTCTTACGAACCTCTGCTGCCATCGGAGCGACTGGATTTTTCCTACTCGGCCAACAAATAGATCCGTACGAGCCTGTCGTGGTTCGAGCTACGATGGGCGCTCTCTTCAGGCAAACACTCGTGCGCACAAATGTCGAGCGCTTCCGACGTTGGATACAGACACATCGTGTGGCAGTGATTGGAGCATCACCCAATGGAGAGGTTGAATACGATCGAGTCGTATATAGGCGGCCAACAGTTCTGCTGTTGGGCAACGAACGTTCGGGACTGACGGAGGAGCAACGATCACTTTGCCAACAGATCGTTCGCATCCCGATGGTGGGCGGAGCCGACTCATTAAATCTTGCGGTGGCTGGAAGTCTGGTTTTGTATGCCGCTTTTCGGTCAACGGCTGAGCCCAATGATGCTCAGCGCCGGTGATGCGAGTGCTGCCTCACGTGACAATGGTCTGTTATGCTGCCACGCTCATTATCCTGATTTGGAGGCAACGATGGCTAAAATTACGGGAATCGGCGGAGTGTTTATCAAAAGCAGAAACGACAGCGCTACGCTTAAAGCGTGGTATCAGAAACACCTGGGCATGCCAATCGAGAGCTGGGGCGGTGCTGTTCTGAAATGGCCGGACGATAAGGCCGAAGACAAGGGCCTTACTGTCTGGCACCTCGCAGAGAAAGAAAGCCAGTGGTTTAGTCCCAGCGACTCCACTTTCATGATCAACTACCGAGTGGACAACCTTGACGAAATGATCGCACAACTGCGGGAGGGCGGGGTCGAAGTCCTCAAAGGCCCGGAATCGCATGAAAACGGAAAGTTCGCCTGGATCATGGACCCGGAGGGGAACAAAGTGGAGCTGTGGGAGCCCATGAACTGGGACGAAAAGAACAAGCATGGATGACAAACGTAATCCTCATTGCAGCTCTATTATTCGCAACCTTCGTGGTTGCCGCGCCACACACACAACGCAAGGACGTCTCGGCTACTGTTCAGGTGTGCCATATCACCATGCGGATTCCGACTGACCTTAAACGCAATTCTCGGGAGGGGATTGACTCCTGCATTGCCGAATTTGAAAACCGCGACATGTTGCTCTCACTCGATTACGGTTGGTATGGCGGCGCGACAAAGAAATCCGACGTTACCGTCGACTTCAAAGAACAGTCTTTTTTGATCGGTGGAAAAACAGGAAAACTGGCCACATACATTGACGATTCGCTTTACGCTCGCAAGCATCCGGAACGAAAATACGTGGCGCACTTGTATGTCGAGGTTAAGGAAGGCGGTGCCGACTCACCAATGAAAACGTCGCTAATGATTTCCATGCGGGGCCGAAGCGCGAAAGCACTTGAAATCGGTGTTCGCATCTTCGGCAGCATCCGCTTTGACTAAACAAACTCGATCCCTGCGAAAGAAAACTGAGAAGGCTCAGGAGTGAATGCGCGATCACGTTGCACTTCTAGTTGAGTACCGGAACGGTGAACCGTTACTTGAAAATGTGGAAGCCGAGGCGCTAGGCAACGGCTGCTATCGATTGTTGTTCTCGCCGGGTTTTGTACAGGGAATCGCTGCCGGCGATGAATTCAAGTTGCTGAATGAGGACGGCGAATTTGAGGTGATTAAACGAGCAGGAAACGTCGTAGTGCAGGTCTTCTCGAACGAACTGATCGAGCCTTATAAAGATGAACTAACAAAAACAGTCGAGAATCTAGGCGGTACCCTTGATGGTTCAATCGAGAGAGGCATGGTCTTCACCATTCCCGTCGCCGCCGGTTTCAAACAGATCGAAAGTTTGTTCAATGAGTTCATTGCAAAGACGCCCACCACCCAATGGCTCTATGGCAACGTCTATGATCAGAAAGATGGAAAGACACCACTTAACTGGTGGCTCAGCAATGAAAACGAATGACGGCGTTACTCATTCAGCTCGGCTACGACGATCGGAGATGTAAGCGTTTTATGAATCGGGCACTTGTGCGCGATCTCTTGTAAGCGCGCTTGTTGTTCTTCGGAAAGTGGGCCAGTAAAACTGACAGATCGTTCGATGCGGTGAATATAACCTTCCGTGTTCTGCATGCATTCCTGACAATCTTTTGAGTGTATTCGTTCCTGCTTCAGACGCACCGTGACTTGCTCGAGTGGCCATTGCTTTCGTCGCGCGTAGAGCGTAACGGTCATCGAGATGCAACTGCCGAGTGCGGCGAGCAGTAACGTGTACGGATCCGGTCCCGCATCTTCACCACCAGCGCTAATGGGTTCATCGGTAACGAATGAATGCGCCTCGCCATATCGCACTTCATTCCGCAGGTTCGATTGAGAAGTTACAACAACGTCGCTCATGTGCGTTGCTCCGTTCTATCCAAAGATTACGCAGATTATACAGGTCAACTTGCGGTGAACTGAGGGCCGCGGCTACACTCGCGCGTTCCAAAAGATCCGAAATTATCTGAGGCTGTTGCATGAAGATTCATGAATATCAGGGAAAAGAACTGTTAAAACGGTATGGTGTGCCCGTTCCACGCGGGATTGTGGCGCGGTCGCCTGAAGAGGCGTACCACGCCGCAAAAGAGCTCGGCGGCGAGATCGTAGTTGTGAAAGCGCAAATTCACGCGGGTGGACGAGGCAAGGGCGGAGGAGTGAAATTGGCCCGCAGTGCCGACGAGGCAGAATCGATCGCTCGTCAAATGCTGGGCATGAAACTCGTCACACATCAAACCGGTCCCGAAGGCAGGGAAGTACGAGTGCTGCTGATCGAGGAAGGCTTGCCGATCGACAAGGAATATTATCTCGGAATCGTGCTCGACCGCGCCTCAGGCCGGCAGGTATTCATGGCTTCGTCAGCAGGTGGAATGGATATCGAGGAAGTCGCGGCAAAGACGCCGGAAAAGATCATGAAAGAGACGATCGATCCGGCCGTTGGTTTTCAATCATTCCAGGCGCGCAAACTCGCGTTTGGTTTGGGATTGCCTGGCGCGCTCGTGAGCCAGGCAGTGAAGTTCATGCAGTCGCTCTATAACGCTTACGAGCAGATGGATGCGTCGCTCGCCGAGATCAATCCGTTTCTATTAACGAAGGATGGTCGTCTGATCGCGCTTGACGCAAAGATCAACTTCGACGACAACGCCCTGTTTCGTCACAAAGATTTTCTTAACCTGCGCGATCTTAATGAAGAAGAGCCGTTGGAAATCGAAGCGTCGAAGTTTGATCTCAACTACATCAAGCTCGACGGCAATATCGCGTGCATGGTGAACGGCGCCGGACTCGCGATGGCAACGATGGACATCATCAAACTCGCAGGAGGCGAACCGGCAAACTTTCTCGACGTAGGTGGTGGCGCGTCGCAGGAAAGAGTTGAAGCTGCGTTTCGCATCCTCCTGGCAGATCAAAATGTGAAGGCTGTTTTGATCAATATCTTCGGCGGCATCGTCCGTTGCGACATGGTCGCGCGCGGGGTGGTGGAAGCCGCGAAGAACCTTGGGATCAAAGTGCCGGTCGTTGTGCGACTCGAAGGAACGAATGTCGAAGAAGGGCAGAGAGTCATTCGGGAGTCGGGTCTTAACTTTACCGTTGCTGACGGTATGAAGGACGCCGCTGAGAAGGTTGTTGGTCTCGCGGCTTGAGCCACAGAACTTGATGTGGAAGGAGTTATTAATTGGCCAGTATTGAATTTTGGGGTGGTGTCGGCACCGTCACCGGATCGAAGTATCTAGTCCAAACCAACCGAGCCCGTGTCCTTGTTGATTGCGGATTGTTCCAGGGACTGAAGGAGTTGCGTGAGCGCAACTGGCAAGAGCCGCCTTTCAAGCCGGGGTCGCTCAATGCGGTTCTCATCACACACGCGCACATCGATCACACAGGTTATCTTCCTCGCTCTGGTCCAACAGGGTTTTCGCGGCCCGGTTTACTGCTCGCGAGGCACTGCAGATCTGTTGAAGATACTGTTGCCGGATTCAGGACGATTGCAGGAAGAAGATGCCGACTATCGCAATCGTCATAAACTGACCAAACACACTCCTGCACTCCCGCTCTACACTGAAAAAGACGCGTTCGCTGCTTTGCAGTTACTGGAACCGGTTGCGAATACGGGCGAGGCAATAGAAGTTGCTCCAGGGATTCGTGCCGGATTCAGAATCGCTGGACACATTCTCGGATCGAGTTTGGTGCTGCTGGAAGTGGACCATGCTTTAGCAGACGGACAAGACCGCCGCATACTCTTTTCCGGCGACCTGGGCCACTACGATCAACCAATCATTCGCGATCCAGTTGCGCCACCTGCTTGCGACTACCTGTTGGTCGAATCGACTTATGGTGATCGCTTGCACGATCCCGAAGATCCGAAAGTCGCGCTTGCACGAATCATTAACGACGCCGCAGAACGCGACGCCCCAGTACTAATTCCGGCTTTCGCGGTCGGTCGCACACAGGAAATCGTTTACTTGATTCGCGAATTGGAAGACGAAAAAACGATCCCGGTTTTGCCGGTGACGGTTGATTCACCGATGGCTGCCGCGGCGACGGCTGCATACGCCAATCGCAAGGAAGAACAGGACGAGGAGTATACGAGCGTGCTCACGCAGCAGAGACATCCGCTGCGAACTCATTCGATGTCTACAGCGTCATCGCGCCACGAGTCGAAACGCCTCAACGATGCGAAAGGTGCACGCATCATTATCAGCGCGTCCGGCATGATGACTGGCGGGCGCGTTTTGCATCACGCTATGCGATTAGTTCCCGATCCGGAAGCAACCATCGTCTTCGTTGGGTTTCAGGCTGCCGGCACTACCGGACGTCGCATACTCGACGGTGAACAGGAAGTGAAGATTATGGGCCAGCGAGTTCCGGTGCGTTGCCGCATCGCAAAGATCGGTGGCTTCTCCGCGCACGCTGATTATGGTGAAGTGCTGCGCTGGTTGGGAGGCATCGAGAGTGGTGTGCCGCGCCAAACTTTCTTAACGCACGGCGAACCCGAAGCGGCAAATGCGATGGCCGGACATATCAAGGAGAAGTTTGGCTGGAACGTTCACGTTCCGCAGTACGGGGAAAAGATTGAGCTGGTGTAAACTTTCGGCTTTATCAGAATGAGTTTCACGCAAAGGTGCGAAGTAAGCAAAGGCGCAAAGGGAAGCGCTTATTCTGCGCCTTTGCTTACTCTGCGTCTTTGCGTGAAACCTACTTCAGATTCATAGAGGAGCTTTATATTGAGTGTACTAGTCGATAAATCTACGCGCCTGATTGTTCAGGGCCTGACGGGAAAAGAAGGAACGTTCCATGCCAAGCAGATGGTGGAGTATGGAACGAATGTCGTTGGTGGTGTGACGCCGGGCAAGGGTGGCACGACGCATGAGGGAATTCCTGTTTTCAATACCGTCGCCGATGCGGTGAAAGAAGCTGGCGCTAATGCTTCGGTGATTTACGTGCCGCCTCCCTTTGCTGCAGATGCAGTGATGGAAGCAGCCGACGCCGGCATCCCCGTTGTGGTTTGTATTACTGAAGGTATTCCGACACTCGACATGGTCAAGGTGAGAGAATATCTGAAAGACAAACCGACGCGACTGATTGGACCAAACTGTCCGGGCATCATCTCGCCGGGCAAATGCAAAATCGGAATCATGCCAGGACACATTCATCGCGAAGGAAACATCGGCGTGGTCTCGCGCTCCGGAACGTTGACTTACGAAGCGGTCGGACAATTGACTGCACTCGGGTTGGGCCAATCGTCAGCTATCGGCATTGGCGGCGATCCGATCGTAGGCACAACACACGTTGATGCGTTGCGACTTTTCCAGGCTGACGACGAGACAACCGGAATCGTGATGATCGGCGAGATTGGTGGCACCGCTGAAGAAGAAGCCGCCGCCTTTGCGAAAGAGAATGTGACCAAGCCCATCGTCGCGTTCATTGCCGGACAAACAGCACCACCGGGAAGACGCATGGGCCACGCTGGAGCGATCATTGCCGGCGGCAAGGGAACAGCGGCCGAGAAGATGAAAGCGCTCGCTGAGGCTGGGATTCACGTCGTGAAGTCACCGGCTGATATTGGGACGGCAATGAAGCAGGCCCTTTAATAAAGATTTAATCCTGTCCAATTAGAACGAGGAAACAGAGCACGCAGAATATGTCCAATCTAACCTTTGGAATAATCAAACCCGACGCAGTGCGCGGGGGTCACACCGGATCGATCATTCAACGAATTCTCGACAATGGTTTCAAAATTCGTGGACTCAAGCAGATCCACATGAGCACACATCAGGCAGAAGGTTTTTACGCCGTGCATCGCGAGCGTCCGTTCTTCGCTGGTCTAACAGAATTCATGTCGAGCGCACCTTGTGTGGTCATGGCGCTTGAAAAAGAGAGCGCCGTCAAAGCGTGGCGCGATCTGATGGGCGCAACGGATCCAGCCAAGGCTGATGCCGGCACACTGCGAAAAGAGTTTGGCGGCTCGGTTGGTGAGAACGCCGTCCACGGATCTGATTCAGACGAAAACGCCGCCATCGAAATTGCTTACTTCTTCAGTCGTTTGGAACTTGTTTGATCCGGAATGAAGTACTGCCCGCAATGTAAAAGACAGTTCAGCGAAGCATGGCTGAGCTTCTGTTCAGACGACGGTACGCCGCTCGTACAGGACCTGACACCTGCATCAGATCCCAACTGGGATCCGCAAATTCGTGAGCCGCAAGTACAAACACCGGACGAACAAGCAACTCAATGGCTGCCACGCGAGCCGCCCGTCGCCGGTGGGTGGATTGCGCCCGATGAACGCCCGCCGATGAGCCCGGGTGCGTGGCAACCTCCACCTCCACCTGCGGTGTATCCGCGCACTCCTGGCCCGAGTCAGAATTTAGCCATGGCCTCAATGATCGTCGGCCTCTCGGGAGTTCTTCTGTCATGGTGTTTCGGCCCGGTTCCCGGAATCGTCGCCCTCGTGTTGGGACTGGTTGCTCTCTCGCAAATCAAAAAGTCGCCCGAGAAATACACTGGGAAAGGAATGGCGATAGCGGGAATCGTCATCGGCGCAGTCAACATCGCTTTTTACATACTGTTGCTTATCTTCTGGATTCTTGCGCGGGCCCTTAGTTGATTTCGTGAGCGGTGGTTTAGAATTCATTTGAAATGAAGCGCTGTTCCACCTGCAACAGGACGTACGACGATCCGAACCTCAGTTTCTGCATCGACGACGGCACACCACTGACAACGGTTGATACCGACGACGATAGAACCGTCGTCAGGCCGCAAAACACTGAAGATAACGAGTGGAATACGCAGGCTTACCAGCCGCCGGCATCATACGTTCCTTCGGGTGCAGAACCGAAGCGTCGGCGAGCGTGGCCCTGGGTTCTGGGAATCGTCGGTGCGTTCATTCTCGGAATTCTGGCACTCTCGATCGCCGCTGCCGTTCTTCTCCCGAGAATGATGCGTTCACAAAGGAACGAGCGCGCGACCATAAACAGTAATCAACCGGAGAATTCGAATGTCGCCACGGAGAGCCACTCAAACTCCAACGCGACCGAAAACGTCGATACTCCGCCTCCGACCGATCACGAGCAGGTTTTAGCGCAGTTAACGGAAATCGAAAACGAGTGGACAATTGCAAATCTCAATGCCGACAAGAAAAAGCTCGAGCGAATTTTGGCTGACGATTTTGTGGGCCAGGGTGAGGAGAGCCAACTAGAAACCAAAGCCGATTACATCCGCACTATCGAACGTAATACGGACGTCGACAAGTGGGAATTCAGCGACTTGAAACTTACTCTCGTTGGAGATCGCGCGACCTTAACCGGGATTATCACTTACTTCCTTCGCGAGCGCACTGTATCTTTTGATTTCACGGATAAGTTTGTGTGGCGCAACGGCAGATGGCAGGCGACGGGCGCCGAGATAAAGCGACGTGGAACGCCGGAAACGGATCTTTAAGGTTTCTCTGTAGAGCACAGAGAAGAGAGTTAACCAGAATGTCAATC
Source organism: uncultured Acidobacteriota bacterium (assembly GCA_963849205.1). Taxonomy (GTDB): domain Bacteria; phylum Acidobacteriota; class Blastocatellia; order Pyrinomonadales; family Pyrinomonadaceae; genus PSRF01. Next base: position 82,565 of record CAWKGP010000009.1, read on the forward strand.
ATTAGCGAAGTAATCGAATCGACGAAAGCAATTATTCAGGGAATGGGTGTCACTCTTTCCTACATTCCCAAACGTAAGTGGACGGTCCAATATCCTGACGAGCCCGTCACCGTTCAGCCACGTTATCGCGGGCAGCACCTGCTGCACGTTGATGAACTCGGACGCGAGAAGTGTGTTGCGTGTTATCTCTGCGCCGCTGCGTGTCCTTCGGAGTGTATCTACATCGTTGCCGCAGATGATCCGCGGCCGCCCGAACAGCGTGTGGGCGTCGATGAACGCTATGCGTCCGTCTACAACATTGATTACGGCCGTTGCATCTTCTGCGGTTACTGTGTCGAGGCCTGCCCGAAAGACGCCATCACTCACGGCTATAACTTTGAACTGTCGGTTTACAGTCGCGCAGATCTCCTCAAGACCAAGGATGATTTACTGATCACCAAACAACTCCAGTCCAATAACTACCGCGTCGCACTGTCGCACGAAGACGTGGATTCGGAGTACAAAGAAGTCTGACATTGCCGATTGCCGATTGCCAATTGCCAATTTGTTTTAGGTAGCCGGCTTACGAAAATCGGGAATCGGCAATGGGCAATTTTCCATGCTGACATGCCTCTGCGCGAGTATCACAAACGTTGGGAGTTTGATCTCAAATCGAGTCCCGAACGACTGTGGCCGTTCATTGCCGATACGAACCGATTCAATCGCGACACAGGCGTTCCGCAAATCGAGATCGAGTCGTCTGACAACCGACTCCGCAATGCCCGCCGCAAAGTAAGACTTTCAATCTATGGATTGCCCGTCGAATGGGAAGAACAACCATTCGAATGGGTCAAGCCTTCGCGTTTCGGCGTCGAACGTGTTTACAGCAAGGGCCCGCTCGCGCGACTAAAGATGCGCGCTGAGCTACAGCCGAATCCCGATGGTGGCACGCATCTGATTTACGAGCTATGGTCCACTCCACGAAACCTTCCCGGCGCAGTTGCAATACCGGTGCAGATCAATTTCGTCGTCGGGCGCAGGTTTCGTGACTCCATTCGCAAGTATGACGACTCGGCTTTCCTCGGCGCCGCAGTCGAAGCGGCTGAGCCCAACACTTCACAGTCCTCGTTTGACCTGCAACGGCTCACAGCGCTCAAGCAGAAACTGATCGCAGATCTTGAAACGACAGAATCACCGGAGCGGAAACTAGCGATCGCGGAACGTCTGGCCGAGTTTCTCGAACACGGTGATGATTTCGCCGTCGCACGTATTCGACCTTACAAACTTGCCGACGACTGGCAGGAGCCTCGACGTCTCGTCCTCGAAGTTTGCTTGCGTGCGACGAGAGTCGGATTGCTCGATTTCCAATGGGATTTACTCTGCCCGCTTTGTCGTGGTCCACAGGAAAGCGGACTATCGTTAAAAGACATCAAAACGGACGTTCACTGCGACACCTGTAAGATCGATTTCACTGTCAACTTCGATCGTTATGTGGAGCTGACTTTTCGACCTAACCCGGCAGTTAGACGTTTAAGTGTGTCGTCGTTTTGCATCGGCAGTCCACACTGGACGCCGCATGTCGTGGCCCAACAACTCCTTCCCGCCGGTGACAAGCGGGATCTCGTGTTGCCGCTTGAGTCCGGCAACTATCGACTCCGTGCACTCGAACTCCCCGGATCGCAGGACGTCACGGTTTGTCCCGAAGGCGACACCTCCGCACAAGTCACACTTTCGCGTAATGGCTGGAGCGAAGAAACCTTGCGGGTCGGCGAGGAGTTTTCACTCGGACTGAAAAATGATACTGACGCCGAACAACTCTTGATCCTCGAGCGTCTGGAATGGAGCGACCAGGCAACCACGGCTGCCGAAGTCACTGCCCTCCAGATGTTCAGAGATCTCTTTGCGACTGAGGCACTCCGACCGGGTGAGCAGATTTCAGTCGGAACACTAACGGTACTCTTTACTGACCTGCGTAACTCGACTCAACTCTATCGGGAGATCGGCGACGCAACCGCCTTTGGACGCGTGATGAGCCATTTCGATGTGGTGAAAAAAGCGATTGCTGCGCACGATGGCGCGGTCGTGAAGACGATTGGCGATGCTGTGATGGCTGTGTTTCGATCTTCTGCCGACGGTTTACTGGCGATGTGCGAAGTCCAGCAACTGCTTGCCGTGCCCGCTGACGGCACTCAACCTCTGCAACTGAAAGCGGGACTGAACACTGGTCCCTGTATCGCCGTCACCCTCAATGATCGCCTCGATTATTTTGGGTCGACCGTAAACATGGCGGCGCGCCTGGAGTGTCTCTCATCCGGTTCAGACGTGATAATCTCACGCTCGGTTTATGAAGATCCGAAGGTGCAGGAGTTGATCGAGTCTGATAGTTTCTCGGCAGAGCCGTTTGATATGTTGCTAAAAGGTTTTGAAGACGAACGTTTTGAGCTATGGAGGGTTCGTAGGCACTGATGCCCGCTCTCCTGGCCGCACAGGAAGTTTCCAAGATCTATCAGATGGGCAGTAACGATGTTACCGCCCTCGACAACGTCTCGCTTGATATCAACGAGGGCGAGTTTGTCGCGATTCAAGGCACTTCCGGCTCCGGCAAATCAACTTTACTAAACATGCTCGGCGGTCTCGATCACCCGACGAAGGGTGAAGTGTTTTTTGCGTCGCGGCCGTTGGGGCCGTTTACGAAAAAAGAGATGGCGCGTTACCGGCGTTTCTCAGTCGGGATGATCTTTCAGAACTTCAATCTCATTCCCACGATGACGGCGCGTGAGAACGTTTCCCTCGCACTCGCGTTCGGAGGTTTGCGTGGTCAGCAACGACGGACGCGTTCCAGTGAGCTGCTGGCGCGTGTCGGTCTTGGCGATCGTTTGTCGCACAAACCTTCAGAACTTTCCGGCGGCGAGCAACAACGTGTGGCAATCGCTCGTGCGCTCGCGAACAATCCGAAAGTGTTACTGGCAGACGAGCCCACTGGAAATCTCGACTCGATCCGCGCGCATGAGTTGTTGGGGCTGTTACGTGAGATGGTGGACCACGATTCACTGACGATTCTGATGGTCACGCACGACCACGAGCTGGCAAATAGTTTTGCCGATCGAATTGTGTTTATGAAGGATGGAAGAGTTATTTAGCGGAGGAATCATGTCACAGCCTGCTACTCAAATGACGCTCGAGGCGCTTCGTTCGGTGCCGTTGTTTGCCTCTCTCGACGACGAAGCGGCAAAGGAACTCCGCAGTCTGCTTTCCGACAAAAAGGTGCCGCAGAACACGCGTCTCTTTAAGCAGGGCGACAAAGGCGACGCGATGTACCTGATCGAGAGCGGGCGCGTGCGTATCAGTATTCGCGACGATGACGATCATGAGCTGACCCTCGCGGAACTCGCGCAGGGCGACTTCTTCGGCGAGATGTCGATTATCGACGGCCGCCAGAGATCGGCCGACGCCAGGGTCATCGAAGACGCACAATTCGCGATTCTTCCTCGCGACACGTTTCTTTCGTTCGTCCGAAGTAATCCGGATGTTGCACTCGAAATGCTGAGCGCGCTTACTGACAGACTGCGACGCACGGACGAGCTGTTGCGATCACGCGTTTCGCGTAATGCGAACGAAGAAGAAAAAGCGCGCTTGACACTTGCCGATCGAGCCGCCGATCTAATCGCAGAATTTGGTGGTAGCTGGAAATTCATCGGTGTTTCGATAGCAATAATAATTTTCTGGATCGTCTTCAACTCGTGGATACTGATTCGCGGTTTCGATCCAGCGCCTTATCAAATGCTGAATCTGGTGTTGGCTGTGATCGCAGGCATGCAGGCGCCGATCATCATGATGTCCCAGAATAGGCAGGGCGAGAAGGATCGCCTGCGTGCTGATCTTGATTACCAGGTGAATTTGAAAAACGAACTTTCGCTGGCAGAAGTGTTGCGTCGTTTGGATGTGCTCGAAAGTGAACGCCTGCCAAAATTGATTGACGATATGAGAGCGCAAGCCAAATGATCAAAGCCATTTTGTTCGACTTCAACGGCGTCATCATCGACGACGAAACAATTCAGATGAAGGCCTATCAGGAAATACTGAAGGGCCATGAGATCGCTCTCACTGAGGAGTTATATTTCGGAGCTCTTGGCATGGACGACCGGACGTTTGTTCGCTCGATGTTTGAGCACGCTAAGAAGCCGTTGACCGATCCTATGTTGGAGAAGGTGATGGACGCCAAGACTGATCTGCACCGGCAGATGATTGAAGTTCTGCCGCTGTTTCCCGGTGTGGTGACGTTTCTCAAAGCGGCGGCGCGGGAGTTTGAACTCGGGTTGGTCAGCATGGCGAACAAGGCGGAAGTAGGCTACGTATTTCAGCGTGCGCACTTGACGCCGCTTTTTTCTGTGATAGTGACTGCTGAGGATGCATCTGTTTGTAAGCCCGCTCCCGATTGTTATCTCGCGGGTCTGACGAAGTTGAATGAGAAGCGGCAGCACGAACGAAAGCTTCCGCTGCTCGCATCAGAATGTTTGGCGATTGAAGATTCACCGCCGGGTATTCAGTCCGCGCGCGCGGCGGGAATGCGCACGTTGGGAATTACCAACACAGTGCCGGCGGCAGCGTTGCGGGAAGCTGGCGCTGACGTGGTGACGGCGAGTTTGGCTGACTGGAACGTTGATGCGGTCAAGAGACTGTTTTAGACAGGATGAACAAGATTAGCAAGATGAACAAGATAATCTTGTAAATCATGAAAATCTTGTAAATCTTGTCTAATACAACTTCAAAAGAGAGATCCTTTGAGCTTCTTCGATATCCTCCATCTCGCGCTCCGAAATTTGCGGCAGGCAAAGCTGCGTGCGATCCTGACGACGATGGGCGTCATCATCGGCGTTGCCGTAATCGTGACGATGATGTCGTTCGGCCTGGGACTTCAGAGCAACATGCTCGCGCGTTTCAAAGCGCTCGACCTCTTCAACGAGATACAAGTCTTCGGCCGCGGTCTCAGCAATCTTGCCGGGCTTGATCGTGGGGGCCGCAGAGATGAAGGTGAACGCGGAGGCCGGCGCCGTGGTGCGCCAACACGGATTCTCGACGACGCAGGCATAAAAGAGATCGCCGCGATTAAAGGCGTCGCGTACGTCGAACCCGCCGTAAATTTCGGCTCGTATGTCCGTGCCAACGGCAAATTGCTTACTCAGACTATCGGTGGTGCGAACATTCCCAACGCCGCAACTCGTTTCCAAACTTTTGCCGCCGGAAAAATGATTTCGTCGCCCAGCGCAGAGGAAGCTGTCGTTTCCGAACGATTCATCCGCGATTTTGGTTACGCGAAACCTGCTGATGCAATCGGTCAGACAATCGAATTGCTCGGCCCTCGTTCCGACATCAAACAGGAAAAGGACGAGCCGGATGAAGAAGAGACTCCAAACTTCTTCGGCATCCCTTTAGACGATCCAGGACTCGACGAATCAAGTGCCGATCTCGAAGTCAAGAAATTCCGCATTGCCGGAGTTCTCAGTACGGAGATCAAAGAAGGCGCCGGTCAGGGCGGTTTGCGCGGCATGATGCCGGGCGCCGGAATTTATCTCCCGTTGCAAATGGCCCATCAATGGACCATTCAACATCGCGGTCCCATGAGTCAGGTGGAACTCGCACTCGCGCGTGCGAGCGGCAACCTTGGCGAAGGTCAAACAGAAGGTTACGACCGGGCTGTCGTACGGGTTGAAGATCCGGTGCAATTGACGGAGGTACGACAGAAGATCACCGAGCTTGGATTCTCGAGTTTCTCGATTGTGGATGAGATCGATCAGATCCGGACGGTGTTTCTCATCATCGACTCTGTGCTGGGGCTGCTTGGCGGAATCTCACTTCTGGTAGCGTCGTTTGGAATCGCAAACACTATGATCATGTCGATACTCGAACGCACGCGCGAGATCGGGATCATGAAAGCGATCGGCGCCGAGGATCGTGAGATCAAACTGATCTTCTTCGTCGAGGCGGCGGTGATCGGAGTGGTTGGTGGAGTTGTTGGGGTATTGGTTGCGTGGGGAGTTGACGGCCTCGCGAATCGCTTAGCTTATCGATTCATACTCAAACCGCAGGGCGCGTCCTTCATCGATTTCTTTTCGATGCCGATCTACTTGTCGCTGGGAGCGATCTTGTTCGCCTTAATCATCTCGATCCTCGCAGCGCTTTATCCTGCATCACGCGCGGCGCGTATTGATCCTGTGCGCGCACTGCGCCACGATTAAGTTTCACGCAAAGGCGCGAAGAAAGACGCAAAGTCGCAAAGTTTTTTACGTGGTCTTCTTTGCGCCTCTGCGTCTTCCTTTGCGCCTTTGCGTGAAACTTCTTCTTAACTGTTCAGAGGTTTTCCGCAACGATTACAGAATCGCGCCGACGGATCTTTCTGTGGGGCGCCGCATGACGAACAACTCGCCGCGATCTTGAGATTCGCTCCGCAAGACGAACAGAAATCCGCACCCACACTGTTCGCACTGCCACATGTGCCGCAACGTCCCGGCAGTGGTGGAACATAGCCGCCTGCTTTGCGCGCGATGTGATCTTCGATTATCTTCCAAGCGTCTTCTGTAAGTTTGTATTGCCAGTAAGCGCCAAGTGCCGCCAGCGCGAGTAGAGGCGGAAAGGCGATGACCCCGACAGCAGCAACGGCGGCTTTGTCAAACCACTTCTGCATTCCGATCTCTATGCGTGTGCCTCCGGACTCCGGTGTGATCTTGATAGTGAGCGCCGAGGAGAGCCCCGTTAGATCGCGTAAGGTGCTGGACTTACGTGCCTGAAAAACGCTGGTGGTCGAAACCTGAAACGCCTGCACTTCATACTCGCTGTCAAAAAGATTTCGCAGTTCCGTGCTGAGCGTGGGAACGTCTATTTCAACCCCCGGATAGTATCTACTGTCCATCTATGCTTCCTTTCAGTGCGAACTCGCGTTCATTGTACGGTACCAAACGCCTTGCGGTTCAACAACATCTTTGGAGTGCGGCGGCCTGGCGCCGCTTTGGCCTTGATCGGGCATGATCGATAACAAAGCGGCGCCAGGCCGCCGCACTCCAAAGAGGTGTCTTAAACATAACGACATGAAAACAATTCTGGCTCTCTTATTACTTGTTTTAATTTCGTTGCAAGCGCCGCTCGCTCTTGCACAGACTCCTATTGATGGGTTTAGTCCTAATCGCGTCGCCGCGCAACGACGGTGGGAAGAACAGTTTCGCGCGGTGCCGGATCCAAAATCGGCACGCGAGCACTTGCGTCGTCTTACTCTCGAACCCCACATCGCAGGCACGAAGGAAGATTACGACACTGCGGTCTATGTTCGCGATCAAATGCGCAGTTATGGACTCTCAGCCGAGCTGCGGGAGTATGAAGTCTGGCTTAACTATCCGAACGCTCCAACCACGCTCGAGCTAATCACCACAAAACGCCAGCGATTGAGCACTCAGGAAGCTGTCGTACGCGGCGATCCGACTTCGTCCAACCCCAAGATCACGCCACTCTTTAATGGCTATAGCGCCAGTGGCGATGTGACTGCGCCGGTGGTCTATGCAAACTATGGTTTGCCCGGCGACTACGAAGAACTCAAGAAAACCGGCGTAGACGTCAAAGGCAAGATCGTGATCGTGCGTTACGGCAACTCGTTTCGTGGAGTGAAAGCAAAGGTTGCAGAAGATCAAGGCGCTATCGGATGCATCATCTACTCCGATCCGGAGGACGACGGATACATGCAGGGCGACGTGTATCCGAAAGGACCATGGCGTCCGGTTGCCTCAGGACAACGCGGTTCCGTCCAGTACTTGTTTGACTATCCCGGCGATCCCCTCACGCCCGGCAAACCGGCGATTCCAGGAACGCCGCGTTTAAAACCGGAAGAAGCGACCGATCTAACACGGTTACCAACGCAGCCGATTGCTTACGACGTCGCGAGGACGATCCTCTCGCAACTCAAGGGACCGGTACGCCCGCGTGGATTTCAAGGCGGCTTGCCGTTCGCATATCACGTCGGTGGAACGAACGACGTGAAGCTTCGTCTGAAAGTTGACATGGACTACAAGCTTCGAAAGATCTGGAACGTCATTGCCCGCATCGATGGAAACGAAGATAAGGATCGTTGGGTAATTCTCGGCAACCATCGCGACGCGTGGGTGTTCGGGGCAGTGGATCCAAATAGCGGTTCGTCAGCGATGTTGGAAGTCGGTCGCGGTTTTGGCTCGTTGTTGAAGCAGGGTTGGAAACCGCGACGCACGATCATTCTTTGCAGTTGGGACGCGGAAGAGTATGGATTGATTGGTTCGACTGAGTGGGCCGAAGAATTTGCTGACGAGCTCCGGGCCAAGGCGGTTGCTTATCTGAATCTCGACGCGGCTGTTTCCGGACCACACTTCGGTGCATCGTCAGTGCCCTCTTTGTGGAGACTGATGCGCGCAACCACGCGCGACATCAAGGATCCAAAGACAGGCAAGACTGTTTATCAACAGTGGCAGGATCGCTCGCGCGAGAATCGTCCGGAAGGCGAGCAATACTCACCCGAAGCGCGCATCGGAGCACTTGGTTCCGGATCGGATTACACACCGTTTCTCCAGCACCTCGGAGTTGCATCCACTGACATGGGATTCAACGGCGATTACGGTGTCTACCACTCAGCGTACGATTCTTTTTACTGGATGGACCACTTCGGCGATCCCGGCTTTAAGTATCACGTTGCCGCGGCTCAACTTTGGGGCACGCTTGCGATGCGCCTCGCAGACGCTGATGGGCTTTCATTTGACTACACCGATTACGCGGGGCAGATTCGTGATTTCTTTACTGAGGCGATGAGGCTTGCTCGTATTCGCAATCTCACCAGTGCTTTTGATGACAAGTCGATGACGTCCGCGATTGAGGATTTCGCGAAGGAAGCAGAGCGTGTCGAGAAGAATCGTCAGGAGGCGGTGCGAAACTCCGACCGCGAGCGACTGACGAAGATTAACGATGCCATCATCCAGGCTGAACGTCAGTTTATCGATGCCAGGGGTTTGCGTGGCCGTGCGTGGTACAAGCACCAGATCTATGCGCCCGGTTTTTACACCGGCTATGCGGCACAACCGTTAACCGATTTTCGACAGGCGTTGGACGATCGGAATGCGGGGAACACGAAGGAGTCGTTGGCGAGGATCGTAGAAGCCATCAAACGCGTAACTAAAACTCTAAAAGCAGCCGCGGATTGACGCGGATAAACGCTGATCTGCGTTATCTGCGTTCATCCGCGGTTAATTATTCTTCTTGGCCTTCTTATCCAACACTTCGGGGGGAAGTTTATTCGCGGCCTCTAATATTGATTGCGCGTCTTCGTTGAGTAATTCGAAGCTCGCGATTTCGGCATCACTCTTTGCTTCGGTGGCGAGTGGTTTTAACTGGCCCATGATCGAGGTTACTGACTGGGCCAGTTTTCGTAGTGATTTCGCAATCAGCGGGTTTCGTTCATCGCGAGCGCTGACGTCGTCGATGTTGGTGATCGCTTCGTCAAGAATTTTTGCGATATCCGAGACGAGCTCCGCCCGCGACCCCGTCGGAAGTTCTCCCCACCGCTCGGAATCCTTCTTCAACAGCTTCGCGTTCGCGGCCGCCGAATTATTTATGACCATCATGCGGCGCTCGGCGGCTTTGATGAAGACGTCGATGCGCTTGTCTAGGATCTGAGCTTCCTTCACCAGATCAACTTCCTGCTGCGTGAGATGGTCTCGCTGCTGTGCAGTGGCGTGGGCGATGAAGGTGGATCCGGCAAATAAGGCGATCAAGAAAGTCAGGAGGATGCGTCTGATCATGGCTGATTATTACTCTTAGGGGTTGGAGTCGGAGTTTCTTTCGGTTTTTCGTTGCTCTTATCGATCTTTTGTTCACGCACGACTGTGTGCCCGTAAAACGAATTTAGTGCTTCGGTGCGACCGTCACGTGCAAAGTCTTCCACGTGTTTTATCCAAACAGCAAACTCGAGCGGTGTGTTACGCCGCATTGCGGTCAGTCGTGGTCCATCAGCCCGAAGCGCCAGCTCAAGACGTTTATATAGATCACGAGTCTTGTTGTTGTCGCGCTTGACCGAGTCGAGAAAAGCCAGCGCGTTTTCTATTAGGGCGTGATACATACCGACTTCCACTGAAGCCGCTTCGTAGTTCTCGCGGGCCGTGTGCTGTTCGGCGGCAGTCAGATGTGCCCCCGCGAAAGTGATCGTGAGTTTGAGCCGCCTTGACGAATCGGTGCTTTGCTCGATCTGCGCGCGCTCCTCTTTGACGATCATCTTGAACGGCGGTGGCGCAGTAAGTGGAGTGGGTGATGGTTGCGGAGTGTTTGCTGGTTGCGCGTCCTGGGCGTTGACTACCTGAACACAAGCAAGCAGCAGCAATAGTGCCGGCAATACGAGCTTGCGTTGTGTTTCGCGAGTCATGCGGAACGCTTCAGGGCTTTTTCTTCGCGCCCTCTCCTAATTGAATTTGTCGCCGGAGCGTTGGCAGTCGCAGTTTGACTTTGTCGATCTCGAGCTGATTTGTTTTCGCGTCGGCGACCGTCAGAAACTTTTCATATGATGCGAGTGCTTCCGGGTATTCTCCAAGATAATCGTGTGCGGTAGCAATAAAAAAATGGGCCACGACGATTTCCGGTTTAGTCGTGATGATCCATTCGTATTCGGGAATGGCTTCCGGGTAACGCTTCGACTCGTACAACGCAGTCGCGAGATTTGCTCGCGCAACGTAATTGTCGGGAACAACTTTCACCACCTGGCGCAGAATGTGTGCGGCTTCGGGAAAGCGACGTGCCTGAACCAACGCCGCTCCGTAACCGAGTGCGTACTCGGGAGCGTTTGGTTGCATCTCGGCTGCTTTGCGATAGAACTCCAGCGAGCGCGCCGGATCGTCAGTGCGGTATGAAGCGCCGAGACGTCCAAGCAGCATTGAACTGCGCGAATTTTTTTCAAGCAGTTTCTCGAGCGCTTTGCGGGCTATAGCTGGATCGTCACTGTTTGCTGCTTCGATCTCTTCCGGAGTTCCGACAACGCCACCGGCGTTTCCCACCGTTTGTTGGACCTCAAGTCCTGCCGACTTTGCCACCGCGAGGGCTTCTTCTGTTTTGCCCGCTTGCTGTAGTGCTTCAGCCAATCGCGATGCAACACCCTTATCGTTTGGCTTCAACTTCGCGGCAACTTTGAGATCGGTGATGGCGAGGTCGAAGTTCTTTTCATCCTTGAAAAGATCGGCACGCTCCATCAACGCCGCGACGTTTTCCGTTTCATCCGCTAGCACGTGATCGAGTGCTGTTTTGGCTGCCACCTTATTGCCGTTGGCTCGCTCGGCAATTGCCAGAGTAACCCATGCAGAAGCCGGAGCTTCAGGATTCGCCGTTACTCGTTTTGCGAGGTCAAGCGCTTCTTTGGAATCACCCGCTCGCAGCCGTAACTCAGCGAGCATTCGCAACGCTGTGGCATCTTTGTTGTCAACGGTTAGAGCCTGGCGAAAAAACTGTTCCGCATCTTTGTCGCGAGACTGTCGCATCAAGACGACGGCAAGTGCTGAGAAGGGAAGCGACCAGTTTTTCTTGTAAGAGATCGCGAGACGAAAGGCTGCCTCAGCTTCAGGCAGACGTCCGAGTTGGGCGAGGGCACTGCCACGCTGGAACTCTGCTTCCGGAAATTCCGGCCGCACTTTGAGGGCCTGTTCGTAGAATCCGATCGCTTTCTCCAGTTCACCACGCGCGTGCGCGCCTTGGCCGCGTTCGAACAATCGCACCGGATCCGTCGCATCGTCGCCAAACGTCTCCACTGTTTGTGCGGACACGACTGATCCCACCGAAAGCAACGTGAGGCACGCAGCGATCGGCAATAGTCTCTTCCAGAATGAGGCGCTCAATACAGACATTGAAGAATGATCCGGGGAGGGTTCGATGTTAGCACATTCCTCGCAGAATTCTTGCTACGGATGCCGCGGATCTGTGGCTGAGATGCTGGTTGCGTAGCAATTGATGCATAAGCTAACATGCCCTTCTCCAATGAATACAATCACCAAGGAAGAAAGACTGCGCGAGCTCTTTCGTGAACTGGAGTCGGTGATCGTTGCTTACTCAGGCGGCGTCGACAGCAGTTACGTTGCATACGTCGCAAACGAAGAGCTGGGATCGCGTGCACTCTGCATTACGGGTCAATCAGCAAGTTTGCCTGCGTATCAACGCGCAGAGATCGATCGAGTTGTCGAAAAGTTTGGTTTTCAACACGAGCTGATCGATACCGAAGAGCTGGAGAATCCGGCTTATCGCGCAAACGACGCGAACCGATGTTTCTTTTGTAAAGACGAGTTATATAGCAAGCTCGAGTCGTTAGCACGTACGCGAGGAATTAAAAGCATTGTTGACGGTTCTACCGTGGATGATCTCGGCGACTTTCGACCTGGAAGAAAGGCAGCAGCGCAACATGCTGTGCGCAGTCCGCTAATCGAGGTTGGTCTAAGTAAGGTTGAAGTGCGCGAGTTGAGTCGCAAAGCGACGTTGCCGACGTGGGATAAGCCTGCGAGTCCATGCCTGTCTTCACGTATTGCATACGGAACGACTGTGACGATCGAACGACTCAGTAAAGTCGATCGCGGTGAAGAGATCTTGCGAGAGTTCGGGTTTCGCGAGTTCAGGGTGCGGCATCACGATCAACTGGTTCGACTCGAGATCGCGCAGTCTGAGATGGACCGTGTGTTGCAGAAAGATCTGCTCGACGATCTGGCAAAGCGTTTTCGTGAATTGGGATTTAAATATGTGACGCTCGATCTGGAAGGGTTTAGAAGTGGATCGATGAATGAGATCTTAAAATAGTTTTATCCACAGATTACGTAGAACAAAACTTAATCTGTGTAATCTGTGGATAAGTATGGAGAGGCTCCAATGGTAAGCATGTATAGCACTACTTACGTCGACGACATCCGAGAAATCAAAGAAGAGAATCCCTTCGAGTCGATGATGTCGCGGTTCGATCGCGCGGCACAGTTGCTGGATCTCGATCCGGACCTCTACGCGGTTTTGCGAGTCCCCAACCGCGAGTTGAAAGTTTACATCCCCACCAAGATGGATTCAGGACGCATTCAGGTCTTTGAGGGATTTCGCGTGCAACACAACTTCGCGCGTGGTCCAGCCAAGGGCGGGATACGTTACGCGCCGGACGTGAATCTCGACGAAGTCAGAGCCCTCGCCGCCTGGATGACGTGGAAATGTGCTGTCGTCAATGTACCCTTCGGCGGAGCGAAGGGTGGCATCATCTGCGATCCTCAACAGATGTCCATGGGTGAATTGGAACGCATGACCCGCCGGTACGCAGCCGAGCTACTCGACTTTATCGGACCGGAGAAGGACGTTCCGGCTCCCGACATGAATACCAATGAGCAGACGATGGCGTGGATCATGGACACTTACTCCATGCACGCGCGTCACACCGTTACTGCCGTTGTCACCGGCAAGCCGATCGACCTCGGTGGCTCATCGGGCCGGCGCGAAGCGACTGGGCGCGGCATACTTTTTGTTGTTAACGAAGCGATCAAACGGTTCAAGATGACTCCGGCCGAGACCCGTGTTGTGGTTCAAGGATCGGGAAACGTCGGCGGAATCGGCGCAGAGCTACTCCACAAGACCGGTTACAAGGTTGTAGCGATATCGGACATTCATGGGGGGATTTACAACCGTAACGGTATTGATATCCCTAAAGCCCTGGCGTACCTGAAGGCGACGCGGTCCTTCGAAGGCTACGAGGGGGTGGAATTTGTCAACAACCAGGAACTGTTGGAGCTTGAATGTGACGTGCTGGTCCCAGCCGCTACTGAGAACCAGATATCGTCCCATAATGCGGACCGGCTCAAGTGCAAAGTGCTGGCGGAAGGCGCAAATGGTCCAACAACGGCGGCCGCAGATGAGATCCTGCACCAAAAAGGGATCTTCGTCGTTCCTGACATTTTGGCGAATGCGGGAGGCGTGACCGTCTCGTATTTTGAGTGGGTCCAGGACCGCATGGGGTATTTCTGGCCAGAGGATGTAGTCAACGAGAGACTGCAGCAAAAGATGGTCGCGAGCTTCAACGATCTGTGTCGTTATGCCGACTCCCACAATGTCGATACTAGGACCGCTGCGTATATGTTGGCCATAGACCGTGTGGCCTATGACACGCGCATGAGAGGCATCTACGCGTGACCGAAAAAACATAAACTAGCGCCGCTAAGTTATGAAAAAGGCTTGATTTCCGATTTAAGGTAGAGTATGGTCTGGCTGGATTTACGGCTCGGACCAGCGTTAAGATTTCTCAATAATTACGCAATGGTTTAAGGGACGAAATCGTTGACAAGTGGATGTTCATTTCCTATAAGAAATGAACTCAATTCAGGAGTCACTCGGGAATAGTAATTGGCGGTATTGGAGCACTATCAGAAGGCCGAAGTGCTCTGTTTACGCCGCGGTCCGAGCGACGCCGGTGGGCCTTGCTGGTCCATTCGGTTCAAATGAATTGACAACTGTAGTTGGGGCCTCCGCGGGGCGTTGGTACTTGTTCCGTTCTGGCGGCACTATTACGAATTCTTATTACTCATTTCGCAGGAGGAATGCGATGAGACTCGCACATAGGGCGCTTATAGCTGCGCTCGTTTCGTTGGTGCTGTGTGCCGCAGTATCAGCACAGACTTTGCGGTCGCCAAACGACCCGCGCAATCAGTCTCCGGCAGTAGGTACCGGTGGTCCAGAAGGTGGACCAACCGGTCTTTTCACTATTTACGACGGTTCAACGCTGCGTCGAGGGGAGTTCACGTTCAGTATTGCGTACAGCAACTTCGATCGTGATCCGGGCAACGTTGACATCGTTGACGTGCCGTTGAGCTTCAACGTTGGTCTGAACGATCACATTGAGCTCTTCTTCAAAACAAACGGCTACCGCGGGATCAAGGTTAACAATCCGCAAAATCTTTCCAGCTTCTATCTTCCAAACTCCCAACTGTTCTGTGGCGCGACGCTGTGCAGTCCACCTGCAATCGTGTTGTCGCCGTCTGGGCCAAACGTAGGCACGCTCGCGGGCACCGCAGTATTTCGTCCGTTGAACAATCAGCCATTCGTTCAGTTCCCGTTCGTCGGTGGTACCGCGGGAACGTTTGGTCAGGGACCAGGTCAGATTGGTCAGCAGTTTGGATTCCCGGGTTTCAACGCGCTGCTTGGACCGCCGGTAACGCAACCGAACAGTGGCACCTTCGGCACGGCTGACAACTTCCCGGGTATCGGTTCGCCGGTTGGCGGCATCCTGCCGGGTATAGTGCTCGCGACGACGACACTTCCGGCCACCGCGCTGACCCTGCCGATTACCGTACCGCTCACATTCACCGTTGCTCCGACTTACCTGCCGGATGCTCCGTTTGTGAATCGCCTGTACGGTGAGAGCAACTTCAACAACATGGTGTTTGGTGCCAAGATTCGTTTCACTGGACCAAACAATCCGCTGGGTGTCGGCATCATCCCGATGTATCGCTGGTGGATGGATAAAGGCAATGATTTCTCCGGTTTCAACCAGATGCAGCGTGGCGCCGGTCCGGGTGGTGACATCGGCGATTTCGGTATCGTCGGTTTTGTTGATGGTCGTCTCGGCAAACACGTCAACGTGTCAGCCAACGGCGGCTACTGGCTGAACAGCAATCCGAAAGGTCTTGATGACTTCGTATTGTTGGATCGTCCGGACGAACTGCTCGCGGGTATCGGTTTCGACTTCCCGGTCAACGAGCACTTCCAGCCGATCGCTGAAGTCAGATCGACCACTTACGTTGGTGGCCGCACACCAAATGCATTTGGAAACAATCCGGTTGATGTGCTTGGCGGTATCAAGATTTATCCGCGTCGCTGGTTCGGTATTGGTCTCGCTTATCGGAGACATCTGAACCAACAGGACCTGGATCACTTCGACCCCGTTGATTTCAACATTCCGATTCAGCAGATTACGAATGTTAACGTTATTGGCAGAGGTGTTGTAGTTGTTCCCGGCACCAACAGGGCGGTTACTTCCCAGGGCTTCCCGATTGGGTTCATCCCGTCCGAAGAGCCGAACGGCTTTATCGCTCAGTTCTGGATTGGACGACGCAACGCACGAGAAGCGCCGAGGCCACCCAACCAGGCACCGAGAGTGGACTCGGTATCTCCGTCGATTAGTACGGTAACACGGGCATGTCCGCCGCCATCGACGTCCCCGAACTGCCCAAGCACCAATACGGTTACGTTAGTCGCTAACGCGTCTGATCCGGACAGCGACCAGTTGCTCTACACCTGGTCGGTAACGGGTGGTCGCCTGAGTGGCGAAGGTCGCCAGGTAACCTGGGATCTGACGGGTGTTGCAAATGGAAGCTACACGGCGACCGTCGAGGTAAATGACGGTAATCAGCACACAGCCAACGGTTCCGCAACTGTGACAGTTACTGACTGTCCTGACTGCGTGAGACCACAGCCACCGTGTCCGACTGTTTCGGTCAGTTGCCCGAGCGACGTTGATCCGGGTCAGCCGATCACGTTTACTGCCAGCGTTGCGGGTGGTGAAGCGGGTGCGACTTTCACCTACAACTGGTCAGTGTCCGCCGGAACAATCTCCAGCGGTCAGGGAACCTCGACGATCACGGTTGATACCGCTGGTCTCGCAGGTCAGAGCGTAACCGCTACCGTCAGCATTGGCGGCGCGGATCCGAGCTGCACCGGCACGACAGCGTCTTGCACCACTGGTGTGAAGCCGCCGAAGCCGGAACCCCAGAAGTTTGACGAGTATGGCAACATCCGCTTCAACGATGAGAAGGCCAGACTCGACAACTACGCTATCCAGCTCCAGAATCAGCCTGGTTCAGCCGGAACGATCATCGTTTACGGTACTTGTGCTGGTGAGGGACAACAGCGTGGCGACCGTGCTAAGGACTACCTCGTTAATACGCGCGGCATCGAGGCCGGACGCATCACAGTCGTTGACGGTGGATGCCGTTCAGACCTGACAGTCCAGCTCTGGATTGTCCCCGCAGGCGCAGATGCCCCACAGGTTGACACCTCGGGTGCAGTCTCGCCCTGTCCGGAATGCAGGCGGAGAGGTACACGCCGTCCGGGCCGCAGAGGTGACGAGGAATAAACATAAAACAGGCTTGGCTTAGCCAAACCTTAACCAGTCGGGCGATGCTCTCGAGCATCGCCCGATTTGCTTTAAAGCCATAAGAGGCACATAAGGCACAAAAAGCTCAAAAACAGATAAGAGAATATGGCGTCCTATTTGCTTAACCCATTTTTGTGCTTTATGTGCTTTATGTGCCTTTTGTGGCTAGCAACGAGGGTTTAATTGTGACGCATCCTACCTCGGCCTGAGCTTTTAGAATACAAAGGATGAAAACTGTAATAAACTAGGGTAACGGTGAGCGATGTTGCTCCTGACGTACGAGGCCCTTGGACGAATAACGATGAAAAGAATTACTAGCCTACTCCCCCTGGTTATCGCTCTCTTTGCGCTCTCCATTTTCGCTTTTGCACCCAACACCAGTGTCTCTTTAGCGGCAGGCGATGCCGCTGACCCTGCACTGTATTCGAACGATTGGCGCACGACGGGACCTCCGGGAGGCGACGTTCGCGCACTCGTCGTCGATCCCCAAAATCCCGATCGTTTCTATTTTGGGACGCTTGACGGGCAGATTTACGCGTCGGCAGACGGCGGCAAGATCTGGCGGCTCCTTTATAACTTCGGTAAGCCACGCATGTTCGTCGACAACATCATCGTCGATCCGCGCAACTCGCGCGTTATCTATGCAGCGGGACACCGGCACAATCTGCCGGGCGGATTCTTTAAGTCAACGGACGGCGGTGCCACCTGGCGTGAGAGTTCTGAACTCAAGAACGAAGCGCTGCATTCAATCGCACAGTCGGAGTCGAGTCCCAACACGCTCATCGCAGGTACCTTTAACGGCGTGTTCCGTTCCGATGATAGCGGCGACTCATGGAAGCAACTGCCAACACAAAGCACTCCGGGTTTGATCCACGTCGAGTCTCTCGCGATCGATCCCCGTACTGCCGACACAATTTATGCAGGCACGTTCTATTTGCCTTATAAAACAACTGACGGTGGGAAAAGCTGGAAGTCGATAAAGAACGGAATCATCGACGACTCCGACATCTTCGCGATCGATATCGATCCGCGCGATCCAAACCACATCATTGCTTCCGCCTGCAGTGGTATTTACGAAACTAAGAACGCCGGTGAGAGCTGGCGCAAAGTACAGGGCATTCCGTCGCAGTCGCGCCGGACTCGCGCCATCCTGCAGCATCCATCGGTTCCCGGAATCGTTTTCGCCGGCACGACCGAAGGTTTCTGGAGATCGGAGAAAGACGGCGACGCGGATTCATGGATGGTAACGACTTCCCGCCAACTCGAGATCAACTCGATTGCGGTCCATCCATCACGGCCTGACATGGTTTTCATCGGCACGAATAACTATGGCGTGATGGTTTCGAACGACGCTGGAAAGACTTTCATTCCGACCAATGGTGGTTTCAGCGGGCGCTTTGCTAACACGATTCTTCCCGATCGTGAAACTCCAAATCGGATCTATGCTTCCACAATCAACACCGCCACTGGCGGCGGATTCCTTTTCGTCAGTGACGATAATGGTGGGAGCTGGCGTCCATCGATGCGCAGCATGCCTTCACGTCTTATCACTTATGCGATCCTGCAGGACGCGCGTGATGCAAACGTGATCTATCTCGGCACCAATCTCGGAGTCTACCGGTCAACGGATCGTGCTGCTTCGTGGGCGCCGGTATGGGCCATCGAAAAGCCCAAGACAAAGACGCCGGTGAAGAAAACAGCCAAGCGAGCAGCAGTCGCGGTTACGCCAAAGCGAAGCACACCGGCACAGCTTGCCGAGTTAATTATGGCGGCGCAGGAAGTGCTCAAAGCGGCCGGCTATCAACTTGGCGAACCTGATGGTAAGTCTGGCCCAGCAACCACTGCCGCACTGAAGAAGTTTCAGGTTGATCGACACCTGCCGGCCACTGGTAAGCTCGATGCGATTACTCTCGCAGCACTCGGAATTGGTAAAGGCAGCGATCCGACTTTGGCTGAACGCTCGGACTTGATTCTGGCTGATGCCGTCAACGCCATGGTCCATACTGTCGATCCGGAAACGCAGCAACCCGCAATACTGGCGGCCACCAACTCGGGTCTTTATCGCACTCTCGATCCGGCCAAAGGTTGGCAGAAACTTTCTTATGGAAGTTTCGATCCGCGCACCACCTGTATTTCAACAAGTCCAAAGCAGCCAGAAACAATCTGGGTGGGAACGCCGAGCTCTGGAGTGTTGATTTCGCGTGACAGCGGTAAGACGTGGCGGCAGGTTAACGGTGTATCTCGTGAGGCTCCGGTGAACACGATTGCCCAGGATCCACAGCGACCAGATTACGTCTACGTCGGAACGAAGCAAGCTTTGTTCATGTCGCATGACGGTGGTGAAACGTGGAGAGTTCGTGGTGGCAATCTTCCTTTCGGCGATTTCACCAGCATCCTGATCAATCCGCGTAACGGCGACGAGATATTTGCCGGCAACGCTTTTCAAATCACGGAAGTCGGAGGCGGTGTTTATCGCAGCACGAACGGAGGTTTGAGCTGGGCGCGGATCGATCCGAACGATGGTCGTTTACCGAGCCAGCGAATCTGGGCGCTCGCGTTTGACCCGCACGATCAGAACGTGCTGTTTGTTGGCTCGCATTCGGCTGGCGTGTACGTGGTGCCGCGAAGAAACGACGCCATCTCATCAGCACAGTGAAAATAGATATAGGTCCTATAGGACATATAGGACCTGGATCTTCACAGATCAATCAACTTCTCCCGTCTTTCCTTGACATGCCCTTATACTGGCGTGTACATTGCCGCCCTACCCGGTAAAAAGGCGGCGGGTGTTTGTCGGACCAAGCGGGGTAACTACGGCAGGGCGGTAATCGAAACAAATTAGCTCGACATTTCAAATCCAAACGGCTCGCTTCCTCGCCAGCCTTCAACTCCCGACAACGCCAAGGTCAACCAAGCTACAGGCCGCTGTACGCTGTCCGTCAGTCAGCGAAGACCTGCGCTGATTGTTTGGGCTAGTGAAGCGCGATAAGATCGTCCACGCGCTGAAGAGTTACTGGGGACTACAGGAGTATCAATGTCTAGCGAACAACCCAAGCTGAACAACAGCGAGGCCGACAACAACTCAACCTCCGGCGAGCCACAGCAGGCTGCGCCGCAAACAAACGTTATGGCTTCCCAATCTACATCGGCTGCACCAGCACCCATCACCACCGAGTCTGATGAATCAGACGAGACACGCGCCGGCGGCGACGTGGATTTCGGTCAACTCCTCGATCAGTTCGAACAAGAACAAGCGACCCTCGAAGAAGGCGAAGTAGTTCGCGGCACCGTCGTCGGCTTGAGTGAACGCGGAGTGGTCATCGACTTTGGTTACAAATCGGAAGGCATCGTTAACCCGGCCGAGTTCACCGAAAACGGAATACTTACAGTCAAGGCCGGTGATGAAGTAGAAGTGCTTGTCAAGAGCATGGAAACTGCCGACGGGCTGCCGGTTCTTTCGCGCGCTGATGCAGTGCGGATGAAAGCCTGGGACGACCTAGAAAAAGCGTATCGCGACGGCAGCAGCGTAAAAGGCCGCGTGATCGATCGCATCAAGGGCGGCTTGCGCGTTGACATTGACGGCATCGCTGCTTTCCTTCCCGGTTCGCAAGTGGACGTGCGTCCGGTGCGTAATCTCGACAGTCTGCGCAACCAGATAATCGAAGCCAAAGTAATCAAGCTCAATCGCAAACGGTCGAACGTGGTGTTGTCGCGCAAGGCTGTTATCGAGCAGGAGAACACCGGCCGGAAAGATCAAACGCTGCAGCAGATTGAAGAAGACATCGTCGTTGAGGGTCAGATCAAGAACCTCACAGACTACGGTGCATTCGTCGATCTCGGCGGCGTTGATGGCCTGCTTCACGTTACAGACATGTCGTGGGGACGGCTGCAGAACCCGAATGAGTTGTTCCACGTTGGTGACAACATTCAGGTCAAGGTTTTGAAGTTTGACCGCGAGCGCGAACGCGTTTCGCTCGGTTACAAGCAACTTCTTCCGGATCCGTGGTCCAGCGTTGAGGAACGTTTTCCTGTGGGCACTCGGGTAAGCGGAAAAGTCGCGAGCGTCGCTGATTACGGTGCATTCGTTGAACTCGAGCCGGGCGTCGAAGGACTCGTTCACGTTTCCGAAATGAGCTGGTCAAAACGAGTCAAGCACCCGAGCAAAGTCGTTAACCCGGGTGACGCTGTTGAAGTAGAAGTCCTGAGTGTCGATCCTCGTGCTCGTCGCATCAGTCTCGGCATGAAGCAGGTGCAGGAGAATCCATGGCAGACGCTGCACGAGCGTTATCAGGTCGGCACACGTGTTCATGGACGCGTTCGTAACCTGACTGACTTCGGCGCGTTTATCGAGATCGAAGACGGA
Source organism: uncultured Acidobacteriota bacterium (assembly GCA_963849205.1). Taxonomy (GTDB): domain Bacteria; phylum Acidobacteriota; class Blastocatellia; order Pyrinomonadales; family Pyrinomonadaceae; genus PSRF01. The sequence continues at coordinate 104,050 of CAWKGP010000009.1, forward strand.
GTGGACGGGCTCGTCCACGTGTCGGATATTTCCTGGTCCAGACGCATCAAGCACCCCAGCGAAGTGTTGAAGAAGGGACAGGAGATCGATGCCGTGATCACGAGCATCGATACCGAGAACCGCAGACTTTCGCTCTCCATCAAGGATCTGGAACCAAACGCCTGGGAGAAGTTCACTACCGAACACAAACCGGGCGACGTGGTCCATGGCAAGGTAGCGCGGTTTGCTAACTTCGGCGCCTTCATCGAACTGGATGACAATCTTGAAGGTCTCTGTCACATCTCCGAGCTTTCCGAAGAGCGCGTGGCAAAGCCTGAAGATGTGGTCCAACTTGGTCAGGAGATGGATTTCAAGATCCTGCGTATCGATCCCGAAACCAAGAAGATTGGTCTTTCCGCGCGAGCCGTCGGTAAGGACGAACCGATTATCGACACCAAGATTTACTCGTCAGAGGCGGGCGGCGGCATGGCCTCCCTCGGCGAGCTGGCTGATTTTGGACTGAGTAAGTCCGACAACAGCGACGAATAGTTTCTACTCCTCAATCCACAGATTTCACGGATTAAGCCTGATCTGCGCAATCTGTGGATTAATCTTGCTCCTCCCGTCGATTTTCTGATAGTGTACGGGAACATAACCTCGCCATTATCAAGACGTTATACTTAAATCAATCGAGGTGATGCATGACAAAAGCAGAACTCGTCGAAGACGTAGCTCGGGCGGCTGAACTCACGAAAAAGGACGCTGAGCGTTTAGTAGAGATTGTCTTTGAAAGCATCATCGAAACCCTGAATCAGGGCGAGAAGATTGAGCTGCGTGGTTTTGGCAGCTTTCGCGTGCGCGAGCGCGGTGCACGCCGCGGTAGAAATCCGAAAACAGGCGACCCGGTCAGTATTCCTGCCAAGCGTGTTCCATATTTCAAACCCGGCAAAGAACTAAAAGAACTAATCAACGACGAGAATCCCGGCACACACACATCGGCGACAAATCCTTCACGATCGATCAGCGACGACACTCATCGTCCGCCCATTCTTTAATTGCAAACAAGTCGAGGTGCCTGAATTGGAGAGATTGTGGAGTCCCTGGCGAGCCAGGTACATCGCATCAGGCGTCGATGCTCAGCGCGATGGTTGTGTGTTTTGTCTGATCGCGAGTAACCCCGATCAGGATGAAACTAATTTTGTGCTGCATCGAGCGGAGCACTGTTTTATGGTCCTCAATCTTTATCCCTACATCACCGGGCATCTGATGGTTGTTCCTTATCTGCACACGAATGAGTTTGACGCGGCGCCAAAAGAGATCACCGATGAGTTGATGGACATGACCAAGCGGTCGCAAACTGCGTTGCGTGAGGTCTATTCACCGTCGGGCTTCAATATGGGCATGAATCTCGGCTCTGCGGCAGGCGCCGGCATCGCAGACCACTTGCACATTCATCTGTTGCCACGCTGGTCTGGAGATACAAACTTCATGACGACGGTTGGCGAATCACGTGTCATCCCCGAAGACCTTCCTACGACTTACTCAAAACTCCGGCGCAAGTTCGATTAAACGAGAGTTTCACGCAAAGGCGCAAAGAAAGACGCAAAGGCGCAAAGAGAAATCTTATTCTGCTTTGCGCCTTGTTCTTATCTTCGCGCCTTGCGTGAAACTCTTACCGTTTACTGACTTTTCGTGGCACCGCTTCGTCTTCGACTTCGCCGCCGAGACTGATGGGAACGTCGGAGGGTTTACTGTAACTAATGCCTCGTTCTTCGCTGTCGAGGTTGCCGGCGGGCAATGGTGGCAGTGGTCCTGTCATGGCGGGAGGGTTGAAACCGGGATAGTCAATGCGTGCGTGATAGATGGCCGTCAGCGCGCTAATCATCGCTTCACGGATCGTGGTTAACTCCTGCAACGTCACATCACATTCATCGAGCTGTCCATCGCTGATAATCGCGTCGACGATCTTGATCACGATCGCGCGAATGTTCTCCGGATCGGGACGCGCCAGTGAACGCGCAGCCGCCTCACAGGAGTCAGCCAGCATCATGATCGCGGCTTCCTTGAACTGTGGCTTCGGACCGGGATAACGAAAGTCGGCTTCGTCTACGGTCTCGCCGGGTTTCGCTTGCGCCTGAGCCTTGCGGAGGAAGTAGTGCAGCGTCCTGGTGCCGTGGTGTTGTGGAATGAAGTCGGCGATTTTTTCAGGAAGACCGATCTCTTTAGCCAGTCTCGAGCCGTATGTGACGTGACTCGTGATGATCTTGGCGCTCTGGTACGGACGCAGTCGATCGTGCGGGTTATCGCCCTGCTGATTCTCGACGAAATACTCCGGCGCGGCGAGTTTGCCAATATCGTGATAGAGGGCTCCGATGCGCGCGAGCAGCGGATTTGCTCCCACCGCGCGACACGCGTCTTCTGCGAGTTGGCCCACCGCGTGCGAATGTTGATTAGTGCCCGGCGCGCGCAGGGCGAGTTGGCCCAGCACGGGTAGATCGGCGTTTGAAAGCTCCAAAAGTTTTACGTCAGTCAGTATTCCAAAGAGCGACTCGTTAATCGGCAATCCACCGGCCGCAAACACAGCGGTCAACAGTCCTCCGGCAATGCCCGCGCCAAAAGCAAGCAGGAAAGTTCTGAATGTGAGAGGCTGTTCGGAATACGCGATGAGGGCGAGAGCCATGACCACGTTTACAGCGCCAACGAAGAGACCGGCAAGCGTCACGGATTGTCGTTCGCGATAACGCCCGATTCCATAAATCGCTGCGGAACACGAAACCATCGCGAAGAGTGCCTTCTGCATTCCGCCCGGCGCCAGCATGCCTGCAAAAAGAGCCGTGATGATTCCGGTCAGGAAGGCGAGTTGAGTATCGACGAGCATCGCCACCAACAGCGCACCCGCAGCAAAGGGAATCGCGAAATTCCAGATGACTGGATCATTGAAAGGCGGTTGCATACGCGCCGCCATGCT
>CAWKGP010000010.1:0-742166 GCA_963849205.1 uncultured Acidobacteriota bacterium
GTGTAGAGGCTGAGCAGGAGCTTAGCCAGCGTGGTTTTTCCGCTGCCGTTTCCGCCGGTGATGAACAACAGTTCGCCGGGCTCAAGCGTGAGATCGATCGGGCCAAGGAGAAAGCCACCGGGTTCACCCTCTCGATGATAGGTATGCGTGACGCCCACAAGCTCCAGAAATTTCTTCCAGGAAGAACCGGCCTTCACCGGCCTTGAGATCTCATCGCTCGCGTCGCTTTCATGCAACGTCAATCCTAACTTCTCTACTTTCTGCATCGACACAGACGCATCGGCAAAACTAGGGACTGTCCCCAAATCAGGGAATCGGTGCCATCATGTAAAGAATGCCCAGCGAATATCCGATCAATGTTTGAATAATTGATACGGGTCAACTGTAGGTGGTGAAGAGAATCAGGCCGATCACGAATGAAGAATATAGCAGTGCCCCAGCTATTAGCGCCGACAAAGTTCAGCTGGGCGGCCATTGCATGCTTGCGCATTGAAGCCGCAGTCGGTTGGAGAGCCTTGAAAAAAAACGCCTCACGGCGGTCGTGGTGCAGTTTCATTTCCTTGACACCGGACGTTAAAGCCTCAAACTGTTTGAGCAGTTTGTCCCATTCCTCCCGCACGACGACTAATCTTCGCATCCCTCGCCTTAAAGGTACCTGGTAGCTCAACGTGCCGACGATCATGAAGCCAATCAAGCCTAAAAGCAGCGACCACGACAGCCACCCCAGATAAATCAAACACCCCAGGACGATCGAGATATGCATAGTCACAATCGGAATATTAACTAACGAGCTACCAATCGCCGGGAGGTCCTGGGTGAGCGTTGCCAGCAGGCGAGGAGGACCCAACTCTTCCAGACGCCGCAAAGGAGCCGAGAGAATTTGCCGGCTCAACCGTATGCGCAACTCCAACATCGCTCTTGAAGACAGGTAGATCAGCATCCCTTCAGAAGCAAATCGGGCGACGGGCAACGTGATGCACAGCGCAAAGAAGATGATGATGAACTGAGTCGACATCGGCGCAGCGCTGCTCAACCAACGACCGATCAATGCGAGCAGCGCGGCATTACTGGCGCCGCTAATAATACCCATGAGGATAATCAGTCCCATCATCAGAGGGGCACGCTTGACGGCACGTACATTTTTCAAAAGAAAGCGGATCAGTTCGAGTGAGTTGCTCTTCATGAAGGTTACTCCTGTTCTCTGCGTACGCAGACAGCCAATCAGGTGTGACTTGCGAGTGATCGCAAAGTAGCTCTGTTGATACAGTCTGCTAATTGTTCGGCGAGGCTTCTTACGTAAGGTTCGCGGACGATTGTGAAATGGTTGCCGGGAACGCGGTAGATCTCGATTTCGCCTGAGGTCAACGCACCCCAGCCCATTGTTTCATCCGCTACTTCCTGTTCGCCGGCCTTAAGAAGGGTTACGCGCGTCGACGACGCTTCGGGTCGGTAACTCTGCATTGCTTGCACATTGATCTTGAATACTTCAAACAGCCTTCGTGCGTGCGAAAGTTGAATGTCCCCAGGAACGACTCCCGCCTCGATGGCTCGTTGCAACACGTGGCTCAACAACTCATCTGAATCGAGTTTGGCAAGTTCATCTGTCGAAAGGTGCAAACCATCCACCGGCAGACCGAGGTCACGCACAAAGCTGGTGAGCAACGTGAGTTCGTCCAAAGGTGCAGCGTCATCGACAGAAGTCACCGGACTCGCATCCATCAACGCTAATAACGATACCTGCTGTCCCTGCCCTTCCAATTGCTGGGCCATCTCATATGCGATGACACCACCCATCGACCAGCCGCCCAACAGATATGGACCATCCGGCCGAACCGTGCGGATAGCGTCAATGTAATAAGCAGCCATGTCTTCAATTCGCGTGTGCGGAATTTGATTCTCAGTCAGACCTCGCGCCTGTAGTCCATAGAATGGCCGCTCAAAGCCCAAATGATTTGACAGCTCGTTATAACAAAGTACGTTGCCACCTCCGGGGTGAACACAGAAGAAAGGCAACCCTTCGCCGTTTGGTTGTATGGCCACCAGCGGAGACGCAACGTGATCGTGCGGCTGCTCGTGCAAGAGGCTCGCCAGTTTCTCGATAGTCGCTCCCTGAAACAGCGAAGCCAGAGGTAAATGTTGACCAAAGCTCGCCTGGATTCGAGCCATCAACCGCACAGCGAGCAGCGAGTGTCCGCCCAGACTGAAGAAGTCATCACGAACGCCAATAGGCCTGACGTCTAAAAGTTCTTCCCAGATACCCGCCACGATCTGTTCAGTAGGATTGCGCGGGGCGATGAACTCCTGACCCATTTCCGGACGAGCTTGATCGGGTGCGGGCAAAGCCTTGCGATCGACTTTCCCGTTCGGCGTGAGCGGCATTGCATCCAGAATCATGAAGGATGCAGGGATCATGTACTCGGGCAACTTCTCTTTCAGGAACTCGCGTAACGCGGTGACGGAGGGCGCGGGTTGCTGTCGTCCGGCGACGAGATAGGCCAAAAGTTTCGTTTCGCCGTTCGCGTCGGGGGAAGCAACAACCATACATTCGCGCACGGCTTCGTGCTCCGCGAGAGCCGCTTCGATCTCGCCGAGTTCGATGCGGAAACCGCGCACCTTCACTTGTTGATCGATCCGGCCGAGGTAATCGATGTCTCCGTTCGGCAGGAACCGTGCGAGGTCGCCCGACCGGTAGAGCCGCGCTCCCGACGACGTCGAGAACGGATGCGGGACAAATCGTTCAGCCGTCAGCGCCGCGCGCTTCAGGTAACCGCGCGCGAGTCCAGTGCCGCCGACACAGATTTCCCCGGACACGCCGATTGGTACGGGCTGGCCACGCCCGTCGAGCAGATAAACTTGCAGACATTCGAGCGGCCTGCCGATAACGCTGCTCGAAGCGAGTTCGAGATCTGCCGCGGTCAGAGGTCGATAGGTGACGTGAACAGTCGTTTCGGTGATCCCGAACATGTTAACGAGGCGTGGTGTGTAGTCGCCATGACGGGCGAACCAGGGCCGCAGACTTTGCAGTTCGAGCGCTTCGCCGCCAAAGATGACGAGCCGGAGTTTCAACTCGACGCCATCGCCGGCCGACTCATCCGCCGCCATGAGTTGACGGAATGCCGAAGGCGTTTGATTGAGCACCGTCACATGTTCCGACACAAGCAGGCGATGGAAGGCTTCGGCCGAGCGGCTGATCCAATAAGGGACGACAACCAGCTTGCCACCATAGGCGAGCGCGCCCCAGATTTCCCAGACCGAGAAATCGAAAGCATAGGAATGGAAGAGCGTCCAGACGTCGTTCTGGTTAAACTCAAAATGAGGCTGCGTAGCTTCGAGCAAACGCACCACATTCTCGTGGCTGATGAGGACACCTTTCGGCTGTCCGGTCGATCCCGAGGTATAGATGACGTAGGCCAGACTCTCCGGATGGGCAACGCTCAGCAAATTCTCGACGCTCTCGCCGGCAATTGCGTCCCACTGTTGGTTCAAACTCAGCGTTTGGCCCACGTACTCACCGTGAATTTCGTTCAGCAGTTCCTCCTGTGTCAGCAACATTCGCAACCCCGCGTCCTGGACCATAAACGCCAGCCGCTCGCGGGGATAGCTCGGGTCCAGCGGCACATATGCCCCGCCCGCTTTGAGGATGCCCAGCACCGCCACGAGCATCTCCAGGGAACGGTGCATGAGAATGCCGACCAGGACATCAGGACCGACGTTGCGGCGCTGCAAATAGTGGGCAAGTTGATTGGCTCGCTCATTCAACTCACGATACGTGAGGGTGGTGCCTTCAAAGCTGAGCGCCACCGTCTCTGGGGTGCGCGCCGCCTGCGCTTCAAACAACTCGCTCAGAGTCAACGCGGGCGCGTACTCGCGTGCGGTCGCGTACCATCCTTCTATGACCTGCCGCCGTTCTGCGTCGCTCAACAAGTCGATCTCCCACGCTCGCTGCTCCGCATCTGTCACTACCGCCTGCAACACCCGCTCGTAACTCGCCACCAGCCGCCCGATGGTCTCCGCTTCATACAAGTCGCGGTTGTAATTAATGCTTCCGGCAACCTCTTCTCCGACTTCCTGCAATCCGAGCAGCAACTCAAACTGCGCCGTCTCGACTGGGCTCTCCACTCGACTCAGACTCAATCCCTCCAACTCCAACGCTTCGCCCGGCGCGTTCTGCAACACAAACATCACCTGGAACAGCGGCGACCGGCTCATATCTCTTTCCGGCTGTAGCTCCTCCACCAGCTTCTCGAACGGCAGGTCCTGATGCGCATACGCACTCAACGCTGTCTCGCGCACCCGCCGCAACAGTTCACTGAAACTCGGATTCCCGCGCACATCACCGCGCAGCACCAGCGTGTTCACGAAGAACCCGATCAACCCTTCGGTCTCCGAGCGATTACGATTGGCGATCGGGGTCCCGACCAACACCTGCTCCTGGCCGGCATAACGACACAGCAACAAGTCGAAGGCTGCAAGCAGCGTCATGAACAGAGTCGCACCGTGACGGCGACTCAGGTCTCGCAGTTGTGCCGACAGTTCGGTTGAGAGTTGGATCGACTGAAAAGCGCCACGATAAGTTTGAACGGGTGGACGAGGTTTGTCGATCGGGAGATCAATCACAGTCGGAGCGTCAGCTAACTCCGCGCGCCAGTAATCAAGTTGCGCAGCGAGCACCTCACCCTGCAGCCAGCCTCGCTGCCAGTGCGCAAAGTCCGCATACTGAATCGGCAACTCTTCCAGTGGTGATTCGTCACCACGCACATAAGCCGCATAGAGTGTCGCCACTTCGTTGATAAACACGCCGATGGACCAGCCATCGCTGACGATGTGATGCATCGTCACCAGCGCCACATGTTCCTCTTTACCAAGCCGGAGCAGGCACACACGTAGCAACGGCCCACGGGCCAGGTCGAAGGGTTGGCAGGCTTCCTTGCGCCAAGCGCTGCGTTTCTGCTTCGCGCTCCTCGCCTCCAACTCGCTCAGGTCAAGGACTGCCAACGGCAGTGGCGCCGCCGCTTCAATCACCTGTAGCGGTTCGCCATCGACCGCCATGAAGTGCGTCCGCAACGCTTCATGCCGGCGCACCACTTCCGACAACGTCCGCTCCAACGCGGCCACATTCAGCACGCCACGCAAGCGCACCGCGGCCGGTATGTTGTAGAACGAATTACCAGGCTCCAACTGGTCCAGGAACCACAACCGTTGTTGCGCGAATGACAATGGCAGGTCTTCCTCGCGCGAGACCCCTATCAGCGGCGGGGCTTCGAGTCCGTGCCCTTCGCGTTGCGCCACCTCAATGATCTGGGCCAGCCCGGCCACTGTCGGCTGCTCGAACAAACTGCGCAACGCTACTTCCTGCCGGAACGCATCCCGCACCCGGGCGATAACTTGCGTGGCCAGCAGCGAATGCCCGCCCAGCGCGAAGAAGTTGTCGTTTATTCCGACTCTATTCACCCGCAGCACACGCGCCCACAAGCCGGCCAGCAACTCTTCCGTCGCGGTGCGTGGCGCCACATACTTTGTTTCTGCCAGCACCATACTCTCCGGCGCCGGCAACGCACGCCGGTTGAGCTTGCCGTTGGGCAACAGCGGCAGATCATTCAGCGCCACAAAGAACGAGGGCACCATGTAGTCAGGCAACCGCGCTTTCAGATATTCACGTAACTCATGAGCCTCAACCTCACTTACCACATACGCCACCAGCCGCTTATCGCCATCCGCCTCGTTCAGCACCACTACTGCTGCACTCACCTGCGCGTGCCGCCGTAGCACCGCTTCGATCTCGCCCAACTCGATGCGAGAGCCGCGTACCTTTACCTGCTGGTCTACCCGGTCCACAAACTCCAGCTGGCCCGCCGCGTCGTACCGCACCAGATCTCCGGTCCGATATAGCCGCGCTCCGGGTTTCGAACTAAACGGGTGGGGCACAAACCTCTCTGCCGTCAACTCCGCCTGTCCTGCGTAGCCACGTCCTACTCCCGCGCCACCGATGTAGAGTTCTCCCTCTACTCCCACCGGCAGCGGCTCCATTTGCTCGTTCAGCACATATACCTGCGTGTTCCCAATCGGTCTCCCGATCAATACCCGTTCGGCTCCTGCCTCACAGGTCCACTCCGTGGCGGCGATCGCGGTCTCCGTTGGTCCATACGCGTTATGCAACTCTGCTCGGCTCAGCTCCTGAAACTCCCGCATCACTCCCAGCGGCAACTTCTCGCCACCAGTGATCACATAACGCAGACTCGTCATTTCACTCAGCCCCGGCTCTTGTACCAGCATTCCCAGCTGTGACGGCACAAAGAAGGCGCAGCTCACCGACTGCTCAGCCATATACCGCAGCAAAGCGCTGCTCTCCAGCATGTCTGCCGGGGCAATTACCAGACGCACACCCGCCAGCAGCGGCCAGAACACTTCCCACACTGACGAATCAAAGTTCAGTGAGGTATGCATCAGAAACGCATCCTGCTTTGTCAGCTCATATCGCTGCTGCATCCACTGCAGACAATTGAGCATGCCGCCACGCGTGACCATGGCTCCTTTGGGTGTGCCAGTCGATCCGGACGTGTAAATGATATAGGCCAGATTCGAGGCACTGGCTAAAAGCGGCGGGTTGTCCTGGCTCTCGTTTGCAATCTCGGCCCAGTCTGCATCCACGCGAATGCTCTGCACCACGGTGTCGCCGAGACGACTGGTGAGTTTCGCTTGCGTGACCACCAACTCCAGCCCAGCATCATGCATCATGAAGCGCAGCCGCTCATCCGGGTACTCCGGGTCCAGCGGCACATACGCGCCACCGGCTTTGAAAATCGCGAGCAGCGTGACGATCGCTTCCAGCGAGCGCTCCAGCAGCACTCCCACCAGCACATCCGGGCCAACACCCATTGCTTGCAGGTAATGCGCGAGCTGATTCGCACGGCGATGCAGGTCAGCGTAGCTGACTTCTTCTTTGTCGAAGACGACGGCCGTTGTCTGCGGTGTGCGCGTTACTGCGCTTCGAAGAGTTGTCGTAGACACTGCTCAAAATCGTACGCTTCGCGCGTATCGTTCCAGTCGTAGAGGATTCTTTGGCGTTCTGCCGGTGAGAGCAGGCTTTGGTGTTCGTAACGCTCAAGCGGCTGGCGCGTCATGCTTTCCAGAATCGTGAGGTAAGTACGGCCGACTGCTTCGATCTGCTCTGCACTCAACTCCGCTGTGTCGTAGTGTAAGTTCAGCCCGATCTGCGAACCCACGAGCTCAAGCGAGAAATCGACCGCAAGCGTGAAGTTTGTGTCCGCGACACCATCCATACCCAACACTTCGAGACCGCCGAAATGCTGCATCTCCTCGTAGGCATGAAAGTGCGTGAAGTTGAAAGCGATCTCGAACAGCGGCGTATCATTCCCCAGGTCCTGCTGCATCCGCGCCATCGGATAGCGCCGGAACGGTAACAACTCTCGCTCAGCCGCGAATGTCTCCTGCACCAGTTGTAGCCAGGTCCCTCCCGCCAGTCTGCGCCGGAATGGCAAGGTATTAAGGAAAAGGCCCAGCACTCTTTCGCCGTCTGCCGTTTCGGGACGGCCGTGCGACACCATTCCAGTCAATACGTCATTGTTACCTGTGAGCACACTTAAGGCCCTCAGATGGGCAGCGAGCAAAACGCTCTTCAAGGGAACGCCTGCCGTGCGGGCCACTGCTTTCAAGGCCAACGACAGCTCACCTGAGATGTCAACCTTGTGACCAGCCACTCGTGATGGACCAGTACTTTGTCCGAGACGCGGCAGCCGCGAGTGCGGCGCCTCACTGAGCATCCCCGTCCAATACTGCCGCGCATCTGCTGAATTGAGCGCCGCCTGCTCTGCCGCCACAAAATCCCGGAATGATGAACCAAGTGCGTTGGTCCGGCGCTCGTCTCCCTGCAGCACGGACGCATAGACGTTGAACAATTCTGTGAGCATGGTGGCGTGGCTCCAGCCATCCAGAATGGCGTGGTGAAAACTAACCGAGCACTGAAACGACTCCTCATCTCGCCGAGCGATCTGAAAGCGCAGCAGCGGCGCCTTACGCCAATCGAAATGATGCCGCTTTTCCGCAGCCAGCCACTCCGCCACGTACTCTTCCTGCTCTGTCGGCGTCAGCGATCGCAGATCTTCGATCCGCAGCGGCACCGCCACTTTCTCGTGCACTAACTGCAACGGTTCACTGAAATCACTCAGATTAAACGAGGTCCGCAATACCGGATGCCGTTCGAGCAGTTGATGCAGAGTGGCATGTAATGCTTCCTCGTCGAAGGGCATTCGCAGGTGATAGCTGAAGATGTCGTGATACAGTCCCGCCTCGGGCGCAAACTCTGTATGAAACAGCATTCCCGCCTGCAGTGCAGTCACCGGATACGCATCGACCACACCAGCGGGCAAACGCAGGCGATCCTCTTCGCCGATCAAGCTGAACGGCGCTGTCTCTGCAACAAGCAGAGGACTCTCATTTGAACGTTCCAGTTCCTGGGCCAACTCGTGCACAGTCTGGTACTGGAAGAGTTGCTGGACGTTCAACTCCAAGCCTACCGCGCGCGTCTTGGCGATCACTTTAATCGTAAGAATAGAGTCGCCGCCTAAATCAAAGAAGTTGTCATGGATACCGACTCGCTCTGCGTCCAGCACCTCCTCCCAAATATTGCAAAGCAGCTCTTCATTAGTGGTGCGGGGCGGCACATAAGACTCATCGCCGCTAACGCGCACTTCACGCGCCGCCAACTCGCGCCGATCTACTTTGCCGTTCGCTGTCAGCGGTAACGACTGGATGGCTACAATCGCAGCCGGCAGCATGAACTCGGGCAACTGCTCGCCCAGGTAGTCTCGCAACTCAGACGCCTTCACACCATCGTCGTGGTTTCCGTCGACGACGTAAGCCACGAGGCGCTTTTCACCGTTCGTTTCGCGCCGCACCACCACCGCGCATTCTTTAACAGCACCGTGCCGCCCCAGCACCGCTTCCACTTCACCTGGCTCGACGCGGAAGCCGCGAATCTTCACCTGGGTGTCGCGCCGTCCGATAAACTCGAGCGTTCCATCAGCACGCCAACTCACATAGTCACCAGTCCGGTACAGCCGCTCGCCACCTGTCGTGCTGAACGGATGCGGCACGAATCGATCAGCCGTCAGTCCAGGCTGGTTGGAGTAACCTCGCGCCAGCCCAGCTCCGCCGATGTACAACTCACCCAACATGCCCTGGCCCACCAACTCCATCGCTTCGCCCAACACGTACACCTGCGTGTTGCCGATCGGGCTGCCGATTGGCACCCTATGGTCTAACTCTGTCTCGCCGCTCAGGCGATGGCAGCAGGCGAAGGTCGTTGTTTCGGTTGGACCATAGCCGTTGACTACGACTCCGGTTCCACCCTTAGCTCGCAACAACCGGCGCACGTGCTCGGCAGACAGCACGTCTCCACCGGCCACCACCTGCCTGACGCTCGCCAACGCCTCCAACTCGTGCTCCACCATCAGGTGGAACAATCCCGCCGTCAGCCACAGCACTGTCACCCCTTCGCTTCTCAGCACCGTGCCCAAATCCGCCAAATTCGGAGCCCCGGGCGGCATCAACACCAGCCGCCCGCCATTGAGCAACGCGCCCCAGATCTCCAGCGTCGAGGCATCGAAAGTCACCGGCGCCAGTAGCAGAAACACCTCGCTTGCTCCGAAATCCACATAGGCACTCTGCTTCACCAGTCGCACTACCGCACGATGTGGCACGGCCACGCCTTTCGGGTTCCCGGTCGAGCCCGAGGTGTACATGATGTAGGCCAGATTATCGCTGGAGTTGTCGCTATCGGGCAGATCCGTAGTGGGTAACTCCGACCAGATCTCGCTCTCTGTATCGAGACACAGTGTTTGCGCCCAACTGGACGGCATATCGTCCGCTAACGATGAATCTGTAAGGATGACTGGCGGGAACACATCATCAAGGATGAAAGCGAGTCGCTCCGCCGGGTGCTCAGGATCGAGCGGCACGTAAGTGCCTCCGGCCTTTAAGATCGCCAGCAGCGCCACGACCAGCTCAAGGGAACGATTCAGGCAAACGCCAACCGGTGTGTCAGCCTTGACTCCCAGTTGTCGCAGGTAGTGGGCCAGTTGGTTGGCCCGACTGTTCAGCTCAGCATACGAAAGGTGCTCTCCCTGGCCCTTGAATGTAAGAGCCGTAAGCGCCGGCGCCTCAGGAGAGTTGACCACCTGTTCTTCGAACAGTTCGTGAATAGCTCGAGTGTGCGGATACGCGACGTTGGTGTTGTTGCGCTCGACCAGTAGTTGATCTCTTTCGGCGCTGCTCAACAGTTCGAGTTCGGAAATACGCCGCTCCGGATCTCTGACCGCCGAAGTCAGTAAGCGCTCGAACTGTTCGAGCATCCGTCTGATAGTGCTCTCCTCGAACAGATCAGTGCTGTACTGCAATCCGCCATTCAGTTGCCCGTCGATCTCAAAGAGACCCATCGTGATGTCAAACTTCGCCGTCTCGACAACAACGCCGCCCACTTCGTTCGCTTCCAGTCCCGCCAGTTGCAATGTTTCCGTTGTCTGATTGTGAAGAGCGAACACCACCTGGAAGAGCGGCGACCGGCTCATGTCTCTTTCCGGTTGCAGCTCCTCCACCAGCTTCTCGAACGGTAAATCCTGGTGCGCGTAGGCGCCCAGCGTCACTTCCCTCACTCTGTCCAGCAGTTCACGGAACGATGAATCACCTGACAAACTCGTCCGCAGCACCAGCGTATTGACGAACAGTCCGATGAGGCCTTCCGTCGCCAGGTGATTGCGGCCGGCGATCGGAGTGCCAACTACCACATCACGCTGCCCGCTGTAGCGCCACAGCAGGATCTTGAACGCCGCCAGCAACGTCATGAAGAGCGTGACGCTTTCGCCGTTGCTCAACTCTTTCAACTGTGCCGTCAATGTCACTGGCAAGCTGACGGGGAGACTTCGTCCACGGTAACTCTGCACCGGCGGGCGCGGTTTGTCCGTCGGCAGTTGCAGCACCGGCAATTCGTCTCCCAACTGCTGTCGCCAGTACGACAACTGCTGCTCCAGCACCTCACCTTGCAGCCATTCGCGCTGCCACACCGCATAGTCTGCGTACTGGATCTCCAGCTCCGGCAGCGGTGATTCCCTTCCTTCTACATATGCTTCGTAGAGCGCGCTCACTTCACTCACCAGAATGCCTGTTGACCAGCCATCGGTGACGATGTGGTGCATCGTGAACAGCACCACATGATCCTCTGCATCGAACTGCAACAGTTGCACTCGCAGCAACGGACCCACTCTCAAATCAAATGGTTGTGCGGCCTCTGCCTGGGCGAGTAGGCGTGCCTCTTCCTCGCGCTGCGCTTCCGGTAACTGACTCAAATCCAGCACCGGTAGCTTCACCTGACTGGCGGGCGCGATCACTTGCACCGCTTCTCCATTAACTGCCACAAACGTAGTCCGCAGCACTTCATGTCGTCGCACCACTTCATCCAGCGTGCGCTGTAGTGCTTCAACATCCAACCGCCCCTTCAGCCGCACTGCTGCCGGAATGTTGTATGCCACACTCCCAGAGCCCAACTGGTCCAGGAACCACAATCGCTGCTGCGCGAATGACAATGGGAGGTCTTCCTCGCGCGAGACACTTATTAGCGGCGGGGCTTCGAGTCCGTGCCCTTCGCGTTGCGCTATCTCGATGGTCTGGGCCAACCCGGCCACGGTCGGTTTTGCAAACAGGCTGCGCAGTGAAATTTCCTGTTTGAATGTCAACCGCAAACGTGAGATCACTTGCGTGGCCAGCAGCGAATGCCCGCCCAGCGCGAAGAAGTTGTCCTCCGCGCCGACCACTTCCACCTTCAACAGGTCCGCCCAGATGCCCGCCACAATCTGCTGCACCGGCGTTTCCGGCGCCACGTAGCCGCCCGTCAATTTGTCGCGTTTCACCTCCGGCAGTGGCAGCGCCCTGACATCCACTTTGCCGCTCGGCGCCAGTGGCCATTCCTCCATGATCATAAAGACCGTGGGCACCATGTACTCCGGCAAACGATCACGTAAGTATTCGCGCAGTTCCGCACCGCTGGCCTGCCGCTCTTCGTGCGCGCTCAAGATGTATCCGACCAACTGCTGACTACCCACCTGGTCATCTTTCACCAGCACGAGGCACTCTTTCACCGACGCGTGCGCTCGCAAGACCACTTCGATCTCACTCAACTCCACCCGGAAGCCGCGCAACTTCACCTGCTCATCCACTCGTCCCACATACGCCAGCTTCCCGCCTTCTAACCACCGGACCATGTCTCCGCTCCGGTATAAACGCGCTCCCGGTTCTGCGCTGTACGGATGCGGCACAAATCTTTCTGCCGTGAGTGTCGGCCGCTTCAGATACCCGCGCGCCAAACCAGCGCCGCCAATGTACAACTCACCCACCACACCCACTGGCACTGTCTGTAACTGCGCGTCCAGCACATACACTTGCGCATTCTTAATGGGTCGCCCAATGCCTACCTCTTCGCTGGTCCCTGCTCTGTCTCGTTCTATTTCCTGCCACGCCGTATCGATAGTCGCCTCTGTTGGTCCATAGGTGTTGTACACCTTCAGCTCGTCGTGCACCCGCAGCAAACTTTCAGCCAATTCCCGCCCCAGCACTTCGCCACCGCTGAACACCTCGCGCAACTGCTTACAACGTTCCAGTCCGCCCTCGTTCACCAACATCCGCAGCAACGTCGGCACTCCCTGCAAATGCGTCACGCCTTCGCGCTCCATTACCTCCAGCAGATAAGCGACTTCCTGATGTCCACCCGGTCGCGCCATCACCAGCCGTGCTCCCGCCAACAGCGGCACGTAGAACTCCCACACCGAAGCGTCAAAGCCGAAGGACGCCTGCTGCAACACCGCATCACTAGCTCCCAGCGGTAACTGCTCCGCCATCCACAGCATGTGATTGCGGATCGCCCCGTGCGAGATCATCACGCCTTTCGGCTGGCCCGTTGAACCGGACGTGTAGAGGATGTAAGCCAGATTCTCCGGCGACACCTGCACACCCGGTGCCGTCGCCGGCTGCGTGGCCACCGTGGCCCACTCCGTGTCGAGCGACAACACCTTAATCGTGGAGTCGGGGAGCAGCGCCGGCAGCATGGCCTCCACCGCCTGATGCGAGATGATGAAGCGCACCCCCGCATCCGCGAGCATGAACGAGAGACGTTCCGCCGGATAACTCGGGTCCAGCGGCAGGTAGGTCGCACCCGCTTTCAAGATCCCGAGCAACGCCACCACCATCTCCAGTGAGCGCTCGACGAAGATTCCCACCACCACCTCTGGTCCTACTCCCAAAGCTTGTAAGTGATGGGCCAGCTGGTTTGCGCGCCGGTTCAATTCCTCATACGTTAGCTGTTGGTTTTCGAAGACTACGGCAACCGCTTCCGGATGTTGCGCTGCTTGTGCTGCAAACAGCTCGTGGATAAAGAGGTCTGAATCAAAGCCCGCCGGCGGATCGTTCCACTCATAGAGCAGTTGCCTCTCTTCCGCTTCGCTCAATAGCCTGAGCTCGGCAACGGGTCGTTCAAAATTCGCCACGATGCTTTGCAGCAACGTCTTAAAATGTTCGCTTAACCGCTCAATGGTCGTCCGTTCGAACAGATCGACGTTGTAATCCATCTCGCCGGTGATGCATCCCTCAAACTCCTGCAAATTGAGGCCCAGATCGAATTTCGCCGCCGAGCTTCCGGTGGCAATGGAACTAAGAGTGAGACCCGGCAGTGCCAACGCTTCGGCCGGCGCGTTCTGCAGCACAAACATCACCTGGAACAGCGGCGACCGGCTCATGTCTCTTTCCGGCTGTAACTCCTCCACCAGCTTCTCGAACGGCAGGTCCTGATGCGCATACGCACTCAACGCTGTCTCGCGCACCCGCCGCAACAGTTCACTGAAACTCGGATTCCCGCGCACATCACCGCGCAGCACCAGCGTGTTCACGAAGAACCCGATCAACCCTTCGGTCTCCGAGCGATTACGATTGGCGATCGGGGTCCCGACCAACACCTGCTCCTGGCCGGCATAACGACACAGCAACAGGTCGAAGGCTGCCAGCAGCGTCATGAACAGCGTCGCACCGTGACGGCGACTCAGGTCTCGCAGTTGTGCCGACAGTTCGGTTGAGAGTTGGATCGACTGAAAAGCGCCACGATAAGTTTGAATGGGTGGACGAGGTTTGTCGATCGGGAGATCGATCACAGTCGGAGCGTCAGCTAACTCCGCGCGCCAGTAATCAAGTTGCGCGGCCAGCACTTCACCTTGCAACCAGCCTCGCTGCCAGTGCGCAAAGTCCGCATACTGAATCGGCAACTCTTCCAGTGGTGATTCGTCACCACGCACATAAGCCGCATAGAGTGTCGCCACCTCGTTGATAAACACGCCGATGGACCAGCCATCGCTGACGATGTGATGCATCGTCACCAAAGCCACGTGTTCCTCTTTACCAAGCCGGAGCAGGCCGACACGCAGCAGCGGCCCGCGCCACAAGTCGAACGGCTGGCTGGCTTCCAGTTGCGCCAAGCGCAGCACCTCCGCCTCGCGCGGCTCTTCCTCCAACGCGCTCAGGTCAAGCACTTCCAACGGCAGCGGCGCCGCCGCTTCGATCACCTGCACCGGTTCGCCATCCACCGCCATGAAGTGCGTCCGCAACGCTTCATGCCGCCGCACCACTTCCGACAACGTCCGCTCCAACGCGGCCACATTCAGCACGCCACGCAAGCGCACCGCTGCCGGTATGTTGTAGAACGAACTACCAGGCTCCAACTGGTCCAGGAACCAGAGTCGCTGCTGCGCGAATGACAACGGCAGCTCCTCCGTCTCGCGAGCACTCTCACTATCAGCGGCGGCGCCTCGAGTCCGTGTCCTTCGCGTTGCGCCAGCTCGATGATGGCTGCCCATTCGGCCACCGTCGGTTTCCCAAACAAACTGCGCAGTGAAATTTCCTGTTTGAATGTCTCTCGAATACGCGAGATAACCTGTGTGGCGAGCAACGAATGCCCGCCCAACTCGAAGAAGTTGTCCTGCGCGCCCACCACTTCCACCTTCAACAGGTCCGCCCAGATGCCCGCCACAATCTGCTCCACCGGCGTTTCCGGCGCCACGTAGCCGCCCGTCAATTTGTCGCGTTTAACTTCCGGCTAAGGCAGCGCCCTGACATCGACCTTACCGCTCGGCGTCAAAGGCCACTCCTCCACCATCATAAAGACCGTCGGCACCATGTACTCCGGCAAACGCTCATGTAAGTATTCGCGCAGTTCTGCGCCGCCGGCCTGCCGCTCCACGCGGGCGTTTAAGATGATGTACCCCACCAACTGCTGGTTACCGACCTGGTCATCTTTCACCAGCACGATGCACTCTTTAACCAACGGGTGCTCTCTCAAGACCACTTCGATCTCACTCAACTCCACCCGGAAGCCGCGCAACTTCACCTGCGCATCCACGCGTCCCAGATACGCCAGCTCCCCACCTTCTAACCATCTGACCAGGTCCCCGGTCCGATACAAACGCGCTCCGGCTTCCTCGCTGTACGGGTGCGGCACGAATCTTTCTGCGTGAGTGCTGGTCGCTTCAGATAGCCACGCCCCAGGCCCGCGCCGCCGATGTACAACTCTCCCACCACGCCAACTGGCGCCAACTGCATCTCTCCATCCAACACATATACTTGCGTGTTCGTGATGGGTCGCCCAATGCTCACCTCTTCGCCCGCATACACTCGCTCTCGTTCCGCCTCCTGCCACATCACCTCGATGGTCGTCTCCGTTGGTCCATAAAGGTTGTATAACCGCACCTCGCTGTGCGCCCGCAGCAAACTTTCCGCCAACTCCCGCCCCAGCACTTCCCCGCCGCTGTACACCTCCCGCAACTGCCTGCAGCGCTCCAGTCCGCCCTCCTTCACCAGCATGCGCAGCAAAGTCGGCACTCCCTGCAAGCGCGTCACTCCTTCGCGCTCCATCACCTCCAGCAGATACTGTGCGTCCTGATGCCCGCCCGGTTGCGCCATCACCAAACGCGCTCCGGCCAACAACGGCGCCCAAAACTCCCACACCGAAGCGTCGAAGCTGAAGGGCGTCTTCTGCAACACCGCATCAGTCGCTCCCAACGGAAACTGCTCCTGCATCCAGAGCATGTGATTGCTGAGACCGCCTTGCGAGATCATCACCCCTTTCGGTTGGCCCGTGGAACCGGACGTGTAGAGGACATAGGCCAGATTATCCGCCGCTGTGCGCACATCCGGCGCCGTCGCCGGCTGGGCAGCCACCTTGGCCCACTCGGTGTCGAGCGACAACACTTTAATAGAGGAGTCGGAGGTTAGCGCCGGCAGCATAGCCGCGACCGCCTGATGAGAAATGACGAAGCGCAGGCCCGCATCCGCGAGCATGAAGGAGAGTCGTTCTGCCGGATAGGCTGGGTCGAGCGGCAGATACGCCGCGCCGGCTTTCAGGATGCCGAGCAAAGCCACTACCATCTCCACTGAGCGCTCCATCAAAATGCCCACGATCTCATCGCTCGCGACGTCGTGCGCGCGGAGGTAGTGGGCTAACTGGTTGGCTCTTTGGTCCAACTCAGCATAAGTCAACTGCTCGCCCTCAAATACGACCGCCACCGCTGCCCCGCTCCGCGCTGCTTGTGCTTCAAACAACTGGTGCAACAGGGTTCGCTCCGGCGTAAAGCTCGCGGCGGTGTCGTTCCATGCGAACAGCAGTTGGTGTTGCTCAGCCTCGCTCAGCAGCGGCAGCGTTGCGATTTTTTGCTCAGGATCGGCGACGATGCTTTGCAGAATGATTTGCAGGTGCTCGATCATTCTGACCATAGTCGGCTCGTGGAACAGATCCGTGTTGTACTCGATCAGGCCGCGCAAACCGTGCTCGCCTTCCACTATGAGCGTGAAGTCGTGTTTGGTTGAATTAATCCCCATACCAAACTCACTTAGCGTCAGACCGGAAAGCTCAACCGTACTGTGTGGCGTGTTCCCCATGGTGAAGTTAACTTGATACAGCGGCGACCGGCTCATGTCGCGTGCGGGCTGAAGTTCTTCAACCAGTTTTTCAAACGGTAAGTCCTGATGTGCGTAAGCTCCGAGAGCGGTCTCCCGAACGCGTTCGAGCAGTTGCCCCACACTGGGCCGGCCCGAAAAGTCGGTGCGTATTACGAGCGAGTTTATGAAAAAGCCGATAAGCGCTTCTGTCTCCGCGCGGTTGCGGTTTGCAATGGTCGTACCGACAAGGATGTCTTCCTGACCCGAATGGCGATAGAGCAATATATTGAGCGCTGCCATCAGCGTCATAAACAAGGTGACGTCGTGCTCCCGGCTCACCTTTTTCAGCCCTTCCGTCAACTCCTCGTCGATGAAAAACGAGAGCGATGCGCCGTGATCGGTTAGAATGGG
The DNA here is from genome assembly GCA_963849205.1 of uncultured Acidobacteriota bacterium. Taxonomy (GTDB): domain Bacteria; phylum Acidobacteriota; class Blastocatellia; order Pyrinomonadales; family Pyrinomonadaceae; genus PSRF01. The sequence continues at coordinate 17,395 of CAWKGP010000010.1, forward strand.
CGGACGCGGCTTGTCGGGCAATAAATCCAGCACCGTGGGCGCGCCTGCCAGTTGCTTCTTCCAATAGGTCAACTGCCGTTCCAGTTCTTCACCCTGCAACCAGCTGCGCTGCCAGTGTGCAAAGTCAGCATACTGAATTTCCAGCTCCGGCAACGGCGACGGCTCGTGGCGCCGAAATGCTTCATACAAGGTGGCCACTTCACGGATCAGAACTTCTATGGACCATAGATCGCTAATGATGTGGTGCATCACCAACGCCACCACGTGTTCCTGCTTCTCCGAGCTTCAATAACTTCACCTGCAGCAATGGTCCCTGGGCCAGATCAAATGCCTGTCCGCATATACGGTGCGTCCACTGCACTGCTGCTGCCTCGCGTTCGGCGACCTCAAGGCTGCTGAGATCGATGAGTTCCAAAGGTAGGGGCTCGGCCGGCCTGATTACTTGCACCGGTTGCCCATCGTGATTAGTGAAATTGGTGCGCAGCACTTCGTGGCGCCGCACTATCTCCGAGAGGGTGCGCCGCAGAGCGTCCACATCCAGCTCGCCTGTCATCCGCACTGCGTTCGCAACGTTCCAGAGCGTGGTGCCTGGCTCTAATTGATCGAGGAACCAGAGTCGTTGTTGTCCGAAAGACAACGGCAGCGGCTCGGCTCGCGACACTCTCACTATCGACGGTACCTCGAGCCGGTAGCCGTGGCTTTGCCCTGCCTCGATGCCGGCCTCGATACTGGCTACCAATTCCGCCACCGTCGCGCGCTCAAATAAATCCCGCAGCGGGATCTCCAGTTGCAACGTCTCGCGCAAACGTGACACTACCAGTGTCGCCAGTAATGAATCGCCGCCCAACTCGAAGAAGTCGTCTGCCACGCCCACTGGCGCCACGCCCAGCAGCTCTTCCCAAATCTCCACCACCCGCTGTTCCGACGGGTTGCGCGGCGCCAGGTAAGCTACCGACAACGACGGGCGCGGGTATAAAGTCATCCGCGCTTCCTCTGTGCGCCGCACTGTAGTCTGCAATGGTTCCAGTCTGATCCATTTGCGCAACCGCGCGTTTAAGTCCCCGGTTGAAACGATGATCTGCGTGGCCCGCTCGAGGTCCAGTAGACGTGTAAAGACTTCGCTGCCTTCCCGCGCGGTGACACCAAGCGGCGCTTCCTCTTCTTCAGTCCGCACCTCCTCGAACCGCCAGCCATCCCAGTTAACACTCAGCCAGCCGCGCTCATCCCGTTCGTTATGCTTTTGCACAAACGTGTCCATGTATACATTCGCAGCCGCATAGGCCGCGAAACCAAGCCCGCCCAGGACCGCCGACAAAGATGACACCAGCATGCAGAAGTCTAATTCCCGATCTGCGAGCAACTGCTCCAAAACAATCAGGCCATGTACCTTCGATACAAATTGCTGCGACGCTTCTTCCGTCCCGGTTTCCGAAATCGTTCGGAATGCGTGGTCGCCCACGTTGCCTGCCGCATGTATCACGCCGTTGAGCGCGCCGAAACGTTCTTCTGCCTGGGCAATGGCAGCTTCCATGCGCGCGTAGTCCGACACATCCGCCTGGACCACAAGGATCTCTGCGCCCTCTGCCTCCAACGACTGCAACTTCCTGATCTGTAAACTGATGCGATCGTCCTCGCCATGCGCGTCAAGCCATTGCTGCCACTGTTCAGGTGCAGGGAAAGCCGTGCGCCCCGTGAGGATCAACCGCGCGCGCGCGCTACGTACCAGTTGCGCGGCCAACGTCAATCCGACTTTGCCTAGTCCGCCCGTAATCAGATACACGCCGCTGTGGCGCAACCGCAGCGGTAATTGCGTTTCCTCTCTCGCCTCGAGTTGCACCCGTCCATACGTCTGCACCCAGCGTTCATAACCACGATACGCGACTGCGAAACTCGGACTCTTACTAACCAATTCAGTCACCAGTTGCTTCACTAACACCGGCTGCTTCTCAGACAGTTGCACATCAATGCTGCGGCAAACTATGTGCGGATACTCCTGCCCGATCACACGGCATGGTCCTAACACTGTTGCCTGCTCTGGCCGCAGTCGTTCCACACCCGCCACTCTTTGCGTATTGCTCGTGATAACACTGAGAAAGATCGGCTCACTGCCGGGCTGCGCACCCCACGCATGGGCCAGATAAATCAAACTATAAAAACCGCGTTCCTGCGCCGCTTCAAACTGCTCGATCTGCTGTTGCACCCCGTCAACTGTGATCCCGGGTGGTTCCTCGTTCACATTCCACAAGTGCACGATGCGGTGGGGCCGCCAGCCTGTCTCCGTTAACTCGCGCACCAGTCGTTCAAATTCCTTCTTCTTCCCCGGATGGAACACGAAAGCGCGGTCGTCCACACGGTTGAACTCTTCACCCATGCTCACCCTGACAACCTCAGCACCCGCAGTTTCCAGTCGCGCAACTAACTGATCGCTAAGCCCGCTCTCTTCTCGCAACACCAGCCACTTCTGCCCGCTTACTTCGTCAACGTCACCTTTCCGGCCCACGCTCTGCTTCCACACCGGCACATACAACCAGTTCGCTATCTCCGTTTCCTTACGCTCCGCGTTAGCCTCGCGCTCTCCTTTGTTTTCCCTGGCGCGCGCTTCCACCCAATAGCGCTCTCGCTCAAACTCATAGGTCGGCAACTCTACCCGCCGCCGCTCTTCGCCCGCATACATTCCGCCCCACCTCACCCCCACGCCCCGCACCCACATTTCACCTAATCGCGCCACCAGCTCCCTCTCGCCTGCTTCACCTCCACCGCGTTGCCCGCGCAACGTGCTCAACACCGTCACCTCTCGCCCACGTACTCCTTCCCTCACGACACTCGTCAAACTCTCTCCGGGCCCTACCTCCAGCAGCACCCCAGCCCCGCTCTTCAACACCTCCTCCACTCCGCGCCACCACTGCACTCGCTCCAACATCTGCCGGCCCCAGTACTCACCTCGGCGCACTTCCTCCACCTGCGCCCAGCTCCCGCTCACGTTCGAGATGTACGGAATACTGATCTCGCCTCTCGCCACTCCGTTAAACTCTCCAGCCAGCAACTGCGCCGCCTCCCGCATCAGCCCCGAATGAAACGCATGCGAGGTCGCCAACCGCTTCACTCCTATGCCCACCGCCGTCAGCCGTTGCTCCGCTTCGGCTATCGCACTCTCACTCCCCGACAACACACACTGCTCTGGTCCATTCACCGCCGCTACCCACAACTGCTCATTCCCCACCAATGCTTGCAGCTCACTTTCATTCAGCCGCACTGCCAGCATCGCCCCGCGCTCCATCTCCTGCATCAACCGCCCGCGCCGGCCCACCAGCCGCACCGCATCCTCCACGCTCAGCAACCCCGTCACGCACGCCGCCACGTACTCCCCGATGCTGTGGCCCATCAACGCCTCGATCTGCAAACCCCACTGCTGCCACAACCTCGTCAACCCATACTCCAGCACGAACAACGCCGGCTGCGTCACTTCCGTCTCTCTTAACCGCGCCTCGGCCTCCGCTTCTGCTCCCGCCTGCGGATATAGCACTTCCCTCAGGTCATAGCCTTGCGCTCTCCTGAAAGCCGCTGCGCATTCGTCCACCGTCTCGCGAAATACAGCTTCACGCTCGTACAGTTCTCTCCCCATGCCGACGTACTGCGCCCCCTGACCGCTGTACATCAGCACCGCTCCCCGCTCCGCTTTGGCCTCTCCTTCTATCCAGCGGCCTGGTTCCGCCAACGCTTCAAGCGCATCGGCCACGTCCCGGCACACCACCGCACGACGCTGACTAAACTCTCGTCGTCCCACCTGTAACGTGTACGCCACATCCGCCAGCGAAATATCCGGATGCGCTTCCAGATGTCGCCTTAACTTCTCTGTCGCCGCCCGCACAGCGGCTTCCGTTCGTCCCGACAACACCAGCAGATGCCAGCCACGCGCTGTGGGCGCCGCGGCCGCCACTCGGGGCGCTTCTTCCACCACCACGTGTGCATTCGTCCCCCCGATCCCAAACGAACTCACGCCCGCACGCCGTGGTCCAGCTCCATTTGTCTCCCACGCCCGCAGTTCATGGTTGACGTAGAACGGTGACGCAGCGAAATCGATCTCAGGGTTCGGGGCCGTGTAGTGCAGCGAGGGCGGCAACTCCCGATGTTTGAGCGCCAGCACCGTCTTGATCAGTCCGGTTATACCGGCTGCCGCATCCAGGTGGCCCACGTTACTCTTGACCGAACCCAGGGCGCAGAATTGCAAGCGGTCAGTCGAGGAGCGGAAGGCTTTGGTGAGTGCCCGCACTTCTATGGGATCGCCCAGCACAGTAGCCGTGCCGTGCGCTTCCACATACGAGATACTGTCGGCGCTGAGCTCGCCGGTAAGCTGCGCTGTAACGATCGCTTTCGCCTGACCCTCAACGCTCGGGGCGGTATAACCTATCTTGCGCGCGCCGTCGTTGTTGATGGCCGAGCCTTTGATGACGGCATGAATAATGTCGCCATCCGCAAGCGCTTCATCAAAACGCTTGAGCAGCACAAGGCCGACGCCGCTGCCGCCGAGCGTACCCTTAGCCTGCGCATCAAATGGGCGGCAGTGTCCATCTGGTGAGGCGATGCTTCCCTCTCGATACTGGTAACCGGAGATTTGCGGCACCGAAATGGTGACGCCGCCGGCGAGAGCCATGTCACATTCGCCGCTGAGCAGGCTCTGGCAAGCGAGATGAACGGCGACGAGCGAAGTCGAGCAGGCTGTCTGAACGGTGAGACTTGGTCCCTTGAGGTTCAGTTTGTAGGAGACACGCGTCGATAAATAATCTTTGTCGTTGCTGATAGCCGTCTGGTATGCGCCTACCGAGTTGATGATGTCGAGATTGGTTAGGACATTAGTCAGGAAATAGCTGTTGATGCCCCCACCGCCGTAGACACCGATGCGCCCCTCGTAACGTTGCGTGTCATAACCTGCACGCTCCAATGCTTCCCACGCGCATTCCAGAAACAGGCGGTGCTGAGGATCGGTGATCTCTGCTTCGCGCGCGCTGAACCCGAAGAACGAAGCGTCGAACAACTCAATGTCATCGAGCACGCCGTTGGCGCGCACGTAGTTGGGGTCGCGCAGTTCTGTCCGCGAAACGCCCGCGGCCAGCAGTTCTTCATCGGTGAAGATGGTAATGGATTCCACTCCCGCCCGCAGGTTGGACCAAAACTCTTCAACACTCTTCGCTCCCGGAAATCGCCCAGCCATACTGATGATGGCAATCTCCTGCCCAGTCAGATGATTCGTTGATGGTTTACTCATTGAAAGACCGCCCTGTCACAGCGCTGACTGTCTTGACGTGCGCTGTTGCTGAAACCTCTTTCTGCCACTGCGTAATTTCTGCGCCTGCTCTTCCAGGCCCGCAGTTTCCGCAGTCGCAGATCCCTGTTTCGATAACCATTTTGCTTGTGCGTTCACAGTTGAATACTCAAACAACTCCACCAGACTGATATCGGTCTGAAACTTTTCGTTCAGTTTCCCATGCAATTGCATGAGCAACAGCGAATGACCACCCAAGTCGAAGAAGTTATCGTGAACACCGACGCGTTCTAATCCAAGTACTTGCGCCCAGATTTCAGCCAGGGCTGATTCCACTGCTCCAGTGGGCGCAACAAAAGTTTCTTCGAGGTTGGGCCGAATCGTGTCAGGTTTGGGAAGCGCCTGGCGATCTATCTTTCCATTCGTCGTCAGCGGCAACGAATCGAGGAACACGTAGCTCGAAGGCACCATGTAATCAGGGAGCAACGACTGCAGGAAAACACGAAGTTCTGTCACTGTCGGGTTCGCCTGCCCGTGACAGACAAGGTAAGCCACCAGAGATTGTTCGCCCCCCGCGTCCCGCGCCACGACAACCGCTTCACGTATCGCTGGATGACGACTCACGACAGCTTCGATCTCACCAAGCTCGACTCGATACCCGCGAATTTTCACCTGGTGGTCCAACCGCCCGAGATATTCAATGTCACCGTCCGGCAGGTGACGCGCCAAGTCGCCGGTTCGATACAACCGCGCGGAGGGGTCGGTGGAAAACGGGTCTGGTATAAAACGCTGTGCGGTCAGCGCAGGCCGATTCAAATAACCTCTGGCGAGCCCTTGGCCTCCGACATACATCTCGCCAGGTACCCCGGCAGGGACCAGTTGGCAATGTTGATCCAGAATGTATAGACGCAGGTCCGGCATCTCCCTGCCAATCATGCTCCCGGTCATGGTCTCCACGTCGTCTGCAGTTACCACTCGATAGGTGACATGTACGGTCGTTTCAGTAATCCCGTACATATTCACTAATTTAGGCTTCTCGTCACTGTGATCCGCGAACCATGACTTCAGGCTGTGAAAGTCCAACGTCTCCCCACCGAAAATGATGAGGCGTAGCGCCGGAAGATCCACGCGTTCGCGTGATCCGTCGACAAGCATTAAATGCAGGAATGCTGAAGCGGTTTGGTTGAGTACGGTGACATTTTCGCGACGCAGCAACTCGCGAAACAATTCGGGCGAGCGGTTCGTCAGGTGCGGCACTACTACCAACCGCCCTCCGTGCAGCAAGGCCCCCCACATCTCCCAAACTGAGAAGTCGAAGGCATAGGAGAAAAACAGGGCCCAAACATCACGTTCGCCGAACTCGAACCAATGCCGGGTTGCGTCCAGAAGACGCGTGACGTTGGCGTGAGTGATCAGGACACCTTTGGGTCTGCCCGTCGAGCCGGATGTGTAGATAACGTACGCAAGATTGTCCCCAGTCACATCAACACTGATCTTGCCGGCACCGTTGGCGGCAAGCTCTTCGCGTTGGTCGTCGAGCCATAGCACACATGTCTGCTCCGGCACTCGTTGGGCCAAACTCCGCCGTGTTATCAACAGTCGTGACTGAGAGTCTCCGAGAATATCGTCGATGCGCTCTTGTGGGTATGACGGGTCAAGCGGGACGTAGGCAGCACCCGCTTTCAAAATGCCGAGTAGAACCACCACCAGTTCTACCGAACGATCCAGCAGAACAGCCACGAGCGATTCCGGGCCAATGCCGCTGCGCTGTAACTCTCGCGCCAAGTGTTCGGCGCGCTCGTCGAGTTCGCAATAGGTAAGCTGTTCGTCACCGCAGTTGACTGCGACTGAGTCGGGCGTGCGTCGAACCTGGTGCTTGAATAATTCCGTGATAGTCGCCGGCGAACTTTTTATAGCGCCGTTCGGATTAGACAGTAGAACGCTGCGCTCGGCTTCGCTCAAAAGCGTAAGCTCTTCGACGCGCCGTTGAGAGTTGCCGATCATATTCACCAGCAGCGTCTCAAAGTGACGCAACATGCTTTTGACCAAAGCTGGATCGAAGCGTCGTTGGTCGTAGATTGCGAGCAGGCTGAGCTTCTCGCCTGCGGTACCGATAATCAGCGTCAGCGGATAACCTGTTCGCTCTCGTCCCCGCACCTCGCTGATTGTCAGATCCCCTATCCGTTCCTGGAGCATCTTGTCCATGGGATAGTTTTCGAAAACCAACAGGCTTTCAAACAGCGGTGAGCCGACCGTGATCTCGCTCCAGCGCTGCACCGCGGCGAGCGGGCTGTACTCATACCTCCTCGCCTCGGCTGCCTTAGACTGCACTTCGCGTAACCATTCCCCTACTCTCATTCCCGGCATAACGCGTATCCGCACGGGCAACGTGTTGATAAACAACCCCACCATCGATTCCGCGCCTTCCAACTCGGCCGGCCGCCCGCTGACCACCGCGCCAAACAAAATGTCGGCGTCACCGCTGTAGCATGACAACAGCAGGGCCCAGGCGCTCTGCGCCAAAGTGTTGAGCGTCACATGCTGACTGCGGGCGAACTCCTCCAAACGCAAATTAACGGTGTGGTCCACCAGGTAACGTTCCTCGCCAAAGCCATCTCGCCAACCAGTTTCAGGTGAGGTCGAACGATTGCCGTTTAATTGCCACCGCTTCATGCCGAGCGAGGTCGGCGTGCGAAAGCCTTCGAGTTGAGCACGCCAATAATTCTCTGCCGCGCTTAGATCTTGTTGCCGCAGCCAGTTGATGTAGTCACGGAAAGGGCGGCGCGTTTCGAAGTCCACACACCGGTTGTGTGAAAGCGCCTCGTAGGCCAACAGCATCTCCTTCATCACGACCGCGCTGGACCAACCATCCAGCAACAGGTGGTGATGGCTCAGGATGTATTTGTAAACATGGTCCGAAAGGCGCGCGAGCGCGTGCCGCATTAGCGGCGGCTGTATCAGCGTGAAGCCTCGTTCGAAGTCTTCGAGCAATAAAGAATCGAAGCGCTGCTGTTGCTCGTCGGCTGTCAGATCGCGCCAATCGTAAAGTTGGAAAGGGAGCTTGACATCACGCCAGACTATTTGGACAGGCTTTGCGCGCCCCTCCCACACCGGTGTGGCGCGGAGCACTGGATGTTGTTCAAGCACCGCTTGCCCGGCCGCTGCAAGGGCAGCGGCATTCAGTTCACCGCGAATGGTATAAGAGGTCTGAACGAAATACGGATCCGCCTGCTGGGCGAGGATCGTGTGGAAAAGAATACCCTGCTGCATCGGAGCGAGCAGGTAAATATCTTCGATTTGCAGGTTCTTCATAAGATGGTTTCCATCTTGACAAACGGACGGCGCGCTTCGACGAAGCCTTTGTCGCGTGCTGTCGCTAATACTCGATCCGACTCTCTGATTTGCGGTGAATCAGTAGCCAGTCCCAGCCCCATGCTGTATTGCAGCCACGGCTCCTGTCCCATCGCATAGATGAAGACGCGCTTGCTCCCGACACTCTCCAGCAGGTTGAGCGCGGCGGCGGAGTCGCAGCCCTTTGTGCGGCGTGATTGATCGTGACTGCGTTCAACCTTCTTCGGTAGGAACGTGCCATACATCCAGGAAAGCGGGGCGCCAACGCACTCCATACCGAGAAAGACTGTGTCAATCTTTCCGACCGCGTTCCTCACGTGCTCGTACATCCGCGCATCAAGACAGTTGGAATCGGCGGCAAATAAGATCCGCTGTTGCCCAACCCGAACGACATAGCCGGCCTTTCCGTGTGCCAGATCTGCATGCTCTCCAAAGAACGGAATGGCGACGATCTCGCCATCTGGAAAGCTGACGGATTCGAGTGTGCCGAGCTCGACAACGTGTTTGAAGCCCAACTTCTTCGCCATCAGCCTCAACGAGGTATCGGCATAGAGCAGGTTGAAGGTCTGCGGAACGACAAGACACTCAATCTTGTGCCGCAGGCGCAGCAGCGTCTCAGGAACAAAGTGGTCGTGGTGCGCGTGGGTGATGATAGCGAAGTCGATCTTTTCGGGCAGATCCTGATAGGAGAAGCGCTCGACGCCTCCTGCCTTCGGTGTCACGCCTATCCAGGGGTCCGTAAGGATCGAAGTTCCCTTGCATTCCACCAGTACGCAAGCGTGGCCGAAATAGCGCACTCGCATTTGCGTGCCGTCCCACTTCGGAGGGGACGCCGGCGGGTCTTTCGTAAGCATAGGCAGCAGCAAATGATCCTGGTCCGGCGTCAGCTTTAGAATGTCGCGGATACGGTCGAGCGGCTGCGACGCTGATTCAAGTTTGAAGAATTCGTCCGACTCGCGGTCCGCGAACGGCAAGTTCCATTCGATTTGTGTGCTCTCTGGTAAACGCGGAGTCGAGAGGAACGGGGGCCGCGAGTTATCGGTCCTCTGGACGAAGATTCTCAGCGACTGGAGGTCTTTTCTGTAGTAGCTGCTCTCGTAAAGGAGACTTTCCACATAACGCACAACGGGGTTGCTGTAGTAGTCGTAGAGTAGTTCCACAAAGCCGCGCAGCTCATCAGGAATCTGTGCGTAGAAGAGTTCAAGACTCTGCCCTTTCGCCTGCTCGTTGATGTAGTTGCAAAACTCCGGGACTGCATGGGCCAATCTGACGTTGCCGGCCTGTCTCGTCTTCATCTCCTGAAGCATCTGCTCAACTTCATGAGCCCGCTCGATCGGCACGTTGACAAACGGTCCGCCGGAGAAGTTTGGATCGCCGCACACTTCGACGTGCATCTCAGGATCAGACAGGTAAGACTCGAGCACTTTCATCTGGTAATGGACCATGTGCAGGCTGTACGGGACAGGCGAAATCAAGTCGGACCACACGGCCCACCTATTGACTAACGGTTCGATTGCGGTGAAGTCCGCCAGACGGTAGGCGCCATTCTCTCTCATGTGAAGTTATGGTAGTTCTTCAACGAAGTCCGCGCTGCGAAGCTCATCCAGGTAACTTAGGCCCGCAAGAATCGCTTGATCTCTTTCAACTATCGCAAGCGTGGTTTGCAGTCAGACGGCGTGCCGGCGTCACAACTCCACCTGACTCCTATGGACCAGTTGGGCCATCCCGACCAGGATCTGACGCGGCCCCTCGTAAGGCGTGCGGCCGTGTGCGACTAACATGTTGTCGAGCACAAGCAGGTCGCCGCGCTGCCACGGGAACATGACAGTCTCACGCTCGAACGCTTCGCGGATTTCGTCCATCACGTCCGATTCGATAAAACTCCCATCTCCAAAGAAAGTGTTCGACGGCAGATCATACTGACCGAACTCCTGTAACAACGCGTTCCGCAGGCCCGCCTCGAACGAAGACACGTGAAAAAACATCACATGGTTAAACCAGATCTGCTCGCCTGTACGTGGGTGCCGTACGATCGCGGAGCGCGTGGCCTTAGTACGCAAGCGCAGGTCATCTTTCCATTCGACCTGAATCTGGTTCTCACGACAGTACCGCTCGACAGCAACGGGATCTTCGGTCTGGAAGACCATTTGCCAGGAGAGTCCAAAGCCATCGTTGAAATTTCTCACCAGCATCCACTTTTTGGTCATGAAGCGCTGGCGCGTTTCCGGACTAAGGCGTGCTAACACGCGGCGACAGTCGGCGAGCGGCGTCATGCCTCCACGTTGCGCAGGCGTCGTGCACAGAAAGAAAATTTTCAAGGGCCAGTTGTCCTGGTAAGAGTTTTCGTTGTGCAGATTGATGGTCTTGCGCGCTGGATAGTCGGTCGAGGTGTAGACATTACGGCCGACTTCCGTGCGCGGTGACGAACGCTCGTGGTATTCCAGCGGCTTACCGGCCAGCGCTTCGATAAGTCTCGCCAGTTCGTCTGCCGATTCGATATCGAACCCGCGAAACAGGACGCCACCAAAACGCTCGAGTTGAGTTTCGACGAATTCCGGGTGGCTCGAGATCCAGTTCTCGAGGTCCACTCCTCCGGCAGCGGGTTCGAAGAGCAGCGGTAGGCGGTCTTCAGCAGTGAGAAAACTGATCCGTACCGAGTCGAGTTGAGGGACCGGCGCAACACTCATATTGGTAGGCTCCTAAACGGCTTCGCCGGCTCCTATGTGGTTGCGGCTCAGATCCTGGATTAACTGGTCCAGCTCTTCCTGGCTCAGTTCCGCCGCGGGAAAATCGGAAGGAGTGAAGCCGCCCGCCTCGGCTTCCGAACAGTGCCTGACGATTTCCCTCAGGCTCTGCAAATAACTTTCAGCGAGTTGCTCAACGGTCGCCGAGCGGTGAACGTTGACGCTGTACGTCCAATCGAGCTGTAGTCTGCCACCGGCAACGAATCCGCTGATCATTAACAGGTGACTCCGAGTAGCGCGCGGGCTAACTGTTGGTCCGCGCGACTCAGCCGCAGGGACAAATGGAGTCGACTCGCGTAATGCTTCGTCTAACTGGCCGAGGTAGAGGAAACTCACTTCCGCTCGCGGCATCTGGCGCAACCTTTCTCTTATCTCGAGGTCTTGATGAAGGTAGCGCAGCAGCCCATAGCTGAAGCCGCGGCCGGGAAGCCGGCGCAGCTGTTCCTTAATACGCTTCAATGCTTCGCCCACTCCCCATCCTGCGTCCAGCTCCAGCAGCACCGGATAGATCGTCGTGAACCACCCAACAGTCCGGGTTACGTCTGTACCTTTGAAGATCGCGTCGCGACCGTGACCTTCAAGATCGACAAGCAGCAGGCTTTGATCCGTCCAGTGGCGCAAGGCCAGAGCCAGCGCGGTCATCAGCACATCGTTGATCTGAGTGTGATAGACGTGAGGCACATCCTGTAAGAGTGCGCGCGTTTCTTCCGCATCGAGCGCCACGCGGAATGTGCGTGCGGATTCTTCCGTATTGAGCCGGCGACCGTCCTCAACATCGATTGGCAGCGGAAACATGCCCTGCCGTTCGTCCGCCAGCCAATACTCCAATTCACCGGCAACGTCGGCTGACTGTGCATGCTCAACTAACATCTCGGCCCAGGTCTTGAACGAAGTGGTCTTGGCGGGCAGCGAGATGGGCTCACTGCGCGCGGCCTGTTCGTAGGCGGTGGCGAGATCTTCAAGCACGAAACGCAATGAGATCGCGTCCATCACGAGGTGGTGAGCAATTAGCAGAAGCCGTCCGGGTTTGCCTGGGCCCGTATCGAAAAAACTGACGCGCAACAGCGGACCTGTAGTCAGATCCAGACTAGCCTGCGCCTCCGTCGCTGCCGCTTCGATAGTGGCAGTCTGTTCCTTTTCCGGCAGCATCGATAGGTCGTGATGCGCGAACGGGACCTGTCCATTGAAGGCAGCGTTGTACTGTCGCCAACCGGATTCATCGATGGTGAAGCGCATGCGCAGCGCATCGTGATGGGCCATCACGCTTGCCAGTGCTTGCTTCAGCAGAGATGCGTCGAGCGGCTTGCGGGTCTCCAGCAGTAAAGATTGATTCCAGTGATGCGGATCGGTTGTGGCCAGTTCAGTGAACCAATATTGCACTGGCGTCAGTGGTACGGCGCCGGTGACGACATCCTGCCGCGCCATGACTACTTCGCCCGTCCCAGCGACGGCAGCCAACGCCGCGATTGTCTGATGCTCAAACACCTGCTGCGGTGTCAGCCGCAGGCCGGCTTTGTTGGTTTTAGCGATGATCTGGATAGTCAACACTGAATCTCCACCGAGCTCGAAGAAGTTGTCGTCCACTCCTACCTTCTCGATACCGAGCAACTGCTGCCAGATTTGTGCGATTATTCGTTCTGTCTCTGTTTGTGGCGCAACGTAGGGCGTGTCGATATTTGGGCGGGCGTGTGCCGGCTGCGCAGTTCGCTCGTCATTGAGCTGGTCCAACTTGCCAGATATCGTTATCGCTTTGTTTTCCTCGATGATCCGGGCCAAATCTCTGGTAGAGACAACTATCTCAGGCCACCTTCCATCGAGCACACGCGCAAAAGCCTCGATTCCTTCTTCCGTCAGCATTCCGTCTTCCGGCTCGAGGTTAGAGCGGCGCGCCGCATCGACGGCCATCCCTACTTCTCGCCACCCGTCCCAAATAATCGAACAGGTAAACGGAGCATCGCCAGTTGCCTTCGCGCGCGCGAAGGCGTCGAGGAAAGAGTTCGCCGCACAGTAATCAACGCGTCCATGTCCGCCAAGAATTGAGCGCAGCGATGAAAAGAGAATCGTAAAGTCTAAAGACTCCCCAGCAAGAACTTCCTGGAGAACCAGCGTCCCCTTCACCTTTGAAACTATTGTTGCCTCTGCAACTTCGGGTCTCATGAGTTGAATAAAGCCCCCGCCCGGAACGCCGGCGGCGTGAATGACGCCGTTAATCTCGCCGAACTTCCTGCGCGCCTCCTGCACCGCTGCGCGCATTTGTCTTTCGTCGGACACATCAGCACACACCCACAGCACTTGCGCGCCGAGCCGCTCCAGGTCCGACACCTGCTCAGCCTTTGGGGCCGACCTGCTCAGCAAAATCAGCCGGGCCTGGACCGTGCGCGCCAGGTACGATGCGAGCGCCATACCGAGGCCGCCCGTACCGCCTGTCAACAGATAAACGCCACGCGGTCGAAGTCGGGCTGGGAGAGCTCGGCCTTCGAGACGAACGGGATCGTATGCCCTCACCCAGCGATGCCCGCCGCGATAGGCGACGGTCATCTCGTCTGTGGCGACGGCCAACTCGTGCGACAGTTGGTCCAGGAGTTCTTGCCAGGAGTTCTCGTTTGCCGGCAGGATGATATCGATACTGCTACAAGTAACATCTTCGTACTCCTGCCCGATGACACGGCAGGGGCCGAGCAACATAGCCTTCTCCGGTTCGATGAACGGTTCGCCCGCAACGCTTTGCAGCCCATTCGATACGACGCATAGCCGTACCTTTTTGTCACTGCTTGCATCCGGCAGGATCGCCAGCACCTGCTCACCAAGCGCCTGCGCGAGATATAGCAGACTATAAAAGGAGCACTGTTGTGACTGGTCCAACCACTCGACGGCGGAGGAAACCCGATCGTTGGCAGCCACGTTCCACAGATGCACGATGATTTCGGGTGTTCGATCTCGCGTCCGCAGTTCTTTCAATAACGCCTCGTAATGCTCGCGCCGTTGGGGGGCAATGCTGTAGTCACTAGCGCCCACGCGACGGAAGTCACTGCCCATTCGCACCGTATTCACATTCTGGCCCTCGTCCCTTAGCCTACGTGCCAATCGGGAACCCAAGCCGCACTCATCTGTAAACAGGAGGTAATTTCGTGCCTTATCTGCATTCGCGGAGGATGCTGTCTGCCACGCACGGACCGAGTTGGCGGTAGACTGTTTCCAAACGGGAACATAGAACCAGTCGGCGATGTCCGCTTTCTTACTGAGACTCTGCGCGTGCGCGAGTTGAAGATTTTCCAGTGGCGGCGAGTCAATCCAGTAGCGTTGCCGCTGGAAGGAGTAGGTCGGCAGCGGTACTCGCCGGCGTCTTTCGTCCTTATGAAGTGCTTCCCAGTTTCCTTCGCTGCCCACAACCCAGAGCTGCCCCAGGGCCTGCAGCAGCGAAACGACTTCCGGCGTCTCCTGGTCCTTTTTAAATAGACTTGCTTGCAGGACCACGCGCTTCCTCGCTTCAGGCGTCAGATGTTTCTCGACCAGCGAACAAAGCGTGCGTCCCGGCCCTACTTCAAGCAGCACCCCGCCTGCGCCCAGGCTCTTTAACAGTTCCTCGGCTGCCGCGCTGAACTGCACAGGCTGCCTTAATTGCCGCCCCCAATATTCCGGGCTGGTCACTTCTTCAGGTTCGGCCCACTTTCCTTTGACGCCCGAGATCATCGCCAACTTAGGCTCGCTCAGCTTTAGTCTCTTTACTTCTTCCACCAGAGGCGCCACGGCCGGGTCCATCATTTCCGAGTGAAACGCGTAGGTGGTACCCAACTCGCGCCAGCCGATCTCTTTACAATTCAGCTCTGCGATTACTTCCGCTACCGCTCTTTGTGGTCCCGAAAGGACGCACTGCCGTGGCGCGTTTATCGCCGCCACATCGACGCGCGACGTGTTGAGCAGAGTCCGTACCTCACGCTCTGAAAGGCTGACGGCGATCATCGAGCCGCCTGCTCCTGCCGCTTCCATTAGCTCACCACGCCGTACAACCACCCTTGCGCCAGCTTCCAGGTCCATCACGCCTGCGCACACTGCCGCGGCCACCTCGCCCAGGCTGTGACCGGCAACACCCCACGGCTTCACGCCCCACTCCTCCCACACGCGCGCCAACGCCACCTCGATGGCCCACAGCACGGGTTGGGCCAGTGCCGTGTGTTTCATCTCATCTTGTCCCAAACCGCTGGTCACCACTCGCCGCAGGTCTGGACCACCAACACGCTTAACTGCGTCGATGCAGACATCGAATTCGCGACGGAACACCGGTAACACATCGTAAAGTTCGCGACACATTCCCGCGTAATGCGAGCCCTGACCGGGAAACAGCATGATGATGCGAGGCGGTGACGCATTGGCTCTGCCGCGAACAACGGTCGCCACGCGTTTCTTCTGCGACCACGCTTCCAGTGCTTCAATCCCCTCGTCAACCGAACGGCAAGACCACAGCTAGTCGCTCACTCATCGCCGCGCGGCCAAGTTGTAATGTGTAGGCGATGTCAGCTAGCCATCCGGCATCCGGCGTCTTCCCTGCTGCACTCGATTTGTGCTCGGCCAGATGATCTGACAACCGCCGTGCCGCCCCCTCAAGCGCCACCTCACTTTTGGCCGATAAGACCAGGACTTGCGCCGGCAGCCGTGATGCCGCCGATGGCCCAGCGGCTGGAGCTTCTTCAACGATTACGTGCGCGTTCGTTCCGCCAATGCCGAAACTGCTGACACCGGCCCGGCGCGGTTCGCCATTCTTGCCAGCCTCCCACGGCCGCGCGGACTGCGGAACGTAGAACGGCGTGCCTGACAAATCGCAACGTGGGTTGGGACGGCTGAAGTGCAAACTTGGTGCGATTAGCCGATGTTCGAGAGAGAGGACAGTCTTGATAAGGCCGGCAACACCCGCCGCCGCATCCAGGTGACCGATGTTGGTTTTGACGGAGCCGATAGCGCATGAGCCCGGCCGTGAACTCGCTGTGTTAAAGACCTGGGCCAGGGCTGCTACTTCGATTGGGTCGCCGAGTTGTGTGGCAGTACCGTGTGTCTCGACGTAGCTGATCTCGTCGGGGCTTATCCCAGCCGTCGCCAGTGCATCAGCAATGACCTCCGCTTGTCCTTCGACGCTCGGCGCAGTGAAACCGATCTTGCCGGAGCCATCGTTGTTAATAGCGGTGCCTTTAATGACGGCGCGGATAGTGTCGCCATCAGCTAGCGCATCGGTAAGCCGCTTCAGCACCACGATGGCGACGCCGTTGCCATGAACGGTGCCCTGCGCCTGTTCATCGAAGGCGCGGCAGTGGCCGTCAGGCGACGCGATGCCTCCAACTTGATAGAGATAACCGCCTTTGAGCGGGAGTGTGATCGACGCTCCACCAGCGAGAGCCATGTCGCACTGATAGTCGAGCAAACTCTGGCAGGCCAGGTGGAGGGCAACCAGGGAAGTCGAGCAGCCCGTCTGCACGTTGACGCTTGGCCCTTTGAGATTCAGTTCATACGAGACACGCGTGTTGATGTAGTCGCGGTCGTTGCCGAGCGAAATCTGGAAAAAGCCGACATCTTCGAGGAGTTCAGAATTCGACAAGAGGTTCCAGAGATAGGTACTGGAACTGGCGCCGGCGAATACACCAATGGCACTCGGGCGCTTTTCCGAGCCGTAGCCCGCTGCTTCGAGAGCGGACCACGCGCATTCCAGGAAGACGCGCTGTTGCAGATCGAGCACTTCAGCTTCGCGCGGGTTGTAGCCAAAGAAGGACGCATCAAACAGATCTGCACCTTCAAGCACACCCTTAGCGCGCACGTAATTCGGATTGCGCACTTTTGCGGCACTGACACCGCTGGCGATCAGTTCATCTTCTGAGATGAACGAAATCGCTTCCACTCCGTCGCGGAGAAGGCGCCAGAATTCCGCTATATCGGGCGCTTTTGGGAAGCGGCCCGCCATACCAATAATGGCGATACTGTTTAGATGTGCGTTATCTGCCGGTTTAGTCATTTCTGAACATTCGCTTTGGCGGCGTGTTCCATCGTCAATTGCTGGCGACGGCTGTTAGCCTGCTGGTGCTTCCAAGCACGCTTTTCAGTCTCCTCCAGAGACTGCCTCACAGGTTGTTTCTCGCCGAGAGTCTTGATGTGACCGGCAAGTGCCTTGACTGTCGGATATTTGAAAAGATCGAGAATCGAAAGCTGGCAGCCCAGCAACTCACACAGCTGGCTGTACAGTTCGTACACGCCAAACGAGTCGCCACCGAGATCGAAGAAGTTGTCGTGCACGCCCACAGTCTCGACCTGCAAAACTTCGCGCCAAAGGGTCGCGATCAGCTCCTCGGTTTCACCTTCCGGCGCGACGTAGCTCGTCGTGAGCTGCGGCCGCAGCACACCTGGCTCAGGCAATGCACGTCGATCCACCTTACCGGCTGCGGTCAGAGGCAAGTCGGTGAGCCAGACGAAAGCTGAAGGGATCATGTACTCTGGCAACTTCTCCTTGAGAAAGGCACGCAGTTCAGTCACCGACGGTTCCTGGCGACGAGCAATACGAGGTAGGCAACGAGCCGTTTGTCACCGTCCGTATCTTGAATGGCAGTTACGAAAGCGTCGCGTAGCGAGCTGTGTTGTTTGAGAGTGACGGCAATTTCTTCAGTCTCGACACGGTACCCGTGAATCTTCAGTTGATCGTCGATACGGCCAAGGAACTCCAACTGACCGTCCATGCGATAACGGACCAGATCGCCGGTGCGGTAGAGACGGCCACCCGGTTTGGATCCGAAGCGGTCGGGAATAAAACATTCGGCAGTGAGTTCTGGGTGATTCAGATAACCACGCGCAACGCCGGCGCCGCCGATGTACAACTCACCGGCAACTCCGGTGGGAACGGGTTGAAGAAAACTGTCAAGCACGTACAGTTGCGTGTTGGCGATTGGACGTCCAATGGGAACCGAACCGGAGAGGCGCTCGTCTTTAGGAACTTCGTACACGCAGCAACCAACGACTGTCTCCGTGGGACCGTACTCGTTAATGTGAATGGTTTCAGGCGATGCGTCCTGCCAGAAGCACAGAATTTCGGCTTGTAAGTTCTCACCACCAATGACGAAGCGGCGTGTGCGACCCATAGCCTCAGCGGGCGTTAACTGGCGGTTCAACAACTGCAACTGTGCGGGCGTGATCTTGATGAGACTGAGGTCTTCTTGCTCCTTCAGCGTTTGCGTAAGCTGCTCTATTCCGACTCCTTCGGGTGCAAACACTACTCGGCCGCCGGTCAACAATGGCGCGAAGAGTCCAGTGATGGTTAGGTCAAACGAGATGGAGGAATGGACCAGAGCGCCTGTTCCTTCCCCGGTTTGGTATGCGGACGCACACCAACTCAGGTAGTTAGAGAGTCCGCCGTGTGTGATCAAAACACCTTTGGGTTTTCCTGTTGAACCAGATGTATAGATGACGTAAGCAGTGTTATCGGGTGCAACAATCTTTCGCTCTGTCTGTTCTCTGCTGGTCGTCTCGTCAACATCGACATCGACACAGATCACATGGGCCGGATGCGGAAGCAGATCGGCGAGCAAACGTTGCTGTGTAAGCAGGACAGGCGCAGCGGCATCCTCCATGATGAACGCGAGTCGCTCGTGCGGATTGGAGGAATCGAGTGGGACGTAAGCGCCGCCTGACTTCAGGACACCGAGCAGCGCTACGAGCAAATCCGTCGAACGCTCCAACATCACCGCAACCACCACCTCCGGCCCCACACCCAGCGCTCGCAAACGATTCGCTAATCGATCGGCGCGGCTATTCAACTCGCCGTAACTCAATCGTTCGTTGCCACAAGCAACAGCATCAGCATCAGGCGTGCGCGCGACTTGTGCCTCAAACAACTCGTGCAGACAGGCTGACGGTCTGCTTTCAGTCTTGTTCCACGCTACGAGCAACCGTTCACGCTCTATGTCCGACAGATAGTCGTCCGCCTCATGACGCGCTGAAATATCGGCGACGATGGAGCGGAGCACGCGATCGTAATAGCCCAGCACCGCTTCTCTGAGCTCAGGAGACGTCCGCGTGACGTCGAACTGCACGTCCATCCAAGCGTTCTTATTAAGTGAAGTCGAGTTGATGTCGAAGTGCGTCAGAATCGGGAAGCTCGTCTCGGACAAGTCGATGGCCTTGTCGTCGATGATTTCGACTTTACCCGTGCGCAGCATGTCGTCCACCGCATGGAAGTGCAGGAAGGCGAAACTGGCCTCGAGCAGCGGCTGGCGTCCCCAGCTCTTTTGCAGCGCCCCGAGCGGGTAACGACGATGCGGCAGCATGGTCCACTCCGCGTCGAAGACCCTGCGAATCGTCTCGGCCCAGGTACCCCCTGTGAATTTGAACCGGAACGGTACGGTATTGAGGAAGTTGCCTCGCACTTGCGTGCCATCGCTTTCCTCCGGTCGCCCGTTCGTCGTGATCCCGGTGAGAAGATCGGTTTGGCCGCTCAACATGCTCATCACCTTCAGGTGCGCAGTGAACGCGACGGTCTTCAGCGGTACGGCCAGCGTGCGCGCCACTCGCCGCAGTCCTTCGTACACCTCATCGTCAAGGTACAACTGTACCTTCTCGACTCGTTGGCCGTTGAACGGTCACCGCACGTTGTGCGACGTACGGCAATCTGACAGGCGTGGCATCGCGGAGTTGATCTGCCCAGTACTGTTGCGTCTCTTCTGAGGCCAGCGCACTAAGCTCGAGGTTGATGAAATCGCGGTAAGAAACGGCGGGCGGCAGTTGACTAGGTGTTTCTTCACCGGCGAGCAGCGCGATATAGCGCTCCGCAAATTCAACCAGCGTCGAGGTGGTGCTCCATCCGTCGAGAATGGCGTGGTTCTCGGCGAGCGAGAATTGGAACGAATCGTCAGTGCGGCGATGGACGTAGAAGGACATCTGCAAGGGTCGAGAGAGATCAAACATTTGCCGGCGCAGTTCCCTTAGGAACTCCTGGATAAACTCTTCCTGCTCGTCATGCGAAACGTGTCTGATGTCGTTTACTTCAAGCGGCACTTCAGCGTGGCGGTGGACCAGTTGCAGTGGTTTGCTATACCTCGTCAAATCAAAAGAGGTCCGCAGTATGGCGTGACGTCCAACCACCTGACGCATCGCTTCCCGCAATGCTTCGGCATCCAACGGCGCGCGCAGATGCCAGCTATTGACGTTGACATAGGCCCGCGAATCGGGCGTCATCTCCATGTGGTAGAGCATCGCCGTCTGCATCATTGAGAGCGGATAGGCATCTTCAACGTCAGCCGGCAGGCGCTCACGATCTTCAAACGAAATTAGACTGAAGGGTGTCAGTTACCGGCGACTCAACCTCGCGTCGCTCGCGAAGATCGTGTTCACGTACCAGGGCGGCAATCGTCTGACTGCGGAAAAGTTGCTGAACTGTTAGACGCAACCCACGCTCTTTCGCCATCGCCACCACGCGAACACTGCGAATTGAATCGCCACCGAGGTCAAAGAAATTGTCGTCAACGCCTATGTTTTCGACGCCGAGCACATGCGACCAGATCGCGGCCAAAACTTCTTCCGCCTCGTTGCGTGGCGCTGCGTGTGAGCCATCACCACTCCGCATTACCTCATCCGGTGCAGGCAGGGCGTTCTTATCCACCTTGCCATTTACCATGAGCGGAAACTCCTTCAGGACCACGAACGCCTGCGGCACCATGTAGTTCGGCACGTACTGCTGCAAGTGCTCGCGCAACTCCTCGACGCGCGGCGCCTGTTCTTCCGAGCAGATGAGATACGACACCAACTGTTTCTCGCCGTCGGCTACTTCGCGAAGGACGACGACTGCATCCTTCACCGCGACGTGCCGCCTCAGTGCCGCTTCGACTTCGCCCGTCTCAATGCGATAGCCACGCACCTTCACCTGTCCGTCATCTCTTCCGAGGTACTCCAGTGCGCCATCGCTGGTCCACCTCACCACGTCGCCCGTTTTGTAGAGCCGCGCACCCGGTTCGCTGGAGAACGGGTCCGGCACGAAGCGCTCCGCCGTCAGGGCTCGTCGCCCGCAATAGCCGCGCGCAACGCCTTCGCCACCGACGTAGAGCTCGCCGGCAACACCCTCAGGCAACAACTCCATCCGCGCATCCAGGACGTAGACCTTCACGTTGCCTAGTGGTTGGCCCATCAATGCACGCCTTGCCGCTGTCTTGCATTTCCACTCAGTCGCGGCAATCGAAGTTTCGGTCGGACCGTACGAATGGCGCAGTTCAGCCCCTGGCACACGGCGCATGAACTCGCGCATCACGTCTACTGGCAACACCTCACCTCCGCAAATCACTCGCCGCAGACTTCGTCCTGCCTCTTCCAGTTCTTCAGCCTCTACGACTTGACGCAGCAGTGAAGGTACGAAGTAGGCACTCGTTACCTCCTCCTCGGCGATCAGCCGCAGTAGATATGCGGGGTCAGACTGCTCGTCTGACTCGGCAATCACGCAGCGCGCGCTCACCCATAAGGGCCAGAACAACTCCCAGACCGAAGGGTCGAAACCCAGCGAGGTCTTGAACAGGAAGCTGTCGGACGCGCCGAGTTTGTACGACTGCTGCATCCACTGAAGGCAGTTGACAGCGCCGCGATGCGTGACCATCACGCCCTTTGGTTTGCCAGTCGAGCCGGATGTGTAAATGACGTAGGCGAGGTTATCCGGGCCAACAGCAGGAAACGAATCGATCCTGGAAGAGAGGCTGGCGTTCTCGGCTTCCGTCCAGGTCGCGTCAGTATCGGGCAACGATATGAGCGGCAGTCCCTGCTCCCCGAGTTGCTTCCCGAGTTGCTCCCAAAGTTCTGGCTCGGCTACGAGGGCCCGCGCTCCCGAGTCAGAGAGCATGAAGCGCAGCCGTTCGATCGGATAATCAGGATCCAGTGGGACGTAGGCCGCCCCAGCCTTGAGGACTCCAAGCAGCGCCGCTGGCATCGCCATCGAGCGACGGCACAGAACGGCGACGGTTGAATCAACCGGGATGTCGAGCGCCAGGAGAAGTCGAGCTATCGACGATGCGCGCCGGTCGAGTTCTGAATAGGAGAGGGACTCGGATCGAAAACGAAGTGCGACAGCTTCAGGCGCCGCAGCGGCCCGCTCCTCGAACGGTTGGTGCAGGCAGAGATCAGTCGAGTATGTCTCACGCGTATCGTTGAAGTCCGATAGCAGTCGTCTTCGATCGGAGTCGTCCAGGATCTCCAGTTTTTCAATGCTGACATTTTTGTCGCATGCTACCGCGCTGGCTAACAGATTCTGATAGTAGCGGGCAATGCGCTCGACAACGTCGCCTCGCAGTTTGTTGAGATCATAGTGAAACTCAGTGCACGTGCCGCCATTGCTCGAGCAGTGCAGTTTGAGTGTGAAGTGTTCCGTGCAGACTCGCTGCTTGCAGCAGGTCCATTTCAAACCTCCGGCCTCGAATGCACCCGCGCGTGCGGAGAACTCGAAAGCGAAAGGAAGACTCTCGGAAATAAAATTCGGTTGAGTTTCCTTTGCTTCATCGCTCGCGAGTTTGAGTTGCCGCAGCACGTCAGCGAATTTGAGGGCGTTATCAAATCGGCATTGAACTGGAACAGTGTGTGAAAACAGTCCCGGCAGATCGGCTAGTCCGTAGAAGGCGCGCCCGTCGACGGTGAAGCTCGCGGTGATTTCCGGCTTCTGCGTGAGCTTCCAAAGAAGAAGGTACCAGCAAGCGAGGAAAAATAATGGCGCGTCGACGCCGGCTTCGACAGCACTCGCGCTTATCTTCTCTGTCAAAGCTACGGGCAAGTGGTGTTCGAACACTCCCGGTTCGAAGTCGTGAGGCACCTTCGACTCAGATTCAAAGGGGAGCTTCAAACCCAACGCGGTTGAGAGATCTGGTGCAGACCAGGACTCGGCGGCAGCATCTCCGCTCTCGACAAGCTGATTGAAAGACTCGGAAAGGTCAGCATACTGCATCAGTTCCTCGGCCTCGCCATCCTCGTTAGCCTGGCCATCCCCCTCAGCCTGCCCATCTGCGCCAGACGAGGTTTCATAGCAACGAGCTATCTCATGCACCAGTGCGTTGAGACCTTCAGCGTCCGTAGATAACGAATGAAGATCAGCATGCAGCAGATGCTTTGAAGACGACAGGCTCGCAATGGCAACGCACAGCACGGGCTCTTCCTCGCCGTTCGTTTCGTGAGCACTTGCACGTCGCAAAAGCGTTTCGCACGCGTGCTCGACGTCGTTCGGCTGCACATTGTCGAGACGGAGTGAGTGAATAGCGGGCATCCCGTCGTCATTAATGATCTGCACCGGCAATTCCAGACCATCCAGCCGGTAGAACCTTGTGCGGAGAATTTCATGGCGCTCGACGACCTCGCGCACGGCCCTTTCGAGCGCGAGCGTGTTGAGTGGTCCTTCGATCAGGACGACCACATGCGCACGGCGCGGCATCTTTTGGTTCGCTTGCTGTAGCGACCAGAGCCGCCGTTGTTGCGGTGACAGGCGGAAGCCTGCAATAGGCTCTGTTTGCATTTTGAGTTTTTCCTTGTTGCAGCCTAAAGATCGGTGCGGGTGAAAGGCTCGGCCATGGCGAACAGTATTCGCCGTGGTCCATTAAAAGGGGTCCTCGCGTGTGAGGTAAGAATGTTGTCCAGCAGCACCACGCTGCCAGCCTCCCAGGTGAAGGTCACCATTTCTTCCCGGTATGCTTCCCGGAGTTCTTCCAGCACGGAAGCTTCAATCGGTGAACCATCTCCGTAATAACTATTGGTCGGGAGGTCTTCTTCTCTGAAATCCGCTAGCAGAGCGTCTCGCATCGACGGCTCAAGCGTAGTGATATGAAAGAAAGTAGCGTGATTGAACCACGCGACTTCACCGGTGCGCGGGTGTTTGATAACCGCCGGGCGCACCTGCCGTGTCCTCAATCCACCATCCGGCTTCCACTCCACGCTTATCGCCGCGCGCTTGCAGTAGTCTTCGACCGCCGAGCGGTCCGATGTTTGAAACACGGTCTGCCAGGGCAGTCCAATGCCATCACCGTAGTTACGAACCAGCAGCCATTTCTTTTCGATGAACCGCTCTCTCAACTGCGGACTCAACCGTGCGTAAATTTTTCGCGTGTCAGCCAGGGGCGTCTGCCCACCGCTCAAGGCGGGCGTCTCGCAGAAGAAGAAAAGTTTTAAGGGAAACGTCTGCGAGTACGAGTGCTCGTTGTGCGGGAAGATGCTTTGATCCTCGGGATAGTCCGTCGACGTGTAGATTTGATCACCAACGCGCGTGCGGGGCGATGAACGCTCCTGATATTCCAGAGGATCACCAGATACGGCTTTCACGAAGCTACGAAACTCCGTTGCCGTGCCCAGGTCGAAACCATGGAAGAGTAGTGCACCGTGATGCAGTAACCGGTTTTCAATAACCGCTCGATTCTTTTCGGCCCACCTGGCGAGGTTCACGCCATTCATCGCCGGCCTCATGATCAGCGGCAGGCGACCTTCACCGTTTTGTGGTTCAACTGTGACAAGTCCCTCATCGGAAAGATTGATTGGATTTCGGCGGATCGTCTTGACCTTTTGCGAAAGCGCTTTTTTCGTCTCTCGCTCGCGGGCGATCCGATCGTGAAGGTGCGATTCGGCGACCGCTCTCCATAGCATCGTCAAGCCTGATGTCCGGTTGACTGACAAGGTATTGCAGCAGGCTGATGTAGCTGGCGCCAAGTTGGACAATGGTAGCGGGATTGAATAGGTCCGTGTCGTATTCGAACCGGCCCTTGATAACTCCCGCCTCTTCGAGCAGGGACAACGTCAAATCGAACCGGGCGAACTCCATCGGATTACTCGAGCACAGTGACAACCAGGTCCGGCAGTTCAATCGGGGGTATCGGGGCGTTTTGAAAGATCAGCTTCACCTGAAACAAGGGCGTCACGTCCAGGCTGCGCTTCACCTTCAGCGCGTCTACCAGACGGTCAAACGGCAGGTCCTGATGGGCATAGGCTCCGAGTGTTACCGCACGCACACGTTTAAGCACTTCCCTGAAAGAAGGGTTGCCACTCAAGTCAGTACGCAATACCAGTTGATTAATGAAGAAGCCGATCAAGTTCTCTGTCTCGAGCCGGTTACGATTCGCAATGTCCGTGCCGACACTGATGTCGTGGTGACCGGCTCGTTGTGCGAGCAGTATTTGAAAAGCCGCCAGCATCAGGATGAAGAGCGTTACGCCCTCACGATCCGCCAACTTCTTCAGCTCACGCGACAACTCCTCAGGTAGCTGCCAGCGGCTCCTCTGCTCCCTTGCGAGACAGGACAGACGGGCGAGGCCGATCGGTCGGCAACTCCAGGGGCCTTGCGCCACGCAATTGCTCGCGCCAGTAAATCAGTTGCTCCTCCATAAACAGATACGCCATCTGCTCCCGCTGCCAGGTTGCGTAATCGGCGTATTGCATCGGTAACTCTTCAAGTGGCGACTCATGTCCGTTGCTGTACGCGGGGTAGAGTTCGGAGACTTCCCGTACTAACACGCCCATGGACCACCCATCCGCGGCGATGTGATGAATGGTCAAAACGAGTAAGTATTCATCTTCCGCAAAGCGGAACAACCGCGCTCGCAGCAACGGCGCGCGCGTCAAGTCAAAAGGTTGGTGCTCCTCCTCACGTGCAAGCCTTTGCGCAGTTTCTACACGTTCATTGATGGGGAGGCTGCATGAGGTCTGTAACCGGTAGTGGCAGTGAGAGCATTGGAGAGATATGCTGCCGCACATGTCCATTACCGAGGTCTCGGAAGCTCGTCCGCAACACCTCGTGCCGGCGCACGATTTCATTCAATGTCTTCTCCAGCGCCACCACATCCAGGTAGCCTTTAAAAGATGCTCGCAGCTTAATGTGATATAGCGCGCTCCCCGGCTGTAACTGCTCAATAAACCAGAGCCGCTCCTGCGCGAACGATAGCGGTGCTTCTTCCGTCCGGTCGTAACGTCCTATCTGTGTTGTCTGCTTCGCTTCTCCATTACGCTTTGAGGCTTCGAGATGCGCAGCCACCTGGGCCACGGTCGGGCCTTCGAAGAAGTTTTGCAAGGTGAACTCCTGATCAAACGCCTCATGCAAACGCAAAACAACTCGCGTCGCCAGCAGCGAATGACCACCCTTCTCAAAGAAGTTCTCGTTGACGCCAATACTCTCGATCTGCAACACCTCTCGCCATATTCCAGCCACGATTTCTTCGGTAACAGTTTGCGGCGGCGCAGACGTCTCGATTGCTGTTAACTCTTTTCCCTCGAGTTGGCTCAGCGCAAGCCTGTCTACCTTTCCGTTGACGGTCAGCGGTAATTCGTCGAGCGTCATGAAACGTTCCGGGATCATGTACTCTGGCAACCTGGATCTCAGGTACTCACGCAACTCGCCCGCGCTTAATTCCGTTCCGTCTTCTGCGACTAGATAAGACATCAGTTGTTTGGAGTCAGCGTTGTCACGGACGACCACGATGGCATTCCGGACGTGCGAGTGCCCGCGCAACACAACCTCGACCTCACCGGTTTCTACCCGGTAACCGCGTATCTTGATCTGCCCGTCCGCTCGGCCCGCGTACTCCAACTGGTGCTCTTGCGTCCACCTGACGATGTCGCCAGTCTTGTATAACCGTGCTCCTGGAATGTTCGAGAAAGCGTCGGGCACAAATCGCTCCGCAGTCAGACCTGCGCGGTTCAGGTACCCACGCGAAACTCCAGCACCTCCGACGTACAGTTCCCCACACACACCTTCAGGAACCAATTCCATCCCGGCGTCCAGCACGTAAAGCCTGGTGTTCGCAATCGGCCGGCCGATTGGCACTGCTCCGGCTATGAGTTCGCCCGCCGCTCGCTCGTAAACACAACAGCCCACCACCGTTTCGGTTGGTCCATATTCGTTGACCACCTGCGTCTCAGGAGCGTGTTCACTCCACCAACTCAACTGCTCTGAATGCAGCGCCTCGCCTCCGATTACCAGCCGTCTCACGCCGCCCGCCGCTGCGGATCTCTTCCCCAGTTCGGCGGCCAAGGGCTCCAGGTGCGCCGGCGTGAGCTTCAAAAGGGTAAACTCCTCGTCCCGCTCTAAACTCTGGCCGAGTTCTTCAATCACTCCCATGCCTTCGCCCACAAGTAACACGCGCGTGCCGGAGAGCAGCGGTATCCAGAGACTCGTCACCGTCAGGTCGAAACCGATCGGTGAGTGGACAACGGCACCGGCGCCTACCTGCGACTCGTACGCTTCGCTGGACCAGCGCAGATAGTTCGCCAGCCCACCATGCGTGACCATCACTCCCTTTGGAGCGCCCGTCGAACCAGAGGTGTAGATGACGTAGGCGAGGTTGTCAGGCGAGAGCTCGGGCACCCCTGCATCAGTCTCAAGGCTCTCGTGGTCTGCATCAACGCAGATCACGAGTGCCTCATGGTCCGGCAGCACCTCGAGAAAGGAGCGTTTAGTCAGAATCACGAGCGCCTTCGAGTCGGCCAGCATGAACCGCAGTCGCTCCGGCGGATTCGCGGGATCGAGCGGCAGATAGGCGGCGCCGGATTTCAAGGCACCGAGCAAAGCCACCACCATCGCCGCGCAACGATCCATCAGCACCGCCACGATTGACTCGGGGCCGACCTTGGCCTGTCGCAGACGGCGTGCCAACTGCTCGCTTTGGCGGTCCAACTCGGCGTAAGTTAGCCGTGCGCCATTCTTGTCTTCCACGGCCGCGGCTTCCGGTGTGCTCCGCGCTTGCTGGCGGAACATCTCAGGCAGTGTTGCCAACGGCCAGTCATGTGCAGTGTCATTGAGCTCGCAGACGAGGCGCTGCCGCTCCGCTTCACTCAGCAGCGGGAGCGCCGCAACGCGACGAGATGGATCGGCTGCGATGGCCTCGAGTAGTCGAAGATAGCTGCCGGCGAGACGATCGATCGTATCAGGCTCGAACAGGTCGGAGCTGTATTCCAGGCTAGCGCGCAGGTTGTCGTCCGCTGGCTCGATTTCCAGAGTGAGATCGAATTTTGCGCTGTTGGTCTCGACAGGTAGTGGACTCAACTGCAAACCAGGCAGGTGCAGAACTGGCAATAGTGGATTCTGCATCACGAACATCACGTCAAAGAGCGGGTGACGATTGAGTGCGCGTTCGGGCTGGAGGGCGTCTACAACTCGCTCGAATGGCAACTCCTGCTGGGATTGCGCTTCCAGGCACGCCTTGCGTACCTGATCGAGAACTTGCAGGAAGCTTTCGTTCGAATCAATGTGCGCCCGTATCACGAGCGTGTTCACGAATAGCCCAATCAGTGCTTCGGTTTCAGTATGGGTGCGTCCCGCTACCGGCGTGCCCACGGAAACGTCGCTTTGTCCCGAGTAGCGTGAAAGTAGCACCTGGAAAGCGGTCAGCAGCGTCATGAACAGCGTAGCGCCCTGGCGCTGGCTGAGTTCCGACAATGAGTCCGCGAGTCCGGCGCGGTACGCAAAAACGATGGCTCTGGCCGGAGAAGCTCTGCTTGCTGGGCCGCGGGTGATCGGTCGGCAATTCCAGGACGCTGGCTCCGCGCAGTTGTTCACGCCAATAATTCAACGGAGCTTCCACCGCCTCACCTGCGAACTGCTCGCGCTGCCACACTGCATAGTCTGCGTATTGGATCGGCAGTTCTCCCAACTGCGAATCTCGTCCCTCGCAATATGCTTCGTACAACACCCCTATCTCTCTAACCAATTGAACCAGCGACCAGCCGTCGCTAACGATATGGTGCATTGTCAGCAACAGCACGTGTTCGTTCTTTTCAAGTCGCAATAGTTGCGTGCGCAACAGCGGCGCCTGCGTGAGATCAAAGGGCTGGCGGACCTCCGCGGCAGCCAGATCCAGCGCATGAACCCAGCGTTGGTCCGTGGGCAGGCTTGAGAGATCCGTCAGCGGCAGCGGTAGTTCGAGAGTGGTGGAGATATGTTGTGACGGTCCGTCGCCAACGGACACAAAACTTGTGCGAAGTATTTCGTGGCGGCGCACCAGTTCGTTCAGCGCCGTTATTGAACGCCGCGACGTTAAGCGATCCGGAAAGCTTGACGAACGCCGGAACATTGTATAGAGGCAAGCCCGGATCCAGTTGTTCCAAAAACCAGAGACGTTCCTGTGCGAACGAGAGCGGCAGCGGACCGTTTCTCGGAGCGCGCTTGATGGTGAAACTTGAGTGAGGCTCAGTTACCTCTCGAGTCGAAGTTTGTGAGGTGTTTTGACTTTTCTCCGCCAGGGATTCTTCAATCTTCTGTCCGATGGCGCGCACGGTCTGCTCTTCGAAGATAACGCGGAATGGCAATTCCACTTTGAACTTCTTTCGGAGCCGCGAAATGATTTGCGTCGCGACCAGGGAATGACCGCCCAGTTCGAAGAAATTGTCGCTTGGGCCAATCTGCTCAACCCCTAGTATTTCAGCCCAAACATCCGCAATCACTCTCTCCGTCTCTGTTATCACTGCTGCGGAACCGTTATCACTCGCAGACGGTTTCAAAATTTCAAGCGCCGCCAGCGCAATCCGATCGACCTTACCGTTCGGAGTCAGCGGTAACTTCTCAAGGCTGATGAACGCGCCTGGAATCATGTAATCGGGTAGCCATTCCTTCAGGAACTCCCGCCAGTGCTCATGCGTCGGCTCCGAGCCCTTCTTTGTAACGACGTAGGCAACGATCTGCTTGCCTTTGGTAGTGCTGTCATCCTGTGCAAGCACCACCGCTTCGTTTACAGAGGGATGGCGGCGAAGCGCCGCCTCAATTTCGCCGAGCTCGACCCGGAAGCCTCTGATCTTCACCTGTCGATCTGCGCGTCCAACGAACTCTATAGTTCCGTCTGGCAACCAGCGCGCCACGTCACCAGTGCGGTATAAACGTCCACCGTTCTCACCTGAGAAAGGGTCAGGCACAAACGCCGCTGCGGTGAGCACCGCGTGATTCAGATAGCCGCGTGCAAGCAAAGGCCCGCCAATATGCAACTCGCCGAAGACCCCGAGCGGCACAGGATGACCTTCCTGATCCAGCACGTAGAGAACGCGCGAACCCACTGCACGCCCAATAGGTAAAGCCTCATTAGCTTCAGCTACAGCCTGTTTCGTGATGTCGAACGTGGTCGCCGTTATAGTCGCTTCGGTCGGCCCGTAGGCATTGAGCAGACGCGCTTGGCCCAGGGATGTACTCATCCACCGCCGTGCGGTTTCAGCAGAAAACAAGTCGCCACCGACGATAACGAGTCGCAGCTCGCCGCGCTCGCTTAACTCGCTTAACTCGTCATCGGCCAAGTAAGTCTTGCGTGATCTGCTGCCAGAAAGCCGGCGGGAAGTTGACTACAGTCAGCCGCTCTTCGTGCAAGCATTTCAGGAAATCGCCGGTGCTCCACACTTCGTCGCCGCGTAACACGATGCTCGCTCCAGTCAACAAGGGCGCCAGCATTTGTTCAACTGAAACGTCGAAGCTCTGCGAGGCAAATTGTAAAAACCGATCCTCACTGGTAAGAGCGAATACTTCCTGAATCGCGCGCAAGTGACCGGCCGCAGCTTCGTGAGTTACGGCGACGCCTTTGGGCTTACCGGTCGAACCGGAGGTGTAGATCACATACGCAAGGTTGGCAGGCGAGACCGGCACAGCCAACTGTTCTGCGCTTTGGCTTACCACCTCCGCCGCGTCGAGGTAAACCACGCACAAGCTTCGCTTCATTAGTGGCAGCAGCTCGTTTATATCCGAGTCAGTTACGAGTACCTCGGTACCCGCGTCATCGATCATGAACTCCAGCCGGTCCTGAGGATAGCTTGAGTCGAGCGGCAGGTAGACGCCGCCGGCCTTGAGGATGCCGAGTAACCCCTGGACCATCGCCGCAGAGCGCTTAACACAAAGTCCAACGCGCACCTCCGGGCCCACACCAAGTGTTCTTAAGTGGCGGGCAAGTTGGTTAGCGCAAGCATCCAGCTCGGCATAAGTCACCCGTTCTTTGTCAGCAACGACTGCGACTGCATTCGGTGTGTGGGCTACCTGTCTCTCGAACAGGTCGTGTAGACAAGCGGCCGTTCCCTCGGCGCCGACTCCACATTGATTGAACTCGCAAAGCAACTGTTGTTGCTCGCTGGCAGTCAACGCCGGCAGTTGATTGAGGCGCTGCCCGGGATTAGCAACGAACGCTTCCAGCAGCATCGCCACGTGACCAAGCAGGCGGTCTACCAACGCATCGTCGAACTGACTACGATCATGATGGATGTGCAGGGTCAGGCGCTCGCCGGGCATGACCGCAAGCACCAATGGGTAGCTCGACTGCTCAAGGCTCTCAACGTCATCAATGGTGAGCTGCTTGATCCGGCCTTTCAGCGTCTCATCAATCGGGTAGTTCTCGAAAACGATGTAGTTGTGGAAGAGTTGTTGACCGGCATCGATCTCACTCCAGCGTTGCACCTCTGAGAGGGGGCTGTACTGGAAGTTTCGCGCTCGCAACTGTTGCGCTTGCAGTTCACGCAGCCAATTAGTAACTGTCGCCGCACCGATAAACTGTGTCCGCACTGGCAGCGTGTTAATGAAGAGTCCGACCATTTCGTCAGCCCCAGTCAACTCCGCTGGACGACCCGCTACCACGGCGCCAAAACAGACGTCCTTCTGAGCGCTGTAGCGACTCAGCATCACGGCCCACGCGCCCTGCACCAACGTGTTCAGCGTCAATTGACAGCTCCGGCCGAGAGCATGCAGGTTCGCCGTTGCCGAGTGATCCAGTCGCAGCGTCCGCGTGCCGTAACCGTCAGTGCCTGATCTGCGCCCGCGCTCGACATTCAATGTGGTCGGGGCGCGAAAGCCTGCGAGCGTTTCCCGCCAGTAGGCTTCGGCAGCGCGAAGGTCTTGTTGTTGCAACCAGGCGATGTAGTTCTTGTAGGGCCAAACTGGTCCGAACGCAGGTTCGGCGCCACGGGACAAAGCGTCGTAGGCAAGAAGGACTTCTTTTAGGACGATTGCTGCGGCCCAACCATCAAGGAGCAGGTGATGATGACTCCACACGAACTTGTATAGATCATCAGCCTCGCGCCACAGGGCCAGCCGCATCAGAGGTGCTTTGGCAACGTCAAAACTGAGCCGACGATCCTCTGTCAGGTAGATCTTGAATCTCGCCTCCCGCTCCGCGGCTGAGACGCCTCGTTGGTCCATCTGCTTGATCAGTGCACGCACACGCCGGCCCACCACCTGCAAGGGCGTTTCGACACTCTTCCAGACGAAGGCGGTGCGCAGAACGTCATGACGCTCAATGACACGCTGCCACGCCTCTTCGAAGAACTCTGGGCGGAGCCCGCTTAGCGAACAGACGATCTGCGTAACGTAAACGCCCGAGCCCTGCTCATAGAGACTGTGGAAGAGCAGTCCTTGCTGCACTGGCGATGCGGGATAGGCGTCTGCAACGTTTCCAGCAGTAAACTTCTTTTCCAAGACTGGTGTTTCAATCATCGAAGGTCACCTCGGCCAACGCCCCCTCCAGTTGCTCGCGAGCTAAGTTGGACCATAGGAAAGTCGGAAGGAGTCAACTCAAACACTCCCGGCGACTGAAGGTGGGCAAGAAGTGTGCGCAACGAGTTTTTGAAAGATTCGCTGAGCCTTTCGATCGTAACGCGGCGGTGTATGTCTTCACTGTACTTCCACTCCACGCGAAGCCGACCACCGGCAATGTAGCTATTGATTTCCAATAAGTGACTGCGCTGCGCCCGCGGACTACGAACGGGACCGACAGAGTCAGCGCTAATCCGGAAAACCGTGTGTTCCGGTAATCCCCGGTCCAGTTGGCCAAGATAGTTGAAAAGCACCTGGGCGCGCGGGCGCGCTCGCAACGCTGTGGCGCTCTCTCTGCTCACGTAGCGCAACGCTCCGTAACCGATGCCGTGATGAGGAACCTGGCGTAATTGCTCCTTAACACTTTTCAGCACGTCGACTTCGTCACCATCTGCTCCTCCTGTTTCAAGCAGCACCGGGTAAATGGTCGTGAACCAGCCGACGGTGCGTGACACGTTAACTCCTTCGAACACCGATTCACGTCCGTGAGACTCAACATCAAGCAGAACGAAGCGCGCTCGGTACCAGCGCCATAACGCCCGTCCGAGTGCTGCCAGGAGCATTTCGACGACCCTGGTGCGGAATACCTGCGCGGTTTTGTGCAGCAGCGCGTCTGTCTCTTCGATTTCAAAATCGATTCGGACCGTGTTCGCTGAGACTTCACTGTTGGGTGTTGCCGTCGCTTCGCCGGTGGACCAGGGATCCAAATCGACGGGCAGCGGATCGGCTTTGAGCCATCGATCCGATAACCAGTACTCCGCCTCTGCACGAGCATCGCCCGCTTCCGAATAAGCTTGCAGCCGCTCCGCCCACTGTTTGAACGACGTCGTTTTGCGAGCAAACGCGATCTCCAAGCCGCTGGCCGCCTGGCCGTATGCCCTCTCCAGATCTTCAAAGAGGATTCGCCATGACACAGCGTCAACCGCCAGATGATGGATGATCAGTAGCATGCGCCTGGCGTTTGCCGAGTCCGCCTCGAAATAGACTGCGCGAACGAGCGGTCCTTCCGACAGATTCAAGCCCGTCTGCCATATGGACGCGGCCAGCTCGATAGTCCTTCTCTGGTCCACTTCGCTGAGTCCGTTAAGCTCCACGATAGTGAGCGGTGTATAGTCTTCATGCTCTGCATTGAACTGTTGCCAACCATCGCCCTGGCGGACAAAACGCAGCCGCAACGCATCGTGTTGTTCGAGTAGCCGGCTGATTGCTCGTTCCAGTGCCGCTCTGTCCAGAGCTTCGCGCACTTCAAACATCACCGCTTGATTCCAGTGGTGTGCGTCTGCGAACTGTTGCTCGAAAAACCAATGCTGGATGGATGTTAATGGCACTGGACCACTGACAGGACCTGGCTCGGCCTGTACCGCTGTTGGCGTGTGTTCGAGGGCCGCGCTTAATTCAGCGACTGTTGGGTGGTGAAACAGATCTTGCGGCGTCATCATCAAGCCTGCCTGATTGAGCCTGGAAACGATCTGAAGACTCAAGATCGAATCGCCACCGAGAGCGAAGAAATTGTCGTAGATACCAACTCGTTCCACGCCCAATACCTGCTGCCAGGTCTCGGCCACTATTTTCTCGACATGCGAGCGGGGCAACACTTGATCTCCGCACGCCGCTGCACTTTCGGGCTGAAGGGCCAACAGCGCAGAGCGGTCGAGCTTACCGTTGGCCGTCAACGGCATTTGTTCCACTTGCACGAAGGCCGCCGGAACCATGTATTCAGGCAACCGTTGCTGCAACGCAGCACGTAAAGATGCGCTCCCACCCGCCTCCTCACCGTCGGACACGACGTAAGCCACCAACTGGGCGTGCTCTTCCTTATCGCGCAACAACACGGCTGCTTCACGCACTCCAGCACACTCACGGAGCGCCGCCTCAATCTCTCCCAACTCGATGCGAAAACCGCGAATCTTCACCTGCTGGTCCGCCCGGCCCAGGTACTCCAGACCGCCCCGCGCCAGACGGCATCCCAAATCTCCGGTGCGGTACAACCGCGCACCCGGCTCAGGTGAAAACGGGTCAGGAACAAATCTCTCCGCGGTCAGACTCGGACGATTCAAGTACCCACGCGCTACCCCACCGCCGCCCACATACAACTCACCCCAGAGGCCTAACGGCAGCAGTTGCTGTCGTTGGTCCAGGATGTAAACACGCAGGTCGTCGAGGGGCTCTCCAATCGGGCTGCCTGGACCAGTTTCCGTCTCCCGGCGCAGCACCTGCAATGTCACGTGCACCGTGGTTTCCGTGATGCCGTACATGTTCACCAATGTTGGTCGCTGGTCACCGTGCCGCTCGAACCAGGCACTAAGCTTCGTCACCTCCAAAGCTTCGCCCCCGAAGATCACCAACCGCAAACTCTCTAGCGCTGACGCCTGCTTTGTCTCCTCTTCCGCTTGCATCAATTGCCAAAAGGCTGATGGTGTCTGATTGAGCACCGTCACCCCTTCTGCATCCAGCAGCTTCAGGAACTGCTCGGGATTGCGACTCACCCAGTAAGGCACCACTACCAATCTGCCTCCGTAGGCCAGCGCGCCCCACATCTCCCACACCGAAAAATCGAAAGCATAGGAGTGAAACAGCGTCCACACATCAGCGTTGCCAAAACCGAAGGCCGTTTCCGTGACGGCCAGCAACCGGCTGACGTTTGCGTGCGTGACAGCCACGCCCTTCGGCTCTCCGGTTGAGCCCGATGTGTAAATCACGTAAGCCAAACATTGCGGGTCCACCCGAGTTGGCAACTCACTCGTGTCCGGCGACACTGTCTGCTCGTCATCCACGTATACGAAGTTCACGCGGTGCTCCGGCAGCAGGTCAGCCAGCCGGCGGTCGGTCAACAACACCTGCGCACCTGAGTCTGCCAGCAGGAAACCCAGGCGCTCCTGCGGGCAGGCTGGATCCAGCGGTACATATGCACCGCCGGCCTTGAGCACCGCCAGCAACGCAGTCACCAACTCGGTCGAACGTTCCAGCAACACTGCAACCAGCGACTCTGGTTCTACCCCGAGTATGCGCAGTCGCTGCGCCAGTTGATGCGCGCGCTGGTCCAACTCTCGGTAGCTGAGTCGCTCAGCACCACAGATCACTGCCTCGGCCTCTGGGGTGCGGGCCACCTGCGCGGCGAACAACTCGTGCAGGCACGCGCTCGGGTAGCTCGCCTGGATCTGATTACACTGCTCCAATAGGTGCTGCCGCTCTGCCATGGTCCACAGATCCAATTCCGATACTCGGCGCCATGGCTCACTGACTGCGGACTCGAGCAATTTCACGAAGTGTTCGCTCATCCGCGCGATCGTCCCCGCCTCGAACAACTCCGTGCTGTACTCCAGCGTGCCCCGCACGCCTTCGTTCGTTTCGGCCATCGTCAGCGTTAAAACAAATTCTGTTTCTCGTCGCTTCAAGGCCAGTGATTCGATCTCCAGGTCACCCAACCGCATTCGCGCTCCGGCCTCACCGAGGGCAGCACCGGCCCACTCGGTTTCGTTTAAGACATGAGCTTGCTGCCAGGCAAAGACAGCCTCGAAGAGCTGTAAGCGCGTGCTCTCTCTGCTGTCGCGCGCGTGCTTGACAAGCAATGACAGCGGGTAGTCTTGATGCTCGATGGCCGCGAGCACCGTCCGTCGTACTTCTTGCAGGAACTCATCGAACGTTGCATTGGCATCGCACGTTGTTCTCAGCGGCAGAAGGTTGACGAGGTAGCCAACGAGGGCGGAGAAAGCTGCGCGATGACGACCTGCCGTTGGCGAGCCGATGATGATGTCGTTCTGTCCGGTATAGCGTGCGAGCAAGAGCTTGAAGACAGCGAGCAGTGTCGTGTAAAGCGTCACGCTGCGCTGCTGAGCAAACGCCTTCAGTTCGGAGACCAGCTTCGCATCGAGCTGGAAGGAGTGAGATGACGCGGCAAAAGTCCGTACAGAAGTACGCGGCCGATCAGTCGGTATATTAAGCGACGGCGACTCTCCCGCTAGTTGATCGCGCCAAAAATCACAGTGCCAACTACCCTCGTTACTTTCAAGCAGCGCCGCCTGCCAACGCACATAATCTCCATAGCTCCGTCGTATCGGTGGCAACGGCGACGGTAAGCCCTCGAGTTCCGACCTATAGAGCACACCCAGCTCATCCAACAGCAACATCAGCGACCACAAGTCCGCGACGATGTGATGAATCGTCATCAGGAACACGCTGCGGCGCGCGTGGACGGTGAAGAGGTGTGTACGCAACAGTGAGCGCTCCTCGAGATCGAACGTATGATTGGCCTCTGCATTGAGCCGTTCAGTTAACGTGACTTCGTTCCACCCCGACGCGTCTTCCTCGTGTAGCCAAACCTCAATGCCTTCGTGAACTATCTGCACAGGCGTGCCGTTCTGTGACGAGAAAGACGTTCGCAGTGCCGTGTGACGATCCACCAGCTTCTGCAGTGCCCGCCGCAGGGCACCCGCGTCCAGGGCTGAGTGGATAACTACGGCACGGCTGATGTTGTAGGCGGTGTTGTTGGGCGCCACCTGATGCAAAAACCACAGCGCCTGCTGCCCATGTGAGAGCGGATACTCTAGTTCGGTGCTGACTGATGACGTTCGCGTTTCAATCGTATCTAGTTGGTAACGTAATTGCGCGGCGAGTTGCACGATGCTGTGGTTACTGAGCAGCGCGCTGAGCGGCAGAGTTACGCTCAGTTCCGTTTCGACACGATGCGCGAGTTCTATCGCGAGTAATGAGTCGAGACCATAACGCAGGATAGGCTTGTTAAGATCGAGTTCTGCCGGATTGATCTTCAGCGTCGCGGCTAATTCCCTGCGGAGCAACTCCTCGATTCGATCGGTATCTGGTTGTGCTGCATCATGTGGTTCGCCCTGGCTTTCTGAAACAAGGGCTGCATGCCACTCCGCGATCACGTGCAGGCCGCCTTCGAGGAACATCGCACGACAGACGTGACGTTGAATCTTGCCGCTCGAAGTTTTGGCGATGCTTCCCGCTCGGACTAACACAATACTGTGTGCCGCTACCTCAAACTCTTGAGTTATGGCGTCGGCGATGGCGTCGATTGCACTAGCTGCTTCGGGTTCGCGCCGCAACTCCAACTCCTGCACGACCACTAAACGCTCTTCACCCTCGAGCGTCACGGAAAACGCGGCGCCGCAGCCGGGGCGAAGCGCTGGATGGCAACGCTCAACACTCAACTCGATGTCTTGCGGGTAGTAATTCAGTCCGCGGATGATGATTAGATCCTTCAGTCTTCCCGTAACGAAGAGTTCTCCGTCAGTAAAAAACCCAAGATCGCCGGTGCGCAGGAAGGGTCCTTCGCCGGTATCTGCGAAGTAGGCACGGAAGGTCTCTTCTGTTTGCTCTTCGTTGTTCCAGTAGCCGGCAGCGACGCTCGCACTCTGAAGCCAAATCTCACCCACTTCTTCCGGTGCGCACGTCGTTAATTGTACGGGGTTGGCAATGCGGACTTGTTCACCCGGAAGCACGCGCCCGCTGCTAATCAGTGGATACTGATCTTCGATTCCGTCAGGGTTGGCAACGCGGTGCACATCAAGTGCCTTCTTCGAGACAAGCTTGACCAGGGGCGATCGGGGCTCCAGACTGCCGGAGACTATGAGCGTGGCCTCAGCCAAACCATAACAAGGCCGGAACGCTTCGCGACGAAACCCGCACGGTGCAAACTTCTCCGTAAACGCTTCGAGCGTGCTGGCGCGAATCGGCTCCGCGCCGTTGAAGGCCACTTTCCAACTGCTGAGGTCAAGTGCAGTGAGTTGTTCCTCGCCGATTTTTCGCACGCACAGGTCGTACGCGAAATTTGGCCCACCACTGGTCGTGGCGCGGTAACGTGAGATGGCTTGCAGCCATCGCAAAGGCTTTTGCAGAAACGCCAGTGGCGACATGAGAACGCACGGCGCACCGACAAACAGCGGTTGAATGACGTTTCCTATCAGCCCCATGTCATGATAGAGGGGCAACCAACCTACAACTACGGACTCACTGCTTTGACTGAAGGCTTGCTCGATGAGTCGTTCGTTGCAAAGGAGATTACGATGATTGATCATGACGCCTCTTGGCGTCGTAGTAGAGCCAGATGTGTACTGCAACAGGACCAGGTTGTCTCCGCTGAGGTGGGGTGCGCACCAGCCGTCACTTTCTTCGTTTGCAATCTCGTCTGAGCAGATCCAATTGAGTCGAGCCAGGTTTGCGTCTCTCGTGATACGGTCAGGCATTCGGGAGAGAACGTGAGTTGAAGTAAGCGCCGTCTTCGCCCCGGCATCTGTGACGAGCGTTTGCAAGCGCTCTTGATTTCGGTTGTGACGCGGCGGGTACGCAGGCACGGCGACAGCCCCTGCGTAGATGCAGCCAAAGAAAGCCGCGATGTATTCCAATCCCGGTGGGTAGAGCAGCAATACGCGATCACCCGGTGCGACTGTGCGTTGCAGTCGGGCGGCAATCGCCCGCGCCCGCTGGTCCAACTGGCTGCAAGAGAATGTCTCCTCTTCCTGCTCGCCGTCGGAGAGGAAGGTGTAGGCACGGCGCTCGGGCTGGTCCTGCGCCCTTTGACGCAGCAGGGTGACTAGATCCTCGGCAGCGTGAAGGTTCATGGGGTAATTGTGCGGCTGTTTAGAAAGTAAATGACCTGCTGACGAGCGTTGAGTGGTTCGAAGACATTGAAGCCGGGATCATGTAAGCGGGCCTGTCCGTCGCGGGCGCGCCGGGCAACTGCGGCAGGCCGTATGACTGATCCACCAGTCTGATTTTGAGAGGTTCTGACGTTTTAACTTCAACATTAACGTAGACACCTTCAGCAGGCGGCCCGTAGTAACGCAGCACCCACATGTCTGTAAAACTTT
The DNA here is from genome assembly GCA_963849205.1 of uncultured Acidobacteriota bacterium. Taxonomy (GTDB): domain Bacteria; phylum Acidobacteriota; class Blastocatellia; order Pyrinomonadales; family Pyrinomonadaceae; genus PSRF01. The sequence goes on from CAWKGP010000010.1 coordinate 57,091, forward strand.
GCAGCGCCGCTGTGTTGTCGTTATCGATCAGTTTTCCATTTACTGTTGCCCGCAGCACTTTGACCTTGGAATCCAGAATCAACGTCAGCACGTTCGCCCGCCGCGGTGAGGTGAGACGCAGGCTTAAATTCCTCAAGCCGTCGTTTGATTTGTCGTACAGGAGTTCGACCTGCGGTGCTTCGAGTGGTGCAACCGCTGCTGTCGTTTGCAGGTACGGAGTGGTCGAGGAGAAAAATGCCGGCAAGGGCCGGTTTTCAGGATGTGCCGACAAAAAACGCGCCGTCCACTCGTCAGGCTCGTCGTCGAACGAACCCCAAATCGCCGTCCCAGCGTTAGCGTCCAGGCCGTAGAACAGACTGTTTGGCTTGGGATGTGCAACGTCGAAGTTGGGTCTCACGATCCCAATTAGGAGCAGCACGACCGAGACGAGTACAGACGCGCCGGGCAGCACCCATTTGCCAGGACGCGCTACCAGCGCAAGGTGCGGAACGAATAGACCAAGCAGCAACACGAGGAGCAGAGCTAGCACCCAGATTCCGTTGAGACCGAATCCGCTGAAGATCTGATAGAACAAAGGTGTTATCAGGGCGACGGCCGGCAATGCACTAATCAACAAAATGATCAAGAGGTCCAACGAATATTGAGCACGGCGCCGTTTTAATATCAACCAAAATGGCGCAAGCATAAACAACAGCGGCCAGGTGAAGAGATAAGTCGCACCCGGTAGATAAACGCATGTCAGGATCATGAGGACCATCCACCAGAGTAGCGCCCCGACCGTTAAGTTCTCGACACTCACGTTTCTGCTAAAAAGCACGTAGACAGCCGCAGTCAGACCGATCGTTAGAGCGAAAAAGCTGAGCAGATAAATATTGCTGTGGTAGGTCCCTCCTTCCAGGCTCGAGTTGGATGAGTAGTCGAGCTTGTAGACCATGAGCAAGATGAGTTTCGTCAGTCCCGCGGCGGCAATGCCGCTGACCGCCAAAGCTAAAACACTGAGAGCCAAACCTTTTAGATTGAGTCGTCCGCGCCTCAAGCCAAAGACGACCAGACCGGTCAAGAGTATGGCAACCATCGCACTCAGCCACCGCGCCCAGGACACGGGGTAATAAATTAGCTTCGTGCTCAAGAGGTCGAAGTAGACGTTGTCGGGTGCCCGCACCTCGCGCAAGTCGAGGTTTCCAAAGTGACGGGTTAGCGCGAGCGCGTAGGAGCCGTGATGTTGCAGGCTGCGCTCGTCCAGTTCGCTTACGCTGTCAAGCTGCGTGTGATAGCTCGGCAGCCCATCAATGTACGCGAAATTCAGACCGGCCAAACCTCTATTCCTAAAGATGGTCAGGTCAGTGTCGTTCGGCAGCAGCTTATATAGTTCGTAAGCTAGCGAATGCGAAATGGGGTGCGGCGCGGCTTTGGCAAACTCGCGGATCAGCCACCCATTCTGCTCACTGGTCTCGAACATAATCGATGGGCCACGGCTGCCGCGCGCCTCGAAGTTAAATACCACTCCAACGTCCGCGGACCACGGATGCTCTTCCATGAATGCGTACGCGCCGAGCAAACCTGATTCTTCCCCGTCAGTGAAGAGAAAGATCACGTCGTTCTTCAACGGCGATCCGGCTTTCAACGTGCGTAGCGTTTCGAGCAGCGTGACAACACCCGCGCCGTCATCGCTCGCGCCGAACGATTGCGGCCAAGAATCGTAGTGAGCCGCCAGCAGCACGGCCTTGCCCGGTTCGGTCCCTTTGAGCCGCGCGAGCAGGTTCTCTACCGTTCCCGTCCGCAATATGCCGCCCCAACGGCGGTTCACCGCAGTCGTCCTTTGTACCGATGGTGTGAGTCCTTGCGCGGAGATCTCTCGCAGGATGTAATCGCGCACTACATCATGTTCCAGTGAGCCGACTGGGTGTGGCCTTTGAGTAATCGAGCGCAACTGAACCAGCGCGCGTCCGGAAGAGAACACGCTGGGCGCCGCGTCCAGACCGATTGCCGCCGGAGGACTCGAACAACGAAGGCTGAGCCACACGAAGAGCCCAAGGAAAATCACGATCGCTACAGTGACGATAACATCGCGTCTAAAAGTCGGGACCGCGATGTAAGGAGTGACGCTCGAAGTAATCTGAGCCATGGTTATCGCTGAGAGAACAGTGTGAGATGATTAAGCGGTGAAAGTCGATTCGCTAGCGCAGCGCACTATGTCCTGTAGGAATTCCTGTTGCGTCGAACTCTTGTTAGCGCTGGGAGACAGGTGGCAAATGTCTTTGAAGCGTGGGAATGGAATGTTGAAGGTCGTCTATGAAATAACGTTTTTGACTCCGCCCAGTTCGGCGAACCGGCGAACTTCTCTTTCTCGTATTGGAACAGTTGATGCAACACGCGTTGTGGCCTTTCGCCTAAGAAATTTTGTCAGGTCTTCTTATGAAAACGACGTGATTTCTGGCCGGCGCGTGTGCCGTTGCTCATTGGTCTCTTTTCCTCGGCTCGTTATTACACAGCTACCGCACTTTGCGCCAACTTCTGTTGCCGCTTGATGCCGTTTTACTTTTAAGCTGGTGTTGCTTCCGCAGTAACTTCAGGAAGCAACGAACTTCCAGAGCCTAACCGACTTTGCTTACCTGAAGTTCCTCGACTTCAGCGCAGGCTTGGTAGCTGACAGCTTTTAATAGCATCAGCACCCGGGTTGACTCCTGGTTCTGCGATCGAAGATGCCACGCAACTCTTCCAACGCACCACACTGGACGCGAAGTTCATCGCCGCGCCTCAGATCGGCATCCAGCTTCACGATCGGGATTGCGACTCCGGCAAAACTCACAACGTTTCTTACTCCGCGCGTGAAACGAATTTTGCTCACTATCGCGCTTTTGCAGCGCGCAAAAATGTAATTTGTGAACAGCGGTTCGATGACATGCTCGATTTTTACGCTGTAGTGGTTGTAGCGTCGCTGCTCGATGCGAAGGTTCCCACGCCCCATGCTTCCAGGTTGCAGCTCGCACGAAGTTCCTCTTTTGCTGTGGCTGCGCGCGTAAACTGCAAACTTCGATTCGCGTTCCTGTAAGAGTTGCTTCTTTCGAGAGTAAGGGGAGTAAGTTCGAGTAAGAGGCTATTACCACGGCACCGTGGTCAGCATCACTCAATGCAAGCATTCTGTCGAAGCAGTGCCGAGTGCGACTTGTAGTCAGAGGAACTTGTTACTCAAGAAATAGCTTCCGCAGAATACAATCCTCGAGGCCTACCTGTCGTTCAAAAGTCGACACTGTCTTAAATCTACTCTGTCTGAAATTCACTCTGTCGGAAGTGGGCCAATGAAGCCGGCGAGGGTAGCTATGCGTTTGCGGCAATATGGGCTAGTTTCTGACTTGACCGCCTGTAACACTCGCAAGCAAGCTTTTCCATAGCCTCGCGGTTAGAAACGGTGATTTTTCCCCTGCGGTAACGAATTATGCCGGCGTCGCGTAGATCGTTAGCAACCTTTGTTATGCCGGTACGAGGTGCACCCAACATGTGGGAAATGATCTCCTGAGTAAACACCAGTGTGTCCGATCCTACTCGGTCGCGGCTGATGAGCAGTTCAGAACAGAATCTGGCTTCGATCGAGTGAAATTGATTGCAAATTCTCGACTGTCCGAGGTGGTCCAGCAGCGTATTCGCATATTTTAATAATCGATCCTCAAACTCCTCGTTGAGTTTCAATTCACGTTTGAACACTTCCGCATTGATTCTCACACTCTCACCCGGTATCTGCACAACAACCTGGTAAGGCATTACTCCAGTTCGCAATACCAAAGGCACGCCAATCATTCCGTCGTTACCCACTAGAGCGATTCCCATAATATCTCCGGTGCGAGCCGTACCGAGCAATGAGACCAACCCACTCAGAGGGAAATAGACGTTCTTGATCTCGTCTCTTGCCTCAAATAGAACCTTGTTGCGAGTTAAAGGGATGGTTTCGAAATGCGGAAGCAAGCGCTGTAATTCGCTTGTGGGTAGGCTATTCAGCAACTTGCTATATCTATAACCCTGTAATGCCACAGCAGACATGAGGAAAACCAAGCGTACCTTCTCAGTTGTATTTACCCGTTGATGATTTAATCGACCATGCGATTATGGCGGCTCAGATACTACGAGAACGCTCAAGTACAACATGCACTTTTGACAACAACAGTTAGGCTGAGCTACTTCAGGCTGGGCAACAAATCGACTTTGAGGGAGCACCCAATTTGAGTGTCACTATAAATGCCCCAACAGTTCGCTGTCAACCTTCAATATCGTTTGGGTTTGCTCCTGGCTCGCGTTACGGCGAGGCACAAAGAAGTTGCCGTCCGTATTGCACTGGGGCCTAGCCGCTGGCGGATCATCTGCCAGTTGTTGACGGAGAGTATCATCCTATCCGCTCTGAGCGGCTTGTTGGGCCTGGTCTTCGCATACGCGGGAATTAGACTGCTGGTGGCCTTAACACCACCAGACGTGCCTCGACTTCATGAGATGATCGAGTCACTGCCGGACTGCGCGAGATTGATGTTACCGCTATTACCGCTGATGCGAGCGCGCCGTCTATCTCAGCTCGGTGGGAATACCAAACTTTTCCAGCTCATCGACCATTACTGTGATAAGGGTTGGGTTAAGAATTTTTGTTAACGAAATCGTTAGAGAGCAGGTTGACAACATCTTTCCGTTGCGGGCGAGTGTAGACTTCGCCCATCGCCGCCAGAATCTTCCGCGATCCGCTATACGGTTCTCGTCCATGAGCAACCAGCATGTTGTCCAACATCAAGACGTCGCCGGCCTGCCAGGGAAACGAGACCGTTTCCTGCTGGTATGCCTGCCGCAGTTCCTCGGCTACCGAGTCTTCGATCGTCGACCCATCACCGTAGAAAGTGTTAAAGGGGAGCTCATGCTCCTCAAACTCTTTTAAGAACAGTGCACGCAGTTCCGGTTCAAGGCTGGAGACATGCCAGAAAGCGATGTGATTGAACCAGAGTGGAACCCCGAGTTGTGGATGGCTTTCGATCGACGGCCGTATCTGAAACGTTCGGAGCTGTTCCCCGCCCAACCACTCAAAATCGATTCCGGCGCGACGAAAGTAATCCTCGGCCGCTTCACGTGTGGAAAGATGATAGGAGTATTGCCAGGTTGGACCAAACCCGCCGCCGAAGTTGCGTATGAGCATCCAGCCTTTCTCAATAAACTTCTCCCTGATTTCCGGCCTGATGCGTTCATAGACCTTGTGCACGTTGGCGATAGGCGTGGCGCCTCCACGCTCGGCAGGTTGCACGCAGGAAAACCAAATCTTCAGCGGCCAACGATTCAGATATGTCAACTCGTTGTGCAAGGCGATAGTTTGATCCGGGGAAACTCCGTGGAGGTGTAGATTTTATCTTTTAACTCCGTGCGAGGTGTCGCGCTCTCCATGTATTGCATGAGCTCGACACCGGTAGCAGCGATGAATTCATCAAAGTCATCCACCCCTTTTACGTCAAACCCTCTAAATAGCAGACCGCCATCCTGAAGCAACGTTTCTTCAATCCAATTACGATGACTCCTGACCCAGGCCGGCAATTTGACTCCATCGATCGCAGGCTGAACGACACGCGGAAGTGTTTGATCCGGCCGCAAATAAGTCAGCTTGACCAACTCTCCTTGAGATAGATCGATGCCCTTCGGTTCTACAAAGATCTCCATAGCTACTCTCTCCTTTCAATTACGGTGGGCCTTCAACCTCAACGCACGACGATTACTTCCGATTGACCGTCAATGCCGGGTGCGGTGTAGCCAATTTTCAGCGAGCCGTCATTGTTGACGGCGCGGTCGGCCTGCGCATCAAACGGGCGGCAGTGTCCATCTGGTGAGTTGATGTTGTGTAGTCGCGCCCGCCTTCAAGTTGCTCGCATGAAACTTTTTCGTCCTGTAAGCCGCCAAAGACTGTGATGGGACAATCCAGCGGCGGTCTGGGCTCGTACTCATACGTTTGACAGATTTCTAAATCTGCACGAAGTATCGGATTTAACACAGGCATCAGCTCTGGATGTTCCAAAACTGCTTGGGGAGTTCCCCCCGTTTTTTTTAACTCTTCGATGAACTCTGGTTCGGGCAGGTCGTAGGTCGGCGCTTCTCTTTCAGTCAGATGCGTAGCTGGCCAACCCGATAAAAACAGATGTGATGGACTAGGTTTATTCTCCCGGCTAAGCATCTGAGCCAACTCAAAGCTAATGATGGCTCCCATAGAATGGCCAAGGAACGCAAATGACCCTTCCAGATACGGCATGAGCTCTTGTGCTGTGGATTCCACGAGAGGTTGAACTCTCCTGAAGAGTGGCTCGCTCAACCGATTGCCGTGACCTGGGAATTGAACGGCGTGTGCTTCGATGCTTTGTGGCAATTGATTGGACCAATTTCGATAAATTGAAGCCGCCCCACCGACATAGGTGAAACAGAACAAACGGTGGGCGATCTGCCGATTGTGAGTTTGAATAGGACGTGAGTTTGATACTCCTAACATTACTAAAGTCCCTGAGTATCGTGAGGTTGAAGAAAATGAATGCGTTGAAGATGCAACTACGCGCCCATAGTATTCAATAATTTGTATGAGCGGGGGAGTGAGCAGATTAGCTCTAGTGTTAGGATTCGTCAAGCCGCTGTGTGAACAACTGCTTTAGCTCTTTTTTGATAATGTACTCCTCACCATCGAAAGTACTAAGCGTAAAAATGCAAGCTCTTGGACATGTTTAACCTCACTCACTTGTTGAACCGCCTATCGTGAACTCTCGGGCGTAGCATGGGCTACATCCGTGGCGAAGGAGGTGTTAGCGAGCGTTAACACCTAACGGTATAAACGCTAATCCACTGTTGGTTTTTACCTCACTCGAAATACAAATCGTTGGTTTTTCAACAGTAAGGTCTGACTAGATACTAAGTACATGGCACTTAATTAAGTGGCTGGTAACAACGAGACGGCACAGTACGTGTAATGTAAGCAGTGCTGGATGTTCCAGCGGGCCCTTGCCCAATCCTCAGATAAGACCTTGGATCAATGCGGCTCTGAAAGCCGTTGAAGTTGAGCGAGTCGAATTCTCATTCGATCACCCAGCGGGACTCTACAACCCACATGCCAGTCAACGCCCTGAGATTTGCCGCAAACTGAAGGGATGCTCTCTTCGATTCTCTCGTTGTAAAGATCTTCGAACGGGAGCGGAATTGCTCGTCTTTGGTCTGATAGTCGGTATGTGTAGGCAAAGGAAACGGAGAGAAATTACTGATTTTGCGGTGATGCACGAAGTCGCAGTGAGAAAAGGCAGTGTCACAATGCGCGGCCATCGCGTAAACGTCGGAATTGGGATAACAGTTCCAATGCTACATAAACAAGAACAACCTTTGAGTAGACCTCATAGATCGTCGGGATCATTGATGACACCTGAACAATGCGCCGAATTTCTAGGTATCAAGATAAACACACTCTACGTGATGAAATCTCAGGGCCGCATCCCTACCGCAAAGTGGGCCACCTACTGCGCTTCGACTTTGATGAGATTGTCGAATGGACAAAGGACAATGAGAAATGAAGTTTGGAGCGGGCGGCAAGCTCAGGTACTATTCGTCAAACCTCTGTGGCTGCAACCGCCGAACGGAGGTGATGTTCTTTGACTGTTAGGAAAAGAGGCAAAACGTGGTGGTACGACTTTGGGAACCACAAGTATCGTGGACCACTCCCCGAAGCGCGTACCAAGTACGAAGCGGAACAAGCTGAGATCAAGCTAAAGCGTGACGTGTTTGATGGGAAGTATGGCAAGCAATTCGGAACGATGTCATTTGCTAAGTTTGTCGGCGATCCTCATGCGGCAAACGATCAGTTTGGTGAGGACACGTTTCTTGATTGGGCCAAGAATAACAAGCGCTCGTGGAAACATGATCGCTTTCGGGTGCGTCCGTTGCTTCGAGCCTTCGCCGGCAAGACCTTGGGCGAGATCACGCCAGGTGCAATCGAGAAATTCAAGACGCAAGATTGCACACGGTGACGAAGCGCAAAACGAAACGAAGTCCTGCATCCGTCAAACACGAGATCGATGTATTGTCGCGGATATTCTCACTCGCGGTGACTTGGGGCTTGGCTGATTCAAACCCTTGCAGTCGGGTTAGCAGAATCAAGTTGCAGAATCAACGCTACAGGTATTTGCTACCCGACGAGGAACCACGGCTGCTAGCTCAATGCACCGGCAAACGACAGCACTTGGCAACGATGATTCCCTTTGCTATCGGCACCGCCGCACGTAAGAGCGAGCAACTGACGCTCAAGGTTCGGCAGTGTGATTTCTTCCGCAACCTGATCATTTTCGACAGAACCAAAAGTAATAGACCGCGCATTGTCGAAATGAACAGCGAAGTGAGAGAAATTTTTACTGCCGCTCTGCAAGGGTAAACGACCTGATGATTATGTTTGGCTTTTTCCAAAGACGGGCAGGCCATTCGATGACATCAAGAAGGCGTTTATCAGTGCTTGCGAGGATGCGGGAATCGAGGGCTTAGTTTGGCACGACCTGCGGGCCACTTACGGCACGAGGTTAGGCGAGGCCGGATTCAACGCCTACGACGTCACGCGAATATCTCGACGAGTCAGCGTTACGTTCGCAATTTGCCAATTGGCGCAGGCGAGGCAGTCATGCTAAAAAATCAGCGCCGTCACAATACCGTCACAAGTGAGGATTCCGGCACTTTGATGGTGGCTGTAAATAGTTGATAATCAAGGCGTGGCGGGGTAGCTCAGATGGTTAGAGCGTGGGATTCATAATCAATAGGAAAGCAATTTTCTTCCTCTAATTTCTGCCATAAACAAGCAAATAAGCGCGGATTGCGTCCAGGTTAAAACAATTTAGGGCTGCTCGTAGCGGCAAAGGTACTTCAAAAGTCTGGCAAAGTCTGGCAAGCAAAAGTCTGGCAAAGAGCCAATTCCAGGGGATCTCCGCTTGCCACTTTTTGGACGTAGGTCCACCTACTTAATTACATCATCTTTACATCAACTCCTTAAATCATCTTGTCGAGGCTCGCAACGAAGCAAGGCAAGCGGGTCCGATGAGGATTACTTGCGCTGCAATCTCCCTTTTCGCGACACTCAATTCGGGCGGCTGGTGATTCAGTCGCGCGATTATATCGCTACTTGCGAACCGCCAAAGTCAGCACACAGGACGAGTCAAGTCAAGACCGAGACTCAGACGGAGACAAGGGTCAGACTTCACTCGGATGGCTCAATTCAATCGCAGGCTTCGCCCACACCGCTTCGCCTTGACTTTCGTCTCGCCTTAAACTATTAACCGGCTGCGGTTCGAATCCCATCCTGCTAATCTTACAACTTCCTTGGCGAACCGCGGTTTACCGCTTGCTGTTTTCAGCGCCAGATTCATTCGTTGACGTTCTTAGCTTGCTTTGGGAACACATTCGTTACTCAGTCAGGTATCAAAGGCCACAGCAGTTTCTCTGTCAATCGATCAGCAGCCTGCTCAATTCGCATTACTGCAATTAACGATTCGGGTTTAATGGATTCCCCCTAAACCCGTAAAGCACGGCTTGAGTGATAGACAACCGATTAATTGACGAACTCGGTGCACTTGGTCTTAACAGAAGAACTAACCGTCACCGAGTTATACAAAAAAACCTATACGCGTTAGATGCCAAACGAGCGAACTTGTTGGGGAGGACTGACTCGATAGAAGGCACGGTGGCAATGATCAAGGAGTTGTCCGGATAATAGGAGCGAATCATGGCTGAGAATCCAGCCCAACACGAGCTTGAAGCGACTGATAGGGAAATCGATTTCTATCGTCGGCGGGCGGGCCAAGTTTTCTTCCTAAGCCTAACCGCCGAGATTCTCATTCTTGCCGGCCGTGAGAGAATCGTCGTTCCTCGAGCCTGGCCATGGATTCAGCCGCTCTCATATGGAGTGCTGTTCCTGGCTGTTGCTGCATTTGGCATTCTCCTCGGACGCGAGTACCGTTCCCGAATACACGTGCTCAAGAGCCAAAGAAAGAAGCGCGCTGACTTTGATGCCCCTTCTGGAGGCCTAACTCTTAGCGAAATAGAAATGCTCTATGTTGTCCTCGTTTTCCTATCCTCATCAGGTCTCGTTCTGGTATGGCTTAATGCACTTACGAGCGAGGATGGTAGGTCATGGGTCGCATCCAGTCGGTCAACGACGTTTTGGGCATTGCTGATTTCATTTGTTTCGTTGGGCGCCGGAGGAATTGTTTGGGTATCTTGGAAGACCCTCTTGTGGCTCTTGAAAGCTTTGAAATCTAACCCGACGCAGGCACTGCAACCGCAAACTACGCCCCATGTTGATGCGGAACGTTCCCCAGTCAATACGGTTTCGGGACGACCCCAAATTCCTGAGGACATCGCGAGCCAATGAATCTCCGAAATCGTTGGAATGACATCTTCCGGCTCTCCAAAAGTAAGGATGAGTTCGAGCGAACTACGGCGCTGGCGACTGCCGTTGGCGCCTTGGAGGTAGCCTTGACAGCTCTTGGCGTACCCCGCGATCCACGCCAGGACGTCGTGATAGACGGGACTAGGTTCGGAGAAGACAAAAAGTACACGCTTGCGATCACAAAGCAGCAGGCCGATCCGTTGTTCTTCGTAAACATCTCGGACGCACTCCTACGTTACGATGCGCGGCGGAGTAGCTGGTCGAAAAAACCCCCAAAGATCTTTCAACGTTTAGCAACGATCAAGGCGCAGCTTCAGACGGAAAATGTCATTCGGCCTCACAGAGCCCGGCCTTTGGCATTTAGAACGAGCCGCAGAACGAACCGATGAAGGTGGCCTCAACGCACGGCACTTCTAGCAGCACCTTACAGAATGACCGGCAGTCAATTTTACGGTTGGAGACAGACCCCCCGAGTTGCCCGCGTTTCTCTAACTTATTTTGGTGCTGTTTTACGAGAGGAGGTCACTTACAAAACAAGGAACCGTCAACACTTCTTGTAAGCCATAATATTTCCTGATATAGGAACAGTAGACGGTAAAGAATATCGTCTCGCCGCTTCAGGTAGCTGAGTTCTCGCTCACGATACGCTTTGACATCTGAGTAGTCTTCATCATTTCTGATTTGATCCAGAGTATTAAGAATCTAATTTTTGCGAAATCCTCAAATCGGGAGGCGCCCATGAGTCGAATTCTTCAAAACAGAATATTCAACACTGTCACGTTCTTACTTCTCGCAGCCTCTGTCGAGCTCAACTCGACACCGGTGACCGCGAACGGTCCAGCCGCACTCAACGCTCAACCAGATACCGAAAATAATTTGGCCCAAAGCGATCCAGCAGAGGCTCTGGTTCGCGTTTGGACGGGCATTTGGACTGGAAGCAGCTTTGGACGCAACAATCCCGGACAACCACAACCAACCGCACCCGTCGCGGGAAATTGGATCCTTGACTTGCAAGCCGTCGACTCTGCTCACAACACTGCCTCCGGCACTCTGACCTGGACCGGCAAAGACGCTTTTTGGACGTACGAGATCCTGCCAAATGGGTTTACTGTGCCAACGGCTCATGACTTCATCCCGAATCGAATTATCAAATTTGATGGTTCAAACACGACGCTGATCAGTCCCGCACCGGGCGCAGGTCCACAATTCCATCTGACAATCGAGGGCTTTAAGAATGCGCCAAACCCGAGCGACGCGTTTTATGGGCCATGGTTCAGTATTGATTTGTTTCCGAATACAGGAATCGCAGTGAGCGCGGGAATTGGATTCTCGGCACATCCTTATAACAAGGCGAACTTCGATACCGCTGTTTCCAGTGGCACAGTTAGTGGCAGCACGGAGGTTTGCAATGCGGGCTTGACAATCTCCAATGTCGGTCTGCCCGAAGTTACCGTGCCTTTCGTCATCCCGAATAAGCCCTCCTGGCACATTCGCTACGGCGCACTAGGACTGAATTTCACGACGGTCACACCTCCTGCGAACGCGATATGTGAAGCTCGCTCTAACACAGGAAGTCTGAACGTCTTGGGCGCGCCAACAGCTTTCGGGCCCTTTCTTACGTTTGCTCATAGTGTGGCGCGTGCCACGTTGACGACCTTCGAAGGCTCAAAAGTCGCTGGACTTTCCACTTGCAACTTTTTCTCTCTTTCAGGACCACGAAACAATTGTCTTTTGAATGGAGCCTTTAAGCCAAACACGCATTATGCGAGATGGCAGACTGACGGATTTACCACCGAGGTTAACGTTCTACATCTTGCGGGTGAGCCAGATATTCTTCGCACCGATCCGCTCACTTTTTGGGTGGACATAAACGCGCTGGAGCTTTCACCGGCAACGACTTGGATGGAATCGGTTGTCAGAGCGGCGGAGCCATTTATACATAAAGAACTGATCGATCACCTGCCGCTAATCACCACGTACGCAATCATTCAGGATCCCGGAAAGGTGAGTTTATTCGTTGTGAAGGATGGGATCTTAGGAACTGGCAAATCAGAAACAGGTGCGGCAGTAACCAATATACCGCGGTCTCTTTACTATGACTCGGACACCAACCCGGCTGTGATACTGCTGGAACCTGATGCCGGAAACTACAAAGTTTTCGTAAACGGCCTATCGACGGGCGACTATTTGCTCTCAGTGTCGACGACGAAGTTTCCGGCGAATAGCACCGTAGCGGCGAATGCAACGGGTAATATTACTCAAGGTAATAGTATCGTTTATGATCTGAATCTGACTGAGACTCCGGATGGAACCGCACAAAGTTTCAATAGTAGTCCTATTCCGTTTCCATCAATACAACTGGTCATGGCAGCGCCACCGTCGCCATCTGACTCTGCTGCTGCTCTCGACTCAGTACTGCGCACTCGAGATCCGTTTCCGACTGTAAACTCGACGAACTTGATTCGTGGATCAGATCTGAGAACACGCGTCCAACTACTCGTGTCGTACGTTCGCTTATCTCCAGGGGAAGCGATCGATGCTGTAACCGTTCAAGCGAGGGACGGTGCTAATAATGTCTATGCGCTTGGAGTCGAGGATGTGAGAAATGTACCGAACACAACCTTGTCGCAAGTGACGGTTCGTTTGTCAGAAGACTTGCCGAATGGTCCCATTTCGTTGAGAGTTGGATTACACGGAAAAGTCAGTGATTGGGGAACAATAATGATCCAAAAATGAGGGCAACGATCGCGGTCAAAGGGATGTCACTCAAATCCTTTACGAGAGATCCAGATAACTGAAGGAAACAGTCACCACGATTATCAATGACGACACCAATTGCTCTCCACCTTGTGTGGACGCAACGCTGATTTCTCGAATCAGACCGTTACAACAGAACAGATGACACCTGCTGATTATTGGACCATTAAAAATGCGGCTTTTGGATCGATTCGCGCGTTTGCCACCGGCCACGAACTCGCTCGGTCCTTGTTAGCTCAGTGAAGGTCCAATAGCGCACTGTTTCTTGTCCGCCCTACGCTCTCACGAAGTTCACTACCCTTTCTCCAACTTGAAAACGGCCGCAATGTAGCTAACCGTTGTTCTCGCAAGGATTACATTGATCATGATCGGATCCCTCGCCCACCCGATGCTCTCTTTCCAGACCATGGGCAACAAATTAAGTCATTCTTTAGCAAAAGTCTGGCAAGAATCTGGCAAGCGAAAGTAGCACCAATCCATGCAGAGAGGTAAACCGTTGATTTTGCTGTACTACGCCCAAGTGGCGGAAACAACTTAGCTGGTAGAGCGTGGGTGTCGGCGAGCGCAAGGATCACGAAGCAACTATGGAGGTAAACTATTGATTTTGCTATACTACGACCACATGGCGGGGTAGCTCAGATGGTTAGAGCGTGGGATTCATAACCCCAAGGTCGGCGGTTCGATCCCGCCCCCCGCTACCAACTTCCCCTTTATTTTCAATCACTTACAAGAGAGCAGCAGATTGCAGGTTCGCCGCCGTTTCCTGTTTTGCCGAGATTTTGCCGAGATTTTTTTCACTGTTGAAACTTTCTTCCCTTTTGTAGCTGGCCACTAGCTCCATCGCCCGTTCCATTTCCTCAGTTGATGCGTGAGTGTAGTCGCCAGTCATGCTTGTGGCACTGTGGCCCAGGATGTCACGGCGGACATGCTCGGCCACTCCCATCTCAGCAGCTCGCGAAGCCCACGTATGTCTCAGATCATGGAACGTGAGATTGACGATCTTAGCCTCTCGGCATGCCGTAACGAACGCTTTCTTAGTGTCAATGAATCGCGATCCAGTCTTGTCGCTGGTGAAGATATATTCGCCAGTAGTTTCATCTTCACACAGCCTCTTCAAGATGGCCGCAACTCGCTGACTCATCGGAATCGTCCGTGGCTTACCAATTTTGGTCTTCTCAATCAGGAGCCAGCTCGGAAGTATTTCCCAAACTTCTCCTTTAATCACACGATTCAGACTTACGGAACCAAAGTTCACATCATCACGCTTAAGCCTGAGCAACTCACCTTTACGCATCCCCGTGCATAGAGCTACCACGGCGATCGCTCGCAAGTATTCACGTCGACCGACGAGTCCTATATTAAAGAGCGCCTTCTCCTCCTCTAGCGAGAGACGACGATTCCGTTTCCGACGGGCCGGTATCTTAGCCCGCACGGACTTTGGCAGTTCCTCACACGGATTGGCTGAAGCAACTTTCTCTTTCATAGCCATTCTGAAAATCGATGACAGTAGCGTGACCTCTTTATTGACGGTAGTGGGACTTCGTTTCTTATTCACAGCAGACCCGTTATCCAGCACCTCCCTCCTGACGGTATCGCTGTTTAGCCGTTCGTTGATGAATTTCACTACCAGCATCATCGTGATTTCATCGAAGCGTTTGGTCTTGAAGTATTCTTTCATGACCTCACAACGGAACTCATCATGCGTCGAAGACGAGTGATGCTCGCGAGCAAACGGCAAGTAAACCTTGTCAACAAAAGTCACAAAGTCTTTCAATTCCTCCCGCTCCATTTCATCGCGGAAAGTGCCATCGAGTACCTTGCGACGCTCCTGGTACGCGAATTCGGTTGCTTCTTTTTTGTTAGCGGCGGTTTTGGCGCCGTTCTTTCCGTTGAAACTCCCGGCATACCGCGTACCGTTGACAAAAAATTCGTAATGGTAAAACTGACCTCTTTTTCTGATGTACATCAGAAGCTCCTTTCTTCGGGTCGCGGTCGGAAAGAAGCGAGCAGGAGTTTATCGCTTCTGAGAAAGTCGTAGCAACGCTAGCTGACTGCTCGCAGCTTCTTCTTCGGCTGCCTGGCCCACTCGAGCAACTTCACGCGTGGGAAGACTGTGACGCCATCGAGATCGAGAAATGGTATTGGGTGAGAGGCTTTACCTTTTTGTGCCTTACCGACGAGGTTTCGAATATGACCGTCTGAGCAATTTAGGAGGAGTGCCGTCTCTTTAATGGAGACGAACTCTTTCGCCATAATGCGCCGCAGAGTGACGGCGAGTTTCTCATCTTCAGAATCGGCAATCGACGAATTTCCTGATTGCGGTTCTCTTGCCTGGTGCTCCACTAAGACTTCTCTCGAAATCCGTCGAATCCGTTCATCTAGTGAACCGAGGAGGTCGTCTTTAACTTCGGTGCTCACGTTGCTGCTCCTTTAAAAATCGTGATTCCAACTCTCTCTCTACCTATATAAGTACTGTCGCAAATTGCTTCGGTACTTTTTACATACTGAAGCGTCCTGCTTCACTAACGCCTCTTTGTTCCGCTTCCTCCACCTGCCAACCAACCGGACGAAGACGAGCAATTTGGGTTGAGCTCGACAATTTCCTAAGGAAAGAAGCGAGGAGTCCCATTCCTTCAATTTGTGGCAATCTCCGCGCATTTACTGGCATGTGACTTGTAATGGACCTGTGTGGTCGAATGAGAATTCGACTCGCTTAACTTCGGCGTCTTCGGCGCCGCACTGGTCCAAGGTTCCTATCTGAGAGGTTTGGGCAAGGGCTGCGCTGGAACTTCCAGCACCGACTAAGCTGCACCTACTGTGCCATCCGGTTTTTGGACCAGCCACTTATTCAAGTGCGATGTATTTGGTATCTATAAGACCTTACTCGGTTCATGAACTAAGTGAGAATTGCTCATGTTCTATTCGGAAACCTATCTGCAAGCCTGATGAGATAAGGCTTAACGACCCCGCCGGGTAATGTTCAAGTCGGAGCCTTCTCGAAAGAAGGTTCGTATTTCCGAACCGTGATTTCGTCAGTTAACTACCATTTCCGAACGCTTCAATATCTGGCAACAGAATGCGTTAGTGAGAATCTCATTGACATAACTCATGTTCGTTTCAATGCAAGGTCACATGGATAGAGAGGCCACCTATTGCAACTGAGCTGGCACGGTCTTTAGAACTGGTTCCCACAGGGTGGTCAGAGAATTCATTGACCACTCACCTGATAAGGATAAGAGCAATGCAAATTTTCCCTTGGACACGGCGGCTGAAACACTGGAGAGAAGCGAGTTATTTAACTGGAAACATCCCGCAGCGAGTTTCCATTCCTTTTCAGCAGAAGTGTTTTTGGACCATCAAGTTAGACGGGAACATGGACCAACGAAAGAATCAAGTAGCACTTGAAAAATCAAGCGGCACTTGACTGAGCAAGTCAAATCTCAAAACAGAGAGGTTACGATGGAACCCCCAAACCCGATATCACCACGCGAACAGCAACCACGCACCATCCCGTGGGAGGAGCAACTTCAGGATCATAATCTGAAGGTGGAGGAGTATCTCCAGAATCTCTTATTCCGCGGTTGCACCTATGAGTCGACAATCAGATCATCGAGAGCCGTACTGAAGCACCTCTTCGATCTTGTTCAGGTCGAGGATCCAAATCACTCTCGCGGACGGCGCCAGATACTTGTGTGGGAGTTCTTGGACCCGGCGCGCGGATCATCCCGGTTAGGCATGCTGACGTCATTGCTACTGCAGGACGATCTGGCACACGGAACTAGGCGCAAGTATTTTTGCGAACTGCGAGCATTCTGCAACTACGTACTTGCCAAACCGAATATCCCAGGCAGTAGCGAGCTCACCATTATTGAAAAATATGGTCCAATAGCAATGACATTCACCAAATACGATTTGCCGGTGCATGCGCACGACAGGCCAACCAAGCCTCGCTACGCCTTATCCCCAGCATTACTTAAAGAATTTTACGAGTTCCTGCGGACTGAATACCTGCCGAGCCATTCATTGCCTCACCTTGGCGCTGAGGACTACACAGCAATTGTTCTCCAAGCTGAGATCGGCGCGCGTATAAGTGAGCTGATGGGAATACGATCGAGTGGGGAAAGCTGCGATATAAATTGGCAGAGGGGCCGTGTCCGTCTCTTTGGTAAAGCAAAGCCTTTCAGCGGCAAGCGTGTTCGAACCGTTCTCCTGACACCATTTGCGATGGAGGTATTGCGTGTCTTTGAAAAGATTTTCAAACCTATGTTCCCGCGGCGAGCTGCAAGCGACCATCTATTTCGCGACGCAGATGGAGGCCGGCTGACGGGAAAGCGGTACAACAAAAATTTTCGGAAGATTGTCGAGCTAGCGCGAGATGCTGGAGTGCCCATACCTGAGAAGCTTCGGCCTCACGATTTGCGACGCACCTGTTCAACGAATGAACTCGAAGAAAACCCACAGGCATACAGGAAAGTTCTGAGGAACCTCGGCCACACGTACCCTAGCTCAGCTGCTCCTTACCTTATTGCAACTGATGCCGATGTTGAAGATGAGCAAGGTGATCTCATCGATATTTTTGTCAATCCACACATTGAGAAACGAGGAACAAAGTAATGCCTATTAATTGGAAATTGCGAGAGCTTTTGAAGGAGCGTGGCGGCAATAACGCAGCGGAAATCAGCAGAATTCTCGAGCAAACCGGCTACCAATTGTCCACGCAGGCTGTTTGCGACTTGCTGAATCGCCAACCAAAAATGATTCGCCTCGAAACGATCCAGGCACTCTGTGAGGCCTTCTACATTACGGTCCCCGATTTTCTGGAGGTGCTCCCAAGTGCAGCGCAAAAGTCGAAAAAGAAGACGCGAGATCTCAAGAGGCGGCGACGCCACACAAATTCTGACGAAAGTGTTCAGGGATCACCAGTCCCGGTGGCTACTCCAGCCAAGAAAAAAGTGGATTTCGCAGCGTTCTATCCAGATGCACGAAAGTTTTCATCGAATTCAACAAAGTGTAAAAAATCATTCAAAGCAGGAAAGGGTGAAAGATAACGCGATGCGAACACGACGTTCGATCATTTGTGAAGAGTGTAAGTTGCCGCGAAGAACTAAACAGTGGTTCGACGTATGCGACATGTGTGTACCCAAACTTCCCAAACTGGGATGCGCGGCGTGCGCTGGAAAGGTTCTCAGATTACAACCAAACTCTTCACTGTGTCGTCGCTGCGCTGGAAAATATTCAAGTCAAATCAGTACATGTGAAAAATGCGGGCGGGCTGATTATCAGTTTCTCAGTGACCCTGGCCTTTGTCGTAAGTGTCACAGTAACGCGCTCCATA
The DNA here is from genome assembly GCA_963849205.1 of uncultured Acidobacteriota bacterium. Classification (GTDB taxonomy): domain Bacteria; phylum Acidobacteriota; class Blastocatellia; order Pyrinomonadales; family Pyrinomonadaceae; genus PSRF01. The sequence continues at coordinate 75,591 of CAWKGP010000010.1, forward strand.
GAATTTGGGTGAAGTCGCTTCCTCAGGACATCGTATGTGTCTGTTGTGGGTTCACGAAGCCCTGCTGTAGCAAGTCTGAATCGATCTGTGAAGCCTGCTACGATAAGCGACGCAATGGCGAAGTAAAATGCACATTCATTGGATGTAAAAGGTTAATCGAGAACAAGAAATGGCAGCTCTGCAAATGGCACAACGAGGATCGCCTTGCCCTAAAGCGGCTAAGCAAGTACATCAAGAGCTATGTCTCACCATTCCCTCAGAATGTCCGCTATTTTTTGACTCTAACCGCGACGATAAGACTGCCTAACGGCAACGCCGACGAGACAACTGTGCGAGCTAAAGAGCTGATGCGGTATCGTGCGATCGGAGAATATCTCAAGAGCTACGAACTTCCTGAAAGTTTGACGTGGCAGGCAATTCACGAAGCATTGCCGAAACTTAGCAAACGTGGTCGGTCTAGGTCCAAATTTATTCGCTCGGGTTTGCTAGAGCTCGGCAATCTGTTTTTGCAAGAGCGGCTCTTGCCGAACTGGGATTGTTACCTGAGTGAGCAGCGATTGCAGAAATATCTGAACTCGGCGCCCCCGATGTTTGTCAACCATGTGGCTGCTTTCGAAAGGTGGGCATCGGATGGAATGGTGAATCCGAAGCTCAACCTAAACCTGCATGAATCGCGGCCTCTTACCAATACTACTGACGCCATACTCGAAACTGTTAAGACTGTAGTCGTATTCCTTGACTGGTGTGTCAATCGCAATATTCTCTCACTCGCCAATATCAACCAGAATACGGCAGCAAGTTACAAAGAGGCTCTTTTCTGGCAACAGGAATGTAGCGCGTGCCGAAAACGAATCCCTTTAGATTTTGCTAAGACGGGTGAAATTTGCAGTAATCAGGAATGCCAAGCGATCAATTCTTTTGTCAAAACAAGAAGGATGGCTCGGGCGTCAGTTAATCGGTTCACGATGAATCTTCGAACTTTCTTCAACTGGGCTCAGCTACATTCTGTAATTCGTGACAACCCGTTTGCGTATGACATCGACAAGACTCCAACAGGCACGTTCACGGTGAGAAACGAACGTGGCCAGATGATTGAGATCTCAGATTCCATCAGGCGGTACGACGATGACGTTGTCGAACGCCTCTGCAGCTATATGGTGTCGCCCGAGGCTGACCCTCGAGAGGCGTTGGTGTTGTATTTGATTATCTTCCACCTTCTTACTGTTACAGAAATCTGCAACGCAAAAATACCTTCATTAGCTGCATTGGCTGAAAACCCTCCAGGTGACTGTGACCGCGCAAGAGACTTCGAGTATTTGCTGGTACCAGTTCGCAAACGCAGTCGGGGCCGACACTCACCCCGTCGTGAGAAACCAATAATAAAGTTTCCGAAAGCAGCAGCATGCTGGCTCCGTCCTCTGTTGGAGCGGCATTTTGAGAAGCGAAGTTACGGCGGTGTGTCTGAATACTTATTCGTTAGTCAGTTTGCTCGGACACGAAAGAATAGGCCAGTATGCTCCAAATCTATCAGGCTCCTGGTAAACAGGGCTTCACGCCGCGTATTGAATGGGACAGTTAACCCGCGTGACCTGCGTGGCACTGCCGCTGCAATTATGGCGGAGAGGTCAAAGCGGCGTGGCGCGATCCTCACAAAGCTAGGCTACAAAAGTCTACGCGCCACTCGGTATAACTATCTAGAAACATTTCCGCTGGAGCCTAAGGCATACAAACAGCGCCAGCCCCCAGCGGGGGCGTAGCGTAGTAAGCGGTGCGAGGTGCGCCGAGCGCGCGAACGCAGCGGGCGCAAGGGGGAGAACTAATAAGTAGCGGGCGTCTTGATAACAGCGATTCCGTTTGGGAGCGCCGCAGGCGCTGTAGTTGGGAAAACGGAATCTCCTGTTATCAGATGACCGTCCTTATTGAGGTAGTTTGTGCCGAAACCCTCTTGTTCGAGGACAGTCGAATATGCTCTTTCTGCGGCGACCGAGAACTAAAAATGATCTAAAAACCAGGAGTGCTTATAGGTAGGGATCGCGACTCAATATGGACGGTTGCGTAGTCTTTGGGCGGACAATGCGGGCGGATTTTGACTCAAGTTTTAAAGCCCAACCAAAGGGCGGATTCCACGAAAGGATCAATAATAACTAACAATGAAAACGTGGCATCTCCCTAAAGGTGGCTTCGTCTGGGGGAAGTTCCACATCGTTGATGAAGCCTAGCTATCAATCCCTTGCCTTGCCTAACTATATCGCGAAGCTGAAAGCATCAAACCTCTTTCGATGTAAGGTCAATTTGGATATAGCGGTAGTCTCTGGCCTGAACGGAGATCTTAATCATTAAATCTATCTGCTACAATGCGAGCGGTTTTCAACCTCTTCATTGTCAGTCCACCCACATGGCCAAAACACCGTCGCAACTCCAACAAGCAGCAGACCAAGTTCACAAAAGCGGCAAACCCAAAATGATCCGGGTTAGGGATCTCCTATCATGGTTTGGTGCACAACGCCGTGGAGTCTTGGTTCTCAGCGAGATTCGAAAAGCTCTAAAAAGAGCGAAGCTCATCACCGTGCCTGATTTTGAAGTCGCATACATCGATCAAAGAATAAAGCTGAAGGCAGCAGAGATAGCGAACAAGCAGGAAGTCGTCTCACCAGTGATCGTCAAGGAGACTCAGCCTACGATTACGGAGTCCGTTTCTCCAGCCGTCGTTGGAGGCAGCATCCCAGATCCTGCGCCTCGCATCGGCATGCTCAAAGCGGCTAACACTTCACCACTGACTATTCCCCGAGATACCGAACTGTCGAAGGCGATTGCCTTAATGCTCCTTCACGATTACTCTCAACTGCCAGTGATGCAGGGTGACCGTCAGGTCGACGGCCTCATTAGTTGGAGGTCAATCGGAAGAACGAGAATTGATAAAAATGCGGAATACAAATTAGTTAGGGATTGCATGGACAACGTCGAGATAGTTCGATGGGACATGCACCTGTTCGATTCCGTAAGAGTCATCGCTGACAAAGAAGTAGTCTTAGTCAGGAACAGCGAGGGGAAAATCGGGGGCTTAGTCACCACAAGCGACATTAGTCTGCAGTTTGTCTCCTTATCCGAACCTTTTCTTCTGGTCTCGGAGATTGAGAATCATATTCGCCGTTTAATCGACGGGAAGTTTTCACTTGATCAACTCAAGGCCGCCCGTGATCCAAACGACTCTACACGCAAGATTGAAAATGTGGCCAACCTGACTTTCGGTGAATATGTCCGCCTGCTGGAGAACCCTGACAACTGGGAAAAACTTGGCTATGAACTGTCGGGAACCGAATGTGTCAAGAGACTCCGCCAGGTCGGCCGAATAAGGAACGATGTCATGCACTTTCACCCTGATGGCATCTCCCCTCAGGATTTAGAGCTTCTGCGGGAAACGCGTAAGTTCCTGCAGTCGCTTCGCTAATTAGGTGCTTCCGCCAATATTTCCCGCTTTACATATCCGCGAAGTGCTTTGACACTGGAGAAAAATTGAAACCCAGCTCGATTGACTGCTTCCTCGACTTCTATTGGTTCGTCGATCAAGAGAGCGACTGGTTGACTGAGCCCTTCTTGTAGTCCATTCGGCCAGGCCAAATCGAGGATCGCGATTGCCTCGTTCGATTCGTTATCGACTAGCTCATACATCAACTCACCCTCGGGCAAACCCTGTTCGGCAATCCACTTATTGCAACGTCTCAATACCTCTTCCTCATCTTCAACCTTCGTTTCGATGGAGACGCTTACTGGTGGCCGTTCTAACACCGGAGCGATGACCTGTTCAGCAACTGAACCGGCGAAGAGGCCTTGGAGGAAATCGTTTGCCGCTTGCGCGAGCAGTTCCCGCCTGGCTTCAAGGAAAGGCAAATAGTTTTGGGGCTTCCAAAGATCGCGGTCCATCGGGATCCAATGTGACTCTATTACTCCAGGATTCTTCTCGGCGTAATCTTTCAGATACTCAGCCGGGTTGCGATCCCTCACAGCTAGATTTGTATCCTTGGTCAAGAAGGTAAAATTGGCTAAAGCGTTTGCCTCTTTCTTAGTCGCCCCGTTTTTGTAGAGCATGGCTTTTGGGAAAATGTGATGTACTTCCAAAGCGCTCATCCGACCCAACAGATGGTTAGAGAGTTCATCACCCGTTCCCCAATCTTTCGCATGAGCTGAGCGGGTCATCATGTACAACAGGGGATAGAAGCGCGTTCCGGTGCTGGATCCCGTGAAGTCTTCAGGTTTTAACTTCAAATCTCCACGGTTCTGACGTAGCTGCGCAATTAAGCGATCAAGCGCACCTTCTGTTTTCTCAATCGCATCCAGATCCTGGTCCATCACACTCTCGGTTGAGCCGGAATAGCGGCCCCATAGGAAAGTGTTAACGTACCAGTAGAGCAACTTGCCACGTTCTTGCTGATTAACAATCCGGCCACCTCGTTGCATCAAATATCTCGCAAGCACAGGAAACGAATAGCGACTGCCCAGGACTCGGTCGTGATCCAGCCCTAATCGTGATGAGATCATGTTAAGAATCTTGTCGACTGCCTGCTCCGATTGTTCTAAGCCACTATGAAATGCCGCGGGCGTTACATGCTCGAGATGTTGGAAAAGAGCCTCACCCGTAACAATGGCGTTAACACATCGCAGCAACCACTCGAGTTTGAAATTGAATCCCGCCTTCTTCCACTTTGTTAAGCGCTCCTTCATTTCACTCCGGGCGTCAGGAGACTCAGCACAGATCTTTGCGAGAGCCAAGTCGCCTTTCGACAGTTTCGTTCCGCCACTATTAACGCGATTGAAAATGTCGACGACAACTTCAACTGTCTTGTCCTCTCCAGCAACATCTTCGATATGAAGGTCGATCTGTTTGATCGTGTCGATAGCATTGAGTCGATTGATATAGGTCGTAAGCTTCGCTTGCAGCTCCGGAATGGTGACTATTCGCTGGATTGCTTCACCAGCGCCGATTTGCATTAGCTCCGTAACATCGATCCAAAGCGGATTTCCTCTCATCTTCAAAGGCGCATAAAACTCGAAAGGTTGCTCATCAGGTCGCTCTTGGAAATCAAGATTGAAATGGAGTCCGGTAAAGGCTCGCGGGTCGCCATCGAAGAACTGAGGCGCTTTGCCGCGGATGATGCCGTAGAGCGAAGTGATACGCTGTTGTCCATCAAGCAAAAGCTTGACTGAACCTGGTGCAAGAGTGCCGTCACCACGCGCATTCGCACTTTCGGTTTTCGTAACCCAAACAAGCAAACTTCCCACTGGATGCTTTCGATATAACGAAAGCATTAGCCCTCTAACTTGATCGCGATTCCAAACGTAGCCGCGCTGAAACTCAGGTAGGGCCATGCTGCCAAGGTCTATTTGATCGAGAATAGTTGCGATTTGCATGAGGGGCTCCGTTCTAAAATGCACTCAGTTCGTGCCGTTGTCGCTTAACGCATTGCCGAATCTCAGGGCTCATTCCTTTTGTCTAATTCGACGAATTCTGAGTCGTTCCATACTTCTTTTGGAAGGTGACAGTGACTGCATCGCTCAGTCTCTTTGCTAACGTCCAATGTACAGATCGGACATCGCTCGTTATCGCTACCAGCGTCACGCTGCAGACTCTTGCTTACATTCTTCTCGGAGAGTAAGGCGACCGCGAAAACGACCGAGTTCCTGGCCGCGTGTTCTCGGAGCCTACCGCTTATACGCAAACTTTGAATCAACCTAAGAGTTGGTCTCGCTAGGTCTTCAAACTTTGCCCTTGTTACAAGAGACGTAACTCCGACCGCGAGGGCTGTGCCAATTCCAATTTCGAAAAAACCCGCAGCGAGGTTAATCAGAAAATCCTTGGTGAATTGCAAGTTCGGAACGATGCATTTTGCGAAGAGCAGAATCAACAGCCCGAAAACAATAATCAATGCACTGAAACCAAGCGTTGCGCGCTTCAGGTGAGATATGGCCCACAGCATTAGTTGTGAAGTGATAGAGCGATGCACTGATTTGTTACCTACTCTCGGCATAAGGTTGAGTTCCTCAAGTAAATTATTGGTGGATCCAGCAATGCATTGAACGTGCGCCAGGACCGGATCCCAGCTCCTTAAGCCTTCCGTCTTCGGATGCATCGACCGTTCGATTCTAGTTCTTCTCGCCGGATGCCGCAGTTGATTGCAGATTTGAATGTTTTGGTTATGCGGTTACCAGTGCGGCGGAAGCCGAGGCGGCGGGCAGCGGCGCGGATGGCGTCTTCGCGGTCCCGCCAAGTGCTGCCCATTGCGGCGAGTAAGGTTTCGATTAACTCGTCGCGAGCGTAATCGTCGATGGTGGAACATTCAATTGTTATGACGCCTTTGTCGCGATTGACGACGTGCCGTCGAATGGCAGTGCGTAGGCCGCTGCGGAGTACCTCGGTTATGCGTGCGCCCGTACGACGGAAGCCGAGGACGCGAGCGATTTGGGTGATGGCAGTGTCGGGATCGAGCGACTCGCCCGATTTGAAAACATCGCGGATGGCGGTCATGATTTCGTCTTGATCGATTTCATCAATACTCCGACGATTCGAAGTATAGGAAGTCGGATTCCGATCTTTCGAAGAGACTGTACCGGAGGTCGTGTTCGCGCTGTCGCGCTCGTTTGCGGGTAGGTCGCCCGTGCTCACAGGAGGGGGTTGCCGTTTTGTTTCTTCGGCTTCGGCGGCGGCGTCCGACGAAGCCCCTACTCGAAAGGGACTGCTGGCTCTATTCCGGTGTTGCTGGGCGTCCTGTCGTGTGGATTGAGCGGAACGCCATAGAGTGCTGCAACGTGTTCATCGATTTCATGCTCGATTAGAGTGATCTTTTCAGTGAGAACGAAGGTTTCATCGCGAGCGTCATTGAATACTTTCAGTGGTGCGCGGTGCGCGCGGCGCCTGAACTCTGCCGCGCTAAGCACCCACGGTTGTTCGAGCGGGTTGCGGCCTGAGGAGTCAGCAGGCGACCTTCCAACGACAGCCAGGAATTCTTCGACGCGCTGACGGCGTTCAGTGTGTAAGTCTTGCGTCTCACGCGCTAATCCCGCCAGGTGCTCACGCTGGGCCGTCGGGGCATCGGGGATTGGAAAGTTTTCTAATGCAGCCCCACGGAACTCGTAGAATCCTCCACGCAATGGAGAAAGGGCTTCTACCATCCACGTAACAATGGATTTTGAGTTTAAAACACCCAGCAAATACCAGTCGTTTGTCGGGAGCATGAACACTTTATCATTGCTGTAATAGCTGTTGGTGTCCATCACGAAACGTGGCCCTTTGCTGATTACGGGGTAAACAATTTTGAGAGAGTCATACATTGATTGCGCTTCGGGACGCGGACGACTCAAAGCATACCAAGGACACGTTCCATTGTTCTTCACGCTGTCACGTTTCTGTAACCGTGTTTTGTAGCCTTTCAGCCAATCGAGGACAGCGCTGTATTGGCCAATATCCGCATGCCATGGTATGTAAAGCAAATAACTGCCTCTAAAGTGAGCCTCATACCGGCGTATATCGTCACCTACCAACAATGGTTTAATAACCTCTTTGCTCTTAGGATCTTTCTCGATTAGTTGCTTTCTGATCGCGGTGTCAATAATGAAGGCTTTGTTGAGCCCTGTCTTCACGCCGTTCAACAGCTTTCCTTTAAGCAGTTCGCCCAGACGCAGCCCACTTGCCTCCATGATTGTTCGATTGTTTGCACTAGCAGTCGTTGATATACGCGGCTTGTCTTTGCCGAATTGAGACGCGGGAAGACGGTGAGATATAGAAGCAATATGCTGATGGAGACCTTCACGATAGCAAAGGTCTAAATCTTCAACTGTCGCCCAGCATGTCGGCGTCTCTTCACGTGGCTGTTGTTGCCATACGAAAATACATGGGTACGCTGTTGCTTTGAACACTGGCAAGTCGCCGAAATCAACAATCAGGTGAAACGCAGTCGCGTCAAGCAGAGTCTGGCGCAACTTCTCGCCATAACCCGCGCGCAACCACTTGTTTGGTGAGATGAAAACACCGGTGCCACGCTGCTTCAAGAGTTGTGAAGCTCGGCCGTAAAAGTAAATGTAAAGGTCTGCGGTGCCACTATAAACGTCTTGATAGACAGGTTTCAGTCTGCTCTCTTTGTAGTCGCGCCTCAAGAGTTCCTGCCGCACGTAAGGTGGATTCGCGAGCACGATGTCGAAGCCGCCGCTTTTCGTATCGGCGCTGGTAGCATCAACCAAAGCTGGTTGCTGGTCATACTCGTTCTCGAAGGTGAATATGCTATCCGCTAGTTTGTACATGTCCGCAGCAGGCATGAAGACTTCGGCAAACTCCACCGCCCAGTCGAAGCCGAAATCGGTCTCTTGAGGCGCACTTTCCTGCGCCGCAAGAGTCGCTCTTACCTTCTCAGCTTGTTTTTGCAGTTCAGTCTTAATCGTGGGGTTGCGCGCCGATTCGATGTTCTGCTCAAGAAGTGAAAGTTCCTGTCGTTTCTTTTGGATCTGACCCTCATTCATCAGGGGTAATTGATGTTTCAAAGCCAATGCAATCTCGCTGCGCAGCTTGTCGATGCGTTGCCGCTGTTGTCGTTTGCGGTCTGGATCGTTCTCCCGCATGTATTCGCCTTTAGCCTGACGAAACTCATCAACAAGGGCCGTGCGTGCAAACGTCATCTGCTCCTCTGATTCTGATGGCGCTGGCGCAATCAAGCTGTCGCCACACTCGATCTTGAAATCGAGATTTGGCAACGGTCGGGGCTTGTCAGAGTCAATTGCCAGACTAAGCCACAAGCGTAGGCAAGCAATCTGCACGGCGAACTTATCGATGTCGACACCGTAAAGGTTGTTCTCGATGATCCACCGCTTCCGTTCGTAGAGCGTTTCGTCATCAATCTTGTTGCTCCTGAACAGCGCCGCGCGCAGACGCATCAATTCGTGCAACATGCCAAGTAGGTAAGCGCCGCTGCCGCACGCAGGATCGCACACACGCACGCGCTTGAGCGCGTCGAGCACAGCTTCCGGGTTCTGCAAATCACTCGCGTCTTCTTCGTCGACGAATTTAGCAACCGCTTCGTTGCTCGGCTGAAGGCCGTCAAGATAATGCTTCAGTGCTTCGCGACACATGAAAGAAACAATCGGGCGTGGCGTGTAGTAGCTCCCCGTTTCATGTCGGCCGGTTACCAACTCCTCAAATACCTTGCCAAGCATCTCAGGATCGACGGCTACCTGAACATCGAGCGGAGTAGATTCTTCTATGGTGAAGTTGTAGCGCTCGAAGAGGTTCAAAATGAGACCGAAAACATCATTCTTAATCGGAACGCGGCCACGAACGTCCAACTCACCCTCAAGTTCAAAAAGGCCGCCATTGAGTGGAGGAACCTCGCCACGCTTTTCGCGCAACTGTTCCTCTGTTTGCCCGAGGTCTAGGTCAGCTACGCTCATGCCGCGGAAGAAGAGCCAGTAAAGACGATCTCTAAAGAAGTTTTCCTTTTTGGCAACGGCGTCATTGAAGAGGGCGCGGAGATACTTGCTCTTTGGCTCGTCTTTGAATGACAACCAGCCTTTCTTCTGAATGAAGTAAATGAACATTAGCCGGTTGAAGAGTTTCTGCGTGAAAAGGCGACCGTGCCTGTCGTCCTGAACTGCTGGTCTGATCTCCAGCTCGACAGTAGTAAATACTTCGTTGTAGCGGCGGAAGAATTCGTCGGTGACCTTCTCGACATCAAATGCGGCGCGCCATTTCTTTAGCCATTCCTCGGAGTTGCTGGTGTCAGACGGAAAGCTCAGCGCGGGCAAGTTGTATTCAGCGAGAGTTCGCAGGTGGGTATCACCGTGATGCCAACCGAATGTAGACAGTACCGCGCGATTTGTTTGCGTACCGCGAAAGTATGCGAAGTTGAAATTTGTGAAGTCGTCGCTGGTACAAATAAAAAGCAGATCTTCAACGCGCCACTTCCGCATCTCTGACTGATTTGCCGACGCCCGCTTCTTTGCAACAAGCCCTCGCAATATCGCTCGCAAGACGGAAACAGAGACCTGCTGTCCTTTGAAATCCAAGTAAAAGATTCCCCAAGGTTGCTTTTCAACTATCGGACGAAGTTGTTTGATCTCCCGAATTGCAGCCGCACTTTTTACATCGAGACCAAATTCAGTGGCGCTGTAGTCATAGGTCAGATCTTCCACGTCCTCCGTTTCGAACTCCCAATCAAGTTCATCGCGAAGATATGTGACCAGTTCATGAAAGCTTGTGATTGAGCGGAGACGTTCGAGATTGTTGTCCATGCGATTCGTGTGGGAGCGACAAGTCTTCGCAATCAGAAACTATCAGCGGGAACTCAAACCTGCTAAAAGAGGCCTCCTGCTTGAAATGCAGCGTCAGTAGTTATTCGGGTCGTCGACATCAAATCCGTCGGCGATTGCCGCCGTCAATAGGTCGTGATCCGACGCGATGAGAGTCGGAAGAGGCAGCTGCTCCCTACTTAACGTTTGGTGAACCGAGAACAGAGCTGCGAGTTGTACCGCATCATATCCGCGCAATCCATGCTTCTTAGAAAACCTCATAGCTTCATGAACCAAGGCAGGACTGATCTCAACTACCTGGTATTGGGTGTGCAGGTCGAACTCGAATCGGTCGACGAGGATGTCAAAGTCGACCTGATCAATATCACCCTTTCGGTGACGACGGGCGAGGGCGGAAATGACCTCCACCGCCGTGATGCGTGCTATATGCAAACCATTTCCCGAGGCTGGATCGCATAAGGTGTTAATCCATGCACTACCCGTTTCCGCTACATATCTCTTAACCACCGCGCTTGTGTCGAGGACGTAGACTCCCACAACGTTAGCGGCGCTCCTCGACAACAGTTTCCGAGAGTGGCTTTCCCTTGATCTTGATTGGGTCGCGGCGGTAAGGCCGCGGGTCGGTTATCGGAGGCTTGATTTCACTTAAAAGGCCAGCTTCATACAGCGCGCGCTGAGCACGTTCATTGAGATCGCTAGCCAATTCACCAGGCTGACCGGGTAGTGCGTCGAGGCGTCGGCGTAGTTCAGCTTGTTCTTCCGGTGGCAGTGCCTTTACCGCATTCACTATCTCTTCAAGATTGGTCATTTCAACTCCTCAAACGCTTAAGCACGACTGAGTCATATTCTAGCCTGTGGGCTGATGAAATCGGTACTCCTGAGGTCGTGTCTGCGAGCCAAAATGGCGACAGGCGTCGCACTCCCAAGTCAAGAGAGTTCCATCCAGGCCTTGAGCGTCGCCTTGACGCCTTGCGGCGCCTGTACCTTCTTGAAGTAGGTGTCTTTGATTCGTTTGTCGAGCTTCTTTCTAATATCGCTGAGCGTCTCTTTTTCCATAGAACAATTTCGTGGTGTTTCAGGATCACTTCGAATCAAATCGATTATCGCAGAGGGATCTTCCTCCACCTTCTCAGTGGCCACGTCGTAGAGATACCAACGAGTGAAGCCTTTCTCCTCAGTCCAATCTGAAGCATCGGTTGCATCTTCAGTATTGCCAACCGCCCCTGGCGCCGGCAGCGAATAGCAAAAGAAGACGGCCCTGGTATCAGGCTTTGGATGTTTCTTACCGCTAAAAAGTCGACCAGGAAAGCCGGCGAGCCGTTCCGCAAGACCCGGATGATCCTGCAGTAACTTTTGATATTCGAGGTGCATATTCTCAGTGGGTGTTTGGGTACCCTCGTAGCTGTGGTTGAATTCCTTTAACGCTTCGAAGTCATCTTCCGGCTTCAATAGCTTCTTGCCCTCGATACCGAACGTGCGAGAAATGCGCAGAGTCTTGTGACTAACTTTGCTGTACAACTTTAAGAGATCGTCTAATTCACCCGGCGGCAAGAAATTCCAATAAGCAACGGTGCCGCGAATTGCCTTTTGGTCCGGATGGTCCTTCACAATCTCTTTCTCAATGTCTGCGTTCATTCGCCGATCGACACGTCCAATGCGCTGCATGAGTCGGACCGGGTTCCAGTGCAGGTCGTAATTGATCAGCCGTGTCGCGTCCTGCAAGTTCAAACCTTCGGAGAGCACATCTGTTGAGATGAGAACGCGCGTTTCTTTTAGTCCTGCCTCAGCAAGTTTCTCGCTCGTTGTGCCATTGTAGTAGGGAGCGAACTCTCGGATCATATCGCCGCGATCGCGTTTGACCGTACTATCGATTTCGTCGATGCCCTCGATGCCAGCTTGCTCCAACTGTTCCTTCAAATAACGGGCGGTGTCTTTGTACTCAGTGAAGATGAGAACCTTGTGTTTCTTCAACACCGGATCCGTTTTAAGGAGGCTACTGAGCGCGCGCAACTTATCGTCGTGCGACGGCTTAAACTTTTTAAGCTCAACTAGGAACTCGCTAATCTGATCGAGGTCGAGAAAAGTCTCGCTGATTATTTCTTCTACCTTGTATTCCTCTCTCGGCAAGTCTTCCATGTCGGCGAGCATCTCCTCGCTGACAAGATCGTCGAAACTGTCTTGATCAACTTGGCCCAAGTCGAGTTGTTCGACGAAGAGCGCGCCTTGATCGGTGCGCATGAAGCCGAGGCGGTCAGAGTGTTGTGCTTTCCAGCGTTCGAGGCGAGACTTCTCAGGGGCTGTTCCGTGCTTTATCACAAATGCCAGGAGCTTGGTAAGCAGGGTTTCACAAGACTTCTGGAATGACTCTGCGGAACTCTCAAACCGCTTAAGAAACTGCGTGCGAATCAGGGCGACTACCTGTTCCTGACGACCTTTTGTCAAAACGTCGATTTCGCCGCCGCCCTTGTAATAACCAGCCGGGTTGTACATCGCGAGAGAGAAAAGCGGCGTCTTCTTCGCGAAGGCGCGGTCCACTAGCTCGAGGAGCTTGCCGTAAGTCTTTTTAACGGAATACTCAGCGACCTTTGGTGACTCTCGATCAGGGAACTGCGTCTGTTTACCACCCTGCTGCTGCTCGCTTGACTTAACGTATGCTCGACTTCGTTGAACGACTAACTCTGCGAAGAGTGCGTCGTTTGAAAGTACCTGCTCAGCTTCTACCTGGTTCGTTTCTACGAGTTCACCCTGGATCTGACTCCCTTGAACCATCCGATCAAGATCCTTCTCCATCTTTCGGAAATGACTTGGAAGTGAGTGTATTCCGAGTGGGGCTGCCTTGAAGTAATCCGCCTGACGCTGCGTAAACAATTCCATCATGTGCTGAAGGTCGGCGAGCCGATTGTTAATCGGAGTTGCTGTTAGCAGGAAAACCGTTTTCCCCTCAGTGAGTTCAAACATCTTTCGATAGCGTGATGGTCCTCGAGTGCCCTCTCCCTTGATCCCAGGATTTCTGAAATGATGCGCTTCGTCGATGAGCACAACGTCTGCACGTTCACGAACGTCTGCAAGTTTTTGCTGAAGCGATTCACGGTTGAGATCAGTGTGATTGAATATTTCCAGATTACTGAAAGCGCTGCCGATGCTTGGCAGATACCGCTTGAGTGCCGCTTCCCACACTGGTTTCCTGCCAGCCTTTGGGACGAATAGTGCCACGCGTTTGCGATCGTGTTCAATGAGACGCTCTATCAGCATCAAACCGATGAACGTTTTGCCCAAGCCGACGCCGTCACAAAGAAACGCGCCCTTGTACTTCGCCGATATCTTCATCAGCGCTTGATAACCTTCTTGTTGGTAGGGGGCCAGAATGGGATAGATGCTCGAACCGCCCTTTTCAGGACCACCTAATTCCCATTCGCCTGCTGTCATTTCATGTCCGCGAAAATACTCCTGCAGGGCTTTGGCATAGACATCGAACGGCTGGTACTCGAAGGTGTGTCTCTCAATCAGTTTAAGAATCTCTGGCGTGATCTCTTCGGCATCTTTCCAGTGACGTTCGTACCACTCCTGAAGCGCTTCAACCTCCGCCTTGATCTGTACGTTAAGTTCGACGTTCTGAGTGAGGCCTGGGTACGAGAAGTTGCTTGAGCCGACAAGTGCTGACGAACCTACAACGGCCAGCTTGCCGTGAGTAATGTAAGCCTTAGCATGAAACTTATCTTTGTTGTAAACACGACACTCGATTTGCTTTCGTTTTAGAGCATCGACTATTGCGGGAACGCCCGCTAGAAAATCGTTTGCATCCTTTTCACGTTCAATACTCGCGTCGAGTTCTTTCTTCAGATTTTCGAGCCCTGCGAGTAATGCTTTCTTCGTACGCTTGGTAACTTCCTTACCCATTAGGACGCGGATCTTGTCTAGCTTCTGCCAATAGCCATCGAGAGCGAGAAGCGCTCCTATCTCAAGTCCACCAGTCGCGATGTCGAAGGTATGAGAAATTTCGGACCATTCGCGAAGATAGTCGCGCACCTTCCAGTCGGTGTCGCTATTATCAACGATAAACAGATCGCCCCCGCGGCGTGTCGGATCAGATTTCTTTGTTTCTTTTTCGGTAATCGCCATTTTTCGAACTGATGGGAGGAGTCTAACCTGAAGAGTAAAGAGAGAAAAAGACTCCGAGAACGTGGAGGATTATATCGAGCAAAACGGTTTTCATACAACGACTGAAAAACCGCAGCCCGGTGCGCCAACATTGCGCCGAAGTCTTCTCAAAATTGCGAGCTCCGTGTTATCAACGTGTTCTCTTCGATCCGTCACTCTTACAAGGTGGTAGCCACACGAGGCAAGCGAGAATTGCGATGATTTTCGAAAAGCAAAGCACCGCTCCGGAACCACGACTGGATAGAATTATCTGCACTTACTGATAACTGTAGTAAGTTGTATCCAGCGCGAGGTATTACTGTTTTCGTGAGGCACACAGCAGCATCAAGCGAAGCGGCACTGAGCATCTTTCGGCGGAAGGGCGGAGTCCTGCACACTGCCGAAGCGGTCAGAGGGGGCATCCATCCGCGAACTCTGTACAGGCTTCGCGACGAGAATCAGGTTGTGCAAATCAGTCGCGGTGTCTACCGGCTCGCTGACCTTCCGGAGATCACAAATCCGGATCTGGTTACGGTTGCGACTCGGATCCCCGACTCCGTCGTCTGTCTGATCTCGGCTCTTGCCTTTCACGAGATCACGACTGAGGTCCCACACGAAGTCCATGTCGCGCTTCCGCGTGGATCGAAACCACCGCGTCTCGATTATCCGCCGCTCCGAGTATTCACGTTCTCGAACGACAGCTTTTCCGCCGGCGTTGAGATCCACAATCTTGACGGCATACCGGTGCGTATCTTCGATCCGGAGAAGACGGTTGCGGACTGCTTTAAGTTTCGGCACAAGATTGGCCTCGATGTTGCACTTGAGGCGCTAAAGCTGTGTCGCGTGCGAAAGGGATTCCAACTAAGGAAGCTCGTCAACTATGCGCGGCGATGCCGTGTTGAGCGAATCATGCGTCCGTATCTTGAAGCCCTGTCGTGAAGTGAGATCAATGACCAGCCGTCCACCCACGAATGTTCTTTTTCGACGGTGAACTCGTCGAGAATGATCGTTTCGGGCTTGTAGGGAGCCAGGAAGGATCCGGCACATTAATCTCGCGATAAACTATCTTCTTTGCATTCGACTAGGTCGATCAAAAACATCAAGCCCGACAGAACTCGATCACACGTGGCAAATCATACTGGCTCGATTCAATTCAATGAAATCGAAGGTTTTAAACGATTCGGCTAACGGCTCGATGTTCAATTGAAACAATCTTAACAGCTCATTGTTTCCAATGTTGCCCGTCGATACCAGCAACAACTTCCAAGGTTCGTGCCTCAGCAAAAACGACTCCACGAAATCAGAGTCCTTAGTAACTACGACGCAATGTTCCGTTAAGGAAAATGTGATCAATGCTTGGTCGCTGGTACGATTGCCTTGCGGAAGATCAAGCGTGTGAATCGTTTCAAATCCTGCCGCACGTAACTGGTGAGCGAGACGTCGTGGAAGTTGAGCGTCAATGAGAAACTTCATGCCACAATTGGCTCGATGCGCTTGATCTGGCTTAGCTGCCTGGCGAAGTCTAATGCCGCGAGGATATCCTCACGTTCCAGATCTTCGTAGTCAGCCAGAATCTCCTCAGCAGTCATTCCGGAGCTTAATAATTCGAGAATAGATTCGACTGTATATCGGAGGCCGCGAATCGTTGGCTTGCCGTGGCAAATTTCCGGATCCATGGTGATGCGTTCACTTAGATTCATGCTTGTGTACTCCGATTTGGAATTCTAGCATAGAGCAACTTGGGTGCACCGATTGAACTTAAACAGGAATGTGGGGGAAACTGTGTCGGTCTTGAATAGAAATGGTGGTTACAGAAGTAAACTGACGCACTCACCAAGTTTTGTTCTTGATTGAAACGTGAATCTGCTCTCGCCAAAACACATCAAGCCATACTCACCGGGCACGCAGGCATTAAAGAGTAGAGTAAGCGGAAGGCCTAACAAATTCGCATTCAGCGTTTACCATCGAGCAGAGGATCGTGCTCATCCACATTTACGCGTGAGGTCAACCGCGACTAAACTCAAGGCATGGATACCGGCGACCTAATCACAGTTGACCCTGAGATTCTTGGTGGCGTACCCGTCTTCAAAGGGACTCGGGTGCCGATCAAGACCCTTTTCGAGTACCTTGAGAACGACTATTCCCTCGAAGAATTCCTGGAGTGCTTTCCTTCGGTCACTCGTGACTTAGCTCGTCAAGTATTGGAATGCTCATAAATGTCATCACGCACGGGAGACGGCATTTTCAACACGCGAAACCTGAGTTCCCGGATCGGCGGCTCGGCCCTCATGGATTTCGCGGGCGCGCGACAGCGCAGCTTCAACGTGCGGAAGCATGTTCTCTGCGCCGAGAAATTGGAGGAAATCAGACTGCCTCAACAACTGGTCGGGTTGACTACGGGCGCCACACAGCAGCAGCGTTCGGCCCGTCGCGCGCAGCCGTTCGGCCAGCCTCTCCAACTCGTGCAGACCTGTAGCGTCGATAGCTGTCATATTTCTTAAGCGCAAAATCACCACCGCTGGGAGCGAGTCTACATCGACCGTCGCCTCGGATAGTTTCTCAGTGGCCCCAAACAAAAATGGGCCATGGATACGCAGCACCAGGACGTAGGGAGGCAGCAGCTTGTCCTGCAAGACGTGCGGACGACCATCCTCAATATACTCCTCCGTCACGGGCGCAACTGTGGTCGTCTGCGAGACCCGGTAGATGTAAAGCAGCGCGGCGAAGAGCATTCCGATCTCGACTGCGACAGTCAGATCGGCGAGCACGGTGAGGGCGAAGGTCATCACCCACACGGTTATGTCCGCTTTCGACAGCCTGAGTATTGTTCTTACTTCACGCCATTCACTCATGTTGTAGGCCACCACGAAAAGAATCGCGGCGAGCGTGGCCAGCGGAATGAAACGCGCGAGGGGCGCGGCGACTAATAAAATGACGATCAGGGTTAGCGCGTGGACCATCCCCGAAACGGGAGTGCGAGCGCCTGATTTAATGTTGGTGGCGGTGCGCGCGATCGCGCCGGTAGCCGGTATTCCTCCCACGAACGGGACGGCGAGGTTGGCAACGCCCTGAGCAAGCAGTTCCACGTTGGAATTATGCCTGTCACCACTCATGCTATCGGCGACTACTGCGGAGAGCAGACTCTCAATCGCAGCGAGCATCGCCACCGTAACGGCCGCAGGAAGCAGCGGCACGATTAGATCGGGTCGGACCTGTGGTAAGGAGACATGTGGCAACCCGGTCGGGATGCCGCCGAACTTACTGCCAATGGTCTCGACGGGAAGTCCAAAAACGGCCACGGCGAGCGTTGCCAGCACGAGGGCAACGATCGAGCCGGGGACGCGCTTAGTGAGTCGTGGGAGCAGCAGAATGATCAGGAGCGAACTGACGCCAATCAGCAATGCGGGCCACTGGATGCTTCCGAGGCCATTCGCCAGCAGGCGCATGCGCAATAAGAACTCGCTTGGTACCGCCGCGGTCTCGAGGCCCAGGAAGTCTTTAATCTGTGTCGAAGCGATGAGGATGGCAATGCCATTCGTGAAGCCAATGGTGACCGGGCGCGGAATGTATTTTACCGCCGTTCCTAAACCCGTCACCGCCATGAGCATGAGGATCACCCCGGCCATTATGGTGACCATCAGCAGGCCGGAAACTCCGTGGGCCGTGATGATTCCAGCCACGATGACCACAAACGCTCCCGTAGGACCACCGATCTGAAGACGCGAACCGCCTAAAGCAGATATGAGAAAGCCGGCGACGACTGCCGTGTAAATTCCGGCCTGCGGCGTAACACCAGAGGCGATCCCAAATGCCATAGCCAGCGGGAGCGCCACTAACCCAACGGTCACACCCGCAATTAGATCTGACGTCAAGTCCTGCCGGGTGTATCCCGCTCGCAAGCATAAAACCGATTTTGGAATCCATTTCTTATTCAGCGACGTCACGGTTTTTCTTTTTAGAAAGGAGTAATGGGGAAGTTCTTGCCGGTTCTGTGCTCGGAACCAGTTTTACGCGGCCTTTTGGTTAAGACTTCGTCGACATGAGGAAGTGCGACACTGGCAGACCGCTCGGTCCTCTTCGAAGGAGTTTAAGTAGTCAACTGTTATCTCTTCTCCAGGCACGATCTCCTGCAGTGCGAAGACGATCATGAGTCCGTCAATAATGAAGACATCTGCGTTAGGCTCGCAGGAGTGGTTAATGTACTTCGTATCGTTCCCATCAACGCTTCCGTCGACATAAAGGTCCGCATCCAATTCACTGATGCGCTTCACGCCGGGCCGTCTCATTCTCCGCATCGCCTCCGTGCGAGTAATCCTTTCACCGGCGTATTCTGCTATGGCACAGTTTTTCGGAATATGAACAGTCGCGAAACAACCAAACCCGTGAAGTCGAGACTTCATGACTGATAATCCGATCGCCAACCTCTCCCCTCGAACCTTCCCTTCCCTTATGATTTTGCCGGCATTAATGATCGAGCATGTTTTTAACGAACGCGCTGAGACGCCGACCGGCGTGCGGCTTTAGTTGGCGCGACCGCGTGAATCTCTTCAAGCATGCTGCGCACGCCGACGAGGTGGTGATTGAAGATTTCTTTGGCCGCATCAAGCAACTTAAATATGCTTTTGTCGCTCACGGAGTAATAGACGTTCGCGCCTTCTTTACGAGTGACGACGATATTTCTGTTGCGCAATACAGCAAGTTGTTGCGAGGCGTTAGCCTGCTCGACATCAAAACGTTGGCTGATCTCGTTGACGGTCAACTCGCCGTCTCGCAAGGCATCAAGGATAGATATTCTCAACGGGTGAGCCAGAGCTTTGAAAAAGTCTGCTTTGAATTCACTGAGTTGCTGTCTCATTCGACGCCCTGTTCTTCGCAATCGTATGACTCTATTAAACGACTCTAGATATGCACATCTGCACATTCTTGCATATCTTAATGTTTCTATTGGCGAGTAGTCAACAAATGCTTGACCTGAGCTCAGTACTTGATGCAGCGCCTGCTGAATCAGTCGGTCTATCACCGTAGGAATGCCCAACATCCTCATTCCTTTGCCACCTGGCTTCGGTATTACCTTTAACACCGGCTGCGGTTGATAGCTCTCTGCCAACAGCTTCTCCTTGGATTCTCAAGCGGTGACTCAGCCTCATTGACTCCATGGACGGAAAACGTCAGCGAGAAAGGATTGATTCGGTACCCAGAGAATGAAAACGGTAAGGCTGCACCAGCATCCTTCCAAGCACGGAGTCAGGCCAGGGCCAACTGCTTATTCTCGCCTTCTGAAGCCATGTTCTATCTTGCAGGGACTCGCTCGGATTGGAGGGAGCTTATAGGATGTTTTCCAGCTTCTACACTCCAGCTTCTAATTACATAGAAAGCCGGACACTCGGATGCTAACATCAGGCCGAAGACAACGACTCTTAGAAGAAGTAGTTAAAGGAATGGGTTCCCGCAGCTAAACTGAGGACGGCGGTTTGAATCCGTCCCTTACCGCGCCTATCAACCACCTATGGCGATCTGACTGGCTTCGGGTTTCTCATTTTTCACGCTGTGGTCAGATCAAGGGCACGTTGAGATCGAAAGGCAGAGTTCGTGCAAGATGCTTAACGTCCTGTCGTGTTGTATGTTGCGGTCGAGTTTCAAGAGCGCTTATAGTCGGAGAAGTGTATGTTGAATTAGTTCAAACAACTCGCTTCGGGTGCGACTGGCTTTTAGCTGAACTCGCGCGACCCTCGACTGATAGTTTCTTTTGCTAGCCCTGTTCTTTTCCTTTTCTCTCACTCTGCCTTCTGTTTATCAGTCCTTATCCGTTTTCGAATGCAGGATCGCGCTTCACGCTCTCGCCGCCATCGCAGCTTTCGCGCCATTGAAAATGCCTCGCCGGCCTCTCATGAATTCGCCATGATAGCGCTTCGCCTTCCGTCGTATTTTCGTCGCCGCATGCTTGTTGCGATATGCCGTTACTATTTCATTGTTCTCGACAACCACCGTTGTTCCGACAAGTCGCTGCAACTCAGGCTCTGCACCCGGAGGCAAATTTCTCAGCCCAAGAAAATAGAAACACGCGTGCGCCCTATAGATCCTTTGACCGCGGTCAATCGCTATCAATAAATCACTGAGCGTTAGATTCCTCTGAGACAATCTCTTCCAGGCATGTGCACTCATTCGAAGTTTGCTCATTCCTTATCTCCTTCGGAGGTCAAAGTTTGTGTATGCGCGATTGGCTCGATTGCACAAATCGTGCCGGAATTGAAGGAAGAGATGGGCGCGCTGCTAATTATAGGTTTCGACACTCCGTGCTGCACGAAGTGCTCGCGTCTTTACTCGGGGTTTTACCGGAATTCGCTGATGGCTTTTATCAGTCGAGCTGTCGCGCGATGCTCGAACAATGATTAGATTCGGAGCAAACGCTCAAGTCTTTGACTTCACTATTTCGCTGCTGTTAGTAGCGGACTTGCTATCGGCAGGCGCGCCGAGAAAGGAACAAATGCATGAGCGACTTTACTACAAAAGTCCAAGTTGATTCGCCAATCTGCACAGAAGGAAGTTCGCATTGTTGCGATTCCAGTGGAAAACCTTCGCCCTTGGTTTGGGCATCGCGGCGGAATTAAAGCCATTGCCATTAGTTTTGTTTCAATGGGAGCACTTTTCTGATTGCGGTGCGACTTGTCTTATCAGTGGTCGTGATTTCGCCAACACCTCTCGCGCCTCCAATCGCTCGATTGCGTTTTATCATTGACCCTTTTTGCAATTGTACTGTCTCACGAACTTCGGGAGTGCGAGGCAATCCGTAACGAACTCGCGCCGAACCTGCCCCAAGCGGTCTTCCTGGTCCTGCCTTCGATGTGAAGTGACTTCCAGCACGAATGCCGGATCTCAACTCTCTTCTTGCTTGCGCTTTAGATGTGTATCTGAAGGCGGTCGCCTCTCGCGAAAGACGCCGAACGGTTGTCGCGCGGTCACGTGCAAGATCTCGATCCAGCGTACGAGTAATGTTAGCTTCGGCTGAACGAGCGGATTGTCGCTCGGCACCGCGAATAGCCTGCCGCCCAGAGGAGCGCGTAGCTTGACGCTCAATGGAGCGCGCTGCCTGTCGCTGAACTCGTCTAGCCGATTGACGCTCGATCGCGCGAGCCTCGACTCGCAATAGCCTTCGAGCCGCTGACTTCTCGGCCGACGCGCATCCAGAGGCGCCAAGCATCAAGAACAGCAACGAATAGCCCAAACAGACTTTGAAGAGTCTCATCTCGAACGTCCTCCGTGAAGTATCAGTAAACTTAGTTATCTCGTCTAAACAGGAACCCCAGCACGCGGAATGGCAGCAAGATAAGCCCCCGACATAAGTCTGCCGCCAGACTTCCGACCAGATGGTCTGCCGCGCGCTCTCCGATCACGAGACGCACAAACCAGCGAATCACCAGGATGGCGAAAATCGGGAGCATCAGCAGGAATAGCCAGGTTGGAAGCGAGTCAAAAATCGCGTCGAAGAACGGTCCACTAATTAGCAACAAGCAAATCCCTCCGATCAATGCCGCAGCTTTCCGTAAACGTAAGAGTCCTAAAATGACCGCAAGACCGATGCCCGCGATGGCCAAAGGCATGAATTCATCCGGCAAAAGAGCCCACAGTAAGGACATTTTTGTTCTCCTCAAATAATCGATGATTTGCAATCCTGGATTTCACCTGGGCTAAAGAGCAGAGAAGGCGACGCGTGACAGCACAAGGGACCTACCAGACCACCACCTAAGTGATCAATCGGCTCTTTCTTGCGTGAGCGTTGATGAAAAGGTAGAGGCGATAGCAAATGCGACACTACTTGTGACCTGGTCGCTAACGATCAGGTCACCTGCAACGCAGCCAAGAAGATAGAGCAGAGCAGCCAAATCAGCTTGGAAGAGCGTTTAAGCAAAAGCGCCTCTTGGACTGTTGTTCGGCACGGCGACAAGAGTGTGCTGTTCTGGCGAAGCGCGGATATTGTGCCTTGAAAGCAGGTTGGCGGTAGATGAGTCGTACCGGGGAGGGTTCAATGCTCAATTGGAATGAGCGTCTGCGCAATTCCTGTAGTAGTGCTTCTTCTTTCGGTTTCGCCTGCCAGGCGGCTGTGAGACGGAAGAAAGAAGGCAAGATCAAATTCTTGGCGAAGTCTATCGGCGCAGTGAAACCAATGTCGTTTAGATTTTCGATGATTCGCAGACATTCAGCCTGATGACGCTTCACTTTTCGCATTGACGCCTCAAAAGTTGAAGTGGCCCAGGCAGCTGACGTGGGGGCAATGCGGCTGTTGAATGCAAATTCATTGTCCAGATCCAATCCAAGTTCACGTCGGTGTCGCGCGGGATGTTGAGTGGCCCAAACAAGTCTTTCATAGAGTCCGGTGTTATTGGTGAGGATCGCACCACCTTCGCCGGCAGTCAGAGGTTTGTTCGCGGTAAACGACACCACCAACGCATCCGCTAGACTGCTTGCCTGAAGGCCTTCACGACTCGCTCCCAGGCTCTGCGAAGCGTCGGCGAAATACCAGATACCATGGTCATCCGCAAGGCGACGCAATTCCTTCGTGTCGGACGGAACGCCGAAAATGTCGACAGCCAAAATCGCCTTGGTCTTTGAAGTAATAGCGTGTCGCGCGGACTTGACGTCCAGGGCAAGAGTTTCCGGATCAATATCGGCAAATATTGGGCGATTATTCAGCATCAGCCAGCCGGCCAAGCTAGCTCCGTACGTGAAGGGAGTGGTGAGGAACTCGTTGCTCTTTATCTCTGACGCAAGAGCCAACGCAAACAGTCCGGTCGTAGCATTGCTGACGCAGAGAGCGTGCTTCATTTCGTAAGACTTTCGTAGTTTAGCCTCGAGAGCGGCAACCGGCCCGGTAGCTCCGCAGTGATGTTCCTGCATGGCGGCTGGGAATGCTGCCACGGATTTCAGGTACTGGCGGATTCCCCTCTTGGCTGCTTCGACTATCGGATTAGACGTTTGCATAATTGTTGTACTCCTCTAGTTTCTTGTCCAGTGCTTCACCGTCAATGTGTCCAGTAGCGCGATCCACAAGTTCAGCCAGATGTGGAGGGAAGGCATAGTCGGAGGGGTCTTCTGCCCACGGGAGGAAGTAATGAGACGTGCACGCCTTGATGGCCCATAAGTCCGAGTAGATGGTGTACGGCATATCGCTCGTCGGACAAAGATCATTCGCCGCGAACAGGATGGTATCTGAATTCATTGCTCCCTTGATGTATAGCGCGTTGCTCAGTTGAGACCTGACATGACGCGGGTTTGCTCCCTTTTCGTAAAATATTCTCGCCGCGTCTCGAATTTTCTCGTCGGTGGGGTCCAACTCCAGGTTCGGAACGATCCGCTTTGCGGTGGAGATTACAATGCCTGGGAAATCCTTCTGCAACGGGTGCAGCACCGGTATTAGGGTGAAGCGAGATCGCATGGCCGCTCCCATCCGCCAGGGACAGTTCGTTGTCGCTATCAAAAGCCGTCGTCCACGAGCCGACTCATTCGACAATTCAGTAAGGAGCGTTGCCGTGACAGCCCGGCTGGCGCCGGAGTCGCCATCGAACTCACTTCTTTGCAGCGGCAGAGCTTCAGTTATTTCATCCGAAAACGCGATGCCGCCCCATTCGTTTAGCGCACACCACTGAAGTCGTACTTTCCGTTCCGTCTCTCCGACGATGCCACCCTTGGGGCTATGCAGTTGGTAAGCCGCGGTCTTTGCCCGGTGAGCGGTGAGGACAGCCAGATCCGTTTTCCCCGTTCCTGGAGGTCCGACGAGCAGGATGTTTAGCGGCAGGTTTGAGTCACCGTGGAGCAATCCGTCAGCGTAACTTTCTAGCACTTCCCGTGGCTTCGTGATGTTCACGCCGCATAGTCGAAGGTCATTCACGCGGGTTGTATCGAGCACCGTCAGAGTGCGTTCGGAGAGTTGTTCCACATCATGATTTTTCTGCTCCGCCAACTCCGCGGCCGTGATCACTTGCCCACTTCGATGCGACGCCCTGATGCGAGCCTCAAAGCCTCGATTGGGTGTATTCCGCGTTAGATTCGCAATCCCTTCGTCGGTCAGAGTGGACTCAAACTTCGCGTTTGCGTAAACGCCTTGCGCGGAACTAAGAAACGCCCTCTTCTCATCAGCGTCGGGTTGCGGAATGCGAACATGGTGCAATGCGCTGCCGACAAGATCGTCAATGAGCCCATCGCGACCATGAAACATGACGAGGTTACCGCTTGAACGGAGCGCAAGGTTGTGGCCAAGCAAATTAGCCAATTCAATGGCAACAAGTTGCGCATCGGTTTGCGTACCGTTTGAGAGTTCTCCAGGGGTTAAGTGCTCGCCAAATTCGAAGAGTGCGCAAAAGCGCATGGTGCTCCCATTGGCCCACTTTAGTTCGTCAACTGGTGTTCGCGACAACGAGTAGATCCCCCGAAGCACGCGGACCGCTTCGTTTTGGTCTTGTGGGATTTTTGCCAAGCCGTGAGTTTGCAACACCGTCTCGATGGTTCGCTGATCACACTCGTCGCCAATTCGGCTTTTGTCATAGTCCAGTCCACCAGCCATCGAGTATCGCAAGAGGACCATCCCGTATCGGTCCCGGCAACTTCGCCTAAGGGCCTCGAGAAACGTTCTAAGCTTTTTGTCTGAAGGATCAACAACCAGATCATGAATTGAGCGTCCGGTTAATAACAAGGCAGCGTAACCGTCTTCGTACTTCTCGAATATGCGATTCATTGGTTCCATGAGACGTAGCTCCTTAAGCGATTCAAGTATGTAGATATCATTTGGAGTCCGGTTAGTTTTTAAGAGCTCACTAACCCTGGGTAGGGACTGAATTCGTTCGAGCTAGCGCCGGCTTTGGTTGCGCATCTTTCTGTCGTTGAGGCGTTGGCTCCGTCGCAGGGTGCCATCAGAGGCGTTTGCTTCCACCCCGGAGTCTTGCCGCGGCGAAACTTTCTGCTGCAAGAACGAGGAGACTTCACGGGCCGTGTCAAGTTCGCAAACACCTCCTGTGTGTTTACGAATCGGGCTACCAGTCCGAACGCCTTCCTCTTCAAGCGCTTTATCAAAGGCATCCAAGGTCTGGGGCGTAGTGTTATCACAGCCACTGACAACCTCGGTCGATATCGAGATGTCGAATTGGTCGTCGGGTGAGATCTCGGTGACCAGGGTCTTACCACCCGAATTAGTGGCAACTAAGCGCGCTTTGGCACCAGTCGTTTGTAATACCCGGACAGAATCAAATCCGATTTTCTTAAACGCATTTGCACAAGCCACGGTGAGCGTATTTGTAAGTACGCTATTATGTTGGACGGCGATCTCTTTCATAAGCAGCGTCCTTGCGCTCACAGACTCTCGCGCTGTGCTCGCCATTGAGAGCGCCTTTACGCGTTCCTTCAACGTCGTCGGGTTGGCCGCGGCAAACGGCATGTGAGTAAGCAGTTCCAATGTTGAGATCCTCAGCGCTGCTTCCTGAGAGACCTTCTGATTCACAAGTTGTCGAAATCGCTTTTGCTGCAGTCGGTTTGCGGAAGCCAGCAACGAAGCGGTTGAAGCTAACGACGAAAACTTCTGGGGAACTTGCAGCCCCGGGCGCGCAACGTTGGTGTTTGATCGCACCGCTCGCATGGTGTTCACGATTTCAGCCACGCCGCGAACATTCGCTGTAACCCTGGCGTTCACGACCGATTTGACCTGGGGTCTGGTTGATATTGTGCTCATGAGTTTATCTTTCCTCTCTTAGGCTGTGACTTCGCTCTCGGCGTCTCTGATCCGTCCATCGACATCGAGATGGAAACTATCGAATGGACTTCCGTCATGGCCGTTGCCATTGTTGCTATGTCCTGTTGGAGCTCTAAAGGGATTGGCCGGATCTGGCGTTGTCGGGTCAGCACCGTTTGTTGAGGAACCATTTGCGGGGGGCCAAACCGAGCCGGCCACTTCCCCACTCTCCGGATTCGCTTGTCCTGCCGGAGACGGCAGGATCACCGGGCCGAAGATTTCGTTCACCGTTGTTACAACGTCCTTATCAAACGGACCCGCGCCCACCTGAGCCTGCGGATGTTGAGTATTATGGAGGTCCAACGCATCGGTATAGTCGCGATAGGTTTGACTAACAGCCGCTCTTTCACGGTCATAGCTCGTCGTTGAAGTTTTGATCGCACGATCCAGCTTCGCCTGTGCTCTCGTGTACGACCGAAAAGCTTTCGCATTCCGAAGCCGCTCCCCGCCGAAAACAATTGCACAGTGGAAGAAGAGACTAAACGCCGCGAGAATGAGCGGCAGCCAGACGTCCCCCCATGAGAAGGTGGCCTCGGTTGCAAGTTTTACGTAACACGTGTATCCCGCGAGGCTCGCCAATAGGAGTACCCAACCTATACACAGGGCCATCCATAGGTACTTACCCACGTTCTCTTGCCTCTCAAAGGCGTCCTCTCGCGCGGCTAGTAACTGAGCTCCAACATAAGCATCGGCCACTAAGACGGCAGTCGGGACAAGAAACCTTCCGAATAAGATTACTCCCCAAGGCATATCGTAGAGGCCAAGACTCATCAGAAATTCGGCAAGAGCCCCGAGAAACAGAAACTCGAAAAGCCAAGCTGCTGGATAGACCCACAGGAGAAGCTTTGCTTGCACCTTCTCGTGACCTTTCAGTTGGGCCTCGTCGGGATTATCAGCGGCATGCTTTGCCTTCTCTGCTGTACTCGTCGCGCCGAGATCCTTGAGCTGTTTCGCTTTTCTCGCTCGCTCATGCAAATCATCGAGAAGTCGTGCGAGCGCTCTCCGGCTTTCCTCGTCAGCACGCTGACTAAGGATCCGATTTCTTCGTCCTTCACGCGTTTCCGTCGAAGTTTGTGCTGGCATTCTTCTGATCCTCCTTCAAGGTGTTTGCTGATTATTCGAGAAGCGCCTCTGCTTGCGGGCGATGACGACGAACTCCCCCGCCGTTCGTAAACTGAACTACCTTGGTGCGGAAGCCGGCTTCTCCGAAGCGGACACAAACTCAATGGCAGCCTCGATATTTTCAAATCTTGATGGATTGAAAGATGCGAGAGATCCCAGGGAAGCGCTCCCATTGACCAGGATCAACTGAGTACTTTTCTGTAAGGGCTCATGCTTACTCTTCACGTTGTCGATACCATCTCCGACTATCAGAAGAAACTGACGTGGCGGTGAGGGCCACGCGCTGCTGTTCTCCGAAAGGAACAGGTTGGCGCGTTGAATTCCACCGAAGAAATCCGATCGGCGCGCGGCTGGCGGAGCGTTGAGGAGCGAGGCAAGCTCTGTCTTAAAAGCCGCGATATGAAGATCCGTTTCAGATTGAAATGCTTGTACAACCTGTTCGTTCCGGGCTTTTAACTTTCGGTATTCCGCCAGGTTTCGTTGCACCTGAAACGGGTTTCCATTTCTCTCTGGTTCGGTCGGCGCCCCTGTGGGCGGGGGTTCGATCCGCAACCGATGGAGAGAGCTGTTGCTCTGCTCATTAATTAAGCCAAACCCTATCTCACCGCCGCACGGACGAATGAACTTCACGAGAACGTCGATGTGCTCCATCGTTACTTGGGGCGTTCTTGTTTGAGTCGTGCTACCGCTCTTATCTTGAAGCAGCGCTATCTTGATGATGCTATGTTGACAAGGACCAAGTGACGTCGAGTTCTCGACCAAGGCCTGTTCTGCTACTGAAGCAGCAGACCCTTTGCACCCAACCATGACAATCGAGAAGAGAAGCAGCGAAATCAAGGCAGCGGAAACGGTCAGTGGTGAGGTCATCTTAGCGACAGGCAGTTGGTGTCCACTCATAGTTTCTCCTTCGGTTGGTTGATTCATTCAAACCTCTCCTGTTGGGAAAACGTGGCGGAGGTTGTCCCGGTCAAAAAGTGGGGGCTTTTGCTCTCATGGCCCAGGAACCTGTCTGGTCGTCTGCTATTGGCAGCAGCAATTCTGCTATTGACTGGAGCACCAAACACAGCGAATCAGAACCAGGCATCAGGACTACTGAACGCTACAGCAAGTATCACAAACCCGAGTTTCATAATTACGACTTGCTCTGAATTCTTGTCGCTCAAGCCAGACTGTGCTAAGAATCTTGTCTCGCACGGATGTTGAAGCCGCCTCTAACCGCCGGCTTTTGCTTTCAAGAAAACTCGTCGAGGCGATTGCGAACCATAGAGATGATCTTGGTCAAGCTGTTCGGAAGGAGATTTGCAGCAGTATTCTCATTTGGAGCAAAACATGGGAGAAACGCTCGGACAACATCCAACAACAACGGCAGAATCCGCAGCTGTCCAAATCACATCCGTTTTGCAGGAGCAGCTTTCTGAGATCCAACTAGCTATCGATGAAGACGATGAAGAGTTAGAGGCGGAAGCGCCCGACGACCGAAACGAGTCTGCTGACAGCGAGACCCTCGTGACTGGGGAGGAAGTTCCAAACCCATTTGATCACGAATGGCTCTCGTCGATACCTCTGGTTCGGCAACTACCTCACCGAGTTAGCCCGCTAGTTCGATATTTCCTTGACGATGAATTGAATGTCCATCGTTTGGATCGCAAGAATGACTCAGGCTCGAATATTAGCGATGTCATTGCCAGCGCCATAGCGAGACATATTCGCCAAAGCGGTGTGCCTTTGGTCGCGCCGGGTGACTGGAGGCACATTCCCGCGATTAAGTCGGATCGGGAGTTGCTGGCCCTTACCCTGCCAGATTATCCGCGGCCTCAATCTCCAGAACCTGGCCCAAAGAGCAGTTACGAGCTCTTCGAAATGCGATTCGGGAAAATCCCCGCAAAGGCCTTTGCGATTCTCTTGCCTAATGGGGATGTGATTACTCCAAAAGCTTTGATAGACGACGCCCAGGCAGGAATGAAGGCTAGTCGAGCCGGAGCACTCCGACAGCTAGCCGAACAGGGAACCAGTGAAGGGCCCTCGGAACTCGCCGGTGAAGATTGGACTCCGCTGCACTGGAGCGCTTTCCGAAAGTCAGAGAAAGAAGCCCGTCGTCGTTACCATGCGAAACGATCTAGCAAACGCCAGTAACTCAAACTAATAACCGCCAAGAGCCATGAGCACTGAGCATCCCCTGACAAATGCCGAGCTCTACGTTCGCTGGGTCAGCCAGCACAAGCTCGGCGACTCAGACTTCTCCGCGGACTTACGTTCGGCGATACAAACCATTGCAGATGACGGGCAAGTAACAGGTTTGCTGGTCACGACCCGTGACAGAGACTACGTACTAGACATACTAACCGAAGAAATCCCAAACGCTAACCGATCTCTTTATCACTTCTCACTTTTGAGTAGGCGCATTTTCCGGACAGAGGACGCCGCCTGGGAAATCGTCGGAACAGAGTTCGCCACGCCTGCGGATTTGATTGAGCGAACAAGAGAATTGCCTCCCGGGTCGGTTATAGTTATCGAAGATTTGTTGGGGCTTCTTCGCGACCGTGTCGCGGGATCCCAATTGCGCGGCAAGATCTTCCCTTCGGAAACGGTAGGCGCTCCTATTCTGGTGTTTCTCGAAAGACCAGAGGTGGTAGTGCGTATTCCGTCGGATTCGATACCCAACTTAATTCGATTGCACGCCAGGTTGGTAGATCGCCCCGACGAACAAGGGTTCTTTCGACGTGGGAAGCAATACTGCCTATTACCATTCCTACGTGGTTATTGGAAAAACGAATCTGAGAATGACAGCGAAACCAATACTCCCACGATACGGAGACGCGAATGGACCAAAGTAACCAAACGTGAGGAGCGGAAGGTTCTTAAGACGTCGCCGAAAACTAGAAAATCTTCGAAGATAATCGGCTGGACCACCTTCCTCAGGGCCGACCAGGTTCTGGACTGGATTTCCGCCACCTTGCCCGACGTCGGACCGGAGAAATTGGCAGTTGCAATCAATCGCGCGCTGCGTTCCTGGCTTGTTGCCTTCAAATCTGACGATCCACTTGTAGAGCACTTTGACATTTTGGATCGGCGGATCGAGACCATTAAGGTAGCGCCGGGTCAAGGCACAATCTGGTCGAACAGTTTGAAGCTTCCTGCCAGGAACGTAAAAAACTTTCCCAACGAACTACGATGGCCGGTCCGAGGTCTGGACCCAATTCATACCCCAGAGAGTGCGCACGCTGGACTGACGCGCTACCTCAGCGAAGGTTGGCGCATCGATGAAAGGGGAGCGCTTGTTCCGGGTGATGCCGCATCGATATTCGGGCCTTCAACATCTCGAATTCCCCATGCTCTCTGTGATGAGCCGCGCAGGCTAATGCTTGGTAGCTCGCTCCAGGCCAGAGCGGTTGATTTGGAAGATAGTATCGGGCAGGCCGCGAAACCGCGTGACCGGGTGCAAAGCGATGGCTGGGATCCCCCAGGCGCAGATCTGAGAGCTGCCTTCTCGACCTGCAAGGGGTGGACCCACGAAGATGCTGTTGTTCTTTCGAGAACCGCTGCCCGTAGGCTTCGAAAACGCTGGCAGATCAAAGAATGGCCCATCATGATTCCAGCCATCGCTTCTCGGATCGAGATTCAGATTGTGGAGAACAGTTCCGTGGAGCGGGGCCAACAGTTGGTTCGAGCTTACATCGACCTTTTTGCACTCGGACTTCGGAGCCATGAGGCGGAGCAGATCAAGAGTACATGGGATCAAGTTGGCCAGGAGGGTTGGCTGGAGATCGCCTTGCCCGGTGCGATTGCTCCTCTCAACGGCACCGTGCTTGAGATAAGACGCACGACTATTGCTGATCTCGCGCGGAAGTCCGGTGAAGAAATCTACACTCTGTACGAACAAATGATCGATAGACCGAAGGGCGCGGACCGACGACTGAAGTATCGCGAAGCTCTCATTGTCATAGTTGAAGTTCACCCGGATGTTGCGATAGGCGACAAACTCTCAACCCGGCATGGTATCAAAGGCGTGGTCAGCAGAATTGTCGCAGACGATGACGCAGACCTTCCAAACTGCGCGGGCAAACCGGCCGAAATCGTCTTCTCCCCGGTTGGCATTGCTCGGCGAAATGCGATGGGCCAGTTTCGTGAAGCACTCTCTGAGACGGACGTCGCCGAACCTCCACACTCAGGCGTTATCTTCGTAATGAGACAACCTCAAGATGCAGTTGAGCGCTACAGTGTATGTGGCCGAAAGACCGACGCCATGCGGGGACAACGTTATGGCGAGATGGAATTTTGGGCGCTCATGGGACACGGGGCTTCCTCGATTGCCAATGAATTGCTTTCCGCGAAGCGCTCGACGTCGCCCTGGTTGAAGTGGGAGGGAGACATTGAGGCCAACGAACGCGGCCGGTTGGCGATGCGTGCCCTCAATCCCCTTCCTGAGTTTGATAATGAGATCGGAAACAGTGATCCTACTCCAGTTGATTCGCTAGAGCCTGACGGAGAATCCATGGACCACCGAAGATTGGCGACGCGTGCTGTCAATCGCTACGTTGCTGGGTTCAACCTCCAGATCGTGAACGGCGAACTTACTCGCGTCCATTCTGTCCCAGCGTTTTCTATAAGAGTCGGTAACTATACAGAACTGAGAGACGCCTGGGACTTGCTTAATGACAGCAGGAGATTTGCGGCCAACGGTGGCCTAGGTGTTATTGAATTCGAGTCGCCCATAGAGATCGTCGTTGGCGGAAAGTTGAGGCCGACGAACAGGCTCTATGTGTTGCCTCCCTGGCTTCGACCCGCAAGCTCAGAAGACAGTCACCGATTGACCAAAGCTTACCAATCCCTATTAAAAGCAATGGTCTTTCGAAAAGGAGTAAGTAGACACGTTCAAAGGTGTGTCAACATTCTGCTGGATTCCCAGATTGGACTTCCTTCATTCCTGCAGCGAGAAGTGCTCGGACGACGACTAACCCGGTCAGCACGAGCGGTTATTGTTCCACAGCCCGACCTGGGAATAGACGAGATCGTGCTTCCCAAATTCATTGCGGATAAATTGTTTCAAGGTTTGCCTGCCGGGAATCAGCAGTTCGTGTTGGTAAATCGAAATCCTACGCTGCACCGGCTGGGACTATTGGCCCTGCGGCCCCGCATCGATGAGAGTAACGTCCCGGTTTTCAGGCTACCGCTCGGCGTGCTAAAGGTTCTCGGGGCTGATTTCGATGGCGACCAGGCGACTGTCGTGGCGCTGGAAACTAATGAGGCGCTGACTGAGGCGCGGAGACTCTTGCCCGGTTCTTTGGAATTACGGGCGGATCAGTTCCGTAGAAGAATGTCGGCGTTCAAGCTTCTCCAGGAACTCAGTTCTCCGGAAGCCGAGTCCGAACTCGCCTTGAATACGGCATACTCTCAAGGAGAGTGGTGCGACGCACATAAAGCAATACTTCGGTCAAGAATTAACGTGCAAGACGGCTGGCCGGCCGACTTGATGGAACAATACATTAGGCAGAACGAGAAATTCTGGCACGGCCTAAGCCAGGAAGAGTGGCTGGAGTTCGCCGATGAAGCGATGGGCTCCGTTTATTTAGGTGTGCGTAAGAAAGCAAGATACGGCGGCGTGCTTCGCCGGGAGCTTTATCGGCGGAACTACCGAGACGATGAGAGTTTTTTCCGGTCAGTTGCGGCGCTCCAAGCAATAACCGAGCGATTAACGCAGTCCGCTCTTACAACTAAAATTGGTACGGGCGCGGCAGCATTTAAGTACGAGAAATACTTCATCGACCCGCGAGCGGATGGCTCAAGGACATCTCTTGCGATACTTGAACCAGAAAACCCAACACTCGATCCGG
This sequence comes from uncultured Acidobacteriota bacterium, assembly GCA_963849205.1. GTDB lineage: Bacteria > Acidobacteriota > Blastocatellia > Pyrinomonadales > Pyrinomonadaceae > PSRF01. Next base: position 108,741 of record CAWKGP010000010.1, read on the forward strand.
ATTTGCTTGCTGACGCATTGGGGACTCGCGCGGAGCCTACTGGCTTACTGGCATTGCTTGCGAATCCGTCCGGTGAAGGCCTATTGAATGTTTTAGAAAAAGTACCAGCCCGGAACGCGGGAATAAAAAGGGACCCGCGAATCCATTGGTTCTTATCATAGAGCAGGCCGGCTATCCATTACGCCCATTGGTCACTTCGTTCATACAGGACAACATGATTTGTACAGTGATCTAAGGAGCACCCTGTTGCTGGCCCTGACGAGATGACAATAATTGAACCAGACCCTTTACGGCATTAATCGTAGTCCCGGAAAGAAATGTATTAGTTCCATCGTTGGCCTTGTGGACGGCAAAACACATAATAAAAGTTGCGAACTCCAGCCATGTTATTTTGACGGACCGGAGGTTAACAGGTGAGAGATAGCCACTTATTATTAGCGGCTCCAAGTGGGGATATTTGGCCCTGAAAATACTCTCAACCGAACCAAGTTCGCCATCGAGGTCAACTGCTCCTGATGTTGTCGTGCCCTGCAAGAAGTCTAACAGTAGCAAAAAGGCTAAAGTTGTCACCGTTCGGAAATCCGCCTCCTCCTGCGAATTTCGCGGAGGTGTCACCAGTCCATGAGCCTTCTTATTTCGCATGTTTTGCGGCACTCGTGCTAAATAATTTCGGGCATCTAGCCTATCAGGCAAATTAAAGCCTGGGTCAGGGATGTCGGGATCATCTAGGATCTTGTCCGGTACTAAGTTCCCCTCAAGGAGTTCCCAGGGAACCGAGGCAAAGTCGAAGTAATTCCCCCCCAAGATGTAGCGCCTATAATACTCGCCAAGTAGAGCACGCAATTCGTCGTCGTTCGTTTTTGGATCTGCCCTCCCAGCGTTATATCGCATTTTCTTATTGAAACCCTTACCTTTGGATTGGAGAACAGTTCCCTTCAGGAGGTTATATACAGCAATGCGCATCCTATCTTGGGGATCAACTGTTTCGAATAATGGACGCGATGTCCAACCGAATTTCGCCCCCGAGGCTTGATCGACTTCTGCGAGCCGTTCCCAGATGCAGCGACTTTCGTGCATCTTGATGGCTTTATTTATTGCCCCACGCAAATCATTCAGATGGCTCGCCGGATCGATAACTTCTGCATTGCCCTCCAATAGCGGTTTGTTAAAGTCAGCAATAATGTTTTGTCTGTGCCGGACCAGATCAAGAATCACCCATTGATGAGTACTGCTAAACAAGATGATCGGTAAGGAAGCATCAAAATGGCTCAAGAGCAACGGGAATAATGCTAAGGGTTCGATTTCGCCTGCTCCGTCTTGATCGTTCTTGACCTCTGCCTGGGCTCGTTCATACGCTTGCTTAAAAGCTGGGTCGAAAGACGGATCGGCTGCATTCGTAAGCGGCCCAACACCTAAACTCCCACATACTTTTAGAACGTGGTGGAGAAACGCCCTTCGATTTCCACTGTCGCTCCAAAGCCGCAAATCTAAGAACAGGATGTCCACCTCTGGATCCAGATGTAACAACCGAGGCTGTCGCCAGTCGTCAATCCTTCCGAATCCTTTCAAGAAGACTAGAATGGACTCAGCGTTCGCCTCGCACCGCAATTCACCTTCGCCAGTTTCAAACCCGTTGCCATTTTCGAAGTGGTCAGAATCTCCTGGAGAGTAGTCCTTTCCGAAAAGCACGCTTGCCAGCAGGACTCCATAGCCCAGAGTGTATTGGTCGTCAATAAGAAGAAAGCTTAGATTGTGCTTGCGGTCGAAGACATCTGGTTCTGCTAGTACATCCCTTAGAATTCCCAGATCTGATAATGGCGTTTTGGAACTTCGTATCTTCCCAAAGCCCAGCTCACGTACAATCGTTTTCAGTGCCGTTCGCAGCGGTCTGTCGTTTGCGATTTTCCCTTCAACTAAACCGCGCAACGCGGGAGGTAGTGCTTGCGTGAGAATAAGTGGAGCCATGAGGTTGGCGACGTGGTGACGATTGTCTGAATTCAGCAAATTGCTTTCCCATATGCGGGCAAGCGTCTTCAGAACTGGCCTCTTATCGTCTTCCATTTGCGCTGCGGCCATTGAGAGAACTCTCTCGGGATTCAAAAGGTCATTACACAATTCTCCAAAACCAAAACTACCGATAGGCACCGCGGATCGGAGCAATGAAACGGAACGATCGTCCGCGATCAATGAAGCGATCACTGCGGCGTCATTCTTGGAATGAACGGGACGATATACTTGGACCCACGAGACACCACGTACTGCCTGGAAAGCACTAGGTGCAAACGTCTTCAGTCCTATGTCGGCCGAAACGTCGAATATTAGAATACGCAGATGAGGATATCTGGTAGCTCCTGTTGAGTCGCTCTTGGTGCGTTTGAAGATGGCCCACGAACAAGCCAGAGACCAATCGTACGGGGTTACATAGGCTTGGATATCAATCGTGGAATCGGGAGGCGGCGTTCCGTCCCACACCACAATGATGGTTCGCGTGGAACTATCATTGTCCGATGAGATCCACCCAAGAAGGCTGACACCAACTTCAACGTCACGCTTCCAGGTACGTTCGAACTTCCACAGCCACTCGAAGTCTTCGCGGTATGACGTTACTAGCCATTCTTTTTCTTTCTCAGGCAGTCTTCGAGCGACCTGTTTAGGATTTAGGAGTTCAAGAACTTGCGCGAGAGCTTCGGTTGCCGGGGAGGCGATCCACGTTGATGACATTGGTTGGCGTCCGCAATCGAGGGTGGTAGTTCTACTTAGTCTTATCCCGCTTGGTCTTCCTGTCAGAAAGAGTCCTAGCCACAGCAGCCAATATCGAGTCTTCTTTGTCAAGAATTGGCTGGTTTGCTTCATTCTTCAAAACCTGCTCAATCATTCGCCGGGGAACGTACCCTTCAACTTTCGAACCGGTCATCGTCTCAACTGCCTGCTTTATGGAAAAGTCTCCTTCAGGCTTCTCTGCTGATCGATTCTTTGTGTTCGCCTTCAAAGCCGCTTCCAGATATCGTGCAAATAAGCGAGCGTAGGCGCGCTCCAACGCCGGTAGTTTGCCTACAAGGTCGTCGGTAGGATGCTTACTGAAATCGAACTCATCGATTTCGTCTATTAGTTCATTTATTGTTCTAGATGAGGTGGGCACATATGACGGGGTGCTCTCAGTAGGGGAAAAGGGACTTGCCGGATATGAAATGGTTCGAGAGCCGCTCTCTGGGAATTTGATATGAATGGGGAATAGATGTTCGACATCCAAGTAATTATTGACAGCTTCAACTATGCAGTCGTGCAGTTGGCGGATATTACCCGGCCAATCGAAGGAACGAATCTTATCAAGCGTCTCAGGCTCGATCGTTCGTTTCATCGCTGATGGATTTGCATTCTGAGCCTCCTCCACGAACTTCTTCACGAGAATAGGGACATCCTCCATCCGCTCTCGAAGCGGTGGCAGGAAAACCGTGCCGCCTTGACGCAATCGCTGTAACAGGGCTCCGCGAAAGGTTCCTATTGCCGCCTTGGCCTCAATATCCTTTTCCGTTGCGGAGATGAACCTCACGTCTACGTCCACATATTGCTCGGTCCCAACTGGCTTAACCTTACGATCTTCGAGCACTCTCAAAATCCCAGCCTGGGTGTCCTCCCGCATATCTCCTATCTCGTCGAAGAAAAGATCTCCGCCGTGCGCAGATCGAATCTCGCCTCTTTTTCTGTCGACTCCTGTCGCTATCTTTTTTTCGATGCCGAACAATTCACTATTCCAAAGAGAGGAAGCGATGGCCGCTGAATTAACGACGATAAACGGTCTATTAGCGTTTCCCTCCTGCGCGCAACGATGAAGAAAGCGAGCAATCAACTCTTTGCCGGTTCCGGTCTCCCCGCGCATCAGGACATTCAGCTTCGTTGCGGCCGCATTCCTGGCAGTGCGCAAGGCAAGGAGAAGCGCATTCGAATGGCCGACGATTTCCTCCAGGTCATCAGGAATTAGGCCATATCGCCGTATATATTCGCGCAACAGTTCAGAACCTTTTCGATCTCTTCTACTAAGAAACGCTAGTCCTCCTCGAGAAGTGAACTCTCGGCTCACCTCCTCCTTAGGTTGAGCTGAAAGAACAATGACGGGAAGCTCGGGCATCTCTTTTTGAAGAGCTTCCAAGATTTGCAATCCGAAGTATTGCTCAGGACTCTCGTCGCCCTCCCTACCCGCAGGCATACCCAATCCCTTACGGTCTCTTTCGCTCGCTTCTGTCACTTGCCCTGTGTAGAAGCACAAATCGAGCAGGACTAATGTCCAAGGCAGACTTCCAGGTGGTCTAGAGTTCCATCCAGCCCGAACAACTTGAAGTGTTCCTTCGAGATCATGCTCGACGAAATCACCAACGATCGAGCCTGAAGGTTTTAGACCTCGAACAAAGACCGCATCAGCAATAGGATCTTTTACTCGAACGGATTTTTCCTTGCCGACCTCATCGTTCGTGATGTCATTGATTAGCAGATGAGCACACAGACTTTCGCGGTCCGCGTTAGCCCGGTCTGGATGGGTACGACCAAATAGATCGTCGATAATTAAGATTCTTGGACGATTCTTCGTGCTCATAAAGGCCTTCGGTCTCGCGGGAACAACGAAAGGATTTCGCTTAATGCATCACACCGATCGCGAAACTCTCCAAATTCCTTACGGAAGTGACGCAACGCGCTCGCAGAAATGGAATTGCGGCAACTCACTAACGAACGTTGGAGATTCTCGTACGCCTCATTAGCAGAGCTATAAGCCGCGGCTGCTTTTTCCACGATTGCCCTAATCTTGAAGCGGCTCAGCCACAATGAGTGTGTCAGAGCGGAAAGCCACCGTTTGGTCTCGTCGTCGCAGCGACAAAGTGGTTCCTCTTCAAAGAGCAGGCTAGGGGTCATCAGCTCTTCGAAACTCGCAATAATCCCCGAAGCCTCGACTCGCTCCGTTTCCCATGTAGCAAGAATATCAGTAACAAAGGTGCGTTCAATCTCAGGATCCTCCGTTGCGCCGTCGAGCAATTGCAATAACCTAGAAAGCCGGACTAGGAAGAAGTTCTGTAACCAATCATGGTTAAAATCAGCTCGACGCTTATTCCAATGATACATTCAATTTCTCATTCTCTTGGCGATTGCCAAATATGCGCCTCCAACCACCTTCGCGCCGATGGGTTGGTCAGAATAAATAGAAGCTATCAGATCGCCAATAGCTGTGGGACAATCACCGATACGAGGCACTCCCCATTCACGAGCAATAGCCTTCTCAGTTTCCGCCCTTTTACCAAAAATCCGACGCCACCAAATTGGAAGCGAAGCGTCACCGACCTTGTTTAGTTCGCGGCTAACGTGAATTGGTATATTGTCTAGCCCTATCTCATTTAAAGCTTCCTGTGCTTCGGGAGGGTAGGCCTCGGTTTTGTCCTTGTAGAAATAGGCCGCTAAGTAGCCCTGAGAGAGAATCGCAAGCGCTGACAAAAATTCTGGGCGCGAAGGTTTGAGCAGCAAAAGCAATTCACCAGCATCGCCCGAAAAATCGGAAGGAACGGCGGACCATGCCAAATCGAGAATGCTTTGTTGACCGGGGAGTCCTTCAATTTGAGCAATGCTCAAGTCCTTTATGGCTTGCGGCACTACCCCTCCGCTGAAGGCTACAATCTTCTTCTGCCACCCCTTGGCAGTCCATTCATTGATGGACGCCAAGGCTTCAGGATTTGCTGGGCCTAGATGTTGAAACACAAAATCATAGGATTCCAACGACAAGATTCCTGATTCCGTTTGTGCGGAAGCTCTAAATTCGAGGGAGTGGCCGCTACGCATCTGCACATCGCGGGTTGTCCCTCTGCCTACTATCAATATTGTCAACTGGATTACCCCGCAATTTCCCAAACGCCCGCAACGTTTTTGGCTCCAACCTCAATCACCAAGGCTCCATCGTGAGGGCGAACGGAACCGCCACTCAACTTGAGGTATGCATATGCTTCCTTCACAGTCTTGGTGGCGGTGGCCGGAAATGGGTAACTGTGCGTGACAAGACACGGGAAGGAGTCGTCCGAATCAACTGACCAGCCAATCAAGATTTGATGAACGCGAATACGCAATCCCAGTTTTCCATTTTCATTAAACTCTTCAATATTCCAAAAGATGCGTCCCCCGGCGCAAGGTACTGGCAAATCTGTGGGATTGCTATCGCCTTTCTGAATCTTGCTTACCTCATGGTAAAAAGTCTGTGCCAAAATATATAAACCATTTGCAAGTGCAGATACGTTGAACCAGAGATAGTCTTGATCGAGATTAGGCGGTTGTATCATTACGCTTGAAGCAAAACGGACCTTTAGGTCCACTTGAGCGAGGCGCCGTACATCTTTCTTTACAAGGTAGAGCGCGGTCACTAAGTCTCGACCCAAGTTGTCAACCTGTGCTAGCGCCCGAATCGGCGGCCGGTCCCAGGGTTGGACGCCATCAACAGTTGCGAGAGCCCATGCATGATCGGGAAATGTCCTTGTTTCAGGGGCTATTTTCGCTAACTCACTACGCAGCTCTTTGGTCCATCTTTCTATTCTGTGATTCCATGAGTGTGGCCACCGATTGCCTCCATAAGGAAGGTGATGTGCCCAGAGGCCGTGCCCTACGGCGTCCCCATCCTCTATCTTATTTCCCAATGATTCGCATTTTGCTCTGACAACACCGCGTATTTCCTTCCATTTGCGAACATCCCAATGTGACGCACGGTCGGGTGCCCTTTCCTCGTCGAACCAATCTAAGAGATCAGAAGGCAATTTCTTGTGTTTGGTAGACTCTTCTTCAACTTTATACTTTGGGAAAATCTTTGGTGTATCGGAGGCCTCCAGCCGTTCAAGAATACCTGAACCAGTATCGTGTTCTACGAAATCCTCAAGGGCTGGCTCAACCTTTCCCGGGCCGGCTTGGCTCAAGAATGCAAATTTCGCGTTCGTAAATAACGCCCTCGCCCGCTCATAGACCGGAAACCCTAACGCGTATTCCTTCCTCGAGTGTGGCCCAAAGTAAACATCGATTAGAAAATACAGACTCACGTTTCCGTTACTTATTTCCTGAATCCAACTCGAGACCTCTGGGAGCAGACGGTTATCGATAAGTTCCGTAGTAGGAGGCAATAGGAAGTACCCCACAGCCCTAATGTCCAGCCATTCACGGGCATGCATGAAGATTGCGTACAAGCCATGGGCATCCGTGGCCTCTGCCGGATAAGGCTCATCTACTCCCACATGGTCATAGGCATCATCGATCACGATGACGATTTTATGGCCTTGTTCACGGTTCCAAACAAATGCCCACTCGCCTAGTTCTCGCAATTTATGCTCGCTCATGGTTATCGTTGGCTCCCTGATAGTTTATCGCGGTACGCCATACAGTCTTGTCTTCGGTCGCTGGTTCAGGACCATCGATCGTGAAGCTACCGCCGAGTTTCCACTGAAGGATATCCAAGAACCGCCTGTCCTTTGGCGAACCAGCTGCTCCAGCGATGGATGCTGCCCTGTTGTATATGACAACTCTCCTTGGTTCCCACTCAATCCACAAGTATGGCTCGTTGCCCTCTTCAAGCGACGCTTTCAGAGCATGATGAGTAGCTTGCCAAACACTGTGGTAGAAACTCAACATGAAGCCTTTGTACGTCGTCCAATCTGGTGGTGGATCTACTGGAAGTCTTAACCCGAGACGTTCCCGTAGCAGAGCATCTCGGTCAGATCGTCTATACAATAGCTTCGTCGCGAGTTTCTTCGACTTCCAGTTCAGGTCATCAAGTTCTACGTCATCCGATGGAGGAGGTGCCTTTGACGCTCTCCTGAGTCCCTGGAAAAGGGCAGGAGACAGTATTCTTTCGAGCAGATCTCCGGGAGTCAAGCCGTCCCATTCTGGAAAGTCGGCGTCCCTACCCGAGCATATGGATCCTTCTGCATCGACCTTGACACTCCCCCATATTTCGGTAACCAGCGTCTTTGCCATCCACAGCGAGAATTGCGACTCTTCCTTTAATTCTTTTCTGGCGGGATCAACCCAGGGCTCGGTAATGAGTCCGACAGTTTGATGCGCAAATATGCTTGCCTGTTTTTCCTGGCCCTCGAATCGTCCCACTTGTTCGATCCTAGATGTGCTTTCGACATCCCTCATCTGAAAATAGATCTCATTGACAAAGGCCGTAGCCAAATAGATATACGCAGGAGGCAATTCAGCGGAAGAAAGGAACATCGCTGAACCGAGCGGCTGTTTGCCTGTCAGTTTCTCGAGGCTGCTTTCCAACCATAGCGTGTACCACCATCGGAATGGGGGTTCTCTAAGATGGGCTTGATCGAGCGGGTTTCTTTGCAGCCTATCGGCAAGAGAATTGAGCTCCCTGTACCGAAGTTGTTTCAGAAATCTAAAGAACCACTCTGTTCGCCATTCAATATCAAATGTGGCCGCAAGCCATATGTTGTAGAGCTTTTGCCGAATAATATTAAGGCGGCCCCTTTCCCTATCAGATTTAGCCCGGTCGACTTTGCTTTCGATTGGCGTGGGCCAATTCTCATCACAGATAACTTTAGATTTATCGTTAAGCCACCGAGAACCGAGCTTTCCCCAGGTTCGGCAGTCCTGGTGCCTTAACTGTAGCCGAGCGAAGCCCCGATGTGCGCTATAGTCACTGATGCCATCCTTTCGAGCTTGGACCACCAACGCTGTTAAGAAATCCCAGTCTTCTGTGGTCTTTTCCGTATCTAAGATCTTCAAGTTGTCCTGGGCTACCCACCCATGTGTTCCACCAGGGACGAACTGCCCGTTCGACTCTTCACAGACCGTAAGTGCACGTTGAAACCACAAACTGGTGTTGGACTCTTTATATCGAGTTGTCCCATCCTTTGTGAGCTGGAATCCAGCACCGCACAAGATTGTGCTATCGGGACTATCCTCCCACAGTACGGTTATTCTTTTGTTTTTTGGATCGCCATGAAGGATGCTGTCGTAACCTGGCCAAAAATAAAAATTGAGATTCCGGTGCTCCCATTCTTGCTTAAGAAAAGGCGCGGCTGCGTCAAAGAGTGCCGACCCCATTTCCCAGAACATTCGACGAAACACGACCCTAAAATCTAAGTTCTGTGAATTGAACAGGGGGCTCATTAAGAGTTTGAGTTGACTCAGACACCGCTCCGAGCCTGCCCGCAGTATCTCGCGAGATTCATGCACGCTTTCGTAGTGTTCGTCTAGGCGAGGATCCATGTCTTAAGATCTCATTTGGAGGATTGCTCCAATGGCGAGAAGCACAATAGAACCAATAAGGTATGGATTCGGTCGTCGACGAGCAAAGAGGTCTCCTACAAAGTAGATTACGAAACCCGCCAGCATTGCGCGATCGATTGCGAAAGTTGCGATCACCGCGAGAGGCATGATCACCAAGACAATTAAGTCGATCCGGGAGTACGATTTAAGGTCCCGGATAGTCGGGCACAACTTGATGCCGACGAAAACCAGTGCTCCGGTTGTTGCAACCACTGGCACTAGCCCTAAGAAAGGCGTCACTAAGAAACAGGCAAGCATCAGTAGACCACAAACCACGGCAGTCAAGCCTGTTCTGCCTCCGGCGCCAATTCCGACAGCACTCTCTACATAGACAATGATGCTGCTTGTCCCAAGCGCGGAACCCAAGGTCGTCGCGGCACCATCTATGAGCAGCGCATCCCTGAGACGGGGCAGGTTGCCGCCAACGACGAGGTTTGTGTTAATCGACAAGCCTATGAACTTGGCGATGCTACCGTAGAAATCTATCAGGAACAAGACCAGGATAACGCTAAACATCCGAGGGTTAGCAATAACTCTGAGATCGAACTGGCCGATGCCAGAAAACATGGCAAAGGAGATTCTAGCTGGAGGCTCACCGTTATTGCTTACACCAAGAAAATGACAGAGGATCGCAGTAGCAATTATTCCGATGAGGACTGCCCCCCGGATGTGGAGCCACTCTAGAACCAATATAACTGATAGGCTAACATAAAACGCGTAGGCAACAGGGCTTGTAAAACTGCCAAGACCTTTGATCGTGATATTCTCGTAGATCAAGAGGCCAGCCACTTTTAGAGCGACCAGGCAAAGAAAAACGCCGACGCTCAGAGACAGCGCCGACTTCATGCGTTCCGGGATAGCCTCGATTACCTTTTCTCTAATCCTAAGCAAGGTGAGAATGACGAAGGCAACTCCCGACCAGAAGACCGCTCCCAATGCCTGTCTCCAGGTGAAACCCAAAGACTCGACGACAAAGAACGCCACGTACGCGTTCAACTCCATGCCGGGCGCGCACACGAAAGGCAGCCTGGGCCAGAGTCCCATCGCGATTGTGGCGAACGCGGAAGCGACGATCGTTGCAAAGAGCACGAAGCTCTTATCCATGCCGGCTTGTGAAAGGATTGCTGGATTGACGACGAAGATATAGGACAGCGATAAGAAGGTGGATAGTCCAGCTAAGACTTCAATCTGAATAGAAGAGCCCTTTTCCGCGATTGCATAAAATCTCCGAATCCGATTTAACACCATGTTATCGATTTAGCTCGCTAATGGTGTCCCCAAGATCGCCAACGATTACCTTTGAAGGATGACTAGAATCGATCGCATAGAACTGCTTATTCATCCCAACCGTTGCGTGTCCGACCGTAACGTTGAGCTGCAGTCGCTGCGATTTGCCATAACGAGCGAGCGCCTGTAGACCCTCATACGGACTATGCACCGAGAAGATATTAAAGGTAGACGTTACTGGCAGCAGTTTTTCGATAACCGCAAGTATCGTAGATCCGCTGGCAATTGCACCGTCGATGATAAAACACCTCGAATAGTCGGAGAGTGGTGGAAACTCGCTGAGACCAACTAGAAGGCCGTCATCAAAGGGTACTCTTTTGGCGTGAGGATGCAAATTATGGCTCGCTGGTAACCATCCGAGAGACTCAGCCAATATCCGGCCTTCGCGCTCGATTCCCACGAAAAGCGTCCGTTCATCTTGCGTCGCATCGTCAGGTCGCGACGGCAGTTTGGAGTAAATACTTTTCAAGGCCGCAAAGTACTCTCCGCGCTGTTCATTAGTGGCGAATTCATTATTTGCCACCCTGCTCAGTACCTCCATATCTTGAAAAACCGTTTCGTCTGTTCGGGAAGCTATGGTTACATTATCCGGAACGGCCATTACGTTGGTCCCCAGTTCGTGTAGCCTACTTAGAAGATCCTTTGAAAAGAATGTTACCGTGTCGAATATAATGTCGAATTTACTTTCGTACTTTTCGGCGGCCGCCAACATTTCTCTAGGCGTCTCAGCACGTGCATACATAAGCGGCCGAAGATCCGTTGATTCGCTGGACCAGGCCTTATCTGAGTCCTTGCTGCCCCCGCTCTCGTTCGATTCTGCCCGCATGATTTATCCCTCGTTCCTCTAAACTTCGGTTAAAACACTTTTGCGTCGTCCCGTCGCGCTTACTTCCGACCGATAAACTCGAACATCTCACATTCGTGTCCATTCATCGAAAGTGACTTGTGAAAATTCAATTTGATTGTGTAATACGGTGCCGCGATCTCTTCAATGTCTTCTGTCGAATGATGATGAGCGATGAAGAGTAGGCCCCCTCCCGAATCGTTGACGGGAAAATTTCCCGACCTCAATCCTAATCGCGCCCCAGAAGCGTAACGGCTGTGATAGGGAGAGCTACCTTCTGCGATCTTGAAATCATGAATGTAGACAATGCCACGCTCCTTCACCAGCGAGTGTGCTTGTTGCAAGAGCCGGCGCCAACTTACAAGGGAGGGAAAACAGGTAAGGAGCCTGATCATCAGAACAACGTCAAATTCGCCAAGATCGGATGTCTTGAGTATGTCAGCGGAAAGAAAGTGTACTTGAGAAGACAAGGCAGCCGACTTGGCTCGCTCATTGGCGGTCTGAATTGCGCTGGAATTAAGATTAATTCCAAGCACATTGCAGCCCTGTTTGGCGAGAAATAGTGAAACTCCGCCAGTATTACAGCCTATATCTAGAGCCGTTTGTCCTTTGGAGAGGTAAGGCAATAAAGTGTGGGGAAAGAGTTCGGCTATTGCAGGCTCATAATCGATGAAGCGCCAATCGGTGTATTCACCGACTCTTTCACGCATGTGGTTCCATTCTCCTCTTCGACGAATCGATGAATTACCTGGCGTACTTCAGCGCCAACATCAAGCATCGGTAGCTGAGAACACTGAACCGAGTATCGATTGCCTGCCTCCTCGCAAACGCGGCGAGCCAGACGGACTGGGTCGTCATCAAATATGAGCCGCCCATCTAACCGCGTCTTCATGTTTGAAAGAATCGTCGGTAGATGATCTGAAACGCCGCCGACTCCACCAAGAATCCCAAGAACGCCGATATCGCAAAAGCAAGCGGCGCTAAACTCGAACAGAGTTCCAAATTCTCCACCGATAAAGATTGCGCCGCATACAGATTGAAGCAAGACTGAACTACGACCCGCGAGACCATTTCCTGCATATACAATGAAGTCATGGTAATCAACCGGTCTCTGATATGTCAGAACGTGCTCACTCGCGCTCTCTGCAGGCGAAACACCGATTACCATTCCACCCTCGCTTTTGGCACCCAAAGCAGCAGCGTAAGGTATGCCTGTGGTCGCTCCAGTAACTACATTCTTACCCGCTCGAGCACATTCGCGGCCAACAGTGTATCCAGCGATGATCTGATCTTCAGAGCAATCACTCGCTCCACCTAAAATAGCAATCGAGTGTTTCGCTTCGCTCGTGATTATCACGCTCGCGCCCTCCTTTGATGAACTTCGAAAAAGCGTTGTAATAGGACCTTCGCGACTTCTTTGCAAAACGGATCCGGCATAAGTCGCCCTAAATTAACGAGAGCCTTCGCTGCCTCCTGATCTTCAGCTATTTCCGGGAGACGACAAAAGTTTATCCACTTCTTGGATTCCGGATAGCTCGCATCACCAAGTCGTCTAAGAACGTTCGGAATCACACTCTGCGGGCCACCCAAGAACTTTCGCACCACTTCGCTGAAAGTTTCCCACTCTGCGATCACAAAATTAAAAACTGCTCTGTGCCACTCCTCAGGTAACTGGGGATCATCGAGTATTCTCCACATCAAATGTGCGCGAAGATAAGGAGTGGCGGTCTCCCATCTGTGTCGGAGTATCTCCCGTACGTCGCTCTGAGTATCGAAATTCTTAATAAGGCTCAGGTAAAAAGCCGCAAGGGAACCCGACTCAACTTCTATCACTGCCATGATCCACGGCAGATCATCTGCTGTGATTCGGGAGCGGAGTGCGTCGATCAGTGGAACTTGATTCAGACGATCAGAGTCGTTGTCCTTTGGCTGGTGTCCCTTGCGTATGTGAAAAATAATTGCATCTGCGGCCAAGTCGAGAAACAGGTCCTCGGCGTTGCCGCGAGGGACCGAAGGAGCTAGCAACGGATCGAAATCACCAGCAGCAAGTCGTTGAAGCAACTCTCCAGCTACTTCTTTAGCAAACTGATCATTCAAAGTGAGGCCAAACTCCAGTACTCCCCTAGCTGCGTCATTATTATTGAGGATTACCGGAACGGCGCAAAGATAAACCCACTTCTTTGTGTTAGGAAACTCCGGACTACCAAGTCTCGCTAGTAAGTTATTGACACCTTCCTTGCCTTGGCCATAAAAAGTTTGATTGAATTCTGCGAAGGTCCTCCATTCAGCGAGAACGAATTCATAAATCCGTCTGTGCCAAGACGCAGGCAACTCGGGATCGTCCATTAATCTCCACATTATCCGGCTCTTCAAGTAGACATCGGCCGTATCCCATCGCGCGGCAAGACAATCCTTAACCCTTTGATCACTCACATATCGACGGAGAAGACTTACGGCTAACCCAGCGGTCTCACCAGATTCTTCTTCAATGGCCTTGATTAGTCTTGGAATGTCATCCTCAGACATCCGCTCGCGAAGAGAGACGATCAATGGCATACGATCAACGTAGGCAGCGAGGTCTGCTGTTGGGAGATTGCCATTTGTCATATATGCCGCAACGGCGTCTGCCACAAAATCGGTTTTCATGAATTCATTGTTCATATCGTAACTCCCCGTCCCAAGACCCTTAACCAACCGTTCCAACAAGTGAAAGGAATTCTGACAACCGCTTGCTCTTGGGCGCCGACAACAATTCTGGCCCACCTGCCTCTACTATTGCTCCGCTTTCCATAAAAAGAATCTGGTCGGCGGCGCGCTCCGCGAAACCGATCAGATGCGTAACGAGTAATATGCCGGCACCTTTCGCGCGCAGGCTCTTAATGTGATTGAGCAGTCTGCCGACGTGTTCAACATCGAGGGCAGAAGTAATTTCGTCGAGTAGAAGGTATTTAGGCTCCAGAGCCAAGGCTCGGGCTATTGCTGCGCGCTGCCGCTGCCCCAAAGAAACCTGATTGGGATAACGCCCGGCGAATTCGCCTAAATCAAAAAGCGTAATGAGATCATCCACAATTCCGTTGGGTCCGTGACCGTTGACATTTTTCCCAGGCAGAGAAATGTTCTGACGTATCGTGAGATGTGGCCAAAGAAAAAGCTGCTGGAAGACTATAGTCACCTTGGGCCAGGGCGACGGAAGATTATTACCGTTCTTGTTCGGGAACACGTAAGTTGTGTCATCAACTTCGATGCTGCCTGTGTCGGGCGGATCAAGGAAAGACAACGCTCGTAGAAATGTGCTCTTACCGCCGCCACTTGGGCCGATGAGAGCTGTGATTTGGCCTGGAGTGATTGAAGCGTTCACGTTCGTTAGAACCTGCTTTTGTCCAAGCGTTTTGTTAATATTTCGCGCTGTAAGCATTTTCCGTCGCTTTATCAAAACTCTTAACGTTCAGACAGGTCTCTTGTGAATCGGGCCTTTAACCAATAAGCAATGCCGTGCAACGGAAGACAAACCGCTAAGAACAGCACTGCAAGCGCAGTGTAGATTTCTACTGGCCGATAAACTTCCGAGTTTATCCTCTGGGCAATTCGAAAGATCTCGTCAACCGAGATCAAGCTAGCGAAGAGTGTCGCCTGCAACATCGTGACTTGAATCAACAACAGACTGGGTAGTACCTGTCTAAAGATGATAGGAAGCTGAATTTGTAAGACAGTTTGACGATGAGAGAGACCGCATACCTGGGCCGCCATCACATATTGGTTGGGAAAATCGTTTAGAACTCCCCGGATCAAGTCGGCAACTAAAAGGGTGTTGACGATGGATAGAGCTGCGACAGCAGTGTAAAAGGGTTGGATTACAATGCCGAGCAATGACTGCAACGGATAGTGTAGCCAAAACAGAAAAACCAATATCGGAATTCCTGACAGAGTAAAGGAAACAACTTTGGAGGGCAGTCCAACCCCTAACTTCCATCTGGCTCCGGCTGCCCCCAACCCGGTACCTACTAAAATTCCGATAGGCCAAATGAGCAAACATAACTTCAGCGTCACTGACAACCCCTGAAGAAATTCACCTCTGTACTTTGCCAGGATATCGAATATGTCCACCTGCGTTCACCTCTCCTAGTTTTGCGACCTCGACGCCGGCGGCAGCCATCCTTGGCCATGGCCACCGCCGCTGCCTATCACAGTTGCCTTCGCGGCAGTCCTTACTGATTAGGCTTAGCTGAGGGCGCTGCCTCGACGGGGCGGTAAGGTCGGGCAACCCGATAAAAGGCATTAGCCGTCCCTTCGTATTTGTTTAGGAGGTCATCTACGTAGCCGCTATTCTGAAGGTCTTGAATCGCGACATCCAGCATCTGTTTCATCTGGGACTCGCCCTTCTTGAACATGAAGCAGTTTCCAAGAACACGAATTGGAGTCTCAGCCGCGATGTTCTTCAGATTGTCAGGGTTACTCTTCAAATACTGGTAATAAAAATACGGCTCTGCAAACAGAACGTCAGCCTTGTTTCCTGACACATTTAAGAACAATTGAGAAATATCCGCGGTTTGTGGTAACGACACTCGTTGTGCCAATGGGAACTGGGTTCTTGCTATCAAATCGCCCGTCTCGCCATCGATCGTTACGATCTTTACCTTGTCAGAGTTTAACGACTTCCAATCGGTCAGAGTATTGAAGCGACTATCGTCCTTTCGAACGTAGATTCCTATGCCGCTGTAATAGACAGGCGTCGAGAGCGTCGTCAGCTTCCCGCGGGTAGGGTTCGCCCACACTGGTGAACCCACAATATCGTACCGATCCGCCTCTAGTCCCTCGATTTGGGATCCCCAACCTACTTCCTCAGTCCATTCAACCGTAAGACCCAGATTTGACGCCGCTTTCTCCAAAGTTTCGACGAAGATCCCCGACATCTTTCCGTTGCTCTGTCCGCTTGTCTCTCTCATGAGAGCGGGAGGATAAGAAAGGTAAGCGGCCCTTATCTTGCCCGATTTCAAAACTCGATCGTAAACGGTTCCTTGGGCAGATTGACTGCCTCCGACTTTGTCACCACCGCAGGCTGATAAGAAGCTGACAGTCAGCAGGGCAGCCACTAGGGCTAAGCTAACAAAACGAGACTTAAGAAAGGGGTTCTTCATTATTCTCTCCTCGACCTTCACCTCATTCATCGAATAGGTTCGCCGTCCATACCTACTCGGATAGAACACTGCAGAGTCATGTGCAAGGGTCGTGCCTCCACGGGTCTCTCGGAGCCGTTGCGGTCTTCCACAATACCTCCTCGTAGGATAATTCGCGGCGCATGAGTGACTTAGCAGCGTAGGTGAGGACCATAATGAAGCAGGACGCTTGGAATGCTGGTTGTGGGTTCCTTAGTTCTTCGCTATTCCCGGTAGCAATTCTGCTACCAACGATAGTATACCTGCTAGCTGATTGAAAAATGATCGGAGACGGAGACATTATCCAAGGCGACGCAACTTAAGCAATTGGTGCTTTGCCTCAAGGTCTACAATTTTGGATACCAGCGACGGACTACTCGACCGACTCTTCCAGTGTTACGCACTTCGGGAGGAAGATCGCCGAGTGAAATCACACCGTCCGTTCGTTCCCTTTCGTCCACTCTTCGGCGGGCAGGCATTATTAGATTAAGCGAAATGCCTAATAAAGACGCAATCAATTGTTCTTGGAAATGCAGGTCAAGCATTCAATTTCGATGGTACCGACGGATTTGTGGCTTTTGTCCCTTCTTGCGCTTATTTTAAGAAAGTCGGGATACTAAAATAAGCTTCGCCGCGCAGGTGCGTTATTAAAGCCCACTTCGACTGAGTAACCCGAACCCGTGTTCCTCTTCTATAGCTCAAGCCACTCGCAGTGGCTTAGCCTCCCGGTCGGAATTACCCAAATGAGGCCTAGCACGATTTGTGTCGAGTTAAATCCCTTGCCGCTTGATCAAGAATTTTCCAGCTTTCGTCGAAAATAACGCGTATTCCACGCCTGATCGTCCTTTTCTATCGTTGGTGAGATGCGATCGTGATTTTGCATGAACTGTGCCGTCAGATCAGAAATTTCCATGCCTGATCGGAGTCTTACATCGAAGGGGACCGACCAACCTATAGGCCTGATGGCCTTGATTCAGGAGTTAGACCTACCCGTGCGTAGACCAACTGTTCGATCCTGGACTAGGTCGGGAGCCAGAAAGACTATCCATGACGCGTGAGGCCATAAAGGAATACTAGCCTCCCGTCTACGCGCCCTCGGGAATAATCGGAAATCTCAAATTTGCCTTACGTTACGAACCTATTGATCTCAGTGTTTACGATGCCCTTTTCAAGGTTCTGACGCTGAATTGTTAGAGGAGTGGATACGGCAGGAACCCACCGGCACCTATGTTCGCCGCGCCTGGTTTCTATACGAGGCGCTGACCGGCAAGCTTCTCGACGTTGATGACGTTTCCCCCACGGGTTACATCAACGTATTAGATCCCAAACTACATCTGACGGGTCAGGTCGGAAGGGTACGCGACAACGAGTGAACAACAACCTGCTCGGCGACAATACCTACTGTCCACTGATCCGTAGAACTGAAGTCCTCAACCAAGCGCTGGCGTCAGGACTGGATTTGGAGGCCAAGGCCCTCGTTGAGAACTGCGAGCCAACGATCCTGGCTCGGGCCGTACAATACCTATATACAAAAGAGACGAAGTCCTCCTTTGCGATTGAGGGCGAAGTACCCAGCGCGAAGCGTACCGAGCGCTTCGTGGCCGCGCTAACAAGAGCCGCGAAATTGACACTTCCGATCCGCAGGCATTCATCAGACTTCAAAATGACATAGTTGATCCACGCTATGCGGCTAGCGGATGGCGGACAGTCCAGAGCTTCATCGGTGAGACGATGAGTGACTTTCGAGAACACGTCCATTTTGTTTGTCCCAAACCCGAGGATCTCGCTGATTTGATGAACGGATGGATGCGAATGATGGAAAATTTACGCCACTCGAACGTCGATCCTGTCTGTGCGGCGGCAGCAGCTTCATTCGTGTTTGTGTTTATACATCCGTTCGAGGACGGTAACGGGCGAATCCACCGCTTTCTTATTCATCAAGAGCTAGCGAGTTCTGGACTCACGGCTCATCAAATGCTGTTTCCCGTCTCTGCGGTCATGATGCGCGATCGAAGCCGCTACGACGAGGTCTTGGAAGGTTTCTCTCAATCGATTTCGCCCTACATCGACTACGAGATGCATCAGGACGGATCGGTGGTCGTCAATAATCAGACTGCGCACCTATATCGATTCTGGGACGCAACCAAATTCGCCGAGTACTTATATGACTGCGTGGCTGAAACCATTCGCACTGATCTCAGGGAGGAGATCGGATTCCTGAAAGTTTTTGATGCGGCTATTCGGGCTACCATGGACATCGTAGATATGCCTGATCGTCGGGCCTCTTTGCTGGTACGGCTGATCCTGCAAAACAATGGCCTGCTATCGCACACAAAACGCGCAACATTTTCCGAACTTAAGGATGAGGAGATTTCTGCCATCGAAGAAGCTGTGGCCTCTCTCAGTCAGGATGGACCGTCGAGTTAATGGCATTTCATGACGCATCTTGGCAAAAAAGACCGGATGACACCGCCACTCCGCGAACAGGAATCGACCAATGTGTAATAGTCTTGCCAGATTTTAATATGTGGCTATACTTTTACACATGCGTAAAGAGTTCACCAAAGAGAAGCAGGTTCTCAACCTCGCGCGTAAGGCAAAGATACTACGGGTTCAAGATCTAACCGAAAAAGGAATTCATCCGGAACATCTACGGCGACTCTATCAAAGAGGCCTGCTGGTCCGAATGGGCCGTGGTGTCTACATGCTTCCAAACGTGAGAATCTCCGGCAACTTTTCTCTCGCGGAGGTGGCAAAGAAGGTACCGCGCGGCATTATATGTCTACTCTCGGCGCTCCGTTTCCACGACATTGGCACGCAAAGCCCTTCCGAAGTTTGGATTGCGCTTGACCGAAAATCTGCCCGTCCGCAGGTTGAGACACCAAGGCTTCGCGTAATGAGATTCTCTGAAGCAGCTTTCTCCTCGGGTGTTGAGACTCACAAGATCGACGGTGTTACTGTCCGAGTTTATTGTCCGGCGAAGACCGTCGCCGACTGCTTCAAATATCGCAACAAGATAGGACTAGATGTGGCGATTGAAGCCCTGCGCGAATGTCGTCGTAACCGCAAATGCAAAATCGAAGATCTCTGGAAATACGCGAAAGTCTGCCGAGTTGCAAACGTGATGCGGCCCTGCCTGGAGACGATCGCATGACTCGGGCTTTGCGAAATATCAGCGCTTCAGTTTGATTTTGACGGTGCGAACTTAGTGCGAGCCATCAAGGCGACCTTCAGGCGTCGCCGCACTGTATTGCCAAATGAACTACCAATTGGTTTGTCAATCGAGTTCGTTTCCGACGCCGGCAAACTATCGCAGTGGGACGCGTTCATTCGCCGGAGTAGATTAGACACGAAGGAGATCAATCTTGAAACGGTCGTGAAAGTGATTACGGATTTTATGATGCCGCCATCCATTTCCGCAGCTGAAGGAAAAGCGTTTTTGCATAGATGGACCCCAGCTGGGCCCTGGCAAGTACGATGACTACTCTTTGCTTTCAGTATCGACTAGCAGAACAATGGGAGAAGTTTAAAACACCTCACAGTGAGGCAAGGTACTTCGCTCGAGCTAGACGCTGCTACATTTCCTCTCCTCGTCAATTGTAAAAATAGAATCCAAAGTGGATTCTAAGGAGCGTTAGCTCCTTGTCTACTGCCCAGCCGTAGCGAGGACGGCAGTCAACGGCGAAGCGAGCGAAGCGAGCGGAGTTCATCGAGCGAAGCGAGACCGTTGACGGCTGCCGCAGCGGAGGCTACCTCTCGCGTGCGAAAGTCCACCGACGCTAATCCGGAGCCGCCCGGATGACTTACGCAATTTGGCGTACAGGACTTCGATCTAGGAGTATTGGACCGGCTCGCGATTGGTAAATGCGATGGACTTTAACCTACAAAGACTTTCGGCCCGACGGTTTTCTGCCAATTTCCAACTCAGAAGAGTTTGAACTCTCTTGTTCGAATTGTTCCCACTCTTCCCAAGGGATGCCATAAGCAAAACCACCTTCAGTGTAGCCAGCGATATAGGCAAACGTATCGTCCTGATCAAGG
Organism: uncultured Acidobacteriota bacterium; assembly: GCA_963849205.1. GTDB lineage: Bacteria > Acidobacteriota > Blastocatellia > Pyrinomonadales > Pyrinomonadaceae > PSRF01. Next base: position 129,357 of record CAWKGP010000010.1, read on the forward strand.
CAGGGGGAACTGGAATGAAGTCGAGCGGAACGATTCATTCGTTCGCTTTGTGGTTTTTCTTTCTCTTTTTACGTGTCACGCTTAAACGTGCATTCCTAACTTGCGCCGCAGCTCGGGTACGTCGGGACGCATAAGGTTCTCGTTATCAGCATCATCATGACGTTCGTAATCTAACAGCAAGCTTTCAAGTAGTTCGCGGCCCTCTTCGGTCTTCGCCGCTTCCCTCGGAGTCATGTTGTTGAGCGCCGGAACCGGCACGTCGAACCATGTGACCCAGTGTTGACGTGCGTGCTCTTCCAGTTTTAAACGCACTTCCGCAGGAAGATCGGCCAGTGAAATCACACCGGACCGTTCGGTCCCTTGCGTCCATTCTTCGGCGGGTGGCTTTGATGAGCCGCTGGCGGCGGCTGCCCACATTCTCTCAACTTCTGACTCGATGGGCTCGATGAGAGTTGTCTTGTAGACTGCTTCCTTCCCCAATCGCTTTTCAACCAGCTGGCGGATCTTTTTCGCCCGCTTGGTTGAATTTACACTGATTATTAACTTGCCCTCTTCGATGTTCATCGTCCCGAGCAACACTGGACCACCGAGCCGCTTGCGCGCTTCCCTGGTACCTCCAAGCCAGGGAATCTCAGCCTTCATGATCAATCCGTCCGCCACGGTCGCGTCTGAACGCAACTCATCTTCGGAAATACCTTCGGCCAGTCCTTTCAATGCGTGAAATGCCGAGTCGCCAGACTCGATCTCGAAATGCACCCTTTGCGGTAACAGCGGATTATTGTCGGTATTCATTAACTGTGGTGGGAGGAACATCGCTATCACTTTATCCAGATAGAAACTGCGGATGTCAGCCTCAAATTTAACCAGATGATCTGAAGTGAGTTCCGCTCCATCACTCTCGTCAACCATCCACTTTCGCAATTCCAGAATGTCTCGCTTGGCAGTCGGCCGCAGGGCATAGGGGCTCGTGCCGATGTTTGAACTGATGCCGTCAAGATGGGTAGTTGCGCAGTAGATAATTTCGCCCTTCTTCAGAGTTTGGGAAGCCGAGCGTTCAATCACCTCATGTTTCACGCGGCGAAACAAGTCGAAAAGAGTCATGCCGACTCCCGGTGTCAACTCCTGCACTTCGCATAACGAGTATGGAGCTTTAGTAGCACTCAGGATGAGTCTCATTTCATCCTCGCTCAGCTCATGCTCTCTAAGAAAGGAGACAGCTATCGTGGTCACCGAGAAGTCCAGCGAATCGGGCAGCTTGGTCTCATGAATCCAATTGAACAGGAACCACGGCATGAAAACCGAATTCATTGGTGACTCTGGGTCGTAAGCGCCGGGAGCCTCATGGTCATGGAATTCACTCCAGGCATCTTCAATGGCCTCCGGACCCAGTGTTTGAACGGCGTAAGCGAATAGTTCAGGAATTAAATCGCCCTCGACCTGGCGCCAACGGCGATAGTTAAAATCCTTTTCGTCAAGACTCTCCTGACAGCACTTTTTGTACTTTCGTCCACTCCCACATGGGCAGGGATCGTTTCGGCCAACTTTTCCCGTCATCAAACCTCCCGCTCTGAGTCTAGCCTCTCTTTTATTGTCACTACTCTGAACTGCATCGTACCCATCTTGCACTGTTTGCAGACTAGCCTCTGAGAAATGAAAGTTAAAACTAAGAAGCATTTCAATTCAAGCATCGAGATCGGAATACCGTGTTATTTTTGACTGGATGAATCGGAAACCCATTCCCTATGGAACTAAATTACCGGTGGCCTTTAGCAGTAAGGAACTGGACGACATCCGGAGCTGTATTATGATCGGCGAGGAGTTTGGGCGGCATGCCGTTGTGGATGGCAAACGTTTCCGTCTGAATCTCTCACTAGATGATATAGAGGACCTTCAGGGCCACGTCGCTGCCGAGGCAAACCATACGCGCGACGCTGAACTTCGCAACCGCCTGGACAAAATATTTCTGAAGCTCCAGGGTTTCCTTGATAGGTACGATGATCAGCATGACCTCTAGCAGGCCGCTCTCCAGCGTGTTTTGTGCGTGGCTAAAAACACAGTCACTCAACATCCAGCAATCGCTTCCCTTGTACTATGGCTGCGATGGTAACGACCCGATCGTCGATTCGATAAATTACGCGATAACTATAAGCAAACCACTCACGAATATTTTCATCACCTAACTCAGGAACGATACGACCAGCAAAGGGAAAGCGGGAGAGATTTGCGCGTAGTATTGAGGATTGTCTTCACGACCGTTGCGGCATAGGCACTGGAGTCGGCAGAGAATGTATTGTGCGATCGCTTCAAGATCCTCAATCGCGCGCGGTGACCATGCTACTCGGTGAGCCATTTACCAAACCGCTGCTCGATTTCTTCTTGAGGAATTGCGCCCTGCGAATCGGCCACTCCTAACCCATTGCGAACCTTCTCAATCACGTACAAGTGATACTGTATGTCCTTCAATGAACAGTCGTCTGGCAATTTGGTTAGAAGCGCGTGGACTTCTTCTTTAGCAGTACTCATATTGGGAATCTACCACAGAGTTAATAACGAAGCACCGGCCCCCCGTTGAGCGCTGACCGCGGTCCGATTTCGCTGAGTGCCAATGAGTACAGTGCTGCAAAACGGCTCGGTACGAACTATTGGCTCTACGTTGTCTTTAACTGCGCGTCATCGCCTGAGATCTTGGCCATTCAGTATCCAGCGCGCCTGAATTGGAAACCGCTGTCGAAGATCGAACAGTATCAAGTCGGCGCGAGCGAGCTTCTTAAAAGAAGGCTGTGACCTTGCGTCAAACTGTCACCAAGCTGCTACGCTTCCCAGTCGTCGAGCTTCAATCCGGCAATGCGTCTGTCAGCAACGTAATGCACGCGTTGGTATCGGGAAGAAAGATCATTCAAAAGCAATCCGATCCTCAAAGTTGCCATGAGACGAACGCTGCAAGTCGGGCATCGATCCGGCAACTCGCTCAAAAAAATCGCTGGGCCATCCGTTCGTGTTCACACGGTCCTCTGGAGTCACGGCTCTCATTTGAACAATAACTGCAACATCAGCATCGGCCGCGCCCACCTTAATTCTCAAATTCAAGATGCCATCTTTCGTGGTATGTCCGCTGGTTTCGATCGTTTCATTCAACATGAGCAGCAGTTTATCGAAGCTGACTTACAGTAACAATGGAGCGAATTCTACATAGCTAGCGGCTCGTCTTGAATGCGTAGATTGTGGGCCACAAACTCAACCAATTGTCTTTGCTTCAAGTAATTCGATCAAACCATAAAGCCCATCGAAAGGAAACAATCCTCTTCGGTCGGTTGGACCTCGTTCCAGCGATTACGCATATAGTCGAGGCGTGCAAAGGCCTGTTTGCTCTCATCAACGGGTTAACGTAGCCTCGCGGGTCAGCCGATTTAATGAGATGACAGTCTCGATAACCGTCCCCCCAAACGACCTGACGACTATAGGTGCGGGCCGGCTGCCTGGCCTGTGAAGTTGGAAACAACATAGGGGCACGAGAGCGCTCGTACCCCAGAAGGCAGTCATCGGCCGTGATTTTCGCCCGCGCTTAGTTTTCGTCGCGCTCCTGTTCGATTGCGCGGCGCAAAGCGGCGGCAGGAACGCGCGGCGCCGGCATCTCCCAGAAGGACTCTTCAAGAACACCCTCGCCCAGGCGCAGTTTCCCCTGCGAAGCAAGTGCCAGCAATTCCTCGTCCTCATCTCTCGAACGTACTAGCGGGACGATTCGGGCGACCGACTGGTTGCGGCCGCGCACCAGAATCTCTTCACCGGCTTTCACGTCGTTAAGATATACGCTCAGACGATTCTTCAATTCGGCGATGTTCACGCTTTTCATGGATAGGCCTCGTTCTCGTTCTGCCGACAAAACGGCCTGGTTATCTCACCTGGATTCAGTGCTGCTTCGGTGAGCTTCATTGCTACACAAGCGATGATTTCATGTCCACTAAAGCCATAAGAGAAGTCGCTGCAAAACAGAGTCGGCTGTCGGGGGTCACGATCCAACGTTTGCAAACAGCTTCGCGAGATCAATCATCATTTGTAACTTGAACCATCTTTTAGCCGCCGCTGGAAGCAATTACTTGCCGCAAGTTTGACCAAATTGCCGGAAGTGCAAATTGGAACTAACTCTTGCCGGAAGTGCTTTGAAAAAGAAACAAAATAGGTGGGCATCATTGATGCCAACATGCTGCTTTGCGACAAGTTGACCCGGGATGGTATCGTTATTTACCAATGGAAATGCCACAAATAAAAAGTGAGATCATTCGCGCGATTGAGGACCTTCCAGACGATGCCACCGTAGAAGACGCAATGGAGCGGCTTTATTTTCTCGCGAAGATTGAGCGAGGACTTGAGCAGTCTGAATCCGGGGAAACAGTGTCACACGCCGAAATCAAAGCAAGGTTTCTAAGGTGACGGAAGTTCGCTGGACCACGCAGGCTGCTGACGATCTTCAAGCTACGATTTCATCGACCGAAATTCAGAACAATATGGTCAGGTCATCATCGAAGGCATTCTCCCTGCAATCGACAATCTAGAACAATTTGGCGCTGCTAGGTCGAACAGTACCGAGGTGCGCTCGGGTGGGTGACGTAAAGAGGATGTGCAGTTCTAGCGACTTTCTGAAAGCGAAGCTCCGATCTAATTGTGCAATCATAATAGCCAATCAGGGAATAAATTCTGCGTGCTCTTTCCCGCTCAGGTCGCTCCCTTTCTGTACTTATCTCTATACAATGCTTAAAAGGTAATCTATGAAACATGACTCAATCAGTCCGGACGAGAAAGCTGCAGCGCTGCTGCGAGTAGCATTCTACCTTGGCCGGCCGCAGCAGTTCATGGCCATCGCCGATGCACGCGCTGAAATGCGCCGTACCTTAGAGCTCGCCGCAAAGGGAAGCGTAGTGCTCACGACCCACGGCGAACCGGCGGCAGCAATTGTTCCTTTCACGACCCTGGAAGATATGCGGCGCGCGTTGTTACATCTGCTCGTCGCGGAAATTGAGGCGACTTTCACGCGTTCTCAAGAGCGCCTTAAGTCTCGAAGCGGAGAAGTTCCACTGTCCAGCGAAGAGGAGATGGAAGGACTCGTTGGAGAAGCATTGCGCGGAGCGCGACGACCGCGCCGTAGGTCTGGCCGTAAGGTGTCACGCGGGTGAGCACCGCCGCCCGAGCATCCAAATCAAAGCGAGGAAGAGTTGCGGGTCGTTGTAGACGCGCAGATAGTTTTAACGATATTCCTCGCGCGTCGTGACCGCCCAGGATTAGCATCAACAAAGCGAGAGCTTCTGGGACTCTTGACTGAGCCCAAGTTTCGTTGGTTATGGACTCCTGACATTATTAATGATTATGAACGTAGTGCTGATGCCATTGAATCAGATAATCGGATCATGCGGCGAGCGGAATTTGATCGCGTTGGATTTCAACTATTTCTGGCCGCGCTCCAACTCTGGCCGCCGGCGGTTTTCATCGGCAGAAAATCAGCGTGAGAGTGCAGGCTGTTCACAATTCGTGTTCGTTTTCACTAGCGCTATTCAGTGGGCCAATCGTCGCCGCTTTTATGACTTGACCAATCTGTTTCCCGAAACGTGTTGAGGAACTTCTGCACGAATTCGTCTTGCCGGGTTTGCGGAATGATTACATGAACCAGTTTCAAGCGCTCGGCTGGCTTCGACAGCACTCGTCTTGAAAACTCTGCGTCGCGTGTGAAGCAAAGATCGTAATTGGATGCGGCCATTTGATAGAGCGCCCCATTATCGATTCCCGCTAATTGGAGCGACTTCACCGAGTCCACCTCGTGACCTTCTGCTATTAAGGCAGCCAACAACTTGCGAGGCATGTTTTCGTCGAGCAGAATCCTCACGCTACCGCCGCTTCCTTTTCGTGCGCCAGTTCACGCAACGCTCCCTGCACGGCGTCCTCGCTTAACGTCGGATAGGCATCGACAATCTCTGCGACGCTCATTCCACTAGCCAGGCATTCAAGAAGAAAAGCTACTGAGATTCGCGTCCCTTTTACGCGTGGTTTTCCGCCGAGATGATCCCTGTCTGAAACAATCCACTTCTCATCATTCATGGTTTCTGTTCTCGATTGAAACGTAAATCTGCTCTCGCCAAACAACAGAATTCTTGTGTGTGTGCCAGCTGTGTGCCCAACTCAGTCGCATCAAACTATACTCAACGGCACACAGGCATTATAGAGTAAGCGGAAGGCCTAACAAAGATCCCCGATCAAAACAAGGCGTACGAGCGCTAACAGGGAACTCTGCCGTGTCGACTGGTGTTTGGTACCCTGATAGGGGTTGGAAACGATCGCTGTGCTCTTGCGGAAATCAGATTGTGAGTTCGAGTTCGTCATCGATGATTTGTTCGACGGGAATTTCTACAACGCGAGCGTAGGCGAGCAGGATGGCGAGCGGTGGTTCGTTTTTGTCGAGTTCGTATTTGGAAATAGTCGTATGGTCGATCAGCTCTTGAACACCAAGTCGTTTGACCATTTCTCCTTGAGATATTCCTAAGCTGCGGCGGATCTGCATCACCTTCTTTGCGAGATGTTTCGGACGCGGTCGAGAGTGTCCCATAGGTTTGGATTTCAGCTTCTATTGGCGGCAGGCCAAGAACAATTCAGTGCAAATTAGCTGCTGGTAGGATTACGGGCAATCGAGAATCTGCGGATTGTGTAGTTCGTCTGCGAACTCTGTGATAAAGGCTTCCGCCTGTTCTTTGTTCTTGAATACAAACGCCGTATTGAAGTCACTGGAGAACATACTCGGAACGCCTGAGATATAACCATGAAATGTCACGATTATTACGCCGGTCTCCGTTTCTCCACCTGCTGCATCAATCCGCCGTAGACGTTCCATCATTGCCTGATTGATCGCCTCGGCATAGAGTTCGTCCGCATTGGGAATGTGACCGATCTCTAACAAGTGAACGTTGGTGCCAAGAATTGCAAGCAGAACTAGTCCAGCTCCGTCCGTTCCTATTTCTGCATCTTCTGGCACATCCATTAACCAATCGAGCAGTTCATGTTTAGTCGTTGGCATCAGTTGCCTCTCTTTCTTCTCGCGCAGAAGAAATCGCGGTCCAACTCACTTCCACTCGTCACCTGAATACGAGTGGCTTATCTGCAAGTTGGACCGCGAATGTTTTCCAGGAACCTATTTGGCTTTTGCTTTCTCGATTAACGCGATCTCTTTGGCGAGCACGTCACGAAAGCGCGTGAGAATGGCAATGAGCAAATTGATCTTGGCCAGAGATCGGCGACGCTCTCGCTTGGTCCCCAAGAAGAATTCGATTTGGACTCTGCGCCGGCAATCGGCAATGGTAAGCATGTTGTGTCCCCACCTGTATTCGCCCTCATTCGAGGATTCAACCTCAGCGAAGATATGCGACGTAAAGCCGGTTGATACAGGCGAGAGGAATGAGCGCTTGCGAAGAGAGAAAACATTTTTCATGTTAGCAACCTCGGAAGAAATGAATACGAGAAACCTCCGTGTCTCTAGCTAAACCATTTGTAGTGTCAGTTCGATTGAAGACAGGGAGGCTGGACACGCCAGGAACGCAGCGTGTGGCTTATTTGGTCCAATGCAGCAGCTTTGCCTTTATGGACCAAGGCCGGCGAAATCCTTTTTGCTGACGGTAACTCCAACAAAGTAACCGACAGTTACTTCCTCCCCAGGTGCGGGAGTTTGGTCGATAATGAATCCTGGTTGAACGGCCGGATCGTAACGTGTCGCCAACAGCCGAATCTTCAAGTTAGCGGCATGAAGCTTCGTCTCGGCGTCTTCATAGCTCAGTCCTTTGATTACTGGCACCTTGGTTTGAGCTGGTCTAGACCGGCGCTCACGTTGGACGTCAAGACTCAACCCCAAAATCGCAAGTGCCGGTATAACGACGTACACAACGAGCGCCAGCGTCACAAGAAATCTGATAAGCAATTTCTGTTTGCCTCGTAGGCTGTAACCAACGAGGACGCCAAGTAAAAATCTCATTACAGCGGTTTCCTTTTGGAGATTCTTAGTGAATCACCTACTCGTTAACCGCCTCTTTTTTCTCATTGGTTGTGTTGAGAAATGTCGGTCGAAGGAAGCGTGAGGGAGAGGTGTCAATTACTCACCAGAATGAGTGAAGTGAAATGTTGCACTGTACGTCTTAACGCTTGGTTAGATGAGATACATATCACTTTCTGAGATAGAGATTTTAAACCTGATCTCCTGTTAACTGCTGCATGGTCTCGTTTTGCCTCGAAATATTCTGCCGAGATTTTGCCGAGATTTTGCCGAGATTCATATCAAAACATGCATCGCATGAGGCGAATAACCGCATCTTTCTGACCGCGACCCTTGTTTTTATTGGGCTTTTTCGCCGTATGAAGCTGGTACAATCGCGACCCTGGGATTCATAACCCCAAGGTCGGCGGTTCGATCCCGCCCCCCGCTACCATAAAATCAATACTTAGAAGGCAGTACCTGCCGCCTTCTTGCTATTGTGAAGGACTTTTGTGACGGTACGTTTGCCGTTGCGCAAGCGCTTCCATTGCGCGTCGTAAACTCTCGTCGGTGGCGTGAGTGTAACGCGCAGATGTTTGAATGTATCGATGCCCGAGAATGGCCATTCTCTCGAGTGTTCGGGCCGGCGTCGGCGAGCCTGGTCGCGGCTGTGTGTCGCAGATCATGAAACCGAAAGTCGTCGAGACCTGCAATAACACAAGCAGTGCCAAACCCGTTCTTGAGATCGCTTCGTGGATTCTTCGTCCTGTCGTTGAAGAACACGTACTGGTGTTACCGGTTTCACGGTGTAAACCGAGCAATTCCCTCCTCGCGATCCGGTTCATAGGAATGCTTCGGCTGTGGCCTGATTCGTTTGCTCGCGCTGAGAGTCCATGACGTGAATTAGACCACTGAGAAGTCAACGTTGGCCCAACGCAAACTCAACAGTTCATCGCGTCGCATACCCATGAATCGCTAAAATGATAAGCGGACGCTGATCTGCTCTCGGTCCGGTGAGCACGGATAGGAGTCGAGCTTCCTCGGAGGGTTACCCTTTAAGATCCCGGATAATACCGAGCCACAAGGTAGCCAAACTTTTTCGTTTATTACAATCTGGCCACACGAGTCGGCGACAGTGGCAGTTGCGTTTATGGCAATATCGGGAATCAAAGCTTTGCCATGGTGATTCACAGTGGCGGTAATGCAATGTCGATCGAGGCGTGCGAATCATCCCACCGGTATATACGAGCCTTCAAAAAGGGTCGATGATGCAAGCGTAAGCGACTGAGGAGCACAAAAAACAGCACGGCCCCCAACATTTTAGTTGGTTGTGCTATAGTTCGCCGCTCGTTGGCTCGTGATATATTTTCTTTTTCCTCTTCATAGAGTATGGATGCCGTTCATCGCCCAGACGATCGATGCTGCTTCTGAAGTCTGATGTAACTTCAACAGTCATTTGATTAACCCGAAGGATTTGCCAGCGCTTCGTCTGTGGCGCAGCGCGATCGGAGGACTGCATGCCTGAAGAATCTGCTTTTAAAGATCCCACAACCATCAAGAGCAAACTTCTCAACCTAGAGAATGAACCAACCATCAAGATCTTGCTCTACACTGATGATCCGCAAATGGTGGTGAGACCAACCGGGCCGCCTCTCGGCCTGGGGATGATGATCAGTCACCTCGAAACCCATCCGTTGGCTTTTGCGAATATATCCATCACCTTGAAGAGCCGATATCCAACATTCACTGCCACGCCGGTGCAGAGAATAAATCAACTTCTTAAAGATGAAGAGGCTACCAAAGCATTCGATCAAGTCTGGTTCTTCGGACTCCATCAGATCAATAAAGACCAGTTCCGCTTGGGAATTAACGGTGGTGGCCCCGACAGCGAACTCGATAAGGAGGAAAGGCAATATCTAGCTGCACAAATGGACAATGGCCTCGGCGTTTTAGTCACCGGTGATCACGCAAACCGCCGGCCTACAGATGCGCGCGACAATCCCGACGCACCATGCAAAGACGACGCGAGAAATGAGCGGTTTCTTGGTCTCGGCAGGGCCCTTGGGCGTTGCATACCGCGGGCGGGACAGATGCGTGATTGGGAGAACGATCCGACTGCTAACCCGCGTCATAGCATTAATAGTCAAGTCCTCACTTTCGGCGCAGATATTGAAAAAGAAACACGCTTTCAAGAGGATGCCATTGGACAGCAGTTGATTCTTAAAACCTTTAATCGTGCGGGCAGGCCCGCTCGGCAAGGTCTGCCGCATCCACTGTTCCTTTACAAACAGGGACGAGCAATACAACTGTTTCCGGATCATCTCCATGAAGGCGCGGCGACTGTGCCGGCAGAGCTGAATAGCGATTGGAAAACCGTAAACGGGATTCAGCCAAAGCCTCGCATAGTGGCCTACGGTCTCGATAAACGAAACGGTAGAAAGTTCAAGCTCTTGTCTGTCTATGATGGCGATGCAGTCGGGGCCGGACGTATCGTGGCCGACTCGAGCTGGCATCACTATTTCAACGACAACCTCAATCGATTTCCTCCTCAGTCGCGACTCAACTCGGCAGCGGATCAGATCGGGCAGTTCTACGCGAATCTCGCTCTCTGGTTGGCGCCGAGGAGCAAGCGAATGATGATGGCACACACTATGGCGCGCTGGCTGAAAGAACAGCCGCTGATTGCTGAGCTGGCTGGATCAGTACCTTCGCAACACATCGACACGATGGTTACTACAGGTACTATTGCCAAAAAAATGTTGGCCGAAGTTGCTTCCGATTGTGAAATCCATGAACTGCTGCAAATGATAGTGCCCGAGTCCTGGACCAAGCGGTTCGAGTCGTTATATTTCCCTGAAGGACGTTTCACGCTGAGTCCCCTGCCGTCGAAGGAGTTAATGCTGGGATCATTAATACACGCTGCACCGAAGGAGTTGCCGGAGTCAGTGACTATGGCAATGTCCAGTGAGGACACAGTGTTAGTCGAGCGAAATGCGATGACAACTGCGGCAGAAATCGCCTTCAAAAAGCAAGAATTGAGAATTAAGGGAACAGCTAAATTGGCCCAAAAGCTTTTCGGAAACAATGGTTGAGTTGCAGGCCAGGCTTACTGGCCACAACTCCCAAAATCAATACACCTCTAGCATAGGAGAATTCATCATGGAACCGTGCAGTTTAAAGGAGTGGGATATGACCATCGTTTTCGGTAGCGGGGCACCAGTAGGACGTCCTGCCTTTCGTAATGTCATAGTCACCGGTGGTGTCATTAAGGGCGACGTGACAGACGAAGCCAATAATCCGATCTCCGATCTCGCTGGGACTTGCGTCCCTTTAGTAGGTCTCCATATTCCTGAAGTCTCACAAATGACATTCCTGTTCCGAATGAAGGACGCAGGCTCCGAAATTGGTATATTCCTTATTGGGTACGCTTTCACAAGACAAGGCGCCCCTAAGGTGGAATTTAACGGAACATGGCTCGCTCATCCGCCTGGGCCGGATACGCCTCCAGCTACCGGCATCGTTTCGGGTGCTTTCATACTACCCGGTTCGGGTGACACTGGCTCCGGTGTGGGTACGGGCACCTAGCTGGGGCTGTTAACTTGGAACTCGTACCTGCGGACCTGGTGCATTGTTCCATCAGCAGCCCTGCCTCGAACAACTATCCGGTAAAGCTGTTGCGGTTTGAGTAAAGCTACGGGGATGTTAATCACTAGACCGCTGACGGATTTTAATCGTCTTACTCTTAACGTGGACCAACTGTTCAGGACGTTTCCATCATCGCTTTGCAGCGTGGCGTCGTAGCTGTTGTAGGTAGTTTCACTGAGTACCAACCCCACAGGAACATTGGCGCCGCTGGACGGTAACGTAAATGATTGCGCTGCGCTCCTGGTCGAACCCAACGGCAACAGGAGCACAGCATAGACGGGCGACGTTTCTTGCTTCGGTGGCGACGGAGTCGCCCTATTCTTATTCTCACCCTGCGTTGCTGTCGGGCTCGGCTCAACGGTCGGACTGTTCGTAATACTCGGTGTCGGAGTGGCGCTCTCTTCCTTACGTGCTTCGAATGCAGGTGGCTTTTGTCCTTCACGAAGACGTACAAACAGCCAGATAACAAACACGAGTCCTATCAAAATCGCAGCGACCAGTGAGAGCCGGAACGCCGGACGCGAGATCCTGAACAAACCGAGAATTGAAACACTGTTATCGGGTACAACTACCGGAACAACAGAGGGAACAACTACTGGAACATCTCGTTGGTCGAAGTGTTCCTGTAGCGCGCGACTCAGTTTCAAGTTCCTTTTACGACCTGGCTGTGACAGGAAATGCGTCTCAAAGCCTTCCTTCTCGGCGGGAGTGAGCTCTTGCTGAAGAAACTCATCAATCAGATCGTCCTCAACCGACTCGAGCTGCGAGAATTTTTCAGGATCCTCAAACATCAACGCCGCAATTTCACCTTCCTCCTGCGGCGACACCTGGCCCAGTAAAAATCTTCTAACCAGATCGTCGTCTACGAGTTGTTCCTTCATGGCTTTAACTCCCATTTGCCAGGGCGGACGAATCAGTGATTGCGGCCTGCTTTTTTCTCCAGGCACTCCTCCATGCAGCTCTTCAGTCCCTTTCGAATGCGAAGCGCCTGCACGCGTAACACGGGCAACTCAAGGTTCAGCTTTCGGGCCAGCTCCTTTCGGTTTTTTATCTTGACCGCTTTCTTCCCATGATAGTACGTGATAATCAACTCCTGCTTCGTGGTGGGAAGCTTCTCCACGCATTTGTCGAGACAATCAAGCGCGAGCTCCAGGTCCAGATCGTCATCTGTCAGATGGCAATTCCCAACCAAATCAAGTGGCAGCTCAACCTCTTCGTACTTATAGGTTGCCCTCCACTCAAGAAACACGTAATAGGCCACACGATAGAAATATCGCTCCTTTGCACCCTCCCAATCCTGAATGAGCTCCGGCGTCAAAATCGAAGCAACCCTGTCGATTGTCAGATCAGCCAATTTATCCGGAATCACACAATGCTGGGAGGTAAACTTTCTGGTCAAATCAGCTCGAATTCGCACATACTCCTGCCCGGCTGCTTCCGGATTCGGGTCAAGCCAGCCAAGCAAGCGGGTAAAGTTCTCGGACGTCAGATCCATCTGGGAGTAGGACTTCAACAGCGATTATCGCGAGTTGAGGTGCCAACGCGCAATTCACTGGCCGCGGTCGTACGGGACGAGCTCGGGTTACAACCTTGAAAGGAAAACGGCCGAATAATAAGTGGGGCGAGTCAAGCACACAACGTTTTATTTCAGGTGGGTAGGAGAAATGGGAGAATTGACGGTCCTGGAGGTCGAAACCGGCGACAGTGCGGCGGCTCGCGGGAAGGTGTTGGTGAATTACCAAACCGGTTTCGATGAAAGAGTCACGCATAATTCAAGACCGCTTGTGAGTTCGCTAAGATCCGGTTACTTCCATTCGCCCTGTAGCACAAATCCCGCCCAGTAAAAGGGCGCAGACCATTCCGAGCTGTTAACCATGTCCAACTGGGCTTGCCTGAGGGCGACAGAAGCTGGTTTACCTTCACTCAGCATGTAGGTATAAAAACGCTTCATTAGTTCAGATGTAGCGATATCGTCGACTTTCCAAAGTGTGGCCGCAACTCGTTCGGCTCCGGCATACATGAAACCTCGCGTGAGACCGAGTAGTCCCTCGCTCTTGAGTTGTTTACCAATGCCGGTCTCACACGCGCTAAGAACAACCAGATCAGCCGGCAGGTTCAAGTTGTAGATGTCGTTCAAACGTAGAAACCCGGGTTGCGGCTGGCCCTGCTTGTCTACGAGCGAAAAAACGAGCCCGGACAACTCCGGATACTCGGGATTTAAAATTCCGTGCGTGGCGATGTGAATGATTCTGAACTGCTTCATCTCATCCGAAAGCACGGTCGCGCGGCTCGCATCGAAATCGAGTGCTTCCATGATCGATTCCGGCGGAGCAACGGCCTTGATCTCTTTAGCCTCAACACGGGAATACCTCAAGCGAACGAAATTGCCGGCCGTATCGCCGGAACCGCGCAAAATTCGTTTTAACTGGATGTCTTCAAGAGATGAAGATCGATCCGTGTTATCAGCCGGCGTACGATTGTTCACCCGCTCATCGCCTTTGCTGAACACAGGATCAGCGATCACAGCCACGGTCCGGGTTGCTTTTCCCGGTGGATCCTGACGCAGCGCTTTGAGCGCTGATGCCGACGGCTCGTAAACAATGTCATGTTTGGCGATTAGATAGGTGAATTCCGGTTGACGTTTTGCAATCGTGGAGCCAGTTGCGTTTGGCACTGGCAAAGTTGAAAAAGGAATGTATTGAAGGTCTCCGTCAGCGACGATAACGAGTCGTTTATTCGCGATTTTTGAAGCGACCGGCGCCAGGATCAGATTGCTCAACTCACGTGCGCGACGTCGAAACACGGCCGTGGCCCGCGGGAGTTCCAGCGCCTGTTTCATTCTGGCTTCCTCACCTTCGCGCGGTTCATAAATTCGGATTGCATTCTTGACCGCTTCCGAGGCTTTTTTGATCGCGGCCTGGCGAGGCAATGCATAAGGCAAGATTTCCTTAGCAGTGATTAGCCACAGATAGCTGCGCTCGTCGCCCAGCGCGTACTGCAAGATACAAGTTTCATCATCAAGAAGAGCCTGAATCTCGGCCGCTTTTAGTGGCTGCGGCTGCGTCAGGGCTGCGTACCGTGGACTACGTTTGCGAATTTCGCTTTGCGTTTCCTCCAATGAGCGCTCCAGCGACCGCACCTCCCGCTGAAGATCTGTCTTTTGTTTCTCCTTTCCTTTTTCAGCAAGTATGTTCTGAAGCAGTTCCTGTTTTTCGCCCAACTCGTTCTTTTGACTACGTTCTTTTTCCAGAAGTTCCGGGTCCACACCTTGCCGGATATCGGCGCGACTCTCCATCAAAACGTCCAGCAGGTTTCGCGCGCGCGAACGTTCAGCAGCAAACAAAGCGGCCTCCAGCTCCTGCTGAGCTCCACTGAAATCGTTCCTCGCACGTAGCTCGAAATAGAGCTGCATCCTGATATCAGTTTCGAGAGCGTAGTAATCGTGACGGGATTCCAGGTAATTGCGGCGGAAGCGATAATTAGTGGTACCGGTTCGCAGCGACTCAACCTTTTGGATAGCTGCAACGATGTACTCACGCGCTTGCGGAAGATTGCGCTGCCGGCGTGCGAGTTGGGCCAGACCATACAGCGCCAGCGCCTCTCCCTGTACATCCTCAACGTCCTTCGAGCGTTTCTGAGCATCGAGGTACAACTGGCGCGCCTTCGCGAGCTGGCCCAATAGAAGATTAAGCTGGGCTATTTTTTCGAGAGTAAACGCTTCACCACGTATATCGCCGATCGCCCTGACCAAATTCAACGCCTGATTGTAGTAATTTAAAGCCTTGAGCTTGTCACTCGATAAATAAAAATCTCCCATACGCATGAGGGTGTAGGCTTTATACCGGTCGTTACGCCCTTCGCTGAGCGTTAGCGCTTGATTCAATTGGCTCAGTGCCTCAATCCGGTTACCTAGAAGCGTCTGGGCATAGCCGATATTGCTGCGCGTTAAGGCCTCGCGTCCCGGATTTTGCAACCTGGTGCGGATTGCAAGGGCGGTCCTAAACTGATCCAAAGCCGCGTCCGGGTCGTTAAGACCGACCAAAAACAGACCAAGATTGTCGAGCACGTCCGCTTTGCCCGCACCTCGCTGCGGTAGCTTGCTGAATAAGTCGATTGCCTTATTAAATTCCTCTAACGCTGCGCCAGGTTGACCCCAAATTTCATAGATCATGCCGAGGCCATTGCGGACGGATGGTTCCTGACACCATGGCCTTTCCTGTTCACAAGCATTAAGCAGGTATTGAAATTCCTGAAAGGCAGCACTTACATTGCCCAAATCGATATTGGCAGTGGCAATGTTGTTTCGCGTGTTTAGTTCCTGATCGCGTACGCCCAACTCCTGCCACACTGAAAGTGCGACGTTGAAATTGTCGAGTGCCGCCAAATTCTTGCCCAACCTGCTATAAAGGTATCCGATGTTGTTGCGCAGGTGCCCTTCGCCCCAGCGGTCACCGAGAGCGTGACGAAGTAGGAGGGCGGCTTGATATTGTTCCAGCGCTTTCGCGGGCTCGGAAGACATGTCGCGCTGAGCTGCACCCATTGCATTTCGAACGTAGGCCTGGCCGGCTATGTCATTTGCAGCCTGCAAGCGCGACAGCGCCTGGTTGAAATTTGACATCGAGCTGGCGAGATCGTTGAGAGATCGGTGCACTTCTCCCATTGCGCAAAGTGTATATCCCTGCTCTCGACTGTCTCCCAGCTCTTGCCACTTCGTGAGAGCCTGTTCATACAGTGTAATCGCGGCTCTGCGCGCATCGTCGGTGTACTTGTTAAACTCTTTCCCGCCTGCGACCAGAAGTGCTTCCGCGTCCAGTCGCTTTTGGTCCGTGGGAGCCGGCGCGCGCGGCCCTTCAAGCCTGAGCTCGTAGTTGCCGCTCGGTTCGTTTTTTAACGTGCACACTTCGACGCGGTAGACACCAGCGGATTGTGCAATCGCTGAAACCTGCTCTGGACCAAACTTTCCATTAGGACTGTCTCTTTCAATGACAACACTGCCGCCGGGATCACGCAGCCGTGCGATAACGTCGATTCCCTTCTGCTCGACGACAACATGCACATATTGATTTAGCGACAGCGTTAGTTCGTAAACGTGCAGCTCGTTTTCTTTCATAGCACGCGCGACTGTCTCATCGGGGCCAAGCGTACGAGGACTCTCGCGTGTTCCTTCACAACTCTCGAGTTGAAGGTTCTGGGCCGAGGCGGAAATGGCGCCAAGGGTTAGTGCCAGCACCATGAGACAATTGCGCACGATGTGTTGCTGGCACCTACCCTCGCTGATGTTTTGGCTTAAACGTCCCATGAGCTTGTCGCCTGTTTGAAGTAAGGTGTTCGAGGGACTTGGGAGCGGCATAACATTATCGAGTTCGCTCTCTCCCGTCCAGCCTTTTTCGCGCCAGGTCGAGTCACGTTGTTGTACCAGTGCCGGTTCCTGTATCCCCGGTCCCGAACGTTACGGCTGGAATCTCTCCCAAATCCGTTGCCGTTCCATTGCAGTTCGTCGCCGATGGAGCGAAGGTGCGGAAGCGGCCATCAAAACGCGTTGTCGTTTCCGATTCCATCAACGTTGCTCCCTCCATCAGCACGAACGATCCGTTCACGTTAAAAGCCAGCGACATGAAACCGATACTATTCGAGTCGAATATAAGACTGTGCGTTCCGGCGACCGCGGATAAGATCGTTCGCTCGACAGCATCTGAGACTTTGCCGGTGACGACACCTCCCTGATCGTTCAGACAAAAAATGAGGGGGCTTGGTATTGAATTAACCCCGGAATCGCTCCTGATAGCGATGGTCCATTCTCTCTCTTCTTCTCCAGTACATCCCATCTCGTTGCTCCTTTCTTCCACTCTCGGATCGGTGTTGGTAGTGCTGTTAGCAAAACTCGAGCTGTCCGTACCTGTACCGAAAGCTCTTGCAAATCCCTGATTGATAACGGTGGTAGCGTCGAGCGCGCTCAATTCAGTTGCTGCGTTTTCCGCCTGCGTTATCGCCTCGTGATATGACCAGAGGACTGAGCCGAGCACCTCTTTTTGCAAAATTGCTGTGCTGGTTAAGTCCCTGCCTTCCCAAAAACTCATACTGGTGAACTGCGGTGGCGCGAGAGCTTTCATTAATTCGTGAATCTCGCAGGGAGCAGCAGCACGTCTCAAGATCAGATCCGAGATTTCGCCGAGCTCGTCTCTGTCCTCCGCATCCTCCACCAGCCTCGTAAACTCCGTTAACTCCCACGCCATGGCCTTCGCCATCTGCCGGCGTTTGTGTAGTGGAGCCAGCCACACTGCGAGGTTTCCATAGAACTGCCCGATCATGTCTGACTCAGACGGGACCGGAGCGGGATGCGGAAATCCTGCCAGGTTGATGTTTAAATAATGGTGCCAGCTCGAGTCAGCCACGATACGTCCGACTCCCGCTGCATCACCATCGTAGGCCGTAAGAAGATCTACCTGCCTGCCATGCACGCGATCTTCGCCGAAGGCTATCACCTGTGGTATGGGCTTTCCGCTCCCTCCTGGCCACACATTTGGGTCTGACACATCAGGAATGATCAACGCGCCTTCATGAGCGTGATCTGGAAAAACAGTGATTAATTCGTCTCCCCGGTAATAAAAGAGCGGGTGCTCTTTGCCCGTAGGATCCGGCGCTCCGGCGGCGTTGAATCTTTGGTGCTTCAGTTTTTGCGGAATACGATCTGTTTGAAAACCGGTGCTGGCAATCGTGCTGAAGCTATCGTCGCGCAAGGCAGATGGTGGACCAATCCAGCGGCGCAACTCGCCGGCCCTGGGGACAGATCCTCCCAGTGCTCTTCCCAGACCCAGCAGAGTGTCGTTCGTTATGACGGGCGAGCCGTTCCTGCCCGGCAGACGATTTGCTGGAGCGCGGTTGTTATGGTCACCGGTCATCAGCACGCCGCCGCCGCCGGTACCGTCGTCATTGATTTCCATCCAGCGCCTCAACGCCTCGGTTTCCGCCTCGTCAAGCTCGCTGTTGGGACCACCGCGCGAGATGCCGAGCGGGATCCTCTCGCTTTCGGTGTTGGCTTGATGAAGACCGAAGAACCAGATCTCATCGAATGGAACTTGGGTTTCCGCGACTTCCCTCTCCAACACGAGGTTTAGTCTGTTATCAGCATGAATGTCATTCCTGGAGCTCCTGCTAACCCATTTGATTGACAAATCGGCGAAGGTAGGGGCGTGAGCTTGAAGACGCTCGATCATTGAGCTCAGCCCCAGCAACTTGGTTCCGTCAGTAATCGAGCGAGGATCATCTGTGTACAACAGGATCTTGATGGTTGGCTTTTCAGCCACGAGCTGGGCAGTCATCGTTCTCTTCCTCTCGACATAGAAATTTCTGTGGGTATGTAGCTGCTTAAAAGGGGCGCTGCGTCCCTCACAAACATCGCAGCGGCAAGCTACTCAATCGCTATGATGACTACGTCGAAAATATATCGCGCCAGGTTCCGTGTTCAGAGTTCCGTTCAATAAAAATGCCGGGGATATGTTTTTAGCTCTCTCCTCATAGTCTTCGGACGAAACAACCTGCTGCACGAGACAACTGACAAAACCTGAAAGGTGACGACAATGGACGAAGTAACTCTGAAACACGGTCGCAGAAACATAACGTTGAGAAAGAATGACGATCTGATCGCGATCAGACCGTCGTCCCAGGCGGACGTAGCTGAAGTCCTTGCCCATGCTCCGGCAAACGCGTCGGCAGTAGGGACGAAGTTGGACCAGTTTCAAATCGTAAAGGTGAACGATACCCGGGCGACAATGGAAAGAACGCTCGACACTTTGCGCGAGAATTATCTGGTTGATGCCGGCTCGCACGTTTACCACACGCCGGAGAGCACGGCCCCGATTGTTCCAACTGGGAAAATCACTGTCCGTTTCACGCCCTCATCCAGCAAGGAGCAGCGCGAGCGAGTTTTAATGCAACACAATCTCGAAGTCGTCGAAGCTGACGTTGATGAACGATCCAAAGTAACCACGTACACCCTGCGTACGACACCCGACTCACAGAACCCTTTGAAAGTGGTTAAGCAGCTACAGGAGTCAAGTGACGTCGTGTCATTGGCAGAAGCTGATTTAGCTACTCCGGGAGCGCTCGCCTCATTTCAAATACCGGTTGATACACTGTTGAAAGAGCAGTGGCACCTGCAAAACACCGGAACCCAGTTTGGAGACTCCACGGGATTAACGCCGGGTGCTGATGCTCGTGTGATTGCGGCGTGGCAAAGGGCCCAGTCACTCGGCTCATCGGATTGTATTATCGCTGTGATCGATGACGGCTTTGACCTGACCCATCCTGACCTGAGCGGAAACAGCAAAGTCGTCGCCCCCTGGGATTTCACCACCAACACAAGTAATCCCGCGCCGCGACGGTTCAGTACCGATCCGAGGCAAGGTGATTATCACGGGACCGCTTGCGCTGGTGTGGCAATCGGCAATGCAAACCGGGTGGGTATCATAGGAGCAGCTCCTGACTGCCGCTTCATGCCCGTCAGATGGACCAGCACGATCTCGAACGACACTATCAAGAGACAATTTGCATATGTAGCTGCTCAAGGCGCTTGGATCGTGAGTTGCAGTTGGGGAGCGGCCGCCGCTTATTTTCCACTTTCAACGGTGATGGAGGAAGCCATTGCGAAATGTGCAAGGGACGGTCGAAATGGCCTCGGCTGTGTCATCGTGTTCGCCGCTGGAAATGAGAATCGCGACATCAATGATCCCAACAGCCAAACACTCAACGGCTTTGCTGTTCATCCTGACGTAATCGCGGTGGCTGCGTGCAACAGCATGGACCAAAGATCCAACTACTCCAACTTTGGCAGGGAGATCTCAATTTGTGCGCCGTCGAGCGGCGTCGGCGGCGTGAGAATACTGACATCGGACGTGCGTGGCGAATTTGAATCCAACGGCCTGGCGTTCGCAGCAGGCTACGATGCCAGTGACTACACCAGGACATTCGGCGGCACTTCGAGCGCGACGCCGCTTGTGGCCGGCATTTGCGCATTGATCCTCTCAGTTAATCCGCGTCTAACATCGCGCGAGGTCAAGCAAATACTCGAAAGCACCACACGGAAAATCGGTCCCGATAATTCCTACGACGTGCGGGGACACTCGATCTTTTTCGGGTTTGGTTGTGTCAATGCTGATGCGGCGGTGAGAAAGGCGATGGAGAGCGTTGCGCCTGCGGAGGTCAGAGCGCGCCCCGGTCGAAATAACAACAATGGTAAGCCGAGTGTGAGTGAGTTGACATTGTACGGGTCAGAATTCTGGGGGATTTCGCGTCATGAATTGATCGCGAGCGTCGCTACCAATTTCCTTACGCCGCGCGCCAGGTCTGAAATTGCCAAACTGCTAAAACCGGTCAATCAAACGCTCACGCAGACTGCGGGCTGGGCCGACCTGATTAAAGGTAAAAGTCCGTCACCCGGAATGGATCCTGACACGCGAAGTTTTCTGGAGCAGTTTCCAAACGATATAAGTAAGACATGGCACTACGTCAATATACCGCTCGGAATTGACAACTATGACAAAGCCAAACAACTCGGTTTCACGCGAAACGACGACGTAGTACAGATGATCGATCGCTGTGTTCAGGTACTACAGGGTCGCGCGCGCTTTGTGAGTCGTCTCAATGCGTTACGGTGGCTTGTGCACCTCGTGGGAGATGTACATCAACCGCTTCACGTCGGCTGTGGCTTTATCAATAACTCCGGCGGAGGCCCACGGCTGGAAAAAGATCCCGCTGTCATCAAACGGAATGGACTCGAGAGCGATAAAGGCGGGAACAGCCTGGTATTGCCTGTGAGCGGATCTACCACTCTGCATTCTTACTGGGACAGTCATTTGCCGAGTGATCAGGAGTCGGTCGCGGCGAGTAACGTAAGCGTCGCTACGACTTCCCCAGTCGTTCGCAGAAGCGCGGAAATCGCTGTTAACAATCTTTGGGGCCGGCTCAAACGCGCCAGAATTGCTACCACCACCGGACCGCAATTTCGTCCGCAGTCTTCAGTCGCAGTTTCGAATAACACTGGAGATCCTTCCCAGTGGGCGATCAATTGGGCCAACACTTCGCTGATGGAAGCGCGGAACGCATATAAGTTTTTGCAGATCAAACAGGCACTTGGCAATGGCAAGTATGAAGTTTCCTGGCCTGGAAAGGCTATTTACGACGCGGAATGCCGGCCGATCGTCTCGAGGCGAATTGCCGCTGCGGCAGACAATCTGGCCGAACTGCTTAATGCAATCTTCGCAAGCTGAGATTAAAGTTTAGAAATGCTTGAGCACTGAGATTCATAAGCCGTGTATGCCATCCGAATGGCAGATCAACCGAAGATGGCGCCAGCGTAAACGCGTCGGCGCCGCTGCGGCTTGCGCCCTGGCATGGATCTTCTTTAGTTGCGCGCGTTACTTCTTCTCGCTGATACAGAACAACGTGTTCTGCCCGCGAAGATATAACTCGCCTCCGGCGATCACTGGTGTCGCGATGAAGATCTGATCCGTGAGCGTGTTGGTGGCGATGACTTCAAACTTTTCGCCCATCTTCAAAATAACTACATCTCCATCCTCAGTTGCGAGATACAACTTTCCATTTGCTCCAACCGGCGAAGCTTTCAGGTTTGCGCTCCTGGGTAAGCGGGCCTGCGCGTAGTAGGGCTCGCCGGTGGTGGCGTTGAATGCGCTGACCATGCCGTTGTCTGTGACCACATATAATTTGTTGTCATATAGCACGGGCGAAGCGGTGTAAGCCACGCCGCGAGTATGACTCCAGGCGATCGCATCCGAACCAGTCAGGTCGCCCTGCTTTCCGAGTTTGATCGCCATCAGCTTCGGATCACGATGACCGCTCATCACATAGACCATACCGTTCTGAAAAACAGGCACCGGAATCGCATTCGAACCCAATCCGGCCAACTCCCACAAAACCTTGCCCGTCTCCGGATCGTAACTGCGTACTTTGTTGGTCGCGCTTACTACGATCTCCGTGCGACCACTGTCCACGATCGCGAGCGGAGTACTCCACGAACTTGGCTCTTCACGGCTTGACCGCCATAGTTCTTTACCAGTTCGCTTATCAAGAGCCACGATGAACGATCCCGCTTCCTGATCGAAGACCAGAAAAAGGCGATTACCGTGGAGCAAAGGTGCCGAGCCCTCGCCAAAGGCGTTTCGCATCTTCATCTGCACGTTCAGATCTTTTTCCCAGATCAGCTTACCGTTAAAGTCGTAACAATATATTCCGCGCGAACCAAAAGACACATAAACGTACCGGCCGTCTGTAACCGGAGAATTGGAGGCAAAACTTCCGTAAGCGCGATGATAGCCTTCGTGCGGCGTCGCAGTGCGAGCCGTTCTTTGCCAGATTATCTTCCCCGTCTGGCGATCCAGAGCGAGCACGTCGAACCGGTGTTCGACTAGTGGTCCAGCACCACCACCTGCTCTTCGCTGACCACCTTGTGCCTGCGGCTCTGGCGAAGGTGGAGGAGTTCCAATGGGGATTGCAGTGGTCAAAAAAATCCGATTGCCCCAAATCACGGGCGTTGAATGGCCGCGACCCGAAATCTCTGTTTTCCACTTGATATTGGTAGTGTCATTCCAGACTGACGGGGCATCACCGCGTGCCATGCCGTTGAAAAATGGTCCGCGCCATTGCGGCCAGTGAGCATCGCTCTGCGCGTGTATGTTCAATGACGAGATTGCAGCGAATAGCACAACCATACATCCGACTAACATAGTCTTTTTCATGTTCTTCAGACCTTCGCCTCTGTGATGGAAAAACCCTGGCAGTTTTTTTGTGCGGGGATTCTAACCAAGGTGATCGCGCTGTGGAAAGGGTTTTGGTTGTTCGGTAGTGTCCGATTCTTGTGTTGCTGACCTTTGAGAGTTTTTTGCCCGTCGCTCCGAACGTGCTAAGATCGGCACATGTCAAAGAGCGACGCAGACGATCCTACTCTGTTTGCGAAATCCGTCCTAGATCAGATCGTAGCGAAGCATGACCCCGAAGCGGTTGCCGAAACAGGCAAAGACCCTAAGAAAGTTGCTTCCGGTCTGCGAGGGGGCGCTAAGGGGGGCCATGCGCGAGCGAGGAAGTTGTCTGCAAAGGAGCGATCCGCAATCGCCAAGAAGGCGGTTAGTACTCGCTGGAAGAAGTCGGCCTAAAATTTCTTAGGTTCAAAGTTAAGAACATTCCCGCCCTGTTCAATCCCGCCGCTCGATACCAGTGTTGGTTTGACCGTTGGAAGTTGTCGCACCTGTCCAAAATCATCATCAAAGTACCCTTCTGGCAGATTCATTAGAGTTTCGATGTCTCTTTGTGAGTACGGTAACTCATGCAGGATTTGGGACTTTGTTTTTATGTTTGCATCTACGAGCATATCGAAACACCGTTTCATCAACTGCGGACATTCAAAGGGTATGGTGTCATCTTTAGGCTCGACAGTTTTCCATCTCCGGTTATAGCTGATCCACAATCTCTTAACCTGATCCTCGGGAATCATGCCCAACTGATCGCATCGCATTATCATCGCTTTGACAGACACCTTCCATCGTTCCTTAAGCGATAACAGAGCCTCCAGAGAAGTCATCCACACATCAGCCCGAAAAGAAACAGCGGGCATCAAAAACGACGATGCAAAGCGAAACGCTTGGCGCTCTATCAGAGCATGCCTTTTGTTCTTGTCCTTATCTTCAATGAATTTCTTGCTGAGATGTGAATGCAGAATTAGGTGGCCCAGCTCGTGCGATGCATCCATGCGCGACCGAACGGCGGTGCTTTCATCAGTACCCAAAAAAATATGAAACGATTGATCAAACTCTGATACGTTCGAGAAAGCATCAAGCCGACCGGACGCAAGATCACCATAGGTCACTTGAATACCATTGTTCTCTAGCAGTAGTGTCATATCAGGAATCGGCAATGTGCCTAATCCCCAAAATTGCCGAAGCTGGAAGCTGATTTTTTCAATGTCCTGATCCGTGAGTGTTTTAGGATCATCCGGTATGCCTAGTTCCTCACGTTTGGGGATATTGAGCGGCGGCAATTCGAGATACTGTTTCAGGTATTCATCCGAAATGCACTTCGCCCAATTTAGCTTACGTTGCGCAACCGTTCGACTTGCGTTAGTGGCAGCATGCCGCGAGCGCCAAAACACTGGGTTGCTGATCTTGCGAGGCAGCGGTACAAAAAAGAAGCCCTCTTTCACTCGGAGTTGTTGGGCCATGCGGGCCACGGTTTCGTGGCGCGGCTTCATTATGTTGTTTTCATAATGGCTTACGGCCTTTACGCTGAGATCCAGCAAATCAGCAAGCGCGGATTTAGTCATGATCCCTCTTGCCTCTCTCGCCTCAGTCAGACGTTCCCCAATAAAACCTTCTACACCAATAGTCAATTCTTGTTCCCCTTTCAACTACTGCTGCTTTTTGATTTTTGGAGCAACGACTCGCAACTGCGGCAACGCGGCCTTGCGTTTTTCTTCCTCGCGGGCCAGAACGTCATCAAGAAGGCTATAAAGCGTATACGCCTCAACGTACCGAAGTCTCTTTCGCGCGTCCTCAGCATTCTTTACGTTTGCCGCGCAGGGAAACGCTACTTGCATGAAACCATCCGTCGTAAATGTTTGCCCCGTTCCCCGGCATCCATGAATAAAGTTGCCGTATATATCGTCGGCTGCTTCCAGCTTGTCAGCAGCGAACGGAGCTTCAAAAAGTCCCGGCTGTAGCAAGGACATGTTCACGTTCGAGTTTTGCGCTCGCATCAACGAGGGATTGAGACACGTAGCTTCGTAGGGGCTGGAGCCGTGATGGCTCGTGAAATGAAACCGCCCGATATACACAACCGCACTCGGAAAGCCATTTTGCTCGCAACGTGTAACCTGCCACCGTAGACCACAATCAACGGCGAGGTTGATAAACATCGTCTGGTGCAAAAAGAAAAGTAGCTGACCTTCGTAGTAGGGGCCGTATTCCCTGAAAACAGAACCGTCGCGGGCGGCAATGTACGCCTCGTTGTAAATCACATTGCTACGTTCTGCATATCCCTTCAGAAAACGCGAAGCCTTAGCCTCGCCCAGATCCTCAACCAGCATCGCGTAAAGCGTTGACTCTTCTGTCATGTAGTCACCTTAGAACCGCAAAAGTCAAAAATCATGGTGTTTGGAAGTATGATACATTTCGACACCAATTTCGGGAAGTGTCATCTTGACCGAGTGAATTTTCGGGAAGTTTGCTCTTGACTTCCAGTCACGCCTAAGTATAATTGTGTTGCTAAGGAGATGCGACCCTATGAATTGCCCGACATGCGACAGCCCAGCAAAGCGATTCGGCAAAGACAGGAAAGGCCAGCAGCGCTATCGCTGTCTTTCGTGTGGTAAGACGTTCGGAGAGCCGAAGGTCAAAATGTTAGACCACATGATCCTCGCAGAGGGCAAGGCGCTCAGTGTTCTATCTCACCTTGTCGAAGGATGCTCGGTCCGCTCAACCGAAAGACTGACAGGCGTTCACAGAGATACGATCCTCGATTTGCTTAACGTCGCTGGCCGCAAGTGTGAAGCGCTCATGCTGAAAATGATCTGTGGCCTACGGGTTCAAGACGTTGAGTGTGACGAAGTATGGCAATACATCGGCATGAAGTCGCGCACTAAATCGCGCAAGCAGATCGAAGATAAAGAAGTGGGCGACTGCTGGACGTTCACGGCAATCGAGCGACACACAAAGATAATTCTTGCTTGGCACTTGGGCCAACGTGGTTATGAGGACACGTTTGCTTTTACTGAGAAGCTCGCCTATGCAACGTCCGGCAATTTCCAAGTTTCAACCGATGGTTTTAAGGCTTATCAAGATGCGATGGTCTATAGCTTAGGAATGCACCAGATCGACTTTGCGCAAGTGATCAAAATCTATGCGAACAATCCCGAGAACGAAACGCGCTACAGCCCGGCGAAATGTACGGGATTCAAGAAGCAAGCGATCCACGGCAACCCTGACATGGACCGCGCGGGAACCTCGCGGATCGAGAGACATAACTTGTCTGTGCGAATGGAAAATCGAAGGTTTACGAGACTGACAAACGCATTCTCCAAGAAGTGGACCAACCATCACGCGGCCCTCGCGCTCTACTTCGCGTACTACAATTTTTGCAGGATGCATCGAACACTTCGATGTACTCCCGCGATGGCTCAAGGAATTACTAAATCTGTCTGGACACTGAAAGACTTGCTTACCGCGTAAACCAAAAGGCCGACATTACATCGGCCTTTGGTCCGTTTACGTCCTCCTACTAATTGCCCGCCCTAGATCGTCAGTTCATCATCAATAAGGCGCTCAACCGAAACGTCACCGGCGCGGGCGTAAGCGAGTAGGACTAATAGGTTAGGTTCGCGGACGCCCGCCTCGTACTCGGAAATGCGAGCGGTAGTCATTTGAGAACCCAGCAAGCGAACCATTTCGGATTGACTGAAACAAAGCCGCCGCCGGATCGCGAGTAGTTTCGCGGCAAGGTATCGGGGTTTTGGTCGTGGTCTGTAGCCCATTAGTACCTTATCCCCAAACTGTCCATCAGGTTTTCATGTGCTCGCGTAGCACGACCTTCGATGACAATGCGAAACAGATCATATCCGGCCTCACGAAACTGTGTGAACTCAAAGAGACTTTCACAAGCGTCGTCTAATGCTGCCGCTGCGTTCGAAACGTGTGGCGGCGTAGTTTGCAGGAGTTGCTTAACCTCTATCAGGAGACGGGCCAAACTGTAAGCATCGGTTGGGTGTTCGTGGTAAGCCTCAAATACGCTCTGCCACGCTTCTGTCTCAATAGGGTCAATGTCGGTTTGGTCGTTCGTGGTAGGATCGTCTTGCATAGTCGATTTCCTCTCGTACAGGATTTCGGCTGTGTAGGGCTGGCGGGTGTTCGCGCACTCGTCAGTCCGTGCCGTTGGTGGCACACCCTACCAGATAAGAGACTCTAGGAATCGGTCAATTAGCGGCAACACGAGTTTAGGACACTACCGGTTGTTCGAACTATTTCAAATCCGGGATTTACAGCCAGACGACTTCGGTCGCCACCAGGCTGTCGCTCTTCATGCAGACCCAGGTTTTATGCTTACGCCTGCTATCGCAGGCTAAGAAAACACTTTTCATTTTTATTTTTTGTGCAAAGCGATTCAGAATCACAAATGGCAGGCCTGCGCCTTCCCTTACCGAACATCAGTTGCCCACAACACTCAACAAAGAATTTATTGACAGCTTTTAATCCAAACTGCTAATTTGCCTTTCGCCCGTCTGAAAACCGTGGTTTTTCTTTCGGCCCGGAATCAGCTTTCTCACACCACAAGCCCATTAGTGTTTTTGGCCAGTCGTGCGTTTTCCCGCCAGCCTTTGGCGCAGACTGAAAGCACACAAAATTAGTTCACCCGAATTGCGACTCTAACCAGAGGAACACATGAAAAGAATCCCCCTTGCCGCCCTCCTGGGCGTTCTCTGTTTTGCCGCTCTCTCAATCTTCATTCAACGCGCCGCAGCCGACCGCACGAGGCAACAGCAGCAGCAAACAGCTCAGGCTCCGGACCAGTCCACGCGGATGAACAAAACTACCGTAAACGCCGACGGCACGATAACCGTTTCAGACGAGACGGCCGACGGCGAATTTGTGCCGGGGGAGATACTCGTCAAGTTTCGCAACGAAAACGATGCCGTCGATGCAGGACGCGGCATGACGAACGCGCGCGGTCATCTCAAAATGGCCAATCCTCGCTTGAATGAAATCTTTGCGCGCTTTGGCATAAATAGCGCGCGCCGGCCATTCGCTCGCGCGCAACTCAAGTCACTGGCTAGAGTCGTTAAGCTCACTACTCAAGCCGGCAACTTAAAAGAGGCTCTTGCCGCATTGCGCGAACAACCGGAAGTCGAGTACGCCGAGCTGAACATGATCGTGCGTACACAGACTGCGCCGAACGATCCTTACTACAGCAGCTCAGGCGCATGGGGACAGTCTTATCGCGACCTTTGGGGATTGCAGTCGATCAGTGTTGAATCTGCGTGGGATACATCGCAGGGCGACGGCGTGTTGGTCGCCGTAGTCGATAGCGGTCTTGATTACAACCATGAGGACATCGCGGGAAATGTTTGGTCGAACGACGGCGAAGTTGGTCTCGACGGCACGGGCAATGACAAGCGGTTCAACGGTATCGATGATGACGGTAATGGACTGATCGATGACTGGCGTGGTTGGGACTTTGTCACCATCGACGGCAACCCGGGCGACAACGACCCGATGGATAATCACGGTCATGGCACTCACGTCAGCGGCACGATCGCGGCTGTGGGCAATAACTCGCTCGGCGTCATCGGTGTCGCGCCGCACGCCAAAATCATGGGTCTCAAAGGTCTCGACGCTAGTGGCAGCGGCTCGATCGAAGATTTGTCCAACGCGATTATTTATGCTGCCGACAAAGGCGCTTCAGTAATCAATCTAAGCTGGGGCGGCTCAGGGCCCACACCGCAGACTTTGATCGACGCGATTTCCTATGCCCACAACGTAAAAGGCGCGGTCGTGGTAGCTGCCGCCGGTAACAGTAACTTCGACGTAGGCACGCAGGTTAATGGTTTTTATCCGGCTTGTATTCGCGATGTGATAACGGTCGCGGCAGTCAATCGTCTCGACGCGAAAGCTTCGTTTTCAAATTTCGGCGCCAAGATAGATGTGACGGCACCCGGCGGCGGAGATACAGATCCTACAGGTCTGGTGATTCAACCCGATCGCAGCGTTTTGTCTTTGCGCAGCTCGCAGGCCGGAAGCGCGATGACCGGCTCAGGTCAACTGGTAGTAGGCACGAAATATTTGCGGCAGTCCGGCACGAGCATGGCTTCGCCGCACGTCGCTGGAGTAGCCGCGTTGATTCGCGCGCTCCATCCTGAATTCTCGCCCGAACAGGTGCGGCAAGTACTGAGACGTAGCGCTGTCGATATCGGCGCGCCAGGATTTGACACTCAATTCGGTTGGGGCCGGCTGAACGCCAGCAGCTCGGTAACTATTGCAGCGCCGCTCGCGGCCCAGCTTAGCAGTCCTGCCGGACCCGTGAACGGTCTTTCGCAAGTTGATGTAAAAGGTTCAGTTGGTGGCGCGAACCTCAGCAGTTGGCGTCTCGAGTATGGTGCCGGCACTGCGCCGTCGAGTTGGACATTGATTACTACGTCCAGCGCCACGATTAATGCCGGAACCCTCGCAACGTGGAATCTATCAGGCATCAACGATGGCACTTACACCTTGCATCTGGTCGCGCAAGCCGTGTCCGGGGAAATCTATGAAGATCGACTCACCGTCGTGCTTGACGGACTCGTGATCACAGATCCCTCGCCACTCTCGCTTAGCATCACGCGCGGAGACCAGGCGATTACGATTAGAGGAACTGTTGCCTCCGCCAATTTTTCCCGCTATACGATTGGGATCCTCGCGCTTCGCAACAATACATCGGTTAACAGCTCGGCAATCACTTTAGCCAATGGCGGATTACAGCGGGTGCACGATGGCGTTCTGGGAACATGGGACACCACGGGCGCGGCGCCGGATACTTATCGAATCACTGTAACCCAAATATTCACGAACAATTCTTCGGCCTTTAAGACCACCGCGATCGTCCTTGACTCGACCCTGCATCCGGGTTGGCCCATCAACATCGGCCTGCTTAGTAACGGCATAGTGAGTTTTGCCATTACAAATCATGTCACTGCGGCAGACATCGACGGGAATGGAACGAAGGAAATTATCCTCGGCTATAACACCCAGGTAAGTGCTGTGGACCACACCGGCGCGCAACTTCCGGGTTGGCCGCAAACAATCGATCCACAAAACAGTGGAGCTCATATTCAAGTCAGTCCAACCGTAGCTGATTTGGACGGCGACGGCTCGCCCGAGATCCTGGCAGCCAACGATCAGAACAAAGTCTTTATCTGGAATGCGAACGGCACCCTGCGGTCTGGTTGGCCCAAGAACCTCGCGGGATTCTCGACCAATATTGCGGTTGATGATCTGACGGGCGATGGTCAGAAAGAGATCATTATCTCAACTAACGGAAGCATGCGAGTCTGTGACACGAACGGCGTTATGTTGCCTGGATGGCCGTTGTCTATCCAGGCGTTAAACGGACCTCCGGCGATCGGCGATGTTGACGGCGACGGACAGAAAGAGATTGTGGTGGCCACCCTCAATGGGCCCACAAATCTCTACATAATCAAGGCAAATGGCGTCGTCATGCCGAATTGGCCCAAGGCAATCAATCCGCAATTGGCTCCCAACTTCATCGCCCGGTCTTACCCGGCATTAGGTGACCTTGATGGCGATGGCACGATGGAATGCGTAATCGGATCGGCCAACGGACTTGTCTATGCTTTTCGTGCTAATGGCTCGAACATCCCGGGCTGGCCGCAGGCGACAAAGGCCGCTGCTGTGAATTCTCCCGCCATTGGCGATATCGACGGAGACGGAGTGCCCGAGGTTGTCGCCGGGAACGACAGAATTATCGAGAATGGCGCCAGCGCAAACTATCTTTATGCGTGGCACGCCAACGGCACGATCCTGCCCAACTGGCCGGTAAAATATGATCGGCAAATCACCGGCAGCTCCTTCGGTTACGGAGCACCGGCCCTCGCGGACCTCGATCAGGACGGCCGCGCGGACATCATTGTGACGAGCGACACAAACGCCAATTCATTTTCGCCTCTCAACGCTTATAAGTTTGACGGGTCGAAGGTTCCTGGTTTTCCCAAACCAACTTTGGAGATGGGGGCATTCTCTACCAACACCGCCGCTGTAGCAGATCTTGACGGCGATGGATTCATGGAGATGGTGTGGATCGATGTGTCTGGCCGGATCTATGTTTGGGATCTCTCAGCGCCGAGCAATGCAGTTGCTCCGTGGCCCATGTTCCAACACGATGAGCGTCACACAGGCGCGAGTCTGCGCACTCCGGAAACGATTCCGCCAACTGCGACAATTACATCGCCCAACAATGGCTCACATGTCGCCGGAACCGTGAACGTTACAACTCAGGCCAGTGACAACGTCGGGGTTGTCAATATCGAGCTTTACAAGGACAACATTCTCGTCGGAAGCTCAAATCAGAGTCCCTTAACGTTTGAATGGAACACCGCCGCCGAAACGGAAGGCTCACATACATTTGTGAGCAAGGCTTATGACGCCGCCGGAAATGTGGGGACTTCGTCGTCCGTTGTTGTCCACGTTGATAACACGCCACCAACTGCCACCATTACGGCGCCAGGCAACGGCGCAATCCTTACCGGCAGTGCGGTGACGATTAGCGCGAATGCGACCGACAGCTCAGGCATTCAGAAAGTTGACTTCTATTCCGACGACATCCTGGTGGGAACCGACACCGTCGGGCCTTTTACCAGCAACTGGGATATTTCAAACGTGCCGGACGGTCCGCACAGCTTGCATGTGGTGGCGACCGATCTTTCAGGTCATACAACAACTTCTGCGGTCATTTCAATAACGGTGGACAAGTCGCTGCCGGCAGTCTCGCTGACCGCGCCTTTAAGCAATGCGGTGGTTACCGGAAGCGCAGTAACGGTTTCAGCGTCAGCCTCAGACAATATTGGAATCAGCAAGGTTGATTTCTATCGCGACAGCAATGTCCTGCTGGGAACCGACGAACACTTCGCCGTACGGCATCAGTTGGGATAGCACTTCGACTACTAGTGGAACGCACACGCTGTTCGCCGTCGCTACTGATCTGGCGGGTAATACGAAGACTTCCACGGTAGTCAACGTCTCGGTCGACAACACGGCGCCGCAGTCGTCTCTCTGAGCGCACCGGCGAATGGCGCTTTCGTCACTGGAACGCTCGCAGTTTCGGCCGCAGCCACGGACAATGTTGCGATCAGCAAAGTAGAGTTCTATCGCGACAATAACGTGCTGCTGACCACGGACACGAGCTCGCCTTACACTTTTAACTGGGATTCAACTACGGTGACTTCGGGCGCGCACACTCTGTACGCGATCGCCGAGGACACGACTGGACTGCGCACCACTTCGGCAACGATTGCCATAACTGTTGATAACACGGCTCCTACGGTTGCTATCACTAGTCCCGCCAACGGCGCCACGGTCCAGCGCAATTCAACCGTGAACATCAATGCCAATGCCTCGGACAACATTAGCGTGGTCAAGGTCGAGTTTTTTGTAGGGACCACATTGAGGTGTACGGTGACCTCGGCGCCCTACACCTGCGCGTGGCAGGTACCAAATCAGAAAACTACCTTCAGTCTCAGGGCCACTGCTTACGATGTGGTGGGTAAGACCACAACACACACGATCAGCGTGAGCTCAAAGTAGCGTCCCGGCTGGTCCACGCGGCCGAGCTGATGTTTCTTAGCCTGCGATAGCAGGCGTAAGCATAAAGCCTGGGGCGCAAGCCCCAGGTAAAAGGTGCCTATTAAAAAGGGCCGGAGCCCGCGACAGCGGGCGAAAGCTTAAAAATTTCACGCTGTCGCCCGCTATCGCGGGCTCCGGGTTTGTTTTTGTGATTTGATCCTGGGGCTTGCGCCCCAGGCTTTATGCTTACGCCTGCTTCGCAGGCTAAGCGGTCTGCCTTTAAGAGAGCCTGGAGATCACTACTCGTAAGCTCCGTTTCCTCACCCTCCACCCCAACGTCCTTCTACAAAACTCGTAAAACACAAAAACGTTTTGCCCTCACACGCACATATCTAATGTGTACTGCAAAACTCGCTCTCGAGACCTCAAGTTTTCGAGTGAAAGGACAATACTGTGTCAACCTCTATCCGCCTCATCACCCGCTGTCTATTGGTCCTCGTTCTGTTAGGCGCTCTGGTATTTGCGCTGACTTCTCCCACCCAAACACGTGCCGGTGCGGGCCGCATCAACTCCAGCGATGGGACCATGGACTTCGAAGTCAACTTTCGTTTTCCGCCCACCACCGCACAAATCACGCAGGTGAAAAATGCGCTCACCGGCGCCAACACGTTGATCTGCGATGCCACTGACGGGCAGATCCGCTTTGGCAAGATACGGCTCACCGGAGGCAACGTGGATGAAGACAAAGCAGGCATTTGGATCCTGCCGGAAACAGGACGCTCCGGTGTCCAAACATGGTCTGACGGCTCCAGCCTCACCCGGCTCGGAAATCACATCACCCTCTATTCGAATGATGTTAATGCTGGAGTTATAGCTCACGAGATCGGACATCACGCCTTCGGCCTCGGTGAACAGTACGATGAGCAGCGGCGTTATGATGGACCATGTGGAATCGGCCCAGGCTTTGAGGCGGCAGCGATCAACGATCAAAACAATTCGATCATGCAGCAATCTCCTAACGCCAGTGAGCTGAGCGTTGCATCGAATCACGATCTAACGAAGGGCGACAACGTTTCGTGTCCTGGCAGCGCCTCAACGACTTTCGCAATCGATGCACGGCTCGACCCCACGGCCACGATCACCGCCTTTGACGGGACCAACTTCACCACCGCGCAGAACACCAGCGCGCTTGCGAGTGGCGACATAGAGCTCTTCGATTCCAAGGGAGGACTTCCCGCCCACAAGCTGAAACTCTATTTTTCTCGCACCGGCGCGAACGCATGGACGCTGCGCTTTGGTATCGATGATGGCGATATCACTGGTGGCACAGACGGCAATCTTCGCATTGCGGGCGTAGTTAATCTGACATTCAATACCAACGGCTCGCTCGCATCGATCAATCCCGCAACGCCAACCCTCGCGATCAATAACTGGGAGAATGGAGCTGCCAATCTTTTAGTAAATCTTGACCTCGGCACCATTAACGGAACTGACGGTGTGCGAGAAGGCGCCGGCTCCGCGATTCTTGCCACCTCGTCAAACGGCTTCCCGATTTGTCCGGACACCGACTGTAAACAACGATGGCGTACCACCACCATGCGTTTTGAGACGAGTGATCAAAGCCTCTTTCATGGTGGCAAGTCTGACTGGGAAACACTCAAGGAGAACTATTCATTCGTCAACGTGCCCGCCGGACTTCCGGTAGCTGCCGCGCCCGGAGATTGTGGTAACAAATTGACTTTCATCGACGACGTTGTCGGTTCCGATCAAGTCATGATGTTCATCGATCGCTCTGGAAGTATGAGCGCGCCTATTGCCACCGGTGCCACGTCCACGCGGCTGGATTTTGCCAAAGCCGCAGCGCGCGCATTTGTGGATCTGCAAGCGGGTATGGGCGCGCAAGTGGGTTTAGTTTCATTTGAGGCGAACCCGCGACTCGATCGTGGACTCATCGATCTAAATACGCCAGATGCTGGTCCATTCAAGACGCTGATTGATGGTCTCAGTGCGGGCGGGAACACAGCGATCGGCAGGGCCTTCACCGCTTCGACGTTCGCCTTTCAAAGTGCTCAGGCGAACAATCGTACTCGGACCGCATTTCTCCTTTCGGATCTCGAAAACAACACGGGTGAGGACCCGCGCACCGCGGCGCAGCCTCTGAAAGACATGGGAGTGCGCTTCTTCACGGTGCCCGTCGGCGCCACTGCCGATCGTGCGTCCTTCTCTTCCCTTGCGGCGGAAACGGGCGGCACGATGTTCGACGCTCCGTCGGGCAACGAGTTACCGGCAATCTATGCAGAGCTTTTTGCCCGCTTTCGTGGTGAGGCTCTTGCTCTGCCGCGCACCGAGTCTGCTGTCAGCAAGCAAATCATTATCAAGCACCACGCCAGCCGGCACGCTGCAACCGGCCCGGCACAGCTTCCAGCACAGCAAGAGTTTCCGATTCCGGTCGAATTTGGCGGACAACGACTTAACGTGTTTCTCTCGGCTCGAAATCTCGATACGAGCACCTGGGACCCGGGTTTTCGCATAATTGGACCAGGCGGAGAGTCGATCACAGACCAGGATCCGACCATCGTTCGTGATCGGTATTATCGACTGGCAAAGATCAACACGCCCACGCCGGGGATATGGAAAATACAGATCTTTTCACGGACCGGAAACGACCAGTTGTCATATGTTTTGGCGCACGTCGAGAATCCCGGCCCGGACCTTTTCATTGATGCGCGACCACGGATCACAACGCCGGCGCAGCCTGTTTCCATATCGGCGTCGATCTCGTTTGGTGCCGATTTGGAGGGTCCTATTTCACTGACGGGTTCGGTGCGCCGGCCCGACGGCTCTGTCGTTCCCGTGACCTTTCAGTTTAATGCTCGCGGTCGTACGTACAGCGCGAACTTCAATTCGTTCATTGGTCGTGGCATTTACGAAGTCAACGCGACTGCGGTCGTGGCCCAGGGCGTGCGGGTGATGAGAGGCGAGCCGATCTTCAGCGGACCTGAAAACCCAAACATTGACGTCAAGCCTTTTACTCGCACGGCACGAACGGCGTTCTTCCTCGAAGATCCTAATTTACCGCCGTGTCAGAGTAACGACTGCGACAATGACGGTATACCAAATGGCAATGAGGGCTCCGGCGATGCGGACAACGATGGATTGCCGAACCCCCGGGACGACGATGCAGACGGCGACGACGTGCCTGACCCAATTGAAGGGACAGGCGATACGGATGGCGATGGGAGACCTGACTTTTTAGATACTGATTCCGACAACGACGGCATAGTTGATGGTCAGGATCCTGATCGCACACATCCGTCCGGTGAGCAACGCGGGTTCTGGTTTAGCTTCCACCTGGGCCATAACTTTCCGCTCGGCTCGTTAAGAGAGACGTACAACTCGGGTCCAAGTGTGACTGCGGATTTCGAGTATCAATTCCGGCGCAATCTGTCGCTTTACTGGATGCTCGGTTATCACTACTTCAACGACAAAGACAACATCGGTCCCGATCTGACTTATACCAATCTGTCGTTGAATCTACGTGGATATTTTCCGGCTGGATCGTGGCGTGGTTACGTGCAGGCTGGTCCAGGCTTCTATCATCCAAACTTCGGTCCCAACAAGATGGGCTTCAATGTCGGAGCGGGTTTGAATTTTCCGATACATCCCAAGCTGGCGATCGAGCTCGGCACAGATTTTCATTTTGTCGATCCGGGCGGCCAAAACCGGACCTTCGTCGATCCGAAACTGGGAATCAAGTTTCGCTTTTAAAGTGCTTTTGTACCGAACTCCAGCCCCGACCCATCCGCGCTAGCCGATGGGTCGGTCCCTCTGGCTGCAAAGTGCTCAGCCTGCGAAAGCAGGCGTAAGCATAAAGCCTGGGGCGCAAGCCCCAGGTTAACGTGCCTATAAAGAGGATCGGAGCCCGCGACAGCGGGCGAAAGACTGGAATTTTTCACGCTGTCGCCCGCTATCGCGGGCTCGGTTTGTTTTGTGACTGGTTCCTGGGGCTTGCGCCCCAGGCTTTATGCTGCCGCCCGCTACGCGGGCTGAACGCCTTTTGTGCAAAGCGGGCTCCAGCCCGCAATCGCCCAGTTAGCTGCACGTCGGCCCAATTCCTATCTGATCGCCACCGCTTCGGCTAACGAAATTCGAACCTCATCCTTGGGCAGTAACGTCAGTGGCTGAGTACCAGCAGGATCAGCAGGACCACAAAACCAACTACCAGCAACAGACCATTGAACTGCGGCGAGCCGTGGAACGCCTCGGGGATCATCGTCTCCGAGACCACCGCCAAAATCGTGCCTGCTGCGAACGCCTCCGCCGTCCCGCGGACGGTTGCACTGCTATCCCGGAGCACAAACCCGGCAATTCCGGCGGCGACTCCGATCATCAACACGATTCCAATCCACACACCAAACACATAGCGTGCCGGCCGTGCCGCCTTCCGCATTCCGGCGCTGCTAGAAAGCGCTTCCGGAATGTTAGCCAGAAAGAACGCCGTCACCGTTCCCATGCCAGGCGCTCCCTGATGCAGGACACTTAGGCCCAGGACCACGCCTTCGGGAACTCCGTCGAGGAACGAGCCGGCCGCGATGGCGAGCCCGCTACCGGGCTGTTGCTCTTCTGTCGGCTGCTCCACGCATTCGCCGCAACGTTTGCGGTGCATTGCGCCGTGGCGAGAAATTAGCCAGTTAACGAAACTGAACACCGCCGCGCCACACAGCAGACCCATGACTATCCAGTGCAGACTTACCGCGCCACGCGCATCGATCACCAGGTCCATCGCCACGACCGCGAGCAGTACTCCGGACGCAAAAGTCATCACGCGCGCGATCGTTCTATGCTGAAGCGACGTGTAATATCCACCAAGAGCACCGATCAGCAGGCCGGATGCAGACACGAGGCCCCAGCTCGCCGCTTGCAACCAACCGGGTAGTTGGACCAACTGGGCCATCGAAGTGATTCGCATCAAGGAAGTTACCCTTCGGATGCAACTGTCGGGGTGGCCCTCCGTGGCCACCCCAGCTCGGAAACACAAGGTGGAAACCTACGGGCGGCTACGGAGGGCCGCCCCTACAATTGATTTTCACGATGACCGCGATTGCGTCGGACGAAGTGACCTGAAGGCGACGCGAAGCTCGTCTGCAAAAAGTTCGGGCTGCTCCCACGCTGCAAAGTGGCCGCCCTTGTTGACCTCATGGAAGTAGATGAGGTTGCGATAGGCGCGTCGGGCCCATGTTTCCGGGGCTCGATAGACCTCTTCCGGATAAACAGTGATAGCGACCGGAAGCGAGATCTCGGCGGTCTTCTGCGCTGACGCAAGAATAATACTTTGGCCCATGGTCTCCCAATACAATCGTGCTGCCGAGGTCGCGCTGTTGGTTAGCCAGTACAGCGTGATGTTGTCCAGCATCTCGTTTTTGTCGAGCAAGCGCTCCGGCTCACCGTTGTTGTAGTCATACATCCAGGCCGCAAGCCCGGCAGGAGTATCGGTTAACGCATAGCCGATCGTCTGCGGCCGCGTCCCCATCATCGCGGCGTAGGCCCGGTACTTCTTGTAGAACGTATCGAGTGAGTTGAACGCCGCTCGTTCCTTCGCTGAGAGTCCCGCGGGCGCAGGTCCGCCGGAAGCGAGCAACGCCGCAATCTCGGGCGGTACGGTCGCCGGCAAGTTGATGTGGATGCCGAGCAATCCCTCCGGCGCCTGCCGCGCCATCGCGCTGGAGATGGGCGCGCCCCAGTCGCCGCCCTGTGCGACATAGCGCTTATAGCCCAGACGCTTCATCAGCTCGGACCAGGCGCGCGCGATGTGATCGGGATTCCAGCCTGTGTCTTCTGGCTTGCCGGAGAAGCCGTAGCCGGGCATCGTGGGTAAGACTAAATCGAAGGCATCCTCCGCGCGTCCTCCATGGGCTGTAGGATCAGTGAGTGGGCCAATTGTTTTTATCAGCTCAAAGATCGAGCCGGGCCACCCGTGAGTCATAATCAACGGCAGTGCGTTCGAGTGGCGGGATCGGACATGTATGAAGTAAATGTCAACACCGTCGATCCTCGTAACGAACTGCGGCAGACGGTTGAGCTTCGACTCTGCTTTCCGCCAGTCGTAATCGCGCTCCCAGTAGCGTACTACTTCCTTCATCGTCGTGAGCTGCATGCCCTGTGAACGGTCACTGACTGTCTCCTGGTCCGGCCAGCGAGTCGCTGCGAGGCGACGACGGAGATCGACGAGTGCCTCTTCCGGCACATTGATCCGGAAAGGACGGATCGAAGTGTCTTCGGTCGTGGCCGTCATGACCGTGTCCTTGTTTTGTGCTGCGGCGTGCGTCGTCAAACTCATCGCTACGGCTAAGAGCACTAAGCAAAGCCGGATGAGACGCGTAACATCGACGGAAACGGTGTCTTGTGCTATTGCGACTCGCATGGTTTGTCTCCTTAATTAGAACTACCACTGGCAAGGGTCTTATCTGACTAAAAATCAGTAGCCGCGGCAAAGTTAACGAGCTGACGTCGTTGCATTGGTCTGTCGCAACGATCTAAAAGCCGCACGCAGCTCCCCGGCGAAAAGCAGCGGCTGCTCCCAGGCGGCGAAGTGCCCGCCGCGATCGAGCTTGTTGTAGTAAATCAGTTTCGGATACGCCCGCTCGGCCCAGCTCCGCGGCGCTTCGTATTGTTCCCCGGGAAAGACACTGACGGCCACGGGAATTGAGACGCCCTTGGTGTTGAAAAGGGGCGCAGATCGTCGAGTTTCTCTTGCGGGATGTGAATGCGGAACGGGCGGATGGCGTTTTTGCCGGTCGGCGTAATCTGACTCAAGCCGGCTGTCCCGCCGGGTTGCTGGGCGAGCACGACCGCGGGTACAAGTGTCGCGATCGTTGCCGAAAAAAGCAGGACGAAGAATCGCGAGAGCAGGCCTGAGCGGCCGAAGCCGCGTAACTTTGCCGTGTACCGACGTTTTTCGATTTGCATGGTCCATTCTCCCTTAAGGTTCATTCCGTTGCGACGTGCGGGAGTAGACCACGAGTGTGAAGGCGCGTCTATTAGACGAAGGTATCGGGCAGTACCAAAGGATGATAGACATCCGCAAATGATGGGCGCATGCTATAGGTGAAGTCGGAATGGCTTTAACGTCATCGAAAGGTCATTGCAATGCCATACAATCAGTTGTCACCCAACGAAGAGCGAGTCATCGTCGACAAGGGAACAGAACGGGCGTTCACCGGTGAGTACGAGACGCTGTTTTCGCCCGGCACCTTTATTTGCCGGCGCTGCAACAACCCGCTCTATTCCGCAGAGGCTAAATTCAAGTCGGGCTGTGGCTGGCCAAGCTTCGATGAAGAATACCCGGGGGGCGTGAAGCGACTTCGCGATGCTGACGGCCGGCGCACGGAGATCGTCTGCGCGCATTGCGGCGGCCACTTAGGCCATGTCTTCGAAGGCGAGGGCTTAACGGAGAAGAACACTCGCCACTGCGTGAACTCTCTCTCGATCCGATTCATCCCTGAAGGTCGAG
Source organism: uncultured Acidobacteriota bacterium (assembly GCA_963849205.1). GTDB lineage: Bacteria > Acidobacteriota > Blastocatellia > Pyrinomonadales > Pyrinomonadaceae > PSRF01. Next base: position 169,837 of record CAWKGP010000010.1, read on the forward strand.
ACTTGCCTCCGGTGCTTAACCCCGACTGAAGGCCGGCGCATCTACCGTCCCCCAATGGGGTTATCACCGCTTGTATCAAACGAGGTATAGGGAAGACACCCTATCTCGTGATTCATCCTGCGCTCTCACTCGCGCACAATGCGCCCTACAGTCAGCGATCAGTAATTACAACGTGAAAAAGCGCAACGGTGCAGGGCTGAACTTTGATCAGTGTGCGGGAGGATCGACATGTCGCAAGTTTTATCGAGTGCAGGCCGTCAGAGGACTTTTGCTCCACATATCGCCGGGATACTCGACGGGCGGCTCGCTGCGAGCGCCCCTGCTTGCCGCAATGATCTATTTCAACGGCCACGACTTCGGACCGATTCGATGATGTCTTCGGCAGTGCCGCACGATATTCCCACCGTCTTCGTCGTAGACGATGATTTCTCAGTGCGCGAATCGCTTAAACTGCTGATCAGATTTGCGGGGTGGAGGGCGGAAACGTTCGCGTCAGCTAACGAATTCCTCGCTCGACCGCGAGTTTCGACCCCGAGCTGTCTGGTGTCCGAGGTGTCGCTACCCGATCTCGACGGCCTCGAGCTGCAAGAGCGTGTTGATATCGAAATGCCGGTCATCTTCATTACGGGTCATGGAGATATCCCGATAACCGTCAGGGCCATGAAGGCGGGAGCAGTCGAGTTCCTGACAAAGCCGTTCGACGACGACGTATTATTAGGCGCCATCCGAAACGCTATCGATCAAAGCGAAGCTACGCTCCGTGAGAATGCGGAGATACAGGCGCTCCGCACGCGTTACGCTTCACTCACCTTTCGCGAACGAGGGGTGATGGCACTAGTGGTCTTGGGCTTGTTAAATAAACAGATTGGTCTAAAGCTCGGGATCAGCGAGAGCACAGTCAAGGCACATCGTGGCAAAGTCATGCAAAAGATGGAAGCTAATTCACTGGTCGACCTTGTGAAAGCGGCTGAGATGCTTTCGTAATTCTACAAAGCTCTACTTGATCTTGAGCTTTTTGTGCTTCTTTGTGGCAAAACTCGGTCAAAGAACTTCTCCAAGTCCAGGTCCACCACCTGGCTGTCCAACATGCTTGGCACACAAAAATACCGGCCAGATCGTGGCCGGTAAATTGAAAGCGTGTCGTTTGCTGCAACATCAATAGAAATTCATTTGTGCCCTTCGTGTCTTTTCGTGGCTCTCGAGCAGAATCTCCTTGCTGCCAAAAAGCCTTTCGGAGACTCTGCCACGGGCCAGCGTCAGACTGAGAGTAGGATCATTGGATTCCTAAAACTCCTTTTGGACCACGCGGAAAGAATTCCACGGGATAGTCTGAACACAACATTACCCCGTAATAAAGCGGCGGGGGCATGGCGAGACAAAGGACCGGAGACATTCTCTATACGTGATGAGTTTTACGACGCTGTCAGTCACTCTATAGACTCAGTCAAGAAACAGACGCAGGTGATGAATTGTTCAATATTTCGTTCACCGCATGGTAGTGCGGCCCCGGCTGGCAGTCACTCTGGCTAACCACATACACATGCGTTAGACTGCGCGCCAAACCCGGAGAGCTATCGTGACGCCCAAACAGATCCGCATTCTTAGTGTCGAAGATCATCCGGTCTTCCGGCAGGGTCTGGCCACGATTATCGAGACTGAACCGGACATGGTCCTGGTGGGCCAGGCGACGAACGGAGTAGAGGCAATTGCCGAGTTTCGTCGCCACCGGCCAGACATCACGCTCATGGACCTACGCCTTCCGGGCACCAACGGCACTGATATCTTGATCGCAATTCGCGGCGAGTTTCCTGACGCACGAATCATCATGCTGTCGTCTTCAGACACCGACGGCGAGATTCAGCGTGCACTTCGTTCGGGAGCGGCAGGTTACGTTCTCAAAAGCATGCCGCAGGACGACTTGCTGGCCGTGATCCGATCCGCTCATACGGGCAAACGACAGGTCCCGGCAGCAGTCGCAGCTCTTATCGCAGAGCATTTGGGTGAAGAAGATCTGACGCCTCGTGAGCTGGAGGTGCTGCAACTGATCAGCAACGGTTGCAAGAACAAACAGATCGCCGATCAACTTTCAATTTCTGAAAACACCGTCAACTTTCATATCAAGAATATCGTCGACAAGCTGGGTGCAAACGATCGCACACATGCGGTGACGATTGCTGTGCGTCGCGGTCTACTGCCCCTGTGAAACGAGTGAACAACGTAGAGAAGATTAGATGCGTAGTGCTCGCTTCCCTCTTTGTTCTCGTGTCAGGTATGCCTGCCAGCGCACTCGACCCAAACCAACCAGCGAGCAGCTTCCTCCGTACCCATTTCACTGCCGATGATGGTCTTCCGGGAGCGGTCATAGATCAGGCAGTGCAAACTAAGGATGGTTTTCTCTGGCTGATCTTTAGTGGCAACAACCTGAGCCGGTTCGACGGCAAAAATTTCGTCTGGTTCGACAAACCACGAGCAACAACAATGGCGGTAGCTCCGGACGGCGATCTCTGGGTTGGTACGACTGAAGAGCTGATACGCATACCTTCTTCCAGTTTCAACCAGTACAAGCTCACTGGATTGGTCTCTTATCATCCGCTTCCCGGAAAAGCGACCCCGATTATGCGCCTGCGATTCAGTAGAAGTGGCGTGCTGTGGGTCGGAACCGCCGATGGACTGTTTCGCTTTGAACACGATCAGTTCGTGGCCGTTGGACCACGCGTGTCCACGCGCCAAATCGAAGAAGCTCCGAATGGAAATTTGTTGTTAACAACCGGCGAAGGGTTCCTGGAGTTCGCCGGTTCTGAGCTTGTCCCTCATCCCGGACTCGCCGCGCAACTGGGAGTGAAGGACAATGAGATCTTTGATGTTCTAAGAGATCGGCGAGGCAATACCTGGTACTGCACGGGGAAGGGAGTCGCGCGTGAAGCGAATGGACAAATCGAAAAGCTTGGTAATTATGACAGCAGCGGGCAGAGCGCATTTCGCGCACATGAGGACGCGCAAGGGACCATATGGATTGGAAAAGAGGAGGGCCTGTTTCGCGCGACCTCGACCGGACTTGAATCAGTCGCTGCCGGGATAGCGGTACGATCGCTCTACAGCGATCGTGATGACAACTTGTGGGTCACCACTAACGGGGACGGATTGTATAGATTCAAAGATCGTGCAATTCGCATGTTCACGACCGCTGATGGACTACCCAATAATGTGGTCAACACCGTAATGGCGACGCACGATGGGACCATCTGGGCCGGCATGAATTGCGGCGGCATTGCACGTTTCGATGGCACGCGTTTTCAAATCTACAACGAAAAGAACGGGCTGGCGAACAGTTGCGTTTGGGCCCTTGCCGAAGACGCGAATCGAGACTTATGGATCGCAACCTGGGGGGGCGGTGCTTTTCGTTATCACAACGGCAACTTTACGCAATACACAAAAAGTCAGGGAATGGCAGACGATCAGGTTACCAGCATCCTGGCAGCGCGCGACGGTTCTATTTGGTTCGCCACGCGCAACGGTCTGAGCCGTCTGAAGAATGGACAATTTCGCAACTTTACGACTGCTGACGGACTTTCAGCTAACGGAATTCTCAGGGTATTTCAAGACCGGGCGGGAAATATTTGGACCGGGTCGCGACAGGGTCTCGACCGGCTGGTGGGTGAGCGTTTTGAGAATTTCGCACGCGTACCCAAATCGTTTGTCGTTCCTATTGGCGAGGATCGAGACGGCGGCTTCTACATGATGCGCGAAATCGATGAAGGAGCAATTACTTACCGCCTGGACAAAGATCGGGGAGAGACCATCGACACAATTGGAGCCGTCAGCCTGATCGAAACTGAAAACGGCGAACTATGGTTCGGCGGTAATCCTTATGCGAGATTGCAACCAGGTAACTTTGCGCACGCACGACGTCGCGACGAGCCTCTGGATCTCGAAACGTTTTGGACCAGCGACGGGTTAGCAGGTGGAGCGCCTAGCACCAGCTCCAGTCTGACTTTGACTCCTGGCAAACTCTGGAGCGCAACTACACAAGGGTTGGCCGTGTTCGATCTTCGTCGCCTGGCGGTGACGAACGTTAAGCCTTCGATTTATTTAACCGACATAACGATCGGCAGAAACAGCCAACGCGCCGCCGGTGAAATCGTGCTGCCACCGGGAACCAATCACGTCGAGATTCATTTCGCCGGCGTCGAAATCTCTGCGCCCGAAAAGATTCGCTTCCAATACCGGCTTGACGGCGTTGACTCGGAATGGCTCGACGCTCCGGATAACCCACACGCGATCTACAGCAACATACCCGTCGGGACACGTGCACTGCACATTCGCGCTTGCAACCGGAATGGAATCTGGGACCGGCAGGGCGTGGTCTTCATGATCACGCAGCAACCTTATTTCTATCAAACACGCTGGTTCATTGCGACGATGGCGGCGCTTGGGCTTTTGCTGTTGTTCCTGATTTATCGTTTGCGCGTGGCACAAATTTCCCGCCAGATGAGCGCCCGTTTTGACGAGCGCCTCGCCGAGCGCACTCGCGTCGCGCGCGAGCTACACGACACGTTGCTGCAGACGGTCCAGGGAAGCAAGATGGTGGCGGATCATGCCTTGAAGAACTCCGCCGATCACTCGCGTATGAGGCGGGCAATGGAGCAATTGGCGGGGTGGCTGGACCAGGCTACTGTAGAAGGACGTGCCGCGCTCCAGTCTCTGCGCTCTTCAACTACAGAAAAGAACGATCTGGCAGAAGCGTTGCGCCGGGCGATCGACGAATGCGGTAAAGGCCGCGTCTTGTTTTCCGTAGATGGAGACGCGAGAGAGATGCATCCGGTTGTTCGTGATGAAGTCTACCGGATTGGTTACGAAGCGATTCGAAATGCCTGCGCGCACTCAGGCGGTGACCGTCTGGAGGTAGATCTCTCTTATGCGCACGATCTTACGTTGCGTGTCAGCGACAATGGAACGGGCATCGACGCAGCAGTAGTGGACCAGGGGAAGGATGGTCATTTCGGATTGCGTGGCATGAGAGAACGCGCTGAACGCATTGGCGCTAGGCTCACCCTCGTCAGCTCACCAAATTCAGGCACCGTTATCACTCTCGTGGTCCCTGGTCGCGTCGCCTTTCATAATTAGCCACAAAAAGGCACAAAAAGCACAAAAGAGAAAGTTCAGAGTTCAAGCTTTAGCTTGCGCCGTCACCAAACCGCAGCCTAAAGGCTGAACTCTAAACTCGGATTCAGCTTTGTGCTTTTGTGGCTAATACCTCTTTAGTAGTATCCCGCAACTATCGAAAAGCACGGCTTAATTTCTACGGTTATCAGTGTGTGCCTGATTTTCCGTTGGGCCTATCCTCACGACATGATGACGAACCAAATTACACAAACCAGTTTTACGGTAAATCCGGAAACAGTGCGGTCGTTTCATGAGGACGGAGTTGTGATCTTACATGCTGGTCGCTTATTCCGTTCGAATGAGACAGGCGCTCGCATCTGGCGCGGAATCGAACAACACCTGCCGCTGGAGACCATCGCCGAAGAAATCAGCAGTGTATTTCAGATTGCGCGAGCCACCGCACGCGAGCACACGGTCAATTTCCTGGCGGCTCTCGAGCAGCAGGCACTGATCAAAAGAGAGGTTGCGTGATGAAAAAAGTCAGGCTTGTATGCAGAGCACTTTACGAGATCGCGCGTTACGAAGTGCTTCTTTCATTACTGGGATCCGGGCGCATTCTGTCGCAGTTGAAGCAGCAATCCGTGACAGCCAGGACCGTAAGCGCCGAATTAGAGAAGACGATTTGCGACGCCGTACTGCTCGCCACGTGCTTCTACTGGAAGCCAGTCCTGTGCCTGCAACGGGCAGTCTGTACAGTTCGCCTGCTCAGAAGATATGGCATCAACGCGCGTCTGGTTATTGGTTATCGTCCGTCGCCGTTCTTTTCGCACGCATGGGTGGAAGTGGACGGGCGTGTTCTATATGGCTCCGCTGCCTATCAAAAACGACTGCTGCCGCTGCATGTTGCGTAGAGGAGAAATACGATGTTGCCGAACACACAAAGTGAAGTCCTGCATTGGGATGGCCGCCTGGACAACCGATCCGACTTGCTGCCGCGGCTAAGCGATTCGTTGCAAGGTGAATCAAGTAACAAGGCGATTGCCCACGCTACCTACGACCGCTGGGGCACTGAAGGCTTGGTCCAACTAGTCGGCGATTGGAGTATGGTTATTCGCGATCACAAGAGCAGCACCACGGTGCTTGCCAGCGATTTTGCCGGCGTGCGTCCTCTTTACTATAACGTGCAAGAGGGGCGTGTTCAGTGGTCCAACCGTTTGCAGTCTCTCGTAGAAGAAACAGGAATTACGGATCTCGACGAGCAATACATCGCCGGATTCCTCACGTTTGGCGGCTGCGCCAACCGCACGCCCTACAAAGACATCTACTCGGTCCCTCCGGGTCATGCAGTCTGCGTTTCGTCCACCGGTACAAGCATCCGGCGATTCTGGTCCATGCCAACCGGCGACACGATCCAGTATCAAAACCAGCGACGGTATGAAGAAGAGCTACGCGCACTGTTTCGCGAGGCCGTGGCCGTTCGGTTGCAGAGTCAATCGCCCGTGCTGGCTGAGCTCAGCGGCGGTCTTGATTCGTCGTCTGTTGTCTGCATGGCCCAACATCTGGTCCGAAGTGGCGCCGTCAACGCATCGCGGCTCGAGACAGTGAGCTTTACGTGGCAGAACTCGCTCGACGAGCCCTTCATTCGCGAAGTCGAATCGCACTGCGGTATAGCTGGCGCGCGCATTTCGACGCACGACGTTCCCCTTCTCGCCGAAGGACAAGTAAGTGGGGCGATGCCGGAGGCTTTTCGGGCCCTGCTCGATCGCATTGCGACGACCGCGAGCGAACTCGGCGCCGGAACAATTCTGACCGGACAAAACGGCGACCTGATCATGGGTAACTGGTTCGACGACAGTCTTCAAGTCGCGGGCTCGTTACGTCGCTTTCAATTTGGCCGCGCAGTGGCAGAAGCCCTCGCGTGGAGCAAGATTCTTCGTCTTCCTATTTATCAAATTCTCTGGCACGCGACTCAGGCAGCTCTTCCGCCGTCACTGACACCAGCCGCGATATACACTTCCGGCGACGGTTCATACGCGCCGAAGAGCGTCGAGACATCTCTCGTCTCTCAATTTAGTGAACGGACTGGTATTGCTGAATCGTCAAACTTCTTCTCAACTGATTGGCTGCGGGCCGCGCCGGAGCGCCGGAAGTATTTTTACTGTCTATCGATGGCGCTCCAGCTTCGCACGCTGCAACCACCCGAGCCATTACAGCACCTGGATTACACGCACCCATTCAGCCACCGGCCGCTCGTCGAGTTTCTGATGGCCATACCGGTGCATGTTCTCTGCCGGCCGGGTGAGCCCCGGAAACTGATGCGCGCTGCTTTATCTGATCTCTGGCCGCTCAAGTTGCGCGAGCGTCGATCGAAAGGGTCATTTAGTGCCCCATGGCAGGAAGCTTCTCGGCCTTTAGCGCGCGCGCTGCTTAACGCAAAGAAACTGCACTCAGTAGAGCGAGGGTTTGTGGATCGTGAGAGCTTTCGCTCACGTCTCGAGCGACTGTGCTTCGGACTGGACTGTAACGAGTCTCAGTTGCGACAGATCATTTTGCTCGAGCTATGGCTACGTAATCGGATACTCGAAAGAAAGGAGGTGAGCCATGCAAAACAATTACGAAGCTCCCGAACTAACGCTGGTCGGTGAAGCAAACGAGGTTGTTATGGGCGCCGGCATCGGTGGCGATGATTATCCAAAGCACTTTGGCCTGGATTTCGAATTCGAACAGGACTAAAACCCGTACCTCATCCACAGATTACGCAGATTCATAAAACAATCTGCGTAATCTGTGGATACAAACGCCCGAAACGTAGTAGACTCCGCGCACACATTTATTATGAACGCCCCTGGTGCTATTCGAATTCTAACGGTAGACGATCATCCGATGCTGCGCGAAGGAATCGCCGCCGTACTGGCGAGCGAACCGGATATAGTCCTCGTCGCTGAGGCGGCTAACGGGCGTGAAGCGATCGAGCAGTTCCGCACTCACCGCCCCGACGTCACCCTGATGGACGTACAAATGCCGGAGGTCAATGGCATCGATGCGATTGTCAAAATTCGCGAAGAATTTCCCCATGCTCGCATCATCGTGCTGACTACATACACCGGTGATGCCCAGGCAGCTCGCGCGTTCAAAGCAGGCGCGTCAGGCTACTTGCTGAAAAGCATGGTGCGAAAAGAGTTGATCGACACGATCCGCACGGTCCATGCCGGCAAGAAAAGAATCCCTGCTGAAATTGCGGTCGAGATCGCCCAGCATCACAGTGACGACGCTTTGACTGAACGTGAAATCGAGGTGCTGCGTGAAGTCGCCGCCGGTAACGCAAACAAGATGGTGGCCCAACTCCTCAAGATTTCCGAAGAAACAGTCAAAGCACACATGAGAAGCATTCTTTCCAAGCTTGGCGCGAACGATCGAACGCACGCAGTAACGATCGCCCTGAAACGCGGCATCATCGAGATCTAATCAGCGTTTATCCGCGTGAATCCGCGTCTAAATAACTTTCTGGATTTCTGAGACGAGCCCTGGTACGCCGTCGCTCCCGGTACAGTCAGCTCAACCTCCGTGCCCGTTTCCGGTCGACTCCAAAACTTCAATTGACCGCCAATCTTTTGCGCCCGCTCGTGCATTCCTTGTAATCCCCAGTGACCAGCACGCCCACCCGTCTCGAGGATCTTCGGCTCGATGCCTCGCCCATCGTCACGAACACGCAGACGAAACTGCCGCGAGTCGTAGGTGATCTCTGCTTCGACGTGCTGACCTCCGGAATGGCTCAACGCATTGATGATGGCTTCCCGCCCAATGCAATAACACTCCTCGAGAACCAGCGGGTGTAATTCACGGACACGACCCTCAACCACCGTCTTGAAGACGGCATCACGACCCTCCGACGTCTCTTCGGCAACCGAACGGAACGCTGCCGGTAAATCACTCAGCGACGCCGAATGAACGCGTAGATTTCGAATACGATCTCGACCCTCCGCCAAAACCTGGTCGGCGTGGTCCAATGTCTTCTCAAGTGCGTGGTGAGCGGGTAAATCGGCAGGTATTTGTTTCGAGACCGCGTGAAACTTCAGAATTAGCCCCTGCACGCTTTGCAAGAGAGTGTCGTGCAAATCTCTGGCGATGCGCTCTCTTTCCTCGAGGCGTTCTTCCATTCGCCCGCGCACAACTCGCGCCACTTGTCGCAACCGCAGCTCGTAAAGAGCACCAAGCACCAGCAGAAACAGCACAACAATTAAAACGCGAAACCACGCCGTTTGGTAGTAAGCCGGAGCGATGGTGAAATCGACGTAAGCGCCGGTCTCGTTCCACACGCCGCTGTTGTTGCTGGCCATGACGCGAAAGCGGTAGTTGCCCGGACTCAGATCGTTATAAAACACCTGGCGGCGGTTTCCGGCATCCTGCCATTCGCTATCACGACCTTCCAGTTTGTATCGAAAAAGAATCTTTGCGGGATCGACTAGGCTAAGCGCCGTATAGTCGATTTGCAGATCGCGTAGCAACGGTGGCAGGCGTAACGACCCGCTTCCATCAGCGATCGCTTCAAAGGTTTTGCGATCCGCAACGAACTGCTCGATCTGCACTGGAGGCGGGAGCTGATTTATTGGAAGGTGATTAGGATCGACGACGCTAACGCCGTCTCCTGTGGCGAACCACAGTTTGCCATCCGTTGACCTCGCGACTTGTGGGGTGAAGTGATTCCCCGTTGCGATGGTCCTTACCCCGTCCGAAATGTCGAACACTGTTACCGCGACCTTAGGCTTCGCGTTTATGTCCTGCTCCACCGCGGTGGTCCAGGCGTCCAGCTCGCTTCGTGCCAGACGCATCAGACCGCAGGGTGTGTAGAGCCAGAACGAACGCGCGTCGTCTTCCCTTACCCAATGGACCGCATCGCAGGGCAATCCATTCGCGCCGGTTAACGTTGCAATACGTCCGTTCTTTAGCCGGCTGAGCCCACCCTCGGTCGCAATCCAGAGCGTTCCGTCCCGGTCGAATTGAAGGTCGCCTACACGGCCCGCGGTTAGTCCCTCGGCAGTTGAGTATGACGCCCGGACCTGGCCATCGCTGTAATACGCGACGCCGCCAAGGAAAAAACCAAGCCATACCCCACCCTTAGGATCCGGAGCCATCGTGCTCACATGATCGTTATGTCCAAACCCGGACCATGGGATTTGTTGGACCACCTTTTCGCCGGACACTTGAAACATGCCGGCATGCTCGTTAGCGATCCACAGGGTTTTAGTAGTGTCCTGAGCCATCGCAGTTATAGCTCCAGGCACAGTAATGATCGGAATAAAGCGATTGCCATCGAGATACCCGAACTCGAACGGCGTCGAAACCCAAACTCGCCCACTTTGATCCTGTAAGAGAGAATTCGGCTTGAACCCGCCCGTGGGTTGCTGGGATGCGACGTTGAGAATCTCAACCTGCGCGTTGTTCCAGCGGTTCACACTCCCACGAGTCGCTAGCCAAATGCCTCTCTCGCGGTCCGCAATGACTGATTGGATCCTGGGACTCGACAAACCCTGGTTCACGGAATATGTAGCGACCACGAAATCGCGGAAGCGATCGAGGCCGCTCCCGGTCGCTACCCAAACATTGCCTTCGCCATCTTCAAAGAACCTGCTAGCCGCTTCACCTGAGAGGCCATCTGATAACCCAAATACATCTGTCCTTCCCCGGTGTACATGGACCACTCCCTCGTTGAGAGTTCCGATCCACAGGCTGCCATCCCGATCACGCAGCAGACGTCGGGCCCGGATTTGCCCCTCTCTTCCGGGAATCGTATACGCCTGCGTTTTGCCATCAATGAAACGGTGAATGCCGCTGTTCCAGCCGACGAGTAGTGTGCCGTCGTTGTCTTCACCAAGGCACTGGATGCCGTCTGGCTCGCCAGGGAGCGAATAGAATTTTGGTGGTCCTGGTTTCCAGCGCCACAATCCATCCTTTACTCCTGCCCAGAGATTGCCTTTACTGTCCTCGTATAAGTTGAATACTACGCGGCCAAAACTGCCGTCGTCTCCAAAGCACTGAACGCTGCCATTTCGAATCGCACAGAGTCTTCCGCCCGATACTGACCCTCCGCTAACCCAAACCGAGCCTTCGCGATCCTCGAGGAGCTTGAAAACCTGGCGTCCCGCGAGTTCTGCGTAATGCGTGAGCCGGCCATCTTTCCAGCTCGCCACGCCGTTCGCTGTGCCGATCCACAGGGTTCCGTCACGGCTAACCAGCAGGCTGAAGATCCAATTGGATGGAAGCTCTTGATTGGCGGGCGGGCGCCATTGAACATGTCTGACGCCGTCGAAACGAACCAAACCAAATTCCGTAGCTAACCAGAGATAACCGTCAGGAGTTTGCGCAATTGAGGCGATCTCGACTTTGGGAAAACCGTCGCGGATCTTCCAGGAGGTGTGAGCATACTGGCTGACGTCCAGCTCCGGATTCAGTGCAAACGCGGAAGGGCAACACGCCAGCAACAGGCAGGCGCACACGAGGCCTGGCGGGATGACGCGTGGTCGTCCACGCGGTTTCTCCATGGTCCGCATATCTTATCTCAGTATGTCCCCGGTATTGGAAGCAGGCGCATCACTCGAAAGGGTAATTGACCATTAATTTCGCGTTTAGAGTTCAAGCTTTAGCTTGCTCTTCTGCAACGCAGCAAGCTAAAGCTTGAACTCTTGAACTCTTGAACTCTTGAACTGGCTTTGCCCGAAAAGTTCTACATAGCTGCGAAGCAGGCGTACTCTTAGCCCGCGATCGCGGGCGTAAGCATAAAGCCTGGGGCGCAAGCCCCAGGTCCAATCAAATTCAGCGAGAGAGCCCGCGATAGCGGGCGACAGCCTGAAACGTAAATGCTGCCGCCCGTTTCACGGGCTGTAAAATTATTCGGTTCTATGATCCTGGGGCTTACGCCCCAGGCTTTATGCTTACGCCCGCGATCGCGGGCTAAGAGTACGCCTGCTTCGCAGGCTAGGGAATACCTTTGCTTGCAGCTATGTAGAACTTTTCGGGCAAAGCTGCTTGAACTCTGAACTGACTTCCAAAAGAATTTCCATTGACACGGGCGTGATTCGGGCCTAGTCTCGCCCATTCCCATTTTTGAATGTGAGGTTTGAACGTGTGCGCCGATTTGCGGCATTAGTTTTCATCCTCCTCACGTCATTTACGTTTGGTTTTGCCCAGTCCACGAATGCCTCGCTTGCGGGACGCATAACCGATCCGGCCAACGCGCTTATCCCCGGCGCGAAAGTCACTGCCATCAGCGACGGCACGAATATCCGTTATGAAGACACGACGAACGGCTCAGGCGAGTATCACCTGGTGAGTCTTCCACCAAACTCCTATCGTCTTGAGATAGAAAAGTCCGGGTTCAAAAAATTGATCAAGCCCGATGTGGTCCTTCATGTGCAGGATGCGCTGCGCATCGACCTCCAGATGACGCTCGGTGATGTATCAGAAACTGTTACGGTGGAGAGCGGTGCGCCTCTGTTGAATACCGAATCGGGCACGGTCAGTACCGTCATCAACCGCACGTTTGTCGAAAACATTCCGCTCAATGGCCGGAGCTTCCAGACGTTGATACAGTTGACGCCGGGTGTGGTCCTCACGGTATCTACCTTCAACGATCAGGGACAATTCAGTGTGAATGGACAGCGCGCAGACGCAAACTATTTCACAGTGGATGGTGCGAGCGCTAATTTCGGCGTCACCGGCTTCATTGCCATCATGCAGAGCGCTTCCGGCGCATTGCCGGCGCTCAGCGCTTCAGGTGGGACAAACAGTTTAGTGTCGGTGGATGCGATGCAGGAGTTCCGCCTTCAGACGTCGTCGTTTGCGCCTGAGTTCGGACGCACTCCGGGCGGCCAGATCTCGATTGCGACGCGCTCTGGAACGAATACTTTTCACGGCACGCTGTTCGAATATTTCAGGAACGACGTACTGGACGCGAAAGACTGGTTTGTGAACTTCAATGGCCTCGCAAAACCCAGGGAGCGGCTGAATGATTTTGGTGGAGTGGTTGGTGGGCCAGTCGTCAAAGACAAGACGTTCTTTTTCTTTTCATACGAAGGTCAGCGATTGCGCCAGCCATCGAGCCTGCAAACCGTCGTGCCGGATAATCAATCGAGGCAGCAGGCTCCTGCCACAATGCGTCCATATTTGAACGCGTTTCCTGTTGCCAACGGGCGTGCACTCGCGCCAGGCTTAGCCCAATTCAATGCCAGCTTTTCGAACCCTTCGTCGCTTGATGCTTACAGTATTCGCATCGATCATTCGCTGCGGCCAAAGCTGAACGTATTTGGCAGGTACAACTATTCACCGTCCAGCTTCGACCAGCGTGGGCCATCATTCTCATCGGGTCGAGTGCTCAGCGCCACAAATAAATTGTCATCGTCTGTGCACACTGGAACAGTGGGTCTCACACAAATCATCAGTCCTGAGATCAGTAACGAAGTGCGAGCAAACTACAGCAATCACAGAGTTGGTATCAGATTTGTCATGGACGATTTCGGCGGCGCTGTAATACTTCCTGAATCGCTCCTGTTCCCTGCCGGTATCACCTCCGCCAACGGCACTTTCTTATTCATCGTCCTCGGTGTTGGGCAATATGCTCACGGCTTGCAGGGAACGACTGAGCAACGCCAGGTCAATATTATCGACAACCTCTCAGTGACAAAGGGCAGCCATCAAATGAAGTTTGGTGTGGACTATCGCTGGCTCGCGCCTTTCAGCAGTCCGGCTGCTTACCGTCAATTTGCAGCGTTCTCGGGAGTGGGTAGCGCGCCTGGAGGTGCGCTGTCGGGCACAGCGTTATTGGCCCAATCGAGCTCGTTCCAAACCAATGCGCTCCTGTCGCAAAACTTTTCGGTGTTTGGCCAGGACACATGGAAGATCTCACCTCGATTAAGTCTAACTTACGGCTTGCGGTGGGACATCAATCCAGCGCTTAAGGGCAAAAACCGTGAGAACGATCCGTTCACGGTGATCGGGCTGAATAATCCAGCGACGATGACGCTCGCTCCTCGCGGCACGCCGCTGTATGAAACAACTTATGGAAATATCGCGCCGCGAGTTGGGTTAGCTTATCAGTTTGATGGAATAGGAGATTGGGGCGCCGTTCTGCGCGCAGGCTTCGGAGTCTTTTACGATCTCGGACATGGATCGCTCGGAGGAGTGTCGAGCTTTTTTCCATACCTTGCTGACAAAAACTTTCCCTCCTCGCCGTTTCCGCTTGGTCCTCAAGACTCTTCTCCTCCTGCACTCAATACTAATCTTACCTGTCGCAACAATGCTCGTTGCGGATCCAAATCTGAAACTGCCGCGCACCTATCAGTGGAATATCGCGCTCGAGCAGTCGATTGGAAACAATCAGAGCATCTCGGCCACTTACATCGGCTCGAGCGGGCGTGAGCTGCTGCGAGTAACAAATCTATTCAATGTGAATCCCAATTTTGAGTTCATTGCCTTCACGGACAATTCAGCAACTTCTGATTACAACGCTTTACAGATTAAGTTTCAGCGCCGTTTGTCGCGCGGTTTGCAGGCGTTGGCATCGTATTCATGGTCACACTCGATCGATATCGCTTCGACAGATGCAGTCGCTACAAACATCAACACGCCGGGCCAGATTGCTGATGCCAAACTTGATCGCGGTAACTCCGACTTTGACATCCGTCATGCATTCACTGCCGGCGTCACCTATGAGTTGCCCGCTGTGAGATCGCAGAGAACGATCAGAGCAATCCTGAGTGGCTGGTCAATCGACAGTTTCATCTTCGCGCGATCAGCTCCACCGGTGAACATTGTTGGCGGAAGTTTCTTCACGGCGGGCACGCAGCTCGCTCCGCGGCCGAACCTGGTTCCGGGCGTTCCACTCGAGATCCAGGGCTCGCAGTTTCCGGGCGGGAAGATTTTTAATCGCGCTGCTTTTGCGGCAGCGCCTGCCGGAACCCAGGGCAATCTCGGCCGCAATGTGCTGCGCGGTTTTGGCGCGTGGCAGGCTGATGTCGGATTACAGCGGCAATTTCACCTGACTGAGAGAGTGGGACTTCGTTTCCGGGCGGAGTTTTTCAACGTCTTCAATCACCCAAACTTCGGTAGTCCCACAAATGTTTTGACCAGCCCGTTGTTTGGTCGCTCTACCCAAACGCTGGCAAACAGTCTTGGCTCGGGGGGCGCGAATGGCGGCTTCAATCCTCTTTACCAGGTTGGTGGCCCACGCTCGATCCAGTTTGCTTTGAAGCTCCAGTTCTGATCTTACTTTTGTGCTTTTTGTGCCTTTTGTGGCAAAGATCCAAAAACTTGTATCCCTCAAAAGGGTGACGTACAAATAGCCTCAATTCGGGTGTTCCACTCCCACCGAAACCGATACCTTACTTCGGTGCAAAGACTCTACTCCATGTTTCCTCAAGGCGGTCCGGGAATCGGCCTACTCCTCTTAAGGATAGCAGCAGCCGGCATCTTCGCATTGAACCTCAAGCATCAATTCAACTTCTCCTCGAATGCACTGAACTGGTTGCTTATTTCATTAATAGCTCTGATTTCGCTCGGGCTTCTACTCGGCTTCTTGACAACCATCTTCACGATAATCGCGTGTGTAGCAGCCCTGGCAAACCTGTTGTTAGCTGACCAACCGGCTGACGTAGTCTACCTTCTCAGGATCTTAATGTCGGCCGCACTCCTGTTCCTTGGTCCAGGCGCTTATTCAGTCGATGCAAGGCTCTTCGGACTGCGCGTCACTGTTGTCCCTCCGCGCAAAGAGAAAAAACTCAGCGATAACTTTGTAGAGTGATCCGGCGCTAACCCTATTGGGTGATCTTCGACTCGCACCATCTAGGGTTACGAGAAAACACCACTACGCGCATAATCCCTCAAAAACGGAAGAGAGGTTGATCATGAAGTACCAGAAATTAATGTTGGTTCTACTACTACTC
The DNA here is from genome assembly GCA_963849205.1 of uncultured Acidobacteriota bacterium. Classification (GTDB taxonomy): domain Bacteria; phylum Acidobacteriota; class Blastocatellia; order Pyrinomonadales; family Pyrinomonadaceae; genus PSRF01. The sequence continues at coordinate 185,874 of CAWKGP010000010.1, forward strand.
ACGACGAGCACGGTGATGGCCCAGGATCCCACGGTCAAATCGCTCATCTCGAAAGATCTACCGGAGTTTCCAGGAAAAGAAGTCCTGATGAGCGTGGTTGAATATCCGCCGGGCGGCAGAGATCCCATCCACCGCCACAATGCACATGCGTTTGTTTACGTGATGGAAGGCTCAATCGTGATGCAGGTGAAAGGTGGAAAGGAAGTAACGCTGACACCTGGCCAAACTTTTTATGAAGCCCCCGACGATGTTCATCTTGTCGGCCGCAACGCAAGCAATACCCAGCCGGCAAAGTTCATCGTGTTCCTGATCAAAGACAAGGGCGCTCCAGCGCTGGTGCCACTGCGGAATTAGTCAACAGAAGCGGCAAACCCAAAATGAGGAGGTTAGTGATGACGAATGAAGGGTCAAACATGAAGATCGTGGTTATTGGTGGCACTGGGCTAATCGGGTCAAAGGTCGTAACGAAGCTCGGTGAGCGCGGTTATGAGGTTGTAGCTGCATCCCCAAACTCAGGCGTAAATACCCTGACCGGTGAAGGACTCGCCGAAGTGCTCGCGGGAGCTTCTGTAGTCGTTGATGTGTCGAATTCCCCGTCGTTCGACGATGCCGCCGTGATGGAGTTTTTCCTGACGTCGACTCGCAACCTGCTCACCTACGAAGCGGCCGCAGGTGTGGGCCATCACGTGGCGTTGTCCGTCGTCGGCTGTGACCGTCTGCCCGACAGCGGTTACCTCTCTGCGAAGCTCGCTCAGGAGAAGCTGATCAAGGAATCCTCGATCCCTTATTCGATCGTGCGCGCGACGCAGTTCTTCGAGTTCGGGATGCGCATCGCCGACTCTGCTACTGAAGGTAAGACGGTTCGCTTGCCGTCTGTCGGTTTCCAACCAATGGCGGCGGACGATGTTGCGACTGTGGTCGCCAGAGTCGCGATTGGATCGCCGTTGAATGGAACGGTTGAAGTGGCAGGACCCGAGCAGTTTCGTTTCGACGAATTTATTAGCCGGGGTCTCAGTGCGCGCAATGATCCGCGCGAGGTTGTTGCTGACCCGCACGCGCGTTACTTCGGCGCCGAGTTGAGCGAGCGCTCACTTGTTCCCGACGACGGCGCGCTGATCGGCGAGACGCGTTTTGAAGACTGGCTTATCGGATCCACAAGTCAGATTCCGCCAAGCCCACAATCTACCGCTGTCGCATCTGCTTCGAAATGAGCAGTTGTTATCGCAGTCCAACTATCTGATTTAACTAAAAGGAGAGAAAGACAATGAGTTTCGTTACAGCAAAAGATGGCGCGCAGATTTACTACAAGGACTGGGGCAAGGGACAACCGGTCGTCTTCAGTCATGGCTGGCCACTGACAGCGGATGCTTTCGAGGACCAGATGTTCTTCCTCGCGTCGAACGGCTACCGTTGCGTTGCGCTCGACCGGAGAGGACACGGGCGCTCGGACCAGACCTGGGATGGCAATGATATGGATACGTATGCCGACGACCTCGCCCGCTTATGGAGAAACTCGATCTGCGAGACACGATCCAGGTCGGCCATTCTACCGGAGGCGGTGTGGTCGCCCACTACATTGGCCGTTATGGCACGGAGCGCGTCGCCAAGGCGGTGCTTATCAGTGCGGTCCCGCCGCTGTTGCTCAAGACGCCGGCAAATCCTGACGGCGTACCGATCGAGATTTTTGACGGTGCGCGGAAGAGTATCCAGGCCGACCGCTACGGATACTGGAAAGAGTTTTGCAATGTCTTCTACAGCTTGAATCGACCCGGTGCGAAGATCTCCGAGGGCCTTGCCGACTCATTCTTCAGCCAGTGCAGCATGGCAGGCTTTCCCGCCAGCTATCTCGGGATCACTGCGTTCTCTGAGACAGATTTCAATGAGGATCTGAAGAAGTTTGACGTCCCGACGCTCGTTATGCACGGTGAAGACGATCAGGTTGTACCTATCGCCATCTCCGCGCTCCGCTCAGCAAAGATCGTCAAGAATGCGACTCTCAAGGCCTACCCGGGATTGCCCCATGGCATGTGTCAAACACACAAGGACGTCATCAATGCTGACTTGCTCGAGTTTATTAAGAGAGAGCAGTCAAAGACTCAAACGGCCTGAGCTCTAGCAGGAGGTTCACATGAGCGACGAAGACCTGGAGGTGCTGATAACACTCGACGACCCGCAGTATGGACCAGACGAAGACACCTTCCATCTTCAACCCGACACTGACTGGCCCGGAGAAGTTTAGGAGGATTACGATAATGAGGTGCTGTTCGCATTTATCTGAAATCAATAACGTTGTTCCGAGAACTCCGAACGGTTGTGAAGAGTGTTTGAAAATCGGCGACCGCTGGGTTCACTTGCGACTTTGCCAAACCTGCGGTCACGTCGGCTGCTGCGATGATTCAAAGAATAAACATGCGGCGAAGCACTTCCATTCAACCAATCATCCCATCATTCAATCATTCGAGCCGGGTGAAGATTGGGGCTGGTGTTACGTTGATGAGCTATTCTTCGAATCCTTTCCCGGCTCGTTCACGACCCAATGGTGCGGCGTGCTCGGCGCCACGGCTTGAGAGATCGGTGCAATTACGGCGTTGGCGAAGGTGATGGTGATGGGGCTGCTTTCATAAGCTCATTCGCGCGTTGCATAGCCTGGTCCGCCTTCGCAGCATCGCCCTCCTTGCCTCTCTGGCGATAAACATCCGCTATAGCCAGTAACACCAGACCTTCCTCGTATGGGCCGACACTGTGAGCGACCGTGAGGGCTCGTTCGTAGTAAGCGAGAGATGTGTCCAGTAATGCTCGCGACATCCAGAAATTTCTGTAATAGATATCAGCGACTCGCTTCAACGCGTCTAATTGTATCCTCGGAGCCCTTTGTTTACTAAGTACTTGTTCAAAATAGGCGCCGGCTCTATTTTCCTGTTTCAAGTAGATCAGATAGTCACTGATTTTACGGACAGCATCGATTTCAGCCTGCCAATCAGTAGCCAACCCGGTATCGTCGAAGGCACGGGCATCTCGTAGGGCCTGGTCAAAATAAACATGCGACATAGCGTCGTCTTTCAGATCTGCATAGCGGAGACCGATCTGAACCAGGGCATTAATCTTGTCTCGATCCTGATTCAAGTGTCGACTTTCTTCAATGGCTTCTTCCAGATAATTCCGCGCTTCCGTTGTCCTACCAATGTCGTTGCTCAAGCTAACGAGATAATCAAGAATATTGAAAAATCGCAAATGGTGGATCTTAGATTCTCTATACGCCGCGGCCGCTTTCTTAGCAGTATCGAGAGCACCGGACTTATTCCCCGATAGTCCGTAGGTCAGGGCAACATTGTATAAACCACTTCCAATTATTTGCAGATCACTTGGGGGGTTAGGTTTGCGGTTCAAAGCCTCGACAAAGAGTTCCCGAGCCTGCATCGCCAGTTCAACAACTTCGGTATTGTCGCGTGGCTGTGTTGCGCGCCGCTCTACCAGCATGTCAGTTAATGTCCGTGCTTCACAAAGAAGCTCCTTACCTTTTCTACACACCTCCACCAGCTCGATCTGCCGTTTTGCTACAGAGGAAAAGTCATTAAGTGATCGATAAGTAGCGATAAGGCGCGTCAATGCATTGATTTCACCCTTAACATCAGAGGCTGAAGCGAAAGCGGAACGGGCTTTTTCATAAAACCCTATTGCCTGCTTCGATAAGTCTTTATTGTAAGGTGTCGATAAAGTCTCGGCGGCTGTCATCCACACCAGGCCTTCAATCGCCGGCTTCTCTCGATCGCGGGCAAACTGGGCCACCGCAGCAAACTCCTTCAGAGCGTTTTCAATTGCGGTATCCCTATCTCGCAACAAATAAACCGCCCGATTCCCTCTCCCCTGAGCCCTGGCCAACAACATCATTGCCTGACCGATTGCATCGCCAAGACTTTCGTAAATCATGTAGGCTCTTTGATAAGCATCCTCGGATGCTCTTACCGCTTCAGAAGAACCGGACCACGACTCACGATAAAGGTCACCGATTTTGCCCCACGTTGCGGCTGCGGCTGCGCGTCCCGGAGACCGCGTGAGGGCCTCATCAAGAAGATTCCTTGCCTCTTGAAATTGGCCCATTTCTACATACACCCGACCGGTGTCGAAAAGAGCAGGCATCAGAGATTGAGTATCATTGTTCTGACGGTAATGGTTCAAAACGACATTGAACTTACCAATCGCTTCCGAACGCTGGTTGTAATTTCGAGATAGACGAAAAGCGTCACGGTAAACCTGTTCATTCTGGACATCCTTTTGGGCCATAACCAATTCACGTTTTGCGAGCTCTATTTGCTTCGCCCGTTCATCCAGTAGCCTTTCAGCTCTATTAACTTTTTCCTGCGCTGCATTAGCGGCGTCCTGCGCATCATCGGCATCAGCTTGCGCTATCACAGCATCAGCAGCCCTGGCGTCTGCGAGATCTTGTGCGTCACGAGCTGCCGCCTTTGCCATATCACCTTCAGCTTTGAGAGCGACTCCTTCCTGCCGCAAGCGTTCACCTTCCGCCTTTAACTGCTTTGACTTCACGTAATACAAAGTCGCAATACCACCCGCCACTAAAGCGATCAGACAAACGACTCCGAGCGTGTACGACAAGCGACGGAACAACTTTGCGCTGCGCGCTTCCTTTTCAGCACGTGCACGCTGCTCCTCTAATTCCTGCTGGTCCAGAATCTTTTGATAACGCAAACGCCAATCGAGAATCGCGGGAGCAAGCACGTCGTGAAATATTTCATATCGCACCATGCCGCGTTGATTTGGTGGCGGGGCAATCGGGCGGAGAATACGCACGTCCGGTGCACTCAGCTCGTTTAAAGCTTCTTTTATCTCCGCTTCAGGAAGTTCCGCGTACGACGCCAAATCGCCAACCGTATGCGCGACTTTCTGGCCCGTCGGCGTCACCAGAAAATGAAACAGAGCAGCCGCGGTATCCCGGTGAGGCAAGAGCCGCTCGGTTTCCATAATCTTGTCCAGGTGCGTGCGCACCATCGTGGTTGCACGTCCGAGATCTTCATACGTTTCCAATCGCAACTGCAAATCAGCTTTCTTATCAATAGCAATGCCATGCTCTTCATCCCAGAGACGAGTCAGCACGACCTGCAAGAACGGCGTTTCGATTCGACCTGTGTGATCTTCACTAATCTTGCCTCCGACTCTTCCCTGCCCGGTTAGATCCAGTGTCACCTTCCCTGTTTGCAGATCTTCCAAAAGGACCTCTACCAAATCATCTTTAATCGATGCTCGCGGTTGGCCGTCCTCTAATTGTTGGTTGTATACCTTCAGTGGTTTCCGAATTGCCATTTCGGCAGAACGCCGGTTCAGATGTTCGAGCCGGAGCATGTTATTCAACAGATTCGGAATGCGTTTCTGAAATCTGTCCAGCCGGCTGAGACCATCGTCACGCATCGACAACAGGAAGTTGGCGCCAATATCAGTGCGGTTGATCGTGCGCGCGAAAGCCGCGTCGAACTGATCTGTCTGCGGAGAAACCGGATGGTAAAGAAAGTATTCTTCAAATTGGTCCAGAATAAAAAAGAGCGAGCCCCGAAATTGCTTTGCACAAACAGCCAGAAATTCATCAAGCTCGAGCGCGAGGTCAGGTGGCGTCTGGTTGCCAAAATCGATCCCTTTGAGCACTTCTCGTTTCAAAGCGACTTCGAATCCGGGATCTTGCCACTCGCGAAAAACAACTACGGCCACTCGCTTCGACTCGCGTAACTCCGGTACCACGGCAGCCAGCAATACCGAACTCTTGCCGACGCCACTAGCTCCATAGAAGATCGTGAGCGGCGCAGCATATAGATTCGATATGATCACCTCACGATCCGTCTCGCGGCCGAAGAAGAAATCACGGTCACTCTCGCCGTATGGTTGAAGTCCTTTGTAAGGAGACTTAGTTAGTGAGTTTTCCTGACTCATTCTCCACCCTCCCTCACTAAACCTTCGACAAAATCATTGATGTTCTTGTCAAAGATCCTGACTTTGCGCGCGCGCCAGAGAGCGTCCTCCAGTTCTGAAGGTTGGAACTGGATCGCCCAGGAAGTTACTTCTTCACGATCGTCATCGTAGTCGTCATCTGTATGGGCCGCTTGTGCTGCCTCGGCAGGCAGAACGTTGCGCAAATTGCGCAGCAGAACTCGAAAATTCCAATCACCTAATCCATAACCGAGAAACAGGAAGTGGCGCTCCCGGAAGTAACGCATGAACTGAGCGGGAACTGCACTTTGCGTGGTCATCCGAGAAAGGAATTCAATGTAGTCCTCTTCAGTAATCACGTAGCTGTCGAGGTTCTTTTGTTTCTGATCGACCGAACCATGCATTTTGTAGATCACGTTCGTCGTTTTGAGGTCGATACAGAGCTGGTTCGGTAAGACAGCTTCAGGTTCCGGCTCACCGTGCCGCCACCAGAGAACTGAAGCCGCGATATCTTTCGAATCGGTTGGGTATATGATGAGGTCGTACGGGCGTTTCAGGTGTTTGAAGGCCCGCTCGAGTAAATCGTCATAATTCGTGGTGACTATTAAGAGTGGTGTACCGGGTTTTTCACCATTCTCGATGTCCTGCTCAGACTTCATGGCTAGTTTCGCGAGATAAGTGTGAATCGTGGACGGTACATATTCCCTCGCAAAGATGTGCCGGAGTCGAGCACGCAAGGTGCTGCGTGCGACCGTATCCACAAAGTACGAAGCGACTTTCGCAAGGTCGCCTCGTTCGCGATCGTCATCGGAAGGAAAACTTGTCCGGCGAGCTAGATAACCTGATAGTTCCGCTGCCGTCGGTAGAAAAGCGGACTCTGGATTGTTCCAGGTTTGATCCTGTGGGCGCGTGCCGAAATTGACTCCGGCACCAATGAACGGAACGACTTTGCCCTCACGCAACGAGTCGGCGATTTCGAGATAAGGAGGCTCTGGCATTTGGATTTCCCCGGATGAATTGACCTGGCGATTTCTCGCCGGCTAGTTGGAACAGACCTGGAAACGGGTGAAAGGTTGTGAAGTACTCAAAAAACTTACTGCAAGATGGACGCTCTGAAGACGGCGCTAACCATACTATGTTTTCATAGTCGCTTCAATACTGGACGAGGTTGGCGCTAATCGCGCCACTTGATCGTGAATTTCGCGGCTTTCGTTAAAATGATGCCGGATTCGTCAATGTAGATGATTTGCGAGGATGAAGAGTATGAACACTAAAAAGAAGTTGTCGGCAGAACAACGTGAAGAACTGCTCAGCACATTTAAGGCGCGTTTTGAGAAAAACATGGGGCGCCACAAGGGTGTTGAATGGGCCAGGATACAGGAAAAGCTGGAGGCTAATCCTGAAAAGCTATGGTCACTCAGTGAGATGGAAAGGACCGGTGGTGAGCCTGATGTTGTTGGTCACGATAAGAAGACGGGCGAATACATTTTTTATGATTGTGCTCCGGAAAGTCCCAAGGGCCGCAGAAGCGTTTGTTACGATCGCGAAGCGCTCGAGGCGAGGAAAGAACATAAACCAAAAGACAGCGCTCTTGATATGGCTGCGGCTATCGGCGTCGAGATTTTAACGGAAGAACAATACCGCGAGCTGCAAAAACTCGGAAACTTCGACACGAAGTCGTCAAGCTGGGTGAAAACACCTCCTGATATCAGAAAACTCGGCGGCGCCCTCTATTGCGATCGCCGCTACAATCACGTCTTCGTCTATCACAACGGCGCGGACTCTTACTACGCCGTCCGAGGCTTCCGCGGCTCGCTCAGGATCTAAACAATCACTCGATTGCCATCGAAATCAATCGTAACCTGCGTTTCTCGCAAATGCGGGTCGCACCGAAAAGAAAACGGGCCAGTGAGCGCGAGAGCTCGGTTTTGCCGACGCCGGTTGGACCAGTGAATAACAGAACGCTGATCGGTCTCGCTGAAACTCAGGTGCCGGCCTTTTGTGCGATGAGGACCAGCTCCCTTACCAGCTCGGCCTCTACGTCACCATCTATCGAAAAACCGCGGCGTGCTGCGCGTCCGACATGAAACTCCCGAATTCGTGTTGAGCGTCTTAAGCTCGCGATCTCATCCCCCGCGATTCTACCGCCGGCAATGATTGTGATCTCAGGAGTACCACGGTGCACGTAATGATCGAGCCGTTGCATTCTCGCTTCCCATTCTCCGGCGCCACCGCTGCTCAGGATTCGATCAACCTGAGACAGAGTCTTGATTTCGCGCAAGGCTTGCAACTGATCTCCAGCCGCCTCAAACGCATGATGGAACGTTGCCTTTAATGCCGGCGCGCAGTGAAGCACTCGTGCTGTTGCATCCAAATCGACCCGATCGCCTTTGAGAAACCCAATGACCAACCCATCCACGCCAAGCTCCGAAAGTTCTGCCGCAAGCTCACATAACTTTTCGACTTCCATCTCGCCGCTGGGTGTAAATCCATCACTTTCACGTACCATCACGCGTAGTGACAAATCGACTGCGTTCTTTATGTCACGTACCAAATCGATCGAAGGGGTTAGCCCACCGCGATCGAGATCTCTGACTACCTCCAGCCGGCTTGCCCCACCCTTTTGCGCTTCAATAGCGTCATCAACAGAACAAGCAATTACTTCCAGTATCATGTTTGCTCGCGGGAAGGTTCGAAAAGTAAAGGAAAGAATTGGCCGCCCATCTTCTCTCCAGCCGGAATCGGCGGCACGCCTTCGAGCGGTGGCTGGTCGGAAGCTGACCTAACTCCGTCTCGAAAGACATTCAAGACCACTGCGCGGCGTGGTTTGTCTGTGCGGTTTTCATAAGAGCCATGGACCATCAACGGATGATGAAATGAGCTCTCTCCCTTCTTCAATTCAATCGTGACAGGCTGGAACTGCTGTTTCTGCTCGGGCGTTAGCGAATTCCTGATCGTGTTCATGTCGTTAGCGAAACTCTCTCGCGGCAGCAGGTTCCAGCGATGGCTGCCCGGTACGTAATGTACGCACCCGTTGTCGCGTGTGGAATCATCCAAACCGATCCAACACGAGAGATGGGCCATCGGTTGAGTTCTGGTCCAGTAAGAATAGTCCTGATGCCAGATCACTACGCCGCCGTGATGGGCGGGTTTGTAAAAGATCTGATCGTGCCAGAATCGAACGGCGCCCCCGAGAAGTTGTGACGCAGGCACGATGAACGCCGGGTTCCAGAGAATGTCGTGCAGCGCCGGAGTGATCCGCCACGCTCCCAGCGCATGAAAAAGAATCTTTTGCGGGTCCGCGGATTCATTGGAATTAAACTCGTAGAACAGGTGGTTTCCGGGATGGTTGGAATCGACGAGGGCAATCACTTCTTCCCGGATAACCTCAACTTGCTCGTCACTAAGCATGCGAACTCCGGCCAGGTAGCCGTGCTCCCGGTAAAACTCGACCTGCTCGTCACTTAGACGGTACCTCGCCCATTCCTCAGCAGTTAAGGGCTTCGTAAAGAGGTCACTGACGGGCCCATGATGAATCGATAGATCTTCCATCTTTAACTGATTGTGTTTTACTCTAATCTCAGTGCGAACTGTTAACAAAATTCGCAAAGGGCACGCGGCGAATCAGGACCACCCGTTAAATATCTGAAGCGATAGTTGCCACAAAAAGGCACAAAAAGCACAAAAACATACCTGTCCGTGCTTTCTTATTTTTGTGTTTTTGTGCCTTTTTGTGGCAGAAGATTTGTCGTTCGATCGGTGATGCTGAAGACTGGTTCTTGAGTTGATTCCAGGAGCTTACCGGTTGGCTCGCTTGTCGGACTGAGCTGTCGCTTCCCGGCTGTTTCCTTCAACTCGTTCGCTTTCGCAAACAGGATTACCGACGCAAGGCCGGAGCCGATGAAGATGATTGCAGCGAGAACACCAAGCACGGCGAGCCATCCATAAATCGGCATCAACTTAACGAAGACGCTGTAAAGCAGGAAGCCGAAGATTCCCAACCCGAAGACACTTAACGACGCTACGCCCAAACGCTCGAACTTCTCCTTTTGCGCCTGCAAGCTTTGGACTGCTACAGACGGAAGCTGCTCCGTCAACGACTGCGCAATCTTTTCCAGCCCCAACCCACAAGAGCGGCAGAAGTTTTGTTCTTCACTGTTTTTGTTTCCACAATTGGGACAGTACATAGTCGACATTATACGTCCCTTTGTTTAAGTGTGTTCACTTAATGCTGATCGTCATTGAATACGCACTGTTGCGGGCGTCGGAGTCGATGATGATCGTGTAATCGCCTGTCTCCTCCAGCACGCCGGACCAGTCACGCGCGTTGTCAGCAACAAGGCTCCTCGTACTCGGGCTCATCACCAGAAACCGTACCGCTTTCCGCGGCGCGAAGAGTTTCACGGTCATCACCTGCCCCGCTCGTGCGCCTACAAGGTAAGTGTCAGGCAGGGCGATTGACACCTTACCTTGTACGGTCGCCTGTGATGTACCCCGTTTGAATTGCAAACGTCGAGACGCCGGCTTACGCTCTCCTGTCTCAACCTGGACCAGCGTATTCTTAACGTCGCGATAGCGTTTGCCGTCGAACCTGTAAATCGTTTCCGCTTGTGTGGCCGCAGTATCACGCGCCGTGACCAGCAAATCTCTGTAGCCATTGCTCGACGTCTTTAACAACTCAATTCCGAAACCCGCCGCATCATCCAAGATCGACTCAAACCCCTGCGCCGTCTTGCGGTACATGTAGATCGAGCAATTGACCATCCCACACGCACATGGCCCATTAACCTCGACTTGATACTCGTTTACGCCATCACGATTTAAGTCGACCTCTTCAATGGTCATGTTCTCCTGCGCCTTGCGCAGCCCGCCTTCTTCCTGCTCCATGCACTCGCGCAGATCTTTGAAATCACTGAGCACCTGGTTGAAGAGTTTCGCGCGGAGCTCCTGCTTGTCATCGTGCTGCTGCGCCTTCACAGTCCCAGCCAAAACCAAACAGGCAATCACGATGATTGATTTTGCTCGTTTAGGAAACGACATTGTAGACATTCACTCCTCAAGTGCTTAATGAACGCGACCGCGACCGTGCTCCATATCGAGCGCGGCGTTCGGTCGCTAAATTACACTATCTCGCCAGAAACGTGACAAAACTATTTGTTATGGTGCTTTTATGCCTTTTTGGTGGGTAATAAACAAAGCGGCAGAGTGGGAGATCCGGGCTTGCTCTGCCGCTTTGTTACCTGCGGGGGCGGGGTGAGAATTTATCAAAGAAGCCCTCTTATCCTCCGCATCAGGCCTCCCTGTCTCCTGTTTGTATAAAACGCGGATTCCGTCCCAACATTCCCTCAAATTTTTTCCGGTGCTAGAATCAGCAGCCACGGGCGCCTTGCAGACTGCCCACTCACACTCGTCAATGGGTTTCGCGCAACAGAAAGAGATAAGCGCATGACGACTAGTTCGTCCCACGGCATCACTCAATTACTCGAACGGTGGAGCAATGGTGAGGAAGACGCACGCGATGAGTTGATGCCCCTTGTTTATAACGAGCTTCGCAGGCTCGCTGCGGCCCACCTGCGCCGGGAACGCCGCGAACACACGCTACAACCTACGGCCCTCGTCAATGAACTTTTCCTGAAATTCTCTGAACAGCACAGGATGTGCTGGCAGAACCGATCCCAGTTCTTTGGCGTCGCAGCGGTAATGATGCGACGTATTCTCGTCGATCATGCCCGGCACAAGTTCGCCGAAAAATGTGGCGGCGATCGGGTATGCGTTTCGCTCAAAAATATTGCGGACTTTGGCGCGGAACCCGATGCCGACCTGCTGGACCTTCATGAGGCTTTAAATAAGCTCGCAGAAATTGATCCGGTGCAGGCACGTATTGTGGAATTGAAATTCTTTGGCGGACTCACGATTGAGGAAATAGAGGGAGTAATGGACATCTCACACGCGACCATAGAGCGCGAATGGAGAATCGCGAAGGCCTACCTGAAGTCCGAGCTAACCAGGACCAGGAAGTCTTGAGGGACTTAGCCGACCATTCTCGCGTTATAGTCAGCAACATGCATTGACAACCTCAAGAAGCGACATGATCACCCCTGACAGATGGCAGCAAATAAAAGCGATTTTCATTTCTGCTCAAGTCCGCCCACCTGCCGAGCGCTCAGATTTTCTCAACGAAGTTTGCGGAGACGATCCGTCGGTGCGCGAAGAGGTGGAAGCTCTGCTTACCGCAGACGCAAACAATGACGACTTTCTAAGTTCTCCCGCATATGAATTTGCGGCCGAATTGTTTGCCGACGAACCGAGCGAATTTCGCGCGGGGCAAAAGATAGGACGCTACGAGATCGAGTGTTCGCTCGGTGCGGGCGGAATGGGCCAGATCTATCTCGCACATGACGCAAACCTCGGTCGCAAGATCGCGCTGAAACTCATTGCCCGTGAGTTCGCTACCGATCCCCGGCGCGTACTTCGTTTCGAACAGGAAGCGCGCGCCGCTTCTGCCCTTAGTCACCCCAACGTGTGCGTGATTCACGAGATCGGGATCAACGAAACGGGACGCCACTTCATCGCAATGGAGTTCATCCAGGGGATCACTCTTCGCGATCAACTCGGACGTGGGACATTCAAGCCACTCGAGGCGTTACAGGTTATTCTTCAAGTCGGCGCTGCGCTCGCCAGCGCACACGCAATCGGCATCGTTCATCGCGATATCAAACCCGAAAACATCATGCTGCGCCCCGACGGCTATATAAAAGTCGTCGACTTCGGTCTGGCAAAACTCACGGAGCTCTTGCCCGAGCAACGCCGGTTGGCCGAGGCAAACACGCAGGTACTCACTGAGCCGCGGATGTTGATGGGAACGGTGAAGTACATGTCGCCCGAACAACTGCGGGAGGATACAGTCGATGAGCGCACGGACATCTGGAGTCTGGGCGTCGTGCTTTACGAGATGCTGACCGGCTCAACACCTTTCGAGGCGCGCTCCCGCAACGATTCGATCGCTTCGATACTCGCGTCAGAACCAGCACAACTCAATTTTCCTCCTGAAGTCCCGGTCCAGCTTCGCGAGATCGTTACAAAAGCTTTAGAAAAAGACCGCGAAAAAAGATATCAAACAGTCCCGAAGCTCACTTCCGATCTGGCGAAATTGAAAAGAGAGATGGAGCGCAATGCTGAAGCTTATTCCGGGACGATCCCGGTACTTCAGCCGTCGCCGGAGCCATACGGAGGCTCACGAATCTTCACCCGCCTCAAGTCACAGGCGATCTCAACCGCCGACTCAATATTTGCTGAGATCAGGACACACAAAACAGCAACAGCGATTTTCGCAGGAGCAAGCGGCGTCCTCGTTTTCCTTCTCTTCCTTCCAGCCGCAGCACGATGGATCAACCGGGTGGTCGATCCCGTCAAACAACCGCAAGAGGTAAAAAGTACAGCGCCTAATTGGCAGATGACTCCGTTTACGAATTCGGGAACATCAGTCACCTCCGCAATCTCCCCCGACGGCAAACTGGTGGCCTATGCCGAAGAACAAAATGGCAGGCAGCAGTTAATTGTGAGGAGCACCACTACGTCCGGTTGGTCGGTCGCGGTTCATCCTGAAGACGTGAACTACCTCGGTATCACGTTTTCGCACGACGGCTCCTATCTTTACTTTACTCGCACCGAGAACGATGGCCCGGGCAATCTTTATAGTCTCGCCTTGCCTGGTAACAACTGGGTGCAGATCAAAAAACATGTTGATAGTCCGATTAGTTTGTCTCCACAAGGTGATCGCTTCGCTTTCGTTCGTCATAACCCCGGGACCGAGTATGCGCTGATGCTGTCGAACATCGACGGAACGAACGAGGAGGTACTGGCGACTCGCAAAAACGGGGATAGGTTGTCAGTTTACGGTCTGGCCTGGTCGCCTGATGGCAAGACGGTTGTTTGTCCAGAAAACCGTTGGCAGCCTATGTTTCACTCCAACCTCGTGGCTTTCGATGTCAACAACAAAACCGAACAAGTTATCGGCAGGTCGTCGTGGTATCAGATCTTACAGATGGGCTGGCGCGAAGACATGTCGAGTCTAATCATCAGCGCCAATAAGAACACCAGCTCACCTTTCCGCTTGTGGGAAATCCACTTGCCTGACGGAACCGCGGAAAAAATAACCCCGGATTGGGCTGACTACCACGGCGTCAGCATCTCCGGCGGAAAAATAGTAACAGTAAGAACAACCGTCCAGTGGAACTTATGGATTTCGTCGCCTGGCAATCCTCAACAAGTGACACGGATCACCTCAGGAGTCGGTTCGCGCTACGGTCTTACCTGGACCAAACGCGGAACAATCGTTTACTCGTCGATGATCCAGGACCAGTTAAACATTTCACGCATTAATCCTGATGGCTCCGATCCGGTCCAGCTTACGATCAATGCCGGCGATAACTACACGCCTGCGGCATCGGCTGATGGCCGTTCCATCCTGTTTGCGTCCAATCGCAGCGGTAAGTTCAACATCTGGCGCATGAACGCGGATGACGGCAGTGATCTGGTACAACTGACGGACACCGACGGTAACTTTTATCCTTCCTGCTCGTCAGACAACGAGTGGGTGGCTTTCGATAACCAAACCGGTTCGGAAACGAGTGTTTGGAAAGTTCCGCTGCAAGGTGGCAAGCCGGTAAAAATAGGTGAGAAGTATCGAATGCCAGTATTCTCGCCGGACAACCAACTCGTTGCGTGTCGCTATAACGAAGTTTCAGACGCGGAGGACGTTGCGATCTTCCCGGCGCAGGGGGGCGCGGCTTTGAGATACGTTAAGGTTCCAAGGCAGGAAGGACAGGTGGTCCGCTGGTTCGGAGACAATCGCCATTTGACCTACGTAAAGAACACTGACGGCTATGCGAATATCTGGAGTTACGATCTCGACACTGGAGTGGAGAGACAGCTTACAAATTTCAACAGCGAACAGATCTACGCATACGCCTGGTCACCCGACTACAAGCAAGTAGCGTGTCAACGGGGGACTAAAACCAGTGTCGTAACGATAATCAGCGAACAGTAAAGCTTGTTGGCTGTTTCGCTTGTCTTAAGCATTGTTGCGCAGATCTGTCGCTGGGGAGAGTGCGAGAGCTACTGCGGCCATTTCGGGTCGCAACCCGGAGGCTGGATACCCGCGACCAGCCGACTTGTGTCGACAGCGTCGTTGATTGCTTTATCTACACCTTCGAGGTCAATGTTGTGGGTTGCGGGTAATGCCTTGATCGCATCCCTGAGTGCCTCGATGGCTTTCGCAAGCTTCTCATCTACCAGTGTGAGTGCGTAATTGATCTTACGTTGTCCACTGTTGATCTCTGATTGGCTGTACTTCGCTGCATCGTATTCCATTTGCGTAGTCCCCGGTTGATTGTGGCCTGTTGAGTTGTAATTAGATGAGTGGTCCTCTGATGGAAACATAGATACCTCCTCGCCCGTTTGGCGGTGGAACATGTGATTGGTGAGATGTTCAGAGCCGGCTTAAGGAATGCCGCTGAGTCTAAGACCAGACACTGAACCGCTAATCAGGTCCTGGATTGGCTTCGATTCTTGTAAACAGTACGCAGGTAATCGTTGAGTGTGTGGGCGGCCCTCGAAGCCTGGTCCAGGACCTTCTGGGCAATTGTTCCTGCTTAATCTAACGCGGAAACGAGTGTTAGATTCCCTCAGTAAAAAGAAGTGTGCGTTAGCGATGGGGAGACTTACTTAAACGAACCAACACCATGAACTCACTACACGATTTTGGATTTAGTTGCATGGCAGAATTGATCCAATTCGTGGTTGAGTTCAATCTACATAATATGAACATTCTTTTCGAAACATTACAGAGCTGATCCACAGATTACACAGAAGCTATGAGAACGGGGGCAATCTGTGGACAAGATTCGAAATCAGAACTTCTCAAGAAAGTTTTTGCATTGACATGGTCCAACCTCCGGGAGTAAAGTGCGCGGACTCCCTCGATTTGCGAGCTATTCAAAGTCGCGTAACCGAAATCTTCAAGGTTGTAAATGTTTACGTCTCATTCCTCTAGCGTAATCTCCGGCTCCCGTCTAACACTCAACCGCTCATGTTTTGATTCCATGGAGCACTCCCGTGACGAATTCCACTCCTTACTCCAGAACCACTTTGCGCATGGCTGCGGCCGCGGCCCTCTCATATGTGTTGGTTGTATCGTTATGCGCTCCTCTTAGTGTTCGCGCGCGATCGATATCAAAAACCAGATCCGTCGCGACGCTACAACAACCCTCGGCGGCGCCGTACCGGGAACACGAGCTGCTGGTGCGCTTCCGCACCGGAACTTCGGAATTAGTCAAAGACACTATCCTGGCCACGCACAGCGCGCCGCGAAAGAAGCAGCTTCAAGGCGAATCTGGCGTCGAGAGACTCGAGCTACGTGCCGGCCGCGATGTTAAAACAGTCGCGCTCGAGTTATTGCTGAACCCGCAGATCGAGTTTGCCGAGCCAAATTTTCTAATTGCGAAGGACGATCTGAGCCCTAACGATCCTCAGCTCGATGCCCAATGGTCTTTGCGAAATACTGGCCAGAATGGAGGACGATACGGTTCCGATATCAACGCCACTACCGCCTGGCAAACGACGCCGGGTTCGGCGGCTACAGTCGTCGCGGTGATCGATAGCGGCATCGACTTTACGCATCCCGATTTGACGAATAACCGCTGGATCAATCCGCGTGCGAGCGATAGTGGTGATCTGCACGGTTGGGATTTCACAACAGATACTGGCGAGATCAAGGACGAGCAGGGACATGGCACCGCTGTCGCCGGCATCATCGCCGCTGAAGGTAACAATTCTTTGGGAGTAACGGGCGTGATGTGGCGGGCCAGTCTCATGAGTCTTCGCGTTTTGGACAATACGGGGACCGGAGACGTTGCTGAGGCAGTTGAGGCGATTGATTACGCCGTGGCGCATGGCGCCCACGTGATCAATCTCTCGTGGGGAACCAACGGCGAATCGATTGCACTGCGGGACGCGATTGAACGAGCCCTCAGGCGGAATGTAGTGGTCGTGTGTTCGGCTGGTAATGGGAACCGCGATCTGGATACCGCTCCGTACTATCCTGCATCTTTCAATCTCCGAAATCTGATCTCGGTGGCCGCGAGTGACAACTCAGATCAGCTTGCCTCCTGGTCCAACTGGGGCGCGCGAAGCGTCACCGTCGCAGCGCCTGGAACTAACCTACTCACTACACAACGAGGCGGCGGTTATTGGAACGTGACCGGCACGTCTGCCGCGGCGCCGGTTGTGGCAGGCATCGCGGGGTTATTGAAGACTGCGCGAACGTATGGTCCTGTCACGAGCATTGTTCGGGCGATCACAGAGAGTGTGAGACAAACGTCTTCCCTCGCCGGCAGGGTTTCGAGTGGCGGTGTTGTTAATGCCGCCGGTTCACTTGCCACACTGCGCGGCTCAACCAACCAGTCACTTCCTTTTCAGACTCCCGGAATCGGCAGTGGCGGAAATGGCCCGGGCGGCAGCTTCTCAAGAACACCTCCAACTGCGACAAGCGGCGCGCCAGGTGCAAACCTGCCGAACCTCGACGAAGCGCGCAGGACCGAACCACAACAACCACGAGCCCCGTCGCCCATTCAGTCGAATTTGCCGTGTGCCGATTGTGACCCGCTGGGTGGTGGAACCGGCGGAACGTATCACCCATCAAACGATCCGAACTTCTCCACTGCTCGCGGGAGACCAATCAACGAAACCGGCGAGTCAGGCGTCGATCTGGGCTCGCGTAACTTCAACTGGAGTTTGCCGCTGTTGAGCCTGCCGGGTCGTGCCGGATTAGATCTGAATCTCACGCTTTACTACAACTCACTGGTATGGACCAGGGATAACTCATTCATGAAGTTTAACGCGGATCTCGGCTCGCCCGCTCCTGGCTTTCGGCTTGGTCTGCCCACGCTACAGCAGAGATTTCTGAATTCACAAACAAACACCTGGGCTTATATTATGGTGACGCCTTCAGGTGGGCGCGTTGAATTGCGACAAGTAGGCGCCTCGAACAATTACGAGTCGCAGGACAGTAGCTACACGCGGTTGGATGCGAGCGACGTCCAGGCGCTCATCGTACGAACTACCGATGGCACACAGTTCAAGTTCGTTCCGGTAACCATCAATAGCGAATACCGGTGTACTGAGATCAAGGATCGCAACGGCAACTACATCTCAGCCACTTACAATTCAACCACTGGTCACCTGCTCACGATCACAGACACGCTCGGACGCGTCGTCAATTTTGTGTATAACGGCGACAACAACCTCGAAGCAATTCGGCAAACCTGGGCGGGAGTGACGCATGACTGGGCCACCTTCAGTTACGGCCAGGTTTTGGTATCACCCGCTTTCGGCGGTGGACTACAGGTGAATGGCCCAAACAACAACAACACCACCGTGCTGACTCGCGTAGACTTGCACGATGGGACTTACTTCACCTTCGAATACAACGCCGCCTTCGCGCAGGTGAAACGCATTAACAGCTACGCCGCAGACACACATCTACGTTCCTACACCTCTTATAACGTGGATTCGAGTTCCGGTCAGACAGAATGTCCGCGCTTCACGGAACGGAGAGATTGGGCGGAAAACTGGAACGACAACAATGAAGCCGTGACTTCTTACAGCGTTGCTGCTGATGGTTCCTGGACACAGGTAACCATGCCTGATACCACAATCTACAAAGAATTCTTTGCGACAGCTGGCTGGCAGAGCGGATTAACTACGCGCACGGAAAACTGGTCCAGTGGAGTGTTAAAGAAATGGACCACCATTGCCTGGACGCAGGATGATACGACTCTCTCTTACCAGAAGAACCCGCGACCATACGACACCAGCATTTATGACGAAGCGGGCAACCGGCGTCGCGTCGAGACGATTTACACGTCTTTTAACTTGCCCGATCCGGTAGCGCTGCCAACAGAGGTGAAGGAGTATGCAGCGAACGGAACTACCGTGGCGCGCCGCACAACCACGATGTACTACAACCAGAGCGGCTACGATTACGAACCCTACATTGCCCGCCGTGTATTAGGACTGCTTCGCGAAGTGATTGTCTATGACGGCAACAATCAACCCCAGTCGAGGGTGTGGTATGACTACGATTGGGGCAACGACGCCTGGGTCGCGACTCCGCAAGCGGCCACACATCACGACGCCAGCGACGCCGCGGCCAGTGGACGCGGTAATCTGTGCTGGATTGGTCGCTGGGATGTCTCTGACTTTGATAACTGGCAAAAGCTCACGCGTACTACTTTCAAGTACAACCGTACGGGTTCGGTGATCAGGGTCGAGGACCACTACGGAAATGCCGACACCATCAGCTACACGGATTCGTTTTCTGACGCAGTTAATCGCAACACGTTTGCCTATCCTACCTCCGTCACGGATGCGGATGGGTTCACTTCAACCACCGAATACAAGTTCGATTTCGGCGCAGTAACAAAGACTATTGCTCCCAGCAAAGGCACCGGTCTGAGTGGAGATCCGCTTCAATATCTCGAGCACCGCCTGACTTATGACTCCGTTGGGCGGCTCGATCGCGTGACGAACCAGAACAGCGGCGCCTACACACGTTACGTTTACCTGCCCTCTGGGGTCCTGCAAAACTACACGCAGGATCAACCCGGCGTTGAGCGATACAGCGTTGCGGTCTTCGATGGCGCTGGACGCGTGCGTGCTTCGGCCATGAATCATTCAAACAGCACTGGCGGTTACAGTGCGCAGTACCTGAAGTACGACAACATGGGCCGTCTTTCCGCGCAGTCGAACCCGACTGAGATACTCAGTACGTGGGTTCCGGCTGGCGATGACTCAGTCTGGGAGTGGACGTTACAGACCTATGATTGGAAGGGTCGGCCGTTGGAAACAACAAATACTGACGGCAGCAAGCGCGAGAACACTTACGGCGGCTGTGGTTGTGCTGGTGGTGAGACGGTGACGACCAGGGATGAACGCGGCCGGCGGCGTAAGCTAACGATGGATGTTTTTGGACGCTTGAAACAGGTCGACGAGCTGAACTGGGATCAAAGTGTCTATGCCACGACGACTTACATCTATAACGCGCGCCACCAGATCACGCAGAGCTCCCAAGCAGGACAGGTGCGTACTTTTGAATATGACGGTTTCGGCAGACTGTGGAAGAGGACCACGCCCGAGCAGGGTCTGACCACGTTCACTTACAACCCCGATGACACTCTCTATCAGCTTAAGGACGCGCGCAATGCGATCCACACCTTCAGCTACAACAACCGGCGCTTACTTACGGGTATCAATTACAGCGTGAGTGGAGATACCGCACCAACGCCAAACGTCAGCTTCGCTTACGATGCCGCGGGGCATCGCACGCAGATGACGGATGGGTTGGGAACTGTTGTTTATGGTTACAACTCGCTGGCCCAGTTGACGTCTGAAACGAGGAGCTTCACTGGTGTCGGTTCGTTCACGCTATCGTATGCGTATGATCTGGGTGGACAACTGTTGAGCCTGACGAATTCCGTCAACGGCTCTCAGGTTACCTATGGCTACGATCATTCGACTCGAGTGAGTGGCGTCACGGGCGGCGGGTACGGTGGTGTGTCGACTTATGCCAGCAACATTCGTTACCGGGCGTGGAGTGGGTTGAAGTCGACGAGCTACGGTGATGGTCGCGCGTTGTCGGTGGGCTATGACAAACGGCTGCGGCCGACGGAGTGGAGCATTCCAAACGTGATGCGCTGGAATTACTCGTACACCAACTTCAACGAGAACACCGGCCGCGTCACCTACGCGCAGAACCTCGACGATCCAAGGCTTGATCGCTCATACGACTACGATCAGGTTGGCCGCTTGATTGAAGCGCGCACCGGTTCAGAGGCACGCGGGCATCTGATTGGACAGGGTGGCACGCAGGATGGGCCATACGCGCACTCGTATCGCTACGATGAGATGGGTAATATGTGGTATCGCGTCGGCTGGGGCGGCTGGTTCAATCCGTGGCTTGAACAGTGGCCCAGTTACGTGAACAACCGCTTAACGACTGTTCCCGGAACCAGCTTGACCATCAGCTACGACGCTGCCGGAAACCTCATTAATGATGGTAGTCAGAGTTACACCTACGATGCTACCGGTCAGCAGACCTCAGGCGGTGGCGTAACGCAGAGCTACGATGGAGATCGTTTGCGCGTTAAGAAGGTCGAAGCCGGAGCTACCACCTACTACCTGCGCTCGACCGTTCTGGGTGGGCAGGTAATAAGTGAGTTGAACGCCAGCGGTGTCTTGCAGCGCGGCTACGTTTACCTTGGCAGTCAAATGCTCGCAATTCAGCAAAGTAATCAGGTGAGCTGGGTACATCAAGATCCAGTTACGAAGAGCCAGCGCATCACTAACAGCTCCGGCGCAATCACCAGCACGATCGATCTTGATCCGTGGGGCGGTGAAACTTTACGCAGCAGCAACCAGGCCTTCCAACCCCATCGCTACACGACTTACGAAAGAGACGCCAACGGCGGCGATGAAGCAATGATGCGTCGATATGCAGGCCAGTGGCACCGCTTCGCCCAACCTGATCCTTATGACGGTAGTTACGACTTAACAAATCCGCAGTCGTTCAATCGGTATGCGTATGTTCAGAACGATCCAGTGAACTTCGTCGATCCCTCAGGTCTTGATCCAGACATAGACATTGGTACCTTCTTTGCCGGTAACACAGTCGCGGAACCAGGTATGGTGGGAACATTTGGTTTCGATGGTGAACTGGGAATGGTCATCACTCCCCTTAAACCAGAAATGGCCGAGCCCGCGGATCCTCAAGCGCCAGCGAAACCGCGAAAGAAGCTAGATCCGAGCAATCCAATATGTCAGGCTCTAGCAAAAAAGATAAATAATGTTCTTCGAGACATACAGCACAGAGCCGAAGATATCTTGAAAGACAAACTAAACCTGCCTCTGAATGACCCTGGTCCGCTACGAAACAGCATAGAGGGACATAGAAAAATCATAAACGACTTAGTTGAGACTCTGGAGCGCCGCAGACAGGAATACGACGACAAGTGTGGCGGTTCGGGAGGTTCGGGAGGCGCGCCAGCCACGCAGCCTACGGGCCAAGCATCAAAAAGCACAAGCCCTGGGGTTGTGCCAATTCCGCCAATAATCACGCCCATAATAGTGCCTGCTCCGGCGGCACAACCCGTACATCCTAGCGTGCCGGTTGTCGTTCCTTTGCCGATAATCATCATCCGGTGCATTGTCTCCAGAGACTGCGGACAGGGAGGCAAGATTCCAACATAATAGGAATCTAATCCGTTTGATTGTGATGGATGGAGATTGAGTAGCATGGGTGATACTGATTATCGCGGCCGCGATTTGAGGTCGGCGAAATTGGCCGGCGCGAATCTTTCGCGAAAAGACTTTTCGAAATGCGATCTCAGTTGTGCGGATCTTGATTCCGCTGACTTAACGGAAGCTGTTCTGGAAGACGCGGTCTTGGAAGGAGCGGTGCTTTCCGACGCGAAACTAACAGGCGCCAACCTGACGCGGGCAGATCTGTACATGGCCTACCTATACCGTGCAGATTTCCAACGAGCGGTCCTAAAGGATGCTGAATTACTGGGAGCTAACTTGATTGAGGCTAATCTGAATGGTGCCGATCTAACGGGTGCAAAACTAGGACCATCCAACATCGGAACGCCAACACGGTTACACGGAGCAACCTTGATTGACGCTAACCTTTCACAAGTGGATTTCACCGGCGCTCTTTATAATCATCATACTCGCTTTCCAGTCCATTTTTTGCCTGCAGAGCACGGTCTGATAGCTTCTGAAGAGGAAACGGATGAATGAGTCGCACAACCTTAACTGCTCCTGCCTGCCTTGGTGCTGACGCCGAGAAGCGGTCGCCAGTTTTTACGATCAGCCTTTTAACCGAGACTCAAAGGCCAAAGTTCTAGCAGGGCACCTAATGGACCTCGCGCATACTCACTACGAAAGGCATATCCACAATCGCGCGGATGGCTTTAAGCCTGAGTTGACGGAAGCTGGTGGGCAGGGCGCGGGTGTGTACGGACATGTCTTCTTCCAAGGTGGCGCGAAGCATGGCGGCATCGCAACAAATGTGATCGGGGGGTTGGTTGATGCCTACGACTTCGCTCAGTGGGCCTCGCGAAGGTACCCACAGGCACCGGCGGAAATGGCTGGCAACCGAGCGGGCTGGGCTGTTGGCCAACACCTATACAACTTCCTTACAGGGAAAACGCCGAGTGAACCGGAGAGGCTCAGAAATAGTTTGACCTCAGAGTTATGTCAATAACAGGAGATACGCGAATGTCGGGGAAAAGGATCATTTGGGGAATTGCTTTGCTCATCACCTTTGTCGTAGCGGCGGTCGGTTCTGTTATTCTAGTTAGAACACTTGTACCAGCCGAGCCGTTCCTCACTACTACTTCGCCAAAAGGAACTTACACGGTTCGCTTGACGGGCAGGAAGGATCGGCCCAGGATTCCTTTCGTCAATCACGAGGTGCGGTTTTCCGTTACTAAAGGAGAGAAACTTTTTCTGGCAGATAAGTTTTTGCATTCCGGCGACTGGTTGGACCCTTCGTTCGAGCTTTGGTATCCGGAAAACTCGTGGCTCAGTGAGAATATCCTCCAGTTTTACAAAAGGGAGTTTCGCGATGGTGCCCAGGAAAGTATCATCGTGCTTAATAAAACAGCCGAGACAATTCCGTTTCTGCGGATCGTGTCAGTCGATACTTTCTTGCTATTTGACGTTCAGCCGGGCACCGCATCTACGTTGGCTGTTTCCGCACCTCGCACCGACTCGAGATGGGTAAGCGTGGAGGGCGAACTTTCAGGACACCGCGCTATCAAAAGTGCTGAGAAAGGCTTTGTCGTGGCGGCAGCACAAAAAGGGCCCTTCGTTTACTATGTTTATGTTACAGAGAGTGGCATATCGATCGAGAGCCTCGACTCACAGAAAAGTAAATGATTCAACCTTGTGCAGAACAGTTAATACACTTAGCGGCACTGGTGGACCAGGGCTCCTGCCACTAGAAAGGCCCAGGACATACCAATCACACCTTCACCTGGACTAATCCTGCCATTAGCGGTTTCGCACGCGGAAAGGACCGCTAAATCTGCATCCAGATGCAAATCAATAATCTCGTGCGCGTGTAATAAGCCGTCGTTTGCGGTCTCCTCTTCAGTCTTTGTCAGCAACACGTAAGAATTCAAAGGTTCTCTATTATCCAGGACTCCGTGAGTGGCAAGGTGAATTATCGCGTATTGTGGCGCCAGCGTTTTAAAGGTCTTTTCATCTGCCTCACGTCTAACGAGTACCTTCTTCATCTGCGTCCGAGTAGTTGCTGCTATGGCAGCCACTTCGACTTCTGTCTCCGGTAAGGGATGTAAATTTTGTTTGAGGCTTCCATTCGTACGGATTACTGGATTTCCGAACGCTATCAGTGATGCTTTGCCGTTTTGTTGTTGCTTCCGTAGGGCCATTTCGTTCAGCACGCCGAATGAAGGCGCATAGAACAAAGAGTAATCTTGTATAAGGTAATTACCGCGCGTGTTTGTTAAAGCTTGAAACGGCAAAGTCCAAAGAAACTCATCAGGAATAATGCATATAGTGTTGATGTTTTTGAAGTTCATTAGCCGCCGGCTCAATCAGCAATCGGTAGAGCTCACGTCCCAACGAAGCGTAGTCGGGCTGCCGTTCTGCCAATGCCGAATGGAATTCGCTGACTTTTCTTCGAAGCTCATCCGCGGTGACCGGGAGATTACAAACTTTAGCTCGTGTTCCGGGGTGATTGCGTTTCTTGTCAGAATGAAGAGCCCGACTTTGTCTCCCGTGACAACGTAGTTCAGATACGCCAAGTCGTTAGTAGGTACGAGAGTGTTTAGGTTCGCATGCGTCAAGAGACGAGCAGGACCGACCCGTGACTGCAAGTCAGGATGCGCCGCACCAAACCGCTCCTGAAACACTACTAACTCCTTGCGCACAGCGTTCAGCTCATTCTGAAGGTCATCTGGAGGTTGAGCGGTGGCTTGTGATTTGATTCGGTTTTTAATGGCAAGGTACTTGTTCATCAAAACTTCCGCTTGGGCTTTTTCACTCTCGGTAGGTAGGTTTCGTAAATCACGTCTGTTATTTCGAACTGCCTCCATCAACACCCTCGCCTTTGCTCGTTCCGCGTAAAGCAATGCTTCGAAGTTGTCGCCGCGTTGCGTCAGCAGCTTCACCATGGTTCGATATGGTCCAACCTTGTTCTCAAAAAAGAGCTGCCGGCTTTCTTGTCGACCTGTTCACGCAATTCTTCAATTTGATCAATCGCCTCTTTGAGGGTAGTAATCGCTAATTCGACTTTATCGTCGGCTGCATATGTCTCACCTGGTGTGGTGCTTGCCAGATATATGAGCTTCGGTAATCGCAGTGAACGAGCGAGCATCAATGCTTTTTCGACTAATGCAGCAGATTCGCCATAGTCGCGCATCGCAAAATACGTTTGCGCCGCGCTCCAAAGTAGTTCAGCTTAGGGCGCTTTCGCGTTTACTCGTCAAAACGATAAGTCCTACGATGAACTTACAGACGTAGAACTTTATGCTCTGCCGAGGTCAATGTCCCCGCCGTCAACCCCAGTCAAGGGTGTGGTATGACTACGATTGGGGCAACGATGCCTGGGTCGCGACTCCGCAAGCGGCCACGCAGCACGACGCCAGCGACGTCGCGGCCAGTGGACGCGGTAATCTGTGCTGGATTGGTCGCTGGGTGTCTCTGACTTTGATAACTGGCAAAAGCTTACGCGTACTACTTTCAAGTACAACCGCACCGGTTCGGTGATCAGGGTCGAGGACCACTACGGAAATGCCGACACCATCAGCTACACGGATTCGTTTTCTGACGCAGTTAACCGCAACACGTTTGCCTATCCTACCTCCGTCACGGATGCGGATGGGTTCATCTCAACCACCGAATACAAGTTCGACTTCGGTGCAGTAACAAAGACAACTGCTCCCAGCAAAGGCACCGGTCTGAGTGGAGATCCGGTTCAGTATCTCGAGCACCGCCTGACTTATGACTCGATTGGGCGGCTCGATCGCGTGACGAACCAGAACAACGGTGCCTACACACGTTACGTTTACCTGCCCTCTGGAGCCCTGCAAAACTACACGCAGGATCAAGCCGGCGTTGAGCGATACAGTATTGCCGTGTTCGACGGCGCTGGACGCGTGCGTGCTTCAGCCATGAACCATTCAAACAGCACTGGCGGTTACAGTGCGCAGTACCTGAAGTACGACATCATGGGCCGTCTTTCCGGACAGTCGAACCCGACTGAGATACTCGGTACGTGGGTACCGGCTGGCGATGACTCAGTCTGGGAGTGGACCTTGCAGACCTATGATTGGAAGGGCCGGCCACGCGAAACAACGAATCCTGACGGCAGCACGCGCGAGAACACTTACGGCGGCTGTGGTTGTGCTGGTGGTGAGACGGTGACGACCAGGGATGAACGCGGCCGGCGGCGTAAGCTAACGATGGGTGTTTTTGGACGCTTGAAACAGGTCGACGAGCTGAACTGGGACGAAAGCGTCTATGCCACCACGACTTATGCCTACAACGCGCGCGACCAAATCACGCAGAGCTCGCAAGCAGGACAGGTGCGTACTTTTGAATACGACGGTTTCGGCAGACTGTGGAAGAGGACCACGCCCGAGCAGGGGCTTACAACGTTCACTTACAATGCCGATGACACTCTCTATCAGCTTAAGGATGCGCGCAATGCGATCCAAACGTTCAGCTACAACAACCGGCGCTTACTTACGGGTATCAATTACAGCGTGAGTGGAGATACCGCAGCCACGCCAAACGTCAGCTTCGCTTACGATGCGGCGGGGCATCGCACGCAGATGACGGATGGGTTGGGAACCGTGGTTTATGGTTACAATTCGCTGGCCCAGTTGACGTCTGAAACGAGGAGCTTCACTGGTGTTGGTTCGTTCACGCTTTCGTATGCGTATGATCTGGGTGGACAACTGCTGAGCCTGACGAATTCCGTCAACGGCTCACAGGTTGCTTATGGCTACGATCATTCCACTCGAGTGAGCGGCGTCACGGGCAGCGGGTACGGTGGCGTATCGACTTATGCCAGCAACATTCGCTATCGAGCGTGGAGCGGGTTAAAGTCAACGAGCTACGGTAATGGTCGTGCGTTGTCGGTGGGCTATGACAAACGGCTGCGTCCGAAGGAGTGGAGCATTCCGAACGTGATGCGCTGGAATTACTCGTACAACAACTTCAACGAGAACACCGGCCGCGTCACCTACGCGCAGAACCTCGACGATCCCACGCTCGATCGCTCTATGACTACGATCACGTGGGCCGCTTATTACGAAGAGCCAGCGCATCACTAACAGCTCCGGCGCAATCACCAGCACGATAGACCTCGATCCCTGGGGCGGTGAAACTTTACGCAGCAGCAACCAGGCTTTCCAGCCCCATCGCTACACGACTTACGAAAGAGACGCCAACGGCGGCGATGAAGCAATGATGCGTCGATATGCAGGCAAATGGCATCACTTTATACAACCTGACCCCTACGACGGTAGTTACGACTGGACCAATCCGCAGTCGTTCAACCGCTATGCTTACGTGCAGAACGATCCGGTGAACTTCGTCGATCCTTCAGGCCTTGATCCAGACATAGACATTGGTGTTTTCTTTGCTGGCGATATAGTTGCGGAACAAGGCATGGTGGGAACGTTTGGTTTCGGTGGTGAAGTTGGGATGGTGATCGATCCTGAGAAACCAATAATGGCCGAAGGATTGAACCCGCAGAGACCACGTGAGGTCCATGGACAGCTGAATGCATGCCTCAGGACTGTGTTATCGAAGTTTTTTGATAAAAAGTTATTGGCGGACATACGGATTCACGTGGATTCATCGCTGGTGCCGCCGACAATGGCAGCAATCACGCTCGGTGATCACATTCACTTTAAGCAAGGTGAGTTCAATCCTAGAACTCTCGCGGGAATAACCTTACTTGCGCACGAAATCGCACATTCGGCGCAATATAGAGCGGTGGGCACCAAAACATTCGTTGAGACGTACGCCGCAAGTAGTATCGCCGTAACGTCTGGAGTAGGTCTCCTCGCAGCAATGGTAGCGGCAACGAAGGGGATTAACTTACCCCACGACCTAAATGTTTACGAGCAAGCTGCTGAAGCCAAAGCAAGTGAGGTCAGAAATGCGCTGGTGAACTTAAATTACGGGGGGGAGGGATTGTCGTGCCCACCATAACAACGAAACGAAGAATCGTGTACATCTTAACCCTTATACTGTCGCTATGCAGTTATAGCGGTTGTTTCTCGCTAGTTATGCCACGTGAATGTCGCGATTTTTTCCAGCTTTCCTCAAGCGAACGCGAGATCAGATTTAGGCAGTATCCTCTGGAGAAGCAAGTTGATTTGTATTTGTGTGGAATGAACCGGGAACCACCCGAAAGCGGCTATGCTGCATATATCGCTGAAGGAGGCGAACAAGTAATTCCGTACCTTCTCAACCGTCTCAAGGCAGAGCCGTTGGAAATCACGAAGACACGGATTTTAGACATCTTTACCGTCTTAGCTGTTAAAGGGAGTTTGCGCGGTCGACAAGACGTAATCGATGAATTAGAGCGTGTTGTTTCACACATAAAATTCGCACCCGTGAAGTCGAAGGCTGAGAGGTATATGGACACTATTAAAAGGGAGAATTCACGCGACATCAAGGCTCTTGACTGAAGTTATTGAGCGTGTTCGTACGCGGATAGGTAATCTTGTAAATTCTATAATCGTGTAAAGATCGCTTTGGAAGCAGCAACTCTACCCCTTCACGACAACTGGTACTCTTCCGACGGACCTGTCGTGCCATTCGAGCGAGTTTTTTGCAAATGTTGGGTATGGAAGATCTCAGGCAGCAATTCTCTGAGCCTCATCTTGTACCGTCTTTGAAACGTACGCCATCGATCACTTGGGCCAAGCGTGCCGCCCCTTTCAGTTTGCGCCAGTGTTGTTCCGCACTCTTCGTTCAGCTTGAAGACCATCGCCAGGATGCCAGCGCGCGAGACGCAGCCGCGTGTCTTTGCAGTCCGCAAGCGCACGGTGGCGAAGGTTGATTCGACCGGATTCGTGGTGCGGATGTGGATCCAGTGTTCGGCCGGAAAATCATAAAACGTCAACAAGCTGTCGCGATCTTTGGGTTCTACTTTCGGTGCGTTTGTAGTGCTACACGAACTCGGCCACAGAACCAAAATCTATGGGAAGTACGACAAGGATGCAGGTTCCAACCTGGCAACTGGAGCAAACAATGAAAAGATTCGCGCAGCGTGTTTTGGGGAATTGCAACCTTACTAACCGGCCGTCCACACCAGGTATCGTTGTGATGCACGTAAAATGTAACAGATAAATCTCCGTGACGTTGCGTACTAACTTGCCATCAATATCGTGACACTTGGAGGAACTATGAAACACTTGTCTTTTTTGGTTTTCTTAGGTTTCTTTTGCGCCTCAACAGGCACCGCCCAGACAAACCCTGATGGTGGGGGAGTTAGAATGCAACAAGGTTTAGATCCCTTTTTTGCACACTTGGAACTCACCACGGATCTCATCCAACAAAAAGCCTGTTCAGGTAACGGACTACAATTCACCTTGCGCTTGAACTTCACGAACCGGGGGAAAAATACTGTTATCCTGGACAAAAGAAGCACTGCCGTAACCCAATACATGCTGAGTCGCAATTTTAAGAATGCGATGAAAAAAAAGTACAAGATCACGGTAAGAATACTTTTCGGATTGGAAGGGGCCGGTATGACGATGGATTCGGTTCCTGACGAGTCACAATTCGTCGTATTGAAACCTGGTGAAACGTACAGTCCTACCCGGGTGCTTTCCTACAACTTTGGTGCCGATTCCGATGGTGGCGGTAGACGTTTGCGTGGCCTCAACTTTTTACAAATGGTAGTACTAACCTGGTACTACCCGCGTGCTTCCAATATCAAATGGAATGATCAGTGGAAGACCAAGGGTTATCTATGGTCCGATCCTATCACCTCTATTCCAATGCCATTTAATATCGCCAATAAGATTCCCGTTGTAGATTGCGTTACCGGTGACGTTAGTAACTAGTAAGCGTTGATCAACGCCTCCCTCTGATGCTGAAGACAAGGCCGGCATCCTCTATTCAACAAAGATCACGCATTAACTGTAGGGGTGGCCCTCCGTGGTCACCCATTCTCGCCAACACGTGTTGTTGACCAAACGGGCGGCCACGGAGGCCGCCCCATATTTATATCCGATTTACTCGATATCGCTCGGCAACTGACGAATACCGCCCCGTATACCTACAACCTTTACGAGCTCGCCAGGACAATAGCAAAACAACCTAAAGGAGGCATTAGTTTTTACCCAGGGGCCGGCGGAGGGGACGCAGCGGGCGATATTTTTAGCGGTACTGCAAAAGTAAGTATCTTCCTGTTTGCCAGCGGAGGTAGAGATCCGGATGGGGCCCAAATTTCTTACGCTGTCGTGGCTCTGCATGAATTCATTCATCACGCGGGAGCTGCTGACCAGTATGGTGCTCCCATTTATAACGATTACCTCTTAGCAAGGGTCGCAAGGATATTAACCGGAGCACCAGGTTATCCGTCGGGACCGAAGCCACGGACAAACGAAGAGCAGGATAAGCTCAGGACCGATAGGCGCAATTATTGGGATCGCCAATTGCGCGCCCACTGTAGTCCTACTGGAGGATAGGCAAATGAAGAGACCATTTCTTATTTCTTTGTTGTTCATCTTTGTCTATGTGTTTTCAAGTACTGCCAAAGAATGGTGCGGTATCGTGCCGCTCCATTCCACTCGCGCAGATGTAGAACGGCTGCTCAAGCTCAAACCGGTGCGATGTGGAGGCAACGCTTGTTTTTATGACTTGCCTGACAAGACGGTTTTCGCACTCTATGCGAACGAGCCGACCTGCCGTAATGATGATGCAGCGAATTCCTGGCAGGTGCCAGCGGATACCGTGATTCAGATCACCGTTCATTTCAAGACTCCGCAGCCGTTCTCCGCCCTCGACGTCGACATTTCAAAATATGATCGAGCGCCGGATCCGGAGTTGAAAGGTCTCGTCTATCTTAGCGATTACATTCAAGGAGTTGGGATGGAAACAAGCGGTAACACGGTCAGGGCGATTACGTACTACGGGGCAAAGAAAGACGATGACTTGCGTTGTCCACCCAAGCCCTAACATTTGGCTAATAGGAAAGATGGCTTCCGCAGAACCCGGCGGCCGGATGTTAAATTACTCGGATGCATCCCTTGAGAAGAAGCATGTACAACAAACTGGTACTCTTCCGACGGACCTGTCACGCCATCCGAGCTGACGCCGCTGACCTCTATCCGGTAAAGACCACGAGTGAGAAAACGTGTTGGAAGTCGTAGTCGAATGACGTTGGCGCTATCGAGATGCAAATTAGAAACCGTGAACGACTCGTCTTCATCAAACCCGGCGAATCGTCGCCTGGTACGAGGCGAAACGCTCTCAAGTGCGTTGAGTATCAAGGGCGTGATCAATGGCAAAGTAAGGCTACTTGTGGGCTGACCCTATAACCTATTCCAATACTGAGAAGATGGGGAGCCGTGCGAATCAAATGGACAGGCGTGGTTTTTTGATTAGTGAGACCACCCAAGCGTTTTGGCGGAAACTATGCATCATCTATCGCCAAGTGGACGCATGTACTCAGATCCTCAGATGGACAAATGCACTGAACGCGGTGTTGGTACGCCAAGGACGTGATACTCATAAGAATTTTCCAGACCAGACCGCGACCGATGTCCATAACGCAGGCCTCTACTGGCATCCCAAAGTTCCGTCTGCTTATCCTGCTCCGAGGAAATGAAAATGGGAGTTACGATTATTGCAGCCTGTATTTGCGGCGTCCTTAGTGCAGCTAATTTCATCCTGCAGACAGGATGGCGCGGGATTGTGCCACTGCACTCAACCCGCTCGGACGTTGAACGGTTGATTGGTCCTCCCATGAAGCCAGGAGGGATTACCTATGATCTAGGAACCGTACGCGTAAACGTAGGGTACTCACATGGGGGCTGTGAGAAAGGGGAGGAGTGGAATGTAGCATCTGGCACAGTAACGATGATTACGGTTTACCCTCAAACCAAAGTGACGCTTTCTGATTTGAAGATAGACCTAAACCGCTTCCAGAAGTTCCCGGATCCGCATATCGGAGATTCGACCTTCGCCAACGACGCAGAAGGCATGAGCCTTCGCATGGCTCCAAATGGAGAAGTGATATCAATTCAGTATTCTCCGCAGACCAAGGACAATCACTTACGTTGTTCCACTGCGCCACAAGGCGGTAATGTGCGCAAGTTCGATGAATACTCCAACCTTCTATTCAGTGACGAAAAGGCGCGTCTCGCCAACTTCGCGCTCCATTTGAGGGATGAGCTAGATTTCAAGGGCTACATTATCGTGTACGCCGGAAAGAAAACGCGTTTAGGAGAACCCGAAGCGCGCGCCAAAAGAGCAAAGAACTATCTGGTTAGGGTACGTGGCATCGAGGCGACGCGCATCGTTACTATAGACGGTGGTTGCAGAGATCGATTGGAAGTCGAACTTTATGCGCTGCCGCGTTCGATGTCCCCGCCGACGCCGACCCCAAATTGCAAGTAGAATCATCGATGTTTGGTTCCATCTGTTCATGGTTAGGATTCTTTTTTCAGGATCCAACTCGACAACCACATCCCTCGCCAACACCAACTCCGCAGCCGAAAAAACCCCAGTTCCTTCGGCGAGTGCTTTAATGGATGGCGGTTTTCAGCGACCGTGGACCACCTAACCAAAGGTTCACTCGTCAATGGCGTGGCTCGAGTAACGGCGCAGGTGCTGGAAATTGGACCTCCGGTCTCCCTAGCAGGTGATGCAGCTGCTACAGCAATGAAAGCCAGTCGCTCCGGCATTGGGGGTACCACAAACCCGTACGCCAGCGAACTTAACTTTCTCTTCGGCACACTGCTGATCCTTCTGTGAAGGGGTCACTAATCAAATTTGGGACGAAGGCAACACCTATCCTCTCAGGTGTCGGCGCGTTTACAGCAGGTTTCAACCTAGCGATGGGTGTGCAATGTGGCTTGTGGGTAATCCGATGAGCAATCAGGATGATTGGGAACAAGCTATAGTACAAAGATTTGATGGTAGGGAGAATTTAACTATTAATGAACTGTACAATCGTTACTTCAAAAAGCGTGAATTGCGTAAAGATGAGGTGATTGAGTGCTTAAAGTTGCTGGAGTCTGAATACAAAGTGCCGGCCGGCGTCCTTAGGCCGAATGATAAACTCGAAAAATTGTTCCATCCCGTTAGGGGCACGACGCCATGGCAATGGCTCGTGTACAGGACACGCGAAGGAGATAGCGAGACCGAAATAAACTATGAACTTGGCAAGCGGATGCGACATTCGGGGACGATTCAATCGTGGTCTCATATACAGAGATTTGGCGACCTCACAGTTTCGGATTTACTTCGAGCTTGGTGCGGGCTCACGCCAACTCTGGAAGATAAGTGACGACCTAAACGTCAATAGCTGTTGTGCTCTCCGACACAGCATGAGTGCTCAAATTTTTATGGGATGTGTACCTATGTGCGATGGCAGGAACCACCTGATCTCGAATCGGCATATGAGATCGCAGATCGTGGAGACGCGGCCATTCCGGTTCTAATTGAAAAACTAAAGAGCGCAAAAGATGAGATGGATCAAGAGGACCTGATACGCGTATTCGAAGTGATGTCAATAAGAGGCAATCTTCGAGGGCGGACAGATATCGTTCTCACATAGCGAATATAGTTGATGACATGAAACTCGCTCCGATAAAAGAGAACACTCAGGAGAGTCTGGAGAGGATTCGAATAATATGTAGTAGTCATGACTTAATCTGACGCTTCTGATAAATTGAGCGCAAAGCTCAGGAGGAGTGTCAGCATGACCAGCGAAGAAAAAATCATCAAGAACAAAGTGGGCTTAGTGAAGTTGGCTCAGACCTTGGGCAACGTGAGTCAGGCGTGCAAGGTGATGGGCTACAGTCGCGACAGTTTCTATCGCTTCAAAGAATTGTACGATCGGGGCGGCGAGTTGGCGCTGCAGGAGATCAGCCGGCGCAAACCGGTGTTGAAGAACCGCGTCGAAGAACATGTTGAGAAGGCCGTGATGGAGTTGGCGATCGAGCAGCCCGCCTTGGGCCAAGTGCGCGTCTCCAACGAACTGAAGAAGCGTGGCATCTTCATCTCACCAGGTGGGGTGCGCTGCATCTGGCTGCGGCACGATGTGGAGACGTTCAAGAAGCGGTTGAAAGCGCTGGAGGCCAAGGCAGCGCAAGAGAACCTGGTGCTTACTGAGGAGCAATTGCGGGCATTGGAGAGGGCGAAGCAGGAGAAGGAAGCGCACGGTGAGATAGAGACTGAGCATCCTGGTTATCTCGGTGCGCAGGACACTTTCTATGTCGGTACTTTGAAGGGCGTCGGTCGCATTTATCAACAAACCTTCATCGACACTTACACCAAAGTGGCACAGGTCAAACTCTACGATCGCAAGAACGCTTTGGTGGCGGCCGACCTGCTTAATGATAAAGTGCTGCCGTTCTTCGAAGCGCACGATGTGCGACTACTGCGAATCTTAACTGACCGCGGTTCAGAGTACTGCGGTAATCTCCAACAGCACGAGTACGAGTTATATCTGGCGCTGGAAAACATCGACCACACCAAAACCAAAGCCAAGTCACCGCAGACCAACGGGATCTGCGAGCGCTTTCATCGCACTATCATCGAGGAGTTTTATCAAGTAGCGTTTCGCAAGAAGCTCTACAGCAGCCTCGAGCAGTTGCAAGCTGACGTGGACCAGTGGATTGAAAGCTATAACAGTGAGCGGACGCACAGCGGCAAGTACTGCTATGGCAAGACGCCACTGCAAACGTTCTTAGATGCGAAGCCGTTGGCGGATGCAAAAATGATCGAGAAGGCGTACAGCGGGCGGGAGCCCTCCACAGCGCCAAGCCCGCTGTACGCCGTCTCTTAACTGTCAGATCAAGTTTTGGCTATTACATATAATAGCGGTGTCAAACCTGTCACCTACGCTCAATAACTTCGCTCGTGGAACTTTCCTGGCAAAGGACTGAGGAACTTGAACTACGCTTAAAAAGTTCTCATATAAAGCAGAATCTACCCCTTCACGACAAACTGGTACTCTTCCGACGGACCGGTCGCGCTGCCCGCGTCAACACCGGTGACGACCTCTACAATGCCGCTGACCTCGATCCGGTAAAGACCACGCGTGAGAAGACGTGTTGGAAGTCGTAGTCGAATGACGTTGCTGCTATCGAGCTGCAAATTGGAAATCGTGAACGACTCCTCATCATCAAACCGGCGAATCGTCGCCTGATACGAGGCGAAACGCTCTCGTTGCGTCCAAACAAGACCGAGCACAACAGATTCAACATTAGCCGGAACCGTCAGCTCCTTCTCCGCTTCAGCACTTCGAACCATCCCGGGCGTCAACGTGGAGGATGGTGCGGCGTCACGCAACATCGCGGGCGTATTAAGTCGCGCCAGCTCCTGCTGCATCGCAAAATATGTGTTTCGCTGCTCCCACTTCCGGTTCAGCGCAACTACCGCAAAAACGATCGCAATCACGGTCAATGCAGCGATTGGGATCACAAACACAGGTTTCACCCGGAAACGCCCAAACAGACGACTCCATCTCGACTCGGCACCAGCACTGGCCGCAGTCACTTCCGCGCCCTTCGCTGCCCAGTCCTGAATAGACTTTGCGATCCTTAGCTTGCGTTGTTCAGCAGGTGTTTCACCATACTGCGCAAGGAACCGCTCTCTATCTGCCGGTGTGAGTGAATCGTCCAGGAAATCGTCAAGCAAATGCTGTTCGGCCGCCATCACTCTTTCTCTCGAAAGAGCGCCGGTCACAAACATACTTTCAAGACGCTGCCGCTCCTGGTCGTCGACCTGCCCTAGTAAAAATTGCCGCAGTAGGGCGTCGCTCACGGGTTCTTCGTTCATGGGTCAACCTCCCGACGTCCCCATCCCATTACAATGATTTTTCGCGCGATACGTTTCATTTGTTTTGGGCCATGCGATCGAGGCAACGTCCTATGCATTTTTCCAGCACTTCGCGAATCCGGTAAGCGTTCACCCGTAGAGTCTCAACCTTGATCCCCAGCCGCTGCGCCATTTCTTTGTGATGGTCGATCTTAGCCTGCTTGTCCATGGCGTAATAACCCAATATCAAGTCTCGTTTGTCCTGACTAAGCTTTTGCAAACAAGAACGCAGGCAATCTTCGCGCATAGCCGCGGTTTCCTGCTCCGTTTCGCGGCGAGGATCTGTCGCGGGCTCCGTCCCTTGCAACGACGTTTGTGATCTGATTTTTTTTGGGAGTTCTTTGATTATATTGCGGGCGACGCCGTAGAAGTAGAGTTTCGGATCGCCTACATAGGTCTGTCTTAGCTGATGGACCTTCTTTGCAACTCGATCGAAAACCTCGTCGGCCGAGCCTTCCGGATCGGGGCTATGGTTCCAAATGAATAGTTTTGTGAGGTCTTCACGAAGCTGAACATAGATCAATGCTGCCACATCACGATCGGGATTGAGCCAGGCGAGAATCTCATCGAAGCTCTCCGGTGGAATTGACGAGTCTCGCGCCATTTTCTGATCGTCAGTTCTGTTCAGTCACGAAAAGGCACAAAAACACAGAAAGAAAACTAATCATGCGAAGAAGGTTTCACGCCCGCACCTCAGAAAACCCCTTTTGTGTTTTTGTGCCTTTTACTTGCTAAGACTTTGAAAGCGATTAGACCACTCGAAATCAGAAGCAACGACAGTAAAACTATCACACCAAGGTAACGGCGCGAGCTATTTTCAATGGTTATATGATTCGTATATTCACCTTGCACTACAAATCCGGCCCAGTAGTAAGGAGCGCTCCAACGCTGGTCCTGCATCAGTTTCAACTTCGCAGCTCTGAGTGCAGCGGCCGGCGTCATGCCATCTTGCAGCATTGACTGGTAGAAATGTGCCATGAGCGCCGCCGTCGCTCGATCGTCCACTTTCCAAAGACTCGCAACAACGCTCTTCGAGCCAGCGGAGATGAAACTGTGGGTCAGGCCCACAAGCCCTTCTCCCTTTATGTCTTTCCCCAATGCAGTCTGGCACGCACTCAAAACCGTGAGCTCAGCCGAGAGGTCCATGTTGTAAATGTCATGCAGCGGCATCACGCCATTTTTATCGACACCATTCTTGTCCACCATTGTCAGAACGATGCTTGATAACTCGGGATGCTCGCTGTCGAGAAAACCGTGCGTCGCGAAGTGAACGATCTGATACTCGTCGAGACGTGAGTTCAGCGCCATCTCGCGCGTGGCATCGAAGCCCTTCGCGACGAGGGTCGTGCCGCGAGGCGCGGCTTTCGCGATCGCGTCTGCCTCTTCGGAAGAGTGAGGCAGACGAGCCAGATCGCCGCCGCGCAAACTAGCGAACGCCGTCTGTGTAGACTCTGGCCGGTTCTCGCCTGTTGCAGCACTCGCGATTGCAGGAGACAGCGAAGATCTCTGTACGCGGGTATCGCTCGTTGCATAAACGGGATCGGCGATGACAGCCGCGATCTTGTCTACTGCGTCACGATTTTTCTTTTCGACCGCACGAATCGCGCGCAAGGTGGCGATAGATGGCACCTGGACAATCTCATGGTCCAACGTCAGCCATTTGGGCGATGCGTTCGCCTCGACCGGAGGATCGGGTGCGGGCAACGCACCAAACGGGACGAGTAACAATTTTCCTTCCGTGGCTAAGAGCAGTCTCTTACTGCCGAGCTCGGTGGCGATCTGACCAAAGAGCATCTGGCTTAGCTGAAGTGCTTTTTGCGGAAAAAGTTTTTCTGCTTCTTCGATTTGCGCCTGATCTTCCTGCTGTCGAGTGGTAATTAATTTGTAGACCTCGACCGACAGGTCTTCGATCGTCTTGCGATCGGGTAATTGAAAATATTGCAACGAGTTGGAAGTTATCATCCATAAGTGACTTCGCTCGTGGCCCAACGAGATCTCAAGCAGGATGTCGTCGTGTCGCAACTCTTTTTGAATGTCCTGAAGACTCAGCGGCTCAAACTGAGAGAGAGACAACGCACGCGAATCTTGTTCTCGTATCTGTGCCTGTATGTGCTGGTAATCTGACCTTAGCGGAACGAGTTGGTTCTCGACCTCTGCAATTTCGGACGCGTCTTTGCCGTTCAACTCGAGCTCCATCCGGTATTGTGCGTGCCTTTGAATTAATCCCCTTAGCTCGCGCTCCCGGCTGACGAGCTCTTCCGGCGCGTCCTTACGCAGGTCGGCTCCCGATTCGCGAATCAGATCCACAAGCAAGCGCGCGCGGCTCTTCTCACTCATCAACAGCGCCTCAGCAGCAAAGCCATTGCCAGGTCGCGCGTGATCGAGATCCGTCAGAATATCGATACCCAGGTCATAGTGTTTGCGGACTCCCGAGAAATAGGATGCACGAAGATCGGGACTGCCGACGTTTTTCCGGAGATCCTCGATAAGTTTCAGCGAGCGCTTTAGCCACGAGAAAGCCTGGTCGAGGTGGCCCAGAGCCTGTTCCGCACGCGCAAGGTTATAAAAGGTTTCGATCGTAACGGTGGTATCGGCAGCCTTCTCACTCAGGGCAAGCGCGCGCCGGAAGGTTTCCGCCGCCTCTTCTTTCCTTCCAATTTGAAGAAGAAAAGTACCCAGCTCACCTAGCGCAAATGTCAGACCACGACGATCATTAATACGTTCATAGAACTTCAACAGGGTGTTGTACTGTTGCAATGTGTCCTGAGTGCGTTGCTGTGCAGCGTAAACGATCGCGATCTCACTCAGCGCATTAGCTTCCGTTCGAAGCTTTCCCGCCGAGCGGCTCAACTTCAAACAACGTTCGTACAACGAAAGCGCCTGCTCATGGTGTCCCATCAGGCGGTACATCAGCGCGACTTTGGCGATCGTCCCTGCTTCGAAATCCACGGCGCCCTTATCTTGAAAGATTCGCCAGGCCTCTTCGTATTTCAAGCGTGCGGTTTTGAGATCGTTGAGGTTCTCGTAAGCCTGGCCCATCGCGTTGAGCGCGATTGCTTCACTGTTTCTATCGCCGATGCCTCGGAAAATTTCAATTGCCTTCGCGGGCAATTCAATTGCACGATCGTTATCTGCTTTAAAGGAATGCCACAAACCCAAGAGCGTAAGCGCGAGGCCCTCTCCGCTCTTGTCATTTGTTGCCTGGTAGAGCTCGAGAGCCGCAGAAATCTTCGCGATCGCCTTTTCAGGCATACCAATGCCGCCAGCGATATAACCTTCGAACATGTTTACTTTCGCTTCGCCTTTACGATCGCCGCGTAGATACTCCTGGGCCTTTTTAAATTGTTCTGACGCTGCAACCATGTTGCCCTTCGAGTAAATCACCTCACCGATGTTGCTGAGCACCTCACCGTAAACGTTTTTGACGTTCGGGTTTGCATCAGCACTGACACGACCAAGCAGGTTTGAAGCTTTGGTCAGGTGATCCCGCGCCATGTCGTTCTTACCAGTGTACGAGTAGAGGCGGCCCATGCGGCTCAGCGACTTTGCCTGCGCGAGTGAATCGTGTGCCTTTGCAGCGAGGGTAGCTGCACGTTGATATCGTGTGAGGGCTTCTGCGTATTCGCTCAGGAGAAAGTAGACATCGCCGGATTTCAGAGTTGCTTGTGAGGCGCTGCTGAAGTTGCCGAGGGAAGTCCAACTCACTGCAGCCCTGTCATATTCTCCGGTGGCTTGCCGAAGCGCAGCTTCTTTCCACTCAGCACGCAAGACACCGGCATTGTTCATCATCCGCCGGGCTTCGCTGTCCTTTCGGTCCCTGGGCCTAATCGGAGTTAAAGCTTCCACTTTTAATTTATACGGTCGTGGCACACCTGCTTTTTCGCGCGACTGGATTTCAATGCGGTAAGTGCCCGGCACGTCGACAGGTACTGATAGCTCGACGATCTCGAAGTCTTCGCTAACGTGATCCGATAACTTTGTGTTCGTCGGGCCAAAAACAAACGTCGTAAGCGCCAGATCACCTTTTTCGATGGAGAAGCGAAGCAGCGTACCCGCGCTTGCTGAAACTTCAAATACTTCTTTAGCGCCGGCAGCAATATCACCTTGCGCTGACGTGCCTGGAATCACCTGCCTCTCTTCTTCACTCGCGGCAATTTCAGTCGTGATGGACTGGCGCACTGGAGACAGCACCAGCGATGCAGTCACAAACAAACCCATTAGCACCAGGGTGCAAAGGCTATGAAGTTCGGATCTGATTTTTACGGGTAGCATTTAAGAATTTCAGTTTCCATTGTGGAAACCAGCGTCGTGAGACCTTACGGAGAGCACGTACTGCTGATGTTCAGAGTTCAAGCTTTAGCTTGCTCTCTTCCGCCACAACAAGCTAAAGCTTGAACTCTGAACGCGGAACTTGTTCGAACGGTGCTACGGCTGTGTCCCACAGTGGACCATGGCTTTGGAGGCAAAGCCCGGACCGCCTTATTTATCATGTATGACCTACAGATTCAATATGCGGTTGCTTCGGTGTTAACAGTTCGCGAATAAGCCGAAGGTGTTTCCTTTTCTCAGCCCGCGAAGCGGGCGGAAGCATAAAGCCTGGGGCGCAAGCCCCAGGTTTTCGAATTACGAGAGATTAGATGGAGCCCGCGAAGCGGCCGACAGCCCCAAACATCATCGCGCTATCGCCCGCTTTGCGGGCTCGAACGTTCGTTTTCATTTAGGTAACCTGGGGCTTGCGCCCCAGGCTTTATGCTTTCGCCCGCTTCGCGGGCTCGGGTCCGCGTCGAGCCGAGATGCGGAGTGTTAAGGGTTTTTAGCGTCCATCGCGGAATTCGCTGCGACGCTCGCGCCCGGTCTTATCAGCCTTGCCGGAGACTCCGCGCCAGTCCTGAAGCGTACCAATTCTGGTACCGGCAGCCTTCGCATATGACTTTCGACAACTACGATTGAATTTCTTTGCCATTTTCCTACTCCTTATTATCAGAGTGTGAAGCGCCGCAGCTCACTGCACACGACTACCCTGCCGGGCGTGATTATCTCGCTTGAGTCGTCACGCCTGCGCCGGCGTTTTTGTTAATGGAAAATCAATGACGCGTTTTATCGAACGACGGGCGACCACGGAGGGCCACCCCTACAGTTGATCTGGTGATAACGGAAGTCTTCAACACTGTGATCTCGAATCGTTCTTCCGTTTTCCACAAGAGATCCGTCGAGGAGAGTTTGCAAGTGCTATTTGGATTATGAACCGGTTGAGGAAACAGATCTGTCTCACCGATGCCCTCGCGGACAAACAGCTCAATCCCCTGCGTTCGTGGCATCTTTGTTAAAACGAGCTCCGCCTTCGCCGAGTTGAAAGCCTCGCGAACGCATTTGCCAAAACTCAGCGCACGGTACAAGGCTCCCGCAAACGCGACGCTCCCCTTATCGCCGATGCGCTTGTCCGTGCCGACTGAATAGTCGATCACTTCCGCGATCGAGCGTGCATGCGCTTTGGTAAAGCAGGCATTTAGTACAACGAGCCGCAGATGATGGTTGTAAAGAGCCAACACGTCCACGAGGCCCTGTTGCTCAATAGTTTTGCCGCGGCCGGGCGCTCCACCAAGGATGATCTTGTGTCGCTTACTTGCATGGCCGCTGAAATGAACGATATGCGGTTTATGGAACAACAGCAGGCGCTGTAGATCGATTGCGCGCGTGGCCGTGTGTTTATGCAGCTCGAATCGATCGCGATGCGGGCCTTCCTGGATTCTCTCGAAGATTTCCCGGGCTTCCTCGTCAACGAGGATCCGGCCGGTGGTCCATGGATTTGCTGACAGAAAGAGTATGTTGATTTTTTCAGTCATCGTGTTTTCCCTCTCCACAAACACGTGGCGCGGGAACCACTCAGATCTCGTCACTGAAATCGAAAATTTTTCCGTGTGAGCACGCGGGCATGTCAGCGAAGGGGCGCTACGGCGAGAGGCAGGTTCTCGTTATCGCCGAGCAGCATTCGTGGGTTCTGTTGACGATCAGTTTCGTGGCGGACGTTTTGACGGACGTAACGAAACAGCTCCCCGACAGTAACGAAATGATCCTCGTTGGTGTCGGCGTCGCCTCGCAGTCCTTGCAGCAGGTAATAAGTAAAAACTCCGTGGCCGTTGCCCCACTTCGACGATTCGCGTGACTTTTCGTTCACGTCACTCGAAGTAATGATGGCGCGGCCATGCTCCTGATATAGCAGGTTCTCGAGATACTGGTTCGTCAAGTTGTTGCCCACATCGCGCGTGCCTTCGGTCGAGAGTCCCGCACTATGACAAGCATCAAACAGTAGGATCAGTCGTTTTGATCTCACGTTTTGTTCGACATATCGGCGGAGATCCGGCATTGAGAGTGCGGTTTGCGGCATCGCATCGACGCTCGTGTCATGTGCAATCACGTATAGATTTTGTTGTGCGTTCGGATCGGGAGCGCCATGACCCGCAAAGAAGATCAGCAACAGATCGTTTTCTTCTGCTTTGGCGACAAAGCTCGTGAGGGCATGGCGAATGCGCGCCAGCGTCGCATCTTCATTCGACAGCAGCAGCATGTTCTCTCGCGCAAATCCTCCCGCGGCCGGCTGTTGTAAAAATTCATAAAGCGTTCTCGCATCCGCGTCAGCGTATTGAAGATTTTGGACGCCTCTCGAATTATTCCTGTACCTGGAGATGCCTATTATCAACGCGTACTTCTCTCTAACGGGAGTCACCACTCCACTATTCGCTGCGACAACCGGAATCCAAACCTGTGTGCGAGAACCTGATTTATCTTCAGCCTCAACAACGATCCGACTCGTGTTCGCACTAATCGTGCTGATGGTTTCAAAGCCGACGCTCCTTTCGGAGTTACCCACTCGAGACAGTTGACGACTCGTGCTTTCGGGTTTGAGTTGAACGTTCTTTCCATCGACGGAAACGCGCGTAACTCCGTTGTCGGCCGTTGCGATAGCGTTGATTCGAACCTTCATGCTGTTGAGTCGTGAAGAAAACTCAACCGGCCGCTCCGGCTCCAGCAGCACAACCTGCGGCGGCACCTGGTTCGTCGCTCCGGGAGCCGGCTCGACGTGGTAAGTGAAATCCTGATTCCAGTTTTCAGTACGAGTCTTGATAACAAAACTCGAATAGAACGTGCGGCCGCGCCGGTTGTGCGCCCACACCTCCACCGTGTTGCGAC
Source organism: uncultured Acidobacteriota bacterium (assembly GCA_963849205.1). Lineage (GTDB taxonomy): Bacteria > Acidobacteriota > Blastocatellia > Pyrinomonadales > Pyrinomonadaceae > PSRF01. The sequence continues at coordinate 229,161 of CAWKGP010000010.1, forward strand.
CGTTAACAAACTCATAACCCGGGCGCAATCTGAGATTGATCTTGACTGTCTTCCCTCGCAAGCCGCTGACGACTTCGGAGATTGTTGCCGTAGCCTGCCCGTTGATGCCGGCGTTAATTGCGTCGTAATCGATGAGGTCGGCCGTGGGCTTGAGTATATGCACGAAGACCTGGCTTACATTCGCAGATGGAATCGTGAATTCTCGTTCCTTCGAAGGAGGAATCTGAAAGTCCGGCAGCTCCAGCTCGAAGATCGCCGGTGGACCTTCGGACCGCGTGGGTGTCATCGGATTGAGAAGTAGCAAAACAAAAGTGGAAAAGAGGACGAGAGCCAGCACTCTCGTCCTCCGGGTTCTTTTCGCTCGTAAAACTGAACGAACAGCAATCACGGCCTGTCGTTCCTCTGCTCGTCTGGCGGAAGCTGTTGTGATGCGGGCACTGTAGCCGGCGCCTGCGTCACACCCGTACGCGGCACACCGGCTTTCTGCAACTCCGAGATGTTCGGCGCGGTCCAGGTCTTGTCGCCGAGCAATCTCAGGTACCCGTAAAGCACGTCAAGATTGGGTGGCACGTACGGTTGATTAGCAAGCGTCGTGGCGCGCTTGTGCTCGTACGTGGTGATGTAGCTCTTCAACGCCGTAATCGCTTCGGGGTTGGTGTTACTGTCTTTATTATCCATGAGCATCAGGGCGCGATGCAGTTGTACTTCGGGTATTTCCAAGCGCGTATCGAGACTGATCGCTTTCTGTAAGTATTGCTGCGCGCGGTCAAGCTCTTCCTTAGTGCGACCAACCTGTTTCAATACGCGCGCGTAGTAGTACGCCGCCAGCGGATCGTCCGACCGCATCATCACAGATTGTTGCAGGTTCTTACTCGCCATTTGCAGCATGTCGAAATTGAATGCCTGGATTCCGTTATCACGCTTCAATTCCGCCATGATCAAATTGAATTCCGGACTCAGGCCTTTCAGCCTGTTTGCATTCAAGCCCTCTTGATACTGCACTTGCAGCGCACCGTTGATCAGGCCCTGCGCATATTCGGTTCGCGCCATAATCCGCTTGCGCGAACCCAGAAAGCCGAGTTGAACGCGGTTATCAAGCCCGGCCACCTGGGCCATCGTCACGTACAACCGCGGCACTTCCTGAATGTCGAATGATTTGCCAAGGGTCGCGCGGAGCGCGAAATCGTCAGCCTCATTTTCCTGCGCGACGTTCCAATCCAAACCGATTTTTCTCGAGTAGTAACTACCGACACCGTAACCCGTCAGCAGTCCGGCGCCAGCGCCGATCGCTGCTCCTTTACCGCCGGATGCGATGGCGCCTATTCCAGCGCCTGCCAGGCCGAAGAGACTCGCCCACAGAATTCTCTTCTCTTCCTGTCTTCTGTTGTATTCGACTTCGGCCATGGGCAGCATCGTTTTGACTTTCCAGTGGTCCTTGTAGACGTGGGCCAGCTCGTGGGCCAGCACATACGCCAACTGGGCCTCGTTATCCAGAAGCGAAATCATGCCGGTACTGATTAGCACTGTTCCAGTCGAAAGCGTATGCGCTTCGGGAATCGGATTGAGGGTGACTTTGAACGTGTAGAGCTTTTCTGAGTCTTCGGGAACGATCTGTTGACCGAGCCGGTTTATATACTCTTGCACGCGGGGATTGTCGTAGAGTACGCGCCGAATGCTGACCAACTCGCCATTTTCGGTAACCATCAAGTCTTTAGTACCGACGGTATTGAGTAGATGTGCTTCAGCCCAGTGCGATCTTTGCAGGTCGAGGTATTGAGTGTCCACGTAATCTCTGAACGCTCCATTGCTGGCGTAAAGGTCGAGGGCGAAGTCAGTTAGACTGCTGTATTTTTGCATCTCCTTCGCGCGTGTCTCTGAGTCTTTGCGCTTACGCTCTTCTTCTTTCTTATTACGTTTTTCTTCCGCCTTGCGAAGTTTCTCTTCTTCTTTTGATTCGGGCTTGGATTGATCCTGTGCAGCACCTTGCTCCTGGGCCATCGCGATCAACTGAGGAGCCGGGAGAGTAAACAGGGATGTGAGCAGTAAAGCTACTACTCGCAAAAATGAGTGTTTCATTTGCGTGAGTCCTCCTGGGTTGGGTAGACAGCAGCTCGTTAGGAAGATTGATGCTGTCAGTTTCGGGTGAAGCTCTTGTGGAGAGCTATGATGAGAAGGGGTTCAAACTCGGTGTTTGAACGGGTGTAGAAGTTCTGGCTCTTCTTGTTAAATTTGATGTGAAAGGCGCGCTTCGAAAGACGATTGACTTTGAACTCTTCAGCTTCGCCTGAACTTATTTTGAACCCGTGAGCGCCCTGCGACGGGACAAACTCGATTCCATTCTTGCGAAGATGAAGCCAGCCGCGGCAGTAATCAGCGATGTAGTCAGTGTTGAATTTTTCATGCGAGTGCGTAACGAAGAAGGTTGCGCCTCCACCGGCGCTGAACGCGTCCTTGAAGTCTTCCAGGGCCGTGGTGAAATTCTGGTGCAGGTAGAGATTGGCTGTCGCCATGTAGGTCAAGGCCTCAGGGTTTTTTGGATCCTTTTCGAGGACCTCCTCGAGTTTAGTGATGGCATCGTCGTATTTCTGGCGATAGATGAGATCAAGAATGACGGAACTTGAAGTTGACTGGGCGGTGGCCTGCCCGGCCAACAATTCGATGGCAAGCAGAATTGCAATCAATATGCGTAAACCGTAGGAGATAAAAGACATTTCTGGGAGTACTGAAGATCTGAGGTACGGGGCTTCGGCCGGATCAGGTTACTACCGTAGTGCGGCAGTCCTACCTATATGTATTATCGTGACGATTCATTACAGGCTCATTTACCTGACGTAGGAGAGCAGCAGGTTGAAGAGGAGGCCGTCGCTGCTCCGTGGCTTGAGGAGGTAGATGGTTTGCGGGGCCGGGTCGTCGCGGGTTAATTGCCTGATTCCGGTGGGTGAAGCGGCTTGTTGTTCTTCGATGGTCCTGGTCTGGCCCGCGCCGTTAATCATCTCAAATCGTTCGGTCATTCCGCTCCACTTATTCTCCCACTCTGCTAATTGGGTGCTCGAAACCGGTAGATAGTCCTTCGAGAGTGGTAATGAGAGTGGCGCCGAAGTAATGATGATCGTAAGCATCTCGCCTGCTTGATTAATTTTGGGGTTGGCCTTGAACGGCGCGCGATTGTCGGCCGGTATATCGATCAGTTTTCCGGCCTCCAATCGATTGTCTTCACCGTGGACCGGAAAGATCAAATTCGTCTCGGCGCCGGGGTGACCGTCAGTAAACCAATCACGATCAACCACGTAAAGATAACCAGTGCGCGGCGACTCAATGCTCAACCGAATTAAATCATTCTTTTGAAACTGTCTATCCGCCTCGACGCGTGTAGCGATTTCTTTTATCGACCGTCCGTCACTTTCCCGTTGCACCTTCCAAAGTGTGACACCGACTTTCAATGAGTTCGGGCTGGATGCGTCGAGGGGTTTGGCGAGTGGCGGCGAAGCGAGTCGATACGTACGTGGTCTTTTTACGTGGCCGGTGCGTCTTTTGGGTTGTGGCCGGCTTTTGTTGAAATCGTCAGACGTGATCGATCTGTCTTTCGGCTCTTTTGGCTCCTGAGGATGGGCCACCAACGGAAGCGAGATTGCAAGGATGAGTAAGAAGATTCGAATCACGATACGCCTCTCTTTATCTGTGTTCTAACTCCACCAGTCTAACGACTACATCACCCACGCCGCGGACCGTCGTTTGTTGTGTAGACTTGTCTCTGGTGATCTTTGCATTGGACTCTTCTCTTTTCGCGCTAAGGAAGGCTTTGACCGCGTCGAGACTCTGCCCGGTCAATCTTCCCTGATTGCTGAAGGCCGCGTTTTTACCAGACTCGAGTTGCGGGATCGACGCAGTGGACCAGACAATCCACAAGTTTTCCTTGCCTGGCTCGCCTCCGAATGTGTTCCAGTTCGTGCGCGCCCACTGGTTTGCGCCGACTGAGGCAGAGCCTTTATTAGTGCGAGGAGTCGGATAGATTATGGTGAAACTGCTGATGTTGGCTTCGGGTGTTCCTTCATTGAATACATAAACGTAACCGGGATTAGTGCTCTTGACTTGCAGTTGAAATCTATCGCCGCTTTCAAAAACGTCTTGTCCATCCGACGGGAAAGGCGCTAGAAACGCCATCCTGTTACGCATTCTTTGCACGTTCAGCGAGAAAACGAAGGCCCGCGTGGGAAGTACTGGCGTCTCGGTGGCGGTGGGACTGCTCACCGGGTTTGCAGTCCCGGCCGTTTGATCACCACTCTTTTTCAGAATCCACAAGACCGCCAGAACCGCAACCAGCACCACTAAAAACCCACCAATGATCGCGAGTTGGAGCTTGCCCAACCTGAATTGCCGGTCACTCGTGTCACCCGAGCTCTCAGGCGGTAGAAACCGGGACGCCGGAGATCCTGCAACACCCGGTTTCAGCGTCTCTTCTTCATTCAACAGCGCGCGCGACAAACTATCGCCAAACTCGGCAGCACTCTGATAACGAGCCGTGCGCTCGAACGATAACGCACGCAGAATAATCGCCTGCGCTTCGCTTGAAATATTCGTGCGCAGATCGATCGGCTTCACCCGTACGCCTTCGCGATGCATCTCGAGTAATTGCGGCGCAGAGCTCGGATTGTACGGTCGCCGGCCTGTAATCATCTCGTATGCGATCACGCCCAGCGAATAAATATCGCTCGCCGCCGTTATTCGTTCTCCACCACGAAGCTGCTCAGGCGACATGTACAACACTGTTCCGACTGGAACCTTATCAACCGTGCTCGGCGCCACCACCGAATCTTTTACTTTTGCAATCCCAAAATCCACGACCTTCACCAGCTCTGTGCCGTGAAGCGACTGAATCATGATGTTGTCGGGTTTCAGATCTCGATGAAAAATTCTTTGCTCGTGTACGTGTTCGAGCGCCGCGCCGATCTGTTTCAAAATCAGTGCAGCGCGCTCCAGGTCCATGCCTTCCATCGGAATTTGCGAGCGTAACGTCACGCCATTGACGTACTGCATGACGATGTAGGGTTTTCCGTCCGGTAACTTGCCCGCCCCCAACACACTCACAACGCCCGGATGATCGATGCGTGCAAGCGCTTCTACTTCCTGTCGAAACTTCCTGACGACATAGTCGTCCTTCAGCGAGGCCTCGAGCAGCACTTTGATGACGACGGGCTTATTATGAAGTGTCAGATCACGCGCCAGATAAACCTGGCCCATTCCACCATGGCCCAGCACACTTTCGACCAGGTACTTATTCTCGATCGTCGTCCCGATAAGGACGTCCGCAGACCTGTTTACGACCGTCGTTTTCCTCGCGCTATCGCTGGAGATGATCTTGAGGCCTAACTCGAAGACAGACGTCTCGAGAAAACCCGCCGATGAGTCGTCGGCTTTGAGCAGCGACGTAACCTCACGCACAAGAAAAGGATCCTCGTCACAAGCAGTCGCGATGAACGCGCTGCGCTCAGACTGAGGCACCGGCAAAGTCGAATAGTAAATTTCCTGAATGCGATCCCAGACCGGGCGCTCCATTCAAATGTCTCCCAGGGATGGAAACTCGAAAGGCGAAGTCCTGCGCAGAGGTTCTTTAGAGCGTTGAGTCGTCAGTTTGCGGGCAGCATTCTATACACGCTATGCACCGCTGACAAGATTTATGGACCTGCACAGAAAGGAATAAAGCTCCGTACGTAATGGTTTCAAGTCGCAATTCATTACTTGTCGACAGTTTTCTGGAAATAGACCGCCGGTTTGCTGTTAAGATAGGCCGCATTCAGCTCAGATTTGCACAACGGGGATGCTCCCATGACCCGGACGCACGAAATTACTGAACTGCTGCAAGCATGGAGTCGAGGTGATCCCGAGGCTCTGGCTAAGCTGCTACCACTCGTCGATCATGAACTGCGTCTGATTGCTCACGCATACCTGGACAAGGAACGAACTGGACACCCAATACACACCTCAACCCTGGTACAGGAGGCACTGGCCCGACTAATTGTCGGTGAGCCTATCAACTGGAAAAGTCGAAAGCAGTTTTACGCAATCATAGCGCGGCGAATGCGTCACATTCTCATCGAGTACGCGCGCGGCCAATTGACTGCGAAACGCGGAAAGCGTGCCCGACAGGTCGACTTCGACGAAGCCATCTTAATGCCGGCAGAAATGCCTAACGAATTGATTTTGCTTGACGAAGCACTCACAAAACTCGCCAGGATTGAAGAACGCAAGGCGATGGTCGTCGAGCTTCGCTACTTCGGCGGATTCACGCTGGAAGAGATCGCGTCAATTTTAGGTGTTGCGCAGATCACGGTTGAACGTGATTGGCGCTTTGCGCGTTCGTGGCTGTTCCGTGAGATAACCGGAGAAGAAGAGTAAACCCATATATTTGAATTTAAATTGCCTAACTTCATTTTGTGCCTTTTGTGGCTAATATTTGCCACCGTAACCTCACCGCGTTATGCTCTGCGCATTATGAAATTCCGATCCCCTTTGACACTCGTTATCACAACCATTTTGCTTTCTTTCAACGTGCTGGCCCAGGATGCAAACCCCGCCGTGTCAGCTTCCATCGTTAAGACCGTGGAGGTCAGCGCCCCAGTCAAGGAAGCTGAAGTTGGTCAAACAGTAAAGATCACAGTGGTAGCGAAGGACGCCTCAGGCAACGTCATCAAAGAAAAACCCTCCACCTACCTCGCCGGTCCATTCGACATCGCCGCCGCTGATCAGGACGGCAACGTGAAGCTGTTCGGTATTGGCGAGGTGACTGTCGGCGCGATTGTTGGCGGTAAGCCGGGCTTCTCCACTTTCATGGTGAAAGCGCCGGGTGTAAAAACGATCGAGATCGCACCGGTCAAGGCTCCACTGGCGACCGGTGGCAACGTACAACTCGACGCGGTCACACGTATCTTCAACGGCGATCCACGCACAGGCGTCCCAATCAGTTGGACTTCGGATAACGCGCAAGTCGCAACTGTCGATGCGGCAGGTGTGGTGACTGCCGTTGGACCAGGTAAAGCTACGATCACCGCCACATCCGGTCCTGCCACTGCGACGACAACAATCACCGTAGTTAAAAACACTCTGCGCGGCCTTACTGTAACCGCCGGGGCAAAAACTGCGCGCACTGGCGATGTGGTCCGCTTTACGGCCAAGGGAGATCCGAGCAGCGAGTTCGCCACGCGCTGGACAGTGAGTGGCAACGGAGCAACCGTTGATGCAAACGGCGCATTCGTCGCGGACTTACCCGGAACTTACATCGTCACCGGGATGAGCGGAAACGTCTCGTCGAGCGCGTCAATCGTCGTCGCGCCGCGCAATCTGGAACGTGAAATCGAAATTGTCGGTCGCGTGCCGGTGAAAGAATTCCAGGGCGCGGAACAGTGGATCATCGGCAACTACGCTTACTACTCAACGGTCTCTGATCGCTTTCTCGTCTACGACATTTCCGATCCGGCAAATCCGAAACTGACCGACACGGTGAAAGTAGATGCGCGTCTCGTGAATGATATTTCCACGACGGCGGACGGCAAGATTCTCGTGATCTCGCGCGAAGGCGCGTCGAATCGCAAGAACGGAATCGCGTTCTACGACACGTCTGATCCTGCTCATCCAAAACTGATTTCCGAGTACACGGCCACCGTCACGGGCGGCGTGCACAGCGCGTTCGTAGACAAGCACTACGTTTACCTGACGGACGACGCGACCGGCTCGATGCGCGTGATCGATTTTGCGGACGTCAAGAACCCGAAAGAAGTCGCGCGGTGGCAGACCGATCCTCCGCTGGCCGGCATGATCCGCACGAAAGAAGGCGAGCAAATCGCTGGACGCTACCTTCACGATCTACAGGTCAAGGATGGTCTTGCTTATCTTGCTTACTGGCACGATGGATTAGTAATTCTAGACGTCGGCGCGGGCATAAAAGGCGGTAGCCCGGAAAATCCGAAGCTCGTCAGCCAGTTTCGCTTCAACCACAACGAGCTTTATGGCAACGGCTGGCTGGCGGGAACGCATTCTGTCTTTCGCTATCGCAACTACGTCTTTCTTGGCGATGAAGTGTTCCCGGCGATATTCGACATCCAGTCGACGAAGCGTATTCCGGTGCGCGGTGTGGTCCATGTGATGGATGTTTCAGACATCAACAATCCGCGTAAAGTCGCGGAGTACCCGGTGCCCGAAGGCGGCGCGCACAACATGTGGGTCGAGAACGACATGATGTACGTCGGTTACTACAGTGGCGGCGGGCGCATTGTTGATGTATCGGGCGAGCTGAGCGGTGATCTGTACAGGCAGGGTCGAGAGGTTGCGCGCATCTGGACCGGCGATCCTGACGGCTTCCGGCCGAACCTGCCGTTCACGTGGGGCGCGCAGCCGCACAATGGGCTGATCTACTTCAACGATATGAACTCGGGACTGTGGATCGTGAAGCTCCGCGAGAAGATCGAAAAAGGTTCCACAACCGCGCCCGGCAAGTGAATCTTATCTGTGTAATCTGCGGATAAAACTATCGATCGACCTGAGCGATCTTATAGAAATCGATCCCTGCCGCAGCCTGCGCGACATCCACAGTCGCCACCGTCTTCATCACGGCGAGGTCGATAACCTCAACCGTCCCGGGTTCCGATCCAACACCCTCCACCGTCACGAACGCATAACGATCGTCCGGTGATACAACTACGCCATGCACCACCTTCCGCTTCGTCGGCAGTCGCACTAACTCTTTCCCCGTTTTCAGATCGTAGATCGATACGGACTGGTCACGCTTATTCGTCGCAATCAAACGCGAGCCGTCGTGCGTTACCTCGAGGTTATAAACACCCGGACGCGCCGGAATGCGACGAACAAGCTTCCACGTATTCGCGTTCACTTCGACAATCTCGCTCGACGCGTTGCACGCAACGTAAATCGATGATCCATCCGACGAAGGCTCGGCCCATGTAGGCGAGCACGAGTTGTCGCCCGGCTTCGGCGGCTCAGAACCGTGTCCGGCGTTCCCGTGCAGCGTGTGGACCTCCGGGCTCATGCGCGGATGCGGTGATCCAGTCATTCCTGCTTCCTTGTTCTTTGTGACGACGAAATGCCGCGCCACCTTCAGCGTTCGCGTGTCGATCTCGACCAGGATGTCATCCATCATGCACGCGGAATATTGTTTTGTTCCCTGCGGATTCAAACGCGAGCCGTGCGGCATCGTGCACGTTTGTATGCGCGCGACCTCGGCCATCGTTTGTGTCGACACTACTGAAACACTCGACGGCGCCATATCGCCGTGCAAGTTGAAATTCACGACAAAAAGAAAATCCCCAGCGGGACTGACGTCGAGTGTTGCGGGAAAAAGACCAAGCGACGCTTTCCCGATGAGCGTGTCGTCTTTGGTCGAATACTTCCAGACAGTTCCAAACGGGCGGCCATGTGCAATCGTGACGTAATAAAACTGTCGATCGGGAGAAAGGACGATGCCGTGTGGACCATCGATATCGACCGGCATGCCGCCCGTGTCGAGCTGGTGGTCGATGCGCGCCCCGGCTGGTCCAAAACGTACCAACGCGATCTTGTCCGCGCCTTCTGATAAAACGTAGACAAGATAATCCTTGTCAGGTTTGGTCTGCGACTGGAGAGAAGCAGGATAGAGCTGAATCAGAAGTAAAACCGAAAGGAAAGCAGAGTTATGAACGATCTTCATCTGCGAAAGTGTACTACTGCAGCGGTTTGCACCAAAACTCACGAGAATCGTTCTGTGCAACCCTCCGTGTCTCTGCGTCTCTGTGGTGAATAATTGCTGTCGTTACCACAGAGACACAGAGAACACGGAGGTTGCACAGAGAAATCACTTACAAAATTGTATTAGAGTCGCCGCCCGGCTGACGTAAACCCGACAGACTGGCACGTCACACCATCCAGCTCACAAAAAACTGCCGTGCCGGTTCCTGAGTATTCATCCTTATTATCCAGACTGATCGAGTGAGTTACGGCGATCGTGCCTGCCGGCAACCCGTTCGGATCGAATCTGAAAAACTTGATCTTCACGAGATACTGCTGGCCAGTCTTTTCCCAGCCGCCCTGCCCCACTCTCGTTAGAAACGGCATGTTGTTTGACGTGATGAATCCGCCCGCGTGTGTGTACGTTTCGAGGGCCGCAAATGATGGTGGAAGATTGGGATCATTCAGGTTTACCGTCACTTCCCATGTGCCTTCGATCTGCGCATCGTTTGTGTTGGTCGCCATCGACTTCACCCCAGCCAACAGGATTGTTGCGACGACGATTAAGAATAAACTTCCCTTGAATTTCATTTGACGCATTCTCCTTTTCTGCAAATGTTCGGGGTACTTGGCATTGCCTTTCGCCTATCGTGCGTGGAGAATAGACGCCTGCACCTTTTCAAGTCATAAAAGAGTCGTTCAACTTCGGTTCGATTTAGGTTCAAGCTTAATGAGTGGCGACAATCAAAAGCTGATCTGCTTTCCGCCATTCCGGTTGGATTGTCCCGAGCACCGTCTCTACCGAGGTGACGAGTTGATCCCGCTGCGGCCGAAATCGTTTGAGCTCCTGCAATACCTTGCGTTGCGTCCGGCCAGACTGGTGACGAAAGAAGAATTGCTGGAGGCCGTATGGCCGGACACCACCACCACCGACACCGTTTTGAAAGTTTGCATACGTGAGATTCGTGAAGCGCTCGGGGATGATGCGGCGCAATCGCGTTATATAGAAACTGCTCACCGGCGCGGTTATCGATTTATCGCAAACATCGAAGAGCCAGGCAGACCACAGAACGTATCACGCTCGACTTCGCCTCTGACGCTCGTCGGACGTGAAGTTGAGATTGAAAGATTGAACAGCCTGCTCGCCGGGACACTGAGTGGCGCGCGACAAGTTGTCTTCGTAAAGGGCGAGCCCGGCATCGGCAAGACAACGCTGGTCCAATCCTGGCTGGATCAAATTACTGTTAACTCGAACGTCCTCGTTGCACATGGACAATGCCTCGAGCAGTACGGCTCGAGCGAGGCGTATCTGCCGATGCTCGAAGCCGTTTCGCGTTTGTGCCGTGGACCGAAGTACGAAGCGGTCATCGCAGTGTTGCGTCGACATGCACCTACGTGGCTGGCACAGATTCCCTGGCTAATACCGGAAACTGAGCGCCACGTTCAGAGCGAAACGCTCGGCGCTACCCGCGAACGCATGCTGCGCGAGATAGCCGAAGCAGTCGAAGCAATTACTGAGAATTCGCCGCTGCTGCTGGTGCTGGAGGATTTGCACTGGAGCGACTATTCGACGCTCGATCTCATCTCCTATCTCGCGCGCCGCAAAGAGTCCGCTCGCTTAATGGTCATTGGCACTTATCGTCCCGCTGACATTTCGGCGCGGCATCCGCTGAATGCTTTAAAACAGGAGCTCAGGGCGCATCAGCAATGCGAAGAGCTGCCGTTGAAACTACTGGATGAGAAGGCAGTCGCCGCTCATCTGGCGGCGCGCTTTCCTGATAATCGATTTCCTTCGGACCTGCCACATTCACTTCATCAACGTACAGAGGGCAATCCGATGTTCATCAATCATCTGGTTGACTTCTTTGTAAGTAACGGCTTAATCGTTGCAGTCGATGGTTCATGGGTGCTGACTCAGCCGCTGTCCGAAGTCGAAGCTACACTGCCCGACAACATCCGTCAGATCATCGAAAAGCAAGCTGCGGGTTTAAGCGAGCAGGAACAGCAGATACTCGAGAGCGCCAGTATTGCCGGCCTTGAATTCTCGACTGCAATGGTGGCCGCATCATTGAACAAAGACAACTTCGAGGTTGAGGAAGTGTGCGAGAAACTGGCCCGACGACATCTCTTCATCCGTTTCGCTGATGGTGTTGAGTCGGCAGCGGGCGAGATCTCAGCGCGATACGGTTTCATTCACGCACTTTATCAAAACGCGTTTTACGAGCGTGTGCCGATTGCGCGCGGTGCGTACCTGCACAAAAAGATCGCGGAACATCTGGAAGCAACGTCAGAGGATCGTTCCGGCAGCCTCGCCGCCGAGCTGGCGCTGCATTTTGAAAAGGCACGTGATTTCACGCGTGCCGTCGCCAACCTTCATGATGCAGCGCAGAACGCGAATCGTCGCTCCGCAAATCGAGAAGCAGAAACGCTGTCGCGCCGGGGGTTGGAGCTGGTGACAAAGCTCACTCCTGGTCCAGAGCGATTGCAAGTCGAGCTCCTGCTCCAGACTTGTCTGGCTACGTCGTTGTCAGCTACTTACGGCTACGGTGCTGCCGAGGTAGAGCAGGCTTACAGTCGGGCGCGCGAGTTATGTGACGAGAGCAGCAGCGATCTGCAGCTCGCGCCGGTGCTTTGGGGACTCTGGCGCTTCTATTTGATTCGGTCTGATTTACACGTCGCGCGTGAGCTGGCGCAGCAGTTGTTTGACCTGGCTCGAAGTGAACAGAACGATGCGTTACTGATTGGAGCCCACTCTGCCCTCGGGACAACTTACGACAATCTCGGCGACTTTGAGGCGGCTAACAAACATTTCGAGCAAGGCGTCTCGCTTTACGAACCGAGTGAGAGGAACACTTATCTTCGTTTGTATGGAAGTGATCCGGGCGTCACGCTGCGAAGTTTTAACGCGTGGGCGCTTTGGTCACTCGGTGACGCCGACCTCGCTCTCAACATCGCGCGCGAAGCTGTCACACTGGCTGAGGAGCTTCGTCATCCTGAAACACTCTGCTTCGCCCTTTTCTTCACTGCGTGGGTTCACCAACTCCGACGTGAGCCGCACGACACTCTTAACTACGCGCAGGCGACGATCGAAATCGCAGAAAAGAATGGACTCGCTCAGTGGACCGCGTTCGGCGCCAGTCTTCATGGCTGGGCCGCAGCAGAGCAGGGACGCATCACGGAAGGTATTGCCGAGATGCGGAAAACGTTGGAGACCTATAACGCGATTGGCTCGGAGATCTCGCGCCCACACTTTCTCGGATTGCTTGCCGAAGCATTGATGAAAGAGCGTCGGTTAGACGAAGCCCTTCTAAGATTGTCGGAAGCATTGGCAGTGGTAGAGAACACGGGTCAGCGTTACTACGAGTCAGAGCTTCAACGTCTCAAAGGCGAGTTGTTCATGCATACTGGCGATCGGAATCGCGCCCGCGAGTGCTTTCAAATCTCGCTCGAGATCGCGCGCCGGCAAAAGGCCAGGTCTTTCGAACAGCGCGCTGAAGCCAGCCTATCCCTTTTCCTGGACCAACGCTCGCGGCGCGATTTGTGACCATACGATGAGACTGCAAGTGACAAAGCCAAACGCGTTGAGGAGTCCGTGCGTCATTGCCATTCCTGGAATCGTGATGATCAAGGTTTGGGTTGCGAGGCTGTAAGCGTAGAGACACGCAAGTACCATCGCCGCACAGCTCGAAATCGCTCCGATCAATAACAGCGCTCGCCACGCGGTTGACGTAATCGACGGGAATACCCAACCAACCGTGAGCACCGCCAGCATCAGCAGACCGACTGTCAACAACAGCGCGCCTGCGAATCCCATCCACGGCGAAAACGTTATTCCCGCAGCGACGAGTGGCATTGCTGCAACCAGCGCAACGACAGAAACTCCAAAAATTTTCTGCGGGTAATTCCGGCGGGAAAGAACTCTTCCGACCATGCCGGCAATGATCGGCGCTCCAAATCCGGCAAAGTGAAAGTGGACGGCCGTCAGTAGAATGATCGTCTCGCCGTAATCAAAAGGCTGAATTCCGAGACGATAGACCACGAGCCAAGCACCCGCCACGGGCAAGTACAACAAACCCGCAACGATGCTCAATTCCTCCACACGATGAAAGCCTCGGGAAGTCAGTCTCACCAATCCCATTAATGCGATCAGCACGTTGAGGATAAGCCACGCTGAGGAGAGCGCCGCGGAAAGCACGCCCTTTTCGAGGAAGAAAGATGAGACGGTGAGCAATGCAGCGATAGGCTGCGCAAAGACGGCGAGCTTGTATAGCCGCGACCCACCCTGTTCGACCACAGAAAGTCCCAACGGCACTACGACGAGCAGAGCCCAAAACACAACCTTGTGGATCAATTCAGTCTGTTCGGAATCGGAAGTGTTAAGCAGAAGCGTGATCAGCCAAACGATCACACCACCCGCAGCGCTTCGTTTGGCGAACGTTGGTAGCATTGTATAGAGGTACGGTTGGAGTAAGTTCAGAGTTCAGCCTTTAGGCTGCAGCCTCGGGTTTAGACCCTTGAACTCTGAACTCAGTTCGGTGGTAGTGTACTTAAGTGTGCTGCGACATTGTCAATGACGTTGTCCCAATTCCCTTCCTCGCGTTGGCGAAAGAGACGCATCGTGGGATACCAGGGTGAGTCGTGGCGTTCGAGCATCCAGCGCCAGTCGGAGTCGAATGGAAGTAACGTCCAGGTATTCACGCCGAGCGCGCCCGCAAGGTGAGCCGTCATCGTATCGACCGAGATGACGAGATCCAAAGCGCACATTACGCGCGCATCGTCGAGCGGATTGTCGCCTCCTGAAAGCGAGCCTAATGAGCCGTCCCAACCGGCGCGTGCAGCATCGCGTTGCAGAATATGCCATTCGATCCCGGCTACCCGCGCCAGTCGTTTCAGCTCTGAAAAAGGGATCGAGCGACGATTGTCCCAATCACCTGACTGCCAGATCAGCCCAACGCGCAATAATCCATTCCGCGCTAGCGATGCAGGTTCTACAAAGATGTATGGCACTTCTGCAGGAACAGTCGCGAGTGCCGTGCGAAAGAGATAAGGCAGCTCGTTGAGCTCGAGATCGACTTCGTATTTAACTTCCGGAGAACCGTCGTGTAATGGCAACAGTCGATCGATCCCGCGAACGCTTTGCAGCAATGGGATCAAAGATGGCTGCACCCAAACGATCACCTCGGCGGCGATCTCTTTCAATAACGATGTGTAACGGATGAACTGAATCGTGTCGCCAAGCCCGTGATAGCAGCGCACGAGAACTCGTTTACCAACGACTGGCGTGCCATCCCAAACGGTCTGAAACCAACGCGGCAGATTGGTTTGATCCTTTTCCCTCTCCAACAGTGCATCGCTGATGCTCCACGCAGTCGCGAAGTCGCCGCGACGCATCGCGTCCAACCATGATGAATTTAGATCGTCGTCAGTCATCGCCTGCATGTAATTAAAAACATTTACAAGATCAACTTACTCTTAATCGTTTCGAATTTCTTGTTTTCTTCGCATGGTACGCGAGCGAACCGAAGGTACATAGCTGCAAGCGTACAGTTCGGGACTCCAAAAGATTCCGTCTGCTGTTTCTGCCTGGAGGAGTGGTGCGCGAAAGCAGCGAAACACGTTGGCAGGAAAATCGATTGTTAGCCGCGCTTCCGGAAAAGGAGCGCGCGCGCCTCATTCCGCAACTCGAAATCCTCACGCTCTTCGCAAAGGAAACGATTTACGAAACCGGCGAAGAGATGAACTACATCTACTTCCCACTCGATTGCATTGTCGTTCTGATCAGCTCAGTCGAATCGAAAGCGACTGTCGAAGTCGGCTTGATCGGCAACGAAGGACTGGTCGGCGCACAAATTCTCATGGGCGCAAAGCATTCCACCAGCCAGGCACTCATACTCACGGAAGGCAAAGCACTTCGTCTGCCCGCTGCGATCGTCAGGAAAGAGGCAAAGCGCAGTAGCCGCATGCGCGAAATCATGCTCACGTATGCCAACGCTCTGCTCGCACAAAGCGCGCGACTCGCCGCGTGTCATCGTTATCACACGCCGCAGGCACGACTCGCTCGTGTGTTGTTGATGATCGACGATCGATTGCAAACTGCCGAGCTCCACATCACCCAGGATTTACTCGCGCGCTTACTGGGCACACGACGCGCCACCGTCACACAAGCCGCAAATCAATTGCAGGAGAACAAACTCATCGAGTCCCTGCGCGGTCGCATAAGAATTCTCGAACGTAAAGGGCTCGAGAAAGTCGCTTGTAGTTGCTACGCAATCATTACTGCTCAACAGGACGCGGAGCAGTGAACATGTGCAACTCTAACAAATTCTTCACGGTACTTACTTTTATCAGATTCAAGTACGCTGCCGTACCGAAAACACGATCAGTGACATGTACTTTCCTGACCTCGGACTGATCTCAACAGTACGACATTGAGCAAGGGGGCAACATGACAAGGGGAAAAACGACCGGGGCGACCAATGGCAATGGTCGTCACAAAAGCACACACGCACTAAATCCCACACCTGTCAGTAAAAACGGAAAATCGAAACCAATCCTGATCACCGGCGGCGCTGGTTTCGTTGGTTCCAACCTCGCGCATCGCCTTCTTTCCAATGGACATCGAGTGCGTTTGCTCGACAACCTTTCACGCGCCGGCGTTGAGCGCAATCTCCGCTGGCTAATCGAAACTCATGGCGACCTCGTTGACATAGAAGTACCCGACGTCCGCAATCTCTCCGTCGTCAAACAGGCTGTAAAAGACGCGTCGCAGGTTTTTCATTTCGCGGCGCAGGTGGCGGTAACGTCAAGCCTCGTCGATCCGATCGAAGACTTCGAGATCAACGCGCGCGGCACACTGAATCTTCTGGAGGCAGTTCGCGCGGCAGCCAATCCGCCGCCGCTCATCTTTACTTCGACAAACAAGGTCTACGGGAATCTCGCTGATCTCCCGTTTGACAAACAAAACACCCGCTACGCACCCGTAGACGAGACGATCCGCGCGCGAGGAATCAATGAGGACCGGCCACTCGATTTCCATAGTCCTTATGGCTGCTCGAAAGGCGCGGCCGATCAGTACGTGATTGACTACGCGCGCACGTTTCGAATTCCCGCACTCGTCTTTCGCATGAGCTGCATTTACGGGCCGCACCAGTACGGCAACGAGGATCAAGGTTGGGTCGCGCACTTCGTGATTCGATCGATGTTGGGCAAACCGATCACGATCTACGGCGACGGCATGCAGGTGCGCGACATTTTGTTCATCGACGATCTGGTAGACGCCTTTCTGCTTGCGCAACAGCACATGAAAAAACTTGCGGGGAATGCTTTCAACATAGGCGGCGGTCCAGCGAACAGTATCAGCCTTCTGGACTTGCTCGACCTACTGGCAGAGCTTCATGGTGGCGATGTGTCTGTCCGTTTCGAAGACTGGCGAGCGGCGGACCAGCGCTACTACGTTGCGGATACGAGTAAGTTCAGCGCGCTGACTGGATGGCAACCACGCGTACCGGTCCAGGAGGGCGTGCGGCGACTGTACGAGTGGCTTCGAACGGGAGACGACCAGCTTTCCGCGGAGACACTCCGCGTCGCGAACTTACCGCCGGTTAAATCAATCGCAGCAGCAAAATTTTAAGCGGAGCAGGCCGAAGTGCAGTCAGTGAGAACAGTGAAGACAGCGCCTTCGTCACGCGCTGTGCCGGGATATGCGGCTGTGATTTCAGCGCCGCGTCGCATCGAGGTGCGCAACGTTGAGTTTCGTGCGCCTGCTGCCGGTGAAGTTCGCGTGAAGATCGAAGGCTGCGGCGTTTGCGCTTCGAACCTCGAGCTGTGGCAGCGGAAGCCGTGGTTTAAGTATCCGGTCGAGCCGGGTGCACCTGGTCACGAGGCGTGGGGACGGATTGATGCTGTTGGTGAGGCTGTGACTGAGATCGCGGCTGGTGATCGAGTGGCGCTGCTTTCGTCACACGCATTTGCGGAATACGACTTTGCGAATAGCGCTGAGGTTGTTCGACTACCAGCAGCGCTGGATGGCGAGCCGTTTCCGGCTGAGCCGCTCGGGTGTGCAGTGAACATTTTCAAGCGCGCGAACATTCGTCGTAGAGAAACTGTTGCGATCGTTGGTGTTGGTTTTCTCGGAACGCTCGTGACGCAGCTCGCGACGAATGCTGGTGCTCGTGTGCTCGCACTTTCGCACAGACGTTCGTCACACAAGCTTGCGCGCGAGTTTGGTGCATCAGCGACGATCGAGATTCACGACAAGCAACAGGCTGTGCAGCGCGTGACTGAGTTAACCGGCGGACGTGGTTGTGAATGCGTGATCGAAGCCGCAGGTAAACAACAGTCACTCGACCTCGCCAGCGAGATCACGAGTGAGCGCGGCCGGCTCGTGATCGCCGGATATCACCAGGATGGTCCAAGACAGGTAAACATGCAGCTCTGGAACTGGCGCGGGCTCGACGTTATCAACGCCCACGAGCGCGATCCACAGGTGTACGTCGCGGGAATGCGCGAAGCAATTGCGGCGGTCCAGGCCGGTGTTCTCAATCCGCGACCGCTTTACACGCACACGTTCAAGCTCGCAGAGCTGTCGCAGGCTTTCAACATAATCGAGCGTTCGCCTGAAGGATTCGTGAAAGCGTTGGTCACGTTATGAGCAGAGCAGCGAGGCAGATCAGTGTTGAATCAGCGCCGCACCGGCCGCGTCTGGGGTTTGTTGGCCTCGGTTGGATTGGAAGGAACCGGCTCCAGTCAGTTGCTGAGGCGGGCGTGGCGGAGATCGCTGCGATTCACGACGTGCAGTCCTCGTCACTTGAGGAAGCGCAGAAGTTGTCGGGCGATGCCGTTCCGTTTGCTTCGTTTGAGGAGTTGCTGAATCACGAGCTTGATGGGGTCGTGATTGCTACGCCGAATTGCTTTCACGCGGAGCAGTCGATTGCGGCCCTCGAACGCGGGATTGCAGTGTTCTGTCAGAAACCGCTTGGGCGAGATGCGCGAGAGACACTGGCGATAGTCGATGCAGCGCGCAAGGCAGACCGTCTGCTGGGAGTTGATCTTTCGTATCGCGCGATGCCAGCAATGGGAGCGGTGAGTGATTTGGTTGCGAGTGGCTCGTTGGGGAAGGTGTTTGCTGTCGATGCGAGGTTTTTTAACGGCTATGGACCTGACAAAGCGTGGTTTCGGGATTACGCGCTTTCAGGTGGCGGCTGTGTTCTCGATCTCGGATCGCATCTGCTTGATCTCGCGCTGAGGCCGCTCGGGTTTCCACGCGTGACGCGAGTGCAAAGCACGTTGTTTGCGAATGGAGAGCCGTGGGCAACGGGCGTTGTCGAGGACTACGGCGTGGCCACGATCGAGACCGAAGATGCGACCGTGATTAATTTCAGTTGTTGCTGGGAGTTGAGCATCGGTCGCGACGCGGATATTGAGATTGCGTTTTATGGGACGCGCGGCGGGGCGAGGCTGCGGAATGTGAATGGATCTTTTTACGACTTCGTCGGAGAGAGATTTAGTGGGACGAAGACTGAGATGCTCGGCAGTCCTGAAGATGCGGGCTGGCAGTGGGGCGCGTTGGCGACCATTGAATGGATCAAAAAGCTGGGTGTCGATGGAAGTTTTGATCCTGATGCAGAGCGATTGGTTTTGTTAGCTGAAGTTTTAGACAGGATTTACAGGATTTTTCAGGATTAACAAGACAGCAATCCTGTAAATCTTGAAACATCTTGTAAGTCTTGTCTAAAGCTGACTTCAAAGGTAGAGCACGATGAGAATCTTGATGACAGCGGACACTGTTGGCGGTGTCTGGACCTATGCGCTCGAGTTAACACGCGCGCTGCAACCGTACGACGTCGAAGTTCTACTCGCGATCATGGGTCCATCACTGAGCGAGTCGCAGCGTGACGATGCTCGCAGTCTTCCCAACCTCTCTCTCTTCAAGAGCAATTACAAACTTGAGTGGATGCCCGATTGCTGGGCCGACGTCAAACGCGCCGGCGACTGGCTGCTGCATCTTGAAAATAGACTGCAACCAGATCTGATCCATCTCAACGGCTACGCGCACGCGAACCTGCCGTGGAAAAATCCGACACTCGTCGCCGGCCACTCGTGTGTCTTTTCGTGGTGGCAAGCAGTTAAAGGCGACACACCGCCTGTCGAATGGCAGCGTTACAAAACCGAAGTGCAAAGCGGACTATGCGCAGCGGACCTCGTCGTTACACCGAGCGCCGCGATGCTCCGCGCGCTGAACACTCACTATGGTCCAATCACTAGCGCGCGCGTCATTCACAATGGGCGAGACCCGGACAATTTCAAACCGCGACAAAAGCGCAAGTTTATTCTGTCAGCGGGACGTTTGTGGGATGAGGCAAAGAACATCGAGCGTGTGGCAGAGGCTGCTTGCGAGTTGCCGTGGCCTGTGCTCGTTGCTGGTGATTCTCAACATCCTGATCAAGCACATCACAGTTTCGTCGCGAGACAATGCCGCTGGCTAGGCTCACTCTCCGAGTCACAGCTTCGGCGCTGGTTCGCCACTTCGTCGATCTATGCACTGCCTGCGCTTTACGAGCCTTTTGGCTACACACCGCTCGAAGCAGCGTTGTCAGGTTGTGCTCTCGTGCTGGGCGATATCGAGTCGTTGCGTGAGATTTGGAACGACGTTGCCGTGTTCGTCGATCCGCAAGACGGCAACGCGCTGAAACACGAGCTACGCGCACTCATCGATGATCCGCGGCGCCGCGAAGAGATGTCGCAACGCGCACACAACAGAGCACTGGAGTTCACGAGTGCTCGCATGGGCCAAAACTATTTCGCGGCATATGAAGAGTTGTTGGCGACTAAAGCGATCGAGGAACAGGAGGCGCTCGTGCAGTGCGCATAGTCCTCTTCTATCAATCCCTGATTTCGGACTGGAACCACGGTAACGCGCATTTTCTGCGCGGCATTGCGTCCGAGTTGCTGGCGCGCGGGCATGAAGTCGAGGTGTATGAGCCGCGTGATTCGTGGAGTGTACAGAACCTGATCGCCGAACAGGGTCGTGAGCCACTGGTAGACTTTCAAAACACGTTTCCACACCTGAAGAGCCATCGTTACGACTGTAGGGGCGGCCCTCCGTGGCCGCCCCAGGTTGATGAAAATACGCAGGCCATCCCACGCTGGGGCGGCCACGGAGGGCCGCCCCTACAATTAAACCTCGATGACGCTCTGGAAAATGCGGAGCTCGTCATCGTGCATGAGTGGAACGAGCCGGAGCTGATCGAACGTATCGGTGAATATCGTCGCATTAACGGAAACTTTGTCCTGCTCTTTCACGACACACACCATCGCATGGCCGGGCACGCCACGCTGCCCTTCAGCTTGAAGAACTACGATGGCGTGCTTGCCTACGGGCAAGTCCTCAACGACATGTACACGAGGAACGGTTGGACCAAACGTGCCTGGACGTGGCACGAAGCTGCCGACGAGCGCATCTTTCACCCGCTCCCGAAAATTCCACGCACACTCGACCTCGTTTGGATCGGAAACTGGGGTGACGACGAACGCACCGCGGAGCTACACGAATTTCTCGTGCAACCAGTAAAGGATTTGCAGTTGAACGCGGAAGTTTACGGCGTCAGGTATCCGCCCGAAGCAATCGCAGATCTCGAAAGCGCGGGCATTCGCTATCGCGGCTGGCTGCCAAATTACAAAGTGCCGGAAGCGTTCGCGAGCGCGCGCGTGACGGTGCACATTCCGCGGCGCCCGTACGTCAAAGAGCTGCCCGGCATTCCGACGATTCGTCCATTCGAAGCGCTGGCTTGCGGCATTCCACTCATCTGCTCGCCCTGGCACGACACAGAACATCTCTTCACACCCGGAAAAGATTTTCTCATCGCGCGCAATGGCGACGAGATGAAGCAGCTCATTAATAAAATATTGACCGAGCCGGTGTTTGCTGAAGAGCTCGCGATCAACGGTCTCGCTACGATCAGGCAACGACACACTTGCGGGCATCGTGTCGACGAGTTGCTCGAGATCTACGCGGAGATCGCTACAGAAACTCGTGAAATGGTGGCAACGATATGAACATCGCGTTTTTTGGTTCGAGTCTGGTGTCGGCGTACTGGAACGGCGCGGCCACTTACTATCGCGGCATCATTCGCGCACTGCACAACCTCGGTCATCAAGTCACCTTCTACGAACCGGACGCTTACGATCGACAAAAAAATCGCGACATTCCCGATCCTGATTGGGCGCGCGTGGTGGTCTACCCGGCAGACGAACGCGGCGTCATGCGTGCACTCGAACAGGCGCGTGGCGCCGACATGCTCGTGAAGACGAGCGGCGTCGGTGTTTACGACGAGCTGCTTGAAGCTGCCATTCTCGCTATCAAAAGACCACATACGATAACGGTCTTCTGGGACGTCGATGCGCCCGCGACACTGGATCGCGTTAAAGCCGATCGTTCTGATCCGTTTCTCGAGCTGATACCGCGCTACGATCTGATTCTCACGTATGGCGGTGGCGATCCGGTCGTCAGGGGTTACAAGGCGCGGGGCGCACGTGACTGCGTGCCGATCTACAACGCGCTCGACACGCACACGCATCATCCCGTGCCCGCCGAGGATCGGTTCAAGTGTGATCTCGCGTTGCTGGCAAATCGATTGCCTGATCGCGAAGCGCGAATTGAGAAGTTCTTTCTTGCAGCGGCCGAAGCGCTTCCGGAATTTAATTTCATGCTTGGCGGCAGTGGCTGGAGCGACAAGCCAATGCCTGCGAATGTGAACTACGTCGGTCACGTCTACACACGCGATCACAATGCATTCAACTGCTCTGCGCGCGCGGTGCTCAATGTGAATCGCGACAGCATGGCCAGTTACGGGTTTTCACCGCCGACACGCATCTTCGAAGCGGCTGGAGCGGCGGCATGTTTGATAACCGATGCGTGGGAAGGCATCGAGATGTTTCTCGTGCCCGATCGTGAAGTCCTCGTGGCACATGATGCTGACGATGTCGTGCGTCATTTGCGAGAGTTGGATGAGAAGAGAGCAAGAAAGATTGGCGAGGCGGCGTTGCAACGTGTGCTTGCAGAACACACGTACGATCATCGCGCGTTGCAGCTTCAGGCGCTGTTATCGAGTGGTTCTCACACGGCGCAAAGACGCAAAGAAGAGGTGGCAATCGCGTGAGCAAGCCTCTGGACATCGTTATCCTAGGATTGTCGATCACCTCTTCGTGGGGCAACGGTCACGCGACGACGTTTCGCGCGCTTGTTCGTGCGCTCAGCGCGCGCGGGCATAACGTCTGTTTTCTCGAACGCGATGTGCCGTGGTACGCCGAGCATCGCGACATGCCAAATCCACCGTACGGCCTCACTCAACTGTACAAATCCGTCGCCGAGCTGAAGAGAAGATTCGCAGACAAAGTGATGAATGCTGATCTCTGTGCATCGTCGGCTCTTACGTTCCCGATGGTGTAACGATTGGCGATTGGGTGCTGCGGACGTGTCGCGGCGTGAAAGCGTTTTACGACATCGACACTCCCATCACGCTTGCGAAGCTTGCGGCGGGTGACGCTGAGTACGTCACCACACGGTTGATTCGTCGTTACGATCTTTACCTGTCGTTCGCCGGCGGTCCGTTGCTCAGGAAAATCGAGAAAGAATTCGGATCGCCGATGGCGCGCGCGTTGTACTGCTCCGTCGATCCAAAGCTCTATTTCCCTGAAGAGTGCAGATCGAAGTGGGACCTCGGCTACATGGGCACGTACAGCGACGATCGCCAGCCATCACTCGACCAGCTTTTAATTGAACCGGCCCGGCGCGCGCCGAAACTGAAGACAGTCGTCGCCGGGCCGATGTATCCAAAGGAAATCTCCTGGCCGGGGAACGTCGAGAGAATCGAACATCTAGCGCCCGCATCGCATCGTCGTTTTTATAACTCGCAGCGGTTCACACTGAACCTGACGCGCGCCGACATGCGCAATGCAGGCTACTCGCCGAGTGTTCGCATCTTCGAAGCGGCCGCATGCGGCACGCCGATCATCAGCGACAACTGGCCCGGTCTCGAAACGTTCTTCGAGCTTGAAAAAGAGATTCTGACAGCGTCTTCTGCGCAAGACGTGCTGATGTATCTCAACGATATTTCGCCAAAGGATCGACGCGCGATGGGTGAGCGCGCACGACTGCGTGTGCTTGCCAGTCACACGTCAGAACAAAGAGCTATCGAGCTCGAGAGTTACGTCGCGGAAGTGACCCAAACAGCAGCGACGGCCCAGCTCAACACGCAACCGGCGGGAGCAATGGCATGACGACCTTCTTTCTCATCAGGCATGCAGCCTGCGGTGGCCTGGGCCAAAAGCTCTGGGGCCGCACGCCGGGCATTTGCCTGAACGAGAAAGGCGAGATGCAGGCGCAACATCTCGCCGAGCGGTTCAAGAATATAAAACTCGATGCGCTTTACAGCAGCCCGCTTGAACGGGCATTGCAAACGGCTGATGTCGTCGCACGAAACATGAAGCTCGAGGTGAGAAAAAGCGCTGCTGCAAACGAGATCAACTTCGGCGAGTGGACGGGCAAAACGTTCGACGAGCTTTCCAACGATGGACAGTGGCGCCGTTTCAACAGCCACCGCAGCATGACGAAGATTCCCGGTGGCGAGTCGTTTCTCGAAGTGCAAAACCGGATCGTGAAAGAGATCGAGGAGCTGGCAGCTCAACACGGCAAAGGTCAGGTGGCAATCGTTTCGCATGCTGACGTCATTCGCGCAGCAGTGGCGTATTTCGCAGCGACACCGATCGACATGATCCTACGTTTCGAAATTTCGCCCTGCTCAGTGAGCGTGCTCGCAGTGAACGACGACAACGCGACCCTGTTGACAATAAACAGCACCTCCGACCTGACTCAGCTATGGACCTGACTATTTTGTGCTTTTTGTGCCTTTTTGTGGCTAAAAAATGAAGCTTGTTTTCTTCGGCTTAACGATCAGCTCATCGTGGGGCAACGGCCACGCAACCCTGCTGCGCGGTCTCTTCAAAGCGCTCACCGCTCGCAATCATCGCATCGCATTCTTCGAGCGTGACGTTCCCTACTACGCCGCTCATCGCGATCTGATGGAAATGCCCGGAGTAGACCTCTATCTCTACAACGACTGGTCTGAAACAGATGCCACAGCGCGTGATGTAGTCGCAGAGTCTGACGTCGCTGTGGTTACGTCATACTGCCCCGACGGCATCGCCGCGACCGAGCTCGTAGTTTCATCAAACATCAATTTGAGCGTCTTCTACGATCTCGACACGCCGATCACGCTCGAAGCACTCCAGCATGGTGAACAGCTCGCTTACATCGGTCCGCGCAAGCTCGCCGATTTCGATCTGGTACTGAGTTATACCGGTGGCGCGGCGTTGATGGCGTTGCAGGATGAGCTCGGCGCAAGGCGTGTGGTTCCGCTCTTTGGCAGCGTCGATCCCGACGTGCATCACCCGGCGCCTGCGCGCCAGGCTTATGAGGCAGATCTCTCGTATCTCGGAACTTACGCTCCGGATCGACAAAGTGTGCTCGACGATCTGTTCATCCAGGTAGCACGCCGATTACCGGAACAACGTTTCGTCATTGGCGGCTCCAAGTATCCAATCGATTTTCCGTGGCAACAAAATATCTGGTACGTGCAGCACGTACCGCCTTCCGCACACGCAGCATTCTTTTGCTCGTCTGCGTTGACACTCAACGTTACGAGAGGCGCGATGGCGCGCATGGGCTACTGCCCGTCGGGCCGGCTCTTCGAAGCAGCGGCGTGTGGCGTGGCGATTTTGTCTGATGAATGGGCCGGGCTGGATGCGTTCTTTCACCCGGGCGTCGAGATTCTCGTGGCGCGCGACACAGCAGACGTGATTGCAGCGATGCAACTTCCGCCCGCTGAGATCGCGCGCATCGCGCAGGCGGGTCGTCAACGAGTGCTCGACTCGCACACTGCGGCTCATCGCGCTGCTGAACTGGAAACGATCCTCGATTCAGCGCTCGATCGGCCGCACGAGGCCAGTTTTCAATGGGTTGAGGCGTGAACTATGTGGGGAATTGTGCCGGCGGCAGGCATTGGGAGCCGCATTCAACCACTCGCGTTTTCAAAAGAGCTGCTGCCCGTCGGCAGTCGGAACGAGAACGGCAACGAGCGGCCGCGCGCCGTTAGTGAGTATCTCGTCGAACGCATGATCAAAGGTGGTGCAACAAAGATCTGTTTCGTCGTGTCGCCCGGCAAGTCTGACATCTTCGAATACTTCGGTGGCGAGATTGGACCAGCGACACTCTGCTACACCGTGCAGCCGGCAGCGGCGGGTTTGTGTGATGCGATCTTTCGCGCCCTCCCGTTTATCGATCACAGCGAAGTGGTCGTCATTGGCCTGCCTGACACGATCTGGTTTCCGGAAGATGGCTTCTCTGCACTGCCGGACGATCGATTGTCGTTTCTCGTGTTTCCGGTGGACCATCCCGAGTTCTTTGATGCGGTGGTGTCAGACGAGCACGGGCGTGTGCTGCGGATCGATGTGAAGAAAATCGATGCCGGGTCGTCGTGGGTGTGGGGCGCGTTCAAGATGCCGGGCGCTGTGCTGCACCAGCTTCATGCGTTGTGGGAGAGACGTGAGCGATGTGACGAATACATCGGATCGCTAGTAAACGCGTTTCTCGCGGAAGGTGGTGAAGCGCTCGCCGTTCCGGCGGGTGAAGTTTACGTGGATGTCGGCACGTTGAACGGCTACCGCGAGGCAATGCGCGTACTCGGAGAACAACACGAGGAAACAATTTACATTCCACTGGGGAGCAGGGTTGCGAGTAAGTCTTTTACAGGATTACAGGATTTACCGGATTGACAGAATTTCCTGTAAATCATGCAAATCCTGAAATCCCTGTCAAAGGCTTTCACACCACCGGGCATGAATTGAAGAATGAACGAATCATTAACTCAAGAGCAGATCCGCCAGCGCGTTGCCGAGTTGGGCCAGTGGTTTCATAACCTCGACCTCGGCGGCGTCAAAACAGCGCCCGACCACTTTCTCGGCGACTATCCCGAAGTGAAGTGGCAACGCTTTGCCTCGTCGATTCCCGGCGATCTCACCGGCAAATCGGTACTCGACGTCGGTTGCAACGCAGGCTTCTACTCGCTCCAGATGAAACGACGCGGCGCGGATCGTGTGGTCGCGATCGACACCGATGAAACATACCTGGACCAGGCACGTTTTGCCGCGAAAGTCAGCGGCGCGGAGATCGAGTTTCGCAATCTTTCCGTGTACCGCGTGGGCGAGCTCAACGAGAAATTCGATCTCGTTTTGTTCATGGGCGTCTTGTATCACTTACGACACCCGCTGCTCGCACTCGATCTGCTTCACAAACACGTCGTTGCTGATTTGCTAGTCGCACAATCGATGATTCGCGGCTCGAGCGAGAGTATCGCCGTGCCACCCGATTTTCCATTCTGGCAAAGCGAGCTGTTCGAAAACGAAAAGTTTCCGTGCATGTATTTCATCGAGAAGCGCTATGCGAACGATCCAACCAACTGGTGGATCCCGAATCGCGCCTGTTTTGAAGCGATGTTGCGAAGCGCGGGTTTCGAAATCGTGGACCATCCGGAAGACGAGGTTTTCATTTGCCGTCGCACGACACTGAGCCACCCCTGGAATTATGACAACGAGCTCCGGGAGATTACGCGATGATCGAAGCAGTCATGTTCTGGAACGAGCCCAACAACAAATCCCACTGGGATTTTGAAGTTGATCCTGACTGGAGCATGTTCGCGGCAATGGTGAAGCTCGCCGCCGAAGCTGTGCGCGCCGAAAACGGAAAGCTGCTGCGCGTGCTGGGTGGTATTTCTCCGATCGATCCTGAGTTCATCAAGAACATGGATTCGAAAGGTGTGTTGAGCTGTATGGATGTCGTCGCGGTGCACGGATTTCCGCTTGATTGGAACCATTGGACCATTCACGAGTGGCCTGACAAGATTCAGGAAATCCGCGATGTGACGAGTCTGCCGATCTGGGTTTCGGAGGTTGGTGCATCCACTTTCGGAGCGGAAGAGGTTCAGGAGTTCGGGCTGCGACGTTCTGCTGAGCTGCTCATTGGTCGCGTGCCGCGCATTCACTGGTACAGTCTCTACGATTTGCCCGCAGCGTGGCCGGCAACTACGCGACATCGTGAAGCGGAGGGCTCTGCTTATTATCGTCACTTCCACATGGGCCTGCTCGACGAACACGGCAATGCGAAGCGTGCGTTGTGGCAGTTTGCGGATTACACGCCGGCGTTGGGTGTTTGCCAGTGGTTTCATTTCGAAGACCCGCGGCTTGATGATGCGGTGAAGTGGTTGCGGCGTCTGGGAGTGAAAAACTTGCGGACGGGGCTGAGCTGGTCAGACACTGAGCGGCCGAATTATGAAGCGTGGTTTGATCGAATGATGAAAGCGCTCGAGCCGTTTGAAGTGACGCTCACATTCTGCTTCACGCCGGAGTCGAAAGGAATCAACCCTCATCATACGAGTGCGCCGCGTGATATCGAAGAGTATGCGGACTATTGTGCGCGCATGGTGAGACGGTACGCTTAGACAGGATTTACATGATGTTTCAAGATTTAGAGGATGGAGTCATGTAAATCTTGAACCATCCTGTAAATCTTGTTCTAACAAACCTCACCAACAACACCGGCAACATCACAATGAGCGGCATCACAATCACGAACCCAGAATGCTCCCAAAAACCTGCGCGATAAAACGATCCATTAACAATCGGCACGCCTAACGTCATCGCGTAATAAATCATGAGCGGAAAAACCCACACCTTGCGCGAGTTTCTTCTCTCCATCAACACAAACAACAACATCAAAAGCCCGAAATAAACGACGATTCCCTCGAGCCGGTGCAATTGGTTCCCGCTCAACCCGCTAACCTCGAAAGATCCGCGTTGAATCTCCAACGCGATGAAAATCCGCACCGCGTTAGCGATGAGCGTCGTCCCATACGCGATCGCTGCGCTCACCGGCAGAAAGCGCCAGCTCACACTCTCAAACCGCTCGTTCCACAACCGCCGCAACGCCAGCATCACAAACGCAGTAATCAAAAAGTTCACGCCCGCACACGGCACCGCAATCACGAACCTATGATCGCTGCTCATGTAACCCGTGTACGCCTCAAACTCAAACGACCGCCCGCTCAACAACTCGACCAGCAGCGTCGTGGGAGCAAGTATCCACCGCAACTCATTCGCAGTTGCGGTGGAGTAATACTGCTTGAGTGCCAGGGCGCACAGCGCAACTATCGCGAGCTGCGCGCCCCAGATGATCCTGCGGTGATTCATACAAACCACCTTCGTCTCCGCAGGATCATGATTGTCGCCAGCAATAACGAACCCACGGCTAACCAGATCAGCTCAGGTTCAGTTCCGACTTCCGCACCACCACCAACAGCCAAGTCACTGACTCGCAGCGGCAACGGCAACGGCTGGTTCACGTCCTGCGCGTTACCGTTCGGATTGGTCACCACTTCACGAACCGCGATGAACGACGTGTATCGCGTCAACAAGTTGTACTTGAGACCAAGCGACGTGACTTCTTTGATATTCTCTTCCGCGAGATCAGACGAGCCGTAGTCAGACAGTTCAGCTATTCGCGACCGCGCCCACAGGTATCGAAGCGCACTGTTAGCGTCTTCCGGCTGACTTCCGGCAACATCGAGACGATCAACGTACTCGCCCTGTCCTGTCTTGCCGGTTAATTCGATTGTTCCCGCAACTGGTCCACGCCATTTGCCAAACAGAATGATCGGGCGTTGCGCCAGCAGATCAGGAAATCGCATCGGATTCACGTCGTAAGTATCGAAGCCGACCGATCGCACCTGGATGTCAGTCAACACGGGCGTCTGAATGTACTCGCGAAACTTGTCGGCCACGCGTTCAGCTTCCGACTCTTCAGTGACGATAAACGGCTCACCCATACCGGCCTTCGCCATGCCTTCGATCAGATAGCGATTTACCGAGCCGCCAATACCGAATGCGAAGACGTTACAACGGTTCAGGTTCGCACGAATATGATCGAACACGCCCTGTTCGCCGGAAACGTAACCATCAGTCACAAGTACGACACTACGCGAGATGCCTTCCTGTCGCGGCAGGCTCATGGCATTTTGAATCGCGGCAAGTAGTTCGGTTCCGCCACTACCACGCTGCTGCTCCAGCAGCCGAATCGCTTGTGCAATGTTTTGCGGGTTGGCTTCCAGCGACTGCGGCGAGAGCACGGTCGAGTCGCCGGCAAACAGCACTACGTTAAATAAATCCGTGGGGCGAAGTTTTCCGATCAAGTCTCTGAGCAGTCGCTTGGACGTGTTCAGAGGAAAACCTTCCATCGAGCCCGAGACGTCGACAACAAAGATGTACTCGCGCGGCGGAATCGCTTCTGGCTCGACACGCTGCGGCGGCTGGGCCATGTAGAGAAAGAAGTTCTCACCTCCATCCTGGAACAACAGCAGGCCCGACGCAATCTGCTCGCCCGCGAGACGATAGCGCACAACGAAATCGCGATTGCCCTGGAACGGATTCGAATCATCGAGCGTCAATTGCGCCACGCCATGACCTTGCCACTGCGGCATGATCTGGTGTGAAGGGCACGTTAGATCGTAAACCGGCACACCCGCTGCGATGCGGGCTGAAATGTGGAGGGCGCTCGCCGGCTTCTCACCCTGATGTTGATATGGCGACTGGACAAACCCGTCTTCCTTTTTCTTTCCATCCTGTGGCGACGCATAGCGTGGTCCAACAACTGTTGGAAACACGACTTCGTAAACGTTGTCGGTGGGAACAAGGAGCTCGGTGTAACGCAGCTCGATCTCGACTTGTTCCTGCGGCATGATGTTGGCCAGGCTCATCGAGAAGACATTAGGGCGCTCCTGTTCGAGCAGCGATGCGCTCTTCCCTTCTTCTTTGGCCTGCTCGAAATCTTTCTTCGCCTGCTCACGCTCTTTGATCTTCGCGACGATGATCTCGTTTCCTATTTGCATGCGCATCGAATAGACAGCCGCGCGTGTCGAGGCGGGAAAGACGTAAGAAGCGTTAATCGCACGAGATCCTTCGTTGCGATAAATCTGCCGCACTTTGACGTCGGCGATAACACCTGAAACTGAAATCTCCACCCGTGTATCTTTGAGCGGCAGGTGATCGACACTCGGATCTCCCTGGACCACGAAATAGGGAGCGAGTGTTTTGTCTTCCGGGGTTTGCGCCCGGCCGCAAGTGAAAGCGACCGCAACCGCGATCAAAGCAACGAACAGGTTTCTAAAATGGACTCGCATGGGTTCCTCTTTGCCTTTAAGGCGACTTAAACTTGGGCCTCACTGGCCCCTAACTAAAACGCGCAAATCCTAAGGCGCACAGGAGTCTGAACTAACGATACGGCCCACAGGTGTGCACCGTACCGCCCACAGTCGAGAAGCAAATTAGCCACAAAAAGGCACAAAAACACATAAAAGAAGAACCCAAGTTCAGAGTTCAGCCTTTAGGCTGCGGCTTTTAAACGAGCAAGCTAAAGCTTGAACTCTGAACTTTCGCTTTTGTGCTTTTTGTGCCTTTTTGTGGCTAGTTTTCTAACGCGCGGAGGGCGAGGTCTTTGGCGACGGTGGTGAGCTCTTCGCCGCTGCGTAGTTTGTTCGCGCCGAAGATGCGGGAGAAGAAGCGACGGACGACAGGCACGAACGATGAGCCACCGGTGAGAAAGATGCTGTCGATGTCTGCTGGCTTCACGCCGCACTGGTGTCAGGTGCGATGATCCGTAAGCTCGCTTCGCCCTGACAATCTCATTAATCTTTCCTTGATCGAGGACGCGGAACTTTGCCTGCGGTGCGGGCGGACGCGGCACCGTCACCTCCTGACCATGTCCAAGCGATTTATAGATCACGCCGACGTTGTTTTGGAGATTCGCAATTCCAAACTTGTCGTCGATCTCACGGACCCTGACTTTCGGAGGGACGTACACGGGCGGCACATTCAGTGAAAAGTGGAAAGTGTCGCTGCCGTAATCGCTGCATAAACAGCCACAAAAGGCACAAAAAGCACATAGAAGAGGATTTGTTCATTTGTGCTTTTCGTGCCTTTTGTGGCTAAAAAAATTTTTGGTAATAAGCGGCGACGTTCGGCAACTTCTATCTTCGGTTATGCAAATACGTTGCTCTCTAAACACCGCACGGAAGGCGCCGGAATTTTCAGCAAGGTTACATACATTCAACGCGTGAACACGGTTGGTGGCCTCGCTCCGGTTGAGCCGGGCTTAATGGACGGCGAAACAAAGGAAATTCCGTACACGGCTGAGTACTACTTCTACAAAGCCGAGAACCCGAGCAGCAATTAAATATTCAAGCCGCGGCTGCATTACTGATCTAACTTACCCGTCTGTCGCGTATATGCGCCGTAAGCTAATTTCTTGCGGCTCATTTTGTCCTTGAGACGATCCTTCAGGGACGACGCCGTATCTTGCAGCGATGCACACTCTTCCATCACCGCGGGCATAGCAGCAAAACTCGCACAGGCAACACGTGTCGCACTCAGCGCACTGCCCAGCACAGCTTCAGCACCGGCATAATCCCCCTGGTCCATACGCTTCATCGCTTCGTTTCGCACACGTGCGTTCATCAGGAACTGCACTGCTTTGATCACTTCGTCGTTCACTGGACTACTCTCAACCACTGCGCTAGAAGCAAATTCAACGGTGTGCGCTTGTTTCAACACTTCCGCCTGCTTCGCCTCCTGCGGTGTGAAACCCAGACGCAAATCAAGCAGACGCATCTGAGTGCCAGCTTCTTCCGCTCCGACTTTCAACTGCGCCACGATGTCGAGCGGTGAACCGGCTTGTAGATTCGGCAGACGATAACGACCGGTTTCCGTCAAATCAAAGTCATTGAGCACGTCAACAATGCGAACGCCATCGGCCGGTATCAGTGACAATGAGACTGTATGTGCATACTGTGCAATCAAGCCTTCCAGCTCGGTCTGGAAAATTTGTTGCATGTCGTCAGGCTCCACGACGTGCCACGCATTGCCGCCGCCCGACTGGGCCATCGGCATCAACAGATCCTCATTGAAGTCGGCGCCGATCCCGATTGTGGACGTGCTGACGCCTCGCTGGTAAAGACCCATGGCCTGCGTGACGATCTCGTCTGTACTTGTGACACCGACGTTTGCGAGTCCATCAGTTATCAGGACCACACGATTGATGCCCTGATCGAGCATCCGCTCGCTGACATTCAAACCGCCGCGCACCCATGCTTCGTGCAATGCCGTAGAACCGCGAGCCGTCACGCGCGCGATCAGATCTTTCATCGCCTGCTTGTTCGTTACCGGCTCACTCGGAAAGAGCGCCTCGATCCGATCGTCAAATGTAACTACGCTGAGTCGATCCGACGGCAACATCTGATCGACGCAAAACATCGCCGCTTCACGTGCCCGGACCATCTTCTCGCCTTCCATCGAGCCGGAGCGATCGACGACGAGACTGAGATTCAGATCGGGACGTCCTTTCCAGTTCGGGCGCGTCGCCAAGTCCGGGCTCGGCGCGGGTGCTGTAATGCGAATCAACACATCCACAGTTTGCTCACGTCCTGCTTCAAGCTTCGTGCGTGTGGTGAAAAACTCTACCTTTGGGTATTCCATGTGTAACTCCTTCTAGTCACGTAATCGGCGTAATCTGTGGATGGCTCTTTCGAGCAAGCTTCTCGTCTTGCCGGTTGTTGCCGGTGGTGAGTAATCAGAGCGCACGTGCAGCTCGAGCCCTGGTTCAATTTCCACTCTTTGCCAGGACGGTGACGCATCGAGATGTTGCGGCGGCGGGCCTGCGGCTTGCATCGGCGCTGCGGCTTGCATTGGCGCTGCGTCTTGCATCGGCGCTGCCCTCGCGGGTGATGCAAGTAACGATTCGAGATAGCGTTTTGCTTCAGTCTTCTTGCCGGAAGGACCACGCACGCCGAGCAACGTCTCGAGCTCCTGTTCACTCTTGCCCGCCACGAGCTCGCGTATCTTCCGAATCGGCAAGTGCTCGGCTTGCAATTTCTTGACTGTCAGCAATTGCAGTAGATTCAGGTAAGAGAAAACCGATGCAGTTCCCTGCCTCTCCTCCGGAGTCTGAATCAGCCCTTCTGCAAGGTAGTAACGAATCGTGCGTTCATCGGGAACACTCGTAACAGTCCCTCGCTGCTGCTCGAGCTGAAGATCTTCAACGAGCTGCCCACTCACCCGCGCAAACTCCGGCAGCCCCACATACTTCTTCCCCTTCTCTTTGAGCACACTCACGGCCATAGCTCGGCACTTTACTCTTGCCAGTATTTACTGTCAACAGCAATCAGCGGCTTATAGCGTGTTTGCCATAAAAAGCACAAAACAAGTTTCGTTAGTTGTAAGATTGCGTCGATCGGGCGGAGAGATGAGTTGATGACTTCCCTCTTCAGAAATTCCAAACCAGTTATCGGTGTGATTCACGTCGGGGCGTTGCCGGGGACGCCGCGAGGGGTGAGGAGTGTGGCGGAGCTGGTGGGCGAGGCTAAGCGAGAGGCGAGAGTGTATCGAAAGTGCGGCGTGGATGGCGTGATCATCGAGAACATGCATGATGTGCCGTATCTCAAAGGCGCGGTGGGGCCGGAGATTGTCGCGGCGATGACGGCGATCGGGAGTGAAGTAAAAAGCGAGTGTGGATTGCCGGTGGGTATTCAGATACTTGCGGGCGCGAACATCGAAGCGATGGCAGTGGCCCACGCAGCGGGCCTCGACTTCATCCGTGCAGAAGGTTATGCATACGCACACGTTGCTGATGAGGGAATAATCGAGGCGTCGGCCGCGAAGTTGCTCCGTTATCGCAAAATGATCGGAGCGGAACGCGTACAGGTCTGGACCGACGTGAAGAAGAAACACTCAGCTCACGCAATCACCGCAGACGTGAGTCTGGGTGAAACAGCAGAGACTGTTGAGTTCATGGGTGCTGATTGTGTGATCGTTACTGGCAGTGTAACCGGTGAGGCACCGAAAGTAGCCGACGTGAAGGAAGCGAAGAGCCACTGCCATTTACCCGTATTTCTCGGCTCGGGTATTAGCGAAGCGAATATCGATCAGTTTTACAACGAAGCTGACGGCTTCATTATCGGCTCCTCATTTAAAGTTGACGGCCTCTGGTCGAATACTATAGATCCCGCTCTTGTAACGCAGTTCATCCACAGATTACACAGATAGCGTCCTGCCTACGGCCCGAAATACTGTTGCATTTCTGAAACAACTTCGTGAACGAGGAATCGATCACAAAAACTTTTAGCCACAAAAAGGCACAAAAACACAAAAAGTAAAAGCCAGTCTAAGGTGAACTGGAGTTCGTTAATCTTCAATAATCTCTTTTGTGTTTTTGTGCCTTTTTGTGGCTAAGCCGCCTGTTTCTCGTTAGGCGCTTTCTCTCCCTTTTCTTTCGCTTCGGGCTCGCCCTGCTGGGCGGCAGCGTGCTCGATTTCGGAGTTTATTTCTCCGCCGATCAATACTGCGGCGCCGGTAAAGTAGAGCCATAGCATGAGTATGATCACTGCGCCGAGTGAGCCGTAAGTGGCGCTGTACGAGTTGAAGAAGTGGAGGTAGACACGGAAGCCGAGTGACACCAGGAGCCAGAGTGCGACACCGATCGCGGCGCCCGGCGTCAGCCATTGCCATGCTTGCTCACGGAAGTCGGGTGCGAAGTAATAGATCAACGCGAACGCGAAGATCATGGCGGCAAACACCGCTGGCCACTGAATGATCTTCCACGTCATCGGAAACACCGGACCAAAACCGTAGTGTGCAGCGAGCCACTCCGCGATGTGTCCACCTGCAACCACCAGCACGAGGGCGCCGATGATCAAAACCGAGAGCGCCATCGTCAATCCAATCGAAACTAACCGCTGCTTCCACCACGGCCGACTCTCCTTCAGATCGTATGCGGTATTGAGCGAATCCGTGATCGCAGTGAGCCCGTTCGACGCCGCCCACAATGCCGCCAGTAGTCCAAACGACAACTTCCCGCCACTACTCGCCGCCGAAACCTCAAGCATCGTTGAGCTGATCAGTTCATATGCCGACGGCGGCATGATCCGAGCGAGGTAGTTGAAGAGCATGTGGCGCGTGCCGGTTCCAGATCCAAGCACGAAGCCGATGATGGAAGTCAGAAAGATCAGGAACGGAAACAGCGCGAGCAGAAAGTAGTACGACAACTCCGCAGCACGGCCAAACACGTTGTCTTCCTGAATCTCATTCCAGACTCGTTTGGCTAACTGAACCCAACTCAAACCACCGAGTTTCCAAAGTGATGGCATTGCAGTCGTTCCCCCTCGATGTGCTGCTGTACCAGCAAAAAGTACGCCACACATTAATACGATCGTGTTAATCTGCGAAGGATCTCAGGCCTCCTTTGCCCAGGCTATCTCAGACTCAACCCCTTGGAGGATCTTAATGACAAAACAAAAAAGTGGTTTGACTCGAAGACGTTTCCTCGAGCGTGTCGGCGTCGCGGGCGGCTCAGCAGCTCTGTACGAGACGATGACAGCGCTCGGACTCATCAACCTTCCGGAAGCGTGGGCAGGTCCGCCCCAACTGCCCGCTGGTTCTGGAACCGGAAAGACAGTCGTGATACTCGGTGCCGGTATCGGTGGTCTTACGGCTGCGTACGAGCTCACAAAGGCAAACTACACGGTGCAGATCATCGAGGTGACTGGACGTGCCGGCGGTCGCAATCACACCGCCCGGCGCGGCAGCGTCCTCGAAGAGAGGACTAAAAGCGGCGAGACTTTCCGCCAGGTGTGCAAGTTCGACGAGGGCCTTTATCTCAACCTTGGACCAGGACGACTCCCCTACCATCACCGTCGCGTTCTTCATTACTGCCAGGTTCTCAACGTCCCTCTCGAGGTCTACGTGATGGAGACGATGGCAAACTTGTTCCAAACCAATAAAGCGTTTGGCGGCAAGCCGAAAATCCGTCGGCAGATCGCCAACGACATTCAAGGCTACATCTCCGAGATGCTGGCGAAAGCCGTCAACCAGAAAGCACTCAACCAGGAGATGGACGAAGGCGATCGCAACCGGCTCTTGTGTCTGTTAAAGACGTTTGGAGATCTCGGTGAGAACG
Organism: uncultured Acidobacteriota bacterium; assembly: GCA_963849205.1. GTDB lineage: Bacteria > Acidobacteriota > Blastocatellia > Pyrinomonadales > Pyrinomonadaceae > PSRF01. The sequence goes on from CAWKGP010000010.1 coordinate 265,981, forward strand.
ACACATGCAGCACGTGCGGAAAAACAAAGTGTAAGACGTGTAACAAGAGCTGTGCGGAGTGCATCAGTTGCGATCGGCAATGCGAAACGTGTTTTGATTACACTGGCTCGACGCGCGATGGTTGCATCATCACTGTAAAGCAACCGTGCGAGCCGGGAGAAAAGCTCGCGCTGAAAGAACTGCTCAGCGCAGAGTTCTGGGAGCATCGCTTCTACCAGTCGTTTGAATACGAGTGGCAGCCTACACTCTTCCAACCCGTCGGCGGCATGGACAGGATCGTCGATGGCTTTGTAACCAAAGTCGGTAAATTTATTCAGTACAACACGGACGTGCTGAACATCGACACGCGTGACAACGGAGTCACCATCACCGTTCGCGATCGCAAAACCGGAAGGCGCAGTAACATCAACGCCGATTACTGCATCAGCAACATTCCGTTACCAATACTCAGCAAGATCAAAAACAACTTCGCGGACGATTTTGCGAAAGCAGTCGCCACGTGTGTTTACGATCCAACGTGCAAGCTCGGCTGGCAGGCGAACCAGCGCTTCTGGGAAAACGATAAGAACCAGATCTACGGCGGCATCAGTTACACGGACGATCCAATCACGCAGATGTGGTACCCGTCGTATGACTACTTCACTAAGAACGGGACGCTCACCGGCGCCTACAACTACGATCAGGACGCGATCAGGTTCGGTAACATGAAACCCGCTGACCGGATCGTGGAAGCACGCAAGGGCGCGATCAAACTCCACCCGGAATTTGCGGACATGCGTATCGTGCCGTCAGACAAAGCAATCTCGATTGCGTGGCAAAACATTCCGAACGAGGGCGGTGGTTGGGCCAACTGGGATCCAAACAGTGACGACCATGCTGATGCTTACACACGACTGTTGCGGCCGGATCGCCGTTTCTACGTTGTTGGCGATCAGGTTTCGCAACTGCCGGGATGGCAGGAAGGCGCCATGGAGTCGGCGCAGCATGTGATCGAGCAGATCAGCAGGCCGGGTCTTATTTTGGAGGCACCGCCGAGGGTCATTCGCGCGCCAAATACGCGCCGGCTGATTCACGGTCGTGGCTAGTGTGCCGTCACTTTTTTGTTACAAAGTTGCGGTACGTTCCGGGTCAACAAAAATACAAGGGGTGAATGTCGATTTCAGCCTGCGTCGTTCGACGTAAGATTGGAATATGGAATTTTCTGTGATTCCGGCAGTTGAATGAGTTGACCCGGAAGACAATTAGAAAGGATAGCTAAATGGGAACTAAACCTACGCATGAACAAGCACAACTTCACCTCCAGGTTTACGATTTGAGGCGCGAAGCCCGGCTGCGCCAGGCACGTGACTGGTTTCAGCAGAACTACCGCGCTGACACGATGGAAGAAGCGATGAAATTGGCAGCGCCCGGAACTGAAGGCGGCACTTTCTTCGGAATGGTGATCGGATATTGGGAGCAGGCCTGCGCGCTGCTCAATTACGGACTGCTGAGTGAAGACCTTTTCTTTGAGACAAGTGGGGAGTTTTTCTTCGTATGGGAGCAGTTAAAAACCGTGGCGCCGCAATTTCGTGAGGCGTTCAAGGACCCGAACATGTTGAAAAACCTGGAAACCGCCTCTCAACGTTATGAGCAGTGGTCCGACCAGCGTGCCCCCGGTCACATTGCGGCGATGAGGGAGTGGATGCAACAGGAGAACGCAAAAGCGAAGAGCGCGGCCGCCGCAGGCTCGTAACTTATTCTGCCAGCCCGCGAAGCGGGTGCGAGCATAAAGCCTGGGGCGTGAGCCCCAGGATCGCAAACAAATAACATTTCAGCCCGCGAAGCGGGCGGCAGAAGCTTATTTTTAGCGCTGCCGCCCACTCCGCGGGCTCGCTTTTTATATATGGCTGCGATCCTGGGGCTCGCGCCCCAGGCTTTATGCTTTCGCCCGCTTTGCGGGCTTTGTAAACACAATTTTGTTGACCTCGTAAACCTCGCCTCGATAATATGCTTTGCAGCCCTTCCTCTTGGAGGGCGCGCTCAACCCGCCTCTTTCACCCCAATCTGAGGACCAAACAATCATGAAGAGTACAAAATGTGTCGAATGCGGCTTCGTGGGCTGGTCAGATGTCGAGCACTGCAAAGCCTGTGGCGCCCCGCTCGGCCAGCGTTCGCACAACCTCCCATCTCCTGCACCTGTTTACAACTACAACGAATCCGCCCCACAGGAAGAAGGCCCGAAAAAAGGAATGGCGATAGCCGCGCTCGTCCTCGGCATTATCGGTTTGTTCAGTCTCGGTATCCTCGTCGTCGGCGCCATCACCGGCATCGTCCTGGCGTGCATGGCCATGAGCCGGGCCAAACGAGATCCTTGGCAATACGGTGGACGCAGTATGGCCATCGCCGCTCTGGTGATAAATATCGTATCGCTGGTCTCTTTTGCTCCGGTCGGCATTATTGCCGCGATCGCGATCCCCAACCTGCTCGCATCGTATCGAGCTGCAAATGAAGGCTCAGCCATGTCGACGCTGCGGACGCTCCATGCAGCGGAAGCGACGTATCAAGCTACGAGGGGCCAGGGCCAATTCGGAACACTGAATGAGCTTGCAGCCGAGGGCTTGATCGATGCCAAGCTCGCGTCGGGCACGAAGAACGGTTACACCTTCACGATCGAACTGACGACTACCGAAGATGACTATCCGGGTTTTGCAGTGGTTGGTGTACCGGTGACCTACCGCAAAACCGGTCTCAGATCGTTTTACATTGACGAGACAGGTGTAATTCGCGCCGGGGACAACTCCGGCGGACCATCAACGAAGATGGATCCGCCGCTGGACAGTGACACCAATTATTACGACCGCAGTCGCCGCACAGATTATCGCACCCAGCCTGTATACTAGCTGGATGTCGACAGAATTATGCGTTCATATCGAGGCGGTTGATGAAGTTAGGCAACCGCAGCAGAGAGTTTGTGAAGAGTGTGTGAAGATCGGTGCGCAGTGGATGCATTTGCGTACCTGCCAGCAGTGCGGCACCACGCGCTGTTGCGATAGCTCACCAAACAAGCACGCGTCGAAACATGCGCGTGCGAGTGGTCATCCGGTGATTGCGTCGGCGGAGATTGGGGAGCGTTGGCTTTACTGTTATCCAGACGATTCTTTTGCTGAATATTAATCCGTGAATGTAATCCGTGTTAATCCGTGGCTAATATACTTATGGCCACTGGATCACTTTACCTTTTCGCGCGTCTTTCGAAGGCGTGATCAGGTTTGGGCTGAGTGCCGTGTTGGGATTTGTCTTGACGGCCGGCGGCGCCGGTTTCGGTGACTCGAATTTTGGCGTCGCGACTGCCGGTGCCTCACTGCTCTGCACGTTTTCCGGCGGCGCTTCAGTCACAACCGGAACGGGTCGAGACTGGCGTATCTGCATGCGTGCTTTGGTAGGAACAGCACGAACGTGATTGTCCTTCACAACTTCAACCGGCGGGCTGTCAACTACATCCTGCGCCGGCGGCGTACGGCTCACCGTAGTCTCTGCTGTTGTTGCGACTGGCGCCGGTGGAACCTCAGCCGGTAAATTCCCCGCGTGCGACTTTCGCAACACCAGCAAACCAACCATACCTCCAACGATCAACAACACGGCCGCACACGCACCCAGCGCGAACGATTTCCTCATCGACGTGATGCGAGCGAGGAACGCTGATCGCGGATTGAAACCGCGCGGCACTTCATGCACCAGATCCCAGATTTCAGGCGGATCCTTCAGCATCTTCACAGCCGCCGGTTTGGCAGCAACGGGCACCGCTTCAACAGGCACAAGCGTTCGTGCAGTAGTCACAGGCTTCGGCGCGTGTGTCTCCAAACAACGCGCAACTTCATTAAAGGTGCGTGCTTTGGCCCATGTGCGTGCCGATGCACCAGCACGCGTCACCGCTTCAGTGCGCGCGCCAAACTCGATGAGAGTGTTTACAGTCTCAGCGTGACCGAAGAACGCCGCGAGTGCGAGTGCGGTGAAGCTATCGTTTCTCGCTACGTTAGGATCTGCGCCACGTTCGAGCAGCAGGCGCACAACCGGCTCATGACCAAAGAAAGCGGCCTTCATCAGCGCCGTCATTCCATATCGATTACGCGCGTTGATATCGACGACCCGCGGCAACAAACGCCGCAGCTCATCAACATCACCGCTCTCAGCCACGCGCAACAAATCCGCCGTGACGTCTGACCTATTTAACTGTCTTACCCTCGCAGCCATGATCACTCCTTGATCGTGATCCGGTCGCCTGGTTTCACTGCCGGATCCTGCACTTTGCCCGACTCGATCTCTTTCAACTTAAACTTGGTAACGACTAAAAAGCCGTTGCCATCATCGCGTCCGAGTCGTGCTTCCTTCGCTTTCGGCGTAAGGCCTCCGGCAGCGATGATTGCCTGCGTTAAAGTTAGACCACGTCGATAAGTCTTTTCACCGGGCATCTTGACTTCACCACCGATGTACACAAACTGCGCTACATTCGGATGCAGCGTGATCACGTCGCCTGGTCGAACGAGTAAATTCATCTCGCTCGATTCGGTCAGCTCGACGTCAAACGTCTGGTTCGACTCGTTTCGCAGCACCGTGACGCGCGCTGCTTCAGGTAACGGTTGCGCATCAGCGACGACGACGTACAGTGGAATCGCTTCGCGGCGGAGAATTTTCGTACCGGAATCTTTCACGAGACCACTCACGAGAATCGTGTGACTGGCGTAATCGCGAACCCCAACCGACACTTTCGGATTCTCCATCAGGGCACGTCGTTTGATCTCGCTGGCAAGCCGGCTGCTGATCTCATCGGTAGTGAGTCCTCCGGCCGCTAGCGGCTCTGCGAGCATCGGGTGTTCCAACAAACCGGAAGCCGTGATCGTGTACAGCGTTGATTGTGAGGCGTCATCGTTAATGCGAATATCGAGCACGTCGTTTGGTCCAACTCGATAGATCTTCGTGAGGGCTGATTCATTGGCGGCGGCGTTTACATCATCGGCTGTATCTGTGGCTTTTTCGGGAACGCTTTCAGGAGCTTTCTCGGGGGCTTTCTCTGCTGCCTTTTCTGGCACTTTTTCCGGGGCTTTCTCTGGCACTTTATCGAGCGACTTTTCCGGTGTCGCCGGAACTTTGGCGCTAATTGACACCTGCTCGGCGGCTGGCTGAGGTCGCGGTGCGGACTTCTGGCGTTCCGCAGTTAACTTCGCGTTGTCCTGTTCCCAAAGCATGGCACGAGCGAGTCCAAGACGGTCGCGTGCTTCCGCGTCTTTCGGATCGAGCTGGACCGCGGCCTTCAAACTCTCAATCGCATTACGATACTGCTTCAGGTCGAAATACGCGTGGCCCAACGCAAAGTGCGCGTCAGCGTGTTCGGGATCCAATTTCACGGCGCGCTGTAAAATCTCGACGGCTTGCGGGAACAGTCCGGCCAGACCGTACTTCACGCCTTCCTTGTACAGTCTTTTAGCTTCGGCTTTTGCTTCCGGTGTGGCTGGTTGTCCAACTGCGCGGTTGTTACGTGGGTTATCGGTGTAATTCGTGGCGGTTTGGGCCAGAACGAGGCCGGCACACGAAAAACAGAGCAGCAAAGTGGCCGCGAAAGCGAGTGATTTGGACATCTAGACCCCCTTGAGAAGGAGTTGAACGCAAAACCCGCACGGTCGAGGGAGAGTTCGGAAGTTGGGGTCAACCGAACGATAGTTCAGGGGCGTTTTCGGTTGCGGTGGTTATACCACGTTTGCGGAAGATAAAGCTACTCTTTCCATGCAATTGACTTACAAGATTCAGATGATTTTCAGGGTTATCATGTGAATCCTGGCAATCCTGTAAACAGCTCACTTCCGAGTGAGGCCGGTCCACCAATTACGCGGGTTGTGAGGCCGCTTCTTCTTCTTTCTCGGGTAGCTTCTCCGCGGCGCGTCCCTTCATCTGGCGCGGCATGCGGTTCAGGAGATCGAAACGATCGCCCTGGCTGAGCATGTGCATCCTGACGTTGTAAATCGAGAGGGTCTTTTTGGGTTCTTCTTCGGCGACGTTTGAATACGTCACTTCGGTACCATCGACAACGTAAACAGCGCCGGACCCGAGCACGTAAAATCCATTTCCTCTCTCAACAACAATCGCAGTCTGTTCGTCGATACCGATCCCGAGGTTCTTCGGGTTCTGGGCCACCGCTCCGAGAAGACGGCCGAATCGCCCGCGCTCCGTGAAGTGCTGATCGATGATCACGCCGCCAATTAGACCAAGACCAGGAGCCATGCGAAGTGAGCCACCAATCACATGCGACTCTTCATCACCTCCCTCGACGAGCATCGTCTCACTCATCGCCGAGGCGCCCGCGCTCGTGCCCGCGATCACGCCGCCATCGTCGTAGATCTCGCGGATGCGTTCGAAGATGGGTGTGTCGCCAATCTGGCTCGTGATCTTTAGCTGGTCGCCGCCGGTGAAAAACACACCGCTCGCGTCATCCAGTATTCTCACCTTACTCTCAAGCGTCGCTTCCTGGCGCTCGTTTATTTCGAGCTTGTATAGATGTTTTACTCCGAGCGAGCGAAACGCCTTTTCGTACTGGTCGAACAGGTCATCAGTACTACCTGGCATCGCTACAGTCGTTACGACCAGCTTGCCCGAGCCAATCCTGCGCGCGACTTCATTCAGAATGATTTTGTTGTTTGTTCGATCTTCTTTACCGCCAATGATTATTAACGACCGATCACTTCTCTCCATTGCCCGACTCCACCTTTTTCTCTTCTTCAACCACTTCCTTCACACTCTTCCCCGTTTCGATCGCCTTCTTCGCCAGCTCGGCCGCGCCCATGAACCCGCGCCGTCGCAGCGGCTTTCTTGATCTCTGCAAAAGCCGTGATCAGCGAGTGGTCCATGCGAAGACTGCTGATCTGAAAATTCTCGAGTGCGCGCAGCGTTTGAAAAGCACATCGTCAGGCACGCGCAAGCTCTGGTCCAAAAACCTCCCCTTGCTCGATCAACGTGAACATAAACTCATCTATTCACAGATTACGCAGATTCTGTGTAATCTGTGGAATCTGTGGATAAACCCCTCTTACGCAGGGGGCATGGCGGGGGCCAGTCTTTTGCTGAATCGTCGCGGCCGGTTAACCGGAGTCAAACGCCTGAACCGGCTCTCTTGTTTGACCGGTGGCGGCAACGCAACCACCGGCTGCGCCTCCAGCTCCTGCAACGTGTTCTGAACCGTTTGCAGCTTTTCATAGAACACGACGATCACTTCGTTTTTCACCATGCGACTGACCGCCTGCCGCAACGCTTCGATCTCGTCGAGGATCACTTCACACTCCGTCCCCGGCGACGATTCACGAATTGCACGACAAAGAATATTCGCGACATCTCCCGATTTACGCCCGCGCAAGTCGTGGTCTTCACGAATGATCACCTTGTCGAAGCCCTTCGCCGCGGCGCGCGCAGCACGATCGATGATCGAGTCGTCGCGATCGCCAGGCACGCTGATGATCCCCGTCACTTGCCTGTCCTTCCACGTCGAGGTCATGCGACAAATCGCATCGAAAGCCTCAGTGTTGTGCCCGTAATCAACCAATACGTGCCCGCCGTTCAAACGATAAAGGTTGGCGCGCCCGGGATTGTCGGCCCAACTGGAAAAATTAATTAGACTCTTCAACAAAACATCCTGCTCGACTCCAAACGCACGGCACGCAGCAATCGTCGACAGCAGGTTACTCACCTGGAAATCCGCGGCGCCATTCATCATCACCGGCAAAATAGTAATGTCAGCGAGGTTACGCTGCGTCTCACCAATCGCCTCAATCAAACCCTTGTTTCTCGCAAAGTAGGCCGTGCCACCCGATTCCAGATGATCGCGTACGACCGGGTTGTTATCGTCCATGGAAAAATAGACCACGCGTTTCGGCACTCTGTTGACGCGCTCGCACTCCATCAACTTTGCAAGGTGCTCGTTGTCAGCGTTCAGAATCAACGTGCCGCCCTCTTTCACGCGCTCAGCCACAAGCGATTTGATGTAGACCACATCCTCAACTGATTTAATACCATCCTGCCCGATATGATCGGCGCCGATGTTCGTCATCACACCGATGTCTGACCAGTCATAGCCGAGCCCGCGTCGCAGGATTCCGCCGCGCGCTGTTTCCAGCACAGCAACCTCCACCGCCGGATCACCCAACACGACCTGCGCAGACTGTGGTCCCGTCGTATCGCCATCGACAACGCGGTCGTTGTCAATATAGATCCCGTCGGTCGTCGTCATTCCGACACACAGGCCCGTCGTGCCAAGCACGTGACCAATCATGCGTGTGACTGTCGTCTTACCGTTGGTCCCGGTGATCGAAATGATTGGAATGCGACACGGCGCGCCCGGCGGATAGATCGCATCGATAACTGCCTGGCCCACGTCGCGCGGCATGCCCGCTGATGGAAAGTGATGCATTCTCAGACCGGGCGAAGCATTAATCTCGATCACTCCGCCGCTTGTCATCTGTTTAGTAATGTCTGGAATTACTAAATCGACGCCACACACATCCAGACCAATCAATCGCGCCGCGCGTTCACACATGCGAGCGATACTCGGATGAACTGTATCTGTCACATCCTGCGCCGTAGCCCCGGTGGATAAATTTGATCGGTTAGAAAGAGTGACGTGTTCGCCACGTTTCGGCACCGTATCGAGCGACATGCCGGCGTGCTGCAAGTGGGTGCGAACATCGAGATCGACTTTGATCTTCGTCAAAGGTTTTTCATGACCATCGCCACGCAAAGGGTTCCGGTTCTCAGTTGCGATTAGATCGCGAATCGCACTGACGCCGTCGCCGATCACATGCGGAAGCAGACGCTCACTCGCGGCAACCATCTTTCCGCCGACTACGACGACGCGATAGTTTCTGCCGGCAAACATTTCCTCGATCAAAACTGCTGACGAGAATTCCTTCGCCGCCTGGAAAGCGACTTTCATCTCTTCCGGCGTCTCGACTTCGAGCGACACCGCGTAGCCCTGGCGGCCGTTCACTGGTTTGACGACTACCGGCCTGCCGATTTCGTCGGCCGCTTTATTCGCTTCCTTGAGCGTGTAGACGACCTTTCCTTTCGGCACTGGAATGCCGTTCCGCTCCAGCCGATCTTTGGTTTCGTCTTTGTCCTGGGCCAGCTCGACAGCAATCGCGCTCGTCTGACCGGTCATTGCTGCCTGAACGTAATGGAGATGTTTTCCATAGCCGAGCTGAATGCGATTTCCGGTGCCGTCTCGCCGGCACGGAATGCCACGCTTCTCGGCGGCTTGCGTGATCGCGCGAGTCGTTGGACCAACATCTGCATCGAGAACCAGTCGCTTCGCTTCTTCCAGCACCGGTTGAAGTTGAAACGACCGCTTGCGTACGAGCGCTTCGACAAGCTTCACTGCCTGTTGCAACAGGTAGGTGCTTGCTTTCTCAGAACGAAACTCGATCGCGACGTTGTAAATGCTGCCCGTGTCGTGACGCGTTTTGCCGTGTGATTTCCCGATGCCTGTGAGCTCGGTCAACTCGAGTGCGACGTGTTCGACGACGTGGCCGAAGTAAGTTCCTTCTTCAAGCCGCGTGACAAAGCCGCCTGGTCTTCCGAGACTGCAATGATGATTGTGTATTCCGGGAAGAAGCGTGAGAAGTCTGTCGTTGAAACCGTTGAACTCACGGCTCTCGCGTTCGACAAGCTCGCCGAGGTCCAGTCTCATCAAGAGCACTGGACGGTAACTATAAACATTCGGACCATTCAGTGTGCGAATGTGTTCGATTTTCATGACCTGCTTGCCTTTCAACCCCTTGCTCGCATGCGATTTCAATTTTCATGCCGCAGAGAGTGATCGAAAGCTGTGTCATCACGATGTTTAGATCGTTGCAATGTATCGTCAAAATAGTGATGAGGCTGATCAGTTCGTACGTTGACGAACACATGTTTAGTTAGCAGTGACTCGCAGAATTAGGCGGCTTAGAAATAGAACAAGTCAGGAAGAGGGGCTTGCCCCCGCTCTCACCAAACAGCGGGGGCAAGCCCCTCTTCCTGACTTGTTCTATTCTACGTGGTTAACGGATTCGAGCATCCAGATGTCGACGCTGACGTGTTCGGAGTAATGCAGGATCGGTTGAGTTTTTGGTGGAGGTAGACCGGCGGCTTCGATCATCGTCGAGCCTAAGGTAGTGAGCTCGGCTTTGTACAACTCATATGGCTCGTGAAAGACGCGCGCACGAAAGAGCTCGCCTTCATACTCACTGTAAAGAACGTAGCGCTCCGTAAGGAAGAAGTCGCGCGACCCGGGTTGTGCTTTCGGCAACGCATCACCCACACCCCACGCCGCCCTGAACTGAGCCGGTGGATCGTCTTTACGTTTCAAGCGGTATTTGATTTTCCTCTTGCCTTGCAGGTCGATGTCTGCCGAGTAGTAAGGCAAGTGATAGACAGTTCGCGCCGCCAAAACAGCCGCAGTGCTGTTTGCATCGAGCGAGAAGAACCACACACCCGGCACGCCGTTATGATGAACGTAAGTACGTACATTCAACTCGTGCATCTCGTCGAGTCCGGGAATCGGAGGCATGTACGGCGGCAAGCCGCGAATGCCCCACATCGTGAATGGCACGATCCCGATCCACGCTGAGTTGCCGTAGGTATCGATCTCGAGTGAGCGAGGAATGTGCGGGCGCAGGATGTTCGGGTGGATGCGCCAGTGGATAAAGAGCAGCTTGCCCCACTCCTGGTGCATCACCGGCTGGCCGTCCGGTTTATGCCGAACAGCGAGCCGGTCAACGTCAAGTACCTTACGCATCAGTTATCGTTTCAACTAAGCCGCGGCCTTGTGATCGTCAGCCATGCGCTGCGTGTCGCGCGCGCTGTGCGTCAGCGAATTGGGCGCGTTGAGATTCGCGTCGGGCGTGACGCCCACACCGAGACGCTCAACCAACTCGCCACCGAGCCAACCGCCGAGCATGGCCGCCGCCACACCGATGAACGAGAGTGCGAATGCCGCCATCGATGGTACTTCCGGAGAATTTCTGCGCAGCAGCCAACTGGCGATGAACAGGATCATTACGAACACGTTTGTGAGCCCGTGCAGAAGGCCGATGCGACTCGCTCGTGTTCCCGACGGAATGTTCAGATAGTCAATCAGACCAAACACCGCAGCCAGCAAACCACCGATGATGCCCGCTGCGATCATCCAAAATGAGACCGTCGTCCACGTTGGATTACCGGTGAAAAGATAGATTACGTCAAAGATCACCGCCGCTGAAAGTAGTCCCAGCGGGTAAACAATCAGGATCGGATGTATCGCGTGTCCAAAAAGCTTCGCTTTGCTTTCCATGATTGATGTAACCCTCCTTGAGTTCCCGTTGATGTATTCAATTTCTGGGCCACACTAGACGGGACTACAAGATTTTCAAGATTAACAAGAAAATTTTAAGGAAGTTTTCGAAACATCTCGTCGTGAATCGCCGCGATCGCCTCTGCCGGGACCTTGGGCTTGCGATCGTAGGTCAAAAGACCATTGATCTCCTGCTCGATATCAGTCAACTGGGTGTAACAAAATCCAGCAAGGAACTCGAGCGAGGCAATTCCCTTCATCAGGTCGCGATACTTCTCCAGCAGCTCTTCGTTCGATTCAAACGACGCGTAAAACCGGTACAGCAGATCACGCTTCTCCGGTGGTATGTCTTTCGGTATCGCGAGGAAGCCACCGACTTCGGACAACACGATCGGCTGCCCGCGATATCTCGAGCCGCGCGCGAAGAGCGGCTTGTCTACCCAGACCTTCGAAGGCAGCTCACCGCCTTCCAATGTCTCTTTGTAACGCGTTGAGAGTTTCTCAGCCGTTGGCGTGTAATCGTGAATCGCGCAGATGTCGGTGATGTCTGTATGTTCCCAACCATCGTTGTCGATCACGGGCCGCGTTGAATCGAGCCGCCTCGTGACGCGAACCATCCGCTCGATGAACGCATACTGTCCCGCATGCTCGGAGCTCAAACCCGGAAAGCCCATGCTCTCGTTCACCGGAACCCACGCCACGATGCAGGGATGATTGAAGTCGCGCCGCACCGCATCCTGCCATTCGGCAGACAGCAGGTTTTCAGCCTGCGGCGACCACTCGCGCGCGTTCGGCATTTCCTCCCAGACCAGTAAGCCCAGCTTGTCGCACCAGTAAATCCACCGCGGGTCCTCGATCTTCTGGTGCTTCCTGACGCCGTTGAATCCAAACATCTTGATCCAGCCGATGTCCGTCTGAAGCGCTTCATCGGAGGGCGCAGTGAGATAACCGTCAGGCCAGTAGCCCTGGTCTAAAACCATCCTGAGATAAGTGGGTTTACCGTTGATCAGAACTCGTCCGTTGCGCACGTCGATGCCGCGCAGGCCGATATACGATCCCACTTCGTCGAGCAGGTTGTTGCCGTCGTAAAGTCTGACTTGCAGATCGTAAAGATGCGGCGACTCAGGCGACCAGAGCTTCGCGTAAGGGATCGTGATGGTGAGCCGTCCGGTTGCGACGGCGGTTTGATCTTCCGCAAACGCGACGCGCTTCCCTTCCTCGAGCACCTCGACTTCAATGCGCCATGCGGACGAAGGCGCGTGCAGGAACACTGTCAGCTCGAAAAGATTTCGTTTCGCGTGTGTGATGACGCGCAGCTCTTCGATCCGGATCGGCGGTACCGGCTCGAGCCAAACTGTTTGCCAGATCCCGGTCGTGCAGTAGTAGTCGATGCCTTCAGGCAAGCCCGTGAACGACTGCTTGCCGCGCGGCTGCTCCGGATCTTGTCGATCCTCGACGCGCAGCGTTAGTCGATTCGTGCCCGTCTTCAGATATGGCGCGATGTCGAATTGAAAAGGAACGTGACCGCCGCGATTGTGTCCGACTTCCTGGCCGTTGACCCAAACCGTGCAGGCGTAATCGACAGCTCCGAAGTTGAGCAGCAGATCGCGCTTGTAAAACTCGTCGGGGAGCTCGAACGAGCGCGCATACCACACGACTTCATGGATGCTCTTGTCGTTGATACCTGACAGCTCTGTCTGGTAGCCAAACGGAACATTGATTCGCAGCGGCAACGTGCGACCGTCCTGCCAACCTTGACTCAAACCCTCATCGGCGTCGTCGAAAGCAAATTCCCATTCGCCGTTGAGATTGAACCAGATGCTGCGTACAAATTGTGGCCGCGGATACTCTGGGCGGGGAACTTCTTTTTGTTTAAAAATCATGCGTAAACAGTTAAAGCCCGCTCAAAGTCACAATGGAATCACGAAGGCACCAGGACGTGATTCAAATCGTTTGTGCTTTCCCGCGGGGCAGAGCGCTCAACACCTACGGATCGCCCTGTATCAGTCAAATTTGAAACATCCCATGCAGTTAGTTTGCCGTCGGAAACCAACCGGCCTTCATCGTTGATCTCATACTGGCCACTGCGACACGAGAGCCGGTATGAGACCCGACCATTCTGACGTTTGCACAATACAATAAGTTCGCGCCCGTTGGGCAGATAGTAAATTCCTCCAACCCTGAGATCCATCTTTCCCCCTTGTTCGTTCCTGTTCCAAGCCCGCGAAGCGGGCGATAGTCCTAACCTGCGAAGCAGGTGATGGTCTTAACCTGCGAAGCAGGTGACAGCATAAAGCCTGGGGCGCAAGCCCCAGGATCTAAACGAAAATACCATTTGAGCCCGCAACGCGGGCGACAGCCTTCATGCGCTTTCGCCCGCTATCGCGGGCTCAAATGGTATTTTAATTCTGTCTACCTGGGGCTTGCGCCCCAGGCTTATGCTGCCGCCCGCTTCGCGGGCTTCCCGCCAAATTCCTCTACAGTTCTGCCGCCTGCTGCGCGGGCTTCTGCAATTCTACTGGTTCACGGCCGTGATTACGCGCTCCGGAAGCACGATGCGCTCCGTTCTCACGCCGTATCCGTTCCCCTTTCCATTACCATTAGCGTGACTATGCGCGATCGCTTCAACTCTCTTCATACCCGCGATCTTGCCGTATGTCGTGAGAGCCTGAGCCACAATCTGGTCCATGTTGTAATACTTATACGTCGCCAGGCGACCGACGAAATGAACTTCGGGTGTCGCATCGGCGAGCGCCTTATAGCGCGCGTATAAGTCAGCGTTCTCCTTGCGCGGTACCGGGTAGTAAGCATCACCCTGAGACTTCGGAAACTCGTAGACGATGCTCGTCTTCGCATGCTCCTGCCCGGTGAGATACTTGAACTCCGTAACGCGCGTGTAGAGCTGCTCGTTCGGGTAATTCACCACCGGCGCCGGCTGGTAAACCGGTACGTCGTGCGTTTCGTGCTTAAATTCGAGGGATCGGTAAGGCAGTTTTCCGTAACAATAATCGAAATAAGAATCAACCGGTCCGGTATACACCATTTCGCGGAATGGAATCTCTTTCTCTATCTCGCGGTAATCGCAATTCAACATGATCTTGATATTGGGGTGATCAAGCATGTTCTCAAACATGCGCGTATACCCGTGCAGGGGCATCGCCTGGTACGTATCGGTAAAATAACGATCGTCACGGTTGGTGCGCGTCGGAACTCGCGAAGTCACACTCGCATCGAGCTCGGATGGATCGAGTCCCCACTGCTTGCGCGTGTAGTTGCGGAAGAATTTCTCGTACAGCTCTCTTCCGACTTTACTAACCACCACGTCTTCCGAGGTGCGTATCCGGTCTACTGGTTCCGCTACCTTCTTGAAGAACTCTTCAACTTCGAATGACGTCAGACTCAAGCCGTAGAGGCTATTGATCGTGTCAAGGTTGATCGGGATCGGAACGATCTGCCCGTCAACACTCGCGCGCACGCGGTGCTGGTACGGACGCCATTCAGTAAAACGCGAAAGATACTCAAAGACTTCGCGTGAGTTGGTGTGGAAAATATGCGGGCCGTATTTATGAACGAGAATGCCTGCGTCGTTGTAATGATCGTAAGCGTTGCCGCCTATGTGTGGACGCCTGTCACAAATCAGGACTTTCTTATTGGAACCCGCTGCCAGTCGTTCTGCTAGTACACTGCCGGCAAAGCCGGCTCCTACAATCAAATAATCAAACATCACATTCAACCCTCCTTGTTCGGTTATCTGGTAATGGCGGCTGCGCCGGCTCGCTGGCTCATGCCATTGAGCGGTAAAGACCTTGCCGGACGTTTTCTTTCTACAACTTCATCGATCAGATCTGACATCTGTGCCCAGGTCTTGTCCCAGGAGATGTTCTCGAGATACGCGTCGACCTTCTGGAGCCACTCGGAGCGATCCGAGCTCGAAAAGATCTTTTCTGCCGCAGCTATAAATTCATCGGCAGTGTCGGTGATCTCGACGAGGTGCATCTCGCCATAAGGCCGCACAACATCTCTGATCGAAGTTGAAATAACTGGCTTACCGGCTGCCAGGTACTCCGGTGTTTTCGTGGGACTTATGAAGCGCGTCGATTCGTTGCGCGCGAATAACAACAGCGCAATGTCCCAACCGGCTAAGTACTCAGGCAGCTCGCTGTACTTCTTGCCGCCGAGATAATGAATGTTCGAGTGTTTAGGCAGCGTGTCGGGATGAATCTTCACGACAGGCCCAATGATGATGAATTGCCAGTCCGGACGTTCGGCTGCGACCTCGTCGAGCAGCTCGATATCAAAGCGCTCGTCGATCACGCCAAAGAAACCCAGACGAGGATGTGGAATGTGTGCCTGATCTTCAGGATCGGTTACAGCCGTTCTCGCTTTGCCAAAGTGTGACGCATCGATACTGCTCGGAAATGCGTAGACTGCCGGGTGTTGATTTCGCTTTACCTCGTACAGACTCTGCCCGCCCGTGAAAACGAGATCGACCTGGCGGAAAAGTTGTTTTTCGAGTAAGGGCAGCTCCGAATGAGCGCCTTTGAATGCTGAAAGCTCGTCCATGCAATCGTAAACAGAAGCCACCGGATTGAACTGATCGGTGAAGCTGAGCGCCATGGGCGTGTAGTACCAAAAAACGTACTCGTTGATGCCATGGTCGATAAAGAACTGGCGCGTCATCTCTTTCATGACGGCGTTGATTGCAACCTCGCTTCTCAGTCCTTCCGGAAGGTATGGTACGACCACGTGAACTCCTGGATCCGCCTCCCGCACATCGAGGCGCATCGAGCAGTTCGCGAAGATCGGTTCTTCAATAAAGAAAACGCGACGCTTCCTGGCACAACGGGACAAAAGATGTTGCGGACGCTGATATACGAAATCCCAACGCAGGTGAGAGAAGCAGACAAGGTCTGTCTCACCGGGTGGTAAAACCGAAGAGGTAAATGCTTTAGTTTCGTTATTCATGTTTTTCTCCATCACTGCTAAAAATCGAGACGGGAACCGTATCGCGCGCGCACTACCACGCGTGGAGAGCGAGGTTCCTTGCGACTTTGTTGTTAACGGCCGGCTGGGCTTGAGATTTGTTGTTCCACGCCGGCCACTATGGGTTTGATTACTGCTAGCCCATTAAACCTTGCTGGTTGAGTTGGGGACGCGCCTTAATTCAATACAACAAATCTCGAACTTGTTTGTTTCTCAACCGACCTAAACGTCTTAATCGTCACGTTCGGCTCTCATGGCAAACTCAATGCCGCGGTGAGGAGAGTCTAGTTGTACTCTGTTGAGATTATTGTACGCCTACGTACGTTGAAAGTTACGACTTAGTAGAATTTCTCTCGTATCTGTGCTGTTGGAGTTTCAGCGCAGGTTTGACGCAGATAAACGCGGATCGATTTAAAACGCAAAAGGCGTCACCGGCCGCACGCGGTGACGCCTCGAACGGGTGCTACTAAGGCACTCCCTACTTTCTCATCTTCAACCTACGTCGCGCGTAACCACCGAGTCCGATCAACGCGCTGCCAAGCAGCATAATCGATGACGGTTCCGGTATCTCGCCGCCGTTACCGGGAACACCGACGTCGCTGCCTCCGCTTCCACCTTCCAAAGGAACGTTCTGGAACCTCACGAAGATAGCATTGCAGATCTGCTCTTCGGTGAATCCAGTGAACGCTGCTCCGGAAACCGTGAACGAGGCACTCTCGCCGGGGAGTAGGCCGTCATTAACCGACCCGCTGTTGAAGTTACCTGAATTCCCGGTGATAAAACCGAAATCCAGCACCGCACTGTTGAAGCCGTGCGGTACGTTTCCTAAATCCGCATCAGAAAAAATGAAATTCGACGACAGGCTCGGTGCCTGTGAGCCGGTGAAACCATTCAATCCCGAAGGGCTCGCATTCCCCAGCGGCGGCAAATCAAAGCCGATGCCGGTGATCGTCGACGTGGAGCCAGGCTGGGTAATTGCCGACGTATTCGTGATTGTAAAGGTGAAGGTATTTGTTTGGGAGTTAAACTCACAAACCACAGTCGCTGTTGAAAACTGGCCAGAATCAACACCTGTGATAGTGATGGTGTCCGCCTTCACGCTTGTGCCGGCGCCCGCCAATACCAACAGCATGGCTAGTGAAAAAACAAATTTGCCAAATCGGGACATGGAATTCCTCCTTGTATCTATGCAACGTACGCCGCCCGCCGAATCCGCACATAGGGCAAGTGGAAAGGAGAACTTGCGGGGCAACTGCAAAATCTCACTCTTTGGCGTGTGGGGCGAATAATAGAAGCGTGTTCACCTTCCGTCAACCACTAAGTTTGACCGTGACAAACTCTCAACAAGAGTAAAACGATATTCAACACTGCTGGGCATAATCTCAGTGTGTGACTTCATTATTTCGTAGCGCAGCCTTCTCGTTTAACGTTGTTACCCAGGAAGGTGACCACGTCGAAGTGCTGTCTCTGCCCTTCATTCGTTCTGTTCCGACTCCGCCAGGCTCGGGCAACAGGCGATTCGCTACTGCGAGCATCTGCGACGTCGCTTCAGGGAATAATGAATCCAAGAGTACGGCTATCTTCGCTGGGACCGAGATCACGAGTTCCGCTTGACCGCGTTTACAAGCGTCAACAACCTGCCTTGCAGCATTCTCTGCACTGACTGTAAGCAGCGGCAACGAGTCGCTGATGCTGAACCAGGCATACTCGAACTGATGCTTGCCTTTAAAGTCGGCGTTGCGCGGGCTGCCTGTTCTCATCAGTCCAGGACAAACTGTCGTAACCTTGATGCCGTCCTTCATTAACTCTGCGCGCAGGCCTTTCGAGAGTCCGACAAGCGCAAACTTACTCGCACTGTACGGAACGAGATGCGGAACGCTTACTTTCCCGCCAATCGAGCTGATGTTGACGATTCGCCCGGTTTTTCTCGCACGCATTGAAGGCAGCACCGCGAAGATCGTATTCAGTGGTCCCCAGAAATGTGCCCGCATAGCTAGCTCGAAATCTTCGTGCGTCATCACTTCCAAAGGACCAACCTGGATGACGCCGGCGTTGTTGACGAGCACGTCCACCGCGCCGAAGCGAGGGTAGACGGCAGCGATCATCGATTTCACGTCTTGCTGGTTTGTGACGTCGCACGGAACAACCATTACTTCCGCACCGCGGCTTTCCAGATCGAGACGCGCCTGCTCGAGCTCCTCCTGATCGCGCGCACAGAGCACGAGCCGTGCGCCTTCGCGCGCGAACTCACGGGCCATCACCAGGCCGAGCCCTCTCGAGCCACCGGTGATGAGTACGGTCTTGTCTTTAAGATCGTATTCAAAGAGACGATTGAAAGCCGACTTGAGTACATAAGTTCCAGCGCCGAGTGCAGCGAGCTTGATGATGTCTTTTCCTGTAAGCATGCAACAGCCCGATGCAAATTCTGCTCCAACAGAATAGAACAAGTCAGGAAGAGGGGCTTGCCCCCGCTTTCCCCCAACAGCGGGGGCAAGCCCCTCTTCCTGACTTGTTCTATTCTCAAGCTCTGGAACCGTATGTGCTTCATCTATCTTCAGAACAACAGTCTTGTATAAATATCGGACGGAGTGTGTGGATTCTATGGCTAACGACACTACAGATGTAGCAAAACAAGCTACGCAAGTAACCGCGCCCGACAAACTGCTCGAAGGTCTCGTGAACTTCGATCCCGTGCCTGCACCAGTCATTAGTCTTTACCTTGACGCGCGTGTGGACAATCACGGTCAACGCAACTTTCTTCCATTCGTGCGCAAGCAGCTTTCGGAACGAAGCAAGTCATACGAGAACAATTCAGATGAGCAGAAGAGCTTCGACGAAGACTTCGTGAGGATTGTGCGTTATCTCGAAGGTGAAGTTCCCACGCAAGTGCAGGGAATCGCAATCTTCGCCTGCTCTGCCGACAGCGATTGGTTTGTAGTCGGACTGTTTGACGCGCCGTTTGAGCGCAACCGGTTATTCGTTTCCGATCGACCGCATCTCTATCCGCTCGCGAGGCTTGTCGATCAGTACCGCCGTTATGCGGTGGTGCTGGCAGACACGAATCGCGCGCAGATCTCCGTCTTCGCAGGCGGCCGCGCCGTTGAGCAGGAGGAGCTGCAAAATGTGAAGACCAAACAAACGAAAGTTGGCGGGTGGTCGCAGGCACGCTACCAGCGACACGTACAGAATTATCACCTCCACCATGCGAAGGAAGTGGTCGACACTCTCGAGAAGATCGTGCGCGAGGAAAATATCGAGCACGTGATTCTGGCCGGAGACGAGGCGACCGTGATTCCTCTGCTGCGCGAACAGATGCCAAAGACTCTGGAGGAAAAAATCATCGATGCTCTCAGTCTCGGCATCGACACACCGGAACACGAGCTGCTCGAAGAGTCGTTAGCTGCGTTTCGCCGTCACGATTCGCTTACTGACATGGAGAAGGTTGAACGATTACTGAATGAGTATCGTGCTGATGATCTCGGTGTGGCCGGCGTTGCCGAAACACTCGCCGCGTTGTCGAATGGGCAAGTCGAAGAGATGCTGATCGCGGCTAACGCCGACAGTATTCAGTTCGACAAGGAAGAAGTTGAAAAGGTCCTGAAGCTTTACGATGTCGATGGGGCGCTGCCCGAAGAGTTGGACCAGCGCACGGTTGCAGATGAGCTGGTGCGACGCGCGAATGTGTTGTCGTCAGCGAAAGTGACGTTCATCGAAGACAGCACGAGGCTCGAGCGACTCGGTGGTGTTGGTGCGTTTCTGCGTTACCGGATCTCGGAGGAGAATGCGGCGCCGTACGAGCAGAGTGATTCAGTGCCACGCGCGAAAGCGTTAACGACACAAGGCTAACGGGAGGGAATACGATGTCAGACAAAGACCGGCAAAAGAAAGATCATCAACGCACGGACAAGAAGAACAAGGCCATGCGCGAGCACGAGAACCCGCGTGCGCAACCCAACCCTCCGCAGCAAGCGCGTGACGTGTCAAACCTGAACACGGATAAACGCGGATCAGGACACGGATAAATCCGTGATCTCGAGGGCGCGATCGATGATCCCGAAAGCTTCACGCAGCTCGGCTTCGGTGATGCAGAGTGGTGGATTAGTAAAGAACGTATTCCAACGAACGAACGTGTACAGTCCTTCCTGACGGAAGAACTTTCCGAGCGCCTGCATCTCGGGCGCGGCGCTGTTGAAGCCCGCCATCGGCTCGCGTGTTTCCTTGTTGCGCACGAGCTCAACGATCCCGAAGAGTCCGATATTTCGCGTCGCACCGACTGACCGATGCCGTTGTTCGAGATCCTCGAGCAGCCCGCGCATCACAGTCCCCATCCGACGCGCATTCTCGATGAGATTGTCCTCTTCATAGACGGCGATGTTTGCCAGTGCGGCAGCGCATGCGAGCGGGTGGCTGTTATAAGTCAGACCACCATAAAAAACATTCTTCTCAAAGTGATCCGCAATCTGGCGTCGCATGCCGACCGCACCGAGCTGCACGTAAGCACTCGTCAGACCTTTCGCCATCGTGATCAGATCCGGCACCACCTTCCAGTGATCGATCGAGAACCATTCTCCGGTGCGACCAAAACCCGCCATCACTTCATCGGCAATCAGAAGTATGCCGTGCTTGTCGCAAAGCGCGCGCAGTCCCTGCATGTAACCGTCCGGCGGAATGAGAATGCCGTTCGTACCGACAACCGGCTCGACGATGAGTGCGGCAATCGTCTTTGGTCCTTCCAGCTCCAGAATTTCTTCAGTGCGCGCGAGCACGTCTTCAGCCGTGTCCCAACCTTTTTGAATGCCGTGATAGTAATCAGGAATGCGGAAGACGCCGGGGATACCTGGCTCAGCAGCCCAGCGACGCGGATCGCCTGTCAGCGTCAACGCGCCCGCCGTGCCGCCGTGATAACTCCGATAACGTGCACCGATCTTGTGTCGTCCGGTGAAGAGTCTCGCGATGCGGATCGCATTCTCATTTGCTTCTGCGCCGCCGTTCGTAAAGAAGAACGCGTCGATATCGCCCGGTGTCAACTCGGCAAGTTTCAGACTCAGGCGTGCGCGCACTTCAGTCGCCATGAATGGATTCGCATAAGCAAGCACGTCAGCCTGATCTTTGATCGCTTGAATCACGCGCTCATCGCCATGACCGATGTTGACGCACATGAGCTGGCTGTTGAAGTCGATGAAGCGTTTGCCTTCGGGCGTCCAGAAATAGATGCCCTTCGCGCGCGCGACGGGAATCGGATCGACAGCAGCCTGGGCGGACCATTCGAAGAGAGTGTGGCGGCGACAGGCTTCGACGATCTGCTCGCCTGTCATAGTTTCGGCAGTGGTTGTCATGATGTTTGGGATGCTAACGAAATCAGGTGTGATTGACAACGTCTGATCTCATCCACAGATTACGCAGATTATTTTATAGACATCTGTGTAATCTGTGGATAAAACTCTTCTGTATATGAACAACGGAACAGAACTCACGCGCGAACAGAATACAAGCAACCGAACGTGTGATCCGTCCACACATCCGTCGCACTCCGATCCTTGAAGTCGATGGTGCTGACTTTGAACTCGATCCGATCAGGATCACGTTGAAACTCGAGCTGTTCCAACACGCCGGATCGTTCAAAGCACGCGGCGCATTCACAAACATGCTCACGCGCGAAGTACCCGCGGCCGGCGTCGTTGCTGCGTCGGGTGGCAATCACGGCGCGGCCGTCGCCTTCGCTGCAATGAAGCTCGGCAAACCGGCAACGATCTTCGTGCCCTCCGTCGCGTCGAAAACAAAACTCGATCGCATTCGCCAGTACGGAGCGGAGCTCGTGATCGCCGGAGATCGCTATGCCGAATCACTCGAAGCCAGCGAAGAATGGACCGCACAATCAGGCGCCCTGCCGATCCACGCGTACGAGGGAGATGAAACACTGCTGGGCCAGGCCACACTCGGAATGGAGCTGGAAGAACAAGCCCCACACCTCGATTCAGTGCTCGTAGCAGTTGGTGGTGGCGGGTTAATTGGCGGCGTGGCGGCGTGGTATCAAAACAGGGTCAGGGTCATATCCGTTGAGCCGGTTGAAGCGCCGACCTTGCAACGCGCACTGAGCGCCGGTCGCCCTGTCGACTCGCCCGCAGGCGGCATCGCCGCAGACTCACTGGCGCCCCGGCAAGTTGGTCAACAGATGTTTCCGATCGCACAGCAATTTGTTCACAGCGCGCTGCTCGTCTCGGATGACGAGATCATCGCCGCGCAGAAGATCTTATGGGAGACAACGCGAATCATCGCGGAGCCCGGAGGCGCCGCCGCCTTCGCTGGATTGATATCCGGGCGATATAAACCTGAAGCTGGTGAGCGTGTTGGTGTGATCGTCTGCGGTGCAAATACTGACATTACTGTAATCCACAGATTACACAGAGAATGATCTGCGTAATCTGTGGATGAACTACGCCGCATCAAGCACTTCCCTAACCTTCATCGCGAGCGCGCCGGGCGTGAATGGCTTCTGTAGAAAATTAATCCCCGGCTCCAATACGCCGTGCTGCACGATCGCGTCATCCGTGTAACCCGACATATAAAGCACAGGCATTCCCGGCTGCTTCGCCAGCAGTATCCGCGACATATCGTTTCCACTCATCCCCGGCATTACGACGTCAGTCAACAACAGATCGATCTTGTCGCCATTAATCCTCTCACACAGATCGATCGCCGCCTGTGCATTCGCCGCCTCCAACACCCGATACCCGGCGCCCTCGAGCACTTGTCGCGCAAGCTTCCGCACCAGCTCCGCGTCTTCAACTAACAGGATCGTCTCGGAGCCACCTGGCCCATCCAACAGCTCCGCGAAATGCGTTTGTATTCTTCAGCGTGCGCCGTCACTCTGCGGAAAGTAGATCTTGAACGTCGTTCCTCTTCCCTCTTCGCTGTACACCCAGATGTTGCCGCCCGACTGTCTCACGATGCCATAGACCATCGACAATCCCAGACCGGTTCCCTTCCCTTGTTCCTTCGTCGTGAAGAATGGCTCGAAGATGTGCTGGCGCGTTTCGTCGTCCATGCCGCAACCGGTATCGCTGATGGCAAGCATCACGTAATCGCCGGGAGTCACCGAAACGTGTTCGCGCGCATAAGCTTCATCGAGATAGACGTTGCTCGTTTCGATCGACAACTTCCCACCTCTCGGCATCGCGTCGCGAGCATTCACCACAAGGTTCATGATGACCTGTTCCAACTGCACCGGATCGGCTTTGATGTGGTCCCAACTCGCTCCTGCAGGCTCACTCGCAACTCGACATCTTCGCCAATCATTCGCCGCAACATCTTTTCGAGATCGGTGACGACCGTGTTCAGATCAAACACTTTCGGCTGCATGACCTGTTTGCGACTGAACGCTAACAGTTGTCGCGTAAGCGAAGCGGCACGCTCACTGGCCCTGACGATCTCCTGGACATTGCGTTGCAGTGGATCACCTTCCTGCAAGTTACGCTTCATGATGTCGCTGTAGCCGAGAATCACTGTCAGCAGGTTGTTGAAGTCGTGCGAGATGCCGCCGGCGAGCCGGCCAACTGCCTCGAGCTTTTGCGACTGGAGCAACTGTTTCTCGGTGTGGTGCAAAGCGTCGAGCGCGTCGGTGCGTTCCTTCTCGGCCACGCTGCGCTTATGGGCATTTGTTTCTGATAACGATTCTAGTTGTCGATTTGACTTCCTCGAGTTGCGCCGTTCGTTCCTGAACCTTGCGCTCGAGCTCGCGCTGCGATTCGCGCAACTTCTCGACCATCGTGTTGAATGCCTCGGCGAGTTGGCCCACTTCGTCATTCTGGTGAATGTCGACCGAGCGCGAATCATCGCCGCGACTGATCGCCGTTGCGCTTCCGGTTAACTGGTAAAGCGGCCCGGTGATGTTCCGGCTGAGCACAAACGCGCCCGCCACGCCCATCACAAACAGAAACAAACCGATGACGAACATCCGCTTCACAAAACCACTGACGGGTTTCAGCACAACGTCGTCGGGAAACTCGATCAATATCAGCCACGGAGTGCCTGCAATGGGTCGGGCAAGGCCGATCACGCGTGTGTCGCCATTGCGATCGTAAGTAGAAATATCATGTTTTCGCGCGAACATCCACCGGCGGCTTGGCGACGATGTTCGCGAGGTTGGTCCACGTGTCGTTGCCCTGGTTGCCGAGATAGAGCGTAGCGCTCTGCCGAGCAGTCGCGTCATTTGCTGTCGTGTATCCGCAGCTGGCGGCGAGTTTGCGCCAACGCACCAGATAGCCCGTAGCTTTCCCGTCCTCACCTTTGATCGCGGCCACAGCTGGAAAACCGACTACGTCTTTCAACTGCCGGATTCCACCAACCGCCTTGAATGGCTCTGATGAGACCTGCTTGAACTCGTTCGTCAAATCGCCGAGTGGCGTCGTGTCGCCTCCGGGCGAGACAAGTAAAACTGCTCCTTGCGCATTCCAGACTTCGACTCTGATGCTGTTGGCGTCCTGCGGTGCGTTGAACTGTTGCAGCAGCTTCTGAACGTCGGACTGGCGATGAAGTCTCAGGCGACTTCACAAACGCGCGCATCAACGGCTCGTTTGCAACCGAAGCCGTCTTCGTCAAGATGTTGCCGGCTGACTGCTGTAACAGGGTCGAGAGTTGCTGGGTCAGGTTTTGTAAACGCTCGCGGCCCACATCGAGGGCCGAAGCCTTGACTGCGCGATACGAGGCCCAACTGCAAGCGAGGATGATTGCCGCCAGGAGCGTGCCAATGAGAATTGGCAGACGATACTTAAGCGAGATATTTGAGAGTGACCGCTTGTTTCGCAACTTCCCACCGTGATCCATCGGGGCACCTTCCGATCCTGGTTCACCGTCCAGGGAGACTGCGACCGTGACCAATCTGCCGTCGAAACGGCTGGGCTCGTTAAATGGGAGTATTCAACTGGGAGGTTCGTCACTCGCTAAAGCGAGTAACGGGTGGCAAGAACGTAAACTTACATAACAGAGAATAGGATCAGCGGGTTTATAGGTCAAGAGGGGATTTTTGACCCGCAGCCCAACTGGGCCTTAGACCAGGTCTTTTTACAAACCAAACCATCCACAGATTACGCAGACTCTGGGTAATCTGTGGATGGCTTTCAGATCTGAAAATCTTGAAAAAATCCGGTAATCCTGTCATAACTCAGCACGGAGGTATTCTCATGCTAAAGCTCTCACGGCGACTTTCAGTTGTCGCGCTTCTCTTCTCGGTTCTTTTCGCACCAATATCAACAACCCAGGCAGCAGACTTCAAGCGCGAAGTCATCTACCAGATCATCACCGACCGTTTCTTCGACGGCAGCAGCTCAAACAACAATCCTTCGCAGAGCTCCGGGCTCTACGATTCAACCAAAACAAACTGGCGCGCTTACTGGGGCGGCGACCTCGCCGGTATTCAACAGAAGATGTCGTATCTCGCGGGACTCGGCGTTACCGCGATCTGGATCTCGCCGCCCGTCGACAATCTCAACACAAACATTCCTGACGGCAGCGGCAATCCGACTGCTTCGTATCACGGTTACCAGGCGCGCGACTTCAAACGTATCGAGGAACACTTCGGCAACTCCACTAATTCCTGGACCGAGTTTGACAATCTCGTCACCGCCGCGCATGCAAATGGAATCAAAGTCATTGTCGACTTTGCGCCCAATCACTCGACCCAAAACAACGCCGGAGAGTTTGGCGCGCTTTACGACAACGGCACTTTTCTCGGCAACTTCAGCAGCGACAGCAACGGTTACTTTCATCACAACGCAAACATCTCGGGCGGCGGCTGGGACGATCGCTACCAGGTGCAGTACTACACGCTCTTCGATCTCTCCGACATCAACCAGCAACACGCCACGATGGATGCTTACCTGAAAGCGGCGGCGCAACTGTTTCAACAACACGGCGTGGACGGCTTCCGCATCGATGCAGTCAAGCACCTGAACTGGGGCTGGCAGTACAGTCTCGCCAACTCGATTTACACGTTTGGCGACAGCTTCCTGTTTGGCGAGTGGTTTCAGGGCAACACTTCCGATCCGCTCTATCGCGACTCGTACAAGTTCGCTAACAAGAGCGGCATCTCACTCCTCGATTTTCCGTTGAACACGGCGATCCGGAACGTGTTTGGCTCGAACGCAAACTTCTCCGAGATCGATTCGGTCATCTCGGCGGAAGGAAGTAACTTCACCTGGAAGGAAGATCTCGTCACGTTCATCGACAATCACGACATGGCGCGCTTCCTCTCCGTCAACAATAACAACAACCGGCTGCACGAAGCGCTCGCGTTCACCCTCACCAGTCGTGGCATTCCGTGTATCTACTACGGCACCGAACAATACCTGCACAACGACACGAGCGGCGGCACCGATCCGTACAACCGGCCGATGATGGTGAACTTCAGCACCTCGCACGACCGCCTACCAGCTCATCAACAAACTGTCGACGCTTCGTCGCAACAACCCCGCGATTCCGTACGGCTCGATGGGCCAGCGTTGGATCAATAACGACGTCTATATCTACGAACGAAAGTTCTTCGGTAACGTCGTGCTGATTGCGATCAATAAGAACGAGACGACGGGCTACAGCATCAGCGGCTTGAACACGTCGCTTCCGGCCGGTGGCTATTCTGATTACCTGACCGGACTGCTCGGCGGATCGTCGATAACAGTGAGCAGTGGATCCGGTGGTAATAATCCCGTTACCACTTTCACTCTTCCAGCGCACACTGTCGCCGTGTGGCAGTTCACCGAAGGCGCGTCGACGCCTCAGATCGGTTCGATTGGACCAACGAACGGCCAGCCGGGCGTGAAGGTAGTCATTGCCGGTAAGAATTTCGGATCGACAACCGGGACGGTCAAATTCGGCACTACGACAGCGACCGTGAACTCGTGGTCGCCCACGCAGATCACTGTCACGACGCCTTCAGTCACGAACGGCAATTACAGCGTCACCGTGACGAATTCGAGCAGTCAGGTCTCAAACGCAATCACGTACACGGTTTTAACGGCGAAACTCATTCCGATCACGTTCACCGTCAACAATGCGAGTCCGACGCAGGTTGGCGACTATATTTTCCTTACCGGGAATACGGTTGAGCTGAGTAACTGGTCGACGACGTGGGACGCAGCGGTGGGGCCGATGTTGACGCCGAATTATCCAAACTGGTTCATCGTCGCGTCAGTTCCGGCCGGGCAGACGATCCAGTTCAAGTTCATCAAAATTGCTGCAAATGGGACGGTTACGTGGGAGGCCGGGAGCAACCATTCGTACACGGTCCCACGAGCGGCACTGGTTTTGTTAACGTCAACTGGCAGTATTAAAACCTAACCACGGATGACGCGGATCCCCGGCCTTGATCCGTCTAATCCGTGGTTAAAAATTCCTCTTGACACCTTATCGTCAACGAATTAAAGTCTGTTTGTCTTTGTTTAGCTTGACAAAGACTCTTGTTCCTTCCCGATCTACTTCGATTTCACAACCAAATTTACTGAGGAGTCACTATGTCCTTCCCTCTGCTCTCCGGGCTGCGTTCTAACGACCTGGCCATCGATCTCGGCACCGCCAACACGCTCGTTTACGCCAAAGGGCGCGGCGTCGTGCTGAGCGAACCCTCCATCGTCGCTATTAATAAGGTGACAAATGCTGTCGAGGCCGTTGGGAAGGACGCAAAGGAGATGCTTGGCCGCACCCCTGGCAACATCGTTGCCATCCGGCCGATGAGAGACGGAGTGATTGCCAACTTCGAAGTAACTGAGAAGATGCTCCAGCATTTCATCCGCAAAGCTCACAATGGCCGCACGTGGGTGAGCCCGCGGGTCGTGATTGGCATTCCGAGTGAAATCACGCAGGTCGAGCGTCGCGCAGTCGAAGATTCGGCTTATCGCGCGAAGGCGTCGGAAGTTTACCTCGTCGAGGAAGCGGTGGCCGCAGCGATCGGCGCCGGACTTCCGATCACCGAGCCGCAGGGCAACATCGTTGTCGATATCGGCGGCGGCACGACCGACATCGCGGTGATCAGTCTCGGCGGCATCGTCTATGCGCGTGCAGTACGCACGGCCGGCGATGCGATGGACAGCGCAGTGGCCGAGTTCATCAAGCGTAAGTACAACCTTCTGGTTGGTGAGCGGACGGCCGAAGAGATCAAGATTCACCTTGGTAGCGCGTTTCCACTCGACGAGCCGTTGTCGATGGAAGTACGCGGCCGCAATCTCGTCGAAGGCATTCCGCAGACGATCACAGTAACTGATGAAGAAGTGCGCCAGGCGTTGGATCCTTCAGTCCGTGCGATCGTGGATGCGGTGCGTGTGGCGCTCGAGCGCACTCCTCCGGAGCTCTCGGCAGACATCATCGATCGTGGCGTAGTGCTGACTGGTGGTGGCGCATTGCTCGCGAACCTCGACAAGCGCTTGCGCACTGAAACTGGCCTGCCCGTGTTCGTCGCGGACGATCCGCTGACGTCGGTGGTGCTGGGGGCGGGCAAGATGCTTTCCGATTTCGCGCTACTGAAGCGCGTGAAATGGGAAAACACGCTCCAGTATTAATCTGCGTAATCGGTGGATCATGTTTGAGTCAGAAGAGCAGAAGAAACGCGTTGAACTCATCATCACGTTGCTGGCGAAGCTCTACGTGGTGCTCGAGCTCTCTGTCGACAACTGCCCTGTTTGTCACAAGGCGCTTACTCACGATTCCGAATGTCCAATATCTCTCGCCTGGACCTTGTTGACTGCGGACCAACAACGCGACGCCCGCACCGCCATCCGCGCCCTCGCCCTGAGCATCGGCGCCGACACCGACGACGCCCTCGCCGACCCGATGGTGCACTAAGAGCGGCGCGATAAGAAGATTCGAATTTCATGGGCAACTGTAGGGGCGGCCCTCTGTGGCCGCCCCAGCGTAACCCTGCAACACTGGGGCGGCCACGGAGGGCCGCCCCTACAACTGCTATTAACCGGACCTTGAACATTTCTTCAGTTTATTTTTAGCCCCTTTTGCCCGAAAACCAATCGGTTTTCGCTTGGGAACGGCCGGCTTCATGAGTTGCCGGATGGCCTGGAATCCAACTTTGAATCTACCGTCGCAAGTCCGTTCAAGCTCATCGAGCCGTCTGGTTAGCTCCGCATTTGATGCAAGCATTTCCCGGAGACGTACGAACGAGAACTTTAAGACGATCTGGAATCTATAATCGGAACGCTTAGCGGATATGCATGGCACTTTGTGATTTGTTGCAAGGTCCATAGGAGTGCTACCTGTTCGCTCTCTTCGCTGGAAGTAGTTGTACCGAAACATGATTTTTACTCTCTATTGAGAATAGCGTGATTCTACTCCCACTTGCGGGTGCCTGTCAAGGATTTTCGCTTCGTCAGTACGTAATTTTTCGGTTAGGAAGGACGGTAAATAAAATTACCAGGAATGTTTTCGGGCAAAGCCGCTTCATCGTCGATAAGTATTTCCAGATGGACACGAGCGACCCGGCCATAGGCGAGCAACACCCATAGAGCGGGTTCACGAATGCCTGATTCGTACTCCGAAATCCGGGCCGTGGAAAACATTTCCTCCGCTCCCAGGCGGCGCAACATTTCGGACTGTGATAACCCCAGGGCCTCCCGGATCTGAAATAGTTTCCGGCCAAGATTTTTTGGCCGGTAGCGCGGCTTTGTACCCATCGTAAGTCATGACGAGCGAACGAATCGATGTGGCAAGACTTGCGAATAATACTCCCAAGTGCGAGTATTCAACAAGCGGCGGCATTCTTCTTTTAGGGAGGTGGGTCTGATGGGCACCAGGGTTCGGCCGCGGCCGAGAAATCTCAGTCAAAAACTTCATCAAATCAGAATTGAGCTTGCGCTTTCGCGGGCAGAAATCACACGACGTTTGGGATTTGGAGATTCGCTCCATGTAGGCAGGATCTCAGAATACGAGAGAGGCCTGCGCGAGCCGTCTCTCCTGGTGTTACTTGCCTACGCCCGCCTCGCAGGCGTCCACATGGAAGATCTGATCGATGACGATATAGATCTTCCGCGATTACATAGGAGCTTGTTTTACCGTCGTTCCGGACGCAATGATGGATTTTGTCGCGGCTAAACTAGCGAAGTGTGTGTGATCACTTGAGCGCTGAGCGAGCACGGAGTTCGAGTGATGTACGGACCGGCTCTGGCGATGAGCAGGAGGTAAAGATTCGATGGCGGCGAGGGCGGAGTTGAAGGCAGCGCGTGCCTCATGCTCGCGGCCGGCGAGTTTCAGGATCTCGCCGCGACGAACAAGCCAGGCTTCCTTGCGCTGCGATTGCGCGGTTATCTGATCGAGACGAGCGAGGGCGCCGTCAAAATTCTGACGACGCAGCTCGAGATCGATTGCGGCGAGTTGCAGTGTGACGAGTGGGCCAAGCTTGTTGATTCCTTCGTCGAGTCCCGCAAAGCTGCGTCAAGCGCTGCTCGTCTGCGGCGAGTACGTTGGCGCGCTCGAGGTAGAGCTCGGGTTCGGGCAACGGACGACAACGACAGCGCTTGAGTGAAATCTTTAGCGGCATCAATTCGGTCACCGAGTTTCGCCAGCACACGCGCTCGCGTGATCAAACCTTCGTAATGCCTGGGTTGCTGACCGAGAAAACGGTCGAGCGTTAATTTCGCTCGCTGAAGCTTGCCCGACTCAAAAAACATCTTTCCACGTGCAAGCTCAACTATCCTTAAACTCGGCTGCAAGCGTTCCGCGCGATCGTAGTCAGCCGCCGCACGTCCCCAATCGCGATGCAAGCGGTGTAGCTCACCACGTTGCAAGTACAACGAAGCATTCTTCGGATCGCGTTTGATCTTCGCCGTAATGGCTGCGATCTGCTCGTGCAAACCCTCGTGCGCGTGCGCAAACGACGGCAGCAACACGATACAAACCGCAACAGTAAGAGCCAGATGAATTTCTTCTGCGACATCTCATTTCGGTGTCTTCGCGCTCGCCGTGTTTGAATACGCCGAATTCCCTGCTGCATTGAAAGCACGCACACGATAGTTGTACGCGGTATTTTTCGACCACAGTCGTGTCAGCAAACGTCGTGACATTTGCGCCCAACCTGAGCGATCTGCGTGAAGTTGGTACAGTTCGGATTCTTGCAACGCTCAATTCTGAACCCACTTTCATTGCCGGCGTTGTCGGTCCACGAGAGATTGATTCGCGTGCTCGACACAGCTGTCGCACTCAAACCGCTCGGCGCAGCCGGCAACGGAGGTGGCGTCGCAGACGTAGTCGCACTTGCGGTATTCGAAAAAGCGGAATTGCCCGCGTCGTTGAAGCTCGCCACGCGATAGAAGTACGTGGTGGAAGCAGACAAACCCGTCACGGAAAACGAAACAGCGTTACTGCCGAGCGTCGCGATTTGCGTAAAGTTTGTGCCGTCGGTTGACTGCTCGACCTTGAACCCATTCTCGTTGTTCGCGTTGTCAGTCCAGGTAAGATTGATCTGACTGCTGGAAACAGTGGTTGCAGCCAGACTCGTCGGCGCCGCCGGCGGCACCGGCGCAACCGTACCCTTCACGATTCGGAAGTAATCGGCAAACTCTCCGTTCTCGCGCAGGAACTTCGCGTCGAGCGTATTGCCATTGACGTCCAGCACCATCGACCCGAGATTGTTGAGCGAGATAAACATCGCGGGGTGATTCAGCAGTCCACCGGAAATCTGTCCGGAGCTGCCAGCCACCGCATACACGGCGCCCTCGTGCGTGCCTGGACCAGGCGTGGGCTTCGTGTAAGCTCCGGTCGCATCCGCTCGACCACTGCCGCCATCTTTCTTCATCGCGTTCGTGAAAGTCGAAGACGCGCCATAGTGCCCGTCAATCAGGTAGGACCGCTCGTAAGAGTGACTATGCCCGGCGAGCACGAGATCGACTCCAGCCTCTTCCAGAATCGGCAGGAATGTCTGCCGCATCTGGACGAGATTCGACTCCGTATCTGAATCGTGAGATCCCTTGCTGTACGGCGGATGGTGCCAGAAAGCAATGGTCCATTGTCGCGTCGATGAAGCCAGATCGGCTCGCAGCCAGGTCGCCATTGGACCAGTTGACGAGCGATCGGACGTCATCGAGTCAAGACAGATGAAGTGAATGTTGCCGTAGTCAAACGAGTAATACTTCTCCGTCCCGGACGCGATGCCGCCTGCCTGTGCGTTCGTCGGCAGAGTAAACATCGCGAAGTAAGGAAGACTCGCCGGCGGATTTGCCGAATGCGCGGTGTCATGATTTCCGAGCGTGGGCCAGAGCACAGACTTCCGCAGCATCGCCGGATACATATTAAACACAGCCGCCTGGTACTCGCTATCCGTGCCATTCTCGTAAGCGTTGTCGCCGAGCATCAACCAGAGATTCGTGTGCGTCGCGCCGGTGAAACTGAGATAGGCATTGCTGCACTGCCTGTGCATTCGCGTTCGCGGTGCCGGAGTCGCCGAGCACCCAGATGCGTGTGGGCGTGGCCGTGCCCGCGACCGGCGACGTGACAAAGAAGTGGTTCGCATCGTTACCTGCGAGCGCCTGAGTCGTCGTGCCGATTGAGTAAAAGTATTTCGTTGCCGGTGAAAGACCGGTGACAACGCACTTCGTGCTCCGTAGTTTGTGCGGCATTGTCGACGACTGAAGTCAAACTGCCCTGCGTCGTGCCAAAACTCACGCGGCTATCAGTCGCAACGTTGGTGCGCCAGCGAACGATCGTACTGTTTGGAGTTCCGATTTGCAGGTATGGTCCACGCGTTACAGACGCGGCGCCGTCCGAGCCGAACAGGTGCAGATCGAAACTGATATCGGAGCTGGTGCCGCCTGACTGGTGCAGCTCCACCGCCAGAACGTTTGTGCCGTTAACCAGCAACGAAGAGCTGATCGTCGTTTGCACGAATGTCGATTCATCTACACCGCCGATTGCGACTGAGGCCGGCGTAGTAAAACCAATCGTGCCGGTGGGCATGTTTGTGCGCCACACTTCGACGCCGTTGAGATAAACAACGGCGCCATCGTCGCGCATAAGCCGGAGAGTCAACGTGTTAAATGCAGCAGCATTCGTGACGCTGAAAGCGCGTCGAAAGTAAGTCGTGATGAACTTGTTGTTCGCGTCAGGACCAAAGCCGACCGTTGTCGCTTCATCGCCGTCACCGTAACCCAACTGCGCGGCGCCAGATGGCCAGGTTGAGTCGTTGAACCCGGACGCGCGCCATGCGGTTCCCTGATTGGAGCCGTTGTCGAGATATTTCCAGACGGAGCCAACGGGCACGAGTGTCGTGTCTGCCGCGCGTGCAGCAGGAACGACGAGAAATGCGAGGATGAAAGCGAGGCACAGGCTTTTGATTTTGAGCATGTTCATAGTTTGCAGCTTAAGTTGAAGGTGTTGGCGCAAGGACATCGCGGATTATACAGATCAGGCCGCGAAGCCGTTGTTGTATCTTTATAACGATTCACGGTAGTAGTTGAAAATCCACCAAAACGTTGACATTCACAAATTTTCGGCGTAAGAATGAGTCCCCGTCCGCCATTCAGGCGCCTTATAAAAGAAAACTGAGTAACGCACCTGTAAGCCGCGGGTATCTCTGTATCACCTGGATTTTCACAAAAGGAGAGCCTCTCAATGTTTAGACTCAAGACCGCTGTGGTCTTCGCCCTGGTCGCTACGCTCCTTCTGTTCAGCTCATTGCTGACGGCCGGTCTAGCTGATGGCGGACCTAATCACCGCGTTAGAAATCAACACTTCGGCGTCTCAGGCGGCAACGTCAACGACGCAAGCAGATCGTTCTGTTGCAGTGGCACTCTGGGCGCCCTGATCACAGACGGCACTAACCAATACATTCTTAGTAACAATCACGTGCTCGGACGAAGCGGCCAAGCCGTCGCCGGCGAAGATGTTTCCCAGCCAGGTCTGATCGATAACGGTTGCCGTATCTCGACCGTCGTTGCTGACTACAGTGGCGCAGCAGTCCTTGGTAGTTCGAACGTCGACGCTGCGGTTGCACAATTGCGACCGGGCACGATGGATTCGTCGGGATTCATCGAAGACATCGGCGTACCCAGCAGCTCTATCGTGGCCCCGGCCGTCGGCCTCAGCGTCGCGAAGAGCGGACGTACAACCGGATTCACAACCGGAACGATCTCGTCGATCAACACGAGCGTCAACGTTCAGTACCAGCGCGGGTGCGGCGGCGGTAAAAAATTCACCGTCTCCTTCACGAATCAGGTTGTGATCAATAGCAGCACGTTCAGCGCGGGCGGCGACTCAGGCTCACTGATCGTCACCAACAACGCGTCACACAATCCAGTGGCTCTCCTTTACGCGGGCAGCAGCACGAGCACGATTGGTAATCCGATCGGCGAAGTGCTGGTAAAACTCGGCGCCGCGTTGGGCCGCACGTTCAGCTTCGGTGGCGGCGGTGGTGGCAGCTCCAGCCCAACGCCGAGAGGACGCCAGACGGGCGAACGAGAGCCGTTCATCCCCGGATTGGAGGGTTTGATGCCACAACTTCCGCAACAAGCCGCGGATCGCGCATCGGCAGTGCTCGAGAACCACCGGGCGAACCTGATGTTCCAGCCGGCCGTCATGGGCGTGGGCGTTGGCCTCGGCCGGACGGATAACGAAGCTGCTATCGTGATCTACGTAAACAAGGATGCGGGAACCCAGCCGGTATTGCCCACTGACATTGAGGGCATTCCGGTGACCGTGATTTTGACGGACCAGTTCATAGCTCGCTAGGGCTGATTGGGCCACGAATTACAAAATTTGTGGCCCAACTGCATTTTTCTATTTACGACCAGGGCCATATCGTTTTAGGATATGGTCCGTCTTTGACAACTCAGCCACGGCAAATGCGCGGCTCAACCCACATTAACGAGTGATGAGCATCGCCGTCGAGCATGTAAGATTTCCACTCACGGCGAAAAATATAAGCGAAGTCAGCTTCACTCCCAACTGCGAATAGACGCCGGCGGCAACCATCAGGAGGTCGATTACTGATGGGGAACCCGCGTCCGCGGCCGTTAAGATTGGCTGAAAAACTCCTGCAAATACGCAACGGGCTCGGTTTGTCGCAAACGCAGATGCTCGAGCGTCTCGGACTCGGCGAGACGATGCATTACGGTCGCATTTCCGAGTATGAGCAGGACAAACGCGAACCCTCTTTGATTACTCTCCTGGCCTACGCTCGCGCCGCCAGCGTTCACCTCGAAGATATCGTCGACGACGACTTCGACCTTCCTCGCAAGCTTCCGGGAAATGTTAACTACCGCGGTATCAGCCGCAGATCCAACCGGAAGTAAAACCAGCCACAAAAGGCACAAAAAGCACATAAATGTTTTAGTAGGGGTTTGTGTGTTTTGTGGCTTTAGGCTTTGTCCCTCTTTGTGGCAATATCTCGGCGCGGCATGCAAGTCTTTTACACACCTCGATACTACGCTGAGATCGGTGAAGGGCACGTTTTTCCGATTCGTAAATTTGAGCTGGTGCGCGAACGGCTGCTGGCGGAAGGAACGCTGGAGCCGTCGGAGATTGTTGAACCCTCGCCTGCACCGCTCGAAGATGTGTTGCTGGTCCATACCGAGGATTACGTCTCTCGTCTTTGCAACGGCCAACTAACGACAAAAGAATTACGACGGCTTGGACTGCCCTGGTCTGAATCACTCGTGCGTCGTTCCTTCTATGCGGTCGGCGGCACAATCGCTGGCGCCCGCGCAGCGCTTGCGGAAGGCTATAGCTCAAATCTCGCCGGCGGCACGCATCACTCGTTCGCCGATCGTGGTGAAGGATTCTGTGTGCTCAACGACGTGGCGATCGCGATTCGCTCGATGCGTGCACGCAATACGATCCGTCGCGCAGCTATCGTCGACTGCGACGTGCACCAGGGAAACGGCACGGCAACGATTTTCGCCGGTGATAGCGAAACGTTTACCTTCTCGATGCACGGCGCAAACAACTACCCGCTTTTCAAGGCCCAATCGACTCTGGATGTCGAGCTACCTGACGGCACTGAAGATGACGACTACTTAGAGATTCTCGCGCGACACTTAGCCTGCCGTGTTTGCACACGATCCGGAGATCGTCTTCTATCTTGCCGGCGCCGATCCGTTTTCCAAAGACAAGCTGGGCCGTCTCGCACTCTCGATTGACGGGTTGCGCGAGCGTGACCGCTATCTGCTGCGTGAGTGCTACGAGCGTGAAGTTCCCGTCGTAACCGTGATGTCGGGCGGCTATGGCAAAGACATCAACGACACGATTGAGATTCACTGCAACACGATTCGCACCGTCAAGAACGTTTTCGAAGCTCAGGTTGCAACTCGCCGGCTCGCCTGAACGTAATCCGCAAAAGCATGCGACGACTCTTTCGAATTTTCTTTCTGGTGGTGCTGGGCGTGGTCGTCGGCATCATCGGTTACGAAAGCATCATGTTTGTCCGCGTGATTGTGGCTGCGTAATAGCAATCCTTCGTCCACTTCACTGATCGACACACGAATCAGAGAAGCACAAGCCAAGGGCCAGCAACCAAAACGCCTGCAGGTTTGGGTACCGCTCAAAAAGATCTCGCCTAATTTGCAGCGCGCGGTGCTCGCGGGTGAAGACACGAATTTTCTCGCGCATCGCGGCTTCGACTACGAAGCGATTCAGAAAGCGTTTGAGCAGGCACAACGAGAATCAGCGCGCCAGGCAAAGGCAGAAGGTGAGAACGACGATTGGCTGCCGAGTCTACCGGAGTTCAAACGCGGTGGCTCCACTATCAGCCAGCAGCTCGCGAAGAACCTCTATCTATCATCACAGCGATCGTTTTTGAGGAAGGGCCAGGAAGCAGCGTTGACGATCATGCTCGAACGCACGTTGACCAAGCGACGCATACTCGAGATCTACCTGAACGTGATCGAGTGGGGCGATGGAATTTACGGTGCTGAAGCCGCGTCACAGTATTACTTTCACAAACCGGCGTCGGCTTTAACAGTGAGTGAAGCAGCTTTTCTTTCGGCGATGATTCCGAACCCGCGCACCGTTTTCAATCCACAAACCAATCCTCGCCGCGTCGCTCGTCGCCAGCGCATTATCCTTCGCGGCATGCCCTACATAAAACTTCCTTAGCCACAAAAAGCACCAACAAGAAAAGAACAATTCAGGAAGAGGGGCTTGCCCCCGCTCTCCGGGAAAGGAAAGGGCAAGCCCCTCTTCCTGACTTGTTCTTTTTTCTAACTAGCGATTCCAATTACCTATTTTGCGCGTTTTGTGCGTTTTTGTGGTTTGGGTTCGGTGATCGTGAAGGAATTAATGAAGCGGTCGATGTTGGAGTCCTGTTCCATATAGAGGACGATGGCGAGGTACATTTGGCGGTCGCCGTTGACGATTCTTGTGAATACGCGTGCCCTGGCGGGAATCGTGCACGAACTCAGGTCAAACTCGCGTCCACTAAAATCACGCATTGCGATATCTTTGTCGTTTTGCAACTTACATGAGTAAGCCGGCTGACCCGGGTTGTGTGCGTTGAGACTAACTCCGAGGCCCTGGAGAAAACTTTCCGCAGTCACGTTAATCGCGTCAACATCTGACTCACCCATTGTTGGACCAGTGATCCACATAACTACGAAAGCTGCCCGTCCGTCGCGCGCCCTGTAGAGATGCCCCTCACCCATACCGTTCCGAACAGGTAAATCCTGCATCTCACCTTCCTCTGGCACCAACGCTGAAAAGCTTTCACCCGCAGGTCGCAGCACGCGCCAGTTCCCGCCGTTAACAGGAGCCATGAAGCCAGGAAGATCCGCCAGACTACCGCTCTTCGTTGACACCGCCGGAGCCGCAGCGAGACGAGAAGCCATCAACGTTAAATTGTTAAGCTCAGGAGCCGGCCCGTTTGGTGCAGGCTTTCGCGCTGGGCCAATTGAATTCAACGTCACAGTGGGATTTGTCCGCAGAGCGACAGCCTTCGCAAACTCCCACGGCGCGAGAGGATTCTCCTGTTGCCATAATCCACGCCGCTCACTGCGCGCTGCATCTTCAGACTGCTGATAAACTTCGCGGTCCGTCGCACTCAAACGATGCCGGGTGCTCGGATCGACCCACGCCGCGCCATCGCGAATCATCTGCGCGCCAATGTCGGCGCCGTCGAGCAACACTCGTCCATTCAGACTATGGTCACCAGCAATGCCCGCGTACTCGACCAGCACAGACTTGTCGTAAACAAGATCCGCGAGATGTTTCTTCGCGACATCACCAAACGCCTGGTCCATCTCCGGTGCATCAACACCCAGCAGTCTGACGCGAACCGGGCGATTGAGATTGTACAATCGTGATGACGTCGCCGCTCTGGACTTCGATCACTTTTCCAAACAGCGACGCGCCCTTAACGGCAGCAGCAGACGTACATAAAAAAGCACAGACAAATACAAAAGGCACAAATTGCGTCAGCCATTTCTTTGTGCTTTTAGTGTCTCTTTGCGGCATTAAACGGCAAACTCTTTCGCGAGCTTCAACTCAGCCTTGCGCAGCTCGAACCGTGCGCGACCGATATTCCCGTGCGAGTTCAGCGCGAGCACGACGAAGTAATCACGACTCAACAATCGCATCACCATCACCGCGCTTTCGAGCGACACGACGAGCTCACGCAATCCGCCAAGCCCCGTGTCGTTTCCAGCCCGCTGCGCACTGCGCACAAGTGAAGTAAACTCAGCCGCCGCGACATCGAGGTTCGCATCCATGCCTGCCTCGCCGAGGACTTTCTCAACAGCGATGCCGTCTGTTCCCATAATGAGCGCACCGAGGCTGCCCTCGGTGCGTTCGATAATGGAGTCAAGCATTTCCTTGAACATGTGGCCCTCCAATTAAGGACGTTGACCGCTCAGACTTCCCGGCCGCGCAGTGTTCGTACCCGCCGGACTGTTCGACAGCGGAGCACTCAACAACTGCGGCTGAGTTGACGGAGTGGTAGTCGGTTGCGACTGAGGCTGCTGTTGCAACTGAGTCGGGGTCGGCGTGTTGCTCGGCGGATTGCCAAGCGGAACTGGTTGCGGAATCGTATCGAGTACGTTGACCGTTGCTCACTGTTCCCGCGGTCGGCCGGCCCTGGTAATCAGGTCGGTAAATGTGTGGCGTGATGAAGAAGAGGATTTCGCTGTTCTGTCGTGTCGTCAGTTTTCTCTTGAAGAGATTGCCTACGACCGGAATCGAAGCGAGACCCGGCGTGCGTTGCTGAGCTTCGCCTTCCGTGTCGGCGAGAACGCCGCCCATGACGGTCGTGCCGCCATCCGGAACGAGCACTTCAGACTGCATTCGCTGGGTGTCGATGCCGGGAACGCCGGCGACGGCGATACCAGTATTGAGCGTGTTATTTTCAATCGTGACGCGCAGCACAACTGTACCGGCGTCGGTGATCTGCGGCGTGATCGAAAGACGCAACGGCACGGACACGAACGTCGTCGTCACTACGGCAGTGCCACTTGCAGCCTGCGTAGTTTGCACAGGAATCTGTGAGCCACTCTCGATCTGTGCGGGACGATTGTTCAGAGCAGTCACGCGCGGAGTCGCAACTGTCTTCGCCTGACCGCGTGATTCGGCC
The DNA here is from genome assembly GCA_963849205.1 of uncultured Acidobacteriota bacterium. GTDB lineage: Bacteria > Acidobacteriota > Blastocatellia > Pyrinomonadales > Pyrinomonadaceae > PSRF01. The sequence goes on from CAWKGP010000010.1 coordinate 305,826, forward strand.
ATCGTAATCAGCGCGCTCAACTGAGCGGTGCCAAGAAGTCCCGTCGTCAGACCGATAACCGTGCTGGCCGCGGCCGCAGCGATGTTGTTAGTCGGAACTGGTGTTCCTGCCAGGCCGCCGAAGACGCCGAATGGATTTGGACCAGAGGTCGGGGCTGAGCTGCCACTTCCTGAACCGGAACCAGTGCCTCCAGAGCCCGATCCCGAACCGGAACCGGATCCAGAACCACTGCCGGACCCACTTTGGGAATTACTGAACGGCAGCGTCGAGATATTCGCGAGACTACCACGACCGAGATTCACTATACCCATCGAAAGCTGTGCGCCGAGATCGCGACTGAAGTTACGTTGCGCGATCACAATACGTGTTTCGATTTCAACTTGCGGCTCCGGCTGGTCCAGGATCGCAACGAGCTGCCGAATCGCGTCGATGTTTTCTTTTACGTCCGTAATGATCAGCGTGTTGCTGCGACCATCAACTTCGATCGCGCCGCGTCGCGAGAGCCGGCGCGAAATGATCGGCATCAATCCCTGGTCGCCGCCGCCGCCAGTCGCATCGCCGCCGGCGCCACCACTAAAACTCAAGTTGGTCGAGCCACCGGAGAACGCGCCGGTCGAACCGGCTGCCTGGGCCAACGTGCCCGAAGCACGGGCGTAATTGAGTCGAATAAATTCAGTAACGAGCGGCGAAGCATCCAGACGCGAGTCGTTGATCACCTTCTGAGTTTCCGCTTCCTTCGCCAGCACTTCGGTCGTTGCCACGCGCAGTATGTTGCCGTTGACTTCAATGCCGAGCCGGTTGGCTTTCAGCACTGCTTCGAGCGCGATATTCCACGGCACGTCCTGAACGTTCACCGTCACGGGCACAGCGCCGACTGAAGCGTCGATCACGAAGTTCACGCCATACTGTTCGGTGATGTAGTTAAGGATGTCGCGAATGTCAGCGTTGACGACGTTCAGGTTGATCGGCTCACCGATAAATCCCGGTTGTCCGTACTGTCGTCCCTGCTCCGACTGCTTGTCGGTCGAGCGCGACATTCCCACAGGAGGCGTGGGCATCGGCACCGCTGACGAAGTCTGCTGGGCTGGGTTCTGAGCCAACACGCCTGCTGCCGCAAGGCACACAAGCAACAGGACGAGCGTGGTCCTTTTGATGGCTGATTCGACTCGAGACTGAGAAAACATCGTTCCCTCCTTAGGGGGATTTCCAAACGTGCCGCCACGCACTACGCTCGATTGCCGGGGCAACAAAAGCGCGCGCCGCACTAACACGGTCACGTTCTGGTGTTTGTCAAAAGGGCGCCGTGTTCTCGTTTCGAAAACACCGGGCTGTCAATGGTCTGGTTCGGAAACCAAACCAGAAATTGTTAGGGTTGAGCCGCCGCAACGGACGGATTGGCGGGCGCGGTAGTCATCGAGTTCACCTGGGTTGGTTGTCGCAGGGGTATGTACTCGACTCTCGTTCGCGACGGCCGTCGGTAAATACCGTCTCATGACGAAACACGAGACGGTTGTCTTCTATCGCCACTAGCTGGCCATCGAAGAAAGGCTCGCCAGGATAGACGACATAGGAAAGCTTGATTGGTGTTGCCTCGACGATGGCGGCATAACCTCTCGGCGATCGAGAGATGCCAATCACCTGAATCTCGCTGAGCAACAGAGCGGTTGTCGGCTTCGGCGCCGGCAGGCGCGCGTTGATTGCCGCCTGTTTCTGTGCTTTGTACAGAGTGATCCGATCCTGGATGCTGGGAATCGACGCCTGTCCCGCGATTCGCTTAACCGGCGGCGCTGGGTCATACTTTCGGAACGGATCGCGACCGCCAGTGGAAACTCGCTTCGTTGCCTTCGACTTTTGCGGCTGCGTTTCCTGGCCCACGACGCCGATCGCAAAACCACTCGCGACCAGCAACGCGGTGCCAAGCAGCAAACTCGTTAACCCGATTCTCGCTGTCTCTTTAACTCGCATCATCATCTTCGCTTTCTTGAGTGAGCCGTTCGCTTGCCGCGTTACTTCGCGGGTTGCGGGACTGGGGCAGCCGGAGCAGGAACCGCTCCTCCAGCGGCAGGCTTGTTGTTCGGAGCCGGTGTTTGGCTCTGCAAGCGCTCGGAGGAAACGTAGTAAGCCGTTAGATCGAAGCGTGCCTCGACCGTCTTAGTCAGCGACTGTTTATCCATTTGCTTCAATTCAAAGTTGGTGATCGAGACAATGCGCTGGTAGTGGGCGAGCTGTTCGAAGAACGATCGCAGACCCGCAAAGCCACTGATAACGTTCACTTCGATCTTCTTGCCGCTGTAGTTGTCCTGTTGCAGATCTTCCTTCGGAAAGAAACGCATCAGGGTGAGACCATTACTTTTGACGCGATCCTGAATGCCTTGCAGGACCATCGTCACTTCTTTCTGCTCGGGCAGAAGCGCTTTCAGCTCCGCATACTCTTCCTCGCGTGCTTTGTATGCGGCTTTGAAGTTGTTGAGGTTCTGCTGAACGATCGACGCCTGCGAATTACGCGCCCGCAGTTGCGCGATCTCGTCTTCCATCGCCTTTGTTTCTTTGCGAGTGCCGCTGGTCACGAAGTACCAGAAGCCGGTATACATGACACCGCCGATCACGAGAAACGCGAACAAGCGCAGGTACCATGGAAGACTTGGGAGTTTGCCGATTTTCATCTCGATAACCTCATTTCTTCATCGCCACTTGCTGCGCCGGCGGAGACGCGGGTTGTGAATCCTTCTTTCCAGTCTCGAATTTTGCTTTGACTGTGAAGACGACGACTTCAGGCGTCACTCCGTTGAGGTCAGTTGACACCGTATTCGGAGGCGGAGTGTTCGACGTTTTATCGGAGCCTGTTTTCACCACCTGGCGTTGCGTCTCGATATTCAGGTTGCTGAATAAGCCGCCCGAGAACTCCAGGCTCTGACCAAACTTCGTTACTGCATACTCGTTCGGCGACTCACCCTTGATAGTGATCTCGCCGTCTTTGTTCTCGATTGCCGTCAGGTAAAGACCGGGAATGGCGTCAAAGCGTGATTTGATCTCCTGCAACACCGCGCTCGGACCCTGCTGTGATTCACGCAACTTCTTGATCGCGTCGATGCGAGCCTGAACTTCTTTCGACTTCTTCTCGAGCTCCATCTGTTCCTTTTGAATCGCGAGCATTTGCTGGTTGATGCGTTTCTGGTTGTCGAGCTCTTTCACGGCAGCAGTGCGCGCCATGTTTGAGCTCACGTAGTCGTAACCCATCGCCACCACCATCAGGCCAAACACGGTGAGTGCGAGCAGCAATGTCTGCACGCCTCGGCTCGCGACCTTATCTTCAACCGCGGCAACACCCTGAGGTCGATCCGTAACCGACTCGAGCAGGTTTACTTTGATCATGCCTCTACTCCTCTCAGCGCGAGGCCAACAGCAACGGCCATCTCGGGCACTATTTCGCGCATGTAGTCCGGATCGAACTTCGTCGCATCAACTTCAATCTGCCGGAATGGATCGAACACCTCCACCGGAATATCAAACCGTTGCGCGAGGTAGTCTGGCAGGCCAGGCAACTTCGATCCGCCGCCCGCGAGCAGTATCTTTTGAATCGTGGATTCGCTTTCCTGCGCGGTCGCGCGATAGAAGTCGAAAGTCTTCTTCACTTCGAGCGCGAGGGTCTCGGAAACAGTCTCGATGATCGGCTGAATCGGTTTCGGCTCGATACCTTCCGGCAACGCCATCCCGCGCTTCACTGCTTCTGCCTGTTCAAAACTGATACCGAGCTCTTTCTGCAGGAGACTGGTGTAGTGGCTTCCACCGGCTGACGCGTCTCGCGCGAAGATCGAGCGCGCGCCGTTGAGGATGTTGATATTCATGGTCGCTGCGCCGATGTTGAGTAGCGCAACGATCTCGCCGTGTCGGGGCTGGTAGTTGACCTCGTAACAGTTCTGAAGCGCGAACGCGTCGACGTCGATGATGACGGGCTGCTTGCCGGCAAGCTGGATTGCCTGCTTCACGTTGTTGATCTTGTCGCTCTTGCACGCGGCCATCAGGACGTGCAGCGACTCTGACGACTTGCTGGTCAGCTCGTAGTCGAGGTTTACGTCGCCGATGTCGAATGGGATGTGCTCTTCAGCGTGCCAGCTAAACGACTCCTGGAGTTCCTCGTCGCTCATATGCGGGAGAACGATGTTCTTGACGATCACTGAGTGGCCACTGACGCCGGCAGCAACGCGAGGCGTGCGAATCTGGTGTTCGTTGAAGATGTGTGCGATCACGTTGGAGACGTTGTTGAGCTCCATGATCTGGCCATCAACAATCGTGTCGGTCTGAAGGTTTTCAAAGCCGAGGTTGAGAAGTTGTAAGCCAGGTCCTTTTCTCGCGAGCTCAACCGCCTTCACCGCACTCGAGCCGATGTCGAGACCAACGAGGTTCTTTTTTCCAGAAGCTTTTTTGAACATGTTAGTTAGTCCTCACAACAGCGATCCGCAATCTGTTTTGCTGGCGCAGGCGGGCACGCGCTTTTCGCGCTCGCGACAGTTGCCGCTTTAGCATTTTGGAGGTCAAAGAATCAGCGTTAGTTTTCAAGGTAGCCGTCCGTTTATTTGTAGGATGGTTGGACATGACACTGGGCGAAAAGGTAGGGACCCGGCGGGTGTCAACAGAGAGCTAGTGGAGATTTCTGCGGCAGGAATGAAGCTCATTCGGAAACCCAGCCAAGTTGGAATACCAACTTCCGTAGGCTTTGCGACCTCCGCTCACGCGAAGTGTGCCTTTCTCGTGCTCCAAAAGATTTCGCGGGACTGACCGCTGTTGAAAACCAGGTGGGCACCCGGCAGACGGCCGTATTGCCGTCAACATGTGTGAGAGTACCTTAATGGGCCAAATAGTGTCAAATACTATTTTCTATTGTTTAACTTTAATTATTGCTTCGCTTACCTATACTTCCAAGCGATTTTGAAGCCAGGTTTCTGGAAGAAATCGATGATCGTTCCAGTGATTGTAGGGGCGGCCCTCCGTGGCCGCCCCAGCCTCCCACATTGTGTTTCCGTCGCTGGGGCGGCCACGGAGGGCCGCCCCTACAATCGTTATTTACGATCTTTAATCTTCGCTGTTTTCGCGGGAATCCCGACCACGATGTGATACGGCTCGACATCGCGCGTGACCACCGCGCCAGTACCGATCAACGCATTATCGCCAACCTCTGTGCCGGCGAGAACGGTGGCGTGATATGTGATCCGGACGCCGTTGCCGATCCGTGTTCGAGGTGTCTCGACGTTGTGGATGTCGTAGATATCGTGATTGTGGGAATAGATGTTTGCGTAGTCTGAGATCGAGACGTTGTCGCCGATGTCGATACCGCCGCGATCGTCAAGCAGCACGTGCCGGTGGACGACGACGTTGTTTCCGAAGGAGAGGTTGTAGCCGAATGACCACTCGACGAAGTGCCAGCACTTGAAGTTGTCGCCGACGCTGCGAAAGATCATCGGCGCGAGCATGCGGCGGAAACGATGTCCGAGCAGTGAATTCTGTCCGAGTGGCGAGCGGTCGAACATCTGCCACAGCCAGATCATCGGTTTGCGTTCGGCGTAAAGTTCTTGATCGATGTCCGTGTAGTATTCCGGTTCTGTCGCCACATTCCGTGGATCAAAGGTGTGATAGGCAGCGCGCGCAGGGAGGCTGAGGTTGTCGCGGTCCGGTTGTGACGGGCCGTAATAAATTTCAAACAGAGTATCGCGAACGACTTCGTTCGGATCTTTTATTCCGTCTGTCAGAGACTTTTGTAACTCGGTCAGAAAAGCACCGTAGTCGTGTTCTGCCAGGGCCTGTGCAGCCAGTGCGCGATAGGTCATAGGCGTGCGCAAACTTAACACAAGCCACAAAAAGGCACAAAAAGCACAGAAACCCTTCTGTGGATTTTGTGCCTGTTTGTATTTACCTTCTGCCTTCTTCGGGTTTTATTTGTGTTCTTTTGTGGCTTGTACATTTTGTGCCTTTTTGTGGCACGATTTGCAGCAATGAAGTTTCTGCGCCCCCTTCTTGCTTTAGTTCTTCTTGCAATCCTGCTCTTCGGTGTTTGGCTCTGGTGGACTCTTCCCCGCACTGTCGACATGGCCGATTACGCACCGGCCAATTCCATCGTCTACGTTGAATTCAACAACCTCGCCGCGGTGGCGCACGCAATTCAGAACAGCGAGGTCTGGCAAGCAGCCGCACCAATCACGCAAAGTAAGACGAGGACTCAGAACCGGTTCATGACTGCTGCCGCACGCGCGGGTATTGGACCACTTCCGGCAGTGCTCTTTGCGCGTGCGCAGGTCGCGCTCGTCGTGGTTGACCTGAGCACTTCAGAGGAAAACGATACTTTGAAAGTGCGTCCGGAAGTCGCCATCATCGCTGAGACTCACACGTCGCGCTGGCGTACGAAGCCGGCCGCCGTTGAAGCCGTGAAGCACCTCGCAAACTTCGTCTACGGAGCTTCGATGTGCAGCGAGCGCACTGCTGACGCGGAATACATTGAGTGTTCGATTGCTGGAGGCGAGCGCAAGATTGTCGGGGCGGTTGACGGCACGCTCGTCGTGGTTGGCAATTCTGACAATGCGGTGCGCAGTTGTTTGGAAGTACGTCGTGGTGTGCGTCCAAGCATTCACAGTGACACTGAGCTGGTGAAAGTTCGATCGAATGTCACGTCAAATAACACGCTCGGGTTTGGATACATCTCGCCGGCCAACTCGGCGAAGCTGTTCTCGTGGGCCGCGCCTTTACTGCTGCGCCAGGCGCCGGGTAACCAGCAGTTGGAGCAGTTGCTGGCGGTGAGTGCTGGAAAAGTGTTGCGTGGTGTCGCATGGACCGCGAACCCGTCGCCGCACGGAATCGAAGACCGCTTTCTGTTCTCGCTCGAGCCCGGAGTCGTTTCGCGTTTGCAGCCTGCCTTTGAGACGGCGGAGCGAGACGAGAATTTCTGGAAGCTCGTACCGGAAGGTTTTGAGTCGTTAACTATCTATCGCAACAAAGCGCCGGCAACAGCCTGGAATTCGCTCGATAAGGCGGTCTCGTACAAGCTCGATGCTGTGCCCGCGGTGCTGTTTGGCTCGTTGCTGCAATCGAGTCTCGCGGTTTACGGCATTGAGAATCCGAAGGAAGTGTTGCCGGCACTCAGTCCACCGCTCGTGACGCTGAAGCCTTCGCACGGCGCGGAAGGATCGATTCTCGTCGCGCGCGTGAGTGACGAAGAACGACTCAGGCGATCGCTGGCGGAAGTTTTCCACAGTGATAAAGGCGAGATCGTCGGGGGGCTTTCGTCGAATCCTGATGCGAATAAAGAGTTCACGGCTGTGTTTGCAGATGGTTATGTATTGTTAGGTAAGACTGAGAACATGCGAGCGGCACTTGACGCGCTGCGACAGAATGCGGCCGGTGATAGAAAAGAGTTGCAGCAGTCAGCACAGCAGAGCTCAGCGCCAATCGTGACTTATGCGAACGATGAAGCTCGCGTCAACAACTTCATCTCGACACTGCTGACGTTACAGGGACGACAACTCTCGAGCGATGAAGTCACGAAGCTCCAGGACACGCTCCGGAAAGAAGGCTTTGCTTCGACGGAGACACGCTTGAACGCATTCGGCATCGAGCGCACGACGCGCTCTGCGTTTGGGCAGTTCAGCACGTTCGTTTCGCTTCTCCAGCCTGACGGCAATCGTTAATTATGCCCTCTCTGTTACTCGGCACTCGCAATCCCGGCAAGGTGATTGAGATTACAAGCATTCTGGCGGACTCGGGTTGGTCCTTCTCTTCCCTTCAGGAGTTTCCAAACGTGGGCGAAGCCGAGGAAAACTTCACGACGTTTGCGGAGAACGCGATCGCCAAAGCTTGTTTCTACGCTTCCGCCACAGGCCTGTTTGCTCTCGCTGACGATTCCGGTTTGGAAGTCGCAGCGCTTGGTGGCGCGCCGGGAGTCTTCTCCGCGCGCTATGCCGGCGCGCATGCCTCCGACGCCGATCGTCGCGCCCTGCTTCTCTCCGAGCTCACCAGGCTGGGAGATATCGATCGCGGCGCCCGCTTCGTCGCCGTCGTGGCACTCGCAACGGCTAAAGGCGACGTACTCAACCTCTCTGAAGGCATTTGCAACGGCACAATCACGTTCGCGCCACGAGGCACCGGCGGCTTCGGCTACGACCCACTCTTCATCCCCGATGGTTATGATCAAACCTTCGCCGAGCTTCCCGACACCATCAAAAACCAGGTCAGCCACCGCGCTCGCGCGTTGATGGGCACACGTGAATTTCTATCGCAACTTGACCATCCCTGACGGCGCTCTTAGAATGCGTCAACCTTCGGGGCGTAGCACAGCCTGGTAGTGCGCTCGGTTTGGGACCGAGAGGTCGGAGGTTCGAATCCTCTCGCCCCGACCAAAACCATATTCGCACCAATAGGTTAGAGTAAACCCCTTTCATCCCTTTCTCTTCCCGTGAAGTCAATATGTGGACAGAATAAACAACACCTGACAATTAATCCTCTGTCTAATCCAGAGATTGGACAGTTCGTAGTCGCCTTGGGGCTCAGGCCAGGTAGTCGCCATCCTTTGCGATTCCGCCGTCAGTCGGCAAGCTTCTCGAGTCCTTTGTTGAACCGATCGCTGCCCTTCGGATTCCTCGCAGGTCGAGGCTGGCTCGGTGGACCCACAGTTGCGACTTGGATTTCAGCTTCTTCAAGAAACACTGCTGTTCCGCGGAGCCTGTGACTTATAACTAGCCAGATGGTAAGGAGAAGGCCCACTCACGATGAATCACGAGTGGGCCTTTTTTACTTCCGTCATATGTAAGGACAATACTTTGACGATACCGGAACTAGTTGAGACTCATGACGCCGGCGCTGGCGGCAAAGCCGACGCCAAAGCCCACTACGATCGCCGGACCCGGCCAGTCAGTCTTTTGAGCCAGCATGAATCCTGTAGAAGCGCTTGAGAGATTTCCGTAGTTCTTTAGTATTTCGTAAGAACCGTGAACCTTCTCGGAGTCACTATCCAGGTCTAACTGCGAGCAGACGCCATCCAGAATTTTCTTACTGCCGGTATGGATGAGGCAGTCGTCCACCTGGCCCAGGTTGGAAACCGGCGAATCCGGATGATCGAGAACCGTCTTCAGTGTGCTAACAGCGTAATGAGCTCCGCGGGCAGGCACGTTTCGTCGCATGAAATATTGTGGTTTGCCCTTTAGGAATGAATGAGAACTGTTGCTTGTCATCGTGAGGAGATTTACATCTTCCGTCGCCTCATTGGTTAAGTGGGCGATTGGCCCAAAGGCCGGCTTGCCTTCTTCGCTTCCGACTAGCAGGGCCACCGCACCATCACCGAAGAGCATTGATTGAATGACGAAGGTGGTATCCAGCCTTTGTTGTTCAAACTGATCAGCATTTAGGTTGTGGTTCTTCCGTAGTCGAAGAATCTCGCGAAAGCCGTGGTACTCATTCTGCAGGAGTGCTGCCACAAACGGAGTATGGGCCTCTGCCATGAGGACCATCGCCATGCGGCCCGGATTTGCCGCCAGATACCACTGAGCAACTTCTATGGACTTCAATAACACCGAACAGCCCTGGGCCTGCATGCTGACGGTCCTGAGCGAGCGCGATAAAAGGCCGTGGGTCTGTCCCATCACTTCAGAGGCAAGACACGGTAGCATCTGGTCAGGGGTATTTGTGCCAGCTATCAACAAACCGATCCTGGAAGGATCTCCGTCCCACTGCTGAATGCAAGCGCGCGTTGCTTCGACACCCAACTGTGTTGTCGAACTGGTAACTTTCATCGCTTTGCCGGCCAGGTAATCAGGATAGTTCTCGATTGTTGAGTAGCGCTGGTCTACACCAAGGCTGTTGATTGTGTTGATGAGTTCGGGAGAGAGCTTATGCATCAGGCCCGCAACAATGTCTGTCGTCTTGAATGAGTGTGGCGGTGTTGCAGTGGCTGCGGATAAGAGGTTGATCATTAAACCTTATTCTTTCTACTGACTTTTTGCTTAACACTGACTTGGTTTGTGACTCGTGTGCCCTTAGCTTTAGAGCCTCTTACGAGTCGGTAATATTGAGTGTCGTTTTGGCCGCCGCCCTCAGCCTGAAAGGGGCTCCACATGTAGAGGTTTGTGTGTTTCCCCGTTTTTTTATCAACGGCCCGGTCAGCCTCTCCGCTCTCCTGAAGCCGTTTGAGAATGGCGTGGATCGATGCTTGTACGTTGCCATAACCGCTCAGATCAACCCCCATTCGCACGAGCCAGTCTCGCACCTCTTTGGGAGTCAGCCCGTGATTATGGGCCATCAACACTTGTCGAATTGCATCAGTGAGACCCATCTCAGTAACAAACTCTTTGAGTTTGCTAATTGGGCTGTCGCTGGGGGGACTTCCTACAAGGTCAGCCACGCTAATGACCTTGGCCCGAAGTTTCGCAATCTCGGCATCCAGTTCAATCAGCCGAGCAATGTATTCTCCGCGTTGGATATTGAGGCGTGAAAGCTTTTCTGCCGCAACAGCAAGAGCATTTTGAAAAACTTCTTCATTGCTATCGTCAACTGGCATTGCTTGCAAAGTGGGAGTAATACCATCTTCAGATTTCATTAAAGATTTTATACATGAATGTCTAAGACTAATCAAGTATAGACTTAAGCAAGAGCTCAATACCGATCATGTGTGACCAATTTGTGGGCCAAACTTAATTGGTCGCACGTCACGTTGAAGTTGAACGGCGCGAATTAAGCGCATGGTTGTTTTCAAATCCTTATGGCCCATCAGCGACATGATCGTCAGTGCCTCGTAGCGAGCGCCCAACGCGTGCAGAATGTGGCACGTAAAACAATTGACCTAAGTAGGGGAAGGCAGTAAAGTCGCCTCCCTGAAAACTCAAAACTTAGGAGCAACCTCATGCCAAAACCACATTACCGTTTCCAGGTATTTCTGTTCGTATCACTAATCGTTGTTTCGCTCTTAATTCCGATCACATCAGACGCTCAAATTCGCATTCACGGAATTAGGAAGAAACCAAAGAGACTACAACAAACCACCTGACCGGAACGAATTTCAGCTTCCGGCTAACGGAGAATATAAAGCGAATCCGACGTTCTTCGCCGCGCGCAACGATGATGAACGTTGTCAGGCGATTGATGTGTGGTTGTCCTCAGTTCGATACGAAGCCTCGCAGTCTCTATACAGTCGCAGGTATCAAAGAGCTGAAGCTGAGATTGATATGCAACGAATTAACGCGCGGCAAATTCAACGGTTTGCGACTCCGGCTTTTCGTAATGTGTTTGGAAAAAGTTTGCCCGAAATGTCGGATAAGGAGATGGAAAAGGTTGCTAAATCTCTCGATAAGTGCTCGCATCAGTACTGGGTCTTAAGCAGTCTGGAAAATCCATTTCGCTATCCGATTCAAATGCGTGATTGGATCACAAATTTTGAAGATATCGAGCAGTCAATAAAAGCGGAAAAGCTGGAAGCGCAAAAACGTTTGTATCGGGAACAGTATCAGAAAGCCGCACGGGAAACAGGCTACAACGCTGCCGAACCTCTTAAGCACACAAGTTTATATCAACTTCATGCCGCGTTTTTGAACGATGGCCACACAGACTGGTGTTCTCCCGCAGAACGACAAGCGATTACTGCTCTTATCCACAATGTCGACGAGAATGCCGCAATTCAAAATAATGAGGCTTATTGGCGAACGTTTGAGAGCGAAATTCTGCCGGCGATTCGTTCAAAATGCTCCGAGGCGCAAAAAATTTATGTGCTGAACTACGTGAGGAACTTTTTTATTGATTACGACCGCAATTTGGTTAGAACACAGACCGACCGTCCGACATCCAGTGACGTGCTGAATATTGCGGTCTATTCCGGTGACCAAACTGGAGCGGGACAACGCGAATGGATCAATGGCGATTCAACGTCGAACTTACTTGGTTCTACTTCCCGCCGCACTCAGAGAGTCGTTACATTTCGTCAATCCGAAAGTCAGATCGGTAATGCAAATTTAGTAACGATATCGGACGTACGCAGGTTTTTGACAACGCGCAAAGCGAGATTAGACGAAGAAGCAAGAATTCGTGCTGAAAAAGAAGCAGCCGCAGAAGCGGCCCGCCGGGCTGAGATCGCCCGCAAAGCTGAAACTCGCCGGGTGCGGCTCGCTGCGGGCGGTTTTTCGTCAAAGGGGCTTAAACACGAGGAACTGTTTGCGAACCTGTTTCTGGGTGATTTTGAGGCATTGCCCTTTAAGAGGGATGATCTCAACTTTAGCACCTTGTTCGGTGCTTATTTGAAATCTTATGCTGAGTATTGTCCAGGTTCGTTACCCAGCAATAAAGTCGAAATGACAAGACAGGTGTGTGCTGCGTACACCGAAACCAGAAACGGATGGGGGGTGGTACTAAGTACCACTTGTACCCGGTGGCGTACAGAAGGGACCGGGCTCTACGCTGATCCGTCGCTGTATGCGGCAAAGTCATCCGCGGAACGAGCTCAGGCTGCAAAAATTCTGACCCCTAAATCTGGGGGCGGAATTCTCGAAGGAATAGCCGAAGCCCTTGTGGATTTCAGTAGCGGGAAAACGCTGAATGAAATGCAGAAAGCCATAGATGTCTCATCTGATGTTGCCCCATTGGTCAGCATGAATGCCTGCTCCGGTCCCGGGCTAAAGAGGTTTCAAGAGAATTTAAGACGGTTCGCGCTAGATGAAGCTCCGTTACTGGATCCGTTGCCGTCGCCGCGGACAGAAGATCCACCTGTAAAAACAGAACCCCCAAAGCCGCAGACTGTTGTCCCAAAACCTAAACCAACCACAAAAAGGACCGGAACCAGGAACCGTCCAAAGAATTAGGTCAATAAAGTTGGGCGTGGTGAAATCAAGACACGCCCAACAACTCACGTGAGATTGAGTTATTTTTGCTTTGGCGTTGGTCTCCATTATCAGCTGGGCGGTCGTGACATTACGTCTCGCACCCAACGCTGGGTCTGTCACGGCAAAAGTTTCACGCGACGTTTGACCTGATTTGTTTGCTGCAATCAGGGTTGTTTCTTGAGTAATTGACCAAGCACACGAGTCTTGTAAACTGTGTGGTAGGAGTCTATAAAGTCAATATTTTACGGCCGCCATCATTGGCGGCCGTATTCGTTGGTGGTCCAATTTGTGGACCAACCTCATATGCCGCACTTCGCGTCGAAGATGAACGGCAACTGACGTAAATCCACGACGCTAGGCGGCGGCGGAATCAGGGCGTGGCGGCGCTGACGCGATCGATTTGTTCAATGAGCTTCCCCGTGTTTTCGAACGAGTAACTCTCGGTCCAGACGTTTTTCGCCTCGTTGCCGATGAGCAGCAGCGGCGAGTGGGTCTTGCTGCCCGAGGCGTCGCCGGTCAGCACCCTCAGCAAACGATCAATTTCCGCCTTCTCTCCCGTGACCAGCGTCCAGCCGTCTTTTGCCTTCAGCCGCGTGGCCCACGCCTTGAGCTTTTCGGGCGTGTCCCTGGCCGGATCCGTACTCACAGAGATGAGGTACACGTCACGGCCTACACGGTCGCCGAGGGCCTTCTGTAAACGGGCGGTGCTCTCGCCGATTCTCGTGCAAAGAATTGGGCAGGTCGTGTAGACAAAGTTGATGACTACCACCTTGCCTTTGACGAGGTCGGTGTGGAAGCGCAGCTTCTTTCCATTCTGGTCCAGGCAGGTAACGTCCGGGATGCGCGGAGCCTCCTGCGCCCGGGGCACAGCCGCGCCGGGAAGTAGAACTGCGAGCAGCGACAAAGTCACAACCAAACGCCCGAGCGCGCGGCACGTTGCCCTGATCGAAGCTTCTGACATTTCCTCACCTCCTTGAGAACTATGGAATTGAACCCGGCCGGGGCGCGGAGAACCGCACACCGGCCGGGACTTGTCGCGCGACATGTTCCGGCTCATGGCTTATGGAACCTGTTCCGGTACTCGCCGGAGAGGAGGAAGGCTCGCTCGATCCTCTTGTAGTCGTTGTCGCGGTTGAGGTCGTTCAACCAGAACGACCAGCCGCTCGCGTCCGGCTCGCGGCGCAGGTAGATGCGGTAGCAGTAGCGAATGAACTGGCTGTTGTTGTACGTCGTCGGCGAGCCCGGCGGGTTGACGAGGCCGTCGGCGATCACGTCGGGGCGGGCGCGGAAGTGTGCCGATGACCAGAAGGCGTTCGACACGTCCCTGCGCTTAACGTCGCGGCAGGCGGCGTCGTTGCCGCACTGCGTGATGTTGCGCGTCCAGAAGGCGAGGCCGTTGCGGTCTTCCGCGCTGATGGGGTCGCGTTCGAGGAAGTCCTGATAGTGCATGCGGACGAAGTAGCGCGCGTCGTCGATGGAGTTGCTCCCGGTGGTCTGGAAGCTGATCTTGACGATGCTGGCGACCGACGGCACGCCGTTCGAGTTGACGAGGAAGAGCATGTAGTGGCCCGACGGGGTGAGGTTCGCGCCGCCGGGGAACTGCACGTGAAGGCCGCCCGACCCCTGACGGAAGTTGAGTTCGGTCATGCGCTGGTTCTGGTTGAAGGCGTGCGTGACGGAGCCGAGGCGGATCATCGTCACCTTCGAGATGCTGGCGGCGTCCGGCGTCGTGATGAAGAAGTTCGTGTTGAGGGCGACTTCGGACGGGGCCCCGGTGATGGTCGGGCGCGGGCCTTTGAAGAGGTACGGCGGCGAGAAGAGCTCATAGTTCGGCTGGTTGACTTCGCCCGGCCCCGGTGGGAAGCCGCCCCCCGCCGAGAGCACCCGGCCGTCGGGCAGCAGCAGCGCCGTCGAGTGGTAGAGCCGCCTTCTCTGCATGCTCGCCATGGTGGACCATGTCTCGGTGTCTGGGTTGTAAATCTCCGCCGCGAAGACCGCCCCCGATGGCTCATCGAACCCCGGGCTGCTCGTCCCGCCGGTAGCGAGGACCGTGCCGTCGGGCAGGAGCGTGGCGTTCAACTGGCGGCGGCCGAAGGCCATGTCGCCGACCCTGCGCCACTGCGGCGCGGGCGGGACGGAGGTCGTCGTGCTGGAGATGACCGGCGAGACGTTGAGGTTAATCACCTCGCACTCGCGGCGCGGTACGGACGCCATCGTGCCGCCGCCCCCGCCGATGATGAGCACTTTGCCGTCGTCGTAGGTGACGGAGGTGCCGGCGTCGCGGTTGCCGAAGATGGTGTTGGCGACGAAGGTCCACTGCCCCGTCCCGGACGTGCGCAGGTAGGAGGTTGACTGCGCCGGGCCGGAGTGGAAGACCTGCCCATTAGGGGTAAGGTGGAGCCATGGGTACGTGTTGCCGTGAGGGTCGGTCGCCGAGGTGAGGGAGCGCCACGAGTTGTTCGTCTGCCACACCTGCGGCTGGTTGTTGAACTGCCCGAACTCGTCGAAGCCGGCATCGACGAGCATCTCGCTGTTGCCGAGTATGACGTTGGTCGGGTACCAGCGCCCGCGACCCATCGAGGCCGCGCTGGACCAGGCGCCTGTGTTCCAGTCGTAGAAGTTTGCGTCAGGCTCGCCCCGGAGGTCGGCGCCCAGGTGGCCGCCGGTCGCGAGAAGTCGGCCGTCGTGAATGAAAGCGTGACCGCTACAGAACAGGTTCGTCGTGCCGTTGAACGCCTCGCTGATGACGGAGTTGGTGGCTGGGTCCCAAACGTAGGTACGGGAAAAACCGTTGACATTGTCGTTGCCGGTCGAGTCCTGCTGTCGCGTAAAGACAAGCACCTTCCCGTTCGGGAGCAAGCTCGTGTGGATGGCGACAACGGCGCCGCTGCTGATGGTGTTGAGATTCGTCACGCCCGACCACGCGCTGACGACCGAAGGGTCGCCCTGGGGGCGCGGCGCCGGGGCCGAGCCGGCGGCCGTCGTCTTGATTGAAAGCTGCGGCGTCAACACTGCGACGAAAAGAAGAAGCAGGGAGACGAAAAACAGATGGTGCGGACGGAAGGATAGATGTGCTGAGAGACTCTTTTTTCGCTGCATGTTGGAATTTCTCCTTTGAACGGTGGAAATCTTTTTCCAAAAGACACAACTAAAGCGAAGGGGAACATTAAGATCTTTCATGCATGTTTCCCTGTTAACGGGTGCGGATGAGGCCGCCTGCGCTGAACGACCTCTCGATTGACATGAGCGTTATAGGTTTGCGTGAGCACTACGA
This sequence comes from uncultured Acidobacteriota bacterium, assembly GCA_963849205.1. Taxonomy (GTDB): domain Bacteria; phylum Acidobacteriota; class Blastocatellia; order Pyrinomonadales; family Pyrinomonadaceae; genus PSRF01. The sequence goes on from CAWKGP010000010.1 coordinate 321,942, forward strand.
GAACCTATCAGCACAGAAACGCAGTTGAGTGTCGTTCTTCAGTGGGCGCAGTACGACGCCGAGCGTCAAGAGCGTGGCTACACTTTTATTCACAGTTCGCGAAGGAGGTTCGGGGTTAACCTTCGTGGGGGAGAACTGTTTCAGCGGAGTCAATCCATGCTTCAACTAGACGTGCAGAATTCCGTTTTATTCCTAAAGGACAAAAACATTTTTAGTGTGGTGATTCCTTGGTGCGATTACGCTGGATTGGCCACGACCTGGTCTAAGGTTGGTAACATCACAGCAAGTCGTGTGGCTGTCGAACTTTTGCCTTGTATGCTCATTGACCCGACTCTCGTAAGACGTTATCTTACCCGTCATGAGAACTACCGTTTCAACAAAGGGTCAGATCATTCTTCCGGCTGAGATTCGGCGTGAGGATGACATTAAATCCGGAGAGGAGTTTGAGATCGAGCGCATCGATCGTGGTCAATACCTCCTCAAGCGAACGACAAAACCGCGAAATAGGGGGCTTGTAAAGCTGTTACTTTCCTGTCCCGTAAAGGATTGGTTCCAACCACTAGACCGCACCGAAACCACTGACGACATCAAACTGCCTAAGCTCGGATGATCTACCTCGTTGATGCGAACGTGCTTAGTGAGCCGACGAAACAGACGGCCGACAGCAGGGTTGTCAAGTGGCTTGATGCAAACGAATCCAATCTTATCGTCGACTCGATAATTATTGGCGAACTGCGAATCGGCATTCTTGCGCTACCGCGCGGACGCAAGCGCGATCGGCTCGAGCAATGGTACGAAACTCTGGTTGAAACGATCGATTGCATTCCATGGGACGCAACGATAAGCCAACGATGGGCCGCGCTGGTTGTGGAGTTGAAACAAAAGGGAGAGACCGTTCCCCTGCTCGATGGAATGATTGCTGCAACTGCTCTCCAACATGACCTGATCGTTGCCACACGTAACACTCGCGACTTCCAAAAAACAGGCGTGAAAACGTTGAACCCTTTTGAGTAATGCAGCGTCGACGTTAGCAGACTCAATTCGGATGGTGAATGTTTGCCGGTGGCCTAATAAACTCGTGGTTTAAAACGATGGTCGACTGGACGACAACCCATCGATTCAATTGTTCTTCGATGTAGAGAGCGGACTTCTCTTGCGGAGAGTGAATGTGACCAACACGATGTTGGGCCCGCTTACGTGCAATGGGATTTCAGCGACTATCGAGACGGAAGCGGCATCAAGCTCCCCTTCCTCATTCGTACATCCGACGTCTCCGACGACACGGTGGTCCGCAGATTTAGTGAGATCAAAATAGATCGCTCACTTAGTGAAAATGTGTTTGATACTCGTCGAGGACCTTCAGGCCCGTGAGGATGTGTGTAGCTTCGCCCATGAGTAAGGCTCAAAAGTGTTGCGCTCCGTTGTTAGCAACCTCATTTAGCTTTGGATGAATAAAAGGCGTGGCTGTGAGTGTTTTCGAGAGCTGCCCACGGCGAAGACTTATGTTAGCCCTCTTAACACGTCAAAAGAGATATGTTAAAAACCGAGAGATTTTTTAACACGTTTCGAGAAGTAAGTCGCTCCGATAGGTCTGTCGGCTCCGTTAAGACGTTTGGCCTTCCACGTCGTACTAGGGCACAATGCGGCGTCATCTCACGAGTCGGCTCCGCGTAGCGATATTACGTTACGGAAACCGATCTAATCGAATTCAATGACGCCAGCGGAACGCCAACTTGAAGAACACCTTATCGAGAAGCTTCGCGGCTTGAAGTATGAATACCGCACCGACATCCGAGACCGCGCCACGCTCGAGAAGAACTTCCGCGAGAAGTTCGAGGCGAACAACCGCGTCCACCTAACAGATAGCGAGTTCCAACGGCTTCTGGATGAAATCATCACGCCGGACGTGTTCGCCTCTGCCCGGACGCTCCGCGAACGCACCAGTTTCAGTCGTGACGACGGCACCCCGTTGAATTTCACATTGGTCAACGTTAAGGAGTGGTGCAAAAACACCTTCGAGGTGATCAACCAGCTCCGTATCAACACCGACAATAGCCACCACCGCTATGATGTCATCCTGCTTATCAACGGTGTGCCCGTAGTTCAGATCGAATTGAAAACGCTTGGAATCAGTCCTCGCCGCGCGGTGGAGCAGGTCGTCGAGTACAAAAACGACCCAGGTAACGGATATACCAGAACCCTTCTCTGCTTCGTGCAGCTGTTCGTCGTCACTAATCGCACCGATACCTGGTACTTCGCCAACAATAACAATCGCCATTTCAGCTTCAACGCCGACGAGCGATTTCTTCCCGTCTATCAGTTTGCCTCAGAAGACAACAAGAAGATCACCCACATCGACAGCTTTGCCGAAACGTTTCTAGCCAAATGCACCCTTGGTCACATGATCAGCCGCTACATGGTGCTCGTCTCCAGCGAACAGAAGTTGCTGATGATGCGTCCCTACCAGATCTACGCCGTCAAGGCTATCGAGGCATGTATCAACGAGAACTACGGCAACGGCTACATCTGGCACACCACCGGCAGCGGCAAGACATTGACTTCGTTCAAGGCTTCGACTCTTCTTAAGGACAACCCCGACATCGAGAAGTGCGTGTTCGTCGTAGACCGCAAGGATCTCGATCGGCAGACACGTGAGGAGTTCAATAGATTCCAGGAAGGTTCCGTAGAGGAAAACACCAATACTGGAACGCTTGTCCGTCGTTTACTCTCCGACGACTACGCTGACAAAGTGATCGTCACAACGATTCAGAAGCTCGGCCTCGCGCTGGACGAAAATAGTAAACGCAACAAGCAAAACGTAAGGCTGGGCAAATCAACCTACAAGCAACAGTTGGAGCCGCTTCGCAACAAGCGAATGGTCTTCATTTTCGACGAGTGTCACCGCTCGCAATTTGGCGAGAACCATCAAACTATTAGGGAGTTCTTTCCAAACTCTCAGCTCTTCGGCTTCACTGGCACGCCTATCTTTGAACAAAACGCCAGTTACCAACAGATCGAAGGACAGCAGGCATCGCTCAGGACCACCCATGATCTTTTCCAACGCGAGCTACATGCGTACACCATCTCTCACGCCATCGAAGATCAAAATGTCCTGCGCTTCCACGTCGACTATTACAAGCCCGAAGGCAAGACCATCAATCCCGGTCAAACGCTCACCAAGCAAGCCGTCGTCGAAGCCATCCTGTCTAAGCACAATGCAGCCACCGGCGGGCGTCGCTTCAACGCGATCCTCGCTACCGGTTCCATCAACGCCGCGATCGAATATTTCGAACTCTTCAAGACCGTGCAGAACGAGATGGTACAAGCGAACTCCGAGTTCGCCCCACTCAATATCGCTTGCGTCTTTTCTCCTCCTGCAGAGGGCAACAAGGATGTGCAACAGATTCAAGAAGACCTGCCGCAGGAGAAGGCCGACAACGAGCAAGAACCCGAAAGGAAGAAAGAGGCTCTCAAGGGCATCATCGACGACTACAACGCACGCTACAAATCAAACCACTCTATCAACGAATTCGATCTCTACTACCAGGATGTGCAAAAGCGCATTAAGGATCAGCAGTTTCCCAACCAGGACCTGCCTCACACCGAGAAGATCGACATCGTAATTGTGGTTGACATGCTGCTGACCGGTTTCGATTCCAAATACCTGAACACCCTCTACGTGGACAAGAACCTGAAGTATCACGGGCTGATTCAGGCCTTCTCCCGCACCAACCGCGTGCTCAACGCCACTAAGCCTTACGGCAATATTCTTGACTTCCGCAACCAACAGGCCGCAGTCGATGAAGCGATTGCCCTGTTCTCCGGCGCTAAAGCCGATAAGGCCCGCGAAATCTGGCTCGTGGAAAAGGCCCCCGTCATCATCGAAAAGCTGCAAACCGCTATTCGCGACCTGGAGGACTTTATGAAATCACAGGGTCTGGCCTACAAACCTGAAGATGTGCTCAATCTCAAAGGAGACGACGCACGCAGCCAGTTCATCAATCGCTTCAAGGAAGTTCAGCGTCTCCAGACCCAGCTCGACCAATACACCGACCTGACCACGGAAAACCAGCGGGCAATAGTGCAGGTTCTGCCTAAAGAACAGTTGAAGGCTTTCCGTGGCGTTTACCTCGAAACCGCCCAGCGACTCAAAGCCCAGCAAGGCAAGAGTGGCGAGAAAGCCAGCCCCGAAGTGGAGCAACTCGACTTCGAGTTCGTGCTCTTCGCTTCCGCCGTTATCGACTACGACTACATCATGGGTCTGATCGCCCGATACTCGCAGCAGGCTCCGGGCAAACAGATAATGAGCCGCGAACAGCTCATTGGCCTGATCGAGTCCGACGCCAAGTTCATCGACGAGCGCGAGGACATCACCGAATACGTCCGCGCTCTGAAGGCGGGCGAAGGGCTCGATGAAAAGGCAATTCGCGAAGGCTACCAGCGATTCAAGGCAGAGAAAAGCGCCAAGGAACTCGCCGCACTCGCCGAGAAGCACGGACTCACCATCGCATCCCTGCAAAGCTTTGTTGATGGCATCCTGCAGCGGATGATCTTCGACGGCGAACAGCTCGTCGATCTGCTTGCTCCGTTGGAATTGGGGTGGAAAGCCCGCACGCAGAAGGAACTCGCGTTGATGGACGACCTCGTCCCGCTGCTCCGCAAACGCGCTCAAGGGCGCGACATCTCAGGGCTGAGTGCATACGAAGAGTAAAGCAAAGGTACGGACGATGACGAACGATAGCAAGCGCGAGTTTAAACCCAGACTACGGTTTCCGCAGTTTCGGGATGAGCCTGAATGGATCGCAGAACCTCTTCGAAAATCGGCAACCGTTATCACGGAGAAGGCAGGTGAACGCAAGTGCGTTTTTTTGAGCATTACGTCCGGAGTTGGTTTGATAAGCCAGGAAGACAAATTTGGTAGGACGATCGCGGGGAATTCTTATAAGAATTACTTCTTAATCGAAAAGAAGGACTTCGCGTACAACAAAAGTGCCACGAAGGAATTTCCGCAGGGGTTCATCGCGATGTATTCAGGCGATGAACCAGGGTCCGTTCCGAATAGCATATTTACGTGTTTCCGAGTCCAAGAGGATAGGCTTCATGTTCACTTCCTAAACTATTTGTTTCTCGGCAATCTGCATGGAAGATGGTTGAGAAAGTACATCACTGTAGGAGCGCGTGCCCACGGGTCTTTGAGCGTCACTGACGAAGATTTGATGGCTTTGCCTATCCCACGCCCCAGCGGGAAATCATCGCTTGCTGAACAACAAAAAATCGCGGACTGCCTGAGTTCGCTGGACGAGTTGATCGCGGCTCACAGTCGGAAGCTGGAAGCGTTAAGGGCCCACAAGAAAGGGCTGATGCAGCAGCTTTTCCCACGTGAAGGCGAAACTCTCCCCCGTCTCCGCTTTCCCGAATTCAAAGAATCGCCGAAATGGGAAGACCATGAACTCGGCTCAATGACATCAAAAATAGGCAGCGGAATTACTCCGCTTGGCGGCGACAAGAATTACAAAAGAAAGGGTCGTCCGTTTGTCCGTAGTCAAAACGTCGGATGGGGAACACTGATTCTGGACGACGTCGCGTTTATTGACGAGGAAACGCACAGTTCGTTCGGTGCGACTGAAATTCAGCTTTCTGACGTTCTTCTAAATATAACCGGTGCGTCAATCGGCAGAAGTGCAGTCGCGGATTCAAGAATCGCTGGCGGCAACGTGAATCAGCACGTCTGCATAATCCGCGTCCGTCCGCAAGAACTAAGTACAGTGTTACTTAATCAATATCTGATCTCAGAATACGGCCAAAAAAAAATCGATAGTTTTCAAGCCGGGGGAAACCGACAAGGGCTGAATTTTGCTCAGATTCGGTCATTGCAAATACCGCTTCCGCCTTCTTTACGTGAACAAGAGCGAATCGCAGATTGCTTGGCGTCGCTTGACGAAGTAGACGTTGCCCAAATGCAAAAGCTTAACGCCCTCAAAGCCCTCAAAAAAGGACTTATGCAGCAGCTTTTCCCTTCGCCGGATGAAGGTGAAGCATGAGCACTATTCCGTTTTCTGATCTCAACGCCTTGGCCACTCATTTGCGCCAGGAATTGCAGAATAAGAAGTTCATCCTGCTCTACGCCTACAACGGCACGGGGAAGACGCGGCTATCCACTGCATTCAAGGACATAGGCAAACAGGGAGATGATCGCGATACGCTCTACTTCAACGCCTTCACCGAAGACCTGTTCTCGTGGGACAACGATCTGGCGAACGACCGCGAGCGTGTGTTGAAGATCAATAAGGATTCCCGCTTCTTTGCCGGGCTCCAAGAAATGGAGTTTGATAACCGCATCCGGCCTCTTCTCGACCGGTATGCCGACTTCGACTTCAAAATCGATACTGACAACTGGGAAGTGAGTTTCTCCCGGGAAGAAAAGAGTGGCGACATCCTCACAAGGGTGGACGATATTAAGATCTCCCGCGGCGAGGAGAACATCTTTGTCTGGTGCTTTTTCCTCGCAATTGTCCAGCTCGCGATCGACGGAGCCGAGGCTTACCAATGGGTCAAATATATCTACATCGATGATCCGATTTCTTCCCTCGATGAACACAACGCTATCGTCGTTGCCAACCACTTAGTGCAGTTATTCCGAGATACCCCAAATCAGCTCAAAACAGTCATCTCAACTCATCACGTCCTGTTCTTCAATGTATTGAGCAACGAAATTAAGAACCTGCTCAGCACTCGAGACTTTCCGCAATATTGCCTCAACCGCAGCAGGACGAGCGGCGGCTATACGATTTTTCGGCAAAAGACTGACACGCCATTCTTTCACCATGTCGCGTCGCTGGTTGCTTTGTATGAAGCAGCGCAGAGCGACAAGATCTATACGCACCACTTCAATACGCTGAGGTCCATTCTTGAAAAGACCGCTGTCTTTCACGGTTACGGGCATTTTTCCGCCTGCATAAAAAAAGGACCAGGCGATGCTGACGGGATTTTGCACCAGCGATTCATAGACCTTCTTAGCCACGGTAAATACTCGTTGTATGAGCCGACTGAAATGGGCGACGAGACCAGAGACTACTTTAGAACAATCCTTTACGGTTTCATCAGAGACTATCCGTTCAACCCGGCGTTGTTCCCTAGCGCCACAGCAGCCGCACCACTACCTGCTCCAGTAACGGCTGCGGTTACTGAAGAGGAAACAGCGCAACCATGACCGATCGCGACCAAAAACAACTGGGTAAAACCCTCTGGAACATCGCTGACCAATTACGAGGCGCGATGAATGCGGACGACTTCCGCGACTACATGCTTTCGTTTTTGTTCCTACGGTATCTCTCGGACAACTATCAGTCCGCTGCCCAGAAAGAGCTTGGGCCGGATTATCCAAAGCTCGATGGCGATGACCGCAGCGTTCCGCTGGCGATCTGGTACGAGATCAACCCTGACGATGTCGCCGAGTTCGAAAAGCAGATGCGTCGCAAGGCTCATTACGTCATCAAGCCCGAACACCTCTGGAATAGCATTGCCAACCTCGCTCGCACGCAGGACAGCGAACTTCTCCATACGCTCCAGGCCGGATTCAAATACATCGAGAATGAATCCTTCGAAAGCACGTTTCAAGGACTGTTCTCGGAAATCAACCTCAGCTCAGATAAACTTGGCAAAACCTATACTGACCGAAACGCCAAGCTATGCAAAATCATCGCGAAGATTGCTGAGGGTCTGGGGGAGTTTTCTACCGATTCAGACGGGCTCGGTGACGCCTACGAATACCTGATCGGCCAGTTTGCCGCTGGCTCGGGCAAGAAGGCGGGCGAGTTTTACACGCCGCAGCAAATATCCAGCATCTTGTCTGCCATTGTCACGCTGGACAGTCAAGAGCCTTCCACAGGGAAAAGATCGCGACTGGAAAGCGTGCTTGATTTCGCCTGCGGCTCAGGTTCATTGCTTCTAAATGTGCGCCATCGCATGGGACCGCATGGCATCGGCAAGATCTATGGTCAGGAGAAGAACATCACCACCTACAACCTGGCGCGGATGAACATGCTGCTGCACGGGGTGAAGGATACGGAGTTTGAGATTTACCATGGCGACACGTTGACGAACGATTGGGACATGCTGCGTGAAACCAATCCCGCCAAGAAGCCATATTTCGATGCAGTCGTCGCGAACCCACCCTTCAGCTATCGGTGGGAGCCCACGGAAGCGATGGGCGAAGATGTGCGGTTCAAGAACTACGGTCTCGCCCCGAAATCCGCTGCTGACTTTGCCTTCCTCCTTCACGGCTTTTATTACTTGAAAGACGATGGCGCGATGGCGATCGTCTTGCCTCACGGTGTGCTGTTCCGGGGCGGCGCGGAAGAACGCATACGCCGCAAGCTACTCAACGATGGACATATTGATACCGTCATCGGGCTACCTCCCAATCTGTTCTACTCCACCGGCATCCCGGTATGCATTCTCGTGCTAAAGAAGTGCAAGAAGCCGGAGGACGTACTCTTCATCAATGCCAGCGAACATTTCGTGAAAGGCAAGCGCCAGAACCAGCTGACGGAAGGCCACATCAATAAGATTGTCGAGACCTACCAGTTTCGTAAGGAAGAGGAACGGTATTCAAAGCGAATCTCGATGGAGCGAATCGTCCAGGAGGGACACAATCTAAATATTTCTCGCTACATCAGCACTGCCGTTCACGAACAAGAGATCGATCTGGCGGCGACTCACCGCGAGTTAGTAGAAATTGAGAACGCTATCCAGAAGGCAGCGACTAAGCACAATCAATTCCTGAACGAGCTAGGCTTACCTCCGTTACCATATTCCGGGAACACAGCTGAATGAGTGATCGCAGAGCGGCGGCGGACGCCATCGTGTCTCGGCGGTTGCCGCCGAGACACGGGGCGCGCGCGGAGATCTTAATCACCGTCCAAGTGGATGTGGTCGATGCGCATTTCGCCGGCCTCAACACGATTCACTATTTGCCCAAGCTGTTGGTCTTTGATCTCCAATGCGTAACGGATTAGTGAGTTTGTTCCTGGATCGACTCTGCTGTCGGTTGCGAGTTTTCGAGCGCGTCGTTTTAGATTGGCGTCGAGTGTAAGAGATTCTTGTTTGCGCGGTGATGCGCTACCATGTTTTGTCATGGTCCTTATCCTTTCGTTGGAAGGTTGAGGATCTAGGGTCGGCTTTGTGGTTCAAGCACAAGTCGGCCCGCTTCTTTTGCTGATTAGGTGAGTGCTCAGCAACGTAGCGCAAAAATTTTCGTTTGTCACCAATCGATTTGACTTACACGAGCGTCTTCTTTGCAATCACTAGATTTAAGATATATACAACTAACAGATGACGCTGTTATTCGCATTTCTAATCGGACTCTTCGCCGGGTTGCGCTCGCTTACGCCTCCTGCGGCGGTCGCGTGGGCCACGTACCTCGGTTGGCTCAAACTTGCGCGACCACTGTCTCTCATCGGCTCGCTTCCCGCAGTGATAATTCTGAGCCTGTTGGCCCTCACAGAGCTCATCATCGATAAGCTGCCGAATACTCCGAACCGCACTGCTCCTCTCGGACTTATCGCCCGCATCGTGACAGGCGGCTTAACGGGAGCATGCGTTTCTCTAGGCGGTGGACGGTCGGCTCTCCTTGGTGCCACGCTGGGAGTGCTCGGCGGAATCGTCGGTTGCTTCGGCGGCTATCACGCCCGTGCTCGGCTCGTGAAGTCCCTCCGCCAGCCGGATTTCAACATTGCTTTGATCGAGGACCTGATTGCGATTGGCGGCAGCCTGTTTATCGTTTCGCGATTCTAGTGCGGCACTTCATGGATTTCGCCCTGATTTGTCATGTATATCAAGGAGGAAGACTCAGTTAAGGCAAACTCAGAATTGGCGACAGATCGATCAGCCCACTATTTCGAAACAAACCACTTGATGGCCGACATCGGTGGACACACCGTTCGCGGCGGCGCAGTAACCATACTCTCACACGTACTCAAGTTCGCCGTCAGTATTATCGCAACTGCAATTCTGGCCCGCCTTCTGACTCCTCAGGACTACGGTTTGATCGGAATGGTGGCGGTTGCCACTAATTTCGTTTCCATGCTGAAAGACCTCGGACTCTCTTATCCGACGGTGCAGAGAGCAGAGATCGACTTCGATCAGATCAGCACGCTCTTTTGGGTGAACGTGAGCCTGAGCGTAGTCCTGATTGCAATCATGATTGCGCTCGCCCCGCTGCTTTCATGGTTTTATGCAGAACCTCGACTAACGATGATCGCAGTGGTGACAGCCACCGGGTTTTTGTTTGGTGGTTTGGCCGTGCAACACGAAGCGTTGTTGCGCCGGCAAATGCGTTTTTTCACCTTGAGCGCAATTGCACTCGTATCGATGGTGGCAGGCTACGTTGTTGGAATTGTCCTGGCGTGGTATGGCTTCGGCTACTGGTCGCTTGTTTTTTCCCAACTAACACTATTGGCGACGAGCGCCACCGGCATCGTGACGCTTTGTGGGTGGCGGCCTGGTTTGCCGCGATGGAACTCGGGCGCCCGGTCAATGCTGACCTTCGGCGGGCAGGTTACCGGCTATTCCATTATTAACTACGTCTCAAAAAACCTCGACAACCTGCTGATAGGAAAGTTTTGGGGAGCACAAAGTCTCGGACTCTTCAATAAGGCTGGTCAACTCGTATCACTGCCGTCAGAGCAATTTGATGAGCCGCTTGCAACGGTCGCGGTTCCCGTGCTGAGCAGATTGCACGGCTCACCTGAACGATACCGGCGAGTCTATCTGCGCATGTTGGAAAAGGTGATGTTGCTGACGATGCCGGCGATAACGCTCGTGATAGTTTCGGCGGATTCGATAGTGCAGTTAATACTCGGCTCACAGTGGACGGCAGCCGGACGGATAGTATTCTTTCTGGGTATCGCCGCCTTGTTTCAACCGGTTCTAAATACAATGGGCTGGTTGTTTCTGAGCCAGGGTCGCTCGCGCGAGATGCTGCAATGGTCCATGATCAATGCACCGATTTCGATTGTGTCGATCATTTGTGGATTGCCGTGGGGCGCAGTTGGTGTGGCTGCGTCGTATTCGTTAACGCGAGTTGTCATTGTGAATCCATTGGTGTATTGGATGATGGGCCGGTCAGGGCCCGTTCGGACGAAAGATCTTTACGGCCATCTGGCGCCTTTCGTACTGGCATCGATCGGAGCCTTTCTGACCTGTCTGGCCTTTCGCGCTTTCGTGGTGCTCGACAGTACAATACTGAACATCGCCGCCAGCGGCGTTGTTATTCTTGGTACAACACTGGCCTTCCTCTTGTTATTTTCAGTGGGAAGATCAGCCCTGCTTGATGTAAAGTACTTGTTGATTTTTTTGCGGCCTCCCAAACCGGATCAGTCGCTGGGTTCCAGGACAGGCGAACTATAAATTAGAACCTCCATTTCTCCTCGCGGATCGAGCAAACACCACCGGGTTCAAGGATAGGGTAACAAGCGAACATATGTCCCAGATAAAGCCCGCCGCACCGTATTTCAGCGTCGTAATTCCTGCTTACAAGGCAGCCCATCTCATCTCTGATGCGCTGAAGTCCGTCTTCGCCCAGACCGTGAATGATTACGAGATCATCGTTGTAAACGACGGCTCACCTGACACGGCAGAGTTTGAAAAGGCACTGGAACCCTATCTTAACGACATCACTTACATCCGGCGCGCGAATGGCGGTCCCGGGGCTGCGCGCAACACCGGAATCCTCGCCGCCAAAGGGGAGTTCATCGCATTCCTCGACAGCGACGACAAATGGGTGACAAATCATCTGGCGGACATGAGGGAATTTCTGCAAAGCGATCCGACGCTCGATCTCGTCTATGGTAATGCGGTGACTTTTGGCGATTCCGGCAAAGAAGGCGCGACCACGATGGACACGAATCCGTCGGAAGGCCTCGCTACGTTTGAGAGTCTCGCGCTTTCCAAGTGCACTGTGGTCGGGTCAACAGTGGTTGCGCGCCGCCAGGCACTCATCGATGCGGGACTCTTTGACGAGAGCTTCATACAGGGCGAGGACTTTGAGCTGTGGGCCAGGGTGGCGTATCGCGGCGGGCGAATCGATTATCGAAAGCACATCCACGTGCGGCGACGCATTCACAAGAACAATCTTACCTCAGACATTGTTGGATCGTTTGAGGGGCAGGCCAGAGCGCTGCGGAAATTTATGAAAGAGCTCGACCTTCCGGAGGGTCTGAGGAAGGAAATCGAACGGGAGCTGGAGAAGTGTGACGCAGCGATCGCGTTACAGAAGTGTAAGCAGCAACTGGTTGCGCGACGCTACGAAGAAGCCGTTGTCGAACTGGAGCGGGCCAACGCAGCATTCCGCAGCCGGAAATTGCAACTGCTGCTTTATCTCATGCAGACCGTGCCGCAATTAGTACGTCACATGTACCTGAGACAAAGAGATACCCACACTGGCTAAACGCGAATTCGATTAGTGTTTTGCTGCTGTGGTTTGGGAGCTCGTCAACTGTCTCACCCGCGTCTACGGTGTAATCCGAATCGTCCCCATATTGCTCGTTTGCCCGTGTGCCTTGATGGTTACCTTGCAGGTGCCCGGCGCGAGAGCGTCGGGTAGTCTGAAGATGACCTGGGTTAGATCAACGTTCGGAACTGCGCGCAAGTCCGTCGCGGGCACGTCAAAGCTTTGGTTATTGCCATCGACGAGATTCACGATCACGTCAGATACTGTCTCACCCGGATTCAATCTCAGGTTCTGAGCGAAGATCAGCACCAGTGTGTTCTGACCCGGCGGAAGGTTGAACCAGTCAACGACACTCTTAACGCGGAACGGATCTCTGGTGAATAACAACGACTCGAAAGCCGCTGCCTGCTGTGGAGCAGGGCCGGATTCCTCCAGCACAAGCAGAGTATCGTCATCGAGAATCGTGCCGACACCGTCGCCGTCCGCGATTGTCGTACCGAAAGACTCCGTGAGATTTACAGAGAACGTTTCATTCGACTCCAGGCTCGTATCGCCGGTGACGTCCACATCAAAAGTGCGAGTTACTGTCCCGGCTGAAAGATAACTACGAGGTTAATCGAGTTGTAATCAACTGCGGCAGTGGCTGTTCCCGGCGTCGTAACTGCTCTGACTGCGATGGCCTCAACGCTTGGACCAGAAAGCGTCAACGTAAACGTCGCCGCTTTCGTACCGGAATTGCCTTCCGTAACGCTCACGTCATTGATACTGATCGTTGGCCCATCGTCGTCAACAATCGATCCAGTTCCCCGGCTCGAGCTCACGGTTGCGTTCTGAACATTCGAGATGTCCAGGAAGAACGTCTCCTGCGACTCATCGACAGTATCGCCGTTGACGAGCACCACAACTGGTTTCTCGACTTCTCCAACCGCAAAACTCAGCGCACCCGAAGTAGCAACATAGTCGGAAGAAGCGGTCGCCGTGCCGTTTGACGTGGCAAAGGATAACGAAACTGACTGCGAGGCCGGAGCCGAGAGCGCGACGACAAACGTGGCCTGCGTCGTACCGGAGTTTCCTTCGGCAACGACGACATCGCGGACAGAAATCGATGGCGACTGCTGTGCAGCAACATCAACACTCGCTGGTAACAGTAGCAATGTGGAGATCATGAGGAGACTAATTCGGAGATGTGTTCTCATAAATTCTAATTGTGCTGAGGCTTGTTCTGAGAGCCCATACGTTAAAACCACCAAAAGAGCGGTTATTCCAGAGCCGCAGCAGTATTAGATCTCACTAAGAAATTTTTGAGAACTTCCCAAGGACTTTCTGAGTCCTGCTCAACTACTCTGCCCCTTGCTATGACTTATCGACGCAAGCGCAAGCGCGCTATCTGGCATTTCTGCGCGAATTGCCACCACTGGCCCACATCGGATTATGAATCGACGACCAAAAAACCCAAACCCAGCGAAATCTGCGACCAGTGCAAAGCCAAACGCTTCAATAACAACTGCAAGTAGGGCCACAAAAAGGCACAAAAGTACAAAAGGCACAAATCAGAAGAAGCATTTGTGCCTTTTGTACTTTTGTGCCTTTTTGTGGCCCTAGTTTGCTTTGATCTTCATCTCCTCAACTGCTTTGCGAAACTCCGCGATTGTGGTCGGTGGTCCGTGGACGGGTATGGTCATCTCGACCGGGAGTTTCTTCGCATCGATCCAGTTAAGGAAATGCACCGAGGTGTCGTTCGCGATCGGGTAGTCGCCGTTTGAGGGCCTATTAAGTAGATCACCTTGATAGATGAACTTCTGATCGGGAAAGTACGCGACGAGCATCTCTTCAGCGTGTGGTCCTTTGCCGATGTCGTAAATCTCAACCGTCGTCGTTCCGTCGGTAAGCACGCGTTTCCCGTTTTGAAGCGGCTCGAACTTCGGCTCACCGGGTTTACGAGTGAGGGTGTCTGGATCAGCACTGAAACGCACAGCGCTCACCTTCCTGAAGAACGCTTCTTCACCGGGAGCAACGATCAGAGTCGCACCTTCTGCCATGTACGTGCGAATACCACCTGCGTGATCGTCGTGATGATGCGTAACCGCGACGTATTTGATCGGCTTGTTTGGAATTGTCTTTTTGATCTGCTCGATCGCTTGCCGCGAGACGCGATCGTTGCCCGGAGTCTCCATCACAAAAATGTAGTCGTTGAAGTCGACAAACAAGACGTTATACCCGCCGGCGCTTGTCGTGTAGATCCTGTCGGCGTGCTTCGTAACCGGAGTGGGCGTTGGGAACGTGACTGCGCGCAATCCCTCAGGCAACTTGAAGCGCTCGGGTGTGAGCTCGATATTGAAGGCGACGTCTGCCAGTCCGAAGTCGTTCGTAATATCACCGTTCAATACATTCACACGACGGGCCGGAACGATGTATTTGCCGACTTTGCGTTGTCCCGTGAAGCGGGTCTCGAACACGGAGTCGCCCGCAAATGGATCCGTCACAAGCGTTTCGAATTTTGAGAGCAGGCCGGTTTGCTGATCGATGTAGAGCGTGAGCCGGGCGCCGTCGTTCGTCACGTAGTCAATGACTTCATGAGGACGCTTGTCGTAATCAATCTTCCCGGCGTAGCGCAGCGTCTGGGCTCGCTCCAACACGTTCAAGAGAACGAGTTGCGGCAGCCAGCGAGTAGTCGCTTTGAAGTTAGCGGGAGTGATTTGGCCCGGCGGATTGGATGTCTTCCGGATCAGGTCGAAGCCCGTCCGGTTGCCGGCATCGATTACCACTCCATTGTGCCAGTTGAATCCACCAGGGTAGTGACCCTTCTGTATTTGTCTCGCCCGCGAATTCTTCAGGTCGATCACAAACTCGGCAGTGTACTCGGTACGATCGAAGTCGCCGGGACGACGGCTTTGATTGCGATGGACCGACTCACCGGCTACGCGTAACGAGACGTTGTTGATCGCGTTCAATTCTTCAGTGCCACCATATGCAGCGACTGAGCGGTCCAGAACCGCCTTTGCTTTTGCGAATGACTCGGTTGTGAGACTCTGCGAAAGAGCGCTCGTTGCCGTCACCAGGAGCGTTACCACTAAGGCGATAGACTTCCTCATAACCTTCCTCCCTACACGAATTTATGGTTTTTACAATTTTCGGGATTCGACTGAAGGCGCGTGCGAATGTGAAACGCTGCGGAGCCGCAGATTGTTGCGAGGAGTTTCATCCACAGATTAACCGTCTGCGTAATCTGTGGATAACGTCCCTTTTCTGCCGGACGGGTTCAGGATGCCGCCAACAGGTCCAACTTTCCTCTGATTTCCTCAAAAAACCTAGAGAAATGCTGGTTTTCTTGAAGACATTGCCGCTTGAGTGTGATATATCAGTGTGCGACCGTTTTACGATTCTAGTTCTCGTTGGAGGTGTTACACCAGACTATGGCGACCAAAGCCGCTGCAGGCAAGAAGCGCATGACCCAATCGGAAGTAATCAACCACTTCTCTGAATCCACAGGAATGAAGCGAGCCCAAGTTAAGGAATTTTTCGAGGAGTTGTACAACCTAGCCGCACGTGAAGTTAAATCAAATGGTGAGTTTGTTCTCCCCGGATTCGGAAAGCTCGTAAAATCCGAGCGAAAAGCCCGTGAAGGCCGCAACCCAGCTACGGGCGAAACGATTCAAATTCCAGCTAAGACCACGTTAAAGTTCCGAGTTGGCAAAGGAATGAAAGACACCGTTCTTCCAAAAAAGTAAACGCCAGGCACTATTCATTTTTCAACATCGGCGCCGTCCTTACCACCTCAGGGAGCTGGACGGCGCCTTTGTCTGTCCCATTAAAATCGTTAGGGTTTTCATCACTTTCGCGGCCGCCAACCGTTTTAAATCATTGAACAAAAAATTTCTGGACGTATTTTCGCCTGTTCGATATAATCCCACGTTTCGCTGAACACCCCCTGCGGCAATGTATACATGCATGGTTGTTTTTTGGGGTTTTACTCCAAATCTATGGCCTTGCCCTGTGGGCGGAGGCTGCATCCAAGGGGGTCGGCGGAGCATCTATAGTTCATATATTTGAGACGAGAAGATCTTATACGGAGGAGTGAGAGCAGTCGTGACTTTTGATACACACCTGCCGCTGAATGAGCGGCTTATGAGAATCGATCACATCCAGGCGCGTCGTTTTTCAAAGCTTAATGGCCTGGCACTTGACATAGCTACAGAGGGTATCGTCAGACATCTAAAAGCGTGCGACCGAATGGACGTCAACCCAGAGACTTCGGCAGTACGCGAGATCATCGACGATGCGCTGAACGGCCGTCGCGTGTTTGCTGAAACTAAAGAGCACCAAACCCGCGCCGCGTAAGCTATATCTGTTGTTATTTTCAAAAGAGGTCGCCCCCCAGGGCGATCTCTTTTTGTTTGTCTCGGGAGTTGAAGATTGAACTCTGAAACGCGTTTGACATAGGTTTTTGACGTGCTAACATGCCAGAGCTTTGATTTGCCCCTGTAGCTCAGCGGATAGAGCATCTGCCTTGTTGGAGCCTTAATGGGGAAAGGGTGGTCGGAACCCATTGAGTGGACGACCCTGTATGCGGGGACGCCCTGAGAGCCTCCGGTACTTCGATCTAGTGGTCCAAGTAACAAGCCGTGAGGATTGGGTAATCCGCAGGAAACCTGCGCGCGATTTTCGCCGGGGGATCCTCAGAGACTATACGGGTCGGGACTGAGATGTCCAAGATATAGTCCAGCCAGCAAACCCAGCTTTGACGGGCGGTCAGGGAAAGCCTGATGCTGGAAGCTAAGCAGAGGGCCGCAGGTTCGAGTCCTGCCGGGGGCACTTAAACACATACCAGTTTGCGGCGGCATTAGCTCAGTAGGTTAGAGCGCCAGATTGTGGATCTGGAGGTCGTGGGTTCGAGACCCACATGCCGCCCCACGCCACGCCGCAAAAAAGCACAAAGAATAAAGAAGAGTAGCCACAAAAAGGCACAAAAAGCACATAAGAAATTTTTCAGAAAACCCTTTTGTGCTTTTTGTGCCTTTTGTGTACTGGCTTTAATCGATCTCTTCCTGGTCCTTTTCTCTGTGGTTACTACATCGCAAAATTCACGGTTTCGAGGTGAGTTACCGAATCCGTACGGGCCCTGTTGAGAACAAAGAGATCTGAATCAAGGACGTCCAGAGGTCGCGAGAAGTAGAAACCCTGGCCATACTGGCACTTCAACGATCGAAGCTGCTCAAGCTGCGCCTCAGTCTCAACTCCTTCAGCGACAACCTGCATCCCGAGATTGCCGGCGAGCGTAATGATCGTCTTCACGATCTGAAGATTCTCATCCGCTTCGTTCATGCTCGTCACAAACGAGCGATCGATCTTCAAAGTGTCGACCGGAAAACGATTGAGATAACTCAACGAAGAATATCCAGTACCGAAATCGTCGATACTCAAGCGAACCCCGAGTCCGCGGAGTTTCGCGAGCGTAACCGCAGCCAGCTCAGGATTCTCCATCACCACCGTCTCTGTAATCTCCAGCTTCAAGTGCCACGGATTGATCTGCGACTCGTGTAACACTTCTTCGATTCGCTCAATCAGATCGGGCTGCATGAGCTGCTTGCCGGAGAGATTCACACTCATGATCAAGTCGCGGTTTGACAACGAGTATTGCTGCCACTTCCGCAACTGGCCGCAGGCATCGCGCAATACACGCAGACCTATCGGCAAGATCAACCCGGTCTCTTCTGCAAGTGGAATAAAGTCGTCGGGTGAAACGATCCCGCGTTCCGGATGTTGCCAACGCACGAGTGCTTCGAAGCCGTGCAGCTCGCCGCTCGCCAGAGAGACGATGGGCTGGTAATACACACACAATTCGTCTTTCTCGAGTGCACGACGCAGATCACTCTCGAGGCGCAAGAGTGTGACCGCGCGTGTGTGCATAGCAGTATCGAAGATTTCGCAGCGCGCCTTGCCACGATCTTTCGCGCGATACATGGCGGTGTCCGCGTCACGAATAATGTCTTCCGCCTCGGTATAGCCTGAAGTGCTGAGCGCGATGCCGATGCTGGCCGTTGTGATCGCTTCGTGACTGGCGAGTTTGAATGGCGCTGAGATAGCCTGTTGCACTTTTTCCGCAATGCGCACGGCGTCTGACGTATCCTGAATCGCGTCGAGTAAAACGGCAAACTCGTCACCACCGAAACGCGCGACCATGTCTGTTTGCCTGATACACGCTTCGAGCCGGCGCGCGACCAGGATCAGCAATTCGTCGCCACACGGATGGCCCAGGCTGTCGTTGATGTTTTTGAAACGATCGAGGTCCAAAAACAGCACGCCAAACAAATACTGCTCATTCTGGTGAGCACGGCGCAGAGCCACGCGTAAATGATCCGTAAACAAAGATCGATTTGGCAGTCCGGTTAGAGCATCGTGAAAAGCAGCGTGGCGAAAGTGCTCGTGACTCTCCTCGAGTTCCCTGCCCGCACTTTCGAGCTTGTCAACGTAACGATTGAGCTCTTCAACGTGTCGCTCGGCTTGCTCAGCTCGCAGCCGCTCGGCTTCCGCGCGCGCGTGCTCTGCCTCCGCGCGCTCACGTTCGGCGCGCTCGGCTTGCGCAGCGGTGGCGCGGATGTCTTCGAGATATTTTTCGTAGGTGAAGTAGATGATTGAAATGATCGGCAGCGGCGCCAGTACGGCGTAAAAACTGATCGAGCTTTCGAGCTTGATAATACCGCCGGCCACAAATGCGCCGATAAAGTAAGTCAGCGACGACCAAAGATAATGTTTGGACCACGTCTGCCAGACCGGTCGATCGGACTTGCAGGCCATACAGATCGCTACGATCCACGTGTGGGCCGCATACTGCGTAACCGCGACGGTGCTTAAAAGTATAAGAGACGTCGATAACGATTGCGTATCGACGTGAAAATCCGCCCCGAAGATCAGACGTGCGATCGCGCCGGTTATGAAAGCCGCGGATCCCGCTGCGGCGGCGTTGAACAAAACCGTGATCCAACGCTTACTGAGGTACATGCCGGCGCTCAGCCCGTCTGCGGCAGCGACTATCACTGCCGCTTCTGGTCCATAAAGAAGGAGTGTCAGAAAGACGAAACTGTCCGCCACGGTGATCGTCGTGTTCACGCGCGGCACTTTGATCGCGATACGTGAACTTATCAGGACCGTGAGTAGAAACAACAGGCAGAAACGAAAGTCGAGTTTCGCGTAAGGCAGTGTACAAAGTGAATAGAGGAACACCGCTACGCCGGCGGCGACTACCAGCCACATGTAATGATGGATGAACCTCTGTTTGCCCATTGCGATTACGGGTGCGTGAAGCCGTAGCTTTTAGAAATAGAGGAGATCGTATTGGCCGGCGACGTTGAAGCCGAGCCTTGCATAGAACGCCGTGGTCCGAGTGTTTTCATTCTCGACGAACAGGTGAATCGCCCTGGTGCGCTCCAGCAACTTTCGCCCGACTTCCGCCAGACAGCTTTGTCCCACGCCCTTACCTCTTTCTTCAGGGCTGACATACACGCCCTCGATGTAAGTGGCGTCAGGTGTCTCCGTGATTACGTCCAGCTTGAAGATCAATTGCCGGTTCTTAATCAACACCCACACTCGATTGTTATCGATGCGACGCAGGTAACGCCGGCGAAAGCCGACGGGGTCTTTTCGCAATGGATCGACGCCGCTGGTCTCGAACGCCATCGCTGCCTGAGCACGAACAACAGATTCCAGATCTTCGGGTTTCGCGAGACGAAGTCCGGGCACGTCTTGTCGCTGCTGAAACTGTTCACCGCGTTTTAGGAAAAGCACTGGACAAACGTGACGCGCCGACTGGTCCTTGTCTGCGTAATAGCTCCAGAAGCGCTGCACCGCGTTGTGCTCGCCCATGAGCAAATGAGTCGAAGCTTCGTGACGCGCAATCGCTGCAAAACCCTCGACCGCGCTTTCACTAAAAGCTTCAAACAGAATTGAGTGGCCGATGAGGGCTACTCCTTCGAGCTGGTTACGCTCGTTGCGGCATGTGTAAAAGCAGCCGCGGTTTTGCAGACTGACCAGACCGTTGTCGCGGATAAACCCGGCCATCACGACATTGGTTAGAGTGGGTACAGCAAGCGCTGATAGAACCTCTTCTTCAGTGCCGGCTGCTGCCGGTGCGAATTCCAGCGAACCCGACTGCCAGGATGAAAGAGCCTGGGCTTCGTGTTGCTGCGGGATGCAAGTGTTATCGAATGTAAGTGCGACGCTAGCCATGATTTTGCCCTCGTGTCTACTGTACGGATCCGTCTTCCTGCACTGCATCCATGCCGGCAGTGTTGTCGCCATCAATAAGAACTGTCAGCGCCCAGATTGGACCACTGTCACCAATTGCGACTCCATCTCCGATCGCGACGCCGTCTGAAAACAGAATTCCGTCACCGATCGCAACGCCGTCGCCGATGGCGACGCCAGTCGAGAGGCTCGAACCGAGCATAAAGATGTAGCCATCGCCGATGGCTACGCCGGTACTCGTCAGTATGTTGTCGCCGATGGCCACACCGTCGCCAATCGCGACGCCATCACCAATCGCAACTCCATCGCCGATGGCCACACCGTCACCAATCGCGACGCCGAGAGCGTAAATGCGCTGATACTTCGTGATCAGATTGATCCCGGTTGCATAACCACGGTTCAAGAGAATTCCCTGGGCCCACGGGAAGGTGTAACCATCCAGGGTCGTCTGAGGCGCCGGAGGGACAGTAGTAATCAGCAGGTTTGAGCCCGGCAGGGTCAGAATCGAAAAGTCAGTGCGGATCAACTTCGCGAGGCGGATCGCGCCTTCGATGTTGAGCTGCCCGGTGCCTTGTTCGAGCATGTTGTAGCCGGCAAGCGGTTGGGCCGTGTACATCAGGATCATCTTCACGAGGTTAGGCGTGAGCTTTGGATTCGCCTGCAAGATCAACGAAGCAGCACCGCTGACGAGCGGTGTCGCCATCGACGTGCCGCTCATTCTCATCATCTTGTGATTGCTGCCGCTCGAGGGCGTGCACTGGAGCTGCGGATATTCACTCACGAGCCGATTGGACCTGCCTTCAGCAGCGACGAGTTTGTTACCGGGGGCAACGAGATCGGGTTTGATGATGTGGTCGTAATACCTGACGCCGTTAACAGTGCGATAGCTGCGAGTTGGACCACGCGAGCTGTAGCTCGTGACAACATCGTCCGCACGCGTGTCGGTGCCGAAAGTGTTCGTCGCGCCGACAGTAATCACCGAAGGATCGTTTCCGGGAGCGTGAACGCGTCCATAGATTTTACGTCCGGTTACATCTGTGCCGTCGTTACCGGCTGCCGCTACGACCACGAGTCCGGTGTTAACCAGGCGGCGCGCGGCCAGGCAGAGGGGATCGTCTTTGTAGGAATCCACTGCCGGAGCGCCGAGGCTCAGATTCACAACTCTGATCCGGTACTTCTGATAGTTTTTCTCGCCGAATGGCTTGGTTGGATCGGTTGGGGCCAGAACCCAGTTCAGCGCTTTCAGAACATTTGAAACCGCACCGAAGCCGCGCGAGTTCAGCACGCGCAGATTTATCACTCTCGCTTCGGGAGCTACACCGGTGTAAGCGCCGTGGGCGACATGGTCCTGACCGGCGGCCAACGAGGCGACGTGTGTGCCGTGACCGTACTGATCATCAACTCTGCCCTCGCCCGTGAAATCAAACTGAGCCTCGATCCGGCTACCGATCTGGTGGTGGTCCTTGTCGATCCCGGAATCCAGCACAGCGATGTTTACGTCTTTGCCTTTCAGGCCGCTGTTGCCGGACTGCGTTCGCATAAACGCCGCGCCCGTCGTTTTCTCGACGTGGCCGGTCGTGTGGACTTCCCGGTCTTCAGAAATGAAGTGGACTTCGCTGAAGTCCGCCAGCTCGCTCACGACGCTGAGCGGCAGCTCGACTACAAAGGAGTTAAGCTCTTTGAAGTCGTCTTTGATGTGAACGCCGTTTCTTTGCAATAGCGCGTTCAAGCGACCGGATGGTGATGAGTTGAGTTGAATGATGACTTGGATCTTCTCGCTGCTTGTACTGCGGCCGCGTAGCGTGTCTGAAATCTTTTCGTCTTTGCGTCGCGAGTTTGCCCGCGTTCGCGGCGTGTTCGACTCAGCGCTAACGCTGCTCGTCACAAGCCCGCTTAGGCAAAGCGAAAAGATTAAGCCGCCGGCAATCAGCAGTGAGGCAGCAAGCGATGACTTCAAATTTCTCATTTCCGGTAAACCCTCAGCTCGAGATGAAAAGACGTAAACTGGCAGTCGAGCCGAAGTGCATGGCCCGTGCCGCACATCAAGGTTGTGTTTTAGGCGCGATTTGAGAGGTACTTAGCTTGTGAAGTCATGCTGGCAGGTCAAACTGAATTGACCGGTCAACTTGCTAAGCGAAGGCGCGGCGTTATAATGCGAGCGCAGATTAACGAGAGGATCAATTAATGCCGGACGAGCAAAGAGTAGCGAACAATTCACAAACCTACGTCGCTGATGCCGACACTTTTCAATTTGAGACAGTTGAACAGGAGAACGGGCAGGCGACGGTAATTCGTTTCCGGCTCGACGATCCGCGTTACCACGCGGGCGACGTGCTCGTGGTGCTAAGCGGCAGTGAGATCCACTTCCACGGCATGATCGGACAATTGGCTGACGGCTGGGCCATCGCAAGCGATCGTCGTGGATCGCTCCTCGCCGCCACCGTTCAATAAACCTACCTCACATAACCTGACGGATACGCGACGCGCACACCCGGAGTCGAAGATTTTACTTCGAGGCGATGGAAGCCCTTGCCCAGATGGGTCGATAAGTAAGTTAGCGCCGCCTGTTTTTGAAGTGCGACATTCAGCTCGCGGATAAAAGGCACAAAACTCACCGGCGCGCCCGTGCCCTGGAAGAAAGCTATTCCACCAGTTTCATCCGACAATCGCAGCAACGAGCTCTGCGCATTACTCACCAGCGACGGGTTCGACGCCGCCACGATCGTCGGCGCGTAGAAGCCGTAGATCGCGACGCCGCGTCGCTGCGACTCATTCACGGCGCGCTGCAAATCGACACTCTGCGTCGGTGACGAAGAATCAATGCCACGTGAAATATCCAGACCATCAGAAACAAGCAAGATCGCGCGGCGGCCGAGTGGCTGGCCCTCAAATCGCTTCAACGCTTCCACGACTTCAACATAAGGATTGTAAGGACTGTTATTCGCAGAGCCGGTCGGTGGTCGCAGCGCACTCGCAGCCTTCTCGAGATCGTTCGTAAATCGCTGTTTGACTTGTAGACTTCCGGTGCGCAGGTAACCCACCATCACCCGCGACCCCTTCGGCAGCTTCCGGATGAACTCCGCGAGATCTTTGATATCGTTTCCAACCGAAGGCACGAGGTCTTCCTGAATCAACACCGCGAGCGTTATCGGCGTATTCGTGCCGATACCTCTGACCGAGATAATCGTTTGCGGCTCGCCGTCCTCGTGAATCGATAAGTCGATATTCTGTAACTCAGCTTCACCATCTTTAACCCGGATTGTTACGGGAACAGTAACGGGTTTGCCGGGACCACGCGAGGTGCCGTTGCCCTCGGTACTTTGTGGCTGGCCCAAGGCTGGCGAGGCAAACAAAGCAAAGCCAATGGTGATGGACAGATGCAATGCGGTCAGGTGAAATCGTCGGAGCTTCTTCATTGAATTTCCTCTACAGTACGGGCGACATTATACTGATGTTATGAAGGAAGCGCTTGTGACGAGCCAGTCGAAGGGGAAACTTTCCGGCAAAGATGCCACGACGGCACGATTGTTGAAAGTTGCGCCCTGGATTGCCATGGCAGCGACTTCGCTTCCGGCACCGCTGGTATTCCTTGTCCTTTTTCTTACAGCGACAGCCACAGACACGGCTGCCGTCTATCTCTTGTTGGCCGGCCTCTCGCTGACCCTGGGATTTGCGCTCGGGGTAGTAATCGCCGCTTTATTGTTCTTTTACCGCAAGCGGTGGCTCTCAAAATTACGAGACCGGTTAGCTTCGGATGGAATCACGGCCAGTGAGGTTGTATGGTTCCGTTCGGAATTGACGTCGGCCGAGCGTGCGGCCCTCGCGGAAATCGAGCAGAGTAACCCGCTTTTGGCGGACGCTTACATGGAAACACTGGCGAATCGTTTGATGGCTTCGCGCGTTATTTCGAGGACAAAAAGGGAAAAGTTGCGGGTAGAACGGCAAATTAACCGGGCGCGAACGCTCCACACGCCGGAATCGGCTTCGTTACAGAAGGAGTTAGCAGCCGATCACGAAAGACTGGAACACCTGCGACAACAGGCGACCGAGCACCTGGCGAAGGCGAAGACGCGGCTACAAATGATTGAGGCCTCGGCGAGGCGCAGCCTTACTGACGGCGAAACTGACTTGATGATGCAACGACTCGGCAGCGCGCAGGATCAGTTGCCACTGGTGCTGGAAATTGCACAACTCGAACAACAAGCCCTCCGCGAGGCGAATGTCGAACAGAAAGCCATAACGGATTAAATCCGCGGCTTTGATCCGTCGAATCCGTGGTTACTTAAACGGTAGACGCCGGGCGCCAATCGATCGGCGAAACCTTCGTCAACCAGTGCCCAATTTCCTAATCCTGCTTCGGGGGAGCGGAGGCCAGTGACTCGCGCCAGCTCACCACGTAAAGTCATCCCTGCCCCAACCAGATAAGAACGTGCGATCTCTTTCAACGCCGCTTCCCTTTCCACCGTCTCGCTGAGCTGGTCGGCGAAACGCGCCTCGGGAATAGACCAGATATAAGTAAAAGTCGGCTCATACAGCACTTCCGTCGGAATCAACTTCAATGACCGTTGGAGCTCAGTCATCGCCTTGTCGAAACGAGCTCGCTCCAGAATCCCACTCTCCTCACGCAAGTCGCGCGTCGCCATCTCCCACTCGCGTCGCATGATCCTGAGTATCGACTGGGCATCCGCCGACAGCATCTTTTTCTCGAGCTTGCGCGGCATTCCCCACAGCGCATTGAAGAACGGAAGCAGTCGCGGCGCGATAAACGTCGAGCGGCCACGCAGCAGCTTTCCGTAAAAGCACTTGCCACGCCGCATCACCTCGTCCTTGATGGTCCACGCCATACGACTCTCCGGATCTTTCTGCACGTTGCGTGGCATGTGTGCGTCTCTGCGACCACAAACCGCGACGTAAAGCGACGGCCCAGGTCGTCGCGAATCGGTTAAAGCCTCGCAGAACCCGACCTCTTCAATGAAGCGTTCAGCCGCGTAAACATCCTCGACACGGCTCTCAGGATCGCGTCGCCACATGCGATCGCGATGGACCTCGATCTCATCAGGTAGTACTTGAAGCATCGCCCGATTCTATCAAAGTGATTTAGTGGACCAGTCAACCTGAGCAGATCGGTCATCGTCCGGGCCATGGCCGATCTTCCGGTAAGAACCGCTAAGTTGTTGCTACACAACGCTCTACGTCACTTTCGTGAATCTGGCACGATCCTCGCACAGGCGGGAGCGCCAGTGTTTGTCCAGAAACTGGCAAAACTCAGTACGGAGATTGACGACATTGATATCGAACCATAGAACAAAACGCTTCCTGGTGCTGGCCTTGCTGGCAAGCCTCACGCTGGGACCAAGCCTGCTGGGCGGCAACCTCTTCACCGCCCATGCGAAAGGCAAGGATCCCCGCGGAAGCAAGGGTGAAAAGCCGAATAAGGTCGCCTCAGGCCTTCGCGATATCGCCGGCAAGAACAACGGTAGCCTGGTAAAAGTAATCCTCCAGCTCAGCGACAAACCCAGCGGTCAACTCAACGCCATGCTGGCCTCAAACGGTGTCAAGATCAGAAGACATTTCAACAACCTCAACTCTTTTGCCCTCGAATTACCCTCTAACGTAGTCGATGCTCTTTCTAATTTTCCTGAAGTTGCTTTCATATCACTCGATAGCGAAGTTATGACTCTGGGTGGCCACATCGCCCGCACTACTGGCACCGATAACGTGCGCTCGATGAGCGCTGACGGCTCGCTGGATGGCAGCGGAATCGGAATCGCAATCGTCGACTCCGGCATTTATGCCCCACACACTTCTTTCACTGACGCGCAAACTGGTCAGTCGCGCATCGTTGTTAATCAGGATTTCACTGGTGAAGGTCGCACGGATGATCCGTACGGCCACGGAACGCACGTAGCAGCCGCAGCAGCGGGCAGCGGCATCGTCTCCAGAGGCGAATACATCGGCATCGCTCCGCGCGCCAAAATAGTTAACCTGCGCGTGCTGAATTCCAAAGGCGTCGGCTCAGTGTCGAGCGTGCTCGCGGCGTTCAACTGGCTGCTTTCGAATGCGGCCGCTTACAACGTTCGCGTAGTTAACCTCAGCATCGGCATGCCGGCGATCGACTCCTACAATTTTGACCCGCTCTGCGTTGCTGCCCGCGCGCTCGTCGATCGCGGCATCTTCGTTGCTGCCGCTGCCGGTAACAATGGAAAGAACAGCGCAGGCCAGAAGGTTTATGGTCTGATTCACTCGCCCGGCAACGAGCCGTCAGTAATGACGGTCGGCGCAGTCGACACGCGCGGAACCGACCAGCGTGGTGACGACACGATTGCGACCTACAGCTCGCGTGGTCCGACGCGCAGCTACTGGACCGACGAGAGTGGCGTCAATCACTACGACAACCTGATCAAACCGGAAATCGCGGCTCCTGGTAACAAGACAATCTTCGCGGAGTCGCCAAACAATTTCCTGCTCTCACAGAACCCGTCGCTGGACGTGAAAGTCAGTAACGTCGCGACGCGCCGGCAGATGATGCTGAGCGGTACTTCGATGGCTGCTCCGCTCGTAGCAGGAACTGCGGCTTTGATGTTCGAAGCCAATCCGACTCTCACCCCAAATCTGATGAAAGTGCTGTTGATGTACACCGCGCAACAGCTTCCCAACTTCAACATGCTCGAGCAGGGATCGGGCGAGCTGAACGTTGACGGCGCAATCCGTCTCGCGAAGCTTGTTCGTACCACGATCAACAGCTCGACCACGCTTGGTGCATCACTGTTGACTGGCCCGGCGCCCGCGCCGCAAACCAGCATCACAGTCCCCGGCGGCGTCTACACATTCCAGTGGTCGCAGGGCGCAATCATGGGCCAGACCTTTGCAAGCGGTCCGGCGCTCATCAATGAATATCAAATGGTTTATGCCAGGGGCGTAATGCTCAGCGACGGCGTTTTGATTAGCGATGGCGTGCTCGTTGGTGACGGTGTGCTGATCAGCGACGGCGTTCTTATCAGTGATGGTGTTTTGATAAGTGACGGCGTGCTCGTTGGTGATGCCACGATGTTGACGAAAGGCGTTCTCATCGGCGACAGCATCGTCGTGAGTGACGGCAGCACGCTCGGCGCAGGCCAAATTTTCTGTTCGATCAACTTGCTGGCCGTCAACGGTGTGCTGATCGGCGACGGCGTCTTGATTGGTGACGGTGTTTTGATCGGCGACGGCGTTCTTATCGGCGATGGCGTTCTTATCGGCGACGCGATTCTTCAGGCGTTCAACACCCTTACGAATGGCGATGCCACTACTTCAATGGCGAGTGTGCCCGACGACGAAACGGACTACCTGGGTTACTAGGGATTATTTGTAGGGGTGGCCCTCCGTGGCCACCCCAGGATCGACATCTATAACCAGGGTGGCCACAGAGGGCCACCCCTACAATAAAGACGAATGTTGCAGACGAGCACAGCACCGAAAGTAAACGAACGCGAACTGCCGGCTTTGGAGTCAGTTTCCGTCGAACGCCTCGCGAACAGCGATGCCGCGGAAGTTCTGAAGTTTTTGGCGCAGCGGCCGATTCACACGATCACGATGATGGGATTGATCAACGACAACGGCATCGTGAGTCCATTCAATCGTGGCACGTTCTACGGCTGTCGCGACTTGAACGGGCAGCTCGAAGGCGTGGCGCTCGTGGGTCATGCGACGCTGATGGAAACAGTTTCCGATCGCGCGCTTGCGGCTCTCGCGCAGGTCGCGCGTGAGTGTCCAAACACGCACATGATCATGGGCGAGAAGGACCGCGTTGCTGATTTCTGGAGCCACTACGCAGACGCCGGGCGCCGCCAGCGTTCAGCTTGTCGCGAGTGGCTGTTTGAGCTGAGCTGGCCGGTGGAAGCCCGTGAGAGAGTTGACGGGCTCAGGCCCGCGACGGCGGATGAGTTAGAGCTCGTGATGCCGGTTCAGGCCGAGCTTGCTTACGCTGAGAGCGGAGTCAATCCGCTGGATGTTGATCCTTTAGGTTTTCGCGAGCGCTGCTTGCGACGTATCGAACAAGGAAGAACATGGGTAGTAGTTGAAAACGGCCTTTTGGTTTTCAAAGCAGACGTCATTTCGAGGACTCCCGAAGTCAACTATCTCGAAGGCATCTGGCTGCGTGAAGATTGTCGTAATAAGAATCTGGGTACGCGCTTCATGTCAGAGCTGATGCGACGGCTGCTGGAAAATACCAAATCAATATGTCTGCTGGTGAATGAAACGAATGAGTGGGCCCTGGGTTTTTATCGCAAGTGTGGTTTTCACTTCCGGGCCACTTACGAAACGATTTTCCTTCCGCGCAAGGAGCCAGTGCAGAACTAAACTTACAAACCCCCGATCTATCCTGATAAAGGTTAGTTGTCCCACCTCATCACTTGACGACATCAAATGTCACCCCTGGCGCCATGGAAAATAAATACTTTGGGCCATTCCTCTGGGTAGTAGTTGTAAGCGGAAGCCTCGCGTTCATTTACTCCGCGTTTCAGATCGACTTTCGCCAGTTCGATTCACACTTTGCTGTTCTGGTCGCGATGGCTTTGCTGCTCACGTCGCGTATCACGATTCCTCTTCCTCGTTTCAGCTCGCAGATCTCAGTCTCTGACACGTTCGTATTCCTCGTCCTGCTGCTTTACGGTGGCGCGGCGGCAGTGGTCATGGGTGCAGTCGAGGCGTTTATCTCGTCGCTGCGCTTCAGCAAGCGTCCGGTGATCGTCGGGTTCAACTTTGGCTCGTCCGCCGTCTCGATCCTGATCACCAGCAGCGTGATGAGGTTGATCTTCGGGAACGTTATAGACCTGCGGACGAACCCGCTAACCGCAACGTTCGTAGCAGCGATCTGCACGATGGCGCTTACACATTACGCGGTTAACTCCGGCATCGTCGGCATTGGCGGTGCGTTGAAATCAGATCAACCGATCTGGCAAACGTGGCGAAAGCATTATCTCTGGACCTCCTTAACTTATTTCATGGGCGCCGGTGCCGCGGGAGTCATCGCCGGCCTGGTTTACTTCATCGGTGTTTATGCGTTCGTAATCACGCTTCCGATTATCGCCATTCTCTTTCTCACTTATCGCACCTACCTGAAAAACGTCGAGACATCTGCGGCCCAGGCAGCGCAGGCTGAGAAGCACGTCAAGGAGCTGTCTCATTACATCGCGGAGCAGGAACGCATTCGCGAGCAGTTTTCCCAAATGGAAAAACTCTCGGCGCTCGGTGAGCTCGCGTCGGGAGTCGCACACGACTTTAACAACACGCTCGCCGGCATTCTCGGACGAGCGCAGCTACTGCAACGTATTGACGATCCGGAAAAGGTCAGGCGCGGTCTCGAGATCATCATCAAGACTGCCGAAGATGGCGCGAAGACAGTCAAACGCATTCAGGACTTCGCGCGGCAGCGTCGCGATCACAACTTCGAGCTCGTGTCGATCGATCAGATCCTGATGGATGCGAGCGAGATTACGCGGCCTCGCTGGAAGAACTGTGCTGAAGCGTCGAACATTCACATCTCGGTCGAGCTCCAAATCGACTCTAATGCGATGGTGATGGGCGATGATTCCGAATTACGCGAAGTGCTCGTCAATATGGTTTTCAACGCGATCGATGCAATGCCGGAAGGTGGAACGCTCTCGCTGGCTACACGCACTGCCGGCGATTCCGTGATCATTACCGTAGTCGATACAGGTGTCGGTATGTATCCGGAAGTTCGATCAAAGATCTTCGATCCGTTCTTCACAACAAAAGGCAAAGCGGGGCTCGGGCTCGGGCTTGCAGTCAGCTTCGGAATCATCAGGCGGCACGGCGGTAACATCGAAGTCGATTCGCAGTATGGAAAAGGGACTGAGTTTCGCATCACGCTGCCCGTCGCGAGGATGGGCGAGAATAGCGTCAAACACGTGGACCAACCCGAGACTGTCGAGACCGTCGTACCCGCTATGCCGGTGGATGTAGCGCTCGTGCCGTCGGCGGAGAGACCGCGCATGAGGATGCTCGTCGTTGATGATGAAGATTTTGTGCGAGAGTTACTCGGTGAGATTCTCGAAGGCGAGCACTGCGATGTTTACCTCGTGGATAGTGGCAGCGAGGCGTTGTCGGCGTTTAAGGACATGGAATTTGATGGTGTGTTCACTGATGTCGGCATGCCGGGGATGAGCGGCTGGGAGCTCGCGAGAGAGATCAGGCACATAAATGCGAACATCCCGATCGCGGTGATTACCGGCTGGGGAGAAGCGGTCGGATCGCATGAGCAGAAAGAGGCGGGCGTCGATTGGGTCGTAGCGAAGCCGTTTACGGCGGACCGGATCGCGGAGCTGGTGCGTGATATCAATTCCGCGCGTCAACAATCCGTTGCCACCGCGGCGGCTTGATAGTTTTATCCACAGATTACACAGATTTGTTTATGACGTCTGTGTAATCTGTGGATAGCCATCAAAAACCAGTACGCCCAACTTCAACCGCGCGCTTCACACTCTCTTCCACCACCTCAAGCCGGAACGGCTTCAACAGATAATCAAACGCACCATGACTCAGCAGGCTCTCCGCCTCGCCCTGATCGCTGTACCCGGAAATGATTATCACCGTCGTGCCCGGATACAACTCCACCACCTTCTGTAGCAACTCCTTGCCATTCAAACCCGGCATAGAGATATCCGTCAGCACAACATCGAAACCTTGCGCTTCCAGTTTCGCCAACGCATCTTCTGCGGTGTTTGCAGTTTGACAGGAGTAGTCCGCCGACAACAGCTCGCATAGCGTATCGCGGATCACGTCGTCATCATCGACGACCAGGATGTCTGCCATAAACTCCTCCAACGCCTCTCACTTCGGCGTCTTCCTGGGCGATGACTATGAGACTTTACCTTTTAGACTTTTATGAAGGTGAGGTCCAGCTTCAAACGTCTGAATCATAACATGCTAACGCGTCGAACGGCGTATGTTATTCTCTTGCGCGATGGCTGTGCCTGGCGTGAAAGCAACGGTGAAGTTTGTGAGTGATGATTTGTTTCTCGGCATCACGCCGTCCGGCCACGCATTGCCGCTCGACACCGACAGCCAGCGCTCGTCGGCGCCTTCGCCGGTGGAGCTGCTGCTCGTCGCCCTCGGCGCGTGTACTGCTACTGACGTCGCCAGTATCCTCGCGAAGAAGCGCCAGCACGTGACGAGTTATGTGGTTGAAGTTGCCGGCACACGTCGCGATGAATTTCCACGTAAGTACACGGCGATGAACGTTCATCACATCATCACCGGCAAGTCGATCTCTCCTCAAGCCGTCGCCCATGCAATCGAGCTCTCCGAAAACAAGTACTGTAGTGTTGCGGCAACGCTGCGGCCCACAGTAGAAATCCAAACCAGCTTCGAGATCATCGAAGAGCCAACGAATGAACCTCGGGAGTAAATTGAGGGTGTTAAAAAATTTCGTCGCCTTTTCTCTTTGTTTACTGGCTTTCCCCGCAGTCGCAGCAAATCGCACTTACTCTCCGCGCGCGAACCAGGCCGCAAGCGAGACGACCCTTGCCGCCGTACGGCGCAGTGACGCCGCCGACCGCGACGCGCAGGGAAACCTCCGGAAGCTTACGCCCGTCGAGCACATGCGCCGCGCTGCGATCTACCTGAGCGTTCGTGCGTTTGCTGAAGCACGGGCCCACTGGCAAACACTGATCGACAACTACCCGCAGGACGCGCGTGTGCCGGAAGCGATGCTGGGAATCGGACGTTCCTTTTTTCTCGGCAAGATCTACCAGGACGGTTACGTCGTCTTCAATCGACTGGCCCAGGAATACAACGGCACGAAGGAAGGCCGCGAGGCTTTGAACTACAGCGCCGCTTCCCTTCTGCGCATGGGCAAGTTTTCCGAAGCAGCCGCGCGCTACGCTGAATACGTCGATCGCTTCCCGAATGGCGAGCGCATCGACACTGCACATTTGAACGTCATCGACACGCTTCGTGAAGCAAACAGGCCGACCGAAGCGCTTCAGTGGGTGACGAAGACGAGGCAACGCTTCGCCGGTACAGCAGTCGAGACGAATGCGATGTTCGCGGCGCTGCGACTCTACGTCGCGGAAGATCAGTGGACTGACGCGGTGAACATTGCTGACCAGTTGTTGACGAGATCGTTTCCGAAAGCAGTGCTGACGTCGCGTTCTGAGGTTGCTTATCTGAAGGCGTTTAGTCTCGAACACGCTGGGCGAAAAGAAGAAGCAATCACAGCTTACCTCGCAGTGCCGGACAGTATCGAGTCGTACTATGGCTGGCTTGCGAGCCAGCGTTTAGCAAAGCTGGCTGGGCCATCGCGCGCCGAGATCGTCGCTAAGCGTGAGGAGCGTGTGAACACTGCGATCAATTCGGTGGCTGATACTTATCCCGCGCCGTATCGACAAGCGATACTGAGCGCGGCCAAATCTCGTAAACTCGATCCGCGTTTTATTCTCGCACTGATCCGGCAGGAGAGTGTGTTCAAGCCACTCGCGAAGTCGCCGGCAGGTGCGCGCGGGTTGTTACAGTTGACGATGGATGCAGCGCAGAAGTATGGACCAGGAGCGGGACTGAATGCGTTACGTGAGAACCAGCTCTACCAGCCCGAAACTTCGATCACGGTCGGGGCCGAGTATCTCGAGTATCTGAGCAACATGTTTCCAAAGATGCTCGAGCCGGTAGCGGCCTCGTACAACGGTGGTGAAGACAACGTCGCGCGCTGGCTCGAGCGGTCAAAACGAACCGACCCCGGCGTGTTCACAGCCGAGGTCGGCTTCGAGGAGACAAAAGGTTACGTGCAGAAGGTTATGTCGAACTATCGCGTCTACCGAAAACTCTATACTGCTGATTTAGTCCGCAGATAAAATCTGCGGTTAGCTACGGCTCGGGACTGAACCCGCGCGAGTCTTCACGTCGTTGCAGCGAATAACGCTCACGCGGAACCACACCGAGTTTCAGCAACGCTGAATAGTACTCGTACCGGAGCGTCACTTCCCCGCCGCACGTGATTCGAGATCCATGTTGACCCAACGAACATCGTGTCTCACATTTCTCCCGATCCCCGTCGCCGCATAATCCTCATCAGCACTCGGACGCGGCGAACTCTGCGCACGTGCTGACGACCCGTCGGACGACGATTCTGACTTATCACGCGTGATCGGATATGGCGGCGTGATCGGCACCGGCCGGCGTCGTTCACGGAAGAATACCGCCGAGATCACGCCGAGGTTCGCCGTCTGTCCGAGTTTCGCTCCGTACGAATCGCGTTCGTTCGTGAAATAAAAACGCCTCGCGCGCTCTGAGCTCATTTGCCAGCCGCTAATCGTTATCGTCTGATACGGCTCGATCACCCATTTGCTCGCATTCCATGCGGACGTGTGGCGCGCGTCGATCGTGTTGAGCCCGTCGACTGAAAGCGCTACAGCGACGCGATCCGGAGAACCGTTGCGCACCCGCAATTCGTATTCAGCGCCCTGGAGTGCTTCGATGTAGGTCCGGCCGCGCGCATAATATTCGGTCAATGGCCGTCCGTTTACGAGCACTTCGAGATCAAAGTTTGTGTAGGGTTTGGTGAGTCGATCGATTGGTGGGTTCTGCAGTTGCGACACCGAGAATCGTCAGTGACTAGAATTAGCGTAATGCTGAGTAGCAAATTAATTCGATGCATGGCTATGTCTCCTCGCATCAGGAACGCTCCGGGCTCGAGTTCCTTGCACAAAAACGTCTTATTCGCAGATTACACAGAAATTACTCTGTATAATTCGTGGATGGAATAGATGGCTCGGGTTTTGCTGGAAGAACCCGGAGGGAGGGGGAGGTTTTCAGTTGAGTAAAATCGTTCGAGAACGCTACAATTACGCACCACTCCGGGGATGAAATACAGACAACTGTCGTCGTAAATATCAAGTGAGGCTTGAAGATAAGCATGGAGTATGCCCTAACTGCAACCAAGACGGAGGCGCCAGCCGGGAGCTTATTACGACCGCATTGCGCGTCTCTATGATTTGACCTTCAAGGTCAATGGTTACGGTCGTTCTCTGGATCAATACTTTGCCACTCATCCGCTGCCAATCTCTCGAGGGGCAAAGATTCTCGACGCGGGTTGCGGGACCGGCCTGCTCACTCTTGCCGTGCTGCGTTCGATACGGTTTCCCGTCTCGATTACGGCGCTCGATTTGTCGTCGACGTCGGTCGTGGCAGCGCGCAAGTCGCTCTACTACAGCTCGGGACGCAAGCGCGACGTGACGTTTACGCAGGGAAATCTCCTGTGTTTGCCGTTTGCCGATGAGTCGCTCGATCTGGTCGTGACGTCTGGAGCGCTGGAGTATGTTCCGCTCGAGGAAGGGATCAATGAGCTGGCGCGCGTTATTGCGCCTGGCGGACATTTGCTGCACCTGCCCGTTCATCCGAGCTTGATCGGGGTGTTTCTCGAGATACTGTTCCGCTTCAAGAGCCATCCGCCACGTGAGGTGAAGGATCAGACGGAGCGACACTTCCGGATCGTTCATCAATACCGGTTCCGGCGTCGTGAGGCGATTGGCTGGAGCAAGACCGCGATCCTCGCGCAGAAAGTTTAGTTAGCCACAAAAAGGCACAAAAAGCACATAAAAGAATTTAGCTCGTTCCGAGAAGGATTTCAGCTTTTTCTTTTATGTGCTTTTTGTGCCTTTTTGTGGCTAAACCTATGCGGTATCAATCTCATGATGCGATCGTCGTCTTCCGCAGGCTTGCCTCGTCCATCGCGGTTTGAGGTCGAAAAATAGAGATACCCGTCCGGCCCTTCAGCGACATCGCGAATGCGGCCGTAGTCCTTCACCACATCTTCCTGACCTAAGACCTTTCTTCCATCAAGCGAAACGCGAATCAATCTCTCGCTCCGCAAACACCCGAGAAAGAAATTTCCCTTGAACTCCGGAAACGCTGACCGCGATAAAACATTCCACTCGCGGGCGCACAGGCGGGCGTGTACTCCAACAGTGGCGACTCCAGCCCTTCGCGCGTTTGCGTGTGATGGATGGTGGGCCAACCGTAGTTCTTTCCCTTCTCGACGATGTTGACTTCGTCTCCGCCGCCCGGCCCGTCAAACCCGCTTGGTCCGTGTTCAGTCTGAAACATCAGGTTCGACTCCGGCTGCCAGTCCATGCCCTGCGCGTTGCGATGACCAACCGACCAGATCTCAGGACGCGCGCCCTGCTGGCCCACGAATGGATTGTCTTGCGGAACGCTGCCGTCATCGTTCAAACGCAGCGTCTTGCCGGCGAGCGAGTCGAGTTGTTGCGCGAGCTCGCGACGCGTAGCGTCTCCAGTGGTGACGTAAAGCTTTCCATCAGGACCAAAACGAATGCGACAACCGGCATGAAACTGCGCGGCAGGCAGGTCTTCGATGATCACCTGGCGATCGACCAAACCTTCCGGCGTTTCGCGATAACGCACCACGCGCACACGCACGCCACCAGTCGAGTACGCATATGACAGATACAGAAAATGATTACTGCTGAACTGCGGGTGCAGCGCGACACTCATCAAGCCGCTCTCGCCTGACTTCTCAACGTCGGGTATAACCAGCAGCGGCTTCGGATTCAACGTGCCCTTTTCAAACACTCGCACACGTCCCGGACGCTCGGTAAAGATCATGCGACCATCAGGCGCCCATACGATCGACCACGGGACTTCAAGCCCGCCAACGACTTTCTCAATTTTGAAGCGAACGTTTGCTTGTTCGGAAGTTCCAGTTTCACCGGCGCCACGTCCTGACGGCGGTTGGCTGCAAGCGACTCCCAGCCCGACCAGGACCGCGATTACACTGAAAGATTTTCATATCAATTGTAGGGGTGGCCACAGAGGGCCACCCCTACAAATCCCCATTAGTGTTGAATGTACTCGTGCAGTAATTTGATCTCGTCCCCCTGCTCGCCAACTTCAACACGCAGCAGATCACGCATCGAGAGCATGCCTACCCAGCGCTCGCCGTCGACGACGGGCAGATGTCGACTGCCAATCAGCTCCATGCGCTCAAGCGCCTGGTGCGGCGTCTCATCACACTGAATCACAGCGCGCAGCTCGCTGGTGACGTCGCCGACTTTCACGCTGTTGGGATCGCGCTTCGCGACAATGATGCGATTCAGCACGTCACGTTCCGAAAACACGCCCAGCAACTTGCCGCCGTCATCGACTACGCAGACCGCACCGATATTTCTCGCGGCCATGAACTCCGCTGCTTCCTGCACGGTAGCCGTGGCCTTCGTAGAATAAGGCTCACGGTTCCGGATCACGTCCCGGATAAGCATCGCTTTCGCCTCCTGTTCTGTAGGGGTCTGGATATTATAGAGAATGCACGGACGCCTGTCTCTATTAAAACAGGCTCGCTTGCGCCGTGGGGCGACGGAAGGTCGAGCCCGCGGGCGTCTGGTGTGTGCGCTTCTTGTTGAAACCGAGGCGCTGGCAGTGGATTTTGAATAGACGTTCTTGTGCTTCCCAGTATTGACCTTTGCCACGCATGCGTTCGCCGAAGACGCTCGAGTTGAGCTTGCCGTCACGCGCTTCGCGAATGCGATTCAAAACCCGATCGGCCTTGGTCGGTAGCTTCTCACGCAAGCGCTCTTCGAAGTACGGTGCTACGTTGCCGGGTAAGCGCAGCATGTTGATGAACGCATACTCCGCGCCCGCTTCTTTCGCGCGTTTCAATAACACCGGAATGTCAGTCGAGAGACCCGGAATAACAGGCGCGATGCCGATCCCGACTCTGATCCCGGCGGCAGCGAGCGCTTCCATCGCGTGAAACCTCGCTTCGGGAAGTGGAGCGAAAGGCTCGACTGCGCGCGCCGTTTCAACATCGGTAAATGGGATCGTGAAGAACACACCGAGACTCGCGTTGCGCGCGAGATCCTGAAGCACGTCAATGTCTCTGCGAACCAGCGCTGACTTCGTAATCACTCCCACCGGATTTCGAAATTCGGCACAGACTTCCAAACACCGGCGCGTCAGCTTGTAGTTAGCTTCGAGCGGAATGTAGGGATCGGAAGTGAATGAGAAGACGATCTCGGCGCCTTTCCACGACGGTCGCATCAGATCTTTGCGAAGCAGCTCCGGCGCGTTCACTTTCGCGACGATCTTGCGATCGAAATCAGTTCCCGCGCCGTAGCCAAGATACTCGTGCGTCGGGCGGCTGAAGCAGTAGGTGCAGCCGTGTATGCAGCCGCGATAGCAGTTGACGGTGTAGTCGAAGCCGACGTCTGGACTGTTGTTGTGAGTGATGATGTGGCGCGTCGCCGTCTCTTCGAAGACTTCGAGCTTTGCTTCGGGTGGCTCACCGATCCATTCGACGGATTGCGTTAACCACGGGTTCGGTGGATTTTCTACGTACTGCATAATCCGCGTCCATTCGCGTTAATCCGCGCCCAAAACAGCTATAGATTCAATCGAGATGAAGGTAATAAATACCCGCGGCCCGCTTGGTCCTGAGGTCTCGATCAGCTCGATGTAATCGTTCGTAACTTCGGAAATCCGGCCGGAATAGATCCCGCCCGAAACAGTCTTCACATCAACTATCTCTCCCTTGAAGCGGCGAAAAAGATTCTCAATGTGTTGTCCCGCCATTCGTCACCTCGTTTCTCTAGTCGCCCACGTCACAAAGAAGTAGCGATACTTATCAGGATCCTCCAGCGTCACAAACCGGCCACCCCAACCTTCATCAACGGGCGGCAGTACGTCCGCGCCACGCGCAATCAGATCATCGTAAAACTGATCGACATCTTCAACTCCGACGAAGAAGTGTACGCCGCGCCCGCGTCGCAACATCGTTTCGAGATGCTGCGCGAGCGTGATCTTCAACGCGCCACCGCGAACCTTCGCCATCGGAGGCTCCGAGTCATTGTTGACCGACTCAATCTCCATCCCCAGCACTCCCTCATAAAACGCCAGAGATTCCTCAAGACTGTTGACCTCGAGGAAGAGTAGATCCAAACCACTGATCATCTCGACCTCATAAAGTCATCAACACATACAGCCCGTAACCGCCGCTGGCGATCACCGTCCAGAAAGCAACCTCCTGGATCTTCGTGTGACGCTTAAAAGGATTCGTCACCGGCAGCGAGTCATTCACCGCGATCATCGCGCTACGCGCCAGCAGCACTCCGAATCCGAGCACACCCAACGCCAGCAGTCCAAGCGGCCAAAGAAAGAAGATGTACTGGAAACGCACCAGCAACAACAGAAAAATACCCGCAATCAAACAAAGCCCCGCGCTCAGGCAATGACCCAAAACCCCGACGTCCCGTGCAGTCGGAGTTGTAACGGGCGTGAAACCCTGCCGGCCGGCAGCACCCGGTTTCCGTCGCGTCGCGTCGTACGAACTGCGCAGCGTCTGGTCTTTCAGAACGCCGTAAGCCTCGTTCAAAGACTTCATCTGCTCTTCACTGCCGCCGCGATCCGGGTGATGCTTCGACGCCTCCCGTTTGTACTGCCGCTCGATGTCGACCTGAGAGGCCTCCTTGTCGACGCCTAAAACACCGTAGTAGTCTTTGTTCGAATCAAACTGGCTCATCGCGAATTGCATGATTCTAGAGGCGGGCAGTTTAGAGTTCAAGCTTTAGCTTGTCCGTAGTGGGCAACAGTTCTCTGTGCAACCTCTGTGTTCTCTGTGTCTCTATAGTTCGATATTTCTTAGAGAAAAATAACCACAGAGACACAGAGAACAGAGTTGCACAGAGAAGAAGCTAGGAGGCATTGGTTGCTTAAAGTCGAAAACCTATCGAAGGAGTATTCCACGCCCGCTGGACCACTCCGCATCGTCTCGGATGTGTCTCTAACACTGCCGCCCGGCTCAGCAGTCTCGATCATGGGACCATCGGGCAGCGGCAAGAGCACACTGCTTTATATGATAGGCGCGCTCGAGCCACCGTCGAGCGGTACCGTCACCTTGAAAGGGCAAAATCCTTTCCTGCTGAGCGCCAAGGAGCTCGCTGCATTTCGTAATCAGCAGATTGGTTTTGTATTTCAGGACCACTGCCTGCTGCCGCAGTGTTCGGTAATCGAAAACGTTTTGACGCCGACGATGGTCGCGGCTGCTGCGAATGGCGAGCCAACACGCCGTGCGACTGAGCTGCTCAAACAGGTCGGGCTCGGCGAGCGTCTGGACCATCGCCCGGCGCAACTTTCAGGCGGCGAGAAACAACGTGCCGCACTCGCGCGCGCGCTGATCATGAAGCCGCAACTGTTGTTGTGTGACGAGCCGACTGGAAATCTCGATCAAAAATCGGCTGGGATCGTCGCTGACTTGCTTCTCGAAACACATCAAAATGCCGGGACGATCCTGATCGTCGTGACACATAGCAAGGAACTCGCTGCTCGTTTCCCCCAGCGCTTCGAATTAAAGAACCAGCATCTCGAACCGCTTTGATGCAAACCACACAACTCATAAAACGCAGTCTCGCATACTACTGGCAAACGAATCTCGTGGTCGTGCTCGGTGTGGCGATCGCTGTTTCCGTGCTCGCGGGCGCGCTGCTGATCGGTGAGTCAGTCCGCGGCAGCCTGCGGGATCTTTCGGCACGCCGGCTTGGCAAGACTGACGATCTGATTGCTGCACCAAACTTCTTCCGCGAACAACTCGCTGCGGATCTCGAACAACGAGGCCAGTTTGTCGCAAACGGGATTGGAGTGACGTGCCCGTTGATCGCGCTCGAAAGCGTGGTTGTTCATGAGACGAGTAAGCGACGCGCGGGAGATGTGAAGGTTTACGGTGTTGATGAGCGGTTCTGGAGATTCAATGGCGTGACCGGTGTCACGACGCCGGAGAGTCGCAATGTCCTCGTGAGTCAGAGCCTGGCGAGTGAGCTCGGCAGTGGTCCAGGTGAGTCGATACTGCTGCGGATCGAGAAGCCCTCGGACATTCCGGTTGAATCGCTGCACGGGCGCAAGGAGGATCCGGGAAAGACAATCAGGCTGAATGTGAGTGGCGTGCTTGGCGGCGATTCGCTGGGAGAGTTTTCACTCCAGCCACAGCATGGCGCGGTTCGTGCGGTGTTCGTGTCACTCGCGTTTTTGCAGAGAGAGCTGGAACAGGATGTTGGGATTCGCGGGATTAACACGATACTTGTGTCGCGATTCGCACAAACGCAGGCGGCAGAGCAACAGAAGAACGTCGCGGCGGTACTGAAAGAAAAAGCGACGCTCGAGGACTTTGGGCTGAAGCTACGAGTTCTCGATAACCAGCGAGGCGTGTCACTAGAGAGTAATAGCCGGATCATCAATGAACACGTTGCGTCAGCAGCGAACGAAGCCGCGAAAGCGCTGTCGCTGCGAACGGTTCCGGTGCTTTCGTATCTTGCAAACAGCATTAGCGCCGGTGAGCGCTCGACGCCTTACTCGCTCGTGACCGCCCTGGACGATGCGACGCTCGCACAGCTTGCAAAGACAACTGTTCAGCCCTCACAGCATCCGCCGATCATTCTTAACGATTGGACCGTACGAGATCTCAACGTTAAGCCGGGTGACACCGTTTCGCTCGAATATTATCTCTGGCATGACAACGGCCGGCTCGAAACAAAGAAGGCTGATTTTCAATTAGCGGCGGTTGTGCCGATCGCGGGCCTGGCTGCCGACCGTGATCTTGTTCCTGAATATCCGGGAATCACTGAGTCGGAAGACATGTCGGCGTGGGATCCGCCATTCCCGATCGATCTCGGAAAAGTACGCCAGGAAGATGAAGATTACTGGCACCAGTATCGCACTACGCCAAAAGCATTTATCCCGCTCTCGACTGCACAGCAACTCTGGGCGACGCGCTTCGGCAAGCTCACTTCGATTCGTTTGGACTCGCCCGGCAATCAAGTAGCACCGGAAGTTGTCAATAACTACGGCGAAAGTCTTCGCACAGCCCTGGACCCTGCGGTGATGGGATTTCAGATCGTTCCCGTGCGCGATCAGGGTCAGTCGGCTTCGCGCGGCGCGACTGATTTTGGCGAGTATTTCTTGTACTTCAGTTTCTTCCTCGTAGTCGCGGCGCTGATGCTCACGACGCTCTTCTTTAAACTCGGCATCGAGCAACGCGCGCGTGAGATCGGGACGTTGCAGGCAATCGGGTTTTCTGATGGTGGGATACGGCGGCTGTTTCTATTTGAGGGGACGCTGCTGGCAGGCCATTGGGAGTTTGCTCGGATTGATCGGTGCGATCGCGTATGCGGCGTTGTTGATGTATGGGCTGCGGACGTGGTGGGTTGATGCAGTTGGCACGACGGATTTGCGTTTGCACGTGTCCCCGTTGTGGCTGGTGGTGGGGGTTGTCGGGGGAGTTCTCTCGGCTGTTTTGTGCATCTTCTTTACGTTGCGCAGGCTTGGGAGGTCATCGACGCGTGGTCTTCTGGCAGGATCGATTTTGGAAGATGATTTCTCACGCAAAGGCGCAAAGGCGCAAAGAAAGGGTTTCACCGGCATTCTCTTGAGCGTGCTCGGAGTAGCACTGCTGGCAGCCGGTGGATTCGGATTGATCCCACAGGCCGCAGGCTTTTTTGGCGGCGGAGTTGTCCTGCTCGTCGCGGCAGTCTGGTTCATCTCGCGCTGGCTGAAGCGACCAGCCCACACACACATTCAGGGCGCCGGCTGGTGGACCATCGCGCGGCTCGGCTTCCGCAACGCCACTTACCACCCGGGCCGAACGGTCCTTTGCATCACACTTATAGCCGCAGCCGCATTCATCATCGTCGCCGTCGACTCGTTTCGTCGCTCCGGCGTCGCCGCTGCTGATCGTAAGTCCGGCACGGGCGGTTACCCGCTCCTGGCTGAATCGTTGCTTCCTGTAGTCCATGATCCCAACACGAGCGAAGGTCGGGAATCACTAAACCTGAACACCAGCGAAGCAACATTGAAGGACCTGAGCTTCGTGAGTCTCCGCGTTCGTCCCGGCGACGACACGAGCTGTCTCAATCTCTATCAACCACGCAACCCGAAGATCGTTGCGCCACCCGAATCGTTCATTCGCGACAACCGCTTCTCATTTCAAAGCTCGCTCGCCGGCACGAACGAAGAGAAAAACAATCCGTGGCTGCTTCTCGATCGTCAATTTGAAGACGGCGCAGTGCCCGTCATCGGCGACGCCAACTCTTTAACCTATGTGCTGCACCTGAAAGTCGGTGATGAGATGACGGTGGACCATGCGAATGGTCCATTGAAGCTCCGCATCGTCGCCGCTCTGTCAGACAGTATCTTCCAAAGCGAGCTGATGATGTCGGAGAAGAACTTCCTGCGCTTGTTCCCGTCGGAAGGAGGCTATCGCATGTTTCTCGTCGATGTTCCGAATAGAGAACAAGCCGCTGCCGTCTCAACTGTTCTCGAGGAGCGACTTTCAGACTTCGGCTTTGACGCAGTCTCGACCGAAGAACGACTCGCAAACTTTCATCGCGTCGAAAATACATATCTCT
Source organism: uncultured Acidobacteriota bacterium (assembly GCA_963849205.1). GTDB lineage: Bacteria > Acidobacteriota > Blastocatellia > Pyrinomonadales > Pyrinomonadaceae > PSRF01. The sequence goes on from CAWKGP010000010.1 coordinate 365,037, forward strand.
CGACGTTCCAGATGCTTGGCGGACTCGGGCTCGCACTCGGCACACTCGGAATGGCCGCGGTGTTGCTAAGAAACGTCTTCGAACGACGAAAAGAACTAGCCCTGTTGCGTGCGGTGGGGTATAACTCTTCACATTTCGCGGCAATGGTGATTACGGAAAACGTGCTGATGCTGATGCTGGGTCTGGCGGTGGGATTTATCTGCGCTCTGCTCGCGATTGCGCCCGTGCTTTTCGAGCGCGGGGGCCGGCTTCCAAACATCTCGCTCGGTCTGTTGCTGCTGGCGGTTTTGCTTTCAGGCGCGACCGCGTCGCTCGTGGCCACGCTCGCCGCGCTGCGCTCGCCGCTGCTGGCATCACTACGGGCCGAATAATCCGTGTAATCTGTGGTTAAAAGGAGCAGCCATGCGAATTAATAAATGGGTTTTAGCTTCCCTTTTGATCTCCGGGATCTTCATAGATGCCCAATCCCAGTCTGACTGGTCGCAATGGGGTGGCCCAAGACGCGATTTCACTACGGCCTCGAAAGGCCTCGCGGCCTCGTGGCCCGCGACTGGTCCAAAACAACTCTGGACTCGACCACTCGGCGCCGGCCATTCCGCCATCCTCGCCAGTGGCAACACGCTTTACACGATGTACAGCGTTGGCGATCAGGAGATCGTAATCGCGCTCGCCGCCGACACCGGCAAGACGATCTGGGAATACAAATACGACGCGCCACAAGCAGGCATGAATTACGAGGCTGGCGTTGGACCACACTCCACCCCGCTACTCATCGGCGACATGCTCTACACTGTCGGCGCCACCGGCAAACTCTTCGCGCTCGATAAGAAGACCGGCAAAGTAGCGTGGTCACAGGATCTCTGGAAAGACCACGGCGGCAGAAAGATGGACCGTGGTTACTCGTGCAGCCCCATCGCTTACAAAAACACGATCATCCTCACGCTCGGCGGCGGTCAAAACCAAACGCTCATCGCGTTTAACCAGAAAGACGGAAGCGTCGCGTGGAAGAACGGGTCGCTCGACATGTCGCCATCGTCGCCCATCCTCATCAACGTCGATGGCCAGGAACAACTCGTCGCGTTCCTCGGCAAGGTCGTCGCCGGTATCGACCCGAACAACGGCAACCTGCTTTGGAGTCACCCGCACGTCACCGAATGGGGACTGAATATCACAATGCCGGTATGGGGCCACGACAACCTGCTGTTCATCTCGTCTGCTTACAGCGGCGGCAGCCGTGTGTTGAAGCTGACGCAAAAAGATGGAAAGACGACGGCTGAAGAGCTCTGGTTTCATCGTCGTATGCGCGTGCATCACGGCACGGCCATCCGCATTGGTGATTACGTCTACGGATCCAGCGGCGACTTTGGACCAGCATTCTTTGCGGCAGTAAATGTGAAGACGGGCGAGATCGCATACCAGGACCGCACGTTTCCGAAAAGCAACTTCCTTCTCGCCGACGGGAAGTTGATTATTTTGGACGAAGACGGCAATCTTGCTCTCGCAACCGCAACGCCAACAGAATTGAAAGTGATCTCGAAGGTGAGTGTTTTGAAAAATCTCGCCTGGACCGTGCCGACGCTCGTCGGTACGAAGCTATACTTGCGCGACCGGCGCACCATCACGGCATTAGATCTTAGCTAAAATCCGCGTCATCCGCGGTTAAAAAAGTGGAGGAATACATGAAACGTCTGGGAGTCGTGGCTCTTTTATTCGTCTCGTTTACAGTAATCCGTGCCGATAACTGGCCGCAGTGGCGTGGTCCAAGTCTCAACGGCGTCAGCAACGAAAAGAACCTGCCCGTTAAATGGACCGCTGAAGAGAACGTCTCCTGGAAAGTGCCGATGCCCGGCGCTAGCGGCTCGACGCCAATCATCTGGCGCGATCGCATCTTCCTGAACGTTGCGGAAGGAGACAATCTCTCCATCTGGTGCCTCAACAAATCGAACGGCGAAGTCCTCTGGAAGAAGCCACTCGGCGCCGGCAACGTGAAGATGCGCAAACATAACATGTCGTCGCCTTCGCCAGTGACTGACGGCCGCAGCGTTTACGTGATGACCGGAACCGGCATTCTCAAAGGCTTCGACTTCAGCGGCAAGGAGCTCTGGACCAGGGACATTCAGAAAGAGTACGGCGAGTTTGGACTGAACTGGGGCTACGCTTCATCACCGCTCCTGCATGAAGACTCGCTTTACGTTCAGGTGCTGCACGGCATGAAGACAGACGAGCCGTCGTACGTGATGCGCATCGACAAGAAGAACGGGAAGACGTTGTGGAAAGTCGATCGGCCGACGAATGCGATTCGCGAGTCGCCTGATTCTTACACCACACCGGGGCTGCTGCGTTACGGGAAGACGACGGAGATCGTGATCACGGGCGGCGATTGTGTCACCGGTCACGATCCGGCAACCGGCAAAGAGCTATGGCGTGCGAACGGTCTCAATCCTGATAACAGTCCGATGTATCGCATCGTCGCGTCGCCGATCATCTTTGACAACATCATCTACGCGCCCACGCGAGTTAAACCTTTGCTGGCGTTGAAGGCGGGCGGTCGTGGCGACATCACTAGCTCGCATGTGCTGTGGTCTACCGTCAATGGACCTGACGTGCCGACGCCTGTTACTGACGGCAAGTATTTCTATGTAGTAAACGATCGCGGCATCATGTTTTGTCTGGATGCGAAGACAGGCGCCGAAGTCTACGCGAACCAACGTATCAAGCCGGGGACTTACAGCGGCTCGCCTGTGCTTGCTGATGGCAAGATCTACATCACGAATGAAGATGGATTGACGACGGTGGTGGCGGCTGGACCGAAGTTCGAGGTGCTGGCTGAGAATCCGCTGGGTGATTATGTGCTCAGCTCACCGGCGATCTCGGATGGACAGATCTTCATTCGGACCTCGACGCACTTGTATGCGATCGGTAAGAAGTAGCCACAGATTTCCACGGATTTCATTCACGGATTGAGGGTTAATTATGAAGCGGTTGTTAGTCCTGGTAACAATTCTGGGGTTGGTGGCGTTAAGTGTCAGGGCGCAGGAGTCGCAGCTCGGGAGGGTTGAGTTTCCTACGTCTGGATCGAAGGAAGCGCAGGGGCATTTTCTGCGTGGGCTCGCAGCGTTGCACTCGTTCTGGTATGAGGAAGCGCTCAAGGCGTTTCGTGAGGCGACGAAAGTCGATCCGGATTTCGCGATGGGCTACTGGGGCGAGGCGATGACCTACAATCACCCGCTCTGGTCAGAACAGGATCTTGCCACCGCGCGCCAGGTGCTTGCGAAGCTGAAAGAAACGCCGAGGCTGACGGATCGCGAGCGAGCTTACATCGCCGCGGTTCGTGTGCTTTATGGTGAAGGCGATAAACGCGCGCGTGACGCCGCGTACTCAGCCGCGATGAAGAAAGTCTATCTCGCTTATCCTGAAGATCTGGACGCGGCGGCGTTCTACTCGTTGTCACTGCTTGGCATGACCGGCGGCGGCGCGAAAGGTTACCGGTTTGCAGGCCAAAGCGGGCGCGATTGCACTCGAGGTATACCAGAAAAATCCAAACCATCCGGGCGCCGCGCACTACATCATTCATGCGTTCGACGATCCCGATCACGCGATTCTTGCGCTTCCCGCCGCACGTCGTTACGCGAGCATCGCGCCGGAAGCACATCACGCGCGTCACATGCCGTCGCACATATTTCTCCAGCTCGGAATGTGGCCGGAAACGGCGGCGTCGAATGAGGCGGCGTGGGAATCGTCTGATGCGTGGATGAAGCGCAAGAACCTTTCGCTGAGCGTGCGCGATTATCACAGCCTGCACTGGCTGATGTACGCGTACTTGCAACAGAATCGTTACGATGACGCAGAGAAGTTGCTTAACTTGATGAAGCAGGTGATGTCGGAATCGACTTACGATAACAAGCTGCGGCCGGGTTACTACGAGAACAACTACGCAAATATGGCCGCGGCTTTCGTTGTCGAGACTGAGCGATGGAATCTCGCCAATGAGCTCTTTCCTGAAAACAAACCCGCGAGTACTTCCGAGCAAGCGACGATGTCGGGCAGTCACGGAAGTCATAACGCAATGGCGAGTGGAAATGGGTCGGCAACTGTGCGCATGTCGTCAGCAAGTGTGATGTTGCCGTTGTTCATTCGTGGTCTGGCAGCGGCTATGGATGGTTCTGCGGCGGTAGTAGAGCAAAGCATCGCGGGATTGCGAGCTATTCGAGCAGGCCGAAACTCAACGACTGCGGAGATTTTCGAGCTCGAGATCGCGGCATTGAGTGCATCGATGAAGAAGGACCATGCAAAGGCGATTGAGCTGATGAAGAAAGCGACGACGCTGGAAGAGTCCATGAGTCCACCGTATGGTCCACCGGGACTCATCAAGCCATCACACGAGCTCTTTGGCGAGATCCTGCTCCGTGCAGGAAAGCCTGCGGAAGCTGCCGAGCAGTTCAAAGTCGCACTGCAACGACAACCAAACCGCGCGCGCTCACTACTCGGCGCCGAACGCGCCGCGAAACAGTAGTACACAAAAGGCACAAAGAACAAAAGGCACAAAACACAAAATCATTCATTGTGCTTTGTGCCTTTTGGCGATTTCTTTTGTGCCTTTTTGTGGCCTACTTTGCCTTAACGTCGAAGGCGTAGATAGTGTCTTGATCTCGTAAGTACAACCGTCCACCTGCAACGACCGGATGCGTCCACGTCGGCAGCGAGTCTTGCGGGATCCGGAAACGTCCTTTCTCCTTGTATCCCGCCGGCGTTGCTTCAACCAGCCCCACTTCGCCCTTCTCGCTAAAGCAGTACAGGTGTCCATCCGCGTAGACCAGCGATCCTTTCCCCACACTCCGATCACGCCATGCGATCTCGCCTGTATCAAACTTGATCGCCGTCAGGATCGCACTTGAAAACCCGTACAGGTAATCGCCAATCAACACCGAGCTGCTGTGGTGATTGCGCATGTCCTTCGAGAACCAGATCTCCTGCGCCTTGTTGTCAGGCTTGATCTCGACCACACCACCGCCAGTGCCGTAGTCCGAAGAAATAAACACGCGATTCGCGCGCGCAATCGGTGTCGCCACATTCGCGACGTTGTTCGAGGGCCGCGAATACTCCCACAACAACTTGCCGTCTTTCGCGTCGAGTCCGACCGCGCGCTCACTCGTGAAGAAAATCACCTGCGTGGCGCCGTTTATCTCGACCGGAATACCTGAAGAGTAGCCCGCCCGGTCGCTCTGGCTCTTCCAGACGACGGCTCCGTCAGCTTTGTTGAGCGCTACGATTGACGCGTTTGGACCACCAGGATTTACCAGCACCTTGTTCCCAAGCACGAGCGGCGACTCGCTGATGCCCCAGGTAATATTCGAGCCACCAAACTCCTTCAGCACGTTCTTGGTCCAAATGACCTTTCCGGTACGTGTGTCGAGCGCCGACAGATCGCCATTGCCGCCGAGCGCGTAAACTCGATCGCCGTCGATTGTCGGCGTGCCTCTCGGACCATCACCGCGATCGTTGCGAAAGGCCCCGCCGTGCGGAGTGGCCCACGCTTCTTTTCCAGTCGCGACATCAAACGCGACGACAAACTCGCGGTCGCCACGAAGTCCCATCGTGTACAACTTGCCGTTCGAGATGGAGAACGACGAGTAGCCGCGTCCCGCGCCTGTCGCTTTCCAGACAAGTGGCGGGCCTTCGGTGGGCCACTGTTTGAGCAGACCTGTTTCTTTCGAGATGCCGTCGCGATTTGGACCACGCCACTGCGGCCAGAGCGCAGCCTGCTGGGCCATCGCGTGCGACGCCAAAAGCAATAACGCAACCATTGCCGGCAATAAAAACCTGCGTTTCATTAATGATCTCCCTTTCGCTGTGCGAAAACTCTTAAATCAGGGGAGACACGAAGATGCCGCAATTTACGACGACGGCTTGTAGTACAACACCAAGCCACCGCCCAGCGCGGCCAACACAAACCCGAGATAGAGCAACGGATTCGGCGAAGTCTTCGGCGGATGCAGCCACATAGAATACAACACGTTTACGAGCGGCGCTCCCGCAAAAACGAGCGGCATTACGTAAGTCGGTAAGCCGCCTGATCTGAATGCAAAGATAATGCAAACGGCCCCGGCAGCGCCCAGAACGCCTGCGGCAGTCGCTCCGATCGAGCCTTTCATCGTGAAGCCGTTAAGCTGGCCCTGCGAAGAGAGCGTGACGATCGGCACCAGCACACCGATGAGAAAGTAAGCAACACCCACACACAACAGGGCGCGCATGGGATTGCCAAGCTGTACCTGGCCGCGATGCAGCGCAGGACCATACAAGCCCCACGAGAGCGCCGCGCCGAGAGCAAAAAGGATCCAAAGCATTAGGACCTCCAAATATGAGAATGAGCCACAAAAAGCACAAACCAGTTTACGGTTTTCTCTTATGTAACTTCTGTGCCTTTTTGTGGCTAAAGCTGAAACTCCAAAAAGACTTTTGCCGTAAGTCAATGAAGTTCCGCGCATTCTAACATCTGCGGCTTAGACATAGTAGCAACTCATTTGCTAAGGTCTCGCAAACACGCAGGCCGTCCAAAAATCTCGAACGAGGAGCAAAATTTTGAAGTCGAAGTTTCGAACCCTCTCTCTAATAGTTCTGTTACTGCTGGTACCGGCAACGATAGCAGCGCAAACGCATCGCGCGTCGGTGCGAGGGACGGTTTACGATCCGCGGCAGGCGGCGATCCCGGGTGCAAGCATCTCTGTGACGAGATTGGAAACGGGCGAGGTCCGCAACGTTACCACAAGCCGTGACGGCGAGTACGCTATCACGTCCCTTCCGGCGGGCGCATACGAGATTAAGGTCGAGGCGACAGGTTTTAAGAGTCACGGTCAAAAGCTTGAGCTCCTCGTTAACCAGGAGCTGCGGCTCGATATTGATCTTCGTGTCGGTGGGCCAGCGATCGAGGATGAAGTTTTGTCTGACCGGGTTCCGCTGAAGAGAGACTCAGCTTCACTTGGAACCGTCATTGAGAACAGCCAGATCACGGGACTGCCGCTTGATGGCCGAAATTTCTACGAGCTCAGCCTGCTAGTGCCGGGCGCCGTGCCGCCGGCACAAGGCTCAGCGGGTTCAGCTCGCGGTGATTTCGCGTTCAGTGTTAACGGCGCGCGCGAGGATGCAAACAACTTCCTGCTCGACGGCGTCTACAACATCGATCCCAAGCTCAACACCTTTGGCGTGCGGCCGTCGGTCGATGCGATCCGTGAGTTTGAGATGCTGACCAGCACTTACGATGCATCGTTTGGTCGTAATCCCGGTGCGCAGGTCAACGTGATTCTGAATTCAGGATCGAACGACTTTCACGGTTCCTTATTTGAGTTTCACCGCAACGCGGCACTCGATGCGCGCAACTTCTTCGCACCCGCTCGGTGAACCGAAACCAAAATACATTCGCAACCAGTTTGGTGGCGCGCTCGGCGGTCCGATTAAACACGATCGCACGTTCTTCTTTGCTGACTATGAAGGCACACGCTCGCGCGAAGGCATCACGCGCATTACCAACGTACCGACAGCGCTGGAACGTGCCGGAAACTTTTCGCAGAGCCTGTTCGGAGTTCCGAGGAACCCATTCACGGGCATGCCATTCGACAACGGCGTCATCCCTGACTTTTTTATTAACCCGGTCGGTCGTGCTATCGCGAACCTCTATCCACTACCGAATCGCAACGTTCCGTTTCAAAACTTCGTCTCGTCGCCGATCCTGCGTGACGATAACGACAGCTTCGACGCTCGCGTCGATCATAAGCTGACTGACCGCGCCGATCTCACGTTCAGGTACAGTTTTGGTGACCGCGATTTATTTGAGCCGTTCACGGGTCCGACGTTCTCGCTCGCTGCCGGGTTTTGGCGACACGGTGAAACGTCGCAGTCAGAACGGCATGGGCGCGCTGACACTCGTGCTAACGCCGAATCTCGTGAACGAGAGTCGCGTCGCGTTTAGTCGAGTCGCAGCCTCGGTCACGCAGGAAGCGAGTGTTTTGAATTCCGATGTCGGACTGCCGACGATTTCACCGCGCGCGCGCGATCTGGGGCTCAGCTTCATTACCATCACGGGTTTCTCGCCCCTCGGTGACGAAGGTAACAATCCACAAAACAGCGTGACGAACGTTTACCAGTTTCTGAACAACGCGAGCTGGGTGCGCGGCAATCACCTGTTCAAGTTCGGCGCGGATTTGCGGTTTTCGCAGCAGAATGCGTTTCGAGATGTTGAGTCGCGCGGGCGTCTACAGTTCTCGCCTTTCTTTCAACTCACTAACAACGCGCTCGGCGATCTCCTGCTCGGCTTTCCGTTGTTGACGAGTGTCGCGCGGGTTGATAACCCGCAGCAGATCCGGACCGAGAGCTACAACTTCTTCATCAACGACAGCTATCGCGTCACACAGCGACTGACGCTCAACGCCGGCTTGCGTTACGAGTACAACTCGCCGCCGGTCGATGCTGACGATCGTGCGAACATTTTCGACGTGGCGACGCGGACTCTCGTGCAGGTCGGAACAAACGGTGTTCCGCGCAGCGGCTTCGAAGCTGATAAGAACAACTTCGCGCCGCGCGTCGGGTTCGCGTGGTCCATTGGTGAAGAGACAGTGCTGCGCGCCGGTTATGGTATTTACTACGACCAGTCGCCACTCGCTCCGTCTGAAGCGCTGTATTTCAACTCGCCGTTTTTCGACAACAACATCTTCTTCTCGCTGCCAGGCTTGCCGCTGACACTCAATGATCCGTTTCCGTCGTTCTTCCCGGTTCCGTTGCCGGATTCCGCGCTTGCGATACAGCGAGATCTGCGCACCGGCTACATGCAGCACTGGAACCTCAACATCGAACGACAGATCGGTAGTAGCAGTGTGCTTGAAGTCGCTTATGTTGGCTCGAAGGGGACTAAGCTGTTGACGGCTCGCGACATCAACCAGCCGCAGCCGAGCGTTCTGCCGCCCGGATTGCCTTTTGTGCCGCGACCTGATCCGCGCTTCGACGACATCGACCTGCTCGAGTCGCGTGCGAATTCAATCTACAACGCGCTGCAGGCACGCTTTCAGCAGCGGCTGACGCGCGGCTTCTCGGCGCTTGCGTCGTATACATGGTCCAAGTCGATCGACGATGCTTCAAACTTCTTCAGTAGCGCGGGGGATCCAAACTTTCCGCAGAACAGTTTCAACGTTGCCGCCGAGCGTGGCCTGTCTAATTTTGACGTTCGTCACCGGTTCTCGCTGAGTTACTCGTATGAGCTTCCGTTTAGAAAGCCGGGCAACGGGTTTGTTGCACATCTCGTGAACGGCTGGGAGACGTTTGGCATTGTCACGCTTCAGTCCGGGAGACCGTTTACAGTCGCGCTGCTATCAGAGATCGACAACAGCGGCACGGGCCGATCGATTCTCGGTTTCGGCGCTAACGATCGGCCAAACTTGATCGGCAATCCGGAGTTCTCGAATCCCACAACGGATCAATGGTTCAACACAGCCGCGTTTGCGTTCTCGGCGCCAGGTACGTTTGGAAATGCGGGCCGGAATATTCTGGAGGGACCGGGATTTCAGAACATTAATATGTCGCTTCTGAAAAACACGCGATTTAACGAGCGGTTCAATTTGCAGTTCCGGGCCGAGGCCTTCAACCTCTTCAATCACCCAAACTTTAATTTGCCGGACAACTTCCTCGGCTCCCCAACCTTCGGCCGGATCACGTCAGCTCGTGACCCACGCCACATTCAGTTTGGGTTGAAGTTGTTGTTTTAATCCGCCGTTTCCGCGTTCATCTGTGGCCGGTCATCATAGAAACGGTACTGGGCAGATAAGAGGAGATCGGATTCCTCTGGTGATGGCGTTTGCTGGACGATGGTGCCGTCGAGTTGTTCGTAGAGTGGTGGGGGGATTTCGGCAAACTCGGACATGGGGCCGTAGATGGAGTCCACACCTTCTCGAAAGACGTCGCCAATCAATAGATTGATGATGTGCACGCGCTCCTCCGGATACTTGCGCAGAAAACCCGAGAAGCTGAAGCCTTCGTTGTAGAACGCATAAACCAGCTTGCGCATCGACTCGATGCCGCGATCGAGTTTGGCCTGGTACTGGCCCAGACGAGCGGCAGAGAAGTCGTCGTGATTAAAAGCGTCGTGAATCGCATCAGCAGCGAGCTCGGCCATCTTCAACGCCAGCAACACACCTGACGAATAGATCGGATCGAGAAAGCCGTATGCGTCGCCGATGATGATGAACCCGTTGCCCGCGTTGTGCTTCGAGCGATACGAGTAGTCGAGAATTGAATAGATCTTGTCCACCCGCGTGCCCGGAGCGACTCGTCTGCGAACCGGCTCACACTTGTCAATCTCTTCCTGGAAAATTTTAGCGAGATCCTGGCCACGACCCTGCACGAGATACTCGGGATCGGCAACGATGCCGACGCTCGTGATGTCGTTTTCGAGCGGTATATACCAGAACCAGCCATTGCTGCCCGCCTGAGTGCGCAGCACGAGTGTGGCGCCACCGTTTAAATCCGGCTCGCGGTGCGCGTCTTTGAAGTACGAATAGAGCACTGCCTTCTTGAGCTTCGGATCGCGCACGCGCCAGCGAAACTTGTTTGACAGCATCGCGCTCTGGCCAGTCGCATCGACAACGACTTTCGCGAAGAACTTCTCGCGCGTGCCGTCCTGCATCTGCACTTCGACACCAACCGCCTGATCGCCTTCAAACAACACCTGCTTCACCAGAACACCCTGATGAACCGTCACACCCTGCTCAGCAGCGTGATCGATCAGCAAATGATCAAACTGCGCGCGCGTGATCTGCCACGTGACCGCACTCTCGTGATGGACCGCTTCAAAGAAGTAAAACGGTCGCGATTCCTTACCCGCGGCATTCGCAAACTGCACACTGTACTTTCGAACAAACGGACTTGCCTTCAATTTTTCAAGTACACCGAGACGACGAAAGGTCCAGTAAGTGTCGGTCATCAACGATTCGCCGATGTGATGACGCGGAAAGATTTCTTTTTCGAAAAGGATTACGTTGCGCCCTTCGCGCGCGAGAATGCCGGCAACAGAGCTTCCTGCGGGTCCACCACCCATTACTATGACGTCGAAATTATTATTGGTATTCATGCGTAGCGTACGGTTCTAAGTTCAGGTTCAAAAAAGTCGAGCAAAAAATGATCCACTTCCAGAAGACCGCGACGAGTCAGGGTGATCGATCCGTTCTGACGTTCGAGCACGCTCTTTTCTTCCAGGTCTTCGTAAACAGTACGAAACTCGTTCCAAACATCGACACCATACTTCTTCTGAAAATAGCCGATGTCGATCGATCCGGTCTTGAGCTGCAAAACCATCTCGCGAATGAGTCGCTGTTTCGGAGTCAGTGAAACGGCCCGCAAAAGCGGCAGGCGATCTTCGTTAAGGATGCGCACATATTCCTCGAAGTTGTGCGCATTCTGGAAATTGACGCCGCCGAAATGCGAAAACGACGAGACGCCGATGCCGACCATGTCGCCGCCATGCCAGAGCGCATCACGATAGATGAACCGGCAAGTCTTTTTCTTCGTCGCGACAATGTCCGTCCCGGCGATTTCGTAGTCGTGTGCAAGAAACTGTTCAAACGCGTAGTTGAGCCAGCGACGTTTTAAGTCCCAGCCGGCGATCGGCGACGTCGCGCCCTTCTTCAAGATGTCCTGCGAGATGACAGTGTTGTAGGGCAGCTCCATCTGGTAGATCGTAACAGAGTCAGGCTGGAGCTCGATCGCCTTGCGCACTGCTTCACGCCATTTCTCTTCCGTTTCGCCAATCATGCCCGCGATTAGATCGATATTGACCTGCGGGAAGTCGACTTCGCGCGCCCACTGGTAAGCGCGATAGATCTCAGGAGACAAATGCGCGCGGCCGTTTGCAGCAAGGATTTCGTCGTCGAAGTGTTCGATGCCGAGGCTTAAACGTGTGACGCCGATCTCTTTCAGCGTTTGCAGCTTCGCCTTCTGAATGGTGCCGGGCTCACACTCGAACGTCACTTCTTCGGCGTTCTGCCAGCTCACGTGTCGATTTAGACCATCGACGAGATAGTGCAACTGCTTCTCGCTGATGTACGACGGCGTGCCGCCGCCGAAGTATGCGAAGCGAAGCTCGCGCCCCTGAAACGCGGGCATGCGACTGTAGATCTCGTTCTCTTTGATCAGCGCGTCGAGGTAGACCTCGATCTCGGACGCGTTCTTGTCTGTGTAAACTTTGAAGTAACAGAACAAACAGCGCTTCCGGCAAAACGGAATGTGAATATAGAGACCTAGCGGATCGTCGACGCGCGGAGGCTGGTTAAGCGCGTCGAGCGCTGCGGAGACAAACTCGGGCTTCCACTGGGAGAATGGCGGATAGTTCGAGACAAAATAATTCCCTACTTCAGTTCTGGTTTGAGCGTCTACCGTCATAGAACCAGTCAAGTTAGCATCAATGCTGCGCTGTGAGCAATTAGGGCCACAGATGAACACCGATCTGTGACGGATTTACTACGCACCGATCGAGAACTAGGTTGCGCGCTTGTCCGGTCGCGTTGTATAGAGAGTCGATGCCCCCGCGACCACGGTTCAGTTTTTTGGATGCGCGCGCCTATTTACCGTACCTTTTCTTACTGGTGATCTTCGTGGCCGGAGTCTGGCTGATCCTCGCCGCCGGCTCGGGCCTTCAGACCGCCGAAACGGTTGCAATTCAGCCACCAGACCCAGATCCTTCACAGAAGCGTCCTCTGGCAAAACTTCCGAAACCCGGTCAGTATTCTACTCACTCAAATCGTCGTCATCTTGATTGTCGCGGGCTTGTTCAGGAGACTTTTCCGCCGGCTCGGCCAGCCACCAGTGATGGGCGAGATGATTGCGGGCATCGTGCTTGGTCCTTCCGTCCTGGGCCTGTTTTCGCCAATCGCACTGTTTTTTCTTTTCCCTCCGGCATCACTCGAAACTTTGCGACTGCTCAGCCAGCTCGGCGTGGTGCTGTTCATGTTCACCGTCGGAATGGAGCTGAACATACAGCACCTACGAGAAAAAGGATCGGCAGCGGTGATGATCAGTCACGCAAGCATCATCGTGCCTTTTCTGCTCGGCTCCGCGCTCTCGCTTTTTATTTACCGCGACCTCGCACCGTCAGGAACCTCTTTCAATGCATTTGCGTTATTCATCGGTGTTGCGATGAGCATCACTGCCTTTCCGGTGCTCGCCCGGATTCTTGAAGATCGCAATTTGACGCATACCACGCTCGGCTCGATCGCGCTCACGTGCGCTGCTGTCGATGATGTAACAGCGTGGTGCATCCTGGCGCTTGTGGTCGCACTCGTGAAATCTACCGGCCTCGCGAGCACAGCGATTACGGTCGGGTTAACACTCGTCTTTGCGGTCGCAATGATTTTCTTAGTGCGACCGCAACTGGCGCGCATCATCAAAGAGCCCGACTCGCAACTGCACCGGCGGCGCCTGATTCCGCTCATTCTCGCGTTTGTACTGGCTTGTGCCCTGATCACCGAGACGATCGGCATTCACGCACTCTTCGGTGCTTTCATCGCGGGCGTGGTAATGCCGCCTTCTACCGAATTTCGGATCTTTCTCAGAGACAAGCTCGAGGCGTTCAGCTCGTATGCTTTGCTGCCGCTGTTCTTCGTCTTCACAGGTTTGCGCGTGCAGGTTGGTCTGTTGAACGACTGGCAAGGTTGGCTGATGTGCGCCGTGATCGTTCTGGTTGCGATCGCGGGCAAGCTGGGCGGGAGCATGTTGATGAGTCGTTGGACCGGTATGAGCTGGCCGCTGTCGTTCTCGATCGGCGTACTCATGAACACGAGAGGATTAGTTGAGCTCGTAGTGCTAAATATCGGTTATGATTTGGGCATTCTGTCGGGACGAATTTTCGCAATGATGGTGTTGATGGCGCTGGTCACGACGTTTATGACCGGACCGCTGTTGAGTCTTGTGAAGAAATAAAGGAGATCGAAGATGGCAAGAACTTTATTGATTACGGCCGCAATCTTTGTACTGTCAGTGATCGCCCTGGCGGCGGCGAAACCAAACTTCAGTGGCACGTGGACGATGGATCGGGCGCGCAGCTTCGGTCTTCCGCCGGACATGAATCAAACCCTCACCATCACGCAAAAAGACGATCGCATCGAGCTCGAAACGAAGATCATTCAGCCGAACAATGAGCGCACGGTGAAAGATACCTATGTGCTTGATGGGAAGGAATATGACTTCACGCCGACGGTACCGCCGAACCAGCCACCAGCGACGGGCAAACGATCAGCGATCTGGCTGCCGGGCGACAGGGGCATTCAGGTGACTGATGTGACGACGGCGGAGACGCCGAAAGGTCCGGTCAAGACGCAGACGGTGCGGAAATGGACCATCTCGGGTCAGGGCGAGCTCATAGTTGATATGTACATAGATAATCCGAATGTCTCGTACGAAGCCAAGCGCATTTTCATCAAGCAGCAGTAAAACCACAGACAGCGGGGGCAAGCCCCTCTTCCTGACTTGTTCGTTTTCCAGTATCTCAATTTCTTTTGATACTTGGAATAGAACAAGTCAGGAAGAGGGGCTTGCCCCCGCTGTTTCCACCTTAAATCATTTTGCGGTGATGTCGAACGCCGCCATCTCGTTCGAATTGCGCACCAGGAGCTTGCCGCCCGCGATCGCTGGATAGTTCCAGGTCTGGCCATCAACTCCCTTGAAGCGCGCGACTTCGGTGTATTTGTCAGGCGAGGCTTTCACGAGCGCCACGTCGCCCTGATCTGAAGTCACGATCAGGTGATTGCCGGCGAGGACGATCTGCCCGTATCCGTAACGTCCCTCTTTCCACTTGCGCTCACCAGTGTTCACGTCGAGACAAACCAGGATTCCTTCGTCAAGACCGTAGACGTGCCCGTTATGAAGAACAGAGCTATTGAACTTGTTCTTCATATTCTTGTTTTCCCAGATCGTGGACGCGGTGAGAGTGTTGCCACTACCCTTCACTTCTACGAGTGCCGCACCTTTGCCGTACCCTGACGAAATAAAGAAACGATTCTGATCGACAACGATCGGTTGTGAGCCGTTGATTCCCATGTCGGTATCCCACGGGTAGCTCCACAACAACGCGCCATTCTCAGGCGCTAAACCGACAACGCGGAATGAGCTGACCACAACGATCTGCCGGCGTCCAGCCAGATCAACAAGCATCGGTGAAACGTATGCCTGAGTGTCGTCGAGAACTCTCCATACCGGAGCCCCCGTCATCTTGTTGTAAGCGACGACAGATTTGCCGTTGGCGCCGCCCGGAAGCACGATCACCTTGTCATCGACGATGAGCGGCGACGCGGCCTGCGCCCACGGCAGGTTCTTCGCACCGTTGTCATTGAGAATGTTCTTGCCCCAGATCACTGAGCCGCTGTTGGCATCGAGACAACGCAGCTCGCCAGTCGCGCCAAGCGCGTAAATCCGGCCCTGATCCCACGTCGGCGTCGCGCGTGGTCCATCCCCAGTCGAATCGTTGAATTCAGCGTTCCATTTCTGCGTCCACAGCTCATGGCCGTTGTTCAGGTCGTAAGCGGCGACGACTTCCTGGCTGCGACGTTGTTCAATCGTGTAAGCCTTGCCATCGGCGATGACGAACGAGGCATGCCCGACGCCGACTGGCTGTCTCCAAAGCTGCGGCAATCCATTGGCAGGCCAGTTGGTCGAAACACTACCTTCGTCGTATTTGCCATCACGCCTTGCCCCACGGTAATTCGTCCAAACGTTTCGCGAAGGAGCAGCAGGCGCGGCGGCTGTTGCGCCGGGCGACGCGACAACACTTGGCGACGGGCTCGGACTCGGCGCCGCAACTGAGGCAGAAGGTTGCGCAGCCTGATCCTGGCGGTGCTTTTCGACCTGAGCGTAGTGCGCGTCGTTCGAGCCTCTTCCGCACGCTGCGCAGAAGAGTAGCGTCAGAAAGAGTAGTCGTTTGATCATAAAAATCCGTCCTGAGTCCGTCTAATCCGCGGTTAGTTGTCACGGATTAGACGGATGCTAAAGGATTTATGTTCCAATGCAATAAAGATTCTTCTCGCCGCGGATGAAGATTCGTCCATCGGCAATCGCAGGGGAGGCGTAGACAGGCTCGCCAACCGAGTTCGTGCCGAGGATCTCATGCTTCGGACCGGCTTTGACCATGAACGTGTCGCCGTCTTCACTGGTCATCAGAATCTTGCCTTCGAAGGCCACGGGCGAGGCCGTGAACGTCGCGGGAATCGGAATTCGACCACCTTCGTATTTCACTTCGCCCGTCTTCGCGTCGATAGCCGTAAGGATACCGCGATCCGTTGTCAGGTAAAGATATTCGCCGTACAGAATGGGCGACGGAACGTATGCAGTACCTTTGGCATACCTCCAGACGACATTCGGAGTGCCGGTGAGATCGCCGCTTTGACCGAGTTTGATCGCCATCGCGATCTTCGCCGGGAAGCCGGCCACTAAATACACCAGCTCGTTGTTTGCGACCGGCGACGGGATTGCGTTGCTCTCGACGCCCTTGTGCCGCCACAACTCTTTCCCCGTCGCGGGATCGTAAGCAATCACTGCCTCAGTTCCACTCGCGATCAACTCCGCACGCGTTGACGTGCGAACGAGCAACGGCGTCGACCAGCTCACTTGCACTTTGCGCGGCGTTCTCCAGGCTTCCTTGCCCGTCTTCTTATCGACGGCAACGATGAACGAAGCCTCGCCATTCTCTTCATCAGCCTGAACGATCACGAGGTTGTCGAACAAAATCGGCGACGTGCCGGTGCCCATGCCGACAGTGCCGAGTTTGCCGAGATCGGCTTTCCACGCGAGCTTGCCTTTGAAGTCGTAAGCGTAGAGACCTTCGGTGCCGAAGAAGGCGTAGACAAGCTTGCCGTCGGTCGCGGGAGTCGAAGCTGCATATGAGCTCTTGCGGTGACGATTGTCGTAAGGCGTGCCTTCCCATGCTGTCGCCTGCCAGACGATCTTGCCGGTATCGCGATCGATACTGATGACCTTGAAAGTGTGTTTCTTATCGGCGCCGACGCTGTCAGGATGCAGAAACTCTTTGCCACCATCGACAGTGTGCTTCACGGCTTTCGCGCCCGGCACCACTGCTCCTTCGACTGCGGTCGTCAGGAACACGCGGTTGCCCCACACGATCGGCGATGAATGCGCGCGGCCATCGATCGCCGTCTTCCATTTAATGTTCTTCGTTGGGCTCCATTCGGACGGAAGGTTTTTCTCATTCGAGATACCCGAGCCGTCCGGCCCGCGCCACTGCGGCCAGTTCCCTGCCGCTGCCTTGCTCGCGAAAGAGCTGAGACCCGCGACTGCCAGAGCGATGCCAACAATAAGCGTAAATGCAATTCGTTTCACTTTTTTCATTCCTTTTATCCGTTCTAATCGGTAACAAGATCCGCTCAATCCGCGGCTAGTTTCCTGTTTTACTCGTGGCAGGCGTTTCGCCAAACGCATATAAATGCGACACCGTGCGCACGATCAAGAGCCCATCCGAGATGGCAGGCGTCGCCATCATGACCTCTCCAACCGGGTTCTTCGAGAGCAACTCATATTTTGGACCAGCCTTTACCACGAACACATCGCCGTCCTCACTCGAAAGGTATATCTTTCCATCTGAGGCGACCGGCGACGCCGTGAATGCAGCGCCAGTTCCACCTAAACGTTCCTGGTAAACTCGCTCACCAGTCTTCGCGTTGTAAGCCGTCAACACGCCCTGGTTCGAGCAGGTGTAAAGCAAATCGCCGTAAACGATCGGCGTCGGCATGTATGGACCACCACGCTGTTTGCTCCACGCGATAAACTCACTCGACTCCTTGCCGTCTTTGAGCGTCAGATCTCCGTTGCCGCCGGGCTTGATTGCGTAAATGGGCTGAATCGGCGCGTAACCACTCGTGATGAAAATCAGATCGTGAGCGACGAAAGGCGTCGGCGTCGTGATCTCTGACATCGGGCCGAGATACCACAACTCTTTTCCAGTCGCCGGATCGTAACTGCGAATCTTTTTCGGACCGACGGTGATTAGCTCCGCGCGGGTCTTGCCCTCATAAACTGTCGGCGAGCCCCACGAAGGAAGCTCCTCGCGTGCGGTTCTCCAAAGTTCTTTACCATTCTTGATGTCGTAAGCAGCGATGAAGGAATTCTTTTGAATGTCAGCCTGCACGATCACCATGTTCTTGTAGATGATCGGCGAGCTGCCGTATTCCCACTGGTAATCGACATCGTAGAACCAGCCGGCATCGAGCACGCCGAGATCCTTTTTCCAAAGAAGCTTGCCTTTGAAGTCGTAAGCGTAAAGACCTTCGGAACCGAAGTTGACGATCAGGTATTTTCCGTCAGTCGCTGGTGTTGAAGCTGCGTGTGACGACTTCGGGTGGCGCTTAACTTTCGGGATACCTTCGTAAGCAACGCGCTCCCAGAGGATCTTTCCGGTAGCTTTATCAAGCGCGTAAACCTTCCATGCGTGCTGCGGATCGTCTTTGACTGGCTTCACGTCGCCATAGAGACCGAAACGCGTCTCGTCTTTGCCGCTCGTGACAGCGCTGACCACGAACACCTTGTCGCCCCACACCACGGGACTCGCATGCGAGAGCCCGGGGATCGGAGTTTTCCAACGAAGGTTTTCTGACTTCGAGGCGTCGAATTTTACGGGTTTTGCTAAACCTTCATTGACGCCTGTCGCACCTGGTCCACGAAATTGCGGCCAGTTCTGTGCATTTGCGACTGTCAAAGAAAACGTGAGAAGAATTGAAGCAATTGCAAATCGTTTCATAAGTGGACCTCAGGATCTGTTTTTTCCGTGGTTAACTGCCTAGTCGCCAATGCGCTTCATTACGTTCGTGGTCGTGCCCTGCTTGAACGTCATACTCGCGACTTTCCCGCCTTCGACATTGAACGTCATAGTCATTCCACCAAACGCGATGGGGCGGAACGTCGTTTTATCCAATGCCATCAATGGTAGCTCACGTGTAAAAGTGACGAATAATTTCCCATCTTTAACAGTAACCGTCGCCTCCGGACCGGTTTCACCTTTGTACTTGCCCACGTACGTCTGAAGTGTCGCTGCATCAACTTCGAGCGGCGGCGTGGCGCCAGCTTTCTTGAGCATGTCGGTAATCGGCGCTGTATTGGCGTTCATCGAAAACGCGAGGGCTGGAGTCAGGTTTTCGGGTTTGATCTTGCCAAGCTCGAGAGCCATCTTCACTATTTCTACTTTATTCTCCTGCACGCCGTTCATCAGAACATCTTCGGCGCCCTCAGCACCTTTCTCCAACAGCAGACGAACGACCTCAAGGTGATCGTTTTGCAGGGCCCATGACATCGCGGTCGCACGGTAGAAGGTGTCTTTCACGTTGACGTCAGCGCCACGATCGAGCAGCACCTTCGTGACATCTGCATTACCGCGCTCTGCCGCTTTAAACAAAGCCGTCATGCCGTAGCGAAACTTCGCATTAACGTCAGCGCCTTTATCAAGTGCGGCCGCGACGGCAGCAGCGTCGCCTTTGCGCACCGCTTCGAACATCTGATCGTTGAGCTCTTGTTTGGGGTTGGTCTGGGTTTGCGGGAACAGCAGAACCAGTAACGAAAAGAGAAAGACCTTGTGTATCGCCAACATGATTTCTCCTCGTAAACTGCTTGGGTGTGACTTAGCGGCTGAAGTATTTGATTCCGAGCCCGCGAAGCGGGCGGAAGCATAAAGCCTGGGGCGCAAGCCCCAGGTTAGCGAAGTTATATACAGCACAAGCCCGCGACAGCGGGCGACAGCCTTCGTTACGAATAATTTTTTAGGTCCAGCAATCTCATTCAGAGCGCTGTCGCCCGCTTTGCGGGCTCGATCACAGAATGCTTGATGATCCTGGGGCTTGCGCCCCAGGCTTTATGCTAGCGCCCGCTGTCGCGGGCTCAAACCGATCTGATAGAATCAACCGAAAAATTTGTAACGCAGCAACGTGAGCTTACGTATTGTACATCCTTAGGGTTGCAAGCGCGCAGTGACTTCTGGTCCCCGAACAGCTTTTTTTGCTGACTCGGGAACGTTTTCATCCTTAATTAGTGATGGACCTCCAAAATGACTAACCTGATCTCCATTTCTTTGAATCTTTGCCTCGCGTTATCGCTTTTGGCCTTCGGTGATTGGGCCGAATGGCGCGGACCAAATCGCGACGGCGTCTCCACTGAAAAGAATTTGCCGGTGAAATGGTCTCCCGCGGGTGAGAACCTCGCCTGGCGAGCCCCATACGGTGGCCGCTCGGCGCCGATCGTCATGGGCGATCGTGTTTACCTGCAGAACTCCGCCGGCCAGGGCGAGTCGCTCCAGGAGCGCGTCCTGTGTTTCAACGCCGACACCGGAAAGCTTCTGTGGGAACATCGCTTCAATATCTACCTGAGCGACGTACCGCCACATCGCGTCGGCTGGGCCTCTCCGGTTGGAGATCCCACGACGGGAAACATCTACGTATTCGGCGTCGGTGGTAACCTGCTCGGTCTCAATCGCGATGGAAAAGTCTTGTGGGAACGCTCGCTCGGCGAAGACTTCGGACTGCTCACCACACACGGCGGACGCACCGTCTCGCCGATTATCGACGGCGATCTCGTGATTGTCAGTGGCGTGACGTTCCAGTGGGGACAGCACGGACGCGGCGCACATCGCTTCATGGCTTTCGACAAAAAAACCGGCGAGACCATGTGGATCAGCGCTCCCGGCGGCCGTCCTTACGACACGACGTATGCGCCTCCGATTATCGTCAACATCAACGGCACACGACTGTTAATCCAGGGCGCCAGCGACGGTGTGACTCATGCGATCAAACCGCAAACAGGTGAGCCAGTGTGGAAATATGAGATCAGCAAACGCGGATTGAACACTGGCGTCGTCGTGCACGGCACCACCGCGATTCTGACGCACAGCGAGGAGAATCTCGAATCGAACGAGATGGGGATGATGGTCGCTGTAGACGCAACCGCAAAAGGCGACATCAAGAAGGAACAGGTGAAGTGGAGCGTCTTCGGTTGGCAGGGCGGCTTCTCTTCTCCGGTGATCGATGGCGATCGTATTTACCACATCGACAACGGCGCGAATCTCGCCGCTTTCGACGTAAACAGCGGCAAGCGGCTCTGGCTGCAAAACCTGGGCACGATCCAGAAAGCGTCGCCAGTGTTTGCGGACGGCAAGTTGTATGTCGGCACGGAGAACGGAAAGTTCTTCATACTGAAACCGTCGGCGACAGGCTGTGAGATTCTCGATGAGGACCAACTCGGCACCGAGGCGCAACCGGAAGCAATCATCGGCTCGGCAGCCGTGTCGAACGGCCGCATCTTTTTTGTCACTGATTCAGGTCTCTACGCTATCGGTAAAAAAGCGACCAATAGCTCTTCGCAGGCAAATGCAAATGCCGTGGGAAGTCCGGTCAGCTCGCAAGCGGCAACGCACGTTCAGGTTGTGCCGACCGAGTTGATTCTCAAACCCGGTGATAAAGTTAAATTCCGCGTCCGTCTGTTTGACGCGCAGGGCAACTTCATTCGTGAAGAACCTGCAGCCACATGGTCGCTCGATCAACTAAAAGGCACGATCGAGAACGGTCAATACACCGCGGGCCCCGACGCAGTGGCGCAGGCAGGTCTGGTAAAAGCGACTGTTGCAGGAGTGAGCGGCACTGCGAGTGTGCGCGTATTTCCGCCGTTGCCGTGGACAGAAAATTTCGACTCCTATGCAGTGAACACGCTGCCGCCGACGTGGGTGAATACCACGATGAAGTTCACCATTCGCGAGCAGAACGGAAACAAAGTGCTCACGAAGCTGACTGAGGGCTCTTCATTGCTGAGTCGCGCGCGAGCTTACATGGGACCATCAGACTGGTCCAACTACACGGTTGAAGCCGACGTCAATGCAACGCAAAAACGCCGGCAACAAGGCGACGCCGGCGTGATTGCGCAACGCTACGTCTTGACTCTTTACGGCAACAGCCAGATGCTGCATCTGGAGCCGTGGCAACCAGAAACCGCTCGCACGAAGAGCATGCCATTCGCCTGGAAGCCCGACACCTGGTACCGTCTCAAACTGGAAGTTGAGAATACGCCTGACGGGAAGACACGCGCCCGCGGGAAGGCCTGGCCGGCAGGTGAGCCCGAACCCAGCGCGTGGATGATTGAACGTATCGATCCGATTCCCAACCGTCAGGGCGCGCCCGGAATTTTCGGTAACGGCCTCGCTGAACTCTACTTCGACAACATAAAGGTGTACGCAAACAAATGAGAATTAAAAGCACAAAATCGAACGCTATCATTTTTCTAATCCTGCTCAGTGCTGCTGTTTGCGGCCTCGTGCCCGCGGCGTCCGCTGGCGATCCGGCTTCCGGCGACTGGCCCATGTGGGGCGGCACACCTGATCGCAACATGGTCTCAAACATGAAAGGCCTGCCGACGAGCTGGGACGTCAAGACCAAGAAGAACGTGAAGTGGGTGGCCCAGCTCGGCTCGCAAACTTACGGCAATGCAGTGGTCGCAGGCGGCACGGTCTTCGTCGGCACCAACAACGAAGGGCTACGCGATCCGAAGATTACGGGCGACAAGGGCATCCTGATGGCGTTTCGTGAGTCAGACGGCCAGTTCCTGTGGCAGATGGTCCATGACAAGCTGGCAGCGGGCCGCGTCAACGACTGGCCGTACCAGGGCGTTGCTTCGTCGCCTTTAGTCGAGGGCGATCGGGTTTACTACGTGTCGAATCGCGCTGAGCTGATGTGTCTCGACACGCAGGGTTTTCGCGACAAAGAGAACGATGGTCCAGTTACGGATGAGAAGCTCACCGGCGAGGCTAACGGAGACGTCGTTTGGAAGTTCGACATGATCGAGGAAGTCGGATCGTTGCCGCACAACCTTGCAAACTCATCGCCCGTGGTGCATGGCGATCTGATCTTCGTCAGCACTTCGAACGGTCAGGACGAGAGTCACGTCAACGTTCCTTCACCAAAAGCACCCGCCATCATCGCCGTTAACAAGAAGACAGGTAAGCTCGCCTGGGAAGACAACTCGGTTCAGGATCGCATCCTGCACGGGCAGTGGGCGTCGCCGACGGTCGGAACGATCGGCGGCGTGGTCCAGGTGATTCACGGGCAGGGCGACGGCTGGATTCGCGGCTATGAAGCGCAGACGGGCAAGAAGCTCTGGGAGTTTGATACGAACCCGAAAGATTCTGTCTGGCCCAAGACGCGCAACGAGGTGATCAGCACGGCGGTGGTTTACGAAGATCGTGTCTATATCTCAAACGGTCAGGATCCCGAACACGGTGAAGGCGTCGGTCACATGTACTGCATCGACGCAACCAAGCGCGGTGACATCACGAAGTCCGGACTCGTCTGGCACTATGACAAGATTCGCCGCTCGATCTCGACGCCGGCCATCAAAGACGGGCTCGTTTACCAGTCAGACTTCAGCGGCTTCCTGCACTGCCTCGATGCCAGGACCGGACAGGCCTACTGGACACACGATCTGTTCGCGGCCGTTTGGGGCTCGCCGATGTTAATTGACGGAAAGATTTATCTCGGCGACGAAGACGGCGACGTTGTGATCATGCAGGAGGGCAAAACGAAGAAGGTACTCGGCGAGCTAAACATGGGCAGCTCTGTTTATTCGACGCCGGTCCCGGCGAACGGCGCGCTCTACATTTCCAATCGCAATCAACTGTACGCATTATCGGAAGCCGCCGCTGGAAAGCCGGCCACGGCAGTTACACGTAAACCGTAAGCATTGCCACAAAGGCACAAAAAAGCACACAAAGGATCTTCCCCGTCTGCATCAAATCGTTTGTGCTTTTTGTGCCTTTTTGTGGCTAAACGAAAATGAGAAGTTTTGATTATCAACCTCGGACGCGAGTGGTCTACGGCGCAGGTGCAATTGAGCGTCTCGGCGAGCTCGCGCGCGAGTTGAATTTTCAACGCACGCTGCTCGTCGCCGATCATGGTCTACTTGCGAGCGGTCACGTCGACGAGGCTGTTGGGCCATTAGAGAAAGCGGGCGTTGAGGTCATTCGTTTTCACGACTTCGAAGTCAATCCCGACTCGCGCATGATCGAGAACGGAACTGCTTTCGCCGCGCCGCTGAATATCGATTCGATCATCGGTCTCGGCGGCGGCAGCTCGATGGACTGCGCCAAGGGCATCAACTTTCTACTGACTAACGGCGGCCGCATGTCTGACTATCGCGGCTACGGCAAAGCCACGCGACCGATGCTGCCGATGGTCGCGATACCAACAACCGCCGGCACCGGAAGTGAAGGTCAGAGTTACGCGTTGATCTCCGATGCCGAGACTCACACGAAGATGGCATGTGGCGATCCGAAGGCAGCGTTCCGCGTTGCACTGCTCGATCCGGCTCTCACCGTTTCGCAACCGCGAAGCATCACCGCAACTTCCGGCTTCGACGCGATTGCTCACGCTGTCGAAACTTACGTGACGACAAAGCGCAATCCTCTTTCCGAGCTCTTTTCGCGCGAAGCCTGGCGACTGCTCGAGCCCAATTACGAGCGCGTGCTTAGCCAACCGGACAATCTCGAGGCACGCGGCGCGATGCAGCTCGGCGCGTACTATGCGGGCGTCGCGATCGAGAACTCCATGCTCGGCGCGACACATGCCTGCGCCAACCCTTTGACGGCACGTTATGGAACTGCGCATGGTGCGGCGATCGCGATGCTGTTGCCTACGGTTGTGCGTTGGAATGCGCGAGTATCGGGCAACGACTACGCGAAGCTTCTCAGTTGGTCCAGTATTGGCGGTAAGCAGAACGATTTTAGTGCGACCGAAGCCCTCGCGCGCAGACTCGAGGAGCTCGCCGAAGCCGGTGGCTTACGAACCAACCTGCGCGCTGCGGGAGTTAGTGAATCAGAGTTGATGGAGCTTGCGGCTGAAGCGGCCGAGCAGTGGACGGGTACATTCAATCCAAGACCGTTCGATAAGCAGGGAGCGATCGAGGTTTATCAATGCGTTTACTAAAGAGCTTAATTTTCATCGTTTTGTTGTCAGTTTCGGTGTTGGCCCAGGACACGCCAGCGGAAAACTGGTCGCAGTTTCGCGGCAATCCCTCGCTGACCGGCGTGTCGAGCTCAAACGTTCCGTCTTCGCTTAAACAGCTATGGACTTACGAAGCAGGCGAGTCGATCGAATCGTCGGCAGCGATCGTCGGCGGCACAGTCTTCGTTGGTTCTCAAAAGGGTGAGCTCACCGCGCTGAGTCTCGATAACGGCTCGG
Organism: uncultured Acidobacteriota bacterium; assembly: GCA_963849205.1. Classification (GTDB taxonomy): domain Bacteria; phylum Acidobacteriota; class Blastocatellia; order Pyrinomonadales; family Pyrinomonadaceae; genus PSRF01. The sequence goes on from CAWKGP010000010.1 coordinate 390,278, forward strand.
TCTACTGGAAATTCTCGACCGGAAACCCTATCGGCGAGTCGTCACCGGCTTACAGCAACGGCGTCGTCTTCATCGGTGATCTGGGTGGGTGGCTGAATGCCTTGAACGCGTCTACCGGAAGTAAGTTGTGGGCGTTCAAAACCAACGGTGAGATCAAGTCGTCGCCGGTCGTGGTTGGCGGTCGAGTTTTGATCGGGTCTTACGACGAACACCTTTATTGCCTCTCAGCGCGTGATGGCTCGCTGCAATGGAAGTTTAAGACGAATGGGCCAGTGCACTCGACGCCGGGTATCGCAGACGGCATGGCTTTCATCGCGGGTTGTGATGAGCTGTTTCGCGCGATTCGAATTACGGATGGGAAAGAAGTCTTCACCGTTTCATCGGGAGCGTATACAGGCGCGTCGCCCGCATTGCGAGACGGCCTCGCATTCTATGGCACGTTTGATAACGAAGTGTTGGGAGTGAATCTCGCGGGGCGTAAAGTCGACTGGCGCTATGAACATCCGCAACGCAAGTTTCCGTTTTACTCGTCGGCAGCAGTGACGAGCGCACGTGTGGTTGTTGGTGGACGCGACAAGATGGTGCACGGTTTGACGTTGCAGGGGAAACCGGCGTGGACGTTTACGACGCGTGCTCGAGTTGAATCGTCGCCCGCGATTGCCGATGGACGCGTGTTTGTGGGATCGAATGACGGACGCTTTTATGTGTTGAGCGTGAGTAACGGTGCAAAGCTCTGGGAGTTTAATGCCGGCGCGCCACTCTCGGCGTCACCGGCGATCGCGAATGGCCGTATCGTGATCGGAGCACAAGATGGGCGCTTGTATTGCTTCGGTTAGATCCATCCACAGATTACACAGAATATTTGTCTGTGTAATCTGGATAAGTCACTTCACTTGACCACGGCGATCATTTCTATCTCAATACGTGCATCACGTGGCAAGCGCGCCACCTGCACAGTCGTCCTCGCCGGTGGATCACCTTTGAATTGCTTCTTGTAAAGCTCGTTCATCGCGTTGTAGTCGTTCATGTCCGCGAGGAACACTGTCGCCTTTACCACGTGCTCGATACTGCTTCCTGAAGCCTCCAGCACCGCCGTCAGATTCCGAAAAACCTGCTGAAACTGCCCTTCGAAATTTTCAGCGAGCTGACCAGTCTTCGAATCGATCCCGATCTGTCCAGACGTAAAGACGAGATCGCCTGTAACGATCGCGGGTGTGAAGATTCCATTCGGAGGCCCCGTCTTCACCGCCCGGCGTTTACCACTCGCGGTTTGACCAACCGCATAAGACGAAGCACACGCGATGACAACAAACAGCAGAATAAGTTTTTTCACGGCTTACGACCTCCAAAATACTTCGCCAACGTACTCGCGGCGGGTTTCTGAGTGAGCAGTGACACGACAATCATCAACAACGTCGACCCAATCACCATCGGCACTACCGGCATGAATCCAAAGACAGAAGTACCCCCGGGAGTTCGAGCCAAAACGTTGATACCTCCTGGCGCCCAGAGGACCTGCGGTGGTCCAGGCGCCGGCGCCGGAACTGTGGCTTGCAATGCAGCTACAGCAACGACGGCCGACGCCGTCCAAAGAGCTACCGCGAGCGCGCCCCACTTCGTGCTGCCTCTCCAGAACAATGCTGCAATCAGGAGTGGAGACAACGCTGCATAACCGGAAAACGCATACTGGATTGCGAGCTCGAAGATCGTCTCGGGCGCTTGCAAAGCGACAATGTAAGCAAAGAGTGTTATGAGAACGATAAAGATGCGTCCGGTCTGGACCTGCACCGCTTCACCGAAGCGGCGCTTACCGCCATAGAAGGCGAAGACATCCTCCGTAAACATGGTAGAGAGAGCGAGAATCTGCGAGTCGCTGGCCATCACGGCGGCCATAATCCCTGCACCCAGCAATCCAGCGAGCCAGAGTGGCGCATACTGTTTCAGCAACAGCATGATCACATCGTCGCCGGCGGATTTCTCACGCAGCTCATCGCGGTGCTCGGGATCCATTGTGCGTCCCTGAGTGGCGAGCACACGGCGCGCTTCCTGCTTTTCGCGAATCTGCGGGACTTCGGTAACGCGGTTGGCCATCACGCCGAGAAAAACGCACGGTAGCCAGATCGCAAGTATGCAGATCGGATAGAAGATGACCGTCTTCTTAAACTGCGCCATCTTGCGCGCAGTCAAACAGAAGATCAGGATGTGTGGAAACGCGATCGCAGACAGCGGAATGAACGTGTAGCTGAAAAAGTAGTACGGCGAGAACCGCTCGCGCGTGAGCAACCACGACGTCGCTGGTGTTAGTAACGACTGCGCTGAGCTGCGAAAGCCTCCCATCCCGATGCCGATGACAGCCAACGCGACGGCGCCAAAGCACAGGAAGAGCACAGTCTGAAAAGTATTGACCCAGGCAGTGCCGCGCATGCCGCCGAAGAAAACATAGCTCATCACCACGAGCGCGACGATTGCGCCGCCAAACCAGAACGGCACGAACCCGCCGCTGATAACGGAAAGCGTCGTTCCGCCGCCCATGATGCCGATGATGATGTACGGCACGAGCAACACGGCCTGCACGACGAAGATCACTGTTCCGATGTGACTGCACTCCCAACGATCTCGAAACATCTGCACGGGGGTCATGAAGCCGTATTTCTTGCCGAGTGCCCAGACGCGAGTGCCCACCAGAAAAATCGTGAGTGGAATCACCAGGCCTGACGACGATGCCATCAAGCCAAACGTCACGATGCCGTTGTTGAATGCGTGACCGGAGGAGCCGAGAATCGCGAAGGCGGTCATGTTCGTGCCAAAGAGCGAAAACAGGAACACGAATGGACCAAGCGAGCGGCTCGCGAGGAAGTAGTCTTCGGCTTCCTCTTTACCTTTCGCGCGACGAAAAGCAAAGATACCGATGTAGAGAACGATCGCGAGGTAAAGAAAAACTACGATTGCGGGAATCAATGGGCAGCGTCCTCCCTGGTATCTGCTTCCTCAACTTCCTGTTCAAGGTGAGACGGCCAGGCATAAGTCACCAGCAGCCACATCAGCAGCGCAGCAGCCACTGAGAAGCATCCTTGATAGAAGAGTCCGATCGGAATGAAACCAAAAACGAGGCGGGAGCTGCGCCAGAACCATATGTCCTGATGAAGCACGTAGAGAACGACCACAGCAAGAACAAGCAGGAGTTTTCTCACGGAGGCCAGAAATTAACAAGCCTGTCGAACAAGTGTCAAGGGCCACATAAGAAACAAAAAGCACAAAAGGAAATCCTCTTGTGCTTTTGGTGGCTTTTTGTAGTTGTGATTTATGAGGCTACAGCCCGCGGCGCGCGCGCGCGATGACAGTCGATGTTGTGTCGTTTAATCATTCGGTCGAGGGTCTTTCGATCGACTGCGAGTACACGCGCAGCAGCTTGTTTGTTTCCACGAGTGTGAATCAGCACGCGAGCAACATAACGTCCCTCGATTTCAGACAGTGTGACCCAGTCGTCATTGGCAGGCTCAGACTGGGCAGAGGTCTCAGTTGAGATACTTTCATGTTGATCCGGCAGCGGCGGCAATGCGATCGACACTGCACTCAGTACGTTGAAAAGATCGTTGGAGAATCGCCCGGCTGCAACTTCCTGTTCCAGGTTACAACTGCTGGAAGCAATCACACGCACGTTTAGCTTCGGTGTCTCGCTTGATCCGGCGCGGCTCAACTCGCCCGTTTGCAGCAGGTGCATGAGGCTCAGTTGTACGGCGGGATTCGTTTGTGTGATCTCGTCGAGAAAGACAGTGCCACCGGCTACTTCCTCCAGCAGTCCTTTGCGATCTTCATTCCCGAAGAGTGTTGCTTCGATCAACTCCGCCGGAATTGTGGCGCAGTTAATAATGACGAAGGGTCTGTCTCTGCGCTCGCTGCGATGATGAATCGTGGTAGCCACGAACTCCTGTCCGGCGCCGAGCTCGCCTGTCAACAGGACAGGCGAGCTTGTGCCAGCAACACGATCCACGTGTTTCATTGTCTCGACAAACGCCTGGCTGCGTCCTACCAGCTCATTGTCTGAATGGTACGCAGCCGAGCGTAGCGTGGGTGAGGTTCCTTGAACATCGTCTGCCAAATCACGCGCCCGGTAATCATCTTCCCTCACCAACGCGTGCGCATTTCCATTTGCGATACTTGTCATGCTCGCGATCCTCCACTGCCAAACTTCCCTTTGATTGAGGCTGCATTAGGAGAGGGACGACAACCTCGCCCTGGCTGTCGCCCCTCTTTCCACGCGCGAGGATTTCACCCTGTTTACAACGCGCGCGTCTCGTTGGATTTCAAATCAAAGCCGCTTCGACCTAATCTTGAGGCAACACAGAATCACTTGCTGAGGAAGTGCTGCTGCATCCGCGCATTGCCTGGCAACCTCATTGATTGGTGGTCCAATGGTTTACCGGTGCCGCTAAACCCGTATAAGAGATAAAAGACTTCCGTGCCGCTCCCGCGGATCCGAAGTCAACAATTCTTCTTTTACGTCGCCCTGCTCGTCGAGATGCGAGGTTTGCCTAATGACCGGAATGGCGAAACAGTCACCGAGCAGGTCATGTAAACCATTCAGCGTCTGGAGGTTAAGCCGGATCTCAAGGGTGCGCAATTGGGGAGTTTCCTGAACTCGACTAATGGAATCCCTGAGCGTTTGTGTTAACCCGGCATGTTTGGACCACTCACAGTGAGTCACTCAACTTCTATGAGGCCCACGATGATCGCGTAGCGGACCAGCCCGGCGACGTCGTGGATTCCGAGCCGTTCCATTAGCTGGGCCCGGTGAGTCTCGACAGTCTTTACGCTGATTTCCAGCACCTGAGCAATCTGCTTGGTGGTTCTGCCTTCAGCAATGAGACGAAGGACTTCGCGTTGTCGCGGGCTGAGCGTGGCCAGACAGATCGCGTTTGGTGGCGCCCCTGCCGTACTCGAGGAGGGTTTTCCGGGAGGTTTCCGGGGAGATGTAGATGTCGCCCCGGATCACTGTCTGGATGGCCTGTTCGAGCTCCGTGCTCGCCGCGCTTTTTGGCAGGAAACCGGCCGCTCCTTCGCGCAAGGCACGAATGGCATATTCACCTGCTTCATGGACCGTCAGCACGATAACTCTGATTTCCGGGTACTTCTTCGTTATCTGGTCCAGGACCTCAAAGCCGCCTCCGTCCGGCATTGTGATATCGAGGAGCATGAGGTTGGGTTTGAGTTGTCTGGCGAGGTCGAGAGCTTCACTGCCCTTGCCGGCTTCGCCTACTACAACCACACCCTCAATTTTCTCGACCAGCGCCCGGATACCTGCGCGGACCAGCGCGTGGTCGTCAGCGATTAACACTCGAATCGGAGTCATTTGACTTGTTTTCTGAGATGTACGTCAGTCGGGCACACGTGAGTTTGAGAATTAATAAAATACAGTTGCGCAATCCGTTTCCGCTAATCATTACAGGAACCGCCCTGATTCAGCAAACAATCAGGGACACCCAGAACGAGTAGGGAGCGTTAAGTTTGAAATTGAGAGGTGCGGGTACTTTCTGCCACACTCGTGAAGAAAGTGCTGCTTATTGAACACCTTTTTGCAACGCGTTGTGTCGAAAGTGTTCGGGGCGGGCGGTTGATTTACAGGTCGGAACATGTAGAATGCCAACGTGGAAACAAAACGCTTTAACTTTCCAGACACAGTGCCTCTGGTCCAGTGGGAGGATGGTTCGATACGCGTGCGAAACTCACGGGTGACACTGGAGTCGCTCGTGCACCATATGCAGGTGGGAGACACGGTGGAGGACATTCGCCAAAGCTATCCCACAGTTTCGGTCTCACAAGTCAAAGCGATCCTCGCCTGGTACCACGATAACAAAGCGGACGCCGACGAGTATATTCAGCAGGGCGAGGCAGAGGCTGAAAGAATTTGGCAGAGGATAGTAAGTCAACCTGGGTACCAAAAGCTGAGCCGCGAGGGACTCCTTCGTCGCAAAGCACGTAACTAAAGCCTAAACCTTACTTACATCACGAAAAAAAATGATTCGTCTCCTCACCGACGAAAATTTCGACCATAAGATCCTGCGGGGCCTAATTCGGCGCGTGCCTCATCTCGACTTTGTGTTGGTGCATGACGTCGGACTGGGCCGGTCAACCCGATCCGATATTGCTCAAGTGGGCTGCTAGTAAACACAGAAGCATCATGACTCAAGATAAAAAGACCATGATTCCATATGCTGAACAACTCATTCGGCAAGGAGAGCCAATGGGTGGCTTGATTATGGTTCCCCAGAGTTTGGGTATCGGCCGTGCGATTGATGATCTTGAATTAATCGTTGAGTGCTAATCAGAGTCAAAAATGCACGACAGGATAGAACGATTGCCCCTCTAAACCAGAGACGGCGGCAACACGAACTGCCCGAGGTGTGGGCCCGAATAGTTCCGCGCGGTGCGCAGCGCAAGGTCCAACGCCGTTCTCGTCGACTCCGGAATGATCACTGCATCGACAAACCCACGCGCGGCGGCGTACTTCGCATCCAGCTCCATGTCGTAAGTCTCACGCACTTTGTCCATCTCAGCCGTTAATGCTTCGTCAGGCGACCCACCGCTCTTCTTCAACTTCTCCAGTTGACTGCCAAATACAGCCTGCACCGCCGAGTCACCTTCCATCACGCCCATGCGGCCGGTGGGCCAACTGAAGATGAAATCCGGATCAAACCCCTGACCCGCCATCGCGTAGTAGCCCGCGCCCGACGCGTGATTCACCGTCAGAACGATCTTCGGAACCGTTGCAGTCGCCATCGCTTCGACAAACTGCGCCCCGGCGCGAATGATTCCGGAATGCTCAGCGTCAGATCCGATCATGAACCCGGAAACATCCTGCACAAACAACAACGGCGTTTGATGTCGATTGCAGGTCTCGATGAAGTAAGCCACTTTCTCCGCCGACTCTGTATAAATGATCCCACCGAAGCGTGGCGGCTTGCCGCCAGGCATACGCACCATTCCCCGGTGGTTCGCGATCACTCCGACCTGCATCCCACAGATACGAGCATGGCCCGTGATCATCTCCTTCGCATAATCAGCTTGAAACTCGTCAAGATGGCCATTGTCGAGCAAACACTCGAGCAACTTTCTCACGTCGTACGGCTGCCGGTGATCTTCGGGAATGATTTCGTAGAGCTCCTCCGCCGGCCGCAAAGTCTCGACTGCGGATTCGATCACGCCTGCACTCGCCGGTGTCGGTAACTCCGACACGAACTCGCGAATCTTCTCGATGCATGTTTGATCGTCGGGCACGCGATAGTGCGCTACGCCTGACAACTCATTGTGCGTGCGTGCGCCACCCAGAGTTTCATTGTCGATCGTCTGGCCAGTCGCGCCCTTCACGAGATTCGCGCCGCCGAGGCCCATGAACGACGTTCCCTCAACCATGATGATGATGTCAGACAGTGCCGGCAAATAAGCACCGCCCGCGATGCATGGTCCCATCACCGCCGAGATCTGTGGCACCTTCAAATAGCGACGCATGATCGAGTTGTAATAGAAGATTCGCGAAGCACCGTACTGCCCGGGGAAAACACCGCCCTGATATGGAAGATTCACGCCCGCGGAATCGACGAGATAAATGATCGGCACGCGCGACCGCATCGCGATCTCCTGCGCGCGCAGGATCTTCTTAATCGTCTCGGGCCACCACGATCCGGCTTTGACGGTCGCATCATTTGCAACAACAACGACTTCCCTGCCTTCGACACGTCCAACCACAGTGACAACGCCCGCAGCCGGTGCACCACCGTCATACTGGTCATACGCGACGAGCAACCCGATCTCCTGCGAGTAAGAATCCCTGTCAAGCAACAACTCGATCCGTTCGCGGGCGGTGAGCTTGCCTTGCTGGTGCTGGCGATCGATCTTGTCGGGACCGCCGCCGCTGCGCAGCCGTGTCTCGAGTTGCAGAAGTTGATCAGTGAGCTCGCGCAGTCGCGACGGCTGTTTTGTGGCAGTACCGCTATCAGACTTTTTCATCAGTTATGTTTGTTAGACCCTTATCGTTGCTGCCAGATCGTATTCAGCAGTTTGTTGGAATCAGTTGACGAAGGAACACCTTCTACAATAGCGACACGCGAACCGCGCAGCTCAAGCGCTACTGCGCCACTTGAAGTTTGCCATTCAATCCGATCCTCATTCGATTCCAATTCTTTTGCGTTAGGATATCGCTTCACCGTGCGTTTTGCGTAAGCGTCGAAAAACTCTCGCGCATCGACAGGCGTGTCCCATGCAGTTAATTGTGCGACAAAGAATTCATCAGACTTGCCCGTCTCATAAAGCGCAAACCGATCGCCGCCCCAACCTGCCGACGCTCGCTTCGATTCCGTCGCGTCATTCAAAAACTCATCGAGGATCAAATAAGTTCCCCACTCGCCATTCACGTCGTAGTCGAGTTTCTTCCATGCTGGTCCAAGAACGCTTTTGAAATCCGGTAAATCCAGTTTCTGTGGTGCTTCGTAAGAAAAGTATTTCTCAGCGTGAAGAATCTGCTCGCTCGATTGCGGCAGTTTCGTAAATGCCTGCGACACCATCTCCCAGCCACCGCGCTTGTACAGCTGCGTGGCCCACGCGGATCCTTCTTCATACGGGAACAACAACGATTCGCGTAATGCGCGCGGTGCTCGTTTGAACTGTTCCGTCGCCGCTTCCTGTGCGCCCAGGCTGCGAATGAATGCGAGCGCCACGAGTGGGTTCTTCGCCATGTAAAGCGTCATCGCGAGCGTCGCATCACCTTCGACGAGCGCGTGCGCGGCGAGCTCGGCGTCAGAATCCCCCTTGGGCCAATTCTCGAATCGTTTGAGATTGAAGTGCTGGTCCTGTAATGCGTGTGTCAGCTCGTGGGCCATGACTGGCTTCTGGCCTTCGAGCTCAATCCAATCGGCGAGATAAAACTGCTGTGCCTTCGGATCGTAATAACCCGCAACCTGTTCAGTCAGGAGTTTGATCAAAAAGGTACGATAAGTTGAAATCTTTGGGAGCAAGACCAAAAGCCTTCAGCAGAACGTCAGCGGCGTGCATCTCGGCGGGAGTGGTTTCGCTATCGAGGTTCTTAATGATCATACGCTCGATCTCGCTGCGAGATTGAGCCCCACTCTTCACGGTTTTTAATATCGATAGCTCCCGAAGCTCGCTCGTCTCCTTGAGCATCGCCGCCGTCATCGAGACAACGGCTGCTTGTTGAGTACTGCTTGCTGCCCCGGCCTGGGCCTGTCCTTTTGGCAGGAAACTGCCCGTGCCGAGACATAACAGGATCAACAGGGCCAGTCCGGCGCTAATTTGCTTTGACATATTGGTGTTTCACTCTTATAGTCCGCTAAACGTTTACAGCCAACAAGGATCAGGAAACCCTCTTGCTATGAGTTCGGAAGGCTTTGCTCAGATGACAAGCCCTGCCCCTGAAGATGTATTCGACGTTTGGCACGAAACCTTGCTTCGTGTGCGTTACGCCGAAACGGACAAGATGGGCATCGTTTATTATGCCAACTATTTAGTCTGGTTCGAAATCGGCAGAACGGACTACTGTCGCGCGCGCGGTTTTTCTTATCGCGACATGGAAGAGAATGAAGACGCGTTCCTTGTTGTCGCCGAGTCTTACTGCCGCTATAAAGCTCCCGCTTATTACGATGATGAACTAATAGTTCGTACACACATTACAGAATTACGTAAACGCTCACTTCGTTTCGGATATGAAATCGTACGCGCATCCAACGGACAGATTGTTGCCGAAGGTGAAACGGGACACGTCATCACTGATTCACGCGGACGCGTTCGTTCATTCCCGGAAGGATACGCGCAACGATTGTTAGCTCCGCCATTGATCAAGTCTCATCCCGGCGCAATGGTACCAAGCGAAACCGCACCTGAATAAAAATTTAGATCTCTATCCTATTAGTCGTATAGGACATATCGTTTCTTTCGTCACAACTTTTCCCGCCACGGTGTTTCTGATCCAGAGCCCCAGAATCTTTGTAACTTTTTCCAACTTCGTTCGTTTTACTTTCAGAGCCGGTGCCAATCACCGGAAACCAAATTGAAAGCCTCGCTGCTACTTCCGATAGCAACGAGGCTCTGATGACAATACAAGTTCGATCGCCTCGCAGCGTTCAAGTTGCATCGTCGGCGCCCCGCATCTTAGCGCACCTGGTGGACGAGCTACAACTCAGGGAGGGTCTATCATGCGCCGCTATGCAATCCCGTTTGCACTTGTCTCCCTTTTGCTCCCCATAACGGTCTTCTCTCAGACGCGAACCCCGGAAGCTGCTCTCAATCATTTCAATAACGCCTTGAAAAAAGGCGGTAACGGCGATTTCGATGGCGCGATTGAAGACTATACACGTGCCATCCGCCTGAGCTCACACTTCAACACAAGCAAAAAGTCTGATAGCCGTTTAGTTAACTCACTAACTGATAACGCCGCAGAAACCATTACCGTCGTCGATCCGTTTACGGCAAACGCCTACAACAATCGTGGACTGGTTCGCTTCAAGAAGAACGACTTTGATGGCGCCATTGAAGATTACGATCAGGCGCTGAAGATCAGACCGGGTCTCGCCAGCATTTATATGAATCGCGCCGCGGCATTACGCGCGAAGGGCGATCTGCAAGGTGCGATGAAAGATCTCGATCGTGCCATCGCGATGAAGAAGGACTTCTTTGAAGCCTACAGCAATCGTGGCAGTTTGAAACTCGATATGGAAGACTCTGCCGGCGCGCTCGTCGATCTCAACCGATCGATCGAGATCAACGATCGCATCCCTGAACCGTTTTACCAGCGCGGCTACGTTTACCTGGCGCTAAAAGAATTTGATCGTGGGATCGCGGATTTTAATCGGGCGATCAAGCTCGCACCGGAAATGGCGTGGGCGTACCAGGGACGCGGCACAGCCTTCATGTACAAGGGAAGGATGGAAGAGGCAATTGCTGACTTCGATCGCACGATCGAGATCGATCCGAATATTGCCTGGGCCTACTTCAATCGCGGACTGGCCAGGGTGTATCTCGGACAGGAGACCGAGGCGCAAAAAGATTTCGATGAGTGTCTGCGAATGCGTCCCGATATGAAGGCTCAACTCGAGCCGCGAATCGGGCTGGCGCGACACCTGCGACGCATCGGCAGTTCGCCACAATAAGAGAGTTTTAGCCACAAAAAGGCACAAAAACACAAAAGCAAGATCTGAATTGAGAAGCCGAAATACATGAGCCGATCTGAATTGAGAAGCTCAACAAGGATCTGAAATGGGCTGGTTTTATATTTGTGTTTTTGTGCCTTTTGTGGCTAATCGTGGGTGAGATTCAATCGTTCGATCTTCCTTGCCTTCCCCGAAGCCTCATCAATGTCCAACACGGCGGCGCAGATCCTCACCTGCCCCGTTGAATGTTCCGCACGCCGCGCCGTCACAGAAGTAAACCGCGCGATGACGTCCGTTTTGTCCATCCCGATAACGCCCGCGTAGCTGCCGGTCATTCCGAGATCCGTAAGGTAAGCAGTGCCACCCGGCAAGATTCTTTCGTCCGCTGTCTGCACGTGCGTATGTGTGCCGCAGACTGCCGACACGCGCCCATCAAGATGCCATCCCATCGCGACTTTTTCCGACGTCGCTTCAGCATGAACATCCACAATGCGCACTCTCGCTTCCGCCGGCAACGACGCAATAACGGTATCGATGATCCGGAACGGATCGTCGGAAGGCGGCATGAACACCCGACCCATCACGTTCATAACAGCCACCTGAGTTCCGTTGACATCTCCAACCCAGTATCCACTGCCGGGTGTGTGCGGAGGATAGTTTGCGGGACGAAGCAGTCGCGGCTGTTTACGGATGTATTCGATCGCCTCTTTCTTATCGAAGATGTGATTACCGGAAGTCATCACGTCGATTCCGGTCGCAAACAGTTGCTCGCATAGCTGTGGCGTGACGGAGAATCCACCGGCGAGGTTTTCGGCATTCATGATCGCGAGATCGATCTGGTGCTGCTCGCGCAAATCCTGGATACGCTCGAGCACAGCTATGCGCCCAGGCTTCGCGACTACATCTCCGATCATTAGAACTTTCATATGTAGAATGGTAGTGAGAATAAGAAACCGCGAACCCTGAAACGTCAATCGTGCCGAGCGAGACTCACGATTTGCGATTCACGACTCGCGGTTTCTGGCAGGAGGGAGATCCGCTGGTGCCGTTCCGAAGCCGTAATTGAACCTGCATAGACAGGTGGGTGACCTCTTAATGTCGCAGCCTCTGGCAGTTCTTAACGATGAAGAAATGCACTGGCTAAACGACCTCGGTCTCCCTAATCAACGGCGTTGGCTCAATCATCGTACACTCGGTGACGAACACCGCAGAACGTATCCCTCCGCCGCACGGATAGTAGCATAAATAGCCGCAAAAAAGCACAAAAGGCACAAAAGAAGATCTGAATTGAATGGGTTTTATATTTTGTGCTTTTTGTGCCTTTTGTGGCTAAAAGTTTTGTGGCTAACCGAGGGTGAGTTTTCCGGCGCCGCCCTGCTCGTTTTCGAGGCTGGTTCGGACTTTCAACAAGCGGTCAAGCATCTCCGCACACTCGGCGCTGCGCGCGGCAAGTTGTGCATCTGCCTGTTCGTGCATGTTCTTCAGGCGATGAAGCTCATCGGCGATGTGTAGTGCGGCGAGGATCGCGACCTTCAGGGAATCGACAGTGAGTGTGCCCGATGAGATCTCTCTCATGCGGCTGTCAACAAACTCTGCGAGTTGAATGATGTATTCAGTATCACCGTCAGACCGGATGTTGTAGGTCTGATTGTAGATCTCTACGCGAATGGTGGGACTGCTGCTACTTGCTTCCATACTGCCTTTATTGATCACACGTCCGAAGCCGGAACTCATCTGAGCTCCTCAACCGTCTCGGGCTCGAGAGCAGCGACTGCATCCAGCATGGCTTCGACTTTCATACGGATGGTCTCACGTTCGGCGAGCAGCTTCTCGACCTGATTCTCGAGTCGCTCTTTTTCGTTAAGCACGTTGCCCATGTCGCGGTGAATGAGCGCTAGTTCCTTTTCCAGGTTCTCTTTTTCCTGACGCAGCGTTTTGGTGAGCTCGATGGTGCGATAGATCTTATCTTCCAAGTGAGAAAACTTTTCCAAGCCTGACAGACCTACCATCTTTGTCTCCCGCTGTTGTTAGATTGAAAAGCGCGAAGGGATTATCCGTCTTCACGCCTGCGAGCGCAAGACTCATTTCGCAATCATCGAACGATTTATTTTTATCGTTGCTCCGCTGCGAACGTTTCGAGCAACGCGGCAGTCACACGCGAGTGGTATTCTTCCACTTCTTCATCACGCAGAGTGCGCTCGTCCGAGCGATACTCCAGCCGCAGAGTCACCGAGCGTTTGGATGATTGAATGTTTCCGCCTTCGAAAGTGCCAACAAGCTTCACGCTGCGGCAATCAGCCACGTGCTGGTTGTCGACCGCCGCGAAGATCTCATCGAGCGAAACGGTGCGATTGACGAGCAGCGAGATGTCGCGCGTCACAGAAGGATACCGAGGCAGAGGTGAATACTGGATCGCTTTCGCTGGACCACTCAACAGCGCAGAGAGGTCCAACTCCAACACATAAACAGGTTGACGAAACTTGTACGACGCGGCCACGTGCTCGGCCAGCCTGCCCATCGAACCAACATCTGTTCCGTCAGCAAGCTGAATGCGGGCAGTTTGTCCCGGACGAAGATGACGCGCGCTCGCTGGCGAAAACTTCAGCGGGCTCAAGTTCATCCAGTCGACCGCGGCTTCCAACGCGCCTTTCACATCGAAAAAATCGAGCTCGCGCTCAGGCTGTGCGCGGTTCTCTTCCACCGCTCCTCCGGTTGCAATCAGCGCGAGCGCTAACCTTTCCTGCGGCAGTTCCTCATCGCCCAGACCGGAGAAAATACGGCCGATTTCGAACAAACGGACATCTCGAATACCGTGATTCAGGTTGTGTCGTAATGAAGACAGCAAACCGGGCAACAAGGTCGAGCGCATCCATGCCGCATCTTCGATAATCGGATTCGCGAGCTGCGGTTGATGCTCCTCGCGACCGGCAAGCCATGGAATGAGGTCGAAACGATCTTCCTGTTGGATGAAACTAAAGTTGATAGCCTCGTCGAAGCCAAAAGCATTCAGCGCGCGTCGCAAGGAGCGTTGCTGCATCTCGCCGGGCTGGTACTCGCCCGAGCTACTTGAAGGTGGAAGCTCCTCGCCGATCTTTTCGTAACCGGTATGTCGCGCGACTTCTTCGACGAGATCTTCTTCCTGTTCGACGTCGACACGCCACGACGGAACTTTGAAGCTCATCCGGCCTTCTGATTCCCCAGCACGTTCAAAGCCGAGGCCAGTGAGAATCCGAATCATCTCGCTCGTCTCGACTGACAGCGATGTCAGACCAGGTACGCGCTCGGGACGAAGACCAACCACGCGCTCACTGAACGGCTGCGGGTAGACGTCGATCGCGTCGTCGGTTGCAACACCTCCTGCAAGCTCACAGATCAATTCGACGCATCGTTGTTGCGCGCGCAGCACGCCTTCGGGATCGGCGCCGCGCTCGAAGCGTCTTGATGCTTCGGTGTCCATGCCAAGCTGGCGCGCAGTTTGTCTGACTGAGTTTGGAGCAAAGTACGCACTCTCGATCAGCACGTCTTTCGTCTGACTGGAGATCTCAGACTCTTCGCCGCCCATGATGCCGGCCAGCGCGACCGCTTTTTCAGCATCAGCGATGACGAGCATGTCATTCCTAAGCGCGCGCTCTACGCCATCGAGTGTCTTGAGTTTCTCGCCCGTCGTTAGCACGACGCACGACGATCCGGCGACCGCCGAGCTTTTCGAAATCGAAAGCGTGCAACGGCTGGCCCAACTCGTGAAGCACGTAGTTGGTAATGTCAGCGACGTTGTTGATCGGACGCTGGCCGATCGTTTCGAGACGCTTCACGAGCCAGTCGGGCGATGGACCAATCTTCACCCCGCGCACGAGCCGCGCCGCGTATCGCGGACACAGATCCGGATCCTTGATCTCGACTGACGTAAACTCCGCCGCGTGACCTTCGGACTTCGGCGGCTCAGAAGCCGGCAAGCGCAGGTGTCCTTTTTCAATCACTGACACTTCACGCGCGACGCCGACATGCGACAGGCAGTCAGGCCGGTTTGAAGGCACTTCGACGTCGAGCACGGCATCGCCGTTGTGCTCTTCGACGGCGTCAATCGCCAGACCCACCATCGTCAGCCGCTCTCGCAACTCAGCGGGACTGAGCCTTGTATCCGTAAGCTCTTTAAGCCACTCGTGACTAATGAACATTATTCAAACTTTTCCAGAAACCTGACGTCGTTCTCGAAGAGCAAGCGAATGTCATCGAGCTCGTACATCAGCGCGCACATGCGGTCAATGCCGAGGCCAAACGCGAACCCGGAATACTCCTGCGGATCGACGCCGACCGCGCGCAGCACATTCGGATGCACCATGCCGGAACCGCCCAGCTCGATCCAGCCCGAGTTCTTACAAATGCGACAACCACTGCCCTTGCATTTGAAGCAACTGAAATCAAACTCGGCACTCGGCTCAGTGAACGGAAAGTACGACGGTCGAAAGCGCGTGACCGTGTCAGGCCCAAACATTCGTCGTAAAAACTCCGCGACTGTGCCTTTCAAGTGCGCCATCGTGATGCCGCGATCGACACACAGGCCTTCGACCTGAAAGAACATCGGATTGTGCGTGGGATCGGGAGTGTCGCGACGAAATACACGGCCAGGCGCGATCATCCTCACGGGCGCGCCACGACGTTGCATCGCATGAATCTGCACGGTCGATGTTTGCGAGCGTAGGGCGAAGCCGTCGGTCGTGTAGAACGTATCCTGCCACGCGCGCGCCGGATGGTTTTCAGGAATGTTGAGCGCGTCGAAGTTGTAGAAATCAGTTTCGATCTCGCGATCGTCTTCGATCGCATATCCAAGCGAGACAAAGATATCTTCGAGACGCTCGCGCAGGAGGGTGATTGGATGGCGATGGCCGGAACGCGGGCGGCGCCCGGGCATCGTGACGTCGATACTCTCACGCGCCGTGCGTGCGATTCGATGTAGTTTCGTAAACTAAGCTCGACCTGATCGAGCATAGTCTCTAACTTGTCTTCAGTGGCTTGAACCAATTGGCCAAAACCAGCTCGCTCCTCAGGCGCAACTCGTCCGATTAACTTCTTGGCGGCAGCCAGATCGCTCTTCTTTCCAAGATGCCGCGTCCGCAAATCGGCCACGGCACGCTGTTCGGCGAGTGCGGTATCGAGATCAAGAGTAGACAGGGTAGAGGGATCACCACTAAAGAGAAGCAAAGCGTCCGAAGTCTTGCTCGAACGCTTTGGTAATTGATTCTACCTGAGCTTGAGGTGATTGATCAGTCATTTCACAGGATTACAGGATTTCAGAATTAACAGGATGACTGGAAATCTGAGTTCCTGTCTAGTTTTTCTTAACCGCCACCCACTTGCCTTGCAACTGGCCTGCGTAATCAAACTCGCCGGAAAGTTTTCCCTCGACAACAGTCGCGCTCAACGCGATCGTGCCGTTCGCGCCTTCGAGTGAAAACACCAGCTTTCCGTCTTTCCAGGTGCCGTCCTTGATCGTAGAGTCGCCGAGTTGCGAGCTGCTGTTACCAGAAACTTTCTCGCCGTCGATTTTCAAGGTCAGCAAAAACGGAAACGGCTGGCCGTTCGCATCCGCAACCGCTTCCCATTGTCCGCTGAGATCAACGGCGCCACGACCGACAGTCACAGCCGGAGATTCAGGAGTGATAGCAGCCGCAGTAACCTTCTTCAACTCCATCGACATCTTCTCGGTTCCGTGCACGGCTTCGCCTACAAGCTTGTCACCATCAACTTTGGCGACAAATTTTGCGTCTTTACCAAAGCTGAGCGTGAGCATTCCGTTCTCGAGCTTTCCGTCGGTTACGTCGGCAACCATGGTGCCATGAGTCGCGCGTCCGGTGATTTTTCCACCTTCGCTTTTCAGCTCGAGAGACACCTTCTCTTCAGCGGTTGCGCCTGGTCTCTTCACCATTCCCTCGTACGTGCCCGAGATATTCGCAGGCGCGGTCTGGGCCACAGCGATGATGCTGCCAAGCAGGAACGTGAGTGTCAGTAATATGGATTTGTGTTTCACTGATGATTCCTTTCAGTAGGCTATCTATTAAAAGATTAGGCAGCCTTGTTTTGTTGTTCACGCTCGAGCGCGGCCTTAGCGTGTCCTACCACTTCAGCAAACGATTCGGGTTGGTGTACGGCGAGATCCGCTAAAACTTTTCGATCGAGATCGATCTCAGCCAGTTTCAGACCATGCATCAACTGCGAGTAGTTCAAACCATTCAAACGAGCCGCCGCACCGATACGAACAATCCAGAGGCTGCGAAAATCGCGCTTCTTCAGCTTGCGCCCGGTGTAAGCGAAATTCAAACCTCGCTCAACTGACTCTTTCGCGGACCGGTAAAGTTTCGACTTTGTACCGCGATAACCCTTTGCCAGTTTTAATATCTTCTTGCGTCTCTCGAGACGCTTATTGCCACGTTTTGCTCTGGGCATATGATTCCTCCTTTACTAATTCATCCACAGATCCGTGTTCGAAAAATCCGTGTAATCTGTGGTTAAGTCTTAATCTCTTCCGTAAGGCAACATCGACATCACGCGATCGTGGTCTGCCTTCGAGACGAGCACATCAATATCGAGATGGCGCTTTCGCTTATTCGTCTTCTTTGTCAGTATGTGCCGCGCATGCGAATGGCCACGCTTGATTTTCCCGGTGGCCGTCAGCCGCACACGTTTGGCTGCCCCTTTGTGGGTTTTAAGTTTTGGCATGATTGATTCCCTTCTATTAATGAACTATTGAGCAGGAGCGGGCGCCTCTGGCTTTGCGCCACCGCCACCGCTCTTATGTCTCTTCGGTCCAAAGATGATGAACATCTGGTTCCCTTCCATCCTTGGCCGTGCTTCAACTTCACCTACGTCGAGGAGGTCTTTCTCCAGTTTCTCCAGTATTCGCGCACCCAACTCACGGTGCGTCATCTCGCGACCGCGAAACCAAATCGTGGCTTTGACTTTGTCGCCCTCCTGGAGCCACTCGCGCGCATGCTTCATGCGATACTCGTAGTCGTGATCGTCCGTTCCCGGTCGGAACTTAACTTCCTTGACCGTGATCGTTACCTGCTTCTTCTTCGCCTCGTTTGCCTTCTTCTTCGCTTCGTACTGGTACTTTCCGAAATCGATGATGCGGCAAACCGGAGGATCGGCGTTGGGAGCGACCTCGACGAGGTCCAGCCCTTTTTCCCGGGCGGCGCGCACGGCATCGCGCACATCCATCACGCCCAGTTGTTCTCCCTCCTCACCAATCACGCGCACCTCAGGCACGCGAATTCTCTCGTTGATACGAACCGGCGGCACGCGCCGGTTATCAGGACGCTGACCGCGACCTCGAAAGCCTGTAGCTATTGCTGCACCTCCTAAGATTGAGCCATCCACAAATTACACAGATTCAATATATCTGCGTAATCTGTGGATTGCTAGTTGTTCGTCAACGCGCGGCGTTTCAACCAGCCGGCGCGCCATCTCTTTGAATTCCTCAATCGACATCACACCGATGTCGCCCCTTGCACGTTCTCTCACCGCCACCGTTCTCTGCTCCATCTCGCGATCGCCGAGCACGAGCATGAACGGCACTTTCTGTAACTGCGCGTCACGTATCTTCGCACCAATTTTTTCGCTTCGCAGGTTTGCTTCAACACGAAAGCCTGATGCGCGCAGCTCACGCGCCAATTCACCCGCGTATTCATTGACTCGATCCGTGATCGGCAAGACTGCGACCTGTACCGGCGCCAGCCACATCGGGAACGCTCCGGCATAGTGTTCGATTAACACACCAAAGAACCGCTCCATCGATCCAAACAACGCCCGGTGAATCATGATCGGGCGGTGCGGCTTGTTGTCTTCGCCGATGTATTCGAGCTGAAAACGTTCCGGCAAATTAAAGTCAAACTGGACCGTCGTCAACTGCCAGGCGCGACCAATCGCGTCCTTGACCCGAATGTCGATCTTCGGCCCGTAGAACGCGGCTTCGCCTTCAATACGCTCGTATGGAACCCCACGGTTATTTAAAGCATCGGCCAAAGCAGCTTCGGCACTTTCCCAGTCCTCATCGGCACCGAAGTAGAGACTACGGTCGTCGCCTCTGACGGAAAGCTCGACTTTGTAATCCTTGAAGCCAAATGCTTCATAGACATCAAAGGCAAAGTCGATGCAACTGATGATTTCGGCGCGCACGGTTTCATGCGTGCAGAAGATGTGTGCGTCGTCCTGCGTAAACCCACGGACGCGAATCAACCCATGCAGCGCGCCGGAAAGCTCGGCCCGATAGCACGTTCCAAGCTCGGCATATCGTAACGGCAGATCCCTGTAAGAATGCTGCGCCGACTTATAGATCCCGATGTGAAACGGGCAGTTCATCGGCTTAATGCGAAACTCCTGGTCCTCGAATTCCATCGGCGAGAACATGGAGTCGACGTAGTTGATTTCATGCCCGCTCGTGAACCAGAGCTCGCGCTTGGCGATGTGCGGCGTGAAGACGAGCCCATAACCGCGCAGCAACAGTTGCTCGCGCAGGTAGTCTTCCATCTCCTTGCGGATCGCGCCGCCTTTCGGGTGCCAGAAGATCAAGCCCTGGCCGTATTCTTCCTGAATCGAAAACAGGTCGAGCTCGCGACCGAGACGGCGATGATCTCGCTTCTCTGCTTCTTCACGCTGCTTGAGCCACGCATCGAGCTCTTCCTGCGTGAAGAAAGCCGTGCCGTAGATGCGCTGCATCTGCTGTTGCGACGCATCGCCTTTCCAGTAAGCGCCTGCGAGCGAAAGCAGTTTGAACGCCTTCAGCTTATTCGTGTTCGGCACGTGTGGACCAAGACAGAAGTCGATAAACGGCGAGCCGTCGATGTAGTAGACGCTCACGAAGTCGCCCGCCTTCTCGTCGATCAGCTCACACTTCAACGGCTCATCGCGTTCGCCAAACACACGCAGGGCTTCGTGTTTCGGAATCTCCTCGCGCCGGTAGCCAAGGTTCTTGCTCGCGATCTGCTTCATCCGTTTTTCGATGACGGCCAGATCGGCTTCCGTTAGCGGCTGTGGCGTGATCACGTCGTAAAAGAAACCGTAACGTGGATCGTCGAGCAGCGCTGGTCCGATGCCGAGTTTGGTTCCGGGAAAGAGATCAAGCACTGCGGCGGCCAGGAGGTGGGCCGTCGAGTGACGCAGCACTTCGAGACCGTCACGCGTTTGCGGCACAATCGGTTCAATCTGGATGGGCTCGATTTGAACCGCTCCGCCGTTGCTGCCACGAAGAGTATCGAGTGGCGCCGTCAGGTCCACCTCGCGATCGCCGATCTTCGCTGCTAAAGCCTGTTTCGCCAGATCGCGGTCCAGTTTCTTGAGAGCCTCAGCCACCGTGGCCGAATCGGGCACGGGCACTGGCTCACCGTTTTTCAGTTGTACATTGATCTCGCTCATTTAAATCACCCCTTACGCGCCAAAAGACCTGGATTCGATAGAACCAGGCGCGTGCGGGGACTACAACAAAGGCCTGAGTCCCAGGGCCGAAGACGATACCTACGATTTACGATTCACCTAATTTTGTTACTTCAGTCGATCGGATTCGATAGGAGCGCCTTCGCCGCGCGCCCGCCTGGTGCGGGTCGGCAATCAAAAAGTGAAGAATCGAGTAGTAGTTCGATTCATGCGAAGGTCTTCCGGAGCTTCCTATCAAAAAGTTAGAAAATTACCCAAGTAACGAGCGCCGATTCTAGCAAACTCCGTGATAATTGAGCAAGTTAGACCGTCAACGCAAGTTGGATCAAAAACGCCGAAGGCGTTCGCTAATTTGAGCCAGGGTTCGAGCGCAGCGAGAACCCTGGGTATACAAATAAAATATGATTAAACCCTGAAAGGGTTCGCCAACTAACGAACCCTTTCAGCAAAGGACGTGGGCAGCCCACGTTATGACGTAAAGGAACATAGCGTCTGAGTGGCGTCACGATGTAGAAAGAAGGACGCGTTGCGGCAGCTAAGACCGGCAACCCAATGGTGTTCAATACCCGTCTTTCAGCATGGTTCCGGATGCTGGCGCTTGTGTCATTGGTGAAGACCTGATTGGCTCAGTGTCTATCCCGTTTAGGAGAGTTACCAACGAGCGCCTCCGGGCCGCAACGCGTCCAACTTCAACGTGCGAGGATGCTATGACTAAAACAGTTAAGAAGCAACAGGGACGCCCGCAGCGCAGCGGAAAAGTTAATCGCGGGATGCCCATGATCAATGCGCATGCGGCAGGCATTGATGTGGGGGCCAACCAGCATTACGTGGCCGTGCCACCAGATCGAGATGAGCAACCGGTACGATGTTTTGGAGCCTTCACTGAAGATCTCCACGGGTTAGCTAAATGGCTGCGGCAATGCGGCATCACGACCGTCGCCATGGAGTCCACGGGAGTTTATTGGATCCCGCTGTATCAGATATTGGAGAGCTGTGGCTTCAAGGTGAAGTTAGTCAATGCGCGGCACGTGAAGCACGTGCCTGGCCGCAAAAGCGACGTGCAAGACTGTCAATGGTTACAACAGCTGGAAAGCTTTGGACTGTTGACTGCTTCCTTCCGGCCCGAGGACCGAATCTGTGTCTTGCGAAGTTATATGCGACAACGGCAGATGCTCATCGACTATGGCAGTCGCCACGTGCAACAAATGCAGAAGGCCCTCACCGAGATGAACATTAAATTGCATCACGTGATCAGTGAGCTTACAGGTGTCACCGGCCTGGCAATCGTGCGCGCGATCCTTGACGGCGAGCGCGATCGTTTGAAACTGGCCGGCCTGAAGCAGCGACAAATCAAAAGTGACGTGGCGACGATTGCCAAGGCGTTGGAAGGAGATTACCGGGCAGAACACTTGTTTGTACTGCGGCAAGCGTTGGAGCTCTATGATTATTTTCAGCAAAAGATCGGGGAATGTGATGACGAGATCATGAAAGCGATGCAGACCTTAGAGAGTGACGCGACAGCTAGCCTGCCAGCCACTTCCAAACCGCCGCGTAAAGCTCGTTCCAAGCATCACCCGTTTCCCTTTGATAGTCAGCAAAAGCTACAACGCATCATGGGAGTGGATCTAACGCGCATCGACGGCATTAATGAAACCACCGCGCAACTGGTGCTCTCGGAACTGGGACTCGACATCTGCCACAAATGGCCCACTGAGGGGCAGTTCACGTCGTGGCTGGGTTTGTGTCCGAATAATGAAATCAGCGGCGGTAAGGTCTTGCGACGGGGCAAACGCAAAGTCGTCAATCGCCTGGCTAACGCTTTGCGCATGGGAGCCCAGAGCTTGTTGAAAAGCAAGAGCGCGCTCGGCGCTTACGCCCGCCGAATGCGTGCCAAACGTGATACGCCAACAGCTATCAACGCCACCGCACACAAACTCGCCCGACTTATCTATCGAACCCTTAAATACGGTCAGGAATATATCGACATCGGACAACAGCAATACGAACAAAGATACACAGAAAACGCCCTTAAAGCCTTGCAACGCAAAGCTCGACAACTCGGATATCAAGTTGTTGCCGTTCATCCCTCGACGGTAGTTCCTTAGGAGGGTTCGATTATTATTTGGATTGAATCCCCAGGGTTGTCGCTGTGCTCCAACCCTGGGCTAAAATTGGCCAACGCCTTCGGCGTTAGGTAATATACAGCGGTCCAAGAACTCCCAACACTTCCTTGGGCAATTCAACTACAGCGCGAGAATTTATGAGAATTGAAAACTTCCCCCGTCTGGCTGCCCTGCTGCTTGTCCTGACAATTCTTCACTCCGTTTCAGCCCAACAGCAGCCATGCACGCAGCCCCTGACGCTCCCGACCGCAACCGAGCCAAACATCTTTTCAGACGAGCAGGAAATCTTCCTCGGCGATGCCGTTGCCGAATATATTCAGCGCAACTACAGGGTAATCGAGCATCCCGAAGTTACCGAGTACCTGACCAGCATCGGCCAGCGTCTTACGAAACATCTCCCCATAAACCGGCTGCGATTTCAGTTTTTCCTCGTCGATCTGCCCGACGCCAACGCGTTTGTGCTTCCGGGCGGACGCATCTTCGTCTCACGAAAACTGGTCGCCGCGGCCCTTACCGAAGACGAGCTCGCCGGCGTCATCGCGCACGAGCTGGGCCATCTGGTCACACACGAAGGAGCTATCAACACCACGCGCCTCTTCAAAGAGGTTTTGGGAGTGACGTCGGTCGGAGACCGGCACGACATTTTCGAGAAGTACAATCAACTAATCGAAAACGCGAACAGGAAGCGCGAAGCTTTCAGACCTCAGGACCGCGAGAAAGGCCAGTTGTTCGCTGACCAAGCCGGCATGTTTGCACTCGTCGCCGCAGGCTACGACGTCGAAGCGATGGGCCGCATCTGGGATCGCATCAGTGAAGCGCAAGGCAAGAAGGGTAACTGGTTCACAGATCTCTTTGGCACAACGCGCCCCGAACAGAAGCGACTGCGCGAGATGGTTAAGGCCGCAGAATCCGTGCCCGCTGAGTGCCGACTTAAAACCGCCGCGACTCAACCAGAAGTTTTTGCGCAGTGGAAGGCGAAAGTCGTCGCATACAGCGGCCCCGGTCGAAAAGAGCTGCTGCACGGTGTTCTGTCGAAACAACAACTCACGCCGCCTTTGCTCAGCGATATTGTTCATCTCCGTTTCAGTCCAGACGGCGCTTACATCCTGGCCCAGGACGACGCCGGCATCAACGTGCTGTCGCGCGAACCGTTCGCGCCGCTATTTCGCATCGATATTGACTTCGACACTTACTACGCCAACTTCACGCCCGACTCCAAAGAGATCATCTTCTACTCCGACAATCTTCGCGTCGAGCGTTGGAGTATCTCCGAAGCACAACGCACTGACGTGAAGGAAGTCGTGCTGCTGAAAGGCTGTTTACAAACTCAGTTGTCGCCGGATGGAAAACTGCTGGCGTGCCTGGATCCCGAATTCAACTTGAACCTGCTGCGCGTCGAGACTGGAGAGATCGTCTGGAGCAAAGAGGATTTCTACACGCCGAATTATTGGGAAGCTATTGGGATCTACACACAGGCGCGCCGTGAGGACAGTGGTGATGCAAACCTGGCAATAACGCGAATGAGATTCTCTCCGGATAGTCGTTATTTCGTCGCGGGCCATCACGTACCGCACGGATTCCAGAACCGCGTGAGCGGCGATTTCGTCGAAGTGGTTGACACCAGCACGTTCAAAAAGGTCTCGGTTCCCGACTCACTCAAGAAATTGATCGCTGGTGGATTCACGTTCATGGGTAACGATCGTATCGCCGGCATCAATCCGGAAAACGTCAAGAAGTCGGCTGTAGTTAAGTTTCCGAGCGGCGAGATGGTGACGGAGCTGGAGCTGTGGCGCAAAGGAATGACCGCGGCAACGCGTGGAGACTACCTGCTGATCCGGCCGGTGAAGGATTACGCCGTCGGCGTACTGGACCTCAACAGCAAGACCATCACGAAAGCTAACGCACGCGCCGCGCTCGATATCTACGATCCGTACTTCCTGGCTGAAATGCGTAACGGTCAGGTCGGACTGTACAAGCTCGACAAAAACGAGCTCGTCGCCACTGCGGTTTTGTCGAACGCCTCGCTGGGTCGTTTGAGAGTTGCCGAAGTCTCGCCTGAGCTGAAATGGCTGGCACTGTCCGGACGCTCACGTGGCGGGGTTTGGAATCTCGCGAAGGGCGAGGCTGTTCTGTCGCTGCGTAATTTTCACGGTGGTTATGTTAGTGACGATGGTTACTTCTTTGGTGAGTTTCCGAAGACTGAAGACGTCGAGCGCAACATCGCAAGGTTCAATCTGAGCAACGGTGAAGCGGTTGCTGGTCCAAAGATCGAAGGCGAAACCTCGCATCAATACGGGCAATATCTATTTACGATCAAATCTGCTAAAGCCGCAGAGAAGGCGCCTGATACGAACGCGAAGCCCGTGAAGCTCAACCCGGCTGAGTACCGGCGAAACGTGGTTATCGAGATGTTTGATGCGCGCACGATGAAGAACTTGTGGTCGAAGGCTTTTGCGAAAGAGGCGCCGCGCGTTTGGATCGCGCCGGGCAATCAGACGATGGCGCTGCTCTGGAGCGTCACCACGGATGCGGCGAAGGGCGAAATCAGCGCGGAGCCGCGACTCACGCAGATGCTCGCCAAAATGAAGGAGAAACAGGGAGACTACTTTCTCAAGATCGTCGACGCGCAAAGCGGAAACGAAATCGGCAAACTTCTCATCGAAACGGGCAAAGGTTCTTTCCGTGTGTCGAACATCTTTGCCGTGGGTGATTCGGTAATCGTCACCGACACACGAAACCGCGTGCTCGTCTACTCCCTGAAAACCGGCGAACAGAAGGGGCGCGTGTTTGGTGCTTATGCGACCGTTTCCACCGTTTCGAAACTATTGTGTGTTGAGAATGAGGTCGGTAAGTTAGCGGTCTACGATCTCGAGACGATGGAAAAGCGTGACGAGTTTATCTTCACGAGACCGATTTCGATGTTGCGGTTCAGTCAGGACGGCAAGCGCTTATTTGTTCTGACAGTCGCGCAGACGGTTTATATCCTTGATGTCTCATCTCTGTCTAAAACCTAATTCGCGTAGATCCGCGTTCGTATTCCTTGTTTTACTGGCGCTGCCGGTTTCAATCTGTGCCCAAACTGACTCCGCGAACGAGCTGTGCTCGAGATGGACGAGTTCGCCGTGAAGAATGTTGGATTTACTGCAAGCCGCGCTCGGACGAATGAAGAAACAATAACTGCGTCATAACTGTAGGGGCGGCCACGGAGGGCCGCCCCAGGTTGCCACATTGTGTTTCCCCGCTGGGGCGGCCACGGAGGGCCGCCCCTACAATTATGCCTCCGGGTTTTGATAGGATTGTGCCCGCCTTTTGTCCAACTACATCCCAGTCCTTTAATTAGGAGACATCACGCATGCGCTCTGCATTTCGCGGTTTAGTTGTCGTTTCCTTGCTCTGCTGTTTTCTGATCCAGATCCCCGCACAAACTTCGAACCGGGCCAACGGCGGCGGACGCTCCAAACCAACGGCGCCGGCGGCCGATCCGAACGGCGGCAAGACGCCCGTCAGCGAAATGCGGAGCTCGATCGAGCGCTACACGGTCGATCGTGGCAGTCTGGCGAGGTCCTATCCGGTCCAGGGCTCTCGCTCGCGGCGCGAGCGCTTCAAAAAGTTCTATCAAGAGTGGCTGGCGTCGCTGCAAAGTCTGGGCTTCGACTCGATGAGCCAGGACGGCAAGATCGATTACCTACTCTTCAAAAACCATCTCGAGTACGAGCTGCGACAGCTCGACATCCAGGCGCGCCAGCTCAGCGAGATCGAGCCACTCGTCCCGTTCGCCGCGAAAATCATTGAGCTGGAAGAAACCCGACGGCGCATGGAGCCGATCGATTCCGCGAAAGTCGCCGCAACGTTGAACGATTTGAGGAAACAGGTTGACGAGCGACGTCGCGCAATCGAGCTCGGCCTCCGAAGTGAGGCACGCGGCGGTGATGCCAGTAGCGATACGGGACGCGTGAAGAAGACGGTGGCGAATCGCGCCGTCGCGGCAATCAACAGCCTGCGCGGCAACCTGCGCAACTGGTACACGTTCTACAACGGCTACGATCCGATGTTTACGTGGTGGAATGAGGAGCCGTACCGGACGCTCGATCAGGCGATGACAAGCTACGCCTCGTTTTTGACTGAACGCGTCGTCGGTATTCGCTCAGAAGGAACAGGGCAAACACAAGCCGGGCAAACGCGTGGGCCAGGTGGCGGTGGTCCAGGTGGCGGTGGCGGAGGGGGGCAGGGGTTTCAACGTCCGGGTGGAACGGCTGCGCGCCCCGGAGACTCGAGCGACATCGTCGGCGATCCGATCGGACGTGAAGCACTTCTCGTCGAGTTGCGCTCCGAGATGATTCCCTACACGCCCGAAGAGATCATCGCGATCGGCGAAAAAGAGATGGCGTGGTGTGAGAACGAAATGAAGAAGGCGTCGCGCGAGCTCGGTTACGGCGACGATTGGAAGAAGGCGCTCGAACACGTCAAAAATCTTTACGTGGAGCCCGGCAAACAGCCACAGATGATTCGCGACCTCGCGCTCGAGGCGATCAAGTTTGTCGAAGACAACAACCTCGTCACTGTTCCCGAGCTGGCAAAGGAAAGCTGGCGCATGGAGATGTTGACTCCCGAGCGCCAGCTCGTCAGTCCATTCTTCCTCGGCGGCGAAGTGATCCAGGTCTCGTTCCCGACGAACACGATGGCCCACGAGCAGAAGATGATGAGCATGCGCGGCAACAACATTCATTTCTCGCGCGCGACTGTCCATCATGAGCTGATTCCGGGCCATCACCTGCAAGGCTTCATGTCGGCGCGTAACAAGCCGTATCGCGGCATCTTCGGTACGCCGTTCTGGACTGAAGGCAATGCCCTTTACTGGGAGCTGTTGTTGTGGGACCTCGGCTTTGCAAAGACACCGGAGAACCGCATTGGCATGCTCTTCTGGCGGATGCATCGTTGCGCGCGCATCATCTTCTCACTCAACTTTCATCTCGAGAAGATGACGCCGCAGGAGTGTATCGATCTGCTGGTCAACAAGGTGGGCCATGAGCGTGATAATGCGACCGCGGAAGTGCGGCGTTCGTTCGATGGCAGTTACGGGCCGCTCTACCAGATCGCGTATTTGATTGGTGGATTGCAGCAGTATGCGATGCACAAGGAGCTGGTTGGCTCAGGGAAGATGACGAATCGCGCGTACAACGATGCGCTGTTGAAGGAGAACCGCATTCCGATCGAGATGCTGCGGGCGGCGATAACGAACCAGAGGTTGACGCGTGATTTCGTTACGAACTGGAAGTTCTACGAAAACATTAACCACTGATAATACGGATCTTTGAAATCCGGATTAAGACGGATCTGATTATCTCCCATAAGCCAGTCGTAGTTTCACGAACATGGGCTCGGTTGGTTTGACGCTGGGGCGGTAGAAGAGAAGTTGAGGGGGTGGCGCGCTCGCGGTCAGAGCGCGGGTGCGCGCGTCCTTCTCTTCTTTGGTCCACGATTGGCCTGCCATGGCCATTTCCATACGGCCGACACTCGAGCCCCATTCCTTTTCCCAGCTCGCCACTTGTTCGTCCGTAAGCTTCAACGCCTTATCGCTGATATTGATGCCCTCGAGTCGTGTCGGCGTGACGATCACGCTCAACACTTCCGCAACGTGATCCGGGCGGCTCTTCTTCATCACGAAAAATGGTGGACTGTCGTCCTGCGCAGGGATCTCCAGCAGTCTTCCGATGGCGACCTCATTATCTCCGCCGCTGGTGCGGTTAGTCGGAAAGATCAAATAGGGCTCGCCGAGTGATCCGTCTGCATACTGTTCACGGTCGATGATGTAAACGAAACCGGCGCGCACGGCTTCCACACTGATCCGCAGTCGATCTCCCTGGCCCAGTCTCGTCGTGGCGGAGATTCGCTCCGGTAGCCACTCAGTCGCAGCGTTATCATCATGCACAATCAAACGCTCACCGGAATCAGATCGAGTCGGGCGGCGCAGTCGCCAGAGAGTCATGCCAACCACCGTTTCCGGTGCGACGTTGTTAACGGGCACGTTCGGTGTCGCGTTGCGATAAGCGCGCCGCCGGTTCGTAGTCTTCTTTGTCGACGAGCTACTGAATGCGGTGTCCCAAAGCTTGCGCGTCATGTCTTCCGGGTTTTGCGCGGAGACAACCATCGACAACGCGATCACGACCAGCAATGCCAAACTAAAAATAACTCTCATAATGATTCACCTCTGAAAGCTAATTCCACTCTCCCTGCATCACGAACGCGGCCCAAAAGTACGGCGACTGCCATTGCCGCGTGCGCAGCATCTCGATCTGCGCCGCACGCAGCGCCGCTGCGGGCGTCTTATTGCTTCGCAACATTCCGGTGTAGAGACGCTGCATCAACGACGCTGTCGCTTTGTCATTAACATTCCAAAGACTCACGACCACGCGCCGCGCGCCCGCGTACATGAACGCGCGCGTCAATCCTTCGAGACCCTCGCCTGTGACTTCTTTTCCGAGCCCCGTTTCACACGCACTCAACACTACCAGCTCAGCCGGCAGCTTGAGGTTGTAAATGTCATGCGTACGCAGAAAGCCGTCCTGTGGCTTCCCTTCCTTGTCGAACATAGACAGCACGACTGCTGAAAGACCGGCACGCGTGGTGTCGAGATAACCATGTGTGGCGAAGTGAACGTAACGATACTTGCTCAAATCACCGCTGCTGGCTATCGCCCGATTGGCGTTGAAACCAACGGCCTTGAGCGATGACCCGGCAGACGAGACGGCGAGAATCTGGTCCGCTTCCAAGCGAGTGAACGGCAGACGAGGGATTGAGAGTTGACCACCTGGGCCACCTGGCCCATGCTCGATGATGCGCGTCGAAGCCGCTTCTTTGACGGCAGGCGCACCGGCATTCAATCGCTGATCGTTCGTTGAGAACACCGGATCCGCAATCACCGCGACGGCTTTCGGCGCAAGTGGACGGTTCGCCAGGTTTTGACGCTGAAGCGCGAATGCTGACGCTGACTGGAGACTGACAAGCTCATGATCGAGGATCAATGGTCGACCTGGCGCGACGGACAGAGCCGCGAACGGCACATATTGCAAGGCGCCATCCGCCACTACAACCAGTCGTTTCTTTCCAAGCTCAGCGGCCGCGGGCGCCAGGATCATCCGGCTTAACTCACTCGCTGCTTTCTCAAACTCCGCGTCAGCACGAGCGATTCGTGCCGTGCGTTGCGGGGGTGATTCCAATGCCTGAAAGATACTGCGCGCTGCGAGCGAATCATTAACACGGCGCGCAACCTTCTCGACTTCTTCTCGTTTCGGCAGCTCGTAAGTCTTCAACGAGTCCGGCGTGACCACCCAAACGTAGCTGCGCTCCTCGCCCAACGAGTATTCAAGCAACACAGTGTTTGGATCGAGTTGCCGCTGAATTCCCTTCAAGTCGAGTGGCTGCGGTTGCGTTAACGCCGAGTACTGAGGGCTGCTCTTGCGGATGGCGGCTTGCACCTGCTGGTACTCATCTTCGAGCGCGCTGATTTCTCGTTGAAGCGTGGTGATTTCTTCAGTGCTGCCCTTCCGCGCTTTGACCTGCATCTCGCGTTGGGCTTTGGCGTTTAGCACTCGCGTCAGATCCCGCTCTTTCTCAATCAACGCAGAATCCACTCCCTGTCGAATATCGATCCGCGCCTCACTCAGTTGTTCAAGCAAACTCCGCGCACGCCCTCGCTCGCTCGCGTGCAATGCTTCAGCCTCGAGCTTCTGCTGCATCAATACGTCGATGTAAAACTCATAAGCCTTCTCGATCGTCGCGCGATAAGACGCGCGTAACTGCAAACTACCCGAACGTGAACGCACTGTCTCTCGCAACGCCAGGGACTCTTCGATGTGCTTGCGTGCGTCTGCCAGATTTCCACGCTTCTGCTCCGCGCGCGCGATACCTTCAAGTGAAACCGCGGCGTTACCGAGGTCGCCGATGCCGCGAAAGATGGCGAGCGCACGGGAAAATTGTTCTACGCCCTTTTCCGGCTGCCCGAGCAGATTGTAGGCCTCGCCTGAATTAGTAAGCGCCACGGCCTCGCGCCGTTGATTGCCGACGCTGTGCTGAATTTCAATGGCCTGCTTGTGAAACTCTAAGGCCTTTTCGTAATCGCCCTCAGCAGCCGCAAGCACACCCATTTCATCAAGTGTTTCGGCTTCCTGGCTGCGATTCGCAGTTTCTCGCTGAATGGCCAGCGCCTGGTTGTAATAATCAAGCGCCTTCTTGTTTTCATTCAGCCGCATGTAAGTGCGACCCAGATTCAGGAGCGTATTAGATTGTCCCGGCTTGTCTTTAGCAGACTGAAGTAACGCAAGCGACTGTTGCAGGTAATCAAAGCCTTTCTGATATTCGCCGGATTGACGATAAACGCTGGCGATGATGTTGAGAGTGGATGCCGTGTTGATATCACTGCCGATCGCTCTGAAGACCGTCAGTGCCTGCCCGAAAAAATCCAGGGCCTTCTGCCATTCGGCGATATCCATGTAGATCTTGCCGATGTTACTAAGCGCATTTCCTTCTGCTAATTTCCACCCGCCTTCACGGGCAAGCCGGAGAGCGCGATCGTAGTGGCCCAGCGCTTTGACGATGTCGCCGAGTATGTCAAGCATGCCACCCACAAACGTTTCCGTTCCGGCTTCCAACCTTGGATCTCCGATGGCTTGCGCGAGGGACAGTGTTTGCTTGAAGGAAACGAGCGCGGTCCGGAAGTCGTTCAACTGGTAATAAGCAATCCCGATCCCCATCAACGTCAGTGCGCGCCGGTAGGTGTCGCCCGCGGCTTCAAAGAGCGGCAGGGCCTGCTGGCCTTTTTCAATGGCCGCACGTTTAGCTGCCGGAGAGGTCTGAAGCCTGAGTTTTCTGGCTTCGTCAAACGCGGCCTGGGCCAATGCATGGCCTTTGTCAACAGTGGTGGGCTCGCGCCGGGCAATGATCTTAATCCGGTAACGGCCGGCAGTCGCTTTTGCATTTGTCGATCGCACCTCAACGCGGTATTCACCAGACGTCGCTGCGACGAGGGTAACGGGTTCCGTGCCCCATCTTTCATTGGGGCTGTTTGTTTCACTCAGTTGTTTGCCGTCAGGAGCAAAGACAGCGGTGATTACGTCGATATCATTTTGCTCGACGAGTGCATGGAGGAACTGGCCTGCGGTAAGCAAAATTCGGAATGAGTGTGTTTCGCCACCCTTTAATTCGTGCTCGCCATCCGACAGCAACGGAAGATCAACTGAAGTTTGCGCGCACACGGGCAGCGAAGTCGCCGTGAGGATCGCCAACATCACGACCAGAGTGTGAAACAGATGCTTTTTGATCTTTTTGCTCATCGTGTTTCTTTGGTAAGTGGACTCGCTCGCCACAAAAGGCACAAGGGTCGCAGAAATGCTTGTGCGTCCTGTGCCTTTGTGACTGAGGGATGTTACAGAAACGAAGTGTTGATCTTATGCCGAAGCCGATGCACCGGCGCTGAGTTCATCTTCGTTTCCTCCGGGAGCCTGGAAGGTTCCACTCTCGGGGTCGCCGGAACCGAACTCGTCGCGGGTGTGCGCCCACCACTTTCCGTGCGCCGAGCGAGTTTCTTCCGAGATCTTGAACTCAAATATTACCCAATGGGTTATCTTTCCATCGTCTTCGCCCAGTTGAAAGCTGAAATCTGCGCCACTCACAACGGGTGAAGGAAAAGTGGGGATTGGGGTTCCATCCTGCTGGAAGAAAAGGAATGTATTCGTGTTGTCAATTTCCTGGAAGTAACAGAATTCCAGCTCGTGTTTATCAGCTCCTCCGTGAACGATTGTGATCGTGATTTTCGGCTTCTCCATGACGTCTCCTTTATTGGTTGGTGGATTGCGCACAAGTGGGCTGGCTTGTGCCTGGGCTTGCGAACCTGCCAAACGCCTTCGGCAAGACGTTGCGTGCGTCGCATTTAACCTTCGCAATGATTAACGCGAGAACCGCTTGGGAAAACCACCATGCGATAGGACTTCGGTGGCGGGCATCATATGCCCGTAAAAAGACCACGTCAATGTAGAAACAACTGTAGGGGCGTCCCTCCGTGGCCGCCCCAGCGCGGAAAGACGATGTCGTCAACCTGGGCGGCCACGGAGGGCCGCCCCCACAGTTATTTTTTTGTGGCTCAGTGATGTTCGAGTTTGATGGCGTAGACGAGGAGATTGCCTGCAGCTTTCAATGTCGTGAGCGACTCGCCTTTTTCGACATCCGGTTTGTGGGTCGAATGAGTGTCGAGGAGAAATTTAATTGATTTGTTGAGCGCCGCGTCAGTAATAAGTCCACCGGTTTGAGTGCCGGCGAATTGCTTAACGGGTTCCAGCTCAGCTAACGAGCTTTCAGAAAATACCAGCCAGAGTTTTTCGACTCCCTGCTGCGTATCGAATCGGAGCCACGAATCTTTTGGAATCTGGATCATCTCGCTGGCCGGTACGAGTGAAGAGCCATTGTTTGCGGTCGGCGTCGGGAAGACGACGTTGTACTCAGGCGCGCCGGATGCAGGTCCCTCGTTGAGAATGTACAAGTAACCTTGCTGTGGACTGCGAACGTTGACGCGAATGTGATAGTCAGCTTCGAAGTTGATCTCACCCGCGAGTGTAAATGGATCTTGATAAGGCTCCCTGTCTTTGAATTTCTGCACTGTGATCCAGTAGGTGAGTGTGCGTTCAGCGGGTGCGGCTGCCGGTGTCGTCACGACAGGACTTTGCCTCGCTCGCGAACGCCGCCAGATGTTTACTGCAAAGATCGCGGCAGTCACGAGCAGCATTCCAAGCAATGCGAAGACCACGACTCGTTTCTGTTTTCCCGCAAGACCATCTTCAGCCGGTGTCACTAGCGTGCCGGTGCGCTCCAGTTCCGCGTCCATTTCCAAACGCTTTTTCAAACTGCGCAGATCGACCAGCATGTCCTTCGCCGTTTGATAGCGCTCATCCGGCTTCTTCGCTATCGCCTTCATCACGATGCGCTCCAACTCCGCGGGCGCGGCTACAACCTTTGTCACTGGCGCGGGATCTTTCTCGAGAATCTGCACGATCGTGTGACTCGTCGTGGCCCCACGGAAAGGTATTTCTCCAGTGATCATCTCGTACATGATCACGCCCGTGCTCCAGATGTCGGTGCGCTCGTCGATCTCATGCCCCTGCGCCTGCTCGGGCGACATGTAGTTGATCGTGCCCATAATGATGCCGGGCGCGGTCTTGAATTCGGTTACGGCTTCCGAATCGGAATCGTGATCGCCTGTCGAGAATTTATTGTCGGTAAGTTTGGCGAGACCAAAGTCCAGCACTTTCACTACGCGGTCGCGACGGCGCAACATCACGTTTTCAGGTTTGATATCGCGATGAACGATGCGCGCTTCGTGGGCGGCATCGAGCGCGGCCAGCACCTGAATGCTGATTTCGAGTACTTCAGCG
This sequence comes from uncultured Acidobacteriota bacterium, assembly GCA_963849205.1. Classification (GTDB taxonomy): domain Bacteria; phylum Acidobacteriota; class Blastocatellia; order Pyrinomonadales; family Pyrinomonadaceae; genus PSRF01. The sequence continues at coordinate 424,403 of CAWKGP010000010.1, forward strand.
AGTTTGAGGCCTTTGCCGCCCAAGTGATCTCGCAGTGTCTCGCCATCGATGAACTCGGTCGCAAGGAACGTCAAACCATCCACTTCGCCAAACTCAAACACAGTAAGAATGTTCGGCTGGTTCAGTGACGACGCGACTTTCGCTTCCTGCAGAAAGCGCTGCATGCGTCGCTTGTCTCGCGAAACGTCGGATGAGAGCACCTTCAATGCAACTGTCCGATCCAGTCGCGAATCGGTCGCCAGGTAAACTTCACCCATACCACCGGCGCCAAGTGAGTTGAGGATGATGTAGGAACCGAATTGTTGTCCTTTGGTGAGCGCCGGCGGTGGGCCAGCCTCATCGTCCACCAGGAGGGATGCGGCCGCTTCAGCTGCGACACCCTCCATAAAATCGTTTTCGCTTGCCTGCCCGTGTGAGTCGATCAGCTTCTCGACTTCAGAGCGCAAAGACTCATCACGACCACACTGACTCGCGACATACGCAGCACGCGCTTCGTTGTCGAGCAGGATGGCCGATTTGAAAATGCGACTTATCTGTTGCCAGCGTTCAGGCGTCAATTCGCCCCGCTCCCGGTGAGTTGCTGATATAGCCACGCGCGCGCCATGTTCCAGTCGCGCGTGACGGTGTTTTCGGAAATGTGGAGCACGTCCGCGATCTCTTCGTTGTTGAGTCCGCCGAAGTAACGCAGCTCGACAACCTGGCTGCGACGCGGATCCATTTCAGCGAGACTTTTGAGTGCTTCGTCGAGACGCAACAACTCCTCACTCTGATCGGGAACCACTATCGCCGCTTCCTCGAGTGAAACCTGCTGCGCGCCGCCGCCGCGTTTGGCATATTGATGACGCCGCGCATGATCGATCAGGATGCGACGCATGATCTGCGCCGAGATTGCGAAGAAATGCGAGCGGTTGGCCCAGGCGACGTTCCGTTGATCGACGAGACGAACGTAAGCTTCGTTTATTAGTGCGGTGGTTTGTAGTGTGTGACCTGTGCGCTCGCGACTCATGTAGCGGCGAGCGAGGCGGTGCAGCTCGTCGTAAACCAGCGGGTACAACTGATCGAGCGCGGACTGGTTCCCGTCGCGCCATTCAGCGAGTAGTTGGGTGATCTCGTGCTGGGGAGGTGTTCGCGCCAAATTACGTCATGCTTGAAACTGATTGATGTCGCCAGGTTTTCTGAGCATCTTGTTGACTTCGCCGACGTGGAGCTCTTCTTCCGCAATCATGCGGCGCGCGTAGTCTTCGAGTAAGACGGAGCGATCGCGTACCAGCTCGTACAATTCTCGATAGAGCGCGAGCCCGGCTCTTTCTGCTTCGAGAGATTCGATGAGTATGTCGTTGATGCCGTGTTTGTGTGTTTCGAGCAGCGCGCCGATCTTCAGTGACGGGTGCTCGCCGAAATGCGTGACCAGCTCGCCGGCTTCGTTTGCGTGCGAGAGGCAGGTGTTTGCTTCGTTGCGAAGCCAGCTTACGATCGGAATGCGATTGTGACCGAAGATCATGAGCGAGTAATGCGTGTATCTCACGACGCACGCGAGCTCCGCCTCCATGATCTGGTTTAACAGCTTCACCGCTTTCGCCTGGTCAAACGTTTCCTCCGACATATTCTCTCCTTTGATCTCTTTATCCACAGATTCCACAGATCTGCGTAATCTGTGGATAAGGTTTAAAACCTCAACGAAAGACAGCTCAGTCCGCCGTCCATCTTTCGAAACTCTGACATGTCTAAACTAATGGTGGGATAACCCAAACCTTCGATCTTCCGCTGCACGTTTGGGAATCCAGTTGCTGTTAGAATTCTGCCGTCCAGTAACAGGCAATTTGCCGCGTACTCTTCGGTCGAGTTTAAGCAGATAAGGTCGTAATCAGAAAACTCTTTTACACTCCGAAGCGCCTCGATGACAACGAGACGCCGTCCGGAAAGACAAGCCATGCCGCTCTTCAGGTGAAGGATATTACTCAGTCCGCGGATGTCTATCAAACTCGAACTATAACCGAACGAGTCGAGTATGGCGGCAAGTTGTTTGGCGCCGTGCTCATTTGTACGACGCGAGATGCCGATAAAAAAGTGTTCTCCGGCTTCGCAAACGTCTCCGGCGTCGACTGTCCCCGGTTCTTCGATCGAACGAACGTTATCGAAGTGTGCGCGGATTACGGGCGCAATACTCTCGACCTCACCACGACGGCTACGAGCGCCTGGCCGCGTCAGCACCGCGCCACGAGCAGTCAAAAGGGCCGTGTCTTCAACAAAGGTCGAGTCAGGGTATCGTTCTTCCGGTGGCAACCGGATCAGTTCAAGCCCACACGATTCAAGCGCTTCGCAATATGCATCGTGTTGTTGTAACGCTCGTTCGAAATCCGGCTCTCCTAACTCAGCCGCAGTCTCACCTGAACTGAAAGTGGGCGACGGTTTTCTGACGATGGCTTTTGTAAACACTCAACTGACCTTGCCCATTAATCGTTTGATGGTTGGCGTCAGGAGCGCCAGAATTCCCGCCGCGATCAACAACCCCACCGCGATTCCACCATACAACTTCACGAGCTGCATATAATTATTCGCGACGAAGAACCCGGACAGGTAACCCGCCAGTTTGCTTCCAAACGACGCCGCCAGAAACCAAACCCCCATCATGATCCCGACGAGCTTCACCGGCGCGAGCTTCGTGACCGTACTCAATCCCACCGGGCTCAAACACATCTCGCCGCAAACCTCGAGGAAGTAAAGACCGACAAGCCACATCGGACTGATCCTCCCCGTCGCCGTCAACAGACACGCGGGTACCATCAACACGTAAGCAGCACCTATAAATAACAACCCCAGCGTGAACTTGACCGGACTCGATGGTTGACGATCACCCAGCTTCACCCAGAGCACCGAAAACACAGGCGCCAGCAGGATCACAAAGAACGGCGTGCACGATTGCAAATAACTCGACGGAAATCCGATTCCGAAAACTTCCGTGCGCACGAGCTCTTTCGCAAACAGGTTCAGGCTCGCGCCCTTCTGCTCATACGCGCCCCAGAACAGGATCGTAAACGCAAAGAAGATCACGATCGCCGCGATGCGTTTCCAGTCAGACGAGGTTAATGGCGCGCTGGCAGCAGCGTCGCTGGCTGTCTCGACAGTCTTTTTCCTTCTCCCGCTGCCCACATGCGCGAGCCACTTGCCGAAGAGCACGAAAATCAGTAAGCCGAAGATCATTCCGACACCCGCCGCACCGAATCCCCAGTGCCAGCTCGTTGTCGGATCGAAGCCGTTGTTTATGAGCGTTTGTTGAAAGCTTTTACTCTGCGCGAGATAGCCACACACGAGCGGAGCGAGCACGGCGCCGATGTTGATACCCATGTAAAAGATCGAAAATCCGCTATCGCGACGTGGATCGTTCTCAGCGTAGAGACTGCCGACCATCGTGCTGATGTTTGGTTTGAGAAGACCGGTACCGATTGCGATGAGCACCATGCCTAGATAGAACGACGTCATCGAGTGGAAGACCATCGAGAAGTGGCCGGCAGCGATGACGAGCCCGCCGAGAAAGACGGCCACACGTGCGCCGAGCAGATAGTCGGCGGCGAGTCCGCCCGGCAAGGCGGTCAGGTAGACGGACATCGTGTACCAACCGTAGATCGAGGCGGCTCGCTTGACGTCGAAGCCGAGTCCACCCTGCGCTGGAGGCGCCACCATATAAAGGACAAGGATGGCGCGCATTCCGTAGTAGCTGAAGCGCTCCCAAAGCTCAGTGAAGAAGAGCGGGCCGAGACCTTTCGGGTGTCCGATGAAGGCCGTGTCGCGAAGTTTTGGGTCGAGTTCAGGTTGTGCGGTCATAATTGCGCGGCAATATAGCCCGCGGAGGTGCAAAGAAGCAAAGATTAGCTACAAAAAGGCACAAGAAAAGTTTTGCCGCGAAAAGGCACAAAATGCACAAAAAAGAGTTTAAGCCCGCGAAGCGGGCGGCAGCATAAAGCCTGGGGCGCAAGCCCCAGGAAAAAGATCAAAAAACCGTTCAAGCCCGCGAAGCGGGCGGCAGCATAAAGCCTGGGCGCAAGCCCCAGGAAAAAGATCAAAAAACCGTTCAAGCCCGCGAAGCGGGCGGCAGCATAAAGCCTGGGCGCAAGCCCCAGGAAAAAGATCAAAAAACCGTTCAAGCCCGCGAAGCGGGCGGCAGCTCGTCGCACGCTATCGCGACTATAACAACCCTTCTTTAGTGCACAGCATCTATCCTCCACAATCGAAAGACACTCTCCCGAAACGTAGCACCACTTCCAAACCAGGAATTTCTATGTATAAGACAGCACTGTCGCTGATTCTGCTTTTGAGTGTCTCTTTACTGCCGTCCACCCATTACGCACAGTCAGGGCGGAAAACTTCCGAGCCGAAACCCGCAAAGACTGACAAACCGGCGGACGACGCAATCACCAACGAATCAAAAATCAATCCTGACGGTGAGACTGTCGAAGGCGACGTTATTCGCTTCGATACCGCGCTGGTCACCGTGCCCGTAACCGTTCTGGATCGAAACGGCCGCTACGTTCCGCTTCTTCGTCGCGAACAATTTCGCATCACAGAAAACGGCGTCGACCAGAAGATCGCTTACTTCGCCACGACCGATTCGCCATTCAGCGTCGTCCTGCTGATCGACACTAGCGGCTCGACACAGTTTCGCCTCGACGACATCCAGGACGCCGCGATCCAGTTCGTCGAGAAACTAAAACCAACAGACAGCGTGATGGTGATGTCGTTTGACGACCGCATCGAAGTGGAATGCAAAGCGACCACAGATCGAAACGTGATCGAAAAGGCAATTCGCAGCACACGCACCGGCGGCGGCACGCGACTTTACGATGCAGTTGACGACATTCTGCGGAAACAACTGAAGACGATCCCGGGTCGCAAGGCAGTCGTACTGTTTACTGACGGCGTCGATACCACGAGTCGTCGTGCTTCGTACGACAGCACGATCCGTCTCGCTGAAGAATCAGACGCTCCGATCTATTCAGTTGACTACGACACGTCCGGACTCGGCGGCGGCATAGGCGGTGGAGGCACAGGAGGACGCGGCACGATTTTCGGCATTCCGTTCCCGACTCCCGGCATTCCCGGCTCGACCACACGCGGCGGATCGCCCGGCGATTACCGTCGCGCCGTCGCATACCTGCACGCACTTTCGAATTCGACCGGTGGTCGTTTTTATAGTGGCGACTCCATGTTCGGAATCGCCCAGGCGTTTACGTGGATCGCTGAAGAGCTGGGACGGCAGTACAGTCTCGGTTATTACCCGTCAGCTCCGGGAAAGGATGGCGAACGCCGTCAGATAAAAGTGAAAGTGACTGAAGCGGATCTGGTGGTGAAGGCCCGTGATAGTTACATCTACTCCGACAAGGGTAAGAAGTTTACACAGTTAACCCGGCTGACTAATTAGTGTAAAAAAACTTACCCTGCATCTCCCAGTTGCCCAGATTAAACTGCCGCTGCGCGCCACAGCTCAAACACTTCCGGTACGCGCGCCCCCCGCGCGAAAACGGACGGCTGAGCTCGCCGTGCCAGCAACCAAATACTCGCGTTACAAAATGGCTGATTTTTCCGGTCAACGCCTGCATGATGATTCCCTCTCGAACTCTCCCAAAATCGTCTCCACCCCCTAACGCGCAAACGATTTATAATTCGGGTCATTCAGCCCTACCGCAAGCGGTTCTTTGGCTTTATACTAATGGACCTTAAGTCTTCGATTTCGGAGAGTTAACGATTGAGTGAGCATCCCTCGGATAACATAACCCGTCTACTGATTGAGCTCTCAAACGGCGATCGCGACGCGGTTGATCTTTTGCTACCCGTCATCTACGATGAACTGCGCAAGCTGGCAGCGAATTATCTGAGACGGGAACGCCCCGATCACACTCTGCAGCCGACTGCCCTGGTTCACGAGGCTTATCTGCGACTCATAGACCAGTCGCGCGTAAACTGGCAGAACCGCGCTCATTTTTTCGGAGTCGCCGCACAGATAATGCGCCGCCTATTGGTGGATCATGCGCGCAAACACAATGCTGAAAAGCGTGGCCAGGATTTTCAAAAACTCTCTCTGGACGAAAACATCGATCGCGCGGTCGAACGAAGCGCGGAGCTGATTGCGCTGGACGACGCGCTTAAAACACTGGCCACATTCGACGCACAAAAAGCACGCATGGTTGAGTTACGTTACTTCGGCGGGCTCTCCATCGAAGAGACAGCGGACGTTATGGGTGTTACCCCTACCACCATTAAACGTCACTGGCGGTTAGCCAAGGCCTGGCTCCATGGAGAAATGCAAAGAAATAATTAATGCACGCACTAAGTCCAATCCAGCAAGGCAACTAGAACATCCTTTGTGCAATCTGTGTTCTCTGTGTCTCTTCAGCTTCCGAGACACAGAGAGCACAGAGGTTGCATCGCGACGAGCTTAATGACCCCCGAGCGCTGGCGACAAGTTGAAGAAATCTTCCAGGCAGCCCTCGATCTTTCTCCCGAAGATCGAGACCGCTACGTGTCAGACGTGTGCGCGGCAGACACCGAGCTCAAGCGCGATGTTGAGTCACTCCTTTCGCAATACGACAGTGCCGGAGAACTGCTGGAAGAGCCCGTTTACGGGAACACTGAGATGAGCGCCCTCGAATCGTTCGTCGAAGACAAGGATCCGATGCTCGGGCGGCGCCTCGGCACGTATCGTATCGAGCGTGAAATCGGGCGCGGCGGCATGGGCGCCGTCTACGAAGCGTTGCGCGCCGATAACGAGTTCAACAAGCGAGCCGCCATCAAACTCGTCAAACGCGGAATGGACACAGACTTCGTCCTCCGTCGCTTCCGCAAAGAACGTCAGATACTCGCCGCTCTGGACCACCCACACATCGCCGGACTTCTTGACGGTGGAACAACTGAAGACGGTCTGCCCTACTTCGTCATGGAGTTCATCGAAGGGCAGCCGCTCTATAGTTATTGCGACAACAACAAGTTGAACATCACCGAGCGACTGAAACTCTTCCGCTCCATCTGTGATGCAGTCCATTACGCGCACCAGAAACAGGTCGTACATCGCGATATCAAACCGTCTAACGTGCTCGTTACCTCGGAAGGCGTACCGAAACTGCTCGACTTCGGTATCGCCAAGCTGCTGAATCCCACACTCGCCGGCGATATCACTCACGATCCGACAGCGACCGCGATGCGGCTGATGACGCCGGAGTATGCGTCGCCCGAACAAGTACAGGGCGCGCCGACCACACCAACCACTGACGTCTATTCGCTCGGTGTGTTGTTGTATGAGTTATTGACTGGTCACCGGCCTTATCGTCTCGTTAATCGCGCGCCGCATGAGATCGCACGTGTGATTTGTGAAGAAGCGCCGGCGCCGCCGAGCATCATCATCACGCGCACGGAAGATTTGTTGCCGAGTCTTGCTTCCGGCGACGACACCTCCACGCTCAATCGTCTTTACAGTTCGCGTGGCACGACGCTCGAATCGCTGCGCCGTGCGCTCTCCGGCGATCTTGACAACATCGTGATGCAGGCGCTGCGCAAGGAACCCGAGTGGCGCTACCAGACCGCGGCCGACTTGCGCGACGACATCACGCGCTATCTGGAAGGCCGTCCGATCCTCGACTTGCCTGACCCACCGCGCGGGAGCGGTGCGTTGAAGACAGATCCGACGGAAAACTCCCTGGCCGTGTTGCCGATGAAGATCCTCGACATCAACCAGCCTGACCCTGGTCCAGACTATCTCGGCACTGGTCTCGCCGATGCGCTCATCACGCGTCTCAGCGCGATTCGAAGTTTTGCAGTTAGACCAACGAGCAGCGTGCTTCGTTATGGTGCTGATTCCGATCCACTGCGCGCCGGACGCGAGTTGGGAGTTGAGTTTGTGTTGGACGGCAGAATCAGGCGCACAGCGGAACGAATTCGCGTCACGATCCAGTTGCTCAATGTTCGCGACGAGACGACCGCGTGGGCCGGACAGTTTGACGAGCAGTTTACAGACGTTCTGAACCTCGAAGACGTGATCTCTTCGCATGTTGCGGAAGCGATCGTCCCGCACCTGACTGTGGACCAGCGCCTGCGTCTCGCCAAGCGCGGCACCGATAATCCGCAGGCACACGAAGCTTACCTGCGCGGACGTTTTTACTGGAACACGTTTACTGAAGACGGTTTCGCGCGCGCGATCGTCTGTTACCAGCAGGCCATCGCTCTCGATCCGAAGTATGCGCTCGCGTATGCCGGGGTCGCCAACTATCACAACTGGCTCGGCGTGTTTACCGTAATGCCGTTTGCCGAGTGTTCCGCTGCAGCTTATGAAGCGGCTTCGACGGCAGTTAATCTCGATCCGAATCTCGCTGAAGGTCACGTAGCGCTCGGGCAGGCGATCCTCTGCCGCGACTTCGCCTGGAGCAGCGCGGAGCATCACCTGGTGCGCGCGATTGAGCTCGATCCAAACTACGCGCCGGCCCGTGTCTGGTATTCGTTGCAGCTCGCGATGGAGGGACGGTTTAGTGAGTCACTGCGTGAAGCGCACACCGGCCGCGATCTCGATCCGCTCGCAATCATCTCTCGCTTTGCAGTGGTCTGGTGTTCGTATCACGCGCGTCGTTTTGATGAAGCTTATCGATTCGCGAGCGCGACGCTCGAAAACGAGCCGCGTAATTTGATGATGCTTTACGGCTCGAGCTTCGTGCTGAGTCGTTTGAGTCGTCACGCCGAAGCGATCCAGGCGGCTGAGCAATGCGTCGAGTTGATGGGTAAAGCTTCGCAGACGCTGGGACGTCTCGGCAGTGCCTACGCCGCCGCCGGCGATCGTGAAAAGGCGCAGGCTGTACTGAACGACATGCACCTGCTCGCCGAGCGTCGTTACGTTTCGCCATATCATCTCGCGCTCGTAACGTGCCAGCTCGATCGGCCGGAAGAAGCACTCGATCTACTCGAGCGAGCTTACGAGACAGGCGACGCAAAAGTGCTGTGGATGGGCGTCGATCCGGAGCTCGATCCGCTACACGGCCACCCGCGTTTCAACGATCTGCTGCGCAAGTTGGACCATCGTCTGGCTGCGCTCCCGACGATCGCGGGCCAGTTGCGCGACGATCAGGAATCGATCGCCGTACTTCCCTTCCGCATTTTGAGTCCACCGGGAGAAAACACGGGTGACGAGTATCTCGGTATCGGACTTACTGACGCGCTGATCACGCGACTCAGCAACGTTCAGCGTCTAGTCGTGCGACCAACCAGCAGCGTGTTGCGTTATCACGGCGCAGCTATCGATCCACTGCTCGCCGGACGCGATCTCGGTATCGACTACGTGATCGATGGCAGCCTGCGTCGCGTCGGGAATCGCATTCGCGTAACGGCTCAACTGCTGAGCATCAGCGACGGTCAAACGCATTGGGCCGAACAGTTTGACGAAGAGTCGGTAGACGTTCTTCAGATCGAAGACTCGATTTCGGAGAAAGTCGCGTCAGCGTTGTTGCCACAGCTCACCGGCGACGAGAAACGCCAGTTATCAAAACGCGGCACTGACAGCTCCGAAGCTTTCGAAGCTTACCTGCGCGGTCGTTATTACTGGAGCTCTTACACCGAAGTCGGTCTGGCAAAGGCACTCGAGAGTTACAAGAAAGCCATCAAGCTCGATCCGGATTACGCGCTCGCTTACACCGGCATCGCCGATTACTACAACTGGCTCGGCGTCTTCGGTATTCGCCCGTTCGCCGAGACCTCCGCCGCCGCTAAACAAAACGCAGCGAAAGCCGTCGAGCTCGATTCGACTTCCGCCGAGGCATACAGCGCCCTCGGCTTCGCGACCGCTTGCCACGACTTTGATTGGGCCGTCGCCGAAGGCCAGCATCGACGCGCGATCGAGATCAACCCGAACTACGCGACGGGCCATCACTGGTACGCCTTCCACCTGCTGATGGAAGGACGTTTCGACGAAGCAATCGAGCGAATTTTACGCACGCGCGAGCTCGATCCCCTCTCGCCGAGTGTGCTTCAGGCGGTGGCGTGGAGTTACTACCAGGCGCGTCGCTTTGACGAGTCGATTGCGACTTACAAGAGCATGCTCGAGGCAGTGCCGGAGTTTCCCTACGGCCTGGTTACACAATCGTGGACGCTAAGGCATACAGGCGACGTCAATGATGCCGTCAAAGCCGCGGAGAAAGCTTTGGATCTTTCTGGTGGCGGGGTGTTCTACATCGCGGCACTCGGCGCCGCGTACGCAGCCGCCGGAAGAGAGAAAGATGCACGCGCAGCGTTGGAACGCCTGGCCCAGCTCTCGGTGCACGGTTACATCTCGCCTTATCAACTGTCATTAATTCACCTGCATCTCGGCGAACGCGAACGGGCGCTGGAATTGCTCCAGGACGCGTATGCGATCAGGGATGCATGGGTCGTTTGGTTAGGCGTCGAGCCACAGTTTGATCCGTTGCGTGGCGATCCGATCTTCGAAGGCATTCTTCGCGATCTGCGGCATCCCGCGATTTATCGCAAGGCGGTGAAGAAGACTGCTGTAGCCAAAGAGAAGCGAAGAAAGCCTGCGTCGTACATCGCGCCGATAACCACGCAGATTTTGATGCCCGCGCCTGATACGCAGGCCGGCGAGAACGAAGAAGCGCGCCAGCTCTACACGGCCGGACGTTACTACTCGACGCGCAGAACAGCCGAAGGACTGCGGCAGGCAATCGAGCGGTTCGAGCGCGCAGTCGAGATCGATCCCGAATTTGCTATCGCGCACGCTGAGCTGGCCGACTGCTATGCACTGATGAACTGGTACGTCGAGCCGCCGCCGGCGGGAGCGTGGGAGCGCGCCAAGGAATCCGCTCTGCGTGCGGTTGAGGCCGATCCAAACCTGCCTGAAGCCCATGCATCACTGGGATTTGTGAAACTACACTACGATCGTGATTGGATCGATGCTGAGCGTGAGCTGCGCAAAGCGATTCAACTGAAGCCGAGTAACCAGGTGGCCCACCGCTGGTACGCTTACAGCTTGTCAGCGATGGGACGCCACGACGAGGCTTACGCAGAGATCGAGCGGGCGCGACAGATCTCGCCGCAATCAGCAGTGATTGCAACGGCGGTCGCGAATGTATTGTTTCTCGCGGGCAAGTTTGATGATTCAGTGGCCCAGGCGCGAAAGGCGTTGGAGCTCGATCCGGGCGCAGTCGCCGCACACACGATTCTCCGTTGGGCGTACGAGCTGAAAGGCATGCACAACGAGGCGATGGCGGCGTTCGAACAGGAGCGAAGCTTCGCCGGCGACACGCCGACTACGCATGCAAAACGCGCGCATGTGCTCGCCGCGACCGGCAAACGTGATGAAGCGCGGCAGATCTTGAATGAGATCATCGCCAACCGCCAGCAAAACTGGGTTACAGCGTATGAGATCGCGATCATCTACACCTGGCTCGGCGACTTCGATAACGCGTTTCGCTGGCTCGCGCAGGCTGAACGCGAGCATGCTGTTGGTTTCACGTTTGTGCGCGTCGATCCGCACCTCGCGAAACTTCGCCTCGATCCACGTTTTCCTGATTTAATGAGAGAAACTGAAAAGACGATACCTTAATCCGCTAAATCGTGACTAACAAATCCGTTTCATCCGTGGTTAAAAAACCCAAAGAGCTGGACGCCTGGGTTCGTGAAGTTGTCGCATGGCATTTCGATCCGGAAACCGGTTGTCCTTTCTGGTTAGACTACGCCAAAAACCTCTCGTGGGACCCGCGTAAAGAGATTCAAACTTACGACGACCTTTCGCGTTTCGGGTTCTTTCAGGACGAATGGCTGCGTGGTGGTCCAGTGCGTCGCTGGGTCCCGAAAGGTTACGCCGATCGACCGGTTTACACGTTTGAAACCGGCGGCAGCACGGGCGTGCCGAAGTCGCGTATCAATATCGACGACTTCCGCATCGACTACGAAGCGTTCAGCGACACGCTCCCGGATGAGTTCTTCCCACGCGGCGCTGACTGGTTATCGCTTGGTCCAACTGGCCCGCGTCGCCTGCGTTTGGCAGTCGAGCACCTCGCGCAACATCGCGGTGGGATCTGTTTTATGGTCGATCTCGATCCCCGCTGGGTTATCAAGCTGATCAAGATGGGCCAGCCGAAGATGGCTGAGCAGTACAAGCAGCACGTGGTCGAGCAAGCTCTCACTTTATTAAAGGCGCATGACGGAATTCGTTGCCTGTTTACGACACCGAAGCTGCTCGAAGCGCTGTGTGAGAAAGTCTCGTTGAAGAAGATGGGGCTCACGGGCGTATTTTGTGGTGGCACTGAGATGACGCCGCAGTTTCATCGTTTCGCGGTTGAGGAGCTGCTCGAGGGTGCTTACTTCGCGCCGACATACGGCAACACTTTGATGGGTTTGGCAGTTCACAAGCGGCGCGATCCGAAAGACAACTACGCGATCATTTACTATCCGCCATTGCCTCGCGCCGTGGTGGAAGTTGTCGATCCGGATCAGCCTGATCGTATCGTCGAATACGGTCAGACTGGCCGCGTTCGCTTAACAACTCTGACTAAGGAATTCTTTATGCCGCGGTTTTTGGAACGCGACGAAGCCGAGCGTGAGCCGCCATGCGATGAGTATCCGTGGGATGGCGTCCGCAACGTCCGCCCGTTCTCTCGTTTCCAATCAACCGTCGTCGAAGGGGTCTATTGATTTTGGATTTGTCTTGTTAATCCTGTAAATCCTGTAATCTTGTACAACGACTGTCGTAAACAACCATGCTCCACATACCAATTCTGCGCCACGGCAATCAATACAAAAGCCTCGACATCTCGCGCGTCCCGCACCATCAAACACGCGAGCTCTTCGTCGAAGTAAGTCAGGCCAACGCAGGATTGATCCGTCGCGATCTGAGTAGACAGGACATCGGCACATCGGCTCTTGCCCGCTTCTCTACCAGCGAGCTCGTCGATATCTGCACACGTGCCGCCAATCACTTTACTGATGATTCCCTTCCCCTCGGCGACTCGACACAATCACCCGACGATTACGTACGTCAAGTCTCCGCCACAACCGGTCTGCCTTACGTGCTCGCGCGTCGCAACATGCTGAAAATCAAAAGCATGTTTGCAAACATGGAATCCGTATTGAACGGTCTCACTCGCAATCTCGAGTGGGATCTACTCGATCGCGGCTTTGGCGAGCTCGACGGCCACGCGCTCAGCTTCTATCCGCGCACGCAATCGCTCGCCGCCGTTTTGCCAAACAACTCACCGGGCGTGCATTCGCTCTGGATACCCGCATTTCCACTGCGCATTCCACTCGTTCTCAAGCCCGGCAGCGCCGAACCCTGGACGCCTTATCGAATAATCCAGGCGTTAATCAAGGCCGGTGCACCGCGCGAGGCGTTTAGCTTCTATCCAACCGATCACGCCGGCGCCGCGGAGATCCTGCGAAGCTGTGGTCGTTCACTGCTGTTTGGCGACTCATCAACGACCGGCATGTGGTCCAACGATCCGCGCGTTGAGATTCACGGACCAGGCTACAGCAAGATCATCCTCGGCGCAGACTGCGTTGACGATTGGGAACAGTATCTCGACGTGATGGTCGCTTCGATTGCCGACAATGGTGGGCGCTCGTGCGTGAATGCGTCAGCCGTCTGGACACCCGCTCACGCGGAAGAGATCAGTGAAGCACTCGCAAAACGTCTCGCGCAGATAGTGCCGCGTGCCGCTGACGACGAGAACGCGCAGCTCGCACCGTTTGTCGATCCGCAAATCGCCGCCCGGATCAATGCGATCATCGAACAGGGCTTGACTGAGCCGGGCGCGCGCGATGTTACGGCCGCGTATCGCGATGGCGAACGTCTCGCCCACTGGAACAACTGCTCGTACCTGCTGCCAACAGTCGTTCTTTCCGAATCGGATCATCCACTCGCGATGAAGGAGTTTCTGTTTCCTTTTGCGAGTGTCGTGCAAGTCGATCAGGACAAAATTGCGTCACACCTTGGACCAACACTTGTCGTCACTGCGATCACCAGGGATCCAAAACTTATTCAAACACTCGTCGCCTCAGCGCGTATCGATCGTCTCAACATCGGCGCGCTACCGACCAATCAGGTCAGTTGGGACCAGCCGCACGAAGGCAATCTCTTCGATCATCTTTACGCGCGCCGGGCATTCCAGCAGGCGGTCGCTGTTTGAGGACTTGAAGTGAGGGTTCTTTATCTCACTGGCGGAGCAGGGCGGATGTATTGCGGAAGCTGCCTCCGCGATAATGCGATGGCCACCGAGCTGATGAAGCGTGGTCACGACGTGCTGCTGTTGCCCGTCTACACGCCGACACTCACCGACGAGCCGAATGTCAGCACCGATCATGTAGTTCTTGGCGGCATCAGTGCCTACCTCGAGCAGTACGTTCCCTTGTTTCGCAAGACACCGCGCTGGCTCGATCGTTTATGGGACTCGAAGATGGCGTTGAACCTTGCGACACGCCGCTCGATCTCGACTAATCCGAAGATGTTGGGCGAGATGACCGTCTCAGTGCTGAAAGGCGAAAGCGGATTTCAGCGCAAAGAGATCGACAAATTTATCGACTGGGTTAAGGACGAAGCGCCGCCCGACGTCGTCAATCTTCCCTATACGTTGCTGCTCGGCCTCGCTGGGCCAATCAAACAAGCTTTGAAAGTGCCGATCGTCTGCACGCTCCAGGGCGAAGATCTCTTTCTCGACAACCTTCAGGAACCCTATCGCACACAATCATTCGAGCTGATCCGCGATCATCTGCCGCACGTAGATCTGTTCTTATCCGTGTCAGAGTATTACGCCGGGTTCATGCCGGATTATCTTGGCATCCCGCGTGAGAAGATCCGCGTGGTGCCGATCGGCATCAACCCTGAAGGCTTCGAGATGCGACACGGTGATCGTAGTGGTCCATTCACGGTCGGTTTCTTCGGACGCATCGCGCCGGAGAAAGGTCTGCACGTCCTCACCGAGGCCTATCGCATCGCACGACAATCAGGAGAGTTGCCCGAAGCGCGACTGGAAGCGGCAGGTTACATGGCAACAGACTGCAAAGGGTATCTCGAAGCGATTCAGCAACGCTTGCAGGATACCGGCCTCGGTAGTGAGTTTCACTATCGCGGAGTTTTGGAGCGCGCCGAGAAGATCGCCTTCCTGCGTGGTCTCGACATGATGTCGATGCCCGCCACGTACGACGAGCCAAAAGGCGTCTCATTACTCGAGGCGATGGCCTGTGGTGTGCCGCTGGTCCAACCACGCCGCGGCGCATTCACCGAGATCGTGGAAAGGACAGGCGGCGGCCTGCTGGTCCAACCCGACGATCCGCAGAGCCTCGCCGAAGCCATTCTCAAGATTTCCCGTGACTCAAACCTCGCGCACAATCTGAGCGCAAACGCTTTCCGCGGCGTACGCGAGCACTACACAGCCGCACACATGGCTGATAAAGTTTTTGAGTGCTATAACGAAGCAGTAAAAAATCCGCCTTCATCCGTTTGATCCGTGGTTAATGTATGTTTGTCCCTGGTGACGATCTGATATTCCAACTCGAGAGTGGCTTCGGACTGCTGCGCTTGCTAGCCGTCGAAGGTGAAGGCCCGGAAACCACCTGGCACCTGCTGGCCTACGACGAGTTTTTCCCAGACGTCGAATCAGCAGAGCTCAGGTTGGCCGGAGGAGATCCTTTACCCGTCCGTCAACCACACATGGCGCTCACGAATCGTGCGTTCGAGCGCACCCCGACTGCGCGACTCGGCAATCGTCCCGTCACGGCCGACGAGCTGGTGGCATACAACGCCTGGCTCAACAGCGATCGGCCTGTCTCCGATCGCTCAGCTCTCTTAATGCTCGGAATCCGTTAACTTCGAGGTGTCTTTTTGCGTCTTCCTTTGCGCCTTTGCGCCTTCGCGCTGGTAGTTCTTTTCTTCTCCACGACCTTCGCCGCACGCGTCGAGCGCCTGATCGACACGTGGCGCCCGACACATTACCTCGTCAACATCACGCTCAACGATCAACTCTCCGAGATCACGTCCGCGAGCGCGCGTATCTATGTGACTATCGTCAAACCGACGCGCGAGATTGATATCGACTTTGGAGACCTGACCGTAGATCGAGTCACACTCAATGGCAGCTCGTACACGTTCCTTCGAAAAAACGGCAAGCTCCACTTTGATCTTCCGCAAGCCGCCCGCTCCGGTGATTCGTATGTCATCGAGATCTTCTATCACGGCAAACCAAAAGACGGCCTGATACTTACCAACGACAAAGACGGCAAGCCCGCCGCGATTGGTGACAACTGGCCCGACCGCGTCCATCACTGGATCCCGGTGTTGGACCATCCGTCAGCGAAAGCCACGATCACGTTCAACATCACCGCGCCTGCCGGTCAGGAAGTGATCGCGAATGGTAAGTTGGACCACGTGGAGACAACGGCGAGCGGGCATCGCACGTGGACTTACTCGGAAGGTGTGCCGATTCCGCCGTATTGTATGATCATCGGTGTGGGCCAGTTTGCGCGAGTGGAACCGGCGCAGCGCGCGCTCACGCCGCTTTCGTACTACGTGCCCCTTTCTGAGCGTGAGCTTGCGCTAAAAGGATTTTCACCGGCGATCCCGTCGCTGGAGTTTTTTACTGAGAAGGTCGCGCCGTACCCGTATGAGAAGCTTGCGTTGATTGTCGGGGCAACGCGTTTTGGCGGCATGGAAAACTCGGGCGCGATCGTGTTCACCAGCGCGCTATTCAACCGCAACTCGACAGTCGGCATGAGTAAAACGTACGGTGTTCCTTTTGGTAACGTCACGCTGATTGCGCACGAGATCGCGCACCAGTGGTTTGGTGATTCAGTGACGGAGTCGACGTGGTCCGATTTATGGTTGAGTGAAGGCTTCGCGACGTACTTCGCGGGTATGTTTGTGCAGCGCTACGAAAGTGAGGAAGCGTTTCAGTGTTACATGAGCGACGCGGCGGCGAGTGTGTTTGCGTACGAGAAGAAGAAGCGTGGTCCAATCTTCGATCGCGAGACTGAAAGTCTCATGGAGCTGCTGAACCCGAACAATTATCAGAAGGGCGCATGGGTGCTGCACATGCTGCGTTCTCAGTTGGGGGATGATGCATTCTTTCGCGGCATTCGCGCGTACTACGAGTCGCACAAGAATTCGGTGGCGAGCACGGAGGATTTGCGCGCCGCGCTCGAGAAGGCATCCCGTAGGGACTTGCGCGCGTTCTTCGCGCGTTGGGTCTACGACAGCGGCCATCCGCAGTATGAGTTGAAGTGGTACTGGCGTGGTAAGAAGGAGCTGCGCCTGGTCCTTACTCAAACACAACCCGGCAACGCCTTCGCGGACCCCGTCCACCTCACCATCTCAACCGCGAATGGCAAACGAGAAGTTGTCTTGAAGCCAACCGGCAAAGTCTTGATCGAGCGAATCCCCCTGCGCGACAAACCTGTGCAACTCGATCTCGACCCCCGCAACAGACTGCTCGACGAATCAACCGTCAACCCCGGGTAGCGAGGACAATGAGGAGCAGGAGAGGAAGAACGAGAGGAGAAGCAAAGAAAAGAAGCAAAGAGAACCCGAAGGAAGAGTGCGAATTTGACACCTTCGCTTTGCTTCCCTATCATCCATCCTCGTCGGGGCGTGGCTCAGCCTGGTAGAGCGCACGGTTCGGGACCGTGAGGTCGGAGGTTCGAATCCTCTCGCCCCGACCAATTAATTCAAGCACTTACGGGCAGCGCGTGCTGCCCGTTCCCGTTTAATGTGGGGACTTTTGTGTCGGTCCAGTTTTCAAGCTGCACAACCTTACCGATCCCCACTCCAGTATTTGTCAGTAACTGCATCGCACGGCGAATGCCCTCTCCCGTAGCGTCTGTGTAGCGCATCGCCATGCGAATGTCTGACCATCCCATGATTTGAGCGATCTCGAAAGCACTGGCTCCACGATCACCAAGCCGCGTCGCGCAAGTGTGACGTAGATCGTGGAAATGAAAATCTTCGATTCCAGCCTTACGCAGAGCACTTGTGAATACCTTCTTAACGTCAGTCAGCGGCTTAAAGGTCTTGCTGTTGACAAAGACATACTCGCTCCAGCCTGACTCCTTGTTTAACGCTAAAAGTTCTTCTCGTGCGATTGATGTGAGTGGCACCATCTACAACTACGTGAAGACGAAAGAGATCGTTGGGTTCAGGATCGCAGGCAACACGCTTCGAGTGTGCAGCAGTTGTTTGCTGCAAGCAGATCGAGAACTGCAAGGTTTTGACCACGATTCCAACTCTATAAGGGATCGCCACGATTGCATGAGAGGGCGTGGCGAGAAGGGCCGACGCTACCCGACCGCCCAGATAAGTCGGCCATTAAAAGTTGTTCGTGCTCCCCCGTATTCTGGTTTATACTAAGCCGTCAACGCAGAGCTGTCTCCCTATCTCATTCCTCAAAAGAGATTCCCGATGTGCCTCCGATCAATGATGGTCCTTACTTCTCATCGTCAGTCCTATCCTTATCAACGGTTTTGTGGAGCAGTCCGACCGCAAAAGTTGCTGCTTTAGGCAGCTAAATAAAGTCTCAATTCAAAGCGGGAAAATGATCCACCGGGATCTTCCTAAACGATCGCGTGCCGTTTAGTCGTGAGGCAATTCGCTACGGGTTGCCTGTAAATTGTTTAGGCACTCGTCAATCGTAAACCTACTCAAGAAAGGGGTGAACAAATGCAAAAAGTGAAGTCTCACTTGCTGCTGCGCCGTTATCGGTACATCACGGCATTGATCACGATCGCATCAGTAATTGCTTTCGTGGCGAGGCCGAGTCTTTTGGCATCGAGCGCCGCAGAGCAAGATAAGCGCCAGAAGTATGACGGCGAAAAGATTTTTCGGCTTGGTGTTTGGCGAAGAAGGACCGATCGCTGAAATGTTTCCTCAGATCTGGAAGAATCCGCAGGTGCTAGAACAGATGAAATCTGAGAAAAGGATGAAAGCATGGAACGACTTCAAGGAAGTAGTCGTGAGCGAATTAAAGAACAGGGATCGCACGTTCTTTGATCGGTTCGGCGAAGCCATGCAAAGCGGAGATCACATCAAGATCGTGGACGGCCTGAACGAAGCCGGAGCGATTGTAAGGCAAGCTATCGAAGGTCAACAGGCTGCGGCAAAGAAAAGGACATCGCCCGAACAACAGTGAAAAGCAACCCACTACAGCAGGTCGGCCAGTAATGGTCAAAGCTGCGATGTAACGGCCACTAGATACAACGACGTGCGAGTATGGCATCTGTGTTACGGAAGATGACTACGGTGTCACAGTATTTGAGGATGCGGCTAATCCGCAGGACGTGACTGCCAGCGCCTGTAGCGCGGTGGCTGTATGCGCGCTGGCATTGTTGGTCGCGGTTTGGAAATGGGCCGTTGTAGTGGATGTGGCGGCCGTTGTTTATGTCGCCGCCGCAGTCGTAGCGGTGTGGAAATGGAAATACACCTACAACCGCACGGAGATCAGTGACGCCGAGTACTTCTTCCAAGATATGCTCGTCGATGACATTTACCAAAACCTGTATTACGTACAGTGATACAAGGTCGGTGAAGAAACCGATCATTATGAGCGTCGATTCGTCACAACTTTGCGAAACAGAGACTCGGATCGAACCAAGATGGCATGATTCGATACTTGGGTTTGTCTGTCTCCTGCTTATCATTGGTTGGGCGGTAGTATTCGGCTACTCGATACATGCCGCCCTGCCCTTAAATCCGATCAACTTGCCGCTTGAAGAATCTGTTAAGCCACGGGTATGGGTGCCGCAAGGTTGGAAGTTCTTTACCCGCAGTCCGCGCGAGGATGTTATCAGTGTATTTGCTCGACAGGCTGATGGTGGTTGGGCTAATGCGCTGCACGGACCAAACGGCAGTCCCTCAAACCTTTTTGGAATCAGTCGGGCCACG
Source organism: uncultured Acidobacteriota bacterium (assembly GCA_963849205.1). GTDB lineage: Bacteria > Acidobacteriota > Blastocatellia > Pyrinomonadales > Pyrinomonadaceae > PSRF01. The sequence goes on from CAWKGP010000010.1 coordinate 444,288, forward strand.
CGAGCTCAGGGAATCGAAATCGGAATCCTGCAAGTTGCCGTAAGCCGCTTAGAGTGGCACTCCTGCAAAGCCGCAGTTGAGCAATGCGTAGAGCAGGCACCAATAGTGCCCGTTCCGATAAGAATCCCACTCCAAATCCAACTCTCTGTGGTGAACTCGGTCTCGCCCTACAACCACCTGTGCCGTGGGCATGGAGTCGTTCGGGAAGAAAAGTCACCATGCCCTCAAAGACAATAAGGATTAACGTCAAATGCTGAGAGCACTTGGCAGACTGGCGCGCTCTTGGACGCTGTGCGATCCGTGGACAAACGTGTATGGGCTGGCAAGGAGTCTGCTTGCATTGGGTACAGCATTAACTTTGGCGATCAATAGGCCTGGCTTGTTATTCCGGCCAGCGTCCGGTCTTATGCAGTATCCGGTCTGTCAGAACCCGTGGAACTTCGGACTTTTTTGCATTTCCTCGTCGCACCTCGGTTTAGCTCGTTGGATCGCCGTCGCGATCCTTCTCGTTGCTGCGAGCGGCTGGCGACCAAGATGGACGGCACTACCGCATTGGTGGGTCACGTTCAGTTTGCAGACATCGGCGATTACATTAGACGGCGGAGATCAAGTTGCTGCCGTCCTAACGCTTTTGATTTTGCCGATCGCTCTGACTGATAAGCGACGATGGCACTGGCAGCGAGCCTCTCAACTGGCTGTGCCGATTGGTTTGCCGACCGCGATCAAGAGGCTCGTCGCTCGTTCGGCATTACTCGCAATCAGGATTCAAGTCGCCGGAATTTATCTACACGCTGCCGTTGCAAAGTGGAGTGTCCCTGAGTGGAATGATGGGACGATTCTTTACTATTGGTTCAATGATCCCTTCGTCGGCGCACCAGGTTGGCTTAGAGCACCAATGATGTATGTACTGACCAGTCCGTTTGTAACCTTTGTGACGTGGGGTGCGCTGATTCTGGAATTGCTGCTGTTTGCCGCGCTTTTAATGCCGAAACAAAAGCAGTATTTGATGTTAGCTGCCGGGCTTGCTTTTCATTTAGCTATTGCGCTCACAATGGGTTTGATTTCGTTTGGTCTGGCGATGGCGGCAGCCCTAGTGTTGTACCTCAGACCATTCGATTACGAGTTCGCTTTCAGTCTCGGACGAATTAAGTTGCCGCGTTGGATCGTACGGTTTAGGAGAGGACGTCGTGGAGAGCCGGAAACAAGCGAGAAGGTCACTGTCCCGACTGCTGTTTGAGATAGCAGCGATAGGAGCTCTCGCGGTTCATATAGCAATAGTGACACATGCCTGGGCAACGCTTCCGGCTCAGGTACCTGTTCATTTTGGAATTACCGGCCAGCCAGACAAATGGGAAAGTAAGAATGAGATTTGGGTGCTTCCGGCATTGAGTCTCCTTTTTTATGTTGGTCTAACCGTCCTCAGCCGATATGCTCCAAAGTTTAATTATCTTTGGGAGATTACTCCAAGCAACGCAGAGCGCCAATATCACCTTGCCAGAGTAGTAGTCACAGCACTTAAAGCCGAAACCATCGTATTACTCGCAGTTATTTCTTGGCAGTCGATACGTGTTGCTCTGAATCAGGCCAGCGATCTTGGGATTCTTATCCCGGCCATTCTTGTGATTTCGTCGCTCACTATAGCTACATATTTGTGGCTGGCATTGCGAGCGAGTTAGCCTCGCCTTTACCTTTGCAATGAGTCTCATGAACGGCGATTCTCAAACAAGAACTTCCGCGATAGATTGGCGTGTGTTTTGGTTGTTACTCGGAGCAGGCGTAGTAGGGTTGCTGTTCTTGTTTTGTGGCAGGATTGCCGCAGAGTCTGGAACCTTTTGTTTATTCGCTTTGCCTTTTCGTAACCATATCGATTCTTTTCCAGAGCCAGAAGCGACGATCACCCCACAACGCATCACCATGAAGTCTGCGACCAACACTCGTTGATTGCTTCAGGTACCATCAGTGGAGCGGGACATCTTGTTGGCAAACGTCACAGTCGACACTATTTAAACGTGGAGGCTTCGCCAGTACGTTCACCTATTTCCTTTCTAAGTTTAATGCAGCGTTAAGTACTCAAGCGCTTTCAACTTCACCTGCTGAATCACAAATGCTACAGATGTTATTAAGAGTAGTTGCTTCGCCATACCTATACCCAGCATCGGCTAACCGTGTGCCGAATGTATGGTGTAGATCGTGAAAACCGGGAACGCGACATTGAGGCGACTTTAATTCGACATCTTTTCTTGACTCGATAACCTCCACAGCTATATTCTTCCCGCGACTCCGAATGGTGCATCCTCGATCAAGGTGCCGATCCCTCATCCTAACAACTTGAGAACATTCGTAGAGTCCTCATTAACTCGCATGTCAACCTCGCGGCGATTAGACCAACTCTGAATCCTCAAAGGAGATATTCCCATGAAAAGGATCTACTCACTTTACGCTGTCGGACTTGCCCTGGTGCTTGCTAGCGGAATCCTGCTGGCGAATCCACCAAGCGTATTCGCAGCCTCATGCAGTGCCAGATGTCAGTATGGCAGCGACGTACATGTCTCCGGAACGAGCTGTTCGTGTACAGACAACGCGGGATGTACATTTACCAACAGCGAAGGAACCTTCACTCAAAATTGCGCCAAAAAGGGCGAGTTGGAGTTGGAGTTCTTCAACTACTAGCCCGTAAGGCTTTTCAATTGGCGCCCGCAATGACACAGTGCGGGCGCCGCCTTACCCTCTACTTGACAACAAATGAAAGTTAGTCTGCAGCGATTAATCGCTTGTTGCCTGTCGGCGATTTTTATCACTAATCCAGTGGCCGCACAGAAAAAGTCTGTGCCTGCAGCCAAACCTGACGACACCGTGTCACGCAGCCTTCGCAAGCAACAACTTCGTATCCTTCACGAAGACCTTCTTTCACGTACCGTGGATAGCCTTAAGAAGATCGACGAAGTGGCTCTGAGACTCTCGGCTCGCAACCAGATCCTCACCTATCTCTGGGAAACTAAAATACTCTCCGACCAGCACCTCACATTGAAAAAGAATCTAGCGCTCGATTCGATTGCCGATCTCACCGATCACCACCGTGAGATACCACCGTTCATGTTTGATTATTTGTCAGCCGATTTAGCGGCCCTGGTCAATAAGTATCAACCTGACCTCGCCGAGAAATTAACGGAAGCGAACGAAACTGCCAAAAGTGCAAAGCAGGCCGTTAGCATCCGTAGCTTTTTCGAACTAAAAAACGGAGACGCGCTTGGCGCTACGAGAATTCGTCAACTCCTGGCACAGGGTCAAGACGTAAAAGAACTCAACTTTTGGCTCGAAGATTTACGGAGACAAAGATCTCCGGAGTTTGAACCACTGCTACGTGACGTGATTGCCGCTGCCGAACGTGGTCCACAAATATCTTTTGAGACATTACTGTGGTTGAACCCGATCTGTTTTCAATCCGAGGTCCCTCAGCCGTTGCGGAGAAGCTTTGCGGCGATGATCCTCAGTCGCACTCAACCAGCGAATTTCGCGGTCACACCAGCTCCTCAATCGGCTTACGAACTATTAAGTGGTGCGCTGCCATGCATTCAGCAGGTGCTTCCCGAACGTTACGAACAGGCTTTGGGCCAGAGTCTTATACTTCGAACCAATATCAATCAAGCACAGGTGGCAAACGAAGAACGCGCCAAACGGCTTAAAGAAAGTCAAACCCCTATTGAAGACCTGGTCCAGGAAGCCGAAGCTGCCAAGACAAAGAACGAGCGCAATGAATTGTTGGCAGAAGCAGCCGAAGTCGCGTTGCGGAAACAGCAGTTCGCCACCAGTCTCGACATCGTGTCAAAACTGGATCTCGAACTCACCATTCCCGGACAGGCCGGGTTCTGGCGAAACTGGAACAGCCAGTTTTTACGAAAGCTGGTGAGAAGCGCGTTAACAGCGAAGCAACCTGAGCTAGCGGAGAAGGCGGCGGGGGGAATGTCGGCTTCTTTGGCTAAAGTCCAATCACTTGCTTTGATAACGCGTCACTGGAGCGAAGCAGGAGATAAGGCTGCGGCCCACCGGCTTCTGATTGAGGCCATCACAGTCTCTTCCTCGATCCCAGATGAAACCGAGAAAGCCAAGGCGTTCTTACTCTTAAGCATCAACTGCGACCGGATCGATGAATCAAGAAAATCAGAACTCTTACTTTCCTCGATCAGGTCCCTGAACAGCATAAATAAACCTACGACGCCGCGAGATCAGACGCCTTATCAGGAATACGTTCGCAGCATGGATAGCATTGGTTATCCACTGAATCGAGGATTTAAGGCGTTAACGACGAAGGATGAGAACGCGGCGATAGGGCTCGTGGGGCAAGTGCATAAATCCGACCTGCGAACCTTCGGGCTAATCGGAATTCTCGCTGGTCTAACCGATTTGCTAGCTGAAGGTTAGGAGTGCCTCAACGATGTCGAACGAAAAGCAACCTGCACGAATGCCCAAATTGGCGCTGGCGCTGATCCTCGCGCTGGTCATCCTCAATATATTACTCCTCACGCAGAACCTCAGCCTGAGGAGACAGTTGAATTCCGCCGGCAGGATTGATGCAAGCGCTAATGCTCTCAACCCTGGAGAGTTGGTGAAGCCGATTACGGGAAGGGACCTCAACGGACAGCCCTACCAAGTGCAATATGCAAACGATGGGAGAAAACAACTGCTTATGTTTTTCTCTCCCAGTTGCCCTTACTGCATTGCGCAGGGTCCAATCTGGCGCGACGTGCTCAACCGGATAGATTCCAACCGCTTTAATGTGGTCGGAATAGTTGGCGACAGGGAAGACAAACTAGAAGTAGCGAAGCATGCTAATGTTCTGGGCTACTTCAAAACCAGGATCGCTCTGCCGATCGTGACTGTCAGCAATGAGACGCTAGCGAATTACAAACTAACAGCAACGCCTACTACTCTGCTGATTGACTCGAACGGAAGGGTAGAGCACGCATGGGTGGGCAAATGGGATGAAACGAAGACAGCCGAAGCCACTGCCGCACTGAAATGAAAGCCTTGAGAATACCGCCACTTGAAAATCAGCGTGAACAAGTCTAATAAAAACAAACCTCAAATGTCGCGTCCCAAGCCCTCTACGCCGAATCGTACGATGCCGAGTTCTGTGTGGGAAAACTGTGTCGGTTTTGAATGGAAAGAGCCGGTAATAGGTGTAAAGTGATGGCAGCTTTCCTGGAACCTTGCAATTCGCTCGCACTCTCTGCAGTCGCGAGAGAGAGATATGAATTTTCCTGGAGCGAGTGGTCTGTCAGTGAAACGTCCTTTCCACGAACAACCCTCACCGAACAGTGCGCCCGTTTGGCAACAGCGGCAGAGGTACTGCCGAAGAGCCAACGACTTAAACCCCGTCGTTCGTTCGCCCCGAGAACAATCAGGTCAGCTCCCCAATGTTTGGCACGTGCAACAACTTGCCGGGCGGCGTTGCCTGCGATGACTTCCGCTGAGATTCTCACAGGCGCGTCATTCAACACTTTGACAGCCTTTCCAATTGCGCGGTGGGCGTAGTCAGTGCTTTGATCACCAGTTACGCCAAGCTCCTCTAACGAATAGACCATCGGGTTGACGACACTGACCACTCTGACCTCCGTGTCCTCAGGCCAACTCATTTCCGCGATCGCCTCGGATGCAGCGATCGACGCCTCGGAGCCATCGGTAGCCAGCAAGATTCGGAACCCCGCGGAAACCAACTCCGCTTGCTCGCGAGCCCGAACGACCTCGACGGAACAAGGCGCATTTTTAACAACTGACTTCGCCACACTCCCGAGCAACCGGCTTCGAAAGTCCTTACGATTGTTTGCACGGATAAGAATGAGATCAGCCGGCCAACTCCGGGCCGCGAACGAGATTAAGAATTCCGGATCTCCACTCATGATTACCACTTGTGATGGAATCCCAATCTTTCGCAGGCGTTCGACTGCTAAAGCAGAAATCTGTTTGCCTCGTCTATGCATCTCTCGTCGCAACGCGGAAAGTCCGTAACCTTCTTCGCCCCACACCTTCAATGAGACGTCACCATCCTCAATGATCGAAAGCACACGGGCTTCTGTCCCTGAGGGCCATGAGCGCGCACTCATTTCACTAATAAGAGTATCCAGAGTGTTAATCGAATCTACCGCAAGTAAAACTTTCATCTTATCCCTCCAACCGTGACCGGCTTAATTGCTTGCCAACGAGATCAATCATGCGGCCGGTTTTAAATATTGATCATTCGAACTGTTCGCCCTTACGACTTCTACTGAGCACTGCGCTCCCAAAATGAGCGCCTTCGCGCTAGCGCTCAAGCCGCTTGCCTCAACGTCGCCTCCGCCATGGTGTCGATCTACGAATATGCAACCCACCGACGACTCCCGACTCTTCTGCAAAAGCACCTCTCCAGGCTGGCTATCCACGATTTCAACTGCAACTTCCAGACCTTTCGCTCGCAACGTATCAGCCCAGGTGTCCAGAACCTGCGCGGCCCCAGCATCCCTTGTGACACTGCGCGGAACACGTTTTCGCGTCATAACGAGGTTTGCAATCGTTCCTGTTGGCCACATTCGCTGACCTACTGCGTTAACCACCTCATGCGACGAAGAACTTTCATCTACGCAAATCACTATCTGTATCGCCGCATCAGGCTTTCGATCAGACGGTCGCACAATTCGAACGGAACAGTGTGCGTCCTGCGCCACTCGAAGCGCAGGTCCCGCATAATCACTTATCAGTGCTGAAGGACTGGTCTTCGATCCCAAAATAATGAGTTCAGCACCCCAGCGCTCCGCCGTTCGTAATATCGCTTGAACCACTGCAGCCGTATCCTCAATCGCTTCAGTTTTCACACGTCCTTTAGGGAACATCGACCGCAGCCTCCGCTCAGCCTCAAGGGATAAGACGCGTTGCTCTTCATGCTCCTGAAACGCCGGCACGTGAGACGACAGTCCTGAAGTCAACAGCTTCAGTCGACGAGCACTGACCGCACTCGTGATCTCGTATGGCGATGAAGGCAAACAAACTTGCGTTACCGTGATGAGCGCATCAATTTCAGGTGGCAGGGCCGCCTTACTTAACTCGTTCAAAGTTGCTTCGGCGGTTTCCGATCCGTCGTACGGAATCAACACTCGAAGCCTCTTTTCCTGCGCCGCAGGACCAGGCACCATCGCATGCTTGCGTTCACTTTTTGCTATTTGCGCTACCATTTTCTCCATCCAAAAATCGTCTTCTTTAATACGCTCTTACGACTCATCAAAGCGCATTGCCGTGACTTCCAGGACTAAGTGCGCTCGATCCGAGTCCTTATCAATGCTCTCGAGCAGAATGCGTGTGTTGATGGCCTCACCCGACTCAAGTACCTTTTGTCGTGCTGGAATCACCACTACTGTCCGTTCACGCACACTCGAACTGGTGCTATCCAGAATCGCACCCCGCAATTCAAGTCCACTGATGGTACGGCCGGTGTTATTTCGTACCGTTGCCGTCATTGCGACGGCCAGGGTGTCGAATGGGTGCACCTTCTCTGTACCCACCAATTGCTCGATGGCAATGTGGGGACGAAATTTTTCAAACTCTGGTTGACCAGGTTGTAACGCCCGTTCCAGCCGCGGCTGCATATCAGATTTCACCGTGGACTGTGTCATGACCACGTAATACAAACCCGCCGTTAACATTGCGAGTAGCGCAGTAATAGCGGCAGCTAACAGTACAATGGGCCAACGCAGTTCGGGCTCTCTAATCAACGTTGGTCCGCGATAAGCAATCATTGGTAATCTCTCCTTCATTAGTGATCATCGCGAGGTTGCGTTGGCCAGTCTCTTTTGTGGCCACCGAAAACCTGATGGTTCTCCGGTGCAGCCATTCTTCCTGCACTCCCCATCGTGACCTCGCTTCTTACAGGTCCTAGATTAGAGGGAAATGCCAGGTGGAAATAGAGTGTTACCACCTGACTTTTCAGCGTATTTACACGTAAAAATGCGCGCAGGAACGTGCGGATTGTGGTGAGATTTACTCTGGTTGGCGTCGCTCGCGGACGTGCAGGGCTAATTCCACGCGGTTGTTGAGATTTTTTTTGTCAAGAATGCGGCTGATGTGACCTTCGATTGTTCGTAAACTGAGCTTTAGCTCAGCAGCAATTTCCTTGTTTGAGAGGCCGCGCGCGACTGCTTCGGCAACGCGCCACTCTGCATCTGTTAACTCTTCATCGCGTACGAGGTCTATCGCAGTGTCGTCTTGATCTCCGAACATCCGCGCCAGATCGGAATGAGTGCGTTGTACTCTTTCGAGAATGCTCTTCACGATAGCCAGCAGCTCTTCCGATTCAAAGGGTTTCGTGACGTAAGCGTCGACCCCGGTACGAAATCCCGCAATGCGATCGGCCGTTTCGTCTTTGGCCGTGAGGAAGATGATTGGTACGAGACGTGTGCGCGGCGAGGCGCGCAAATTACGCACAAAAGCATAGCCGTCCATGCCAGGCATGCGAATGTCACTGATGATCAGATCGGGTAGAGATTCGGCAACGCGGATCATCCCTTCACTTCCGCGCCGTGCCGTCTGCACTTCGTAACCTTCTGCCCGTAGCGTTTCCGATACTGCGAGCAAGAGACTGGGGTCGTCATCAACGACCAACAACTGTTTTGCCATCGTCGCGCTCCTCAATTTTACGTTTATTGCAACCTCCGTTACGCCACACCGGGAGGTGCAATTTAAATGTGCTGCCCTGCCCAACCTGGCTCTCTACGGTGATGCGGCCTCCCATCTGCTCCATCACATTTCGCGCCAGGTATAATCCGAGGCCTACGCCGGAAACATCGGCGTCCTCTAAAAATTCAGCATCAGTAGTAGCGCCACGCATAGCTTCGGAGTGAGGAGCTGGACGACCCCGGTGAAACTTGTCGAACAGAATCGGCATGTCTTCCGGCGGTATACCGCGGCCGTTATCTGCCACGTTTATAGCTACCTGACCATCATGTTGGATAGCAGACAAAACAATGGACCCACCGTCTGGGGTGTACTTGATAGCATTTTCGACTATGTTCGACAGAACCCGACGAAGCTCTTTCGGATCAGCGCAAACTGGCGGGACTTCCAGGTTGGGATCGAACCGCAGATCGTGGCTTCTCTTTTCTGCCGATCGTGTTTCGGATTTCACGACGGAGGAGATCACTTCCTGCACGTCAACTCGTTCGTGAGTGACACGTAGCACACCGCCTTCGATGCGGGAAAGGTCGAGTAGATTAAGAACAAGATCAATCTGACGATCACACTCTACTGAAATCGTTTCAATGTACTCACGCCTCTTCGTTTCATCGAGTCCTTCACGCATTAAAAGACGCGTCAGCGCTTTGATTGTCGTCAACGGTGTACGCAGCTCGTGCGAGACGGTTGAGACAAACTCCGATTTCAATCGATCTAATTCGGCGAACCTCTCTTCTCTTTTCTGTAGACGCTCGGCCATGGCATTGAAGTTCATGCCCAGGCGCGAGATCTCATCCCGTCCTGCCGCGGGCGCTCGTGCAGAGAAATTTCCGCCGCCGAACTCCTCGGCCGCAAGATTCAGGAGACGCACAGGTCGCCCTATACTTCGTGCAATTAGCAGTGCGGCCGTCACTGTGCAAAAAACAATTATTAAGCCGATGACGGCATAGCCCATTAGTTGTCGCCGAGCTGACGCGTAAAGAATGGCGCTTTGGACACCCACCATCACTACATGACCGGTGTTACCGAAACGGCTTAGACCATATACGCGCTCCACGTCGTCAACCGAACTTCTCGTAACAACGACGGCCGTGCTGCGTTCGTTGAGCGTCGCCAGTTGATTCATCCCACTAAGATCCAACCCCACTGCAGATTCCGTGGTTTGGCTGCGATAAATAATGCGATGATTCTGATCGAGTAAGGTCACGACGGCTCGTTCCGGTAACGTGATCCCGTGAAGTGCGTCCTTTAACGCCGATCCTTCGATACGTGCGATCACTGCACCACCTTCCAGGGGGACTTCGACCGCAAGCAGGTAATGTCCTTCTCCCCGCGTCCAGTCCGTTTCCACATCGGAAGAACCACGCTTAGCCTCAGCGAGGAGCTTTTCGCTTAACCCCGACGGAAGATCACCCGCGCCGGCGGGTTCAATCGCCACAACTTTTCCCGTTGAGTCTAAGACGCGTAGATCGATCCAATGCGGACGGCGGCTTATGGCTGCCTGCAGACTGCCTTTGAGGGCCGAACGATCGTTCAGGTGATCGGGTGGGTATGATGCTATTGTTCTGAGCGGTTGGTACTGAGCGTCAAGCCAGCGGTCGAACACTACACCGACCAACTCTGCCTGCTGCTCTAAAGACTCATTTAGCTGATCTCGTTTTTCATTCCAAACTATCCACAGAACCGCGAGACCAACTATTAGCAGTGGAAGCACACCTCCGATTGCAAGAGTCAGTAATCGCCCGCGGATACTCATTTGCTACCTCTGAATTGATTCTTAATGCCAAAGTATATCAAACCATTCGGAGCATTCAGATCATGACGGAACCATCTGGCGTCCCAGATCCTCACCCGCCTTGCCCGCGATAAATTGAATAGTTGGTCCAATCGTCAGCGCAAAGATGATCGTTCCAATTCCCACGGCCCCACCCAGCACCCAACCAACGATAAGTACAAGAACCTCTAAAGCTGTGCGAGTACGAGAAACACTCCAGCCCTTTATCCTGCTCAACCCGAGCATGAGACCGTCACGCGGACCGGCACCGAGTTGGCTGCCGAGGTATAAAACGGTACCGAGTCCCGCAAGAATTAACCCGGTCACGAACCAGAGACTTCGCAGTAGCGCGCCGCTTGGACTCTGAACAATGGCCAGCGTCACGTTGGCGAAAGCGCCCACTAATAGAACATTCAGCACCGTCGCCAGTCCGGGTTTTTCCCGAATCGGAATCCAAAGGAGCAGCACGACAATTCCTATAACGATGGACACAGTCCCAAATCGCATACCGGTTAATTCCGCCAGGCCATCGCTCAAAACATCCCAGGGACCCAGACCTAAGTTAGCCTGTTTCACAAAGGCAATGCTGAAACCGAAACATACGAATCCGATAAGTAATTTTGCCCAGCGTTTAACTGAAGTTGCTAACGATGATGAATTTGATCTCATTTTAAAAATAGGCCGCAATGATTTTTATCCACTGCACTACTCCTTTGGCTTAATCAGTTGTACCAATCACCTTACCTACGCCGTATTCGTCAAGCAGAAGCAGATAGTCGAGTGCCAACGCTTCGTCCTCTAACCGGTCACTTGGGTCGAGATCTCTCGCAGGCACGCTACCTCCGAGTCGATTTAAGGACCAGATTAAATATTGACGAATTGGTCCGCCGTGATGACGATACTCCTTGTCTTCGCGTTCAAGCGCTCGCACAACATTGACCGCAGATGTTCCGCGAACCTCTTTTTCATTCAACCGAAAGATCATTTGATTCTCACGCCGCCCCGAAGCTCTTCTGCTAATCGATCACCTGTCACTCTTCTGCCAACAGACTTCTGAGCATCCACGCTGCCTTCTCATGTGCACCTAGCCGTTGAATAAGAAGATCTTCAGTTGGCGCATCAACAGCCGTGCGCGCAGCCGCAAGCGCTGAGCGAGCAGTCCTTGCAGCCGTTTCATGATCTCTTAACAACTCCGCGATCATTTCGCCGGCGTTCCTTGCTACCGGCGACTCCTGGAGATATGTAAGCCTGGTAAACTCTCCATATGATCCAGGAGCGATGAAGCCGAGCGAACGCATACGTTCGGCGATTGCATCGACGGCCAACCACAGCTCGTTGTATTGCTCCTCAAACATCTGGTGCAACGTATGAAACATTGGACCAGTAACGTTCCAGTGGAAACTGTGCGTCTTCAAATACAAGATGAAAGTGTCCGCCAGTACATTTGACAGCGCGCCGGCAACTCTTTGCCCATCCTTGTCCGCTGCCATGGGCAGGGCGGTTTTCATTTCAATTCCTAAAGCAGTCGACATCTATATTCTCCTCACTTACAAGTTCTAGTTGCTCCTAAAACGAGTCAACATTCACTGTTATCAGAATAGGGTGAATTCAGCCGGCTCGAAACCGTGTTATCACGTGCCGATTGCAGGAGTTTTCACGTTGCAGGTTGCGCCGGATGCAGAGTTTTCCTGCCCGCAATGACGCGAGTAAGCACTCTAAAATTCAAGTGAAAACACCCTGTCGAAGCCCGCTTCCGGGAGTTAATCTAAGGTCAACGCTAACGAAATATAGGAGCAGGCGTTGGTAACGCGACAGTTGCAGTCGGAGGCGTCCAAACAATGACTATGAATTGAAGCGGTGATGAAGTTGCTTAAGAAGTTCTACCAAATGCCCGCGGATCATCCTTAGGTACCGTAAGCGCGATGGCAATGATCGCAATGATCACCATCATCACATTGAATAACAATGCGACGGCGGCCGCGAATCGAATGCTGATGTTGTCAGTCCTTCCCAAAAAAAGATCAGATACAGAACCGAAGTCGCCATTTAAACCGCTTAGGGATGTGAAGAGTGCTGCGGAGATCGCCACCCCAAATGCCGCTCCCAAAGAAGACGCCATCTTGTAGATTCCGGACGCAGCGCCTGCCTTGTCGTTTGGCACATTTGAAAGTGCCGCGTCGGTCGACGGCGTAGCGTAGAAGCCGAGTCCAACGCCGAAGAGTGTAAATCCAACAAAGGCGACGATCATGTACTGCCCGGCCAACAGGAATGTAAAGGTCGTCAGGAGGATTCCCGCTCCGGTGATCGCACAACCCATCAACATCGGCTTGCGCGCGCCCATCCGTTGCAGCAGCTTCTCACCGACACGAATGGTGCTCAGAATCGCGACGAGATAGCCGATGGTCAACAGCCCTGATTGCAAGGAAGACAGTCCGGCCGCCTGCTGAACCAGTGACAGTGAAACAAGCAGTGTTCCGGCTGCGCCATTGAGCAGGAAGTTGGAGAGCGTCGCTCCCGCATACGTCTTGTTGTTGAACAGCCCGAGATCGATAAAGCCGTTAGGATTGCCTGATTCGACTCTCAAGAACACCACCGCCGCCAGGACGAAAACGACAGCAAGTGTGATTACCACAGGATTCAGCCATCCCAGAGCGGTGCCTTGTCCGATGACAATATTCACCGCCACCATCGCAATGATGAAAGTGGTGAACCCGTACCAATCAAAACGCGTCTTCTGCGTCGAGACGCCTTTGCTCTCAGGCGCACCTCGTAACAACAGAAAGCTTATTACGGCGACGACGATCGACATCCAGAAGATCCAGCGCCACCCTAGAGAAGAGGCGACGAGGCCACCGAAGAGCGCGGAGACGCCCGAACCGCCCCATGACCCGATTGACCAGAAGCTCACCGCACGCTGACGTTCCCTGCCGTCGAAGTAATCCTTAATTAATGCCAGCGTCGCCGGCATGATACAGGCCGCCGACAATCCTTGAATGACACGTCCCGTCATCAGAAAGGTGACAGTGCCGGCTGGAGAGATAGCGATTAGCATTGAGCCCAGGATGCTCAGAGCCAGGCCGATGAAGGTTATCTTCAAACGCCCCAGCCGATCTGCAAGCCCACCGGCGACAACGATGAAGATGCCAGAGAACAGGGCCGTAATGCTTACCGCGATATTGTTTAGACTCTCGCTGATCCCCAATTCTTCGCGCATTGTCGGGGCGACGTTTAGCGTTGTTTGCGCAAAAAGCCAGAAGGTAATGACGGCCAGGACAATGCCTACGATGAGTCTGTTGGCGCCTCGATGCGTGTCGGACGTGATAGCGGCAGTTGTGGAAGGCAATGGGAACCTCACTTCACGAGATAAGTTAAAGCGATAGTATTTTTTGCTATTAGATTAATCTAGACGAAAAACCGGCAGGCGGATAGCGCGACATGCCTATAAAGGACTGGCGTTTTCACGTCAGCATCCTCCGATGTATCAATAGTCACGGTAGCATCCCCAACTCATGACGGAGAAAGGATCGGCAGTTTTTATGGACGCTAATCGACAAGACGAGGTGGAAAGAATCATTCAGGCTCGGGATTTCTCCACGTTGCGCGAGAGGCTTGTCACGTGGTCGTCCGCTGATCTTGCGAGTTTACTGGAGGGTCTGGGCACGGAAGATCAGGTCATCGTCTTCCGGATTCTGCCTCGCAAAATCGCTGCGACTGTTTTTGAGTATCTGAATTCGCCTACGCAGGAAGTGTTGCTGAAGGCGATGGCCCAGGGCGACGTCGCCGCGATCTTAAATGACATGGCGCCTGATGACCGCACGCACTTGCTTGAAGAACTGCCGGCCTCGGCGACTAAACAGATGCTGGCCCTTCTCACACCCGAAGAGCGCGCCGTCGCCGTGTCGCTGCTTGGTTACCCGGAGGATAGCATCGGCCGCTTGATGACTCCGGATTACGTTAAGGTACGGCAGGACTGGGATGTGGAGCGCGTGCTGGAACACATCCGCCAATACGGACAGGATAGTGAAACTCTCTCGACGATCTACGTTGTAGATGAGCAGGACGTTTTGATTGATGACATCCGCATCAGAAATGTTTTGTTGACTTCTCCAACAACTCGCGTGTCCGAGCTAATGGACCGCCGCTTCATCGCCTTGAAGGCGGTAGACGATCAAGAGACAGCAATCGCCGTCTTTCGGCGCGAGGACTTAACCGCTTTGCCGGTCACCGATACATCAGGCGTCTTGATCGGCATCGTGACGATTGATGACGTGCTCGATGTGGCAGAGGCTGAGGCGACCGAAGACATCCAGAAAATCGGTGGCGTGGACGCGCTTGATGGCCCCTTCATACGAATCCCGCTGGCGCGCATGATCCGAAAGCGTGCCAACTGGCTCGTCATTCTTTTCTTAGGGGAGATGCTTACGGCGACCGCAATGGGTTTCTTCGAGGCGCAGATCGAGCGAGCGGTCGTGCTGGCACTCTTCGTACCTCTGGTCATCTCGTCGGGCGGTAACTCAGGCTCGCAGGCAGCGACGCTTGTGATTCGTGCGCTGGCAATTGGCGAGGTGGGACTCCGCAATTGGTGGCAGGTGATGCAGCGCGAGCTGATTTCAGGTTTAGCGCTAGGCTCAATCCTTGGCGCCATTGGATTCTTACGCATCGCGGTATGGTCAGCCTTCTTCAATGCCTACGGCGAGCACTGGATCGGCGTAGGTTTAACGGTCGGGCTGGCGCTCGTCGGCATCGTACTTTGGGGAACGCTTGTTGGGTCGATGCTGCCGTTCGCGTTGCGACGCTTCGGCTTTGATCCGGCCACTTCGTCTGCCCCATTTGTAGCGACGCTCGTGGACGTCACCGGTCTTATCATCTATTTCAGCGTGGCCGCCGTTGTCCTCCGCGGCACGTTGTTATAGGAACGCGTGCAGGGAATTCGCGTTCTCACAGTGGCCATTCAGAGGGAAAACACTCCTCGCACTGTATCTCGATAATTCCAGCCCGTCGCGAATCTCGGCTTTCGCTGGCAGGTCATGATCCCCTTCGATGATTTTTGTGGGTAATGCCTCAGTTGAAATTTCATAAATACGCCGAAGGCGTTCGCTAATTTCAGCCCAAGGTTCGAAGCGCAGCGAGAACCTTGGGTTATGATCCACATTATCGAGAGAACCCTGAAAGGGTTCGCCTTAAGACAAACCCCTTCAGGGTTAGAACGCCTTTTTGTTTTGGTCCCCAGGGTTCTCGCAAGCTCGAACCTGGGCTGAAACTAGCGAACGCCTTCGGCGTAATGCGATAAACTGTGCACAAGCTATAACGACTTCAAGTATTCAACCAGGTCTTTCTTCTCGTGTTCCGTCAAACCCAGCCTCTTGAAGCTGTCGTAGTGGTTGACGACATCCAGCAGAGTTGCAAAACGGCCGTCGTGGTAAAAGCCACGTTTCATGTGTGAGAACAGTCCGCGCAAAGGCGTCGTGCGATATGAATTGTCGGGCGCGCGATTCGCGTGAAAGTCGTCAATGCCAATCTCTTCAGCCTTGTGCGTATTCCACCCCGGTTCAGTAAATAGCGGTGGTACGTGACACTGCGCACAAGTTGCCTTGCGGTTAAAGATTGCTTCTCCACGATTAGCGGCTGCGCGATCAAAACTGCCTTCGGGCGGCTTGGGTGCTGGGATCGCCAATTGATAAAACTGAAGCGCCCCCAGTTTTGCAGTCACCATGTCGACATCGCTACGTTTGTTTCCGAAACCCGCGCGCGCCGCAACCGGATACTTTAGCGGGTCATTCAGACGCGCATCGTAAAAAGTTCCCTGCCCTTGCAACTCCAGGTTCGCGACATATGCGTTCCAATATGTGACTCCACCCCAGCCGCCACCCCATGTGTGCAGGTTCACGCCCGCCTGTCCGAATGCCGGCGGTATGAGTACCGCGGCGGTCTTTCCGTCAGGACGAAACGCCTTGCCATCAAGATTCAGCTCCGCGTCAAACTTTCCCGGTCCCCAACTGGCAAGAACAGTTTTGACTGTGGCTTCGTCGACTCCCAGCAAGCTGGTAATTGCGCTCAGATCGGGAGCAAGTGAAACAATAGCACCCACGTTCAGGTCCTGGTTGGACCAACCGTCGAGACGACGTCCAATGCCTGGCGCAAACGCGTCGTCAACAGTCGAGTGACAAACGGCGCACGTGAGACCCACTGATTTAAGGCTGCCATCGGGATTGAAGGTTCCTTTCACTCCCAGCACGGAGTCGAGCTTAATAAGCGCCAGCGTAGTGGCCGGATCGTCGAGGTCCACCTTTCCTTGCTTGATCTGACTGATCAATGTCTGAGGCAACGCCTCCATATCCACCTTCAGTCCCACAGCCAGCGCAGTTTTTGGGCTAACTCCCGGACCAACACCACCGAACTTGCTGCCCTGAATGGCATGATGAAGCTTGAGCTTGTCTGACCAATAAATTTCATCGCCAAACGTGTCGTAGCGAAAGATTTGCCTTCCCTGCTCCATCATCTGTTGAGAGTTTTCGATTATCTGTTGATCGAATCCCTGGCTTTTTTTATCTGCGCGCTGCGCACGACTTCGATCAGCAAGATACCCAAGTGCGACTGTGAGGCTTACAGCCAATACCAAAATCTTGATAAGCGTAGTGTTGGAGTATCGCAATTGGACTCCTCTCCCTTTTCGCGGTGCTTCTGCCGCAGGATCAATATTGTGATTTTTTCCTTCTGACATAACGAACTCCTTATTAAAGCTCAAGGTAATGCTTGAAAGACGCGAGCGGCACTGCCTTGCCCCCTCAATGCCGCACCGCCTTCGCACCACGTTTTTCCGGTACCAATTTCATCAAGCACTTCGGACATGTGCCGTGGGATTTCGACCGAATGTCCGGGTGCATTGGGCAAACATAGTGGACCAACCGACGGCGGTTCTCCTTCTTTCGCGTCTTCACCCGCTGCTCACGTTTATCTCGATCATGAATCGCTGCTGCGGTCGGCAGCTCACTCAATGTGAGTACAAGCACGACGGTGACTCCGAACGCTATCGCTCCGCATAGTTTTTTCACCATGCCAATTTCTCCCACTGGTGTCTTCTCCTGGAATGCGGCGACCTTGGCAGCTCACCGCAGGCACACTTCGGCGAGCCGCTGTCCATTCATTCTTAGAATGTCGTTTTTGACTTCTAACGAGGTACTTCTCTGAACGCAGGCGTACTATGTCGGAAAACTGATTGAGGGGATGTCAGCCAAACGACGTAAATGCAAAAAAACCTTGCAGGCCAACGAAGAGAAGCATGCTGATGTGTCTCTGGAGATCTGTTAACGACTTGATCCGGATCCACCCACGCCCCAGCTCGATAAAGCCACGCCGCATAAGATCGTTGAGGATGGAAGTGGTAGTTTGACGCGAGGCCCCGATCAGAGACGCCAAATCCTGATGCATGAGCGGAATCAAAGAGCGGTGTCCTCCGCCGGCTGGCAGTGCATACGCCGAAAGCTCGTGCAGCAATTCGCAGACGCGCGCCCGAACCTCTTTGGAAGTAATGTCCGAGAGTTTTTTCTCCATCCTCCGGCGGCGATCGCCAACCATTCGGATGTAGTTTAGAGCAAGATTCGATTGACTTTTCAGGAGACTAACAAAGTCCTGTTTGTTAAAAACCAGGAGTGTCACGTCATCCAGCGCCTGAGTCATGTTGCTGCGAAGTGACTCGTCGATGAGGGCAAACTCACCAAACATCTCGCCTGCTTGAATGATGTCGATAGCGATCTCTTTACCCGAACCCGACAGCACTGACAGTTTGATTCTTCCCTTGTTCAGGAAATAAACGGAGTTGGCCATGTCGCCTGGCAGGTAGACAAACTCTCCGCGCTCTTTACGAAGGCTGCGTGCGGCCGCGTTAATTGTTTTCATCTCGACTTCAGATAAGCCTGAAAACAACTGAACTCGCTGAGGGTAATGAGAGTGGCTGGCAGAACCATTTTCGTGACTCGGATTGGATCTGGATTGAGACTCCTTAATGCATCCGGGAGGTGCAGCCTGAATATCTTTGCCCTGGCCGTTAACTCGTGAGAATGGGACGACAGACATGGCTGATTCCTCTTCCTTTTCTAAATCTCATACCGCGGTCAACCGACTGTTCTGAAGTCCTTCCACAAGTTTCAAGTGAGCTTCCGTAAGCTGGTCGGTCGCAGGCATGCGGCCTAACCTATCGGTTCCTCCAACCAGTCACTAAGGTATTAACATCCCTGGCAGGAGACTACGGTGTTAACACCTGCTCCCGCGAGTGTTTCCACTTGACTGCGTTGACAAGTCGCAACGCGGCCAGACTATTCATCTTTGACTTGGGCCAGGGTTTAAGTAGGAAAGAGGTGCATAGTCGCGAAGCCAACCGCCGGAAAATCCGGCGCGGCGAAGCCCGGTGACGATGTAAGGACAGCTTCGCATCAAGTGCCAGATAAATTCTGATCGATAGTTCTCAATCATCAAAACTATCGGACCCTGATCCAGACCGTAGTAGCCCTTGGAAATCCACCCGTTGCTCGAATTTGCAGAAAATGTCGGGTTGAAACTGCACTTGAATCCATACTTGCTCGTCATCTCAGGAAAGCTTTGGTCGAAGTAGCGCATCGACGGCAAGACAATTTCAGGCGCGAACGGAAGCGAAGCGATCACGGCCCACGGAGCTAACGTGCCGTCATCCGGTCCGTCCGGAATACCACGGTTTATGTAGTCGTAGAATTGGCGTTCCTTGCCATCGACCGTTTCAATTGCTGGTCCAGGGCCATCGCTCGCAGTGAAACCCCAGATGAATTCGCCATAGCCTTTGAAGCCTCTGGGGTTCTCAATAGCGTACCGTTGCTGAGCGTAAGTCGCGCGACGGCTGTTTTCGAAATAATCGATTCCTTTCTGCTGCATGTAGTCATCCTGAATGCCGCGAAAATCTATCCACATGTGCGAAAGCTGATGAATGAAGAGCGAGCCAGCGTAGACGAAGTCGTATCCATAAAGACTTCTCCATTCATAAGTCCTGGTCCAAGCCTGGTAGCTTTCTTCTGGTAAAGGATGCGTTGGTGATGCGAGACCTAGAACGTAAAGAATCAGCGCTTCGTTATAGCCATTCCAACGATACTTTAAAAACCCATGTTCGGGCGTCCAACCGTGCGTTACCGTGTCTGCACCATTTTGCGCCCACTGCCAATCCACGCGTCGATACAGGGCCGTAGCGAGATCGCGAATTTCACTTTCCTTTTCAGTGTCGCGATTGAAATACTCCGCAGCCGTCAATGCACCCGCGATCACGAACGTCGAATCGATTGTCGAGAGTTCGCAATCAAACGTACGGCGGCCCGTCTTCATGTCGAGAAAGTGATAGTAAAAACCCTTGTATCCCGTGGCGTCAGGTTCCGGACCCTGCTGGCTATTCCAGAAGAAGCGCAGTGACGTCAGTGTTCGGCTAATCGCGTCGTCGCGCGTAATGAAACCACGCTCGACACCGACAGGATAAGCAGCCAGGGCAAATCCGGTTGGAGCGATACTGCAAGGTGCGCCCTGGCGAGTGCTGTCCGGCACCAGGCCATTCTCAGGATTTGTCTCCTTAAGGAAATAATCAAAGGTGAGGCGCTGGAGCTCTTCAAGCTCGAGCTCCGAAAACGGCCGTGGCCTCGACTCCATCGCCAGTTTCTGTTCGGAATCCGCCATAGTGATCACTGGCTACAGTGCGCCGCGAACCGCGCGGCGCACCATCTCCGCTGTAAGTCCATAAACAAAGTGTGATGAGAGAGCGTAAGCGTGAATCGAGAGCGGATAGGCCATTGGTCCTTCTGAGAGCTTGAGCAACGGCACTGCGCCTTCGTCTACAACTAACCAGAACACGGCGCCGAAAGGCAGGCCTGCTCCCGCGGTGATGTTGGGCGCTGTCTCGGCTGCCGCGCCGTATAGCCCACCTACGCCCGTGCCCAGAAGGTAGTGAACTGCCGTGCCTGCGATCTTCTTTTCACCAGGCGTCAACTTATGACCAAACACTCCCTCTGAAACTGCGGACGCGGCTTTCACGGTCGTGTCATCCGGAACGTCTGACTGCGAACTGAACTCCAACTCTTGAGTGCCAAACGTTCCCTCGCCGCCTTTGTCGTGCTCGCCAGATACCCTTTGAAATTGATTGCTCTCTCCAGCCTCAACGCTCTTCGCGATTCTGCTCCACACGTCCTGAAACCGGTTCATGGTCCATGATGCTACCAATCCCCCGATGAGACCTGCCGCGAGGCCTTTCCATACCCTGTTATCATCGCGTCCGTTTGTGCGTGTTGTGTCTTGCATTGCTGAACTCTCATTTCCGACTTGATGATTCTTAGTTAATCTCACTTCAACCAAGTTCACGAGCTAGCTGAAAGCGCGGCTAATCCGCGTTTCAGCCGCTCGTCACAAACATTCCAGGCTATGTTGGAGAAGAATGCCTCGATGTATTTAGGCCGTTCTGCCGGTTTGTAGTCGAGCAGAAAGGCATGCTCCCACACGTCCATCACCAGCACGGGATTGAATCCCGCCACGTTGCCCGTCTCATGAAGCGAGATCCAGTGATTGGAGAGCCGTCCGTTGGCCGGATTCTCGTAACAAATAGCCCAACCCACGCCGCGCATCTTGCCGATGCCAACAAAATCCGCCTTCCAGATGTCGTAGCTGCCAAAGCTCGCTTCTGCTGCCCGAAAGAAAGCAGAGCTCTTTTCCGGATCACCCGAACCGTCTCGCTTCATGTTGCCGAAATAGTACTCGTGCAGGACCATGCCGTTGTACTCGAATCCCAGGCGGCGCGTGAGCTCGGAATAAGCCGGCACTTCCTCCTGATCCACTTTGCCGTCTTTCAGAAATTCAGAAATCTTCTCTGTAAGATTATTGGTTTCTTTGACGTAACCCTCATAAAGTTTGAAGTGCATTTCCAGGGTTCGATCGGAAATGCCTTTCAAGCCGCTCAGATCAAACTGCTTCGCTTGATATGAATTCGTGTTGATCATTCCATCACTCCTCTTCACTTACAGTTAACTTCAATCTCACCAAGCACTCGTTTCATTTTGTTGCCGCAAGAGCGGCAGTTCTTGTGGCACTTTGCAAGTTCGACTGAAGGCTTTTCCGGGTTTCCTGCATTACCTGGTCCAGGGGGCGCTTGAGCAATTCAACGATAGCGCTATAGCCACGTTCTATGGCAACCACCAGGGCAGTTCTACCTGGTAAGCAAATTGTTTCGGGATCGGCGCCACTATCGAGCAAGGCTCGAGTGATTCCGATGTCACCGCTACCCGCAGCAAGCAGCAGAGGCGTACAACCACAACTAGCCTGCACATTTACGTCCGCTCCGAAATCCAACAATGTTTGCACGGTGGAGGTGTGGAGGTTGACAATAGCGAACATTAGCGCCGTGCGTCCCTCATAATTTCGCGCATTTACGTCAGCTCCACTGAGCAGTAACGCCTTGACAGCCTCGCTTTGACCATTAAGGGCAGCACGCATCAAATCCGTGTTGCCGCCCTCATCTCTTCCATCAATTATTTGTGTTCGCGACATGAATATCTCCTTCTACGCTGCTGCACGTTTCACCGTCTCTTTCTGATCCCCGCTGCTCACAGCCGTCTTTAAGTGGTACGGGCAAATCCGATTTCCTCTACGAGCGAGAATGATCGTTGCCATAATCGCCGTGATGTTGATGACCTGGACGAATGCAAACAGGGTGTCATTTCGAATGATGCAGTAGCTAAGAAGCACGGCGCCGGCCACAAGCCAGATTAGCCACGTGGAAATGCTGATGCCCCAGGCGCATTTCTCAACATAGAGATGGCGTATCTGCGGGACATATGCCGCTACGACCAGAGCCGTCCCGGCCCACCCCAGCATCTCAATCTTTAGAATCACAGCAAGCATCACCTTGTCTTTGCCGGCAATTCGTAAAGATCAGCGAACCACTCCCTCCCTTGATCATTTCCGAGTTAGCGATCAAATGTATGGCTTAGACGCGCGAGGGCTAAAGCGCCTAACGCCAGACCAAAATCGCGTAGCGCGATGTCGTAGTAGCCTGGAATCATTAGCAGGTTCACCACGATCATTAACAGCCAGGCGGAAACGACGTACGCAAAGAATTTCGGCTTAAACAAAACTCCGAGTCCCGCGATGATTTCGACAACGCCGGCGACGAGCATCAATTCGTGTCCGTGACCGCCGACCATTTTGTTCACGAACGCGGGCAAGTACTGCTCCCAGTTCACAAGTAGATTGAAAAACTTATCCAGGCCGGCGACTATCGGCGCGACGACGAAGCCGACGTGCAAGATTTGGTAAGCCTGATAGGCTGGGCCAGAGGCGTTGGCCTCGGCCACTGGCTTCTTTCGGGGAGTGGTTCTGATTGAGCTGTCGATAATGTGTTCCATCTTTATTTCCTCCACCCAACTATTGATTATCAACCCTAAGCGAAGATCCAGGTGGTTCATAGCGTGGAAACACTCGTTCTGCACACGTGTTCTCACGGTCATCGAGTCGCCTTTAGATCGAGCGTGACAAATCTTCCATTGCCACCGCGCGCGGAAACAGGATGTTGTTTTCCAAATGGATGTGCTGATGCAGGTCAACTTCCAACGCTCTCAGCGCGCTGTATAAGGTCTTGTAACTGATGCATCCATCCGGCGGGACAGCGTAATCAGAACTGGCCTCACGCATTCTTCCCAAAATGTATCCAGCGGCATCGTGCTCGGCCATCATCACTCGCACCGGATTCTGCACAGTTCGAAAAGGAGGTGGCGGAAGAGTTTGATTGGCTAGCGCCGCTTCCTCCACTTGAACTATATAGGGAAAGAGCACATTTTCTTCTTTCAACATGTGAGGCTCGAGCTCACAGCGCAGCTTGCCAAATTGCTCCTGAATCTGAAAGAGCTCCGGATGGTTTTCCCCGTGCACACCAGAAACTTTGGCGAGTAGAGCTTCGAGTCGCACCAACTCCTCTCGAGTAAACGCGTGATGTTTATCAATAATATGAGTGATTAGTTCCGCCTGCGATAACGCTTGCCAATCCCTTGCGGCTGAAGTTGAAACTGATTCCGAATCAGCATTAAGCGAGTCGAGTACTTCATCCACTGAGATCCCCACCGCGGTACAAGCATCCACCAGACTCCTGCTGCCACCACAGCAGTAATCAATCCCGAGTTTTTCGAAGATACGAGTCGCCGCAGGTATCTCCAGTGCGTACTCTCTAACAGTTTTTGTGTTCTTAGACATGATTGCTGCCTCCTGGCTACGGTCAGACTATGTCAGGACAGACTTCGACGCAGTGACTTAAATCACGCTTAGCCAGAAAGAAACCGAGATGCTTGCAAGCATTCTATTTAGGTGTGACATGAGTCATATCGCTTCGGCAACGGGCGCGCCTATGCTGTTGTTTCTAATTGAAAACACCTACAAAACACCACAGAGAGACAGAGAACACAGAGGTTGCACAGAGAAATCTCAGAACCAGGACTTTAGGCAAGGCTCGATAGAATCATGATTCGCTACAGATATAAGAACGCAAGAATACTCTTCGTGGGTATCAATCCTCATTTTGGCTCGTTCGATCGAGGCGTGCCATTCTCCAATAACAAGACGTTTTGGTATCTACTCTCCGATGCTGGAATCCTTAAGGAAGAAAGAAACGAGCTTCGTGATGATGACAACTTAAGACGAATCTACAAAGAGAAGTTTAATGTCATTTACAGATTGGGCTTCGTCAATATCATCAACAGACCCACACGTGACATAACAGAGCTCATGAAAGGCGAGGAGTTGGCTGGCCGCAGGAGAATTGCGCGTATCATCAGGACTGAGAGCCCTTCAGTCGTATGTTTCATCGGTAGAGTCGCCTATGAAAAATACATCGGATCGAAAGACTTCTCTTTTGGTTGGCAAGAACCCATCAACAAATCCAGAATCTTCGTCATGCATTTTCCGTTGCGCGGTGAAGCGATCGTTAGAGTTCGCGAGTTAAGGGGTTTGGTGCAAGCAGTTAGCGATATAACTCGGAATACATGATTTTTGTCTCACTGCTGTTTACCCGAGTAGGCTGCAAGTAGCTTTTCATCTGGAATGGTCACACGACGATTATCCACCAGGATTAGTCCGTCTTGTTGTAACCGAGCCAAGGCACGCGACACTACTTCGCGCACGCTGCCAACGCGCGCGGCAATCTGCCCGTTTGTCATTAGAAGATCGAAGGTGATGCCGCTTTCTAATCTCTCTCCGCGACGTGCTGCTTCTGTCAGCAGTAAACGCGCCAGTCGCTGCCCGACTTCCTGTAATGACAGCGCTTCCACCAGCTCCGCATGCCGGCGCAAACGTCCAGCAAGCATCTTGAGAGCGGTAAGCGAGATCGTCGGGTGTTTCAGACAAACCTCTCGCACATCCCCTTTAGCGATAAAGAGCAGCACCGAATCTTCATCCGCGACCGCCGTTGCCGGGTAAGTCCCATCATCGAAAACCGGGACGTCAGCAAGGATGGCCCCAGCCCGCTCGGTGTGTATGACTTGTTCTCGTCCATCCGCGCCAGCCCTGAAAGCGCGTACGGCGCCACTCACCACAACGTAGAGTCCGCGCGCCTCTTCGCCGGCAATAAACAAAACCTCTTCGCGAGAGAGCTTGTGCTCGGTGCACAGAGAGGCCAACGCACGCAATTCTTCGTTCGTTAAGCTGCCAAAGAGAACAGTGGCCCGCAGCGCTGCGACCTTGTCTATTGCCATGGATTAAATGATCGCCTCCGCCAAACCTTTTTACAAGGTTGGCGCGCGACAAAAACCTAAGACCCAGTCTCTGCACGCTGCGTTTTGGATGTACTCATTTCTGAGCCGGCTTACGCCTCTTTGTCGGAGATGCAGGAGCACTGACCGGCGGGTTATCACTCGGAGCAGATTGTTTTCTACCGCGGCCTTTATCTTCGCCCGTTGGTCTGCTCGCATCCGCACTAGTTGTGTCAGTGGCAATGCGTCCGCCCTCGTTCTCCCACCGGTCAAGCATTTTCTTCTTCAGACGCTTTCTAGCGATCGGATCAGGCATCGTTGTGTCCTCCTTATCTTTCATTCGCTTCGAAGCCATTTTGATTTCACAGGCTTTGGCCTGCCAGCAACGAAATTATTAGTTATCGCAAAGCCAATATATTGCTTCAACAGGCCTTGCCCGAAAAGTCCTACATACCTGCAAGCAAAGGTATTCCCTCGCCTGCGAAGCAGGCGTACTCTTAGCCCGCGATAGCAGGCGTAAGCATAAAGCCTGGGGCGCAAGCCCCAGGGACCAATCGCATTTAGCTCGAGAGCCCGCGATAGTGGGCGAAAGCCTGAAAAACGTTGACGCTGTCGCCCGTTTTCACGGGCTCCAACGGCTACCTTAATATTTAACCTGGGGCTTGCGCCCCAGGCTTTATGCTTACGCCTGCTTCGCAGGCTAAGAGCTTAGTAACTTTTCGGGCAAACCCGCTTCAACACTTCAACAGGCCTTGCCCGAAAAGTCCTACATACCTGCAAGCAAAGGTATTCCCTGGCCTGCGAAGCAGGCGTACTTTAGCCCGCGATAGCGGGCGTAAGCATAAAGCCTGGGGCGCAAGCCCCAGGGACCAATCTCGAGAGCCCGCGATAGTGGGCGAAAGCCTGAAAAACGTTGACGCTGTCGCCCGTTTTCACGGGCTCCAACGGCTACCTTGATATTTAACCTGGGGCTTGCGCCCCAGGCTTTATGCTTACGCCTGCTTCGCAGGTTAAGAGCTTAGTAACTTTTCGGGCAAACCCGCTTCAACACTTCAACACTTCAACAGGCCTTGCCCGAAAAGTCCTACATACCTGCAAGCAAAGGTATTCCCTCGCCTGCGAAGCAGGCGTACTCTTAGCCCGCGATAGCGGGCGTAAGCATAAAGCCTGGGGCGCAAGCCCCAGGGACCAATCGCATTTAGCTCGAGAGCCCGCGATAGTGGGCGAAAGCCTGAAAAACGTTGACGCTGTCGCCCGTTTTCACGGGCTCCAACGGCTACCTTGATATTTAACCTGGGGCTTGCGCCCCAGGCTTTATGCTTACGCCTGCTTCGCAGGCTAAGAGCTTAGTAACTTTTCGGGCAAACCCGCTTCAACACTTCAACGCTTCAACATTGATATAGCCTTCTTCATCCCTGGACAAGATCTTTGTTAACTCAAGCGGTCCAAAGAACTCTAAGTGTTAATACCTGCGGAGGTCAGGTGTTAATACGCTACTTACGCCAATTCTACCAGTCTAAGCTGAACACTGGTCGTTGCCCACGATGATTAGGCGCGGAGCTCTTGGGGGGAGAGCTCTTGTCAAAGAAATGCGACGTTCACGTGGCAACGACCAGCAGCAATTCATTTTAGAGTTTACTAACACCTGCTTCATGAGATCTGTGCATCAGGCAGAGGCAGGCGAACCGACAGCAGAGGAGAATTCAGAATGGCTGAGATAAAAACGATTTCAACGGAAAAACTCCAGCAACGTTTGGAGCACGGCGAGAGCCTGCATTTATGGAACGTGCTTACGGACGGGTATTTCAAGGGTGAAATGATCCCGGGCTCACACCGGGTGCCGCTCGACACCATCGGACACGAAGCATCTGATGCTAACGCTTCGAATGACGAAGAGATCATCGTCTATTGCGGCGGCCCTCAATGCCCGCAGAGCCTGCAAGCAGCGCAAAGGCTCATGGACCTGGGCTACACAAACGTCAAAGCCTACGAAGGCGGACTCGAAGAGTGGAAGAACGCCGGCAATAAAATAGAACGGCTAGAACAAGCTAGCGCGGCGTAACCAGCCTGAGCGATCGACTGCACAGTTAAACTACCAATGGTCCGTATGTGCCCGAAGGAAAGTGCCCAGGCATTAGAAATCTTTGGACACATCGGACCAGCGGTTTATTTTAGGGCGATGAAAGCTTCTGGGCGATTCGCATTAGTCTATTGTTGACCGCAACATCTGAGGGGGGCAGAATTGGCGAATTGCATTCCATTACGCGTTGCAATGAACAACTTGAGGACACGCAGATGTTAAAGGTACCGCACAATGAAAGTTAGTCCATTGGCAGGAAAATTGCCGGAGCCAGGGATGCTGGTTAACGTCCCAAAGCTGATCACGGCGTATTACACCGATGTGCCTGACCCTTCGATTCCGGCACAACGAGTTGCTTTCGGCACTTCAGGACATCGTGGCTCAGCGCTACAAAAGGCTTTTAACGAGTGGCATATCCTCGCGATCACGCAGGCAATTTGTCTGTATCGAAAACTCCAGCACACTGATGGTCCATTGTTTCTCGGGATGGATACTCACGCGCTTTCGATCCCGGCGTTTGCAAGTTCGCTCGAGGTGCTGGCAGCCAACGAAGTCGAAGTGATGATCGCCGAAGGCGACGAATACACTCCGACGCCCGTAATATCGCACGCCATTCTCACCTACAACCGGGGGCGAAAGACTGGACTAGCTGACGGAATCGTGATCACGCCATCGCATAATCCTCCTGATGACGGCGGCTTCAAGTACAACCCGCCAAACGGTGGGCCGGCGGAAACCGACGTCACCAACTGGATTCAGGCAACGGCGAATCAGCTTCTCGAGAGTGCGCTTCAAGGTATTAAAAGGATGCCCTTCCAGCAGGCGCTTCGCGCCTCCACTACACACCGGCACGACTTTCTCCATTCGTACGTAAGTGATCTCGCAAACGTTATTGACATGGATTCAATTCGCGGCGCGAAGGTCAACATGGGCGTGGATCCGCTTGGTGGCGCGGGCGTCCACTACTGGGCGCGAATTGCTGAGCAGTATGGGTTAGACCTTACCGTCGTCAACGAGGCCGTCGATCCGACTTTCCGTTTCATGACGGTTGATTGGGATGGCCAGATCCGCATGGACCCATCGTCTGCTTACGCCATGACAAATCTGATCGGACTGAAGGATCGCTTCGACATTGCGTTTGCTTGTGACACCGATCATGACCGGCATGGAATCGTCACGCGCGATGCAGGTTTGCTTCAGCCCAATCATTACCTGACGGTCGCTATCTACTATCTTTTTCAACAACGGCCTAAATGGAGCAACGCGGCGGCCGTCGGTAAGACGATGGTCAGCAGTCAGATGATCGATCGCGTCACAGCAAAACTGGGCCGCAAACTCTTCGAGGTCCCGGTCGGCTTCAAGTGGTTTGTGGATGGCCTGCTC
The DNA here is from genome assembly GCA_963849205.1 of uncultured Acidobacteriota bacterium. Classification (GTDB taxonomy): domain Bacteria; phylum Acidobacteriota; class Blastocatellia; order Pyrinomonadales; family Pyrinomonadaceae; genus PSRF01. Next base: position 472,948 of record CAWKGP010000010.1, read on the forward strand.
AACGGCACGCTCGGTTTTGGTGGAGAAGAGAGTGCGGGTGCGTCTTTCCTGCGTCTCGATGGTACCGTCTGGACCACGGATAAAGATGGAATTGTTCCGGCCCTGCTTGCGGCGGAGATCACCGCACGTATGGACCGCGATCCCGGCCAGATCTATCAGGAACTAACAAACGAGTTCGGAGGGTCGGTATACACGCGCGCGGAGGCTCCAGCCACAGTGCAGGAAAAAGAGATTCTAAAGAAACTTTCTCCGCAGCAGGTTCGCTTGAAAGAGCTTGCAGGCGAACCAATCGAAGCTATCCTCACCCATGCTCCAGGTAATGGGGCACCGCTCGGCGGGCTGAAGGTCGTGGCAGAAAGCGGATGGTTCGCGGCGCGTCCCTCCGGCACTGAGGACATCTACAAGATTTATGTGGAAAGCGTTCGGGGGACGGACCACCTTAGGCGCATTTTGGATGAGGCACAAACAATCGTTAGCGATGCCGTTGCCGAAGCTGTTCCTCAAAGCGAGACTAATTAGACTTATGACTGACGGACTCTCGCACACTGCTATTGGTTTCGCTCCAGGAACTGTTTCAGAACCAATGCCTCATTGTGCTTTTCGTCTCGAGCTCCATAGATTAGGGTAATTGTTCCTCCCCTGGCTTTTTGCTTCAGCACCGTTATCAGATCATGGTGATGACCAAGCTCAGTTTTATACCGTCCGCGGAAACTCTTCCACTTATCCGGATCATGCGCAAACCATTTTCGCAGCTCAGTGCTCGGAGCAATCTCTTTCAGCCATAGATCAACGCTCGCCTTCTCCTTAGTTAGACCGCGCGGCCAGAGCCTGTCCACGAGGATACGCAACCCATCATCCTTGTGCGGTTGCTCGTACGCTCTTTTTATCTTGATGTTCATCCTTTCTCTTGACGCGGCTCAGTAACTCGAGTTGTTGTGGAGGGTAAAGGAGCCATGAGATCAGATGTAAATCGGCATTTGAACCTTTTCTCCAATGCTCGGGCCGTCGGTCGTTACGCGGCTATTCTCTTGGCTCTACTTAAATGCCTGGAGCTTCTGCTCATGGCGTCAGGTCTGATGGTGGCGGTCTTCATCTTCGCATCTCTACTTTCCAAATTCGAAATCGCTACCACAATCAACAGCCCGCATGTCGCCAGGGTCGAAAGCACGTAGAGGACAGCTACTTGTTCCTCTAACAACAACGCACAAACCGCAGCCGCTGCAAATAGCCAAAAGAGCTTTCTAACACGCTGTCTCTGTATTTTAATTTTGTTTTGGTGCCTCATTGAACCAAACCCCTTTCGTTCGTTTTGATGGTGCGGTGCTTCCGCGTTCAGAATGGACCAGCCCATCTCCCAGCTTCAATCGAGCGTCAACGATTACAGACTACCGTGGATTGGAAACCCTCGGAACGGTGATACCACGCGATATTTGCAGGTGTTTTCACGTCATTTACCTGAAGACGGAAGTTTCAAGCCGGCTTCCGGCTGCTAACCGCGTGTTAACACTCGAAACCATGCGAGTTAATACGCTCGCAAGACTTCAGAAACAAAGCTAGGCTTGGGTGAAATGCAATCGATGAAAGGTTGGGTAAGGTGAAAGAAGCAACTGACGTAACACTTAAGAACCATTTAGACGAATTGGCCGCTTTCGAGCCGACACGATTTCCGTTTGTCAGTCTCTATTTGAACATGCAGGCGGATCAACATGGACGAGATAATTTTGATTCGTTCGTACGTAAGGAGTTTAAGACCAGGGCAAACTCCTTCGCGCCGGAATCACGGGAGTTTGACAGCTTCAAGCGCGATGCCGCTCGAATTCGAACTTATCTGCGGCAGGAGGTAAGGCCTTCCGCTAACGGACTGGCAATTTTTGCCTGTGCGGACGCTGATAATTATTTCAAAGCCGTGCAACTCGACGCGCCAATTCAGCAACACCGTTTGCACGTTGGAGAGCGACCGCACCTCTATCCACTCGCGCGATTAATCGACCAGTATCCGCGCTACGTTGCGCTGCTGGCCGATACAAGTTCAGCACGCTTATTCGTTTTTGGCATGGCCAGCACATTGGATAAGCAGGAATTGCAACAGGAGAAATTGAGCCGCACGCAAGTCGAAGGTTGGTCTCAGATGCGATATCGGAGGCACATTGAAAACTATCACCTGCACCATGCGAAAGAGATAGTTCAAATGCTCGACCGTGTGGTGCGAGAAGAATCTGCAGAGCACATCATTCTTTCAGGTGACGAAGTGATCATTCCCTTGTTGCATGAGCAATTGCCGGAATACCTCAAAGACAAAGTGGTGGACATTCTGCGCCTGGACATCAGAACGCCGGAACATGAAGTGCTGAGGGCAACAATGGAAGCATTGCGGGAACACAACCTTCAAAGCGATGCCGACAGAGTCAGACAATTGCTCGATGAGTACCGCGGCGGAGGCCTCGTGGTCGTGAGTGTCAGCGACACTATAAAGGCGCTCGATCAGGGACAGGTTGATGAATTGTTAATTACCGCAACATCGCGGGCAATTCAAGTTGACGACCGCGAATATGACGAGTCTGCGACCGGCCATCAATCTCGTGGCGAATCTCCGGATTCAAAACTGACGACGGCTGATTTGCTCGTGAGACGCGCGAGACGGACTGGTGCTCGCATCACTTTTATCGAGGATCCGGCGCTGCTCAGCGGTGTTGGGGGCGTGGGAGCGATGTTGCGATACGCAGCTTGAAGGTTTCACCGCAGCCACACCGAGCTCGCATGAGGAAAGGCAATGAGTAGAAGGAACAATTCGAATATGGACCATTACCAAACAATGAGTCGCGGACGTCAGGGAGTTAGAGTCGTTCACGAAACTCGCAAGAGCGTTTTAGACACAACCCAATTAGGGGTGTCGCAGAATTCAGCCGGTGCCGTTAGGTCAAATCTCGCGATGCCGTCTTCTAGTTTGAAACGACTACAAAGGTTGCGAAGGAGACGAAGGGCCAAAGGGTTATCAGCACGACAACTGTGGGAGAGAAAGAATAGTCGGCGTGCGACTAACACGTGAACCAGGGTGTTGGCGGTGCCTGTCGTAGTGTCTCGTTCTAGTTGTGCGACCACTGAAGCCGGCATCGCCGAGACTATGAATTAAAGGGAGGACGAGGGTTTGCTAACAAAGTTTTATCAAAAATTGCAGAACTGGAGGCGCAGGCGTGCTCTGCTGAATATACGTCAGGAGTTCGCGCAAGCTGGATACCCCCTGGATCGTTTTCGCGACTCGGAGATTGAAGCTGCGATCACACATTGGAATGACGACATCGCCGCATTCACATTGAGCGCTAAGAGTATTCACCGAACACTTAACCGGATGCGACGCCCAGCGAGGGGTAAAGGAAAAACAGATAGTTCTGAAGGTACACAAACGTTTAGGTAAATGCTGATTGCTTTTCGAAATTTCGCGTCTAGTTAAAATGAAAGTAACTCAGTACCAACTGGAGGAATGAAATGTCCAACGAAGCCAACAGACCAATCGAGGATTTGTCTACGTCTCACTGTGCCAGATGCGATTCGGAAGGACGGCGTCTCATCGAGTTCCGAAACCCAAACAATCGCCCATACTACCTGTGCGGAGCGTGTGTCGAGCAAGAGGATAAACGCGAAATGACATTCACTCCTGGGTGGAAGCGCTCGCGACGTCCGTCCAGGCGAATAGAAGTTCCTGCCTATTGAAATGTCCATGCACGCTTGAAAGCCCGCGACCAACCTCCCCGTTATGGACCATTCTAAATGCCTGCTACATCTTTCCAGAGCGGCTGCAACCTGCGTAAAATGTTATAAATCGTAAGAGCTGTTAATCGATAAATCGGCGTGACTACCGAAGCGGTTTCTTTATAGATGCGAAACGCTTAAGCTATACGCCCGGACCTTCAGCAATCCTTCCTGCTAAATAGGAGTTGAAATGAAAAAACTAATCCTGACCGTTGCATTCACTCTGATCGCGACATCCTTCGTTCGCGCCCAGGATACCCCGCTGTTGATGCGCACGCCGGCACTGAACAAAACGCACATCGTTTTTTCTTACGCTGGCGATTTGTGGACCGTGGGACGTGATGGCGGTGAGGCTAGCCGCTTGACAACAGGTGTGGGACGGGAAGTTAGTCCTCTTTTCTCACCCAACGGCGAGTGGATCGCTTTCACGGGTGAATACGACGGTAACGTCGATGTTTATGTCATCGCGGCGTCAGGCGGCGTGCCGAAACGTTTGACCTATCATCCGGGAGCAGATCAACTAGCGGGCTGGACGCCGGATGGAAAATCCGTGCTCTTTGTCTCAGCCCGCAGCGCCGAAACCGGCCGCACGGCGCAGCTCTTCACGATGGCAATCGATGGCGTTCATCCGACGCCGGTGCCGCTCCCGATGGCGTACGAGGGTTCTTACTCACCGGACGGCGCTCGCCTGGCCTACGTGCCACTGCCACGATCGTTCAATGCCTGGAAGCGTTATCGCGGCGGGACGGCGACTCCCGTTTTCATCGCTAACGTGAGCGATTCGAGCGTTGAAAAGATCCCGCGCACTGACTCAAACGACTTTAACCCGATGTGGCCCGCGGGAGAAACTCGCAAGATTTATTTCCTGTCTGACCGCGACGGCGCAGTTACTCTTTTCTCCTATGACACCGGGTCGAAGAAGGTGTCGCAGGCCATCAACAACCGAGGACTAGACATCAAGTCGGCTTCACTTTCTACCGGAGGCGGTCCTGAGACGATCGTTTACGAGCAATTCGGGTCGCTCAATCTTTACGATCTGAATTCGGGTAAGACCAAGCGGGTCGTCATCACCATCAACGCGGATATCCCCACGGTGCGGCCGAAGTACGAGAAGGTCGGCGCACGAATCTTGAACTCTGCCCTCTCTCCGACCGGCGCGCGTGCTCTCTTTGAAGCCCGCGGCGAAATTATCACTGTGCCTGCGGAGAAGGGTGACGTGCGCAATCTGACCAACACGACGGGCGCGGCCGACCGCGATCCTGCGTGGTCGCCCGACGGTAAATGGATCGCGTACTTCTCGGACGAGTCAGGGGAATACGCGCTGCACCTCAGAGAGCAAAGCGGGATGGGCGAGGTCAAGAAGATCAACCTTGGCAACCCACCATCGTTCTTCTACGCGCCCAACTGGTCACCCGACAGCAAAAAGATTGCTTTCGCGGACAAGCGGCTCAACCTGTGGTACGTGGACATCGACAAGGGTACGCCAATCAAAGTTGACACCTCTAAGCGCGGCTTCGGGTTCAACGCCAGTTGGTCACCGGATAGCCGCTGGATCGCTTACACAAAACCGGTCGAGTCGTGGTACAGCGCGGTCTTTATCTATTCGATCGAGCAAGCGAAGTCGCAGCAGGTAACTGACGGCCTGAGTGATGCGAGTTCTGCCGCCTTCGACAAGAATGGCAAGCACCTCTATTTCATGGCGAGCACAGACATTGGTCCAAAGCTGTCCGGCTTCGACATGTCGAGCTATCCGCATCAACCTACGCGCAGCACTTACGTGATGGTGCTGAAGAAAACCGATCCTTCACCGCTCGCACCCGAAAGCGATGAAGAGAAAACAGCGGACGAAAAGAAAGGTGAAGCACCGGGCAACAAGCCCGCCGAAAGTGATCCGAATGCCGCTCCGGCAACGGCCGCTGCTCAACCGAGCCCGAAGCCCGATGATAAAAAAGCACCGCCGCGAGTGAACATTGATTTTGATCGCATCAGCCAGCGCATACTCGCGTTGCCTATACCGGCCCGCAACTTCATCGGACTGGCCACAGCTAAAGCGAATACGATCTTCCTTTTTGAAGTCCTGCCGGCTTCACCCGGTGCGACAGGGATTACGGTTCACAAATTCGACCTGGAAAAGCGCAAGGTCGAAAAAGTGCTTGACGGCGTCCGCAGCTTTGACCTTTCGGCCAATGGTGAAAAGATGCTCTTCCGTCTGGCTGCGCCCCCGACTTCCACAACCGGCGACAACTGGTTCATCGCTTCCACCACACAGCCAATCAAGCCCGGCGAAGGAAAAATCAAAACCGAAGACATGGAGGTCTATGTCGACCCGAGAGCCGAGTGGCAACAGATGTATCGCGAGGCATGGCGCATTCAGCGTGACTTCTTCTATGACCCGAACTATCACGGCCTCGACTTGAAGGCTACGGCCCGGAAGTACGAGCCCTACCTGGCGGCGCTTACTCACCGCGCTGACCTGAGTTATCTCTTTCAGGAAATGTTCGGCGAGCTGACGGTAGGTCATCTCTACGTGCAAGGAGGCGACGTGCCGGATCCGAAGCGCGTGCCGGGAGGATTGCTTGGCGCCGACTATGCGATTGAGAACGGTCGCTATCGCTTCGCCAAAATATACGATGGTGAAAATTGGAACCCACAACTGCGCGCTCCACTAACGCAACCGGGGGTCAACGTGCAACCAGGCGAGTACCTGCTCGCGGTCAATGGTCGCAATCTTACGGCGAATGAGAACGTCTACAGTTTGTTTCAGAATACGGCCAACAAGCAGATCGTGATCCGCGTCGGACCTAACGCAGACGGCACTGGCTCGCGCGAAGTCACGGTGGTGCCGGTGGCGAGTGAAGGCGGATTGCGCAACCTGGCTTGGGTCGAAGGTAATCGCCGCAAAGTGGACCAGATGACCGGGGGCAAGCTGGCCTACGTCTGGCTGCCTGACACTGCCGGGGGCGGCTACACCAATTTCAATCGCTACTACTTTGCCCAGCTTCACAAGCAGGGGGCGGTAATTGACGAGCGCTTCAATAGTGGCGGCAGCGCGGCAGACTACATCATCGATTACCTCAGAAAGCCCCTCAACAGCTACTGGGCAGTGCGCGATGGCGAGGATTTCCGTCAACCATTCGGTACGCTCCCAGGTCCGAAGGTAATGATCATTAACGAGTATGCCGGCAGTGGCGGCGATTACATGCCCTGGATGTTTCGCCGGCATAGCATTGGCCCGCTCATCGGAAAGCGGACGTGGGGCGGGGTGGTTGGCATCGGCGGTTATCCGGTGCTGATTGACGGTGGCTCGGTGACGGCGCCGCACTTTGCCTTCTACAGTCCTGACGGCCAGTGGGACATTGAGAACCACGGCGTCTCGCCCGACCTCGAGGTGGAGATGGACCCGAAGGCTTGGCGCCAGGGACGCGATCCGCAACTTGAAAAGGCTGTTGAAGTGGCAATGGCAGCACTTCAGAAGAACCCACCTAAACAGACAAAGCGGCCGGCCTACCCGAACTATCACAACGGACGCAGCCGTGAGGAGACAAGTGGTGGAGGTCGTGGCAACCGCGCACCATAGTGCATTTGACTGAAGCAAGCGAGGACGAGACCAGAACAAGCGTCCTCGCTTGCACTTGGATTTAGACTTCAGCATGTGAACGCGTTACACCTCACTGGTCTTAGGACCGAGTGTGAGGATCTCCCCACTCGGAATAAGTAATGATAGGCGCGGATCAAGGCATAACTCGACTGGACCAATAGCCCGGCCGTCGCTTCTCTCGGGTTATATAAAAGATATTGAATGGAAAGCGTTGGAGAATGAACTTGCGCGTGCCGTGATCAGAAACTGGGAAAGTGTTTGGAGCGTCTTTAATTCTCGATATCGCGTTTTGGATGATCTGCGCGAATGCAATGGCGCTAAGTGGGCTGCGTTCGTAATACCATTTACGCGCGGCGCGAAGTTCGGCGCGAGCGTGAGGGTGAAGCTTAATTCTCATTCAGACTCGCCAAACAATTCTGCGCGAACAGCCTCCCACGGGATCAATTCCACAGTGCCGGCGTCAATCTCGGCCAGGCGGCGTTCGATCTCCTCAGACCATGCCGCTTCAACATCAGGCTCGGATACAGGATCTAATGTCTCGATAAGCAAACCCGCCAACGTTGCACGGTCGCGCTCAGGTAGTTGGACCGCCTGCTGAAAAAGGTCGTTAAGGTTTGTTTCCATACTTCCGAGTTACTCCTGGCTACTTTATGAAGTCAATTGGTACGTTAGTTTATCATCTAGACTGCCTCGGTTACAGTTTTCGTTCTGAAATTGGTCCCCCTTCACGGGTGAAATATGAGTCAGCGGCTTAAAAGTTTGCTGTTCACGAAAACATACTCGCTCCAGCCTGACTCCTTGTGTAACGCCAAGAGTCCTTCTTGTGCGATCGATGTGAGTGGCACAAAACGGCTGCGGCCTGATTTAGTTCGTTCATTCCTCTGGTAAGGAAAAGCAATGGCTTAGACTGCTTTGAGAAGTAGTATAGGAGAAGAAGACGGAGATCCGCAGAGGCTGAATGACTCGACCGACGCTGAGAGGCCAGTCCTAAGCTGGCCTCTCGGTCTTTTGGCTGTCGCCGACAAACCGCGAGTCGGTTCTTCAGCCGGTAACTTCAACCCAGTAGCTCAAGCCTTATCAAGAGAAATCCAGATGTGATCCGATTAACGCCCGGCTTTGTTTTTTAGCCCTTCTTCTTTTCCTTTCAGAGCTGCTTCGATGGTGGCCTTTAGACCTTCGTAAGATCGATCCGAAACACGTTTACCGTTGACGTAAAACGTTGGGGTGCCGTTGACGCCGAGTTTGTGCCCGTCAACCACATCGCGCTGGACCATCTCGGCGAACTTGCCGCTGTCGAGTGATGCGTCGAAGCGAGCGCGATCCAGACCCAGCTCACTCGCATACTGTTTGAGCTTATCTGCCCCGAGCGCAGACTGGTTACGGAAAAGTACCGCGATGTATTCCCAATACTTGCCCTGCTCGCGCGCCGCCTCGGCAGCTTCGGCAGCCTTCCGAGCATTGGGGTGCTGCGAGAGCGGGAAGTCGCGCACAACGAGCCGCACGCGATCACCAAACTCGCTGACGATCCGGTCAAGAACCGGATGCTGCTGCGCGCAGCTCGGGCACTCGAAGTCCGTAAACTCGACGATGGTGACTGACGCGTTAGGATTTCCCTTTACCGGTTGATCCTCTGTTGCTATCGAGAAAGCAGGCGACTCAGGAGCAGTCAGATTAACCTGGATCGTCGAGGCACGCTGCAACTGCCCGGCGAATGCAATCGTCGCTTCGCGTTCCTTCCCCTCCTGCAGGTACTGAATGATCTGAGCTTTGGTCTGTGCGAAATCGCCACTGATCCGCTGTTTGTTTTGATCATAAAATAGCTGCGCTTCCGCCTCCGTCACACGCGCGACTTTCGCACTAACCTCGGCATCGAGCAACGCGCGTGTAGTGATGCCTTTCTTCTGCGCTTCCTGTGTGAGCAGCGTATCGTTGATTTTGAGATCGAGGTCCTGCTTGCGCAGGCCGTAGGCCTGTTCCTGAACATTGAAGATCAACGGCCGTAAGCCGGTTTCGATATCACCCATCGTGATCTGCTTTCCATTCACGACGGCCAACACCCGCGCACGATCTGTCTCATTAGCAGGTGGCGACGTTGGCTTGGCGAGAACTTTCACCTGCGCGGAAGCTCGGAGCCGCTCGGCCAGCTTTCGGGCGAGCTCCTGCTGACGCTCGTAACGGAGGTGTCCCAGGATGTCGTTCTTCACATCCTTGAATTCCCCCTGGATTCGTGTCTTGTTCTGTTCGTAAAATGCCTGCGCCTCGGCCTCCGTTGGCGCTTGCACCTTCGCAATGACCTCGTCTTTGAGAACTTGCGAAGATGAAACCTTGCGCTTCTTCGCCTCCGCTTCAAGCAGTATCGAATCGATCTGAAGATCGAGTTCCCGCTGACGCGCCTCGACAACCTCTCGCTGCAACTGTTCCACACGCCGTTGCGTTTCGGGGTTGAGATCCTGTTTGGTAATCTTTACTCCATTCACTACAGCGAGTATGTCCGGAAGCGGCTTATCCTCACACCCGCAGTCGCCGGTTTGACCGGCAGGCGACGCATTACTGGTTTTTTCAACTTTCTGCGCAGCGAGCGGCGCAGCTATCAAAAACATAGTTAGAAGGACGAATAAAAGTTTTTTCATACAGGTTCCGTTTCGTTTATTTATCAGAGGTTAATTGTTACTGACCCAGCCACTTGAGACAAATTCCTTTTTTGCAGGATCAATCGACAGCACGTAAGCACCCATTGCGCCTACGCGACGGTTTGGTCCAAAGGTAATGCTCGGGGTCACTCCGGTTTCATATTCGTAAAGTCCCTCGAGCGCTATGACGAGCTTTTCGCGGCTCAAATCTCTTCCGGCACGCTTTAAGCCTTCCGTGAAGATCTTCGCGGCGGCGAACGCATTCAACTTCGACGCGGTGTGTCCCGGCGGCAACTTGTACTTCTCTTCGAGTGCGCGTAACTCGGCCAAACCGGCGGGCGCGACATCAGTTGGCACCGTCGGAAATGAGAGGAACACACGATCCTTGAAACTCAAAGGCAGAACCTTAATGAGATCTCTTCCCGTTAGTGCGCCGAGAAGGAAAACATGCGGCGTCCAATTCGCGGCTGCCGCCGCGTTGATGAACTCTGTTTCGCCGCGCAGGCCGAGAAAGAACACAGTTTCAATGCCTTCTGCTTTTAAACCTCCTGCCAGCACGGCTGCGTCGAAGCGTTCGCTTGAAAAAGACTTCCTGGTTACCGAAGTCCACCCGAGCTTACGAGCCTGAGCTTCGCTTGCGTCAGCAGCCGCGAGGGCCAGCTCGTTTTCGGAGTGGACGATCGCGAGCCGCGACTTTTTTAACTCAGGTTTGTTAGCTGCAAAGTTAATAAGCGCGCGCGCTTGTTGACTCGTGCCGGCCAACACGTAAAAGAGATTCCGATTGTCCTGCGCACTCGTTTGCGTCAGTAATGTCGCGGCTCCGAGGAAAGGTATTTCTGTTTCGCGTGTCACGGCGGCAAGCTCTTTATCAGCACCCGCGCTCAGCCCGCTGACGAGAGCGAAAAGTTCGCCGGCATTGACGTGCATCCTCGCGTTGGCTGCCGTCGTGGCCGCATCAGGGCCCGCATCGATCGTTTGCAGCTCGATGCGACGGTTGTAGATCCCGCCGTTGTCATTGACGTTTGCGAAGTAAGCAGTCAGCACGTCCTTCATCACCGCGCCGATTTCTGCGAGCGCGCCGTGTTTCGGCACAATAGTTCCGACCGTAATGCTTTTTTCAGTAAGACCCGGATCGCGGTCCGCTTCGATGAGTTTGACATAGGCAATGAGATCGGAAATATCTTGTGGCGACATCTCGTAGCGCGGCATCGCCACGGCCAACTGGTTTCCCGCAGGATCCAGACCCTGGACCACCGAGCGATGGAACAACTTTTCATCAAATGCGCCGTGCTTTCGCCCGGATGGATGCGTGTGCCCGTAAGGCATCAAGAGATTGGACCACGTCAGGTTTCCCGCCGTTACACCGCCTTCGGTTTTACCCTCACCGCGGAGGCCATGGCAGCCGGCGCAGCTCATCGTTGAGGCGGGCACGTCAAGATCGCCCAGCATGGCCGTGATCTTTTTGCCTGAGGGGCTTTCGCCGCGCAGGTAGATGGCTTTACCGCGGCGCTCGCTGTCAGTCAGTTGCGCATAGGCCGTGGAATTCACAAGCAGCAGGCTGATGAAAAGAAGAATTCGGATGTTCATTTCGATTTTGCAGCGTCGCCTTTATCGTTCACAACGCTTTCGACAACCTGCACAAGCTCGGCGACGTTCGCCATACCAAACGCCTTCTTCCACAATCCCGTCGGTTCGTTTCCGATAATGAAAATGGTCTTGTGATCGTCTTTCTTCTCGACGTACTGGCCCAGTTTATAAAGCGCCCAATCGAGGTTCTCTTTCTTTCCGGTCAGAAAAACCCAGCCGGGGCCGGCGTGAAACTTCTTCGCGTATTCTTTCAAGCGCGCGGGCGTGTCAATATCCGGATCGACGGTGATCGAAACGAGAAACACATCGCGACCGACGCGATCACCGAACGTCTCTTGTATCTTTTCCATGTTGCGGTTCATCGGCGGACATACCGAAGTGCACGTGGTGAAGAACGCGTTGACGACGACCGTCTTGCCTTTGAGCACGTCCGAGTAAAAGCGCACCTTCTTGCCGTCCTGGTTGATCAGCTCCACGTCAGTAAAATACTTTTCGGCGGGAGAAGACTCTTTCGGAGCTTTTGTCATGTGCGAATGATCGTGCGGAACCGGTGGCGCCGCAGGTTTAGAATTCTGGCCCGGCGCCGGGCCCCCGACCGGCGCCTGGGCCAGGCAGTTGTGCGTCGTCGTGACGGCAACTGCTAACAAAATGAGCATTATGAAAACTTGTCGCATCGTTATTTGGATACCTCCGCAGTGGTAACGGTTTTGCCTGCCATTACGTCATTGATGATATGGACCAACTGACTCGTCTTCGCCAAACCGTAAGTACGCGTCCAGTTACCGTGCGCGGCATTTCCGATCAGTATGGTCGGTGAATGATCTTCGCGGCGAGCGGAAGACGCGCCCAGGGCGCGCAGCAGCTCGTCAACCTGCGGCTTGTTTCCAGTGAGAAGCGTCCAACCGTCGCCGGCTTTGAATTTCGCTCCCCAGGCTTTGAGCCGCTCGGGGGTGTCAGTCGCCGGATCGACGCTGATCGAAATGAAGCGTACGTCTCGACCAACCTTGTCGCCCAAGTCTCTTTGCACGCGCGCGAAAGTTGCGCCGAGCGGCGGACAGATTGTCGTGCAGGTCGTGAAGATGAAATTGATTACAACTGTCTGGTCTTTGACGAGGTCGGTGTAGAAATGAACCTTACGTCCGTTCTGGTCGAGCAGTTCTACGTCCGGGATGTTCATCTTCGTCCCGCCAGCATCGTGCGATATGGCGGTTGGCTCGATCGTCGTTTCCTCATGTTGGACCAGGCGTAGGTCCATGCCGCACTTTGGACACCTGCCCTTTGACTTCGCTTTAACATCCGGGTGCATGGGGCACGAGTAGTTTGCCTGCACTCGCTGCCGGGTCTTCTGCTCCGGTGTTTTGCTGGAGCGGTGCTGAGCCTGCGCTGGAATAAACGCGAGCGTGCAAACGAGCAAGCCAAGAGTCATGAAATGCATAGCTACCTCTTTCCTTCCTTTTCAGGATTGTTTACTGCGGTCGCGGCGGTTGTTTGGAGTGTCAAATAAGGCAGTTGCCTGAAAGCCACTCCCTGCGACCTGCTCTCGACAAACAGAAAATACACACCCGTTTGCGGAACCTTTACGTCGAGCTCATAAACGCCGTCACCGACTGAACGCGCGAAGTCGCGTTTCTGCCAGATACCTGACGACAGCATCGTCAGCACACGCACGTCTTTCAGATCACTTTTCGCTTTCAAGGTCGTGGTGTCGATGACCTTGAATCGGAGTTTGTAGTTTTCGCCGACGCGTAGCTGGTTGTCCTTGTTCAAATACTCGATTCGAATCGCGACCTGTTTCTGGCGCGGCACATCGGGATTCGGCTTCGCCTCGGCACTGAAACAATGTGTGACGCGCGGCGAATCGAGCAGAAACGCGACGTCGTACGTGCCACTCTTTGGCAACTTAGTGGTGGTCGAATAAACGCCCGACGTAACCTCGCGGAGCGATCGATCGACCACCATCACCGCGCGAGGGTTGCGGCGATAATTCTGAAAACTACCCATCGGTGCGGCCATGCCTTCCGAGTAGTAATAGATGACCCGGTCAGCCGGATTCGCAACGAGCACTGAGTTTCCTTCCGGCGCAGGCACGATAATATCGGCAATACTCGCCTCGACCGGTGCTTGCGCGGGTGCGGTCTGCCCACCTGGGAATTTGGCGACGTCGGGTCGATCGCTCAACGTGCTCAGGCGGACCATGCTGACTTCAGTCGAACCGGTTGATCGCAGGTAAGCAAACGCATCGGTAAATGCGACCTGGTCAGGACCTTTGTCTACGCTGATCGTGTGCGCCAGACGATTGGTTGAAGCGTCGAAGACGTAGACAACATTCTCTTTCGGATTTGGCACGAAGCCCCATCGACCGCCGGGCGCGAAGCGGACATTCTTGATGCCGGGCTTCATTTGAATACGCGTTGCGATTTGCTGGCTGCGCGTGTCCACAACCGCGATACTTCCTTCCGCACCGTTCACCACATAGAGCGCATTGCCGAGCGCCGAGAAAGCGATCGAGCCCGCAGGAGCACCGACGTTCAGATCTTTGACCTTCGAGAGTTTCTGAATATCGACGACTGACAGTGTGCCGTCTTCCTCGTTGGTGATGAACGCGAATCGATTGTTATTGCTGAAGTCGATCTCGTGATGTCCCTTTCCTGTTGGTACCTGGGCCACCACCTTCAACGTGGTGGTGTCAATCACCGTCACACCGCCTCCGTCGTTCCCAACCCAAAGGTATCTCTGGTCGGGTTGCAGGCGAACACGCGCCGGCTTCACGCCCGTATCGATATTTGCGACGACTTTCCACGTGCTTGTGTCTACGACAGCGATCTGATTAACGAGCGGCATGCTGACGAAGAGCTTCTCGTCACTGGTCTTCTGGACCCAGTCCTCACCCGGACTCTTGAGCATCACGAGCGTCAAAAGTTTGCTTGAGCCAAAACCAAGCAATGGGTCGATGACCGAGATGTTCGCTTCCTGATTCAGTGCGAGCAGGTAATAGGCATTCAGATCCACATCAGGGCGTGAACGAAGACTGCCCTGTAAAAACGATTGGACCTTTTCGCGGCACGCCTTCTCATCAGTGATGGTCTCTCCTCGCTGCGTGAGCCACACGGCTGGTTTCACTCCGGAGAGAGGTGTCCTGGTCGCTTTATCGTGAATCTTGAAACGAACAATGGCTTCTTTTGCCTCCATCAGCTCGGCGGGCTTGCCTGGCTCCTTGATCGGCTCGATGGTGAACTCGACCTCGACACCTTCTCGCTCGATCTTCTGAGAAGCCGGCTTCTGCTGGGCCAACGCGGAGTTCACGCTGAGTGCTGTCGTTAAGAGAAGCAGCAAGCTCTGGAGGAGATAAGTTTTCATTGGTTTCATGGTTGATTTGTTGTTTAGCGAGTAATCGCTTTCAGGTCGCGCATGGTGCTACAGAAAGATCGGACAGCAACGGTGGAATCGTTTGCGAAGTCGAGAATCGCAGTGCGCAGCTCCGGCGACTCCTGAAAGACGAAGAGTGTGCGTCCGTTATTCTGCTTGATGTTTTCGATGGCGAAGCCGCGACAGCGTAGAAAGCTGGTTAGCGTAAGGTCGGTGGTTTGGTATGTCGGTTTCAACTCTGTAGAAATCGGGTTCATGTTTTTCATCATCGAGGCACACGTCCTCTGGCTGAGCGACTGCCTGTTCGCTGATGAACAGGCAGTCGCCGCAGCAGACCAGGAATTCAAATACGAACTAAATGGTGGAGCGTTTACGAAGGCTTAGTTGCAGGGCGTGCCGTGGCTCTGCACCGCGAGTTCGTTGAGAGCCGTGATAATAGCGTCACCGTCGGCGAGAAGCTCCTGTCCGGTTGGACCGAAAGTTGGATCCTGATTGAGTTTGCCGGCAGAGATCATATCGTTGACCTTTTTCTGGAAATCTCTGACCTTCGTAACAGAGTTGCAGAACTTGCCCTGATCGAGCGTTAACGCAACACCGTCGAGCTGACCCAGCAAACCGGGACGATCCTTTGTCTCAGCATTCTTGCCTGAGATAGCGATGATCTGCACTTTACCCTTGAGTTGGGTGATCATAGATTGGACTTCGCTGACAGTTGTAGCTTGAGCTACAGGTGCACTGATGAGCATGGCAATCGCGAATAAGACAGCAGCGAACGAGATTTTCTTCATCATTGATTCATCATTCCTTCAATTGTTGAGATAGCGCAGGTAAAACCAATCGGGTCGTAAACATGGGTTGATGCGCGCTCTCCTTTGAGCAAGTACTGTGCCTCTGGTCAATCGGTGTAATTGTGAGTAAACCAGCGAAGGATGTGTTCCGTGGTGGAACAATAGCAATGGGGTTTGCCACAGCATGGATCACCGGCCACAAAAACGCACAAAAGGCACAAAGTAGAACCTTGTGCCTTCCATGCATTTTCAGCGTTTGTTTTCCGTTTACGGCGTGACGCGGAAGATGCCCCACAGTCCGTTGTCGAACTGGAAGGACGACTGCGTGCGGTACAGGTAATCACCTGACACGCGACGCGCACCGCCTGCGCCATTCACCGGGACAGCATCCATGTGATTCGACGCGCCGTGACCCTGCTGGGCTCCTTTCCACTCGGAGAGCGGATTGTTGCCAATGCGGGTCGAGTTGTTGATGTATGGCTCCTGCTGCCAGATGTGACCATGAACCTGGAACACATTGTTACGCGCGTGGCCATTGGAATTGAGCACGCGGAAGCGAACAGGCGTTCCGGCTTTGGCCGTGAACACAGGAGTCACAGGGTCGCCGCCAACCTGTCCGTTCGACAGCGAGTTGGTGTAATCAAATGCACGAGTCTGCTCGAGCGGGAGATCAGGCTCGTAGCCCAACCGTTTCCACATTGGCTCCGTGCGATAGTTGAGGGCCTTCTGACCGGAGTCTTCGGGATCCTCTTCTCTCGCGACGTTGGGCACTGCGGCCGCATCACCTTCCAGGCCACCACGACGCAGGTTGATGTCGGTCTGGAACTGGAGCACGAATTCGCGGAACGAGGTGCCGTCGGGCTTGCTGACGGTCGCTTGCGCGCGCGAGTTCGCGTCTTCGATCCAGGTTGCGCCCTGCGGCTCGATGATCAGTGACGCAATCGCACCCTTGTTCGAGTGCTTGATCGGGTCTGACGAGATCAGGTTGGTCGCACCGAACTCAATCGGAGTGGCAACCTTAGTCGTGCCATTCATGCGGATATCCCCAGCGTACCACTTGTACTTGACGGATTCGCCGGGCTTGGCGGTTTGACGTCCCTCGGGACTGCCAGTCTCGGGGTTAGCCGCCACGTTGAAACCAACGTTTGCGCCATCGCTCGACACTACGTCGTAGGCAACGAGTTGCGGGTGAAGTCCAACCTGGTTGGAGGGCTTTACCTGATTCGCGTTGAAATCTTCGACGATCATCGGCAACGTATTCCAGCCCGGCAGATCGGGCACGTCAGCCGGGAGTTTATTGAACAAGGTGACTTCAACGCAGTCACCGGCGTTGGCTCTCAACACGAGTGGCTCCACTGGCACGCCAGCCTTGAGCTTTCCGGTCGCCGCGTCGATGTCGTTCGTGCGGACATACAGAATCGCGGTTGGATCGTGCAGCATACCGCCTTGATTGGTGCGGTCGTTGTAAACGAGGGTCCCGCCGGGGAGCGCGTCGCGCGCGGCGACAGCAGTCACGCTGAATTTCCTGCTGGGCGCGACCGCCGGGCAGGTACCATTGAATTCTTTTTTGTTGTCAGCGGCCTTCACCATGCCAGTTGGATTATTCGGCAACAGTTGAAGGTCGGGCTGGAGGCCGGCGGCGCCGCGGTAAGCGCGCAGCAGACCCCATGTGCCATTCCATTGGTTATCCACTGAGCCGCCCGGCTGATACAGGTAATCAACGAACGGAACACTTCCTTTGATCGCTGCAATACCCGGCAGCTCGAACTCGAAGTGCTCAGAGATACCCATCGATTGCGAATTGCGGTATCCCGAATTCGGATCGCTGCGCTCGTAGAGCCACTTCTGACCGTGGATGTTGAAGTTGTGGCTTTCCTCGTGAGCACCGACGAGAATGCGAACCTGCACCTTGTCAGCCTCATAGGCGCGCATCAGCGGAGTGAATGGATCGCCACCTTGTAGACCGCCCGTTAGCGCCGGGTAGAAACCGGGCTGCGTGTTCAATGCCGCATTAGCACGTGTGACATCCGAACGATAGACGTTCGAGAGGTCACCTGCGTCGCCTGCGGCCTGTGTGTTTGTCGCCGGATCCTGTGCGCGCAGGGCGACAGGCTCATTGCGGTAATTAACAGTCATCGTGCCGGGGTCGGCAGCCGAGACTGCTTCAGGGCACGGGAGCGGAACGCCACCGGGACACTCATCAGCCTTCTTGATGTTGATCGGCAGAGCCGCTTCTTCTCGCGCCGGTGGATTGATAGCGTTTGCCGGATCAGGAATTGGATGACCGTCACCGTTAACGCCGCCACCAGCTTTGTAAGCCAGTGTGTAATCGGCAAACTCGAGCAGGAACTCGCGATAGCTGTCCGCAACGTTCTGCGTCTGAATGACCGCCTGCCACGTGGTTGGACCACCGTCAAACCGTCCGCCGAGCGTTTCGCCGGTTTCATTATGTTTCCAAATTGAACCTTCGGGCTCTGTCACGAGACCGGCATAGAGCCCGGCCTGCTGGTGCGTCGACGGTCCGAAGTGATCGTGCGAGAAGACCGTACCGAGCGTCCGATCTTTGCCCGCCAGATTCAGGGTCGGATCGGCGAACCAACGCTGCACGGTTGTCTGAGCGCCGAGAGTTCCGAAGAACGGGTGCGGCTTGGCTTCGAGCTGAGTCTTCGTCGTACTGTTGAAGGCCTGCAAACCGCCGCCGGCGTTAATGGCATGTATGCGCTCGAGAACTTCGCCTGGAGCGAACGTGCCGTCTTCATAGTTGAAACCGTTACCCGCGCCGTCTGACGAGGTCACGTCAAACTTCACGAGGTGAATGTGCTGGCCCATGATGTCGGTCGGCGTGCGCACCTGGAAGTCGTCGAGCTCGTAAATGTGCGGTGTCAGGTTTGTGTGATGAAACGTAATACAGTCGTTCGTGTTAGCGCGGAAGAACAGTGGCTCCGGTGCGCGCGTACCTGCCAGAGTCGGACCGACATCGCCCCACAACGTCAGGATGCGCGACTGCGGGAAGTGCCAGCCCGCTTTGTTCAACTTGAGGTCAAGCTGAATCGCGGCGCCCTTATACAAGCGTGCGCGTCCGGTGGCGTTACCCGAATCGTCGCGGCACGGATCAGCGAACGGCGCGCCCGGCTTGGGCGGAAGGCCGTTCAGCGCAAAGTTGGCAGCAGTGCCATCCGGACGGAAGGTCGAGACCTGCTTCTGCGCGTGAAAGTTCATGGCAGCGATCTCTTCGGGCGTTCCGTTCTCGGGAAGCGCCTTAGCGTCAGCCACTAAGATCTCCTTATTGAAATCGAGACGCGTTTCGACGCTCTCTGCCTCGCCACCAACAATAAGGTGACGCGGTAGACCACCGTCATCGATGGTGTCGAGCGGCGGGTGCGGCGGACGGTGTCCGGCTACGCCTGGAATGTAGAACGGATAGCCTTTGAACTCCGCGGTCGGCATCGGAGGCATCGCGATCGTCGGCAGTGGCACGAGTGCGGGAATCGGAGTGCCCCTGGCAATCTCACCATCAGGTAATGCACGAGCGCCGTCAACTGGACGGCCATCACCGTCGAGCTGCGTGCCTTCTTCGAAGACGTCGTGGGCGCGCCACATTTCCCACATACCCTGCGCGAAGTGCGGGTAGAAGTGGCAATGGAAAATCGAGTCGCCCGGCGTCTTATTTCGATTGCCGGTGCCGCCGTGCGCGATTTCGGTAGTAAATGAATAGCCTGGTCCAAAAGCCTGACTATCAAGGTAGCTGGAGTTGTCGCTGTCAGGCGTATTCAACCACTGGTGTGCGTGCAAGTGGTGGATGTGGTGCTCTTTCGGACCTGCATGGACCACTCGCATCTTCACGTGGTCGTTGAGATAGCTGTGATGGACGTTTGACGGATCATCAGGGAAAAGGACTTTCGTCGCCTTTGCGCCCTTGACCAGGTTGCCGTCGCCGTCTTTGGTGTTTGCCGGCACATCGACGATCTGCGCGGGGTCGCCTACAGCCCAGGCCGATAGGAAGAAGTCTTCGTATTTACATTCAGTGCAGTTGGCCATCGGACCGACGCCGAGACGGTTGGCCAGAATTTCCGCGCCGATGCCGCCCGTGCCGTAGTTAATGGCGAAGCCGTCTTTGACGCTGTAAAGCGTGTGCGAAAGAACCGGATCTTCAAACTGCGGGAATGCCTGGATTGCTTTGATCTCGTCGTGATAGACGACGGTAAACTCGCGGAACGGTTGATCGCGATCAGGCTCGACCGGATTTGGACGATAAGTGCCTGCGGGAAAACGGCCCTTGTTTGGGCCCGTGATAATCGCATTCAAATCCGTGTGTACGATGTTGTTGTCGGCATCGAGCATCTTCACGATCGGTTGACCGGCGCGGGGATGTCCCGCCGGATAAACGGCGTCGTAGTTGAGAATCGGGTGTCCAGCCGCGGTCTTCTTCGGCGTACCATCCGTGTTCTTCTCAGTTGCGAGCGCCAATTCCTCGGCAGTTAGCTGCGAGCGATACCACTCGGCAGTTTTTGCCTCGACGTTAACCGAACCGAAAAGGCCCATTGCGAGCGAGCCGCCGTCACCTTCACCGCCTGTAGTGGCGGCGGTCGAATAAAGCAGGTGATTGCCCTCGCGCTGCGCGGTATAGGTGTAGGTGGTCGATGCGCCTGGTGCAACGAGACTGCTCTGGTTCTGTCCGACGTTAGAACCGTCAGAAAGGATCGAGCCGACGAGTTCCAGACCCGTAATGTGCGCTGAAGCTGTGCGTGTGGCCGGCGCGTTGTTGGCGGCAAATGAATTAACGTCCGCAGGATCTGGAGCCAGGAGGTTTGTAAAGTTGATTTGGAGACAATCTCCTGCGTTCATGCGCAATGCGATCGGCCGCGGGCGTTTGCCGGGACGTAATTGAACGTTACCCGGCACCAAGCCCTTTGACGCGTCAATGGCGACGACGTCACGCTTCAGTGCGTAGATCATCCCGGCCGGATTGATTGCGCCGAGACGGTTATAAATAAGCGCCTGGTCCAGTGCCACTACATCGGCCTTCACCGTTCGGTCGCATTGCGCCGGCGGCGGCGTTTGAGCATGCGCGGCTGAAACCGCTAGCAGCACAACAACGGCGACGCAGCCAGACGCAAACAGCGACTGACACTGCCGCCAAGCATTTCTGATATGCATATAGATTTTCACCTCATCGAATCAGGAGAAGATATTTTGAGCTTGCTTAACCGCGCGGACCTGGCAGATCTGGTGGCGAGGCTTCATCGGAAGTTCATCTGTTGTGTGAGTCACTTGAGCAAACGCTGAGCCACAAAACAACGCAAAGGGCAGAAATGGTTTCCTTAAGATCTTTGTACTTTTCGTGCCTTTTTGTGGCGCGGCGTTGGTGTTCCAACTTGAATTGCTCTGTGGGACGAGTGTTCCACCACGGAACACGATCAGGAGAGTGTGGTTCTGATCAATTGAAGAATTTCAGAGGGAGAAAAAGGTTTGAATAGAACGCCCGCAGCTCCGCAGCTTCGCGCTTCGGCAATTACATTCTCCGAGCCACACGAAGTTATGACAATGAAATGAAAATGCGGTTTGTGGCGGCAGATGGCCTTGATGACATCGAAACCTGTCATGTCCGGCAGACCGATGTCAGTGATCGTCAAGCAGAAATCGCCTCGGTGTGCCGCCTCGATCCCGTCCCGCCCCGTCAAAGATATCGACACACGATAACCTCCATCCTCAAGAATTATCCTGAGCGCATCGGCGACACTCTGTTCATTCTCGACGATGAGGATTCGGCGTTTTTGTTTTTCCCCTTGTTCAGCCACAAACGGCTACTCGCAATCCTTATGCCCTGTGTGCCTTTTCGTGGCTGTCTGTCTGGCTCTCGTCATCGGCGCCGCCGCGCAACCCAAAAGCTTTCATCTTTCGGTATAGGCGTGGC
The DNA here is from genome assembly GCA_963849205.1 of uncultured Acidobacteriota bacterium. Taxonomy (GTDB): domain Bacteria; phylum Acidobacteriota; class Blastocatellia; order Pyrinomonadales; family Pyrinomonadaceae; genus PSRF01. The sequence goes on from CAWKGP010000010.1 coordinate 494,578, forward strand.
CGATGATAGTTGAGGATCTCTGCGGTCTTTTTAATGTTGCCGCCGGTTCGTTCAAGCGTCTGCGCGATTGCTTCGCGCTCGATCTCTTCCATGCTCGTGTAGGGCGGGATAACACAACGGTAATCCCCGGCTTGTGCCATGTGAAGTTGTTCGGGCAAAGACTCAGGGGTCAACTTATCTTCAGTCGCAAACAGCACGGCGTGCTCGATCACGCTCTCGAGCTCGCGTACATTCCCGGGCCACTGATAACGCATGAGCAACGGAAAAGCTGAGGTTGAGATTTCGCGAATCCGCTTCTGGTACTTTTCCGAATAATGCTGGAGAAAGCGTTCAGCGAGTAAGGGCACGTCCTCGAGTCGTTCACGCAATGGAGGTGCTTTGACCTTAATCGTGCTGATACGAAAATAGAGATCCTTACGAAGTGTCCCCTCCTGAATCATCTGCGCGGTGTCGCGATTGGTCGAGGAGACGAGACGGAAATCAACACTTATTTCGAGTTCGTCGCCGAGACGACGGAGTTTTCGCTCTTGTAGCACGCGCAGCAACTTGGTCTGAAGGTGCATGGGCATCTCTGCGATCTCGTCCAGGAGCAGAGTGCCGCCAGCCGTCGCCTCAATCAGGCCACGTTTGTCACGATCGGCTCCGGTGAATGCACCCTTCCGATAGCCAAACAACTCTGATTCGATAAGATCGTGCGGGATGGCCGCACAGTTGATGCGAGTAAGGGGGAATTCAGCCCGCCGGCTCTGGAAGTGGAAGGCCGCTGCGATTAATTCTTTGCCCGTTCCCGACTCACCCTCGATAAGCACGGATGCCTCCGATGGTGCAGCAGTGCGGATGATGGAATGGATTTGTCGCATCTTCGGATGACGGCCGATGATTCCAAAATCATCTCCATCACCTGTCAGCGCAGTCTTGAGGCTCCGGTTCTCCCGTTTGATCGCCTCGAATTGCAAGGCGCGTTCAACCAGCATCTTCACCTGATCAGGCGTGAACGGCTTTTCGATGTAGTAGAAAGCACCGCGCTTGATCGCTTCGATAGTGATATCGATGGAGCCGTGCGCCGTCATGACGATCACCTGCGTGTCCGGAGTGTCGCTTTTGATGTGAGTCAGCAAGTCGATCCCGCTAGCGTCAGGAAGCCGCAAGTCAGTGAAGACAAGATCAAATGGCGAACCTTTGAGCAATGTTGTCGCTTCCGCGACATTTTTGGCGCACTCTACCCGATGGCCCAGGTCAGCCAGGATCATTTGCAGGGCGTCGGTGACGCTGCGCTCGTCGTCAACCACAAGGATTCTGCTAGGAGACATTGTCAACATCCTTCTGCCCTGCCGGCAGCGCGACGGAAATCTTCGTACCTTCACCAGGTCGACTGGTAACGGATATGGTGCCGCCGTGCTGCTCAATAATTTTTTTAGCGTAAGGCATACCGAGGCCGAGCCCCTGCTCCTTGGTCGTATAAAAAGGCTCGAAAATGTTTTTCGTCTGCTCCTCGCTGATACCGCGACCTGTGTCGACGATCTCCAGATATAGCATGTCGTCATTCCGGTCAGAGGTGATGCTCAGCCTGCCGCTGTCCGGCATGGCCTCGACGGCATTGAGTATCAGATTCATCAAAGCCCCCCGCAGGGAAGATTCATCGAACATTCCGAAGGACGCCCGCTCGCTCAGAGAGAGATGAATGTCAATTCTGTTCGCTGTTATCTGCGGCTGAAGCAGCTCCAACACGTCGTTAACAATCCGGTTTAGGTTTCCGGAGCTCCGCGTGAGATTGAGTGGGCGGGCGAAGCCGAGGATCTGCTCGACTCTATCACTCAGATGATTAATCGTGTCAACAATCTTATCTACCAGCAAAGCTTCGCTTTTCGCAGAGTCGCCGAGCTTGCTTTTAAGGTGGAGCGAGTAAAGTAGCAACCCGGCCAGCGGGTTTTTCACTTCGTGAGCTACCTGGGCTGCGGCGCGTCCCAGAGCGGCGATCCGCTCCTGTTGGACCAACCGTTTGTGAGTCTCAACGAGCTCCGTCGTGCGCATCTCAACGCGCATTTCAAGTTCTTCAGCGTATCGCTTTATCTCCTCCTCCAGCTTGCGCTTCTCGTCAGTGAGGCGCTTCTTCTCCGCCGCCCGGGCGACGGCATTGAGCAGCACATCTTTGATAATCGGTTTAGCGATGAAATCATATGCGCCCGCGCGGACGATCTCCGGTATGACTGAAAGATTCGGTTCACCCGTGATCATGATGACCGGAACGTAGATCTCGGTGTTGCATAGTTTCTGCAAAAGCTGGATGCCGCTCTTGCCAGGCAGGTTAACATCAACTACTGCAACATCCAGGCCATCAGCTTTGTGCGTGACAGCGCTTTCATAATCAGCAGCGGACAACACAGTGTAGCCGGCCCGCTTCAGGAACTCACCCATTGTCAGGCGGAGGCTGGGCTCGTCATCAACCAGTAGAACGTTAGGCATAGTAGCTTTGCACAAAAAGTCGGCTCAGCCTGCGAAGCAGGCGTAAGCATAAAGCCTGGGGCGCAAGCCCCAGGACACGAAACAAAATATCTCAGAGCCCGTGAAAACGGGCGACAGCGTGAAATTTACAGACTTTCGCCCGCTATCGCGGGCTCCGGCTCTTTATTGGTACCTAAACCTGGGGCTTACGCCCCAGGCTTTATGCTGACGCCTGCTATCGCAGGCTAAGAAACATCATTCGATTTCGGATTCTTCAACCACAAAAGACACGAAAAAGCTCTAAACGTATTCGGTCTCGCACGACGCAACCGAAGTAAGCTCAATAATGAATCGCGTAAATTTTCCTTCTTCGCTTTCGACCCTGATCGTTCCGCCAAAGTCACGGATGATGCCGAAGGTTACACTCAGGCCCAATCCTGTCCCACCTGCTTCTCTGCGAGTAGTAAAGAACGGGTCGAACACTTTGCCAATATCCTCGCGTTTGATTCCCACGCCATTGTCATAAAACTCCACGCGTACGATCTCGCCGTTTTGGCCTGTTCGGCGCGCGGAAATTCTGAACAGTTTTGGTTCACGCGAATCGCCGGTCTTCGCTTTCAAGGCGTGGTGTGCATTACTGATCATGTTAACCACCACCTGTCTAAGACGTGAACCGTCGGCCCGCACTGGGGGAAGGTTCGGCTCCAGATCAATTTCTACTTTTATTCCATCCTTCTGAAATTGACGTCCAAAAAGCGCAATGGATGTTTCGATCGAGTCCGCGAAGTGTACCTGTCTGAGCTCGTGAGTGTCAGCGCGAGCAAAAGCCAGAAGGCCGCGCACGATCTGAGCGATGCGTCCACCTTCATCGATAATGCCGTCAATCATCTGCTGCTCGAACTCAGAACGCGGCTTCTCTTCATCCTTGAGCAGTTGGGCGAAGTTGATGACGCCGTTAAGCGGGTTATTGATTTCGTGTGCAACGCCGGCGGAAAGCTCACCAATAGAGGCCAACTTAGACGACTGGTACACCTGGCGCTGCATTTCTTCCCGTTCTGCTTCGAGCTGCTTGCGCATGGAGAGGTCACGGAGGGAGATGATCATTACCTTCTCGCCATCGGTCGACAGAGGCGCAAGAGAAACCGACACAGGCAGAGACTGGCCCTGTGGGGTTTGGATAGTCAACTCAGTTTCACCTGAGGTTTGACCGTTGGGCACCATAAGCTGACGTTGGCCGTTTGCCGCAGCAGCAGGAAAGAGGTCGCGGATATCCTGGCCGGCACAATCCTGTCGCCGGAGCCCGAGAATTTCGCAAAATTTATCATTGGCTTCAACCAGACGGTATCCATCAAGGCGGACCACTCCGATGCCGTCTCTTGCTTGTTCAAAGAGCGCGCGGTACCGCTCTTCACTCTGTCGTAATTGGCGTTGTTGCCGGTGGACCAGGCGGAGCAAGAGCGTCACGACCAGGGCATCGACCATAATAGAAATAAAAACGTGTTCTGTGCGTTGTTTGATATTCCAGCGTTTCTCCACGTTGACCTCACCTGGATACCGCGCGTCGACCCACGCAAAGAAAGGCGGACGTAGTGCTATTTCCCAAAAACCGATCACCCCGATCGTCATCAATACGGTGAGGCCAACGAAGAAGACGATCGTCTTGAAATCAAACCTTCGAATCATGTGCGGGCCCTCAAATCTTCCGTAGTGCATCAGTTTGAAATTACGCCAAAGGCGTTCGCTAATTTCAGCCCAGGGTTCGAGCGCGCGAGAACCCTGGGAATAAATTTAAAATCGCACCAAACCCTGAAAGGGTTAAGCACTTGGCGAACCCTTGCAGGGTTCAATCACTATTTTTGTGGTCTAATCTCAAGGTTGTCGCTACGCTCCAACCTTGGGCTGAAATTAGCGAACGCCTTCGGCGTAATTTCAAACTGATGCACTACCCCATCTTCGCAATTAAGACACTAATATGCGTCTTAACGCAAAGTGGCGCAAAGACCAGGACAGAACAAAAGCTCTGCCTGGTCTTTGCGCCGTTGAGAAAAACTCTCAACTAGAACTAATTGGTTGCCGTGGTCGAAACGGAATTGCTTCCGAAGTTCGGCACCCAAACTTTTGATCCGCCAAAGGCCACCGAAAATGGACCTTTGCCAGTAGCGTAGGTGGAAATGATGCTGCCACTGGATGGACTAATCTTCATGACAGTGCTATCGCCATTGTTAACCACCCACAGGTTGGTCCCGTCAAAACCTATTCCCGACGCTCCATCACCAACCTTAAAGGTGCCGAGGTTGAGCCCGTCACTGGCGCGAAGCTTCGTTACAGTTTTGTCGAAGTAATTGGTAACCCAAACATTTTCACCCTCGGCGGCAACTCCGAAGGGACCTCTGCCAACTTCAAATTCGCCCAATACCGCTCCCGCCGTGCTCAGGCGGTACACTGTATTGCTGAAGTTATTTGTCACCCAGATGCTGTTCGCATTGAATGCTAAAGCAATCGGTCGTTTGCCAACGGCAAAAGTACCGAGAGTTTTACCGGTGGGGCTGAGTTTTGTCACGGTGTTGCTGTGCCGGTTTGCAACCCAGAGGTTCGTGCCGTCAAAGGCCAGGCCCCCGGGACCATCCCCGACGTTATAAGTCGCCGCGACACTCCCTGTGGACGGGCTTACTTTCGTCACGGTGTTACTCAACAAATTCGCTACCCAGAGGTAGGAAGCTGCATAAAGCAAAGCAACCGGCCGTTTGCCGACCACGAATGTTCCAGACACTACACCGTCGCTGACTCTGACTCTGGTTATCGAGTCATTGAATTGAGTCGCCACCCAAACGTACGTGCCGTCAAAAGCGATGGCCTCGGGTCCTAGTGTGCTCGCGCTGGACGGCGTTGATGTCCCACCCGTGTCGCCGCTCTCGAGGAGGGCGCCACCGGAATCCATAGACTGAGCGCCGCCACCTCCGACGCTTCCGCCGCTTCCGAGCGGGATTTGAGTCATCGACTGTGCATCCTGAGCTTTCGTCAAACCCGGCATCAATACTGAGATCGACAGTATCAACGCCACGCTGAAAACTCTCCACTTAAGAAGAATCATTTGGCACCTCCATTCGCTTTGCTCTGTGCTCGGTTCTTAGGCCAGTCGACCCAACTGAGCGTTTCCGCAATCCATTCCGGCTCTTGCATTCCCGGGCACCCGCCCCATCGTTCCAATGGTTCGTTGCCGTATTTAATTACCCCGATGTGATTGGAAAGATCCTTGTCAACCTCGGGGTCGGGATCTACAAAACCGAGTTTGCGGCGAATCATTTCCATGTCCTTTACGGATCCGGTCAGGAATAACCAGCCGGGATTCACCTTATGCATGTGTGCATAGTGCTTCATCGCCGCGACCGTATCCTCTTTAGGTTTCAGCGTAAACGAATACATGAAAATATCTTTACCAACGCGGTTGCCCAGTACTTTCTGGACCCGAACCAGGTTTCTGGTAATCGGTGAGCAGATACCTTCGCACTTTGCGTAAAACATGTTGAAGATCACGATCTTGTCCTTCACAAGGTCGTCGTAAAACTTCAACTTGCGTCCGTCATGAGCCGTCAGCACAAGATTCGGAAAGTATCTTTGCCTGATCCTTTCTCGCGAAGATATTTGTTTGAACTTTGAGCTCAACTCGCTCGATTGCGCCTGGGCCAGCAACGGCACCGCAAACGGCGCCGCCCCGAGCGTCGCTATCAAACTTCTGCGTTTCAAGTCCGTCATAAGAATTCCTTTCTTCAGGTTACTGAATCCAGGTATTCCCGGCACACGCAAAACGTTGCGCGGGATTACCCACACAACGCTGTTAAGGCTGCGTCTTATTGTCGCCGACATCGTCGATTATACCGAGCAGCATCATGGCATGGTCTTCATGGACCACGTTATGACAGTGCAGCGGGAATCTCCCGACGAAGTCGCGGAAACGAAAATAGACTTTCGCCTCCATGTTGTGCTCCAACCTGAAAACGTCTTTCCTGCCCCTCGTAATCAACCCCGTGCTTGACGGCGGATTGCCGTTGATCGAAAGGGTCTGGAACTCTTCAAAGTGCATGTGAATCGGATGTTGCCATCCGCCCGAGTTGTTCTGGAAAACCCATTTCTCAACGCTGTTTCGCTTAATCGCGAAACGAGGAGCCGCGTTGCAAGGACCGACAAGCTGACCGTTGATCTGCCACTGGCCGTTGCCTCTCTCAAACCGGAAGGTGCGAGTGATGCGCGGCGCGTCAGTGGTGTTTGGAAAACCGTAGAAATAGGTACCTGACGGAATAGTCGCCGGATTGACGCTGTTGTCAGGCACTACCGGACCATCGACGACGATCTTTAGTATCTTGTCTCCCTGACCTGCGCCCAGAACCTCTCCGGTCGGACCGCGTCCGTCTTCCTGCTCGAGACGATTCTCGAGGAAGAACGTCTTACCAGCATCGTTAGTGAAATCAACGATTACGTCAACGCGTTCGGCGACCGAGAATCGAGAGCTATTTACCTGAACCGGCCTCTCCAGAAGATTGCCGTCAGTCGAGATCTGCCAGAATGATTTTGTGCTGTTGTTTGGACCCAACACAAACAACTGGTAGAAGCGTGAAGGTCCGGTGTTCAGCCATCGGAAGCGATACCGGCGCGGGCTTACGTGCAACACAGGTTGGATCTTGCCGTTGACAAGGAATTTGTCACCGAGAATTCCATCTGTATTGAACAGATCGAACTTCAGCAGTCCGGTCTGGTTATCGAAGACCTTGTCGTTGATGACCATGTAGATATCGAAACTGGTAAGCGGATTTTGCCCATCGCCGAAGCTCGGCAAACGGAAACCTGTGTTTTCGTTACCAGTATCAAATTCGTTGAAGAGAATGTAAGCCCCTGCTAGACCTTTGTAAGTATTCTCTGCGGTGTGATCGATGCGGTGATCGTGATACCAGAGCGTGTGCATCGCTTCCTTAATGTCGCCGGTGCCGGGATGTGTTGAATTGACGCCCGCATAGACGTTCGGATAGTGATGATCGTAGAACTGTCCGCGTTCCATAAAGAAGCAGGGGAATCCATCACTCTCGAGTGGGGTATGACCGTTGTGCAAGTGATTAGTAACAGACGGAAGACCAAAGCCTCCGTTGTTTTCGGGTAAGTTGTTGCGCAGACGCAACAACACTGAGCCGGCGCCGGGATTACCAAGGTTTCCGTATCGCTCGACGATTAGTGGACCAGGCGTGATGCCATTAAAGCCCCAGATAGTTTGCGGCGGAAGCTCCCCCGGGGGAGCCATCAGCACCGTCCCAGCCTGTTCTGACATTTCATAGAACCTTTGCGGCGGGAACTGGGCAAACGCCTGGTGCGGAACTGTGCGCGCCTCGCCTGCCGCTGTGTTTGGGGCGATAGTTGGCGGGGGTGTTAGTGACGCAACTGGCGCAAGCACCGTCAGTCGCGGCATCAGTTCCTGGAAAGGGGTGGTGGGTGGACTGTTGGGTTCGTCGTCATCGAAAGCACCCATGCTGTTAAGCGGCCGGGCACTCAAACCTTTTTTCGGGATCAGCATACCGGCACTGGTAAGCAGTCCCATCTTGAGCAGATCGCGTCGCTTAAAGCCGGCGGCAATCAACTCGCGACGATTATTCGCTGCTGTTTGCTTTTCCTTTTCTTTTCTTAGATTGCGTTTGGAGATGTACGCCATCGGTAAACTCCTCCTATTGAGAGCCTGGGTTAAATGCTGGGCCAGGTCTCGATTGCTCCGTGTTGATGTAATCGAGAATTTCGCACACGTGTTTCGCGTTAGAAAAACTCCGGTTTCCGGTCGTTAGAGACACACTCTCACCTACCGTCATTTCGGCGGTCTTGTGAAAAGGTCAAAGAGATACTGGCGAAGAAAGTAGCCCGTTGAATCTTTAACTTGCTTACTTTTTTCCGTTGTCGGCGGAGTTAGGCAAGGAACGTCCACCAACTCGAATAGCCATTAAAGGCGCAGCACTCAATGTGAGTGGAACATACTGTCCGAGGGTTTGGGGTTCGGGGGGAATTACCAACGCCTCTGGGCAAATCAAATAAAGAAGTCCGGGAAATTTATTATTCCAGGCATTTGAAGTCAAGGAAAAATTCCACATGTTTTGAGCAAAGTATAGCCAGATCTTGTTGCACTAAGAATGGCCAGATCTTGTCACGTCACGAATGGCCAGATCTTGTCTCACATGGACCAGAATTCGTCGTCGAACACTCCACGATTTAAGCTGCGAAGCAGGCGTACTCTTAGCCCGCGACAGCGGGCGTAAGCATAAAGCCTGGGGCGCAAGCCCCAGGATCATGGAACCGAATGATATGCAGCCCGTGAAACGGGCGGCAGCCTTTACATTTCAGGCTGTCGCCCACTATCGCGGGCTCTCTCGCTGAATTTGATTTGGACCTGGGGCTTGCGCCCCAGGCTTTATGCTTTCGCCCGCTATCGCGGGCTAAGAGTACGCCTGCTTCGCAGCTATGTAGAGCTTTTCGCGCAAAGCAGGCTGCCGCGATGTAAATGCACACTACTTCGCAACAACAGATCCTGTAGCAACTCCTCCGAGGCTACTCCGCACAGTGATGTTCTGCGGATTCGTAGACACACTGAGCTCCGCTCTGTACTGACCACCGCCGTTATTTGACAGCGTCCCGAGAAGTTGTCCGGTGGCGGTTACGAACACCTGGAGCGTTGCATTGCTACTCGTGCTCGTTGCTTCGACGCGCAAAATGCGCTTTGAGCTCTCGAATTCGGCCCGAGTTATTCTGACTGTGTCAGCACTCGTCGCGACCGGATTGATCGTAAGCGTTGCACTACGCGTTATGCCATTGAGCGTTCCGCTGATTAAGGCGCTTGTTGTTGCGGTGACCCTCGTGGTGTTGATCGTGAAATTCGCTGACAATGCACCCGCAGCCACCGTTACACTGGCCGGTACAGAAGCGACCGCGTTGCTGCTTGCGAGGTTAACTGTGGTCGCAGCAGTAGCAGCCGCGCTCAACCTTACCGTAGCTTGAACCGAGTTCCCACCAACAACTGAGCTCGACGCCAATGTCACCGATGACAACGTAACCGGAACTGGTGTTGGCGTCGGTGTTGGCGTCGGTGTTGGTGTCGGCGTCGGCGTTGGCGTCGGCGTCGGTGTTGGTGTCGGCGTCGGCGTTGGCGTTGGCGTTGGCGTCGGACCGGCAGGAGTAACAGTAACCGTCAAATTGCGACGCCCGAGTTGGTTATTGCGAATCCTGATGTTGATGTTTTGAGTCGAGGTTACGGTTCTCGTGGTCCCAGTAAATGTTACGCTCGAGGTGCCGGCAGACATGAATACACTTGAAGGCACCTGGAGTACATTTGAATTGCTGCTGGAGACTGAAAATAAAAAACCGTTCGAAGGCGCCACTGACCCGGCGATGAGATTAATCGTAATCAGGGTCGAAGATCCGCCAACTACTGTTGAAGGTGTCGCTGTCACGCTGCCGTAGGCAGGCGTAACAGAAACGGATCCAGTCGAGTTCACCAATCCCGCTAAAGCCGGGTTCGCCCCAATGATTGGCAATGCGATGTCGGGCCGGCCGTCGCGATCAAAGTCGCCGGAGGCAAGCGCGCCGCCGCCAACGCTCGAGTTGGCCGGTGGCGCCATGTACAAAAGGGGTGCGCGAAATGTGCCGTCGCCGTTTCCGTTCAATATTTCAAACAATCCGTTGGTGCCGTTTGCCAGTGCGAGCGCAAGATCCTGGAACCCGTCGCGATTAAAATCAGCGATCACTTGAAACTGAGGCACACGCAGACCAGGTTCGGTAAGAATCCGCGCTGGTTGGAATGTTCCATCGCCATTGCCAAGGAGTATCGCTGTCCTGCTCCCGTTGGTCGGTATTGCGACGACCAGGTCATCGATCGTATCGCCGTTAAGATCTGCGATGTCGATGTCGGTTCCATCAACGAAGAGCGTATCTGCCGTCAGAGTCATTGTGGGTTGCTTGAGGAAAGTTCCGTTGCCTACTCCAAGCAGAGTGTAAAGCTGCGAATTGTCGCCTGCGATTCCGAGGTCTTTGATCCCATCGCGGTTGAAGTCACCAACAACTATCCGCGACATCCCGGTTCCGACATCGATATCAAACGGAAGCTGGAATGTACCGTCACCGAAACCAAGCATTACAGTGATGGTTCGCGCAGCGACACAGGGGCTGACAAAACAGGAAATTGCGTGGGCCAACACGACGTCGAGACGTCCGTCGTTGTCGAGATCTGTGGCAACGACTGCGGGCGAATCCTCTTGTGCCCCCGAGTTGTCGAAGTTTACTGGTGCATTGAAGGTCCCGTCACCGTTACCCGTCAGCAAAGAGAGACTGAATGACACGTCGTTAAGAGATACCACCAGATCTACTCTTCCGTCCCCGTTAAAATCGCCCGCTGCGAGATCCTGAGTTTGACCTCCCGCCGGGTAATTGATTTTCGGACGGAATGTTCCGTCTCCATTACCCAACATTACCGATACGGCGTTGAGTGCGGTGCCGGCGAGATCCGGTATGCCGTCGCCATTCAAATCAGCGACGATGTGATTATTTCCCAGCGCCGGATAGTCCGTTCTTCTAAAAGTCGCAGATTGAGCTGTTGCGTTAATTTGACAAAGGAAAATTGTTATTGAAATCAGACCAAATGAGACGACTAGTTGCGAAAAACGGATGTAGTTTCGATTAATCATGGCAAGTCCCACCCCTGAGTACGCTCACACACGTCTACATAAAATGCGGCGAAAATAGTCGGGGAATTGGGGGATGCCTGTCGCTAACCTGGGATTCTATTCTTCGCGCACGAGTACACGTGCTGCGAAGACTCTTCCCTCCGACAGTGCGGGCGGGGTTATGAAAAATACACGCGGTGCAAAGGAAAGCTCAAAAAATTTACGATTGAAGAAATAGAAGCAGAAATCGGTAATTAGTGACGGCCGCCTCGTTTGCTTTTTGTAGGGGTCGGAGTCGGAGTGGGCGTAGGAGTCGCAGTCGGAGTCGGAGTCGGAGTCGGAGTTGGGGTGGGAGTTGGGGTTGGTGTCGGAGTCGGTGTGGGCGTCGAGCCACTCTCGGGTAACGTTGTAAGGGCGATACCGGCGTCAATACGAAATTGCACATCGCCGTCTATCTCTTTTGACATGCGTATCACGTGACGCGCGTGATCCTTATTTAATAAATACGGAAAAGCTGCGCGAACCAGTGCCGCTTCGCCGGCAACGAGTGGAGCCGCCATTGATGTCCCGCTCCAGGTGCCATATTGGCCGTTCGGAACACTACTTACAATGGCTTCGCCAGGCGCCAGTACTTGAATCCATGAACCGCGGCTTGAAAACGAGGCCAAAACATCATCTACAGTGGAAGCTCCCACCGCGATCAACCCATCTACGTTTTCGGCCGCCGGGTATTGCCTCGTGCTATCGCCTCGGTTTCCTGCAGCGGCCACTACCACAAGGTAAGGATTTGCGGAGACAGGAAAATCCAGATCGTCGCTGGTCTCGTCACCACAAACTTTTGCCAACAGATTACTTATTAATTCGGTCTCACGGAGAGTGGACAAACTCAGGTTAATAACGTCAGCGCCGTCCGCGGTTTCTGGATTACCATCCGGATCAACGGCGTAAGCCACAGCCTCCGCCAGCACCCAAATGTTTCCCACGCCGCGTTGATCGAGCACTCTAACCGGAATGATTTTGGCTTCGGGCGCGACTAACGCGATTAGTCCGGCGACATGTGTACCATGTCCGTATGGTCCTATCTGCGGGTCACCTGCTTCGCTCGGGTCGTTATCATTATCAACAAAATCCCAGCCTGGCAGTAAATGTCCAGCAAGTGCCGGATGGCTGGTATCGACGCCGGTGTCGAGAACTGCGATTTTAATCGGACCGTTTGGTCCGGTTCCTCTGTTAATTTGATGAGCGAGAGAGAGGTTGATCTTCTGTGCTGCCCATTGCGACACGAACGTTCCGTGGTCGCCCCCGACACTCCAGATATTGCCAACACTCCAAATGTTGCCACCACCTTCCGGCGGTGTGGCAATAAAATTCGGTTCAACGAAAACAACTCGTGAATCACGAGACAACGCTTCTACGCGATCATCGACGTCAGCATTATCCGTAATGCGCAACCTGAAGATCGGTCTGGACCCAAACTGATCGATTGGAGTCGGATCGAGTGAGTATTGAGCAGCAATCGCGGGCAGATCGCCGGTGCTGGCAAGTTTTAAAACAACCTCATCCGCGACATACTCCTCACCGCCCTCGGTCGCAGTCGCGACAGGGTTCTCCCGCACGTTGCAAAGCACGGCGACGATTAAAAGCAACAAAGCTAATGACGTCAGGGCTCGACGCATCAGGCAATCCTGTCTACTAAACGTTCTATGGGGGAAGAAGTCGCCGGGGAGAGGCAGATAAAATAACGAAATCGGCCTCGATTGCCAAGCTGTTAATACCAGGCCGCGTAAGCACGACGCCCAACAATCACCACCGTCCAACCAAAACAAATGGTGACCAGAAAAATGGGTGCGGCCTCTGTTCAAGTGACTTTATTTGTGCGGCGCGTAATGCCGCGGCAGGTGACTTCGTTCCGGCCAGTTCATTATAAAACGTAGCCATAAACTCGGCGGTGGCTTCATCATCGATGGTCCAAAGACTCATCATGACTGTTGGGGAACCAGCGGACAAAAAACCTCGCGCGAGCCCTATTAGCTCTTCTCCGGGCGCAACAGCATTCATACCAGTTTCACACGCGCTCAGCGTAACGAGTCCGCAATTCAGCTTTAATCCGTATGCGTCGCGCGCGGTAAACCATCCATCAGCGAGCCTCAGCGAGGAGAATAATGGGTTGTCAGAACGAAACTGAGCGTGACAAGCAAGATGTAAAACGTCAACATCGGTTGAGTTCGTGCGCAATACCTCAGCAGTTGCCGCTTCGTCCAGAAACTGTGTTACTTGCGGAAATATGCGATCGAGGGCGCGAAGCTCTTCATGCACACCGGGAATCTGTTCGTCAGCCACTCCCAACAGCAAGGCCTTCTGAAAATCATATTTGGGCCGATCAAGACATTGCTGCAAAACAACAGCGCTGGGCGCGAACGAAACCTGTCTTCGCTCAATCAAGTAACTATCGCCGTCGTGCAAAGCTTGAAAGGGTAGATAGTGGAGTGCGCGATGCGGCACGATCACCAATTGGCGCTCACCGATTTTTGGTTCGATGGTTCGCAATAGTTGATCATACAGAGCGCGTAGGTGCTTTTGCGTACGTTGCGCCAGAGCCGGCAGGTGATTTCGCACCTGTGTTGATCCATAGCGCAGCGTGTCTATTTGAAAACGACATCGCTCGATCCTCGCTACTATCTCAGCTTCACTTCCCAGGTCCCGCACGACTTCAACGCCTTGATCGGTAACAACAAACGCGATGAGTTTGTCGTCGATTGTCGTGTATTCAACCAGGGCGCGTTCAGCGCCAAGTGCGCTTTGAAGCCGGCCGATCGAAAAGTGATCTGCTTCTTGCCTGGTTTTGTCTCCTCTTGCACCACGATGCTGTAGTTGCCGCAAAATCTCGAGCAACTTTCGTTCGCGTTCAAGAAGCTCGCGCTCCAGTTGTGAATTAGCTTCCTGAAGCTGAACTGCGCCGCGAACCGAGCGATGCATCTGGTTGTAAAGATAATTCAGTTCTTCCCTCAATTTCGCAGCTTGCGCCTGGAGATGTGCCTCAAAATCATCACGTGCCTCCGTGGACGACGTAATTCGTCCCGCCAAAGCATCTGCGAGAGCTCGCGATCTAGCCCGTTCGACAAAACCGAGCGCTTCAACGGCTCGCCTATCACCGTTCGCGAGACAAAGTTTGGTTAGCTCATGAAAAGGAGACATTCGATCGGAGAAGAATGCTGTGCGAAATTCCTCGCCTGGGAGTGGCGCACGCAACTCTTCCGTCAACTTAATCGCCTTCTTAAAGTTCACTTCGGCGCGCTCGAAGTTCCCCTCAGCTAACGCGATGGCGCCAAGCGAGCTAAGACAACGCTCTGCGATCTGCGGTTGGCCGTGCGCTTCTGCTTGCTGAAGTGTTTGTTCGAGCAACTCGCGAGCGGGACCAAGTTTTCCCACGGCGCGATCGGCTTCGCTTCGCAGCCAGCGCGCCAGTAGCAATCGCTGCCAGCTTCCGGACAGTAACAAGGCAGGCTCAGCTTGACCGGCCATCATCCTCGCACCCTCGAACTTACCTTCTTTGTAAAGTAGCTGAGCATGCGTCAACTCCACCATTGCGGCACCAACCGGATTTTCCTCTGCTGCGTAGAGTCGTTTTGCTCGCTCGAGCCACCGCGGCGCTTCCTTCGTTCGTCCCAGTAACATCAAGGCACGTGCGCCATAGGACTGCGCTCTGGCTTGTTCGGCACGTAAGCCGTGTTCAGTAAATATCGGAATCACTCGCTCGTAGATTGCCAGCGCCTCTGCCGCAAGATTGAGCTCAAGATAAGTGTCGGCGATTTCGTGTTCGGCAAGTATTGCCTGAATGGTGAGGCCCAGGGACGTGTAACGTTGCCGGGATCGTTCAAGAAAATCGAGGGCTCGATCGTAGCGACCCTGGAGCAACGCAAATAGCCCGATGTTTCCTTCAATGCTCGCGACGGCCACCTGCTGTCCGGCGGCTATTGCTTGTTTTAGAGCCTGGTCGAAAAGGTCTTCAGCAGAATTGAACTTGTGCAGCAAAGCGTGAGTGTTAGCCAGACAACTATTCACCATCGCGAGCTGCTTCTGGTCGCCGAGCGCGGCGAAACGTTCTCGAGCTGCGCTTTGATATATTTCAGCCTCGTGGTAGCGATCGCGACGAAAGTGTAGATTACCGATATTGTGTTCGATCTTGCCTGCGGCGAGAAAGTCATTGTGCGTGAGGAACACTGCCCGGGCGCGCAGGCCACATTCGATAGCTTCCTCATAACGTCCCAACATTGAAAGGGCGATGAGCTTGCTGACCTGTGTGGCTGCGGCAGTATTAATTTTTCCGAGAGCGAGAAATTGACGCTCGGAATCTTCGAGTTCAGAGATCGCCAACAGCATTTGTCCGTCGATGAGGGCCTTGAGACCAGCAGCCCACGCCGTTAACGCCTTGATTTCCGGAACCGGTCGAATATCGGAGAGCGATTGGAGTGAGTTTGCAGCAGCGATAGCCTGTGCAGGATGAGTACTCCATCCTTCCAGACAGATGTCTTTCAAACAATAGGCAAGTTCCACATCCGCCAGGGTAGAGTTTTCCCGAAGCAATGTTTCTCGGTTCGCATTGCTCGAGTTAACCAGAAGCGTCGCCAGGTGTGCACGCTGCATTTGATCAGATTAATCCTTAAGCTCTAGTTCCGGGATCTCGATCTCAACATCCGGCAGCTTTACCTTGAATGAATAGTTACCTATAGGAATTGCCGGAAGCTTGAATTCACACAGTTCATTTAGACTCGCTTCCGCTGATCCTGTCGGGCCTGAGATTTCAACCGTTCCCCCGATACAACCATCGCGTATCACTTGGCCGGCCACAACACATTCTTCGTTCTGCACCGTGATGCGCAAATCCAGTTCGCACTCTTCTGCCGAATAGAGCAGCTGGCGCGAGGAAGCTCTCTGAAGGGAGCGCATACCAAAAGCCGGACCGGCGCTGCGGCTGTCGAAAGTCAAAATCGCGATAATACGGCGCAACGGCGACTTACTTGACAGGCAGAAATTTTTTATCGCGGACATCAAGACATCACGCGGAGCATCTTCCGCGTCGTCGCTTTTCATCACGAGGATGAGCTGCCGGAGTTGACGCAGTGTGTCACCACAAGCTGAACACGCTGATACATGGGCCGTCGCAGCTTCCGAAACTGCTCCTGTAGTGCGGTCCTCTGCTATGTCCGTAAGGGTTTCCAGCGAAATGTGTGATGAGGTATTCATGGCCAGTTCCAAGGCGCCCCTTTTCAACAGATCCTCGAACGTAGCACAAAATACATTTGGTTCTAATTTTTTAATAGTTGCAGCAGCTTAGCGAGGCAGCGAGCGCGGGTCGGACCGATGCTACCTTCAGGAATCCCGAGAGCAGCCGCTATTTCCGCATACGACGCCGGTTCTGGGCGATAAAAGAGCATTTCCAGCAGCGTTCTGCAACGTGGGTCCAGAAACGAAAGCGCCATCCGAATTCGGTGTTGCTCTTCCAGAATGATCAACTGCTCGTCCGGCAGCGGCGCTTCATCCGGAATCACCGCAGCTTCGTTCGTCCGTTCATCAGCGTTTGCACCAGAGCCTGATCGGTCGTGCATTCGCGAGATAGTTCGCCAGGTCTTGCGGCGCGCAGTCGTAACCAACCAGGCCTGAAGCCTTTCGGGTTCCTCAATATCGTTCAGTTTTTGAAGGAAAGTCGTGAAGACGTCCTGAAAAATTTCGGCAGCCTGATCGTCATCGAGACCGGCGCGGCGTGGAATCGCGTAAATAAGACGTTGATAGCGTCGTATCAGTTTCTCCCACGCACGTTGATCTCCATGCCGGCACGCTAGTACCAACTGCAGGTCACTATCTTCCATTTGTATTAGGGGTTCCGGGCAACACCAGAATAGGGCGTGGGTAGGTTAGTTGTCTAGACGATAACGAATTAATGACATGGGTCCACATAGCCGGTATGCCCGAACCCATTCTCCGAGTGGATTGGAGAAACTCGGCATCACCAAAGGAGGCGACATTGGACCATGAGATCCGGTTCATCATCGATTGATTTCCGGCGAAAGAATTTGAAGCGGGCTCGCCGCGGAAGCAGATTCATTTGCTTCCGCGGCGAGGATAAATTGTTAGTTGCTGATGGTCACGGCGTCCGAATCTATGCCACCGAATGGCGATTTAACGCAGACCTGAGTGGGGGGTGTAATGTTCCTCTGGCGGAAGCTCCAGGAGCCGTCGACGCTGCTCACGGCAGCCGTTCCCAACTGCGTGCCGACGCACTGCGTGCCGCCCGCATCGAGGCCGCCGGAGAAGACAGTTACGCTTGCGGCGAACGCGCCCTGCGGATTGCGCGCATTCTGACCTTCGACGCGAAGCTCGCGGTTGCCCGTTCGGCCTTCAGTCCTCGTGATGGCAACGCCGTCCTGACCGGGTAGGGCTTTGACAAACTCGGTTTCCACGAGAGTGCCAAAGAGCACATTCTGGGCGACGTCATAATAGCCACCGACAGAGATGTCCTCACCTTCATGGCTCGCCAGTTCGGCGATGGTGAGCTGGTTGCTACCGACATCGAGGATGTCTTTCGGGAATCTGGGATCTGCGTTCATGCGAACCAGAACACCATTAACGCGGAAGGTGCCGGCAGCCGCATCAACATCGGAAAGCAGTCCTACAATTCCGTTTTCAGCAAACTCGACGAAGACCCGCGTAGCGTTCATCGTTACGCAGTTTCCGCTTGTCCCCTGGCTGAAAACAATGTCTCCGGAAGCGATAACGGTACCGCCTACGATGCTGCGTTGCGCTTCCAGTGTGGGGTCTATCAAATTGGCAAACGTTATATTGCCCGTCAGGTCGAGGTTTCGCGTCTCGACAAGCACCGTCGTTGGTATGAAGATCGTCATGCCGTTGGCAGTGATCGTGCGAGCGGTGTTGTTGTAGGACTGAATCTTCCCTTCGAGCTCAAAAACGAGCAGGGCCGGATCGGTCGGTGGTGCTATGTCTACGGGCGTGCAAGGCGCTTGCGCCATAGCCGTCACCGAGGTCAACACAAACAGGCAAGTCATTATGAAAGCCGGTTTGAGGAGGGTTATAAAGTTGTACTTCTTGTTTGAGGTAATCATCTCTTCTTTCCTTTGTAGTAATTTTCGCGCCCCGGATCAGGATTGGGCGCTCGTGGCGGGAAGGTCGATGGCAATGTTCATGCCTCAACGCAAAACGAGGCTGTTCACAGTAAGATTTGAATTTTCATCACGGGGATGATGAGAAAATGTGTTCCACCTTGTGTCATCAGTGAGCCGGCATGTCTCACTTTGAAGATGGGTCGTCGCTATCTGTTTCGTTATTCCTCGATTGGAAGCGAGCCGGTATGAGAGAGCGCCGTGCTATTTATTGGGAGGGAAATTATAATAATTTTGAGGTAATATATAATTCAAATGGGTCAACAACGGATTACCTATCTTCACAAAGGAGCGTTGATGTTTGAAGTACTGACAGCGTTAGTTCTTGCTCTTGCGCTTTCTCACAACCAGTCAACCACAACTTCTACGTCACCAGCAACGAACCCCGGGGACGGAAGCGGAGATCATCATCAAGGGCGGCGCGAGTCCGGGTGACTAAAGCGACATTATTATAGAAGGCGGCTAAGTCAATTCCAACTTATCAACCATAAAACAGGGGGGTATAGTTCACGCGAACGGGATCTCATGCCTACTCATATTCGCGGAGATCGTAGCGTAGAAACGTAAGGGCTTGACGATGGACCATATCGGCAAGCCCTAATTCGAATCCCTTGGACTTACGCCGAAATCGGCGGGGTCGGTAATGAGGTTTTGCTCGAAAGTCACAGTGTCAACTGGAAGAGGTCGTTGAATCTGCGGTAGCTGATGATTAAACCGTAGAGTTTATAATTCTCGGCACAATTTCGCATGCTGATCATCTAATCACGCGGTACTGAAGATGGTAACTGACTTGTTCCAAGCATTGATAGACTTTGTCGGAGTAGGAATGACTATTACTGATCACCCCCTCCACAGATCCGGACGAGCGTTACTAACGCATCCGGCTCTTGCCTTAGGTGATGACGCCAAGTCGCCGCGAGGATAAGGGTGATGCAGCGCGGCCGTGGCAGCCAAAGGTTAATCAAGCGGCGCATCCGCTCCCAGGTAAGCCGCGTTTTCTGGCTCCGTCGCCGCAGCGTCCGATACCAGGGACGTCCTACATGGAACCGAAACGAAGACAGCGACTGCAGGTTCGAAGGCACCCGTAATAACGGTTGTGTCCCGCGACCACCGACCTCAGCCATTTGCCCACTTCCGGCACTGGCTGGTGCAGCCGTTGGCGCAGTTCCATTTTGATTTCCTTCAGCTTAGCTCGTTTCCTCTTACTCATCGTCCGCCGCAACACCGTGAACATCCCGTTGCTTCGCTTCTGGCCACAGATGTGCGTGAAGCCAAGAAAGTTGAAGGTCTCCGGCTTCCCTTGCCCCCGCCGCTTTTCGATGCTTGGCCGCAAAGCGGCCAAACTCGATCACGCGCGTTTTCTCGGGATGCAGTTTCAGTTTGAACTTGGCGAAGCGCTCCGCCAATTCCTGATGAAACCGCTCAGCGTCCGCTTGGTGCTCAAAGCCCACCACGAAGTCATCAGCCAGCGGACGACTATCACGTCGCCTTTGGCTTTTGTCTTACGCCAGTGCTGCACCCAGAGGTCGAACACGTAGTGCAGATAGATGTTGGCCAGCAAAGGCGAGGCACTGCCGCCTTGTGGCGTTCCTTCTTCACTGCACGTCCACTGTCCTTCTTCCAGCACGCCCGCGTTCAGCCACTTACGGATGAGCCGCACCACGCGCTGGTCTGCTATCCGGTGCTCGATGAACTTAATCAGCCATTCATGGTCCAAACTCATCGAAGAACGAGCTGATGTCTCCATCCAGCACCCAGTTCACCTCTTCTCGTCAGCAACCCGGTGTACAAAGCATCCAGCGCATTGTGCTGGCTCTTGCCTGGCCGGTAGCCATACGAGAAGCCGAGAAAGTCAGTCTCGTAGATTCCATTCAGCACCTCGACCGTCGCCCGCTGGACTATCTTGTCTTCCAACGCGGTGACGCCGAGCGGTCGTTGCCGCCCGTCGTCTTTGGCGATGAACACTCTACGTACCGGCTTTGCTCGATAAGCCCCACGCCGCAGCCGCGCCGGAGAGGTCTGCGAGATTACTCTCCAGCTTCTCTCCGTACTGTCGCCACGTTTCCCCATCTACTCCCGGAGCCGCATCACGCTTCAACCCATAATAGGCTTCGCGCAACAGTGCTCAAGTTGTAGATATGGTGCATCAGGCTGGTGAACTTCACCTTCTTATCTTTCACGGCTGCTTGCCGTATCCGCCCCAGCGCACTTTGCACGACTGTCCCGGTCCAGTGCCCGGTTCGTGTTTTGCCGCGGCGGCTTCCCTTTGGCCAGACCCCTTCGCTCCACCTGCTCCGCCACGCGCCGCTCTTGCCGTCACGCCGGCTTTGTTCGCGGGCTTCGTCGCTACTACGGGTCTGTCCGACTTCCTGCGTCCGTTCATCATCGTCGTACGTCCTTAGACTTCTCGATGCGACCCAAGCGTGCCGGCTTGGGTGGTCGCAGGATCTCCCGGTTCTCGCGCAGGTTGCTTCCGTGCATGCCTGGGGTCTTTGACCGCGCGGGATACCCCACGCCTCGCCAATGCGGCCCGTTGGTTGTTGCCTTCCCCTTGCCTAACAGGGTCGGCATCCCGAGTTCGGCTATCTTTCGCGGCTCAATACCCTGCCTGCACGTTCCCCTGTCAACGCTTCGCCGTCGACTCTTACGAGCGCCGCCGCATGACTCGGGGCCGTCATGGTTGGCTAGACCTTTAACGTATGACTCTTTCATTCACTACAACCTGCCGGTTTATCCCGGCGCACTGAGGCAAAGCCGCAGAATGGGTCGCCGAGGCTACGGTAAAAAAAGGCCAGAGCAAATGTGACCATTAGCCAATGCTTTTTCGAAGGAGCATTGGAACTCCCACCGTACCCCCGCTGAAGTGAATATCTAGCAAGCGGCACAGCGTGTGGGTGCGGACATCTTGCCTCGCTAACATATCACTGGGTTCCTTGTATTTGTTTTATCTCGTAGTTACATCGTCAGAAATGACTGTAGAGTCCGGCACAAAAACCCTAGCACAAACTAAGGCAGTTGTGTAAGAATGTCCCGCCGAAAAACAACCCCAACTGCTAACGGTCAGACCTAACTGGTGAGGTTGGCAGTACCTTACGCTGAGTTTTGAGCAGAAGCTCCGACTGCACCGCTAAATGGAAGTAGTCATTCAGAAAACTCGCGACCGTTTGCGGGTGACTTAATCGTCGTTTGGCTCGCTCGTAAATCTCCCACTAATGATTCAAAGATCCGTCATCACCATTCTGAAGCCGGTAGAACAAGATCAGACTTCATTCATAAGTAGGCGCTCTTGCCGCACCCATTAACTCGAGCCGTTTCAACTGACCCGAACCCTCAAACCAGGAGAAATACTGATGAAGGTAAAGTACACATCCCCAACATCTCCCAGCAGACGTAGATTTCGGCGGACAAGCCGAAAACTGTTTGTGCCGGCATTTGCAATGATTGCTTTAGTCGTAACTTTTACGGCATTTGCGCAGGAGCGGCACCCGCGGATTTCAACGCGTGTGGGGAGAACGCTACAAGCCCGCCTACACAAACAAAAACACAGACACAGTCACGATCACGGAACTGTTCAATCTTAACCACGGCGGAAGCGCACTGCGGCGTTTCATTCACTGGAATTCGATTGCCATTGACGCCAGTGGACTCGACCATACGCCCGTCCCAGCCGGAGACCCACGGGTTTTCGGCGAACAACTGGGACCCGGCAGGTCAGCCGGGCGATGGCAATAGTTCACATTGCGATATTCGACGCGATAAACGCGATCGAAGGAGGTTATCGCAGTTATACCGGCATTCCCCGGGTGCATGACAATACCTCGGTTGACAGCGCCATCGCTCAGGCAGCTCACGATACCCTGGTTGCTATGTTTCCTTCCCAGAGGGCAGCTTTTGACCAGGAACTCGCGGAAGATCTCGGCGACATCCCGAATGGCCAGGCCAAGACGCGCGGTATCGCTTTGGGCCGTCGGGCGGCGGCAGCAATTCTGGCACTGAGAAGCAATGATGGTTCTGCGCATCGCTGAGCCTGTACTGGCTCAAGATGGAGGCGATTGGGTTACAAGCAACCAACCAGGAAAATGGCGGCAGGATCCCATCAGCCTTATTCCGTCTCGCGCTTGGTGCGCACTGGGGCGAGGTAGATC
This sequence comes from uncultured Acidobacteriota bacterium, assembly GCA_963849205.1. Classification (GTDB taxonomy): domain Bacteria; phylum Acidobacteriota; class Blastocatellia; order Pyrinomonadales; family Pyrinomonadaceae; genus PSRF01. The sequence goes on from CAWKGP010000010.1 coordinate 517,021, forward strand.
CATTTGTCCTGCAGACGGCCAATCAGTTCCGAACTCCTGCGCCTCCGCCAATGAACAGTCAGGCATACACAACCGCCTTTCGAGAGGTGAAGCGTCTCGGCGGCGATGGCATTGTGACCCCCACCGATCGCACTCCTGAGCAGACCCATATCGGTATTTATCTGGGCTTATGACGGAACGCCGAGCTTGTGCGCGCCGCCCCGACTGTACAACCAGATCGCCATGACAGTCGCCGATGTAAGAAACACGAACAACGTTCTGGACCTGGCACAGGCTGATGGCGTTGATTAATGTGGCGATGGCTGATGCAGGCATCGCAGCCTGGGAGTCAAAGTATTTCTACGACGTACTGGCGCCCGGTTGACTGGTATTCGCGAAGCCTCGACCAGGGAACGTGGCCCACTGGCCAGGGCGACGGGAATCCCAATACGATCGGCGACGTGACTTTTTCGCCACTCGGGCGCGCCGGCAAGCAATCTCCAGGGGCCCAATTTCACACCGCCCTTTCCGGCGTACCCGTCCGGCCATGCGACCTTCGGAGGCGCGTTGTTTGAGACGTTGCGTAACTTCTACGGAACTGATCGAATTCGTTTCACCTTCGTCTCAGATGAGTTCAACGGCGTGACGTCGGACAATGAGGGAAAGTCCGGCCCTTCCTCCCGCGCACTTTCAACAGGCTCTCGGAGGCTGAGGAAGAGAACGGCCAGAGCCGAATCTACCTTGGCATTCACTGGTCTTCGACAAGACCGAGGGAATAGCGCAGGGCCGGAAGGTCGCGGATTATGTCTTTGAAAACGCGTTCAGGCGCGTGGGCCAATAGCGATGATCGGGTAACTACCGAAGGTCTATACCGCTGATCCTATGACAACAGTTGGCCTGAGGCGTTAGTAACTTAACGCCTCAGGCCCTTTTATTCGCGCGAACGAATAATCATCTGCTCACTCAGCGCGGAGGGCGATCGTCGGGTTCACTTTTGTCGCGCGTTGGGCCGGTATGTAGGAAGCCACAAGTCCCACTGCGATAAGCATCGCCGAATCGCTGCCGAACGTTAGATAGTCAGTCGCGGTTCCGTAGAGAAGGCTCGCCATCGAACGGGTCAGGGCGTATGCCGATATCAATCCGAGCCCCACGCCTATCAATGTCAACGTCAGTCCTGGCCCAGCACCAACCGCAACACATCCATTCTCTCTGCGCCAAGCGCCATACGGATCCCCAGCTCGCGCCTGCGAAGCGTGACTGTGTAATTCATCACACCATAAACTCCTACAGCCGCCAACAGCAGCGCCACCCGGCGAAAGTGAGCAGCAGCGTCATGTTGAAGCGTTGCGGACAGCGATTCTGTGAGTACCTGGTCATCGTCTGTACGTTAGTCAGCGCTTGCTCTTTATCGATTGAATAGATTGCCTCGAAACAGGCTGGACCAGGCTTTCCGGGTCCAGGCGGTCCGCACCACGAAGCTTACAAAAGGTAACGGCGCTTGTTTGTATGGCAGATACATCATTGCGGACGCATCGGCGTCCAGTCACTTGACTTAACATCACCTACACACCGACAGTCTCACGCGCGCCTTGCTCGGGGTGAAACGACGCTGTTAGCCGCCTGCCGATTGGGTTTTCTCCCGGCCAGAAGCGGCGCGCAGCTATTGCTGATTTCGCTTGCGTCACATGTCCAGGTAGGTCTGGATTTCTTCACTGAATTCCTGGTCCACTCGGTGCTCGTCGAACAGCTACGCCAGAGGCTGGTCAGACGAGGGATTCACGACACGACTGCGTCTGCTCATGTCTCTCCTTAGACATTCTGTACATGGTAGATTACCGTTTTCTATAGAATGTCAATATGAGCGTGCCTAAACGCGCCGGAGGAATTTCTGCGAGGATGGTAGATACAACAATTGCTTGTTAGGTAATGAATAGTACGAAGCCTTCACACTCTCATTAGGGTAAGGTGATGGGTGCTACGGCTCATATTTTGGAACGTCGTGCGGTCGTCACTCGTGAATTGAAACAAGGTGCGGCTTATATCAAATCGTTGCTGAAAATTGGTCGAATTACTCAGACATATACTGAAAAACTCAGAGTTGCGTGGGAATCACACGGAAGGCCGTAGGCACACTCACTGCATTCAGAACCGATTGCGTTCGTAATGCCTTCGGCAGTGAAACGTGTCCGGTGTCCTTGAAAGCACCTTGTTGTCTCTATTGAGTACGTCTTCCCTGCCCCAAATATTTTTCAGCTCCGCGGCGGCATGTTCAAACAGAGAACGAACCGCCGGCTCTTCCGCTAAGCCGTTCAGTAACCCAAAGTCGTGGATCATGCCGTCGTAACGCACCGTAGTGACCTTGACGCCCGCTTCGTCAAGCTTGCGCCCGTAAGCCTCGCCTTCGTCGCGCAGGATGTCACTCTCTGCAACCTGGATGAGCGCGGAGGCAGCCCCTTCAATTGCTCCACAGTTGCCTGCAAGGGCGACGCATAGATCTCTTTTCGTTGGTTAGGGTCAGACGTGTAGAGATCCCACATCCACTTCATCAACGGTGTGGTGAGAAAACGCTTCTCGCCAAACTCTGAAATGAGCTCTCTCGAAATTGGCGTCCGTGACCGGCCACATCAAGATATGAACTTTGATCTCCGGACCACCTTCTCTTTTGCCTTCAATGCTGTGACCGCAGTCATGTTGCCGCCGACGCTGTTACCAACGACCGCCAGATTTTTCCCGTCCACATCGATCTCGTCGCCGTGTTCAGCCACCCACTTCGTGGCGGAGTAAACTTCATTGATTGCTTGCGGATACCTGGCGTCTGGTGTGCGGGTGTAATTGACGAAGACTCCTGCAAAGCCTGTAAGAACGACCAGGTCTCGCACCATCCTCTTGTGGGTTGGGTAATCGCCGAGCACCCAGCCGCCGCCGTGTATGAACATGAAGACCGGCAGCTTGCCTTTCACCCCTTCGGCCGCACGACATTCAGTTTGATCGTGTAGCCATCCGCTGTAATAGTTTTCTCCGACTCCTCGATGCCTGAGAGATCAACAGGAGCAGAAGCCTGGGCGTTAACCAGCACCTCGCGCGCTTCAAGCGGCGGTAACGTTTCAAGCGGTGGCCCACCTGCTGAATTGAGCACTTTCAAAAATGCCTTCACGCCGCGTGAAAGCCGCGGATCGACCTCAACGTCCATTGGTTTCTGACGCTCTAAATCTGTGCACTTTTCATAATTTTCTCCTTCGTGAAGGATTGTGCGCCTATTTGTTTTTTCTCGAAACCCTAAATGGTACGAGTGGGAAATTACTCAATCGAGTTATTGCCAGATCACTCCAGAGCGTATCTGAGTTCCTGTTTGGAAATATCGCATGCTGATCATGACAGGTCGAGCTGTACTGACTCGTCCAAGCCGGACGGCCGGGTTTTGAAGCAAGCCGGTGTTAACATAGATTCAGCAACCTCTCTGACTGGAGGACGTATAAGGCAATGACCACAAACCCTACAAACAACCTCAAACAACTCATACAAGTAATGAAGGAGACTCCTATGAGAAACGGCAAATTGTTTTGGTATCTGTCGATCCTTTTTGTGATTGTGATATCTCTCACGATTGCCGGTGCGATAGCTTACGCTAACATCAAATATGCGCAGGAGGGCACGGTGCAGGTGATGACGAGGTGGGGAGCGATTGAACGCGTCTATACACCATCGGACGGCTGGTTTACCACCATAGCGCCCGGACGCAAGAGTTATGAGGTCAACGTCAAATCATTTACTGAGAGTGCACCGGTACGCGTCACGAGCAAAGACAACGCAGCCTTGCAAGTCGAGATTTCAGTGACCGCCTATACCGATCCGGCGAAGATCGCAGAGTACGTTCGGAAGTACGGGTTTTCTGACGAAGAAAGACATCGCCGGCGTAGTGAGATCCTGAAAGGAATCGTCCAGACTGAGGCGCGTAATTCGTTCGCTGACTACGGCGCATATGAGATTTATGCGAATCAGGAGCAAATTCAGAAACGGATTTTGGAAGCGCTTCGTCCACAGATTGGCACTCAGCTTTTGCTGGTGACTGAGTCTGTGCAGATTGGCAACCCTGATTTTCTAGATGACAGAGTCGAAGCGGCAGCCTCAGGAGTAGTGGCGAACGAGAAACAGAAACAAGCCGAAGAGGCCAGACTTGAAGCTGCTAAGGTGGCGGCACAGACCAAGCAGATTGAAGCGCAGACATTTGCCAATCCCGCTTTGCTTGAAATCAAAAAACTGGAGCTGCAACTGGAGATCGAGCGCGCCCGAGCCGAAGGTATAAAGAATCACCAGGGACCACTTACCATCATGTACGGTCAATCCGGAGTACAAGTGCAAGTTCCCGCACGGTAGGGTCCTCACCACGATCGTCGATCTGAACTTTCATATAGAATAAGGATCAAACCTCCGGTGCACGCATCGCTTACACGATTTATGAGAAACATGCGGCGCTCGATCCGCCGCATTATATCGAAGTGATCGTTCTTCTTTAGTCACAAAAAGGCACAAAAAGCACAAAAGTGAATAGGCACATATGCGCGCTCAACAAAATCATCTTTTGTGCCTTTTTGTGGCTACTCTTTGATCGTTATGGCAGCATTTGAATTGCTAGATATTAGAAAGCAGGATGCCTAAGAAGATGCTTGTAAGTACCACCGTTGCAAAGTAGTAACGCAGCAGGACTTTCTGATTATTAGTTGTCTTCCTTTTCCACAATTGCCATGAACCAATTGACAGCACGAGGAGCAATATAGCTAAGGCGAATAGAAGGAAACGTTCACGGCTCATCAAGGTAACGGGATTCCCTGACAAGGTGAAGTGCACTGCGAGCTGCGACGGCAGCCTATTAAGGAAGAAAAAGTAGCCGGTTAATATAACTGGCAGAGAGAGCCACGGTATGAGAATTAAATTTCGAAGTTGATTAGTGTGCATCGATTTTACTGAAAACACGCTACGATCGAAAACAGAGTAAACTGGTTCGCTGCTCCATCCAAGTTTCAGGAGTAATCGTATGAAGCCATCCATCGCGTTCGCAAAGATCTGGGCAGTTGCAGTTCTACTGGCGTTGAGCCTGGTCGTGGCTTTCGCTGCAACACAGGAACAAACTGCACCAGTTAAAGCCGAGGGAGATTGGCGAGGTACGCTGGATGCCGGAGTGGCAAAGCTCGACTTGATACTTCACGTCGTCAGAAAAGACGGCACGCTAACTGCGACTCTTGATAGCCCGGATCAGGGAGCAACCGGTCTAACGGTTGACTCGATCACTGTTAGCGGCAAGTCTCTACGGTTTGAAATGAAGTCATTGGGTGCGGATTACGAGGGTGTGTTCAGCAGCGATGGCTCGCAAATCGAGGGTGAATTTCGTCAGCAGGGACAGAAGTTACCGCTCACCTTCAAACGCGCCGGCGGGAGCGATCCGCAAGGTAGCTTGACGTTGCAGAAGGTGGACGTCGGTGGTCACAGCCTGAACCTGCTCACCGGCGGCCAGGGATCACCGGCGGTTGTGTTCGAAGGTGGATTTGGTGCCGGGATCGCCTCGTGGTCCACCGTGCAAAAAGAAGTCGCAGCGTTTGCCAGAACAGTTTCATATGATCGGGCGGGGCTCGGGCAATCCGAGTTAGGACCCAAACCACGCACGGCGAAACAGGTAGCGACTGAATTGCACACCGCTTTGGAGAAGGCGGGAGTCAAACCACCATACGTGCTTGTAGGACATTCATTCGGCGGAATATATGTTCGCGTGTTTGCGGAGATGTATCCAAAGGAAGTAGTGGGCCTGGTCCTGCTCGATCCTTCCCAGGAGAGTTACAACGAGTGGCTGAAGAAGAATCATCCCGCTCGTCTTAAGGATGCGCAAGCTCAGATTGCTCAGTCTCCAGAAGGTGTCCGGGCTGAGGACGCGGCTACTGAGGCTTCATATGCGGAGGCACGCGCGTCAAAGGTTCCCCCGGGAGTTTTCGTGACTCTTCTCAGCGCTACGGAAGATGAAACAATGCCGGCCGATGCGCGGAGAGTCTGGATCGAAAAACACAAAGAATGGCTCGCGACAGTGCCGGGTGCCAGGCACATCGTTGTCGAAAAGACCGGACACTTCATTCAGGCGCAACAGCCGAAGCTGGTGATCGACACAATTCGACAGGCTTTGAGCCAGATACGATAACTGCGGATCCCACGAATCGTCGTCGCTTCGCTCTCCCTGCGCATTCAAAAATGCGAATCATTTACACAAAACTCCGGGCGGCGGTGTTTGCCTAAGAGAACACCTCTGCGCTAAAGATGCGTAAACGGATCAAATGAAGCACCGTCACCTCAAATAAGGGGATCATTATGAAGTTCAAAGCACCAGACTTACTCGCACTCATTCTGACCGTGGCCGTTCTGGCACAGGCCGTGTTTGTCCACTCAACAGGCGCGCATACGGCTGACCAAATGGAGAAGGCATCCGAATCGGCACGGATTGCCCGCCTGGAAACACAGCTCGAAAGTTTGCGACAGGAGCTGAAGATACCGGCTTACTCCGCTGCCATCGTCAAAAATCAAAAAGTGATTTGGGCGAAGGGATTCGGTTATGCAGATGTGGAGAATAAGATCCCTGCAACCGAACATACCGCCTACCACCTTGCTTCGCTGACGAAAACGTTTGCGTCTACGATTCTGATGCAACTGGTCCAGGACGGAAAGATCAAGCTGGACGATCCGGTTTCGAAGTACGGCATCACGCTTGAAAGCGATGGTGTCATTCGAGTGCGCCACTTGTTCTCTCACACCTCCGAAGGAAATCCCGGCGAGCGGTACAGCTACAACGGCAATCGCTTTGCCGAGCTGGATAAGGTTGTTGAGAAGGCGAGCGGCAAGTCATTCACTGAGCTTTTAATAGCAAACGTTCTCGATCCTCTCGGCATGAATGAGACGGCGCCGAACGTGCCCACGATAGTCAGCACGAAATCACCAGACGCCGCAGGCGAGGTGGCAAGGGCCGCAGAGACTGAAGTGAAAGCCGCACTTATGGATATCGTTGCGGGCTTCAATTCCGGCAACGTTGACCAGATCCAGCAGCGTCTTGCGCCGCAGCAAAACCGCTTTTACAGCGAGGGCGGGTTTCTAACTCGTTTTATTGATGTGACGGAGTTGAGGGGAGCATTCCAGTCTGGTGCCAAAATAAAGATGGAGGTCAACAACCTCGAGGCGGCGGTTTACGGCGACAGCGCCATCACAACGTTTTTAACGCGCACCACCGTCACCCTTGCCAATGGTCCACCGCGCACGCAAGGTCCGTACAGGAATTCATTCTTCTGGACCAAACAAGACGGCGCCTGGAAGCTGGTCCATGCACACACATCGCCATTGAACAGATCGTTGATTACGGAAAAGCAACAACAAAGATTCGACACGGTCAAAAAGATACTGGCTCAACCGTATGCGCTCGATCGCGAATTCAAGATCACGAAAATTAGTTACCCGGAGGGATTCAGCACTTCCGCCGGATTGATCTCGACCGTTCTTGACATGGCGAAGTATGACATTGCGATCGATCAGAACAAGTTTCTGACCAAAGAAACTCAACAACTCGCTTTCACGCCGGCGGTCTCAACCAAAGGTGAGTCACTTCCCTACGGCCTGGGTTGGTTTACGACAAACTACCAGGGCACGAAGCTGTTATGGCATTACGGCTACTGGACCGGCAACTCATCCTTTATTTTGAAAGTGCCCGAGCAGAACATTACGTTCATCATCATGGCGAACGCTGACAATCTGAGCCGCCCGACGGATCTCGGCGCGGGTAATGCGCTGAGCTCTCCCGTAGGCATGGCTTTTCTGAAGACGTTCGTCTTCCCGGAGAAGTTCGGAGAGAGCATTTCCGATATCAATTGGAACGCTCCGGTTACCGACTTGAAAAATCAGGTCAACGCCGTAGCGGCAAAACCCTACGCCGACATCTACCGCACTGAGCTGGTTTCAAAGATCAGGGTCTATCAAAGCGTGGGCCGCGCAACGGATGCCGCGCCGCTGATGAAAATGTATGGAGAGCTTTATTCCAAACCGATGCCTGACGATCTGGTGAAGCTGCCGGTGATTGCGCAGATCGTTCAAGTGCTGGACAACGAAGATAAGAGTGTGGCGTTTAATGTGGCGAATAGTCAGGAGGTGCGTATCTTCGCCATTGGCGAAGGTCAGCCCGGTCAGATGTTTGACTACGGCTGGATCGAAGACGTCGATAAGGGATCACGTGTGTGGGAAATGCAAGAGCCCAAGACTACACATGCAGGTGGTGCGGGTAAGAACAGGAAAGTTGATGTCGTAATCACGCTGCCTGCGGGAAACTACAAGTTGCGATACAAAACTGATGATTCACACGCGTTCGACCACTGGAACAGTTTGCCGCCTGACATTAATTTTTGGGGAATCGCCGTCTATAAGAAATGAGTCTTTTATGCCACAAAGAAGCACAAAATTTTCTGTTGACTTTTGCGCTTCTTGTGCTTCTTTGTGGCTAAATATTCTTCCGCAAACGTTTGCGGAAGCGACGGACCTTTGCCAGGTTTCCGCAATCCTGCATGTGGCACCACTGCCGGGTTCGGTTTCGGCTTGTATCTTCAAACAGCCAACCGCAGTCTTCACCGCCACATTCCCGTAGTCGCGAAGAGTCTCCCGTACTCAGAAGCTCAGCGGCGGATTGCGCTATGGACCAGAGCATCCGATCGAGCGCCGTCTCCTCGCCGATCCACTCCCACCTAAACCCTTTACCCGTACTAGTGAGCCGTTCATTTTTTCGCGCGTTCAGTAATTCATCATTCAGTGTCTGCACGTCGATGCTCCGCGGCACGCGCTCCAGCACCGTTGCCTGGAAGATGCGATAGAGTGCTTCGCGCAATGCAATAGCACGGCGCAAGACGGTGTTTGATGCGGCCGGTTTTTGCTTGCTCTCCTTAATCAAGCGCGCAGCTTCGGCCGCTGGGATGATGCCCGCGTGCCGGCTCCACGCTACCAGATCTGAATAGTCTTTGAGCTTGTCACCGACCAGCGATGAATCGTGCTTGCGTCCGTCAACAGTGTTGACGAAGTCCAGGCACAATCGACCTCCGATTAGCCTCATCTCCGCGGCAGATGAACTCACTGCTTTCATAAGCTCAGCACGTTTGACAGATTCCAGTATGTCTCTTACGATGTAACCTCCATTAACGATAATAGACGGTTACAGCGTGATCGTCAATTTTGTGGTCTATTTGAGGCGCAAATGCTTTCGAACGTAAAGACAAGTCCCCATCACACGAGGCGCGAGAGCCAGCTTCTGATCCTCGTTGCCTTCGCTTGTATCTATATCATTTGGGGATCCACTTACCTGGCAATCCGCTACGCCGTGGAAACTATTCCGCCGCTCTTTGTGGCCAGCTTCCGGCACTTGATTGCCGGGGCCTTGTTGTTTGGATGGTGCTGGCATCGCGGGCTTCGTCCGGTCAGACAGCAATGGCTCGCAAGCGTTGTGCTCGGGGTACTATTTTTCTTGATTGGTCATGGCACGCTGCATTGGGCCCAACAAACTCTTCCTTCAGGCATGGCTGCAATCCTCGTGGCCACCGAGCCAATCTTTGTCGCTATTATCGTGATGATCACGGGACGCACGCGCATCACTCCATCGCTCTTACTGGGCGTGTTGCTGGGATTAGGCGGCGTGGCCCTGATCTTTGCCGCCGATTTTCGAACCGGCCGCGCCGAGATGTTGACTTCCCTCGTGGTGCTGATCGGCACATTGTCATGGTCCACCGGTATGGTTTATTCCCGCAGCGCGGCGCTGCATCCGGACAGTCATATGGCTGCTGGGATGTCGTTGCTCGCTGGCGCAGCGTTGCTATTCCTGGGCGGCACAGTAACGGGAGAGCTGGCGGCGCTTCACTTCACTGCTATCTCGATGAAATCCGTTTTGGCACTTGTATACCTGGCAGTCGCAGGGTCGCTGGTTGCTTACTCAGCATATTTCTGGTTGTTGGACCGGTTTCCACCAACCCTTGTCGCAACTCATACGTACGTTAATCCGCTGGTCGCGTTGGCTCTTGGCTGGGCGATTGCAGGAGAGGTCCTGACAACTCGAGTTATATTTGGAGGGTTGGTCGTAATTGCTGCGATTGCCTGGATGAGCCGGGTGACGTCTGGAGAAAACCAGTCCGCCAAAACCCGCGACGCCCAGCCCGCGGAGCGGGCGGCAGCATAAAGCCTGGGGCGCAAGCCCCAGGAACCAGTCGCAAACAAAACCGGGAGCCCGCGATAGCGGGCGACAGCGTGAAAATTTCCAGTCTTTCGCCCGCTGTCGCGGGCTCCGATCCTCTTTTTATTGGCACGTTAACCTGGGGCTTGCGCCCCAGGCTTTATGCTTACGCCTGCTATCGCAGGCTCAGAATCATTCGATTTGGGTCCTGACTGATTCCCTTAGCACAACACCAAATGCGGGGTATTGCCGGACGAACTGTAGCGGCGGCCCGCGGTGCAAGACTCAATATGATCACAATTATTTTGCTTTAGTGGCGAAATTTTTATAGGGTGCTCGCTCACGCTGCAAACCTCGAAAGGAGTTCGTCACATGCGATTTGCATTCGGATTCTTACTGATCGCCACAATTGCCATCACAGTCACCGCACAAACACGGCCGCGCGGACGAGAGCTGCAAATTCCCTTTCCTGGCCAAACTGGACCACTGAATGCCATCACTGACGTTCCCGGCGTGGCTGTCGGCCATGTCAGGCTCATCGAGGGCGAAGGCAAACTTGTCCCCGGCAAGGGACCGGTTCGCACCGGCGTCACCGCGATTCTCCCGCGCCCGCGCGGCAACTGGGATCCCGTGTTCGCAGCCACGTTCAATCAGAACGGCAACGGCGACATGACCGGCATTAACTGGATCAAGGAATCAGGATTTCTCGAGGGACCAATTCTATTGACAGGCACGCACAGCGTCGGGACGGTACGCGACGCCGCGATTCAATGGCAGTTAAAGAATGGACGCGAGTTTATCTTTACTTATCCGATCGTCGCGGAGACATTTGATTTTCTAAACGACGCAAACGGCGAACATGTAAAACCGATCCACGCGCTGCAAGCACTCGATAAAGCGAAGCCTGGTCCAGTTGAAGAAGGCGCAGTGGGCGGCGGCACCGGGATGGGTTGCAACGGCTTCAAAGGTGGAATCGGTACGTCCTCGCGAGTGCTAACCGCGGAACAAGGCGGGTACACGATCGGAGTGCTGGTCCAATGTAACTACGGCGGGGATCTGCGCATTCTCGGCGTTCCGATTCGTCCCGAGATCACTGACCTGCGCACGTGCACTGTGCTTCCGCCTCCACTGAGCAGACCATGGAGCACCGGCATTCCTCCATGTTCTCTGACCGGCGGTGGCGCACAGGAAGACGGGAGCGCTGCTGACCACGAAGGTCGTGGCTCGATCATAGTGATCGTTGCGACCAACGCGCCGCTGCTGCCGCATCAACTGGAAAGAATCGCGCGCCGCGTCATGCTCGGAATGGGGCGGCTGGGAAGTTACGCGAGCAATTCCTCCGGGGACTTGTTCCTCGCGTTTTCGACTGCGAACGCCGGCGCCGCAAAGCCTGAGGGTACGCCGTCGCTGACGATGCTTCCCAACGAGCGAATTGATCCACTGTTTCGGGCGACTATTGAAGCGACTGAAGAAGCCGTTGTTAATGCGATGCTGGCGGCGCAAACGATGACGGGCGCAGATGGCATCCGCGTCTTTGGTCTGCCCGGCGATCGCGTGGTCCAGGCGCTGCGAAAGTACAACCGGATGAAATAGCAAAGGCTTGTCCCCCGCTGTTGGAAAAGTGAGGGCAAGCCCCTCTTTCTTGACTTGTTCTATTCGACGTTCAATTAAAAAACCGCTCTACCGCCGCTTCAGGCGGCCGCGCTCAGATGCAAGGCGCGAGAGCTTCTTCCACTTCTTCTTTTCCGCGATCTCCGACAGTTTATCTCTTCTACGGGCCACGTATTTCAACTCTTTCTGTAACTTCTCGTAGCTCTCATATCGCGCAGAGTCGATCGTTCCTGCGGCTAACGCTTCGCGGACCGCGCATCGCGGCTCATCCTGATGCTGGCAATCACCGAAGAAGCAACGGGCCGCAAGCGCCTCGATGTCATCAAACACGAGCTGCAAGCTCTCATCGCCATCCCACAACTGCAATTCACGCATGCCCGGTGTGTCGAGCACGAGTCCTCCCGCCGGTAATAAGACCAATTCGCGATGTGTCGTCGTGTGTTTGCCACGATCATCGGATTCGCGCACCGTCTGAACTTTCAAGCGCTCGGCGCCGGTCAGATGATTTATCAGAGTTGACTTGCCCACGCCGGATGAACCCAGGAGCGCAACCGTCTGTCCGCTTTTGAAATATTGCGCGACATCCTGAAGTCCGCTACCTGTCACAATACTGATAGCGTGAATGGGCACTCCACGAGCAACGGCCTGCATTTCCTCGATTGGACCAGACACCCCTTCACATAGATCCGACTTGCTTAAGATTATGATCGGATTGGCGCCGCTTTCCCACGCGATAAGAAGATACCGCTCGATCCGGCGCAGGCTGAAATCCTGATTCAGCGATGTGAAAAGGAATACCGTATCAACGTTTGCGCCGACAATCTGTTCTTCAGTGCGTGAGCCGGCAATCTTGCGCGCAAAGCTGGTCCGCCGCGGCAGGACCGCATGAATCATTACGCTGCCGCCTTCGGGCCGGGTACGAATCACTACCCAGTCACCGACCGCAGGCAAGTCTTTTCGACTCGTCGCTTCGTGGCGCAGCTTGCCTGAAATTTCCGCGCTTACCTCTCCGTTTTGTGTATAGACACGGAATAGGTTCTTGTGTTCGAGCGCGACGCGCCCCGCTGCAAAGCCCTCTCCTGCATAAGATTCAAACTTAGCCTCAAAGAACTCATTCCAACCAAAAGCTGTTAGATCAGCAACATTCATGATGGTTTCTCCAACGATATTGCGGCTGCGGATCGATCAGTCCGCAACCAGAGTGTTATGGATGTTGTGTTGAATTGAGTGGTGGATGGTTACTGCTGGCTGTGAAGACACCGTAAGGATCACGCCTGGTGCGCGTGTCGGTTCACAGAACGGCAGCAACTTTTAGGAGGCAATCATAGGCACGGCGGATTGTAGCACGGCGGTGACGGTTCTATCCACAGATTACACAGATCGTTTTTATCGAATCTGTGTAATCTGTGGATGAAAACGTCAACAGTCTCGTGACAGTGGCGTAAATCTAATATTAGATTGTAGACTCCGAACTTCTCCCCGAAGTACTCCGTCGCCAACCCGGCACTACACACAACTTTCTCTAGCCAAGGAGCCGCTATGTCCAAATTGCATGGCCGATTTTTCGCCTCATACACAGTCACGACCAAAACTCTCATCGTCATAACTTTTTGCCTGCTTCTGGTGGCATCCATCTCCACGTTGTGGACCTTTCCACCTGCTTTGGCAGCGCCGATTGTGAGTGATAACTTCAATGATAATTCTCTCGACACAGGCAAGTGGGGCACTAATTTGTTTAGTGGCTTCACCAACACGAGTCTGGGCTTAAATGAAACCTCGAACCAGATCGAGATTGGACCATTGCTGCAAAGTACCGGTGGCTCCAATTATCGCGGCATTCGCACGAACAGTACGTATAACTTCAGCGGCGCTTACGCCTATGTTGAGTTAGTGCAAGCGGCAGCTTCCAACACCGCCGCCGATGCCATGTTCACCATGGGCAATGATGTCGACAACTACTACCGCATTTACGTGTCGGCCGGAAATCTCATCGGTCAGAGAAAGATTGCCGGCACTAAGACTACGCTGTTTTCGATCACCTATAATTCGACGAACCACCGGTTCCTGCGCGTTCGTAACGAATCAGGTAGTGTGTACATGGACACTGCAACAGGCAGTAGCGGTGTGCCGGGCAGTTGGACGCAGCAATACACCGAGACATGGAACTCCTCAATCTCCACCTCATCGATCACCTTCGAGCTCAAGGGCGGCACCTGGCAGTCAGAATCAAACGCACCGGGCAAAGTCATCTTCGATAACTTTGAGGTCGCAAGCAATACACCAGCTCCGACAGTCACCTCCATCTCGCCAACCTCCGGGAGTACGAGCGGCGGTACGTCTGTGACCATCACCGGGACCGGCTTCCTGGCTGGGGCCACCGTAAGCCTGGGAGGAACAGCAGCCACCAGCGTCACGGTTGTAAGCTCCACTTCCATCACGGCTACGACGGCAGCGCGTTCCGCTGGAACGGTTAATGTAGTGGTGACCAACACTGATTCACAGAGTGGTACGCTGACCAGCGGGTTTACTTACTCCGCGCCCGAAACGGTCATAGTATCGGATGACTTCAACGACAACTCACTAAACACAACCAAATGGGGCACTAACCTGTTCAGCGGCTTCACCAACACGAGTCTGGGCTTGAATGAAACCTCGAACCAGCTCGAGATTGGACCATTGCTGCAAAGTACAGGGGGCTCCAATTACCGCGGCATTCGCACGAACAGTACGTATAACTTCACCGGCGCTTACGCCTATGTTGAGTTGGTGCAAGCGGCCGCTTCCAACACCGCCGCCGATGCCATGTTCACCATCGGCAATGATGTAGACAACTATTACCGGATCTACGTGTCAGCCGGGAACCTCATTGGCTTGAAGAAGATCGCCGGCACCAAGACCACACTTTTCTCGATAACCTACAATTCAACCAACCACAGGTTCCTGCGCATCCGTCACGAATCAGGTAGTGTCTACATGGACACGGCGACAGGCAGTAGCGGTGTGCCCGGCAGTTGGTCGCAGCAATACACCGAAACATGGAACTCTTCAATCTCCCTCTCGTCGATCATCTTCGAGCTTAAGGGCGGCACCTGGCAGTCCGAATCAAATGCACCGGGCAAAGTCATCTTCGACAACTTCCACGTGGCTTCTCCGGGTTCGCCAACACCGACTCCGACACCAACGCCAACTCCCACGCCGAGCGATGTGTTAACGATGGTGGCTGCCAACTTACAGCACGGTATGGGCACAGATGGATCTTTTCACTATGCGGAACAGGCAAACCTGATCACTGCGACGAGTGATGTGGTCGCTGCGCAAGAGGTTTCTGAGGGAGACATTCCAAATTGGGATGATGCCTTTGAGGATGGCGGGTTCACTAACGTCATAACGAGGATGCACTACGATACTCTGGGCGACGGTAATGCCATCTGGGCGAGATCTACTCTGGATGTAGTCCAAACGTACTATCGTGATTTGCTTAATGGTACATCCAACGTCGGGCATGACAATTCAACGGATATCCGTCGCAGCGCTGTAGCAGCCAAGTTCGAGTTTAACTCCCAACAGTTTTATGTTGTGAGTGTTCACTTGTGTCCTTCCATTTGCAGGAATAGCAGCAACACAACAGAATCCGTGCAACGAGTGGCACAAATTAACGACTTGTTGAGCTGGATCGATAGTACGCTTACGGGTGGTCTACCGGTGTATATCATGGGAGACTTGAACCTTACTACCGATACTCCTAAACAGCCTTCGGGTTTTCAGTTTGATCTGTTCACTCAAGCCGGGTTCAGTGACCTTTGGCAAACGGGACTTTCGAATTCCCTTGCCGAAGCAAATTGGGGAGACAGAGATGGAAATTCCGTTGCAGATATGCCGCTCGGTACCAACACTCGAACACACGATACCCGGCGCATAGACTACATTCTGTACAAGCCGAATAACGGCTCGATATCACTGGTCAAGATCTCGGTCCCGGACGGACGTGCTCAGTGTCCGACGGCGTTTGGGAGCAACGGGGGCATTCCGTACTGCCCTGCTGTTCATGTAGATCAACGCTGGGAGGTTCCGGAAGATTTAGGTGTTCGACTATCCGATCACAACTGGATCTACGTCGAGCTTGGCTTCTAACCCCAGAGGAAAGAACTTACGCCGTGAAGCCGGTCAGTATCATCTCGCTGTAGCGTGTGGTACTGACCGGCCCAGTCGCTGCGTAATACCATCGAACTCGCCTCAGATAAATCCTTGACCCTAGTCTTTCCGGCAAGATGAATTAGCGAGTTGAACCGCTCTCGCTTTCCGAACTTCCACAATGTTTTCTCAAGGAGCACTATGGCGTCGCAAGAAGTCTTTGGCTGAGTGCTCTAAATACCGACTACCTCAAGCAGTTTCCACCCCGGCATGCCACACGACAGTAGACTAACTCACTGCCAGCTTCTAACGCAGTTTTTTGGAGGACTTAGATCGAGGCTTCGTAAATTTTACTACTGGGAAAGGTACTTCTATTTCGGGGCTACAAGCTGGAAGGTTGGCTCCCAGTGGGACCACCCAGAGTTGTACTGTCATCTCTGTAGAAAAGCCACAATCAACGGTGACGATGCGATTTGGATCGACCTCTCGTGTCTCGACCAAATGTGACTTAGCACGAGAGAGACGTTCCTCCGTCTCTCTTTCGAATGTTACCTGACCAGCAAACATCAAGATGTGTCCACTGGACAGCGGTTGGTTCATGAGCTGAATCGCAAAATTATCCAGCCGTGCCATCTCATCGTTAAACTTGATGTCCCCGTATGAGTCAAACGCACAACCGGTAGGTGAGGGCAGCTTAAGTTGCACTGTTTTCGAGGCCACTCCTTTACAACCAGGTGGCGCTCCGGCCAATTCCACTACAACGTTTACCTCTTGACCACCGAGCCCGGCAGTGTCAACCGTGATTTCGCTCGTGCCCTGGCCCGTCATAATCGCGCCGGCTGACAACTTCCATTTGAATTCAGGATTTGTCGTGTGAACTATGCCGGTGGTTTTTACCTTGAACGCCAACGGCTTGTCGGGATCTGCTTGAGACGGCCCCTCAATATCAATGATTCCACAAGTCGCAGTTTGAGCCATGGCTGAAGCTGATGTCAGCGTTAAGGTGACCAGGAGAATCTGAATCAATCTGCGCATCGGTGAAACCATCTGTGAATCAGCTCTGATCTTCGCTGCAAATAATCTTGTAATGTTTTGAAGATTCTATCACTTCGATCAGGAAGGTATGCGTAGTGGCTGCGAGTTAAACTAAGAATTGTTGTTTTCGTGAGTGTTCAGAACGTGAGTCTCGCCAAAATCCCACCTAAAAGCGAATGGATTCTCACTCAAGCTGCATTCGATGGCTTTCTCGCGGCACTCGACCGAGATCGAGATAAGGCGGGAGAGAAGTATGAGCACATCCGCCTTAAGCTGTTGAAATACTTTCAATGGTGCGGTTCTGAGGTGCCTGATATTGATGCCGACGAAACTATTAATCGAGTTACGCGAAGAATCTATGAGGGCCAGGACGTCTACAACCTCACTGGTTATATTTTCGGTGTCGCCAAGCTGGTACAGGCAGAGTCTTTGAAGCAGCAGAGGCGGAGGCAGGCGCTCGATGAAGTATCGTTAATTGAGTTGTCGTCGATAGGTGTTGAGGTTGAAGTGCCAAACTACCAGGATTGCCTGGAGCGCTGTCTCGGACGTCTCAGCAATGAAGATCGTGAGGTTATCACCGAGTATTACCGGAACAAAAAAACCGACAAAATCGATGGTCGCAAACGACTGGCGGCAAGGCTCGGCATCTCTTTGAATACCTTGCGAGTAAAGATGCACCGGCAACGGGTGATTCTTGAGGCATGCGTAGAAAAATGCCTTGCTCGATACTAATGCCAACTGACTGTTAGCCATAGTTATCTGCGCGTGGAAGGGAGGATTCGTTTTGGCAGCAAGATTAATTTCGGAAACGGAACGAGTCCGTTACTTGCTGGGTCTGTCCTCCCCGGCCGAGCGCGCGCATATTGAGTCGGAGTATCTTGAAGATGATGATGCTTTTCAGGAGATGCTGGCAGCCGAGGATGATCTCATCGATGCATACGCTTGCGGTGAACTCACGGGTGAGGAGCGTCGGAGATTTGAAGAGAATTTTGTGACCGGCGCAAGAGGTCGAGTTCAGTTTGCGCGTGCGTTTGCTAATGCAGTGTCTGCTACTCGGCCACTTGAAAGCAAACATCCCGGTACGTTGCTCGACATTTTCCAATCGGCTGGTCTCTTACGGGCTGCAACGATTGCGGCGGTGGTTGTTTTCTTAGCGATACTTGCATGGCTTATTAATGATCGCAAAAGGATGACCAATGAGCTCCGCGAGTTACGCGCCCAATCCGCAGAGCCTAGGAAACAAACTGAGGCGTTACAGCGAGCTAGTGACACTGACGGAACACGCACTGCCGAGCTCAACGCGCAACGTACGAGAATACTACCAGAGCCTGATAAACCGGGGCATCGTAAACGCGCGACAACCACTACTCAGCAAGGGCGCCATTTGCCGCGTAAACGTGAACAAGCAGAAAGAGTTATGAATACTGTAGCCGCTCTGCAGACCGGCGCTGTCGACAAAAGCCCTTTAATCCCGATCGTGAAGCCTGAAGAGGGAGGAAACGTTATCAATACCCAAGATGCTTCACTCGGCAACACTTTTCCGAGCAAAACTATCACTGAACTTCCGCTTAATGCCCGCGATGAGGCCAATCTGTTAACTCTGCAACCCGGAACAACTCGTGGCGTCTATGTAGGTGGAGGTCGAGCGGATCAAACCAACATAACTCTCGACGGTGTCGATGTGGACGAACCTCTCAACACCTACTCGTTGAAAGTGCGGAACAGTAGCAGCAGTGGTGACAATGTTATTCGGATACCAAGCTTCCGTACCTGGATTAGATTCCAGCTACTGCTCGCAACCGTCGCAACTCATGAGGAGTATCGCATTATCATAAAACGAGCAAACAGTCGCCCGCTAACAACTGTCAACTGGATCGAGCCACTCACACCGCACCAAACCATGATCGACACTCCAGCCATAGCAACAGACGATCTACCTTCCGGCGATTATGCGCTCTGGCTGATGGGGAAAAAGCCTGACGGATCATTCATCAGAGTTGGGGATTACCCTTTCAAAGTTATCAAGGATTAATAACTTTCATGGGGCGGACGCAGTCACCTGTTCAGAGTTCAAGCTTTAGCTTGCTCTTCGCCACCGCCGCAAGCTAAAGCTTCAACTCTAAATACGAATCCAAGTTTCAGTTGCTGTCGACGAGTGGCAGCCTTCTGTAGCATCTCGATGTATGCTATCGGCCAGTATGTTCCGGGATGTGGTCGGCAAACTATCGCTGAGAAAGAAGCTAACGATACTGGTGTCAGTAGGCGTGGTCCTTCCACTCATCGTCCTGACTTATATGCAGTATCGATCGCTCGCAGAGCTCCAGAACAAAACGAAAGGCGCATTCAAGGACAACCTGCGACAGGGATTAACGTATGTACAGCACCAGATGAGACAACGCCTCGAGGAAGTCGCAGGGCAAACGCTCGACCCGGTGGGCGGCATCCTTTCCTCCCCACAAGAGATCGAAAAACATTTCGCAAACGTTAAGCGTTCGCATCCTGAGGTTGAGGAGGTTTTTGCTTTCGTCTACTCGGACGGCAAGCCGGATGCTTATGTGTATTCAGACAAATTTGGGAAAACCGCCGAGTCGGAATTCACCACGACGCACTCTGACATTCTGTCTCTACTTGAAGCTTCGCGGGTGGGACAAAGTTTTCTTGACGGTAATCGCAAATATTTATTCGTACATCCGTCGAGCACGCGCCCGGGAGCATACCTCTTTTATCCGTTGCCGGGCGGTTTTGCCGGTGTCTTACTAAACCAAAATTTCGTCAGCAATGACTTGATCGGCGGCAGTATCGCTAAGACCGTAAATGCATATCACGGGAATCCTGACTCCCCGGACATAGCCTTTACGATTACCGACGAAAACAGCCGTGTGCTCTTTTCAAATGGAGCGGCTAATAACGGATACTTTCTCGAAAGCAACCTCGATCGTCCGTTCTCGAACTGGAAAGTCGCACTCGGCCTGAAGAATACAAATCTCGACGACCTCGCGCGCAACAGTTTTTTGCACAGTGTGGGCGCGACTGTCCTCGTACTAATCGTTTTACTCGGTGGTGTGGCCCTTATCATACGGGCCACGGACCGCGAAGCGCGGCTGGCCCAAGCGAAATCAAACTTCGTCTCGAATGTCTCGCATGAGCTAAAGACACCGCTCTCGTTACTCAGCCTGTTTTCTGAAATCCTCGAGCTGGGTCGCGTTAACAGTGAAGAGAAGAAGACCGAGTATTACCGCATCATGCGGCATGAAAGCCTGCGCCTGAACAAGATGATCGATAACATCCTCGACTTTTCAAAAATCGAGGCCGGGAAGAAAACGTATAATTTCGCGCATAATGACATGGCCGCAGTGATTGAGAATGTGCTTTCCAGCTATCGCTACCAGATCGTCAATTCGGGTTTTGACGTTCAAACAAACCTGCAACCTGATCTGCCGCCGGTCTTGATCGATCGCGATGCGATGGCGCAGGCGATCTCAAACCTGGTTGACAATGCCATTAAATATTCAGGCGAGGTGAAGCAGCTTTCGATCAAAACGGAAACGCTCGGGTCCGATCTGTCTATTGAAATTGCAGATCAAGGCATTGGAATTCCACGCTCCGAACAGGCAAAGGTTTTCGAGAAGTTTTACCGTGTGGGCAACGGGCTGGTCCACGATGTGAAGGGCAGTGGCCTCGGTTTATCGCTGGTGAAGCACATTATCGAAGCTCACAAAGGCACCATCTCCGTCGATAGCGACGCCGGTAAAGGAAGTCGTTTTACGATTCTCCTGCCGCTCGCGAGCAATGGCGGAAGCTAGCTCCGGGAGCCGGTATGCGTCAGTTGAATTTTGAATGACTACGCCGAAGGCGTTCGCTAATTTTAGCCCAGGGTTCGAGCGCAGCGAGAACCCTGGGGACATAGTTTCAAATCTCGACCCAACCCTGAAAGGGTTAGGCGGTTGGTGAACCCTTTCAGGGTTAATCGTTCGTTGTGGTTTATTACCCAGGGTTGTCGCTGTCGCTTCAACCACTGGGCTGAAATTAGTGAACGCCTTCGGCACTACTTGGGAGACACGTAAGTTGACCAAAGTTCTGATCATCGAAGACGAACCCAACATGGTTCTCGGCCTAAAGGATAGCTGTGAGTATGAGGGCTACGAGGTCTCGGTAGCGCGCGATGGAAAAGCAGGCCTGGAGAAAGCCTCGCTCGAGAAACCTGACATCATTCTGCTCGACGTGATGCTGCCTTTGATGAGTGGAATAGATGTGTGCCGCAACTTACGCAAGCGCGGTATCGAGACTCCGATTCTTATGCTGACTGCGCGGAGCCAGGAAATTGACAAAGTGGTGGGCCTGGAAGTCGGCGCAGATGATTACGTGACGAAACCGTTCAGCATCAAGGAGCTGCTCGCGCGCATCAGGGCACATTTGCGGCGAGCGGCGAAACAAGTCGTCGAAATCGAGAGTTTTACATTTGGCGACGTGGAGTTGAATTTTAAGAAATACGCGGCGCGCAAAGGCGGCCAAGCATTGGATCTTTCCGCTCGCGAATTCGAGATCTTGCGCTACCTGATCCGGCGTCGAGGCGAAATCGTCACACGCGATCAACTGCTCGACGATGTTTGGGGGTATGAGAGCAACCCGGTCACGCGCACGGTTGATAACCATATCGCAAGGCTGCGGCAGAAAATCGAGCCTGACCCGTCCGAGCCGCAACACATTATTACTGTTCATCGAGTCGGCTACCGCTTCATCGAATAAACCCCTTCTCATCCACAGATTCCACAGATTCCACAGACCTTCTCTTCAAAAAACGTCTGTGTAATCTGCGCAATCTGTGGAAAGATCCTGCCTCTGTTACAACTTTTTACAATCTCGTTACAGTGTGTGGAGACTTGGAGGCGCAAGGTCTATAGGCTCTGTGTCCAATGAAACAGAACATTACGTTGACCATCACGTCTCTGCTCTCGATCCTCCTCTTTACGCTTCACCTGTCGGACGACATCGTCCGCGGCTTCGAGCCGGGAGGGTTCAAGCACGTCCAGGGCATTTCTATCGCGGTCGTCTGGCTGTTTGGAACGCTGGTGCTGGCCGGACGGCGGTCGGGATACATCATCATCCTTCTCGGGTCGGTACTTGCTTCGCTCATGCCTCTCGCCCACATGAGAGGAGCGGGACTCGCCGGCGGCCGGATGGTTGGCTCCAGCGGCGTCCACTTCTTTGTCTGGACGCTCCTCGCGATCGGCGTAACCGCGGTCTTCTCCGTAATCCTCTCGGTGCGCGGGCTGTGGAGCCTCCGCCGGGCTCGTCGCGAACATTTAGCCGCCGAAGAACGCGAATAAACGAAACTTTCCTTTACCTTTTCTGCCCAAACGAGTAATAATTCTCACCCTCATACCGTTTTTAAAGAAACTCGTTGTGTTAGACGCGCGTTCTAATCAAGTTATTCGCTGAAACCTAAGTAATTGCTCCGAAACTAAATTTTTCACTGCGGCTGCTCTAATCGCTTCCACCCTCGCGGGTGAACCTCTGACCTGTTGGTTCCAAGGATCCCGCGGGTTGCCCAAAAGACTGATCAAAGGAGTACACATGCAAAACCGAACCGGTCCCCTTCTCTTAATACCGCTTCTCTGTACCTCAATGCTTTTTGCGCAGCAGCCTCAGCAACCGAGCCCGGCTGCGCCAACGGCTTCCCCGGCGACATCTCCAGCGGCTGAGCAAAAGAAACCCGCGACGCCCGAAAAGCCTGAGCCGCCGAAAGATAAAGCCTTTGCAGACGTCGTCAAAGACGCCCAGGTTATCAAAGGTCTCTTTACCCTGTATCGCACCGAAGAAAAAGTCTTTCTCGAAATTCTCCCTGAGCAGCTCGAGAAAATGTATCTCGTGTCGATGACAATTGACTCCGGCATCGGCGAGCGGGGCTTCTATGCCGCCGCTATGTACGGTGAGGCGCCGATTGTTTTCCACAAGCAGGGAAAAAATGTGCAGCTAATGGTCAAAAATACTCGCTTCCATGCGGACAACGGCCCGATGAATCGCGCCGTGGCGAGATCCTTCAGCGACTCGATCCTCGGCATCACCAAGATCGAGAGCCTGCCGCATCCGGAGCGCAAGAGTATCCTGATCGACCTGGGCGCTTTTATGCTCACTGACCTGCCGCTGCTTAGTTACGATCTCGAAGCGACGTTCAGAATCCCTTATCGCTTCGATCCAAAGAACAGTGTCTTCGGCACAGTGAAGGCGTTCCCGCAAAACGTCGAGCTCGAAACGGTCGCGCACTACGCCACCGAACGTCCGCCACTGCCGCCAATGCTGGCGCCCGGCCAACCGCCGCCATCGCTGCCGCCGCCGCCGAGGAATCTTCCCGACGTGCGCAGCATGCTCTTTAAACTGCGTTACAGCATCAGTGAAAGACCGCAAACAGGTTACCGGCCACGACTCGCTGACGCCCGCGTCGGCCACTTCGTGAATTCGATCGAAGACTACAGCGACGACAACCGCAACACCACGACGAAGCGCCTGGTTAATCGCTGGCACCTCGTGAAACAAGATCCATCCGCGGCACTTTCACCTCCAAAACAACCAATCGTTTTCTGGCTGGAGAACACGATCCCCGTGAAGTATCGCGATGCAATCCGCGACGGCGTACTCATGTGGAACAAAGCATTCGAGAAGATCGGATTTCAGAATGCTATCGAAGTAAAGATACAGCCGGACGATGCGGATTGGGATCCAGGAGACGTTCGTTACAGCACGATTCGCTGGTTTGCGGGCTACCCGGATCCTGGCTTCGCACAGGGACCATCACGCACCGATCCCGTAACTGGTCAGATTTACGATGCGGATATCCGTTTCTCGGAAGCGATGACCAGGTTCTTCAGGCGCGAAGTGCACGAGCAAATTTATCCGCTCGCGTCGCCGTTGGAGCAGGCACAACCGCGCGCATTTGTCGCTCCGTGGAGTGTGAAAAACGCTAGTTACCTGTGCGATTTCGCAGGCGCTGCCGTGAAAGATGCGGAGTTTGGCTTCGATCTTCTGGTGGGCCGCGGCATGGATCCGAATGGCGCCGAGGCAGACAAGTTCATCAAGGATTTCCTGCGTGAGATCGCCGCGCACGAAGTCGGTCATACACTCGGACTACGCCACAACTTCCGCGCCAGCACGATCCACACATTCGAGCAGGCGCAAGACTCGAGCGTTACATCACGAGACGGTCTAACCGGCTCAGTGATGGATTACATTCCCACTAATATCGCAGCTCGCGGCAGCAAGCAGGGCGAATACCACCAGTCCACGCTTGGCCCATACGACTACTGGGCGATCGAATACGCTTACAAAACGATCGACGCGCCGAGTATGGAAGCCGAGGAAAGCGAGCTGCGGAAGATCGCGTCTCGAGCCGCCGAGCCACAACTCGCGTACGACACCGATGAAGATGCGGGCTTTGGCCCGGGACTCGACATGGATCCTGTAGTCAACCGTTTCGATCTGGGCACCGATCCTTTGCAGTACTATTCGCATCGCGTCGGATTGGCCCGAGAAATCTTCGGCAACATGGAGCAACGGCTGGAGAAGCGTGGCGAGGGCTATCAGGTATTAAGGCGCAGCTTTAATTCGGCCCTGAACCAAACGGCCCAGTCACTGTTCCTGACTTCGAAGTACATCGGTGGCATGTACCATTACCGCAGCTTCGTCGGCGACCCGGGCAATCGTTTACCGTTTGCACCGGTACCGGCAGAAAAGCAAAGGCAAGCACTGCAATTGCTGCGCGACAACTTGTTTGCGCCGACGGCTTTTCAATTCAAGCCGCAACTGCTCAACAAGCTGGAGAACGAGCGCTTCATCGATTTCAACAACTTCACCCCGGGCCGTCAGGACGTGGCGGTTCATTCGGTGGTCCTGAGTCTGCAACGGCAAGTGCTGGATCGAATCTTCCTTCCGACTGTCTTGAGTAGGATTCAGGATTCAGAATTGAGAGTTGCGCCACCGACCGAGCCTTTTACACTGGGTTTACTATTTACGGAAATCCAGGACTCGATCTGGGCGGAAACAAAGAATCCGGCCATGTCGCTCAACATCAACAGCCATCGCCGCTCGTTGCAGCGCGAACACCTGCGCAAGATGATCGGCATGGTATTGCGAGACGCCGCCGTGCCGGAAGACGCACGCACTTTGGCGCGTCAAAGTCTGGTAACGCTTCGCGGTCAGTTACAGCGAACGGCTGCAAGACCTGGTATGCAAACGTCTCTTGAGGTACGGGCGCACCTGAACGAATCACTCGCCCGCATCGATGAGGCTTTAAAAGCCGGGATGCAACGACAGGCGTTTTAGGTAGTCTGAGAAATCAGCCACAAAAAGGCACAGAAGGCACAAATTGATTTTGTGCTTTTTGTGCCTTTTGTGGCTAAACATCATTCGCTAATTTTGGATTCGATTCGTCGATCGGGAATCAACCACATTGCCGCGACAAAGATATACAACACATCCGAGATCCATTGATTGACAAACGCCAACGGAATCGCAGCGAGATAACAAGCCAGCGAGATCTTCCCTTTCCAATCCTTGCCGACGGCTAACGCGAGAACGTGGTCTGAGCCGTCGTGTTTGATAATCAGGTTTTGCAACAACAGATAAGCAATCGCCGCGCACAACAGCACTGCTCCGTAAATGGCCGTCGGCAGGGGCTCGAAATGATTCTCGCCCATCCAGCCGGTCGCAAACGGAATCAGCGACAGCCAGAACAGCAAATGCAGGTTCGCCCATAGAATCGTACCGTTTATGCGCCTGGTCGCCTGAAGCAGATGGTGATGATTGTTCCAGTAGATACCGATGTAAATGAAACTCAGCACATAGCTCAAAAATATTGGCAATAGCGGTCTAAGTGCCGCCAAATCCGTTCCGTGCGGAATCTTCAGTTCCAGCACCATAATCGTAATGATGATGGCCAGCACACCATCACTGAAAGCTTCGAGCCGTGTTTTGTTCATATTGAGTCAGCCGCAAACGGCAAATGGCTACCTATATGCTCTCCATCAGTAATGGAAGAAGTAAAGAGGGATTTAATCACAACCTCGAGCCGTTGACCGAAAGACGGCATACAGAAGCAGACTTCCAGCTACAGCAAGATTTAATGAGTCGGTTCCGCCCACCATTGGAATGCGAACAATCTGTTGGCAAAGTGATCGTTGCTCGTCCGTCAACCCCGAACGTTCATTTCCCAACAACAGGATTGTTGGCCGGGAATATCGGACTCGATCATATTCAACCACTCCATCGGGTGATGCTCCAATGACGGCAAGATGGTGTGTCTGTATCCATTGCCGAAACCGTTCGACGTTTGTTCGCACGAGTGTTTGGTTAAAGAGGGCGCCCATCGTTGCCCGAACCACAACAGGCTCATACGGGTCTATGTGGTGGCCCAGTAGGATAAATCCACCTGCTCCGATGGCAGCTGAGGTTCGTAAGAGAGTCCCAAAATTACCAAGCGACTGAACATGGCTCAAGACCGTCCAGCAGGGGAGTTGATCAAGTTTCACCTGTTCAAGTGTTCGTATTTGCTGATGAAGAATGGCAGCGACGCCGGACGCATGTTCAGCGCAGGAAACACGCCGAAACGCTTCTGGTGAGACCCGGATAAATGGAACCCCGGCACGTTTGAGCTGACGGACGAATTTTCTCGCGAGGGGAGCAGTCAGTAGCTTTTCGCTGTAAAGCAGCGTCTCGATAGACCATCCTTGATCTATAGCTGCTACGAAGTTACGGACGCCTTCAATGAAGAAAAGCCGATGCTGGTCGCGATACCCGCGATCGCTTTGAAGTTTCCTAATTCGAGTGAGAGTAAGAGCGACGTCTAATTGCCGATATTCGGCTCGATGTTCATCTTTCATCCTCCTTAGTTTGAGCCGGTCGGCTAGAGTAAAGTAGATGTGAATTCATCATAAGTAAATTGGCTTGTTTACGAAGTTCCTGGGTAAGTGACAATAAGCTAACTTTGCGTAAAAGCAAAGATCATTCTGCAACTGAGCTATTTATTGATTGGTCGCGCGATCCGAGCGGTGTCGTGAGTGGCACTATCCAGCGCGCGGGTAACAAACTCACTTGTTCCTTAGTCAGGTCTACGTTCGGATCGATTAGAAGTTGGCGCTGCCGGCCGTTAAGAGAAACCATTGCGCGAGCCCGCACTTCAACATTCTCGAAACCTTCACGTCTCTTCTGTTCAGCCAGATAATGTGCGAAGAGCAGGACCAGATCGGGCTTCGTAATCATCTTCGTCACTTGATGAGGTTCCAGATGATCTTCCGGCTTGATGGTCCATGTTTGTCCACTTTGCGGATGTGTAACAGTAAAGACGGCCTCGCCACCCTTTGTTCGCAGCTTCATATGCCACGCAAAATTATGTCCTTCTTCGGTCCAACTTACGTTGCCGGGATAGAGGAAATGTCGAAACGGCAAGATTAGCTGGACAGCAAGATAGGCAGCCAATAGTCCGGCAACTAATTTTTGACGGGAAGATAACGAGGGGCAACTGTCTCCGTCCGGGATCGTCACGGAGGCTGGCGACGGCTGTGTCTTGGGAAACTCCTCTCCCGACGACATAAACGCGCGCGCGAAGCGTCGCACCAGATCAGGCGGGAAGAAAAGCAAAAGCGCGCCCAGCATCAACCACGGAAAGATGCCGATCTCGAATATCAGGGCGTTGATAAGATTGAATACAACGGCCGCTGCGAATGCGAAGAGCCGTGTGCGTCGCCAGAGAAGCAGTGGTACCACCAACAGGTCGATCAGCAACCCGCCGATCACGAAACTGTAGACGACAAACTCGGAGGCGAAGACATGACCGAACGCCGGTATTTTGGTTAAAGGACTCAACCATATACGCATTGGCTCGCCGCCATGTATCCAATCGCTATTGAGTTTGGCTATCCCGCCGTAAAAATATGGTATTCCGACCTGGGCTCGTAGCAGCCACAACGTCCACGCCGGAACTACGTCTGAGCGGATCTTCCGGCGCAGCAACGCATCAACGGAAAACGCCCTTTCAGCCGGAAGGAAACACATCAGAAAACTGATCAGGCAAACCAGGTAGAAGTGATTCAGATAACGAGTCTGGTCCAGCAGAAAAAAGTATGTGAAAGCAAGAAACATCACTGGCGCGGCAAGGCGATAAAAAAATCCCGCCATCACGCATGCAGCCGCCAAACCGAGCACAAGAAAGTGAATGTACATCCCGCTTCCCGGCCATGGCTTCACCCAACTGAATCCGTAGTAAGTAAAAGTGAGCGCAGGCTCGACGAAGTAACGCGTGATCCAGCCGTGCGTGAAGTAGCGATAGACTTCCCACAGGATGATGCCGCCGAAGAGGACGCGGAAGGCAACGAGGAATGAGATATCTACAGGTTGGAAGAGAGCTGTGCACAGCCGTCCCAGCGCGTTTGCTCTGGCGCCGCTGGAAGCTACAAACGGCGCAGAGTTCTGCACTTCTTGCGTTGGGGCTATTTGCATTCCTGGTTTCTCCGAGCCAACCTGCGAGCCGGGCCGTGTATGATATCCGAAGTCCTTCCATTTTAGCGTGCAAGCCGGCGCTCTCTCGTCATTACCGGCATTTAGCCAGCCAAACTATCAGGTCGAAAGCTGAGAGATCGGTTGTTGGAACAGTATGGTTTTATGGTGCGTGAATGCAGCAACAAGATCGGCTCAGCCGAGCAGTACTTGCGCCTCGCAGTGCAAACAAAAGAACCTGTTGATTTGTCCAGCGTGTCTTTGTCGTCTATTTCGGAGACTGGAATATTCGAGATATCTCGAGCGACGGGCGATTCTGATGGATTGCGCAAAGGTCAACACACGCGAATCTCCTTTCACGGTTTCTTCTCTCGTATGGGTTCAGCGCTGAAAACATTTCATAAGCTGATCGGACCTATTACGAGTTCCGCTCTCTCCGCCTCCATTAGTTCGGGTTTCCCAAATAGTGAAAATGAAATGTTTTCACGTGATTTCACATTCATGCGTGTAGAGAGTTCTGCTTAAGACTCGACGCCATTCCAGCGAGCTCTGAGAATATTTCTTCAACCCGAAAAGGAGAGACTCATGGCTGACAATCCGCCTGAAAGAAATGAACCTGGTCTAGGACCCGGGCAAGGCACTGTTCCCCCGCAAATGATTGCGGCGCTCGCGTTCTACGGTGTGCTTATAACCAGTCTAATGTTGTGGGGGATCTATGGGAGATGGCCCGCCTGCGAGGCACTATGCGTAAATCAGGCGACCGCCAGTGCGAGTCCTTCGCCCAGCGCCACACCGGCAACACCATCGCCCACAATACAACCAAGTCCCACACCATCACCGACACCTTCACGAACAGCCTCTCCAACACCGTCTCCGACCCCACCGCCAACTCAACCCACAACGACCCCAACACCGACCATCGCAATCGAGTCTGTTTCACCGAAGGCGGGTCCGATCGACTGCAATACTCAGGTCACTATCAAAGGAAAAGGTTTTAAAAACGGGGCGAGTGTTGTTTTCGGCGGAGTTCCAGCCACCCCTGTCACAGTTGATCCCAACGGTCTTTTCATCAGCGTCACACCCCCGGCTCACGCCGAAGGTGAGGTCGATCTAGTCGTGAAAAATCCCGACGGCGCGAGCAGTGACATTGCCAAAGCTGCCTACACCTATACTTGTCCAACTTCTTCAGAAAGTGATCTGTTTTTGTTGGTAGTCTTTGCGGGTGCGCTGGGTGGTGCGCTGCACAGTCTACGATCGCTGTACTGGTACACCGGGCTTCGCAGTTTGTTGAAGAGCTGGACGCTGATGTATGTCTTGCTTCCCTTCACGGGTGCAACCATGGCGGTCGTTTTCTATGTGATCATGCGCGCGGGGTTGCTGCCTGTTCAAAACACTAAGAATGTCTCAATGGGAGTAATTGGTATCGCGATACTGGTAGGACTTTTCAGTCAACAAGCCGCCGTCAAACTTAAAGACATCGCGGATGCCTTTCTCGCGAAGCCCGCACCTGGACCACCAAGCGAATCCAAACCTCAAGGCTCAGTGCCGCCCGGAGGCAGTACGGAAGCAAAGCCCGGTACAGCAAAACCTGCTATCAGTCCAGACAACGGCCAGGCCGGCACTCAAGTAAAAATCACAGGTACCGGTATGAAGACTGTTAGCTCAATCACATTCGGTGGAGTTGAAGGATCTGATAAAGCTGTGGCAACGGACGGCACGATTACAGTGAAAGCCCCGCCACAGTCGGCCAGCTTAACGGGACCGGTGGAGGTGATTGTTAAAGGTGATACGGGCACAGTGAAGTTGTCCTTCACTTATAAATAATCATCGGGGGGTTAAAGCCACTCTCATTACTGAGCGTGTCCCCTGCAAACCTTGCGAGTAACATTATTCAAAAGGTTTACAGGGGACACGCTGTGATTCTTATTACCTCCACGTTCACTTCTGCAATTGCGCGAGAAAGTAATCCAGATCGAAGAACTCTCGCTCCAATTGGTTTCTCATTCTCTTGTCCTTTTAATATGAGGTTCGTCTGAAGGAGCACCGCCCTTGCCATCGAATTCGATAGCCGCGATGATCCGCAAAATTGCTTCTGTACCGAGAAGTTGCTGAACTCGTCGCCGTATTACTGCGACGCAGAATTTTTCGTTTTTGACTTAGGGCGGAGAGCGGGATTTTATGTTCAGAGTTCAAGCTTTAGCTTGCTCTTCCCGCCGCAGCAAGCTAAAGCTTGAACTCTGAACGGAATCAACGGAGGATCTTGCGTATGCGCTTTAACTCGATCTCTATTCTGCTGCTCTTGTCCTTGCTAGCGTCAGCATGTGCGAAATCTACGAGCACCGCTCTTTCTCCTGTAGCCCCCGTCACGCAAAACCAACCGGGCAAAGTCGAACAAGAGCTCGAGCAGCGTCTGAAGATCATCTCCGATGGCGCACAGGGAACAGTTGGTCTCTCCGTTATTCATATCGAAAGCGGAAAGATGATCTCCATCAATGGCAACTCTCAATTACCTCTATACAGCGTATTCAAACTCCCGCTGGCGATCGTTGTCCTGAAGGACGTAGAAGAGAAACGCCTGCGGTTGGACCAGAAGATTCATGTAACACCTGCGGAAATCGTACCGGGCGCACCCGGGAATACAGCGCTCTGGCAAAAGCCCGTTGACCATACAATCGAACGGCTCATTGATTTTTCAATCGCACCCAGCGATAACACCTCGACCGACAAACTGCTCCAGCTTGCCGGTGGTCCACTCAAAGTCACTGAGCGAATGCGCTCACTCGGTTTTCAAAATCTCGACATTCATTCAACCGGCGCAGAATTCGTGAAGACTCGCCAAAATCCCAACACAGGCGCGGCGGAAGACCTCGCGAAACTCCTCGTACAACTGCACGGTGGAAAGCTCCTCCAGCCTGCTCAACAGAACCTGCTAATCGGATTCATGCAGCGAGCAACCACAGGGCTGCGTCGACTGCGTGGAGATTTACCGGCCGGCACAGTCGTCGCCGACAAGACCGGCTCGGGCGACAAAGATGCGGTTACAGGAGTGGCTAATGTGACGAACGACGTCGGTATCATCACTCTGCCTTCTGGTCGAGGTCATCTGGCAATGGCGGTTTTGGTGAGTGGCTCGAAATTGCCTGACGCAGCTCAGGAAAAGTTGATTGCCAGGCTGGCGCGAGCAGCATATGACGCTTATTCGCAGGAGGTGGCAAAATGAGCCGTGCGATTGCATAATCTTTTTGTCAATTCAAATGAAGTTTGTTGTAGTAATAGTGTTCCTGCTCGCGTGTTGTTTGGTCTCCATCCAGGCGCAGTCGTGCCTCACAGATGAGGATGTGAAGCTGATGCTCGCTCGGGCCGGTTCTTCAGCACCGCCCACTCTGAACAAAAAGCTCAAAGCAGAACTGGTCAAGATGGCCAACAAGCAACGTGAGTTGCTGCTGGAAGTGGTCGGGAACGATCAGACAAAACAATCAGATCAGAAAAAACTACACAAGAGGTACGAAGAACACATAGCCAAACTCTGTCAGATAATAAAAACGCATGGTTGGCCCACCAGTGCCATGGTTGATAAGGATGGGGTCCTGGCAACATACCATATCCTCAAAAACGCCGGCACTTACGAGCTGCAACGTGACTTACTGCCCGTCATCGTTGCCGCCATCAAAAAGGATCCAATGCAGAAGCGCGAGTTTGCCGGATTGTTTGACCGGCTTCGCGTGAGCGCCGGCAAGAAGCAACTCTTCGGAACGCAGGCCGTCAGCTCGGGCGGCTTTCTAATTCTCTATCCGACTGAAGACGAGGCAGGGCTGGATGCAAGACGTGCGGAGTATGGCTTGCCGCCCATGGACCAGTACATAAACGCGCTCGAAGGCACTTATCGTAAGCCGCTCATCAAAGCACGCCAGCCACCCGGCAGCCAATTGTCAAAGCAATTATCAGAATCGCTGGCAAAAGCGACGGATGCGACTCAACTCGGATCGAATGAAGTCGACCCGAACGACGTCATCAAAGTGGAAACGAATCTCGTGAGTCTTAACGTCAGCGTTTTCAATAGCAAGTTGAAGATGTTTGTCGGTGCTCTGGCGAAGGAAGACTTCCGCGTACTGGAAAACAACCAGGAGCAAACCGTCACCTACTTTGCTTCGACTGACGTTCCATTCGATCTCGTGTTAGTGGTCGACTTGTCAGGCTCTACTCAACAAAAACTAATTGAGCCACAAAAAGGCACAAAAGAACAAAAAGCACAAAAGAAAGTTCAGAGTTCAGCCTTTCGGCTGCAAGTCTCGAGCTTCACGCGAGCAAGTTAAAGCTTGAACTCTAAAACTTCTTATTTTGTGTTTTTGTGCCTTTTTGTGGCTAACGGCTGGTCATGAGTTTTCTGCGATTCGTCACACCGTTGCTCCCATACAAACCTCAGTAACGCCTGTCTTCCGAGTCTTCTGCTAAGTTCTGATCGAACCTGTAGAAACTTAGGAGCAAGCCATGTTCAAATCCTTCTGCTCACTTTTAATCATCACCTTTGTACTTGCTTTTACCGCCAGGGCGCAGGACGCAATGATCTCACTCGAAGGTCTCGACCCGGTCATGCTTTCCCAGGGCAAAGAGGTCCAGGGAGATCTGAAGTACAGAGTGACGCGAGGCCAGTTCCAGTATCTCTTTGCAAACGAAGAGAACAAGGCGACGTTTGAAAAGGATCCGTCGAAGTACGAGATCCAGTTGAATGGACATTGCGCTCGCATGGGAGCGCCCACTTCAGGAAATCCGGATCTTTACTACGTCCACAAGGGGCGCATCTATGTCTTTGGTTCCGAGGAATGCCAAACGCTTTTCAAGGCCGCTCCCGAGAAGTATCTGGAACCTGCCGCAGCTCCGAAGGCACCGCCGAGCGCGGAAATGATCAAACGAGGACAAGAGTTTGTCGCGATGGCAGTCGAAGCTCTGGGTTCCGGATCGAAGTTGGACCAACTCAAAACTCTGCAAAGAACGGAGCTGAGAGGAAATCAGGTTAAGTATAATTTGGCGCTGGCGTTCCCTGATGCGCTGAGGCAGGAAATAATTAGACCAAACTTTACTCTGGCCTACGTCATCACGCCCTCCGATTCATTCGTCATCGTCAACAACGCCGCGCGGCCGATGCAGGAAGCCAACCGCACCGCAATCTATAAGGAGCTAAAACACGATCCGATTTTTCTGCTTCGAGATCGAGCTCGATCGGATTTCAAGGCCTGGGTCAACAGCAATAATACTGATGACAAGCTGGAGCACCTTGAGATTGAGCTGCCGGAGTTCACCACAACGTTAGGCATCGAGCCCGGAACCGGCCGCGTAGTTAACCAATCATACACAGGACGTGGGCCAGGTGGTGTGGTGGGCCAAATATTAATCCATTATTCCGACTTCCGAACGGTTGACGGCTTGTCGTTGCCATTCAAGATGACTGCCACCTTTGATGGTCAACCCTTCCCTGCTCTCTCAACGACAATCGAAGCCGTAACAATCAACGGCCAAATCGATCCGTCTGCCTTCAAAAAACCACCAAAACAATAGACCTGTGAAGAGTAGAACAAGTCAATAATGGAACAAGTCAGGAAGAGGGGCTTGCCCCCGCTCTTCCCCTATCAGCGGGGGCAAGCCCCTCTTCCTGACGTGTTCTTTTTACAGTTGAGCAAATCCATCAAAGGTGAAGACGATGTTGCACTCTAAACATCACTTGGTAACGGTGCTTGCGCTATTGTTGACGAGCACCATGGCCTGATGCGAATTCACTTCACTAACGCGATTCATGTCGGCGATTCGATCTACGGCTCGAGCGGCGACTTTGGACCAGCACCTTTCACCGCCATCGACGTTAAAACGGGGAAGGTTTTGTGGCGCCATCGCAGTTTTCCACGGGCCTCATTTCTCTTTGCAGACGGCCGTTTCATCATTCTCGACGAAGATGGCCATCTCTTACTCGCCAGCGCAACCCCTGAAGGCTTGACGGTGACCTCGAAAGTGGAACTGCTCAGCAACCAATCATGGACCGTCCCCTCGCTCTCCGGCACGCGCCTTTACGCGCGCGACCGTAAAAACATCGTCGCGTTAGAGCTGGGTGCGCAATGAGTTTCTCTCCAGATCGTGTAATCTGCGTAATCTGTGGATAAGATCAAACCTATGATTATGCACCTCGGACATGTTCACCAACTCGTCCGGTATCCGGTGAAGTCTATGGCCGGTGTCGCAACAGACTCTGCCTTTCTCGGTTGGCATGGATTGCAGGGAGACCGGCGCTTTGCATTTCGTCGACTCAATGACAAGAGTGGCTTTCCGTGGCTTTCCGCAAGCCGCTTACCTGAGCTCCTCTTGTACCAGCCGCTCGGTCTTGCTGAGAATGCGGACGAGCCCACCCCGACGCATGTCCGTACACCGGAAGGGTTAGACCTCGCGATTGGCAGCGCGGAATTGCAAAACAATGTAGCGGAGAAGTTTGGAAGCGCCGTTGAGTTGATGAAACTCAAGCATGGAATTTTCGACGACGCGAGCGTGTCAGTGATCAACTTAGCGACGATCTCGGCGATCGGCCGCGAAGCCGGACAGGACCTCGACATTAGGCGATTCCGGGCCAATATCGTAGTTGCGACAAGCTCGACAGAGCCATTTCTCGAAGACGCATGGGTCGGCGGCAGGTTAGTATTCGGCAGCGACGAAGATGGACCAGTCGTTAGTGTAACGATGCCTGATCCACGATGTGTGATGATCAATCTGGACCCGGACACTGCTCAACAAGACCCGAGCATCATGAAAGCCGCCGTGCGCTTGAATGAGAACAATGCGGGAGTTTATGGAGCCGTCGCGCGCACGGGCCAGATTAGTGTGGGCCAGTCAGTAAGTTTGATTACGTAAGCTATTGAATTCGGAGTGGCGCCTTGTTGCTCACTTTGCCTCGTGACGCTGATGTTCACATTGTCGGCAAAGAAAAGCGCATTTCAAAATCGACAGTATGAAGATTCTGAGAGGCGGTGTTGAAGGCCGCGCGATCACGAAAGACTGTAGCGTCAGCCCGGCGTGTCGAGGTAAAGCACTCGAGCACAACCAGGGCGCCGTATATGAGTAGTTTTACGACGGAACTCAACATGGGGGGTTCGAGTCTGGCCAAGTCTACTCCTGAGTGATACTTTTATCCACAGATTTCTCTGTGCAACCTCTGTGTTTTCTGTGTCTCTGTGGTTAACTAATTTTCCCGGGACGATTATGTCGAGCGTTAAACTTTTTCTCCTATCCATAGCGACTTGTCTTCTTCTTTTTCCTGCCCTCGTCTCCGGTCAGACCAAACCTGCGCCCAGCCCCGAGCCAGATGACGTTATTAAGTTTGAGACATCACTCGTCCAAACAGACGTGATGGTCTTCGACAAAAATGGGCGCTTCGTCGATGGCCTGAAACCCGAGCAATTTCAGTTGAAGATCAATAACGCCCAGCGGGAAATCTCCTTCTTCGAAGCCATCAGGTCCGGCGCCCTTACGGAATCGCAGCCTGGCGCGCCCGGGCAGCCCAACTCAGGAGGACCGAGATCCGACGCTCACCGTCGCGCCGTCATATTCTTCGTCGACGATCTACATCTCGCTCCGGACAGTCTCGAGCGCACCCGAAAAGCCCTGCTCGAATTCATCGATAGCGGCATTGGTGAGAAAGATGTAGTCGCCATCACGTCGCCCAGCGGACAAGTTGGATTCCTGCAACAGTTCACTGCGAATAAAGACGCATTGCGCACAGCGGTGGCGCGTTTGAACTTTCGCGCCAACCCCAAGTTCGACACGGAAAAACCGCCGATGTCTGAATACATGGCGATGAAGATTCGCGAAGGCGACGAATCGGCGATGACCTTCTACGTTCAGGAAGTTCAAAAGCAAACCTGTTTTCGGGCAGCGGGCGGACTGATTTGCCCTATGTCTCCTCAGTCCATCAGACAACAAGTCAGGAATCGTGCCCAGCAGATCGTGGTGGAGTCTGCGCCTTCGGCATCCGACACGTTGCGATTGCTTGAAGGATTGATGCGCACCGCAGCCCAGTTGCCGGGACGCAAACTGGTGTTTCTAATTTCGGACGGCTTCTTTTTGAACGATAAAAAATTCGGCTCGATCGACAGGATCAAGAGAGTTACTGACGCTGCCGGACGTGCGGGTGTGGTGATTTACACGCTCGATGCGCGAGGCATCGTCGGCGACTCGATCGATATCAACAGGCCGATCGACAGTGGTGGTTTGTTGCAGAGCGCCGGCATCGGAGAGCTCTCAGCTTCACAGGACGGGCTTAATGCGCTTGCTAAAGACACTGGAGGCCAGGCGTTCCGCAACACAAATCAACCCATGCACCAGTGGGTTGAAAAGGTAATGAACGAGACGTCGAATTACTATTTGCTTGCGTGGAAACCTGACAACGAGGAGCAGAAGAAAGGTAAGTTCAAAGACATCGACGTCAGTATCGTGGGCCGTCCCGACCTGAAAGTTCGCGTGCGTACCAGCTACTTCAAATCAGCCGCACTGCCGTTGCTGACGACGAAGAAAAAGCGAGACAAAGATCCTCTCAAAGCGCGTGACGATGACATGCGACTGGTGATCGATGCTCCTGTGTCGCAAAGTGAGATACCGACGGCGGTGGATCTGCACTTCAATCAAATGCCTGGTATCGGCACCAGCGTGGTCGCCACTATCGCGATAGACGATGCGGCCCTGACCTTTGATCTTACTGACGGAAAGCAAGCTGCTGATGTGGATATCGGCGGGATCTTTTACGACGACAAAGGCAAACCCATCAACAGCTTCGTCGGACGCCTGCGAATCTTTCCGAAGAGCTCGACGAATAAACAGAAACGGTCGATATATCAGTTCAGCACCCTCGTGCCGGGCGGTCTTTATCAGGTCAGAGTCGGCATTCGTGACTTAAAGAGCAGTCGCATGGGCAGTGCAGTGGACTGGATCACTGTACCGAAGATATAGCCACAAAAGGCTAATTCTTTGTCAAACGAAGGAACGCTTCTTCGAGACTCTCGTGGAGCGGCAGTCAGTTCGTATACGTTGATGCCGTTGGCGACTAAAACGCGTTCACGGCGGGATGTGTCGACTCAGCATGATCGGAGATAAGCGGTCCATTCTGGCTAAGGGTCGACGCCGATTCTTGGTGAATAACTCACTGGCGACAGGAAGTTGTCACCGACTTTGAATTGGTTGTAGGTGTAACAGAGCGTCCGGATGTCCCTCGTAAAGCAAACGCCTGTGAATGATGCCGACCTGATTGCACAATTGCTCAATTCCGTGAGCAAGTGACTCGAAATAAACAGTTAACTTGAATCATCGCGCAGTCGCCGGATAAGGTTGTCGTATCTCCTGTATTACCTAGTGGATCGAGACCGTTTGTCGGCTCGTCGAGAATGATGAGTTCCGGTGTTGGTAAAAGTGCTTGTGCGATTCCGAAACGCTGGCGCATGCCATACGAGTAGACGCGCACCGGATCGCGCGCACGATCGCGCAGGTCACGATCTCGAAAACCTCTTCGACGCGTTAGGTTGAACTCCCCCGGACAACGAGGCGAACAGTTGCAAATTTCTGCGTCGGAAAAATTTTCATAGAACGCTGGTGTCTCGACGATGCGCCGATGCGTGAGCGCGCTTTTAAATACTCCCAGCCTGAGGTACGCATGGGGAATTTGATCATGCCGGAGTAGGTCGTACAAGACCCAGTAACATTCTCAGGTAGTTGACTTCCCTGCTCCATTTGGACAAGAAAACCGTAGATGTCGCCCCACTCAACGCGCATAGTCAGACGATCAACCGCCGTGCGGCGCAAAGCGTTTCGTCAAGTTGGTTTAGAGCTGTTTCTGTAGCGCTCATCAAAACTCAAAAGTGGTGATCGTTGGTTGACGGCATCGAGGGACTTTAGCATCTGCTGGCACGGTCAGAGCGACGCTACGCGTAGGTACTGACCAGTAAGTTCGGTATTATTATGTATTGGCGGAGGAACATATGACGAAAAGCAATCTCCTTTTGCTTGTGACATGACGCGATTGCTCTGATCAGCGCAGTGCGCACATCGAGACAATAAAAAAGCCTTTCACGCGGTTCAAGGCATGCGTGAATTGCGGAAGGCTATGCTTTTGAACTACAAACGAGTCGGACGTCTTGCTCACAGCTTCTGAGTTCATCATTAATGAACGGTTATGTTGTGCCTTTTTTGACTTTAGCTTGAAGTAGAACGCGAAGGTGGACAATGTGGTTAAGCTTAAAGGACGTGACGGCGTGAAACGTTCATCATGGCTGAAGTTGAAGAGCATTTGCGCAACTCTGTTTAAGACCATGTCGCATCTTAGTGGACAGAAATATCA
This sequence comes from uncultured Acidobacteriota bacterium, assembly GCA_963849205.1. Classification (GTDB taxonomy): domain Bacteria; phylum Acidobacteriota; class Blastocatellia; order Pyrinomonadales; family Pyrinomonadaceae; genus PSRF01. Next base: position 555,843 of record CAWKGP010000010.1, read on the forward strand.
TCAGCTACGACGTACTGATAGCTCCGGTGAGAAGGGCGTCTGTATAGACGCTTTGGAACATTTCGCTCCGGAGCGAATTTTCATGGACGTCGATACATAGCACAGGTGTAGACTTCGTGGAGGCTATAGAGCAGGCTGTCAGCAGTGCAATGTTCTCATCGCGTTATAGGTGCAGGGTGGCTTCAGTCTCGACAAACAGGGCGCGCGGCTGGACGAGGAAGATATAGTGCGACTGGAAATAGCGACGCGCTCAAACGAAAGATTAGAGTGATTACGGTGTTGGTTGAAAACACTTTGATGCCAGTGCGAGTGACTTCTGATGATCTTAAGCCCTAACGCGCGCAATGCTCTGGAGCTGAGTCACACACGTTAAAAGCAGATGTAGAACGGTTGATTAGTGCGCTGGAGCTGATACTGAAGCAGACAGAAATCAAAAGTGCGGTGGGGAAGAAAGCCAAAACAAAGCACATCACTGCAGGAGATGCAGATGCCAGGAACATGGTAGTTGACGAAGCTATACAGTATAAAAAGAACGGGAAAACAATCAGGCTAAAGAGCGGCGCGAAGCAGACGGGAGTAAAGCAGTTAGTCAGAAAAGAACCTGGCCAGTAATTTTTAAGTGAAAGAATAGAAACGGTTGGTCCAACTATGGGTTACATGAATTGTGAATTCATCGTCAGGAAGACTGACATTGAGTTCATAGATCATAGAGACCTTCTACTCTTTCAAAATACGATGAGAAGTTAAGAAGCGCTAAGTTCAAAAAGCTGGGGGATTCTGAGCTCGCATGATGATCTGGCAGATTAGAGCGATGGAACTGAATACGAAGTAGGGTTAGACAAAGGCGATAGAGAGAAGGCTTTGGCAGGAATTTACAAGATGCTGGAAGCTTAACAACATTAGCTCAACAGGCGATCAAGTTGTGATTGATGTTTGGCGAGAATGGTAGCTGGTGGGGCACGGCTTTGATTCAAGAAGTTAAGTGATGTGCGTGCGGTCTCTAACAGCTCGCTTTCAATTCTGGCAATCTGGTAGTCAACGATGTAGTAACAGTTCAACTCGCGCAGCGTGTGAATGCAAGGTGCTTTACATGATTGGCAAGCACTTTCGGCTGGGTTGAATTTCGAGCGTTGACATTAGAATCAGCAATGCGCGCTGTCGTTTCGATTGATCGCCAGACTCGCGGATCATCTTTGCAAGCTGTGCGAGTTTTTCTTCGGTTGAAACCTCTTCAGACTTCGCGTGTTCAAAACTAAACGGAACTCTTTGGAGTAGAGGCTGTGGTTCTTCTAATCGGCTTTTGGCACTGTTTTCAAAATCTTCGTCGGAGGGTACTTGATAATCATCTGCGAACTATAAGGATCAAAACTGTGCGGTATGCATCGTTGATTGATTCGACTGCTTTGATTCCAATTTTTACTACATTTTAATTATCTCTTCCTCCACACTTCGGCATACAATGTATCGCCATTTGCTGACGAAAAAATCAGCGCGCTCCATTGGATCTTTCAGCAACGGATTCTTCAACAGACATTCGTATCAAGAACGACGCATAAGCGCTTCGTCTGTCTAGTATATTCCTTCATGGCAGTCATCGAAAGATAAAAGCGAAAGGCCAGCGTGAGTTGGCCTCTCAAGGTTGGCGCGAAGCATTCAGCTCAATGGTCACTGTCTCACCAGCAACTTTACGCTTTGTTTGATTGTATTAGGGTTTTTGAGAAGTGTCAAATCAGCAAACATCGTGCTGAAAATCGCGATAGACTAATCCTCCTCTTTGCAACAAAAACAGCAAACTGATCTCACAAACTACTAGGATCGTGACGTGAAGATGGGGTTAAAGGCGGACTAACGATTACGTATCTTTCGCAGTGACGAAAGCGAACACGGCGAAACTGAGTGAATCGTCACGAAAAACTTTGATCGTCGGTGACGCAGGCAAACAATTCGAGCGAGTGCGCGCAAATCCTATGCACTCAGTTGTCAACGAAACGGATTCACTGACACGTCCTTGCAAGACTCCGTTCACGGCGTCATACCACTGCAGTTCGACGAGGCGCATTGCGTATTGTGCGTGCATGGATCGTCGCGTCGTCAGTGCGCGAGCGGCATGCACTTGTTGCTGTTCCAGTATTGGGGCAGCGTCGCAGTAGGTTGACGCGCTTGATCTGTGCAGGTGCGAGCGGTGGGCACGTGCGGGTAAATGCGGGTGGTGATGCGAAGCAAGATGCGCGCTGATGTTGCGTGCAAAGATAGAACGAGTGTGCGCGGGGCGGGCTAGCGCGTTTTGAGTGTGCGTATGCAAGTGATGCGCTGGTCTAGATGCGGCATGGCGCAATGTAGCGTGTTGGCGAAGATGCGCGGAGCGTGCGATGTGGGTGGAGTGATATGAAGCGCGTAAGGCGAATAGCTGAAGTTTGGTGTAATGAGTGCGAAGAAAAAGCTGCGCGGTAGCGGAGCGCGGAGTGAAGTATGGTGAGCACGCGTTCGTGCCGCGCGCGTAAGCGAGAGCGGGAATCGAGTAGCGGGGGATGGTGCAGTGCTGTGCATGCAAAGGGAAGTACGATGGCTGTGGTGGAGGTGAACTGTGGTGCCGAAGAGTGGTGGAAGGTGGCGATGCTGAAATGCAGGTGGACGCGTGCGATCGAAGCGCGAGCGAAGTATATGTGGCGAAGATAACGCGCGTAGTGGAACGTGGAGAACCGGGATGCACGCGAGATGTAGATCTTGGATGGCGGAGTACGCGCGGAGGAGGAAGCAGCGCGCTGCCGCGCGTGCGCGCGCGAGCCTGAGAGGCTGATCGGCAGGCGAGAGTGAAGGAGCGTCCGGCGGGTGATACAGCCGTGCGTAGTGCGCGACCGGCGTAGTAGGTGATGCCACGAAGGCGGGCGAGTGAGTGCTGCGAGCGGCGGGAACGCGGTGCGGAGTGATGCGTGCGCGCGCGGGGCGAACGCGATCGTGAGCGCGCGTGTGCAGGCGCTGACTCGAGCGGTCGCGGAGCTGTGTATGCGCGTGATGCGCGTGCGATGTAGGAGTGTGATGTCGTGACGTGAAGAGATGGCGCGATGAACTGGCGCAGTGCGAGCGCGAGGAAAGTAGGCAGAGGCCCAGGCGAGAGCCGCGGTCGGCGCGCGCGGAAAAGGATACGTGCGACCGGCGTGAGGTGAGTGTGGGGGACCGCCCGGTGTCAACGATGTCCTCGAATCCGCTAGAGTCCAGCACATATTCTATTCTTTATAAAAGGGTGGAGAGGTAAAGACAGGAGCAGCGGAGTGGTAGCTGAAGGGCGTACGCAACGAGCGGGAGCGTGAAAGATGCGGGGAAGATGTAAGATGTAGTGATGGGTAGCGCGCAAGACGCGAAGCGGGAGGTGTGAGTAGAGCTGTGTGCCAGGTGTCGGTAAGAGAGTGTGCAGCTAAGCTCGAAGTTGAAATTGCCCGCTATAAAAATCTCTGACGACTGTTTTCTGGTCTGGACCAGTCCATCAACGCTTCCGTATATGCTCTCCGGCGTGCGGCATTGAACGCATCCGCGTGGGCACTCAACAACACGATCTCAGGCAGCTCAGGTCGAGAGCGAAACACAGCGGCAAGAGCGTAACGAGATCCGGCCGGCACCGGTGTGAATGTGGCGCGCTGATCCTTCACCAGTATCGCTTCGAAGCGATCGCTCTTTCCCTGCTGCGCCACTGCGCCACGATACTTTCCGTGTAACAGCTGATAGAAGGTCAACTGCGCGGAGCACAGCTCCGCAAGCACGCCGGTCTCGCGCGGATCAGTCCGCACTGCCGGCAATCTTGTCGTGCGCCGCGTGTCGTCTCGAGCTCGGCTAACCGATATCCATGTAAAGAAGCGGAGTGAGCGATAGCCAACTCGCGCGTCTGAATGCCCGGTCAGACGACGCTGCGAAGTGGATCGCTCCGAGGATCCAGACAAAGAGATTAGCGTAAAGTTCCCCACTCAGGTCCATATCTTCCGCTCGAAGATCCGACTGTCGCCAGCACATCCCGTCGTGTACGCGCCGCCCCCGCGTTGTGCCAAAAAGTCTGCACGGAATGTTTGGCTTGAACACGTCGCGCCAGACTCCATGTCGTGTGAAAATAAGGCCGCAGTGCTCGAAAAACTCCCGCGCCGACGATGTAGAGCGCAGGTAAGCGGCGATCGCCCGGTGGCTGCCGGGTGACGAAGACGACTGAACAGAGGAGCGCGAGCGGCGATGACGAGCGGGCCAGTCCGAAAAAAAAAAAAAGTGCTTTTTGTGCAACTTTTGTGGCTAATTCTTTAGTAAAGGAAGGAAAAAAAAAAAAAAAAAAAAAAAAAAAAAAAAAAAAAAAAAAAAAAAAAAAAAAAAAAAAAAAAAAAAAAAAAAAAAAAAAAAAAAAAAAAAAAAAAAACAGACAATCTTATTAGGCATTTTTTTTTTTAATTTTGGCAATTTTCCCTTCCCGCGCCAAGTACCTCCTAATTCACCAAGGAGTTTCTATGAATTCAGTTCGTAAAATCCAATGTGCTCTCGGAGTCTCTTTTTTGTTGCTGTGCTTTGCGAGTGTGGGCGCGGCACAAACTGCTTGCAATGCGACGTGGGTTTCGACCTCGGTCTATACGGCCGGCATGAAGGTTAGCCTTAACGGAATCAACTACACGGCAAACTTTTGGACACAGAATCAAAGCCCTGCCACAAACAATGGTGGCGCCGGGCAGTGGTCAACCATGGACCAGCAATGGATCATGTAGCGGATCGGGAGGTGGCGGCGGTGGCGGGTCATGCGCGCCAACGTGGAACTCGACTACTGCTTACACGGGCGGGATGACGGCAAGTCTTAACGGAGTGAATTATCAAGCTAACTTTTGGACGCAGGGCCAAAACCCTGCGACTAACAATGGTGGACCAGGAAGCGGTGCGCCCTGGACCATCATCGGAACGTGCAGTGCTTGCACAACAGTTCCCAGCGTGCCTACAGGACTACAAGCTTCGGGAACCACGAGTAACAGCACGAACCTGAGTTGGAACGCTTCGACGGTCGCCGTCAACTGCGTTTTAACCGGCTATACAGTCTTTAGGAACGGTGTTGCGGTCGGCACTACAAGCAGTCCCAACATGACGGTAACCGGCTTGTCTCCGTTGACCACTTATAGCATTCAGGGTTGCAGCCACAGACGCTGCGGGGAGTTCCGCACAGAGCGCAGCGATAAACGTAACCACGCTGAATGGTCCACCACCGCCGCCACCAGGTGCGAAAGTGTTCGCGCCTTATGTGGACATGGGTCTTACTGTTGATTGGCAACTCCTGAGTATTCAGCAGCAATCCGGAATCAAGGTTTTCACCCTCGGATTCGTGGTCGGTAATGGCGGCTGCACACCAACGTGGGGCGGTGTGGGAGCCACGGTCGCGAATGACACGCTGCCCAATGGCACAACAATACTGTCGCTGGTCCAGGGCATACGTGCTGCGGGCGGCGATGTGATCATCTCCTTTGGCGGCGCTTCGGGAACTGAACTGGCACTGGGATGCACCACCGTGTCGAGTCTGCAGGCTGCTTACCAATCGGTGCTGAATAAATACCGTGTGAACAGCAGTACACCGGTGAGACTGGACTTCGATATTGAAGGCGGAGCGACTACTGACCAGGCCTCGATCACTCGTCGCAACCAGGCGTTGGTTGGATTAAAGAACGCGAATCCGGGTCTCGTAATTTCCTACACGCTGCCGGTTCTGCCGACGGGATTGGTGGCGAGCGGTGTAAATATTCTTAATAGCATAAAGCTGCCGGACTAAACGTGAACGTCATAAACATCATGGCGATGGACTACGGATCGGCAAACGATAATGGAGGTCAGATGGGACTCAGCGCTCAACAGGCAGCGGCGAACACCCATAATCAGGTTGTCGCAGCGGGCTTGACTGCGACGATCGGAGTGACTCCCATGATCGGAATCAACGACGTCAACACGGAGATCTTTCAATTGGCGGATGCGCAATCGCTGTTGAGCTTCGCGAATGCAAACAGCTACATCACCCGGCTCTCGATGTGGTCAGTCGCACGCGACAACGGCAGTTGCCCGAACCAGGGCTTTGCTTCGCCTGTTTGTAGCGGCATTTCGTAGAGCAATTGGGCGTTCTCAAATATATTCAAGCCGTTTGGAAACTAGTGGTTTAGATTTCGGCGTTGTACTGGCAAATAACGCCGAAGGCGTTCGCTAATTCCAGCCCAGGGTTGGAGCGGCAGCGACAACCCTGGGATCAGACAACGAAAAAATTCAAACCCTGAAAGGGTTCAGCAACTGGCGAACGCTTTCAGCGTTTCACGTCTATTAAATTGCGATCCCAGGGTTCTCGCTGCCGCTCGAACCCTGGGCTGGCATTAGCGAACGCCTTCGGCGTTTTGTCGCTAACGCACGTGTCATTTGTTCGATAATCCAATCTTCGCTAATGAGATTGACAGGTAATTTCGTGTTCTAGTAGATTGTGCCCGCTCTAAACGACAAGGAAATACACACGATCGTGACGGTGGTGCGGAGCCGTGGCGGTTTTATAGGTGGGTCTGGTCACTTCGCCCTTTGATCAATCCTATCCTTTCTCGTTCTCACACTAGGAACCCAATCAGATCAAGGAGACAACCATGAAACGTACCAAAATCTTTCTTTTCGCCGGGTTGTTAATTACGGCCCTCGGCGCCACCTTCATGATGCGGTCAACGTCGGCTGCCGCGCCTAAACCATCGGCCTCAGGCCACGGAACGATCCTGCTTCAGGACACGGAAGGTCGAACGGTGAGAAGACAGTTTTCGTTCAGTGCCAGGATAAATTCAGACGGCTCCGTTTCGGGAAGCGCGATCCTGCACAATCCGTCGTTTGACCCGAAGTATAGTGCTCAATTCGACATCACCTGTCTTCAAATCGTAGGGAACCGGGCCAGCTTTGGCGGCTCAATCAGGAAGACAACTGATCCGGTTTTCAACGATGAGTTTGACGCCGCTTTCTTTACTGTCTTTGACAACGGAGAAGGCGAACACAACGACACGATCAGCGAGGTTTTCTTCGACAACGTGGTCGAGCCCAGTACCTGCCAGTTCATTGGTGCTGATGATTTCCCGCAGATACCAATTGAATCCGGCCAGGTTCAGGTCCGGCCGTAGGAACGTATTAACCGCGGATTACACGGATCGCATCCTCGTAATCCGCGGTTAATATTTGTTATGGGCCGAAGCGGTGACGGTATTCGTCTGAATAGATGAAGCCGGAGATCATGTGCCGGAAGTTGCCCGGATCCGCAATGAGCGTTGTTACCCAGTTGTCATAGTCAATCGTGTCAGGGTCGCGGCGCAGGTAGCCGAAGTATTGCAATTGCTACAAACGCACGCCATGAAGAACTTATCGGTCACTGACTGCAACTCGACGATCTCACGCAGCACCTGCGCCCGGGTCTTCTGATTTCCATCCAGCGCTGCAACCAAAGCCGCCCTGTTTGCGAGCGTCACTTCCGCATTCGTCTCCAGCGCATCGACATAATCAGCATTCGACAACGCATCATAGCGATTTTTGAACTCCTGTCGCTGCACAAACGCATCCGTGTAAGCAGCTTTACTGATCACCTCAGATTCCGGCGACTGTGGTCCACCAACCAGCGCCATGTCAGGCACAAACTCCGCAATACACCGGGCCGCCGGTCCATGCCTACTTCATAGAACTTGTAAGCAAAGTAGCCGCGCCCGCGAAACTCCTCCGAGAGGAAGAAACCTGCGAGACGTGCACACGATCGCACGTCGGATTATCAAACTCACCAAAGCCACCGTTGGGACAATTACCGAGCGTATCGATCCAATTAGCGAGCAATCGAGTCAGGCAAGCGACCCAGGAAATCGATGTACTGCTGCGTAATGAAGGGAGTCACGCCATCAATCGGGTTCTGCGTTGCGGTGTGAATCGTTGTCGGTGATTGTGAGTGTCGCGCTATTGCACGCCCAGCAGTGCTCCGGTGGGAGAGCTCAAATTCACGGTGAATGTCTCGTTACCGTCGACGAGCACATCGTCCACGATCGGAATGGTAAACGTCTTCGTGGTTCGCCAATGGCGAACTGTATTCTCCAACAGCCGTGCCGTAATCGCAACGCTCAGACGCTTTGCTGTTTGCAACGGTACAACTCTGCAAACCTGCGGTATCGGTCGTTGAGTAAAAGACGGTAGCTGCTCTCGACGTGTCGCCTTCGCGAGTAACGTTGATATAGACGAAGCCTGCTCCTTCATTAACGCTGAACGCATTGCTACTCAGTTGCACGGAAGCGTCATCATTCAGAATGATCGCAAGGGCGCCCGTCGTACCAAAACTGACGTTTGGAGTATTGCTGAAAATGACGTTGAATAACTCGTTCGGTTCAACCGTTGTGTCTCCATTTATCGCAATACTAACGAGCGGGGATGATGTAGTTCCGGGCGTTATCGTGATAGTGCCGGAAGACGCAACGTAGTCAACTCCCGCAGTGGCGTTGCCGTTGCCGGGGCTGGTTGCGTAGTCAACGGTTACGACTTCGACCGTGGGATTAGTCAGGATCGAGCCGGAAATCGATATTCGTCGTACCCGAATCACCTTCAGGAACGAAAAAGCTGGTACTGGATGAGATAAAAAGGGCCGGTCGATTGTCATTGTCAAAGATACTTACGGTTGTGGTCGCAGGCGTCAAAAGGACGGCTGAATTAGTCGGGTTGCTCAAGGTGAGATTGAATGTCTCGCTCGCATTTTCAAACAGATTATCGTCCACGATGGGAATAGTAATGAATTTGGTTAACTCGCCTGGTGCAAAGGTAAGTGTACCGCTTGTGGCAGTGTAGTCGGAGCCGGCGGTTGCGGTTCCATTGCTGGTGGCATAATCAATTGAAACAGAGGCTGAGTCATCGCCGGTTCGCGTCACCTTGATCTGTAACGGCGAGATGCTCTCAGAGGCGGAGATCTGCTCGCGCTCAAGCTCGAGCCCGATCGGTATCGACCCGGCATCAGATACCAACTCAGTTTGCACTAGATAAACTCGGCTCGGCTCTGTGAAACCGAAAGGCGGCACGGTATTGAATGCAAGGCCATTCACGCCCCACCGCACCAGGTTCACTGGTATATTGCGTGACGCCGGGCACGTTTATCGAGCCAAGCGGCAGAAATGTATTTGAATCGAAAGCCCGAATGAGAGTTCCACTCGAACAACGGTGGTGGTAGCATAGAACACGCGATGATTCGCGGCATCGACGCACATCACTTGAAAACCGCCGACGTTAAATTTTCCGAGCCACGTCTTGCTTTCGGGATCGACTACCCGACCCGAGCCTGTATACAAAAGTCCATTTACAAACTTCAAAGCATTGCCAGACTGTGGGAAGAGTCTTGGGCGTAACAACGGATGTCGTAGCACCAGACGAATCAACCAGGAACTTCACTAAATCGAAGCTGTCACGAAAAACTGTTATAGCCATACAAGCACGGATGAGCTGGCGCCAAACTCGATTGGTTCAACACTCGGATTTGTATTACCGATGTTTGGTCGTTTGACGCCGCTATCATAAATCGCGACGCCACCGCCGGATTGGCCCATGCTCAGCACTACTGAGCCCGGACTTCCCGGAACAACTTCCATGTCAGTGGGAGGTACCGGGACTGGTCACAAATTGCAGACCCGGAGTTTCGGTCAGTATGTCGAAGCGGCGAGCAGCATTGGCGCCATTCAGATGCACCCAAAGCGTTTGCCCGTCGTTCGAAATCGCCATCCGGTTTGGCTCGCTGCCGATGAACACGGATGGTCCAACAACACCGGTTTGCAGGATTTATCTTCGTGATGCTGTTGCCGTTCACCCCCGCGCTGGCCGGCACGCTCGCATATAGAGCTTGCGTTGCTTCGCTTATCACAAGATTGTTCGCAGGTAAATTCACGCGCGTAATAAACGTTGGAATGTAAGGTGGAGAGGGTGATGGCGTTGGCGATGGTGTCGGGGTCGGACTCGGAACAGCCACACTCGCATTGACCAGAGAAGTCTCAATCAGGACCACTCTCCGATTATCAGTACGGAATGCCAGGCCGTTCGTGCCCCATCGAACGAGATCGCGTGGAAACCCAACGGTGCCAGTGATATTGACGAAGCCGAGCAGAAGGAACGTGTTGATATCGTAAGCGCGGATCTGAAGGCCCGAACCGGTAGATACGAGGAAGAAGGCGCGGCCGTTAGCCACATCGACGGCGTGAATCGCGTCAGACATGAAAGGGCCGGTAAAAGTGCCGACCAACTCTCCTGTCGTGGGATTGATCACCTGACCAGAAGAACCGTAAATCAGGCCATTAGCAAGAATTATTGAATTGCCAGTCTACGAAATGACTTGTGCCGGTTACTGAAACTCCCGAATTGTCAACCGACATGGTCGTGAGGCCCGTGGTTTAGATTATTTCCGTAAAGAACCGACGCAGAAGCGAAAGCGATGGATCCACTTCCTCCGTTGAAGGCAGACGGGCCTGTGTTCGGGCGCTGTACGCCGTTATCGAATATCGCTACGCCTGCTTCCCCGGGCGAAGACGTTGCTGCCTTTGCCGGGCTACCGCGACAGCCAATGGATTCCCGGGAGTAACAGCAATGTCGCTGAATCCATATGGACCATAAGAGTTATCTCGTCCGACGAGTGAATTGCGCTCCGGCGGTGTGGTTGAGAATGTTGTAACTGCGTATCGATGACGGCGCGCATCGAGGCCGACGTAAAGCGTTGCGCCATCGTCCGCAAGGCCCAACTGTGTCGGTTCGCTTCCAACAAAAGTTTGATTAGTGACGGTAGCCGATACCGGATCGATCTCGGCGATGCTGTTGCCGGTGCTGCCTTCACTGCTCGGAACACTCGCATAAAGCTTTTGCGTCGCCTGACTGAATACAAGATCATTCGTACTTAACGTCATCTGTCTGACGAAAGCGGGCGCTCCGGGCGAAGGCGATGGCGATGGAGTTGGTGAAGGTGTCGGAGTGGGTGTCGGTATCGGTTCCGCTGATGGAATCAGAGACGTTTGAATAATGATCAGCTCGTTCTCGGTACGAAAAGCAAGACCGTTCGCGCCCCAGCGAATCAGCGGAGTGGGAGCAGGGAGCGCGCCAACGCCGTTAATCGTGAGCGATCCCAGCAGTACAAAAGTATTAATGTCGAAAGCTTTAAGACTAAAGGTACCGGTTTCGAAGCCTGTCCCAGCAATTAAATAGTATGCACGGCCAAGGGAGCTATCAATGACAAAAGCTTGCGAGTTGCTGTTGTTGACGGCGAATGTGCCGAGAAGAGTATTGGTGTCGGGGTTGATGACCTGACCAGATGAAGTGTAGATCAATCCATTACTGAATTTGATTCTCGTGCTTTGGGCCAGCGAGCTCGTAGAGCTGACACTCACGCCCGATGCATCAATCGTCATCGTCTGAAGACCGCTGCCTGGTCCAGTGCCATAAAGTTTTGAAGCAGAAGCGGAAAAGGCAATCGAGTCAACGCCGCTCGAGCCGCTCGGCCCAACGTTGGCGCGTCGCACGCCATCGTCAAATATCGCCACTCCCTGCGGCGCACCAACGTTGACGATTCCACGCGCTACTGCCAACACACTCGGATTGGACGGAGCAACAGCGAAGTCTCTGAAGGTGAAACGACCGTTCGTTGGGTCCTGGCCCATGGAGAACTGAAGGCCGGGAGTGTTTGTCAGCGCGTCGAAACGCCTGAACATGAGTGACCCCTCGAGCCAGGCGTATAAACTGTGACCATCGTCTGAGAGTGCAAGCTTCGTTGGCTCGCTGCCGATGAAAGTAGAGTTGCTAACTAGTGCCGGTCGTTGGATCAATAGCCGCGATGCTATTGCCGCTACTCCCGACGCTGCTTGGCAGGCTGGCGTGGATCTTTCCCGTAGTGCTGCTGTAGACCAGATCGTTCGTCATCAGCGGGACGCGTCTGATGAAATCGGTTGGTCCGTCGAAGAGGACTGAGCGGCGCGGCTTTAACTTTCGCACTGAATCCTGCGAAGAATGGGGAGGCGATGAAGTTGAAGATACTGATGACAAGGAGAAGAGCGATTCTCCTCCGCAGATTCCGGGCAGATTGAGTGTTATTCATGGGGGTTCCGCATACATACCGAGTCAAGGTACGAACCTCGGTTAACCGGCAGCATATACAGATCAAAGCCGCGGATCAAATCCGGATTTATCAGTGGCTCTGATCTGTGTAACCGTGGTTAAGGCTTACTCGGACCGTAGCGCCACGAGGGGATCGACTCGAGTGGCTCGGCGCGCAGGGATGTAGCAGGCCGCCAGGCCAACGACACCGAGAACCATGCCGGTTATGGCGATGATCAGGGGGTCGCGCGTTGGGAGTGAGGGAATGAGGGCGAGCAAAAGCCGCGATACGCCGTACGCGCCCGCGAGCCCGAATAAGGCTCCAATCAGAATTAAAACGGCGCCCTTGCCTAACACGAGCCGCATAACATCGCGACTCTGCGCTCCGAGGGCCATGCGTATTCCGAGCTCGCCGGTGCGTTGGACCACCGTGTACGACACAACTCCGTAAATCCCGATGGCCGCGAGTATCAAACCCACTGTCGCGAAAGCTCCCAACAGACTTCCCAACAACGAGATGCTGCCCAGTCCCGAATCGACCGCAGATCGCGCCGTTCGGATTCGCCAAACCGGCAGATCAGGATCGAGTGACGCTATCGCACCGCGTAATGTGTTGCCGATCGATTCCGCGCTCGCTGACGTGCGTAGCATAAGCGTGAGATAGCTCGGCGCAGCTTGCGTCATCGGAACAAACGCCTCATAGCGCGTGTACGGTTCGCCAAGACTCCCGGGAAATGCAATGTCATTAACTACGCCGACGATTTCCTGGTATTCCTTCTTCGGAGCAGTGTTGCTGATGCGCTTTCCGATCGGACTCTCGTTGGGCCAAAACGTACGAGCAGTTGTCTCATTGATGATGATCACTGCCGGGTGATCGGCCGTGTCCCCTGCGTTAAAAGTACGTCCTTGCAGCAAACGCGCACCGAGAGTCGCGAAATAGTCGCTGTTCGCCGGTTCGAAAAACATTTCCGGGTACTTGTCAGGCGGAGGCTCGGGCCTGCCTTCGACGAGGAACGAGCTACTGCTGTTGAAGCCAAAGACCGGACTCGAATCCGCAATCGCAACGTGCTCCACGCCCGGCAACGCGCGGAGCCGATTCTCAAGCTCCGTCAGGAAGACCACACGCTGCTTGTCCTCTTTGTATTTGTCTCCACGAAGATTCATCTGCGCGGTCACGAGTCCATCAACGCGCCAGCCCGGATCTGCATTGATGAAGCGTTGCAAGCCACGCAGAAACAATCCCGCCGCCGCGAGCAAGATCATTGCAAACGCTACTTCACCGATGACGAGCGAGTTACGCAGACGGTGCTGCGAACGTCCCGCAGTTGATCCGCGAGCCTGATCCCGGAGGGCCTGGTTTACATCAGCACGCGAAGCCAACCACGCTGGAACTGTTCCGAACAATATTCCCGTTAGCAGTGAGCACAACAGCGCGAAGCCGAACACTTTGTAATCGAGCTGCACACTCGCGCCGGGCAAGTTAGTGAAGAGCCGGTTACTGATAAATTGAACAGCCGCAATCGCAATTACAAGACTTATTGTTCCACCGATTAGCGCGATAACGATGCTCTCAGTCAGCGAATGTCGCAGCAGTCGAAAACGGCTCGCACCGAGTGCGGCACGAACAGCCAGCTCACGCGATCGACTTGTGGTGCGAACGAGCTGAAGGTTCGCGAGGTTTGCGCATGCGATCAGCAGCACAAAACCGGCGAGTCCGAAAGTGAACCACATGACGGTCCTGCCAATGCTGTCAGACATCGTTCGCTGGAGCGGCTCGAGCCGGAGGCTCTCACCTTCGTTTGAGGAATGTTGTTTGTGAATGTTCGCGGCGAGAGCAATCATGCTTTGCTCTGCCTGTTGAATTGTGACGCCGGGCTTAAGCCGGCCAAACGAAGAGAGATAGTTAGTGCCGCGGTTCGTTTTCCGTTCGGGAGTAAATGCAAGTGGCTGCCAGATATCGAGAGGGCCCCAGAGTATTGGATGTTCGAACCCCGGCGGCATCACACCGACTATCTCAACTGTCTTACCGTCGAGCTGGATTTTGCGTCCGATTATGTTTGGGTCACTTCCGAAACGGCGTGTCCAAAAACGATCGGTGAGGACGACGACGTTATCAGCATTAGGCTCGAACTCTTCAGGTTTGAACACGCGGCCGAGCGCCGGAGCCACTCCCAACATCGGAAAGAAATCAGCAGTTGCCGCGAGGCCGAGCAAACGTTCTGCTGTTTGGCCGTGTTCGGTGAGGTTACGGCTGGTGAAATTATAGGCCGCCATCTTCTCAAAAACCGTGTTCTGGGCGTGCTGGTCGAAGAAGTTTCCGGCTGAGAACGGCCAGTTTTGAGAGTGTGGCGACGTGCGCCATACCCTTACCAACTGTTCAGACTTAGGGTATGGCAGCGAGCCAAACAGAAACGTATTCAGCACGCTGAACATTGCAGTATTGATGCCAATGCCGAGTGCGAGCGTCAGCGCGGAAACGATGGTAAAACCTTTGTGTTTTAGCAGCATGCGCAGGCTGTAGCGCACGTCCTGTGAAAGGCTCGTCATACGACCTTCTCCGTTCGGTTTTGAATCAAGCAGTCTTCGAGTGGTTCACTAGGAAAACACCTTGTACACGCCAATTGTGACAGGTAAATTTTATCCGCGCTAATACCACCGGAAGACGCTCAGGATGTTTGAGAAATCGTCAGTCCACGCGATTGATTCTGATCGGGGTTCAAGGCGTCGCCAATTGAGATTCTGAGAGAGGCTGTCAAAAGCAGGCGACGGACGCGCGATGACTACCCACTCCGAAGGATCCTTGCCCGTAAGCGGATTATGCTCCCCGTCAACCGAACGCAGGCTAAGCGACTCATTGCGCCGAGCCAGCTCCGCGAGAACGTCATCAAGCTTCAAACTACGATTGGAAACGTGAAACGCCAGTATACCGCCGGGCGCCAGCTTCGATGTATAGAGCGCGATCGCTTCCTGCGTCATGAGGTGAATCGGAATCGCGTCGGAATTAAAAGCGTCCAGAACAATGAGGCCATAATGATGGTCGGGCGCGTTCTGCAACTTGAGACGGGCGTCACCCAGAATTACCTTCGTAGGAGCTGCGGCGCACTTCTGTAGATACGTAAAATACTCTGGAGTTTGCGCGATACTGATGACTGCCGGATTGATTTCGTAGAAAGTCCAATCCTGATCCGGAAGAGCATAAGAGGCCATTGACCCTGTTCCCAATCCGACAATGGCAACATTGCGCGACGCAGCATTCGCGTTGAACGCCTCAAAGATCTGTCCGAGTGGTCCTTCACGATGAAAGTATGAAAGAGGCTCACACTGGCGATCCTGATCGCGAAACTGGCGGCCATGTATGGTATTGCCGTGGTAAAGCGTGTGAGTAGCGCTGGCCGGATCGATTCTCACACTCAACGTCCCAAAAAAATTGCGCTGATCATGCAAGGTACGGTTTTGAGTTTCGGAGTAGACGACGCTTCCCAGCATGACCGCGCCGATAGCGAGGGCAAACCGAAGCGGACGGCCGCGAAAACGGTGGTTGATGATCACCAACGGAATCCCAAAAACAATCGCGACGCCAGCGACGGTGCTGACGTCATAGCGAGCAACAAGAAGGGCCAGCCCGATCGTGAGCAGGCCTATGCACACCGGCAGGATGAGATCGAAGCGATCGAACGAGAGCTTGTCACGCTGCCGGATCAGGCAGGCGAGCACAATCACCAATGGATACTCAACGATCGTGTTGAATATCACCGGCGCTATAAGCGTGTTGAAGAGTCCGCCGATCATTCCGCCAATAGCCACGCACAAATAGAATTCCGGAAGTCGCGCAGCCTCCGGTCTAGCGCCGGCCAGCCTGTTGTGACACACCAGCCCGGCGATGAAGAGGAAACACAGATGCAGTAGCACGATGACCGACGTCGGCTCAGTTGCGTTTGCCGCGAGTGTCAACGTGAGCAGCATGGCCAATCCAGCGAGCGCGTTGCTGGCAACTGGTTCAGGCAACAACTTTCTGCCCGCGAACGCGAGGATGAATGTAGCCAGGTAGAGCGCTAGTGGGATGGTCCATAACAGAGGTGTAGGGGCGACTTCA
Source organism: uncultured Acidobacteriota bacterium (assembly GCA_963849205.1). GTDB lineage: Bacteria > Acidobacteriota > Blastocatellia > Pyrinomonadales > Pyrinomonadaceae > PSRF01. The sequence continues at coordinate 572,029 of CAWKGP010000010.1, forward strand.
GTGGTGATGTAGGTGGTGACACCGAACAGCAGGCTGGAGGGGATGAAGGCTAACAGGATCCAATAAAGGCGCTGCTTAAGAATAGAGCGCGCCAGAATGGAACAAGTCAGGAAGAGGGGCTTGCCCCCGCTTTCCTCCATCAGCGGGGGCAAGCCCCTCTTCCTGACTTGTTCAATTTTAACTTGCTCCATTCTTGCTTGTTCTAGTTTGTTTTGTTCTAGTCTGTCTTGTTCTGTTGTTACTTGTTCTATTCTTCCAGAAGACTTCCATAGCACGAGTGCACAACCTGCACTCAGAATTAAGAACACCACGTACATCACACCCCAGATTTGAATCTGGCGAGACAGAGTAAATTGCGGTTCGAGAAAAAATGGATAGCTGAGCAGCGCCAGGAGACTGCCTCCATTACTAACAGCAAACAGGAAGTAAGGATCGTTTGCAAAAGGACTACCAGTATGTGTAAACCACTTTTGAAGCAAGGGACTGGTAGTTGAAATAAGAAATACCGGAAAGCCAATTGCACCGATCAGGTAAACGAAGAGCCACAAAGCTGGATTGCTGGTTTCGGATATCGAACCAGGATTGCCGGCGAAAGTCAGAGGCAGGAAAAGACATGAGATAAGCAGGAGCGCGCCGTGAAAAATTGCCTGTTTGCGCACGCCGAACCGTGAAGTTGTAACGACTACCTGGTAATACCCAGCCAGCAGCATTACCTGAAAAAAGAGCATGCACGTGTTCCACACTGCCGGCGTGCCCCCGAGTCGAGGCAAAAGCATCTTCGCCATTACCAGTTGAATCCAGAACAGCAGGAGAGCACTGAGGAAGATGGTAGCTGCAAACAAAAGGACCATACTTGTGCCGCAAGAGGCAACTGTAGGGGCGGCCCTCCGTGGCCGCCCCAGCGTGGGATTCAGACTGGGGCGGCCACGGAGGGCCGCCCCTACAGTTGCTGTGTCGACAGATTAATTCCCTGACTTGCGTGTAGCCGGCTGTCCAGACGTTGTCGAGCGGCCATTGTGATAATTCGGATACGCCGGCTTGCGTGGCTTCGGCAATGGATTCTTCTTAAGCGCCTCCATCACGACTTCCACCGCCTTCTCGAGCTGTGGATCACGGCCAGCGCGCCACAACTGCGGATCGAGCTCGACTTCGATATCCGGAGCGGTGCCGTAATTCTCTACCTCCCACTCACCCTGCGGCGTATAAAAAGCAACGCGCGGAGCTGTTACCGAGCCGCCATCGATCAACTGCGGATAGTCGTAGATTCCGACCAGTCCGCCCCAGGTGCGCTTGCCGATTAGTGGCCCAACATTCGCTTTGCGGAAGAGCCACGGCATTAGGTCGCCGCCGCTGCCGGCAAACTCGTTGATGATCATCGCCTTTGGACCATAGATCGATCCCACCGGCGTCGTGAAGTCCTTCCCTTCCCGCGTGGTCCACATATTCATCAGCGGGCGCCGCATGTAATCGATAATGTAATCGGCTGCTGTTCCACCGCCGTTGAACCGCTCATCGATCACCGCACCTTCTTTGTTGATCTGTGAGAAGTAATAACGGTTGAAATTAGTGTAGCCGCCAAAAGCGGTGTCGGGGAGGTAAACGTAGGCCACGCGCCCCGCGCTGAGCGTGTCAACCTTGCGCCGGTTGTCTTCGATCCAGGCGAGATTTCGGAGTCCACCTTCACCCTCGACCGGCACAACCGTCACATTACGCGCGTTTGTTCCATCCGGGTTCGGTCCAACGCGAATCACGACCGACTTCCCTGCCGTCTGTTCGAAGAACGAATAGACACTGTCCGTCGCGCGCACTTCGCGACCGTTAACGGCCAGCAAATACTCGCCCACTTTCACGTTTACGCCGGGCTGCGTAAGCGGCGCTCGCAATTGCGGGTTCCAGTTCTCGCCGTTGTAAACGCGTGCAAAGCGATAGCGACCATTCTCAATGCGATAGTCCGCGCCTAACAGACCGCCTCGGGTTCGTGGCGGCTCCGGTAGATCGCCACCGCCGATAAACGTGTGGCCCAACACCGTCTGGCCCAGCATCTCCGTGAAGAGATAATTCAAGTCGCCTCGATGGCCCAGCGAATCGAGGTACGGCCGGTACTGAGCTTCAACGGCTTTCAGGTCCAACCCGTGCAGGTTCGGGTCATACATAAAATCGCGTTGAATGCGCCACGCTTCCGCATACATCTGGCGCCACTCGGCTTTCGGATCGACATGGACTTCCAAATCCTCGAGCTTCAAGGCGCCCTCGCCCGGCTTGACCGGCGTTGCCGTCGGTACGATGAACCACGCGATACTCTGGCCGCCACCCATACGGAACAGCATCTTTTCACCGTTTGCCGAGAGAGCAAAAGCGGTGACACCTTCGAGCACCTTGTCAGTCTTACGCTTTTCGAGCTCAAACTTGTGCAGGATCACGCCGCCGCCAGGTAACACGCCGCTCGGCGGAGACTCGATGAGATAAAGTATGCCGGCCTTGCCCGCAGTCATGCCGGAATAGTTACGCGCGGGGATCGGCACCGTCAGAATTCGCTGGCCGATATCGTCGAAGTGAATGTCTACTTTGACGTCTTCCTTCTTCGGGCTGGGAGAAGGTTGTGCGGGAGAAGGTTGTGCGGCAGCGCCCTCGGCCGGTTTCGCTTCGTCCTTCTTTTCTTCCTTCACCTTCTCTTCATCACTCTCCGGCGCGATCGGTGACGGTAAATCTTTGCGTAGCACTACGACGTAAACACTGCGCGTTATCGGATGATTGAAACTCGACATGTCGAGCCATCCCGTTGTTGGTCCAACGTCGGTACTGGCCGTAAAGAAGAGGTGCTTTCCGTTCTTGTCGAAGTTAGCGAAGCGAGCGTCGCTCATTCCATCCGTAATCTGATTAGTCTTCGCTGTCTCGATTGAATAGATAAAGACCGCGCCAAGACGGTTGTCGAGCTGCTTTGTGTAGGTAATCCAACGGCTGTCAGGCGACCAGTTCGGATCCATCACGCGAAAAGGATTTTCGTAAGTGTTGGTATCAACTTTGATCGGCGTGCCTTTTTCAACGTCTACGTACCACAGGTTCAAACGTTTGTCGGTGTAAGCAATCTTCTTGCTGTCAGGCGACCACACCGGTGAATAGAAAAACGATGGTGGGGTGCCGAGATTGATCTTCTTCACTTCCCCCATTCCGGTTTGATCGCGCAGGTGTAAAGCATATTCACCTGATTCGTCTGAAAAGTAAGCGATCTGTTTTCCGTCAGGCGACCATGCGGGATAACGTTCGGCAGCGCCGGGCGTGTTAGTGAGATTGCGCGCATCGCCTTTCTCGGCGGGCACAGTGATGATTTCGCCGCGCGCCTGGAAGAGAGCACGTGCGCCGGTTGGCGAAAGCGCCGCGGCTGAGAGGTTCCTCGCAACCTTCACAAAGCGCGGGCGCACTCCCGGCAGATCACCGGAAACCGTGATGTTCAGCTTGCGCTCTTTGCCTGACGCGAAATCGTAGATATGTAACGATCCGAACTGCTCGTAAACAATCCCGCCCGGACCAGCATTCGCAGACTTGATATCGAGGCCGTCATTTTTGATTATCTGAGTGACCTTCTTGGTCCCAGTGTCGTAAGCGAATAACGAAACCGATCCGTTTCGATCTGAGAGGAAATAGATCTTGTCGCCCACCCACATCGGGTTGGAATCGTTTGAGTTGTCACGTGGCAACTTCTCAACACTCGAGTCAGAGATCTTCGCGATCCAGATCGGAGTTGTTTGTCCACCACGATATTGTTTCCACGCATCCTGGAACTTAATGGTTGGCACATAGGCGAGGCGCGAGCCGTCTGACGAGTAAGATCCCGTGACGCCCATAGGCAAAAGGACTTCCGCCGGAAAGCCACCATCAACTGGAATGGTGAACAATTTCGGCACTGGATTGGCACTCGCGCGCCCCGAACGAAACAGGATCTGTTTGCCATCGGGAGTCCAATCGGAAACCAGATCGGCACCGGGATGGTAAGTCAACCGGCGTGGCACTCCTCCAGTTGCCGGTACGACATAGACGTCTACGTTGCCGTCGTACTCGCCGGTGAAAGCGATCAAAGATCCGTCTGGTGAAAATTTCGGATCAGTCTCCACGCCCGCACCGGTCGTCAATCGCGAGGCGGTGCCGCCGTCTCGGCCGACGATCCACAAGTCGCCTGCGTAGGCGAAGACGATCTGGGTGCGACTCAACGTCGGCTTCTGAAGGAGGGAGGGCTCGATGGTTTGTCCGTGGGCCGCGCCGGCGAGCGTGAATAAAAAAGCAGTCAGGAGGAGTGTCTTTCTCATTTCAATTCCCTTTCAACGATATTCAGCAATTTTGCAGGAAGGTGTTACGCGACTCACTTAGACTCGGTTTCTTTGGATGTATACTGCAAACGGTTTTTTTTCGCCAGTGAACCTCTTCCAGGTTATGAAAAGGATTGCGAAGACAGTTTCGATATTATTCTCCGTCGCAGTGCTCGCGGCGGGTCTACTCGCCTGGCATATCTACTCGTTCGGCAATTCGTCTTCTAACGACCGGGCCGACGCCGCAGTGGTACTCGGTGCCGCCGTGTGGACCACAAACGTCTCGCCTGTCTTTAGAGAGCGAATCAATCACGCCATCAATCTTTATCGAAGAGGCCAGGTGCGGAAACTTATATTCACCGGCGGCCAGGGAAACCCGGGCGAGCCGACCGAGTCAGCCGCCGCTCGCGATTACGCTCTACAGAGCGGGATTCCGGCCAGCGACATCCTGATCGAAGAGAAGTCTCACACGACGTATGAAAACATCATGTACGCGAAGCAGCTCGCAGACACACACGGTATTAAGAATGTGTTGATCGTAAGCGATCCTTTGCACATGAAAAGAGCGATGGCAATGGCAACGGACGCAGGCCTCGTAGCGTCTCCCTCGCCCACGCCAAGCACGAGATATCGAGGCCTGAAAAGCCAGGTAGGCCTGTTGGCCCACGAAACGTATTACTACATCGGTTATCTCCTGCGCCGCCCCTTCCTGTAAATAGATGCGGCGGACCCGGATATAACTGTAGGGGCGGCCCTCCGTGGCCGCCCCAGGTTTGCCACATTGTGTTTCTGCGCTGGGGCGGCCACAGAGGGCCGCCCCTACAATTACTCACGAGTTGTCTAATTCTTTTCGAAACTAGAACCGCTGCGGTGCGCCACTCACGACGCGTACTGCATCACGAGCGATCAATAATTCTTCATTGGTCGGTATAACGAAAACTGCGGCGCGTGAAGTCTCGCGGCTAATTCGCCCGCTGTTGTCAGCCCCGTGCTTCGAATTGAGCTCAAGATCCAGTTCCACTCCGAGCCAGGTCAGATCAGAACAGATCCTCGCGCGGATCTCAGCCGAGTTTTCACCAATGCCACCCGTAAACACGATCGCCTCGGCGCCATTCATCGCAGCCAGGTAACTGCCGATATATTTACGCGCGCGATAGCAGAAGATCTCAATCGCGAGGCGCGCTCGACGGTCGTCATGTTCACGCGCTTCGGCCAGCAAGTCGCGCATGTCGTCGGTCAAGCCCGAGATGCCAAGCAGTCCCGATTGCTTATTGAGCAGCGATTCGACTTCACGTGAAGTTAAACCCTCTTTCGTGGCAATCAGATCCACGATGGAGGCATCGAGATCGCCGGAACGCGTACCCATCACGAGTCCTTCCAATGGCGTGAATCCCATCGACGTGTCGATGCTGTTTCCGCCTTTGATCGCGGCGATAGAGCAGCCATTACCCAGGTGCAGCGTGATAATGTTCGTTGCGTCGCGCGCAATCCCTTTCAATTTGCGATACCGGTACGCGACGTAACGATGCGACGTCCCATGAAAGCCGTAACGCCGGATGCGGTGACGGCGATACAGTTGATACGGCAAAGCGTAGAGAAATGCGTGTTCAGGAAGCGTTTGATGGAATGCGGTGTCAAACACCGCGACTTGCGGTAAAGCAACGCCCAATGCGGTGCGCGCTGCGACGATGCCCTGGATGTTTGCCGGATTGTGTAGTGGGGCGAGCTCGATGCAGTCTTCGATGGCGCGCAACACTTCATCCGTAATCAGCACCGATTTCGTGAAGTGCTCGCCGCCATGGACCACGCGATGGCCCACGGCGTGAATGTCTGCGACGGTCTGGACCTCGCTCACGCCAGACTCTTCCGAGATGGCCCAGCGAAGGATCATCTCCACTGCTGCACGCGTGTCTCTGATCGGCTCGGCGAACCGCTTCGGCGCTTGACCTTCAGCAGTAAACGTGACGATGCCGGCGCCGCCGATCCGCTCGATCAGCCCGTGGGCCAGACGCTTGTCGGCGTCCTGCTCGATACGCTCGAGGTCAGTCGCGATCAATTGAAACTTGACCGACGAGCTGCCGCAATTAAGGACCAGTACGTTCATGATTACACTTGGATACAGTCAGTACCACCTGCGGTAGCGGGTGGGTCAGTCAATACGCCATCAATAGGAATATCGCACTCTAATCATCACCCACCCGCTACCGCAGGTGGTACTGACCTCTTCCAAGCAACGCTTCAATAGGGCCACTTCCAGTCGCGAATCTCAGGCATATCCTCGCCGTGCTCGGCAATGTAACGTTTGTGCTCGAAACGCTTGTCGCGCATCTCCTGCAACAGGTGCGCGCCGATCGTTTCCAGCTTCGGAACGCGGTCGATAACATCCATAACGAGATGAAACCGATCGAGATCGTTCAGCACCACCATATCAAAAGGCGTTGTGGTCGTGCCCTCTTCCTTGTAACCACGCACATGCAGGTTGCGATGGTTAACTCGCCGGTAAGTCAGCCGGTGAATCAGCCACGGGTAACCGTGAAAAGCGAAGATGATCGGCTTGTTTGTCGTGAACAGTGAATCAAACTGATTGTCAGACAATCCATGCGGATGCTCGCTTTGCGGCTGTAGTGTCATCAGATCCACAACGTTGATTACGCGGACCTTCAGATCAGGAAAGCGCTGCCGCAGAATATCCACCGCCGCCAATGTTTCCAGCGTCGGCACATCACCTGCACAAGCCATCACCACGTCAGTCTCCGCATCATCATCGCTACTGGCCCATTGCCATATCCCGATGCCCGCGGCGCAGTGCGTCATCGCCGCGTCTATATCGAGATACTGCAACGCCGGCTGTTTACCGGCAATCACGACGTTGATGTAGTTCTGGCTGCGCAGGCAATGGTCCATGACTGACAACAGAGTGTTTGCGTCAGGCGGAAGATAGACTCGCACAACGTCAGCCTTCTTGTTCACTACATGATCGATAAAACCCGGATCCTGGTGGCTGAACCCGTTATGATCCTGTCGCCAGACGTGTGACGTGAGCAGGTAATTCAGCGAGGCAATCGGCCGTCGCCAGGGAATGTCACGAGTCACTTTCAACCACTTTGCGTGCTGGTTCACCATCGAATCGACAATGTGAATGAAAGCCTCGTAACACGAGAACACGCCATGACGGCCAGTCAACAAATATCCCTCGAGCCAGCCCTGGCACAGATGTTCGCTCAGAATTTCCATCACGCGGCCGTCACGCGACACCTGTTCGTCGGTTGAATTCGTTCTCGCCATCCACACTCGATCAGTAACTTCAAACAAAGCATCGAGCCGGTTCGATGAAGTCTCGTCTGGTCCAACAACACGGAAGTTGCGCTCTCCCATATTGAGCTTCATCACATCGCGCAGGAAAACGCCAAGGGTGCGCGTTGCTTCCGCTTCAACCGTGCCTGGTGTTGGAACTGGCAGCGCGTAATCGCCGTACTCCGGCAGCTTCAGACCTTTGAGAAGCAGGCCGCCGTTCGCATGCGGGTTCGCGCCCATGCGACGTTCGCCTTCCGGAGCGAGCGCCGCAATCTCAACTCGCAATTTTCCGGTTTCGTCAAACAGCTCTTCCGGCTTGTAGCTCCTTAACCACTCTTCCAGCATTCCCAGGTGCTCTGGATTCTTTGCTGGTTGCGACAGTGGGACTTGATGAGAACGAAACGTTCCCTCGACCGGTTTTCCATCGACAAACTTCGGTCCAGTCCAACCTTTCGGCGTGCGTAAAACGATCATGGGCCATTGCGGACGTTCAGTGACATTACCCTCGCGCGCGTTTGTTTGAATCGTGCGGATCTCATCGAAGACTGTATCGAGAGTTGCGGCCATGAGCTGATGCATTTGTTCCGGCTCGTCACCTTCGACGAAATGAGGTTTGTGCCCGTAGCCAACGAGTAAGCTGGTGAGCTCTTCCTTGCTGATGCGTGCGAGCACTGTTGGGTTCGCGATCTTGTAACCGTTCAAATGCAGAACCGGCAGCACCGCACCGTCTCGTGCCGGATTCAGGAACTTGTTCGAATGCCAGCTTCCTGCCAGCGGCCCTGTTTCGGCCTCGCCGTCGCCAACAACGCAAACCGCCAGCAAGTCAGGATTATCAAACACGGCTCCATACGCGTGGGCCAGTGAATATCCGAGCTCGCCGCCTTCATTGATCGAGCCGGGCGTTTCCGGAGCAACGTGACTCGGTATGCCACCGGGGAAAGAAAACTGCTTGAACAGCTTTTTCATTCCCGGCTCATCCTGAGAAATGTCTGGATAAAACTCGCTGTAGGTGCCCTCGAGATACGTGTTTGCGACTAATCCAGGCCCGCCGTGACCCGGACCGGTTACGTAAATCACATTCAAGTCGCGCCGCTTGATAACGCGATTGAGATGAACGTAAATGAAGTTCAAGCCGGGGGTCGTTCCCCAGTGTCCCAACAGTCTTGGCTTGACGTGTTTGAGCTCGAGCGGCTCGCGCAGTAACGGATTGTCGAAAAGGTAAATTTGCCCGACGGAAAGATAATTGGCAGCGCGCCAGTATGCATTCAGCAACCAGACTTCTTCAGCCGGTAATTGCCCCACCCTGTTGTTCATGGTATTGCTCCCCGTTGTATTTAGCCACGGATTGACACGGAAAGCACGGATGGTCATATGAACGAGGATTTACGTGCCGAGCTGATGCAAATGGACGATCACGATCAAGCGGTGCGCGCCGAGCTCGCAGCGGACGGTTCGCTGTTCGATGGTTATCACCCGCGGATGGCTGCGGTGCACGATCTCAACGCGGCTCGCTTGCACACGATCATCGCGACTCACGGTTGGCCCACTGAGCGTCTGGTTGGAGTTGACGGAGCGAAGGCTGCTCATCGCATCGCGCAACACTCGATCAATCATCCCGAGCTCATGCGTGAGTGTCGAAGACTGTTGGATGAGGCGAGTTTGAAAGGTGAAGTGCCACGATGGCAGTTCGCCTACATAGAGGATCGTATCCGTGTGTTCGAAGGCTTGCCGCAGCGTTACGGCACGCAGTGGCGCGGTGGGCCAAACGGGCTCGAGCCATATCCGATCGAAGATGCGGATCATGTTGACGAGAGACGAGCGGCGCTGGGATTACCATCACTCGCTGAGCTGCATATCTCTGACCCGGTGGAGCCTTCCTGGGACGCGGAGAGAGCGCAACGTCTTGAAGAACAGGAGCTCGCCTGGCGCCGCGCTGTCAGGTGGACAAAACATTAGCCACAAAAGAGACAAAAAGCACATAAGATTGTTAGCGCTTCTCACACGTTACTTTTGTGCTTCTCGTGCGTTTTGTGGCTAAATTATTTTCATGAGTAGCACGCTTGAGAACACGGATATTTCGCAAGCTCCGGTAGATAGCTCAGCCTTCCGGAGCTTTTGGATGGGTGGCTTCGAATGCTCGACCCATCGCCTGCCCCGCCGTAAAGCGCTGGGGCGCTTCGCCGGGCAAAGGCTTGACCTCGTCGCAGCAACAAAGCACGACGAGTTTGCCCTCCAGGATTATGCGCGCCTACAGCAGGTCGGCATACGCACGGCGCGCGACGGTGTGCGCTGGCACCTGATCGAAAAACCAGCTTCACGATACGACTTTTCGAGTCTCGTTCCGATGCTGCGCGCAGCGCACGAAACGAAAACACAAGTCATCTGGGATTTACTCCATTACGGTTGGCCAGACGGGCTAAACATCTGGGGCGCGGCCTTCGTCGAGCGCTTCGCACGCTTCGCTCGCGCCACAGCCGAAGTCATTCTCGAAGAGACGGGTGGACCGATTTACGTCACACCTGTAAACGAGATTTCATTCGTTGCGTGGGGTGGCGGCGACGCAGGTTTCCTGAATCCGTTCGCCAAGCGACGCGGCCCCGAGCTCAAGGCGCAACTCGTGCGCTCAGCGATCGCCGCGATCGAGGCGGTGCGCGAAGTAGATCCGGGCGCGCGTATCTGTCACGCCGAGCCCATCATTCACATCGCTGTCGATCCAGATTATCCCGATGAAGCGGCAGCCGCCGAAGGTTACCGGATGTCGCAGTTTCAGGCGTGGGATATGCTCGGTGGCAGACTTTGTCCGGAGCTTGGCGGTCGTCCGGACTATCTCGATCTCCTCGGCGTCAACTACTACTCGAACAACCAGTGGATTCATCAGGATCCGCACACGCCCAGATCGCGACGGCGCAAGGATGTTTTGTTGCCGCCTTCGCACCCGCTACACCGCCCGATTCGCGAGATGCTGCACGAAGTTTACGAGCGTTATCGCAGGCCAATTTTCATTGCTGAGACTGGTATCGAAGGCGACGCGCGTCCGTCGTGGTTACGTTACATCGGTCAGGAAGTGCGTGCGGCTTCGGCAGCGGGCGTCGAGCTTGAAGGCTTGTGTCTCTATCCGATCATCGACTATCCCGGCTGGGGCGACGACCGTCACTGCTACAGCGGCCTATGGGGCTACGCCGACGACGAAGGCCGCCGCGAGATCTACGAGCCACTCGCACAAGAGCTCGCTCACCAGCAACAGCTCTGGCAAACCCAGCGTCGCGATCATCGTGCGGTTGAAGAAGTTGTCAACACCGATAAGATCGACCAGGCCGCACGCGAGGTCGACGTCGCCACACAGAAGAGTCGCACCAAGCGGCGGGAGTAGACTTTTAGGCAAGTTGCAGATTCGCAGGATGTGCAGGATTCTCAGGAAAACTTGCAGATCCTGTAATACTGTTTACAATGATCTCCCCGCCCGAATAGCAAATAGAGTTAAAGGTGAGATTATTATGCGAAGAAACAGAAGTTCGCCGTGCCTCTTTGCGACGCTCCTATTGACGCTTGCAACCACCGTAACCTTGCGCGCGCAAACACCATCTCCTTCACCATCACTCGAACGCGAGTTCTTCAAAAACATCCTGCGCGATCAGAAAGCGATTTGGACCGCTCCGTTTCAACTCGAACGCAGGGATGCGAAGTGGATTGTACCGGGCAGTGTTGGTTTGATGGCGTTGTTTACGACTGACCGCATCACCGGCGATGAGATGTTCGAAGCCACTCGCCAGGTTAGAACAAGTCACAACGTCAGTCATGCGGGCTCGATTTCCGGCCTCAGCGCCATCGCGACCACGTTCTATTTAATAGGCCGTAAGAACAACGACTATCGAGCGCGAGAGACGGGGCTACTGAGTGCTCAAGCCTTGCTCAACACCGTGATTGCACAAGGCGCACTCAAAGCAGTGACGCAACGAGCGCGGCCTTTAGCAGGGGTTAAGCGTAGTGAATTCTTTGATGGCGGCACCTCGTTCCCTTCCGGTCACAGCACACAGGTATGGGCAGTCGCAGCCGTCGTCGCCAGTGAATACAAACATCGTCCCGCCGTGCAGATCGCGGCGTATGGAATTGCAACTGCGGTAAGCGTGGCGCGCTTCACCGGACACAAGCACTATCTTTCCGACGTGCTCGCGGGAAGTGCTTTGGGTTACAGCATCGGAAAGTTCGTCTTCGATGCACATCATCGAGAATCACTTGAGGACGACGATGGCGCGATCAGTCAGTCGGCGCGCCCACTAATCACACCTCACTACAGCCGGCAGGCCCGGCAATACGGCGTCACGCTGACGTGGAACTTCTGAATGTCGGCAGTTACCAAGAGGCATGTCTGGTTCCAAACTCCCGCTCTAGTTTTATGTCAGCACTATTTAGAAAAGCCCTCTGGTCCACTGAGTAGCCTTGGGCTCAGCGAGCCCAAGGCGGTCCCGGTGAAAATCAACCGCCGAGCGCGGTGTTACCGCAAACCTCTCATTGAGTTGGTCGCAAAAGTCGTTTGGAGAAATTGATTGGCGGCAGCGATGTGTCGATCTCGGCTAGGCGCAACTCCTTGACTAAACGATCCTGATAAATGCCGTGATTGCCACTCGTCCTTTGGCCTCGGGCGATTGTGCAGTGATGATCTTGATCCCTAATTGTCGGCACGCGCGCCCAAACTGGGTGAACACTTCTTCGCCGCTGTCAGCCGCTTTTTCTCTCGTCTTTTCATCAATTACATGGACATTCTTCTTATCTGTATACAAGCTTTGCGGTATGCCATAACGGTCGATCCAGTGCCACAACAACTGCATCGCCGCAAAGATCGTTTCCTCCTCCGCTAACCAGGACAGAGTGGTGCTTTGTGCCTGAATTGCATCCAATGTCGGAACTTGGACCGGTCCCAATTTGCCAAGCCGATTCGGTGCCCGACCTCGTGAGCAATCATTGCAGCGAGGTCCGCCGCACTCAGACTTTGAATGACGTCCGATCTTATTGTAATCGTATGCGGATAAACTTCCAGGTTAATGAAAGCCGGATCGCCGGTATTTGGGCCCGCAACTACTTTGAAATCTGCCTGATTATAATTTCCTGACTCGAAGTGATACGGAGTAGTGTAAGAATTCGGCGGGTTGGAAGTTGTGTCGCGCGCATTATTCCATTTTCCGGCTGCGCCCTCAATACCACATGTGACTTTGGAGTTATGGTCGCCAGGTACGTCGTTAGCAATGATGAGTCTGCGACGACTATCAGTTGAAGAGACTGCGCCGTGGCCCTGCAAGACGGCTTGATCTCGATAACAGGGTGGGCACAGTCCTGAGTGCGCAAGTTCAAAAAGAACCAGGACTAGCGTCGCGGTAACTAGACCCTTACAAGCCCTCATCATAGTTCCTCCAAGGAGAGGCGGAGTGGAGAATTCGATTTCGGTATACAGAAGAGGTGCGACGACTTGATGTGCTCTATTTCAGTTTCTCTCTCAGTTTAGAAACGGAACCGTAGCGTTTATCGATTTCACGTTTGAAATAGGCGAGGTCCTTGGCTGCTGGTTCCACGGTATCGTTAGCCTGAACAAGTAGGGCTCCGGGTGGTCCAACTTCAACTGTGCCGGCTTGTTTAGCAGGATCAAAAGCTAATACAAGCAAATACTGTTTAGAATTTTCGAAGGGAGGAAACTCCAGGTTCTCCATCTCAATTTCCATTCCCTCAATTTCAACCGTCCCTCCAGTTTGCCAAATCAGGATCTCATCACTGTCTAACGGAAGAAGCTCTGCTGGCGGAGAATCAATTTTCGACACACGGCGCCTGGCTTGGGACAGTGTCTCGTGGACCTTGAACTTATACCAGGTCAGGATGGTTCCATTGTCATCGGTTGCAAAGCTCTTACTGGAAACAAATTCTCCGATTACCAGATCGTATATCTCCAGCGCCTGGTCAAAGTCGGCGTGTGCATACAGGGGAATGACACCCCCTGAGCGCATCCTTCTATCACCGCGCGCCTTGGCGCGTTGTAGTCGCTCCTTGAATGAGCCGACCCGGTCATTTTGTGGGTTTGCGTCTTGAGGTTTCGACGCACTGCGAATCACGCCGACGCTTATCAACGCGGCAATTACCAGGGCTACACCGAGGATCTTCTGTTTCATCGATTGGGCCACTCCTTACAACGCGAGGATCTACGCGGTTTGTGCTAAGCAGGAACAATCTACGCAGCGGTTGGAAGCAATTGATCTTGATTACGTGAGTTCCAGACGCATTGATAGATTTGGCAACGAATTCCGCTACCGCGCCAAAGTGACGGACAAACACAAGGACCAATTGGGCCGCTGGGCTTGGGACGTCTTCCTTTCGACACACCCTTGACACCGGCTTAATATGTTGAACTTGGTGTCCAACCACCTGGGAGCCGCGTCGTTGCCCGGTCAAAGAAATTGAACCTCCCTCACTCGCGTTTGATCCACCACGACGTGTAGCGACCGCCGGAGAGGTAGTCGACGATGTAGACCATCGGGTCAGTGTTCTCTCGGATTTGCTTCCCTTGCAATTCGATTCGTCCACCTTTTACTACAAAAGGATACGTCCCGTAGAGGTTGTTGTTGATGGTGAGTCGCACACTGTAGCGGCCGTCTTCGCGCAGCAAGTCGCCGGCTTTGAAATAAGCGTTCTGATCGCCGCCGCTGGGCCGAAAGTTTAAAGCGGCTTTCAACCAGCGTGGCTCGAGTCGCAGCGTGCCTTCGTGGCTGGCGAGTACGCGGCCGTCACGAGCGCTAACAAGCTTCACGTCGTAAGGCACTGAGCTCTTGTTGAGGTGGCCCGCTTTGTCCTGGACCCAGGTCGTGAAAGTCAGAATCGAATGCGGATCGTTGCGCTGATAATAGATGTTGCCATACTCGTTCCACGCGCCTTCGATGAAGTAACGATTGCCCTCTGCTGCATAAGGATCGTCACTCTTAATCACAGCTACTGAAAACGGAAACCGGTAGAAGGGTTTGTCTTCGACAGCAAACTCGAGCACATAGTTTCCGGCAGCTAACGGCTTCACCGCTTCATACCCGCCCAACACTTTGTAACGGCTCAGCTCCCAAAGGCCGCCAATGCTCTCTGCATACCAGACGTAAGTGTTGAGAACTTTGCCGTCAGCACTTTTCACGAGCGTAGTCAGCTTGCCGCCGCCATCTGGATCGTACGGATAGTTTGAGCTGCTCTGTTTAGCGGGCGTTGGCAGGCAAACCGCATAGAGCCGGTTAAGCGCAAGCCTGCCATCGGTATAGCCCACGCGAACTTCATCGAGCAGTTTCCAGAAACTGATACCGGGCGTGCAGATCTTTTGCGTCGTTGGCGAGTGGGTGTCAGGAGTTTGGAACAGCGTGAACGCGAGGATCAAACTCAAGATGCATGCGGATGGATTCATGGCGCGCATTATTCATGAACTGCGAGTTGGGGGCAAGAGTTGTTTAGCCAAAAAAAGGCACAAAAAGCACAAAGTATCAGTTGGACCACAAATGTCTTCTTCCTTACTCAACGGTTTTGATCACGTGGGCATACGCACTTTCACAAGATCGTTATTATAGAGTTACAACAGTCTTGTGACAGCTTCGTATTTTACTCACCGTTTGTTGACGCAACTCCCCAAGCTTCATCGGTAACCTCGCACGCCCCGGCAAGTAAACCAATCTATCTACTCTAAGGAGGTCGTATGTCAGGACTGCGTGGGCGATTCTTCGCCTCACACACACTCAGAACCAAAGTTCTCATCGGAACCGTTTTTTCCCTTGTCGTCGTGGTGTCGATACTTACATTTCCAGGTGCTCTGGCAGCGCCGATTGTGAGCGATGACTTCAACGATAATTCCCTCGACACAGCCAAGTGGAACCCCAACGACTTGTTTAGCGGCTTCACCAATACAAATGTGCCGGTAGCCGAAACCTCGCAACGTCTCGAAATTGGACCATTACTGCAAAACGTCAGCGGCTCCAGTTATCGCGGTATTCGCACCGTCAATACCTATAATTTCAGCGATGCTTACAGCTATGTTGAGCTGGTCCAGGCGCCCGCTGCCAACACTGCCGCCGATGCCATGTTCACGGTCGGCACCAGTGTCACCGCTTACTACCGGATATCCGTGTCGGCCGGCACTTTGAGAGGCGTCAGGAATATTGGCGGCACTAAGACGACACTTTTTTCGATAACCTACAATGCCACCGACCACAGGTTCTGGCGCATCCGTAACACCTCGACCGGTTCTGTGACCCTCGATACAGCGCCGGGCAGCAGCGGAGTCCCCGGCACCTGGACGCAGCAATACAGTGAGATCTGGAACTCCTCAATCTCCACAACGGGTGTCATGTTTGAGGTCAAAGGCGGCACTTTCCAGGTAGAAGCAAATGCGCCCGGCAAGGTCATCTTCGATAACTTTGAAGTCGCAAGCAACAGCGCTCCGACTGTCACCGGAATCTCACCAAATTCAGGAAGTACGAGTGGTGGCACGTCCGTGACCATCACCGGTACCGGCTTCTTGACTGGAGCGACTGTAACGCTAGGCGGCACACCAGCGACTAGCGTCACTGTCGTAAGCTCTACTTCCATCACGGCCACGACTCCAGCGCATACAGCCGGAACGGTTGATGTAGTTGTGACCAACACTGATTCACAGAACGGCACGCTGACTAACGGCTTTACCTACTCAACACCCGAAACAGTAATCGTGTCAGATGATTTCAACGACAATTCACTCGACACAAACAAGTGGGTCAACAACAACCTGTTCAGCGGCTTCACTAACACGAATGTGCCGATAGCTGAAACGTCGCAACGTCTCGAGATTGGACCATTGCTGCAAAATGTTTCCGGCTCGAGCTATCGCGGTATTCGCACGGTCAATACGTATGATTTCACCGGTGCTTACAGCTATGTTGAGCTGGTCCAGGCGCCCGCGACCAACACCGGCGCCGATGCCATGTTCACGGTGGGCAATAGTGTCACCGCTTACTACCGGATATTCGAGTCGGCCGGCAATCTCATCGGCCAGCGGAATATCGGCGGGACTAAGACAACACTTTTCTCGATCACCTATGATTCGACTAACCACAGGTTCTGGCGCATCCGTCACGACTCGGCGACGAATAGTGTGACCCTCGACACAGCACCGGGCAGCAGCGGAGTGCCCGGAACATGGGTGCAGCGATACACCGAGGGTTGGAACTCCTCAATCTCCACGACGGGGATTATCTTTGAAGTCAAAGGCGGCACTTCGCAGGTGGAAGCAAATCCGCCGGGCAAGGTCATCTTTGACAACTTCAAGGCTGCTACGCCGGGCGGCGGTGGTGGTGGAACTGAGATCTCCAACATCAATGTCGCAGTGACGTGTAATACCAGCGCCCTGATCAACTTCCGCACCGATGTTGCAGCACATGCATTCATCGAGTATGGAACAACTACCAGTTACGGAAGCTCCACAATCGATGATTCCGTGCGGTACTACACTGAGCATGCCATCCAGTTAACCGGACTCAGTGCGAACACCACTTACCATTTCCGGATCAACGCGAACAGCAATGGCGTAACGCAGAGTAGTGATCAGACCTTCACTACGGCGTCGAGCGGCGGCGTATGTCCAAACCTACCGGTTCAGGTAGACAGCCGCATGCCGGATATGACTGGTGCAGTGGAGAAGACGGTTAAGGCCAGCGGCGGCGATTACACACCGGCGCAATTCCAGACCGCGCTTAACGACGCTGGAACTGCCAGTCAGAAGCGCATCATTACAGTGGACGCGGGTCTCACGCTCACTGGCCAGTGGACCATGCCGGCAAACACGGATCAGAACTGGATCGTAATTCGCTCGTCGGCTCACGCGAGCCTGCCGGAGGGCAAGCGTGTCTTTCCGTCTGACGCATCGAACATGTTCAAGATCCAAAACACCAATGTGGACGCGCCGATCATCTTCGCAGCCGGCTCGAACCACATTCGCATCATCGGGGCCGAGGTAACTATCGATCCCTCAGCAATGCCGGATTATCCCGACGGTTTTCAGGGCGGCCTGATTCGATTTGGACAAAACATTTCGGGTTCGGCGACAAACCTGCCGAAGTTCATCGGAATCGATCGGTCCTATGTCCACGGGCATCCCAACAAAAATACAAACCGGGGTATTCAAGTGCATGGGGAGGATGTGTTCATTATTGACAGCTACATCTACGACTTCCACAGCAACGGCTTTGACGCCCAGGCTGTGTTGTTCCTCGATGTGAAACGCGGCAAGATCCTGAACTGCACACTGGTTGGCTCCGGCGAGAACTTCATGTGGGGTGGTGCAGGTCTGTCGATACCGGGATATGTGGTGGGCGACGTGGAGTACCTGCGTAACCACATGTATCACCCGCGAGAGTGGAAGGAAAATGGCCCAAACTTCGGAGGGCAAGACTGGGTCGAGAAGAACCTCTTCGAGCTCAAAACGGCCGCGAAGATGCTGATCTTTGGCAACTACTTCGGAGGAACAACTGACGCGCAGGGTGGCTACTGGCCCGATGCACAATCAAAGGCCATCAACATCAAGCTCGAGCAGAATTCTTCTGGTCCAGGTACCTGCGATCTGCTGGAAGACATCACGATCTACAAGAACTTCGGCAAGAATATGCATGCCGGCGTCGACGTGGTCGGCCGGACAGTCGGGGCCCAGGGATGTACAAACAAGCCTGACAGGGTGCTCGTGCGCGACAACCTGTTTGAGCTCGATGCCACAACCTGGACGCCGGAGGCCGATGCATCATCCGGGACGTGGAATGCTACGGGCTGGAGTCTCAGCGGCACGGAAGACTTGCAAGTCCTCCATAACACAACCATCAACGCAAACCCGACACAGGGAACTTGTATTCCGTCAGTCTTCTCGGACGGCATGTTGCTGTTGGTGGGAGATCCGGTCACGACCAAGTGGGGAGGATTCATCTTCAGAGACAACATCACCGACTATCGAGGATGCGGTGTTTCCGGCGGTGGCTTCAACGGCAGCAATGCCACTGGATCTCTGGATGGTGTCTACACAGGATGGATTTTCACCAACAACGGCATCATGCGTTCTGCTGGTCCAGGACCAAATTACCCGTCAGGCCAGCTATGGGTGACATCCTGGGGACCACAACTCGTTAACTTCAACGGTGGACTGGACGGAAACTACCGCGTTGCGTCCGGCAGCACGTGGAAGAACGCAGCCAGCGATGGTAAAGACGTTGGAGCAGATGTAGATGGCGTTGAAGGCGCTACGGCAAATGCTCCCACCGGAAACTGGCCATCCCCGTAGATTCGCCCGTTTCTGAACCACAGATAACACGGATTGTTAATCAGATCTGCGCAGATCTCTTTTAATGATCCGTGGTATCTGTGGTTACGCTTTTACGGCTTCATGAATTTGGCGACGCCGTTGATGAACATTTGCACAGCGAGCATCACGAGCAACATCCCCATCAGGCGCTCGATGGCAATCAAGCCTCTTTCCTTCAAGAGCCGGTAGAAGATCGTGGAAGAAAGGAGAATCGTCGCCGTGACAGCCCACGCGAGCGTCACGGAAGCCCAGAGCTGCAACGTGCTGTTCGGACTCGACTGCAACAACAGCAACGCAGCAAGTGTGGATGGACCAGCAATGAGCGGGATCGCGAGCGGCACTAAGAACGGCTCACCCGCAAGCGTGTCCCCGCCGGTGCGATCGCTCGGGAAGATCATTCGCAATGCAATCAGAAAGAGGACAATCCCGCCCGCGATACTGATCGTCTCTTCCTGAAGACTCAGCAGTCGCAAAAGATATTTGCCGAGAAACAGAAACACCAGCAGCACGATGTAAGCGAAGAATATCTCGCGGACCAGGATTTTGCGCCGGCGATCAGCCTGGACGTGTTTGAGCACGGAGAGGAACGGCGGTATGTTACCCAGCGGATCCATGATGAGTAACAGGGTGATCGCGTTGAAGAAGATCTTCATTGCATCACGCCGAATATCAACTCAGAGGGTTGCGGCTGCAGGAGACCTCTCACGATCAGCAACTGTGCGAGAAGCCTCAACTCACCCCGATCAAAGCGATCGGCAAGGGCCCTTGTACGATTGAAGTCTGACTTTGCTAACGCGGCCACTCCTTTTCCATATTTGAAGACGAGGATATCGAGCGGCAATATCCCTGCCTGGTCCAGGATGATTTCACTCTTTCTAACAGCGCCGCTTTTGACAACCTTGTCCAGCAGCATGAGCAACGAGATTTGACTGTTGGCCTGGTCCACCGTCCGCTCGGCGATGGCGAACGCCTTTGCGGGATCGATAACGGCATACGCGCACAACAATGAAAGCAAAGCGTTCGTCTGTCTCTCATCTTTTAGATTCGTCTTGATCAGCGTTGCGGCATCGTCAAGCAGACTGCTGGCTTCCGCGTCCTCACCTTTCTCTTTCAGCAACAGCGCCAGCTCAGCCATCGCTCGCGCGCGTTCTTCCTTGCGCTCGATTTTGGGCAACAGTTTTCGCAGGTGATCGATCTGTTTTCGGCCCGCGGCCGTGCTGATCTCTTCTGCGTCGAGCAGGTCGAGAATTTTCCGCCGCTCTCCACTGTCGCTGACCTCTTTGCTCAGAAACTCGCGAAACGCGTCCGTATTTCCACGAGCCACGGCAATGATCGCCGCCTGCTGGTAAAGGTGCGCCTGCGTTCTATCGTCGGCCGAAACCGCGAAACGAACGAGGTCATCCTGCATGCCACGCCGGATGAAGGTGTTCTGCGTGTTCTGGTCTCGCTGATCTTTAGTTAGCGTGTCGTTAAAGGCTGCGATCTTTCGTTCGAGTGCAGCGCGTCTTTCCGGAAAGTACTGCTCGATCTCCGGCATCACGTCATTGATCTCAAAAAGCAGGTTTGAATTAGCCGACGTGCTGAGCGCCGCGTTTGTCAGGATCTCAACGAGCTGGCGTTTTTGATCGTCAGTTAGAATCAGGGGCTTCGGGCGTCCGGGATGCGACTCGCTTGTCTGCGTCGTCCTGCTACCTTCCACGAGGTAAAGAGCAATGAGCGACGCGTGAAAATCCGTCGCGATGTTCGTTGTTTGCAGCCTGGTAAGCATGTCGGCGGCGAACAGTGAGGCTTTCTCAGAGTCGCGCTGCTGGAGTTGCTGTAAGAGATTCACCAGCTCGAGCGTAAGGCCCCTCGCCAAACTCTCGCGTGCGAGCTGCAACGCCTGCGCCGGATCTTGCGCTGCGATCTCGCCTGCAATTTCCTGTTCGAGCCGGCGTTCTTGTGAGAAGACATTCTCTGGTCCAAGTTGTCGTGGCGGAACTTGTCGCGACGCCCGCAACATCTCCAGCGCGAGTTGAGAATCTCGACGCGCGACTTGTCTCAGTAATCTCTGTCTTAAATTCAAGATCAAAAAATATGTTTGTGCGATCTTGTTTCGTTCAGCCTTCGATACAGTTTCGCCGGTTTTGGGCATTGAGGTATTGAGGGAGGTGATGGAGTTGAGCGCTTCCCAATAGAGGTCACGCGCGCGCTTGTCATCGACGGCCCAAAGTAGATCTGCGGCGCTGGACATGATGTAGATGCGATTCTCGGGCAGCTTCAGGCCCCATGCGCCTGAGGCGATCTCGTTCAGGAGTGCGAGCGTTTTCTTCTCGAGCTCCTGACGTTCTGCTGCTTCTTTTTCCTTTTCAGCGTTAGTCGCGGTCTGCGCGCGGCTCGCTAACGGGATGGCGAGCGTGATCGCGATGATCACACAAAGAAGCACAGATTTTGATCGATAGATCATGATTGACTCCAGCGTGAGAAAAGTAGGCCCAATTGTATATCCGATTTGAGTTTTTCATCCACAGATTACGCGGATTCTGCGGAAGCGTAAGTGATTTGCTAGACTAAAAAGAAGGAGAGTAACCATGCGACCGCTTCTCGTATTTTTTGGAATCGTAATTGTCTTTTCCTTCGCAGGCCAAACGGCAATGGCGTGTACTTGTGCCGGCGCCGGTACGCCGTGTGAGAGTTATGGCAGGGCGGCAGCGGTTTTCGTCGGCACAGTTACGGGGGTGCGAGCCAACGAACCGAAAACGAGGGATCTAAGCGAGCGACGCAAACTGGAAGATTCAGGTGAAATCGATTTGGCGCCGATAGGATATAAATTCTCTGTCGAGCAGGCATACCTCGGTGTTGCGGGCGCAGAGATCGAGATATTCACCGGACGAGGCGGCGGTGACTGCGGCATCACATTCCAAACGGGTCAGCGTTATCTGGTTTATGCATATAGCTCCAGGGACAAGCTGACTACCAATATCTGCACACGCACGAAGCCTTTCAACAGGGCATCTGAGGACGTGGCATTTCTTGGCACGCTCTCGTCTGCCGCTCCGGGAGTAACGATCTACGGCGGGGTCAGTTACCATCCGGACGGCGAACCGAAAGGTTCAGACATCAAGAGTAAGCCACTCAGCCCGGAGGTTCTGATCACGATAGAAAGTGAGCTGGAAAAGAGAGAGATTCGTCCTGATCCTGAAGGAGGCTTTCGTATCACGGGCCTGCGACCGGGCAGATACAAAGTAGCGTTACGCCTTCCGGAAACTCTTACTACCACGCGAAATGAACAAGTGCTGACCCTGGCCGATCGCGGGTGCGCGGCTGTCGGGTGGCATGTCGTCGATAACGGCCGCGTCAATGGTCGCGTCCTTAATGCTGACGGTGAGCCGGTGCCGGGCATACTGGTCTCGCTTGTGGATCCCGGAGCCAGCCCCAAGGATTATCCTTCGAAACTCGAGCGTACCAACGATGAGGGGTACTTCTCGTTTTCAGCAGTTCCGCGCGGTACGTATCACATCGCGGTGAATCACAATCGCCATCCGAATCCGACCGATCCAACGAATGCTTATCCGCCGTCGTTCTATCCCGGAGTTGTCGATCAAAGGCACGCGCAAGCGATCACTGTCGGGTCTGGCGAGAAGTTGAGTGATATCGAGATCCGCATTCCTTCGAAGCGGCCGGCCAGTACGCTGATTGGAAGTGTGGTCTGGGAGGATGGCTCACCCGTCGCTAATGCTGAACTAATTGTCAGGGATGACACGAACACCGGCAACAGCTTCAATCACGCTATCGCCACAGACGAGCAAGGCAAATTTAAGATCGAGGGGTATACAGGGCAGAAGCTGGTTATCCAGGCCCGAAGCAATCGGCCTTACGTAGCAGGCGCTAATCGTTCTGAGCGGATGGAGCGCACGAGTCCGCTAACGATCAGATTGGAACGCCCGACGCAGACGGTCAAAATCGTGATCACAAAGCTCCGCTAACACGTTCCGCTGCTGTAGGACGAACTCGCCAGTACCAGGCTCTGGGATCATCGTCCGAGTCCGCGAAGCGGACGGCAGCATAAAGCCTGGGGCGCAAGCCCCAGGATCGGATTGAGAAATAATGATGGAGCCCGCGGAGCGGGCGGCAGCGCACGATATCAACGGCTGTCGCCCGCTCCGCGGGCTCCATCATTTTTTTCGCATGTGATCCTGGGGCTTGCGCCCCAGGCTTTATGCTTTCGCCCGCTTCGCGGGCTCCTAATCCTCCTCCTCAAAGCGACTTCAGGTATTCGACGAGATCAAGTTTCTCCTGGTCTGTTAGTCCTAAACTCAACAGGGTGTTGTAGTGATTCACCACGTCCAATAGCGTTGCGAATCGTCCATCATGATAGTAACGCCCCTTGTTCGCAGGATTCATGAATAGACCATTCTCGCGCACGAAAAGTCCGGCGAGGTTCATCGTCTTGTAAACGCCGTCAGGCGCACGATCAGCCTGGAAACTATCGATGCCCATCTCCTCAGGTGTGTGCAAGTTCCAGCCCGGCTCGGTCCAAAGTGGCTTGACATGACAATCGTTGCATTTCGCCTTACTAGTAAACAATTCGTCTCCACGCGCGGCTGCGGCGACATTGAAATCCACACCGGGCTCGGGCGCCGGAGCAGGTATGGCGAGTTGATAAAAATGCAGCGATGGCAGTTTCTTCGTTATTCGATCCTGCTCAGGCGGAATGTGAGGTAGATCTGCAAAACCATTTGCGGCGGCAATCGGAAACTTCGCGGCGTTGTTCAGTCGTGGATCAAAGAAGCGGCCGATCCCGCGCATCTCGAGCGCCGCTACAAAAGCGTTCCAGTAACTAACAGTTCCCCACGCTCCTGTCCACGTATGCTGATTGAACCCGGCGAGACCATAAGCGTTCGGGAGCAAAGTCGCTCCCGGAACATTGGTCCCTGTAACCACGCCATTAGTCACCTGCTGCGGATTGAATGCTTTGCCGTCGAGTAACAACTCCGCATCGAACTTGCCAGGTCCCCAACTGTTTAGCACGGCCCG
This sequence comes from uncultured Acidobacteriota bacterium, assembly GCA_963849205.1. GTDB lineage: Bacteria > Acidobacteriota > Blastocatellia > Pyrinomonadales > Pyrinomonadaceae > PSRF01. Next base: position 595,963 of record CAWKGP010000010.1, read on the forward strand.
AACAGTGTCCTGACTGACGCCGAGTAGATTCGCAAAAGGACTGACGTCAGGCGCCGCTGCGATGATCTTGCCCACGTCGAGATCACGATTGGCCCAACCATCGAGCCGGTGACCGACGCCGAAGGTCAGCGAATTGTCCACCGTCGAATGGCATATTGCGCACGTGATGCCGATCGAATTCAGGTTATCGCCTGCGAAAAAACCCTGAATACCAACCACCGCATTCAGTTTCAACAAAGCAACCGTAGTCGCCGGATCGTCAAGACTGACCTTTCCCTGCTTTATCTGATTGATCAGAGGCTGCGGTAATGCATCGACATCGACTTTTAGACCAAGGCCCAATGCAGTGCTCGGAGAAATTCCCGGACCGACGCCTCCCAAATTCGCACCTTTAATCGCCTGGTGAAGCTGAAGTGCGTCGCCCCAGAAAACTTCATCGCCGAACGTGTCGAAGCGGAAAGTCTCTCGTCCCTCTTCCAGGAACGCATTCGCATTGGCGACGATCTGTGCGTCGAAGTTTCTGAGTTTTTCACTGCGGGCACGACTTTGTGCTGGTGGTCCAGGTAGGCGAATAGACGTGCGTTTCGGGACTTTGCCCTGAACCAGAACCAGCGCTGCCGCCACCGTAGCAAGTAACGCTATTGAAATGTATAAGCCTTTCCGCATCGCACTTACCTCCTTTGCGTGATTCAAGTATTGGCTTTGCTTAGAAAAGACGGCAGTGCTACCGTCCATCTACAAACACGGGCGACCGATTAGGGGATTGAGCGTTTTAGGATACGCCCTAAAAGCCCTTCTGTACAGAGGTGACGATGACGGCAGAGGACAATAAACCATTACGTTTCCCGTGCGAATGTGTGTCAGGTTTATCGGGTGGCTATACGGACCCGTGGGCCGAGATTGCGAGGCGAAAGTTATTGCCGAACGGCACCAAAGAGCAGATTCTGAATCTTGTCGCTCGCGAGCCCAGGACAATTTCGCAGTTGGCCCAGGCGCTTGAACTGTCAGCGCCGAGCGTACACACGCATGTGAATGATCTATTGAGAAGCGAGCTGTTGCGTGAGTCTGCGGAGTTTGAAAAGAAGCACCCGACCGAGCGTTATTACGAACCGAATTTCCCGGTGTTTAAGGCTGAAGAGTGTGAGGAGTTTCGGGAGTTGTGCGACGAGATGTCGCAGCAGTTGGTGGCTTTGTTTGAGCAACGGCGCGCGAAAATGGAACAGGCTTTCGGCCGGACAAGTCTTGCGGACCAGGGCTGGGAACTTTTGGATGTCACACAATGTTTGTACGCAAATATGTACCGAAGTGCGCGCACGTTGCTTGAACAGCGTGGTCTACTCAAGCCAACCGAGACTCACGAGAACGGCGCGAAATGGATCTTCTGGGCGGAACAACCTGAGTAGTGGCGAATCCTATCCACAGATTACGCAGATTGTCTGTGTAATCTGTGGATGAAAACTATCGTGGTTGGCGCTCGAGGGGTGGCTCGGCGATTGGTAAATCGACCATTATTGGGGCGTGGTCGGAAATGCGCTCCTTGATGGCTTCGTTGATCCTCTTCAACGTCCTTCCAAAATGCGGCGCAAACCGGTGCGGCGCGTCCTTCGCATACGGCTCCGTAAGCGAAAGCGGCTTGACGAAGATCCAATCCAGCTTGAACTTCCCCACAAACGCAATCGTCCGCTCAACCTCAAACGTCGTAATAAATCCCTTGTCACCTCTCTCGTTCGAATTCGCGAGGGGATTCTCTTTACCGCCGAACGATCGCTCGCGCTCGCCGCGGAAATCAAAAGAGTTTCCATCAGCAAACCGGAAGTCTTTCAACTTCTCAAAAAACTCCGCTTCGGGATTCGACGCAACGAGCGGAATACTCCGCACCGTCGGATCTGCCTGCGTGCGATAGGCATTCATTCCCGTGAGGAGAAGCGTCGGCAGCTTCACTCCCGTCAAAATCCCCAACGCCTGCCTGGCCCAAAAACTCTTGCTCCCAAGCCGGTTCTTCAAAGCACGTTCAATCGAGAGCGGCGTGCCATCGTGTGTCGAAGTGTTCATATCGCCGGCCACGACCACCGTTGCTTCCACCGCGCTGATGCGATGCAACAATTCTTCGAGTTGCTTGCGACGTCCTTCAGGCTTTGTCTTATCTTCGAGATGCGTCGCGACGATAGTCATGCGCCCTCCCGGAAGACGGTCGTCAACGATCTCGGCGGTCAGCATCGTGCGACCACCGCGACGGATCTCACGTTGCACTTTTTCGCGAAACACGAGCTCGCCTGCTTTGCGTTTGCCGGCCTCGAGCGGCTGTACGCTCTCGCGCTCTTGTTTGTACCAATCATGCGGTTGATGCTCGAATGGTTGCAGCCGCACATTCTCCAATGGAAAGCGGCTGAGGATAGCCGAGCCGTGCAGTCCGCGATAGCGGGATTTGTCGACGGCGATCTGCGTTTTGAGTTTCGCGCGGTCTTCAGCCGAAACTTCCTCGAACTCCTCGGTGCCCAGCGCGATCGGATCGACTTCGACGAATTCAACACCGTACGCATAATTCATATGAAGCGCCGAGGCCAGTTCTGCGGCGATGTTTCGATAGTTCGTCCGCTTCAGGCCCCAATCAACTTCGTTGAGCACGATTACGTCCGCCTGCCTCAGCAACGCAACCTGTTGCAGAATCTGTTTTCGATCGTTACCGTGGCGCGGATACGCAGTTGGATCTATTAACCTGGCAAACTGAGTGGCATCTGTCAGTGCGGCTTTGATCGCGTCGTACTCGATACCCCGCTCGATGTTCCACTGTACGACGCGCACAAAAGTGCCAAGCCGTGGATTGGCCGGCAGAGCCAGATCGCCGCCACGCACGGATGCAGCGTTACTGACGAAAGGTGTTCTCAGCAAACGGTCCAATTTAGCCTGCAAACTTTCCGGCAGGTTTGGCGTCTCATATAACTGGATCAGCTCCGTGTAGGTAAATAACTCCGGCGCCGGTTGTCCGTGGACGGTTGAAGCGCATGTTAGAGCTGTAATTATGGCCAGCAGGAAGAGTGTCGGCGCGGACGTCCGCGGAGTAGTCGGGGCAATTCGGTTCATGTTCCTCGTCTGTGATGTCCGTTTGAAAACAACAGGTCTTTATACACGGGCGCTTCTCTGGTTTCCAGAGGAAGTGGACAGGATGACATAATTTTCAGGATTACAGGATGAAGGCTCCAGGCACAAATTCCACGTTTTCCAGTGAAATCACTCACTATTTAGCGGATTGTTAAACATAGATTGGCATTGACAAACACTTTGACGGCCACCTATGATGCTTGGGCGGCCGCTGATGTAGGGTAAGGCGTGTCGCAGACGCTGCTTGAGAATCCCAACCGAGCGATCCCCTATTAACCTTCTTTCCTCAGTCTCCTTCACACAAGACGACTTGAGCCTACTATCCCCAACCATAGAGGAGTAACGACATGTTTAAATCGACCAAGGGCATATTAACGACCCTGGCAATTACAGCCGTGCTTATGATGAGCGCAGCGGCTACTTTCGCTCAGACCACCGGCTCCGTCACGATGAACGCCACAGTCTCCAATTTTGTTGAATTGACCTCCGGCGGAGCAGTCACGCTCACCGGCAATTCAGGCGGCAGCATTATCACGGACGGCACCGCAAATAGCCCGCTGGCAGTGGTTGTCAACCTGGGTGAACTGGGCCCAAGCAACACGAACAGTTTTGTGAAATTGAGCGTGCCGATGAGACTTCGCAGCAACGTCGCCTATCAACTCAATATGGTTAGCAGCGTTGCCGGCGCCGGTGCGACCGCATTCAGCCTGAAAGATACTGACGTCGGTTTTGGTTTGACCCCGGCTGCGCGACCCGCGAATCTCGCGGCAGGCGTGGACACCAACGCTACTCCGGGCGATCCGACCGTCGGTGGCAGCACGGATGCTAATGGACGTTGGGTATTTGCGGGAGCAAACTCCAGTCTCGGTGCGTATGCTGTATCGGGCGCGGTTTTGAGTGGACCACGCATCAACCAGGCGGTCTCGGCCAACAGTGCCACCAGCCTGACGTTTCCCGCGATCTTCGCTGTCAAGCCGCAGTTCTTTGATCCAGCTCCGGCGATCACGATCACCGCTCAGTTCACCGTCGTAGCACTTTAATCTTTAGCTCTTCCCCTACGAAGTGGCGCCGGCCGTCAGTCTAATGGCTGACGGCCGGATGACCATGTCTAACTCCTCCTCAAAGGACAATCCAGATGCCCCGCCCAATATCAAAATCATTACTGCTCGCCGTGTTGCTGGTCGTCACGGCTTTTAACTGTTTCGGACAGTCCACGACCGGAACCGTCACGATGAGCGCAACCGTATCGAAATTCGTCGAGATCAACTCAGGTGGCGCCGTCACTCTCACCGGTAACTCCGGCGGAGGCGTTACGACGGACGGCGTAACCAACTCCCCGCTCGCTGTGTCGATCAATCTCGGTGAGCTTGGTCCAGGCAACATCAACAACTTCGTCACGGCGCAGGTGCCACTGAAACTCCGCAGTAATGCGCCTTACGTCTTATCGATGAACGCGACTGTCACGAGCTCCGGTACATCGTCGAGCCGGATCCTCGCCTCCGACGTGGGCTTCGGTCTCGGAACAGTCTCGAGAACGGGACTTGGCGTAAACGCCGGCGCAGATACAAACGCGACTTCCGGTGATCCAACTCTGGCCGCAAACGGATCCGTGAACGGAACCACCGGACGCTACGAATTCACCGCCGTGAGATCGAACCTCAGCGCGTTCTCTTCCGCAACGACTGCGCTCAGTGGTCCAATCATCATGAACGCGGTGCCGCGCAGTAATGCGAATGGCTTGACCGTGCCTGCATTTTTTGCAGTGAAGCCGCAGTTTTTCGAAAACGGAACCACCACAATCTCCGTGACTTTCACCGTGACCGCACCATAATGCGTTTGCGTCGCTTCACATTTTCACTTCTCGCCATCCTGATTTCCCTTGCCTTCGCCCACAGCATTTCCGCACAGGCGTTGGATATCAGTAGCGGTGGCTTGCCGGCTATTACAGGCGCGGTGAATGGATCTGTCACGGGCAGTGCGAGTGTGTTGAATGATCTGATAGTGACGGTGAATTTCGGTGAGGTCTCGCCGCTCAATACAAATGCGATCGTGAAAGTGGTTGTCCCGATCGCGCTGCGAAGCAACCAGCCATATCAAGTCTCGGTTTCAGTGAGTGGCCTCAACAACGGCAACGTCCAGGCGCTCCAGGCATCGGATATTGGTTTCGGTCTCCAGAACATTCGCAAACTGGGCGGCGCCGGGCAGGATTGCAACCAGAGCACTCATATCATTCGTTCCCCTTTCGACAACGATCCCGCCCTTAACGCAACGATCGGAGGTAGTGGCCGGGTGACCTATTCATCATCGCTCGCCAATATATCCGGTTCGACCATCATTCTCAGCGGTCCGGAGCTTTCAAAAAACAACAGCATCAAGCGCCAGCAAAGCGACGGATATGTTTTTGACGCTATCTTCGCTTTGACACCGCAGTTTTTTGCCGCCGGCGTTTCGTCAGCGACACTCATCTTTACTATTTCACCTGGTCCAAACGTTCCCTGCTGAAAGGTTTCCAGATCGATGTCTGCAAATAACATTTGCCGATTCACCACGATACTAATCTGCTTGTTGATCGCTGTGGTTTGTGCGAGCGCGCAGGTGCCGGTTCCTGATGCGACTCCGAAACCGAGCGGCAATGGGATCTCACTAGCTCCGGCGCGGCTGGAGCTCGAAATGCAACCCGGATCGGAAACGACAGTCGTCGTGAATCTCGACTATCACAGCACGGCGGAAAACGCACAACCAGTTCGGATCGTTGCGAGCTTGAATGATTGGACCATCGATCGCGACGGGCAAGTCAAATTTGAAAGAGCCAACACGTTACCAAACTCGGCGAGCTCGTGGCTGATCTACAGTCCGGCTGAAACAACCGTGACGCCGGGAAACCTGCATGCGATCAGAGTCACTGTTTCCGTACCGAAAGACGCGACCCCGGGCGATCACCTGACTGCGCTGGTCATCGAGCAGCGACCTGACAACATCAAGCTCAACGAGAATCGTCGTCAGGTGGTGATTCGATACCGGATGGCGGCTGTGTTTTATATCAAAGTGCCGCAATTGCGTCGCCAGGGATCGTTGGAAAGCCTGCGTGCTGAGACGAAGGACGATCAGATACTCGTCACTCCCCTGCTCAAAAACAGTGGCAACAGCGTAATTCGTCCGCTTACGTCGTTGAAAGTGACGGACAGCGCGGGCGTGGCGGTCGCGGAGTTGCCGCAAAAGGAATCGTTACCGTTGTTGGGTGGAGCAGAGCTGGTTCAGCCCATCCTCGTTGAGTCGCGCCTCGCACCCGGCACGTACACGGTGAAATACCGGGTGGATTTTCAGGACGGCAGTAGACCAACCGAGGGTGTTACTGAATTAGTGATCCCGGCGTCGCAACGAACGTCAAATGGACAAGCGAGTCGCGCTGCGGTAGATGTTCCAAACGAATGAGGACGGTTATTTGCAATGCGTTGTTTGGAGATTGAAGAGTACCGCCAAGCGACACGCGTGGGCCAGTGAGAACGAGCAAGGGCTGAGAAGTATCCGGATCAAGGTACGACTTCCGATCGAGTGCATTAACAATCTGCGGAGACACCAACCTTCCCGTCGCCCGCACATCCGCCACCAGGAGATGATTCAACACCGCTGTTTTGGATTCGAAGCTCGCAGAGATTTTGAAACTGCTATTTGAACGCACGAGCAAAGGCACGCGAATAACCGGAGAATTAGTACTGGTCCAAGTTACTCGCACCATATTTCCTATGCTCACCACATCCGCATCAATCGAGTTCGGGAGGACCGAGAGATTAACAGTTTCGCTGACGGTGGCTCTGAGCGTCACAGAAGATTGAGCTTTCACGCCAGCAGGCACAAAAACCCCAACAGCAATCAGCGTGAGTAGACGAACGTTGCACGCATCATGTGAGAACTCCTGAAATTAGATTGCTGAGCCTTATATCACAAGTATGACCGCCACAAAAAAGCACATAGCATCTCTCTTAAGCGTTTTGTGCTTTTTGTGCCTTTTTGCGGCTAATATTGCCGCCCAACAGAGCTCGGTAATCATCGTCAACGAGCGCGCCCTCGTCGGACCAAACAGTGCGGCGCAATTGCGTGGTGGACGACTGTTTCTGCCAGTTGCCACTATCGCGCTGGCACTTGGCGACACGCTCAGCGCCGATTCATCATCGCGCGTCGTTACGATCCGCCGTCAAAACGGCACGACAGCAGTTTTCAACGCTCCACTGAATGAAGTGCGTGAGAACGGCGCCGTTATTCTCACTGTTTCCGGCACTGCTGATCTCGTCTTTCCGCCAACACCGAACGAGCTCATGCTTCCGGCCGAGATCGTTTCCGCACTGCTTGACGTCGTGGTCCGTCGCGATGAGAGCCAGGCCATCGTTATCAGTCGCAAGGGCGTCCAGGTTGACAACATTCGCACCGGAGGCAAAAACGCGCCGTGGCAGCTCTTTCAAATCGAATACGATTACAACTTCAGTCGCTACACTACCTCAGGCGATCACAGTCTCGTCCTGCGCGGCACTGGCCGCGTCGGCGATGCGAGGTTGAGCTTCATTGCAAACTCCTCGGTCGGCACGCCGTTCTCTTCGTCTCGCGCAAATCTCTTAGGTGGGACGGTCAGGCTTGATCGCCCCAACGGTCAAAGCTTTGTCGGCGGTGAATTCGGTACCGGCACAGATCTCGAGTTTCTGAATGCGGCGGTGCGCGGCGGTCTGGTCCAACTACCTTTTCATCGCGTGCGACTTGATTTCTTTGGCGGGCAAACGACCTCCGGAATCTCCGAAATTCTGAAGCCTGGAGAATTGAACCTCGGTCCATTCTCTCCGCTCCCCGTGCGGTATGACACGAAGATCTTCGGCGCACTTGCAACCACTGCCACTTACGGCCCACGTCAATCGGACTTCACGTTTTCAGCCGGGGGGATGCGCTTCGACCGCGCGAACCGCAAAGGCAACACGCTTACAGGCGGCGTCAAATACATGTCAGGTCTTAACCGTCTCGAGGCCGATGTCGCCGTGGGCCAATTCTCGGGCGTCAATCGCGATGGAACTCGAGTCAACGGTTCCGACATCGCCGTTAATCTCACCGGATCTTATCGACTGACGGACCAGCTAATCCTGCAAGGCCGCTATGCTTACGTTGGTCCAACCTTCCTGGGCCCGCAAAGTGGCCTGCACCAACCTACAAATCTCACCGCAGCCGGACTAAGCTGGCAACCGCGACGATGGGTCACGGCAGCCGTTAGTGCCAGCTCTGCGACCACACCCGGAAAGCTGAACCTGTTCAATCGCTACATCACTGCAACGGTGAGTCTCGCGCCGGAGAATGCTATGCCGTCGCTCTTTATCTCTCACACACAGAGCGGTAATGAACAATTGCGAAACTCCGCGTTCACGTTGATTACCGCGACGAAAAAATTTCATCGCTGGCAGATGTTTGTCAACGGCTCGCGCATCAAGACATTCGGCGATACCGTTCTCAACGTGCAAGGCGGTGGGAACATCAGAATCAATGAGTCGAATTCTCTCGAGGTGAGCCAGTCGTTAGGCAGTCGGGGGCTGCTCAGCGGCATGGCAACCTGGCAGATGTCGAACCTGTTTCGCAATCATCTCGGTTTCAGTGCCGGACTGGGTTACACGCGCAGCGACTCCGCGGCTTTTTACACGTCGCAACATCTCTCAGCCTTCGTCAAACTGCCGCGAAACACCTCCGTGCAATTCAGTTACTTGAGAACGCAAACCGGCACGACGGCGCTTCTAACTTTGCACGGCTTGTTGTTCTCATCCAAGCGGGCTGAACGCGCGATCAATGGTCCACTCTCCGAGCTGGGTTCGTACGCGTCGGTGTATGGCCGCGTTTACCAGGATGTGAATTTAAATGGACGATACGATCCCGGTGTCGATCAGCCGCAGGCGAACGCGAGAGTCCGCGTTGATGGAAATCGTTACGTAGTTTCAGATGCGAGCGGCAATTTTAGAGTCGAGAGCGTGGCGCGAGGTGACCACGCGGTCTATCTCGATCTGTTGTCGGTACGGGCAGATTTGACGTTGTTGGACCAGACGCAGCAGCAGATCACGATCGAGTCGAGTCGTGATGTTATCGTCGACTTTCGCGTGGTGCGCACGGGCCGCATCAGCGGGATCGTTTGGTTTGATACGAATGAGAATGGGCGTTTCGATGAAGGCGAGCAGCCGTTGGCTGACGTGCGCGTGGTGACAGGCAGTGGTCGCGACACCCTCACAGACGACAAAGGCTATTTCATCATCGGCGACCTGCCGCCGGGCGAGCACATCCTATTGCTGGACGAGAAGACGATCCCCGAACAAACCAGGTCTGTCGCCGGCTCGCAACCGATCAAAGTATCAGCCGGCGCCGAAACCTCCACACTCTTCCCCGTCACGAGCCTCCCTGCCCAGATCAAAAAATTCCCGCGGGAATAATCGTAGGGGCGGCCCTCTGTGGCCGCCCCAGGTTTCCCACATTGTGTTTCCGCGCTGGGGCGGCCACAGAGGGCGGCCCCTACAATTAATTCTTTTCTTTCAATTTCGCGTGTACGCGTTCGTAGTTGGTCTTGTAGACCGGCGTAGCCGGATCGTTATTCTGCTCACCGAGAATGCGCGCTTTATCGTAAAGCGGTTCCGCGAGCTCGAGTCGCCCGCCTCGCTCATACGCTTCCGCCAGACTGTCGTAAACATTCGCCGACGCCGGGTAACGTTCGACGTTCGTCTTGAAGACTGCAATCGCTTCCTCCGGTTGACCGTCGAACATCAACCGGTAACCGATCTGATTGATCAGGTTCTCCGGCGTGGGAACGGAGTAGCCGAATTTCGCGCTGAGCTTTTTGTAATGCTCATCAGCACCTTTCAACCCGCCACTGATTGCTCCATTCGGATCTCTCGGGGCCTGCCAACCTTCATAAATTTTTCGCAATCCGTAATAATGACTGCGAAGCACCACAGACCCATGATCTTCATCAGCCATACGCTCCGCTTGCCACTCGAAACCCTTGATGTTTGATTTCGCCAGCAGGTCTTTGAGCTTGTCAAAGCCCTCTCCGATTGGTCCAGTCTCATTGCCTAACGACGCAAACAGCGTCACTTTCGATTCCTTCTGGTTCTTCAGGAAGTCTTCGACGCGTTTCAGAGCTTCGTTGTTATCCCATTGCAACGACGGACTCACCGCAACAAAGGAATTGAAGAGCCCGGGCTTGCTGATCATCGCGTGGATTGTGAATAGACCACCAAGCGAGTGTCCGGCAAGAATGCGATACGGCTGCACGCGATACGTCTTCTCGATCTCCGGAATGAGCTCAGTCTCAAAGAACTTCAGAAAGTTGTCTGCACCACCACTGGTTGGAAATTGCAGCTCGCCGGCGGGATTCTTGGCGCTGGACTTCGCCGGGGTCAGATCTCGAGTGCGGTCAGTGTTCGTGACGCCGACTACAATCAAATCCGAGATGCGACCGTTTTGCGTCAGGAATTCTACAGTGCTCGCAGTATGGCCCATGTGAGCATCACCGTCGGTCATGTAGAGTATCGGGTAGCTCACCTTGTTGTTCTCGTATCCTGCCGGAGTACGCACGAGAATGATCCTGTCTTCGCCGAGAACTGTTGACTTGATCGAGAATCTTTTGAATGTGCCTGCCGGCTGTGCGATTGCCGCTGATGCGATGAGTAATAGAACGGCAACGCTGGACAGCAAACGGATTGATAGACGCGTCGTGGCCCATGTGAAATGATTAGTCATGGTCTGAGACTCCAAAAAAGTGGATTTTCTATTTTTTGCAATGTGCAACGTAGTCTGGGGAGCGCTGATATTACTCTAACTCCGCGCTTCATCCAATCTTTTACAGCGGGTTTAGAGTTCAAGCTTTAGCTTGTTCTTTTCAGCATCGGAGGCACGGCGGCAAGCTAAAGCTTGAACTCTGAACTTTACATCCGTTTGCGGTTTGACTTGATCGTCGCGCGCTCGCGGGTGACGCGGCTCGAGCGTGTGTAGGGAATAAGACTCGATGGATCGACTTTCAGGTCACTGGTTACGCTTTTGATACCGGGATATTTGTTCAGCAAGATCGAGGTAATTTGCTTGTTTACAATTTCCCAGTAGTCGTCTTTGTTTGGGTAGTTGCTCAGTAATGTCTCAACATCTTTCGCGAGCCAGCGGAAGTCAGGATAGTCAGCCTTCTGAATGTTAGTGGTGTACCGGTAGGAGATCGAGATGTTCAGGTTGTTGGTTTGTGTTTGATGGTCCATCCTGAAGTCTTTGATCTGGAACGAAAACTCTTCGATGAGCGACTGCGAATAGGCGACGGAGGAACATGCAACCAGCAAAACAAAGATTGCCGGCAGGGTACGCTTTCTCATGATGGGGTCGTGTCCTTTGTCAGAATTTAGCCGCGGATCGAACGCGATCCGCGGCTAAATAAACTAGTGCATCAGGACCACCAACGCCAACTCACGTTATACGCCTCTGCCAAACGCCGTAGATCCTGGCGAACCGCGTCCCAGTCGCGCTCAGCTCTTTCACTTGCAAGCCGTCGCGTCATGAAGCGATCGATCTCAGCGGCGCCGTCCAGAACAGCTTCCACGTCAGCTCCCACAGACTTTTCGTCTTTGAACCGGCTATACAGCCGCTCGGTGGCGTCCTCATAGTTCTTCAGCATCCGGTTGATATCATCTTCGCGGTTCGTACCGTTCAAGCGGCTCCGGTCAAGCGAAGAGTCGAAGCTCTTGCGAAACCTGCCCGTATCTTTCTTGAGCTGCGCCATCAGTTTTTTGACTTCCTTATCGTTGAGCCGGTATGGCGCATCCTGTGCCTGCGCAACGACCACAAAACTCGCTACTAGAATCAATACATGGATTATCGTCAACACCCTTTTGGTAAACATTGATCTTCACCTCTCCTCGGAATTTCCAACACCATGAGAATCAACGAAATTCCTCGTTAAGGTCTTTCATAGTTGTGACGTTTTCGTTAACAAGCCCGCGAAGCGGGCGACAGCATAAAGCCTGGGGCGCAAGCCCCAGGATCGCAATCAGAAAAAGCAAATTGAGCCCGTGAAACGGGCGGCAGCGCCAAACGTTTTGAGGCTGTCGCCCGCTTCGCGGGCTTGTTCGCTAAGGGATACGATGTGTACCTAGGGCTTGCGCCCTAGGCTTTATGCTGTCGCCTGCTTCGCGGGCTTCACTCCAGATCCAGCAGCCAGATGTCGCTCTCGGAGGAGTGGATGGCATAGTAGATGAGCTTGCCGTCGGGCGAGATGTCGACACTGCGAATCTCGTCCTCGCCGGTCGAGAAGATCTCGCGCACGCGCCTTGTATTTATGTCGCCAAGATACAGCTTCTTTTCAAACAGAAAGACAAAGCGGGTGCTGTCGGGGAACCACATCGCACTGGTGCCATACTCACTCAGTCTTTCGTACTTATTTGTCTCAAACGAATAGTAAGCAACACCCCAGGGTGGTCCACTTAGACTTCCGATCAACTTCTTTGCATCAGGCGACCAATCCCACACGATAAAACGTTGGTTATCCGGAGGCACCGGCAACTGCCGGAAGTCCTGCTCGGCCCACGTTTTATTAACATCCAGGATTGAGTTCACATGATTCGTGCGGAAAAGAATCTGTTTGCCATCCGGAGACCACAGGGGAAAAGTAGTATCACCAGTAGTGTCGAACGTGAGCTGACGGAAATCCGTCGCATCAGCATCGAGTATCCAGATCTCGTAGCGGCCACAGCGATCCGAAGTGAAAGCAATTTTCTTCCCGTCGGGTGACCAGCGTGGATATCGATCGAAAGGCTTGTCATTGGTGAGATCGCGCCACTGCGTGCCATCACGACTGACGATAACGACATCGTCCTGCGTGCGCCGTGATTCACGCATCACAAACCGAGTGCCGTCGGGTGAAAGCTCAGGACGCACGATGTGCCGATCGCCACGCGTGATCCAGAACGGTTCGCCGGAAATCTTCTCCGTGTTTGCATTGAAGTTGACGCCCTGAATATTTGCCTGCTGATCGGTTTGAACGTAGATCATGCGCCGCCCATTAGCCGAAAAGTTCAGGTGGCGATTGAAATTTGCAGGAGTGGAAACAGCTTCCGCTTCTCCCTGTACCTTGCCGGTCTGTTCGTCAATCGCCACTCGCCAAAAACTCATGTTGCCGCTGCGATCGCTGGCGAAGTAAAGAAACTTTCCATCGGGCGACCAAACCGGGTTCCAGTTCGTTGAAGCATCTTTTGTTATTACTTCGATCTCACCGCCATTCCGCGAAATGGTTGCGATGTCGCTTCGACCGGCACTCGGAGGCATGAACCAGAACGCGATGCGATCGCCGTTCGGCGACCAGGATGGCTGCATCGCGTCGTGTTCACACAAGAACCGCTTCTCGCCTGTTTCCACACTCGCAATCCACAAAGCACTTGGCAGGGTGTTCCTCGTCGACGGCTCTGCATGACCGGCCGTGCTGCAAACGATTTCGCGACCGTCAGGAGACCACGACGGGTGATAGCAACCAGCTACAACAAGCCTGACATTCTCGCCGCTCGCTTCCATCACATACACGCCCGCAGGCTCGCGCGTCGATCGAAAAGCGATGCGTTCGCCATCCGGTGAAAACACTGCTGCGATCTCGTCGGAAGGCGTGTTTGGCGTCAGTGGCGTGGCGTTCTTGCCGCCCACTCTCTGCACAAACAGATCGAAGTTGCCGTTCTGTTTGCTCGAGTAAACGAAACTCTTGCCGTCGGGCGCCAGACTGGGAAAGTATTCAGTGCCGTGTTCGTTGGTGAGCTGCACGTGTGCGGCGTGTGCCCAGTCAATCGTGACTGCTCTGGCCTCCAGCCACACCGACCACGCCAGCAACGCGGTTATTAAAATCGCAGCACACGCGACAGCGGGCCAAAGCCAACGACGTTGCGTGAGCTGCTGCACAGCGCCAGGCGTCGATCTGGATCCGGCAACACCAGGAGACGAATCAACCTGCCGCAGCAAGCGACGAAGATCCGCGCGGAAATCGGAAGCGGTCTGGTAACGCAGCTCCCGATCCTTCTCCAGCGCCTTGCTGAGAATCGTATCCAGCTCAGACGGAAGGCTGGTGTCGATCGTACTTGCCTGATTCGGCTGGCCCGACAGGATTCTGTTGATGATGGCTTGTCGCGATTCTCCGGTAAAAGGTTTTTGACCGGTTGCGAGCTCGTATAGAACAACTCCCAAACTCCAGATATCCGTGCGATGGTCCACCGGCTCTCCCGACGCTTGTTCCGGCGACATGTAAGCCAACGTTCCCATCGCCACGCCAAGCTTTGTCTGGGCCGCCGTTCCCGGCGTGGGCTCAACTTCCGCCAGTTTCACGAGACCAAAATCGAGCACCTTCACGTAGCCGTCAGGCCGGACCATCACGTTGTCAGGCTTTACGTCGCGATGAATGATGCCCGACTGATGCGCGGCGCCCAACGCCTCCGCAACCTGCGCCACGATCGCCAGCAACTCTTTCAAACTCACTTTGTCTCGCAGCGACGAAAGCGTGTTGCCCTCGACCAATTCCATCGCGATGAAGTGGAGACCGTTAGCTTCGCCAACTTCATAAATCGTGACGAGGTTCGGATGATTCAGAGACGATAACGCGCGCGCTTCGCGTTGAAAGCGACTCAATCGATCGGCATCGACAACAAAATGGAATGGAAGAACTTTGAGTGCGACCATCCGACCGAGCTTGAGATCACGCGCGAGGTAAACTTCTCCCATGCCTCCCGCACCGAGAAGTTTTTCGATCTTGTAAGTCGCGAATTCCTGGCCGACGAGCGTCGCAACAATCGTTGTGATCTTCGAGTCCTGCGCCAGGGCCTGGGCCGCTACATTCATCGCGGAGCGTTCCATGAACTGCGCCGCCTGGGCCTGCGCCTTGAGCAGGCTCAATACTTCATCGCGCAAGGCAGAATTGTCCTGCGACGCGGCAAGGACAAACGCTTCGCGCGCTTCGGGCGGTTGTTCGAGTGCCTGCTCGAGCAGTGCGTCAACTTGTTTCCACAGCTCGCGGTCCATTTAGTTATTGCTGAGCTCGCGATAGAGCCACGCTTTGGCTTTGTTCCACTCGCGTATGACAGTGATCGAAGACATCTTCATGACTTCCGCGGTCTCATCCACACTGAGCCCGCCGAAGAAACGAAGCTCGACAATTCGACTCTTGCGCTCGTCAATCGTAGCGAGACTTTTCAGCGCTTCGTCGAGCGCCAGCAGATCGGGCTCTCGTTCGCTCGAGATCGTCAGCGCCGCATCAAGCGACATGCGGATTGCGTCCACGTCTTTATCGACACGTGGACGGCGTCGTGCAAAGTCAACGAGGATGCGACGCATTATCTGTGCGGCGACGCCGAAAAAGTGTGCACGGTTTTGCCAGCGGACGGCCTTCCAGTCGATCAAGCGGACGTATGCTTCGTTGATGAGAGCGGAGGTTTGCAGTAGATGATCCGGCCGCTCGCGGCTCATGTAGCGCTTCGCGAGACGGTAGAGCTCGGCATGGACTAGCGGCGCGAGCTTCTCGAGGGCTTCCTCTTCGCCGTCGCTCCACGCTTCCAGGAGTTGAGTAAGTTCGTGAGTCCCAGGCTTGTCCATTGGGCTCAGGAATTTATCACATTGTCGATCACAAAAGGCACAAAGAAGCTCACAAAAGGCACAAAAAGATCTCTGTGCTTTTTGTGATCTTCTATGTGCCTTTTGTGTCCTGCTTTATTGACGAACGGTTTTGGCGATGCGACCCATCACGGACAACACACCGAGATGGTAGGCATTGTGATCCGCGATCAAGAGCGCTTCACGCAAGATGGTCTGCCCCTCGCCATGCGGTATCTTTGCGTGCAGATCTGTTGATGGATCCTCAACGAGTGCTTCCATCTGTTGCAGATCGTTACGAAACTGATCGATCGTTTGCTGCCACAACGTTGGATTACCGAGCTCATCCGGCTTGGGCCAGTACCCTTTCGGAAACTCCGGTGAGACGTGATCGGGATCGCGGCTGAACTCGAGTATGTCCCACTGCGCCAGGCGCATGTGTTCCAGGATTTGCCACGGCGTGTAAGGCAGTCCTTCAATCTGCCGGTTGCAGAGGTCCGCGGGAAAGCTGTTTACAAAATCGTCGAATGACAGATGTGCGCCACCGCCTCGCAGCAGGTAGAGCACGTGTTTTCGTAGTGATTCGTCTTGCGCCATGATCAAATACCTCTGAAGAAAGATTACTCCAGCGAGCGAACGGGAACAATCTGAACGTCATGCAGACGCCAGTCGACAGCGCGTGCTACCTCCCGTGCCTTGCTCAATCTATTCAGAAGATCAACTTCATCTCTCGGCACCACGAACGCTTCGCCGGTGAGCACGTCGCCGTCCTCACGTAATCGAACGCGCGCTTTTTGCACCCACTCCAATTGCTCGAGCTCGTGCTGTATCTTATCTGGAGTTGGATCCGGGTTCTCGTCCACATCCGATGGTCGCTTGTTCATTAACTGGGCCACACTATGACTTAAATCCGAAACACCGTCGCGCAGAATTTCCAGCGAAATGATGATCGCGGCAACCGCGTCGGCCCACCAGTAGCCGTATGCTACACCGGCGATTCCGAGTATGCCGGCAAGTCCCGCCAGCCAGTCGCCTTTATTCATATTCGCATCGGTTCGGAGTGCCTTCTGGTGTAGCTCGTGCGCCAGCGGCTGTTTGATTCGCCCGAGAATGAACGGCGGAATCACGCTGTAAACGAGGGCGGCTATCATCACCCAGCCAAGCCAGATGCGTCGACCAAAGATCTCCATTGTCTGAATCGTCGGCTTCTCCACCATCACGAGTGTCATTGCCGCGTGAATCAAAATGTACAGGCCAAATCCCAGGAGTGCGACAGCCGCAGCCAGAAACGCGATCATCACAGCGCGCCGGTAACCGTAGGGAAATTCCGCATCAGGCGGACGATCGAAGTAGCGAGTGCCGATCAGAAAGGCTATGGGCGGAATCAAACTCAGGAGATCTTCAATCCACACCGCCTTCATCGCCTCTGACGAACCCATCGTGATACCGATCACAAAAACGATTGAGCTCATGAACACAATGGTGATCCAGGCGAGACGCTGGGCGCGCTTCATCGCCTGTTGCTTATCTTCCGGCAAACGATATGGATTACCTGGAAACTTCATTCTTCGACACTTCTCGTTGCAGCAGGTTCTTGATTTCAAATCGTTTTGTAAAAAGAAACTCGTCCAGTCGTTTTACGAAACCGTTCTCACCTGGCGGCACGGCGAACACGTGTTTCACCGAGTCCAATTCCTCACTCGTGCCGCTTAGACCCATCTGTTCGAGGCGCCAATCAGGAGCGGCTACCGGACCACTCACCTGCGCCAGATCATCCACGCGAATCACGCGAGCACCTTTCTTTTCCAACTCTGCGGCTACGGCTTCACCTTTGTGAACCGCCACCTGAGCGCCGTCCAGTTTTTGCAACTGTGAAGATGCAGGGATTCCGACTCTGTAAGTCTCTTCGAAATACGGACTCGTCAACCCGACGTATTTTCGCCACGGCGTGCGGTCAGTTAGACCACCAATCACAACGTCGAGTTGATAGTGCTCGAGTGCCTCCATTTGTTCCTGTTCGTTACCAGAGTGCCACTCGATCGTGGTTCCTAACTGGCTTGCGAAATTGCGGAGTAGATCGGCCTCGACTCCGGCCGGTTCACCACTCGTTCGCACAACCCACGGCGAACGTTCGACGATGCCGACTCGCATGGGGCGAGATTGCAACTGGCGCAAGGTTTCATTTGGGTCGCGCGGAAGGTTGGTGCAAGCGAGATGGAGGAAAATACTTAGTAACAGAATCGCGATGAGAGATGACCGATTCAAAGTCTTACCCTGGTCCGTCAGAGGTCGTAAGATCTATGACAGGATAACAGGATTTAGAAAATTTACATGATGAACACGCTTTTGCGAGCTAAAATAGACGGCTATGAAACCAATATCGAAAACGGCCTTTTATTGTTGTGGTGTGCGCATGCAGGACGCCGAGCGCGACAAGCCAGTTTGTGGCGACACATACGCGAAAGTTTTCATGAACGAACAGGGGCTACAGATCCTCGCGAGCTTCAAAGACGAAACAAGGCCCAACGCTTCCAACGTCGGGCGCCATCGCATCATCGACGATCTGCTGCGCCAGGAGTTGCAGGCGAATCCGAATCTGACTGTGGTGATTATCGGAGCGGGTTTCGATACGCGCGCCTTCAGGCTGAAAGGCGGCACATGGGTTGAGCTCGACGAGCCGCAGGTGATCGCTTACAAAGAGGAACGATTACCCGCTGCGACCAGCAACAACGAGCTCCAGCGCATCTCGATCGACTTCGCTTCCGAATCACTCGAACAAAAGCTCGCTTCCTTGTCGGGTCGCAGCCCGGTCACCGTCGTGGTCGAGGGCGTCTTGATGTATCTCGAGGAAGCAGCAATCGGAAAACTACTCGAGATACTGGACCGCCTGTTTCCACGACATAGACTCATTTGTGATCTGATGACGAGGGACTTCTTCGAGAAGAACGCCGGCACGATTCACGAGAAGCTTACTGGCATGGGTGCCACCTTCAAGTTCACGATCGACAATCCGGAAGAGGTGTTTTTGAAAAACGGCTACCGCGAGATCGAGAACATACCGATAGTTGAGAAGTCAGTGTTACTCGACGCAGGCGAAATCCCACCGGAGGTCTGGCAGACAATACAACCGACATTGCCCCAGGGCTATTCGATCCACGTATTCGAGAAATAGGTTCGCAAAAGCCATCCACAGATTACGCAGATTTATAACTATCTGTGGAATCTGTGGATGGCTTTGTAGCTTAAGCAAAGATCTTCTTGGTATCGAGGATGATCGTTTTAGAACCACGCTCCTGCGCCTTTTGGACCATGTCAGCGGCGCCGCCTGGTCCATCACCGCTCGTTCCGTTCCACAGCGCGATCAGCGTCAGGTTTTCACCGCCCGCGGCAGCGAGCGCGTTGTGCAGGTTCCACAGGTTATTGCGCTGCCAGATGTTGTAATTCGATTTGTTCTGAAGCCAGCGTGGCAAGTCCTTCGAATCGCAGAGTACACGCACGGGCCGTGTTCTAACGAGACTATTAAAATCCTCGATCCAGTGCGGCCCCGCAGGCGCCACAGACTCGCGAATATAAAGCTCGCGCGGCAACGCCAGGAACACGCGAGTCGGAATCTTCATCGCTTCACAAACCTGGTGAAACAGAATGTCGCCACCACTCGCACATCCCGCGACGCCGTAAGCAATCCCACCGGCGAGTTGTTGTTCCGCTGCAATCGCTTCAGCGATCTTCTGTTTAGCAACTTCAACCTTCTCTGGCGGGAACCTCGGCTCAGGACGTCCCGGAGCATCAATCCTGTGACCAGTAAACATAAGCACGCGCTTCGGTGCAGCCGCCGTAACCGGCGCTTCGGCCGGAGCAGGCTCGAGCACGCTCGCGACCGCGTCGACATTCTCTTTTAGTAAACCCAGATCCTGATAAAGGCTAAGCTGACGCCGCAGCGTGTCACTCATGAAAGCCGGTGCATCGACGAGCGCTTTGCGGTAGGCGTTGGCCACTTTCGCCGGCCTGTTCGAAGTAAGAAAACAATGATCTGCTTCACTGATCTCCGCCCAGAAGTCTGTTTGTTTCTCCCGCTTAAGACGTTCTGCTGTCGCCTTGAGCGAGAGATCGGTCGCGGCTGAGAGCTTTTGAATTTGCTTCTTTTTACAATCCACCTCACGCAACGCGCTGTCGTCATCGTCAAACCACCCCGCCCAAACGTCAGGCATGAGCTCAGCTAACTTAACCTGAATCGTCAGCATCGCGAGCGAATTCAGTCCGGAGTAATAGTGGTTGAGATCTTCCTTGAACGCACAGTCGTAAGCGTCGAGCGATTCATCGAGATAAGGCGACATTAGCGCACGCCGCTGTCGATCGGCCAACGTCGTCGCTTGTCTCCACTCACTGGTCCAACGAGACTTCGCATTACTACCCAACAACGCTCCAATCTCTGCTCGCCCTTCTTTGTCGAGCCCGGTACGGCTGAGCGCGCGCTTCAGGGCCTGGTCTGAACTGGTGAGATCGCACAGACGTTGATAGATCGTGCCGAGCATTTTGTTGGCCTCTTCGTCTAACGCGTCCTGCTTGCGCACGAGCTCCCACGTTTCGCGCGCGCCCTCGAATGCATTCAGATTAAACTGCGCTCGCCCGACCAGACGCAGTCCTTCAATCTCCCACTCGAAGCCAAGCGCCTCAGACGCAAGCAGCTCCAGATCGCCGAGCTCCCTCTTCTGTGTCGCACGCTCGACTTCCTCGCGATAATCACGCGGAATCGGAAGAAAGCGCGCCCGATCCTGCTCCTCCAGATCGGGCAGCATTTGAAACACCGGACTATCTTCTGCTTCAGAGTTCGTCGTCTGTCGCAGACCCTCGACGAGATCATCGACGCTCGTTGCGGGATCCACACCGTCGTAAGTGAGATAGCGATCGGTCTTGATGTCGAATGGAACCTCGTCAGTCTGGAGGCCGGCGCCACGCGCGCGAATCATGAACGTGTGCCTGCCGCGCAACGCGTGACGCACGCCCAGCTCGTAGTAAACATTTGCGTTGTGGATGGAGATGTCGGCGATCACGAGGTTGGCCGTGAGCAGGCGTTGAAACATATCGAGACGAATGTTTCCCTGCCGGCGGATCTCCATCGTGGTCCGGCCAGTGATTCCCAAACGGTTGAGCGCCGGATCGATCAGCTTCTGCTCGACGTCGTCGAAGTTGATGTCATTCTTCGTGCCGAAGGGCCGGATAATAAACGCGCGCATTATTCTTACTCCTCAAACTTCAGCCACAAAGCACAAAATCACAAACGCTTCGAAAGAATTTTTTTGTGCTTCTGTGCCTTTTTGTGGCTTTTATTTTTGTGCCTTTTTGTGGCCCATCTTCACTGGTAGAAGTGTCCAAAATGATCGAGCCGGAAGTGTTCGATCTTAACTTCTTGCGCGAGTGCCTCTCCGACTTTGATGAGATCCGGAATATGTTCGATTGAGTCGAGTTGCGCGACTTTCGCGGGATCGACGTTTCCGAGGCCGCGCTTCTCGAGCCACTTCCTCGACAGTTCTGCATTGTACCGGGCGTAAGTAAACTGCCGTCCCAAATCATCCGGAATCGGATCGGCGCGATGTACAAGATCACCGATCTCGCGATCGATCTCCGTGTCGCAACGACCAAGTTCTTTATCGAACTCACCGCCGTGTATGCAGCGACCAATGATGCGGCAGTTAATGTCCTGATCGACGGTGGCGCCGTACATCAAAGCGCTCGGAAAGCTGACGAGATTTGAAAAGGCGTTTTTGCCGCCACTGTAAACATCAGCATCGACTGCCGGTGCGGAGCCTGTGCCGATTGACATTACCAGCAGGTTCTTTTCACCTGTGGGCCAGCCCAGCTTGTACGCCGGATGTGTTGCCATGCGCGCGATCAGAAATGCAGGGTTGTTGTAAGGCGTGAGTCCGCCATCCTCGAATAGAAATGCTTTCTCGGGATTGTTTGGATCCCACTGCACAACTTCGGGCGGGAAAAAGACGGGCGCCGCCGTGCTGGCACGCACGAGTTGCCAGAGCGGGATTTGTGTATTTCGATCGGCGCGATCGGGAGCGTTGTACTTTGCGTATGGATTGCTGCTGATGGGCCAGGGCGAGTCGGTACTGACGTTGCGGGTGACGACGAGCAGCAGGCACTTCAGCTTATCGGAATCGAGCGTCGTGTCCTCGCCAAACACTTCTTTGAGCTTTTCAGTGAGCGGCTCGCTCTTGTAAAGATGTTTGAGACGCCGGAGGATGAATGCTTTCTCAAACATTGCTGGTCCAACTTCCTGGTAGAAGTCAGAGAGGAAGCGCGCCGACTTACCGATCGCGAGCCCCGCGGCGATGATCGCGCCGGTGCTCGTACCGCCGATGTAATCAAAAAATTTGCAAAGACGAAAGTCTTTACCCTGCCCGCTCTTCTCCGCGAGCATTTCTTCCATGCGAATCAGGACTTGCAACGTCAGCACCCCACGAATCCCGCCGCCGTCGAGCGCGAGCAGCTTTCGTGGACGCTGCGTGTTGTATCGATCTTCCAGGTGACCCCAAAGAGACATGTCGATCCTCCTTTAAAATTTCAAAACTCTGTATGACTAAGCAGTTCCCGGGTATTAGACGAGGTCGAGATTGAGAATTGACTGAACTACGTTCGTCCTGATTATAGGTCAGAAGCTCCCAGTCGTCACCGAATGCTCCATCCACAGATTACACAGAAACGAAAAAAATCTGCGCAATCTGTGGACGAGATCTACATCGTGGGATTCAACCGTTCTTGGCTTTGACTTTCTGCAACGTCCCCAAACTCAAAAATCGTTTGTCGAAGATGTAGACATGCAGCGCGGCGGCGACGAAGCCGATTGTGCTGATGACGAGCCCCAGCGCGATTCGTTGCAGAGTGTCTTTCCAACGCACTAACGCGATGGCGTGCTGCGACACGAACGTGCCGAACAACGCGGTGAGGACTTTGGCCAGCAAACCAATTAAGAGCATCATCACGACCACTGAATAGATGTATCTCCCAACTTTCTGGAAGGTGAGTCCTTTAACAGCCGTCGCTGATGGAGTCGTGATATCTGTCACTCGCTGCGCTACTACATCAGGTACAGGTGTGGTCCACCACATGTAAATCAGCGCCGCTAAGGCGAGGATGATCAGGACCAAAACAATACGCGCCGCGTTCTTCAGAATCGGATCGATATGCCAAACCTTAAACGCACTGCTACTGCCCGCAGTCAACAGTTGTTTCAGGTACTTGTTTCCTTTCCCTGAATCCCGCATGAAGTCTTCGATCTCGAGAAACTTCCACGGCTCACTTTGCTCCGGCTCAAAAAACTCTTCCACGCATCTTTCTTGTTTGAACTGAAACTCGGTCATGCGATAGCCGCTCGTCATTAGAGCGTAGGCTTCCGCTTCCGAAAAAGAATCAAGATCGGTGCGCAGCGCGGAAAGCATTTGCTGCACATCTTTGGCAATGCCGTAGCGTGTATATCGATCACGGCGCCAGAGTGGCTGCACGTCTTCGCGTGGATCATAAGGATCTAAACAGTCAATCCAATCGACGGGATCCACATTGAGATCGCCTTTCAGGTGAACAAACATAAAGCCTCGCAAGAGACTCGAACGACGACGACCCTTCAGATCGTGGTATTCAGCTTCGCGAATCCTTGCCTGAAAGATACTGTTCGTGCGCAGCAAAACTCCCAGGATTCCTTTGCTGGAAGCAGGTTGCGATTCCATTTGCCCGCTCGCATCGCTAACGAGAATGATCTTGCAGTCCTGCTCCATCAACGTCGCCACGCCCTGGTTGTCGGCAACGCCACCATCCGCCAGCCGGATGATGCGATCCGGATAAAGATGGTCCATCGTCAGCGGTTCAAAAACTGCGGGCACCGCCGCCGAGGCGCCTACGGCCTGGCCCAAGCGTATTTTCTGGTGGTCTTCGGGCGCATCCGGGTAGTACATGCGACGTAGACGATCGTTGCCGTCGATCTCGCTATCGATTCCCGCGGGCGCTTCGCCCATCCACGAAGCTGTAAATTGCCATGTGTGACCCGTGTTGAGAGTGGCGGCGTTGAGCACGAGAATCGGCACTTTCGCATCACGTCGCCAGTTTTGATACTTCGGCGCAAACGTCGAGTCGTTGAAGACGTCTCCGTTGACTTGCGTTCGTGGTGAGATCGTCAGCTCGTTCAGCCAGCGTTCGCCTTTGACGTGATCATCCTTCACTCTTGCGTAAAGATGCTGTTCATACAATTCCGCGGCCCTTGACGTGCGCGAATAGTTATTGCTCCAGAATATCCGGAAGTTCTTCAGTGGATTGACGGCCACGCGAGTACGGATGTTCTTTTGCACCCCCGCGACAAACTCATCGATCATATCGTGGACCAGTTTGATGTAGTCTTCACGAGTGAGCTCGGCATCCGTCTTCGTTTGCAGCAGGTTGCGGACTTTCAGATAGTAATGAGCGCCGACGATCGATCCACCTGAGACGCAGGACAAGACTTCGACTTTACGCAGCATGTCCAGCTCGGCGAGTTGCGCCAGCACGCCGAGGTGATACAGCGAGGCGCGAAAGCCGCCACCTGACAAAGCCAGACCGACTTTTCCGGTGAACGCTGAACGCGGTACCGCAGCGACACCGAAGGCACGTTTGATCGCGTCCCACGCCGAGTCGATATCTTTATCCGGTTGGAGACAGGCTATGGAAGCGAGTTGGCGCGAGCAGGTTTCGAGCTCCCATTCATAAACTGGTTTGGCAGCCGCTTGGCCGTCGTGTATCCACTTCACTGCTTCGTCGTAGTCTTGCAGTCCGAAGTGAGCTTCGGCGACGGTCGCGTAGTACCACCATTTATCGTTGAGCCATTTGTGATTGGGATCGTCGATTAAAGCACCAACTTCTTTGACAATCTTTTCTCGTATCGAGCGCGCTTTATCACGGCTCTCAGTAGCGAAAAACTCGCGACCGGATTTTCTCGCCTGCGCTTCTTCCAGACTCGCGAGGCGATCGAGAATATACGCGGCATTGATTCCGGTATATCCCTGATCGTTGAGTGGTCCCTGGTCGTAGCCGCGCAGGTAATAAGCCAGAGACTGCTCGAGGTTCTCGCGCTGATTATCAATCTCCCATTTACGTTTATATACAGCGGCAATTAAACCGAGTGTTTCCTGGTTCGTCGTCTTTTTGAAATCCGCGATCTCGTGCAGTATCTCGAGTGCGCGATCGAGTCTCTCGTCGGCAGGTAAGTCCTGATCTTTATAAGTGCAGAGGGCGAGTTGCTGGTAGATCGTCTCGCGCAGGTTCTGATCGAGTGAGGTGTCTTTGTGCTGGCTCGCGCGCAGCAGCAGTCGCCGGGCGTAACTGAAACGCAGCTCACCTTTCAGTTTTTTAGCCAGCGCCAGCATCCTGGCAGGGGTTTCCTGGCCGCCACGCAGTATCACGAGAGCTTCTTTGACGATCTTGCTGTCGCGCGGAGGGATGACTATGTGCGGATTAGCGTCTGGAGTGGGTTTGTTCCCATTCCCGGAAGCTACTTCGTTGACTTTGGTGCCTGGATTGACGACGGTGGTTTCTTTGTCAGACATGGGGGACTCCTTTGCGGAATGACGAACAGTAAAACCGAGGCTGAGCTATTCAGATGGGCGTTGAGCGAACAGTCGCGACGTTAATAATCGAATGTGAGGGAGGTGTCAAGGTTTATAGGGGGCCCGCCTTACGTGTTGTCCCACAGATGTGGGTGAAACCTAAAAAGTCAAAGGTCTCTGGCTTTCCTAGCCCAAGTCTTTTCCGTCGTTCAGTAGCATAGCGTCCGAATTCAATCAGACGTGTCTTCTCCGGGTGCAGCTCCGTATCAGTGGTCGACAACGGGGTCTCTCGGTTCTCGCGCGTGGAGTTTCTATGCATGCATGGGGTCTCTGACTCCGCAGGGCTGCGACGCACTCGCGCTTCTAACGAAGAAAAGATCGAAGCACTCGCAGAGATAATCTGCCGCAATGACGATGAAGCTGCCGCTGCATTGTTCGTGCTCATGGGAACGCTGGAAAGCTCCGCGCATCCCAAACTACTCGCGAATGGGGCGAAGCACTCTGCTTTTACACGCTGCGCTGAGTCAAACCTGTATGGAATGGTTGACGCTCAACTTGCGGTAGTCGAAGGCGAGTTGTTGGCGCGCGACACGCTTGTGTCATGATCGGGTACTGGTTCAGTTTGACAATTGATTCAAAAACGCCTAAGGCGTTCGCTAATTCGAGCCCGGGGTTGGAGCGCAGCGACAACCCTGGGAACAAATCCGAATTAGGGATTAAACCCTGAAAGGGTTCGCTGATCGCGGAACCCTTTCAGGGTTCAATTCTTTTTTATTTGCAAACCCAGGGTTCTCGCAATGCTCGAACCCTGGGCTCGAATTAGCCAACGCCTTCGGCGTTTCTTTCAAACTGAACCAGTACCCATGATCGTGTTTAGGTCGCAGCGGTTCCCACCACCGCCCGCGATCGTCGAGGAAGTTCTTAGAAGAAGTCTAACGTGATCGTTTCTGAACAGAAAAAGTTTCTTACGATGTTTGACATGATCGCCTCTGCGCAAGGAAGTTTCGCGCGAAGTTTGACGTGATCGCGTTAGAGCTTGAAAGGCTCGAACACATGTTTGACGTGATCGTCGACGAGGTTAAGAAGTATTCAACGAATGCAGGGAAGCTTGAAGCGAAAGCTGATAAGTTTCTCGAGAAGTCTGACGTGATCACGATTGTGCAAGTCAAACCCGAACGCGGAACAGTCAAACATGCCTCGAGGCTCAACGTGCAAAGACGGATTCACGTCAAACATGAGCTAAAGCAGGGAACGTCTCAAGCAGAACAAGTCAAACTTTGCCGAGATCTTCCCAGCCGCAGTCAAAAACTTGCCAGCCTTCGCAAAAAACTTCCTAACCTTGCAGAAAAACATGTCAGCTCAATCTTTTGCTCACTTTGTAAACCAACGATCAAGGCAACGTGGTGAAGCGGCAACGGTCACCGTACACCTTCTCACTTTTTCTATCTTCTGCCATGATCTGATTCCAACTCTAATCTCGGTCGGGTCTTCGCGATCGCGCCTTCCATTCCTCTACCGTTATGGCCCATCTTTCGTGGTCGCGCCAGCGGCCAGCTAACTTCAGGTATCGAGGCGAGTACCCTTCCAGCCGAAATCCACATTGCTGAACCAGATGGCGAGATGCTTCGTTGTCAGGTTGAAGATTTGCCTCCAGCCGGTGCAGCCGGTGCCGAAGAAACGCCTCCGCGAGCACGGCGCTAAGTCCCCTCTTCATATAACCACGTCCGTTGTGCGGTACGAAAGCATAGTATCCAAGATAGCCGGAACAAAAACTTCCCCGCACAATTTCGTTGATATTTATTACCCCTGCCAGACGCCCATCTTCAGTGCAGACCCAGTGCCCGATGTGCTGTTCGCTTTGCAGGCGTTTAAGATTCTCTCTGAATGCAATAGCAGTCTTTGGCGGAGTCGCCCAATGGCGGTGGAGTTTACGGCTTCGCGCCACAGCAGCCAAAAACTCGTCCTGCCGTCTCAACGACGGTCTTTCAAGAATGGGATGTTTCATTTTGTTATCGAGAGTGTACTTTGCGTTCGTTCACGCGCGTGGCCGTGGCCGGATCGTTGCGGTCCTTACGCCAGGTCGGATGATTGAAGTGAATCACAAAGTCGCCGTTGTATGAGGCCACTGCGTTATCAAAAGTCAGTTGGCCGATACGCCTCCAATTATTGAAGCTGACCTTTTTTGAAAGTTCCGGACCATGAGTTGAACCCTCGTCAGTGACTTCGATATCGAATCGGAGTGTGCGCTTTGGAGTCGCGTCGCCTCGATCGAAAATCTGGGCCATGACTTCGTCGCGAAAATCCAGCGCGTCGCCCTCGATCTTGGGTTGGTCAGCCGCCACCAGCAGCCGCATAAACTTCGGAGAGCGTGTGGGCTCGTTATCGGCTTTGCCCAGTTCCGCGATTTGATAGAGCTGACGTTGTGCGGGCTCCTTGTCGACCTTTTGAAAAACGAGACCGGTGATAAGCAGGATTGGCACGCCGCGCGCGCGACGCAGCACATGAACATCGGGAGCGTTTCGCAGTTCCGCATCGTTAATATAATCAGTGCGCTCGCCGCCAATATCCTGTTGGGTAAAAAAGTTTGCGGTACGCAAAGGCTGAGTGTGATTAGCGTCGGTTGTGGGAAAGAGCTTCACTACGAGGGCCAGCGAGCGCGTATGACCGCGGCGGATCTCAGTACAACAAGTGGAATAACGGCCGACCACCAACGCTTCACTGCCTTTACGGAAGTAACCAGAATATTCCGTGTCTTCTGTAATCTGCCATCGTCCAGTGAGGCACACGCCGTTTGGGTGCAACAATCGTCGAAAACCTTTTCCGTTCGTTCCCCAGCGCAGATCAGCATGAGAATCGACCGTGCGGGCAACGGCCAGTTTGAAAAGATATCGTTTGCCAAACGACAAAACGCCATGCAGCACGCTCGTAAGCGTAACCTCATAGGCCGGCAACGGACCGGAGCGCCCCCACACCTGTTGATAAGGATTCGCGAAGATGGCATCGCGCACTTCAGCAAATCGCGATCCATTGTAGGCGCGGTCCTGGTCCGTAAAACCTACGATCCCGTAGTCTTCGGTTTTCATTGATCTATGACCTCATCAAAAGATGCTGGTTACTGCGCTGGACCACTGACACTCAATAGCGAACGGTGTTTATGAGTTACTTCGAGAGCTAGTTGTTGGTATCGACATAGATTGAGGCGATACGAAAATTGGATTGCAAGGATGAAGCCTTTATGGCAGCAGTCTCCAAAGAGATTCCAGTTGACGGTACGCCTGATATGTAGGCGAGTCAAGGTTGGGCCAACAAGGCTTGGATTGAAAGCGTTCATTCCTGTAGCAAAGCCCGATTGTCATTAAAAAGCGTATCTTCTACTTAGAATGCGTCATTCGCCTAAAATGTTTCCGAAACGGCGGCATCGGAGGTCTCATAGCGATCGCAGCACCGGTGCGCAGCCGTGCTGACCTCATCACACTCAGGTAATTACATATAGCATTGCAATCACTTACAGACATTGGGCACGAGCTTCGCTATGAAATCCGTGAAGCGAGCAGGGGCTGGTTATGCCTACCGAAACAGAACAGAGGACCAGACGGACGTAGCGGATGTTTACACTCGATTAGCTGCATGGCGCGAAAGACGGAACAAGTAACGGTTGGCAGAAGGCAGATCGAAGTCTCGAATCTCGATAAGCTGCTTTACCCCGGCACCAAATTCACGAAGGCGAAGGTAATCGATTACTACGTCAAGATTTCCAAATACCTGCTTCCACATCTAAAAGATCGCCCCGTCACACTTAAGCGTTTTCCGGATGGAGTTTTCGGCGAGGCCTTTTACGAAAAAGACGCGCCCGCATTCACGCCAGCCTGGGTCAAGACTGTCCCCATCCCGCGCCGCGAATCACCTGGTCCACCGATTCGCTACATCCTCATCAACGATCTTCCCACGCTCGTGTGGGTAGCCAATCTCGCCACCCTGGAGATACATCCGTTCCTGCATACCGCGGCGCAAATCAACCGGCCAACTTCGGTCGTGTTCGATTGTGACCCGGGCGAAGGCGCAAACATTCTGGAGGCGGCGCGGGTAGCTCAGATGTTGCGCGAAGTGCTAAAGCAACTCGGCCTCGACTCCTACGTCAAAGTCTCCGGATCAAAAGGAGTGCAGGTCTATGTGCCGCTTAACTCGAAAGCAGTCACATACGATGAGACCCAGGCCTTTGCCAAAGGCATCGCCGAGCTGTTGGCCCAACAAGAGCCAAATCTGATCGTGTCGGAAATGCCAAAGCGATTGCGAAAGAAAAAGGTCTTCATCGATTGGAGTCAGAACACGGACTACAAGACCACAGTGAGTGTCTATTCACTACGCGGCAAGACCCACCGTCCGTATGTGTCGCTGCCTGTCACCTGGGATGAGCTTTCAAACGCGCTGAAGAGCAATGATGCAGACGCTCTGTTCTTCACGCCTGAACAAGCAGTGGAACGCGTGCCGGAGCTCGGCGACTTATTCAAACCGGTGCGAACGCAAGTACAGAAATTTCCGGCACACGTGCGCCGCTATTTCGAGCAGCACCGTGGAGAGAAAGCAAAGCGTAGCAGTGCGGCGTTGCAGACGTATGCGAAAAAACGAGATTTCCAAAAGACTGCTGAGCCAAAGCCCGTTGTGCCACGCCGCAGCGGACAAGGAAGCCGTCGCCGTTTTGTTATTCAGAAACACGCTGCCAGTCATTTGCATTACGACTTCCGTCTCGAGATGCACAACGTCTTGAAGTCGTGGTCTGTTCCTAAAGGCCCCCGTTCAAGAAAGACGAACGACGGCTCGCGATGCCGACTGAGGATCACCCGATCGATTATCTCGATTTCGAAGGCATTATCCCAAAGGGCCAGTATGGCGGCGGCACGGTCATGGTTTGGGACCTCGGCACTTACGAGCTGATCGAAGGAAACTACTACAAAGGGTTCCTGCGGTTTTATCTAAACGGCGCGAAGCTCAAAGGTGAATGGACCATGAAGCGGTTTGCGCTCGCGACGAACGAGCCGGACAGAAAAGACAAATGGCACCTGATAAAGACGGACCGTAATACGCGCGTAGTGTCCAAAGCTCGTGACGATCAGTCAGTCTTAACGAAACGGACGATGTCGCAAATCGCATCTGCCGCTGATGCGGTTTGGCAAAGTAATCGATGATGAAAGTTGATCTGCAAGAGCTGCCGAACGCGCGATTAGATTTCACAACGCCGATGCTGGCACGATTGGTGGACGACTTGCCGTCCGGCGCCGGTTGGCTGTACGAGGTGAAGCTTGATGGTTATCGTGCGTTGGTGGTGAAGAAGCGCGGCGTCACCACTCTCTTTTCGCGCCGGGGAAATAATCTGAGCAGCAAGTTTCCCGTCATTGCGCGTGCGTTTAAGTTTCTTCCGGACGACACGATCGTAGATGGCGAGTTAGTTGTGCTGGACGATCAGGGCAAGCCTTCGTTTTCAGCGTTGCAGAACTCGCGCTTCACACCTGAGGCTCTTTACTTCTACGTTTTCGATCTGATTGCTTTTCGGAAGAAAGACGTTCGCAAGCTGCCGCTCGTTGATCGCCGGAGATTATTGGAGGATTACGCCTTGAAAGGAATGCGTGATCCGGTACGCTTGTCGCCGATCCTCAACGCGCCGCCAAAATCTGTCATCAGGGCAGCGAGGGAAAGTGGTCTCGAGGGAGTAGTCGCAAAACGTGCTGACAGCAGATATGAAAGCGGCGAGCGCAGTGGCTCATGGGTGAAGTTCAAAACCAAGAAAGGTCAGGAGCTTGTAATTGGCGGGTATAGACCAGGCAGTCACGGATTCGAGTATTTGCTCGTTGGTTACTACGAAGGCAAAGACCTGATGTTCATCGCCAAGATTAGGAACGGCTTTACACCGATCTTGCGGCGTCAGGTGTCTCAAAAATTCCCGGCGCTTCGAACCTCCGAGTGTCCATTTGCAAATCTCCCTGAGCGCGCGAACGCCCGGCGCGGTGAGGCGATCACAGCAGAGGTAATGAAGAAGATCCAGTGGCTACGCCCAAAGCTTGTCGCGCACATCGAGTTTACGGAGTGGACCAAAGGCAATCATCTGCGTCACTCCGAGTTTGTAGCACTGCGTGATGATAAGAAAGCGAGTGAAGTAGTCAGAGAGAACAAGTCAACCGTCGATCTCTAATTCGATATAAAGAGGCTCGAGCCATGGTTCAACAAACTTCGTTTTATCGGGTGAGCCAAGAAATTTAACTTTGCTGATGAAGTTCTGGTCTCTGCATCTCGTCCTGAGTTCTGTAGGTTCGGTTTCATCCGCCAGGACCACTCGCCCTCTCGTCCGCTCCAGTAGCCGTGCGAACAAGTTCTTTTCCGGCATCTGCCACCCCTTCGGATTTGCCTTGCTGACCTTAGCTTCCGCTTGTTTGCGGTTAACGGAAATCATCGCAACCAAATCGGGACTCGTCATCATCTCGAGCCCATGTTTCTTCAGTGTAGCGTTATGACTGCCATGATGTCCGACTTTGTAAAAGACAGTGCGTTCCAATAAGTTTTTCGTAGTGACCTTCTCTTTGACGCCAAACTGATTCGGAATCTCCCACTCCAACTTCTGCCAAGAGAGCCAGTTTGAAAACTGGGCGTCACCCGGAAACAGCAACACTTTCTTACTGCTGATGAATTCGATCGCTAAGGCCAGACAAGTGTTGTTCGTGTACGTATCGAGATTCAACGCGAGATTGCCGGCAAGTGAAAGCCAATCGGTCTCGATACGGCGCCACTCGTCCGGCGCTCCTTCCTCAAAACCGTAATGGTTTACGAAAAACGAATCCTCCTTCTTGGCCTCCGCCAGGTTAATCCGCATACGTCCTTCAAAGGGTTGACACGTTTCCGACAGCGTGTCATCAGCACCAACAGCCGCAAAGAAACCATCCATTACCCCGAAACCGGCTCCCTCACTGCGATAAGTATCATCAGCCGTCGGGTTAACCTTAGTGAACGACAGATAATCCTCAGACGGGCCCAGTATGTAGACCCGAATATCGTCAAAGCCGGCGAGAGGAAACATCGTACCTGGCGTAAGGAATTTCGCGGATTTTTGCGATTTTGACAGGGCGTACTGCCATGCAGCCGAACGGCCCGTTTTACTTGCTCCCAAAACGTCGCCTTCGAAAAACTCATTCATCAGAGATTCAATGGCCTGTTTCATGCCGGTCCGGCGATCGAAACTCATTTGGGTCAAGGTGGTTGTCAGTCCCGCTATCTGTTTATGAAAACGGTCGCGCACCAGTTTGTATTTGGGATGGCCTTCATCATCCATCCACGCCGTCCATACCTCACCGAAGTCAATGTCTTCAAAGATATCTTGGGCGTGGGTGAAGCCTGAGACGTGATCGGCGTGCTCGTGAGTTAACACGACTACATCGATAAATTTTTTCCGATTCTCGTGCCGAGAGCTGTCGTATGGTGAGTCTTTGACCTTGCCTTTAATGTCGGCAACAACCTGTCGCATGATCGCTTTGCCATTCGTCGTACTCTGTAAAACACCGCAGTCGATCAGCATGTTGAGTTCTTGTTTATCGGTCTCAGTGAAGGTTAATAGAAAACAGTCTCCGAGACCTTGCCGGTACATTCGAATTCTCACTGATGAATTATGACTGGCTACCAAGTTCTTACTCCTCATTAAAGCTAGACGTCGCTGTGCAATAAGGCGAAAGGTTCATCCTTTTCGGGACGGCCGAAGTATGTCATGCGAAGAGAGCCTAAACCTTCGCCAGTCCGGTAAGCACGTTGTCGTTTAAGCCGCCCATCTGAGTCGTCGATTTGCTTTCTAATAAGATATTTCAGTTGTAACGTATTCAGATCGAATACCAGCGTACACCCGCCCCGAAAAGTAAACTTCTCCGCCCCGGGACCGGTTTCTCCCTCTTCCAACGGCACCTTGCGTTTTTGAGTGATTGAAACAATGACACGATTCACAGGAGAACCATCGGGAGCATTTCTCTGTGCGCCGCGAAACGAATGCACTTCAAATATGTACCTCTTCTTACTGCTTCCCAAGCCCTTAAGCGATTGCTCTTTGTCGTATGTCTTATGAAGATAAAGACCGGTTAACTCCTCGAATCTCCGTACTTCCTTACTACCGCTGTAATCAACCAGCCAGTAGTGCAAAGCACTGCGCGCTATGCTTGTTAGATTGAAGATTTTTTCCCGGTCAGACAAATCTTGCCAAACTACTGACGCAGCCCTGATCTGCTGTTCCGAATTTAATGACTCCCACAAATGGGGAGTTTCGGGATAACTCACCGTAGAGAAAAACGGATAAGCAAATTTCTCAGGTGCAAACAATTTATTCCACAACCGTCCCCGCTTGTCCTCGTCAAGTTTTTGCCAACGCTTATTCAAATTAGGGATGAGACGTGGCTTTAATTCGTTCTCTATATAGTCAGGATTGAGATTTAGTTGATCCAAATTGGGGAACTGATCGAGATATCCAAGATGATGAATAAAGAACCGCAAACTGCTCGCAATGAAATGAAAGAGAACTTGTTGATCGTTTTCGGGAATGCTGCACCAACACAAAGTCTCTTCTGAAAGCGTGCGAATGTCGCGCGGGTAAATGCCGCGCCTGCGAAAGGCCTCGATGAATGCGATCCGGTAACCGAGCTCATCTTCAGCAAAAAGATCCCTGTCAGCAGTGATAATCGCTCGCAAGTAATCCCCAAAAGTGACATCAACCGGCGGACAATAATCGAGCGCCCGGATACACATGTTCAATACGTGTTGGGCAGCTTTCGAGGCCTCATCCGCTAAACGATTGACCAAATCCGGATGGAGTTCGCCAGGGGTCAGGATTCCAGTACCATTCGAAGCGATCCGCAACAGGTCGGCAATACGACACTTGTAGATGGAGAGAAAAGCCTCGAAGACAGCGGCAACGAGAATCGCACCGCGAGCGTGCGGCTCCAACTCAGTTTGGTAATCAGTTGGGTCTGGTTGGCGCGGCTTCCATTTCTGTTCCTTCTCATCAAACTCTCCAATCGCATCACGAAGAGCGCCATACTGGCCGATCGCTTTGCCGAATTGCTGCGCCAGTTGACCCAATAAACTTTGCGACGCGAGATCTCCGCGCGTCTTTGCAATCTGCTGCCGCAGCACTTCAGGAAATGTAAAGTGTTGAAATAACGCCACGATATCTGCGAATGCCTCATGAAACGCGAGGCTGTCGTGATGGCTATTTTCGATAAACCGGCGATGCATCCCGTCTAAGAGCGCGTGAGTGGTTTCGTGAGCGATGATGTCGTGTGACAGGCAAGTAAAGACAATACCATTCGGAAGGTGATCTTCAGGCGCACTTGCAGATGCCGGGAAATAGCCAAAAAGTAAAGCCTTCTTAGCTGGGCTGTAATAAGCATTTGCATGGCGCAGAGCGTGTGGATAGATTCGCAAACGCTGGAGAAACTCTCTCTCTTTGTAATCACGATATGCGGACCACAGCGCCTTTCGACCGAGGGCTTTTTCGAAGTTTTGAATAGTCGTCATCGCAACGGCATAAACCATCTGTTGGTGAAACTGAGGATTGCTCTCGGAAGGCATCATGCCGTCCTGGGCTAGTACATACGGATCATTGAGATTCACCGGCGCGTAAAAACACTTGCTCGCGGGGTCGAAGTCTACAACCTCGATGTACTCACCAACTGGACCTTCTTTCAAGTCTTTCTCCCAGCGAACTTTGAAAATAGTTTCGTTGACGAGGGCAGTCTCGAGCTGCACCGACAGGCTTGGATCGAAACTGTAGCCGCGTAAGCGTCTGATATTCGGAGTCGGTGCACCGTTATTTGCCATCAACTCTTCCTCGTCACACTCCTGCGTTCGGAAAAGGAAATGCAGTCGCGTGTGGCAATGAATTATCGAAATACTTCCCATATCGCCAGGCTGAAGCTGCGTATCCCCAGTTGATTAGTTTTTGCTGCGTTGTGCGATCAATTTTCTTGAGTCTCGTGCCGATTTGAGCAAGTTTACAAGTGCTGTCGGATGGACACTTCAAAGGATTCTGAGCAGCAAAAGCATCCAGGTTTTCACTGATGGACCAGTAAACACCTGAGCGGATTTTTTCGAGGTACGCTCCGACAATCTGTCGTTTGCGCAAGCTTCTGACCTGGTTGTCGATCGTAAACAGGACTCGTACTGCGTGCCTCACCCAATCCCGGCTGGGCTTCGCTTCCGGTTCATAACCGCCACCGGCATCGCTGACAAAGATCGTCTTATATCGTTTCCAGGCTGTCTCCAAACCCAGATTGTCATAAACGCCTCCGTCAGAAAGGATCACGCGCCTTCTAAACTCGTCACGCTGCAAATCGGTGCCACTTTTAGGCGTGAAGTCATTGGGATTAAGCTTAAGCTCAACTGGAGAAAGAACGGGAGGAAACGCTGCTGAGGCAGCCACAACTTCCGCCAGCTTTACTTTTGGTTTTTTTACTTCACCAACCCGGTAGTCCCTCATGTAAGGCTTCATAAAACGCCAGAGCACACCTGACTGGACGTTGGTGGCATTGAACACAAAGCGAGGAGAAACGCCCCGGTTCTCACCGACAATATCTTGAAGAGTGGCGTCTCCAAACAAGTGCTTTCGATAAGCCTTAATAATCTGGTCTCCGATGCTGCCAAACCACAAAGTCCCGGAGAGCACGGAAGGTACGTCAATCGTGTGATCAGCAAGGCGCATAATCGGCTTCACAACCTCTTCATTAAAATTTGTTGCGACGCTGTTTTGAAAATTCAGTTCGCGTTGCCATTTCAAAGCGAGCACACCGGCCGTAATCGAGCCTCCGGAGACACTGGAAATCCTATTCAGCTTCGGCAGCAAACCGATCTCGTTGAGCCGCCACAAAACGCCCGTGTGGAAAAGCATCGCGCGGTAACCGCCTCCCGAGAGGCATAACGCCATTCCCTCTTGCAGACGTTCTCGTTCCGCTTTGAGGTATTGGACGGGTTCGCACAACGGATTTGAAGATTGCGCCGGTTGGGGAGGTGCAATGGATTCAGACATGACAAGCTCCCTGGTCAGACTAGTACCAATTAGAATGTCTAAAGTGGCTAAAATATTTCTGACGCCACGGCAGGGTGCCGTAGTGGCCGCCCCAGTGTTCCACATTGTTTCCGAACTGGGGTCGCCCTACAGTTAATTCCACAGGACTCTGGTGCAGAACAATGGGTCGGTAATAGAATAGGGCGCAATGTATTCGGCCCAGATTACTCGCGCAAACCCCACGTGCATTATTCTTCTGATAGACCAGTCAGGGTCGATGGGCGACTCGTTTAGTGGCGACGGCGTCCGCAAAAAGGCGGAGTTCGTTGCCGAAGTCGTCAATCACACCCTGCATGATCTCGTCATCCGCTGCACCAAAACAGAGGAAGTCAGGAATTACTACCACGTGTCCGTCATCGGTTATGGACGCACGGTGTCAACCTGCTTCTCGGGTCCACTTGCCGCACGTGACATGGTGCCGATCTCGGAGGTCGCTGATTACCCTCTGCAGGTAAAGAGTAGTTACAAGAGAGTTTCGGACGGCGCCGGGAGCTGGGTTGAGATACCCGTGCGTTATCCGGTTTGGATTCATCCAACCGCCGATGGAAAGACGCCGATGTGCGAGGCGCTGACAAGGGTCAAAGACATTCTCCAGCGCTGGTTGTCAGAGCACCCGCGCGGGTTTCCACCAACAATTTTGCATCTCACCGACGGCGAATCCAGCGACGGCGATCCCGACGAGATTGGTCGCCAGATCATGTCACTCGGAACAGACGACGGTCCCGTACTCTTATTTAACTGCCATATTTCGACACGACGATCCGCGAAGATCGAGTATCCCACTGAGGAGACTTCTCTTCCCGACGGATTTGCACGCTCGCTGTTTGCGATCTCGAGTCGCTTGCCAATCAACTTTCTCGCTGCGGCAGCGCAGCTCGGCGTTCATGCACTCGAAGGCTCGCGCGGATTTGTGTTCAATGGAGATCCATCGTCGATCGTTCAGTTTTACGAAATCGGTACCAGCCTGACCGGCATGACTCCTTACAAATGGATGGATCAGATCGGAGACGTCTTGAGCTCAGCCAAACAGAGCGCTATGTGGGACTTGCAACTGCGGCAGTTGCTGCTGCCGAAGTTGGACCACGATGCCTCTGAGTGCGAAGACGCGATCGCCTTCGATATCCACACGGCGCGCTTCGCGGTCACTGACGGCGCTACTGAAGCATTTCACGCACAACAGTGGGCGAGGAACCTCGCCGAACACTGGGTGCGCAACGAGGAAACGCTCACGCTCGAATAGTTTCGCAAGTGGGTCGCGGCTGAAGGACGGGAACTCCACGACTCGTGGAACGGTCTAACGTTGTCGTGGTATTCCGAAGAGAAAGCACGTGACGGGATCGTTTGCGGCGTTCGTCGGTGTCGAACTGGATCTGAAAACCGCGACGCCTTCGTGGCAGGCAATCGCGCTCGGCGATACGTGCCTGCTGCACTGTCGCGGCGGAGAGCTTTTGAAAAGTTTGCCGCTTTCGCGCTCGGACAGTTTCAATTCAGCTCCCGTGTTAGTCGCCTCAAACTGCGCGTTACACGAAAGCACGATGCAGTCAGTCGTGGTCGATTCAGGCAATTTTGAAAACGGTGACGTGCTGTTACTCGACATCAGACGCAACGGCTTCATGGTGTTTGCAGCGTTTCGAGAAGGGCGACTTCGATCCCGACTTTCTGAGCCGCAAACGACGACGAGCTACGCCGATTCTTTGACGAAGAGCGACAAGCTGGCAAAATACGAAACGACGATCTCGCCCTCGTGCGAATCGAAATCAAGCGGAGAATTAACTAAGTGGTAGTTTCTTCCTCACAAACCGGGATTGTCCCGAGAAATTGGCCTTCTGCAAGGTATTTCACTGAAGCGATTCAGTGCCCGTCGATCTGTTTTGCGCACCCGCACCTGCGTAACACGCTCCCGGCTGTCGATCGTCTGGGAATGCCGCTCGTGACGTCGGGCCAGTTTGCCTACGTCTACAAACTCAACTCGATGAATGGCGGTGGCGACTTCGCCGTGCGCTGCTTCCGCGGCTATCTCGGCGATCGCGATCAGCGATACAGGGCCATCCAGACGCATCTCGGAACTTCACCCGTTTCGTACCTGTCAGATTTCACTTACGCGCCCGAGGGAATTCTTGTCGGTGGCAATCGATTTCCGATCCTGTTCATGAAGTGGATCGAAGGGCCGACGCTCGATCTCTACATCAGTGAAATGCTGAACCGGCCTGACGTGCTGCTGCACCTTTCGGAAGAATGGTTGCGACTACTCAGTGCGTTGCAAACGGCTGGAGTTGCGCACGGCGATCTGCAACACGGCAACATCATCGTCGAGCACGGGCACTTGCGCCTGGTCGATCACGATGGAATCTTTGTGCCTGCGATGGCTGGTTGGACCGCGAGTGAAGTCGGACATCAACATTACCAGCACCCGCGCCGGACTGCGGATCACTTTGACAGTAACCTCGATAACTTCTCTTCCCTCGTGATCTACCTGTCTTTGTTGTCGCTGGCTGAGCGGCCCAGTCTCTGGCAGGAGCATCACGATGAGAACCTGCTATTTACCAAGAGCGACTTCGCCGATCCGGCTGCGTCTGAGCTCTTCAAAAAAATCCGCGAGATTGGACCAGAGCATGCCCGGTTAGCCGGCGTACTCGAAAATGGCGCCACGGGTGCACCTGATCAGGTTCCGTCAGTATTAGATCTCGTACAGGTTAAATCCAAACTACCATCGTGGATGACGGCGCCCGCAGATATCGAGGCGACGCCAAAGACACGCGAAGTCGCATTAGCAGAACGTCCTTCTCAAAGAGAACCGGTTCGTTGGGTTTCATGGCAGGAGAAGAGTCGCGGAGCGTTCGATGCCGACGACGCCTGGGTCGCCTTTTCTGCAGTCAGTTTTCAGTGCGCCCCAGGCTGCACCAGTCTCATCAGCACCGCTCATCAAAGACCCGCACGACGTGATGGGCAACTCGATCGTGTTTTCGAAAGAGTTTGTGCGGAAGTACTTCTTGCTGTGGTACTGGGCCAGTTACACCGCGATGCGGGGATTTGGATATGACTTCGCGGTTGCGTTATTTGGCGCGCTGGTCTGCATGATCATTGGTTGCTTTACGTATGGCGTCGTCAAAGCGAGAGAGGAGTCGCGCAAGGCAAAGGGATTGGCGCCAGGTGTCCGCATGGCAACCGGCGTCAGCTTCGATTTCCGCGCATTCACCGCCAGCGCACGGTAAAACAGTCATGGATACCACCACCCGCTATCTCCGCGCCGCCGCCGTCGCAGGCAGTACCATGGACGCCGCCGGTTAATGCCGTGACACCGACAGCCGTGACGCCCACGATTTCGGATCCGTTTGTCGGGAACATCGTGCTCGGGATCTATCACGTAGAGAGTTGCGATTGGGTTGATCACATCTCGACTAAAAATCGAGTTGGTTTTTCATCGGCCTCGGATGCCGCATCGCACGGCTTCAAACCCTGCCGCATCTGTTCGCCGGCAAATTGACGGGCCAGCCCGCGAAGCGGGCGACAGAGGCTGATCACTACACGCTGTCGCCCGCTCCGCGGGCTTGAAATTTTTTCTTTGCTTTCGGTCCTGGGGCTTGCGCCCCAGGCTTTATGCTGTCGCCTGCTTCGCGGGCTAATGTTATTACCTGCTTCGCAGGTTAAAACTTTTACTGTATCATTTCTCGCGACACGCCTTCGGTTTGACTTCATCTTTCCGCGTCTCCTGGGAAACGTAATGCCTTCTAAATACGACATTATTTATCAGTTATGGACACCTTGACGACGACGATCCGGCCGGTGACGTCAAAGGCTGGGTCGATCTGCTCGTCGAACGTCTCCCACGTCTCATCAGCAGCACGCTCGGCTACCAACCAACAATCTGGCGCGACCAACGCAGTCTCACCGGCGACGCTCTCTTGCGCGCCGCAATAGAAGACGGCATATCGAACTCGTTGTTGTTCATTCCGATCGTTTCTCCACGTTACGTGCAGTCAGACTGGTGCCTGCGCGAGCTCGAAACATTTATCAAAAATCCGCCACTCCCAAACGCGCCCGCACATCGCTCGCGCATCTTCAAAGTCATCAAGAGCCCGCTGCTTTTTCATCTCGCGAAGAAGGAGCCGGAAGTGTTACGCGAGCTGATCGGTCATGCTTTCTACGAGATGGAAGGCGACATGCCGGTAGAGTTCAGTCCTGATGTCGTGCCCGCCAAAGATCCACGCTACTGGACCGTGCTGCGACGGCTCGCCTGGGATATCTCCACGCTGCTCGCGGCGGTGAAGGATCCGGAAAACAAACGTGCGACCAAAGAGTTACCCACGGAGGGCCCACAGAAGTTCGTCTATCTCGCCGAAACAACTTCCGACATTGCTCAGGAACGCGAACAGGTACGCGATGAGCTGCGACAACGTGGTTACGGTGTTCTTCCCGAAGAGAAACTGCCCACCGAAGAAGTGAAGGAAACTGAAGCCGCGATACTCAAAGCCCTCGGACGCTCCATTCTGTCTGTTCATCTGATCGGCAAACGTTACGGCGGCACACCGGAAGACGATCCGCGCTCGATACTTTCAATTCAGGAAAATCTGGCCGCGCAACGTTGTGCGAGAGATTCTTCGTTTCCACGCCTGCTCTGGATGCCGCAGGGGCTCATGACGCCTGCGCTCGAAGTCACAGACGAGCGTCAAAAGAAATTCATCACCGATCTTCAGCAACGGATCGGCTGCGGCGCCGAGCTGCTGCAAACAAGTGTCGAAGACCTGAAGACGCGCATCATCGAAAAACTCGCCCCGCCGGCGAAAACCGAAACGCCGTCGAAACAAAACGGGCGCTCAAAACTGAAACAGGTTTACCTGATTTGCGAGAACCGCGATCGATCTCTGGTGCGACCAATCAAGGAGTATCTCTTCAAACAGAATATCGAGGTCATCACCTGGTTCGACGGTGACAGCGCCGCCACACTCATGGACTACCACCACAAGAACCTGCGCGAATGCGACGCCGCACTCGTCTACTTCGGCAACGGCGATGAGCCGTGGGTGCGCAAGAACCTCGAAGACCTCGAGAAGGCTTACGGCTATGGCCGTGAGGAAGACTGGACCGCAAGCGCAGTCTACGTGGGCGCGCCGCAGAACGATCAAAAAGAAGACTTCCTTACACACCTCGTGCCTTACGTCATTCGCAATTATGAGTCATTCGATCCCGAAGACCTGCGCGACTTCGTTACCGCCGTGCATTCCTCTCAAGGAGGGCAACAATGATGCAAAAGCGACCCATCAAAAATCCCTTCCCCGGTCTACGCCCGTTTGAAACAGACGAATACCGCCTGTTCTTCGGTCGTGAAGGACAATCAGACGAGTTGATCGCGCGGCTGTCACGCTCGCGCTTTCTCGCGGTCGTCGGCACTTCGGGTAGCGGTAAGTCTTCATTGATTCGGGCGGGATTGATGCCGGCGTTGCGCGGCGGAATGATGAAAGGCGCCGGCTCAGGATGGCGCATTGCGGTGATGAGACCAGGCGGCAATCCGATCGGGAATCTCGCGGTAGAGCTCGCCAGGAAAGACGTGCTTTCAGAAGCCGGCATGGGCCTGTCTGATGAAGAAGCAGAAGCAGTAATCGAATCGACGCTAAGAAGCGGCTCGCTCGGTATTCTGAATGTCGCGCGCGAGGCTCGACTCGGCGAACACGAGAAACTGCTCCTCGTCGTGGACCAGTTTGAGGAGCTGTTTCGCTTCCGCGCTACGCAGGAAGGCGGCAGCGTCGACGAAGCGTCAGCGTTTGTAAAACTCCTGCTCGAAGCGGCGCAACAACGTGAGTTGTCGATCTATATCGTGCTCACGATGCGCTCCGACTTTCTCGGCGACTGTGCGCAATTTCAAGGTCTGCCGGAAGCCATAAACGACGGGCAATATCTCATACCGCGAATGACGCGTGACGAGCGTCGCTTCGCAGTTACCGGACCGGTTGGCGTTACGCGCGGAAAGATAAGCGAGCCGCTGATCAATCGTCTGCTGAACGACGTTGGCGACAATCCGGATCAACTGCCGATACTCCAGCATGCGTTGATGCGCACATGGGAACACTGGCAGGCAAATCGACACGACGGCGAACCAATCGGCCTCGAACACTACGAAGCCATCGGCACGATGAGCGACGCACTTTCACGTCACGCCGACGAAGCGTTCAAC
This sequence comes from uncultured Acidobacteriota bacterium, assembly GCA_963849205.1. Taxonomy (GTDB): domain Bacteria; phylum Acidobacteriota; class Blastocatellia; order Pyrinomonadales; family Pyrinomonadaceae; genus PSRF01. The sequence continues at coordinate 638,495 of CAWKGP010000010.1, forward strand.
GAGTTGCCGGATGAGCGCAGCCGCAAGATCGCTGAGGTACTGTTCAAGGCACTGAGCGAGCGCGGCGCAGACAACCGCGAGATTCGTCGTCCCACTCGACTCGACACGATCTGCAAGATCACCGGCGCAAGCGTAGCGGAAGTGATCGCGGTTGTTGATGTATTTCGTCGCGGCGGCCGTTCTTTCCTCATGCCGCCGATGGGCACGGAGCTGCATGCTGATTCCGTGATCGACATCTCGCACGAGAGTTTGATTCGAAACTGGGAGCGACTCAAAACCTGGGTAAACGAAGAAGGCCAGTCAGTCAGAATTTATCGTCGTGTTGCTGAAACTGCCGTGCTGCATCGCGAGGGCAGCGAAGGCCTGATGCAGGAGCCCGCGCTCTCTTTCGCACTCGACTGGCGCGACAAGTCGCATCCGACCGCGGCGTGGGGCGAGCGTTATCATCCGGAATTCGAAACGGCGATGACGTATCTCGATCAAAGTCGTCTCGCTCGTGAAGAAAAAATCGCAGCCGAAGAGAAACGTCGCCAGGAAGAGATCGAGCGCGATAAGCGCGAGCTCGAACAGACGAAACTATTTGTCGCGCAGCAGGCGCGCGCCGGACGTCGCATGCGAGTGTTGCTCTTCGCGATGTGTGTGATGTTGCTGCTCTCGATCGCGACTGCTGCTTTTGCGTGGAACCAGCGTGTAACGGCAATACAGAGCCGCGAGGCAGCAGATATCGCGAGGAAAAACGCAGAGCGATCTGCGGCGGCCGCCCGGGACGCGGAAAGTTATGCGCAGGACCAGGCAGTTGCGGCGAATGAAAGTAAAGAGGACGCACAGGAAGCGCAGCAGCTCGCGAAGAACGAAAAGGAACGTGCAGAAGCCGCCGCTAAACTCGCTACCGAACAAAAAGCCGCCGCCGAAGAAAATCTCCACGCCGCACAGAAGGCAACCGCAGAAGCGAAGGCAGCCACCCTTCACGCCCAGCAGAGTGCGCAGCAGGTTGCGAACGCGCTCGAACGTGGCGAGCTAATACGCAGCGGTCTGGAAGCGTTTCGTCGTGAAGACTTCGCTAAGGCGCGTGATTCGTTTGAACAACTCGAAGTGAAGTTGAGAGATCTTCAGCCTGGCGGAAACGGCACACAACACTTCACGCCCGCACAAGCAAAACAGGTCACCAGAGACTACGGTTGGACCATGTCGCGTCTCGGCGCTACCTATCACAAGCTGCGCGACTTTAACAAAGCGATCAAGGATTATGAGCATAGTCGCGTGATCCTTGAGCCACTGTTGAAGGACGAGCCGGCGCCAATCCTTTTCGAGACTTATCACGGCCTCGCTCACGCCTATCACGACAATGCTACTGAGCTGACGGCTGGTCAACAGCCTGCTGCGGATGCGGTTGATAAAGGCCCGGGCTTGCAGTTAAGAGAAGCCGAAAAGTATTACAAGATAGCCGCGGATTATCAGAAGAAGATTAAGTCAGACAATCCGCTAATTAGCGTGGCCAGTCTCAAGAACCTCGCGCAGCTTTATCTCGATATCGGCAGGTACGACGACGCGGAAAGGAGTTTGAAGGGAGTCGTCGACGTCTACAAAACGGTCGAGTATTACCCGGGATCAGGTCTCGAGGCGGCGCTCGAGGAGCTGGCCGAGTTCTATCGCAATCGCAGCCGGTTTGAAGATGCGGCGCGTACGTACGCCGAGTTGATTGATCTTTATGAAAACGTAAAAAACTTTTACAACCTGGAGCCGCAGCGCATCCGTGAGCTCGCAGACAACTACAGCGAATTAGGTCAGGTTTACATCGCCATGAAGAATGAAGACCGTGGCGATGCTGCATTTGACCTGGTGCGATCGATCCAGGATCTGCAACTCAAACTTAAAAAGAAAGGTCCGGTGCAGCCCACGGATCCAGCCAGCAGTTTCGACGAGGATCTGGATCACATAGGAGATCTTTACATCAAGCTGGGACGCGTTCCATCAGCTAAGCGTTCGTATGAGACAGCGCTTGAAATAAGAGAAGGCGTGGTGGCTGAAAGCAATTCGCGCGCGATTAGCTATTTGAGGCTGGGAAATCTCTATCACGATGAGTACAACGACTATGCGAAGGCTGAGTCGTACTACAAAAAGCTCATCGAGGATCGCAGGAATGTCAAAGGCCAGCTCATGGGGCCGAACGATCCATTGTCGCAGTATGTGGAAGGACTCCGGCGGCTCGCGAATCTCTACATAAACGATACGAATCAACTGCCGCAAGCTGAGGCGCTGTTGAATGAAGCGCTGACAGTCCTCACTCCGGTCCACGCGCGACTGGCGTGGGAGCACGAGCGGCAGATCTACTCGACGCTCATTAGTCTGTACGAGAAACAGAAGAAGTCGCCACAGGAGATCCAGGCTGTTCGCATGCGCAAGCTTGATGCGATGACGAAGCGTCGCGATGCATTCGCGGCGCTCTATCGTACGCAGGATCACGCGAAGTTCATGTCAGCTTATGTGAGAAGTGCGGGTGAAGTCGCTGACTACTACGTGGCCCAGAACAACAAGACAGCAGCCGAGACGACGTACGCTCAGGTATTTGACAAGCTAAGCATCACCACCGGTTTTCTCGACCTCGATGAGCTGGACAACTACCTGACGAATCTCGAAAAGTATCAGGCGCTCCTGCGCGAGCGTAAGCAAGACACCAAGGCCGCACAGTGGGACCAAACCGTCAAAGAAGGCCGTGCGTTGCAGAAACAATTGGAAAATCGAGAAATAAATCCGTAATTGTAGGGGCGGCCCTCCGTGGCCGCCTCAGCTTAGTTCTGGCATTCGAATAACGCCGAAGGCGTTCGCTAATTTCAGCCCGGGGTTCGAGCGCAGCGAGAACCCTGGGTATACATAAATAAAATGTCTTCAACCCTGAAAGGGTTCCGCGGTTGGCGAACCCTTTCAGGGTTATTCGCTCGTTGTGGTTTATTACCCAGGGTTGTCGTTGCGCGCTCCAACCCTGGGCTGAAATTAGCGAACGCCTTCGGCGTTGATCCTTAATTTGCGAGGAACATGTAGGTGGCCCAGTGAGATAAGTTTTCGCGTCGCCTGAGCTTTAGCATTGCCTGTCGGAATTGTTCTGCATTCGGTTCGGATGTTTTTAGTCGCTGGTGCAGGTCGTCCAAAAACTCCGCAGAGCTCCCTTCCCAACGATTCAAAACGATTGACGGGCTGCCCGCCACAAACCACGCCCAGCTCAGCGCAACAAGCGCGTCGCCTGTTTGCGAACGTCCTGTGGTCCACGTATGCGGCAACACAACGACGCGCGCCTTTGAGTTGAGACTCGTAATTTCCCACAGCTTCAGTAATCCATCATCGCCGGCACCTGGCGACATTAAAAATAGCGAGTACATCGGAACTGCGTGGTCCAGGATCGCAGGTGTCGCGAGGTGAAGAACAGTCGCGGCACTCGAGTCAGCTTTGACTCGTTCCTTCGTCGCGCGTGTCGTGGTGTAGGTGCGCGTGCGAGCCGGGCCGTAGATCGCGCGGAGTTTGTCGACTTCGTCGATCTCAGTCTCCGCCAGCTTCAAACCAGTATACGTCCGCTGCATGCGCTCGAGTACATCGTTTCCTAACGCAGGACTTCCAAATGCCGCCAATACCGGGGCACGCCTGATCGTATTCGGCGCGCGGCGCTTTCGCATCTCTCGTAACGCGGCAAATGAAATTGCATACGAGACAGCAACCTGATCGATCACGTATCTGTCATCCGACGGTTGCAAAGCCTCGAACGGCACGTCCCAAAGCGCTCCATCCGGAACGATGACGAGCTTCGATCGCTGTGCGAGCTGAGACTCGACCGGTTTGAGCAGGATGTCGTAAAGCTCGCGCGCCGCAAAAGGGCTGTCAATCGACCCGCGAAAGTCCTTGATCTTTTGCGCGATCTCATTGCGAGGCGTGTTGAGCGTGTAGACTTTGACATCGAGTCCAGTCACAACGAACAGGACCACCTGCTCTTCGGCGACTGCATACTGAAGCAGCGCGGTGTTGTTATTAACAAACGGGCGCAGCTCATCGAGATTCAGCGTCGAAAGCTCTCCGCGGTTCAACGCGAGCTGCGGCCTCATCGCGTAAAGTCGTTTACGAAACGCTTCATAAGCGTCGCGCGCAGCACTCAGACGAGTCTTGAGCGGGTCGTTCGCGTTGATCTGTTTGTAGCTCGCATCCTGAGAGCCGTACACCCGAACTTTCAGCGCAGCTATGTCGCCCACCAGCCGCAATTCTTCCTCGCGTTCCGCGCCCGTCATTCCCTTCGTGATCGTGAAGTTGCCACGTTGAATCACCTCGCGCAGAAACTGCGACTTCGCCTCGTCAGCACGAACGAGCGCCTCACCTGCCCGGTTTAGCTCGATGAGAGTTTCCATCGCGGCCAGGTAAGGATGCACGCCGCTTCGCTCGGTCTCGATCCCCTCCAGACCAGTTTCCGGTCGAATCGATCGCTGCACCTGTATCGCCTCTGCAAACGTATTCAACGCTTCTGCCTTACGGCCTAGACCACGTTGCGCTTTACCAGCTTCGGTCAGCGCGTACGAAGCTATCGCGAACACGCCCGCGTCTTTCGCTGCCTTCGCCGCAGTTTGCGCAAACTCCAGCGCCTTCGCGTTGTCACCCTGCTCGCGATAAGCAGCAGCGAGCCGGCTCAGCGCGTCGGCCATGTCCGCCTTTCTTCCCAACGTCGTGTAGAACGTTAAAGCTTCATGAAAACTCTGCAACGCGAGTGTCTGATTCCGTTGGGCCAGATGGACCGCGCCGATGCCGAGCAGGATGTGCGCGCGATTGAGCTGGTCCGAACGTTTCTCGTATAGCTCGCGACTCTTCTCGTAAGCCTCGAGCGCAAGCGCGTATTCGCCTTGCACATATCGGGCGTTGCCGATCAAGCTCAACATACGCGCCCTGCCAACCTGATCGCCGTCCGTTTCGAATTTCGCCAGGCTCTTGTCGAAATACTCGATGGCTGCGACGTTATCGCCCTGCAACGCTCGCACGAGACCGATGCTTCCCAACGTCCCGGCTACGGTGCCGCTCGTGGACGATTGTTGAGCGATCGACAAACTCTTCATGTAACTCTCGAGTGCCGAGGCGTAGTCACCGCGCACACGATGCACGTTGCCAATACTCTGTAGCCGTGTAGCAATGCCGTTTGGATCGTTGACTCTTCGCTCGATCGCGAGGCTGCTGTGGTAGAACTCCAGGGCCTTGTCGTAATTGCGCTGGTAGTAATAACAATTAGCGGCGCCACTATAGGCCGCAATCATTCCCGCAAAACTGTTTTGCGGTCGCAGATAGTCGAGCGCTCGCAGGTAGTAGGTCAACGCCTCACTGTAGTTGTGCTGCATGTAAAGCGCCTCGGCGACTCGCGAGAGACTCTCGCCGCCGGGGCTCCATTCCGCGATTCTGAGAAACGTCTTGCGCGCCGCTTCGTAGTCGCCCAGCTCGTATTGCAAACCACCGATGCTCGCGAGTGTGGTTGCAATTTCTGGTGATTCGATGGCTTCGAATTCTTTCAGCGCTTCCTCGTATGTCTTGAGCGCTTCGGTGGGTTTTCTTTGTGACTGGAGCGTGAGTGCGATTCCAAAGCGACCTCGTCCTGCCTCGAGACGGTTACCCAGCGCGGCGAACACAGCCTCTGACTTTCGATAATGATCGATCGCGCGCTCGTATTCACCCTGGAAGTAATAAACGCTTCCCATGTTCAGCCACGTCGCCGCGAGGCCTTCTTTGTCGTCCATCTGCGCAGCAATCTTTTCGACGAGCTGATAGATTTCGAGCGCCTGCGCGTACTGTGTGGTGGCGAAGCGGAGATTACCGTGCTGGAGCAGCTCCCTGCGCAACCCGATTGTGATCCGTTCGGGATGAGCAGCCAGTAGTTCCGTGCGTTTCGCGGCCGGTGAGGATGTTAGTTGGAGTGCGAATTTCTCGGCGTCGCTGTTAGTTGGCCCAATCGTCTGTTGAGCATTCGTTATGGCCACAGCGATTAACAGAACGCCAGCTGCGCTGTTGACCAACCTTGAGAACATTGAAAGTCCTGTGCTCATGTCTCGGCGTACAAGCTTACAGGACGGTCCAGCCACCGCCAAGATTTCAGGGAAGCGGCACTCCCAAATCGCGACAAATCTTTCTTGCAAGTTGCTTTTTGATTTCGCGATGACGCGGAATAGTGGTGGTTGCACCAGTCGTTGAATTGCGATAAACGGTGTGTTTACTACCTTCACGAATGAAGAAACAGCGGTGCGATTCGAGGTGCCGGATGAGGTCGGCTCGTTTCATATTGTTTGTTGAGTAAGGTAAATCAGGCTGCTCGTAAAGTGAGTTTTTCCCGGGTAACTTTGCCGTTGCTTGAGAAACTTTTTTCGAACTCCTCGCGGTTAGCGTTGAGAATGAGCTCAATCGCTTCTTTTAGGTTCTCGCGCGTCTCTTCAAGAGTCTCGCCCTGCGTGTTGGCGCCAGGAAGTTCTGCTACATACCCAATGAAACCGCCTTCTTCGGCCTCTTCAAAAATAGCTGTCAGTGTGAGTTCGGTCATAGATAGGCGGCATGATACCGCTGATTCATTGGTGGCATCAATGCGAGATAAGGGTTAGTCAAGGATTAGTAGTGCATGATTTTCGAATAAGTGCATCGGTTTGAATGACCAAACTTACGCCGAAGGCGTTCGCTAATTTCAGCCCAGGGTTCGAGCGCAGCGAGAACCCTGGGTCAGAACATAAATTGTTATTGAACCCTGAAAGGGTTCGCCAACCAGCTAACCCTTTCAGGGTTGGGTCGCTATTTAAAATCATGTCCCCAGGGTTCTCGCGATGCTCGAACCCTGGGCTGAAATTAGCGAACGCCTTCGGCGTATTTATTCAAAATTTCATACTGAAGAAGTGAAAGGATGAGGGCGTAGGGCTATCGTATCTTGGCGTTGTGAACCTGTCCTCTTATATGATAAGGAACCAGCGATGAGCGACAACAAACACCTTGAGCATTATCCTGACCCGACGGAACTTTATAGGCGCAAAGAAGCTAATCGTAAAAACGAAGCAAAGCGTCCCATATCAGAAAAGATAGCTACAGTGGTGCGATTGCGTGACTTCGAGCGGTCATTGGAGGATATTCGAAAAGCAAACCGCGCGAAGCGCGCAGCAAAAGAGATCAAGATAACAATTAAAACTCGGTGAGTTCCATCACCTTACCTCAAGAACAACAGCAGATGATTCTATGAAGATATCCGGTTTCGCTTTATTTCTTTTTCTAATTCTTTCCGCCACCGTAAACGCACAAACGTCCAGGCTGGAGGGGCAGGTTGTTTGTTGTGCTGAGTGTTGGGCCGAGGCCGATCGGAGCAAAGTCGAGTTCGGCACGGCTGAGGACCTGCTAAAGGCTAAATCATGTGTCGAGGGTGGCGATCCGACATTGCTGGCGGTGCAGGAAGGTGATGAGTTCAAACTTTATCACTTAACCACCGGCAAGTTTCGATTGCCCGGAAAGAACTGGCTCGACTTTGTGGGTAAGCGCATAGCGGTCGAGGGAGTGGTCCAAACAAAGAAAGACACGAGAACAATTCGCGTCGATAGTCTGCAAGTGCTCGCGCCAAGTCTCGCAGAGCGTCAAGCGACAAAGCTGGCCGGCCGAATGGTAGATTTAACGTTGACGGATCTGTCGGGAGTCGAGCAAAGCCTTCAGAACCTGAGAGGCCGGATCGTAGTTTTGAACTTCTGGGCCACCTACTGCATTCCGTGTCGAAAGGAAATGCCCGATCTGGCAGCAGTGCAAAATGAATTTGCGCCGCTGGGCGTCCAGGTCATCGGCGTCTCGACGGATGACATTGAGGACCGAAAAAAAGTTTTGGAATTCGTAAAAGAAACAAAAGTGAATTTCCCGATCTGGATCGGTGGCTCCACGGAACACATGATGAAGTTTGGCCTCGGTACGGCTTTGCCAGGCACGGTGGTTATCGATCGGGAAGGAAAGATTGCAAAGATCATTTCCGGCGTGGTCAATCCTGTAGCGTTGCGAAAAGAGATCGAGTCGTTGTTGGCGGCGACAAAAGCGCAGGCGCTGAACGAAACCGGTGCGGTGAAAGAACGGGCGCCTGCGGTTTCATCGGTACCAAGTTGACCGCTTTGACCCGGAGAAGGCCGCGCCGTGAGCGGGGCAGGAGAAGCGAATTACAAATGGACTTACGGTGTGAGATTGATTGCCAATCAGATCGATCGCGCGACGTGGCGTAACACGCTCACTTACCGCTTCCATCCACGGTTTACGGCCGGCATCGAATACAACCCACTGGCTGGCAAGGTTAGCCCACTCGCGAATCTTGTTATCGTGACTGAAACCCACAAGCGTCCGGCGCTGATCGTCGGTACCAGCTCAGATCGAATCGGCACGCCGTCCGGACAATCGTTCTATGCAACTGTAAGCAAGAGTTTGAAGCACCAGACTAATCTTCCGATCAGCCCTTACGTAGGTGTGGCCTATGGCACGTTTGAAGATCGCGCCCGCGTGATCGGAGGCTTGAATATCGCGATCGACGAGCGCTGGAGCTCAACGATTCTATTTGACGGTGTACGCGTTCACCCGATCGTGAACTACACGTTTGGGCGGCATCAGATCGGAGCGATCTTCGAACGCGGACGCCACCCCGGAGTGAGTTACAGCATTTCGTTTTAGATTTTTGTTAAGAGTTCAAGCTTTAGCTTGCTCTTCCCCGCCACCGCAAGCTAAAGCTTGAACTCTGAACTTTTGGCACTGAACTAAGTGGACCGCGTGAAGATGTTATGAGCCCTGTCACCCTCTTGTTGCGGATCATCTTCGGCGTCATTCTCGCAGGCAGCATCATGCTTCTGGTCGGACTACCATTTCCCTTTGATCTCATATTTGTGCTGAGCGCGGGCATCATGGCCGCGCTGTGGGGCGACAAGTTCATACTCGGATTCATGTCGTTGATGCGCTACTTCAGGTGAACAAATCTTAGCTCGGACTTTCCGGAACAGCGCGGGAGTGTTTAATGTGGCGCCAGACCCACCAAATGACGAACAACAGTCCCGCGATGCCGATCAGAAAGTCGAAGCGATGGAACCACGTCTTTAACGTGTCGTCTTTGTCCCACTGCTCGCCCAGTTTCTGGCCCACGTACGCCAGCCCCAAACACCACGGCAGCGAGCCGGCAAACGTGTAGATCACGAAACGAGTCAAATTCATTCGCGCGACACCCGCCGGAAACGCGATGAACGTGCGAATCGCCGGCAGCAGTCGACTCACAAACACAATGATCTCGCCGTACTTCGCAAACCAGCGATCAGCGATATCCAGATCGTGTCGCGAAAGCAAAATGTAGCGCCCGTACTTCTCGATGAAAGGCCGCCCGCCATACATTCCAACCCAATAGGCCACGAGCGAACCCAACACACAGCCAACCGCGCCCGCAACTCCAACCCACCAGAGGTTCATCTCGCCCTTCGAGACCAGATAGCCCGAGAACGGCATGATGATCTCCGACGGCAGCGGTATGCAGGCCGACTCGATGGCCATCAGAAGAACGATGCCCGAGTAGCCCATGGTTGAAATTGTAGCGACGATAAAACCAGACAGTATGGTGATGATTTTTGCAATCATATTTGAGTAGTTACCGATCGGACCATCCGTGTTGTCCGATTAACGGTACGAAAGCACATCCTCCATGATCTTCTTCCCTGCGACCCTGCTCGGTTTTTATTACCCGAATCAGCCGCTGGCTCTCGCGTGATTCTCCAACCGGCACAACGAGCCTGCCACCAATCTTCAGTTGCGCGATCAGCGGCTCCGGCACTGTTGGACCACCAGCAGCGACAAGTATCGCATCATAAGGCGCATTTGCGGCCCAGCCGAGTGTGCCGTCAAAACATTTCACGGTCGCGTTGTAGATGCCGAGCTCGCGTATGCGCGCCTGCGCCTCGCGTGCGAGATCGCCGATGCGCTCGATGGAATAAACCTGCGCCGCGATCCGCGACAATACCGCGGTTTGATATCCGGAACCGGCGCCGATCTCCAACACACGACTATCGCTGCCAAGCTCCAGCAGCTCCGTCATCCGCGCGACAATGAATGGCTGGGAGATCGTCTGGTTGGCACTGATCGGCAACGCGTGATCGCCATAAGCGCGGCTCTGCAATGCTTCAGGCACGAAGAGATGCCGCGGCACAATTCGCATCGCCTCGAGCACTCTGGGATCACGGATGCCGTAGTGATCGTGCAGGCGTGCGACCATGCGCTCTCGTGGAATGGAGTATTCCTGTAGCGGACCGGAGCGATGTCTGTTTGCTGGCTGCACCGGAAGCGAATTCTGCTGTTTAACTCTTCTGGAGTAGTTCGATGTCTTTAAGATAGTTCCAGGTATCGAGCGCCGTTAACGCATTATGGTCCGTCATATCGCTGCGAAGCGGCGTCACGGAAACGTAACCCTGTGCGACCGCGTGATAATCAGTTCCCTCAACCGAATTCGCGTTGAAATACTCTTCGCCAATCCAGAAGTACGGCTTGCCGCGGGGGTCAATGTGTTCGGTAATCACGGGCCGCGCGTTTTTGATTCCCTGGCGCGTCACTTTCACGCCTTTGATCTCGCCCGGAGGAATATTGATATTGAGCAGCGTGCCTTCCGTTAAACCTTCCTCCAGCACTTTTCGTGCGGCAACAACAGCAAAAGCCGCTGACTCTTCGAAGTTGAAATTATCGCGCGCCACGAGACTTAACGCTACACCCGGCACGCCTAAAATTGCTGCTTCAAGTGCGCCTGCGACTGTGCCCGAATAAGTCGCATCGTCGCCGAGATTGCCGCCGTGATTGATACCGGAAACGCAGATGTGCGGTTTCTCATTTTCGGGAAGGATCTTATTGAGAGCGAGCGTAACGCAGTCAGTGGGTGTGCCGTCGATGGCCCAGTGACGATTGTCGAGCTGCCGGATACGAAGCGGGCGCGCGAGTGTAAGGCTGTGGGAAGCACCGCTCATTTCCGAAGCAGGCGCTACGACATAGACATCACCAATCTGCTTCAGGGCTTCCTCGAGTTTGATGAGCCCGTCGGAATGGATACCGTCGTCGTTTGTCACTAAGATTCGAATCATACAAATCGCAGGGGGCAAGCCGCTAGCACACTCCAGTTTCGGCGGCTGGCTCACTCAGGAGCGTCCGATTCTGAATCTTGGTTAAAGACGACTGGTGAGATAAGACGACGGCCTGTAGTTGTGCAGGAGATACTAGTCGCGAGGGATACGCATCCGGCCCTTCTTCTTATTGCGTTTGCGGGCCAGCGCCGACTTCAACTTCGCCTTTTGACCAGGGGGAATGAAAAACGCGTGTTTCTTCGCGTCTTTGATGATCTCTTCGGTCATCACTTTGCGCTTGAAGCGGCGCAACGCGCTCTCAATCGATTCACCTTGATTAACAGTAACTATTGCCATTCGTTCTCTGCTTTCCCTTTCGTTAGATCCTTCGCAGGCGGATTATTTAACCATAAAAGGCCAGAACACACAAAAGTATAGGTCCTATAGAAGCCATAGGACCTATAACTTTTTTCCTCCTGTAAATCACCTACACCAGCACAGCTTCGGCCGGCTCTTCTTCCTTCTTGCGGCTAAGGCCTTTAATCTGCACTGGCTTGTCGGCCTCCTTGGTGTTGAGCTGTTTCTTCAACACCATTTCCTGGTACATCTTGCGCATCATTACGGCTTCTTCATGCGCAGTCTTCGGTCCCTCCATTTGCGGCTTGTTCGGCCGCGCCAAATCAATTTCATTCAAAATCAAGCCATGGTTCTTGTCGGCTAGCTCGACATTCTTGCCACCAGCGAAAATTTCGTGACGTCCATGCTCCTGGTACCACTTCGCGACAGTGGCGTTCTGGTGCATGTTCTCGATAATGTTTCTCCAACCGATTCCGGTGTTGTACGCGCAGAAGGAAATCTCACCTTCCTGCGTGCCGTACGGGATGATGCACATCTCGGTGCGGCGGAAATCGTAGTTGAAGAGATCCTGGAACCACATTCCCGCGATAAACAGGAAGTTCCAGCGATCCGAACGGCGCTTCTCGATATCCTCTACACTGCGGTCGCCGCTGACTTTGCCGTAGTCCTTACCGGTCAAGCCAAACGACTTGTCAAACTTCTTGAAGAGCTCGTAAAGCGTGAACTGCGATGGCGATTTGTAGGGGTTGTAATGCTTAAGCAGCGTCAGACCCATCATCAGGTTCGACATCCACTTGCCACGCGCCGCGTCCGTGATCTTCTGCATGTCTTTGACGAGTCCCGGAATGTTCAGAAACTCCGGCACCGGACGCATCTCCTTGAGTTCCTTGTCGATCATCACCGCGGTTCCGACGCCGCAGTTCGGGTGACAACCGCAGGAAACCTGTCCCCATTCAGCCTGTGGACCGTGCACGAGATCCGCGAAGTCTGCGAAGGCGCCCATTAGCGAAAGCGGGAACCAATCGCGTGTCGGCTCAGTGATGCCGACCTGGTTTTTCACGTCGTGCGCGAGGTGCGAGAGCGTGTAGCGCTGTTGCAGGCGACGCTGCTCGGTGATCTCCTCATCGCGACCCGTGAACGAAACGGGTTGGAACGACAGAAACGCGATCTTCTTCGGATTGTCGAGTGCGAAGCGAATGATCGAGCCGACCTGGTCGTTGTTGATACCGTTGACGAGTGTCGTGACGAGCACGATCTCAACACCTGCTTCGTGCAGGTTGTTGATGGCGCGCATCTTCACGTCGAACAGGTTGCCGACCTGGCGATGGCTGTTCGCATCGTTGCCGATACCGTCGAATTGCAGGTAGACGTAACGCAGACCAGCTTCAGCAGCCTGGCGGCAGAATTCCTTGCTTTTCGCAAACTCGATTCCGTTCGTCGCAGCCTGTACGCTGTTGTAGCCGACTTTACGCGAGTACTTGATGGCTTCGATAAAGTGCGGCGAGATCGAAGGCTCACCGCCCGAGAACTGGACCGACATCTGGCGACGCGGTTTGATCGTGATCGCGTTGTCGAGGATCTCTTTGATCTCGTCCATGCTCAGCTCATGAACGAAGCCAACCTGGTTGGCGTCCATGAAGCACGGGTCGCACATCATGTTGCAGCGATTGGTAAGGTCGACAGTCAACACTGCGCCGCGACCATACTTAACCGTGCTCGAACCGTGATTGTGTAGTTTCTCGTCGTTATGTGCGTCGATGTCGCGGCCCGGGAACATCTTCTCGATATGTGTCAGGAACTTCGCATCGATGGCCATCATGTCTTCGAAGTGGCCGTGGACCGGACAATCTTTGATCATCCAGATTTCGCCGTTGCGCTCGATAATCTGTGCTTTGATTTCTCCGACTTTCTCGTTGATAAGAACACTGACGTCTTTTTTACCGCTGATGATTTCTTCGCGTGCTTCGATGACGCAGTTGGGACAGAGGGAATCAGTAGTACGTGGCCAGCCCAGGGTTGGCTTACTCTTCTGCCAGGATTTCAAAAGGGGCTTGTCTGACCATTTTGGAGTAAAAGAAGGATTAGGCTTGTATTTATTTACCGACTGAATTGCGTTGAAAAGGCCTCCTGCGATTAGGGTCAATCCTCTCTCCGCGTGCTTGATAGGTCGCATCGTCTCTCCGTCCGTTTCAAATTTTATGGCGTGCCCTGGCAGAACTGAAGACAGTCCAAGGCTGGGAGGCTACGGGCAATGACCGTGCCGCGCCACAAAAAGGTGCATAAACTTAGCTATTGCACTCACTTAGATACTATTGGACGGTTTGATGATGAAGGCCCGAGCTGTGTCTCTATGCTACACGCCCCTTAAAATCGGCCGTCCTGTAACATTTTGTCCAGAACCAATCCTCGTTCACAAAAAGGCACAAAAGGACAAAAAGCACAAAACGAAAGGGTTAAGAGTTCAGCCTTTAGGCTGTCAGTCTCGGCTTCACGCGAGCAAGCTAAAGCTTGAACTCTGAACTTTTCCTCTGTGCCTTTTGTTCCTTTGTGCTTTTTTGTGGCCTTACTTGTCGCCCATCGCGGCGCGCATGGCGGCGATGATGGCGTCAGTGACTCGTCGCTTGAAGAGCTCGTCGAGCTTGCCGGGTGAGAGGTCGAAATCCACGGGCGAGTCTTCGATACGCTTGATGATTGTTCCTTCCGAAAATCCTGCCTCGACCAATTTGATGACGCCTTCGTTTGTAAGCGTCGGTGTTTTCTCGAGCTTGGGTGATGCACTTGTCGCCGGCCTCGGTCCGCGGCTTGATAATGCGAACGGTCGCGGACCCACTGACGTTCCCTTCGTTCTTGATTACCACCAGGCATGCCGTTTGAACTACCAGACGATTGCGAGCTCGATCCCGAGCCGAAGATGCTCCGCTCGCTTTCGCCGCCTGTCGCTTCTTCGAGTCTTTAAATAATGACTCACCCGACCACTCATCCTCCTCAACAAAAACAGTTCCCATCTGCGACGACAGCATCGCGAGGATGATGTTCTCGTTGACGCCGCTGCGCTTCAGCTCGATGAGTTGTTCTGTGCCGAGCTTAAAATCAGCGGGACGGTTGTTGATGATCGTGATGATCGTTTTCTCTTTGAAGCCTGCCTTGACGAGACGAACGACAGCCGCGTTCGTTAGTGGACCATTAGACTCTTGGCCCAACGCGCCGATCGCAAGCATCGAAAGGCACAAACACGCGGCTAGCAGTAAGCGATTCATGATTTCTCAGCGGGTTTCTTTGTACGCGCGATCGTGCGCTTGTAGCGATAGCCGATCTTCTTGACGTAGTTGCGCGTCTCTCGATAAGGCGGCACTTTGTTTCCATACTTCGCGACCGCGCCTTCGCCCGCGTTGTAACTCGCCAGCACGAGGTCGACACGGTTATTGAAGCGATTCAAGAGCTCTCGCAAGTAACGCGTGCCGCCGGAAATATTTTGCGCGGGATCGTGCGGGCGTCGCACACCGAAACGCGCACCAGTTCCCGGCATTAACTGCATCAACCCGCGCGCGCCTTTCGGCGAAACCGCGTACGTATTGAAGTGTGACTCCTGCTCCATCACCAGAAAGATCAGGTATGGATCGACGTTGTACTTGTAACCATTCTGACGGATGAGCGAGTCGAGTCCAGGCCTTCCAGTGCTCCAGCCACTCGCTTTCTTTCCTGACTTTGCTGACTGGGCGACAGTTTCCGGATCCTCGATCTCGATACGATCCACACGCGCCCCGTCGATGAAGATCGACATCGCGCCACGCTTGTACCAGACGCCGGCAGGAGATTGCGTTGCGCTATCAGCCTCAACGCGCGCACCGCCCTTCAAATAGATCCACGCGGGCTGGTCGTACACACCGTTGGTTGACACTGGAGCTTTTGCGACCATTTCCGGAACTTCAAAATGGTCGTCGTCATTGTTGCTGTTCGCCTTAGGCGATGGTGCCGACTCCGGAGCCGCGGGCGTGCTGCGCTCGATCTTTTTGACTTTGTCTTTTGGCAGCAGGTGGCTGAGACCGCCGCGACGATACCAAACTCCCTGCGGCGATTCCCACGCGTCGTCAACGGTCATGTACGAACCGTCAGCAAGCTTCAATTTGATCTGCTCGGTCTGTGATTGCGCGTATCCACAACACACGACCACCAACAGACAGACTAGTAACGCGGATTTTCGCGGATCTCTCTTCATTGTATTTACAGTTCCAATGGATCGCCGGGCTGTGTTCGATTGGATGTTGCCTGCTGCTCCTGCTGTACGAACGAGTGCGACGTGCCGAAATAATTGCGCCACGCAATGTCAACAATTTGCGGCGTCAATTTCAGGCCCTGTTTCTCGAACAGGCAGATGTCTGTTGCGCGATCGAGAATGTCGCGCGGCTCGCAACCCTTCATCTGCCGGCGCTCCGTGCGGTACTTCGCCAGAATGTGGTCCACCACTGCTTTATCGACCGCGATCCCGCGCTTGCTCGCCTGGTAATTGAAAATTGACGTGTACGCTGCGGGCGTGGGCGGCTCGACGCGCGCGCGATAGCCCATGCGTCGCAGAAACGCCTGGTCCGCCAGGTCCTTCTCCTCGAGGTTCGTTGAAAACACAACGAGCTGCTCGAACGGGACTTCGATCTTCTTTCCAGTGTGCAGCGCGAGATAGTCCACGCGCCGCTCGAGCGGCACGATCCAACGGTTCAAAAGATCCTGCGGCGCGACTCGCTGCCGGCCGAAGTCGTCGATCACGAGTGTGCCGCCGTTTGATTTCATCTGGAACGGCGCTTCGTAAAACTTCGCCGCCTCACTCCACGTCAGGTCAGCGTTCTCGAGTGTCAACTCACCACCGACAACCACGAGCGGCCGGTGGATCAATACCCAACGACGATCGAAATCCGTCGGCGTCTCATCGGCTGGAAGTTGTTCGTGACAATGCGAATCGAAGACGCGAATGATCTGGCCGTCAATCTCGACCGCGTAGGGAATCCAGATGCCGCCGTCGAGCGCGTTGTTGATGCGCTCGGCAACTGCGGTCTTTCCCGTACCCGGCAAACCAGTTAAGAAACAGCGAACGACGCGAGTTGATCACACAGCCCAACGTCTGCAACAGCGAATCAGGCAGAATGAGATCGTGAAACGCCTGTTTGACATTCTCAAGCGTCGCCGTGTTGGACGGGATCGATTGCAGCTTCATCATGTGCGTGTAGTCGCGCAGCGAAACCGGCGCTGGTCCAACATAACCACTGATCGACAACAACCGCGCGAGACGGTCCCAACCGTGGTCCAACATCGCGTAGCGCGTGGAACCGATCGCCGACTGCTTTTTCACTTCGATCAGCTTCTCGCGATACAGACTCTGGAGCAGATCCTCGGTCAGCGTGCGTGGAAGGTTGATGCGTTCGGCGACTGCGGTGGTCGTCGGCTCGGGCAGCATGGCGACGTGCTTCAACGCGAGATCGCAGAGGAACTGCTCGGAGATGCCGGTCTCGGCGATTTCCTCCGGGAGCGGTGGTCCCATGCTCTCGATTTCAGCGCGCGACAGGATGGCGGTGTGCGACATGTGAGTTTCTCTCTCTTGAATTAGGACGACTTAGTTCGAATTCTTCTCTGTGTTCTCTGTGTCTCTGTGGTTAAGTGGTGATGCAGAAAATCACCACAGAGACACAGAGGACACAGAGGTTTCACAAGACTACCCCCCGTGTGCTCGTTACTTACCGGTGTTGCCGGCTCCGTTGTTCTGGGCGAGTGCCAGCGCGACGCGGGCAGCTTCAGAATCCGTCGCCCGGCCCACGCGCTGGTAGAGATCGGCCAGCCGCCGCAGCGCGAGCGAGTTCATCGGATCGATGACCCGTGCTGCTTCGTAGTAGCGGATCGCGTCGTCTTCACGACCAAAACGCTCCAGCATCTTCGCCGTGTTGAGATTGCCGGTTAATGGACCAGTGGCGCGTGAAAACGCTTTGTAAGCCTCGTCGATCTTGCCGAGACGGCAATACGCCAGGCCGAGGTTGTTAAGAATGCGCTCATCCTGCGGCGCGAGCTTCGCAGCACGCTTCAAACGATCGACTGCCGCTCGATAGTTGCCATTCTGATAAAGCGAGAAGCCGAGGTTGTTGAGCGTGTCAGCATCCTCCTGCATCTTCACGGCGCGCTCGAACGAATCGCGCGCGCGATCGTTAAAGCCCTTCTTGTCGTAGGCCACACCTAGAAGATTGTGTGCTTCCGTCAGCTTCGGATCGAGCGAAGCCGCCATCGAGAGCTCAGAAACAGCTTCGCTGTAACGACCTTCCAATAGATACTCGCGACCAGCTTCCAAATGTTCTTTCGCTGAAGCCTGCGAAGTGTCGCGCTTGACCGGCTGGTTGTTCGCATCTTCAATTCGCGTGATGCCGGCACTCTCAAACCGCTCGGCATCTTTCTCGGTCATGCGATGAACCTTGTTCGTATCGTCACCGCCACCAAACAGTTTGCCAAACATCTTGAACGGCGCTGCCAGCACCTTGACGACCTTGTTGCCCTTCTTCTTCTTCGGCTGCTCCTCGACGTTACCTGCCTCAGCCCCTGAATCCTCGAGCGCGATTGCGTCGGGATCACCTTCGCGCTGGATCGTGGAAGCACTCCACATCGCAGTCGCCGCGATGGTTAAAACAAAAGCGATTAGAACTGCAAAAATTCTACGTTTGTTCATTGGTCCACTCCTTTACATGTTGCCGAGAACATCCATGAGGTTCAGGGCAGCGGGGCCAAGGATTGCGATAAAAAGTGTCGGGAACAGAAAACACGCGAGCGGGAACAACAGCTTCACCGCGGCTTTTTGCGCCTCCTGTTCGGCGCGCTGGCGTCGCTTCGTGCGCAGTGAGTCAGAGAAC
The DNA here is from genome assembly GCA_963849205.1 of uncultured Acidobacteriota bacterium. Classification (GTDB taxonomy): domain Bacteria; phylum Acidobacteriota; class Blastocatellia; order Pyrinomonadales; family Pyrinomonadaceae; genus PSRF01. Next base: position 656,808 of record CAWKGP010000010.1, read on the forward strand.
ACGCGCAAGCCCTTCGCGATCGAAGTACCAAACTTGTCTGTCTGGATCAGCATCGCGACGAGACTGCGAAGATCGTCTACACCGGTTCGCTCGGCGAGGTTGCGCAGTGCTTCATCTCGATCGCGACCGACGCGGATTTCGAGGTTCGCAAGCTCAAATTCAGCAGCGACCGCCATGTGAACATCTTTCAGCTCACTCGCGACTTTCATCATCGCGGCATTCAGGCCCAGACCTGCTTCTACAGACACGACCATCAAGTCGAGCGCGTCAGCGAGGCCCCAACGCAGCTCTCTTTGACGTTTCGAAATAGTTTTTTTCAGGAAAAACGGAGGCATGAAGAATCCCACCACGAAGGCGATCATCATGCCGATCAGAACTGTGGAAAAAGCCTGGGCGAAATACGTAGTAACAACTGCGGTGATGACGGGAATTCCCACCATCGAGGCCACATGAATACCGCGATAGATGATGGGGGCTTCATTCGAGCGATAGCCCGCCTGCATCAAGAGCTTTTGTGTCCGGCGCGCTTCAGTTGCAGAGGCAGGCAGGATTTTGTTCAGCGGCTGTGCGAGACGCTGGGCGATGTCCGCGGTGGGACTGTCATCCGGAACGACGGCCGACCCCGGGACGCTTGCTGTCGCCATGGCCTCTTTTCCACCAAGCCGGCGCAGCCGTTCAGTGGCGGCGCTCTGCGGCTTGTAGAGCAGCCAGTAAACACCCAGCAGTCCAAGAGAGATGCAAACGAAAGTGGAGAGTCGCGATTATGATTAGCATCAGCGTGGTCCGTCGCTAGATTTTGATCTTCAGGATCTTTCTCACAATGAGCATACCGGTGATCTGCATAAACAGAGCCGCGGCAATCAAATAGTGCCCGCGTTGATCTTTCCAGAGCACGCTCATGTATTCCGGATTCATCACCGTGACTGCCAGCGCGACGAAGATCGGCAACGCGCAGAGCAGCCAGGCAGACATGCGCGAGCTCGTCGTCAACGTCTTCAAATCCCCCATGATGCGGAAGCGCTCGCGAATCGTGTAAGCAACTTTCTCGAGAATCTCCGCGAGGTTACCGCCCGTCTCACGTTGAATCAGGATCGCCGTCACGCACAGCTTCAGATCCAGTAGCGGAATTCTCTGCGTCAGATTTTCGAGCGCGAGTTTTACTGAAAGACCAAGGTTTTGTTCTTCATAAGCCTTGCGAAACTCGGTCGCGATCGGCTCCGGCATTTCGGTCGAAACCATGTGCAGCGATTCCGAAAACGCATGCCCGGCACTAAGCGCACGGCTGATCAAATCGAGCGCATCGGGCAGGTGATAAAGAAACGCGTCGAAACGCTTCTTTCGTTTCCACCAAACGTGCAGGACCGGCAATGACGCCGTGACGATCCCGGCCAGAATCATGAGTGGAATGAACACTGTCAGAACCGACGCCGCCAGGGCGCCAAGCATTCCCGACATGAACGAGAACATGAGCAGTCGCGACGGCGTGATGTGCAGGTCCGCCTGGTCCAACATCCGTTTTAGCTGCAACGCCGCCTGGATGTTGATCATCGTGCGGTTGACCCACGGGATCTCGCTCATCAGCTCGTTGCGAGCCAGCACTACGTCGACGTCTTCCGTGTTTGCCGAATGAAGCAGCGCCTCGGAGAGTCTCTTTTGCAAACGCGCACGCTTCTGATCGGTGCTGTGCGTAGCAAGCAGGTAGGCGCCCAGGACCAAAAACAGCGCAAACACGAATACGAGAAACGATATGATCATCGCTTAGAACTCCTCGAAGAAGACGCGCGGCAACTGCAAACCGCTGGCTTTCAAACGTTCGGCGAAGCGCGGGCGAATTCCCGTCGGGCGGAAGCGTCCCAGCACGGTGCCCTGCGAATCGACTCCGGTTCTCTCGTACTGGAAGATCTCCTGCATGGTGATCGTCTCGCCTTCCATGCCGGTGATCTCAGAAATCGACGTGAGACGGCGCGTACCGTCTGACATACGCGCGACCTGGACCACGAGGTTGATCGCCGACGCCACTTGCTGGCGCATCGCACGATCCGAAAGGCGCATACCAGTCATCTGGATCATCGTCTCGAGTCGCGACAGCGCGTCGCGTGGTGTGTTTGCGTGAATGGTAGTCAAACTACCATCGTGGCCGGTGTTCATGGCCTGAAGCATGTCGATCGCTTCACCGCCGCGCACCTCGCCGATCACGATGCGATCGGGACGCATACGAAGCGCGTTGCGCACGAGATCTCGCTGCGTTACTTCACCGCGACCTTCGATGTTCGGTGGTCGGGTTTCGAGTCTGACGGTGTGCGGCTGCTGGAGCTGAAGTTCCGCCGAGTCTTCAATCGTAACGATGCGCTCGTTTTCCGGAATGAATGCTGACAGCGCGTTGAGCAGTGTCGTTTTACCGGCGCCGGTGCCCCCCGAAATCAAAACGTTCAGGCGCGCGTGCACGACCATTTGCAGCATGTCAGCAATGTCTTTGGTAAGCGCTTTGTTTTCGATCAACATCGCCATCTTCAGCGGATCAGCTCCGAAGCGGCGAATTGAAACTACTGGTCCATCGATCGCGAGCGGCGGGATGATCGCGTTGACACGAGAGCCATCCTGAAGTCGTGCGTCCACCATCGGCGACGACTCATCGATACGCCGGCCGACTGACGAAACGATGCGCTCGATAACGCGCATCAGGTGCTCGTCGTCTTTAAAGGTCACGTTCGTGCGCTCAATTTTTCCGCGTCGCTCGATGTAGATCGTGTCGTGTTTGTTGACGAGGATGTCGGAGATGGTCGGATCTTTGAGCAATGGCTCGAGTGGTCCAAGTCCGAAGAGCTCGTGCTGAACGTCACTGACGAGTCGATCACGCTCTGCCACGGATAGCGGCATCGCTTCCTGGGCCAGAACGGCTTCGGCGAGACGCGAAACTTCCGCATGGACCTGTTCCGGAGTCAGCGTCTGGAGCTTGGTCAGGTCCATCCGGTTGATTAACGTCCGGTGGAGACGCGACTTCATCTCCTGGAACGAATGCTGGCCAGTGCCGTCCGACCCTGGGCCAGGACCGCCGTTGTTGTTTCCGATTAGTCTTTCACGAAGTGCCATGATGTTTGTTCATCTGCGGGGCTGCCGCTCGTTAGACCTTTTCCATCGAGGTTTGAAGTTTGAAATTCGGTTGGGCCGACTGCTTCTTGAGTAAACCGGCCCAGAAAGGACGGCGTTGCTTGTGCTCGTCGATCGGCGCGAGGCCAAGTGATATCTGCTGCGCGACACGACGGATCTCGAGTGCAATCTTTGAAGTCGGCTCTGCCTGCACCAGCGGCGTGCCGAGGTTGATCGATCCGACTGCCTGCTGGTAGTCGCTGGGCACAAAACCAACCACCGGCTCGCCCAGAAACTTTTCGACCTGCCTGAGATCGAGATCGATCTGCTTGCTCCAGCGATTCACCACAATCCGCACTTTCTTACGCGGGTAACCCAGCCGATCGAAGATCTCGAGCGCTCTCTGCGTGCTGCGAATAGCGGGAATATCGAGCGTCAGGATCAGGACGATCTCGTCAGACTGGTCCAGGGCGGCGAGCGTGATCGAGTCGAACGTATGCTGCGGATCGAGCACGACGTAGTCGTAGTGCTCGCGCAGTTTCTCCAGTACTTCGAAGATGTGCTGCGGCTCGATTTCGTCAGCGGAGTCGGCTTCGTGCGGCGCAGCCAGCAGCGACAAGTGCTGCGAGTGTGGAGTCACGAGACTGTTGATGAGCGTTTCGTCGAGACGCTGGCGTTTCTCGACCATGTCAGCGATCGAATACTTCGCTTCGAGTCCCAAAAACAGCGGCAGGTCGCCGGCCTGGAGATTGAGATCGACAAGAATAGTTTTTGAATTCGTAGTCGCGGCAAGATTCGTAGCGATGAAAGAAGTGCCGCAACCGCCTTTGCTCGAAAACACGGCGACCATGCGACCTTTCTTCTTCGGTGTCTCGACCTGCCTGGTGCAAAACTCTGAAACACGATCGAGCACGGTGCGCAGCTCGTCTGCGCTAATCGGAATGCGCAGAAACTCACGCGCGCCGGCGCGCAAGCTTCGCAGGATCAAATCGGGAGATGCATCCTGAGCGGCTGAGATGAGGGCGGTTTCCGGACATTCACTATTGAGCTTTTCGATAAATCTCACGGCCTGATCGGCATTGGCGCCATGGAGCGCGATGATCGCGGCGGCGGGCTTCAGCCGAACGATCTCTTCGTAAAGCTGCTCGGTATCGTTACCGCCGGCAAGCAGCTTGACGCGTGATTCAGCAGTCAGGGCTTTGCGGATGTCTTTGAAGTTGTCGAGTCCGGTGCTGAGGACTACTACTGAAATTGGTTCGCTCATTGGTTCCTCGTGATCGTTAATTCGATTCCACTGCCGGCGGCTGTCTGAATTGAAACTAGTGACAGAGTGCCTGGGGGTTACGGTAGGTCCATCGCAATGTTGCAAGGCCGGTTAATCCGGAGCGATGTTCGAACGGCTGGCGAAATACTGGGGCCGTCCGGCAGTGGATTCGAAAGCTGAGACTGGCTTTGCTGTTGTCAACTGAACTCCTAAGTACTTCACCTAAATGTTGTCGGGAATAAATCCAATGCTTTCGCCTTTAAGCGTGGTCGTGTAGTTCGGCATCGTGATAGTCGTGCCGATGATCGGAATGACGAATTGGAACTGGTAACCGGTCACGCTCACCGACGCCGTTCCCTTGTTTAAGGCAAAGTCAGTGTAGGTAACCGTCACGTTTGCAGGCGTAAGATTCGGGACCACAGCTTCTGTTCCACCAGCCGGATCGCCATAGACGACTACGTTCTTGACCGCGTCCATGTCAGCAGAGGAATGAAGAACTGCGTATCGGGCTCCGCGACGTGCCGCGTCAGTAAGAGCGTTGTGCACCCAGAGAGCGCGTCCGAATTCCATAACTGCAAACATTGCGGTCAGGAATACCGTCAGCGCGAGCGCGAATTCGACCAGCGTGGAACCGCGTTCACTAGATCGGACCAGTTTGTTTTGCATCATGATCATCACCCCTCATTAAATTGGGGGAGGTTGGGTTAACAGGTAACGCATCGTCACACTGGGCTTCACATCAACGTTCAAAGACAGGCCGGTTGACTTAGTCAACGCTCCCACATTGAAGATTGGTTGATGCTGGTAGCCGACGATTTGAATAGTCACTGTCTCAGGGATCAATGGAATAGGACCCTGACGTGTGATGACGACCTGTGAAGTTGATAAGCCCGGCAGGATCGGCGTTCCACTGCCGGCCTCATTCCCGTAGACCACGAGGTTCTTTGCCTTCGTGTCTTCGGCCGCTTCGGTCGGCGCCGAAGACAGGTAACGAGCGCCAACCTGCGCGCCTTTTGCGAGAGTGGTGTACTCGTAGAAGTACCGTCCAAACTCAGCGGTCGCTGCAAACAGCATCAGAAAGATAGGTACAACGATCGCTGCCTCTACGAGTTGAACCCCACGCTCATCCCGGCCGAAACGATGCAACTGAAGCATGCGTCTCAACCGGCGTCGACTGCGGATTCTGCGAATGCGTGTATGCATGATTCACCTACTTGTAGAGCACGGGAACAGCCAGGTTAGAGTTCGTTGCGCCGGCTCCGGGAACGAAATAGCTGTTACCCGCGAATGCCGTGTCCTTGATGTATTCGGCCTTCAGCTCACCGCCATTGCCTCCGCCGACGGAGGATTGCAGGAAGAAGACGCCGAACCGGTCAACGATGATCGTGTCTCGGCCTTCTCCAGGTAGTGCAGTTGCAATCGGGAGAATGACGATACGACGGCCGGCAACACCCGGATTGGATGGCGCTTTAACAACCTGTTTTTTGTCGTACTGGTCGTGGGTGATGTTTTCTGCAATATTCGTATCCGGTGGCGACAACCCGGGATCCATGCCGGCGGCATAAACATCGAAGCGCGTGTTGATGCCCTGCCGGATTGGACCACTGGTCACACCTGGTTTCGTTTCAATTTCCTGACCTGCGGAGATACACCAGTTAACACCGTTCGACATTCCCTCACGATCGCCGCTACCACCTGACTCTATCGGAGCCAGCAGTTGATAATTTCCTGGTGAAATTGCATCACCGGACTCGAGACGAAATGTGTAAGTACCTCCCGATTTGATTGGATCAGCGTTGTTATCGAGCACGAACGCCGGCAGCCACGGGCAGATGACATTAAGCGGAACGGAAAAACCTGCGGTCGCTGTCGCCGAAAGATTCTTGCTGTTACCCAGAACCATGGCGGCGAACGACATGCCAACCGGTAACTCGGGCGTCGTTACTTGCACGAACCGGATGTTGGTTGGCGAAAGGAATGCCGAACCTTCGCTCATGTATGGACCTTCAAGATTGACTGCAAAAAGAACGTTTGCGCGGGGGAAGATCACACCCGTCTTGTTGAAGTCATACTTGTTCATCTCTTTGACTGCGCGATTCGCAGCCTCCGTAATGCCCGGAGCATCTCCATTCAAGCCAGAGACGCCGGCCAATGCAGCAGCATCGGCGGCGTTCTGGAGTTCTGCTTTGGAGAGGTACAACCTGCTGATGTCGATGCCCATTCCGACTGCCAGCAGTACGGCCAACATCCCGATTGCGGACGTCGCCAGGATTGAACCTCGTTCTCGTTTTCGGCTTACCGCTTGTTCTATAGATCTCTTCTTCATGTTTGCCCCCTGCTACATTCGGACGAAGATCGGCTCGAGAAAAGGAGGTGTATTACCAGGGCCTGACAGTATTCGGATTCGGATCCATTGCTACTGCTTTGGCGACAGGAAGGGCAGTATTGTTGTTGCGGACGCTGCTCACTGAGCCGCTCGTGCTGCTGGATTGCGTAGTCGTGTCGGCCTTCTTGCTCTTCGGCTCTTCGACCTTCGCCGGCGCGGCTGCTGGAGCCTGTTCGTTCTGTCCCGAGATCTTGTAACCGGTCTGGCCCTGGACGCCTTCGCCCTTCGGCTCAACACCCAACGGCGAGTTGCCCTTCAGGCCGTCTATACCGCGCATGTTCGGCAGGTCGTCGCTCTTGACCGGCTTAACGAGGTGCGCAGTCACGAAGAACATCAACTCTGTTTCTTTCTTTTCGAAGGACTTCGATTTGAACAGATTGCCGAGTACCGGGATCTCACTGACGATCGGAATTCTCGACAACGTCTTGCTCTCGGAGTTATCAAGCAAACCGGCGAGCGCGAACGATTGACCATCACTCAGCTCAACACCAGTCTTGGCGCGGCGAGTGCGGAGTGCCGGAATTACAAACCCGTTGAAGCGAATGCCGTTGTTGAAGTCGATCGTGGAAACTTCCGGCTCGAGCTCCAGGCGAATGTGGTCTTCATCGATGATGGTCGGTTTGAAGTTCAGACGAACGCCATACTCTTTCCAAACGATGGTGATGGCCTGACCTGCCGTGTTCTGAAGAACCGGTACCGGGAACTCACCGCCGGCGAGGAAGCTCGCCTGCTGGCCGTTCATGGCAATCAGGTTTGGCTCGGCTAACTGGCGGAAAGCACCTTCCTGACGCAGCATGCGGAGGAATGCACCCGAGTTGATCTGGCGATTAAAGATGAAGAGATTGAGCGCCGGTTGGACCAGCGGAAACAGGCTGCCGACCGGGTTCATTCCTACACGGTCCAGAACGCTCGGCGCAGCGCCACTATTGATGTAACCGCCGGTGCCGCCGTCAGGCTGCGCGGTGTATGACGTGTTGTAGTCGCGCAGTTTGTTGCGGTTCACTTCCGCGACGCGAACCTCGAGCTGAATCTGTGTCGCGTTTGCTGTGGGCGACGTCAGCATGTTCACCGTTTTGAAATTGGCAGCTTCAACCACGCTTTGCACTTGCGCGGCCGTGGTCGAATCCTTCACGCTGCCGGAAATCACAACGGATCCGTTGGCCTGGCTCAGACGGATGTCTTCTTTCGGGAACAGCGCGCGGATCTGCGAGTCGATCAGTGAAAGATTCGCGCGAACGTAAACGTCAAATACTAAAAACTGGCCGCCGGTCTGCTCCCATGCGATGAAGTTGACCTGACCGAAGGCTTTTCCATTGACGAGCACCTGGTCCGGCGTGACAAGCACGGCTTCAGCAATCTCCGGATTGGAGACTGAAAAACGTCCGACCGGGCGATCGAAGTTGATCACGCGCGACTGTCCCACCAGAACATTGACAGCAATCGCTTCTTTGTTCTGACCGAAAGACGCCTTGTATGAGGTTTCCTGGGCGTGCGCGATAGAAGTGGCAAAAATGGTTATCAGTGACGCCAGCAATAAACTCACTCGGCGTGAAATTGGGGAACGGCTCTGCATGATCTTATGCTCCTTTGTTTCAAGCGATCGTCGGTGCGATCAACTTCAAGTAGTCTGGGTTGGTAATCGAGCTGATCTATGGAAACTCGACGTTGCGCTTCTTCGCGCCTTCGATCATTTCCACTTGCGTGCGTGGAGTTGGCTGAGGAGCTGGGGCCGCTGTTTGAACTGGTTTCGGCGTCGCTGCCGCTCTGCGAGCTGGCTTCGCTTCACTCTTCGGCTGCTCACTCTTCAGTGAACCCGGCTCGGGAGCCGGCGTCGCTTTTTCGCCACTCAACAAACCGCGCTTGTTGACGCCAGGTGTCTGTTCGTCACCCTGATCGATCTGGCTGCGCATCATGAGCTGGAGTTTGCCTTCGCTGGAAGCGAGGGCCAGTTTCTCTGCTTGCTCCGGTGTAACCTGAAGCGTCACAGCTTTCACGCTGTTCGCTTCGCGCTCGTCTTTTGGCTTGTCGATGTTTTGACCGTTGGCCAGGACCTTGATGTTCTGCAACACGATCTTAGAGATCGGGTCCTGCATGCCGGAACCTTCGCGCGGATCGATCACAACGACCACGTCAACCATCGTGCCGGGCATGATGAAACCGGAGATGCCCGCTGCGTCGTCGACCTTCACTGTCATTGCGCGATAGCCTTCCGGAATGATCGCGGAGAGTCCGGCGGCCGTGCCTTCGGGCGCTAATCTCGCTTCAGTGATCGGCTCGCGCGCGGCGATGTTCGTAACAGCTACGCGTCCGGCCAGTTTTTCAGGAGTGTCGAAAGCTCCGTCGGGAGTTGATTCCTTGGGAAACTGGACCACCATGATCTGCTCGGGAATGATCTTGCTCCCGATCGGGATCGCAACTTTGGCCACCGCAACCTTGTTCAGGTTCTTGGTGTAGGCCTGTGCGCTCGATAAGTATTTGCTGACTGAAACGGCAGCGAGCACTCCAAAAATCAGCGCCCCTACCAAAACTAAAAAGAAACGTTTGTTTCGCATGGGAATCAACTCTCCGTTCTCGCCAGGTCAGGGCCTGGTTGATTGCCGCTGTTAAGCGTGAAAGATCGCAGTTGCGATAATGGCGCCGATAGTGATAGCCACACCGTACGGAATGGTGAGACGACGATCAGCGGGGACACTGAATTTCGGCATCTGCCAACCTGGTAACAAGCCCACGAGGATTTGCAGCACACGATGCATCGTGGTTGCGAAAACTCCCGAGCGCAGGACGGAAACCAGGGCCAGCACACCGCCGGTTAAAACAACCACCACAAAAGTCGGAAGCACGAGCTGAGCGCCGAGTACTGAGCCGATGGCGGCAAACAGTTTGACGTCGCCCGCGCCCATCGCTCCGAAGACGTGCAACATGAACATCAACGTGAAGGCGAGTAGGCACCCGCCGATGCTGTTGAGACCACCCTGCCAACCGTTCATTACTAAGTTCAGAGTGAGTCCACTGATCAGAGTTGCGAGTACGAATGCATTAGGAATACGGCGATACCGCACGTCGTGATAAATGATCAGCACGGCGAGCGGCACGAGAAAAACTTCAACGATAATTGCAGTAGGGCTCAGCATCTCCATCAGGCGGCTACGTTTTTGGTGGATTCGCAGAAAGGTGGCGGCGCACCTGTGTAGTCAAAGCTCACAAGGCGCGCCACCGGCATGGCAATTCACTGGCTGACTTATTTGATCCAGCCAGCCAGGGCATTGATACGAGAACCGATATTGGTTCCAAGTAGCTGGAACGCAGCTACAGTCGCTACCGCTACGAGAGCTGCGGCGACGGCATACTCAGATAGCTCAAGCCCTGTTTCGTCTGTCAAAAATTTCTTGAACATGAGCGATTCCTTTCTTTGAAGGATTTGAAGGCTCGAGCCTCCCCTTCCCTTACGGAGTAGCGATCTTCCCGGCGAGATCGTTGATCTTCAGACCGATATTGGTGCCCAGCAGCTGGAAAGCGGCAACGCATGCCAACGCGATTAGCGCTGCGGCAACTGCGTATTCGGAAAGTTCCAGACCACTTTCGTCTTTTAAGAATTTCCTGAACATTCGATCAAACCCTCCTCAAGCAATTGAAGGCTTGCGCCTTCTTCAGCCCGGCAGCACATCGTCGCGGCTGCCGGGTCAATGAATACTTCAAAAACTACTTAATTTTGCCGGCGAGATCGTTGATCTTGAGGCCGATGTTGGTGCCCAGCAGCTGGAAAGCGGCGACGCATGCCAACGCGATAAGCGCTGCGGCCACTGCGTATTCAGAAAGTTCAAGACCGGTTTCATCGGCGAAAAATCTCTTAATCATTTTGGTTGCTCCTTTAGATTCGATTAGGCGTTGTTGCTCGAACGAGCGGACATATGAAGGCGGGAACCACTAACAGTCTTTGCTGTCGAAAATGGAACCGCTGTGGACGTGCGACGTCCAAAGCCATTGATCCCACTGAGAACAGCACTCGACAACGTAAGCAGCAGTAGCAGTACTTCGTTGTTTCTTATTCCCGCGGTCTTGATGCTGACGAGAATTGCCAGCGCCAGGAACGGAGTAAGAACAATGAGCATTACGACTGATGCCAGGTTTGTTGTGGTTTTAGCTTTCATTAGGTTGTCAGCTCGACCAGTGATGCGATGCGATTGCTTCGCGGACGAGCATGAGGTTTACAACCAGCGTGCCAGTGGTCCAATTGGGGTTTTTTGGGATTTATGGGTGTCGCTTGTAGCCTGCAGTTGACAACCTCGCGAGTGAGAACGAGGTAGATAACGCATGGAAGGTCTGTTTTTATTACCGATGGACCATGTCGCCCGCAGTTGACAACATCTCATCGATCGTCACCTTTAAGTACCAGCTATAAAAGAACAAGTCAGGAAGAGGGGCTTGCCCCCGCTCGTCCAATCCTGGCAACGGCGGGGGCAAGCCCCTCTTCCTGACTTGTTCTACCTGATCGTGCTCTATTTAATGTGCTTTTTGTAGCTAAGCCCGGAACTGCATGCCGGGTTCGGTGTCTTCCTGTAAGAAATCTCCTATATCGATCGCGAGTCGCTTGAGCTTCTTATATAAGGTCTGTCGCGAGCCGAGGCCGAGGGCTTCGCTGGCCTTCGCGACGTTGCAATCGTGTCGCTTCAGAGTCTCGGTGATCACACGTCGCTCATAGCTGTTGAGCAAATCGTCCAGCCTTGCGGATGGAGCTTCGCTCGGCGTGCCCTGCGGGTGAATTCGCGAGCTGATGTTCTCCGGTCGAATGTAGCCATCGTCCTCTGCATACAACACGAGCCGCTCAATCTCCGCGGCAAGCTCGCGAATATTTCCCGGCCACGAGTATGTCTCGAGAATCTGGATCGCCTCCGCAGTGATTCCAGAAATCGGTCGCTCATTCTTCCGCGCGTAATGACTGACAAAATGTGAAATGAGCGCCGAGATGTCTTCAGCGTCGCTCACGTAACGGCGGCACTTTTAACGTCAGCGTGGCGATGCGGTAGTAGAGATCCTCGCGGAAAAGATTTTCACTAACGAGTTTCTCGAGATCCTTGTGCGTCGCCGCAATCACGCGCACGTTGACTTTACGCGGCGCGCGCTCACCGAGAGTGTGAATCTCACCTTCCTGCAGGAACCTGAGCAGCTTTGGCTGGAGCGGAAGCGGAAGATCACCAATCTCGTCGAGGAACAGCGTTCCGTTCTCCGCCGATCGAATCAAGCCCGCCTGGTCCGACATCGCGCCCGTAAACGTTCCGCGACGATGACCAAACAACATGCTCTCGACCAGCTCAGCCGGAACAGCGGAACAGTTAAAAGGAATAAACTCGCTTTCAGATCGACGGCTGAGTCGATGAATAGCTCGCGCGATCAGCTCCTTACCGGTGCCGGATTCTCCCGTAACGAGGATTGTCGAGTGCGAATCTTTGATCCGCTCGACGTTGCGCGCCACGTCGGTCATGGCGCGACTACTGAACACCATTCCCGGCAGCGAGCTCGTCGAAGACGCGCTCACGGGTCTGGTCCCGGTTGGGATTACGTTGGTTGACTGGTGTGAATGGGCGAGGTGCGCAACATCGCTGAGCGCGTTGAGCTCTTTTGCCTGTTGAGTAGTCAGGGGTCGCACACAACGACCATAAAGTGCCGCGCCTTCGCGCGCTGCTGATGGAAGGGCAAGCAAAAGGCAGATGGCCCGATCGCCTTCGGCTGCCGGTTGCGGTAGACCTTTATTAGCGAAGCTCTCCGCGACGGCACGCTCGCCGATCGCGATCTCCTGCTCTTCGAGTCCTTCCGCCCAACGCAGCGTGGGCTTACCCGAATCGCTCGTGGCCCAGATTGATAAGCCGTAGGTCGGGGCCGTCGCCTCCACCATCAGGCTCATCTTGATCATCACTTCGTAAAGCAGGTCAGGACCACCACTCGCGGCCTGGCAAACTGCCCTTACGATCGAGCTGATTGGTAATAACGACGAACTTGACTCGGAGGCAGGGGCATCCGGGCCTGTGACCGCAGAGTCAGACATCAACACGCTTCCTTACTGTGTGCTCTTAAAAATCGTGGGATCCTTTTATTAAATGAGGGCCGCAGGGCAAGGGGCGTTATGACTTGTCGCCCACAGTTGACGAGTCTAGTTACCCGGAGCGGTACCTGTCAACAAAGTTTTACAAATCCGTTTAGAGTTCAAGCGTTAGCTTGTCCGGCGGAGCAGCCTAAAGGCTGAACTCTGAACAAAGCCGATTGATTTTCGTTCGCCGCCTGTTCGCCATTTTCGCTTAAGCATTGCTTAACCTCAAGTAAATGTTAAACTTACAGGCATAAACCGTTGAGGAGAAATATCTTTACACACCTTAAGCAAGTTGCTACAGTCCGGCCATTCGCCGCTAAGTTGTTGAGCGGCAAGACGTTGACAAGCCGTAAAAGCACATTACGTTGGGGCTGCGGGTCAGCAATAGCGCACGATATTGTGGCCAAACCCACAGAATCAGTTAAGCAGCCTCTTAACTTTGAGCGCATGACAATCTACTCGGGCCATGGGGATGGCAGGCCGTCGATTCGGAGGCCTTCACCTTTGCCGCAGTTGGCATGGAGCTGGAAAGTACGATCTGAGCAGAATCTGAACGGCAAAGGAACTGGGAGGTGCTGAGGTGAGCAAGGCAGCAAACACATATTGGATAGACGAACGAATCAGGTCGCAGCGTGTGTCCCCCCGCACGAGCTCTATGGCCTCGGTGCAACAGATCTCGATGGAGATCATTGGTACGCGCACGGAGGTGCGCCGCCGCGGCGGAATAATTCCCTCCTGGGTAGTTTTCGGAATGATTTTGCTGGCGACTTTCGCCGTTTGTGTGACGGTGAATATGCGCACGCGCGCCAAAGTTCACGTTGCGGCGCAGCAGCTTACGGCTATGGAAACGGATGTCGAAGCGTTGCGCAGTGTTAACCAGTCGTTGAAATCGGAGTTGGAAAGATTGCGAACAGATCCACGGACTATCGAGCTGGCGGCACGCGCTCGCCTGAACATGGTCCGCAGCAATGAGTTTGTTGTCCCCGTTGAATAATGATGACGAATAACGGAGGAATCGATTTCTATGCCTGCCGAAACCTGCCCGTAGTTGTTACCGCTCGACATCCACGCAACCGGGTTAACCCTACCGTGTTGGCGCGGCTGTGACTGCCATCGCAGCCGCGCTCCCCTCTTAGCCACAAAAAGGCACAAAAAGCACATATAAAAATCTGTCTTAGCGCGTCCTTTTAGCCTTTCTTATTTTGTGCCTTTTGTGCCTTTTTGTAGCTGATTTGTTAATATGCGGAGGATGCCTGAAACTAAAGAAAGTTCACCTGCCGAGGTAGAGCGCGAGCGTTGGGAGGAGGAGACTCTCAAGCCGGCGCTGGACAAACGTCCCGAACGAAAGAAAAGTTTTCAAAGCGTTTCACTCGACGAGGTCGAACGCCTTTACACGCCCGCCGATATCGAAGATATCGATTACGCGCGCGACATCGCCTTTCCGGGCGAGTTCCCATATACACGTGGCATCCATCCGACCGGCTATCGCGGCAAGCTGTGGACCATGCGCCAGTTCGCCGGTTTCAGCACTCCGGAAGAAACCAACGCCCGCTTCAAGTACTTACTCGAACAAGGCCAGACCGGCCTCTCAGTAGCCTACGATCTTCCGACTCTGATGGGATACGACGCTGACTCACCTCTCTCCGAAGGTGAAGTCGGAAAGTGCGGCGTGGCGGTGTCGTCACTCGCCGACATGGAAGTTCTCTTCGACGGCATCCCACTCGAACAAGTCACGGTTTCTCAGACCATCAACGCGCCCGCATCCGTTCTGCTCGCGATGTATCTCGTCGTTGCAGAAAAGCAAGGAGCGCGTTGGGACAAGATCTCAGGTACGCTGCAAAACGATATTCTGAAGGAATACATCGCCCAGAAAGAGTGGATCTACCCGATCAAACCAGCGATGAAGCTGGTGATCGACACGTTTGGTTTCTGCACTCAACACGTGCCGCGTTACAACCCGATTTCAGTCAGTGGCTATCACATTCGTGAGGCCGGCGCGACCGCCGCGCAGGAGCTCGCCTTCACTTTGCGCGACGGCATCGAGTATGTGCAGTGGGGCGTTGACGCGGGTTTAGACGTGGACCAGTTCGTACCGCGCATCTCCTTCTTCTTTAATGCGCACAACGACTTCTTTGAAGAGATCGCGAAGTATCGTGCGGCGCGACGCATCTGGGCGCGCGAGATGAAGGAGCGCTTCGGCAGCAGCTACGAGCGCACGCTGCAAATGCGTTTTCACACCCAAACTGCCGGCGTCTCATTGACGGTCCAACAGCCACTCAACAACATCGTTCGCGTCGCGATCCAGGCGCTCGCCGGAGTTCTCGGTGGCACGCAGAGTTTACACACAGACGCATACGATGAAGCACTCGCACTGCCGACGGATCGCGCGGCACTGATCGCGCTCCGCACCCAACAGATCATCGCGGAAGAAACCGGCGTCGTGAACACAGTCGATCCACTCGGCGGCTCTTACTTCCTCGAAGCATTGACTGAAAAGATGGAGCAGGAAGCACTCGAGTACTTCCGCAAGATCGATGCGATGGGCGGCATGGTCTCGGCCATCGAAAAAGGATTTCCGCAACGTGAGATCCAGGATTCGGCTTACCAGTATCAGAAAGCGGTGGAACGAGGCGAACAGGTGATCGTCGGTGTCAACAAGTACACCATGACAGACGAGCCTTCCGCAGTTCCGATCCTCGTGATTGATGAGTCAGTGCGCGCACACCAGCTCGAGCGGCTCGAACAAACACGCACGCGCCGTGATGCAGGTGCAGTCGCAAACGCGCTCGACAAACTCAAAACCGCAGCACACAAAAACGAGAACACCATGCCCGCGACGATCGACGCGGTCCGAGTTTACGCAACGCTCGGCGAGATCTGTTCGGCACTCAGAGATGTTTACGGAATCTACGAAGAGCCTGCGTTCTAGCCCGCACCTATGCCCAATCGAAAAATCAGAGTTCTTGTCGCCAAGCCCGGACTGGACGGCCACGACCGCGGCGCCAAAGTCATCGCTCGCGCGCTTCGTGATGCGGGTATGGAAGTGATCTACACCGGACTGCGACAGACGCCCGAGATGATCGCCGCCGCGGCGCTACAGGAAGACGTGGACGCTGTCGGTGTCTCCATCCTCAGTGGCGCACACAACACTCTTTGCCCACGCATCGTCCAGTTGCTTCGTGAAAAAGGGATGGACAACGTCCTGGTTCTGGTCGGCGGCATCGTCCCTCAGGAAGATCTGCCGAAGCTCAAGGAACAGGGCGTCGCCGAAGTCTTCCTGCCCGGGACCTCGACCGAAGACATCGTCAAATTTCTCCAGGCCAACGTCAAACCAAGAGATTAATTAGCCACAAAAGGCACAAAAAGCACATAACAAGCCGTTCAAAGTTCAGCCTTCAGGCGGCAGTCAGCCTGCAAGAGAGCAAGCTAAAGCTTGAACTCTAAACTCTCTCTTTATGTGCTTTTGTGCCTTTTGTGGCTAAACGTACTCCGAATTTGTGGAATGTCTCCCGATTTTTGGAGGACGATAACCGGATTCCCTCAAAATAGGCCGATTTTCTGCGCTTTCTCACGAGGCATGTTTGTTGCGACTGTCAGTCCGCTACAGACTCGGACCCGATAACTCACCTTTTACCAGGAGACGATCACAATGAAGACTAGCTATTCAGATAGATGGCTTTTTTCGGCCTTCCTGACGCTGCTGCTCCTCGCAACGTCGGCTATGTCGATTAGTGTATTCGGTCAAACCGCCAACACAGGTACGGTCACCGGAGTGGTCAAGGACGAAAAGGGTGGTCTGGTTCCCGGTGCGTCCGTAAAGATCGTGAACCTCGGCACCAACGCTGAGCGCACGTTGACCACCACCTCTGATGGTGTCTACGAGATAACCCAACTTGTGCCCGGCAATTATCGGCTGGAAATTACAGCCACTGGTTTCTCCAAGTACGTCCAGGAACCTGTGGTCGTAAATGTACTGCAACGCACGACTGCCAACGCTGAGTTAAAAGTCGGTGGCATCGGAGAGACAGTCACAGTCACAGGCGAAAGCACGGCTCTTGTCGAAACTACGAAGACGGATGTCAGCGGAGTCATAGACCAACGCCGTCTTGAAAACCTGCCTGTGAACGGACGCTCATTCGCATCACTGGCAATCCTCATCCCCGGCGCGACACTGCAACCATCATTCGATCCGACAAAAGCACGCGTCGGAACGTTCTCCGTTGGTGGCTCCACCGGTCGTAACCTCAATGTCACGATCGATGGCGGCGACAACAAAGACAACGCCGTCGGCGGCATACTCCAGAACTTCTCGATGGAAGGTATTCAGGAGTTTGCTCTTTCGACCCAGCGCTTTTCAGCAGCGAATGGCCGTTCGGGTGGTGCGTTGTTGTCAGTAGTCTCAAAGAGCGGCAGTAATGACTATCATGGCTCAGTTTTCGGTTTCTTCCGCGATGACGCATTGAACGCTAACGCGCCGGCACTACTCGCTAAAGCACGAGGCGAATCTACTGCCGACGCACAAAAACCTCCGTTCAACCGTCAACAGTTTGGCGGATCTTTTGGTGGTCCAATAAAGAGAGACAAAGCATTTTTCTTTGGCGCGATCGAGCGTACGCGTGAGCGTGGTAACTCATTTGTGCCTGAGGCGGAGCAAGAGAAAATTTCTTTTCTGGAACCCTTTGGGTACCAGGCTGTGCCGTTGCTGCCTCAGCCATTCAACGACTGGCAATACACGCTCAAGGGCGACTTTGTCCTTTCACCAAAGCACACGCTGGTCACTCGTTTTGCGGGGCAGAACAACGATGCTTTGAACGATCAAGCCGGCTTTTTGATCGTACACACAGATTTATCAGGCGGTAACGAGTCTCTGAATACTCTCTACAATTTTCTGGTTTCGCTGAGCTCGACGTTAAGTTCGAGTACAGTCAACCAGTTCACCTACCAGTATCAGACTTTCGACAACCGCATTAACGCAACCACCGACTTAAGCCTTCTTGCTTTTCCCGATGGTCTTCTTGTTGGTCGCAATGGCAACGTGCCGCAACAGACGATACAGAAGAAGCATCAGTTTCACGACGATATTTCGTGGAACCGCGGCAACCACGGTTTCAAGTTCGGCGGGGACTTTACCTACGTACCCACACTTGGCGGACTCTTTGCCTTCAATTCCGCTCCGGAATATGACTTCAACTTCAGCGCAGATGAGATCGCATTGAACCCTGGTCAGTTTCCGCAGGGATTCCGCACAACCCAGATTCAACCGGGACCGATTACCTGCGCGGCTTTTGCTGATACGGCAAATTGTACGTTAGCCGATCTCGACGGCATTGGCGTCGTTGCTCAGGTCGTTCTCTCGGGCGGCGACCCCGGCTTCAACTTGCGCGAGGGTGCGAAGCAGTTCGCGTTTTATGCTCAGGACGATTGGAAGATCACACCGCGTCTCACACTTAATCTTGGAGTCCGGTACGACGTGGATATCGGTTTTGTGGACAACGCACACGCTGCGGAGAATCGGACCTTCCAGGCGCTCAGGATCATTGGAAGTCCATTCGCACGCAAGGTAGTCGAGGACGACAAGAATAATATTAGTCCTCGAGTCGGGTTCGCGTTTGACGTTCGCGGCGATGGTCGTTCTGTGCTCAGGGGCGGCTATGGCATTTACTACGACCAATCGTTTTTGAACGTACCGCTTTTTGCAGTGCAGCAGGCAAACCCGGAAATTTACGCGACGTTCTTCAACGATGGTCCTAACCTGAGTATCGATTCACCAGCACCTACAGTCCCACGTCCGCTCACCAATCCGCTGCCAAATACACGGGGCAGAATGCTTGACCCTGACTTCGAGTCGCCGTATACGCAGCAGTGGAACCTCGGTTACGCGCAGGAGATTGGCAGGAACATGGCTTTGGAATTCGACTACGTCCATATTCTTGGCCTACACGAGTTTTCAGGTTTGGATATTAACCCGCGGCCTGGTCCATTACTTGGTTTGGACCGCGGCGATCCAACCCCTCCAAATTCGGCGCGAATTCTTGCGCCCCAGTTTGCGGCTCACGCTGCTGAACTAATTCAGGCGTTCGGCACGGCAACGCCTTTTGCACGCATCAGTGTGGCCCAATCTGACAGCCGCTCGCGTTATGATGCTTTCACCGTAGCATTCAAGAAGCGCTACGCGAACAAATATCAATTGAACGCGCATTACACGCTGGCGAAATCCCAAGCCTGGTTTGGTGCCACGGCGGATTTTGGACTGGTCCCACAGAACCAGTTCGAAAAATTCGATCCGATTAATTTCGGACCTACCACCGAAGACGAGCGACATCGCTTCGTTTTGTCTGGCATCTTTGACCTTCCCTGGGATTTCCAGGTCGCGCCCATTTTCCAGGTGGCCTCGGCGCGTCCATACAGCATCTTTCCATCCTGCCTGTGCGACATAAACAGGGATGGAGTAACTAACGACCGCGAGTCGGTCAACCCGACAGTGGACGATCAGAGCCCGCTACCAATAAACAACCAGCGCGGCGATAACTTTTCACAGTTGAACGTGCGCGTTTCGAAGTTCTTCAACTGGGGCGAGAGCAAAAAGCTCGGTCTCTTCTTCGAGGCGTTCAATGTTTTCAACACCGGAAACTTCGGAAATCAGTTCCAGAATGTGACGGGCACATCTGATTTTGGTAAGCCCGTCAACTTCTTCGGCGCGACCGGCTTTTCTGAGCCAGTGGGAATTCCGTTCCAGGCTCAGTTAGGCGTCCGCTTTAGTTTCTAACATTGAAGCCGCGGGTTTACATGGATACAATCCGTGTAAATCCGCGGCTTAATTTTTATTATGAGACTTGCGCTGTTCCTGCTTCTGATCCTCGCTTCGTTCTCTTCAATTTCTGCTCAAGGCGGGAGCGTCCTGGAAGGCAAAGTGATCACGCCTTCAGGAACACAGCCAAACAATCCTGTTCGCGTCAAGCTTACTTTCAATGGTCGCCCGATTCACGAAACGTTTACCGATCTCAGCGGCCGGTTTACATTTCCCGGTCTTAAAAGTGGCACTTATCAACTGACCGCCGAAGGTGACGGCCTGACTTTCGAAACGACCGCCGTCGCTGCCGATATCCCGTTCGGCGGAAGTGGACAAGGCTTCACTCAGGACATTCAACTCCGTCCCATCCGTCACAAACCAGCCGCCCAACCGGGCGTTGTCAATGCTTTCAGCCAGAACGTACCACCGGCGGCAAAACAGGCGCTCGACGCGGGACTCAAATCCGCGGAAGAAGGAAACACGCAAGTGGCGATCGACAACATGCGGAAAGCGATCCAGATCTTTCCTGAGTATTTCGACGCTCACCTGCAACTCGGTAACGTGTTTCTCAAAACAGATCAGTTGCAGGAAGCGATTGCCGAGCTCGACAAGGCACGCGAGATCAATCCCAACGATGAGCGCGCTTATCAGTCGTTTGGTTTGTTGCTGATGAAGCAGAGGAATTATGCAGTCGCAGTGGCCATCTTTGCGGAGGCGGCGAGACTGAATCCGCAGAATCCCATGAATACCGTCATGCGTGCCACGGCTTTAATTCACCAGGCAGCCGGCAGTGAAGAAGATCGCAGTAACCTGCTCAGTCGAGCGCAGATCGCGCTGTCGCAGGCCGCCAACCTGAGTGAAAACAGGCTCAAGCCCGACAGCATGACAATGGCCATCTTCTACGAGCTCAAGGGCGAACCCGAGCGCGCAGCCACCGAGCTCGAAGCCCACATGAAAAAAAACTCACAGCTCAAAAATTCTACCGCGCTACAAAACGAGATCAAACGCCTGCGTGAGAAGGCGCGAAAATCCAATCCGTGAATTTATCCGTGGAGATCTGTGGCTAATTCTTCTGTAAAAATTTGGCGACCTTCTGTTGGCAATCTTCAGTGAGGCGTGCGATCACGTTCACGTCGGCCCCGGTCTCGAGCTGCTTCCGGGAACGCGAGACCATCCATCTGGTAGAGCAGCGTCTTCGTCAATCCCATCGCCGACGCACTCATCTTCTCAAATTCACTAACATACGCGCGCACGTCAGCATCGAAGCTCTCATCTGCGAACACCTGATTCACCAGCCCAAAAGCCAGCGCCTGCTCCGCACTGATCTCAGCGCCGCGAGTGATCAGCTCAAACGCGCGCTTCTCCGACACGTTGCGCCGGAGAATCGCCATCACCATCGCCGGCACGAAACCGATCTTCACTTCCGGATACCCAAAACGCGCCGACGCTGACGCGAGCACGAGGTCACACGCGGTCGCCAGGCCGCACCCACCTGCCAACGCGCGGCCCGTCACCGCAGCCACGACTGGAACCTGAAGCGCGCGAATCAGCAGAAAAAGCTCAAGCAGCGACCGTGCATCCTCGGAGTTTTCTGCGACTGACGCTCCAGCGATCTTCTGGAGGGCTGAAAGATCCGCGCCGGAACAGAAATCCTTCCCCGCCCCGGCGATCACAACAACGCGAACATTCTTATCCGCTGCTGCCTTTCTGAGATTTTCCTTAAGCCCGCGATAACCGCATCGTTCAGCGCATTCCTTTTCTCAGGCCGGTTGAGCGTAACCCGCGCCACCGATCCATCAACCGAATAAAGAACCTGATCTCATCATCTCTGATCCGCGTTCATCCGCGTAAATCCGCGGCTTCTTTTTCCGAGATCTCGATCTCCATCCGCAACAGCGCCGTCGAAAACGTCTTCCCCTGCGCGTCCGTCATCAACGACAACGTGCCGCCACCACCCAGACTCTCATGCAGCAAAAAGTTGAGCGCGCCCAGGTTCGGCAACTCAAACCTCTCAACATCACCGTGAACGATGCCTTTAAAATGCTGCTTCACGCGTTCCGCCGTGACCTCGCGCACAAGGATTGGATAAAACTCATCCTTCAACGCAATCAATCCAACGTTCGCCGTATCACCCTTATCCCCCGAACGCGCATGGCGCCAGTTCTGTTAATCGTACTCTCATCTATGCTTCTAACACCTCGACAGTGGTCGTGATCTCCTCCTTCGGGATCAGCGCCGGCCAGTAAGCAACGATCTCCTCAACCTTCGGCCGCCCACCAGCAAAACCTGTCACCGCCGGTGGCCCAGTAAGAATCAGCGGCGCAATCTCTTTCGTGAACCGCTCAACCGCACTCCGATCCTGGCCACGCACACCAACACGCAATTGCACTTCAGGAATGTCCGGATCCGGTGGGTCCGCCAGTGGTCCATGCGTCGCATTCACTCCCACAAACTCCGTCAACACCTGATCAAACTGGAGCCCAAGCCGATCGAGACGACGACGCAGAATCCGATCTGCCGCCTGTGCTTTGTCGTAAGCATCCGGCCACGCATAAACCAGCGTGCCGACAGCCTTGAACCCCGCCGAATAACTGATCGAGACTTTCAAAAACTCCGTCGCCGGTCGTCCCTCGATACCAAACACGCGCACGCGGTCACGACCTTCATACTCCAACCGGATCGTCGTGAAGTCAGCAACGCAATCCGGTGTGATGTACTCATGCGGATCGCCCATCTCGTAAACCAGTTGCTCTTTGATACCCGGGAATAATGATCCAGCCACCGGTTCGCTCGTGCTTGGTAATTACAAACGTTCCATCCGGCGACGCTTCAACAATCGGAAATCCCACGTCAGCAAGGTTTGGAATGCTGCGCCACTCGTACTGGCAATTACCACCCGAAGCCTGGGCGCCGCATTCAATGATGTGACCGGCAATCGTTCCCGCTGAGAGGCGGTTCCAATCGTTGTTTGACCAGCCAAACTCATGAATCAACGGCGCAAGCGTCAAACCGGTGTCTGTTGCTCGACCGGTGATCACGATCTGTGCGCCCTGGTTCAACGCGTCAACGATCGGCGAGGCGCCGAGGTAAGCATTCGCACTCTGAATCTTGTCGCGCACGGTCGAGAGCGGCTCGCCTGTATCCATGTTGCGCAGCTCGATACCGCGCGAGAGCAGCTCGTCGAGTCGCGACATGATGTCGTCACCAGTAACGATGCCGATGCGGAGTTTGCCCGCGAGGCCAAGCTCGCGCGCGACCTGGATCACAGCGTCCGCACAGCCGCGAACGTTAACGCCGCCCGCATTGGCAGTGACTTTGATATCGCGCTCGACGCACGTTGGCAGGATCCGGCGCATGAGCGGCACGAAATCTTTCGCGTAACCGGCATTCGGATCGCGTGCTTTCTGTTTCTGCATGATCGACATCGTCACTTCCGCGAGATAGTCGAGCATGAGGTAATCGATTGGTCCACCTTCGACCTGGCGCACAGGTGCGTCGAGGAGGTCTCCCCAAAAGCCCTGTCCGGCTGCGATGCGTACTTTCTGTTTCATGAAGTTCGCAATGTTGCCATAAAAAGGCCACAAAAAGCACAAAGGATGAATGCAAGTATGAACCTGCAGCTCATCCCTCTATGTGCTTCTTGTGCCTTTTGTGGCTGGTTACTATATCCGGGGGCTGGGGCTCGGAGTCGGAGTCGGGCTCGGACTTCCACCCGGACTCGGGCTTGGCGTTGGCTCACCGGGAGTTGGACTCGGCGTCGGCTCACCCGGGGTCGGACTCGGCATCGGACTCGGTTCCGGGCTTCCACCCGGACTCGGGCTCGGAGTCGGCATCGGACTCTGGCTCGGCATCGTAGATGGCGTTGTAGACGGATTCGCTACTTCCGTTCCCGTTGCCGTTCCTTTGCCCGCGGTTTTGGACGTTGTAAACGTACACTGCTGCGTCGCTCCCGCTATCGGTGACAAAGTCAGCTTATTGCCGCTCTTCTTACCGCGAAACGAGAGTCACAGGAGAACCTGCTCCCGACATCTGCAGAGCGACAGCGGTGTATCCTCTCGTCTTCGACGCGATGATCCGCCCACTCTTGCCGTCGGCAGTAGTAAATTGGTTTCCCGTAATCGTCAGCGTGGTATCACCCGACAGGCCGAGCAGCGTCGCAATTAACAAACGTTCCCGCGTAGGTGCCTGAAAGGTCCACCTGCATTGTTTGCGGCCCAGTTCTTTGCTCAGTCGGGGTTGTGGTTTGTGGAGTTGGTTGTGGAGCGGGATCCTGGGCTTGGAGTGCCCAAAATCCGCCGATTGCCAGGAAAGTCCCCAGCATTACTAACAAGAACATCTTTCTGACCATAGTGTCCTCCCATGCTCGTGCTTGCGCACCTATCCGGCGCACTTTCGACACTCATATCTCAGGGGTTTGACGACAAGAAGGAGGGGACACTGATTTTGTACCACTCACAGCGCGAAATCTCAACCAAATTTCGACCAAAATTCGACCAGCTTGAGTTTATTACCGCTTTCTCTCTTGGTTTCTTTGTGGTAAACATCTTTTGCGTACAACCCAAACTAACCGCTGAGGAAGCCAATGCGACCAGAAAATTCCATTCGACTGATCTCCGTCTTCGTTTGCACGCTGCTTATTTACTTTCCTGCTGGCGAGCTGCCAGCCTGCGCCTTCCGGCACCAATAGCGCCACTGGCGGCGCCGGAACAAAGCACAGGCTCGCGTTCGTGACAAACAATGCTTCCGACTTCTGGATCATCGCGCGTAAAGGAACGGAGAAAGCAGCGAAGGAGATTCCCAACATCGAGGTGGAATTCAGAATTCCGTCTGACGGTACTGCCGCCGAGCAGCAACGCGTCGTCGATGACCTGCTCGCGAAAGGTATTGACGGGATCGCGATCAGCCCCGTCGATCCGGCTAACCAAACACCGATGCTGAATCGCGCTGCGAGCCAGACTCTTGTTGTCACGCAGGACAGCGACGCGCCAACCAGCAATCGCGTGTGTTACATCGGCACGGATAACGTGGAAGCTGGACGGCAGGCCGGTCAGCTCGTCAAAGAGGCTTTGCCAAATGGCGGCAAGATCATGGTGTTCGTCGGCGTGCTCGATGCCGAAAACGCGCAGCAACGTTACGACGGTTTGAAGGAAGCGCTCGATGGATCGAACGTCTCGATCATCGACGTGCGTACTGACAACACCGATCGCGTTCGCGCGAAGTCGAATGCGTCTGATACGCTCGTGAATAATCCCGACATCGCCGGCATGGTTGGGCTCTGGTCATACAATGGACCAGCGATTCTCGCGGCCGTAAGAGAAGCAAACAAGACAGACAAGGTGAAGATCGTCGCCTTCGACGAAGAAGACGAAACACTAAACGGAATCAAAAACGGCGCGATTTACGCGACCGTCGTGCAACAGCCGTTTGAGTTTGGCTATCGCTCGATGGAGCTGATGTCGAAGATACCTGAACGGTGATAAATCGCAGATTCCCGCCGGCAAACAGATCTTCGTGCCGACGAAGGCGATCAAGAAAGACAACGTCGAAGCGTTTACGAAAGAGATCAATACACTCCGGGGACGCAGTTAAAACTAGCCTGTGGCAGCAAACGCCCCAATCCTCGAAATGGAGGGAATCAGCAAACGATTCCCAGGGGTTGTTGCGCTCGACAACGTTAGCCTGACTGTCGGCGCGGGCGAGATCGTGGCGCTTATCGGCGAGAACGGCGCCGGAAAATCGACGTTGATGAAGATCCTCGGCGGCGCGATCTCACGCGACGCCGGCACGATCAAGATCAACGGTCAGCCCGTCGAGATACGCTTCTCCGCGCTGATGCCAGCGCGCTCGGTATCGAGTTTATTCACCAGGAGCTGAGTGTTCTCGACAATCTCGATATCGCCGCGAACATCTTTCTGCGTCGCGAGCCGACCACAGGCGGCTTTTTGAAGCTGATCGATCGCAAACGCATCTATCGCGAGTCAGATCAAATTCTCCGCAAGGTCGGTCTCGACGTTCCGAGCCGAACACCACTCGGCCAACTCTCAATCGCACAACAGCAACTCGTCGAGATTGCGCGCGCGCTCAGTGCGGGTGCGCGCATCATCATCATGGACGAACCGACGTCGAGTTTGACCCTCACTGAAACGCGGCGACTGCTCGAGCTGATCAAAGATCTGAAGGCTGAAAATGTCAGCATCATCTACATCTCGCATCGGATGCATGAAGTCGAAGAGATTGCCGATCGAGCAGTCGTGCTTCGCGACGGTAAAAACGCGGGCGAGATTCAACGCGGCGAGATCACGCACGAGCGCATGGTGCGCATGATGGTGGGACGCGATCTGAAAGACTTTTTCAAAGGCGTGCGGGCCGAGCGAACAGGTGGAGGCGACGGTGGTTTTGAAGTGCGTAATTTGCGCACGCTGCGCTTACCCGAATCACCGGATCGCATTCAACGTCGCGAAAGGCGAAGTGCTTGGTTTTGCGGGACTGGTGGGCGCCGGGCGCTCGGAAGTCGCGAGGGCGATCTTCGGCGTCGAAGAAGCACTTGAAACTGAGGTCTCGCTCAACAGTCAGCGCTTGCGAATCAAGGGTCCGCAGGACGCGATCACGCACGGGATCTACCTCATCCCTGAAGATCGTCGTTTGTCCGGTCTGATCGTCGACTTCAACGTGCGCGAAAACATCACGCTTCCGAACCTCGAGAAGTTATTCGTCAGCGAAGATCATCGATCGCGCGAAAGAGATGAAAGCCGCGCGTGAGGCGGTGAAGGCAATCAACATCAAGACACCGACGCCCGAGATGCGTGCCGCAAATCTCAGTGGCGGTAACCAGCAAAAAGTGGTGCTGGCGAAGTGGTTGACGTTTGCGCCGCGAGTGCTGATCTTCGACGAGCCGACGCGTGGGATCGACGTTGGCGCGAAAGCGGAGATCTATCAACTCATTCGCAATCTCGCCGCCGAAGGCGTGTCAGTGATCGTGATCAGTAGTGAGATGGAAGAAGTGCTCGGCATTAGCGACCGCATAGCAGTGATGCACGAAGGACGGCTCACGGGAATTCTCGAACGCGCGAAGTTCAGCGAAGAGGCCGTCATGCGCCTCGCCACTGGAACGGAAAATTAGCCACAAAAAGGCACAAAGATTTTTAGCCACAAAAAGGCACAAAAACACAAAATGTAAAGCCTGTATTTTGGGGCGCCTGACCCTCCTGATTGTTGTACTGTGTAGGCTTCGCATGTAAGTTCTTCTTCTGTTTTGTGATTTTTGTGCCTTTTTGCGGCTAAAAGAGGCTTTCTATGAAAAAAGAGCTTGGCATATTTGTCCTGCTGATTGTTCTCTGCATCATCGTCTCGGTCATCAATCCGAACTTCCTGCTCCCGATCAATCTTCAGAACCTCGCACGGCAGATCGGCGCGTTTGGGATTTTTAGTATCGGACTGGGACTCGTGATCATCACCGGCGGCATCGAGCTCTCAGTCGGCTCGATGATGGCGCTGCTGGGTGTGCTGATGTCGATGATGCTGACGGAGTGGCGACTCGGCGTGATCATAGCAGTGCTCGCGTGCATGGCGATCGCGATGGCGCTCACCCTCGGGCACGGTTTGCTGATCACACGTTTGAACATGCAGCCGTTCATCGTCACGCTCTGCGGCCTGCTGTTTTATCGTGGCCTCGCGCGCTTCATAACGAACGACGAGACGAAAGGCTTCGGCACCGTTGAAGGTCTCGATTTCCTTCGCTACCTCGCAAACGGAAATCTCGCGGGCATACCCATGCCATTCGTGTTGTTGTTGATCGTGGCCGCGATCACGTGGCTGGCGCTGCATCGCTCGGTTTACGGGCGCTATTTGTTCGCGACAGGCCGGAACGCGGAAGCAGCACGCTACGCGGGCATCAACACGAAATGGATCATCACGCTGACTTACATGATTGCAGGCGCACTCACTGCGATCTCGGGGATGATCTTCGCCTTTTATACAAACTCAGTTTCACCCGCCAATCACGGCAATGCGTACGAGCTCTACGGCATCGCGGCCGCGGTGCTCGGTGGTTGTTCGCTTCGCGGTGGCGAAGGATCGGTGGTGGGTGTTTTGATCGGCACTGCCCTGCTCCAGGTGCTGCGTAATCTCGTTAACCTGCTCGGCATTCCCAGCTCACTCGATTTCGCAGTGATGGGCGCGGTTATTTTGATCGGCGTGATGGCCGATCAGATCTTCACTGAACGACGTAATCGGCGACAAGTGGCGCAGATGCGCCAAAGCAGTGCGACAGGAGGACAGTCATGAAATCACACCGGAAACTATTCGCGCTGTTCTTGTTGCTGTCGTGCGTCACGTTCGCCGCGGCTCAGACTGTCACCAAACAGAGCTTCGGCAAAACCTCCGGCGGGGAGAACGTCGATCTCTACACACTCCGCAACACGAAAGGCGTCGAAGCAACGATCACAAACTATGGCGGCATTCTCGTCTCACTCAAAGTTCCCGATCGGAATGGAAAGTTTGACGACGTCGTGCTCGGCTTCAACGATCTCGAAAGTTACCTGACGAAAAATGATCCATATCTGGGGGCGCTTATTGGTCGCTACGGCAACCGCATCGCGAAAGGTCGTTTCACGCTCAATGGAGTCGAGTACAAGCTCGCGGTGAACAACGGCGAGAACCACCTGCACGGTGGGATTAAAGGTTTCGACAAAGTCGTCTGGACCGGTCGCGAGATAAAGACGAAAGCCGGCGCGGGAGTTGTCTTGACGTATCTGAGCAAAGACGGCGAGGAGGGCTATCCGGGAAATCTGAACGTGAGAGTCGTCTACACGCTTACCAACAACAACGAGATCAAAATCGATTATTCCGCGACGACCGATAAAGACACAGTCACGAACCTGACGCACCACTCCTATTTCAACCTCGCGGGTGAAGGCAATGGCGACATTCTGAATCACCTCGTCACGATCAACGCTAATCGCTTTGTGCCGACTGATGCCGGATCGATACCGACAGGAGAACTCAAACGTGTGGCGGGAACGCCGTTCGATTTTCTAAAGGCGATGGCCATCGGCGCGCGGATCAACCAGGACGATGAGCAGCTCAAGCTTGGTAATGGATACGATCACACGTGGGTGATCAACGGCCGCGCCGGAATGATGCGGCTGGCGGCGACGGCTTACGAGACGAACTCAGGACGTTTCATGGAAGTGTGGACCACAGAACCGGGCGTGCAGTTCTATACGGGAAATTTTTTGGATGGCACGCTGACGGGAAAGAGCGGGAAGGTTTATGCACGACGGAATGGTTTCTGTTTCGAGACGCAGCACTATCCCGATTCACCGAATCAGCCATCGTTCCCGACGACGACACTCAAGAAGGGTCAGACGCTGAAATCTTCAACGATCTACAAGTTCAGCAGCAGACGTTAGCATCCACAGATTACACAGATTACGCAGATTGGTTATGGCCAATCTGTGTAATCTGCGTAATCTGTGGATCACAACGGCAGTCGCAATCTAGCCTCACACCCATTGAATTGCTCTCGATTCTCGAGCGTCAACGTTCCACCATGCGCTTCGGCAATCTGGCGCGATAACACTAACCCGATCCCCGACCCCTGGGCCTTCGTTGTAAAGAACGGCACAAACAGGTTCGCTGTGCTCGCGAGCCCCGGCCCCTCGTCGCGCACCCACACTTCCACCTGCCCGTTCTTCTGCTGCCAGCCGATATCGACACCCCCGCGCGTTTCCATCGACGCATCAACCGCATTGCGCACGAGATTGATCAGCAACTGCTCGAGCTGCACGTCATCGCCCTGGACCACCAGATCGGGACCAGACACGACATTCACCGGCAATCTCGTCTCCAAACGCGCCACACGCGATACGAGCGCGCCGATCTTCAACGGCTCGAGTCGCGGTGGCGGCAGTCGCGCGAGTTTTGAATACGACTCAACAAAACGCGCCAGCGAGTCGGCACGCGACGAGATCACAGCGAGACCGCGCTGCATGTCGTCGCGCCAATCAGGCGGCTCCGGTTCTCTTCCCATCAGATCAGCGAGACTGCCGGCCACCGACTTGATTGGCGCAAGCGAGTTGTTGAGCTCGTGACCCAGCACGCGCAACAGTCGTTGCCAGGCAGTGCGCTCTTCTTCACGCAGTGTCTGGCTCAGGTCAGTCAAAACCAGCAACTGGTGCTGCTGCCCGCCCTCGCGAAAAGTGCTGCGACGAATGTCCCAACGCCCGACTCCGCCGGGAAACACCATCTGCATCGTTTGCGGCGCCGCGCCCGCGGATGAGTTGAGACAGGCGGAGAGGCCCAGCTCTTCCGCCGTGCGTCCTAACAAACGTGCCGGTGGTTGGGCCAACAATCTTTCACCCGCGCGATTGACGAGCTGCAGTCGCTGCTCACCATCGAACGCAAACACAGCGACGTCGATCTCGGCCATCACGGTACGCAAGAGCGCGGTCGCTTCCATCGCGCCCAGTCGTTGTTCGCGCAGTGTCTGGCCCAGGTCGTTCACTTCGAGCATGACTTCGCCGAGTGCGTCGCCCGTGAGCGCGCGCCGGCCACGAATCGAGTAGTCACCTTCACGAATCGCGGCAAGGATGTTTGAGAGTGTTTGCAGTGGGCGGACAATACGTGTCTTGAGATTGAAGGAGATGCCCAGCCACAGGAGGACAAGGATTAGATCGACGGTCCATTGCACTTGCGCGGAGTAGCCGTCGTACCAGAGCAGGAACGCACACAAAGCGACGGCAGGAAACCCGGCGGCGAGCGAGAGCAGAGTAATCCGCCCTTCGAATTTCATCCGGCCGCGTTGTAGCTCGGGATCGAACGAGGAGAATTGAAGCGGCTGTTTTGGAGGCTTAACGGGCGTACTCACAGATCAGAGATTATATCCGTGTAATCTGTGGTTAAAAAGGCTGATCCCTTCACGAGCCAAGACCATACTTTTGTAGACGGCGATATAACGCGCTGCGGCTCAGACCCAGAGCCTCGGCGGCGCGATTGGCGTTGCCCTCAAACCGCGAGAGCGCTTTCTTGATCAAGAGCCGCTCCGCGTCTTCGAGACTCATCTCTTCGAGGCGCGCCGAGAGGCGCGCGTCGGGCGTCGCCTCGAGCGCGAGATCGAAAGCAGTGACGATGCTTCCCGGACTCATCAACACTGCGCGCTCAATCACGTGGTCCAGCTCACGCACGTTGCCCGGCCACAAGTGCTGTCGCAACGCATCCAGCGCTTCCGGCGTGAAACCCATGATCGGGCGCCGGTAACGCTCGCGATGCAGCTTCAAAAAGTGCTCCGCCAGCACCGGAATATCTTCGATACGATCGCGCAACGGCGGCAGACGAATCTCGACCGTGTTGAGACGAAACAGCAAGTCCTGACGAAAACGTCCCTGCGCGACCTCCGCGTGTAGATCGGCATTCGTCGCAGACAACAAACGCACATTCACCTTCTGCGTCTTTGAAGATCCGACGCGCTCAAACTCTCCCGTCTCGAGCACACGCAACAACTTCGGCTGAAGATTCAACGGCACGTTCCCAATCTCGTCGAGAAAAAGTGTGCCGCCGTCGGCAAGCTCGAAACGCCCGACACGATCAGCCTTCGCATCGGTAAACGCGCCACGAACGTGTCCGAACAGCTCGCTTTCAAACACGCCTTCAGCGAGTGCGCCCGCGTTCAAAGAGATGAGTGGCTTGGTGCGGCGCGAGGAGATCGAGTGAAGCAGGCGCGTGATCACTTCCTTGCCCGTACCGTTTTCGCCGGTGATCAGCACGTTCGCATCAGCCGGGCCGATGCGCTCGACCAGATTAAGCACGGACTTCATCGACGGCGATTCAGCCACGATCTGCGGCATCTCGCTCGACGACTCATCGCGCAGCGCCATGTTTTCCGCTTCGAGCCGTCGCCCACGACGCAGTGCTTCGGCGAGCTCGACCTGCGTGCGCAATACGGCGAGCAGTCGCGCGTTGTCCCACGGTTTCTGGATGAAGTCGCGGGCGCCGCGGCGCATTGCTTCGACCGCGAGATCGACGCTGCCCCACGCCGTCATCACGACGACCGGCAGCGCCGGATCGGCAGCGCGAATGCGACTCAGCAGGTCCAGCCCTTCACTACCTGACGTCGTATCACGAGCGTAGTTGAGATCGATCAGGACGACGTCGAACTCGTGTGTGTCGATCGATTTGAGCACGCCTTCGGGCGAGGACGCGCTCGAGATCTGGTAACGCTCACCCTTCAATAGAAGACTCAACGCCGCAAGGACGTCAGCCTGGTCATCAGCGATTAGAATGCGCGGCATTTGATCTGTGTGAATCTCTGCGTCAATCTGTAAAATCCGTGTTACTCATACCGTAGTGCGGTTAGAGGATCAACTCTGGTGGCGCGAGAGGCCGGGATCGAGCAAGCCAACAACGCTGCCACCAGCGCAACCAGCAACACGATCACATACGTGAGCGGGTCAGTCGAAGAGACGCCAAACAACATACTCGACATCCAGCGTGTGAGTACAAACGCGCCTGCCAACCCGATCGCGACTCCCGTAAGCGTGAGCACGATTCCCTTTCGCAACACCATCCGCAAGATCGCGGACCGGTTCGCGCCCAGCGCCATGCGAATGCCAATCTCCCGCGTACGCAGAGTGATTGAGTAAGAGATGACGCTGTAGATCCCGAGCGCCGCCAGCACAAGCGCGATCGCCGCAAAAACGCCGAGCAGCAAGGCATTGAACCGTCGCGGCGCGGTCGTCGTGCTTATCACTTGCTCCATCGTCTTCACGCTCGTCAACGGCTGGTGAGGATCGATTGTGGACACTGTGTTGCGAATCGCTGCCGTGAGCGTTGGCGTGGGCAGTGCGCTGCGCACAAACACGTAGCGATGTCGCTGCGGCGCAATCAGGCGCGACGCGTACCAATCAGGCTCAGGTTTCGAATCGAGCGCGCGGTGCGGTACGTCTTTCGAGATGCCGACGATCGTGATCCACGGATTGTCAGGACGCGGCAGACCGAGCGTGATGCGACGACCGATCGGATCTTCATCGGGCCAGTAGCGCGCAGCCATCCGCTCATTGATGACAGCGACAGGCGGTGCGCCCGGCTGCATATCCTCGGCAGTAAAATCGCGACCTTTCACGAGCGGAATACCGAGCGTCCTGAAATAATTTGCGCCGACGAGCTGCCATCCCGCGGAAGTCAGATTTGCCGGATCGAGTTTCCGCCCTTCAATCGCAAACGGATCGCTGTTCGCCCTCCCGCTCAATGGCTGGTTTGTTCCGAAGCTGACAGACTGCACACCCGGCATCGATTGCACCTGCGTAACGAGACGACGATAGAAGTCTGACGCTCGCTCGGCATCGTTGTAAGTCGTGGCGGAGAGATCAAACTCAACACTCACCAGTTCTTCAGGCGCGATGCCGGGATTCGTCTGTTGTAAGCGCCACAGGCTCTTAACAAGCAGCCCCGAACCGATCAGCAACAGCACCGCGAGCGACACTTCAGCAACAACCAGCACATTGCTCCACTGCCGCCCCTGCACGCCACCAGCCGGTCGCGTGTTCTTCAACGATTCATTCAAATCGAGCCTGGAGACGGGACGTGCGGCGACAAAACCAAAACCAATGCTGATCGCGGCTACGGCCAGGGCCATAAACCCAAACACGCGCGCGTCGATGTTCACTTCCTGCGCCCGCGGCACGATCGATGGTCCAAGCGCGGCGAGCAGGTCGATGCCCCAGTTCACGAACAGAAGTCCGAGAACTGCTGCGAGAGTCGCTAGCACATAAACCTTCAACCAGCAACTGCCTCGCTATCTGCCAACGGCTCGCACCGAGCGCCGCGCGGATCGCCAGCTCCTTGTGCCGCTTCGCCGAGCGCATCAACAGAAGGTTCGCAACGTTCGCACACGCGATCAGCAGCAACAACGCAACTGAAAACAGCAGCACCAGCAACGCGCGCCGGCTGCCACCGACGATCTCTTCCTGCAACGGCGTGACTGTAATGTGCCAGCCGCCATCCTCACCATTTGGACCACGATAGCCCTTGCAACTCACGCTCGAATCGTTCCGCAAGCGCGTTCATCTGTGCGCGAGACTGTTCGAGCGTGACACCTGGTTTGAGACGCGCGAGCACGTTGAGAAAGTATGGACCACGCCGGTTCGTGACCTGGTCCGGCGCATAGCTCAACGGCACCCAAACATCCACGGGCTCACTCGCCGAGAAACTCGGATGTGGAAACTGAAATCCCGCCGGCATCACGTCCGATTACGGTGTAACTCTCGTTATCGAGCGTGACTGTCTGATTGATGATGCCGCGATCACCGCCAAAGCGGCGTTGCCAGAACCCATCACTCAACACGACAGAACGCTGTTGTCATCGCTTGTGAAGACCCTTCCGGCGGCAGGCTGTGCCTCGAGCATCGGAAAGAGATTCGCCGACACGTAAGCTCCGCGGATGCGCTCAGGCTCCGAGCCGCTCGTCACGTTGAAGCTGTGATTTGCATAAGCCGCGACTGCGTCGAAGACCTCTGTCTGCTTGGCGTAGTCTTCGTACTCGGCGGCCTTGGCGGGCAGGCGTTCGATATTCAGGGCGCGATAGTTACCCCAAACCACTTGCAGCCGCTCGGCGTGTGCGAACGGAAGCGGCCGCAGCAGCACGGCATTTACGACGCTGAAGATAGCCGTGCTCGCGCCGATTCCCAGCGCCAGCGTGACCACCACCACCGCCGCAAACCCCGGCTGCTTGAAAAGACTTCTGAGAGCGTAACGCAGATCGTTCAAGTTTTTACTTCCACAGATTACGCAGATTACACAGAATCATCTGCGTAATCTGTGGATGGCTATTTATTCGTAACGCAAAGAGATCGTCGGTTCCACTTTTGTCGCCCGTCGTCCCGGAAGATAACACGCCAGCAACGTCACGGTGATCAGCAGGACCGAGATCCCACCAAACGTCATCGCATCCGTCGGCTCGACTCCAAACAGCATCGTCGCCATCAATCGCGTGAGGATAAACGCGCCCACCAGCCCAACCGCAACTCCAATCAGCGCCAGCTTCATCCCATTACCCAGGATCATCTTGAACACATCGATCGGCCGTGCGCCAATCGCCATGCGAATCCCGATCTCGTGCGTGCGCTGCGTGACCGAGTAAGACATCACACCGTAAATACCCACGATCGCGAGCACAAGCGCAATGCCTGCAAACAAACTGAGCAGCGTCAGGTTCAAACGCTCTGGCGCGACCGACTCCGCGCGGATCTCATCCATCGTGCGTGGATTGTAAATCGGCTGATCCGGATCGATCGCTTTCACCGCCTCACGCGCCGACGAGATCAACTGGTTCGGATCAGATGCGCCTTTGATGAGGACCGTCATGCCGCCTGACGGGCGATTGATTGAACGCGAAGTAGCCCTGCACTCGATCGCTGTTCTGATTGAGACTCTCCATCTTCACGCGCCCAACCACACCAAGCACTTCGAGCACTGGAGCATCAGCAGCCGTCCCGAGTTTCACACGTTTGCCAACTGCATCTTCATTGGGCCAGTACCGCTTCGCAAATTCCTCGTCGATGACGATCTTATTAACTCCCGCGATCGAGCGCTGGTTCTCGTTGAGCTTGCTGAGATCACGCCCGGCAAGATGCGAGCGATCGTCACGATCATTGAACACACGTCCACGCAGCACCGGGATGTTCATCGCTTTGAAGTAATCCGGCGTCACCAGGCAAGCTTCCATAAGCGGCGTCTGCTCGCGCGGCGGTGGCGGTTGCCCGTCGATCACAAACGACGTCTGCCAACCGTTGTTACCGAGCGGCAATCCCGACGCTGCCGCGGTCGATTCAACTCCCGGCAACGCGCGAATGTTCTCGAGCAGACGATTGTAAAAAGAGTGGCGTGCTTCGTCGTTCGCATACTTCTTCTGCGGCAGCGAGATGCTGAAGCTCGTCAGTTGCTCGTGCGAAAAGCCCGGATTCACTTTCTGTAACAGGTAGAAACTGCGAATCATCAGTCCGGCGCCGATCAGCAACACGAGCGTCGTCGCGACTTCGACAACCACGAGTGAGCTGCGCAACCATTGCCGCCCACTCACGCCGCGACCGCTCTCCTTCAACGTCTCATGCACGTCTACTTCACCGGCCTGAATCGCCGGAATGAGTCCGAAAAGAATGCCGGTCAGAAACGAGACGCCGACAGTGAACGCGAGCACGGTCCAGTCGAGACCGATCTCACGCGAGCGCGGAATCGCATTCGGGCTCATGTACAGAATCAGTTGCACACCCCAGCGCGCGAGGGCCAGTCCGATCGCGCCACCAATCAGCGACAGCAAAACACTTTCAGTCAACAACTGCCGCGCGATGCGCCAGCGACTCGCACCGACGGCCGTGCGGATCGCCATCTCTTTCTTACGTGCAGTCGCTCGCGCGAGCAGCAGGTTGGCGATGTTGGCACACGCGATCAGCAACACGAAGCCGACGGCGCCGAAGATCACCCACAGCGCGCGACGCACATCAGTCGACGAAGATCTCCAACAGGGGACGCAGCCTCGGGCGAGTGGAAGCATTCGTGTCGGGATACTGTTTCTCGAGGTTGGCGCCGAGATTGTTCATGTCAGCATCAGCCTGTTCGAACGTCACGCCCGGTTTGAGACGCGCCACACCATACAAGCCCGGATGATTACCGCGATTCTGCCAGCCCGGCTGGTCCGCGAGTTGGCCCACCGGCACATACATCTCCGCACGGCTCGGATACGCAAACGATTCAGGCATGATGCCGATGACGGTATAGCTCTTGCCGTTCAAAGTAATTGCCTGGTTCAGAACGCTTGTTTGTCCACCGAAACGACGCTGCCACAAACCATAACTCAGAACGACAACAGGCGTGCCGCCGGGTTTGTCTTCATCGTTTGTAAACACGCGGCCATGCAGCGGGTTCACGCGCAGGACCGAAAAGAGATCGGCAGACATTTGGCCCGTGACGATGCGTTCCGCTTCGCCCGCGCCGGTGAGGTTGTAGCTGGCGCGATTGTAGACGCCGATTTTCTCGAATGTCTGATTGTGCGCACGCCAGTCGAGGAAGTTCGGATAGGAGATCGACATCTCGTCGAGCACGGGACTCTTCTCGTTAAGGAAGACGAGCCGCTCAGATTCGTCATAAGGCATTGGTCGAATGAGCACTGCGTTCACAACACTGAAGATCGCTGTGTTCGCGCCGATGCCGAGCGCGAGCGCGATAATCACGATGATCGTCACGCCCGGATTCTTCACCAGCATCCTCGCGCCAAAACGTATGTCCTGCCAGAGTGTATTCATCAAACCTCCTTATCCACAGATTACACAGAATCATTTCTGCGTAATCTGTGGATGGTTCTATTCGTATCTAAGCGCTTCGATGGGATCAACTTTCGTCGCTCTACGGGCCGGAATATAACAGGCCACGAGGGCTACGAGCGCCAACAAGATCGTCACGCCCGCAAACGTCAACGGATCAATCGCACTGACGGGAAGCGGCAGCTCCAGCTCGAGTAACGAGCTCGTCAACACGCGCGTCAACGCAAATGACAACGCCAACCCCAGCGCGAGTCCAACGATCACGACGAACATTCCCTGCCCGATCACCATCCGCAAAATGTCTTTTTGCAACGCGCCCAGCGCCATGCGAATACCAACCTCACGCGTGCGCTGCGCCACCGAGTAAGAAATGATTCCGTAGATCCCGAGCGTCGCGAGCACCAGCGCCATCACACCGCAGCCACCCATCACAACCGCGAGTATTCGAAACGGGTAAAGCCCGATGCTAAAGTAATCGCCCAACGTCTGCACGTCAGCCACTGGAATCATGGGATCGAGCTCGCGGATCGTGTTACGGACCGCGCCGATCATACTCTGCGGATCGCCACGTGCTGCTGACTGCGAGCATAAAGTTTTTACGTTGAGACTGTTGCAGCGCAAGCGCGTAGAACGGCTGTACTTGCTTCTCCAGCGATTGCCACTCGTTGTCGCGTATCACGCCGACAATCTCACACGGGATCGTCGGCGCATTCGGGCCGCCGTATTTCATGAGGTGCCTCCCGAGCGAGTTAGATCCACGAAAATACTTTTCGCCAAACACCTCATTCACAATCGCGACGCATGGCGCGCCTTCACGATCGCGCTCCTCAAAATCGCGGCCCTGCACGAACGGAACTTTCATGTTCGTGAAATAACGCGGCCCGGCGAGCACGGCATTGATTTGCATGTTCTCACCAGCACCGGGCTGATAACCCTCAATCTCGATGCTGCTGCGGGTGCCGCCCATGAAACTTACCGGCACGTAGTCGACCAAACTCGCCGATTGCACACCCGGCAAAGCAGCGAGGCGCTCCGACAACTGGCGATAAAACTCCTGTGTTTTGGCCTTATCGTATTTCGCTTCGTCGAGCCTCACGAACCCGACGATCATACTTTCTGTGCTGAAGCCCAAACGTGTTGGTCTGATCTTTTCAAGACTGCGCAACACGAGCCCCGCACCAACAAGGAGCAGCAACGAAAACGCGACCTGGACCACGACGAGGGCCATGCGCGCTCGCGACTTGCGGTAGAAACCCGTGAACAAACTCGAATCGTCTTTCAACACAGTCGAGAGATCAGCTTTCGAGCTATACAAGGCCGGCGCGAGTCCAAACAGGATTCCCGTTACGGTTGAGAACGCGATCGTGTAGATCACGACGCGCCAATCAAGCTGAAGATCGAGTGCGACGCGTATGCCTTCCGGTAACGCCGGAATGGCAGCGAGGATTAGATTGAGAAACCAAACTGCCAGCAAAATTCCCGCGGCGCCGGCAATAATCGACAACAACACACTTTCCGTCAGCAACTGTCGCACGATGCGGAAGCGATTCGCGCCAATCGCCAGTCGCACCGCCATCTCTCTACGGCGCGTGACCGCTCGCGCCAGCAACATGCTCGCGAGATTGATGCACGCGATCAGCAGCACGAGATTCACGATGATAAAAACCAGGGCAAACACACCGTATGCCGCTGACTGCATGCCCGGATGAATGCGCGTTTCACTCTCCGGCAGGACCGTGATCGCGGATACGCGCGTGCGTCCGGATTCGGTTTTCGAGAGCCACTCCTCGGGATATGCTGCCTGCATGTCGCGCGTGATTAGATCGAAACGCGCGCGTGCCTGCGCCAGAGTTGTTTCGGGTTTGAGCCGTCCGACGAGAATCAGCCAACGGTTTCCACGACTCGTTAACGCGCGCTCGCCGCGTTTATCCACCGCCGGCATCATCGCCATCGGCACCCAGATCTCGGATGAGAGGCCACGAAACATGCCGGTGTATTGCGGCGGCGCGATGCCGATCACGGTCAGCGTTTGATCGTTGAGATTGACGGTCTTTCCGACGACCTCGGGATCAGAATGGAAACGACGTTGCCAGAGGCTGTGGCTGATCACAGCGACGGGATTGCGGCGCGGCACGACATCTTCATCCGCTGAGAACGTGCGTCCTTTTTGCGCGGCGACGCCTAAGACATCGAAGTAATTTCCCGAGACGGCCTCGCCCCAGATCTGCTCGACCTCGTTGGCATCACCAAAATTGAACTGCTGAATGCCGTAAGCAGCGAGGTTGGAGAGAACGTCATTGCGATCGCGAAGGTCTACATAGCTCGGATAGGAAGTGGTGGAGTAAGGCTGCTGTTCGCCCTCGCTGACATAAATCTGGACCAGTTGTTCCGGGTGTGACACCGGCCGCGGTCGCAGGAGTATTGAATTGAGGAGACTGAATATCGCAGAGTTCGCGCCGATGCCGATGGCAAGCGAGATCACCGCCACAATCGTGACGCCCTTGCTCTTCCAGAGCATCTTCGCGCCATATCGCAGATCGTTGAGCAACGTCATCATGTTAATCCTGTAATTGAAAAATAGAACAAGTCAGGAAGAGGGGCTTGCCCCCGCCGTTGCTTGGATTGGAATGAGCGGGGGCAAGCCCCTCTTCCTGACTTGTTCTATCCTAGCTAGTTTAAAACTCACTCGTAACGGAGCGCGATCAAAGGATCTACTTTCGTCGCCCTCCTTGCCGGCAAGTAACACGCGAGCAAAGCAACCACACTCAATATCGCAATCACAACACCAAACGTCATCGCATCATTCGGCGTCACACCAAACAACAACCCACGCATCAACCTCGTCAACACCAACGCACCGATCAACCCAACAGCTTCTCCCATCAACGCGAGCATCATTCCCTGCTTGAGCACGAGCTTTAGCACGTCGCTCACCTGCGCGCCGAGCGCCATTCGAATTCCCATCTCCTGCGTGCGTTGCGTGACTGCATGCGACAGCAAACCATAGATCCCGACCGCCGAGAGCAACATTGCCAACGCACCAAACAGCGCCATCAGCAACATATTCAAACGTCGCGGCGCAACACTCTCGTTGACGACGTTCTCCAACGTGCTGACATTCGATACCGGCTGATTCGGATCGATGGACCACACTGCCTGGCGTACAGCACCGGCGAGCGAGAGCGGATCTGTCGTCGTGCGCACCAGAATGGTCATGTCATCCAGGGGTGCTTGTGAAGCGGGAAGATAGTAAGCTGGCTCGGAAGGCGCCTCGAGCCCGGCGAGCTTAACATCGCGCACGATGCCGACAATTTCAAAAGTAGTCAGCTTTTGGTTATCCCAAATCCTTCCCGGTGGGCCTGGTCTAATCCGTTGGCCCACCGCGTTCTCGTTCGGAAAGTAGTGTTTGACAAACGACTCGTTTACCAGCGCCACTCCCGGATGAGCTGCATCGTCCAGTGGCGTGAACTTTCGACCCGCGACGAGCTTGACGCCGACAGTGTCAAAATAGTCTGGACCAACCGGAATGAAGTTGGCCGATTGCGATCGACTTCCTGCGGGCACTACCCTGCCTTCAATCTGAAACGAGTCGAGCCAATTCGATGCGAGCGGGTGATCATAAGCGACGGTCGCGCTCTGGACGCCGGGCACGGCAGAGAGGCGCTCCAAAAGCTGCTTGTGAAAGTTGTTAATCTGATCCGGGTTCGAATACCTGGACACCGGAAGGGTCAATCCGGCGGTTAAGACCTTTTCCGACTGAAACCCGGGATCAACTCGTTGCAGTAACCAGAAACTCTTAACCAGCAGGCCTGCGCCAATCACGAGCATGACTGCAATACTTACTTGAAACACCACTAACACCTGCCGGAAACGCAGCCGGCTCGCACCGGGTCCTGAAGTGCGGCCACTCTGTTCGAGCGCCGTTTGCAGACGGGGTTTCGAAGCGTACCACGCCGGTACCAAACCAAAGATCAGACAGGTGCCGAGCGCAATCAACATCGTGAATCCGAGTACTCGTAAATCGAGACTGACTTGAACCAGACGTGGCACTCCGGCTGGAACAAACTGTAGCAGGACTTTAATTCCCAACGACGCGAGAGCAATGCCTGCCGCAGTTCCCAACAACGAAAGCAACAATCCTTCCAGAAAGAACTGTCGCACCAGCCGGGCACGGCCGGCGCCCAGTGCCGCGCGGATCGCGATCTCTTTACTGCGACCCGCGTGCTGGGCCAACAACAAGCCGGCGACGTTCGCGCACGCAATCAATAAAACGAGAGCAACCGCACCTAGTAACGTGAACAGCGCCGGCCTGATATCTCCCACAACTTCATTCATAAACGGGCTGACGATGATTCCCTCGCCACGATTTTCCGCATGCTCTCGTTCGAGGCGTGCACCAATCTGGTTCATCTCACTGGTAGCTTGCTCGATCGAGATTCCCGGTTTAAGCCGGGCCAGGACGCCGTAAACGTGTGCGGATCGCGCGGCGGCCCATTCGGCCGTAAACGACATCGGCAGCAGGATGTCCTGTTGCGCTTCATCAAAGGTAATGTTTCCGTTAGTCGTGGGCCTGACCGGATAAATACCGGGCGGCATCACGCCCACAACTGTGTAGGCAGCGCCGTTGAGAGTGACGGTCCGGTTAATTATGCTCGTATCGCCACCGTAACGATTTTTCCAAAGACGGTGGCCCAGGATGACGACTTGTCCCTTTCCGGGTTCGTGCTCTTCCGGTGCAAAGGCGCGGCCAAGAGACGGCTCAAGACCAACCACCGCAAAATATCCTGAACTTACTCGAGCGCCGAGCAACTGCTCGGGTTCACCGTCTCCCGTAACAGTCATCGCCGCGCCACCAAACGCGACGACGTCCTGGAAAACTGTGTTCTGCTTTTTCCAGTCGAGGAAGTTAGCTGGCGATGCGCGCCACCGGCCGTGCTCCGGCACGTTCTCCCACAGGGCGACGAGGCGATCAGGTTGTTTGTAAGGCAGCGGGTTGAGCAACACCGCGTTCACGACGCTGAATATCGCGGTGTTCGCGCCGATGCCGAGCGCGAGCGTGACGACGGCAATCGCGGTGACCAGCGGGTGCTTCGACAGCATCCGAACGCCATACTTCAGATCCTGGAAGAATGTATTCATCTCAAACCTCTTATCCACAGATTACGCAGATATCTGTGTAATCTGTGGATGGTTTTATTCGTAGCGCAGGGCAACTAAGGGATCGACCTTGGTTGCGCGACGGGCCGGGATGTAACAGGCCAACAACGCCACGAGAACAAGTACCAGCGGCACGGTTGCGAACGTCAACGGATCCGCCGCCGTCACTCCGAACAACAACGAGCTCATCAGACGTGTGAGCGCAAACGACGCGCCCAATCCAATCACCACACCAACAAGCGTCAATCCCATCCCCTTCTTCAACACGAGAAACAGAATATTCCGCGGCGTCGCACCGAGCGCCTGTCGCACACCGATCTCGTTCGTGTGTTGCGTCACGAAGTAAGCCAGCACACCGTAAATACCAAGCGACGCAAGCAACAACGCGAGCCCTGCAAATCCAGCGAGCATGATCATTCCCATGCGTCGCTCCGCTGCCTCCGTGCCAAGCACTTCCGCCATCGTGGCCACATTCGAAACCGGCTGATCCGGATCGACTTCACGAATGATCTGTCGCACCGGGCCGACGAGGCTCGACGTATCGCCAGTCGTGCGAATCGCGAGGTCGCGTGGTATGTATCCGGGCCAGTCAGTGATCTGCGAATAAGGAAAATACATCTCCGCCTTAACCGGCTCGTCGATTCCCATCTGACGAATGTCCGCGACTATCCCGACGATCTCTTTCCACTGTTTTCCCGGCTCATCAGGGTCGCCAATCTTGAGGCGGCGGCCGAGCGCGTTCTCCCCGGGCCAATACTGTCGCGCCATCGTTTCGTTGATGATCACGACCGGAAGAGACTGCGCGTTATCACTACTCTCGAAGTAACGTCCCTGGCGCAACGGAATGCTCATCGCCTTGTGGTAGCTCGCACTGACCTGCCGGTGATTGGCATCGTAAGCCATGCCCGGAACCGGTGCTTTGAGCCCTTCGGGATAAAATCCACTGGTGCCGCCCTTCCACGCGAGCGGTATAGACGTGCTATAGCCCGCCGCCACCACGCCGGGCAGGTGCTCGACACGCTGCAACACCTGCTGGTAATAGCTGTCACGTCGCTGCGCTTCTTTGTATTTTTCGTACGGCAGGATCGTGCGCATCGTCAGTATCTTTTCCGGCTCGAGCACTGAATACTGCCGGAAAAGCTGAAACAGCGTTTGAATGAGAAGACCCGCACCAACGAGCAACACGATCGACAACGCGACTTCAAACACGATCAGCGAGCTGCGCAAACGCCCGGTTGACGTAACGCGTCCACTGCCCTGCTTCAACGCATCGTTCAAGTCGAACTTTGCCGACTGAAGCGCGGGCACGAGCCCGAAGATGATTCCGGTGATGATTGAAATCGCGATCGTGAAGACGAGTATGCGCACGTCGAGATTAAGACTCGCCGCGATCGCCATCTCTTCGGGAATGAGCCCCTGTAAGAAACTAAAACTTGCGTAGGCCAGTAACGATCCGAGCACGCCTGCCGCAACAGCGAGCAATAAACTCTCAGTCAACAGTTGCCGGATAACGCGAGTGCGTCCGGCGCCCAACGCCATGCGCAATGCGATCTCTTTGCGACGACCAACAGCACGCGCCAGAAGCAGTCCCGCCACATTCGCACACGCGATCAGCAGCACAAACGCAACCGCCACCAGCAACACGATCAACGAGCCACGCGCATCGCCCACAAACTCATCGCGCACCGGCATCACGACGACGCCGATCTTCCCTTCCATCGTCTCCGCTGGATGGTCCACCGAAATCCTGCGCATGACGGCATTCATGTCAGCCTGCGCCTGCGACACCGATACGCCCGGCTTCAAACGCGCCACCACCGTCAGATAATGGCCACCGCGAACGGCCCAATCCTCCTGACTGAGAGCAATCGGAACCCAAACGCGCACATCCTTCGCAAAGAACTGAAAACTCGCAGGCATCACACCGACAACCGTATGCTTCTCGCCATTCAACAGGATCTCGCGATTGAGGATGTTGCGATCGGCGCCGTAGCGACTCTGCCAGAGACCGTAGCTGAGCACGACCGCTTTGTTCGCGCCGGGTCGATCTTCTTCAGGCACGAAACTGCGGCCGAGCAGTGGCTGCACACCGAGCAGTGGAAAGAAGTTTGCCGTGACGGCATACGACGAGACGCGTTCAGGCTCACCATCACCGGTGAGATTGAAGCTGGTCTCATGACTCGCGGCCATGTCTACAAACGACTGGTTCTGAGCTTTCCAGTCGACGTAGTTTGCCGGAGCCGGTGTGTTGTGCGGGAAGCCCGCGAAGGTCAGCGTCTTCCCAAACGATCACGAGCTCTTCCGGTTTTTGGAACGGAAGGGGCCGCAACAAAACTGCATTAACAACACTGAAGATCGCTGTATTCGCGCCGATGCCGAGCGCGAGCGTGATGAGAGCAATAACCGTAAATCCCGGCCTCTTTAAAAGACCACGAACCCCATAGCGAATGTCTTTTAGTAAAGTTTCCATACCTGAGTAACACCGCGGTAACCGTAAATGTAACCACGGATTACACGGGAAAAATCCGTGTAATCTGTGGTTACCTCAGTGCTTCCAATGGGTCGATCTTCGTGGCTCTGCGCGCCGGTATCAAACATGCGACCAAAACAACG
Organism: uncultured Acidobacteriota bacterium; assembly: GCA_963849205.1. Lineage (GTDB taxonomy): Bacteria > Acidobacteriota > Blastocatellia > Pyrinomonadales > Pyrinomonadaceae > PSRF01. The sequence goes on from CAWKGP010000010.1 coordinate 701,496, forward strand.
GCCACGAGGATCAAAGCGACACCAACAAACGTGATCACATCGACCGGCTTCACCCCGAACAGCAGCGTCGTCAAATACCGCGTCAACGCAACCGCACCAACAACACCAATCGCGATTCCAATCAACGCGAGTGTCATCCCACGACTCAACACCAGCTTGAGCACGTCAACAAGCTGCGCGCCGAGCGCCATGCGCACCCCAATCTCATGCGTGCGCTGCGTCACGTAGTAAGAAGTGACTCCGTAGATTCCAAGCATCGCCAGCAACATCGCCACACTAGCAAACCCACTCAACAACAACATCGGCACTCTGCGCGACGCCGCTGATGCAGACACGACATCGTTCATCGTCTTCAAGTTGTAAGTCGGCACTGCCTTGTCGATCGATCGAATAGCTTCGCGCACCGAGCCCGCGAGCGCCGTCGGCTCACCGTCCGTCCGCACGACGAGCGACAGGCTGCTCCACGTCGGATCCTGCGCGTAAGGTATGTACATCTGGTTGCCCGCTTCTTTATCGAGAGTCGCCTTCGTATCGCCGACAACACCGACAACTTCACGCGGAAGCTTCTCATCACGCCAGACCGCGAAGCGTTGACCAATCGGGTTCTCACCGGGCCACAAGTGTCGCGCCAGGGTCTCGTTGATGATCACGACTTTCGTGCTGTCTAAATCGTCCTGATCGGTAAATAGCCGCCCGGCCTTCAATGGAATCTGAAGTGACTTGAAGTAATCAGGAGTGACCGGAAGGTTCTGGGCATTCGTCTGCTCTTCAAGCGTCATCGGGCGACCTTCGCGAATCACACCACGCCACACTTCATTGGTGTCGGCGCCCAACGGCAAGCTGAATATGGCGCCTGCTGACTTCACGCCCGGCGTCGCCTTCACCTGATCGACAAGTTGCTTGTAGATCTGTGCGCGCGGCGCGCCTGACTTGTACTTGCCGGGCGGCAGGGTCAAACGCATCGTCAGAACGTTGTCGCTGTTGAAGCCGGGATCGATCTCTCGCAGGTGCAGGAAACTCTTGATCAGCAGTCCCGCGCCCGCAAGCAGGATGAACGAGAGCGCGATCTCGGAAACGATGAACAGGCTGCCCGCGCGATTGCGTCCGCCGAACTGCGATCCACGCTGGCCGCTGTCCTTGAGTGTCTCGTTTACGTTGGGCCGCGACGTTTGCAACGCGGGGAACAGTCCAAACAACAGACCCGCGAAAACTGCCACCGCGAGAGTGATACTGAACACGCGCCAGTCGATTCCGATCTCGTTGACGCGTGGCGTGTTGGGCGGACTGATCGCAATCAGCAATCTGATCAAACCGAGACTGAGGGTGAAACCGACGATACCACTCACGATCGAAAGCAACATGCTTTCAGTCAGGAGCTGTCGCACAATCCGCATGCGACTCGCGCCGAGTGCGGTTCGCACGGCAATCTCTTTTTGACGATAGATCGCGCGCGCCAGCAGGAGATTGGCAACGTTCGCGCAAGCGATCAAGAGGACGAAGGCAACCGCGCCCAGCAAGATCAACAACGAAGTTTTGAGATCTCCGACAAGGCTCTCACGCAGCTCGACGAGTCGCACAGTCCAGCCACTGTTTGTCTCGGTGTAGCTCTGCGCGAGACGCTGGTTGATCGTGTCCATCTCGGTTTGCGCCTGCGCCAGCGTGACACCGGGTTTCAGACGACGTTACGACCGAGATGAAGCGGTTGTCACGCGGCTGGTTCGGATCATTTAAAGGAAACGCGGTCCATGCTTCGGTGTCTGCCGGATAATCAAATCCCGCGGGCATGATGCCGATGATCGTTGAGGCCCTTCCGTTGAGCGTGACTTTGCTGTTCACGACACTCGTCTCGCCACCAAAGTGCCGTTGCCACAACGCATGGCTGATCACGACCACAGGCTCAGCGCCCTGTTGCCCGTCGCCGGGCTGAAAAGTGCGACCGTGAACGGGATTGGTTTTGAAGAGTGGAAAGAACTCCGGCGAGACGCCGCTGCCACGCACGCGTTCAACCTCGTCGCCGACCGACAAGAAGAGGCCGCCCGTAATAAATCCGGCGATCTGTTCGAACGACTGGCTCTGCTTTTGCCAGTCGAGGATGTCAGGCATCGACATGTTGCTCCGCGAAATTCCCTGCCGCGGATTGATTCCGTAAACCAGAACGATTCGTTCCGGCTCCGGAAATTGCAACGGCCGCAGCAAAACTGAATTCACGACCGTGAACATCGCTGTTGTCGCGCCGATGCCTAATGCCAGCGTCGCCACCGCAATCACCAGAAACCCCGGCCGCTTCAGAAAACTCCTCACGGCAAAGCGCACGTCTTTAATGAGTGTTTCCATCGTCTTATCCAATCCGTGTTATCAGTGCTTACTCATTTCTTAATCCGATTAGCGGTTCCACCTTCGTGGCTCGCCTGGCAGGAACGTACGACGCAACGAGGGCCACACCAATCAACAGCAACGACACAAACATGAACGTCAAAGGATCGGTCGCGCTCACACCGTAAAGCACACTCGTGATCGCGCGTGTCGCGAGAAATGCGCCCAATAAGCCAAGCGCGGCGCCGCTGATCGTCAGCTTCAATCCGTGACCGAGTACGAGCCTCAACACGTCGCTTAGCTGGGCCCCGAGCGCGAGTCGCACTCCGATCTCGTGCGTGCGTTGCGCAACTGCGTACGACGTGATGCCGTAAACACCGATCGCCGCCAGCATGAGCGTCACGAGACCGAACACACCCAGCACAGTCGCAGCGACTTTCGCCGGAAACAGCGCGAGCTTCATGTGCTCAGTCAACGTCTTGACCTCGAAAAGCGGCAGGTTTGGATCGAGCGACTGCACCTGGCCACGCACCGCGGCAAACAATCCTTCCGGACTTCCTTTCGTGCGGACGACGATGATGCCACTCGAGTTGTAGTCCTGGGCCATCGGCGTCCAGACAAACGGGCGCGGCTCTTCCGCGATGTTGAAATACTTGCCAGCTTTCGCGACGCCGACAATCTGGATCCATGGTCCACCGGCACTCCTGAAGCTGAATCGCTTCCCGACCGCTTCAGCAGGCGTCTGCAATTCAGGCATCAAACGCCGTACAAAGTATTCGTTAACAACGGCCACCTGCTCTGTCTTCGCTTCGTCTGCTTCCGTAAATTCGCGACCTTGCAGGATCGGAGTGCCCATCGTTTTGAAATAGGCTGGTCCAGCACTCGCAGTCATCGCCAAAGGCACATTCTCACCACGCTCAGCGGACTTGCCTTCGACAAAGATCCGGTTGCTGTTGAAATTGAGACTAAGCGGGATATAACTCATCACCGCTGCTGATTCGACTCCCGGCAACGCCTGCAAGCGTTCCTGTAGCTGACGATAGAACTGCTGCCCGCGCGCGTCGTCATAGCCCTGCAAGCCGAGATCGAACGACATCGTGAGTGCGTTTTGTGGATCGAAACCGGGGTTCATTGTTTGCAGTTGCTGCAAGGTGCGGACGACAAGTCCCGCTGCAATCAGGACCATCAATGAGATCGAGATCTGCGCGACGACAAGTACGCTGCGCAGCTTCGTCTTCACGGCGCCACCCTGAGCGGCCGTGTCTTTCAAAGCGCCCACAAGATTGGGACGCGTCGCTTGCAAAGCGGGGGCAAAGCCAAAGATCACACCGGCGGCGACTGAAACCGCGAGTGAAAACAGCAACACGCGCCAGTCGATACTGACATCGAGTGCGAGCGGAAAATCGATCGGAGGCTTGAGCGCCAGCAACACCTTGACGATCCAGACGGCAAGCAAAACACCAACAGCACCACCTGCAAACGAAAGCAAAACGCTTTCAGTGAGTAGCTGGCGAATCAAACGCAGGCGGTTGGCGCCCATCGCGAGCCGGATGGCGATCTCCTTGCGGCGATCAGTCGCGCGCGCGAGCATGAGTCCGGCCAGGTTGGTACACGTCACGAGCAGCACCAAACCCACGGCTGCCATCAACACCCAGGTAAAACTCACGACCGCACCGCGCAGGTCCGGTATGATAAAGCCCGGCGCATCGATCTTGATCGTTTGTCCTTCGTTTTCGTCGGGATACTCTTTCGCGAGCTGCTGGCTCACGAGGTTGAGCGAAGCCTCGGCCTGGCGTGCACTAACGCCGCTCTTCAGTCGCCCGATAGCAAAGAAATTTTTTGTGTTGCGATTGTCGAGCCAGGTGGCGCCCGGCTCGACCCATTCAATCATCGACGCCGGCACCCAGATCTCCGGCGAGTAGACAAACTCGGTACCTTTGAAACCTTGCGGCGCGATGCCGATGACCCTGAACTGGTGGTTATTGATGAGGACGTCTTTGCCGACCAGACCGGGATCGCCGCCGAAGCGTCGCTGCCAGCAGTCGTAACCGACGACGATCACCGGATGCGACAGTCTTGTCTGGTCTTCTTCAGGGAGAAACGTGCGGCCGTGAATTGCTTTCACGTTGAGCACGTCGAAGTAATTGCCGGAAACTTCGTAGCCCCAGATGCGCTCGTTGTTACCGCCTCGACTCAAGCTCAGCGGCACGAAGCGATAAACGAGTAAACCGGAGAGCACGTCGTTGCGATCGCGAAAGTCTTTGTAGTTGGGCCATGAAAAGGCCGACATCGAATCGTCCTTCCCACGAACGGCCACGGACACGATCTCATCAGGACGATCAACCGGCAGCGAGCGCAGCACGACCGTATTCACCAGACTGAAAATGGCGGTATTCGCGCCAATACCCAGCGCGAGCGTGATCACAGCGATCGCCACAAACCCCGGCCGCTTGATCAGGTTTCTGATTGCATACCGAACGTCTTTGATTAGTGAATCCATATCGTTTTCCAATCCGCGTTAATCCGCGTTCACTCATACCGAAGAGCAACGAGCGGCTCGACTTTGGTCGCTCTGCGAGCCGGCAGGTAGCACGCGAGCAGTGCAACCAGGGTCAGCAACACCGGAATCGCCGTAAACGTAAACAGGTCCGTCGTACTCACGCCGTAAAGAAAACTCGCCAGCAGTCGCGTCACTGCCACCGCCACACCAATCCCGAGCACAAGCCCCGCGATCACGAGCGTCATTCCCTGTCGTAATACCAACGCGAACACGTCACCAGGCCGCGCGCCGAGCGCGACACGAATCCCGAGCTCGCGCGTGCGTCTCGCCACTGCGAACGACATCACGCCATACAATCCAATCGACGCGAGCAACAACGCGAGACCACCAAACACAGCGAGCAGGATCGCGCCCATGCGCGCTGCATAAAGCGAATTTGCCACGCGGTCACTCATCAATTCAGGATTGCCGAGCGGCAGGTTCTTCTCGAGTGCCTGGACCTCGCTACGAATCGCACCAGCAACACTCGCGGGATCGACACGCGTGCGAACATGCAGCGCCATCCCCGTCTCGTGATTCTGCTGCAAAGCCAGATACGCAACCGGTGTCGGCGCTTCGCCAAGGCTGCGATACTTGCTCGTACGCACGACACCGACGATCTCGCGCCACGGTCCCCTTGGCCCATTGAAACTCAAACGCTTCCCAAGCACATCGCCATTTGGAAAATGCCGTTGCACGAAAGCTTCATTCACGATCACAACCGGCGGGTGGTCTTCCTTGTCCTGCGTGTTGAAGTCACGGCCCTGCAAAAACGCGATCCCCATCGTCTGAAAATATTTTGGAGCAATCACGTTTGCGCTGACAGAATCGTTGCCTCCCGGAGCCGCGCCTGCGTTATCGCTGCGAAATTGATTGTCGGAACCGGCCCGTCCCTCAATCAATAAGCTGCGAACAGACGAATTGCCGCTCACCGCGGCAATGCGCGCGAGGCTTGCAGACTCGACTCCGGGAATAGCTTCCACCCGTTCAATAACCCCGCGATAAAACTCACGCCCCTGCGGTTTTGTGTAACGAAGCAGGTTGATGTTGAGCGGAAGCCCGACGATCTTCTCGGCGTCGAAGCCGGGATCGCTCGTCTGTGCCTTCCACAAGCTGCGTAAAAACAATCCCGCAGCGATCAGCAACACGACTGAAAGCGCAACCTGTGTCACAACGAGCAGGTGTCGCAGGCTAAAAACGCGCGTGCGCTCGAAGAGTCCCGCGGCGTCGTCTTTCAAAGCAGGAATCAAAGCAGGTTTCGACGCACGGAGCGCGGGCGCGAGTCCAAAGATGACACCGGCAACGAGCGAGAGTCCCAAAGTAAACAGGAGCACACGCAGATCGATCGAGAATTGAGGCGTGATCGGAAGCGCGCCGGTTGGTGGAGGCGCAGCACTGAACGTTCGCGTGGTCCACCATGCGAGCAACAATCCTGCGGCGCCACCGAGGGTCGCCAGCAACACGCCTTCAGTGAGTAGCTGCCGGATGATGCGCCACCGCGTTGCGCCGATCGCGAGTCGCACTGCAATCTCTTTCGTTCGTGCTGAGCTGCGCGCGAGCAGAAGATTTGCAACGTTTGCACACGCGATCAGCAGCACGATCCCGACGACGCCCATCAGCAGGCGCGCGACTGAAGAAAGTTGTTCCCGCCCCCTTGGATCGTCAGTCGCGCTCAGAGGAGAGATCGTTATGCTGCGGCCGCGATTCGTTTGCGGGTAAGCTTCTTCGAGTTGTTTGACTATGAGTGAGAGCGAGCTTTGCACCTGCGCCTCACCCACGCCTGGCTTGAGTCGACCGATGCTTGACAGCCAGCGATTGGAGCGTGCTTGCAGCAGGTCAGGATTCATTTCACCCGAATAACCGGCACGCGGCGGCCGCATCGTCGCCTGCATCATCATTGGCACGTAAAGATCGCGAGTGACGCCGAGATCCAAACCGTCGAAGCCCTGGGGAAGCACACCGATCACGGTGAAATTGTTTCCGTTGAGCAGGAGCTGCCGCCCGATGATGTTCGGATCGCCGGCAAAACGTCCCTGCCACAAACCTTGACTGATGACGACGACAGGGTGCGCGCCGGGAACCTTGTCGTCATCAGTCGTGATAACGCGGCCTCGCTGTGCGCGCACGCCGAGCACGTCGAAGAAATTTCCGGTGACGATTGCGCCGACGACGAGATCGGTTTGATCGTTGCTGTTGAGACTGGCGGTGATGCCGCCCCACGCGACCAGACCGTCAAGGACGTTGTTCTGATCGCGCACTGCGGCGTAATCAGGATAGGAGAAGACGCTGCCCGCTGGTCCATTGAACACATACACGAGCCGCTCTGGATCCGACACCGGCGGCGTGCGCATCAGCGTCGCATTCACCACGCTAAAGATCGCAGTGTTCGCCCCAATCCCAAGCGCGAGCGTCAAAACCGCAATCACCGTAAACCCCGGTCTCTTCAACAACCCCCGCGCAGCAAAGCGAATGTCTTTGATTAATAAATCCATAGTTTCGATCCATCCACAGATTTCACAGATTTGTTCTGTGTAATCTGTGGATGGCCTTTCACTCATAACGAAGTGCGGTCAAAGGTTCGATTTTGGTCGCTCTGCGAGCCGGCAGGAACGACGCCACCAGCGCCACCACACCAAGCGCAACACTCACCACCACAAACGTCGTAACGTCAAACGGCGCCACACCAAACAACAAACTCTTCATCAATCGCGTCAACGCAAACGCTCCGACTGCTCCGAGCGCGATGCCTCCAAGCGCAAGCCACAAAGCGTTTCCCATCACCAGCCGGAATATATTTCCGATGCATGCTCCCAACGCGATCCGGATCCCGATCTCGTGCGTTCGTTGCGCGACGACGTACGACATCACGCCATAAATGCCAACCGCCGCGAGTGCTAATGCAAGCACCGCAAAAGCCGCGAGCACAAACATCGTGAAGCGTTGCGTGCGCACTGAATCCACCATCACGTCCTGCATCGTGGCCACTTCCATCGGCACCTGATCCGGATCGAGCTGCTGCACCACCTGTTTCACTGTGCCAAGCATTTCAGCCGGCTCGACAGACGTGCGGGCCACAAGCGTCATGAATGAAACGGAATACTGCGCGTGCGGCAGATAGACGGCGCTGGTGCTCGGCTTATCCAGGCCATACTGCTTAACGTCGCCAACCACGCCGACAACAGTCCGCCACGGTTCATCCTCGCGACCGGGATTCCACGGCAGCTTGATTCTCTTCCCGATCGGATCCTGGTTGGGCCAGAAGCGAGTAGCCAGTCCTTCGCTGACCAGCAGTACGAGCGGCGCACGCTCGTCGTCCTGTGTCGTAATTTCACGTCCGTGCTTGAGAGGAATGTTGAGAGCCTGGAGATAACCGGGTGTCATGATGTACCGATCGACCATCGGCTCGCGGCCCGGTTCTGTTGGCTGGAATTCAATATCGATTCCCGTGCTGTCGAAGCCGCCTGCGACCGGCAAGGGAGTGATGACGCCGGCACTAACCACACCCGGAAGCGACTGCACTCGTGTCGTAAGCTCGCGATAAAACTCGATGCGCTTCTCCGGTGTCGAATACCGCAGCGCGGGCAAACCGAGGTCCATCTTTAGCGAGTTTGCATATTCAAAACCCGGATCGACTTTCAGCAGGTGACCCACGGTCCGTATCAACAAGCCCGCACACATCAACAACACAAGCGCGAACGCGATCTCCGAGACGACCAGAACACTGCGCAATCGCGTCCTTCGCTTTCCACCACCCAAACCACGACCGTCAGCTTTCAAAGCCTCGGTCAAGTCAGGCCGTGAGCTCTGCCATGCTGGACCAAGACCAAAAAGCAGTGCGGTCAGCAACGACAGTCCGAACGTAAACGCGAGTGCCGGCAGGCTGAGCTCGACTGTTTGTAGCTGTGGAATCGTTTTACTACCTAAGACTTTGATTACTTCGACGCCCCACACGGCGAGCAACAATCCGGCCGCCGTGCCCAGCAAAGCGAGTAATCCACTCTCAGTAAGGACCTGCCGCAGCAGTCTCGCTCGCGACGCGCCGAGTGCGGTGCGGATCGTCATCTCGGCCGCTCGTTGCGTCGATCGCGCCAGCAGCAGGTTCGCGACGTTCGCACACGCGATTAACAACACGAATGCGACCGCGCCGAGTAACACCCACAGCGTCTTTTGCAGATCGCGAACAGTGTCTTCATGCAAACCAACCAGATGAATACCCCAATTTGTGTTCGACTCCGGATGCTGTGCTTCGAGACGCTGCGCTATTACGCTCAGCTCGGATTGGGCCTGCTGAATGGTCACGCCTTCCTTGAGCCGGCCGATCGACCTGAGGTGACGAGCAGAGCGCTGGCTCTCGCTCGTCTCTTCGACGATTGGTCGATAAAGAAGCGCGGGTTTATTCAATAGAGTTGCCGGCAGTGAATGAAAACTCTGAGGCAACACGCCGACGATCGTGTGTGGTCGTAAATTTAGAAGAATCGACTTACCGACAGCTTGCGGATCTGAGTTCAACTGTCGCTGCCACAACTCATGACTCAACACCACAACCTGGTCCTTGCCTTCCTGCTGTTCTTCCGGCAGAAAGCCGCGACCGAGAAACGGCTGCGTACCCATCACGTTGAAGAAGTCGTCGCCAACAAGCGCCGCATTGATGCGCGCGGGCTCGCCCGCTCCGGAGAGGAGCGGCGTCCAGCTATTGAAAGTGGTAATGCTTTCGAAAAGTGTTTGCTGCGCGCGATAGTCGACGACGTCTGTGTGCGAAACCTGGCTGCGAGAGTCGCCCTCGGTGCGATCGTCACCCCAAAGCAAGACCATTCGATCGGCGCGAGGGAACGGTGGCGACTTGAGCAGCACCGAGTAAACGACACTGAAGATCGCGGTATTGGCCCCAATCCCAAGCGCAAGCGTGAGCACCGCAACGACCGTAAACCCCGGCCTCTTGATGAGGCTCCTAATAGCGAAACGAAGGTCTTTAATTAGAGAGTCCATTGTCGATCCATCCACAGATTTCACAGATTATTTTTCTGTGTAATCTGTGGATGGCCTTTCATTCATATCTGAGTGCCACGAGTGGATCGATTTTTGTGGCCCGCCGCGCCGGCAGGTAACACGCCACCAGCGCCACGGCGGACAACAACACCGGCACGAGAATGAACGTCATCACGTCGTAACCACTCACGCCGATCAACAACGACGACAACACCCGCGCGAGTGCGAGCGATAGCAGCAACCCGATCACGACACCAATCACTGCGAGTCGCATTCCCTGACGCGTAATCATCCGCATCACATTGCTGCGATTTGCGCCGAGCGCCATGCGAATCCCAACCTCGCGCGTGCGTTGCGAAACGACGTAAGCCATCACGCTATACAAGCCCACCGCACTCAACAGGATCGCCACCACCGCAAACGCCACTGAGAAACTCGCCGCCATGTTCGGCGCCCAGAGCGCATACGTCTTGTGCTGGTCCATCGTCTTCACTCCCGACACCGGCACACGACGATCGATCGCCTGCACTTCACTGCGAATCGCGCCAACCAGCGACCGCGGATCGACATTCCCACGCACCACCATCAGCATCGGGCTCGGCCGTCGCTGTCCTATCGAGTAGTAGATGAACGGTTTTGCGTCTTCCGCGAGCGTGCGATACTTGCCCGTCTTCACCATTCCGACAACCTCCCACAGATCGCGATTCTCGATACCGATGGTGATGCGTTTACCAACCGCGCTCTCGCCCGGCCAAAGCATCTCAGCCATCCGCTGATTCACAATCACCACGCGCTGCGACTTGGCCGCATCGCGTTCCTCGAAGTCGCGGCCTTCCAGAATCGGAATCTGCATCGTCTTGAAATAGCCGGGACTGATCACATTCGTATTGATGACGCGTCCGGCACTGCCTTTCGGAAGCGTCTCACCTTCGCGCAGTACTGGACCATTCGAATTCGAGCTATCGCCGAGCGGAAGCGTGCGCGCGAACGACGCGGCTTCAATACCCGGAACGTGCGACACCCGTTCGAGTGCCTGTTTGTAAAACTGGCGCGCGTTCTCGTCTTCGTAACCAACGAGGGTCGGACTCAAAGAGAGGACGAGTCCATTCGCGTTGTTAAATCCCGGATCCATCGTCTGCGCTTTGCGGAAACTCTTGATGAACAGACCACCGCAAACGAGCACGACGAGCGATAACGCGACCTGCGCCACAACGAGCACATTTCGCAAGCCAAATGCTTTCAGTCTCCCTCGCTTGGCGGCCTCCACCTCGCCCTTTAACACGGGCACGAGCGCGGGATTCGACGAGTGCCACGCGGGCGCGAGTCCAAACACGAGTCCCGTGGCGAGCGAAACGATGAGAGTGAACAAGAGCGCACGTGAGTCGATGGCGAAGAAGTTGGGGATGATGTTGTATTCGAGGACCGGAACAAAACCCTCCATCAGTTTCGTGACCCATAAAGCGAGCAACAAGCCGAGCCCGCCCCCGGCGATCGAAAGCAGCATGCTTTCGGTCAGAAGCTGTCGCACGAGACGCGCGCGATTCGCTCCCAACGCCAAACGGATCCCGATCTCCTTACGACGGCCCGCCGCTCGCGCCAGCATGAGGTTCGCGACGTTCGCACATGCGATCAGTAGAATTAGTCCCACGATCGCCATCGCGATCGCACCCGCACTCTTGAAGACGCCACCCAGATCTTCCCAGCGGCCTTCAACTTCGGGCAGAACTTTCGCCTGCGTGTTACCGGCCCTTGCGTCCGGATAGGCCTGATTCAAGCGTGCCGCAATCGCGTTTACCTCGGCGGACGCCTGCTCTACTGAAACGCCGGGCTTGAGCCGGCCGATGACGTTCATCCAGTGACTGCCGCGATCGGCGAGTATGCCGGGATTGCGGCGCAGCTCTTCAGCCATCGACATCGGCGCCCAGAAATCAAGCGCGAGAGCAAACTTCGTCCCGACAAAAGTTTGCGGTGCAACACCGATCACCTGGTAGGCGCGATTGTTGAGCTGGACCGATTTGCCGACGATGTTTGCATCAGCGCCCATGCGCCGCTGCCAGAAGCTGTGGCTTAACACGACGACGTTGTTGGCGCCGAGCGTTATGTCTTCGTCAGGTAAAAACGTGCGGCCGAGGATCGGTTTGACCTGAAGGACGTCGAAGTAGTTTGCAGAAACGACCTGGCCCCAGATTACATCGCTCTGGTTCTCAGCGTCGATCGCCGCGGAAATCATGTCTTCGGCTGCGAGTCCGGTGAACGAGGTTGACTGGGTGTTGTAATCGACATAGTCGGGATACGACAGCTCATCGCCAAGGCCACCCTCATCTGCCTCGAGCGGACGGATCAGCTCGGCTGCGTTCGGGACACTGAGCGGCCGCATGAGAAACGCGCTCACACCGCTGAAGATCGCAGTATTGGCGCCAATCCCCAATGCAAGCGTAATCACCGCCACCAGACTCACGCCCGGATTCTTCATCAACATCCGAACGCCATATCGCACGTCTTTAATCAGGTTTTCCATATTCGTTTTATCCGTGGTTAACCTATCTGTTTATTTTTCAGGAGCGCCGATAGAACTCGACCCCGCTCGTAATCCGACTTGATCGTCTCGACCGCCTTCAGGAACAAACTCTTCAACCGCGTATCGCCCGTGTACACGTTCGACACCTCCATCAGCAGCGTGGCCTTCTCATAATCCGACGACATCGCCGCAGCCGAATCGAGCAACAGCCGCAAAACTTCTTCACTCTGGTTCTTCGTCTTCACGAGCGCGCTCAACACACCACGCCGCTCGTAATCTGACGTGATGGTTTTGGTCGCAGACGCAACGAGCACGAGCATCGCACTGCTGGGCGTTTCCTGCTTCATGATCGTCTTGAGCACGCGACTGCGCTCGTAATCCGATTTGATCGTGGCAACCGCATCGAAGTACGGCTGGATCGCGGCGTCTTTTCCGGTGAGCATCGGCGCGACGCGGATCAGCAACTGCGCCTGCTCGTAATCCGACGAGATATCGCGCGCGACCTGTCGCAACACATCGCGCAACGCCGCGCCGTCAAGACTTGCGTGCTTGATCAACGCCTCATAGTAGTGACGTTGCGCATAGTCACTCCCTATCAGATCGATTTCGGCCAGCACGCCGGGGACGCCGCGCTGTGCGAGAATTCGCTGCACACGCTGGTCGGCATCGAAGCCGCCCTGGCGTACCGCTTCGAGCACAAACTTGCTCAGCCAGCTCTTCGCGCTATCATCCAGCGGGCGCGCGGTACCGTTAGCGTAGAACGCGCGCGTGATTTGTCCCGCGGGATCTCGCCTCACTTCGTAACGAAACCACTGACGATCCGTCTTCTCCTCAACGATGACCCAACCGCCTTCCGTGACGTCGTTGATGTCCGTGTAATCGTCGTTGAACTCAGCCTTACCGCGAATCTCGAGAAGACGTTTTTGTTCGCCGTCCTGCTGTATCCACGTCGTTTTACTTTGATCGTCGCGGCTCTTCTGAGCGTGAAGACCAGGCACTGGAGACGAAATGAGCAAGGCCATGAATGAGGCAAGCAGCCAGAAGAATCGCGCTTTGATCGAGTGGTTGAGCAGCTTCATAAATCATCTCCTCGTCGGTATGTTTGAGGCTTGCACGTTGATGTTGACGCGCAAACGGCGGCCGATTATTCCGCGCCCGTAGTTGAGGCCGAAAGCACAACGATCGAGCTCGGCCGTTGCGCTGTAGTAAACAAACTCTTCGCCGCGTGGGGAGCGACTGCGATCCATTTCATTGACAGCGAGAGAGATCGGCACGGTCTTGTCTTTGATCGTCAGCTCGCCTTCGAGATCCAGTGCATCGCGATCTTTGCCGCGCCTGATGCTCGTGCTCCTGAACTCAATCTCGGGAAATTTCTCAACGCAGAAGAAGTTTCCCCGCAGCAGATGCGCATCACGCCGTTTGTTGCCGGTGTCGATACTGCCCGCCCTGATCGTTGCAGTTACCGACGAGCGGCTCACGTCGTTCTCATCGAGAACGAGCACGCCTTCAAGATCGTTGAACCGGCCTTTGACCTTGAACCATAGGTTCCTGATCGAGAACTCAACCGTCGTGTATGCCGGATCGAAATGCCAGGCACACTGACTCTGACGTTCACTCATTGCCATCTTTTTATCCTGCTATGTTGTGAACGTGCGTGATCCGAACAAAGAACAAGTCAGGAAGAGGGGCTTGCCCCCGCTTCATTCATACCTGAGCGCCTTCAAAGGATCCACACGCGTCGCCCGCCGCGCCGGCACATAACAAGCCACCAACGTAACGAGAAACAGTCCTACTGACACGATCACGAATGTCGTCGTATCAGTCGCAGTAACTTCAAAGAGCAACGTAGAAATCAATCGAGTCAACGCAAACGAAGCAACCAGTCCCGCTGCCACTCCCACAATCCCGAGCACGATTCCCTTTCGCACCACCAGCTTGAGCACATCAAACCGTTGCGCACCGAGCGCCATTCGCACTCCAATCTCGTGCGTGCGTTGCAAAACGGAGTAAGACATCACACCGTAGATCCCGACCGCCGCCATCACGAGCGCCACAAACGAGAAGACCGTCAACAGCGACGCACTGAATCGCGCGCGGGCCACGGAGTTCGTAAGCAGCGTCTCCATCGTGTTGACTTCGCCGATCGGTTGTTGCGGATCGAGTGCGTGAATGACGTTGCGCGCCGCGCCCGCAACCGCACTCGCATCGCCGCGCGTCCGCAGCACCAGCGTCATACCGGGAAAGACCAGCTCGGCGTGAGGCCAGTACACCATCGGCTCGACGGCAACATCGAGGCCGAGGTGCTTGTGATCGCCAACCACACCGATGATCTCGCACGGCACGTTCTCGTCTTTCATGTAGATCGTGAGTTTGTGCCCAAGCGGATCTTTGCCCCCGAGGTTCTTCTGCACGAACGTCTCGTTGACGAGCACGACGTGCCGCATCTCAGCCACTTCCTGCTCCGTGTAAAGGCGCCCGAGCTTCAACGGGATCTGCATCGTCTCGAAGTAACTCGCGTCAGTGACATTTACCCCGGTTGATAAATCCTGATCGGGCGGCAGCTTTTGACCATCAACTTCGACGTTCGTGCCGCTGTAAAGACCGGTAAATGGAGGGACGTCGATCGCGCCCGCGGCCTCAACACCCGGAATCGTTTTCATCTGCTCAACTGCCTGTTTGAAGAAGTTGATGCGCTTCTGGTCCGTGTCGTACTTCCGTGGCAGCACGTTCACGCGCATCGTGAGCAGGTTACTGGAGTTAAAGCCTGCATCGACTGCCTGTAGACGATTCAAACTCTTCACGAGCAGGCCAGCGCCCACGAGCAACACCAGCGCGAGTGCCACCTGAGTCACGACAAATACGTTGCGCACGCGATGACTGCCGGTGCTGCCGCCAACACTCTTGCCACCCTCCTTGAGAGAGCCGTGCAGATCGAAGCGCGTCGCTACAAGCGCGGGCACAAGTCCGAAGACGATGCCAGTCAGCACGGACAAGCCGAGCGTAAAGGCGAGCACAGGCAGATTTACACTCGCGCTCTTCAGCTCTACGAGCGCCGGTGGACTCAACGCAACGAGGGCTTTCGTGCCCCACCACGCGACCAGCACGCCGAGCGTTCCACCTAACAGCGACAGGATCACGCTCTCGGTCAGCAACTGCCGGGCGATGCGCCAGCGACTCGCACCAAGCCCCGCGCGCACGGCGATCTCTTTCCGGCGCGAGCTCGCACGTGCTAACAACAAGTTCGCCACGTTCGCACATGCGATCAGCAACACGAAAGCGACGGCGCCGAGAAGAATCAGCAGCGGGCGCCGGATCTCGCCTGTCATTTGCGTGCGCAGGGGAACGACGTTGACGTTCCAGTCAGTGTTGAAGTCGGGATACTGCTGCGCGAGCCTCGCGCCGATCGTTTGCATCTCGGTTTGTGCCTGGTCCATCGAGACGCCGGGCTTTAAACGGGCAACCGCAGACGCGAAGCGGCCGCGACGCTCGCGAAACTCGTTCGTGATCTGAAACGGCATCCAGATGTCGGCGGGCTTTCTGGCGCGTGAGCCTTTGCGAATATGCCAACCAAACGTGGCAGGCATCACGCCGATGATGGTGGCGGGTTGTTCATTGACGAGGATCTGACGGCCCACGATCTGCATGTCGCCGCCAAAGCGTCGCTGCCACAGGCCATAGCTCAACACGATCACCCGCGGCTGACCTTCACCACCTTCACCCTCGGCAAAAGTGCGGCCCAGAATGGGAGTGGTCCCGAGCACCGAGAAGAGATTGGTGGTGCCAAACTGGCCCGTGATCTCTTCCGGCTCGCCGTCGCCGGTCAGGTTGCGGCTGGTATCGAAGAAGACGGCCATGTCACTGAAGACACTGTTTTGATCTTTCCAATCGGAGAAGTTGCCGAGGTTGATGACGTTCTGATCCGTGCGCCCGCCCTGTCTCTTTTCCCACACGAGCGCGAGCTGCTCCGGATCTTTGTAAGGAAAGCTGCGCAGCAACACGGCATTGACAACGCTAAAGATCGCGGTGTTCGCCCCGATACCGAGCGTGAGGGCAAACAACGCCACAAACGTCATCACCGGACTCTTCAAAAGCATCCGCGCGCCAAATTTGATATCAGCCAACATCTGGGTTTATCCGCCTTTTCTCCGTGTCATCCGTGGTTAAGTTTTACTCGCAACGCAGGGCGTTCATTGGATCAACTTTCGTGGCGCGCAAAGCCGGTATGTAGCACGCCAGCAAACCGACGATCGCCAGCAACACCGCCACTGCCGCGAACGTGAACGGATCCTTCGCCGTCACTCCAAACAACAAACTCGCGATCAAACGCGTGAGCGCGTACGCGCCCCCAAGTCCGATCACAAGCCCGAGCAGAATGAGCGTCCCACCCTGCTTGACGATCATCAGCAACACATCTCGCGACTGCGCGCCGAGCGCGAGCCGTATACCAATCTCATTCGTGCGTTGCGCCACCGAGTAACTCATCACGCCGTACAACCCGACTACAGTTAGCACTAAAGCCACAGCCGCGAAGATCGAAAGCAACGTCGTGCTAAACCGTGGCCCCGCGACGGAGGTCGACAGGTACTCTTCCATCGTCTTCACCGCAAACAACGGCACGTCCTGGTCCATCGCCGCGACCTCTTTTGTAACCGCGGAGATAAGACTATGTGGCTCGTTGCTCGTCTTGATGACACCGACAAGCTGGCTGAA
The DNA here is from genome assembly GCA_963849205.1 of uncultured Acidobacteriota bacterium. Lineage (GTDB taxonomy): Bacteria > Acidobacteriota > Blastocatellia > Pyrinomonadales > Pyrinomonadaceae > PSRF01. The sequence continues at coordinate 718,562 of CAWKGP010000010.1, forward strand.
CGGCACCTGAGTTTGCGGCACGTAATACGCTGCCGGTGGATCAGTGCTGAGGCTGCGATTCCTGACGTCGCCGACAATGCCGACAATCTCGCGCCACGGCGAATCTTCATCCTCCTTAGTGGAGATGCCAGGACGGATACGCTTTCCAATAGCTTCTTCGTTCGGAAAATATTCACGCGCAAACTTCTCCGTAACGATCATTACCGGCGTAGAACCGTGCTTGTCGCGATCGTCGAAGTCGCGCCCCTTAATGAGGGGAATGCCCATCGTCTTGAAGTAATCGACGCCAGTCGTAAAGAAGTCTGCCGATGGATGATCTTTCGGCTCCATCGGCCGCCCGTCGATCTCGAACGAAATCACGAAGCGATCGTCACTGAGCGGCAGCGGGTAGATCCAGCTCGCCGATACAGCACCGGGCGTCGTTTCGAGTCGTTTCTTCAAGTCGATAAAAAACTGCGCCTGTTTGTCCGTTTTGTACTTTATCTCAGGCAAGACAGCGTTAAAGGTGAGAACGTTTTCAGGTTGCAAGCCGCTATTCACTCTTTGCAGGCGCCACAGGCTTTGTATCAACAGCCCCGCGCCGACTAACAGAATCACAGCGGTGGCGAGCTCTCCTACAACCAAAATATTGCGCACGCGATTGCGACGCGCGCCTTCACTCGTTCCGCGCCCACCGTCTTTCAGCGACTCGACGAGATCCGTCTTTGAAGAATGAAACGCGGGCGCGAGTCCGAAGATGAGACCGGTTAACAACGACACACCGAGCGTGAATCCGAGTACGCGCCAGTCCATACCGACGTGAAGCGCGCGCGGAATGTCGTCCTTCCCGAGCGCGACCAGCAGATCGGACCACCAGACCGCAAGCAACAATCCGACACTGCCGCCAACGATCGACAACAACACGCTCTCAGTCAACAACTGGCGAATCACGCGCAGGCGGCTCGCGCCGAGTGCGGAGCGAATCGCCATCTCTTTGTGACGACCGGTGGCGCGCGCGAGCAGGAGGTTCGCAACGTTCGCACATGCGATCAGCAGCACACAGGCCACGGCTCCGAGCAGTATCAATAATGTCGGACGAATGTCGCCGACGAGCGCCGTCAAAGCAGGCTCGATTCGCAGGCTCCTCTTGGTATTAGTGTCGGGATACTGCTGTTCGAGCCGCGCGGCGATCGTAGTCATTTCAGCCTGCGCCTGTTCCTGAGTGACACCAGGCTTGAGACGTGCGATCACTCTCAGGAAGTGCGCGCCGCGCTGGCCCGTGACTGGCTCTTTTCCGGAAGCGTCGCCGGCAATCGTGGTCCATAACTCGACCGGATCATTCTGAATCGGGAACTCAAACGACGGCGGCATTACACCAACAACCGTGAAACGAATACCGTCGAGCGTGATTGGCTGGTTGACGATCGACGCATCGCCGCCGAAGCGTTGTTGAAAGAGCGAGTGACTGAGCAACACGACGCGGCCAGTCTCAGTCGGTTTATCTTCATCAGGGAGAAATACGCGGCCCAGCATGGGCTGCACACCGAGTAGCGGAAAGAGATCCGCAGTCACTACCGCGCCTTGCAATCGCGCGGGCTCACCACGCCCGGTCATGATGAAGTCGCCGCCGTGATAGGAAGACACGCGCTCGAAGACAGTGTTCTGCGCGCGGAAGTCCATGAAGTTCGGATATGAGTGCGAGCCGCGCTGCCGGCCGAGATGCGGGACAGTTTCAAACACAGCGACGAGCGAATCCGGATTTGGATACGGCAGTGGTCGCAGCAACACGGCGTTCACGACGCTGAAGATCGCAGTGTTCGCGCCGATGCCGAGGGCGAGTGCGATAGTGGCGACGATGCTGACGCTCGGCGACTTGAGCAGCATGCGCAGTCCAAAGCGGATGTCCTGGAGTAATGTATTCATATTTAAATCCATCCACAGATTTCACAGATATTTTTCTGTGTAATCTGGGTAATCTGTGGATCACCTTCTTATTCATCCCTTAGTGCGACCATCGGATCGACGCGCGCAGCACGTCGCGCCGGCAAGTAACCGGCGACAAGCGCGACCACCAGCAACAACGTCGTCGCCAACACGATCGTCAGTGGATCGTTAGCCTTCAACTCATACAGCAACGACTCCGCCGTCTTCGTCAGCGCCAGTGACGCAAGCACACCCACCACGAGCCCAATCACCACCAGCAGCAACGCTTCACGCAACACGAGCCACAGCACACTGCGGCTCGGCGCGCCGAGCGCCATGCGAATGCCGATCTCATTCGTGCGTCGCGCCACGCCGTAAGACATCACGCCGTAAAGCCCGACACACGCCAACAACAACGCGAGCAGCCCGAAGAACGACGCGAGGCGCGCGACGAGTTTCTGCTGCACGAGCGAGCGACTGATGTGGTCCGAAAGACTCACCACATCATCGACCGGCAGGTTGCGATTGACCTGTTTGATTGTTTCACGCACCTGCGGCACGGCCGTGCTCGCAGGCCCGGAGAAGCGCACGACGAGGTTCCCGAGCATGTCAGGCGTCTGTGCATACGGGTAGAACGCCATCGGCCTGAACGGCTCTTTCAGGTTCCCGTATTTCGCATCCTTCACCACGCCGATCACTTCAATCTGTTCAGACGATTCGCGTCCCCGGATGCCGAAACGCTTGCCGACCGGAGAGCCGGTGGGAAAGAACTTTCGCGCCATCGACTCGGTGACCACCGCAACTTTCTGCGACGACTTCGTGTCTTGTGGTCCAAAGCCACGACCCTCGACGAATGGAATTCCCATCGCGGCGAAGAAGTCAGCGCCGACGATGTTGTTTCGCAGCGCGCGACTCTGTCCTTCCGCGATATTGTCTTCGCGCGTGTATGCGCTGCCGGTCCAGAAGCCCTGATTGAAAACGATGAAGGCAAACGAGGCGGCCTGCACGCCAGGGACTTGTTTGACTTTGTTTTCAACCTCACTCAGCAACGCCGTGTATTTCGGATCGTCAGATTTGTAGCCGGTAGCTGACGGGTCGATCATGAAGAGCATCGCGTTCTCCTGCTTGAATCCGCTCGGGATGCTCTGAAGATTGACGAGTGTTCGCACGAAGAGACCGGCGGCAACAAGCAACAGCAGCGAGAGCGCAACTTGCGCCACCACGAAGGCTTTGCCGAGTGGGTTTCGCAAAGCATTGAGTGTCTTGCCGCCCTTGAGTGAGGTGTTTGGCTCTATTCGTGAAGCTCGCAAGGCAGGCGCCGTTCCGAACACGATTGCACACAGTGCGGAAACACCGATCGTGAATCCGAGCACGCGCAGGTTTGGAGCGACATCGACCGGCAAAGCCTCTGGTCCATCAGACGCCATCAGCAACAGCAGACGTGTGCCCCACCACGAGAGAGCGACGCCGACAAGTCCGCCGAGGAGAGCGAGCAATGCACTTTCAGTCAACAACTGCCGCGCGAGTCGCATTCGTCCCGCGCCGACTGCAAGTCGCACTGCGAATTCGCGGCTGCGCGCGGCGCCGTGGGCCAATAACAGGTTCGCGACGTTTGCACTCGCGATCAGCAACACGAGCGCAACTACGCCCATCAACACGCGCAACGAGAGTGAGAACTGTTCGCGCAACGTGGAAAGGCCTCGACTAACAGCAGTCAGTTGAATGTTTGCTTCTTCAATCTGTTTGAGACGTTGGGCCGTGGGCTGCGCACCCGCACGTGCCTGCAAAGATTGGGTGAAAAGTAAATTAACGACTGAGCTGGCTTGTGGCGCGCTCACGCCGGGTTTTAGGCGGCCGATGATGTAGAGACTTTGGAAGTCCTCAGCGGTGCGGCCGTCCCAGTGCGCCGGTGGCATCAGCTTTTCCATCGCGAGCGGGACCCACAGATCGGGCGAAGAGCCGACTGTCGTGCCGAAGAACTCCCTCGGCGCCACACCGACGATCGTGTAAGCGACGTTATCGATCGTGATCGTTTTGCCAACGGCGGCAGGATCGCCGGCGAGTCGCTGTTGCCACCATGCATAACTCACGACCGCGACCGGATGAGCGCCGGGAGTTTGATCGTCAGCTTCAGTCAACACGCGGCCGAGTCCGGCATTGACTCCGAGCACAGGGAAATACCTTCCGGAAACGAGCTGTACCTGCATCTGCTCGATGTCACCGCCGGCATTGACGAAGCCGTGTACGTTCCACGGAATACTCAGCAGGCTTGCAACTCCTGAGAACACATCTGTGCGCTGTTGCACCTGGCGATAGAAAGGATAGGAGTAGAGATCCGTGGTCCCATCGGGAAAGCCGGTGGTCATCCCCATGCTCTCCCCTTTGCCAAACAGGACGAGCTGCTCCGGCCGCTCAACCGGCAATGTTTTAATCAGGACCGCATCGAGCAAACTAAAGATCGCCGTATTCGCCCCGATCCCCAACGCGAGCGACAACACCGCCACCGCCGTAAACCCCGGCTTCTTCAGCAGCATGCGAAATCCGTAGCGAATATCCTGGAACATTTATCTCTTCCATCCCTCCACATCCGTGTAATCTGTGGTTAAAACTATTCGTATCGAAGCGCGATCAGTGGATCGACACGCGTCGCACGGCGCGCGGGCAAGTAACACGCAAACACGCCCACAAACATTAGCCCGACTGCCACCACCACAAACGTCGTCGCATCAGTTGCCGAAACTCCAAACAGCAAACTCGACATCAAACGCGTGAGCGCAAACGCGCCACCCAAACCAATCACGAGCCCCAGCAACACAAGCCGCATCCCCTGGCCCATGAACAAGCGCAGCACGTCGCGAGACCCGGCGCCGAGCGCCATGCGAATACCAACCTCGTGTGTGCGTTGTGAAACGGAATAGGCGAGCACGCCATACACGCCCGTCACCGCGAGCACGAGCGCAAGCGCGGCAAAGATCGAGAAGAGCATCGCGTTGAAACGACGCGTGGACGATTCGCGCGCGAGGATATCGTCAAACGTCGCGACTTCCGCTATCGGCAGATCTTTATCAATCTGGCGCACAGCGTTCGCGATCCCGGCTGTCAAAGCTTTTGCATCACTCGTTGTCGAACGGATCGACAGCATCACATTGCGCTGCGGCATGCGACCCATCGGCGTGTAAATCCTGATGAGTGGCTTGTCTTCCGAGCCGTACGCGCGCACTGCGGGAACAATGCCGATAATCTCGTGCCAGGTAGGACTGTCGTACCCGATATGCTTGCCGAGCGCCTCTTCATTGGGCCAGAAGCGACGCGCGAGATTCTCATCAACGAGCACCACCGGTTTACCCTGCTCGTCTTCATCACGCGTGAACGTCCGCCCACGCAGGATCGGGATCTTCATCGTCTCGAAGTAATCCGGCGTAATGATGGACCAGTCAACATTGATGAGCTCGCCCTTTTTCTCGTGGCGATAACCCTCGGCGGAGATGTCGGTTTGCGTGCCGTCGTTGATACCCGGAAGCGCTGCCGAAAGCGTCGCCTTCTCAACGCCAGGCTGAGATTGAGCGGCTTGTAATACCTGTTGAAGTAATCTGCTCAGCTCAGCCTTATCGCGGCCACGACTACGCGAGACCTTCAGCTCCATCGTCAACACGCCGTTCGGATCAAAACCGTTGTCGGCGCTCAACAACAGCACGAGACTCTTCACTAACAATCCCGCGCCAACGAGTAACGCCACGGAGAAAGCAACCTCCGCAACGACGAGGGTGCCGCGCAATCTCTTGCCGGCGGGGTCAGTTGTCGTTGAGCTGCTGTCTTTCAGCGTGTCCTGTAAGTTTGTTTGCGACGAGCGCAGCGCCGGCAGTACGCCGAAAAGTATTCCGGTAAATAATGAGACGGCGATGTTGAAGACGAGGACTCTGCCGCTGAGCTGCACGCCGCTCATACGTGGCACTGTTTCGTGCGCGACGCGCGAAAGCAGCAACACGGTCCACGAAGCGAAGAAGAACCCGAGTACACCACCAGCAGTCGCTAACAACAGACTCTCAATCAGCATCTGCCGCACGAGCCTGAATCGCGACGCGCCGAGTGCCGCACGCACCGCAAACTCCTTGCGACGCGCAGCAGCCCGCGCGAGCAAAAGATTTGCGACGTTCGCACACGCGATCAGCAACACGAGGCCGACTGCCGCAAAGAGTATCTTCAGCGCCGTGCTGACACGTTTCGTGATGCTGTCCTGAAGCGACACAACGTTGACGACATTCGCGCCGGCGTTGGCAACCGGGTATTGCTGTCGTAACTGTTGCGAGATGCGGTTCATCTCGTCGCGCGTCTGGTCGATCGTCACGCCCGGTTTTAAACGCGCGATCACATTTCCACCGTTGCGCACATCACGCTCTTTCCAATTCAGCGGACCCATGAGGACCCACAACGGCGGCGGCCCCTGGTGCACGAAGTCTTCTCGCGTGACGCCGATCACTGTGTGTGGCTTGTCGTCGAGCAGGATCTGTTTACCGGCGATATTCGGATCGCCGGCAAAGCGCTGTTGCCAGAATCCGTAGCTGATGATGGTTACTGGCGCTGCGCCGGGCTTGTCGTCATCGGCGGTGAAGTCGCGGCCCAGCAACGGCGTCGTACGCATCACGCGGAAGTAATCAGCCGTAACGATCCGCGCGTCGAGGGCTTCAGGCTTGTCAGTGCCCGTGATGTTCGCTGACCAGCCGCGAAACGTTGACATCGACTCGAAGACCGTATTGCGCGCGCGCCAGTCAACAAAGTTCGGATAGGAGACTTGCCGGTTTGCGACCTCCGCTCCCGACTCATTCATCCACACAATGCGATCCGGCTCGGGATAAGGCAGCGGCTGCAACAGCACCGCATTGATCACACTGAACATCGCAGTGTTGACACCAATGCCCACGGCCAGCATCAACACCGCCAGCACCGTAAACGCGGGATTCTTCCTTAACCACCGCAAACCGTAAATAAGATCCTGCATCATCACCAAACCATCCACAGATTTCACAGATTGTTTCTGTGAAATCCGTGCAATCTGTGGATCGCCTTTCACTCGTAACGCAGCGCCACGAGTGGATCCACTTTCGTGGCGCGGCGAGCCGGGATGTAGCACGCAATGAGCGCCACCAGCGTCAGCAGCCCGGCAATCACTGCGTACGTAAGCGGATCCGTCACCTCGACGCCAAACAACATCTTCGATAATCCGATCCAGCTCTCGAGATACTTCGTGAGCACGTAAGCGCCTATCAACCCGAGAATCACACCAAGAATCGCGAGCGTCATTCCCTGCCTCACGATCATCCTCAACACGTTCGACCGATCGGCCCCGAGCGCCATGCGAATCCCGATCTCGTGCGTCCGCTGCGAAACCGTGTAAGCAAGCACGCCAAACAATCCAATCGCCGCGAGCTGCTGGGCCAAAAGCGCAAACAGCGTCAACAACTTCGCAAACAAGCGTTCCATCCGCAGTGTTTCATCTGCTTGTTCGACCTGCGATTTGACGTTCATCACCGGCAGGTTCGGCTCGATCTCGCGCACGACATTGCGCACGCTCGCGATCGTCGCCGCCGGATCGCCGACGGTCCTGACTTCGAACGTCGAGCTCGCCAGCGGGCGCTCCTGCTGGTATGACGAATAGACGGTCGGCGGAATGTCCTCACGCTGGCTCTGATACTTTGCGTCTTTGGCAATGCCGACGATCTCGATCTCATCAGGTTTCGTCGGGTCATAAGTGAATCGTTTCCCAACCGCGTTCTGATTCGGGAAAAACTTGTTCGCGAACGTTTGGTTCACGACCACGACTTTCGGTGAGTTCGTGCCGTCCTGTGGTCCAAATGTGCGGCCCGAAAGCAATGGAATCCCGATCGCCTGCAAAAAGTTTTCGCGCACGATGAGCCGCCAGGCCTCGCCACTCGGCGCAATCCGTCCTTCGGAATCCGGCGTTGCATTCAAGGCTTCACGCAGAAACACACTACTGGTGTGTGACGCCTGCGACAGCAATGTCATTCGTGAGAACGTCACGTCCTGCACGCCGGGAACAGCCTGAAGACGCTCGCTGATCTGGGCGTAGATCTGCCGTAGCTTGTCGTCTTTGTACCCGATGAGGCCCGGCTCAACTTCAAACAGCAAAAGGTTCTGCGTGTTGAAGCCCGTATCGACGCGTTGCAGGTTGAGCAAAGTGCGCACGAACAGTCCGGCGCCCACGAGCAGCAACAACGACAACGCCACCTGGACCACTACGAGCCCACGACTTAAGAGTGATCGATGTACAGCACTCGATCCACGCCCACTGTCTTTCAACGAAGGCGTGAGATCCACTCGCGTGGTGCGCCACGCAGGCGCAAGCCCGAAGATGAGTCCAGTAAGTAGCGAGAGACCAAGAGTGAAACCGAGCACGCGCCAGTCGAGTTGCGGCTCGAGTGAGTTCATTCCCCGGCCGCCCCAATCGGTGACGGCGATCAGTCCATCCTTGATCCAGATCGCGAAGATGATTCCGAGAAGACCGCCGAGCGTCGCGAGCAACACGCTCTCAGTCAGCAGTTGGCGGATGAGCCGCCGGCGACTGGCGCCCAGCGCCAGACGCAAACCAATCTCTTTTTGTCGTCCGGCGGCGCGTGATAACAGAAGGTTCGCAACGTTGGCGCACGCGATCAGCAGCACGAGACCAACAACGCCGAGTAATAAATAGAGCGACGGCGCGTAATACTTTCGCCGCATCATCTCGCCCTGCCCGCCTGGATCGGCAACGAGACGCGGGTACTGCTTCGGATCGAGATCGCTGATCGCGTTGCCGCCGCTGGCCTTCGCCGCGGCCTGGCGTGCGGCGCGATGCTCCAGCACCGATTGCAGAAACGCGTTTTCCAACTGCCCCTGCGCCTGCTCGAGAGTAACGCCGGGATTGAGACGGCCCATGATGCGCAACCACCAAACACCCGCGCCGCCCATCATCGAGCGTTGTTTGTCTGCGTAGAGCTGCGGCTCAACAGTAACGGGGATCGTGACGTCCTGACTCGTGCCGACACCCATCGTCCCGTCAAAGCCTTTGGCTGAAACACCCGCGATCGTGAACGAGACATTGTTGAGATTGATCTGCTTGCCGACAACGGACGGGTCGCCGCCGAATCGCTTCTGCCAGTAACGGTGACTCAGGACAGCAACCGGCGGCGCGCCCGGTTTGTCGTCTTCATCATTGAGCAAGCGACCAACCGCCGGCTGCACACCGAGCGCGGCGAAGTAGTTCCCCGTAACTGCCTGCCCGGAAGCAACGTCCGCCTGGCCGTCGGCAGTGACATTCAGTCCTACATTTCCAAACGCGAAAATGTCTGACATCGGGCCCTGTTGCTCGCGCAGCCGCTGGTACGCCTGATAGGGGAATGAGGTCCGGTTGGTGAGCCCGGTTTGCTCATCGCGCCTGGAGCTACCGTTGTAACTGCCGACGGAGAACTCCTTCGGCGCGACTGACTTGAACAACACGAGGCGCTCCGGCTCTTTCACCGGCAACATCTTCAATAGCATCGCATCGACGACACTGAACAGCGCCGTGTTCGCACCGATGCCAAGCGCGAGTGAAAGCAACGCGACAGCCGTGAGCCCCTTTTGCTTGAGCAACATCCGTGAGCCATAGCGAAGGTCTTGTAGAAGAGTTTGCATTTCCAAATGCGTCCTATCAGTCCGAGTTAATGGTTGACTAAGGAATCACTGAATAGAACAAGTCAGGAAGAGGAAGCCCTCTGACATAGAACAAGTCAGGAAGAGGGGCTTGCCCCCGCTCGTCCAATCCAGGCAACGGCGGGGGCAAGCCCCTCTTCCTGACTTGTTCTATTTTTAGTTCACTAATCATCAAATCGTATGGTTCCCTTCCTATTACTCGTAACGCAGAGCAACCAGAGGATCGACTTTCGTCGCACGTCGCGCCGGAATGTAACAAGCAATCAACGCCACGACCGTTAACAGCACTGTAATCAACGCGAGCGTCAACGGATCCGTCGCGCTAACTTCAAACAAAAGTGTCGACATCAAACGTGTCAGCCCAATCGCCGCACCCAGACCGGCTACGACTCCAATCAACACCGGAGCCATTCCCTGCCGGATCACGAGCCACATCACATCGCGTGTCTGTGCGCCAAGCGCCATGCGCAACCCAATCTCGTGCGTGCGTTGCATCACTGCCGTGACCATCACGCCGTAGATCCCGATCGCAGCCAGCAATAAACCCAACACCGCGAACAACCCGAGCAGCCACAGGCTGAACTTCGCACTCGAAAGCGCTCTACTCAGCAAGTCGTCCATCGTGCGGACATTCGTGATCGGCTGATCCGGATCGAGCAGCCGCACTTGTTCTCTGATAGCGCCCACGATTGTTTCCGGCGGCATAGTCGTTTGCACGGCCAGCATCAGCGTGTTGGTCCAACCTTCGCGCCGGTATTGATTCAACGGCGAATAGACAAGGGCGGGCGTCTCCTGATTCAGACTTCGGCCTTTGACGTCAGACACGACGCCGACGATCGTGCGCCGGATAGCACGGTTCTCCGGCGTCTGTGCGTCGGGCGGAAGCAGGTGTTCCGGTGCTCCCATCCAGATCGTCTTACCAATCGGATCCTCGCTACCAAAGAAGCGCTTCACGAGTGTTTCGTTGACGATGGCGACGGGTTGCGAATTGCTCTTGTCGCTGTTGTTGAAAGCGCGGCCTTGTCGCACCGGTATGCCAAACGTGTTGAAGTAGTCGTTGCTGATTAACGCGAAGCGTACGACCGGCACTTGGTCCAGCGACGATGGCGCAGCGTGTCCCTCGATACTCAGTAGCTTGCCCCACTCCTGGCCGGCGCCCAGCGGAAAGACGGTGGCGATCGTTGCAGCTTGCACGCCCGGCACGCTCGAGACGCGCGCCAGTAGTTGATCCGAGAACGCGAGGCCACCAGGGTCGCGCGGATCACTCGCAGTCAGCGGCACCGGATATTTCGCATCCGGCAACGGCACACGCATCGTAATCACGTTGCGCGCGTTGAAGCCGACGTCAACCTGTCGCAGCTTGATGAACGTGCGCAACATCAGTCCCGATCCGACGAGCAGCACGAGCGCGAGTGCCACTTCAGCCACGATCAAGACGCGGCGCACGCGTCCTTGTTTGCGAGTTCCGAAACCTGGTCCACCGCCTTCGTTCATCGAATCGCGCAGGTCAGTGTGCGCGGCTTGTAACGCCGGCAAGAGACCAAACATCACGATCGTCAGCAGCGCGAGACCAAACGTGAAACCCAGCACACGCGCGTTCACGCCGATCTCGTTTCCGCGTGGCAGCGAATCCGGCAACAACGTCGAGATCAGATCGATGCCCCACGTCGCCAGCAGCGCGCCGCACACGCCACCAATCAAAGCGAGTGGCAGGCATTCGACAATCACCTGTCGCACGATGCGCGCGCGACTCGCTCCCAGACTCGCCCGGATCGCGAGCTCTTTGCTGCGCGCCGACGCGCGTGCCAGCAAAAGGTTTGCGACGTTCACACACGCAACCAGCAGCACGAACCCAACCGCGCCGAGCAGCACCAGCAACGCCATTCGTGAATCGCCCTCGAGCTGTTCCTGGAGCGGGACGATCAGTGCGCCGACACCCTTGTTTTCCGGCGCGATTTCCGCGATCGCCTGTGCGATCGCACTAACGTCTGACTGTGCTTGCGCGACAGTGACACCGGGTTTGAGACGGCCCACGAGATTGATGAAATGATTGTTGCGCGTCCCGAGATTGTCGTCTTTTTCGAACGCGATCGGCGTCCAGAGCTCGACTTCGGGGAGGTTGTCGAAGAACGGCATGCCGCGCGGCATCACGCCGGCGATCGTGTAAGTCGCGCCGCCGAGCCGGATCTCACGACCCACAATATTAGGAGCGCCGCCGAAGCGTCGTTGCCACAACTTGTCGCTGAGCAGCACGACGCGATGCCTGCCAAACTGCTCTTCTTCCGGTAGGAATGATCGGCCCAGGGCGGGTGAGACTTGCAACAACTGAAACAGGTTCGCAGTGATAAATGCGCCCTGAATTCGCTCGGGCGCCTCGTTCTCGGTGGCTAGATTGAAGTCGCCGTAATAAAAACCACCGAGACCGTCGAAGGTCTTATTCTGATCGCGCCAGCCGTGATAGTCGGGGAGAGCGCTGCCTGATTGAGGTACGCCTTGCGCGTTCATGGTGGACCAGAGAAACACGAGTCGATCCGCGTTTGGATACGGCAGCGGTCGCAACAGCACCGCATCGACAACACTGAAGATCGCAGTGTTAGCGCCAATACCGAGCGCGAGCGTGACGACCGCAATCAAGCTAAACACCGGATTACGAACCATCATCCGCAACCCAAAGCGCAGATCATTAATTAGTGAGTTCATATAATTTATTCGTAGCGCAGTGCCTCGAGCGGCTCGACGCGGCTGGCGCGCCAGGCCGGGAACCAGCACGCCAACAACGCCGCGGCCAGCAACAACACCGAGACACCAATGAACGCACGCACGTCGAACGCATCGACGCCGTACAAAGTCGATTGCATCGCCCGCCCCACGAGATAACCACCACCGAGGCCGATCATCGTTCCCAAAATCGCCAGCGCTCTCAACATGATTCCCTCAAACCATCCACAGATTACGCAGGTATATTTCTGTGAAATCTGCGCAATCTGTGGATAGGCTCACTCATCTCTTAACGCCTCTAACGGATCGACCTTTGTGGCCCGTCGAGCCGGCGTGTAACACGCAAGCAACGAAACAAAGACGAGCAACACCGGTATCGCCGTGAACACGACCGGATCTGTCGCACTCACTTCAAACAACAAACTCTTGATCGTCCGCGTTAACGCCAACGCGCCTGCCACTCCAACCACCACGCCCACACCCGTGAGCCAAAGCCCCTGTCGCATCACGGCACGTCGCAACGCACCCGGTTGCGCGCCGAGCGCGAGCCTGATGCCAAACTCTTTCGTACGACTACCAACGTAAACCGACATCGTGCTGTAAATGCCGACCGCCGCGAGCGTCAAAGCAATGATCGCGAATGCAGTCAGCAAGAAATTCGTCAGTCGCTGGGTGCTGAGTGTCTGTCCGATGATGTCCGTCATCGGCCGCACGAGATACAACGGCATGTCCGGATCGACCTGCCTGATAGCCGCCCTGAAGTTTGGAATCACATTCGCCGGTGGTCCATCAGTGCGCACAACGAACGAAGCGCGCGGCGACGAATACTGGGCCAGCGCGAGGTAGATGTGCGGGCGCTTCTCTTCAATCAGGTTGAGGTGTTTCACGCCGGCGACGACACCGATAACTGTAAGCCACTGGCGATCGCCGGTGAACTGTATGCGCCGGCCCAGCTCATTACCCTCCGGCCAGTAGCGACGCGCAAATGGCTCATCAATGATCGCCACCCGTGTTGATTGGCCGTGGTCCATGCGCGCGAAATCACGGCCGCGCAGAATCGAGATTCCGAGTGCTTCAAAAGTTCCCGGCGCGACGCTTGTAATCTCAGCCTGTTCGGTTTGCGAAGAGTTCGGGTCCGCTGGTTCCTGTCCTTCGACGATGACGCCATCCACGTTCCCGCCGTCGGCGAAAGGCAGATTGTCAGTCACGCCAACTGCCTTGATGCCGGGCGAGTTGCGCAAACTTTCCGTGGCTGTGTCGTAGAAGCGCAACGCTTTCTCTTCGTTGTCGTATTTCGACTGCGGCAGCGTCGCGACCATCGTGAGGGTATTCTCGGGATTGAAGCCGAGATCGACTGACTCGAGCCGTTGAAAACTCTTTAGCAACAAACCGGCGCCGATCAGGAGAACGAGTGAGAGAGCAAACTGCACTGCCACAAGCGCGCTGTTCAGACGACGATGTGATACCGTGCCGCGCGCGCCTTCACGAATGCCGGTCGCGATTCCCATCGCGTATGCGCGCAGCGCCGGCATGAAGCCGAACAGCAAACCCGTGAACACAGTTAGACCTGCGGTGAACGCGAGCACGGTGCCGTTCAAACGCACTTCTTCCATGCGCACGATGCCGCTGATGGGTAGCTTGTCGAGCATGCGAATGCCAAATCCAGCCAAACCAACACCAACCACTGCGCCGATGAACGAGAGCAGCACGCTTTCAGTCAGGAGTTGTCGCGCCACTCGCGCGGGCGACGCACCCAGCGACACGCGGACAGCGATCTCTCGCGTGCGTGAAGTCGCGCGCGCGAGCAGAAGGTTCGCAACGTTTGCACATGCAATCAGCAGCACGAGCGCGACTGCAGCGAGTAGCACGAGCAGCGGCTTCTCCGTTCTACCGAGCATTGCCTGGCGCATCGGCGTGACGATCGTTCTTGGACCATTACCCACGCTCAGCCCGACTGCCTCGCTGAGGTTCGGATGCTCGCGGCCAAAGTTCTGGAGCACTTGAGTCGTATCAGTCTGCGCCTGGGCCACGTCCACGCCCGGTTTCAAACGAGCGATGGCGGCGAAGAAGTAAGGGCTGGTTCGCTTCGGATCGTGTGCGAGAGGTGTCCAGAGATCGATCTCGTATCGTGGAAACTTAAACTCGGCGGGCATGACGCCGACGATCTGTGTCGGCGTGTTATTCAAGCTCAACGACTTTCCGACGACGTTTGGATCGCCACCGAAGCGTCGCTGCCAGAACGCATGACTGATGACGCACACCTGGTTCTTGCCGGGCGCGTCTTCACCTTCGACAAACGTGCGACCGAGGAGGGCGTTGACGCCGAAGACTTTGAAGAAGTCGGCGGTGACAGTCGTGATCGGCAAACGTTCCGGGTCACCTGCGCCGGTCAGGTTTGTTGCAGAGATGTTGTAAATCGCGATCGATTCGAACGAGCGATTCTGTTCGCGATAAGCAGCAAAATCAGCCTGCGAAACACCCCACGACGGGAGTCCGAGCATCGGGCTCGCCTGCAGCATTCGCACGAGGCGATCGGGTTCGCGAAACGGCAGCGGTTGCAGCAATATGCTGTTGACGAGACTAAAGATCGCGGTATTGGCGCCGATGCCGAGCGCGAGCGTGATGACGGCAACGAGCGTGAAGCCCGGGTGCTTCAGCAGCATTCGTATTCCGTAGCGAACATCTTGAATCATTGATTTATTCCTCGATGAACACCGGTGCATTAACGCCGAAGAACAAGCTTGACGCATTAACGCCGAAGAACAAGCTTGACGCATTAACGCCGAAGAACGAGCTCGACGCCTTAACGCCGAAGGCGTTGGCCAATTCCAGCCCAAGGTTGGAGCGTAGCGACAACCTTGGGACTATCAAATAAAAATCCGAAACAACCCTGAAAGGGTTCGCCAACCATCGAACCCTTTCAGGGTTCACTCATGTTTCTATCGCGTACCCAGGGTTCTCGCTGCGCTCGAACCCTGGGCTGAAATTAGCGAACGCCTTCGGCGTTATTCATTTCTCAACGCTAATGCCTAGCGAACGCCTTCGGCGTTATTCATTTCTCAACGCTCGGCAAGCGAACGCCTTCGGCGTTATTCATTTCTCAACGCTCGCCAAGCGAACGCCTTCGGCGTTATTCCTATCCTTTAGCGTTTCTTAACGCTCCGGTTCTATTCGTAACGAAGCGCCACTAATGGATCGATCCTCGTCGCGCGTCGCGCCGGCACGTAGCACGCAAAGAAAGCAACCAGCAACAACAACACGGGCACGCCCGCGAACGTCAATGGATCGCGCGGCGTCACGCCAAACAACATGTCTGTCAAAACGCGCGTCACGAATGTTCCTGCAACAATCCCCACGACGAGCCCCGCAAAGGTCAACGACATTCCCTGGCGAATAACCAGCCTCAACACATCAACAGGCTGCGCGCCCAACGCCATGCGCACGCCGATTTCATGCGTTCGTTGCACGACTGTGTAAGAGATCACGCCGTAAAGCCCGACGCACGCGAGCACGAGCGCGAGGGCCGCAGACAATCCGAGCATCAGTGCCTGGAAGCGTTCCTGTGAGATCGCCGCCGCAAACACACGGTCCATCGTGCGGACGTTCGAGACCGGCTGGTCCTTATCGACTGCCCACACCGCCTTCCGCACCGCACCTGCGATCACCGCGGGATCGGCTTTCGTGCGCACAACGAGATCGCGCGGCGCCATGAACGAGCGTCGCTCCTGCATGTACGGCACGTAGAATTCCAGCTTCTGCTCGTATAGTCCCGTTTGCCGCACATCGCCGACGACTCCAGCAACGGTGAGCCACGCGTTCGGCGAGTCGAGTGGTCCAACTTTGAGACGTTTTCCGATCGCGTCTTCGCCGGGCCAGTACTGTTCGGCAAGACGGCGGTTGATCAAAACTACCGGCGTTGAATCAGGAGTGTCGTGCGCTTCGAAATAGCGTCCACGCAGGAGGGGAATGCCCATCGCGCGGAAGTAATCGGGACTCACCACGCGAAAGAGCGCGAACGGAAGATTCATATCACTCGGTGCGCCGCGTCCCTCGACTGAGAAACTGAAGTTCATTCCATTGAACGACAGCGGCAGAAACGTGATCATGCCCGCAGCTTCAACGCCCGGCGTCTCTTTAACCTGCCGCAACACCTCGTCGTAAAAAGCACTGCGCGCTTCCTTCTTTGCATACTTCGGAAACGGCAGGACCATTCGCATCGTGAGCGCATTCTCAGGATTGAATCCCGGTTGAACTTGTCGCAGTAACTGGAAGCTGCGAATCAACAACCCGGCACTTACGAGCAGCACGACTGCAAGTGCGACTTCAGAAACGACGAGCAGGCGTCGAACATGACGGCCCGAAGCTCCACCCGCCATATCTCTCGCAACGTCACTGAGCGTCGCGCCGGGCGTCGTGCGTGAGGCCAGCAAGGCAGGCAGGCCGCCAAAGACGATCGCGGTAAGCACACTCACGCCGAGCGTAAAAAACAACACACGCGCATCGATGTTCACGCCTTGTAATTTCGAAAGACTCTCGGGAAGGAATTTTGTGAGGGCTTCAACACCCCAGAATGCACCAAACACTCCCAGCAACCCACCACCGCCGGCGAGCAATAGACTTTCAACCAGCATCTGGCGCACGATGGTCCAACGTCGCGCACCGAGCGCGATGCGAATCGCGATCTCTTTGCGTCTCGTGGTCGCCTGGGCCAGCAGCAGGTTCGCGACGTTTGCACATGCAATCAGCAACACGAGCCCAACCGCGCCAAACAGGATTAGCATCGGCAAACGAAGATCCCCGACGTAATCACGGTGCAATGACCGCGCGATAAAGCCGAGCCCTTCATTTGTCCGCGGGTATTCAACCTGCAATCGCTGCCCGATCGCCGCGAGATCAGCATTCGCACGCTCAATGCTCGCATCAGGCCGCAGTCGCGCAACGAGTCCCAGATAGTGATCGCCGCGCCCACTCGCCTGGTCCGGCTCCATGGCCCACGGCACCCACAGCTCAGTCTCACGGATTGGAAAGAAGAACCCGCGCGGCATCACGCCGACGACCGTAAACGACTCTCCATTAAGCGTGATGTTGCGATTGAGGATCGAAGGATCGCGATTGAAACGCCGCTGCCAGAGCCTGTCACTCAGAACAACGACATGCTCCTGGCCTGGTTGATCTTCATTCGCGAGGAACGTGCGGCCAAGTGCGGGTGCGACGCCGAGGATTGAAAAGATATTCGCCGAAACGAGCTGACCATCGAGCCGCTCCGGATCGCCAGTGCCTGTGAGATTGATATCAAGTGGTCCATAAGCCCCGAGCGCTTCAAACACCTGGTTCTGATTGCGCAGATCGAAAAAGTTAGCGGGCGCTGCCTGGTTTTGCTGTATGCCAAGCGACGGCGTCTGCTCCCACACGGACACGATTCGTTCCGGATCTTTGTACGGCAGCGGCCTCAACATGATCGAATCAACAGCGCTGAAGATCGCGGTGTTGACACCAATCCCAAGCGCCAACGTCACGAGCGCGATCGCCGTCGCCCCCGGCCGCTTCCGCAAGCTCCTCAACCCGTACCGTATATCCGCGAATATCGAATTCATGATCCGCCTCATCCGTGGTTAAGTCTTACTCGTAACGCAGCGCCCTGAGAGGATCCACTTTCGTAGCCCGTCTCGCCGGCACCAGACACGCAATCAACGCCACCACCGCCAACAAGATCCCGATAAACGCGAACGTCCACGGATCGCGTGGCTCAACACCAAACAGCATGCTCGTCAAACTCTCGAGATACTTCGTCAACACGTAAGCTGCGACTAACCCGATCGCGATGCCAACAAGCGTCAGCACCATTCCCTGTCGCACCACCATCATCAGCACCTTGCGTCGGTCGGCGCCGAGCGCCATGCGAATCCCGATCTCGTGCGTGCGCTGCGACACCACGTAAGCCATCAGGGGGGGGGGGGGGGGGGGGGGGGGGGGGGGGGGGGGGGGGGGGGGGGGGGGGGGGGGGGGGGGGGGGGGGGGGGGGTTTTTTTTTTTTTTTTTTTTTTTTTTTTTTTTTTTTTTTTTTTTTTTTTTTTTTTTTTTTTTTTTTTTTTTTTTTTTTTTTTTTTTTTTTTTTTTTTTTTTTTAAAAAAAAAAAAAAAAAAAAAAAAAAAAAAAAAAAAAAAAAAAAAAAAAAAAAATAGTTAGAAGGAGGGAAAATGGAGTTGTAATGAAGAAAGGAGAAGGAGTAATTTTTTTTTTTTTTTTTTTTTTTTTTTTTTTTTTTTTTTTTTTTTTTTTTTTTTTTTTTTTTTTTAAAAAAAAAAAAAAAAAAAAAAAAAAAAAAAAAAAAAAAAAAAAAAAAAAAAAAAAAAAAAAAAAAAAAAAAAAAAAAAAAAAAAAAAAAAAAAAAAAAAAAAAAAAAAAAAAAAAAAAAAAAAAAAAAAAAAAAAAAAAAAAAAAAAAAAAAAAAAAAAAAAAAAAAAAAAAAAAAAAAAAAAAAAAAAAAAAAAAAAAAAAAAAAAAAAAAAAAAAAAAAAAAAAAAAAAAAAAAAAAAAAAAAAAAAAAAAAAAAAAAAAAAAAAAAAAAAAAAAAAAAAAAAAAAAAAAAAAAAAAAAAAAAAAAAAAAAAAAAAAAAAAAAAAAAAAAAAAAAAAAAAAAAAAAAAAAAAAAAAAAAAAAAAAAAAAAAAAAAAAAAAAAAAAAAAAAAAAAAAAAAAAAAAAAAAAAAAAAAAAAAAAAAAAAAAAAAAAAAAAAAAAAAAAAAAAAAAAAAAAAAAAAAAAAAAAAAAAAAAAAAAAAAAAAAAAAAAAAAAAAAAAAAAAAAAAAAAAAAAAAAAAAAAAAAAAAAAAAAAAAAAAAAAAAAAAAAAAAAAAAAAAAAAAAAAAAAAAAAAAAAAAAAAAAAAAAAAAAAAAAAAAAAAAAAAAAAAAAAAAAAAAAAAAAAAAAAAAAAAAAAAAAAAAAAAAAAAAAAAAAAAAAAAAAAAAAAAAAAAAAAAAAAAAAAAAAAAAAAAAAAAAAAAAAAAAAAAAAAAAAAAAAAAAAAAAAAAAAAAAAAAAAAAAAAAAAAAAAAAAAAAAAAAAAAAAAAAAAAAAAAAAAAAAAAAAAAAAAAAAAAAAAAAAAAAAAAAAAAAAAAAAAAAAAAAAAAAAAAAAAAAAAAAAAAAAAAAAAAAAAAAAAAAAAAAAAAAAAAAAAAAAAAAAAAAAAAAAAAAAAAAAAAAAAAAAAAAAAAAAAAAAAAAAAAAAAAAAAAAAAAAAAAAAAAAAAAAAAAAAAAAAAAAAAAAAAAAAAAAAAAAAAAAAAAAAAAAAAAAAAAAAAAAAAAAAAAAAAAAAAAAAAAAAAAAAAAAAAAAAAAAAAAAAAAAAAAAAAAAAAAAAAAAAAAAAAAAAAAAAAAAAAAAAAAAAAGCGAAGATAAAAAAAGAAAAAAAAAGAAAAAAAAAAAAAAAAAAAAAAAAAAAAAAAAAAAAAAAAAAAAAAAAAAAAAAAAAAAAAAAAAAAAAAAAAAAAAAAAAAAAAAAAAAAAAAAAAAAAAAAAAAAAAAAAAAAAAAAAAAAAAAAAAAAAAAAAAAAAAAAAAAAAAAAAAAAAAAAAAAAAAAAAAAAAAAAAAAAAAAAAAACCAGTTACGACGGCAGCAACATGCTGGAGCTGTTGAAGAAGCTGCCGGTGAAGGATCGACGACACTGAACAAGGCGGTGTTGGCGCCAACGCCGAGCGCCAGCGTCAAAACTGCGATGATTGTGAAAGCCGGTTGCTTCACCAGGCCGCGCA
This sequence comes from uncultured Acidobacteriota bacterium, assembly GCA_963849205.1. Classification (GTDB taxonomy): domain Bacteria; phylum Acidobacteriota; class Blastocatellia; order Pyrinomonadales; family Pyrinomonadaceae; genus PSRF01. The sequence continues at coordinate 738,617 of CAWKGP010000010.1, forward strand.
ATCCATAGCGGATATCCGTGAGAATCGATTTCATATCAGTGTCATCCGTGGTTAAGTTTTATTCGGATCGCAGCGCCTCGAGAGGATCGACTTTCGTCGCCCGTCGCGCCGGAATCCAACACGCCAGCAAAGCAACGCCAACCAGCAACACAGCAATCACCGCAAACGTCAACGGATCGCCTGCACTGATCCCAAACAACAACCCCTTCAACAACCGCGTGAAAGCAACAGCCGCCAGCAATCCGACTGCAACACCAACGATCGCCAGTCTCAATCCCTGGCCCAGGATCAACTTCAACACATTCGACGTTTGCGCCCCGAGGGCGAGACGAATGCCAAACTCATTCCTGCGGTTCGCGACGTTGAGCGACATCACGCCGTAAATTCCCGTCAACGCCAGCAACAACGCGGTCGCAGCGAAACCAACGAGCAGCGTGTTGGTGAGCCGTGTAGTCACGAGCGAGCGATCCATTGCCTGCTGGATCGTCCTCACATCGGAGAGTGGAAGCTCGGGATCGAGTTTCGCCACTTCCTGCCGGATGCCGGCAACGAGCGACGTGGGATCGATCGAGCTGCGCACGGCGAGCATCGTCTCGCGCCGGATCCACTGGCTGTACGGGCGGTAGACGTAGGGCCACGCCTCTTCGTCGAGCTTGCGGTTTTTAACGTTTGGCACGACGCCGACGATCGTCAGCCATGGTCCATCAGCGATGCGGAGGCGTTTACCGACGAGATCGCCTTTTGACGAATACATACTGGCGAGCTTCTCATCGACGATCGCGACTGGCTGAGATTTTTCCGTGTCAGATGATTCGAACCCGCGACCTTTGAGCACCGGCATGCCCATCGCCGCGAAGTATCCCGTGGTTGTGCTGCGCAGCCATGCAACTTTCGATTGTTGCTGTTCGAAGCCTTCCACGGTGAATGGTCCCCCCTGGCCGTCGCCGCTGAACGGTACGACCGAGGACAACTCGACCGCCTGCACGCCCGGCAGGTTGCTTACACCCGCGCGAACCTGGTTGTAAAAGCTCTCAACCTGCGGTTTCTCTTTGTATTTCGTTTCCGGTAGCGACACACGCGCCATCAACACGTTCTCAGCGCGAAAGCCCGGATTTATGTTGAGCAGATTGCGGAAACTCTGAAGGAAGAGGGCTGCGCCGATCAGCAGCACGAGCGAGAGCGCGAGCTGCGAAATGACGAAGGCATTGTTCAGTCGTTTGTTCGCGCCTGAGCCGGAACCGCGTGCGCCTTCCTTGATTGCGTCCTGCAAATTGATGCGACTGGACCGCAGCGCCGGAGCCAAACCACACAGCACGCCCGTGAGCAACATGATCGCCACCGTGAAGAGCAGAACAGTTCCATCAACCCGCGCGGCTTCGACGTGCGGTATCTGCGAGGAGGCGAAGCTCTTTAGTGCAGTCACGATCCAGACAGCCATCACTACTCCGACAACCGTACCGAACACCGACAGCAAAAGACTTTCGGTTAGTGTCTGTCGCGCAATTCGTGTCGCACTCGCACCGAGAGCTTGTCGCACCGCGATCTCACGTGTACGCGCTGACGCACGTGCGAGCAGCAGGTTGGTGAGATTTGCACACGCGATCAGCAGCACGAGCGCGATCGCGCCCAGCAACAAGAGCAGGGGCCGTCGCACCTCACCAACGATATGTTGCTGCAACGGCAACATGAACGTGGTCACACTTGAATCGGGTGTGCCGTCGTCAAGCCGCTTGTTGTAGTCAGCAGCGTAGGCCGCGTACAGGGCATTTATTTCTTTTTCTGCTTCTTCGCGAGTTGCGCCGGGGTTCAACCGGCCGACGGGTAAAAGGTTGTAGGAAGTTGCATCTTGCGGATCGAGGCCTTTCGGCACCCACAATTGCATGTGACCTGAAATATTCGCGCGCTCAGCAGGATCGGGAAAATCAAAGTCGGGAGGCATGATTCCCACGATCGTCACCGGCGCGCTATCAAGATTAATTGATCGTCCGACGATGTTTGGGTTTCCCCCATAGCGACGTTGCCACAACGCGTAGCTGAGTAGCGCGACGTGATTGTTGCCCGGAGTGTCTTCCTGCGGCGTGAAAACTCGGCCGTACAAAGGCTCACGTCCCAGCACTTCGAAGTAGTTGAAGGTGACGATTGCACCCGGCACCACTTCAGGCTCGCCTCCGCCGGTGATTGAGAAATTACCGGTTTCATATGCGGCCAACCCCTCGAATGTGCGTGTGCGATCGCGATAGTAAGCAACCATCGCGTCGTTAAGATCGAAGTGTTTCAACCCCTTCGCCGGCGCGGAATGCCAGAACGTCATCAGCCGCTCCGGATCCTTAGCCGCGAGCGGCTTCAACAACACCGCATTAACCACACTAAAGATCGCAGTGTTGGCCCCAATTCCCAGCGCCAGCGTCAACACAGCAATCACCGTGAACGCGGGCTTCTTCATCAACCCACGCACCGCAAACCTAACGTCTCTGATCAATAAATCCATTCTTCAATTCCGTGTAATCTGTGGTCCTATTCGTACCGAAGCGCCACCAACGGATCGACTTTTGTCGCGCGTCGCGCCGGCAGGAAACACGCCAGCAACGCCACGACAAACAACGTCCCGGTGACGATCGCAAACGTACTCACATCCGTTGCACTTACCTGGTAAAGCAGCGTGCTCAACAGACGCATCAGACCAAACGCGGCGCCGACACCAATGCCAACACCCAGTAGCGCCAAAACCAATCCCTGCTTCAAAATCATCTTGAGAATGTCAGACGGGCTCGCGCCGAGCGCCATGCGTACGCCGATGTAGTGCGTCTGCTGGCTCACGGAATACGACACGACGCCGTAAATCCCGATCGAAGCGAGCAACAACGCGACACCCGCGAAGATGCTGATCAGCAACGCCGGAAAACGTCGCATGAACGACGCCGGCGTCTGCGCGATCATCTCGTCCATCGTGCGCACGTTGAGGATCGCGGCGTCAGGCTCAAGATTACGAACCTCACTCGAATCGCCGCGGCAAGCGCAGTTGGATCCGTGTTTGTCCGCGCGACGAGATTCGCGAATGTTGAAGAGCTCTGGCGGAACGGGTAATACAGCACCGGCCTGAGCGCTTCATCGATTCCCGTAATCTTCACATCACCGACAACACCGACGATCAGATCCCCATCACCTTGTATCGATGTATACTTGAGCCGCATTCCGACCGGATCACGACCGGCAAACATGCGATCCGCAATCGTCTTGCCGATGATCACGACACCGGGCTTGTCAGGCCCGTCACGCTCGTCAAACATGCGACCGGCCAGCAGCGGCACACCGAGAGTCTTGAAGTAATCCTCGCTAACGGTGCGAATGTTGGCTTCAGTTTCCTTGCCCGGCGCGGGTAGGGGATCGCCGTCGATAATGAATCGCGTCGTGTTGCCTGAATTGACAGGCAGGATGTTGACTGTGCCGGCACCAGCTACACCCGGCAGTGATTGCACACGCTGGCGCAGTTGATCGTTGAAGGCGATCTGCTGGCTCGCCTCGGTGTATTTCATCGGCGGCGCAATCACCG
>CAWKGP010000011.1:0-692451 GCA_963849205.1 uncultured Acidobacteriota bacterium
GCAAACCTATGAAGGATCTACAAAGTCTTCTCGATCAGAATAGAGTCTGGGCTGAAAACATCAAAGCAGATGATCCTGACTTTTTTCCGACCTTAGCAAAACAACAAAATCCTCGCTTCCTATGGATCGGATGTTCCGATAGCCGCGTGCCGGCGACCCAACTCGTCGGCATGGTGCCCGGGGAGATGTTTGTGCACCGGAACGTCGCGAATGTAGTAGTCCACACCGACTTTAATTGTCTGTCAGTGGTGCAGTACGCAGTCGATGTCCTGAAGGTGGAGCACATCATCGTATGCGGCCATCATAGTTGTGGTGGCGTTAAGGCTGCGATGGACAATCTGCAACTCGGACTGATCGACAACTGGCTGCGACACGTCCAGGATGTGCTCCATACACACGAAGAAGTACTCGCGAAAGTGAGCGATGAGAATCAGCGTCTCGATCGTTTATGTGAGTTGAATGTCATCGAACAGGTTTTGAATGTAGGTCGCACGACGATCGTCCAGAGTGCCTGGCAACGTGGCCAGGAACTCGTCGTACACGGCTGGATTTACGGTCTTGAAGACGGACTCCTGCGCGATCTCGGTGTCTCGATCGATAATGCTGAAGGACTGTCAGCAGCTTATCGAGGCGCAATCAGCAACGCGATATAAATTTTGAATTTCTCGCGACGCGACTTTCTGCAATCCGCAACTACCGCTTTCGGCGTTTCGTTACTCGACCGCACAGCCTCAGCAAACGATCTCGAAAGGATAATTAAAGACATTCGCGTCAATATCCTCGCGATGATTAACGAGGAACGTGACGTCGAGAGGGTTGCCCCAGTCGCTCTGGACGAGCTCGCAACCGAAGTCGCAACGAAGCACGCCTGGGATCTGGTGAAAGGCAAGTTTACGGGTCACTGGGGAAGCGATGGTCTCAAGCCTTATCACCGCTACTCCTTTGCCGGCGGAACCGAAGCAACTGCGGAGAACGTCTCAGCCGCAGATAACACCTGGTCCATGAAAGAACAGGATTTAAAGCAAGACACAGCCTACCTGCACTTAAGGCTTTACCAGGAAAAGCCTCCCAACGATGGCCATCGTCAAACGATTCTAAACCCGGAACACACGCATGTGGGAATTGGCGTTGTAGTGCATGAACTCCGGCTGCGAATGGTGGAACTTTTCATTTCCAGATATGTGGACCTCAAGCCAGTGGTTCGGGAAGCGAAACCGGGTGCTACCGTATCATTTGCCGGAAAGATTCAGGTCGCCCCGTACCGCTTCAACAATCTCGAAGTGCATTACGAACCTTTTCCCGAACCGCCGAGTCCCGAAATGCTGAGATCGCCGGGGCCATACTCACTGCCGAAGGAAGCACGCAAGCTCCTTCCCAAAGTGCCGCCACCGTTGATTTATCTTGACGGCAGCAGTGGAGTTGTTAAGGTTGACGGGCCAAATTTTTCCGTTCCTGTGAAGTTATATAAAAGTACTCCCGGAATCTATACGATCGTTACATGGATCAGGAGATCCTTTGACGAACCGGCTATTCCCGTGACGGGTGTATGTGTGAAAGCTGTGAAAACGTAGAGCCGTTATTACGGTTGTCTTTGACGAGCTGCTTCGAACAGGAAGATACCGGCGGCGACAGAGACATTCAGGCTTTCGGCGCTGCCGTGCATCGGAATTGTGACTGCGTGGTCGGCTTCCATCAATTCCTCGAGCGTGAAGCCAGTCGATTCTGGTCCAAGGAATAGTGCTCGGGCTCCGGTCCAGTCTAAAGCGGTATACGCGACTGCTCCTCCAACATCAGCACAAACAGTTACGATTCCACGAGTTCGACACCAGTCGATCGCCGTTTTATACGAAGGCCCGCGCCAAATCGGCAATCGGAACGCCGAGCCCATCGCTCCACGCAAAGACTTAGGCGAGAACGGATCGCTTGTGTTCTCCGTCGTGATGACTCCCACAGCGCCGGCAGCCTCGGTCGTGCGCAGAATTGCGCCGACATTTACCGGATTATTGATCTGATGAAGTACGACTAGAAGTGAATTCGGTTTGAGATTTTCAGCCAGACGCTTCTCGGAAGATACAGGCCTCCGCGCGAGAACAACGATGCCTTGTGGCGTTTTCGTGTAAGAGATCGATGCGAGCAGTTTTTCAGTGACCGAAGCACTGCGTTTTGAGACGTGCGACAGTTCAGCGATCGCGATCGCCGCACGGTCTTTACGCAGGAGTTCATCTGATGTGATCACTGCCTCGATTTCGAGTTTCGAGCGATGCGCTTCTTCACACAGCCGCAGACCTTCGACAAAGATCAGATCATCGATCTTTCCATCGCGAACGGCTCGCGCTTCGCGGAGGAGGGAATTGTCGCGGCTGGTGATTTGCAGCATTTAGTTAGACAGGATTAACAGGATGTTTTCAGGATTTACATGTCTATCTTGAAAACATCCTGTTAATCCTGTCAAAAATTGATCTCAGCCCACACGGGCCAATGGTCCGACACGTTCAATGGCCTCGCCACACCCCAACGCTCAATCTTGACTCCGCGGGTGAAGATCCAATCGGCGTGCATTCGTAAACCGCCGCCACGCCACGTCGCAGTGCCCGTCGGGATCGGCGTTGTGTATCCGCGAGATTCGAGAAACGAGCGCGTGTCGATGCATTTCTGTTTGGAGAGTGTGTTGAAGTCACCGAGAACGATCGTCGGCATGGTCACCGCCTCAGCCTGTGCCGCGATCACTTCAAGTTGAGCTAGCTGACCATCGATCGCCGCGTGTGGATCGACATGCGCGTTGAAGATTCTGATCTGATGCGGTCCAACAGAGATCGTGGCTGCCATCGCGAGTCGCGGGCGCCACGGGCATTCGTGCCACGGCAGATCGATTCTCGTCACATCACTCAAAGGAAAACGACTCAGAAGCGCCACGCCAGTGTCGCCTTCATCATACAAATCGATCGGCTCTTCAAAATCGAGCCACCATTGCCGTTTGACCGGCGCAATACCACGCGGAATTCCTGCGGGTGCATGCTCCCATTGCATTCCGAGTTGTTCCGCCAGTTCTTTAGCTACGTGATGACCACCGGTGCGCAAAGTACGCTTGTCTGCCTCCTGCAAAGCAAGCACATCAACAGGCGGGAGTAATTTGTTTTCAGTGAATGCGCGTGCCGCTCCTGAAATTAAGTTTCCGACATGTTCCGCACGTCCGCTCAGACTCATCAATCCGACCTTGCGCCGCAGGCCGCCGGAGATGAGATAAGGCCCGCGTGCGTAACGGATGTTGTATGATGCGATAATCATGAGCGGCGTGATTATAGCAATTGTGGACGATATGTTTTTTAAGTCGAAGATCCGCGCGGTTGCAGAGGCTGTGGGGACTGAAATCAGTTTTCCGCGGAACCAGGATGCATTAATTCAAAAAGCGCGCGAAGCAAAACCCGGATTGATTATCGTCGATCTACACAACCAGAAAATCGATCCCGCGGCATTAGCCACCGAACTCAAGGCCGATAACGAACTTCGCTCAATACCTTTGCTCGGTTTCTTCTCCCACGTCCAAACAGAACTACAACGAAACGCTTTAGCTTCCGGCTTCGATCAAGTTATACCAAGGTCGGTGTTCGCTAGAGACCTACCGAAAATTTTAACCCACTGCCGCGGGCACGATCACCTCGTAAATTGATCTGACTTCACTCACCATCTGCTCGTACTGCTCCAGCGTCAACGCCTGTGCGCCATCCGAAAGCGCATGCTCGGGTTGATCGTGTACCTCTATGATTAGCCCATCCGCACCAACAGCGACACCAGCGCGTGCGAGCGGTGTGACCATGAAGTTTTTGCCCGTTCCATGAGACGGATCGACGATCACCGGCAGGTGTGAAATACGTCGCACCGCCGGGATCGCAGCCAGGTCCATCGTATTTCGGGTGTGTTGAGCAAAGGTGCGGATGCCCCGCTCGCAAAGAACGATCTGATAGTTGCCTTCAGCCATTACATACTCTGCCGCGAGTAGCCATTCGTCGAGTGTGGCGGAGAGTCCGCGCTTGAGCAGCACTGGCAACTTAGCCTTGCCTGCACGACGCAGCAAAGAGAAGTTTTGCATGTTGCGGGCGCCAATCTGAATCATGTCGCCGTAACGTTCGACGAGGTCCACGCCGGCTTCGTCGAGTGCTTCCGTCACGATCTTTAAGCCGTAAGCCTCGCGAATATCGGCGAGTATCTTTAGTCCTTCTTCACCAAGACCCTGGAAAGCGTATGGTGAAGTTCGCGGCTTATAAGCGCCGCCACGGAAAAAGCGCGCACCACTACGTCTGACGGCTTCGGCAATCGCAAATGCCTGCGCGCGACTCTCGATGGCGCATGGACCAGCGATAATCGCCAGCTCGTCGCCGCCAATCGTCGCGTCGCCGACGCGCACGATTGTCTTTTCGGGTCGCAGGTCGAGAGTGATCAACTTGTAAGGCTTGCTGACGCGAATCGCTTCAGCTACACCGGCAAGATTCTCGAAGTGCGACGGATCGACGGCGCCCTGGTTTCCCGTGATGCCGATGGCGGTGCGCGTCGCGCCCGGCATGGGATGGCCTTTGAAGCCTAACTGTTCGATCACGCGCAGGACAGCCTCGACCTGGCTGTCAGTCGCGTCGTGTTTCATTACTATTAACATAGTGTGTCTTCCGATCTTTAGCCGCGGATTTTCGCCGATGAACGCAGATCAGATCAGCGTCTATCTGCGAAAATCCGCGGCTCTTTACATCTGCTCCGGAACATTGATTCCCAGAATCCCTAACGCAGTTGTCAACTGAGTTCTAATGATCTTCGTCACGGCAATCAGCACACCTCTTCGAACTTCGTCCTGCTCCGTGAGAATTCGATGATCGTGATAGAAACGGCTAAAAGTCCGGGCAAGGGAGAAAGTGTACTTCGCAAGATTAGCAGGCTCCGCGGAATTTCGACACTGCACAATGACCTCGTCGTGCTGTTGCGACAGCATCACCAACGACCAGATTTCGGTTCCGCCTTCGCCGGACAGCACCTCCGAGACTCTCGCCTGCAAGGCGCTGTCGCCGGCTATTTGTTTTATTAACGTATCCGAGGCGGCGACAGTTTCCTTTGAGAGCTTGCGAAAGATCGAGTTGGTCCGGACGGCTGCGTACTGGCAATACGGGCCGGTTTCACCTTCGAACGAAAGTGCCTCTTTGAAGTCAAAGGCAATCACCGTGTTGCGTGTGAATTTGAGCAGGAAATAGCGTAATGCCGCGACTGCGACTTCATGCGCCGTCGCTTTCTTGTCGTCGTCGGAGAGCTCCGGATTTCTTTTCTCGACTTCTGTTAGCGCGCCTGCTTCCAGTTGATTGATCAAATCGTCGGCTTTAACACCGAGTCCTTTGCGCCCGCTCATTTCGAGGTAAGGTCTTGCGCGATCTTCATCGCTCAGTTCGATGCCGAGTTCCTCGCAAGCCGCAGGCGATAACGCCACCATCTCGTAACTAAAGTGAACGCTCGCGTCCTCGCCAATCTCCGGCACCACGGCAGCGACTCCGCGTGCGACGATCTCCTGTGGATACGACTGTCGGGAGTCGATGACGTTATAAACAGTCACACCACCGCCGAACTGTGGCCGATCAATTACTGGTTCTTCAGGTTCGGTTTGACTGGACCAAAGAGTGTGGCCATCGTCGTAGTTTCGAAAAACGCGGTAATTGAAGTCGAGCCCGAGCTTGCCGAGTTTCCACAGCTGATAGGCGATGTCTTTGCCGGTGTAGGTGACGGTGCCGTTAGAACGCACGATGATCTTGTCTGACTCGTGTTCGTCAGTTCCCGTGTGCGATTCAAATGGCATGACCCAGCAGCCGGCGTGACGGCCTTCCGACTCATAACGAATCACGCTTGTATCTTTCATCAACTGGAAGGCGCGCTCCCAGAAGTGCAGGTGCAGAATATCTGACTCGCGCGCGAGCAGATCGTAACGAATGCCGAGTCGCTCCATTGTGTCGAGAATGCACTCGACGTTGCGTGTAGCGACGTAATCGGCGAGTTGCGCTATCGGGTTACTACCGCCTTCTTCGAGTGCATGAAGCACTTCGTTGCGCAGTTTGACCTTTTCCGGATTCATCTCGCCGCCGGGGTTGCCGTCGCGGTAGAAGAGACCGACTTTCGTGTAAAGATCCCAACAGTAATAGTCGAAGGTGTAGTCTTGTGTCAGCGAGGCGTCGAGAGCTTTGATCTGGTCGAGATCCATTCTCTCCAGGTGCAGAAATCCAACGACGACATCTGCTACCTGCACCCCCGTGTTATCAATGTAATTCTGGACCTCGATCCGGTCACCGGCAGCTTTCAGGATCCGCACAAACGTGTCACCAAGGACCGCATTGCGAACGTGGCCGATGTGGGCAGCTTTATTCGGGTTGATACTCGTGTGCTCGACCATCTTCTTGCGTCGATCAAGGTGCTCTTTGTCCGGTTCAGTTGACCCCGCGAATATGCCGAGCAGTTTCGCTCGATCGTAGAAGACGTTGATGTAGCCCGCGCCTGCAATCTCGACGCGCGACACTTCTTCGATGTCTTCGAGTTGTGCCTTGAGCTTTTCCGCAATGGATCGGGGGTTCTGTTTTTCGCCTGTCGCTTGTTTGATGAGCTTTGCGAGTTCGAAAGAAACGGGGAATGCAAGATCACCGAGTTCCGCACGCGGTGGAGTTTCGGCGTTAACCTGTTGAAGTTCGACGCCGAACGTCTCGCGCGCAGCAGCGCGGATTCGCTCTCGCAGCTTTTGTTGGAGTTCAGTTAGGGTCATAGGACAAAAGGGCAGAGTATAGCAAAAATGATTCTGGGGTGGCCTTTGGCTGGGAGATTGGCTTCACAGGATTTACACGATTAGACAGGATTTATAAGATAATCCTGTTAATCCTGCTTAATCTTGTAAAATCCTGTGAAGCTGATTCCTCGACAATAGGCCCTATCTGTTACCATCCGAGCGCATGCAAATTTCAGCGGAATTGCAGCAGCGCTTTGCGGAAGCGCGGCGCGTGCTTGTGCTTACGGGCGCCGGTGTGTCCGCAGAATCGGGTGTGCCGACGTTTCGTGGTGGCGGTAATACTGCGGTCTGGAAAGGAATTCCGTTCGACGTCATCTCCTCGGCCGAGATGCTTGAGCGTAATCTTCCAGCCGTCTGGGAATGGTTTGATTACCGCCGCGGTTTCATGGACGGCCTCAGGCCCAATGAAGCCCATTACCAGATTGCGCGGTGGCAGGAACACTTTTCTGAATTTACAGTGGTCACGCAGAATATTGATGGCCTTCATCAGAAAGCCGGCTCGCGTGACGTAATCGAACTACACGGCAATATCTGGCGAGCACGATGTATTGCTTGTCGTTCGGTTCATGATATGTCAGCGGGCGCAAAGCGTCCCGATGCGTGTTTGGAATGTGGAGATTCTTTGCGGCCGGACGTGGTCCTGTTTGGCGAGGTCCTGCCGCCGGGAGCATTCGAACTTGCGGCTGAACGCGCGTCGCAATGTGAGCTATGTATCGTGATTGGAACGTCGGGTCTCGTGTATCCGGCGGCCGGGATTCCTGAAATTGCGAAATCGACAGGTGCATTTCTTTGTGAAGTTAATCCGGAGCCAACTCCGTTATCAAGACTTTGCGATGAAGTGCTGATGGGCAAGGCTGGCGAGGTCTTGCCGTTGTTTCAACATGAAGACTCTTTACTTTGATTGTTTTGCGGGCGCGAGCGGCGACATGATACTCGGCGCAATGGTGGCCGCTGGAGTAGATCCAGACTTTCTCCGCACACAGCTATCAACTCTTCCGGTCACCGGTTTTGATATCCGTTTTGAAACAGTCAACCGGTCAGGTCTGAGTGCCACGTATGCGCGTGTCGAGACAGCACACGAACACAAGCATCGCCACCTTTCGGACATCAAACAGATCATTGAAGGCTCTGGCCTTTCCGAATCAGTGAAACAACGTGCCGTTCAGATCTTCACGCGTCTCGCCGAAGCTGAAGCGCGTGTTCACAACGAGCCTGTCGATCACGTTCACTTTCACGAGGTTGGTGCGCTCGACGCCATCGTCGATGTCGTTGGCGCTGCGATCTGTTTCGACGCTCTGAAGATCGATCGCTTTGTCTGTTCACCACTGCACGTTGGCAGCGGGATGGTGAAGATGGCCCATGGTCAGTTTCCCATTCCACCACCGGCAGTTACAGAGTTGCTCAAAGGCGTGCCGTTCTATGCCACTGACATCAAAGGTGAGCTACTCACACCGACAGGCGCGGCGATCATCACCACAGTCTGTAGCGAGTATGGACCCATTCCGCAGATGACGACTGAAGTCACTGGCTATGGCGCCGGCACGCGCGAATACCCGGACTTCCCGAATGTGTTGCGAGTCTTGATTGGTGAAACTGAGACACAAGGTGCGACAGACGAACGTTTGTGGATGCTCGAAACAAATCTTGACGATGCGTCGCCACAGATCATTGGACACGTGATGGATCGAGTATTCGAACTGGGCGCGCTCGACTGTTTCTTTACCCCTGTGCAGATGAAGAAGAATCGTCCAGGCGTACTGCTCTCAGTGCTCTGCGATCGTGCCGAAAAAGAAGCGGTGATGAAGTTGTTGTTTATGGAGACGACAACGCTCGGCGTGCGCAGTTACGAAGTTTCTCGACGCGCTCTTGAGCGAAGTGTCGTACGGGTGGAAACACAGTATGGACCCATAGATGTTAAAGTAGCGCAACTCGACGGTCGCGTTGTAAACGAAATGCCGGAGTTTGAGCAGTGCCGCGCGGCGGCGGCGCGGGCAAGCGTGCCTTTAAAAGTAGTGGAAGAAGCTGCTCGCCTGGCATTCGCGCAAAAACGCCACGGATAAAACGGATGACGAACAAAGTAGATTTAGAGCAGATCAAGCAAGGCGTGAGGTTGATTCTTGAAGGAATCGGCGAGGATTTGGAACGCCCGGGTTTGCAGGAGACTCCGCAGCGTGTGGCCGAAATGTATGCCGAGTTGACTTCCGGCATGCGTGAAGATCCCACGCAGCATGTGATTCCTTTGCCCGGTGATAAGCACGACGAAATGGTGATCGTGAAAGACATCAGCATTGCTTCGTTATGCGAGCATCACCTGGCGCCGTTTGTTGGTCGTTGTCACATCGCCTACATTCCGAAGGGTGGCCGGATTCTCGGGATCTCAAAGCTGGCACGGCTGGCGGAAACTTTCTCGCGGCGTCTCCAACTCCAGGAGAGGCTCACGACGGACATCGCCAACACGTTGTTCGAAGGTCTCAAGCCTCTAGGCGTAATGGTCGTGATCGAAGCTGAACACACATGCATGACGCTTCGCGGAGTAAGAAAAGCCGATGCAAAGACGGTGACCTCCGCGGTGCTTGGTGGCTTCCGTTCCGACCCGCGCACACGCGCCGAAGCCATGTCGCTTATCAAAGGAAGGGATTAAAAGATTTTTTCACGCAAAGGCGCAGAGTTTAAGAAAGGCGCAAAGCATAGGACCGCCGCCTACGTGAACCTCATTTGCGCCTTGGCGCATCTTTGCGTCTTTGCGTGAAACATATTTGAGAAGAGATGAACACTTTCTACGTCACTACACCTATCTACTACGCCAACAGTCTTCCGCACCTCGGCCATCTCTACACGATGATCGTGTGCGATACGATCGCACGCTCGAAACGACAGCGCAGCATCGAGACCTATTTCCTAACCGGCACCGACGAACACGGGATCAACATCGAACGTGCGGCACAGAAAGCCGGACGCACTCCAAAAGAGCAGGCGGATTACGTCGTCAGCTATTTCAAAAAGATGACGAACGAGTTTGGTTTGGATACCGATCACGGCGGCTACGACATCTTCATGCGCACCTCGGAGCGGTTTCACTATGAAGGCGTGAGCGAGCTATGGCGCAGAATTGCGAAAGCAAAAACTCCGAAAGGCAACGACGCAATCTACAAGGGGCACTATGAAGGCTGGTTCTGTGCGCCTTGCGCCGAGTACAAAACCGAAGACGAATATCAGAAACCGACGAAAGAAGGCGATCCTCCGACATGCCTGATTCACGATACGCCGCTCGATCGCGTGTCGGAGGAAAGCTATTTCTTTCGACTTTCGGATTACGACGAAGCGTTGCTGTCAGTCTATGAGAAGCGACCGGACTTCGTCAGACCTGAGCCCAGACGAAACGAAGTAATCAGTTTTGTTCGCGGTGGGCTTCAGGATCTTTCGGTGAGCCGTTTGAAGTCGTCGGTTAGTTGGGGCGTGCCCGTTCCGGACGATCCGGAACACACGATGTACGTCTGGTTCGATGCGCTCATCAACTACATCACGGCGATTGGCTTCGGTAACGAAGAACGGCAGAAAGTCGTAGGGTTTGAGAAGTTTTGGCCGGCTCTGCATCTCGTAGGCAAAGACATTCTGCGCTTTCACGCCGTTTACTGGCCCTCATTCCTGCTCGCAGCAGGAGTTGAACTGCCGCGTGCAATTGTGGCACATGGAATGTGGCTCGATCCGAACGGCCGCAAGATGTCGAAGACGCTTGGCAACGTGATCGAACTCGACATACTGCAGAAACATTTTTCGATCGATGCGATTCGTTACTTCTGTCTGCGCGAGATGGTGTTCGGACAGGACGGGCGCTTCGGATATGAGGGATTGATCGATCGCGCGAACAGTGATCTTGCGAGTGGCTTGGGAAATCTTTCGAGTCGCACACTCACGATGATTTCGCGTTACTGTGATTCGATCATTCCTTCGGGAAGCATTCCGGAAGACGAAACTTTCATTGATCAGGCGCGCGATCAGTTTATTTTGCACTTTGAGAATCTTGCATTTAGCAGGGCGCTCGAGGCGGCGTGGTCCGTCGTCGCACGTGTCGACAAGATCATCTCCGACGCGAAACCGTGGGACCTCGCGAAAGATGAGAATCAGAAAGAGAAGCTTGGCGGCGTGTTGTATTACGGCGCAGAATCGCTTCGCTGGTTGAGTGTGATGCTGTATCCGGTGATGCCTGACGCGAGTCGAGCGATCTGGAGCCAGTTAGGACTCGAAGGCTCGCCCGCGCAGAGTAATCCGACAGAGTTGAAATGGGGTGAACTCAAGGAAGGCGTGAAGATCGGCGAGGTCCAGCCGGTGTTTCCGCGTCTCGATAAAGGGAAAATCATGTCTGAGATTAACGCGGGCCCAGTTCCAGAGCCGCCGATGACGCATGCAACCGAAGCTGATGCAGTTGGCGTGGCCAGCTTCATCGAGATCGATGATTTTGCAAAAGTGGACCTGCGCGTTGGCCAGGTGTTGTCTGCGGAACGCATTCCGAAGGCTGACAAACTGTTGCTACTCAAAGTTGATTTGGGTGAAGAGCAGCCACGAACAATACTGGCAGGGATCGCGCAATACTACGAGCCTGAAAAACTCGTCGGGCGGAAAGTCGTGATCGTCGCGAATCTGAAGCCACGCAAACTGCGCGGTTACGAATCACAGGGAATGGTCGTCGCGGCGTCTTATGGTGAAGAAGGTCGCCCGGTGATCGCCACATTCACCGAAGACGTCCCCAACGGTGCACGCCTGAAATAGGCCACAAAAAGGCACAAAAGGCACATAAAACACAAAAAGATATCTTGTGTCTTTTGTGCTTTATGTGCTTTTTTGTGGCTATGTTTATCGATTCGCATGCGCATATTGATGGTGAAGAATTTGATGCCGATCGGGATGAGGTGATTGAGCGCGCACGGGCTGCGGGTGTTACGACGATTTTGAATGTGGGGACTGGTGATCCGCACAGTGGCGCGTTTGAGCGTGCCGTGGAATTAGGCAGGAAGCATGAGAATCTCTATACCGCGATCGGCACACACCCTCACGATGCACGCCTCTACGACGATCAAGCGGAAGAAAAGATTAAGACACTCATCGAGTCTGAACGTGTGATTGCCTGGGGTGAGATTGGACTCGACTTTCACTACGACAACTCACCACGCGACGTCCAGGTCGCAGTCTTCAAACAACAACTCCGCGCCGCGCACGAGTGCGATTTACCAGTCATCATCCACACGCGTGAAGCGGAACCTGAGACGATCGAGATTTTGAAGAGCGTGGAAGTCGAACGTCGCGGCGTCTTTCATTGCTTTAGCGGCAGCATGGATCTAGCACGAAGCGCGGTGGAACTCGGCTTCATGATCTCATTCTCCGGTATCGTCACCTTCAAGAAAGCGGATGAGCTACGCGCCGTGGCAAAGGAAGTCCCACTCGATCGACTGCTCATCGAGACCGACTGTCCGTACCTCACTCCCATTCCTTATCGTGGCAAACGAAACGAGCCTGCTTATGTCGTCGAAGTTGCCCGCTGTCTCGCCGGTCTTCACGGCATCGACATAGAAGACCTCGCCCGCATCACGAGCGAGAACTTCCAAAGCCTCTTTCTCCACTAATTCACAAAGTAATTTGTGCCTTTTCTGCTCTTGTGGCAACTTTCACATGCTGGCCCTTTGATGGTATTCTCCAGTCAATGGCTCAGCAGAACTCCTTCGATATCGTCTCCCAGGTCGACACAGCCGAAGTCACAAACGCTCTTAATCAAACCATCAAGGAAGTCCGGCAGCGGTTCGACTTCAAGGGTAGCTCGGCGAACGTCGTACACGAGAAAAACGAGCTCGTGCTCAGCGCCGAAGACGAAACCAAGTTGCGAAACATGAACGACATCCTGCAACAGAAACTCGTTCGACGCGGCGTTCCACTGAAAGCATTCAACTACGGCAAAATCGAACCTGCGGCCGGTGGCACAGTGCGGCAACGAGCACAGATTCAGGAAGGCATTCCACAGGAGAAAGCCAAAGAGGTCGTCAAGTTCATCAAGGACACTAAAGTAAAAGTTCAGGCTTCCATCCAGGGTGACATCGTTCGCGTGTCCGGCCGCGACCGCGACACGCTTCAGGACGTTATCGCGAAGCTGAAGGAAAAAGACTTCGGCATTCACATGCAGTTTACGAACTATCGTTCAAACTAAGCGATTGTCATGACCACGTCAGGCAACATCATCACGCTCGAAGAAGAAGCACAAATCTCGGCACGCCGGATCTTCAGTCTCATCGCAAACGATCTCGCTCAGGTTGAGCTGGAGTTCGAGCGCCAGGCGCGTTCTAACGTGCAGGTGATCGACTACCTTGGCGAGTACCTGCGTGCTTCAGGCGGCAAACGTGTCCGGCCCGCACTCACGATTCTGTCGAATTACGCCGTCGGCGGGGACGGTGCTCGTTACAATTCGATTCGCATGGCGACCGTGATGGAGTTTTTGCACACAGCGACTCTGGTCCATGACGACATCATCGACAAGGCAGACACGCGTCGCAAGCGCCCCACGGTAAATGCGCTTTATGGAAACGAGACGGCAGTGTTGATGGGTGACTGGTTGTACATGTCGGCATTCGAGACGAGTTTAGCTGAAAGATCGCTACCGATACTCGACATTCTCACAAGGGTCACGCGAAAGATGACCGAGGGCGAGCTTCTGCAGTTGACGTTGTTGAGTGATGCCGATGTTACCGAGGCTCAGTACTTCGACGTTCTCAAACGTAAAACTGCATATCTCTTCAGCGCGAGTTGTGAAATCGGCGCGATCCTCGGGGGCGCTGACGAGAATCAACAAGCAGCTTTGCGCGACTACGGGCTCAGTCTTGGTACGGCGTTTCAACTGATTGACGACGTGCTTGATTTCACTTCGAATGAGGAAGCGTTAGGCAAGGCCGCGGGCGCAGATCTGCTCGGAGGGAAAGTTACGCTGCCTCTGATCTATTTGAGAGAAGCCGAGCCCGAAACGCGCGAGATGATGCAGACGGTGCTTCGGGAAGGTAAATACGGTACGGTGCGACAGCAGGATCTTTTAGAGGCCATCACGCGCACCGGCGCCCTGGACCGGGCACGAATACGAGCTAACGAGTTTGCAGAGGATGCGCGCTCGGCTCTCGACAACCTGCCTGAGTCTGATTACGGCGCATCTTTGCGAGCGCTTCCAACCTACATCCTGGACCGCGATCGATAGTTTTTTAGCCACAGATAAACGCGGATTGTTGTAGAATGCCCCGCTGATGAGCGAGAACCTGCTTTCACGCCTTGAACAAAGCCTGCGCCAGTCGCGCGCGGCGCGTATGCACCTTGCTGCGCGGCTGCGAGAGCTGGAAGCGGAGGCTGACAGTGTTCGCGCCGAACTGGCGGAGATGGACACGCTGGCCAGTCAAACGGAGGCTGCGATTTACCGGCTGCTTTCGTCAGTTCTCGCGTCCGGAAATATCAATCTCGGGCTACCTTCAGATGCGGAGTTAGAGGCGGCGATGCGTCAGTCGCAACCTCAGTCGCCGTTGCGGTCACCGGTTGCACCTGTCGAACGTCGTCAACAGATTCCGACAGTTCGCAACAACGTCGAGGTGCTGAGCGATCGTTTCATCGATCGGACTATTCCGCAGGCGGTCACGCTCCTGCTTCGTGAAGAAGGCGGGCCGCTACACGTAAATGAACTCTACAACCGTCTGCTTGAAGGTGGCTTCAAGTTTACGGGTCAAAATCCAACCATCAGCGTAGCGGTTTCACTCAACCGCAATACCCGATTTCGCAAAGTTGCCCCTGGAACATTCGACCTCGTAATGCGCGACGCCTCAAAGGCTTCCTGAGCTGGACGGCTGATGCGCGCAATCGTTCTTTCTGCCGGTTACGGCACACGCCTTTGGCCACTCACTGAAGACCGCACCAAACCCGCGATTCCTATCTTAGGAAAACCCCTCGTCGGTTATGTCGCCGAATATCTCGCCGGTTACGGTATCGATGAGATCGTGGTTAACCTGCATCATCGTCCCGAGTCAGTTCACAAGGCGCTCGGTGATGGTAGTCGCTTCGGTGTGAAGCTTCATTACGTTGAGGAACCGGTAATACTCGGCACCAGCGGCGCTCTCGACAACACTCGTTCCTTCTTTGAACGCGACACATTTGTCGTCGTTAATGGAAAGATCATCACCGACATAGATTTGAACGCCGCGCTTGAGACTCATCGTAAGTCGAAGGCACTCGCAACGCTCGTTCTGCTTCCCAATGCTCGTCGCGAACGCTTCAGTGTTGTGGAAACTGAAGACGGTCGCATCACGGGATTCGGCGGCATGCCGGTGGATAGCGGAGGCGATTCGGTGCCGCTAATGTTCACCGGAATCCACATCATGGAGCCGCGCATCCTTGAATACGTTCCGCGCGGAGTTTTTTCTGACTCGGTTGTTGATGTTTATCCGAAGGCACTTGCGAGCGGCGAGATTCTCGCGGCGCATGTGGCTTCGGGGAAGTGGCGCGAGCTGTCTACTCTGAAACGTTATCTCGACATCAGTGTCGAACTGCTGAAGGAAGCAGGGAAGTCTTTCGTTGCCGACACGAATGACAAGATCGCCGATTCAGCAACTGTGGCAGAATCAATCCTCTGGGACAATGTACAAATTGGAGCTGGCGCGAGAGTAAGTCGAGCAATTCTTGCGGATAACGTCAGGATCAATGCCGGCGAAACAATCGAGAATGCCGTAGTGGTCCCGCGCGGTCTCGTCGAAGGCAAAAAGCCGCCGGAAAAGGCGCTTCCCGGGCATTTTCAGGGTGAAAACTTTATCGTGGCCCTGTGATACAATCCGGCGGCTGACGCCGCTGTATTGCCAATTTCCAATTGCCGATTCAAGGACGTAGTAGCCTTGAACTCGCAAAATTGGCAATCGGCAATCGGCAATTGGCAATTCTTATTTAGCCCATGAGTGCTCCAAAACCTGTGATTTCCAACGCATTTGAATCCTCCGCGACAGATCGACTTGCGAGATTCATCACAGAACAAGCAATTACAAACAAGGAAGTCATCCCGCTTACCCCCGATGCCTCCACGCGCAAGTATTACCGTATCGGCTGGAAAAAGCGCACCGCGATAGCCGCAGTCTACGCTGAACCATTCGATCCGGAATTTCATCCGTATCTTGATGTCACTCGTCTGTTCCTCGACTGCGACATTCCCGTCCCCGAGGTCTACGCAGTCGACGGCAACGCCGGAATAATCGTTCAAGAGGACCTTGGCGATCGGCAGTTGTTTCAGGTCTACGAGGATGAGCCTGAAGAGCAGTGCGACCAGTACAAGGAAGAGGCCATTGAACTAATCGCGAAGATCCAGAAAGCCACAGCGCGCGCATACGAAACGCATTCGATCTCAAGTCGTCTCGCGTTTGACGAAGCGAAACTCTCCTGGGAGCTCGACTTCTTCTTCGATCACTATTTCGGCAGTCTGCGCGGCGAGAAGCTGCGACATGCCGAAGTAGCCGAACTAAAAGCCGAGCTTAACGATATCGCCGCCGAACTCTCAGCCGCGCCGCGCGTGCTTTGCCATCGCGATTACCACGCTTCAAATCTGATGATCGACAAACGAAATCGAATCAGAATCGTGGATCATCAGGACGCGCGGATGGGTCCGGCGAGTTATGACCTCGTTTCGTTTTTGCTTGATCGCCAACCGTGTCCGCCGTCACTGGCTGAATTGCGCGACCATCGCCTCTTCTTCCTCGAAGAACGACGGCTGCTTGGTCTCGGCGCGATCGACCCTGATGATTTCGCGCTCGAGTTTAGAATGATGACCATTCAGCGCGGTTTGAAAGCTACCGGAACCTTTTCGTACCAGACGGCAGTTGCGGGAAGGTCCGCTGTCTACGAGCAATTTATTCAACCCACGCTCGAAATTGTTTTGCAGGCCGCTGAATGGCTTGAAAGATTCCCCACACTACGCCGGATGTTAAAGGAACGTCTCAACTAATTGCTGACACGCTCGGTTTCTCGATGACAACGCAATCAAACGCAATCGCCGCAGATAAACACACCTACATAAACCAACTTTCAAACCACGTCGGCGCTGAAGTAGTCCTTAAGGGATGGCTCTACAACATGCGCTCGAGCGGCAAGCTCCTGTTCCCGCAGCTTCGCGACGGTACCGGTGTTGTCCAGTGCGTCGCTTTTAAGAATGCGATCTCGCCTGAGTTGTTCGAAGAGTTGAAGGCACTAGGTCAGGAATCCGCTCTCTCGATCAGAGGGACTGTGCGCGCCGATGCTCGCGCGCCTGGCGGCTACGAGATCGATGTTATCGACGCAAAAGTCTTGCAACAGGTACACGATTACCCGATCACGCCAAAAGAACATGGTACAGAGTTCCTGATGGACCACAGACATCTCTGGCTGCGATCGCGCCGCCAGCATGCTGTCTTAAAAGTCAGGCATACAGTGGTTCAGGCAGTGAGGAACTTCCTCGATAACGACGGCTTCACGCTTTGTGATTCTCCGATCTTTACACCCGCGGCTTGTGAAGGAACCACGACGCTCTTCGAAGTTGATTACTTCGATGGTGAGAAGGCTTATCTCACGCAGTCAGGTCAACTTTATAACGAAGCGACAGCGGCCGCTTTTGGCAAGGTTTACTGTTTTGGCCCGACATTCAGGGCTGAAAAGTCAAAAACACGTCGACACCTGACGGAGTTTTGGATGGTGGAGCCGGAGATGGCTTATGCGACGCTTGACGATGTCATGACTTTGTCAGAGCGCTTTCTTTCTTACATCGCGGCTCGCGTGTTGGAGCAGAGAAGTGAAGAGTTGAAAGTGCTCGAACGAGATACTTCAAAACTGGAAGCGATCGTGCCGCCGTTTCCGCGGGTTCGTTATGACGACGCGGTGAAGATGCTTCATGAAGGATTTGAAAAGGGCACGCTCGAAACAAAGTTTGAGTGGGGCGGAGACTTTGGTGCGCCTGACGAAACGTATATTTCCAGCCAGTTCGACAAGCCCGTGATGGTCCATCACTATCCCGCCGCTGTAAAAGCGTTTTATATGGCGAGAGATCCTGAGCGTTCGGAACTGGCGCTCGGCGTTGACGTGCTCGCGCCGGAAGGATACGGCGAAGTTATTGGTGGTGGGGAACGCGCCACGTCACTCGAGTTTCTAAAAGAGCAGATCGCGTTGCATGAGCTTCCGGAAGAGGCGTTTCAGTGGTATCTCGACCTGAGGCGTTACGGCAGTGTTCCGCACGGTGGGTTCGGAATGGGGATCGAGCGCTGCACGGCGTGGATGTGCGGCATTGAACACATTCGCGAGACGATACCGTTTCCGAGAATGTTGTATCGGATTAGACCGTAAGATTGCTTAAAGGTAGCTTCACAGGATTAACAAGATTAAGCAGGATTTACATGTAAATCTTGTTCCATCTTCTAAATCTTTTATGAAGCTAACGTTAGGAGTGCAGTATGACTTGTCCAAAGTGCGGAGCTCAACTACTCGAAGGGTCGACCTTTTGCGGAGCGTGCGGTAATCGGCTCACCCCCGCTGCGACACAGCCGATGAACCCGCGCGGTGCGCCGGGAATTCAGATCGATGAAGACTCTCGTGGTCGTGGCAGAGGTTATGACTATGAAGTATTACATCAACCCTCATTCTCACTCGCAGTGCTTCGTCTGCAAGCCGAACAGTCGATCCAGGCAGAGTCAGGTGCGATGGTTTCGATGTCGGCTAATGTAGAACTTCAATCACAGATGAAGGGCGGCCTATTCGGCGCAATCAAACGCGCAGCCGGCGGCGAGTCGGCGTTTATCTCAACTTTTACTGCGCGTGGTGGTCCAGGTGAGGTAACACTTGCACCAGGGGCGCCGGGCGACATCGCTGCTATCGAGCTATCTGGGAGTCCATTCTTTGTTCAATCAAGTTCGTACCTTGGAGGCGATGCGAGCCTCACAGTCGACACGAAATGGGGTGGCGCGAAGTCATTCTTTTCCGGCGAGGGTCTGTTTGTATTGATGGTCCAGGGGCAGGGACTTTTGTTAGTGTCGTCGTTCGGCGCCATTCATCGAAAGCGACTCCAGGTCGGTGAGCGATACGTCGTCGACACAGGTCATCTCGTTGCGTGGGAAGGCACAACACAATACACGCTTCGGAAAGCTGCATCGGGTTTCTTCCGGAGTATGATGAGCGGTGAGGGCATTGTCGCGGAGTTTATTGGACCAGGTGAGTTGCTGATTCAGACACGAAACCTTGCTGCACTCGCAGGCCTGCTAAAACCATTCTTCCCGACTCAAGGTGGCGGCGGCGGAGGTTTTAACCTCGGCGGATAATTTGGAGTGCGGCGGCCCGGCGCCGCTTTGGTCTCGGTCAAGCGCGATCATAACAAAGCAACGCCAGGCCGCCGCACTCCAAAGTGGCGCCCATTTCTTATGTCCACAGAATCAAAGAAATCTCTCAGCATTCTTGGCGTACCGCTGGGCTATGGCGCGAGCATGGCTGGAGTTGATATCGGTCCGGCTGCGTTGCGTGTCGCACGGCTGAATCAACGTATCGCGAGACTCGGCTACTCAGTTCACGATTTGGGCGACATGCGACTCGAACGCCCACAGACGTTTCCGGAAGTTGATGAAAAGCTCAAATACGTTCGCGAGATCAGCAACGCCTGTGAACAGCTAGCGTCTGAAGTCGAAGCAATCCTCAACTCCGATCAACTACCGCTAATCCTCGGCGGCGACCATTCAATCGCGATCGGTTCGTTTGCCGGTGTCGCGTCGTACTACAAAAAGAAACAACAGACACTCGGCCTGATCTGGTTTGACGCCCATGCCGACATGAACACACCCGACAGTACTCCTTCAGGCAACATTCACGGAATGCCTCTGGCGACGTTGCTCGGATACGGAACCCCGGAACTCACAAACGTCGCCGGCTTCGCACCAAAACTCGATCCGAAGCTGTGCGCGCATGTCGGTGCGCGCGATATCGACCCCGGCGAAAGGGATTTGATCAAGAAACTCGGAATGCGTTTCTTCACGATGAGGGAAGTAGACGAACGCGGGATGAAAGCGTGCATGGACGACGCGATCGAGATCGCTTCAGGCGGCACTGCAGGTTATGCAGTTACATTTGACGTCGATGTTCTCGATCCCGGCGACGCTCCCGGATCGGGCACGCTTGTTCGCGGCGGGCTGACTTATCGTGAAGCTCATCTCGGGATGGAGAAGATCGCGGAAGCGGGTGGCATGCGTTCACTTGAAATCGTAGAGATTAATACGGCGCTCGATGTGAACAACAAGACTGCTGAGCTGGGTGTGGAACTGATTCTGTCGGCGTTGGGTAAGACAATTCTGTAAAGGCTGGTGACTTACGAGAGTGCCTAAAAAGCTTCGGGTCGGAGTGATTTTCGGCGGTCGATCAGGTGAGCACGAGGTTTCAGTACGATCGGCGCAAGCGATTGTTGAAGCTATCGATCGAAAAAAGTTTGATGTCGTGCCGATCGCGATCACGAAGGAAGGGAAGTGGCTCGCCCCTGCACACTCCGCTCAGCTTCTACCCGCCGCCGTTCACTCGTTATTACCTTCGAAGACTCATGAAGCCACTGCCGATGTTGCACTCTTAGGCGATCCGTCACACAAAGGTCTGCTTACACTTGAAGGCGACGCGCAGTCACTGTCGGGTGAGAAACTCGATGTGGTGTTTCCCGCATTGCATGGACCATTTGGTGAAGACGGTACACTTCAAGGATTACTTGAGATGGCTGACGTGCCTTATGTAGGTTGCGGCGTGCTCGCTTCATCTTGCGGCATGGATAAGGTGACGATGAAGTCACTCTTTGTTCAGGCGGGTCTGCCGATCTGCAAGCACCTCTGGTTTTTGAGATCTCAGTGGCGCAAGGATCCGGCTAAAGTTATACGTAAGGTTACGAGTGAGATTGGTCTGCCGTGTTTTGTGAAGCCGGCGAACCTTGGATCGTCAGTTGGCGTGTCGCGTGCTAAGGATAAGAAGTCGTTGAGCGACGCGATCGACCTCGCGGCTGAATACGATCGGAAGATCATCGTTGAGGAAGAGCTCGTCGCACGTGAGATTGAGTGTGCCGTGCTCGGAAATGATGAACCGAAGGCGAGTCTGCCGGGTGAGTATGTGGTCTATGAAGAGTCGGCGCGATTCCTGGACTACACCGAGAAATATACAAACACGGGGCGTGTGAGTTTTGTAGTGCCGGCGCCGCTGTCGAAATCGATGACGACAAAGATTCAGCGTATGGCAATACGTGCGTTTCAGTCGATTGACGGAGCGGGATTAGCTCGAGTTGATTTCTTTCTACCGCGGAACGGTGGGGAATTGGTTATCAACGAATTGAATACAATGCCGGGACTGACTGAGGTGTCGGGTTATCCGAAGATGTGGGAAGCTTCGGGGCTTCCGTTTTCGAAACTGCTCGAAGTCCTCATCGAGCTTGCGTTCGAGCGACACAAAGAAAAATCGCTTACTAAAACTTCGAGGTAAAGTTAGACAGGATTAACAAGATGTTTCAGGATTGACAAGATAGAGCGCTGAATCTTGTCAATCCTGAAACATCTTGTTAATCCTGTCCATCATACGATCAGCTACTTCGGTCCGCGATAACCTTTACGCGTGCGCACAGCCAGCTCTTCACGTTTAACTTTAACTTCAAGCGTACGCCATTTCCCATCACGCTTCTTATTTAACGGATGATAGGAGATCGTGTACTGGTGCCCGAGCTCGTCGGCGATCCCGGTAAACGCGTCACGCAACGCTGGTCCACCTGGAGTCGCGATAAAGCGTCCTCCAGTCTTCTCCGCAAATCCTTTTAACGACGTCGCGCTCGGTCGATTTCCGGATCCAGCTACTTCCAAACTCGACATATCCACCGCGAAGATGCTCGCCCCAACCGCGAGCGCACTCTCAACCGCTTTCTCACTCGTCGCTTTACTGAACGTGTCCATGCCATCTGACAAAACGATAATCGCCTTGCGAACCTCAGGCCGTTCAGCTAGCGTTTTCGACGCTTCAACAATCGCATCGTTGAGTGTCGTCATTCCTTTCGCCTTAATCGCATATGCAATAGGCGCCAGATCTCTACCACCAGAAAACTCCTGCACACGTTCTACTTTTGTATCGAACCGGTAAACTGCTGCGACATCTTCAGGGCGCAAGCCATCGAGAAACCTGATCGCAGCAGAGCGTGCCAGCGAGAAGCGCGCTTCCATACTTCCGGAACTATCCAACAACACCACCGCGGCATAAGGTGATTCCTGAACTGAAAAATTAGCCATGCTTTCCGGCTTCACCTCAACACCGTCTTCATAGACTTTGAAGTCAGACGCCTTCAAGCCTTTAACATACTGGCCGGCTTTATCAGTGACGGTGACGTTGAGTACGACGAGATCAGTGTTAGTGCGAATCACGTCGTCGTCCTGTGCAACGACTGCGACGACGTTAGCGAGCAGAACCGCGACGAGGAAGAGAATTGTCCTGAGCATCATTGTTGCTGCGACGGGCGACCAAATGTTCGAGCCAACTTAATTAGTTCAAGTAAAATATTAGCGCTACTGATCACTGACGCTGATACGACTTGCCTCGGCGTGTCTTGAACTTCCTTCGATAACGCTTCTGTCTTTTCGCCGATCTGGCAGGCAGCAGCCGGCAAGTCTATGGGTGGATTGACAAGGGTCATTTCTTCAGACTCACCACCGGCTTCGCCACGAACTTTTTTTGTGAGCTTCTCCAGTCGATCGATCTTTTTCAAACTGTCGCGATCGAGAGCAGACTTACCCTGAAGACTTTCTTTAAGTTCTTTCCCTATCTGCTGGATTTCCTTTGCGCGACCGAGATTTTCCTGATGTTCCTTTTCGGCCATCTTGATCATGCGCTTGGCACGAATCTCTTCTTCAAAAGTTGTTAGCGGAGTCTGATCGTCGTCAGGGCTCTTTTTACCAGCACCGGGGATAGTTTGAGGATTCCTTTGAGAAGCCGATTGTCCATATGCCACGGCGACACTGAAAACGATCACCGCTGCGAGAGTGCAAGCTGTGTACGTAAAATTCTTCATTCGACTTTCAGAGTTCACCTTAACAATCGGCACGCCGACCCCTAAACAAAAACATCAGCGTATTGTTGGGAGACTACGGAATGCGTCCCGGGTTGTCCGGCGAGTTAATAAACTCTCCCGGCTTACCGCTGCGCTTAACTACGATCGTTCTCGGCTCGAGCCGTTCCGGTGTTCGCTTCTTGCCCTGCGCCGAAGTGTACGCGACTAAATCCGGCTGCGAATCGGTCTTCAAACCTGCAAGACGAATCGAAGCGAATTCCTGAGCCGATATTTTCAGCGAATACGAACCTTCCTGTTCAGGTAGCAGTGGAGTCGGTGTAACAGGCAATGCACTTTGTTCGAGGAGGCCATCTTTTCGCCGGCGTAGTTCAAGAACTACTGAAAGACCGCTTAGTTCCTGCTTCGAGATATTGCGCACTACGCCGCCGATAGTCGTCATTCCTTTTTCGAGTGTTGGCTCGTCGATAACGATATGAGCCAGCGGCGGACCTTTTGGGCCAGAATCAGCAACTGGTGGAGGCGTGTTCTCGGCGATGAGTCTTTGAGCGTGATACTTGCGGATGTAGCCGTAACCAACAAGAAGCACCGCGGTGACACCGACGGCGCAAACCACAGCAAGCAGTTTTCGTTTAGTCGACTCGCTCTCTCGTGCGAGGGCTTCCTCGGCGCGCAATGGATCGTTAATCATTTCGTCTAAATTGCCAATTTCAAATTGCCGATTGCCAATTTAGTTAAACCAACTTCTCAATTGAATTGGAAATCGGCAATTGGCAATAAGCTAGGGCTGCGGGTTTCGACCTGCCGGCGATGCGCCCGTAACAGCCACTATCAAACCTTCGAGAAATTGATCTTCGGCAAGACCAGTACTCCGCAACGTGGCCCATTCAGCTCCAGTCGCTCCGTCAGTGCGACCTTCAACCTTTGCATTAACTGCGATGTTCGCCGAGTTGCCGTCAATCGGTTGAACTTCAACCGTTATTGTATAGCGACCACGTGTCCATGCTCTCGCGCTCTCCGAAGTCACATCCGCATACCTGCTGAGATCGGCCTGCGCAACGACCGCGCCCTTCGTGAAAGTAAACGGCTGACTAACAATGATCCCGTCAGCAAGTCTGGAAGCGGATTCATCGACGACGAGCTTTCGATCGCGCATAAGATCCTGGACCGCTGTGATGATTACATCGCGACGACCAGTTAAGCGATACGGGTTCGGCAGTGGTGGCGCTACAGTTGACTTGCCGCTGCCGAAGTCGATGCCGCGGCCGCTGCCCACATCTTGCTTGTTGCCGTTGTTTGCGGGCGTTCGATCCGAACCAGCATCTCGGACGCGCTCGTTTTGCTTGTCAACACCTTTTGCAGCCTGTGCAAACGCTGGAACTGAACAGGCAATTAACACCAGTAGACCAGTAATTATGCGCAACATAGCAACACCTTTTGTTTTCAACCGCACCTGACTTCAACCGGGGACTTGATCCGAGAATAGAGTAACGGTCACACAAAGACAAGCAAGACTTTGACTGACAAAACTAAACAAATTGTTGCCTGCCACATAAGGCACATAAGGCACAAAAAACACAAAAAGAAGTTCCACAAGCACGAAATCAAAGGACGTTATTCAATAAAATCACTTTTGTGCTTTATGTGCTTTTTGTGCCTTTTTGTGGCTCACCTTGTTTGTGCCTTTTTGCGGGCTTCTTCCGCATCGCGCTCGCGTTCCCATTTGCGCAGCGCCTGAACACCGGTCTCAAAGTCAGCGCCATTGCTGTAGAAGTTGTGTGCGCCGTCGTCACGATCCGGGTTGCGAACGTAATAGAGATAGTCTGACGTGGCCGGATTCAAAGCTGCTTTCAACGAGCTCTCTCCGGGCGAGGCAACTGGTCCGGGAGGAAGCCCTGCATAAATCCTGGTGTTGTACGGAGAGCGTCTTTGAATGTCGCTTAGATAGACCTTCCCATCATAACGCCATTTTCCTTCAAGCTTCGACGCGTAGATGATGCTCGAATCCACTGCGAGCGGAATGTCTTTCTTAAGCCGATTGTAAATAACTGAGGCGACCAGCGGGCGCTCGTCCGCGAGCTTTGCTTCCGTCTCGATAATTGAAGCAGTGGTTACGATCTGGCGCGGCGTAAAACTCAAGCTCAGGGCACGGTCAGTCCAATCCGGTTTCCAGACGTTGCGAAATCGCTTCACCATCATCTCGACCAGCTCGGCCGGAGTAGTTTCCGGGGAAAACTCATACGTATCGGGAAATAGATAACCCTCCAGATTTTTAGCGGCCGGATCAAGGTCGCTGATCAAGCTCACGTTATCCATTAACTCTAATGCCTGAGCGTCGTTTTCGAGCTTGAATTCCGGCACTTGGGCCATCGCGCGAGCAATGTCCCAACGTGTCCAGCCTTCAATGATTGTTAATCGATTGAGTCGTCGCTGACCTTGCTGAAGCTTCGCGATGACCGCGAGCGGAGAAATCGGAGACGGGAAGTCGTATTCACCGGCTTTCAACGTCGCGCCTTTGCCGGTTAACTTCAAGTAAAGCTTTAAGGGCCACTCGCTTTGGATTACTCCTTCAGCCGCGAGCTTTTTGATGATGGCGCCTGGGGACGTACCCTTTGGAATGTCGATGTACTGTCCGTTTTTCGAGTGGGTGATTGGTTTGTGGAGGTTGGAGTAGGTCCAGGCGCTCAGTCCCCCCACTACCAGCACAACTACCGCAATTATCAAAAGTATGAGCCGCTTCATCGTTTCACGTGTTTTGGAGTGCGCCATCTTGTTGGCGCTTTAGTATTTTTACCAAAGCGGTGACAGGTCACCGCACTCCAAGGAGGTTGTTAAGTGTCAATTCGGATTCGATCCTGGTCAGTCGTCAAAAAATCTCGAAGGATCAGTGCCGCTGCTTCACCGTCAACGAACGCCGGAATCTCGTCGTCGGTAACCCCTTCGGCTTTTAAATTCTCCGTCGCGGCAACGGAAGTCAAGCGCTCGTCCTGAAGATACACCGGCTGCGACACTGATTTGGCCAGGTTCAGGGCGAGACGTCGGACGTTTTTTGCCGCGTCGCCTTCAGATCCATCCATCCTTAACGGCAAACCAACGACTACTGTTTGGGCGTCAAAGCGTTCCAGCAGGTCGCGCACGTCCTGAAGCAGCTTTTTCCAATTCGAACGTTTCAGTGGCTGTAGTCGTTTGGTTGTCACCAGTCTTTCGTCGGACACCGCAACGCCGACGAGTTTCTCGCCGAGATCGAGTGCGAGAACTGGCCCGACAAGCTCCAAGGTGGTTGTTGTCATGTTGAATAAGCTTTAGCTTGCGCCCCTTAAATACCGCCTGTATCATACGTTTCGACCGCAAAATGTGCGATCTTTTGTTGATTCGGGCTTTAACGTAATCCACGAGGTAGGTAAATGTCATTTCGTACTAAGTTCATCCTGACTCTGCTGTCTGCCACGCTAACTCTCTATACCGCTGTTGGTGGCTGGATTTCCACCCGCGCACAACAGCCGGCAAACGATCCAAACGCACAGTTGAGAATTTTTGAGAGTGTGCTGCAGCACATTCAGAACGATTACGTCGATGAACCAAACATGGAGAAGGTTCGCGCAGGCGCTTTGCGCGGCTTGGCTTATGGCCTCGATCCTTACTCCACCTACCTGACTCCCGAACAGGTAAAGGAATACAACGCCGGCAACAAAGACAATCTGGTTGGTATCGGCGCAGAGATGTCACAAGTCGCGTCGTATCTTTATGTCATTGCTCCGATGAAGGGCTCACCGGCTGATCAGGCAGGAATTAAAGCGGGCGATATCATTGAGTACATCGATAACAAAGCGACCCGCGACATTTCGCTCTACGACGCAAAACAATTACTGAACGGCGCTGCCGGTTCTGAAGTTAAGCTCCGAGTTTTGAGAGCGAACTCGAGCCCGCTAACGGTAACTGTGAAACGCGGAAGCTCACGCGCTGCAGCAGCCGAAGCACGCATGGACGCTAATCGCGTCGGCATTCTCCGAATCAACAGTCTCAATGACGGTGAGTCGAACGAAGCCAAGGCCAAACTTCAGGATCTTCTCAAACAGGGCGCACAGAAGATCGTGATCGACCTGCGCGACACCGCCGGTGGTTCGCTGAATGAAGCCGTAGCGGTCGCTAACTTCTTCATTAAAGACGGCGTGATTGCTCAAACAGTCGGCCGCGAAGGAAAAGCTCTGAAGACGTTCCCCGCGGATCCGAAAGCGAATTTCTTTACCGGACCGGTCGTCGCGATGATCGACACGGGCACGGCTGGCGCAGCAGAAGTTGTAGCCTCTGCCTTGATTGACCGAAGTCGCGCCCAGGTTGTCGGCGAGAAGAGTTTTGGCGCCGGCACCGAGCAGCAACTCTTTACACTTCGCGGTGGCGATGGTCTTTTGCTCACAACCGTTAAGTGGGCGAGCTCGAATGGCAAGACCTTTCTCGGTGAAGATCGTGCTCACTCGGGTGTCGCACCGTCGGTTGAAGTCAAGGGACAGGAAGTCTCCGAATCGGTTGACCCTGACGAATTGACTGGTAACGACGACGACGCCATCAAACAGCCAGAGCAGGGAAATGAGAAGCGCGACGTCGCACCGGCTCCGGCTACGAAGCCAGCTCCCGCTGAGGATCTTCAACTCAAGAAAGCGCTCGAGCTATTGAAGGACAAGCCCGCCGCACAACGCGCAGCGTAAAACGAGCCACAAATAAACGCGTATGAGGACGGATATCGGATATGGTGATTCCATATCGGGTACCGTCCTCAGCCTCCTTTAAACCAAATCGTGGAATTACTTTGTGAATTTCTTGCAATCGACATTTTTTCCGCGTTGATTGCTAGAATTACGGCTTCTTACCCTTCTTCTTCAAATCCCCGACATTGAAGGAATGGCTCTTGCAGCATGCCTGAACGAGTTGGGAAGTACTGGATCTTTTGCAAGGAGAAGCAGAGCGATGATTTTCACAAACAAATTACTTCCAGTGGCGTTGATTGCGGCCCTCATCGGTGGCTCCGTCGGCGCATTGGTTATGCATAAGAGTCAGCCGGTAACGGCTGAGACGACCACTGCAGCACAGACGACGACACCTGCTGCGGCCACGACTGCTGAACCGGTTGCAGACAACGAGATGGTTCCGGCAGCGTTCAATACCGCTGGTGAGCAGACGGCTTACAAAACTGGCTTTGCGGATGGTTATGCCGCAGCTTCTGAATCTCAACAGCGAACTGTCACGTCCACCAGACGTGCTCCGTCCCGCGTCGTTTATCGCAACTCGGGTAGCCGCGCTTCATCGAATCGCGTTTACTACAACTACGAGCCACGTAAACGCAGTTTCTGGGACAAGCACCGCGATAAATTGACCGTGGCGATTGGTGCTGGCGCCGGTGCGGCGGTTGGCGGCTTGATCGGCGGCAAGAAGGGCGCAGCGATTGGTGCGCTGTCAGGTGGCGGCGGTTCAGCTTTGTGGACATACAAGCTGCGCAAACGAGACCGGAACTACTAATTGATTACTTAGAGGTCCGGACTAGTGAGCAAAGCTAAACTTGCTATCGCTCTAAGTACTCTCAGTGTTGCAATAGTTGCATGGGCGGTTCCTATCAGGGGAATCGCCCATCAACGTGTTGAGCCACTGAGGCCCGCCGACGTTGTCGCGCCCATTCGCTTGCGTGACGAACGCGGGCACGGTTTGGTGGCGCAGGGATGGATCAACGGCGCCGGGCCTTTCGTCTTTGTGATTGACACGGGCGCAGGTGTCTCGCTGATCAATCGTAGTGTTGTCGATCGTGCACGACTCTCAGTTGCTAAATCACGACGATCACTGGTCGGCGGATTCAGCACGTCGCCGATATCTTCAAATCAGGAATCGCAGGTCTCCAATCTCGCACTCGGCCGAGCAGGGAATAATGTTCCCGGAAGCTTTACGGCAGCTGTCGTAAACAGTTTGCCTGGCGGGATTGATGGAGTGTTAGACCCCACCGATGTTTTTAGACCGTACGGATATTCAGTTGATTTGCCGCACAATGAATTGCGCGTGTTTGACACGGCTGCATATCGCCTGAGCGTGAAGGACGTGCCGAGGGATGGTGCGGTTGTTCGTTGGGTGCGCGAGGCTGGCAGCGATCGACCATTTGTCAGGCTGAGCGACGGCCGGCTGGCGTTACTCGACACGGGTTCCGCGTTAGGACTCGCTCTTAATCAAAGTGGCCGTGCGACTGATTCCAAGGTCACGCACGATCTTGGCGGTGGATCATTTCAATCTCGACGAATCGAGCCACAGACGGTGAGCATCGGCGCCCTCGTTCTTAATCGTGTGCCAACAGATTTGTTGACTGGAGTTGCGCCAGGAACACCGATCATCCTCGGCCGCGGCGCTCTCTTCCCATTCAAGATCACCTTCGATCCCGCCTCAAAACTGATCGCGTTCGAACCCACGGAATAATTTCGCCGCGGATGAACGCGGATTTTAAAGGGGAATATTGCCGTGCTTGCGTGCTGGATTCGTGTCGCGTTTGTTTTCGAGTAGTGAGAGGGCGCGGATTAGTTTTGGGCGCGTGTGAGCAGGTTCAATTACTTCGTCTACAAAGCCACGCTCTGCAGCAATGTAGGGGTTTGCAAACTTGTCCTGCAATTCTGCGATCTTCGCCGTGCGTGCCGACTCTTTGTCCTGTGCTTCGTTGAGTTCGCGGCGATAGAGAATACCCACCGCTCCCTCTGCACCCATCACCGCGATCTCCGCTGACGGCCACGCAAAGTTTACGTCAGTGCGAATGTGTTTCGACGCCATCACGCAATACGCGCCACCGTACGCTTTACGCGTGATCACCGTGACCTTGGGCACTGTCGCTTCTGCAAACGCATAAAGCAGTTTCGCGCCGTGAGTAATGATCCCACCATGCTCCTGCGAGACACCCGGCAGAAAACCGGGGACGTCCTCGAAAGTAATCAAAGGAATGTTGAAGCAATCACAGAAGCGAACGAAGCGCGCGCCCTTTACTGATGCGGCGATATCGAGAACGCCCGCAAGAAATGCTGGCTGGTTTGCGACGATCCCGACCGACCGTCCTCCCAATCGCGCAAACCCAACACAAATATTCGGCGCAAACATCTGCTGGACTTCAAAGAAGTAACCATCGTCAACAACTGAATTGATAACGTCTCGAATGTCGTACGGCTGATTTGAAGCTTCCGGAACAACCTCATTGAGCTTCGGATCCACTCGATCTACCGGATCACTCACCTCCAACCGCGGCGGATCGTCCTGATTGTTCGACGGAATAAAAGAGAAGAGCTCGCGCACGATGCGCAGCGCATGCTCGTCTGAATCAGCGGCAAAGTGCGCGACACCGGAAACACTGTTGTGAGTGACTGCACCTCCCAACGCTTCTTTTGTAACTTCCTCGTGCGTCACGGTCTTGATCACGTCTGGTCCAGTGATGAACATGTACGACGTGTCCTTGACCATGATGTTGAAATCAGTAATCGCGGGACTGTACACCGCGCCACCGGCACAGGGACCCATGATGCAGCTAATCTGCGGCACCACTCCGCTCGCGAGTGTGTTGCGCAGAAAAATATCTGCATAGCCGCCGAGACTGACGACGCCTTCCTGAATGCGCGCGCCGCCTGAGTCGTTCAGACCTATAATCGGAGCGCCGACCTTCATCGCCAGATCCATCACCTTGCAAATCTTTTCCGCGTGAGTCTCGGAAAGGGAACCGCCAAACACGGTGAAGTCCTGCGCAAACACAAACACATTCCGCCCGTCGATCAAACCGTGGCCCGTGATTACACCGTCGCTGGGGTAGAGTTGTTTCTCAAGTCCGAAGTCCTTCGAACGATGAACCACGAGCTTGTCAAACTCCTCAAACGAGCCTTCATCGAGCAGAAATTCGACTCGCTCACGCGCAGTCATCTTTCCTGCTTCGTGTTGTTTCTCAACGCGTGCAACGCCACCACCGTGTTCGGCCTGAAGGCTTCGCTCACGGAGAGCTTGAAGTTTGGACTTTGTTTGTTTTGGCTGTTGTTTTGAGGCCATATTATTCGTTGAAAGGGAACGCACGGGATTCGATCAGTTCGATCACTTCCGTCAGAGACTGACGCGCATTTACCTGGACTTCGTTCGGGTAATCATACCGTCTAGCGTTCGCTTCAAAGTCTTCGACGTCCAGAATCTTGTAAGTGAGGTCAGGAGCAACCAACACATCAATGTCGAGATCGATGTAACTCAGCACGCGCCCGTCGAAAGAAGGCGGCTGGTTGATGTTGCAGTAAAAGTTCTTCAACATCCCGTCCGGATCGCTAAAGCGAAAGACGTTGTACCAGCGATCCAGCCAGTAATACTCGGTGCTGATCGTTCCCTGTAAAATCGTGCCGAGTAGATCGTGTTCGATCTCTTCTTCAAAGACCGCATCCAGCACCAGCAGCGGTCCTTCGATCTTTGCTATTCGCGCCGGCCAGCGACGATGCTCCACGCCATCGTATTTGCGCACGCTGACGAGGATTCCCGCCGCGCTATAACCCCCGCTATTTTCTCCCACGCTATTTTCTACCGCTTTTCGCCCAATCAGCCAGAAACTGCGCCTGTCCCTTGTCCGTCAGCGGGTGATTGAATAGTTGATCGATCACCTTGAACGGCATTGTGGCGATGTCTGCGCCCATGCGCGCGGCTTCGATCACGTGAATCGGGTGACGCAGACTT
This sequence comes from uncultured Acidobacteriota bacterium, assembly GCA_963849205.1. Classification (GTDB taxonomy): domain Bacteria; phylum Acidobacteriota; class Blastocatellia; order Pyrinomonadales; family Pyrinomonadaceae; genus PSRF01. Next base: position 31,572 of record CAWKGP010000011.1, read on the forward strand.
GCAGCGAGCACCTCCGTCTTCCAACTATAGTTCTGATAAATCTCGATGATGTTCTGCAACAGGATGAGCCCGTTTTCGCCAATGTCGTCGAGTCGACCGAGGAATGGACTGATAAACGCCGCACCAGCCTTCGCTGCAACTATCGCCTGCGCCGCGGAGAAACAGAGAGTGACGTTTACTTTGATTCCTTCGTCCGTCAATTGACGTGTGGCTTTGAGGCCATCACGAGTCAGCGGGCACTTGACAACGACGTTCGGTGCGATCTTCGCATACTCGCGTCCTTCACGAAGCATGCCGTCTTTATCCTGGCTCGTCACTTCAGCCGAGACCGGGCCCTGGACGATTTCGCAGATCGCCGCGATGTGTTGTTTGAAGTCGACGTCGCCTTCTTTTGAGATGAGCGTTGGATTGGTTGTCACTCCATCCGCAAGTCCCAACGCTGCTCCTTCGCGAATCTCGTTGAGATTGGCGGTATCAAGAAAAAATTTCATAACAAAACTCCTATCGTATTTCGGAGAATCCCGATCCCCGTTACTTCTACTTCCACCGTATCGCCGGGCTTCATGCGCGAGACGCCCGCAGGCGTTCCAGTCGCAATCAGATCGCCGGGATACAGTGTCATGATCTCAGAGATGTACCTTATAAGAAAGGCGACAGGAAATGCCATGTCAGCCGTGTTACCTTTTTGTTTTACTTCGCCGTTCAGACGCGTTTGGACGGTAACGCTGCCGGGATCGATTTCGGTCTCGATCCAGGGACCTACGGGACAAAACGTGTCGAACGACTTGCCACGGGTGAACTGCACGTCTTTACGCTGTAGATCGCGTGCGGTGACGTCGTTGACACACGTGTAACCAAAGACGTAGCTGAGTGGATCGTCGCTTTCGGGAATTTTGTGAGCGAGGCGCCCGATTACGACGCCGAGTTCGCCTTCATGTTCAACTTGCTGAGAAGCGCCAGGTAATTCGATCTCGTCGCCGGAAGCAATAACGGCCGACGGTGCTTTCAAGAAGAGGAGCGGCTCATCGGGCATTTTGTTTCCCAGTTCCGCCGCATGCTCGCGATAGTTTCGACCGACACAGACGATCTTTGAAGGCGCAACCGGTGCGAGCAGTTTCACTTCAGCCAGATCAAATTTAGCCGCGGATGAACGGCGGATTAATGCTGATCTGCGTCAATCCGCGTTCATCTGCGGCTAAAAGTTCGACAGTGTGTTCAGTCAGTATCGCATAACAAGGCGTCGACAGACTTTCATGTGAAATGCGACAAAGTTTCATATCCTTAGGGGGCCTTTTCTGAGCCTACCTCTGAGGGTGGGCTGATGTTTCCGGCTTTATCGACAGCGACAATGTAATAGTAATAAGTCTTACCCGGTTCAACTTTGTCGTCCTGATAAGTCGTGCGCGTCAGCAGCGTCTGATTCAACTTGGTCCAATTCTGCTTCGGTAGATCCGGATCGGTTGAACGATAAACGTTGTAACCCGCAATATCCGTCTCCTTGTTCGCCGCAAAGAAAATCGCGAGCCGTGCCGATGACGGCTCGGGCGCTGCAACACTGGGACGCTCTGGCGCTGCCGGTGCAAACGTATCCACAGGCGAAACCGAAACCGCATTCGAATTAAGACTCTCGACCTGCCCGCCACCCGTCCCGAGCGAAACTGCACGCACAACATATCGATAATTATTGCCGAACTGAAAAGTCTTATCGGCATATTCAGTCGCAGAGATCGGCGCGGAATTGAGCGGCTGATTCGCCGGTTCAGTTTGCGACTCATCTGTGCGGTACACGTTGTAGCCAAGCAGATTCACCGGCGTTGAGTTATCGATGTTTGCTGCCGGCGGCTGCCAGGTAATCGTAATCGAATCCTCGAGCACTTTTGCAGGAGACACGAGCGTGGGCGCCTGTGCAATACGCGCGGCGGGCTCAATGCTCAGGAAGTTGGAGAAAGCCGCACGTTGACCAGATGCATTAACGTAACGAATGGCGTAACGAAGGCGGGTCGGCTGTCCGGCGAGTTCGAGGACATCGCGGTAGGTAAGGCTATCGCCGGCAGTTTGTATCTGCTCAAAAGTGACAGAACCAACGACTGTAGCTCGCGCTGAGAATTCGTCTTCTGTTAGTGCGAGTGGCGCGCCCGGTTTCTCCGCCAGTCGATAGACGTCGATACGTCTGATGCTTTGCACGCTGCTATCAGGTGCGTTTCGTTGCGGCGCAGGCCAACTGAGAATTACCTCGTTACCTTGTTGGGCGCCTGAAAGAAACTCCGTGCGTTGCTGTACGCGCTCAACCGGAGGCAAGGGAGGACGTCGCTTACCGCATCCACTCAGAAAGATCAAACAGAGAACTATCCACAGATTACACAGCAAGAGTAATCGGTGAAATCTGTGGATGGGTTGGTCCACGTTTTGTCACAAAATGTATCGACTGAGGTCTTGATCCTTGACTGTCTCTGCGAGCATTCCCGACACGTAAGCAGCATCAATGCGTTGCTGTTTTGGTTCCAAATCAGGCCCTTCAAAACTGATCTCCTCGAGCAGCTTCTCCATAATCGTCTGCAAACGCCGCGCGCCGATGTCTTCTGTTTGTTGATTCACCTGCGCCGCGTAGTTAGCAATCGAATCGATCGCATCGGATGTAAACTCGATGGTGACACCTTCGGTTTCCATCATCGCCTGGTACTGTTTGATAAGCGCGTTACGAGGCTCAGTCAGAATCCGTTTGAAATCCTCAATCGTGAGCGACTCCAGCTCAACGCGAATCGGAAAACGACCTTGTAGCTCCGGAATCAAATCAGAAGGCTTTGAAACGTGAAATGCACCCGCCGCGACGAAGAGAATATGGTCTGTGCGCACCATCCCGTAACGAGTGTTAACGGTGGTACCTTCGACGATCGGCAGGATATCGCGTTGCACACCCTCGCGCGACACGTCTGGACCATGTCCCGACTCCCGTCCGGCAATCTTGTCGATCTCGTCTAGAAAGATGATTCCTGAATTCTCGACTCTCTCGATTGCGGCACGTGCAACCTGGTCCATATCGATGAGGCGCTCTTCCTCTTCCTGCATCAAATACTCCATCGCCTCGTCGACGCGCATCTTTCGTCGCTTTGTGCGGCCCTGAAACAGATTGCCCAACATGTCTTTCATGTTGATGCCCATCTCTTCCACGCCTTGTGGACCAGCCAGCTCGATCACGGGAAAGTTTTTCTCTCTGACTTCGAGTTCCACTAAACGATTGTCGAGCTTGCCACTGCGCAGTTGCGTGCGAAGCTTTTCGCGCGATCGTTGGAACTGCTCGTCGCGTGTTGAAGTTTCGAGCTCGGTAGATGGTTCTTCAGTTGTATCTGAATCGAAGTCGTAAAAATTAGACGCGGAACGCGGCGGCGGAAGCAGCAAGTCGAGAATGCGCTCCTCGACGTTCAATTCAGCTTTTTCTGCGACCTCTTCACTTTTATCCTGGCGAGTCATCTCGACCGATATTTCGGTGAGATCGCGAATCATGCTCTCGACGTCGCGACCGACGTACCCGACTTCAGTAAACTTCGAAGCTTCAACCTTCAGAAACGGCGAATTGGACATGCGCGCCAGGCGTCGAGCGATCTCAGTCTTGCCCACGCCTGTCGATCCGATCATGATGATGTTCTTGGGCATCACGTCGACCGCCATCTCGGGCGGCAACTTTTGCCGTCGCACACGATTTCGCAAAGCAATCGCAACTGCTCGTTTCGCGTTGCGCTGGCCCACAACGTGTTTATCGAGTTCAGTCACGATCTGGCGAGGCGACATCTCATCGAGTTGTGCCTCTTCGTCTATTTCACCAGCCAAATAAATAACCATTGCGTATTACAGCTTTCTCTTAAAGCTCCTCAACTATGATGTTTTGATTCGAATAAATGCAGATCTCTCCGGCGATGCGAAGTGCTTCCACTGCGATGTCACGAGCAGAAAGATCCGTGTTCTTGATTAGCGCACGAGCAGCAGCGAGGGCGTAAGACCCACCCGATCCAATCGCCAGCACGCCTTCATCAGGCGCAATCACGTCGCCATTACCGGACAGAAGAAATGAAGACTTTTTATCCGCAACAACTAACAGCGCCTCGAGATGCCGCAAGATCTTGTCAGTACGCCACTCTTTGCTGAGCTCAATCGCGGCGCGCTCGAGGTTGCCGTGATACTGCTCAAGCTTGCTTTCGAACCGCGTCAAAAGCGCGAACGCGTCTCCGGTCGCACCGGCAAAACCCGCGAGAATCTGATCGTTATAAAGTCGCCGCACCTTCCGCGCGCTGGCTTTCATAACGGTTTCACCCATCGTTACCTGCCCGTCTCCGGCAAGCGCCACGCTCGCGTCCTTCCTGACGAGCAGCACTGTAGTGCTACGAACCCGATTTGTTTTTTTCTGCATGTTTCTTTGAACGAGACTATAGGAACTCGTTTCGAGGTAAGTCAAGGACGCCTTTTTGGAGTGCGGCGGCCTGGCGTCGCTTTGTTAAAAAACCAAAGCGCCAACAAGTTGGCGCACTCCAAGGAGGCGCCCATATGAGTTATCATAGCGGGCGATGATGCAACGAAGACCACGCATCGGAATCACGATGCGCATCGAACATACGACTGACCGGTTCTACCTTGGCCGTCACTACAGCGAGGCGGTTGAGGCTGCCGGCGGTGCTCCGGTGCACATCAGTTTGATTCCTAACGCTGATTATATTGACTCAGTAGTCGATGGGCTCGATGGCATCCTGCTACCCGGCAGCGACTCCGACGTCGACCCATTGCGTTACGGACAACAACCGCATCCGGCGCTGGGAACAGTGCAAACGATTAAAGATGAGACCGATCTATTCGTCATCGAGGCTGCTGAGAGGAAGGGAATACCGCTGTTGGCGATCTGTTTCGGGATGCAGATACTGAATGTCTCGCGTGGGGGCTCGCTGATTCAGGATATCGGTTCACAGGTTCCGGGCGCGATCAAGCATGAGCAGGGAGCACCTCGCGATCGTCCGTCACACCGGATCAAGATGTTGGAAACAAGCAAGCTGTCGGACATTGCGGGTTCGGTTGATGCTGTCGTCAACAGCCATCATCATCAGGCTATCGAAGCACTGGGCGCGGATCTCATTGCGACAGCATGGACTACCGACGCCATCATTGAGGCCCTCGAAGATCCGCGACCGGATCGGTTTATAGTTGCTGTGCAGTGGCATCCTGAGCTTGGCTGGGAAAAGGATCTACTGTCTCAACGCCTGTTCCGAGTTTTCGTAGACGAAGCCGCCAACATGAGGCAAGCGGATCTCGCTTCAGTCTCCACACCTGCATGAATTTGTCGATGATCACGAATCTCGGGCTCGCGGATCGCGTCGCGATCGTGACGGGCGGCTCGCGCGGCATCGGAAAAGCTGTTGTCTCAATGCTTGCTTCTTTCGGCACTCACGTCGTCGTCAATTACGTCAAGGATGAGGCGGCCGCAACCGCAGCCGTAAACCTGGCGCAAAGTCACAACGTAAAAGCTCTTGCGATTCAGGCCGACGTATCGAAGCTGAGTGACGCTGAACGGCTACTTCAAGAAACGGTGGAGCATTTCGCGCGCGTCGACTTCCTGATTTGTAATGCAGGTATTTGGGAAGGCGCAGCGGTAGAGTCGATTTCGGAGGAACTGTGGGACAAGACACTCGACATTAATTTAAAAGGAACATGGTCAGTTTGCCGAGCTGCAGTGCCAATCATGAAGCAACAGAAATTTGGTCGGATTGTCATCGTCAGTTCAACAGCAGGTCAGCGTGGTGAAGCTAATGTTTCAAACTACGCAGCATCTAAAGGCGGTCAGATCTCATTTACAAAGTCGCTGGCGCCCGAGCTCGGACCGTTTGGTATAAACGTTAACTGTGTCGCGCCCGGCTGGGTCGAAACAGAAATGACGACGGACGCACTGGCAGATGCCGCTCAACAGGAGTCGATAATTAAAGGTATTCCTTTAGGTCGAGTCGCAACACCCGAAGACATCGCAGGAGCGATCATCTTCTTGTGTAGCGACTGGGCGAATCACATCACGGGCGAAGTGCTCAACGTGAATGGCGGATCAGTTTTGTGCGGTTAGGGATTATGGAGAAGATTTCTCGCGCAAAGGCGCAAAGGAAAACCCTTAGAAACGCGGCAGCGCTTTGCGTCTTTGCGCGTTTGCGGGAGACATCTTCTCCGCCTAAGACTTTTTGTGCGTAGACACAAAGCGTAGATAGGGGATTCAAGTATGACTTTAACTCTGGAACACGAAGCAACGTCGACAAAGAAACAAGTCCAGCACGTCGAACTGGGACTTGAGAGATTACTTGAAGAAGGTCATCCGGCCCTTCAAGGTGCACGCGTTGGACTGATCTGCAATCAGGCGTCTGTCGATCATTCCTATCGTCACGCTGCGGATCTGCTCCACGAGAACCCGGAGATCCAACTCCGTGCTCTGTTTGGCCCACAACACGGAATTCGTGGCGACGTTCAGGACAACATGATCGAAACCGGTCATGGCCTCGATCGCAAAACCGGTCTGCCGGTCCATTCGCTCTACAGTGAAACGCGCGAGCCGACGGATGAGATGCTCCAGGACATCGATGTTCTCTTGTTTGACATGCAAGACGTTGGCTGCCGGATCTACACCTTTGTTTACACACTCGCTAACTGCATGCGAGTAGCGCGCAGGCTTGGGAAGAAAGTCGTTGTTTGCGACAGGCCGAATCCAATCAACGGCGTGAGCATGGCCGGCAATATCCTTGAACCAGAGTACGCGTCGTTCGTAGGGCAGTTTCCGTTACCAACTCGTCCCGGCATGACTGTCGCCGAACTCGCACAACTGTTCAATGATCACTTTCAGATCGTCTGCGATTTAGAAGTAATAACAATGCGTGGCTGGAAGCGAGAGTATTGGCACGACGACACTGATGCGCCGTGGGTGCTGCCTTCGCCGAACATGCCGACACTCGACTCTGCAACAGTATTTCCGGGCACGGTCCATTTTGAAGGCACTCAAGTTTCTGAAGGAAGAGGAACCACACGTCCCTTCGAACTCATTGGCGCACCCTACATCGATCCTGATGCTTATGCCGATCGACTAAATGCGCTTGGAATGCCCGGCGTGTTCTTTAGAAGCTGCGCTTTCCAACCAACTTTTCAAAAGCATGCAGGCGTGACATGCGGCGGCGTTCAGATTCATGTTCTCGATCGGAATACTTTCGAGCCGTGGATTGCGGGCATCGCAATGGCAAAGTTTGCACACGACATGTACAGAGACGAGTTTCGCTGGAAAGTGCCGCCGTACGAATACGTCTACGACAAGAACCCATTCGACGTGATCAGCGGCACCGCAAAGATCAGAGAGGCATTTGAGCAGGGGACCGAACTCGAGGCGATTCGACAGTCGACTGAGAAACCACTTGAGGAGTTTAAGAAACTACGTGAACCGTTCCTGCTCTACCGATAACGAGTTAACGTGAGATGTTAAAAGTCGGCTGGCCGACCGCTAATGTGAACTGTTAAGACTGCCTTTGCGCAGGAATTCTTATTGATGTAAAACCTTAATCGATTACTCGAGCAGTTGGAGGCATTCATTTGGTAAAAGCTGAACGCGTGCAGGTCGAAGAAGCACCCGGCACTGCATGGTTAACTGGATTGGCAGCCTGGTTTATTCCGGGCCTCGGCCACGTACTTCTTAAAAGATGGTTTCGCGCGCTGCTGATGGGAGGCGCTGTTTGGGTTTGTTTCTTTGTTGGCCTCGCGATGGGCGGCCACCTGTTCGATCTTAGCAGCGAAGGTTCATGGGTAATCCTTCAAGTCCCGCCAATGATTGCGAACCTCGGCCAGGGCGCACTCTATATCGTTTCGTGGCTAATCGACTATGGCTTCGCTGATGATCCCGTGCGAGCCGCGCGCGCAACTTACGAATACGGCAACACTTTTCTGTTGATAGGCGGTCTCCTTAACTATCTAAACATGCTCGACGCCTTCGATATCGCCGCAGGGAGGAAGCCGTGAGACACTTCCTCGTGATGGCCTTGTTTGCTGCTCTTGCTTCAATCATTTTTGGAGCGATGGCAAAAGACGATACGCGTGAGCGGTTGATCTACGGACTGAAAGTCTTTGCTGAGTTCATGGTGATTGGACTGGTTCTGAGCTGGGTCCTCTACTTCATCCCCTGATGCTACAGAGATGGCTGTATTTGAAACCGAGGCTCTGATCCTACGCAGTTACAATCTAGCGGAGGCTGATAAGATTGTTGTCTGTTTGAGCCGTTCCGCGGGATTGATAAGAGGAGTCGCCAAAGGTTGTAGAAAACTGAAGAATCGTTTTGGCGCCGCACTAGAGCCCTTCACACTCGTCAATCTCACCTACTACGAAAAAGAGAATCGGGAACTCGTCTCGTTCCGCCAAGTCGAGATCTTAAAGTCACGCTTTAACCTGTCGTCAAATGCGACGATGCTCACAGGTTTCTCATACATGGGAGACCTGCTGGTTGATTTCTCACCACCCCACCAGACAAATGACAATCTCTTTCGAATGGCGATCGCGTGTTTCGAAGCAGCATCAGAAAGACCGGACGATCTGGATGCGGTGCTGCGATACTTTGAAGTGTGGCTGCTGAAGCTCGAGGGGTTTCTGCCGGATCTACGCACGTGCGCGAACTGTCATAAAGCGTTTAGTGATGAAGTGGCAGTTTATCTCGGGCCGGATTTGTCGCTTCGATGTTCGGAATGTAGTAGTGGGAGAGGCGGCGCAGTTTCAAAACGGCTTCATACGCAGTTGCGAACTATAGAAAAACTTTCGCCGGCGAAGTTTGCTGAAGGTGCAAGGGAAGTGTCGAAGGAAACGAAACGAGAGATCGCGGAGCTGACGTTTCAGATTATCGGGCGAGTGCTTGAACGCATGCCGCGCATTAGACCAGCGAGTTGAGTTGGACAGGATTAACAAGATGTCTCAGGATTCACAGGATTCATTTTGTAATCCTGAGCAATCCTGTTAATCCTATCTAAGGTTTTACTTGAAGAAATCCCGAATTGCTGACAAAAATCTTTAACTTCAAGAACTTTCTCATCCCTCGATACATCGTCGGGGCGATGGCGCCTTACATTCTTATTTCTTTACTACTGCTGTCCGCAGTCCTGCTAGCCCAACAAGCTGCGCGCCTCGCAGAGATCGTAATTTACGCTGACCTCCCTGTCTCACTGCTCGGATCGATTGGAGCCGCGTTGTTGCCGGGCGTGCTCATCTTCTCGATTCCATTGGCGACGCTCGCCGGAATAATCATCGGCTTCTCACGTATGGGAAGCGACAGTGAAATTGTCGCAATGCGCGCCGCAGGCGTCGGCTCATGGACCATGATCTGGCCCGCACTGCTGGTCGGCCTTTTATTAACGGGCGCCACAACTTACCTCCATCTGAAAGAAGCGCCCCAAGCTGCCAGAGACCTGGAACGTATTGCACTCGAGGGCTTGTTGGCAAAACTCGATTCTCCAGTCGAGCCACGAACCTTCAGCACCTTGCCGCGATACGTGATCTACGTTCGCGACGGAAATAGAGAGCAGGGTACATGGGGACGAGTTTTTATCTTCGGTCAACGTGCCGATCACACGGAAGTTTATACCGCGCGTTCCGGACGTATCGACTCAGCCGGCGATCGGTCTGAGCTGGTTCTAACTGACGTGCTTTCTACTGAGTTTCCCGTTGCCGCTGCTGAAGGAGCCACTCAACAACCTGCAACAAACAATCCCCTCGGCGGCAACAACGGCGAGAAATCATACGTCGTCAAGCGTTTGGACCAAGTGCGATTTTCGATCAATACGGGGCGTGCAAGCATCGTCGAGCAATTAAATCAGCGAAACACAAATGCCGATGCGATGGAGTGGAGCGACCTGCGTGAAAGAGTCGAATCCGGATCATCCGGGGAACAGACAGAAGCATTAAGGATTCTGAACCGCAGAGTTGCGTTGTCGTTGGCGCCTCTCGTTTTTTCGCTCCTGGGCGCAACACTTGGATTACGCATACGACGAGGTGGACGAAGCGTGGGAGTGTTGCTCACGCTGATCGTTGTCATCGTGTATTACCTCTTGTCACTTCTCGGCGAGTCGATGGCACGTCTGGGAACAGTCTCGCCTTACATTGGACCATGGCTGGCAACGATCTTTGTGCTCGGTTTGACGGTTCTGTTTTTGTTTGTCAAACGAGTGCCATTCATATCTTCAATGTCGATACTGTCGCGCCGCACAACAGCAACAACGGCCACAGCTAAAACAAGTCATGCAAAACATCGAGGGTTCTCGGCAGTGGGTTTTCCCAGTCTGATGGACGCTACGCTCTTTCGTTCGCTTGTTGTCAGCTTTGTTGTTTGCTTTGCGGCCCTCGCGGCGATCTTCAACATCTTCACATTGTTTGAACTATGGCGCTTCAATGCCGGCACAGGTCTGATGGCGAGGTATCTGTTATTTCTCCTGCCGCTCGTTACTGTGGAGCTTTTTCCCGCGACGATGCTGATCACAGTGCTGGTCACTTATGCATTGCTCGCAAGGAGACATGAAGCGATCGCGTGGTGGGCGTCGGGTCAGAGTGTGTATCGATTGATGTTGCCGGGCTTTTGCTTTGCGCTCGTGATCGCCTTCGGTTCGTGGCTGGTCCAGGAGTACGTAATGCCGGGCGCAAATCTGAGACAGGACGGGTTGCGCGCCCGCATCCGTGGAGATAAAGCACGCACTACGACGCCCACTGGTCGACAGTGGCTTGCGTCCACTGAAACAGGCCGCTTCTACTCATATGAGTTTAGTGAAGATGGCCGGCTGATCGAACCAACCGTTTACGAGCTTGATGAAGACGCGGTTCATCTGGCGCAAGTCGTGAGCGGGAAAAGCGGAGCCTGGACCGATCCAACTCATCTTAAGATTAACGAGACTGAAACCCTCACGTTAAAGGAAATGAATGTTGAACGTAAATCTGCAGCAGAAATAACCTTTGCGGGCGTTGAATCACCGGCAGTATTCAAGCCGACAACCGATAGACCTTCACAACTCAGCTCGAAAGACTTGCGAGGCTATCTCGAAGCTGCGAAGCAACGTGGCATCGACGTGTCGTCACTCGCAGTCGCATTGCAAAGAAAGTACGCAGGCCCATTCGGTATTATCATTATGGCCCTGATCGGAATGCCGCTGGCAGTTTCGTTTGGCAGGAAGGGAACTGTAATCGCTCTGTGCGCTGCTGTCGTGGTGGGAGTCGCGTACTGGGCTCTTGGCGGCGGTTTTCAGCAACTCGGAAATCACGGACTGCTGCGACCCTCGGTCGCGGGTTGGTCCCCACTCGTGATCTTCACAGCCGCAGGGACATATTTTCTCTCACGCGTTCGAACCTGAGATACTTTCACGCAAAGACGCAAAGGTAAAGAAAAGGCGCAAAGAAGAATATGGTAAGTTCTTCTTTGCGCCTTTGTTTTATCTTCGCGCCTTTGCGTGAAATTCTTAAGTTCCGGTCTCCCAGCTCGAGATGTACTCGAGTTGTTCGGCCGTAAGCGTGTCGATGGAAATACCGAGAGCGCGAAGCTTGAGGCTTGCGATCTCCGTATCAACTTCCGCGGGCAACAGGTGAACACCCGGCGCCAACGTGCCTTTGTTCTTCACGAGGTACTCAACCGAGAGCGCCTGATTCGCAAAGCTCATGTCCATCACGCTTGCGGGATGGCCTTCTGCCGCGGCGAGATTGATCAGCCGGCCTTCACCCAACACGATGACCTTACGACCACTCGATTGAATCTTGTATTCCTCCACAAACGGACGCATCGTTGTCGGGTCGCCTGACATCTCTCGCAATGCGACGAGGTTGAGCTCGAGATCGAAGTGGCCACTGTTGCAAACAATCGCGCCATCTTTCATTCGTGAAAAATGTTCACCATCAATCACGTGACGATTGCCAGTCACAGTCACGAAGATGTCGCCAATCGACGACGCTTCACTGATCGGCATCACACGGAATCCGTCCATCACTGCTTCGACGGCCTTAATCGGATCGATTTCCGTCACAACAACATTCGCACCCATGCCACGCGCACGCGATGCGACTCCCTTGCCGCACCAGCCATAACCCACAACTACGAGTGTACGTCCGGCAAGCAGGATGTTTGTGGCGCGAATAATTCCATCGAGTGTCGATTGGCCCGTGCCATAGCGATTGTCGAAGAAGTGTTTGGTCTGCGCGTTGTTAACTGCGATCGAAGGGAAGGGCAACACGCCTGCCGTCTCCATTGCGTGAAGACGTTGAATGCCAGTGGTCGTCTCTTCAGTTGAACCGATGATTTCTTTGATCTGACCGGTGCGCTCTTTCAGCAATGTCGCGACGACGTCCGAACCATCGTCGATGATGATGTCCGGATGCGAGTCGAGCGCTGTTCTTACGTGACGATTGTAAGTGTCGGTCGATTCACCTTTGATTGCGTAAACGGGAATGCCCCAGTCAGCGACAAGTGATGCCGCCACGTCGTCCTGCGTTGAAAGCGGATTCGACGCAATCAAAACCGCTTCTGCGCCGCCGGCCTGAAGCGCGCGCGCCAGGTTTGCAGTTTCGGTGGTGATATGAGCGCAAGCGACGAGCTTTACGCCGCTCAGTGGTTTCTCTTCAGCAAATCTTTCGCGGATGAGACGAAGAACAGGCATTTCACGTTCAGCCCATTCAATTCGCTGCTTGCCTTGACCCGACAAGCCGATGTCTTTCACGTCAAATTCGACGGACGGTGCAGAACTCATGTTGGTTATTTAATCCTTTACTTGAATTATGAATGTCTCGTCACTCTTAAACTCCGGCGCCTGTTCGCAACGCTTCGGCTTTATCCGTCTTCTCCCAGGTGAAGCCTTCTTCGTTGCGTCCAAAATGGCCGTAGGCAGCAGTGGCCTTGTAAATCGGCCGGCGCAGGTTGAGTGAATCGATGATGCCGCGCGGAGTCAGTTCGAAATTGCTCCGTACCAGCTTTGAGATGGCGACGTCGCTGATCCGGCCCGTACCAAAGGAGTCGATCGAGACGGAAACCGGTTCGGCGACTCCAATCGCATACGCAAGTTGAACCTGGCAACGATCGGCGAGTCCCGAAGCGACGATGTTCTTCGCAACATAACGCGCCATGTAAGCAGCGGAACGATCGACCTTCGTCGGATCTTTGCCGGAGAAAGCGCCACCGCCGTGAGGCGCGTAGCCTCCGTAAGTATCGACGATGATCTTGCGTCCGGTGACACCTGCATCGCCTTGCGGACCGCCGGTAACAAAGCGTCCGGTGGGGTTGATGTGATACTTCGTGTCTTTGTCGAGCAATTCAGGTGAAACGGTGTGCTTGATTACTTTATCCAGGATTTCCGCACGCAATTGTTCATTGGTGACATTCGGGTCGTGCTGCGAAGAGACGACAACGGCTTCGAGCCGGAAGGGACGGCCGTCACGGTATTCAACTGTTACCTGCGACTTACCATCGGGCCGGAGATACGGTAGCTCATCTGATTTGCGCACTTCGGAAAGACGGCGCGCGAGAAGGTGGGCCAACTGAATCGGGAGCGGCATCAACTCCGGCGTTTCATTACAGGCAAAACCAAACATCAAGCCCTGGTCGCCGGCGCCACCTGTGTCTACACCCATCGCGATGTCAGGCGATTGCCTGTCGAGTGCCGACAAAACCGCGCAGGTATCGCAATCGAAACCGTATTTGGCCCGGGTGTAACCGATCTCACGAATCGCTTCGCGCGCGACTCTGGAGTAGTCGATTACGGCGTTGGTCGTGATCTCACCGGCGACAACCACCAATCCGGTGGTGACGAGGGTTTCACAAGCTACGCGTGCGGTTGGATCGACACTCAGTGCGGCGTCAAGTACTGCATCAGAGATTTGATCGGAGATTTTGTCTGGATGGCCTTCAGTGACGGACTCAGAGGTGAACAGGTAACCGGATTCGCTAATCAAAACAGCTCCTTTATGTGTACACAGACTCGAATTCAGTGCAGAAAAAGACCGCGTAGATTAGCAGTCTGCGTTTCCAAGTGTCAAGGCGACCCGCTTTGGTGAACTTAGAAAAAACCATACAAATAGCATCTAGCTTAGCTTTTTGTGGGAAACTCGCGATGGCGCTCTTCTCTGTGTAGCCTCTTCCATCTAAAGAACAAAATTTTCTGTTACAAAGTAGCGGCGTCCAACATCTAAAGCTGACAGTAAGAAGTGCCGCACACAGAGCGAACCAAAGCCTCTCTCCCACGGGTTCGAGGACACTCTGCAGATTCCAGAGGGTTTTCAAGCGTTGAATCTGTCCGGGCGCCACCTAAATTTTTATATGTCACACTCACACTCATCCCCTCTTGAAGTCACTCAAGCACTGCTGAACTGTGCTAGAGCCGTCGGTTTTCGTTTTGGAGACGACACGGCGTTAGTGGCCGTCCAGCACATGCTTAAACAAACAGTGGATCTCTTTCAAACCCTGGCCTCAATGGGGCTCAATTCGGAAAACATTTTCGCGCTCGGCAAGGTTTATTCGAACAATGCCGAGGTCATTCAGACATTGCGTGCGATGGGAGTCACTGTCGTCGAGTCGGCCATGCCGTCACCGGGCGAATTTCAGCGCCATTTTGACTACGATACGAACAGGTTGTGGCAAGTCGCGGCTGAACATCTTGCCCGGCGCCGGATTAAGCGCGTGCTTGTGTTGGACGACGGCGGCGTTTGCATTACTAGCGTACCGCCCGAAGTCTTGCAGCGTTATTCGTTGTGCGGCGTCGAGCAGACTTCCAGGGGAATGTTCCTGTTCGAAGAGAAACAGCCGACGTTTGCTGTGATGTCATGGGCCAGGGCGGCCGTTAAACTGAAAATCGGTGGTCCAATCTTCTCACAATGCTTCGTTGACAAATTGAATACGGAATTCCTCGGGAACCGGCCATTACAAGGAGAACAATTAGGCGTGATTGGAATGGGAAGTATCGGCAGGGCTGTCGCAAATCTGGCGGTGAGGCAAGGGAACGAAGTGTCTTACTGCGACCTTAATCCGGATCTGCTTCTTCCTTCAGCTCTGAACGACAGTGTCACCAGGGTGGATTCAATCGAAGATCTGATGGTCCGTTGTAACTACGTCGTGGGATGTTCCGGACGTAATCCGTTCAAAGACAAGTGGCCGCTTCGTCACAAGCCCAACATAAAACTTATCAGTGCTTCCAGTGGTGACCAGGAATTTGGTCCAATCATAAACGACCTAAAACAGAAACCAAATTTCAAGGTAGCGCCCGGCACCTGGGATATCACTTCCGAAGATGGGCCATCCGGGCCAATTCATGTTGCTTACATGGGGTATCCATATACCTTCGTGTCTCGAGGCGTCGAAGCTGCTCCAACACAGATCGTACAATTCGACACTGGCGGCCTACTCGCAGCGCTGGTCCAGGCACAACTGTTTCTCAAACAGTGTGAAACAGGTCACGAGCAGAATACCGGCATTCATCGTTTATCGCCTCAAGCACAGCGTTTTGTTTTGGAAAGATGGGTCAGGGCGATGAAAGATCGACAAATTGATATCACGGATCTCCTGGGAAAAGATCCAGGCATGCTAAGCGCTGCCCAGCACGATGATTGGTTTATTGAAAATACCGAGCCTCGCCCAAAAAAGAATTACAGGCCGGTGAAGGCGGTTGAGGAAATGATGGGCCAATTTGTTCGCCAGGGCTACTTCCTCAAGGCTCGAGGTTAAGCTTAAAGCGGACCTCAGTACCCTTGGACATTGCCGAATCTATTTCGATTGTGCCGCCCGCAGCATGTGCTCGCTCCTGCATGCTGATGAGACCGAGGGTCGCAGCACGCGGCGCACGTCTCCGCAGACTCTCCGGATCGAAGCCCACACCGTCATCTTTTATCGACAACACCAAAACATTCCCGTCTTTCATGAGCTGTAGCGATACCTGAGAGGGTTGTGCGTGGCGCACGATGTTGGTGAGTGCTTCCTGTGCTATGCGGAAGCAGGCAGTTTCGACGTCGCGTGAGAAACGTTCATTCTGATCGGGCATTTCGATAACCACATCCACTTCCAAACCGGTGCGCCTGCTATAACGATCGACATACCAGCATAGAGCTGTAGCCAGCCCGAAATCGTCGAGCACTGGTGGACGCAAATCAACAGACAGATCGCGCACCAGACGGAGTGCTTCGTCAACAGCTTCAAGATTGTCTTTGACGTAGCAACCAATTTTCGAGACTTGTCGAACCTCTTGTACGGTATAAAGATTCATCTTAATCGCAGTCAGGATTTGGCCTATCTGGTCGTGTAACTCGCGGGAAATGCGCCGTCTCTCGTCCTCCTGGGCTTCAATCAGTTGGCGCGAGAACATTTGCAATGCGTTCTGCGCAAGTTTGCGTTCCGTAATATCTCGCGCTATGCCTTGAACCCCGACCATGACGCCGTTCTCATAGATCGCCCGGGTCCGAACCTCGACGGGCACACGCCGGCCGTCCTTGGCGATCACGTCGACTTCGAATGCCGTTTCACCTTGTTCGGCGAGCTTTGCATAGAAATTCTTCCGTCCAAAGGTGAGGTCTTCTACTGCCACGAATTCAACAAAGTTGTGACCAACGATCTCTTCGCGTTTATATCCTGATAATGTTTCCGCTGCGTGGTTTACCCTGATGTAATTTCCTTCAAGATCGTGAACGTAAATGGCATCCCTCGCATTCTCAAACAGCTCGCGATAACGCTCTTCGCTTTCGCGCAGCGCCACTTCTGCGCGCTTGCGTTCGGCAATGCGTTCCTCGAGCTCCGCCACGTAATGCTGGCTTTGCTCGAACAACTGCGCATTCTGTATCGCACTGGCCGCGCGTGCAGCCAGAGTCTCAGCCAGACGTACGTGCTGTTCCTGAAAGAAGTTTGGCGCTGCCTTGTCTACGGAATAAAGACCAATGACATTTCCAGATGCAACCAGCGGCACTCCGATCCAATTGCGAACGTGCCCGGCGCCATTCACCCATTGCCATCCGGGCTCTCGATGTGTATCCGCGACGAGCACACTTTGTTTGGTAGAACAGATGCGCTGCAAAAGGGGATTGCTATTGGCGTCTAATGCTATGAATCGAGCTGTCTCGACGTCTTGATATGCTTCATAACGCCTGAGGGCGCTGACGACGAATTGCGCGTCGCCTTTCAGCAGCATCACATTTGCGCTGTCGTAAGGAACTAATTGGCTGAGAAAATCGAGCAGAGTCTCAACAACTCTTTCGAGGCTTAGATCTTGAGTCAACGCAATATTCGCGTCGCGCAGGATCTCAGTCTCCCGGCGTATGGCCTGTTCTCGGGCCAATAGTCCGGCCAGTTCCGGTGTCTCTGCCTTCATGAGTATGGTTTGACTACGTGAGGCTTACTCGAGGTATGTCACACGTAATGACGTCCCGGATTTTACCACCAATCTATGGAATCTGTGGATAACGATTTCATTGACAACATCTCTTGCGAAGTGTATATGCTTGCCTCGCTCTACCAACTTCAGAATTCAAACTCCTCCGTCTCACCCCCCTGATGACTGGAGTCGACCCGGAGCAAGGAGGTTCTGGATCAAAATGAAACGCAGGACAAATTCTCGAACAATGATTTGGGCAATGGCGGCTGCAATCACGCTTTTTGGATTGACTGCGGGCGCTGGTGCTTTTCAGGGTGACAAGAAGATCAGGATGTACGATGACTGCGAGCCTACAACTTTCAACGCCGTCCTCGGCGATGGTGCTTGCATTGGAAATGGACACACGACTTTTGATGAGTTCATCGCAGAACTCGAAGCCACACAGGATGCGCACGCCTGGAGAAATCAACCAAGCGCAATGCATCTCAACACTGGGCGTCCGACAATAATCGAGAACCGTGGCGGTGAAGTACATACCTTCACGCCAGTCGCAAACTTCGGTGGTGGCTTTATCCCTGATCTCAACGGGATTTCCGGCAATCCGGTTCCAGCTCCTGAATGCCTTAACTTTGGAGCGATCGTTTTCATTCCTGCCGGCGCCACTGAAGAAGGACCCACGGCTGGAAGTTCTGATCTGCCGATTGGCTCACACAAATTCCAGTGTTGCATTCATCCGTGGATGCGCACTGTCATCGAAGTCGCCGATCGTGGATCAAACGCGCCCGCAGCACCGGCTGCTGCAAAGCACAACCATCATTGATTCCGCAACTGTTTCTTTTCCTTTCGCGACAAGCGCGCAGTTAAATGCTGTGTGCTTGTCGCGAAAACGTTTTAACTCGCTTTCAATTATGGGGCTCACACTAAAAATGAACGTCTCTGTGTCCTTAAAATCGATTATCCGAATGCTCGTTATTCTTGCGATCGTGACTACAGTTCCAGCCGTGTATTCGCAAACTCCGGAACACGCCTCCAGCTCACGAATGGCGGGCTCGCTGGTCGAAGAATTCTCTTTCTTAATTAAAGACTTCCGGATGGACCATCAAGGTCAGGCCAACAATCTCAACCTTTCAATCTCGTATCGCTATGCCGCTAACATCACTAAGGCTGACTACCCTGACTTTCGCTGGCTCGCTAAAGACGTTGAGACGCTTCTGAGTAGTTACCCGAATGAAGACGACTACTGGGAAATCGTGAACAAGCAAATCACCGCACTGCTCTTGAAGAAGTATCCCGGCATCGTATCGGTCACGTGCGAGGTAAAAGTAGATCCATCGAGCGTTGTTCCTTACACGCGCTCGAGCCGCGTCACTCGCGAGCGTTCACTTGCCAGGTCAAATCGGAAGAGTTAATGAGGTTGTGCATTGCCTAATTCCAATAAGCGATCGTGCACGATGCAGTGCCAACTGTGCACATAAAATAATCTGTGTAATCTGTGGATAAAAAAGCCAATATATCCGCTATGCATGAGATTCAAACTCATCCGCTGCTGGAACCACAGTTTCAGGCCGAGACAGATCGCAGTGTTCGAGTGGCACAAGCCTGGAGCATTTCGAAATTGGACAGGGTCAGGACCAACTGCGCAACAACACAGAAGTTCCGCGTGGGATCATGTATACGTCATCCTCGGAATCGATAATCTCTGTCCGGTTGGCTTCATATTCCTCGACCTTTTGCATTAGTAATCCAACCCGCTCGGGTTTCAACCCATCTGCATTGAGGTTTCGCTTGAAGCTGGTAGCGAACACCATCGTCACGAGCCCGTCGAGATCGGAAACCTCCATGCTGACATCGCCCGCGATCTGCGCGTTCAGTGTGTCAGCTGCGGTGCCATAAATCAGTTCGTCGATCTTATCGCCATCGGTTTCGTCATCGCTAGAGCGTGTCAATACGTCTTCGACGTAGGCACGCGCGTCGCCGTGCGTCTGAAGGCCTTTAATTTTTTGAACTATGGCATCGGCTGTTTCCTGGCTGCCATCTGAGAGCTCGAAATCGGTTTTCGCGGCGAGATGGACAAAGCCTATCACGTTGCCGCTCTCAGGCAAGGGATCTGCATCGCGAGTGACCTGATTGGGCAGTGACCTTTTCTCACGCAGGTCGGGCACGTCAAACGAGAGTGGACAATCGTCCTCTGATCGCAGGTCTTCAACGAAGAGTCCGCCCAGTTCGCGCGCTTGCCGATCCCGATGCGTCAGAAAGGTATCCGGAGAAAAGAGAGCGAAGACGGTCTTAATAATCGAAGTGTGATCATAGGTATTTTGGTCGATAGTGAATGGCGCAATTCGCGGTGAAACTATGACTGCGGGGACTCGTGGACCGAGCCGCTTGAAGTCGAACCCGCGCTGCGAGTATCTCCGGCTATCTCCGGGAGGTTCAGCGGTCGGCGGTGTTACATGATCAAAGAGCCCCCCGTGCTCGTCGTAAGTAATGATCAGAAGGCTGTGTTCCCAATGTGAGGATTTTCGAATCGCTTCGTAAGTGGCTGCAATGAGCCTCTCCCCTGATTCGAGAACGTCCATTGGGTGTTGTGATGATCCGCCGAAATAAGTGTCGTGTGCGGCATCTCCATAGTGAGGCTCGATGAAGGTGAACTGATACGGATAACGCCCTTGTAGATCTTCGGCAAAGCTGTTGAATTTGCGCACTTCAGCTCGATGGACACCGGTAAAGGCGGCGGCAATCGTGCCGCCCCCAAACCCTGAGGCTCCAGCTGGCGCACCGGCGAAACTGTTATCACGGTCCTTGTAAATACGATAGTCTAAATTCGCCGCCCGCAGTGCTGAAAAGATACTTCCATGGTCCAGCGTGAACCCGCGCAGGTACTCGCTCGCAAACATTTGCCCTTTGTGAGGTGAAACTTCCAATCCTCCCGACGAACCTGCCAAAGCGAAGAAGCGATTGGGCCATGTAGGTCCCGGCAGAGAGCAAAACCAGTGATCGCAAATCGCGTATTGTTCGGCCATCCGGTGGAGGATGAGTCGAGGTTCGCGAGCCACACCCGACATTATTTCGCCAAGGTGCTGCGCGTCGCGGGCCACGCCGACCTTTTGCAGTGCCCTGGCGTAACTCGCGACATAACCGTTCCGGTTAATACCCGGGTAAGATCCGTCGGCGCCGAGGACGGCTCCGGTCCCGCAGAGACTTTCCATAACGTCTTCCCATTCGTGACCGGGATCCGCGGAAAGATTCATAGCCGCCGCGGTAACAGGTGCGCATGGGATGATCTGATTATTGAACACATTGTAGAAAGTGGGATCGCCTTCGGGCGGCTGCAGCTTGCAGCCTTCGATCTGCGGAGCCTCTGATCTGTTCGGGTCGTTGCGACCCTGAAGGCCGGACCAGCCGAATATATGGTCGAACGAGCGGTTCTCAAGCATCAGCACAAAGACGTTCCGGATTTTTTCAGTAAATGGCCCCGACTTATCCAATTGGCCATTAAACTGAAAACCGCGAAGTACTAATTGAAAATTCCTGTTGGAAACGGTCATGATGGGATCCTGACCTTCAGCACTAACTGGCAGATTCCACTTCAACAATGGCCGGCCTCGTGAACCTGCAGTTTCATAAATGCCCGGTGCGAGGCCATCGCGAACAGCAGCCGAAACAAACCACTTGTCAGCGTTTCCCACGGCGCCGGGATCAAAGTTGATTTCGAAAGGATCGCTCGTCTCCTGTGGGCCCATGTTGGGCCACACCTTGTTTTCAACCGCCTCGTTAACTGAACCGAGGTGCGCCACAGTGATCGTGGCAACGCCACCAGTTCGATTGCGAACTCGAAGATTAAGTTTCATTTCGATTTTTGCCTTTTAGACCGGAGTCGGATCCGAATCAATTAAGCAGTCCTCATAACCTGTAGCCCCTCGGTCTTCCGCGCTCGACAGCAACTGCAGAAAGAACTTAAGACGGAACAGCAGCTGAGGATTGGGTGTAAGCAGTTGCACCGTGCCATCCTTGCCTTTTTTGGCTGGCTCACCTTTGAGAGTCCCCGCAAACCCATCCGGACTTCTCGGGACTTGGATGATGTATGTTGATGGACGAGTCAAGAGACTACCCAAGCCTCCTCGACCACCCGCGCCCGGGATGCCGTCCTTGCCCGGTGAGCCCCCTCCAGCATCGAAGTCGAACCATTGGCTTGCACTCGAGTCATCAAAGACCACCCATTCGATTGACCCACCCGCTCCACCGGAACCTCCAGGCGCCGCATCACCCCCGTTACCACCAAAGCCACCGAAGGATGGATTGGGTGGGTGCTTAGGCGAGTCAATGGGCTGCAGGACCGGCTTCGCATCAGAACCGTTGCCGCCAGGCTGGCCGCTCTGGCCGTTCGCGCCAGCGCCGCCGCGCGCAGTCAGTTTGAGTTTCTCGGTGACATGGACCCGCCTGGCGACGATCCGTATGTTGGGTAACCCCGAAATCGCTGCGTCAACGCCAGACGCTGAGGGGCTCGCTGAGGCTCCCGGCAATCCGCTCTCCTCCACCGATGCTGGAGGTATCCCGAGTTGCGGGAAACCATCCGGATTCGCCCAAATGCCCGCGAGGCCCGCATAGGTTCCTTGTGGATTGGGCACCGGAAGGGCTAGCGTTGTATATGATCCTCCACGGTCCAGAAAAGATTGGGCTGATATAGGCAAACGGTTCATCTCGGTCTTCAGAGTCGGGCGTGTGCCAGGCAGAACACCTCCTCCAGCAACCGAGGGCAAGGAAAGAACTCCCAGTGGTTCGGTGCTCAGTTCCGGTTGAGACCCGGGAACTACCGAGAGACCCTTGGCATAAAGCTCAATGCGGCCGCCCGGCACATGTATTTTTCCGTAGACGGTTAGCCGGTTGGCAAAAACTAACAGGTCTTTATCGGTCGGAACAATTTTGGCTCCCTGCGGCTGACCTGCCGTTCCAGCCGCCGCAATAACCAACTCGTCAAGATTTGAAATGATAAGGTGGCAGCGGCGACCTGCAATGACTGTGTCAGTCGTGAAGTATCCGGCCCCTGGATCAGTGAACTGTTGCCCTTCGCTTACATGGACCGCGCTAAACGACAAGTTGTGATCATTACCAGAAACGTCCTGTCCAGGCGCTTCTGGTTCGAGCGGCCAGCGCGCAACCAGATTTGCGTCGTCAGTGGGAGTGGCGCCGCGTGCGTCAGCCGCGATCTGCTTTGCGGTCCGCGCTATTGACCACAGGCGGACATCGCGCATCTGACCGGTAAAGATCTGATCGTCGGCGTCCGACGCCCAGTGCGCTCCCAGTAGTAACATCTGATTCGCCAGTGGTCCCGAGCCTACGGTAGGCGTCGAAGACTTGAATATGCCGTCGATGAAAAGCGACTCGGTTTGCGTTTTGCTATCGACTACGACTGAAAGATGATGCCACCTGCCGTCCTGCACCGCCTGGCGGGCCTCGACGCGCCACGGTTGCCCTTCATCGTTCGAAGAGTCGGACGAGCGAACTGGTCCATAACTGAATAAGCTGGTTTGACCCTCAAGACCACATCGCACCCACATTTGCACTGTGCGATCAGTCAGTGGAAAACCTATGAAATCATTGATGACGCCGAAGCTGGCGGCAACACTTGGAACCGCAACCCACTGAGCGTCGCGGTGTGACGACGTGAGGTCGAGGGAACGACCCGACGCGACATCCAGATGCGCGGCGTCGAGCGGAAGTGCGAGGTACAGCCCGGGTTCAGTACCGTCTACGGGCGACGCAAAATCGCTTCGCACCCGCACTTCGTCCAGTGCAGACGACCAGAAGCGAACATCGCGAAACTGGCCCTCGAAGAAACCGCTGGGCACAGTATGGTTATCGCTGCCAGGTTCATGTGGCCTAATCCCCAGAACCAGAGTGTTGACCGAGTTCAACGTCCTGACAATGCTCGGGTCAAGGGCCATCGGCAGCGTCTTTACGTTTGGGCCGCTGACTAATAGTCCATCGATGAATACCGCGGTGCTTGCCGTCGTACTGCCGGCAGGCTGGGTAAAGGACACCGCCAAACGATGCCAGTGGCCGTCGGAGAGGGCGGTGCCTGGCACGTTCACTTGCCCACTCTGGCTACTGATTTGAATGGACGCCCCGTTGACGTCAATCGAGAGAAAAGTCGTTTGGCTATTCATCTCCGATCCCTCATCGGGACTACCGTACATAATCAACGGACCACCGCTCGAAAGACGCAGACTACAGGTGAAGGTGAAGGCCGAGGAAGGGAAGTCAGACAGATTTAAACTGAAATAACGCCGGCCGCCAAATACGAGTGACGAAACGCTGGCTTGTCCGGTGAATGCTGCTGAGATGATTGCGGCCATTGCAGATACTCCCGTTTTACAGATTGAAACCAGCTAACGTTCAACCTCGCGATTTACTTGGTCCCGAAATTTCCCGAAAGACTTTTGTAGGAATCGTCATGGGTCAACCATCACGAACCTGAATCTTTAACGGTAAAGTTAGAGGCTAATTAAAGAAGTGACCATTCTAAAATGGAGCGGGCGACGAGGCTGGAACTCGCAAACTGTCAGCTTGGGAAGCTGACACACTACCCTCGAGTTATGCGCGCTCAATATTCTTTGCAGCGAAAAGATAAAGACTCTTGACTAACGTGTCAAACAAGACCAAGTACACCACCACTCCTATAAGTACTCTGTAAGGTACTGTGTCACAATTCGATCAGTCCGATATCGGCTCACTATTTGCGATTGTCGAGGAGCTTCGAAACAAATCTAGTGGTAATGCTGCACCTAAACCTGAGCTTTGGGAGTACGTGATCGGCTGAGACGAATGTTGGAAGATGCGAACTACCTTGAACAGGTTTCTTGGCGAGAGTTCGAGTCTCTTGTTTTGGGATTCCTCCGACAGCTTGGATTGGATGCGATCCAACTACCCGCTACTCATGATGGCGGGTACGACATCCTCGCAAA
Source organism: uncultured Acidobacteriota bacterium (assembly GCA_963849205.1). GTDB lineage: Bacteria > Acidobacteriota > Blastocatellia > Pyrinomonadales > Pyrinomonadaceae > PSRF01. The sequence continues at coordinate 55,885 of CAWKGP010000011.1, forward strand.
AGACCCTCAGACATCGTTCAAAGCCCTGGTGAAGTTAAGAAGTATACGAGAAGTAGCATGCTCGGTGTTGCGATCGTCCATCAGCTACTAGGTGCGCTGTCAATGTCTGACGCACCCTGCGCTATTCTCGTTAATATTCGGCTAAGTATGGCTCAGCCTAAATTAGATTTAGTTTGCATACAAAGCTAAGCAGTTGGCTTTGCAGGGTACGAAACATGCTGATCTGTCAATCATCGGAAGAGAATTGCATGCTTGGCAACTGTCCATACACTGTGAGTCCAGTCAGCCCATACGGGGTACGGGTCCGGGATGTCAACGTCTTCGCAGTCAGGCGGCTCCCCGAAAGAGTCGCAGGTGGAACAGGACATGTACATCACCTCGCATTGTTGTCTGCACACGGTATACTCGGGATCCCACCCCCCCAGTTGCGACGGCACAGTTGTAAACGCAAAACTGTAGAGATTTTCACAGCTGTAATCCACATCAGCATTAAACTCTTTGTTTCGGCGATGAAATTAAGAGTGGTACGAGGAGAAGGCAGAAAAGGATCAATCGAGAGGCCCGTTTGGCAAAAGGCTTCTTGTTCATGGACTTGCTCCTTAGTTCTCAGGTTGGTGAAGTTAGTGATTGTTGAGAGTTTGAGTGCTAGTCAAGTGACTTGCGAAAGATACGCGCCAAAGGAAGGTAAGTCAAAATGATTTTTAAGGCAGGATCGACATTTTCCATTTTAATCACCATTAAAAAGGCAAAGCCCGAAGCAACGGCTTTGCCTCAGAAACACGTCCTGCCCCAAAAAGCAATTTGACCGAGGGCGATTTATGCGTTTAGAAGTGCGATTTTCACTAAGAATCAAGGCTGGTGATTGGCGATGGTCTATGCTCGTCCGACCGTGGCTCAAGGTAGACTTTGATCAGCTAGGCGAAATGTTTCCGCGTACAAAGGGGGCGCTTAACTATATTCGCTCTCGTACCCAAGCCGGATCGTCGTCGGCCCGTGGCTAAGTTGTAGTCGGAGGATCAGCCCAGTATTCGACCTTGACACCCGTCCGTTTTATTCTCTCGAAATCTTTCTTATTTCTTGTGACGACAACCCAGCCTCGCCTACGTGCACTTGCGGCAATCCTACAATCTAGGGCCGCGTCCCCCACTTCACCATAAATGCTTTCGTAGTGCGTGTAGTCTGCGTCGGTAAATGGAAGTATCTGTGATTGACAAAGCTTCGCGATCAGAGTTTGCAATGCTTCGAATCCGAGGAGTTGTTTAGGTGCTAAGTTTTTCTTGGGCGGGTTAAGGAAGTTTGTAATCTCAGGGAGAACGCCTTTGATCTTCTCGTAGGCTGTAATAATGCTAAACCAAACCTGGTCGTCGCCAACTTCGTGGATCTTTCCTAGTATCCTTGGCCGATATACGGAGGGATACATCAGATCGTCAAAGATGTCGCTATCAAGAATGTACAAGTGATCATTCTGGGGTTAGTTGCCGATCAAGTGAATCTCGAAACTCTTTAGCATTCGCCATAATGCGTTCATAAATCGGATTATCGTCAAAAGCACCGACTACAGAGTCAACCCAGCCTGATGCGGCGTTGACTACTAATGTTTTAGGTTCGGCGGCTCTTCCCTTTGTTGGCCTCTGCCTTTTCCAAGTCTCGAAGTGAATAATCACGCCCCCACTTACCGGACGCCGACGCCGAGTTTTGGTCGGCTTCTTAGTTGCCCGCACAGTGTTCGTTGTATTAGATGTAAGTTCCAGAGCCACCGCCCTTACCCCCTTCTGGTATATAGCTAACGGGAAGACCCGCGCCGCCTAGCGAGTTGCCTTTATGGCTTACGTCAAACCAAAAGACCCCTTCTTTTTCTATGTTACTAATCTGCAATCTCAAAATCGTCTGTGTTTGACGCGGTAGACCGGGAGTGAACTGGTCTTCCCTTACTTGTACAACCGACCGAATCTGCAAAATCGGTTTATTGTCACCATCAATTACCGTGGTCACGAATCCGTCCGTGATTTCAGCCACTCGTATGTAAACGCAAAAGTGCGAAGTAGTCCTAACCGTCCGGTCAACCGCCATGCTATCAAATACCCCTACTAAATTTGGTTTATCATCCTTCGTCGTATTAACAAAATCGCAAAACAAAAGCGCGAGCAGTCGCGGTCGTTTTCGTTCTTCAGCGACTACTATATTAGGCGGCTCTAGTCGAGTTAGTTCCGCAAGGTCCGCATCAGAGGGCAAGGGCTTTCGCCTTCCCTTTTTTGAGGCTCGTCGCGGTAATTTTCTACTTTTTGATTTTGCCAAAGTCGCTTAAGCCGCCTGTCTCTTAGCTCTTTCCCAACGAGCCTGTACAGCTTTTCTTGCGCTTTCGCTGCGTTCTTCAGGGGTCATCTTCGCGGCCCTTGCGGGGCCGCCTTTTAAGCCGCCCTTACGCCCAAGGGCTACTGCATAAGGGTTTTTACGAGGTTTACGAGGATTCTTGCCATTCCCATTCATGCCCAAAATATACGTGAGCGCTTAGGAAAAGGCAAGCATAAATGACTTGACCTGTACGTGAGCGCTCACGTATAATCCGACCATTGAAAGGGCCCTACCAGCGCTAACTGATAAGGCCCATTTGAAAACAGAAAGCGATTGCTCACTCCTGATTCCAAGCAAAGTCATTGTGAGCTAATCGACCAACGAAAGGCAAGGACACAATGACTGACCGCGAAATCAAAGCGCTCCAAATCGCCGCTAAATCAAGACTCACCCGCAAGGGAAATGTTTGGACTGTCCCATCGCAAACCGGACACGGCGAATACCAGGTTAATCTCGATACTGACTTTTTTAATTGTACTTGCCCTGACCACGAATTCACACAGATGCGGTGCAAGCACATCTTCGCTGTTGAGTACGTGATTGAGCGCGAGCAAACCGCAGACGGTCAGACTGTCGTTACTGAGACAGTGAAAGTTACACGCAAGACCTACACACAAAATTGGCCCGCGTACAATGCCGCGCAGACACAAGAGAAATCGCAACTGCAGGCATTGCTCTATGAACTGTGCAGAAACATTCCTGAGCCTGAACAGCATCGCGGTAGGCCCCGCCTGTCGCTGGCTGACATCATCTTTGCCAGCACGTACAAGATTTACTCCACGGTCAGCGGACGGCGCTTTGCAACGGATCTCCGCGAAGCAAAGGCGCGAGGTTATCTATCGAAATTGCCGCACTACAATTCAGTGTTTCGCTATCTCGAATCAGAAGCACTGACACCGTACCTCTACGAACTGATCAAGCTGAGTGCATCGCCGCTCAAGTCGATTGAATCGGAATTTGCTGTAGATAGCTCAGGATTCAGCACGGGCCAATTCAAGCGTTGGCTAGATGTGAAATACGGCAAAGAAGAAGATCGCCGCATGTGGCTAAAGCTACACCTAATGACAGGCGTCAAAACCAACATCGTGACTTCAGTCGAAGTGAGCGACGGATACGCGCATGACTATCACTATTACAAAGGCTTGGTGAATCGCACGGCTGAAACCGGATTCACAATGAAAGAAGTATCAGCGCGGATAAAGCGTATCTCGGCGGCGAGAATCTATTGACCACGCTGCGGCATAGGCGCGATCCCTTACATCCCGTTCAAGTCGAACTCCAAAGCACAGACCAACTATGGTCCTAAGTCAACGCTTTGGACTCGGATGCTTAGTTTCTACACGGACCACCGCGAGGAATTCTTAACGCACTATCACAAGCGGTCCAACATCGAAACAACCTTCCACATGATCAAGTCGAAGTTTGGGCAAAGACTTAGAAGCAAGACGCTAACAGCACAGATTAACGAGGCGTTGTGTAAGGTGCTTTGTCATAACTTGTGCGTAGTGATTCAGTCACAGCATGAGTTAGGAATTGACGTTGACTTTTCAGAAGCCGAGGCCGCGTGATCGTATGCGTTTGGACGTTAAAAGACTTGCTTACGGCCTTGGTATGGCCCCACACTAGGTCCACGGCGACCACTTAACATTGCAAGGAGAAATATATGACCACAAAAAAGAGCACCAAGAAGAGCACCAAGAAGAGCGCAAAAAAGAGCGCAAAAAAGACTTCCAAAAAGCGAACACTTAAGCCGGGTGAAAAAGTGGAAGACTCCGGTATTTATAAAGGCACGAAGGGCGGCAAGAAAACGACATTAGTTAAAGGTAAGAGGACACCGCCTACATCCAAAAAGGGTGAGAAGAACAAACAGAAAGTCGACACTAACCCAAAGAACTAGTATCGCATTAGATGCGACCAGATTGTTCCCGTCGCAACCCATACTTTGAATCTCGTCAGGGCGTAAGAGTAGAACGGTTGGCTCAACGCCGTCCTTTTCTAACCGAAGGTAGCAAGTATCGACCTTCGGTTTGTTTTTTCCTTTAACAAACCCTCCGCTAATAACGCAATTATTGCCACCGTATTCTTGCTTGATAATCTCAGTGAAGGTTATGCCGTTCTCTTTCCAGACCCTCTTCTTTTTCATGATGGGCGAGTAAGTTACAATCTTTCGCCGCTTTAAGTTTTCATTACAGCTTGCACAGATGAAACAATGTCTCTATAGTGGGCAGCCTCAAAATGAAGCGGGCTGGCAAGTGCGACTAACACTCACCAGCCCTTACACAGCCAATTCCTAACCCTGTTAAGTAGAAAGGAACTGACCATGCAAATAAATGTTACCACGGACATCACGGAAGATGATCCGATCCCGAGTCCGCTCGTAGAACGCGACCTATGGGAACAAGCCTTTGAGCCGTTCGAGGGAGAGCACTACGCGGCGCTCAGGCTCGGATTTAATTTTGCGATGCTTCGGAAGTATTACGACACGCGGCTGATCAAGAGCCTTCCCGTAATTGAATCGCTTGATTTCGCGATGGAAGTGCTGTTCGGATATTCCGAATTTCACGACGCATCCTATGACCTGTTCATCCGACTAACTGAGGGTAAACTCACGCATGAGGAAGAACAGATGCTGAAGGGGCTGGGCATTACGAAGTTCTAAATTCGGTCCTTTCCCTCAAATCAGGTTGGCCGCTAATCGCGGCGCGAAGATCGGTCAGATTGATTTTTGAGGCAAAAGAGGGTAAATCGGCATTTATGAGGCAAAGCCCGAAGCAACATAATATGTATTATCAGACCCAGAGGAGCGGTTAAGAGCCGTCCAGTTATCTTCCCGTTTTTTGTATGTTCTGAATGGCACTTAAACGGCGCCCCGCTCAGAGCCGTTTTTGAATGCTCGGCTAGGCCAAGGGATTCGATTCTATACGCCCACTCACAACGACGGCGCACATAAGCTTAAAGTTTTAAGCTGGGACACTGGCTCTGAACTCAGAGGCCTTCTGTCGGAGCTTTATGTGAACCCAAAGAGGTCGTGTGCTTAAGCTTTCGAATTCAAACGGTCCAGGCCCTGTGATAAAGCGACTCCGTGAGCAGTCTTTGATTCAAGATTAGCGTTCGGGAGCGTAGTAGAACTTGCGGCCGGTGACTACGTATTCAGGATGACCCTTCACTTCGATTTTGATGCGGCGTCGTTTGCCGTCGCGGTTTTTATTGGTCGGGTAGTAGCCGATGATGTAGCGCTGATTGAGGTCGGCGATGATGCGGTTGTAGATGTTTGTGGTTTGCGAGCGGGTTTCCAGGAAGTCGGCCCAGCCACCTGATAGTTGGGCTAAATCAACGAGGGCTTGTTGTACTTTAAGCTCCTGGCCCAAGCGAGCCTTAATCATTTCCGGAGTGAGTTTGCGGCGACGTTCTTCCTGACGTTTCTGGAACGCTTCTTTTCCTTTCGAGGACGCCTCTGCCCAGGCGCCGATTGTCCTGTCGTCATCCTCATTTAATCGCTTAATTTGTTCGTCCTGTGAGAGCTCAAGCAATCGCATTCGCGGAATGATGGAATAAATCGTGACTCGCGACTTCTCTGCCCGACGATAAACATCGTCGAGACTAAACTCAGTCATGCTGGTACGCTGCAGCTTTCGTTTTTGCTCGATTTGTTCCTGCACTTCGCGAACGAGCTCGGGCGGGAGATCCGGCGGCACTTCATAAACGATGAGTGAGTTGCGCAGGTATTCTAGTTCGTCTCCATCCGTTTGGAATACGATGATGGGATTTTGATCTTCGTCATCAAAAGCTTCATTCAGTGTGGCCATCAACGCACTGTATTGCGCGCTGCGTCCGAATTTTGGCCGCTTGCCACCTACTCCAAGAAATCCGCCCTTGCCACGAGTTCGGTCCAGCAGTGAGTCAAGTCCCTTTCGCAACTCTTGTTTGTTGTTAGTGAAGTCAACTAAGAGCTCGACGTCGTCAGTAACAATCGCCATTCGATCGTATGGTCCAAGTTTATCAACGAACCCCTTCGCGGCTTCGATACTGTCAGCGATGTAAGGAAACTGACTGCGACTGTAATCGATGATCAAGACGATCGAACGCGGAAGACTCGTGTTGTTCCCCAGCACAAAGTGACCAACCTGCTGAGGCACACCATCCTCGCTAACTTCAAAGTCAGTAGCAGAGAGATTGCGGATCGGGCGTCCCTGACGATCGGTCACCAACACGTCGGAGGTCACGAGCGACGTTTCGATGCGGATGACCTCGTCGTCCGTACTGGCACGACTTCCCTGCTCGTTGACCACCGCCTGCTTCTTCTCAGGATCCCATTTGAGTTTCTTCAGGCTGGAGCCGAATTCTTTGAGTGCCGGCTTTTCTTGAGACGGAGATTGCGCAAACGAATTGGTGGATACACCAACGGCGATTGAAACGATGAGAGATAGAAGAAGAACTCGCATTGCGTCGCTAGAGAACTGAGTATTCGATCACATACCAGCTTCAGCGTGCTTGCGCAAGACGTCGAGAAAAGCTGCCGCGGCGGGAGAAAAATTTGCGCCGCGACGGTGGGCAGCCCAGAGCGTGCGGTTGTGTGTAAGACCTCGCACCGGCACACTCACCAAAACTCCTCGCTCCAACTCTTCCTTCACACACATACGCGGTACAAACGCCAACCCCACTCGCTTCTGCACGAACCGCTTAATAGTCTCGATCGTCGCAAGCTCGAGTGTGATGTTTAGCGGTGTGTGTTGTCTGGCAAACGCTTCGATCACTTTGACGCGTGATCCGGAGTTCACGTTGTGTGCGACAAATGGTTCGTTCCCAAGGTCTTTGATTTTAACCGCTGGACGTGTCGCGAGCGCATGCTTGGGACTCATGATCAAAACCAGCTCGTCTTTGAGAACCGGAAAAGCCTCGAGGTCGCGATCACCCGGTTCTGACGCCATCAACGCGAAGTCGACATTGCGCTCGATCACTTCGCGTGGCAGCCGGCTCGACACGTGTCGAAATATTTCGACCTTAACTTCAGGATGCCGCTCGCGATATTTGAGAATGAGCTCCGGCAAAAGATAGAGCGACGTGCTCTCATTCGCACCCACTCGAATGAGCCCGCGCTTCAAACTCTGCATCTCGGCAATCGCCTGCCCAACTTGATCGCGCAGACCCAAAATGCGCTGCGCATAGTCATAAACCACTTGCCCTGCCTCTGTGAGCACGGGTGTCTTCTGCGTCCGATCCAAAAGCGGAAGACCTATTTCTTCTTCCAAACGGCGAATAGCGATGCTGACCGCCGGCTGCGTCCGAAAGACCTTGTCTGCAGCCTTCGAAAAGCTTTTTTCCTGTACGACTCGAGAGAAGTATTCCAATTGGGCCATTTCCATAAGCGTGAACTTTTTACCATACCATCCCGGAGTAGTCGATGAATCAGGTTTATTATTATCTTAAAAGAATAAATTGTACAAACGCTGGTGATGAACGCTAGAGTCGCAGATCCCTGTTTATGATTGCGCGACAACACATCGATAACCGCTTCGCAACTATCGCCCCGGATCAACTTCTCGAGATGCCGACGGGCGCCGAGATGCTCATCCAGGCACTCGTAGCCGAAGGTGTGGACACTATTTTTGGCTATCCGGGCGGAGCTGTTCTGCACATCTACGACGAGCTTTGGCGCGCGCGAGATCGCATCACCCACTATCTCGTGAGACACGAGCAAGGCGCCGTGCACATGGCTGAGGGTTATGCGCGTGCAACGGGACGAGTCGGAACCGTGCTCGTCACCTCCGGGCCCGGTGCGACAAATGCGGTGACGGGCATTGCGAACGCTTACATGGATTCCACTCCCCTCGTCGTCATCACCGGCCAGGTGCCGAAACATCTGATCGGAACCGACGCATTTCAGGAAGTTGATACTGTCGGCATTACACGGCCGTGTGTGAAACATAACTACCTGGTGCGTGATGCAAGAGATCTCGCCGCAATTGTTCGCGAAGCCTTTCATCTGGCGCGCTCGGGACGTCCTGGACCAGTCGTGATCGATATCCCGAAAGACGTCAGCGCGCAAAGAGCAAACCACTCGAGATTGGACCACGTGAGTTTTCCCTTCTCCACAAAAACGGCGCCGTTAGACGCGGAACCCGCGCAACGCGCGCTTCAGGCGATGCTGAACGCGAAGCGTCCGGTCTTATACATAGGTGGAGGCATCACGAATTCCGGCGCCGGCGATTCCCTGCTCTCGTTTGCAGAGGCATTGCGTCTCCCCGTTTCGCCGACGCTGATGGGGCTCGGAGGATTTCCCAGCTCCCATCCTCTCTGCCTGGGCATGCTCGGTATGCATGGAACGTATGCCGCGAACATGGCTGTGGCGGAAAGCGATCTGCTCGTGGCACTCGGGGTACGGTTTGACGATCGCGTGACCGGCAAACTGGCGACTTTTGCGCCGCAGGCACAGGTGATTCACGTCGATATCGACCCGGCGAACATCGGAAAGAACGTGGCGCCGACACTCGCTCTCACAGGCGATGTGAGGCAGGCGTTGGGACAGTTTTACACGATGGCCCAACAACAGGGCGCGGAACGACTGCAGCAATCGATTCAGCAAAGGGACTCGTGGTGGGAACAGATTCGCGGTTGGCAGCGGTCGCAACCTCTTCGTTTCACAGGATCGCAAAACCAAATCAAGCCGCAAACAGTTATTCGAGAACTGCACCGAGCAACAAAGGGTGAAGCGCTTATCAGTACCGACGTTGGCCAGCATCAGATGTGGGTGGCGCAGTTCTATCCCTTCACAAGAACACGACAGTTGATTACGAGCGGTGGCCTCGGAACGATGGGATTTGGTTTGCCCGCAGCGATCGGCGCACAGCTCGCGTTACGCGATCAACAGGTCGTGGCCGTTGTGGGCGACGGCGGATTTCAAATGACGAATCAGGAGATTGCTACTGCGATCCAGTATGACCTACCCGTGAAGATTTTGATCATGAACAACGGCTACCTTGGCATGGTCCGGCAGTGGCAGGAGATGTTCTACGATCGCACTTACTCGGAAGTTGATATTTCAGTCGCGCCTGATTTTGTAAAACTTGCAGAAGCGTATGGTGCAGCAGGATTCCGTGCGGAGAGACCGGAGGAGCTTCGTGATGTTATCGAAGCGGGTTTGAACCACCGCGGGGTAGCAGTGATGGATATCGTAGTTTCAAAAGAGGAGAACGTTTTTCCAATCGTGCCGGCGGGTGCCAACGCACGCGACATGATCGTGCAATAAATTGCCAATTTCCGATTGCCGATTTCCAATTTTCAAATCGGCAATTGGCAATCGGCAATTGGAAATAATTCATGCGTCATACGCTTTCAATTACTGTCGCTGACGAGCCGGGAGAGTTATCGCGGATCGTCGGTCTTTTCAGCGCGCGGGGGTTCAATATCGAAACTATCTCCGTCGGCAAGAGTCTCGATCCGCGCTGGTCGCGCGTGACGATTGTGACACGCGGCGATGACCGGACGATTCAACAGATCGTCAAACAATGCGAACGGCTGGCGCGTGTGCGCGAGGTTCAGGATGTAACCACGCGGCCGCACATCGAGCGAGAGATGGCGCTGATTACTGTCTCTGCTAGAGCGGGATCTGAACGACAAGAAGTGTTGAGTCTTGTGAGCGTCTTTCGCGCGAAGGTCGTCGACATTTCGCATACGGAAATGATCGTCGAGGCGTCGGGTAACAAAGAAAAGGTTGATACGTTTATTGAACTGCTGCGCCCGATTGGAGTTACGGACATCACGCGCACAGGACACATTGCGATTAACAGACTAGCGACGCGAGAAGAAACACCTCTCGCCGAGGAAGAATTCGCAACGGCGTAGCTTTGGAGTGCGGTGGCCTGGCGCCGCTTTGTTATCGATCGCGCTAGATCGAGGCCAAAGCGGCGCCAGGCCGCCGCACTCCAAAAAGACGCCCAAGCAGCGACTATTGAAAGGACTTTCTATCCAAATGAATATTTATTACGACAAAGACGCGGATCTGAATCTCATACGCGAGAAACAGATCGCCGTCATCGGTTATGGCAGTCAGGGATTTGCTCAGGCCAACAATCTGAAAGACTCAGGTTGCAACGTCACCGTCGGATTACGCAGCGGAAGCGTGTCGTGGGAAAAAGCCGAGCACGCGGGATTGAAAGTGTTGCCTGTTGCTCAGGCCGCAGCGGAAGCAGACATCGTGATAATGCTTGTTCCCGACGAACTCGCGCCTGACATCTACGCACGCGAAGTCGCCGAGTCGATTACGCCGGGTAAGTACCTCGCCTTCTCACACGGCTTCTCAATTCACTACAAGTTTATCGAGCCTCCCGAAGACGCAAACGTCTTTATGGTAGCGCCGAAAGGTCCGGGACATCTTGTGCGACACGAATACAAACGCGGCGCCGGCGTGCCGTGCCTGATTGCTATCAGCCAGGATCCCACGGGGGACACGAAACGCATTGGCCTTGCCTACGCTTCTGCAATTGGTGGCGGCCGCGCGGGAGTTATCGAAACCACGTTTCGTGAAGAAACAGAAACAGATCTGTTCGGCGAACAAGCAGTGCTTTGCGGCGGTCTGACCTCTTTAATCAAAGCCGGCTTCGAAACTCTGACTGAGGCAGGTTACTCACCGGAGATGGCTTACTTCGAGTGTCTGCACGAGATGAAACTGATTGTGGACCTGCTTTACGAAGGTGGCATTTCGGAGATGCGTTATTCAATATCCAATACGGCGCAGTTCGGAGACATGACGCGTGGTCCAGTTGTAATAAACGACGAGACAAAGAGTCGCATGCAAGGTCTCCTCGCGGAGATTCAGTCAGGAGCTTTTGCACGCGATTGGATGAAAGAGGCACGAAATGGTCGTCCGCGCTTCCAACAGCTTGACGACGCTACACGCGAGCATCCGATCGAACGTGTGGGTGCACGTTTGCGTGATATGATGCCGTGGCTTTCACAGAGTCGATTGGTGGATAAGACCAGCAATTAAGTGCCTGAAGAGTTTAAGAAAAGCGCCGGTGCGCGCAGTCATCTGATCACACGTGGCGTGGAGCGATCACCAAACCGGGCGATGCTCCGCGCCGTCGGCTTTCAGGATGCCGACTTTCAAAAACCGATCATTGCGGTTGCAAATGGTTATAGCACCATCACTCCCTGCAATGCCGGCCTGAATCGTCTCACCGAAAACGCCATCTCAACTCTGCGCGACGCCGGCACGATGCCGCAAACGTTCGGCACGATCACTGTCAGCGATGGAATCTCGCAGGGCACCGAAGGGATGAAGTATTCCCTTGTCTCGCGTGAAGTCATTGCGGATGCGATCGAAACGGTTTGCCAGGCACAGTCTGTCGATGGTCTCGTGGCGATTGGTGGCTGCGACAAGAATATGCCCGGCGCGATGATTGCCATTGCGCGACTGAATATCCCATCGATCTTTGTTTACGGTGGAACGATCAGGGCGGGTCACTACGAAGGCGAGGATCTTACGATCGTCAGCGCCTTTGAAGCTGTCGGACAGTTTTGTGCCGGTAAGATCACCGAGGATCATCTGTTCGAGATCGAGCGCCACGCTTGCCCAGGTGTCGGATCGTGTGGGGGCATGTTCACGGCAAACACTATGTCGTCCGCGATTGAAGCGATGGGACTTTCTCTTCCGCACTCTTCAACGATGGCTGCTGACAGTGACGAAGTTGTGGAGAACGCAGGCGCATCCGCCGCCGCTCTCGCTGAGGCAGTGAGACAACAGATTCTGCCGCGGCAATTACTGACGCGAAAGGCTTTCGAAAACGCGATCGCAGTAATAATGGCTGTGGGGGGATCGACGAACGCTGTCCTGCATCTGCCTGCGATCGCCCATGCTGCGAAGGTTGAGCTCACGCTTGATGACTTTGAAAGAATCAGAAAACGTGTGCCGCTTTTCTGTGATTTAAAGCCATCCGGTAAGTATGTCGCGACTGACCTGCACAAGGCCGGCGGTATTCCGCAAGTGATGAAGATGCTGCTCGCTGAGGGGCTCTTGCATGGCGATGCACTAACGATTACCGGTGAGACCATCGAGCAGGTGCTGGCTAAAGTTCCTGAAAAACCATCTGACGATCAGGATGTGATCCGTGCTTTTGATCGTCCTCTTTATCCTGAAGGTCATCTCGTGATCCTGCGCGGCAATCTCGCACTCGAAGGCGCGGTTGCAAAAGTCTCCGGTGTGAAGAACAAAGTGATTACGGGACCCGCGCGCGTATTTGATTCTGAAGAGTCCTGTTTGGAGGCGATTCTGTCTGCGCAGATCAAGCCGGGAGATGTCGTGGTGATCCGTTATGAAGGCCCAAAAGGCGGTCCGGGCATGCGTGAAATGCTGGCGCCCACGTCCGCGCTTATTGGTGCCGGCCTCGGAGATTCAGTAGGGCTTATCACTGACGGACGTTTCTCTGGCGGAACCTACGGAATGGTTGTCGGCCACGTCGCACCGGAAGCCGCCACCGGCAGCAATCTCGCCCTCGTGCACGAAGGTGACTCGATCACCATCGACGCCGAAAACAGAGTGCTGCAACTAAACGTACCCGACGACGAGTTAGCACGCAGACGTGAGAACTGGCGCCCACCCACACCACGCTATACCTCAGGCGTCCTCGCCAAATACCGTGCGCTGGTCAGTAGTGCCAGTCGGGGCGCAGTCACAGACTGAACCCTCACTTGACCGCCTTACTTTCTTCCCCTAAAGTGACCAGTTCCTATGGCCATACGCATTGAAAACCAATACGAAGGCGCCTTGCCCAAAGGCACTCAGGAACAGATTGAGTCGGCCTTCGATAGCCTGCCACGCGAGCATACGCGGGGTATTGAACGAATAAGGCTCGTGCCTTTCATCACTGATCCACGAATCAAAGGGACGGCGTTTCAGGCGACCGAATTACCCGGGCTCTATCATCCGCGTCAAGGACCAAAGGGTGCATGGCTCGAAATCGCCGTCAACGTACTCTTACCCGCTGATAAACCGTTTCATAAGAGGATCGTTCCGAGGCTCTCATACAAGAGCAACCTCGTTGCGCTCGTGTTTTCACTCGTCGCACAGCACTACCACATCACGCTTAAGCATTCGTTGAAGAAGACTCAACTCGAACCAGCGGTTCGTGCGTACACCGAAAAGCAATTGAAAGCCTGGAACGAGAAGAAGCACACCTTCAGGGCACGACTCTTCAAACCTCTTCAGCCGACCTTCGAGCGGTGGGCGAAGTCGTTACAAAAGCGAGCTGCCGCGGAGAAAAAGAAACAGGCAGGGTGATTGCTAAGGGTTAGCTTCAATCCGGTAACACGTCTATCTCATCAGCCACGGCTCTGAGAATCAACGCGACCTCCGCGTCACTCACCTGCGTGGCGCGAAACTTTATCTCAATATTGAAATCCTTATCCGGTGAAGCGTACTTAAACGTGTAGGGCTTCGTGTCAGGAACGACACGCGGGCCCATCTCCTGACGCCGCACTTCCCTTGCATCATTGCGATTCAAACCCTTTGTCGCGATCTCTTTCGCGAAACGCCTCATCGAATCGTCGTCAGGCTGCCGCACGATCTGAAGCAACGACGACTTCGCATTGATATCAGCAGCGCGGCACACTTCCCTCACATCGTCAGGAATACGCGCGATCGCGAGCGCTTCACTCACAGTCGTCCGGCTCTTACCAACTTTGCGCGCCACGTCGTCGTGCGTATAACCATAACGATCACATAACGCCAGCAATCCATCCGCTTCTTCCCAAACCGTCAGATCCTTGCGCTGCATGTTCTCGATGAGGGCAATCTCCGCCACCGTGCCTTCATCAACTTCCATCTCAACGCACGGAACTTCCTTCAGCCCCGCGCGCTGTGCGGAACGCCAGCGACGCTCGCCGGCGATGATCATCCAGCGCCCGGTGAGTCGATTAGGTTTGACAAGTAATGGCTCGAGCACGCCCTTCTCAGCGATCGAGGCAGTCAGCTCCGTTAAGTCGCCGAACTCGACACGTGGCTGATCCGGATTCGGATCGAGCTTATCCACGGCGATCATCCGGCCGATTTGTTGCGGCCGGTGTTGCGACAACTCTTCAACGTAATGTGCGTCGTGGCGCATTTGGAGGCCTGTCGGCAATCCTCTCTTAGACACGGCTTATTACCTCTTCGCAAAGTTTTCCGTACTCAATTGCTCCGGATGAGTTTGGAGCAAAGCTAAAGATCGATTCTTTGTATGCGGGCGATTCTTCGAGTCTGACGCTCTTAGTAATCACTGTATCGAAAAGTTTTGGACCAAACACCGATTTGATCTGTTCGTGAACTTCGCGTGCGAGCGTAGTTCGCTTGTCATGCAACGTCACGAGCACGCCCAACAACTCCAGATTTGGATTAGGACGCGCTTTGACTTTCTCGATCGTCTCCAACAGATCGTCGGTACCCTCGAGTGCAAAGTATGACGACTGGATCGGGATCAAGACGTGTGTCGCAGCAACGAGTGCATTCACTGTGATAAGCCCGAGCGTCGGCGGCGTATCGATGACGATGACTTCGTACTGTTGCCGGAAGGGCTCAAGACGATCTTTGAGACGAAACGGCGCGTCGAAATCACCAACCAGTTTCGCCTCGAGTTTCGCGAGATTAATGCGGGCCGGAACAACCTGCAGGTTCTTGACTGGCGTCGCGTAAACGGATTCCTCGACCGTAGCCTGGCCGTCCGTCATGAGTTCATAAACGGAACGCTCGACCGTGCGTGGATCTAAAAAGGAAATCGAACTGTTGGCCTGGGGATCGAGATCGAGAAGGAGGACACGTTTTCCCTTGCGGGCAAAAGCGGCGGCCAAATTGATGGCGGTAGTGGTCTTCCCTACCCCACCTTTTTGATTGGCGATGGCGATTACCATTCGCTGGACAGTGGCCAATTATCGCTCCATGAATTTGTTCCTGCTTCTCTGTGCAATCTCTGTGTACTCTGTGTCTCTGTGGTGAACTTATCCAACACTACTTTTACCACAAAGACACAGAGTACACAGAGGTTTCACAGAGAAGAATTACATCGGTAAATCGCCGGCTTCACCGATGACGTCGGGCCATTCCTCTTCATTTCCGGTTATTTCAGACTCTTCAGACTCCTCTGCCGGCATTGTATTACGTGAGGCTTTGATCACTTCCATATCGACGTAAATTGGACAATCAGCACGTAATGCCAAAGCAATTGCGTCGGAAGGTCTCGAGTCGAGCACCATCCGATTTCCATCACTGTTTCGCATCTCAATCACAGCGAAGAATGTGTTGTCGCGCAAGCTTGTCACCACTACTCGATCCACTTGAACGCCCAATTCGACAATCAGGTTTCGCAGGAGGTCGTGAGTCATGGGCCGCGGTGGCGCAATCTTCTCAATCTCCAGTGCGATGGCGTTCGCTTCATACGCGCCCACCCAGATCGGCAGCATCGTATCACTCTGAACGTCTTTTAAAATAATAATTGGAGTTCCGCTGTTGGGATCCATCATTAATGCTCGGATCTTTACCTCGATTTCCATACGTAGGTACCCCTTACCCTACCGTCCAACTAGAGTTCCATACAAGCTGTTTGTCTTCGCTGCCGTAACCAGTACGTCGACGATTTCACCTTCGAGACTACTGTCGCCACGGAAGTTCACTACTTTGTGGCAAGGCGAGTGTCCCGAAAGATCGTCTTCAGAACGCGAACTCTGTTTTTCAGCAAGTACGCTGAGTTTGCGACCGACATACGAACTGTAAATCTTCTCCTGCGCCGCGCGGTGAACTTTTTCAAGCTCCAGGAATCTCGCAGTCTTTTCCGCTTCGGGGACATTATCATGAAACTCCGCGGCCGGCGTTCCTGCGCGTTTCGAATACTTGAAAATGTAAAGACTGTCGTAATCACACTCTCTTACGAGTTCGACCGTCTGTTGAAAGTCGTCGTCCGTCTCACCAGGAAAGCCGACGATGATATCGCTCGTGAGCGCTAGGCGCCTGCTTGAGTTCTTTATACGCTGAATTCGTTCGAGATAGTCAGTACGTTTATGACCGCGACGCATCAATTTCAGAATCCGATCGCTACCCGATTGAACTGGCAAGTGAACCCAGTCGCACAGGTTCGGATTTTCCTCAATCGCTGTAACGATGTCTGGATGAAAATCACGCGGAAACGACGTAGTGAACTTGATGCGCGGCAAGCCTGTAGCAGCAGCTGCTCGCAGCAAACGGCAAAATGGAGTTGCGCCCGCGAATCCTTCCAAACCATCCTGCACGCGCGGCCGGTAGCTGTTGACGTTTTGACCGATTAAGTGAATCTCTTTGTAGCCGAGCGCTTGCAATCGTCTCGCTTCAGCGACGATCTCACTGGCAGGACGGCTGCGCTCGCGTCCACGCGAGTAAGGCACGATGCAGAACGAGCAGAACTTATTGCAGCCTTCGATGATGGGAATGAAAGCGACGTGTGGTGAATGTCGTTCGACTGGTGAAACGTCCCAGGAATCGTCTTCGCCACGCTCGCCGAGATCTAGTACGCGCTTCTCGCCGTCGCGTGCTCGTTCGATCAGTTCGGGAATGCGATCAGTCGCGCGCGTGCCGATCACCATGTTTACCGATGAAGCCTGTGCAAAGACGGCTTCGCCTTCAAGTTGGGCCACACAACCCATCACGCCGACCAGAAGATCGTTGGCGGGTCGCTCTGCTCGCAGCTCACCTATACGCGTGTAAACCTTTCGTTCTGCTTTTTCACGCACAGAACAGGTGTTTAGCAGAACGACATCCGCCTCTTCGACCGACGTACACAGATCATACCCGGAAGCGCGGAGACCAGTGGCGGCGCGTTCAGTGTCTGCGACATTCATCTGGCAGCCAAAAGTCTCTATGTATACTCGAGGCTTCATCTACTTCGAACCGTATTAGAGTGACGACAGTCTACCAGAAATCATTTGCCGAACGCGATAGCTACACTTTTGTGTTTCCAGCGCCTTTTTTGTGACTGAAAGATATTTATCGCATTAAAATTTTGGTTCGCTTGATTCTTCGGTTTTTCGCTTGTAGTATCGCGCCGGACAGTAAACTAGATAGTCGGTAAACCCAGATAAAAGAAAGGCTCCTCATGTCCTTCAATAAAATAATTCTCGTGGGAAATCTCGGTCGCGATCCCGAGCTGCGCTACACCGCCCAGGGTACTCCCGTTTGTAGCTTCAGTATGGCGACAAACGAACGGCGCAAAGATAAAAATGGCGAGATGCAGGACCATACAACATGGTTCCGTATTACTCTCTGGAACCGCCTCGCGGAAACTGCCTCACAGTATCTGCAAAAAGGAAAACAGGTTTACATTGAGGGACGCCTGCGCGTGGAAGAGTACATCGATCGGGACGGCAAACCGCGGCACTCGCTTGAAGTTTTTGGCACCGATATGCAGTTTATCGGATCGAGAGGCGGCGACGATATGACGCATGAGCGCGCAGCTTCGGCTAGCGCGAGTGCAGGTGCGCCTGAGTCGCAGGCAGATTTATCCGACGACGATATTCCGTTTTAGCAACCGCTGCGAGCACAAGTTATTAACCTGCCGGCGGTGTTGGGCCAGTGTCCTTACCATCTGTTCCCCAACGACCGAACGCGCGAAGTTTGTCGTAGCGTCGCTTCAGTCTGTCTTCCTGAGAACAACTAACGGCTTCTGCGAGGCGTTCACTGAGCGCTGAATCGAGAAAGCGCGCCGTTTGATCGTAATCGTTGTGGGCGCCGCCTTCCGGCTCCTGAATGATCTTGTCGACGATTCCCTCTTCGGAGAGATGCTGCGCGGTCAGACGCAAACCTTCGGCGGCGCGATCTGCCTTGCTAGAGTCTTTCCAGAGAATCGCGGCGCAGCCTTCGGGACTAATAACAGAATAGATCGCGTTCTCGAGCATCAACACCTGGTCGCCGACTCCAATCGCGAGCGCGCCCCCCGAGCCTCCTTCACCAATCACAGTTACGATGATCGGCACTTTGATCTTTGCCATCTCGCGCAGGTTGAAAGCGATGGCTTCGGCTTGTCCACGCTCTTCGGCATCGATGCCTGGATAGGCGCCGGGTGTGTCGATGAAAGTAAATATGGGGCGTCCGAATTTTTCGCCGAGCTTCATCACGCGCAACGCTTTCCGATAGCCTTCAGGCTTGGGCATGCCGAAGTTTCTGTAGCTGCGCTGTTTCGTGTCACGCCCTTTCTGATGACCGACGACGATTATGGGCAAGCCGTGGAAGCGCGCCATGCCGCAAACGATTGCCGGGTCTTCTGCAAATCGCTTGTCGCCGTGAAGCTCGACGAAGTCTTCAAACAAGCGCTCGATAAAATCCAGTGTGTACGGGCGATCAGAGTGACGCGCGAGGAGGACGCGATCGAAGGCTGTCTTTTCCGTTGCCGGTTCCGGCGGCGGTTCGGAGGAAGTTTTGTCTGGTTTGTCCTTCGCCATTTGTTAAAGAATCGTATCTTACAAGATAAACAATTTGGTTTGAACTGGGCGCCACTTTGGAGTGCGGCGGCCTGACGCCGCTTTGTTATCGAAGGCACCCGATCGGACCAAAGCGGCGTCAGGCCGCCGCACTCCAAAGTGGCGCCCTATCTATCTCTGGGCTCTCTCTATGCTGACGCTACATCCTAATTCCTTTAGGGCCTGCTCGAATTCTGTACTTCTCTTTACACGCAACGCATCGTTTGGTTTGACTCTGACGACCGTTCCTTCACCAACAACAGCTTCCAGGGCCACTTCGCAGTCGCCTGGATTTGTGTTGATGAGGGTGAGAATCGAGTCGCACAAGGTCGAAAAGTCGTCATGTTGAGGCGTTCGCAATACCAGAAATTCGTTGTCCTTTGCTTTCGCGTCGATGCTTTGTATCTGGTCCACTATGATCGTCGGCGGATTGTCTTCGCTGAGTTCAAGGCGTCCGATAACGATCGCCGGCAATTCATTCTGCGCGAGGGCCGAGTGTTTACGATAGCCTTCCGGCCATAGGACGCACTTAGTGCTACCTGCCTCGTCCTCCAAACGGAAAAGCGCAAACTTGTCGCCCTTCTTGGTGGTGCGGATTTGCAGGTCTCCAATGATCCCGCCGGAGGTTACGCGAATTCCACTCGTCAACTCGGCCAGTTCTGTAGACCGCACGGCCTTCACTCTTTGCAGCGTTTCGAGGTAGCGCTCGAGCGGGTGACCAGTGATGTAGAAGCCGAGAGCCGCCTTTTCTGCAGCTAACATTTCACTTGAAGTCCAGCCCTTGGCGGCCGGTGAAAGCTCCTTGGCGTAGTCGATCTCTTCCGGTGTACCGCCAAATAGACCGTTCTGGCCGATTAGCTTTTCACGTTTTGCACGCTGGGCTCGCGACAGCGCCGCGTCGATCGAGTTGAAGAGACCGCCACGCCAAGCTTCAATTGGACGCCCATCCTTAAGCGAGTCAAAGGCGCCGGCGCTCACCAGACTCTCAAAGACACGCTTATTGAGAGTGGTCGACTCCACGCGTTCGGCGAAGTCGAAAAACGACCGGAACGGACCGCTCTCACGCGCTTCACAGATTGCTTTAACGATGGAATGTCCGAGTCCCTTAATCGCAGTAAGTCCGTATCGGATGGCCCCGCTTAAGGGTGTAAAGCCGGAATAGCTTTCATTTACGTCTGGAGGCAATAAAGCGATCTTCTGGGTGCGCAGTTCCTTTGAATACTTAAACACTTTAGCGGCGTCCTGAGCTTCGCTTGAAAGCACCGCGGCATAAAAGTGTTCCGGATAATGCGCCTTCAAGTAAGCTGTCTGGAAGGCCAGATAGGCATACGCAACGCTGTGACTGCGGTTAAAGCCGTAATCTGAGAACTGCGCCATCAACGAGAAGATCTTTTCAGCCTTTTCCTGTTTGATACCGCGCTCGACAGCACCCTTGATGAACTTCTCCTCATGCACAGCCATCTCTTCGCGCTTCTTCTTGCCCATCGCCCGACGCATGAGGTCGGCTTCGCTAAGTGTATAGCCCGCAAGCATCTGAGCGAGCTGCATTATCTGTTCCTGGTAGACGATGATGCCGTAGGTGTTGCTGAGGATCTCCTTCATCTGCGGCACCATGTAACTAACTTTCTTCTTCCCGTGGTGCCGCTGAATGAACTCGTCCACCATGCCCCCGTCCAAGGGTCCAGGACGATAAAGAGCATTGAGTGCTGCGAGGTCTTCAATGCCTTTCGGTTTTAGCTTCCTGCAGATCTCCTGCATGCCTGAAGACTCAAATTGAAAGACCGCTTCAGTCCTTCCATCCGCAAATACATTAAGCGCCTTAGCGTCGTTAAGCGCTATCTCCGACCACTTAATCTCTTCACCAAGCAGCTGTTTAATGCTAATTAAGCAGTCATTTATAACGGTTAAGGCGGTAAGCGCTAAAAAATCCATCTTAAGCATGCCGGTCTTTTCCAAGTCCGACATCACATATTGGGTCGTAAGCTCTTCCTTACCCGATACCGCGACGGGGATTAGTTCCTGAAGCGGAACGGGCGAGATGACAACACCTGCCGCGTGGACTGACGAATGGCGGGCACACCCTTCGAGCCGCTGGGCGATCTCAAGTATGTCTTTAACCTGCGGGTTCGTCTCCACTTCCTTCCGGAGCTCAGGTACTTGTTCAAGTGCCTGACTGATGCTCACGTTTCGTCCGCGAACCGGTGGGGGTATCAGTTTGGCGATCCGCTCGACATCGGCATAAGGCACTTCAAGAGCCCTGCCGACATCCTTGATCGCGGCCTTCGAAGCAAGCGTTCCGAAGGTGATGATCTGGCAGACCGAGTCGCGGCCGTAAAGACCAGCCACGTGGTTGATGACCTCGCCTCTGCCACGGACACAAAAGTCGATATCGATGTCAGGCATCGTGACACGGCCAGGGTTGAGAAAGCGCTCGAAGAGCAGATCGTACTGAAGGGGATCGACGTCCGTGATCTCGAGGCAGTAGGCCACGAGCGAGCCGGCGGCAGATCCACGGCCCGGACCTACTGGAATCGAATGCTCTTTGGCGTAGCGAACAAAGTCCCAGACGATCAGAAAGTAACCTGCAAACCCCATCTGCTTGATCATCTGGATCTCGTTCGTCAGACGGGTCTGATAATCCGATAAAGGCTGCTTGAGATCACCGCGGGCGGCAAGTACCTCAAAGACCTGCTGGCGCCGTCGCTCAAACCCATCGCGAACCACCTTCTCGAAGTAGTCGTCAGCCGAAAGTCCCTGTTCCGACTGCGGAATCGGATACTGAGGCAAGTAGTTAACGTTCTCGGGCAGCTTCAGCTCACAACGCTCGGCAATATCGACCGTGCGTGTAAGCACCTCCGGCAGCTCATTGCCAAAGATGTTCCACATCTCGTCCTGTGAGCGGACGTAGAAGTAGGGACTCTGGTAACGCAGACGATTCGTGTCGTTGACAGTCTTACCGGATCCGATACAGAGCAGAACGTCGTGAGCCCTCGAATCGTCAGGCATCAGGTAGTGCGCATCGTTGGTGGCAACTAGAGGTACACCGGTTCGTTTGGAAAGATCGACGAGAGACTTTCGAATGCGCTTTTGAGCGTCCAGACCATGCTCCTGGATTTCGAGGAAGTAGTTCCCTTTACCGAAAATCTCTTCAAACTCGATGGCAGCCTTTGCGGCTTCTTCGCACTTGTCCTGGGCAAGGTAGGCCGACGGAACACCTGACATGCACGCCGAGAGACCGATCAATCCTTTACTGTGCTCTGCAAGAAGTTCTTTATCGATGCGCGGTTTATAGTAGAAGCCCTCAGTATAGGCTTTGGACGTGAGCCGCACGAGATTCTGGTAACCCTCGTAGTTCTGAGCCAGCAGTATCAGATGATGGTTTGCCTTCTCACCGGGTGCGCTGGCGGCCTTCTCTTTGCGACTGCCGCGCGTGATGTAGGTCTCGCAACCAATAATCGGCTTCACACCACGACTCTTCATCGCGTTGTAGAAAGAGATCGCGCCGTACATGTTGCCGTGATCCGTCATGGCACACGCGGGCATTTTCAATTCTTCGACACGTTTGGAGAGAGGTTTGATTTGAATGGCGCCGTCAAGAAGACTGTAGTCAGTATGAAGATGAAGGTGTACGAATTGTCGGTCCTGCATTTTATGAAATCCATCCACAGATTACACAGAAACTTCTGTGTAATCTGTGGATTGTCTTTATTCCCATTCAATAGTTGAAGGTGGTTTCGAGCTGATGTCGTAGACAACTCTATTAATGCCGCGAATCTCGGAAACTATTCGCGCCGAAACGCGAGCCAGCAGATCGTGTGGAAGTCGCGCCCAGTCGGCGGTCATTCCATCAACACTCGTGACAGCACGAATCGCCACTACGCGTTCGTATGTGCGCTCGTCCCCCATCACACCAACAGTCGAGACAGGCAACAACACCGGAAACGCCTGCCAGACCGCGTTGTAAAGTTCGGCAAGTCGCAACTCTTCATCGAGGATTCGATCTGCAGCCTGGACAAGCCGGATCTTCTCCTCGGTGATGTCTCCAAGAATGCGCACAGCCAAACCAGGACCCGGGAATGGATGGCGCCCAAGGATCTCTTCCGGAACTCCCAATTCTCTTCCGATCAGTCGCACTTCGTCTTTGAACAACTCACGTAGCGGCTCGATCAGCTTGAGATTCATTTTCTCCGGCAGTCCACCGACGTTGTGATGGCTCTTGATCACAGCCGATGGACCACGCACGGAAACAGACTCGATGACGTCGGGATAGAGTGTTCCCTGCACCAGGTAACCGACGTCGCCCAAACGTTTTGCTTCTTCCTCAAATACATCGATAAAAACTTTGCCAATGCGCTTGCGCTTCTCTTCCGGATCTGTGACACCTTTAAGTGCTTCAAGGAACAGTTGACCTGCACGAATACCTAAGATGTTCAACTTCATACTCTGTCGCAACAGCGACAGAGTTGATTCAAACTCGCCTTCCCGCAAGAGTCCATTGTCAACAAAGATGCACGTCTGTCGATCGCCGACCGCTTTGTGTACAAGCGCTGCAGCGACAGTGGAGTCAACACCTCCGGACAGTCCCGAAACAACACGTCCCTCGTCGCCAAGCTGAGTTCGAATGCGTTCGACTTGTTCCTCGATGACTGCTTCAGGCGACCAGTCACCTCTACAACCGCAAACCGAGAAAAGAAAATTGCGTAACACCTGTGCACCAAGCGGCGTGTGGGCCACCTCGGGATGAAACTGCACGCCGTAAATCCCGCGAGACTCGTCTTCCATAGCGTTCAGCGCGTCGTCAGTGAGTGCAGTGACCTGAAAACCGGGCGGCACTTCCGTGACGTGATCGCCATGGCTCATCCAAACGTCGAGTTCAGGGGGCAACCCCTGGAACAATCGGCTCGTGACATCGAGGACTTTCAATCGCGCGTAACCGAACTCACGATTCGGCGATGCGGCCACGGTTCCACCGAGCTCGCCTGCAAAGACCTGGAACCCGTAACAGATGCCGAGCGTGGGACAGTCGACAGACTGCAATAGTTGCGGATGAGGCTTGGGCGCGCTGTTGTCGTACACTGACGAAGGACCACCGGAGAAGATCAGTCCTTTTGGTGATTTCGCGTTGATTGCTTCGATTGGTGTGTTGAAAGGAAGTATTTCGCAGTAAACACCGGCTTCTCTAACACGACGAGCGATGAGCTGGGTGTACTGCGATCCGAAGTCAAGTATTATTACGGTTTCATGATTCTGGGTCATGGATTGGAAAGAGTTGTTGATTATACTTTCGAGTTGAAGGATCGCAAAGAAGTGTCACGCAAAGCCGCAAAGGTGCAAAGAAAACACGGAATAATCACTTCTTCCGTTGCGCCGTTGCGCCTTTGCGTGAGAGTTTTTGCTTTCGCCTTATGCGCCATCATTTGTTTCATAGAGATCCGGGCCAACACGGATGCGCTCCTATCGCAACCGCTTACCGTGCGTTGGCGATACGAGTCGAACGTCACCAATCTCACACCGGCATTCGATAACGAACGAATCTATCTACCTCTCTCGGGTGGTCAGCTCGTCGCGCTAAAAGCGAAAGACGGACAACTTTTCTGGCGCTCGGAAATCGGAGGCGAACTCTCTGCTTCACCTGTCGCAGATGAAAACGCGATCTATGTCGCGTCAGAAACCAAGGTCGAAGCAAATGGATCACAAAAGCCAGCGGGCGCTTTGCGCGCGCTTGGTCGTGAAGGTGGCGTGACGCAATGGATGACGCCGCTAGTCCGACCACTGCGCGGTGCACTCGCGCTCAGTCACGGAAAAATATTTGCGGGCGGCCTCGATGGCAGAGCTTACGCATTTGATAAGCGAACCGGTGGCGTGTTGTGGTCGATACCGTTTGCGTTGGAGTTCAGTGGCCAGCCTGTTGTGAAGGACGGCAAGGTTTATCTTGGTAGTGAAGACGGAACGTTGTTGGCACTCGATGAAGCCTCCGGCACTCTTCTCTGGCGCTATCGAACCAAAGGCGCGATACATGGACCAGTGGCTGTCAATAAAAAGGACGTCTTCTTTGGTTCTGGTGATGGATACGTTTATTCAGTAAGCAGCGACAAAGGAAAACTGCAGTGGCGCAAGCGAACGGGCGCCGGAGTCGAAGCCGTCGTCCTCGCCGGCGACTCACTTCTGGCCGCCTCGCTCGACAACTTCGCCTATCTCCTAAATCTCAAAGGCGCGATGCTCTGGAAAAAACAACTCCCCGGCCGCATCTCCGCCCAACCGCTGGCAGTCGCCGAAACCGCGCTCTTCACACCGCTTTCTAGTTCCGAAGGCGTCGTACTCGGATTGAAAGATGGAAAACAGGTCAACACTCTTCCCGCGGGCGAGGAACTAACCAGCTCAGCATCGCCTATCATCGTGGGCGACGCTGTCATACTGACAACCGAACACGGGCTACTCGCGTTCGCCCGCCCGACTGAAGCCAGTTCAAAGTCAAATCCTAATTAATCAGTTCGCAAAGGCATAGGGACAAGTTCAAAAAGTTTGGCTATCTTGGCACTCATCTAGAATATCCATAGCGACGGCGAGTTGTGGTGACCTTAGGCGGGTGAAAATCTCTACTGCGCGCTCCGCATACGCAACGGCTTCAGTCTTTTTGCCTTGCCGCACCAGGACCTCGGCTAAACGGCGGCAGTCACCCGCTATCAATTCCAGGCGGCCGATTTCCTTTGACAATACCAATGCCTCGCGTGCAAGAGCTTCGCCGCCAGACCAATTGCCACGATCAAGCTCTAACTCAGCCAGATTGCCAGTGATGTAGGCAACGCCCTCACCGTAACCTACCACCCGAGCTATCCGAAGGGCCTCGCCATAATCGTGCTCGGCGGTGTTGAGGTCACCTGAGGCCTGTTCGGCTTCGGCGAGGGAGTTTAAGCCCCTGGCAACGTCCTTGCTCTCGTGACCTAAGGTGCGCAAAAGCTCGACAGCTTCGCGGTAGGCGAGAATCGCGGCAGCATAATTCTCTCCCAATTTATACCCATCAGCGCGCAAGCGAATGGCGGACGCCCGCTCGCGGGTCCCGGCTTTGGCTTCGTCCCAGTGGGTTGCGGCTCGCTCAGCACAGGCGAGCACTTCCTCTGATTGCTTGCGCGCATAATGGATCCAGCCCGCTTGATAAGCGCGCCAGCCGGCCTCCCTGAAGTCCCCTGCTTTTACGGCGCGGCTCTCGGCATCACGCCAGAAAGCGAGCCGCTCATCCCAGCGCCCAGTGAAATTGAGAAATGTATGTAGTGCGTCACACACTTTTTGGAGCCGCTCATTAGTCCCCTTGAGGAATTGCGGCAAAGCGGCGGCAATCGTAGGCCAGGCATCATCGAGCACTGGGAATCGGTAGTGTTTGTTATAGCCATTCTCCACCACCAGTGCGTAGGCGCAATTCTCTAACCAATCACCTATATCATGAACAACCCCAGGTTCTTTCTTACGCAGGAAGTCGGCGACTAATGGGACAAGTGTAAAAGTCTCAAGCTCCTCGCTCGGAACGACTAGCGAACGTGTGACAAGGCTCCGCAAGGCGACTTCGACCTCAGCTTGGGGCCGCTCAGCGAGTTCTGTGATGTGTTCCACTTTTGCTGGCAAAGTGAAATAAGAGAGTGCGCATAAGACAGGCATCTCAGCCTGGGCGAAATCGTCTACAAGATCTCCGAATATGAATTCCAGTGGGTCATTTCCTTCCGGGCACGAACGAAGATAGGCAATGGCATCACTCAAAGTAAGACAGCTCCCACGGCCAATTTGTCCTGCAGTCCAGCGAAGTAGCAACGGTTTCCCAGCGGTCGCGAGATAAAGCTCTTGCCGTTCCTCGGGACTAGTCTTCGCCAGAGCCGGGTTACTCTCAGCAAGTTTTGCAAGCGTATCAAGAGCAGCGGATTCGCCGAGTTCTTCAAGGATCAATTCCTCTGCGGCCGAACCAATGCGTCTTCGCGATGTCAAGATAGCTTTACAACCCGCCGGTAGTTTCTTGACGAAAGTAAATACTATGTCTCGCTCAGATTTGAGCAGGCTTTCGAGGTTGTCGAGCAAGAGTAACGCGCGTGTCCCGCGCAGGGCGTCAAGAAGCATGCGTGGGCGCTGATCTTCAGGTGCCTTTGCAATTTCAGCGCGGCCGAGTTCACGTGCAAGTTCGTTAAGAAGTTCAGCGAGGCCACTGATGAGGAAGCCGCTAAGATCCCGAACGCCATCGTCGTCCAGCTCGCGCGACTTCAGGGATACGAAGACGATCTTGTTGAAGTGCTCGACTGGAGCATCGTAGGCAGCGCGAACCGCAAGCGATGTTTTACCTATGCCGCCAGGGCCGTCGATGAGTGCCCCCCACGTGCGGCTCTCGGGATCTAGGGCATCGGCGATTCTTTTCAGTTCCTTCTCGCGTCCGAAGAAAGGTTGAAGCGAAGGGAGATTGTGTGGGATCGACGTGCGTGGCGTGTCTTTAGTGTCGATCGTCTTTCCGAGCCAACGAACAATGTTCTTAAAATCGCGCTCTACATGAAAGGCGTGGTATCCGCGTAGCTTTCCCGGAATGTGCTGCGTATCATCACGGTCAAACAAGACCACGCGAATGTTCGAGATCACGCCACCAGCTTCGTAAATCCGCGTGCGTAGATCATCTGCTTCGCATGCAGCACCAAGTCCCGTTCCCGGTGGCTGCTTCTTTTCGAAGCATTGAAACCACTGCTGAGTACCAATGATGAGAACGTATTCTGTCTCGAGCGCGCGATCGCTACTCCATTTGCACCACCGCTCACTTGGTCCTTCCGGATGTTCATCGAGAAAAAATTGATCGAGTATTACGTCGATGCCGGCATCTCGTAGGCGTTCGGCGAACTCGCGGACACGTTGTATGTGTTCGTCATTAGTCTGACGATAGCTGATGAAGACTTCGGACATGAGGCGGCCTCCGGAGGAATGAAGTCGCGTGTTTGTGCCTTTTGTGGCTTAACTACCTTAATGCCGGCTCACGGGATTTGGTTCGATCTTTCCTTCTGCCGACTCACCACGGCGCCAGAAGATCCCGACCATTCGAGAGAGCAGGCCGTAGAGAATATATCCAACAACGATCGCGAGGAGTACGTACTGCGAGTAGAGGATGATCAGCAATATCACGGAGAGCGCGAGGATGATTGGTCGCATGCTGCGACTACTCGTCCCAACTTGCTTGAAGCTCGAGAAGCGCCAGGTACTCACCATCATCAAACTCAGAAACCCAACCAGGATCATCAGCAAAGCTGAGTAGATCCTTGCTCGTTCAGTTCCGAAATAAATCAACGGCACAGGTGAGAAGTGGACGAGCGCGGCGATCAAGCCACCGGCAACGGGAATTGGTAAACCGACGAAGCTTTTTTTATCTACCTTAACGGAGCCTTCAGCGAGAACGCGCGGACGTGATGCCTGGACGTTGTAACGTGCGAGACGAAACGCACCACAGATCAAGTACATGAACGATAGGAAGAATGCGAAGCGATGAAGATCGGTTCCTTCTGCCAGTGTGGATCCATATCCCCAGACGTAAGCTAGTACTGCCGGCGCGAGACCAAACGTGATGACATCTGCAATTGAATCTAATTGAACACCAATCTCAGTTGTAGTCTTAGTGAGTCGCGCAATACGACCATCGAGCATGTCAAACAACAACGCGAACCCAATCGCGATTGCCGCAATGTCGAAGTGATCTCTGGCCGCCAAAAGATCAGGAGTAGTCTTACCAAGCAACTGAAACCCGCGCAACGACTCCATCACAGAAAGAAATCCCATACCGATGTTGCCCGCGGTAAACGCAGAAGGGATCAGATAAAGTCCCTTCTTCACTCCTCTACGCGGGGGATTCGGACGCTCAACTTCATCTGTTGTCAGACTCATGAGATTCTCCCAATCACCGTCGTTCCCCCACGCACGCGCTGCCCTTCCTTAACCATTACCACCACATTCGCAGGGAGCAACACATCAGTACGCGAACTAAACTTGATCATCCCAAAGCGCTCGCCTAACTTCAGATTATCGCCCTTCCCTTTCCAACAGACCACCCGTCGCGCCAGTATCCCGGCGATTTGCTTACAAACAACCGTAATCTTCTCGCCCTGAATCGTCAACGCATTTTGCTCGTTTACGAGACTCGCCTTCTCATTTGTCGCCATTAAGAACTTGCCCGGCGAATACTTCACATCAACGATCTTCCCGGGAATCGGCGAACGGTTGATATGCACATCCAAAGGCGACAAGAAGATACTGACGACTGTCGGCGCGTCTGCTTCCGCAGCCATCGGCCCAACACGCGTCACGCGTCCATCGGCAGGCGAAACAACCACATCCGGATCGGAGGGGGGCACTCGCTTCGGATCGCGAAAGAAGAACGCCATAAAAAGCGTCAACAGAAAGAGAAATCCGGCAACGTACCAAAAGCCCAACACCGCTGCCGCCACGCCCAGCAGCACCGGAATAACAATATACGGAATGCTTTCCTTAACTATTCTCACAAACTCATCTTCAACTTTGCGACTTCTGTGCCTCTTGTACTGAAAAGGGGACGCAAACTCTCGGTTCTACGTCCCCCTTCAATTCTTTTAGCTCGGAGAAACTGCGCCGCAGTTTCAGTGACTCAAGCTCTGAGTTTTCTGGTACTGCAACATGATCGAGTACATCTGATCTTTCAACGCTAATTTCTTCTTCTTGAGAGTAACTTCCTCCAGCTGTTCTTCGTCGCTCGGATAGGAAAGAGCTGATAATTCACTAAGGCGTTCTTCGTACTTATGATGTTCTCTAGCTAATTCGCGAAATTCTGGGTCTCTGTTTATCAACTCTTCTTTCAGACTATCCGTAGTTGCCATATCCATGTTCTTGCATGTCTCCTTTCAGACGAATGAAAGTGGGCAGGATGGTGATGGGAGGTCAAGGCCTGGGACCTCCATGTGATTGTGTCGCACGGGAAAAATGGTAGCCCAACAGAGTGGCCAAATCAAGCTGGTAATTCACCCCAGTTCCAGGCTCATCACGACGGCGTCTTCGCTCGGTTCCGAGTAATAATTCGCACGCCTCGCAATGGCCCGAAAACCGCACTTTTCGTAAAGCGCCTGGGCCACGTGATTTGTACTCCGAACCTCAAGAAATGCTGCGGTTGCTTTACGTTGACGGGCCTCGTCGAGCACTTGATTGAGCAATGTTGCACCCACGCCACGACGCCTGAACTCATTCCGGACGGCAAAATTATTGATGTGTAACTCCCCGGCGGTTTCCCGAGCCACGATGTAACCTGCGATCGGCGGCGAGTCCTGCGTCGCAGACTTTGACGGTCGCGCCACGAGCATCAAGTCGCGGTTCGCGCCCTGCAATTCCGCGTAATACGCCGCCCAGCCCCAACGACTCAGCCCGGATTGTTCCTCTATCTCAACGACTTCAAGCAGATCATGCTCGGACATGCGTTCGATGAAGATGTCCTTCGGATCGGGAGCTAATCTCTGTTTGGACATCTTCGTAAACTACCTCGGGGACGTGGGTTCAGTCTGTGCGATATGGAACTCATCCAGCCAAAGAGTACCGAAGATCGGGCACGGTGACGAGTCGCAGTTGTTTCGCTGCAGGCGAATGATAACCGCTTGTGATGTCGGGGTCGTATTGAAGTTTAGGTTTAGAGTGCGCCAGGGTGTCGTGGCGGTGGGCAGGTTTTCTGATCGACCGAGCAGCTGATTGCTGTTGGCATCGATGACAAGGATCACTGGCGGACCACCCGTCACCAGGTCTTTTGTTTTGACGGCGAAGGATAAACGATACGACTTGCCGGGGTCGATTATGATTGTTTGAGACAGTAGCGTAGTGCCGGGAGCCCAGGCGCCGTCGAAATTGATCTGGAGACTCTTCGCGCCGCCGAACTTTTCGGAAACGTCGATTGCTGCGCGGTTCTTCTGATCAGGGGCAATGAGCCATCCGAAAGTAGTGTCGGCAAAAGCGACTGGTTCCTCGAAGCTGCCGTTGATTGGTAGCTGCGCTTTGTTTGCGCTGCGCCAGAGATCAAACGCTTCGCGATAGGCCTTTGCACCGAAGAGTAGACGAGCGACTTCGTTTTGTAATTCAGTGGAAGGAGGAGTGGTTAATAAAGCGATTTGATCGGCGACTTCCCTGCCCTTTCCTTTTCGTGCGAGGAAACGAATAAGAGCGAGTCGTGTTGAGTCGTCTTTTATTTCGAGGACTGACTCGGTTGTTTTGAGGTCTTCGCCGGACATGCCCCAGGCGAGATCGATCAGGTTGGGTGTGTATGAGGGATTCGCCGTTGCTGCGTTGCGCAGTTCGGTGAAGGCATCAACTGGTCTTCGCATGCGGAGAAGAAGATTGCCGCGTTGCCAGTGTGTGTGCGCGTAGTGTGGCGCCCAACGGACGGCCTGGTCCAAAGCTGCGAGCGCGCCGTTGGTGTCGCCGAGTTCCTCGCGCGTGTTGCCGAGTTCGATCCAGAGTATGTCGTCGCGATAGCGTAGGGTGACGGCGGTCGCGAGTGATTGAGATGCTTCCGTAGGCTTTTGCGAGCGATTGAGAATTGTCGCTCTCGATCGATGTGCTTCGGGATCGGAGGGAGTGAGTTGAACAGCTTGATCCGCAGCAGGGATCGAGTTCTCGATGAGCGCGTACCTCGCAAGCATCCTCGAGAACCCAAATCGCGCGGACGCCTGGATGAGAAACAGGCACACCGCAATGCCGAGGATTGTGAGCCCAACGCGCATTGATCAAAACACAGAAAAACGCGGATCTGTGTTTATCGATTTACACAGATCCGCGTTATCCGTGGTTAGTTTTACCGTTTTTACGGATTTGCGCCGCTCGGATTGTCCTGGAAGAACAGCGGCGTCAAAGCCGCAGCGCCAATGCCAGAAAAGATCGCGACAGTGGCCGCGGTACCCAATCCGAAAAGTCCGCCACCGCCACCCGCTGCCGGCGCTCCACCCCCAGCTCCGGCACCAGCGGCCGCCGCAGCGCCCTGTCCAACTTGCGGAGCACTCGCACCTTGCGGGAAGCAAATATCGAGAACGCCACCAGCTGCCGGATCAGTCTTACCCGCCGATCCTTGCTCAGTCGCGACTTCGCCTGTCGTCTTCTTCTTCGCCGTCAGGATCGCGCAGCCAAAAATGAGCAACGCTTTCACGTTTCCGTTCTCGTCATACGTCAGAACGAGTTTCGTGTTGGGCGCGATATCGAGTTGACCAAGTGGTCCAAGGTTGACGGTTGCCGACTGATCGGCGCCAGTCTCAATCGTCGCTCCCGTTAAAATCGAAGCGCCCGTATTCGCACTCAGACCATTAACGGTGATCGGCTGATTGTTTCTTGTAGTCAACCGGGCGACGAACTGCTGCGGAATTGCGGTTGGGTTGGTTGTTGTGTTGGGCTCAGCGAGTCCAACCTGAAGACCAATCTGTGCGATTGCGAAAAGTAGTAAGACCGCAATCACTCTCGAACCATTCCGTCGTTTTGGGTTCATCTAAAGTGTCCCTTCTCAGAAACGATAGACCACGGCCCCGCTTGTTCCGGTAAGTCTATCCACAGATTACACAGATTACAACAAAAAAATCTGTGTAATCTGTGGATTACTTCTTCATGTACTTCTGAAAAAATTCTTCCGCAAGTTTCGGATTCAACTTCTTCAACCGGTTGTACTGGTCGAGAGCACCTTTCTTATCGTTCAGAGCCACATACGCCAGCGCGAGATTGAAATGTGCTTCACTGTAGTCTGGCTTGAGTCTCACGGCTTCCTTAAAGGACGCGGCAGCCTCCTGATAACGTTTGGTTCTGAAGTAAACCGTGCCGAGATTGTTGTTGGTTTCTGCATTGGAAGATTTCAGTGCCAGCGTCTTTTTATATGCTTCGATGGCCGGTTCGAATTGTGAATCTCGGTAGAGCGCAGTGCCGAGACTGTTGTATGCATCGGCGTAGTCCTGTTTGACGCGCACGGCCTGCTGAAACGCGAGCGTAGCCTCTTTAAACTGATTGCGGTTATAAAAGGCGGTGCCCAGATTGTAGTGTGCTTCGGCGAAGTCGGGTTTGGCACGTGTCGCGCGCGAAAGCACATCTGCGGCCTCCTGATATTGCCCCAGCTTGTTGTACGCCGCACCGAGATTGTTCAGAGCTTTCACGTAATCCGGTTTCAACCGAAGCGCTTCTTTATATGCATCGACGGCCTGACGCAGATACTGAACCGCGGCATTGCGATCCAAAGTCTCTCCGATCTTCACGTACGCATAACCCAGATTGTTGTAAGCGACAGGATTGCCGGGACGAAGCCTGATCGACTGCAAGAGTTCTGAAGTCGCAGTTTGCAAATCCCCGAGTGAGATCAACAAACTTCCCAGATTCGTTCGCGCTTCAACGTAGTTTGGGTTTAACTCAATCGCCTTGCGATACGCGGTCGCTGCTTCGCGATGTCTCCCGGTCATGTAGAAAGCGTTACCGAGGTTGTAGTGAGCGTCAGCCGACGTTGCTTTCGCATTAACTGCTCTCTGAAAACTGTCGCGCGCCCGTTCATACTGTTCGAGGGCATACTGCGCCGCACCGAGATTGTTCAGTGCATCCGGATCGTTTGGGTTGAGCCGGACCGCATTGTTGAAAGCCTCGAGCGCCTCCTGGTAACGGCCTGCTTTGTACAAGCTGGCGCCGAGATTGTTGAAAGCAACATCGTCGTCTGACTTCAACCGCACCGCGTCGCGGAGGGCTGTGACAGAGTCAGAGACTCTTCCGAGTTTGTCGTAAGCATAGCCGAGGTTGCTGTATGCCGCAGCGTTATCGGGTTGCAGGCGAACTGTCTTCTCGTACGCACTCGCTGCTTCGGCTAGTCGATTAAGCGTGAGGTATGTATCACCGAGTGCGCCCTGTGCTTCAGCATCCTGTGGCGCTAGCTTGAGTGCGTTCTGATAGGCTTCGAGTGCTTGTGCAAACTGGCCTGAATCGTAATACGTGTCGCCCTGAGACTTGAACGTTTCCGCACGTTCGCTTGTTGTTGCCGTCGTCGTTGTTGTGGTTGTTGTTGCAGGTGGACGTCTGTCAGACGTGGTGTTTCGTGCAACGTCGGAAGAACGACCGGTCCGCTGCGGACGCCTGCTTGCCATCATTGCCGCGGCGCCACCGGTGAGATCTTTCACTCGCTTAGGAGCCTTAAAAATAATCGCAGCGCCACCGATGATGTCCTGACCCTGAAATGCCAGTGACCCGCCGATGTCCTGCACTGGCAGTGCGTTCAGCGACATACTGATCGCCAACAAGACTACGACTGCAAAAGTTGCTTTAGATCTCATTCGACCTCGCCGTGACATCGATTCTTGAAGTCGCGATCATGATCAGAACAATAAACACTATCGCGTTCGTCATGATGTGCAGACCGAAATCTACGAGGCTGTGCGCTGCAACGCCAGTGAGTCCGAGGACCGCTCCGAGTCGCACCGCACGTTTGTATCCCGTATCGGTCAAGAGGTTGTGTCGGGTTTTACGAACAACAGCCACTGCGAACCAAATACCAAGCGCAAGCCCAATCAAGCCACCACTCGAGAGTAGTTCGAGATAATCGTTGTGAGCTTCCTGGGGCGTCATTAATCCAGATGCGTCGTGATACGCAGTGATGCCAATCCAGTACCCACCCAAACCCATGCCGACAATCGGATGTGCGGCAAACATTTTCAACGTTGCACGCCAGATCTCATTTCTGCTCGCGCCTGCGCTCGTCGTAGGAGAAGTGAACTCGCCGGTCGCGTTCTCGAAGTTCGTTGCGAGTCGATCTCCGCCAACCCAAAACGTTCCAAATAGAACGCCAACAATAAGAACGACAAGCAGAACTATTTTTGCAGCTGCCGACTGGGCGATTTTGGGGAGTTGATAATCACTCGACAAACCTCGAAAGCTAATCAATAACAACACAGCAACAACAACCTGCGCGAGCATCGCGAGAATCCCGCCACGTGAATTCGCCAGCACGAGTCCGGTCCAAATCGGCAACAAGAGAGCAACATAGATCATCAGACGCTCTCTCGCGACTCCACCGCCAAGAATGATTCCAAGGCCGAGGCCGAATGCCATTTCCATCAGAAACGCGAAATGGTTCTTATTGATGAACTGCCCGTAACCTTGATTCTTTTTCAGAAGCGGCAGAAGGAATCCAGTTTCCTGTTGTGTCGTCTGTCGCAGAATCCCAAAGACGGCGCTCGCAACAGCAATTGCGAGCACTGTGTAAACCAACACACGAACGCGACGCTCCGTACTCGCATAGCGATAAAGCAATGCTAGAAACGTGGTGAGCGCAAGCATCTGCAACGCGAAGAAACGCGTTTGATATGGATCGGCGCTGATCGTATTCCAAACTAATATATTGGCTTCCGTGCGCGAGCCGAGCGAGATGGTTTGAAGGAATGCCAGCAGCGACAAAGCGACCATCGGCAGTAAAACTGAAGCTCCCTCTAATCGCCCGATTGGGTTCTTTAGACTCTCGAGAAGCGCGACGATACATATCGCAAAAACCGCACAAACAAACGCCGCCTTCCACCATGGCTCGACTGTGCCGTACGGAACAGGCGCGATTACGATCAATCCCGTGAGCGCTGCAAATATGAACTTACTAAACAATCCGCGTTTATCCGCGTGAATCTGCGGCAGTCATTGCCATCGCCGCCACGGCGACCGGCTCTTCATGCAACGCCAGGATCCTCACGGTTGCATCAGTAAACTCACGCCGGAACAAATCAGCCAGATAATTTGTATCCACCAGCAGCGGCTCGCTATCAGCGCTGCGATAGAAGTTCAACCAGCCCCACTCCACACCGTCTTTCACGAGGGGCAAACGAATGCACCAATCCGAGCGCGACGGCAAATCCTCCATCTTTTCAGACCAGGACCAGAACACTCTCCCATTCCGAAACTCAAGCACCTGTTTTGGATGACGCTGCAAACTCGCATAATAAGCACGTTCATTCATACCGGCGCGACCAGCCTGGCCCACCTGGGCATTTGCAAAACTGAATTCGCCGAAGTCGAGCAAGTGTCGCGTCGCCTCAAACATCTCGTGCAGATCCGAAGCTTTCGATAATGCCAACGCCGAACGCCGGACTCTGATGTTGTTCGCCACACGCAGCCGACGATCGCCCACCGTACGCTTCACTCCCGCGCGCAACTCGTCGACCTCGTGATAGCGAAGATGGCCCACAGCGATGATCACCGCTACCGAAATCACAAACAACATGAAGCCCGTAAGCTTCGATCCGGTCGCGGGAAAGATCAGCGCCACGAGGCCAAACAACGCGCAAACACCGTAGAGCACGAGTGCAGCTCGCCGTTGTGACCAGCCGCGCGCAAGTAACATATGGTGAATGTGCTCTTTGTCGCCCTGGAATACGGGCTTTCGACTCACCAACCGGCGGCCCATCGTCATCGCTGTATCAACAACCGGAAAGCCAAACGCGAGAATCGGAACGACGATCGCAACTGCGGTTGTAGCCTTCTGAGTTCCCAACACCGACAGAGCTGCTAAAAGAAATCCTGTGAAGAGCGATCCGGAGTCACCAAGGAAGATTGATGCGGGATTGAAGTTGTAACGAAGGAACCCAGCGAGCGCTCCACACAACACGAGGGCCACCACGATCGTCAACGATCGTTCCTGCGACACCGAAACGCCAAGTATGACAAGCGATGAGAACAGAGCGGCGCCTGATGCCAGTCCGTCTAATCCGTCGATCAGATTGAATGCGTTTGCAATGCCCACGAGCCAAACAACCGTGACGATGAACGACACGACAGCCGGCAACTGTACCGAGCCGACAAAGGGAATCGAAAGCGCATCGATGCGACCGCCCATCGCATAGAACAACGTGGCAATGAGCCCGAGTACCAGGAACTTTACGGTCGCATTAGCGCCACGCAAATCGTCGTACGCACCGAGCAACAACACGAGCGTTGCCGGAACGAATAGCGTGAGAAACTCAGACTTGAAACCGCTTAGTGTCTGCGTGAGCAGGTTGTCGACAAACGGCAGCATTGAGAGCGCGGCCAGACACGAGAGATACAGCGCAACGCCGCCAAGACGCGGCACGGCTCGCCGATGAATGCGCCGGCTGTCGAGCGGTACGTCGAGTAATTTGTATCGTTCACAGAGCCGGCGGATGAGAGGCGTAGTTATCAGCGAAGCGACTGTCGCAATTGAAAACAGGGCGAAATATGTTTTCAAGTGATTACCTCCCTGGCGATGGGGTTAATCCTGAAACTTCCTGTAAATCCTGTCCCGTTTCGATGAGAGCGATAAGCTCCGGCAGGAGAGTCTGTTTTGAGAAAGACATCACCGGCGGGGACCGCTTGTGTTGCATTGCCTGTGGAATTGCTT
This sequence comes from uncultured Acidobacteriota bacterium, assembly GCA_963849205.1. Lineage (GTDB taxonomy): Bacteria > Acidobacteriota > Blastocatellia > Pyrinomonadales > Pyrinomonadaceae > PSRF01. The sequence continues at coordinate 93,047 of CAWKGP010000011.1, forward strand.
TGACGATCGTCTCAACATCACCATGGCGTGCGACAAAGAAGTGGCCATGCTGCGATGCGATGTCAGCGACGTGACTCTGCTCCGGGCCGATGTACAGGACCGGAGCACCAATCGAGAGAATGTTGTAGACCTTGCACGGATGAACAATGCCGACGAACTGTTCACCCATCACCACAACATGCAGATCTGCCGCCGACAGAGAATTTGAGAGTTCGTTCAGCGGTTGATACGGCAAACACCTCACGTTGCTCAAACCAGCCTCGCGTACCTTTGCCTGTTCGCTGCCGCCGCCAACGAAACAAAAAACGATCTCTGGAAGAATACGAGCAGCATCGAGGAGGGTATCGAGTGGATGACACGGGCTGTGATTGCCGGAGTACATCACCACAAACTTGTCTGACAATGCGTGCTGCTGCCGAAACGCTGCTCTTCCCGCTGCGGAAAAAACAACGTGATCGTCATGTGACCACGGCGGCACAACCGTGATTCGAGTCGCATCGACACCTTTTGCAACGACGCGTTCCTTCATAAAACGATCGAGCACAACCGTCCGCGATGCGGCCTTCAGGCTGTAATTCAACATCCGCTGCAGGACTCGACTCGTTGCAGAATTCTGTTTGAGCCAGCCGGCCGCAATTGCCTCATCCGGATTGAGGTCCATCACCCAAAAGCAAAAGCTGCCGCCTTTAATCTTCACGAAGAGTGCCGCAAGAAATGAGATCAGTGGTGGCGATGTGAGTGCAACGACGACGTCGAAGCGACGCAGAAACAATAGACGCAGCGAACACAGCAGCATAAAAATGCCAAAGTTCAAAACGCGTCGCCATCTGCTGCCCTTTCCAAAAGACGCAGCCGGGATTCGAATGATGTCGATCCCGTTCCACTGTTCGCGGCGCTTGAAGCGCGTCGAGGGATCGTCATACCCGCGATCGCTGGCGATGACTGTTACTTTGTGGCCGCGTAAAGCTAGAGTCGTGGCGAGATCGGTGAGGTGTTGTGCCGTCGAGACCACATCAGGGTAGAAACACTGATTGAGGAGCAGGATTTTCAATTAAACAGGTAGTGCCCTGTTCTGGCTTTCTCTGTGCAACAGAGAAGATTCAAATTGCCTCTCACTTAAACGTTGACTCTTGCCTTAAAGTCCTCAACTGTTTTCTTCAGACCTTCGCGCAAAGGAATTGTCGGGTTCCAGCCAAGTAACGACCGCGCTTTTCCGATGTCGGGTTTGCGCTGTCGCGGATCGTCGGCGGGTAACGGCAGATGAGTAAATCCGGACTTCGAGTTACAAGTCTTCACGACCTCTTCCGCCAGTTGCATGATCGTAAACTCACCGGGATTACCGAGATTTACCGGCTCGTGTACACCCTCGATATTCATGAGCTTAATTAATCCTTCAACCAGATCATCAACATAACAGAATGAGCGTGTCTGCTGGCCTTCACCGTAGAGTGTCAACGGCTCGCCACGCAGTGCCTGAACGATGAAGTTTGAAACTACGCGGCCATCGTCTTCCAGCATTCGTGGGCCATACGTGTTGAAGATCCGCGCGATGCGAATGTCCACGTTGTTCTGGCGGTGATAGTCGGTCATCAAAGTCTCAGCGATGCGCTTGCCTTCGTCATAACAGGAACGAATGCCGATGGGATTGACGTTGCCCCAGTAATCTTCTGTCTGTGGATGGACAAGTGGATCGCCATAGACTTCGGAAGTCGAGGCCTGAAGAATGCGCGCGCGTACACGCTTGGCGAGGCCGAGCATATTGATCGCGCCCATCACGTTGGTCTTCACCGTCTTGACCGCATTGTACTGGTAGTGGACGGGGGAGGCGGGACATGCGAGGTTGTAGATCTGGTCTACTTCGAGGAGTATCGGCTCGGTCACGTCATGACGGATCAACTCGAAGCGTGGATTGTCGAGCAGATGAAAGATATTCTCGCGCCTGCCGGTGAAAAAATTGTCGAGGCAAAGCACTTCGTTGCCTTCACCGACGAGCCGCTCGCAGAGATGCGAGCCGATGAATCCCGCACCCCCCGTGACCAGAATCCGCATCGTCTAATCCTTTCTCCGCACCGCAAAATCTCCAAGATACAGCACATCCATCTTCGTCTTTCTAAAACACTCAATCGCTTCCTGCGGTGTGCAAACAATCGGCTCGTTCTCGTTGAACGACGTGTTGAGAATGACCGGCACGCCCGTTAACTCAGCGAAGTCTGAGATCAACTGATAATAACGCTCGTTCACCGTGGGCGAAACAGTTTGTAAACGACCGGAGCCATCGACGTGCGCCACTGCAGGTATCTCGTTTCGTCGTTCGTTTCTGATCTGATAGACCATCAACATCGTGGGCGCCGGATGTGTCTGTTCGAAATAATCCCCAACCCGCTCTTCGAGAATCGAGGGGGCAAACGGCCGGAATGGTTCACGTTTCTTGATTCGATCGTTGAGGATATCTTTCATTTCAGCACGGCGCGGATCAACGAGGATCGATCGGTTGCCAAGCGCGCGTGGTCCGAATTCCATCCGACCCTGGAACCATCCGACAACCAAGCCCGCAGCGATGTCTTGTGCCGCACGTTTTGTAACTTCATGGTCGGTGTAACCTTCAAAACCCAATCCGCTTTGATCCAGCGCTGCACGAATCTCTTCGTTAGAAAACTCGGGACCAGTGTACGCACCTTCCATCACTTCACCGCGTTCGCGTTTCAAAACGCCGTTGTAGATTTGATAGCAGACCCCCAACGCCGTCCCACTGTCACCTGCCGCAGGCTGAACGTAAACACGCTTGAAAGGCGTGTTGAGCAATATCTTACCGTTCATGACGGAGTTGTAAGCAACGCCACCTGCGAGGCCGAGATCTGTGAGCCCGGTTCGTTCGTGAAGATTATTCAAAACGTGAAAAGCAATTTCTTCCAGGCGCAGTTGGAGGCTGGCCGCAATGTCACGTTCACGATCGGTCAGCGGCGTGCCTTCGGCGCGTGGTGGTCCAAAGAGATTTGCAAGCGCATCCGAGTAAACGCGCCCAATTACTGGCGAGCCGTGGTCCCAGGTCATTTCGACCCCTTCGCAGTGATGGCGGAAGTAGTCGAGATTCAGACGAAACTGTCCGTTCTCTTCGGTACGAATGATTTCACGAAACTCGTTAATGAAGCTGGGCTGACCGTAAGGTGCAAGGCCCATGACCTTTCCTTCATCGCCGTAATGCGGGAAGCCAAGAAACTGTGTCGTCGCGGTGTAGACGATTCCAGTTGAGTGTGGATACCCGACATGGCCCAGAACTTCGATGGAGTTTCCGTCGCCGGCAGCCCACATCGTCGAGATAAAATCTCCGAAGCCGTCGATCGACAGCAATGCCGCGCGTTCAAATGGCGAAACAAAGAAACAACTCGCAAGATGCGCGCGATGATGCTCGATGTTGTGAAAACGCGCGCGGAGCTGTTTTTTGGGAACACCAAAGACTCGTGCCAGCTCGTCTTTCACGTCACGCACGCGAGCCGCATTACCGAGTCGATCCTTGATTTGAGATCTCGCCAGACTCGCAACGCGCGTGGCGGCGAACAAGATTTTCTTATGCAGGTGCGCGGATGGATCTCTGGAGATTCCAACGTGGTCCAGATCTTCAAGCCCGATACCGGCAGTTTTTAGACAGTAACGAATTGCGTGCTCGGGAAATCCCGCTGAGTGCTTGAAGCGATTGAAACGTTCTTCTTCAGCCGCAGCAATCAAGTGACCATCCTTGATGATGGCCGCCGCCGCATCTCCGTGATACGCATTGATTCCCAGGATATACAAACTTAAATCCGTGTCTTGGATCCGGTTAATCTGTGGCTCAACATTAGCTCTGCTACCGCACGCTGAAAGGCATAATAAAAACCAGCCGACCCATCGAGAATGCCTCCTCGCACGATCAGGCAGTAAAACAGCACAGCTGGGGGTATCACGATCAACCATCGCCGCAATCGATCAGGTAAAGCCAGACGCGCCGGATCAGCAGCCAGCAATTTTTGCGCTTCAAGTTCGGTGTACCTGGCTTGTGAATTGAACCAACGCTTGAATGACTTACGATCGTCGTGCAGCATCGGCGTCTGTAGATCTGCAATTGCACCGTCAAGCGCGACTCGTTGTGTGTGACCATCCTGCACGTACGTCGCTGCCTCACGGCGATAAAGTACGGTGACCGGTGGATAGATTCCGCTGCGAAGTCTCTTGCCGTTGACGCAGTAAATGAACTTGGCACGGTAGCCTTTGATCGTGCTGTCTGGCTGTAATGCTTTTAGCTCCGAAACCAATTCCTCAGTTACAACGTAATCGGCGTCGAGTGCTAGAACCCAAGGCGTTGAGATTCCCGTCTCCTTCAATCCAAACTCCCATTGATTTCGATGACAATCAAATTCTCTTTGGACTACGCGCACGTTTGGGAACGAGATGGCGAATTGAACGGTCTCATCGTCGCTAAAACTGTCGACTACAACAATGTCTTTGGCCCAAGCCAATCCACCAAGCGCACGCGCGATGTTCGGCGCTTCGTTATACGTCAGTATCAGCGGTGTAATCTGGTCTAACATGCGGTCAGGCAGAGGTTCATTCTCTTGGGGTTCGCCGTAGCGTCAAGATATTGATGCGTGGCTCTTAGTAATTCCAACCAAGGGCGGCCACGGAGGGCCGCCCCTACAGTACGTTCGACAGCTCTCATTACCCTTTCCTGTCTGCGCTTGAAGAGAAAATCAAATATTTCGGAACGTACTGTAGGGGCGGCCCTCCGTGGCCGCCCTTGGTCGGACTTCTAGAACATCAGATAAGCGCTACTTAAACTTTCCGAGCGTGACAAATCATATTCTTCCAGAGCCACGGCGCTCGGCCGTAAAAAGTGAAATTGGGAGCTTCGAAGCCGTGCGCTTTCATTAACATTGAAAGAGTTTTGACGCTGAAGAACTTTATGTGGCCGCCGTCGTGCAACGCCGAGAAGTGCGTATCCATCTTGCCTGTCGCGGCGAGCACGAGATTCTTTAGATAACCGTGATAAGGCGTGCCGAGGAGAATCTGACCGCCCGGTTTTAGCAGGGAGCAAGCGGCTTCGAGCAGATCAGAAGGACGATACATGTGCTCGATCACGTCGCTCGACACTACGAGGTCGAACTGTCCGAGACTCAGCTCACGGTCGATCAACGCTTTAACAAACTCTACGTTGGGGTAGGTACGTCGAGCGATCTTAATTCCGCTGGCAGACGCATCAACTCCGGTGACCTGATATCCGAGCTTTGCGAGTCGCCCGGTGATATGACCATTCCCACACCCGAGGTCGCAGATCGATCTGACTCCTTCGAGTCTTTTAACACGCTCGACGAAGACACGCGTCAGCTTCTCGCCAGAATCACCGTTGCCCGCCGCTTCCGCGTGCCACTCAAACTCAGTGTACGTTGGCGCTGCCATTGTTCCTTCCCTGTTGAATCACAACTCGATACAGGTCTACGAGCTCTCGCGCAGAGTTCTCCCACGAATACTTCTGCGAGACCTGCCAGCCTGCGCGGCCACGTCTTGTGAGTTCGTCTCTATCCGCAAGCGCCTCACCCAACATCTCTACAAGTGCGGTCTTATCTAGTGGCGTGATCCAACCTGCATTCGCCGCCGCGATCGCGTCAGCAAGATTTACGTTCGGACTCACCAACACAGGCACTGACTGCGCCAGCGCTTCCATCACACACAAACCGAAGTTCTCCTGTCGTGAGGGCAGGACCAGTAACGACGCACCGCTAAGCACAGCGTTCTTTTCGTCACCTTCAAGCCAGCCCGTAAACGATATTTGTGAACTCGCCCGGGCCTTTTCTTTGAGCATCGAGACATACTCGACTGGCCCATCACCCGCAATCACCAACCGCCATTCCGCGAACTGTGGCTTCTGTACGAGCGACATAAACGCATCAACCAAAACATCCAACCCTTTTTTCGGGTGTAGGCGTGATAACACGAGCACGTAAGGATGACGAGCGAGTTTGCCGTTCGGGTTACTAGAGGCTTCTACACCCAACGGAATCACTTTACCGTGATCGAGTCCAAGGCTTGACTCCGTCGAAAGCTTCTCTGCTTCGCTCGTGTAATGAACTGCCGCAGCGTTCTCCATTATTCCCTTGCCCGAGATCTGCCAGAAGAGACGCTTGCGCAGAGACTTCTGCGTCATACTCCACGGATCGAGCGTACCCAGCGGCCTGATAACGTATGGAACCCCGCTCTTCTGACACACATGAGCCGTAGCCACGGACGAATGATTGAACACTGCGTGAATGTGGGCGAGGCCAAAGTTCTGAATGTTTGAGCGAAGCCACGCCGACAGAGGCCGTGAGTATTTGAACGACTCACCCAGTTGCGCCGGAAAAAAGATCGCGGGCATACCCTTGTATTCCAAAATTTCCCCGTGCGAAATCTCAGCCGGTAGTCCCGCGGTCGTGCTCAACAACAGCACATCGATTCCCTGCTGCATAAGCGCACGACACATCGGGACAATCGCAGTCGCCGGCCCACCCGACCGCTCATCTACCGACGGAATCACATGCAACACCCTCATCTTGAAAAATCTGGTAAATCCTGTCTAACAAACACCATTAATCTCACACCATCGGGATAACACATACAACGACCACGGCCGCGACCATCCGACCGCACGCGGCTTCTCTAAAAACCTGTTCCAAACCTCTCCAACGGCTGCCGAATTCAATCCACAACCCGGACTCTCCAACACCGACCCCACCTCGCCTCGCAAACTCCCCTGTAGCCACTTCTCAAACGGCAACGTGAACCCCATCTTCGGTCGATTCAAAAACTCTCTCGGCAACAGATCAGCCATCGCGTCCGCCAGCAACGGCTTTGGCCCACCCCGCGACGGCGCCTTCCATTCACCAGGCAACGAAAGCACATAATCGACGACCTTCGTATCAACAAACGGCACACGAACCTCAAGCGAGTGAGCCATACTCATCGCATCCGTATCGCGCAAGAGTGTGTTCGTCATGTAACCAGTCAACTCGAGTCGTGAAATCGCGTTGACGATATCACCATTCGCGTGACTCCCATTGCGCGTCTGCGAAAGCCCATTGCGACCAGTTATTCCTATCACTGAGTCCGTCGAAAAAAGTTGACGCGAGATCCGATAAACGTCTTCAGGTTTGCCGCCACTGTTAGCAAGTTGCCAGAACTTGTCCCGCTGCACCGATCCACTCACCGCAAACTGTCCGATACCTGACGCCGCACGCAACACTCTTTTCGACATCTGCGACATCGCATCAAACCTGAGCGCGCGTCGAAAGCTCGGATAACCGGCGAACAACTCATCGCCGCCGAGCCCGGAAAGCGCAACCGTGATGCCTTTGCTCTTAACCGCACGCGAAACGACAAATGTGTTGATGCCGTCCATCGTGGGTTGATCGAGTGACCCAATCGCCTCGGGCAGGATTTCGAGCAAGCGATTTTCACTGAGCCGAATCTCTGAATGATCGGTGTTGAAGCGTTCCGCAACCGCCCGCGAAAAGGCGCCCTCAGTGAATTTCGCAAAGTTCGCTTCATCAAAGACCACGCTAAAGGTTCGTGGTCGTGTGCCAATCTGGGTCATCAACGCAACGATGGCGCTTGAGTCCATGCCGCCGGAAAGAAAAACTCCCAGAGGCACATCGCTGACGAGATGAAGCCGAACTGATTCTTCCAACTCCTGACGCAAGCGTGCGACAGCATCGTCGCGTTTGCCCTCAATGTCTTGCGGCTTACGACTGGCGAATTCAGTATCAGCTACCTCGATCTGTCGCGCATCGTTAACGCTGACGTTCAGAACGTGAGCTGGCAGGAGTTGTTTGATGCCATCGACGACCGTGAGCGGAGCTTCGACCGATCCGTTAGCAAGATACGAATCAACCCCGGCCGCATTCAGCCGTCGCGGTATCAATCCACTCGCAAGCAGCGCGCGCAGTTCGGATGCAAAGACAAACTGGTTCTGCGAGGCGTAGTAATAAAGTGGCTTGATACCTAACGGATCGCGAGCGAGCACCAACGTTTGCTTTTGATTGTCCCACAGCGCTAGCGCAAACATACCGCGCATCTTGCTAAACGCGTCTACGCCGAACTGGCCGTAAGCACGAAGCACGACTTCCGTGTCTGTATTTGACGACCACGGTCCGGATAACTCAGCGCGGAGATCTTTGAAGTTGTAGGTTTCGCCGTTGTACGTGATCCAGTTGCCCGTGAGTGGCGCACTCATCGGCTGATGCCCGGCTTCGGATGTATCGATGATCGCGAGCCGCGTGTTGCCAAGCACAACTTCGCCCCCACCAAATTCACACGTCGCGATCCCCTGATCGTCAGGACCACGATGCTTCTGCGCGTCGTTCATTCGCCGAACTACATCAGATAGTTCTGACGACGGATGACCGACCTTAAAAATTCCAGAGATACTGCACATTCAACAAACCATTTAGACAGGATGACAGGATTTTTCGAGGATTGACAGGATACGTATCTTGTAAATCCTGAAAAAATCTTGTTCATCCTGTCCAACCAGTCATCGCCTCTCGCGCGCAGTGCACAAAACGAGCCGCACCATTCTGCAGCGTATGCGCGCTCACACTTTCACGCGCGTGACGTCCCAACTGCTCAAGCTCACTAACCGAAAGCAACGCAGCCTCGCGCATCGCATCAATCAATGCCCCCGAATCACCGGCCGGAATGAGCCACCCATTGCGTCCAGTCTCAACAAACTCGAGCGCCGCACCCATTCGATCCGTTGCGATCACCGGCAGTCCCGACGCCAACCCTTCGGGAACCACGAGCCCCCATCCGTCATACCTCGACGGCACGCACAACACATCAGCACTCGCATACGCCTCCGGCAATTCATGCCAGTCTCTGAACCCAACAAACTCGACTCGCTCACGCACCGGCCGCAAAGTTTGCTCAACTGACTCGCGCAGGGCTCCATCTCCAATCACCTTCAAACGCAGGTTAGAAAATTCGCGCGCGAGCTCAACAAAAGCAGCTGCGAGCACGTCGACACCCTTCCGATGAATCAGCGATCCCGAAAACAAAAACGTCCGATCCGGCTGCTCACGACGTGCTGAATTCGTGAAGCGCTTCAAATCAGAAAAGTACGGCAAGTTGAAGTAAGGACGTCGTGCACCAAACTCTCTTCTGTACTCATCAACCGCAAACTTCCCGATGCCCCAGATCGGCACCGGCGACGCGTGCAACTTCGATAGTTTCCATTTGCGCAAGAGTCGTCCGGCCCACGCTGGCTGATGAAACCCGGGCCGCTCGCCCCAAAAACACCACGGCGTGCGAAGTTCAGCCCGCTCACCAATCAATCGCTCCGCATTTGCATGACGGTAGTAGTTGAACACCACGAGATCAGCGCCACGTGCCGACTCACGTGCACGCGTGACATCATCTCCAGACCGATCCAACTCAATCGCTTCATGTCGAACCTCAGTCGACTTCCATTGACGATTCGGATCGCGACGGCGCAGGTAAGCAACTTCCAGCGCGCAATCACCTTGCGACTCGATCTCATTGAACAGCTCGACCTGATACGGCGACGGACAATCTGTCAGTACAAGAATCTTCACTGTGCCTTCGCGTGTCGCAGCTTAATAAACAAATGCGTCAGGCCTACCCACGCCAGCACCACGTAGCTGACGAGAATCAATTCCAGGATCGACCGCATACCGGAGAACAGCGCCATCACGACGATGCTGTAGATCACAAGCGCGCCCTGTGTGCGGCAACGAGCGAGCAGACCGCTTGCAGTCGAAGCGATGCGGCCATAAAGCCAACCGCCAAGCGCAACGCCGATAAGTCCCAACGACATGTACAGCTCGCCGATGACTGAATAAGAAAGAGAAAGCCCCTCGACGCCGAGTGCGGTCGGCAAGTCGAAGCCGGGATCGACAGGTTTACCCGGCCACAGAACCCTCGGTATTGGCCGCACGATCACGTAGATCAAATACTTCTGATAGACAAACGGATACTGTTCGGGGATGAGCTGAATGATTTGACACAGACGATAGAAGTTATCGTCCACACGCAGGTGCTGCTCTTCGAGAATCTGTCTTTTTTCGAAGCGCCCGCTCGGCACTTCGCCCGCGCCTACCAGCACACTCAGACCAACCGTCCGGTATTCCAGCATTACCTGGAGCGTGACAAGTAGAGCGACTATTGCAAACACAGTTGTGAGTAGATGTTTGATGCGCAGTCGCTGCTGGTCCAATACCCAGAGAATTAACGCCATGCCGCCGACCACACCGACTACCCGCCTGCTTCCACTCTGCGCAAGGAAAAGTGCAATCACAACTGACAGGCCGATGCAGATCAACGTGCGCACGTTGCGCACTCCCAGACGGCGTCCAATTACAACCGTCAGCACGGGGAGGAGATATCCGAAGTATTGCAGGTGATCGAGGAATGCATCCCAGCCGCCTAATTGCCCCCGCCCCCAGGGCGCCTCCCAACGTTGCTGGCCCAGGTAGTGGACCATCTCAAAGACGTTGAAGTTGCACGGCACCGCGAAGTTCAACATGCCAATGACGAAGCATGCGATCGCGAGCGCGAAGTAAGTGTTGATCGAGAACTCCTGCGATACCGAGCTAATTAAAACCTTTGGCAGTCTCCAGGAGCGACGCGAAGCTGCGAGCCAAACCACTACAACAAAGATCCCGATCGCGAGGAATGCCGTTCGCACCTGATCGGCGGTGATGTCCTGCATTCCGTAAACGCCTTGCAGCAGGTCGAGGAAGAGCCAATAGATCGGCGCGAGGGAAAGCAAACATTCGCCGCGCAAAAGTGTTTTTGGATGACGAAGTGCGCTCATAAACGGCGCGGTCGCAAGTCCCACCGACATCACGAGCGCCGGGTAAAACAAAGCGCCTTCAGTGGAAGGATCTTCCGGGACCAGAAGGATCGACACAGTCGTCGCCATTCCGGTGCTCAGGATCGCCAACAGGGTCGACCGGATCGGCGTAACTGCCGTGGCTAACACTGGTCTATTCCAAATGATTTGTTCCGCGTTCAATTCTGTAAAGCCTGGGAAATCTTGTTAATCCTGTCCAAAAACTACCTACAGCCTCTTCAACGACTCCGCCAACATCTTCAAACTAAACCGATCCTCTACTACCGATCTCACTGACATCGCGGAAAGCGTCTCCGGCGATCGCAACAAACTCACCAGCGCGTGCGCAATTGCACGTCCTGAAACTTCCTCAAGAATTACGCCATTGAAATCATCGCGCACGACTTCGCCGCAGTAACGTGACGCGATGACCGGCAGTTTCCACGACTGCGCCTCCAGTTGGGTCAAACCAAAACCGTCTGAGAGCGTCGGAAAAATAAATACGTCCGCGTCGCGGTAATAACTCGCCACCTCAACGCGCGGCGCCAGGCCAAACCATCTAACTTGCGGGTGCATTCGCAAACTCTGTGGGACATGAATCTGAGTTGGACCAACAAACCAGAACTCCACATGCTCGCCTGAGAGCAGTTGGACAGCCTCCAGCAACTGAGCCACACCTTTTCTCAGATTTATCTGTCCGAGAAACAAAACTCTCATCGGACGCTCGGCACTGAAGGCACGGGGGTAAAGTCGCTGAAGCGAGCCAACGTCGGTCGAGCTTTCGTAGGCAACCGGAATCACGCGAATCTTTTCAGCAGGCGTTCTTTCGGCGAGTAACGCGTCCTTGGACCAGTCCGAGTTCACAATGATCTGGTCGGCGAGTGCGCACTCGTTGCGCCAGCTTTTCCAGTAATCCGCGGGCGCTGGCTCCCAGTGTTTGTGTTTTATCGGAGATTTCTTGTCGAGGCCCGCAACTATGCGTTCTTCAGCAGGGCCGGGATCGATCTGGCCCAGGACCGTTCGCCAGCCACGGACTTTTGCGAACTTGAAGATCTCTTCGGCGGCATAGCTGTAGGCAAAAACGGTGTGGTTGCCGTTCGTCGTTGTCGAATGCGCAAGTTGATCTATGACCTGTTCCTGAAACCATTCGTTCCGACGACTGATCAACTTCCATCCATTTTCACGTGCTATTGACGCTTTGAACTCGAACGTCAGGGCGGCAACGTTCGGAGCTTTAACGCGGGCTCCCGCGAGGCCCGGATGAAATCTGCCGGTAAGACGTTTCTTCCAACTGTGCAGGAGCGTGCCGGGCCGAATCCACAGGTCAGTGATGAATTCACCGAGCAGTCCGCTGACCCGCAGCGCCCGCGGAATCGCGTAATGCTCACGCGCACCAAGCTGACAACAAATCCAGGAGTTCATTAAGACTTCAAAACAGTTTCACGCAAAGGCGCAAAGTTTAAGAGAAGCCGCCAAGAAATCCCTTTGCGCCTTTTCTTAGTCTTTGCGTCTTTGCGTGAAACTTCTCCTACAACTCTGCCACAATCGGGGCTCTACGCAACGCCAAATACGATCGCACCACTTGCTTACTCACCGGCAGCCGGTAACGATGATTGGCCCGCAGATGCGACGGAATCATCGTCACGCCTTTCAAAATCCCGCGGTGTCGCCCGTGTCGCAACAACCAGAGCAAGCGGTTTGCACACTGGCCCACCCCAATTCCCCAAAGCGAAACCGGATATCGCAGGTACGCGAGTAACGCGAGATTCGCTATGCTGCCTGCTGTTACTTTCGGATCGCCATGACGCTTTAGATCAGTGTTATGGAACACACGCAGCCAGCCAGTGGTCAGAATTCTGCCACCCTGTGAGTGAAGTCGAATCGCAAGATCGACCTCTTCCATTCCGTAAGCGACGGGCAATGGCACGTAACCTCCGGCATCAAGGAAAGCCTGGCGCCGGAAAATGCACGCGCCGCCTGAAAAATCCGCGGTCCAATGCGCGCTCCGCTCATCGAGACCAATCGACTCCCCAGCGTGATAAAGCGCCGCACAGACGAGTGATGCTTCCGGAAACTTCTCGAAGACTTGCCGCGCGCGCGCGAAGTAGTCTGAATCGATTGGGTAAGAGTCGTCGTCGAAGCTCGCAACAAACTCGCCGCGGGCGGCACTTACTAGCTTGTTGCGTCCACCACCCGGACCGACCTGCTCCACGCTGCGCACAATTTGAATTCCGGGAAACGCATGTCGAATTGCGTTCTCACACTCGATCTGATTGGCGTCGACGTGGACGAGAATCTCGTCCGGTGCAGGCACGCAACTCTGAAGCACTCGCAACGTCGCTAACGTCTGATCAATGCGCTCGTATGCGGTGACAATTGCAGAGATCATCACGCTTTGCAGAGTCGCTCGCGCAGTATAGTCGCGAGCGCAACAGCTCCGGCTTCGTTGGGATGGAAGCCGTCACGATAAAACAAAGCGCCGCCGTTTAGTTGCGACGCCCAATCAACGAATTCAACACCTTCAGCCTCTGCGATTTGCTGAAGACGTTTATTCACAGATTTGAAATGCTCGGCAGAACCCGGGAAGCGATCCTCGTCCACAGGCAGAAGCCCCAGCACAACCACGCGCGTGGCCAGCGATTTCAGTTGCTTTATCAGCTTCGTTTGACACGAGGCGAGCGTTTCGAGATCAATTAATGGCTTGCCGGGTCGTCCCTGCAAAAGCATCAAGCGCATTCTCTGCTTCAACCCGTCAACTGATGTCTGCTTGGCCTTCCGCCACCAGGTGTTGCTGAAATAGCAACGCGGATCCATCGCAGAATAATTTCGCCACGCCCGCGGCACCCACCACGGCCAGCCGGCGTCTGAAACCATCGCCGGACGAATGATGCTTTCCAGGCTTCCTCTGAAGATCACCACTAGCTCGGGCCGCAACGTACTTATCAGCGGCAACCATTCAAAATCCGACTCGATTGTCTTTCCTTCACACGCAAGATTCCAGAGCCGCAAACCCGCAATCTTTGATTTAACCTCGCCCTTGAGCGCGTTTCTGTCGCGTGAACGAATCTCGTGGGCGTGAAGTTGTTTCGCGAGTTCGGCAACATGACTGATCCTTTTCGAGCCGACGCCTTCAGTGAGACTGTCACCAAGAAACACCCAATTGCGAGGTCCATTCAACAAGCGAGCTTAAGTCAAACGGGCAACAACCATCTGATGGTCGCGCCAGAATGGGTACCACGATCTATTTCGTCCCAACGCACGGCGCGCCGGCTCCAACAAATGCACGCGCCACCACGCCCCCGCGCCCGGACTCGAAGGATGCTCGCAGCGATTCCACGCGAGAATCTCATAGCCATGCGCCTCCAGGAGCTTTCGCAAACCTGACCGCGAGAACACAGAAATATGACCGCACCAGCGCAGGTACGACCACTGTGGCCCAGCGATCTTTGCGGCATAAGAATCGGCATCGCCCGTAAGCAACAACACCACGCCGCGCGGCCGCAGATGTCGCTTGAATGACTCGACGAAGTGATGCGGATCGATCACATGTTCGATCACGTCGAGCGCCGAGACGACGTCCGCCTGGTATTGCTGTGGCGCCGTATCGAGTGTGGCGTTGGACACGTCGAGATTTCTCTGTCTCGCGAGAGTCGCGCCGGTCGCACTCGGTTCAATTCCCTTCTTAGACCACTCACTCGACATGGCCGACAGAAAGACGCCGTCGCCACAGCCGACATCGAGAATCGTTCGTCCGGAAACATGCTGCTTCACGAACTCTTCCAGTCGCTTGTAGAACTGCACGTAACGAGGATCGTTCTCCACCGCGTCAAAGTAGGCGGCAGCCACCCGTTCGTAAGCGTCAGCAAGTACGCCATTGTCCTGGCGCGCATCGTTGGCCCACAAACAACCACACTCAATGCAACGCCGCAGCTCTAATTCCGGCAGGCGCTTTCGCAATGTCGCATCAAGAAACGGTTCATCCAGCGTCTCAGTAGAGATGCGCATGAATGGACTTGTTTCTCGACCGCAAATCCGGCAGTTCATGACGGTCAAACAAACGCTGACTGAAAACGTGCGGCGAGCGTGTCTATATCAAACTCCTTGTCCAGGGCATTCTTCGCCCTCGCCAACGACTCAGCCCCGTTTTGATTCCCCTCAGCCCACTCGTCGACAAAAACATCGAGGGCGTGCGCGTCGATCGTCGCGAGCCTCGGTGTCAGGTCGTAGCGCTCGGCAACACGAAACACTGCCGAATCTCCAGGAGCGTGAAAGAAAACACTCTTCCCCGATGCAAGATACTCGGGAAGTTTTGTCGGTAGTGAATAGAGTGAGATGCGCGCCGAACGTTCGCAGAATGCAAGTGGCAGATAGAGCAAGTCCGCAGCTTTCATGGCCTCGAGACACTCTGCGTGCGATCGCCGGCTCAACAGTTGTGTAGTCTTCAACGCGGATAACGGGGCCCGATGCTGTTCAGCAACTTCGCCCATCACCTTAAACTCGATCGTTTGTTGACGACGTTGGTTGTAACGTTCGATAGCTTCGGCAAACGCGATTACGGCATCGAAGCGAAACACGTTGACATCACCCGCCAGCATCACTTGTCGCGGCTTCTTGTGTCCGTTTGTTTCAGTTGTAAGCGAACTTTTCGGTACGCCGTTGTGGACCACCGACCAACTCTTTCCGAAAGTCTGCTCGTAATGCGCAGCCATCTCACGCGAGACCGCGAACCTCGTGTTAGCGCGTTCGATCGCTTCGCTGAGCAAGCGACGGCGACGGCGAGAGTATGGCAACTGGTGACATTCGTGATGTCCCTGCCAGTCGTCCATCACATAAAAGACGAGGTTTAGTTTTGAATATCTCTGTGCAGCGCAAGCGCCGCGGAAAGTATCCACGGACTGACCGGAACCACCAGCAGGTTTTTGATCGAATTTTTTTCGACAACCTCGCCGAGCAATCGAACAGCGTGGCGCACAGCCTGGAATTGTTGAACTTTCAAAAAAGGATAATAGGCAAGCGCGGCTCGATTACTAAGCCATCGCGGGCGTGCCGGCGAAGGCAGCAGCACTGATTGTGCCCTCTGCTTGCCGGCGGCAGGTGCGATGTGTCCCGGATGCGCGCTCCAGAGCTTCTCACTCGGAAAACCACTGAACAGATTGTAGAGCGTCTCGCCAAACCCGCTCGCATATCCGACCGGATAATCAGCGATAATCAGTGTGGGTTTCATCAGCGAAGATCCGTGGCCCAAATACACGATAAGAATCCACGAAGTCGGCCACTCCATGCGCGGGGCAAGTCAGGTCGTGATAATCCGTGTCGCAGGCTCGCGAGCTCACTTAAGAATTGGACCAATGCCCATAGACCAACATGGGCCAACGCAGCGTAGCGGTTCTTGCCCATCGTGATTGTCAGAATCCCAAATCGCGATCGCATCGAGAGATACTGATGTTGATCCGACTGTTCGCGCCCGCTCGGCGCCTGATGATGAATACACTTCGCCGCCGGCACGTACAACACCTTCCACTTCCGGCTCAGACGATAACCAAGATCCAGATCCTCACCGGGAGAGCTCCCCGTGAAGAACGAAGCAAAGCCACCAACCGATTCAAACGCGTCGCGCCGCAACGCACTCGCGCCGCCACCGATCCACTCGCACGGTATCGGTTGATCGGTTGTCGTTGGAAATCCATTTGGAAGTGCCGCTCCAATCAACTTTCCAGGTTTGAGTCCTTCAATCTCTCCATGAAGCAGCCGCCGATAGAGACGCCAGAAGAAAGTAGGGCTTGCCAATGGTTGATTGGTGAGCCTGCCCATCGTTGCGCCCACTGCTGGATCGGCCCAAATAGGTTTGAAGAGTTCTTCCACCCAATGCGGATCCACCTCGACGTCGTCGTCAATCAGAAGCAGGTAATCATGCTTTGCCTGTGCGATCGCGAAATTGCGCTGGCGAGCACAGTTTCGTTCCCCGTGATGAAAGTAACGAACCTCAAATCCTGCTTCGCACCAGCGAGGATCTTTTGTGACTGTGTGAGTCTCTGAGTCACTGCCGCAATGAACCACCACGACTTCGGCGATACGAACTGTCTGCTTTGTGAGACCCTCCAGACAAACACGCAGCAGTTCGGGTCTGCCAACCGTCGCGATGATTGCTGACACGGATTGCGTCATTCGACTCGCTTCATCCAGAAACTCGAAGAGTTGTTTTCAGAGTTGGGCCAGAGACGCGCTGCGTTTTCGTTGTGTTCAAGACCGAGCCAATAGTTCGCTAGCTGCGGCGCAAACGTTTTGTTGAAGGAAAGAAAAGCTTCAAGGAGGTATTGTTCGTTCAGCGCGAGCCTGCGGTTTATGAGCCATTCGGCCGGATAGTCGTGCGGAAAGAAAATGTCGTGTACGTGGACCCAAACACCACGCGCGAGACGCGGCAGGATTTCCAGAAACTCGTAATAGACGTCGCTGCGAAACTTGACCGTGTGGCTGGAATCGATGAAGAGGATGTCGTTGGCTTCGAGACTCGAGAAGAAGTCAACGTTCATCTCCTCGACGCGTTTTTGGATTAGCTCAACATTTGAGCCGTTGAGTCGCTCGGGGTAGGGTTCGATGCAAGTTAGCTTGCCTTTGCGGTTTGCAGACAGTGCTTTAGTGGCGATCTGCGTTGAATACCCACCACCGATCTCGATGATTCGCTGCGGCTGCAGGTGACGGATCAATGCGTAATAGACAGCCGCGTCGAGACCGCCGAAGTAACCGTTATCAAAATTGAACTCGGGCAACTCGTCCCGATACTTTGCAAGTTCGTTTATGAGCGCGAGCTGCGGATCCCAGGGGAAGTCTATGCCGGGATAGGTGCGACGTTGGTTGATCTGCTCGGTAGTGATCGAGCGGAAATCCGGAAGCGGTTCGTAATAGTGGATGGGGCGAATGTGATAGCCCCAACGATCGGCGATGTCGGGGCGACTTTGAGCCAGGAACAACAGATGATGCGCAGCCCGCCTGGGAACTGTCCTGAACAGAGCGAGCGCAGTACGATCCAGGAGAGACTTCACGTTCACGGTCGTTGCTGCACGTACTGTAGGGGCGGCCCTCCGTGGCCGCCCCTCTGTCGAATTCCACGCAGGGGCGGCCACGGAGGGCCGCCCCTACAGTACGTTCCGCAGTACTTTGTATCTATAAAGATCACAAACGATAGACGTCGCGCATCCATTCAGCCGTGAGTCGCATTCCGTCTTCGAGACTAAAGGAGTTCTTGTGGTCCAGGTCGCGAACGGATTTTGACGTGTCCACTTGCTTGAGCCTCGTCGTCAGGATCTCAGACTCGGCATAGTGCACGAGAGAACGATTCGCTCCGGTTACCTTCAACACAACGTCAGACAGCTCTTCAATCGTGTGCAAATTATTGCCACCAATGTTGTAAGTCTCACCCGGCCTGAAATTGTTGGTGATGTTTGCGAGGGTGCGCACCGTATCGGCCAGATAAGTCGAGGTACGCGAATGTCCGCGGAAGACGGTCCACGGCAGCCCGTGCAACGCACAATAAAGAAAGCGGCAGTTCACCGATCGATATGGACTGTAATACTCCCCCGGCCCATACGTATTAAACAATCGCACCACCACACTCTCGGAACCGTACTGCGCCGCAGAATTCCGGATCTGCATCTCGTTAACCCACTTCGTCATCGCGTAGTCGTTGAGCTGCTTGATCTCATACTGGTCCATGACCGTCTCAAGCATGATCTCCGGCCAGTCGCCATAAACCTCCGACGACGAGAAGTGAATGAGTCGAAACCCAAGCCGCTCCTGCAAACGAATGACATTCTTCGTGCCGATCGCGTTGGTGCGCCACAACGTCTCGTAGAAGTCCTCACCGTTCCACCGTCCGAACTCCGCCGCGCAGTGATAGACATAATCAAACGGCCCACAACGTTCAAACACACGTTCGATCTGTCGAAAGTCCCCGACATCGCATCGCGCGTACAACGGAACTTCAACATCAGTGCGCAAACTGAACCCGATCTCGTCCGCCTGGTGTTGAAGATCGCAGGAAACGACATGATGCCCGCGCTTGCGGAGTTCCGCTATGAGACCCGCCCCAACTGTTCCCAGTCCGCCAGTTACGAGAATCCGAAGTACGTTAGACTCGTTCATCGGTGATCGAACTGCCCCACGCCTGGGCTCTCAAGCCGATCTTCCCAAACCAATGGTCCAGCTTTCGGCCGCCATAAACCTGTGTTTCGGCAATCTCAAATTGATATGAATGTGGAACGAGCTCTAACTGGTCGCGAAAGTTCTTTAAATAAACTTCCAATTGATAGGGACCTGACAGTAGAGGCAGTGACTCAATTGTGAATCCCAACTCACAAACCTCATTCGCCTGTATTGGCGCCGTGACGGCAAAGTCCCTGGAATCCAGGCTCGCGAGCCGGCGTGATTCGAGGGTAAGAATAGAAACAAAGAGACACGGATCCGGGATCGCGGTTTTGGGAATGAACTTGACGCTGATCCGAACCGGATCGAACGTCTTGATCACAGGGCTGTTCTCAGATCTGATCTCGACTGAAGTTATTGTGAACGTAGGAGTCTCTACAATCTCGTCCTGCGGGTCGTCACCGATATTCGCGAGATATTGATCGATCGTGGGATTCACTTCACCCTGCGCCACCAGCTTTCCATGATCGATAACGACAGCCTGCTTGCAGATATTCCGCAGCGCCGACATGTTATGACTGACAAACAGAATCGTCCGGCCATGCTGCCCAATTTCATTCATCCTCTGAAAGCACTTCTTTTGAAAGAGGGCATCGCCGACGCCCAAAACCTCATCGACGATCAAGACTTCTGTTTCCATATGCGCCGCCACAGCAAACGCCAGCCGCATGTACATCCCGGTCGAGTAACGCTTTACGGGCGTGTCGATAAACTTCTCAACTTCAGCGAAGGCCACAATCTCGTCGAACTTGCGACCGATCTCCGTCTTACGCATGCCGAGTATCGCACCGTTGAGGAAGACATTTTCCCGGCCAGTCAATTCAGGATGGAAACCCGTACCAACCTCCAGCAACGAACCCACTCGCCCGTAAACCTTTGCTCGTCCGCGCGTAGGTTTAGTGATACGCGAAAGAATTCTGAGCAGCGTGCTCTTCCCTGCTCCATTGCGGCCCACGATACCGACAACGTCGCCCGCGTCGACCTCGAACGAGACATCGTCGAGAGCCCAGATGTGGTTGTGGTCGATTGCTAATTGAGTGGCGGGAGGGTGATGGCCGTTTGAGTTACCGTGCCCATTTCGCGACGCGCGAATGCGTCGGAACGGAGCGGTAGCGGCATCGGAGATGACATCGCGCAGCGCCTTGTAGCGCTCGTGTGCGGCTCCAATGCGATATCGCTTGCTCAGGCCTTCGCAACGGATCGCGAGATTCGACATTAGACAATATCGGCGAACTGCTGCTCGAGGCGACGGAAGTAGTAGAGGCCACCTACGAGAAGCATCAACACAACGATTACAGAGATTAGCAACGGCAATCCCGGCGATTCGGGTTTACCAAGCAGCGCCCAACGAAATCCATCAACGACACCCACCATCGGGTTCAGCCCGTAAAGCACTCTCCACTTTTCCGGAACGATAGAACTGGGATACGCAACAGGCGTCGCAAACAACCAGACCTGGACCAGGAAGTTGATTGTGTAACGCACGTCCCGGTATTGCACGTTCAACGCCGAGAGCCAAAGACCTACACCCAATGCGGCCATCACCGCTAACAGTACCAGCGCGGGGACAGCAACGATTTGCCAGCCCGGGAAAATGCCATAACCCAGCATCATCACGATCAGAATGACGAATGCGATAGCAAAGTCGACCACGCCGCCAAGCACTGCCGAAATCGGCACCACCAGGCGGGGAAAATAGACTTTGGTAATCAGATTCTGATTCCCCACCAGACTGTTACTCGACTCTGTTAACGCGTGCGCAAAAAGCTGCCACGGCAGCACGGCACAAAAAGTGAACACCGGATATGGAACTCCGTCAGAAGGAACTCCGGCCAGCCGGCCAAAGAACACGCTGAAGACAAGCATTATGAACAGCGGTTGAATGATGACCCAGATGGCGCCGAGGACCGTCTGCTTGTAGCGCACTTTGATGTCGCGCCAGGTGAGGAAATAGAGAAGCTCGCGATAGTCCCAAAGCTCGCGCAGGCCGATTGCCGGCCAGCGAGTCGAGGGTTCGATATGAAAACAAGGGATGCTTTGCACGAAAGGTTTTATCCACAGATTACACAGATTTTTTTAATCTGCGTAATCTGTGGTTAGGCTTTTCCGTAATACTTCTGCCCGTAATAGCTCTGGTAGTAATAATAATCGTGAGACTGCAGATTGACGTTGTTGAGTACCACGCCGAAGATCTTGGCGCCCACGTCGTTTAATAATTGCTTGGATCGCCGCACGATGTGTCGCGAGCTCTTGCCTCCATGAACGACGAGCAACACGCCGTCGACCATCGATGAGATTAACACACCATCAGTGAAGGAACTTACCGGCGGCGAGTCGACAACGACGTGTGTGTAATTCGCCTGAAGCACGGTCATCAGTCTGCGCATTTGATCCGATCCAAGAAGCTCAGCGGGATTCGGCGGAATTGGACCAGAAGTTAATACATTCAGTCCGCTCTCTTCATCATGTCGCACCATCGTGAGCATGTCGTCTTCTGAAGTCTCGCTCGAAAGAATCGAGCTGAGACCTTCCTGACCACGCATGTCGAAGATCGACTGCAATCGTGGACGTCGCATGTCGGCATCGATGATCACAACACTCGCCCCGGTTTGGGCCAAACTGATCGCAGTGTTGACGGCAGTCGTAGTCTTTCCTTCACCTGGAAGACTTGAAGTAACGAGTAACGATTTCGGCGCCCGACCGGCAGTCGAGAGCAAGACAGACGTTCGGAGGTGTCGATACGCTTCCGCGAGTGGCGAGCGACTGTCGACGTTCATCAACAGTTCCGAATTCCCGTGGCCGTTTCCATTTTGTTTCTGCAACGCCGTCGATCCAGATTTTCCCTGAAGCACACGACGACGTGCGCCACTGCCAACTGACGGAATCACTGCCAACGCCGGCAGGTGCAACACGCGCTCAACTTCTTCAGTTGAATGCACCGTATCGTCGAGATATTCGAAGAACAGCGCTAAACCTAAACCAAGACCTATCGACAAGAAGAAGGCTGCGATAACGGTACGAGTTCGATTTGGACCAACTGGCGAATCGGGCGTGAGCGCGTAGTCGACTATCGAGATGTTGTTGGGCTTGCCGGCCAATACAACGTCGTTCTCCTTGGCGCCCTGGAGCAAACCGTTCAGCAAAGACTTATTGGTTTCGATCTCCTGTTGGATGATGCGGTAGTTGATAGCCGCTTCGTTCTGCGAAAGAGTCTGCGCGCGCTGTTGCTCGAACGCCTTGCGCAACGATTGCTCACGCTCGAGTGTCTGTTGGTAACGAGTGTGCAGGTTTGTTAACAGTGTCGCCGACTTACGAGTGCGAAAGTCTTTCAACTGCCGATCGAGTTCGCCTATCTGCTGATCTACTTCCTTAACTTCCGGGGCCTCTTCAGTGGCATCCACGAGTAGCAAAGCCCGCTTTTGACGAAGCTCGATTAGCTTCGCTTCGATGTCGCCTGTTTGCTTGGTAGCATCGTCGACCATCGCTGTGGCAGCGTCCGGCTGTTTGGCGGCGTTGTAAGCGGCTTCGGCGGTCTTGCGATCGTTTTCTGCCTGCAGGAGTTGTTGATTAAGTCCGGCAAGGCGTTCGACTACCGTGTTCTGGTTTGGATCGAGCGAGATGATTTGGTTGTTCTTGGCGTAGTTGACGAGCCGTTCTTCACCGGTACGAATCTGTTGCTGGAGTTCCGCGATTCGTTTCTGAAGAAAATCGCCCGTCGTGCTGTTTGCTTCAGTGCGCTTTTCAAGATTTGAAAAGACGTAAGTTTCAGAGATGGCGTTAACGATCTTTGAAGCCACGAGTGGATCGAAGTGAGTGAATTTGATGTCGATCAGACGCGTTTCCTTGTAATAGCCGCGTGTCTCTTTCACGGGATCGACTTTCAGACCAGCAAGGATGAGGTTGACGTATGGCTCCAGACGTTTCGCTTCGTTGAGATCTTCGCGCGCCGTTGCCTGTGCGACGGTTGTGGTAAGCGGCAACTGGTCAGGCGGTTTGGCGCCAGTGTCCTGCGGTTTGCTGCCGAGACCGACCATTCGCAGAAATGTTTGCCACGTCGATTGTCGCTGCGCGGTATTACCTTTGAAGAAATCAGGATTGTGTTCGAGATCGAGAGTTCGGACTACGCGCCGCATCAGTCCGGGACTGACAAGAATTTGAAGCTGAGTGTTGAAGTAGATCGGATCGTCGGCTGGTCCGTAAATCGGGCGCGAGCTGTTTACAACTGACCCCGTGTCTTCGAGATCGACCTGGACTCGCGCCTGAGCCTCGTAGAAATCCGGTTTGCGCGCGACGTAGACGACCGCCAGCATTGTGATCAGCGCAACGATCCCCAGAACCAACCAAAGGCGTTTACGGATCGCGCGCCAGTAGTCGAGCAGGTGGACCTCGTTGTCGGCGTTGGGATCGACGCCGTAGTTGTACGATTGCGGCGGCTCGATTGGCTTCGTTAGAGCTTCGAGTGGGCTCTCGTGTTTAACGAGCTCGGTTGGTTTCATAGTTTTGAATAGGACTTACGGGGCTTTGTATTTACGGCACAACACGCACGGGCAATTGTCCGACGCCTGGAACGATGCCCTGGACGAGGCTGCGCAGAAAGCTTTTTCCGGCTGATGTTGGGACATCGATGATGTCGTTTGGCAGAAGCGGCAAATCTTCAGACCGCTTCTTCTCGATCGCGGAAAGATCGACGGTGATCTCTTTTCTGATGTTCGTTCCCGGTTCTTGACGTAAGACGCGAATCTTATCTTTCCGTGTGTCCTGCTTAAGCCCGCCCGCCATCGCGATCGCGCGCGTCAATGTGATCGGTTCTTTCAAGGCAATCGTGAGGGGCATGAATACATTGCCGACGACATAAACCTGATCCGCTTCGGGCAACGTCACGATATCTCCGGCTTCGAGATACGGGTTTGATTTCGGATCACCCTGAAGCACATCGCTGAGCTTATAGCTCGTGAATGCTGCTGACGCGTCGTTATCGTCGTCCTTCTTGCACGGCGAAGCCATTGTTGAATGGACGATGTTGATTGTTTGACCGGCTCGCGGGGATGGGCCTTTGGCGTAGGTGAGTATTTCCAAAAGACGAACGCGTCGTTGCAGCTCGAAACGGCTCTGATCGTTAACGGCGCCGATGATCGCGACCTGGCGCGAGTGATACCCCTTGATGAAAACGTCAACCTGGAGGTTCTTGTAATACCTCGCGTAACGCGTCGAGATCTCCTTCGCTAGTTCGCCCTCAGTGAGACACGCGGCTTGAATCTCATTGTCGATAAGCGGCATCCGAATCATCCCGTTACCTTCAACGCGAACTGCTTCGCGTGAAAGTTGGGGGCGGTTGTAGATGCGTATATCGAGCACATCCCCTGCGCCAATGCGATATCGATCATCGGCCGGCTGCTGCTGTGCCTGTGTGGGAATGATTAATAAGAGGGCGAAAAATAGTCGATACATTTTTAGTGATTAAGAGCGCAGTTTAGACAGGATTTACAGGATTTTTCAGGATTTACAAGATGGAATCCTGTTCATCATGAAAAATCTTGTAAATCCTGTCCATCATTTCCCAGACATACCGATCCGCCGGGATAAGAGCGCTTCCCGCATATGATTCGGGTGCGCAAGATTCAACACGGTGTTACTCAACAACACGAGCAACTCCTCATGCTCGCGTTTGAATAGACCCGTGAGTGGTTGATCACCCGTCTTGACCACAATACCATCGCGCACCCATTGCCAGAACTGGGTCTGTGTTGTCCAAAACTGTTTCCGATCTTTGCAGATGACGAGTGCTGTCTTTTTCTTCCGCTTCTTCTTCGTACTCATCGTGAATACACCTCAACCTTTGCGTATTTAGGACACACACAGAAACCCGGTAGGGAAGCCTCTCTTGCGAGGCAGCATCAAATTTTCAACTGCGGACAGAATTCCCCGCTCCCGTGACTACGAACTTGCTCCGTAATCGACGGGTGTGTAACTCAGCGCTTCTGATGGAAGTGAGTGGGCGGAGTTCGATTCTGTCGTGACGTTAGGTAATTCTTTAACAGACATCAATGGCTCAATGAATCCCCGCGGCGACGGTACTTGTCGGGAAGCTCCGCGCAATTCAATGGACCCAGATTGAAGTGCATCGAGAGACTAATTATAACGATTGCCAGTGTCAAGTTTATTTAATCCACAGATTTCACAGAAAATCCGTTGTTATCCGCAAATAATCCGCGTAAATCTGTGTTACGAGATTTGATCGACCATCTCGCACCAGAGGTGGCCGATGGTAATGTGTGCTTCCTGGACGCGTGCAGTGCGGCGCGACGGGACTGCCATCACAACATCACAAAGCGAACCGAGTGGTTCGGACGTTGCTCCCGTCAAAGCGATCGTCTTGCAACCGAGTTCCCTTGCCCGTTCTGCTGCTTGCAACACGTTCGGTGATTTTCCACTCGTGCTGATTGCAATTAAGACATCACCCGTTTGAGCGAGACCGGCGACCTGGCGCGCAAACACTTGTTCGTAGCCGAGATCGTTACTGACAGCGGTGAGCGCCGAAGTGTCAGTTGTAAGTGCGACTGCCGGCCACGAGCGCCGCTGCTTTTCGTAGCAGCCGACCAGTTCGGCGGCGATGTGTTGCGCATCGGCAGCGCTGCCGCCGTTTCCGCAAAGCAGAATTTTTCGACCACTCGCCAGCGCGTCGCAGATCATTCGACCCGATCGCTCGATCGCTGGTACTGACGATTCAAGTAAGTTTTGGATTGTGGCCAGGTGTTCCTGTAGAGACTTGGTCAGAAATTCCACGCGGGGAACTTACCATAGTTTTACTCCATTCACACGGCTAATACCCGCTGTTTTGTGTTAATCTGTGGCGACTCACGCAACAGAATGAATCAGTCAAATCAAACGCCGATGCTGCGCCAGTACCAGGAACTGAAGCAGCAACATCCCGGGACGCTTCTGTTTTTTCGTCTCGGTGATTTTTATGAGCTCTTTTTTGACGATGCGTTGACCGGCTCGCGCGAGCTGCAAATCACACTCACGGCGCGTCATAAGGAGAGCGGAAATCCTGTGCCTATGTGTGGTGTGCCGCACCACTCCGCCGCAAACTACATTGCGCGCCTGGTGCGCAAGGGTTATCGCGTCGCGATCTGCGAGCAGACTGAAGAAGCAGGCAAGACGAAGAAACTCGTGCGCCGTGAGGTCGTGAGGATCGTCACGCCCGGCACTCCTATCGATCCGCAGTTGCTGGAAGCGCGTGAGCCGGTGTTTTTGGCGGCGATTTGCAGTGCAGGCGAGACGATTGGCGCCGCGTTTCTCGATATTTCGACGGGGGAGTTTCGAGTAACGCAGGAAGGTGGGCGTGATTCATGGACGCGGATTCGCGCGGCGCTGGAGTCGTATGCGCCGCGTGAGTTGTTGTTTCCGGCGTCGCTTGGTGCGCTCATCAAGAGCAGTCTGACGGGGAAAGTTCAGACTGAGCCGTTGCCCTTAGTGAGCAACGAGGAAGTGGCATCTCCTTGGAGTGCGGCGGCCTGGCGCCGCTTTCAAATCGATAACGGAAGATCGGGGGAAAGCGGCGCCAGGCCGCCGCACTCCAAAGAGGTGTTCAGCTTCGACGTAACGCTTACTCCGATCGAGGATTGGCTGTGGCAAAGAGACGACTGCGCTTCACTGTTGCTCGAACAGTTCAAAGTGAAAACGCTCGATGGTTACGGGCTTGCGCGAAAGGATGAAGCGGTTCGGGCAGCAGGCGCGTGTCTGCGTTATGCACGTGACACACAACGCGCAGCCGCAGCGCACGTTACCGATCTCGTCTACTTCGAGCCGCAGGATCACCTCGTGCTCGACAGTGTTACAGTTCGCAATCTCGAGTTGATCGAGTCGCTTGCCGGTGGAAGCGGTCGTTCGTTGTTACAGGTGATCGATGAGACTGTGACCGGCATGGGTGCTCGTCTACTGCGTGCGTGGTTGTTGCGTCCGTGCGTGAAGAGAGGCGAAGTCGAAGCAAGACTGGCGGCCGTCTCGGAACTCTACAGTTCACAGGTTCGCAGAGACAAACTTCGCAATCTGCTGAAGGAAGTATCCGATCTTGAACGTCTAATCGGGCGCATAAGTCTCGGATCAGCAACGCCAAGAGATCTCTGCGCTATTGTGAAATCGCTGAATCAAGTGCCGGCAATTCGTGCAGTGTTGCGTGATGCAGATTCTCCCCTTTTGGAAGTCCTTCTCGAAAACACCGACGAACTGCCCGACATCCGATCGTTAATCGAACGTGCAATCAACGATGATCCGCCAGTCAAACTCAGCGATGGCGACACGATTCGCGAAGGTTACTCAGCAGAGCTCGACGAACTACGCTCGACCAGTCGCAACGCCAAACAGATCATCGCAACTCTCGAAGCCACTGAACGCACCCGCAGCGGCATAAACAATCTGCGAATTCGTTTCAACGGCGTCTTTGGGTACTTCATTGAAGTTTCCAAAGCGAACGCCACGAGAGTTCCCACCGAGTACGAGCGGCGACAGACGCTCGCGAATGCCGAACGCTTCACCACACCCGAGTTGCGCGATTGGGAAAAGAAAGTTCTCGGCGCTGAAGAACGTATCGTTCAACTGGAAACGGAGCTCTTCACGGATGTCTGCAGGCAGATTGCCGCCGAGACGAAGCGCATTCAGATGACTGCTCGCGCCCTCGCGGCGCTCGACGTCCTTGCTTCCTCTGCGGAAACCGCCGCGCGTCGTCGTTACACCAGACCAACATTGCACGACGGTGATGAACTCGAAATCATCCAGGGACGGCACCCTGTGATCGAAGCTTTCATCGACGAGCCTTTCGTGCCGAACAATATCTATCTCAACAACTCAACCGATCGGCTTCTGATCATCACCGGTCCAAACATGGGTGGTAAGAGCACCGTCCTGCGTCAAACCGCGATCATTTGCATCCTCGCGCAAACCGGTTGCTTTGTTCCGGCTGAGAGTGCGCGGCTGCCGTTGCTGGATCGTATCTGGACGCGCGTCGGCGCTTCAGACGATCTCACGCGCGGACGATCGACGTTCATGGTAGAAATGACCGAGACGGCGGCAATCCTGCACAGCGCCACGCCACGTTCGCTTGTGTTGCTCGACGAAATCGGACGCGGCACTGCGACTTTTGATGGACTCTCGATCGCGTGGGCAGTTGCTGAGTACCTGCACAACTCTGCTGACCACGCAGCAAAGACGTTATTTGCGACGCACTATCACGAGCTCACAGAACTGGCAGAAAGGCTGCCGGGCGCGCAGAACTATCAGATCACTGCGACGGAACGTGAAGGTGAGGTCGTCTTTCTGCATCGACTCGAACGCGGGCGCGCTTCCAAGTCATACGGCATCGAGGTCGCGCGTCTCGCAGGTTTGCCACCCGCAGTGCTGGCCATTGCACGCGACGTGCTGGCACGACTCGAGCGTTACGAGCTGGAAGTGTTCGCGGATGAAGATAGCCCCGACTCTCTCAAAAGAGCTGGACGCCGTAGAGCAGCCGCACAGGCATCATTATTCGATCTTGCAACCGCGGATGACGCGGATTAAATCCGGATTTTATCCGTGTTATCCGTGGTTACTATTTAACTCGAAACCAATCACCTCGGCCATCATTCGTACGCAACATCCTCAACATCTCGTCATACGTGAACGGTCGCGCACCACGTCGTCCGAACACTGAAACCTGATTTCCGCTTTCATCCACAGCGCGATCGCGATCGAGCGGCTTCGAGATCCCGAGTGCCTCGCCTTTTGTCCTGAACGTCGCGATCAGCACCGGCTTCGGCCGCGGACTGAATCCTGCGTACTCGGGCATCGTCTCCGGAGACGTCAGTTGCACGATGCGCATGCCATTCTTTCCGTCAGCTACGTACGCAAACAAGCTCGCATTCGTCATCGCTACCTTTACCTGGTGCACGTCGTTGAGTGCGCCGCCGGCGTTATACATTTGATCTAGGCGTGGACGCTCGGGCTGTTCGACATCGACGATTGCGATTCCCTCTTGCCCGTTAGCAACATACGCATACGTACGCGCGACATAGACATCATGTGCATGCGATAAAGGCACCAAAGCACCTTCAACAAGTCGCGGTTGCTCGGGCATCGTCACATCAATAACTTTCAGTCCCTCATCGTCGACAACAAACGCAAAGCGAAACTGAATTGCTATGGACTTTGGATTCTTGAGACTAATACGCGTTACGAGCTGTGGCTTCAGCGGATCGTTGATGTTTACGATTGCGAGGCCCTGACTGGTCGTGATGTATGCATAGTTTCCGGCGATCGTGATGTTGTTCGCATCGTTGAGCGCGCCATTGGGATTAAACGTCACTGCACGCTTCAGATAGTTGTTCAACGGATCACCGTCGAGGAGCGTCGCCGCATTGACGAGAATCAAGCCCTCGTATTTGTCTACGACGTAAAGGTAAGCATAAAGCGGATGAATCGGTTGCTCTTCATTTTCCGCGCGTCTCGTGCGTGCTGGATCGACAGCCAATGTCGTCGGCGCTGCAACCGCAGTCGCATATTTCGTTTTGACCCAAAACTTCTGCCCGAAGCGCGACACGGGCGCCGTCACAATCCGCTCTGAAAATCCTTTCTGATCGATCTGCGCGACGTCGTAAACACGCAATCCACCCTCGCCTGCGGCAACGTATGCATACTCGCCACGCAACTGCACTTGCAACACACGCGGATTGCCCACGTGCTCGTAAAACGTCTTCAACTCGTTGCCGCCTCGAGTGAATCGTTCGTAGTTTGAGGGGTAAGCGATCTTGTGAAGCGTGCTCCCAAAAACTGCCTGCGGATCTGTCGGCTCAGTAGCCACCACTACGTCCAGGGAATGGTCAGCAGCGATGTAGACATACCGCCCCATGAAATTGACGAAATTCGTCCCCTGTAACATCAACTGCGCCAGCCAGGCGTTGTTATCGTTCTTCTCGGACACATGACAATCGCTACATGTCTTCGTTTCAGTCGACCGAACCGTGTGCGGTATATGCGTGTTGAAAGCTTGCCCTGCAAAGCCTTCAGCCGAAGTCGTCTGCTGTTGCGAATAAATCCATTCGCGATTCTGATTCTGCGAGCTCACCAACACTGCGGATGAAGAACGCACCGGCGCAATACGATTTCCGGTAACAGTTCCATCTCGACCGAGCATGAAGATGTCGTCGCGTAGCACCTGAAAGTTGTATTGCGTGAAGTTGCGAGTATTTCCGCCTTCGTTGTGCCGGTTTGGCATCTTGCGATTCGCCTGCATCGACAGGTGACATCCGAAACAACTCGTCACCCACGACGAGTGACATGCAACACACGTCATGTTCGCGTCGCGATGGGCTAACTGATTACTGTCCGCGGGAACATCGCCCCACGTCGCGTTGTCCTTGCGCATCGTCTTCGCGTAATTCGACTTTTCGTTGTAATCGCGACTGCCGGCCGTGACGGTATCGACTGTCTGCGGCACACGCCACCAGCGTCCTGGCACAACCATCGAGTTCTGCATGATCTCGCCGCTTTTTAGATCGACGTCTACACCCTTTTCATCTTTTCGTTTGCGATCTCGCGTAACACGCTGGAACAAAGGAATCCGCGTTCCCTCCGCATCGCGAACACGAATGCGTGTGAGATCCTGTCCTGCCAACGGCTGATTCTGTGTTTTACGACGCTCAGCGGCCGTGCCCGTCGCAACTGCCGCAGCCGGACCTGAAGTAAACAGCGACGCCTTCTTCTGAATAGTGCCATGACAATCTTCACACGCGATCTCGATCGCCGCGCGCGGCTCGTTGTAAAGATTTCCGTCGCCGTGTACGTCCTGACGGAAATGACAGTCAACGCAGTGCATCCCGCGTTCGAGATGGATGTCGTTGAGATGCACAGCCTTTTCGAACTTCGCCGGATCATTCGGCGCGACGATATTGCCCTGAGCGTCCAACAAATTTCCCTTGCGATCGCGTTTAAAGACTTTCCGAAACATCCAGCCATGCCCGTGAAAGTCTGCAAACTGCGTGTTGCGCAACATCGCATTGAACGACGCGGTGCCGGTGTCTTTCAGGAAATCAAAGCCCGACCACAAGCCACGCATGCTCGCGCCTTCTGGATTGCGATCGAGTTTCACCTGTTCCTCATCCTGGCTCGGATTATGCTGCGTCGCCGGATACATCTTCGCGCCGTCGCTCTCGTTGTCCCACCACGTGAGACCAAGGTAACTCGCAACCATGTTCGTGCCCGGGTGCATGTGACACACCATGCATTGCGACGTCGGGATCTGGCTTGTGAACTGGTGCTTGATCGGATGTCCCGAGTCGCTCTTGGAAATGGATAGGTCGGCAGTTTGCGAACGACCCAAATTTCCTGCCTGCTGGTAAAAGGCCGAATGAGATGGATCGCGATCGTTTGCGTAGATCACGTGACACGCAGAACAACCCGACGAGCGGTAGTCGCCGGGATGATCGTTCGTGCCGAGAAAGTTGAGTGTCGGATCGAGCAGACGCGTTTTCTGTATTCCGAGAAAAACGGGATCGGTGCGTTGCGCGGTGCCGAAACCACGCGCGCTGAGTCCCTTGTCAGGCTTGCCCGGATCTTCTTCCTTGTCAGGCAGACCGACTTCGAGACGGCGCTTGCCGCCGCGCTCAAACACACGCAAGACATTTCCCGGTTGAGAGATCTCCCACCGCGGCAACGGATCGAGCAGACTCAGAAAGCCTTTCGCCCGACGCTCTTCTTCAGTCGTCGTTTGTAGCAGCGTCTGCGGCGCGCCCGATTCGCTGTAACTCTCGCCGAAGCGCGAATCTTTCAGATGAAAACTGCCGTTGTTGTAAAGCGCCGCGCCCCACAGCATCGCGCCGTGCGTCATCATGCTGCGGGCAACATTCTTCGATTCGACGTCGTGACACGCCGACCCCGCGCACGTCTTTCCAACGACACGCAAATCCCCTGGATTGATAAACCGAACAAACTCCCAACTCTCGCGCGCAAGCAGTGTGTTGGATCGTTCCGGATTCGCGCCACTATATTTCCCCTCGCGCCGCCACTCGCGCGGAAACTTCGCCTTGACGTGCGCCTCCTCCTTAACCTCCGTCGCCGGATTCCCTCCATGACACGCCGTACAACTCAGCCCAACCGCATCCTTCCCGTCTTTCAGCTTCTCGAGCATCTCCGTCGTCCCATACTTATGCATCGGCTCAATCTGCCCATGACACTTAACACACCCCTCAACCTTCGCTGGTGCCGTTTGCATTGAGGCAGACAATGGCCACAAGGTGAAAATTATTGCTACACCAAAGAGACCAATCAGAATTATGAGAAGTCGAGTCATCTTCTGTTTTCTCTGTGCAACCTCTGTGTTCTCTGTGTCTCTGTGGTTGTTGTATCTCGCATTCCTATAACCACAGAGACACAGAGAACACAGAGGTTGCACAGAGGTGAATCAAAGCACTCTGCGGTGTATTCCGTCTTTCAAAACCACAACATTGAAATTAATCAGCAGCCCTAGTTTCCATCCACCTATGCGAAGGTAGGTCAACAACTGCGCGTCATGCACCGGAGCCAACTGCTCAATGGCTTTGATCTCTACTACTAAAAGACCTGCGACTAGAAGATCGATACGATATCCACAATCGAGATGAATGCCTTTATATTCCAAAGGTATTCCGTATTCTCTTCGAAAACTGATTCCCCTCAACGCGAGTTCTCTACATAAACACTCGCGATAGGTTGATTCAAGCAATCCCGGGCCAAGCAGTTTATGTACTTCGATAGCAGCCCCGATCGTTTCATAACTAAGCGCATTATGGTGAGGATTCATCGCTTCTCCTTCAAAAGACTAGTTTCACCTGCCCAAATAACGAATAAAGCATCTTCTTCGGACTGATCACATTCGGCTGGCAAGAGTCCTCGACACCCGGCGGGCAATTGCGCGAGGCGTCGGTGAAGATGTCTCGAAAACCACGACCCGTTTGCAATGACGACGCGCCAAACGTGACCGTGAAGTTATTGATCAGAAACGGGCGGTAAGCCACGCCTAAGCTGTAATCAAATCCGATGTCGTGACGAATGCGATTCTGAAACAGGATCAACTCCAGCGGCTCTGTTCGGTGAAACCGCAAATAGTTGACGTTCACTACGGCTTTGATCCGCTGCGTTAGTTCAACATCAACGCCGCCGTTGTAGATAAAAATTCCCGGGTTAACGAAGTTTGCCTGTCCCTGCGTCTTGCTGCTTCGCAAACTCGGCAGCAGACTGTTCGGTTGGACCAGGCCAACACCTGTCTGCGTCAGACGAATTCCATTTCTAACCCAGAACGAAAACTGCCCACCAACGAAATTCGGATCGTCGAAGATCGCATCGAAGCCGGAACCACGATCGTCAGTGGGATTGCCGTCACCCTGGGCGAAGAAGAATGAGCCCTTGAAACGCAGATAGTCCTTGTCTACAGACAGTTCTGCCGCGGCCATGTTTGATCGAACCTGCACTCTCCTACCAGCAATCTGATTTCGCTCGTCGTGACCAAACGCGAAGTAATAAGAGTGTGAGAGATTCAACCTTCCGAGATGGCCATCACCGCTGAACCCAAGATAACCAACCTTGATCGCGTGCGGTCTAACGTCGCCAATCAATGCCGGACGAACCAGAAACCCATTTCGATCAAACTCGACTGCGCGCCGATCGTCGTTGTAATGAAAACTTCCCTGAATCGTGTAGCCCTTGCGAATGAAATCCTGTCGAAAAATATTGGCGACGTAGACGTTCTGATGGCGCGTGTCGAAACGATTTAGACCGCTGTTCGTGTCCTTCTCCAGCATGGAGAAGTATGCACCATTGAACTGATAGCGATTGTTATCAAACGCGCCAAACACGCGGGCGCCGAGGTTGTTGTCGGAAAAGATGAAGCCGCGGAAGTCGGAGACAAAAGGCTGTATGCCCGCGCGCACGGAAACAAAATCGTAGTTTGCATTGATGTCGGCGAGCTTGACTTCGCCAAAAGCCTCTTCGAGTGAGGCGTGCCAGTCGGTGCGGTTCGTGCCACGCCGAACGTCGATATTGACGACACCATTCTCACGTGCATCAAGGTAATTCGGAACGCTGAAAGTAGGCGAAAACTTGATCGCCCAATCGCGTGGTTTGAAAGTCGTATCGCCGTGAAAGAGCTCAAAACTAAACTGCACCGTCTCGTTCGCAGCAAACTGCTCCGGACGACCAAAGAACTCGCCACTCAAAGGATCTACACTGCTGACGTCAGACGGCGTCGGCGCGCGACGCTGTTCCACATTCGTGCTGCTGACGGCTGTCAGAATCATGAAGAGCTTGTCGCCTTTGATCGGGTAGTCGCCCTTGAGAATGTTTTGATTGTACGGATCCCACCAGCGACCACGTTTGAAAGGAATGTCACGTCCGCGCGCGCCGCGATCGCCATAACGATCGTATTCGGGAAATGTGAGACGCCAGCGATCGGGAGTCTCGCGTCGCTGCGGCGCAGGCTGCGGGCCTGTCGGTGGCGGCGCGAGGGGAATATCGACGACCGTCTCCTTACCGGATTCGATGACAACGTTCTCGAGTGTGTCGCCGCGAACGATGGCAAAATCGCCGTAGTTCTTGTCTTTGTCAAAGAGGGCGGTATTCGGCTGGTCCAGGCTGAGTCGATAAGCGCCTGCAGGAAGTGAGAGTGAATAACTACCGTCGCTATCGCTGCGTGTGCGGTGCACTTTCCGTGTCACCTGATTTGTAGCAACAACGACCGCGCCCGCAGCCGGCGCACCCGCAGAGGTACGGACCATGCCTTTGAGTCGTCCTGATTGCTGCGCGAACACAACAACCCAACTCATCATGACCAGCAACGTCAGCACTGTTGTTTGGACCGCACGATGGATCACGTTCGTGGCGTTGTAACATACGAGTCACGAATAACGAAAGGATTTTCCTTTGGAGTGCGGCGGCCTGGCCCGCTTTGTTATTTGAATGCGTTTGATCGAGGCCAAAGCGCGCCGGGCCCGCACTCCAAAGAGAATCTGCGCAATCTGTGGATGGCTTTGTGGTAAATTGTGCGCCATGCGGCTTGGCGTCATATTGCTGGCGGTCCTATTGCTCGCGATTAGTCTTGTCAACTTCAATCACGCCGGCGCCCAATCGACAAAACCAATTCTGATCAGTCATCCCGATTCCACGCGCGCCATCGCCTTCGAATCAGTAACACAGCAGCGCGAACCATTCACTACCGCGGTCCAGGTCAAATTCGGATCAGATTCGATCACGCGTATCATGTTGTTTGCGATGAACCTGCAGTTGCAGACCGGTGAAACGGCAAGCGTTGTAACAGCCGATGCAGAAGATGCCAGTCATACAATTTATCCGCTGATTGTCGAGCAGGTTGGCAGTGTTCCGGATCAACCATGGGCCACGTCGATAGTCGTCAGGCTTGCGGAGAGCATGCCGGAAGCGGGTGATGTACTCGTGCGGATCAGGTATCGTGGGATCGAGAGCAATCGCGTGCGAGTTGGCATCGGTCACGTCGGCAATGGCCCACCTGACGATACCAACGCGGCGCCGACACCCGGAATCGCATTACCCGTACCTTCTTCAGGTCTTACGGCAACCAACCTTGCTCAAACAGACGTACAGACGATCCTGCAACAAGCCGCGTCTGCAGCAACGGCACTCGGCAAGCCCGTGAATATCGTCGTCACCGATCGTGAAGGTAACGTGCTCGGTTTTCTACCGATGCCGGGGACACCGTCTCCTTCGACCATTCGCAGTGTCGGCACGCTCGGTCAGGGTCTCGAAGGAATAACCGTTCCACCATCGGAGGCAGCTACGGCGAAAGCAGCGACTGCTGCGTTCTTCAGCACCACGGGTAACGCTTTCACGACGCGGACCGCGGGCTTCATCATTCAGGAGCATTTTCCGCCCGACATCAGTTTCCGCGCGGGTGGTCCGCTTTACGGCGTTCAGTTCTCTTCACTACCGTGCAGTGACATCAAAAAGCCGTCAGCACGACTCGGTCTCTCAGCCGATCCAGGCGGCCTGCCAATCTACAAGAATGGTCTGCCTGCCGGCGCGATCGGCGTCGAGGGCGACGGGCTTTACACAGTCGATCGCAACCCTGCAGATGACGATCAGCCGTTCGAAGAACTCATTGCCGCTGCAGGCATACGAGGTTTCGAACCGCCTGCTGCGATTCGAGGCGACAACATTCTTGTTGATGGTATTCGCTTGCCGTTCTCGAACGTTGCGAATCCGCCAACGGCGAGCACTTCAGCTAGTATTGCGGGTGCGACGTTTGGTTTTGGACCGGGCGGAGTGCCACCTGATTCAGAGTTTGTTCCACAAACTGTCGGCGGAATCGGAGGCGAAGTGAGTCCGCGCTTCTTTCCGTTCATCGCAGGAACAGCACCGAGCAGCAATGCGCTGACCGCCAGCGAGGTAGGAACAATCATCGCTCGTGCGGCCCAACAGTCAAACATAACGCGCGCAGCGATCAGACAGCCACTCGGTAGCAATGCGCGTGTCACGATCGCCGTCGTCGACACCGCCGGAGTCGTGCTCGGAATCTTCCGACAACAAGACGCGCCAGTATTCGGCTTCGATGTCGCAGTTCAAAAAGCTCGAACGGCTGCCTTCTTCTCCGGTGCAAACGCTGCAACTGCTTTGAGAACTGCGGGATTTGGATCTTACGTTGATCGCGCGGCGGCTGATGGATTGCGATTGGACGGCACTGTAGCATTCAGCGACCGCGCGATCGGTTTTCTTCATCGGCCGTTTTTTCCGGACGGAATCAACGACACTGCGGCGGGGCCTTTCAGCACAGTCTTTGCCGACTGGAGCCCTTTCAATGTCGGGCTGCAACTCGATCTCATCAAGACAAACTTTCTGGCATCAGTAGTTGGTCCACCGGTTCCCTGTACTTCAATTCCATCGCTGCCGAACGGAATTCAGATCTTCCCCGGCAGCGTGCCTTTGTATAAAAATGGTGTGCTGGTCGGCGCCATCGGCATTAGTGGCGATGGCGTCGATCAGGACGATCTCATTGCTGCCGCGGGTGCAAATGGTTTTTCACCACCGGCAGCCGTCCGTTCAGATCAAATCTTTGTGCGCGGCGTCCGTCTGCCGTTTTTAAAGTTTCCGCGTAGTCCAAATCTGTAAATAATGCGCGCTCCGAAACTCGTGTTCTTCGCGCTTTTGTTAATGGTGACCGTCGTGTTGGCCCAGAGCCAGCAGCCGGTGGCCAGGCAAACCGGCGTGCTGCGACTGCGTGTGCGTGTGAAGGCTGACGACACAGCTCCGCTGCGAGGTCTCGCCCGCAAGCGTTTCTTCCTGATTCCGGGAACAATCGAACAGAATCGCGGGCTGATCGACTCGAGCGAACGCCAGGCGTTAGTGAGTCGCGATTGCTATTACCAGAAGATCGGGGCGAGTGCGGCGTTGATCGATTGGTTGAAGCAGAGTGATTGTGAGTCGGTTTACTGTCGTGGTGTCGAACAGGATTTCGTCAGTGGGCCAAAGGCCGTACCTGAGTTTGCCACAGCCTTTGCTGCGAGTCAGAAAGAATTTGGGAATGATGAAACGGCGCGGCAGTGGCTGACGACAAATCTCACTCCCGACGTCCGCGACGGTTTTTACCGATCACGACAAACCGTTCTCGAAACTCTAATGAAACAGGGTGGCTCTCAAGTTTACTCAGTAATGACCGATCGCAACGGCACTGCCTATTTCACCGATCTTGGACCAGGAACGTATGTTTTATCGAATTTAATACCAACCGAGTTGGGACAGACTTTCGTGACGTGGAACTGCGAAGTGCAAGTCAAGCCGGGAGATCTTGCGACTGAGAAGCCTTACCTCGTTTCTAATCGCAAAGACAGAAACGTGAAATGCGTGGGCATCGAGAAACCAAAGCCGGTATGCGCAACAAATTAACTGCCCTTTTATTTTTTCTGATCTGCGTTCATCCGCGTTCGTCCGCGGCTATTGATTATTCGAAATTCTCCCACGCCACCCCGAAGCATCAAGCAGCCTGCAGCACTTGTCATAAAGTACCGACGAAAAACTCGACCGCTTATCCGGACATCAAGGATTATCCCGATCACGACGCTTGTGTCAGTTGTCACCGGCCACAGTTTTTCAAAGGGGCGCGACCGCCTATCTGTTCCGTTTGTCATTCGAAGACTTCACCGCGTGATGAGGCGCGATATGCGTTTCGGAATCCAACGTCGAAGCTGCAATTCTCGATCGAGTTTCCGCACGACAGGCACCAGGACGTGATCGCCAGACGTCAGTTCTCGCACGCACAGCAGAGTTACAACAACTGCACTATCTGCCACGCGACAAAGACCACGACCTTCAAGGCGTCGCCAACGAATCACTCGTCGTGTTTCAACTGTCATTGGAAAGCGCAACAGCCGGTCGCCAGCAACTGTAACGGCTGCCATAAGCTCGCGGCGCCGTACGTACCGATCACTGAGCCGACGAGGATCTCGATCAAGTATCTGCACGAAGGTGGAGGTGAGAAAAAGCAGCACATTGCGGAGTGCACTACGTGTCACATCAACATTACGAAAGCCGCATCGCTTCGAGGATTGAAGCCCGACGTCCCAATTACGGCGTGCACGGAGTGTCACAACAAGGATGGTCTGAGACAGGATCTGAATACGGAACTGGTGGCTCTTGATAAGAACCGGAATTTCACATGTATGTACTGTCATGCGCCAAACGTCGGTAACCTCGATGCGCCTGCCAGCCACTATCTGATCGCGGAGCGTCCGCCGGTCAAACGTAAGGACATCAAATGAAGATTTCTCCCGCAACGGCGCAACGGCGCAACGGAAAGTTCTCAATGCGAGTTCTTTCGCTGCGCCTTTGCGCCGCTGCGGGAGCATTTTTTCTTCTTCAATCCGTGTCCGCACAGGATTCAAACCGCGACTACTCCAAATTTCTTCACTCGAGCCAACGCCACAGTTCCCTCGCCTGCAACTCGTGTCACGAACGCACAGACAACTCAGCAACGCCGCGCTTTCCCGGTCACAAAGCCTGTACTGATTGTCACCGCAGCCAGTTCACCACACCGCAGATACCGATGTGCACGATCTGCCACACTAACGTGAGCGGTAACAATCCGCCGCTGAAGAATTTCCCTGCCAGCTTCAACGAACCATTCAACGTGAAATTTGACCACGCGCAACACAATACCGGCGCAGCAAGACCGCAGAGAGGCTGCGCTGGCTGTCATAGTTCGCCGGTCAATCGAGGCGCAGGGTTATCGATTCCCGCGAATCTCGCAGCACACAATGGCTGTTACGCGTGTCACACACCTTCGAGCAAGTCTGCAGCCGGACGCGAGATCGCATCTTGCGGTGTCTGTCACGATCAAAAGTCGTATAGACCAACACCCACAAATGCGCGCTCCTATCGGTACGCCTTCAGCCACGCAGACCACGGAACGCGAGAGAAACTCGCCTGTAATGACTGTCACCGGTTAACGGCCGGCGCCGCTCAGACACGTCAGGTGAGCTCGCCTGCGGCGTCCGAACATTTCGTCACAACGCGCAGCATGACATGCCTCACGTGTCACAACGGCAGAAGATCCTTCGGCGGCGACCTGGCATTCAAAGACTGCAAGCGCTGCCATTCCGGTCCAACCTTCCGCATGCCGATGTAAATTTTTTGTGCCTTTTGTGCTTTTTGTGGCAAGATTTCCGTCATGAAAATACTAACCATTCTGTTTCTGGCCCTCGTCTCCCTCGGCCTGGTCGCACAGGTAAAAGAGAGCAAGACTCAACCTAAGGAAGTCACGCTCTCCAAAGACAGCCAATCAGACAAATATGGTGAGGTAGCGTTCAATCACGAGAATCATTCGATCAAGAAGTACAGCATTGACGGCCAGAGCGTGATCGCATGTGTTGAGTGTCATCACACGGACCAACCGGCGGCGAACTTGAAAGCGCCACTAAAGACTTCAGAGCGAACAGTAGTATTGACGACCGAAGCGCTTGCGGCCGCTGATGCAAAGCCGGTGAAGAGTTGCCGCGCGTGTCACTTGCAGGCTGGTGACGACAGTGCGCCGATGCCGGCCGTCCAATATCCC
The DNA here is from genome assembly GCA_963849205.1 of uncultured Acidobacteriota bacterium. Lineage (GTDB taxonomy): Bacteria > Acidobacteriota > Blastocatellia > Pyrinomonadales > Pyrinomonadaceae > PSRF01. The sequence goes on from CAWKGP010000011.1 coordinate 133,177, forward strand.
GACAAACCCACACCGACAAAACTAAACAACGAAGTTGCGTATCACCTGAACTGCAACATCTGCCACGACAAAGCGATCGCCGCGAGGCCAGCACTCAAAGGAAAAGTCCCAGGGTCAAATGATTGTCTGCCGTGTCATAAGCCCGCCGGTTGATGGATAAAGATTTACAAGATTTTGCATGATAAACAAGATGTGTCTTGTAAATCCTGAAAAATCTTGTTCATCCTGTGAAACAAACCTACAGCATTGAAGCGTTCCAGCGTTTCGGATCAATCAGATGCTGAACGTGGCATGAGGTGCAGTTAGGCTTGCCATCCGTCACGTGGCAGTCGGCGCACGTGGTTCGTGGCGTGATTCGATCGGGTGGATCAAAAGAGTTGTGGCAGCTTGAGCATGAGAGTTTCCCTTCGGAGTTTCCCTTCATACCCGGTGCAATGCGCACACGCTGATCGTGCAGGGCATGAAACTGGTTGCTGCGCCATTTATCATCCGTGTCGGTCGTCTGACGCGTCGTTCCGAGCTGACGTAAATCCCACCCCTCATCGTTAATCGACTTCGGACTCCACACATCATTGACGACGGGATATCCAAACGTACCGCCGTGAGGCGTGCCTACCTTTCGCCCGTTGTAGAGTTTTTGATTACCGTCGTTATGACAGTGGGTACACGAATCGAGCGCGCCTTTAGTCGCACTAAAATCCGCGCCGCGGTGCTCTGCATGACAATCGACACAACCGATTCCCGCCGCCTCATGCGGTTTGATCATCGTCGACTTAAACGCTTCGGTTGTATGACACGCAACACATCGCTGCTCCATGTGACCAGTTAACGAATGACAACTCGTGCACGAACCGGAATTGGGCGTGGTGGCAACAGCGGGAACAATGCTGAGTTGCGACACGGTATGAGCCTTCGAGATCGGTCCCGGCGCGAAAGCACTCGTGTATCGGTAAGCAGCAGCGACTGAAACCAGTCCAACGAGCAGCAGCGCCCAGGTAAAAACCGCCACGGGCCAACGCGACATCAGATCAGTCGTCGGAATCCAGTTATATTGAGCCTTCCCCGCGCGCCTGCCACCTTTGGGAAACAGCGGTGACGGCCGCGCCATCTTGGCCACGTCACGCATTCGCTTGTCCCAAAAAATATCGAGCGCTTTCGTGCCCGCGATCGGCGCCGCACGCGGCTTCTTTGCCTTCCCTCCGTCCGGGGCAATCAGATTGTCAGTGCTCAAACCCGGGTCGCTGACGTCGATCTCGGACAGCTTCATACCGATCCGCAGCTCAACGCGAATCGCGAGCGCTTCGTCAATGGAATCAATCTGAAGTTGAAATGGTCCAACTTCAATGATGTCGCCGGCGGCGAGGGCTTCGTTCTCCTCAACCGGTTTGCCATTGAGTAGAACCGGATTCTTGGGACGCAGCGCAAAGAGATAGTAGTTATTTTCAAACTGCTTAATTCCCGCCTGCACGCGCGACACGGACGGGTGGTTCAGCAACACCTCACACTGCGGCAGCCGACCAATCAGCAATCCCTCAGTGATGATCGTCACCGGATCGATCGGCAGGTCGTCACGAATGATGACGTAGCGATTCATGCGAAACCCATCCACAGATTACGCAGAAATTTTCTTCTGTTTTGTGAAATCTGCGTAATCTGTGGACTACCTTACTTTGAAGTAGGTCACCTGAATAATATGCACCACCATCAGCGCCAGCATTATCGCGGTCGCACCGATGTGCATCGGGATCCAGAACTTGAGTAACCAGTGCAGCGCCAGCAATGCATCGACTCTCCGCAAGGTCACAGCCGTCTCGACCGCAGCAATCAGCAGCTCGCGCTCCTCGTCGGTCGTTAAACGCGTGGTCCGATCCTTAAACTCCTGCCGCGCCTGGGCCAACAGTGCCTTCAACTCTTCGCGACGCCAGATCTGCCGCCAGAGAAATCCCCACGACAGGAACCGCGGGTACACTCGCTCGCTTAGTTCTTCCTTTAACCAGCCATCGCTCTTTTCGTAAATCGACCGAATATCACTTCGCAACTCTTGCCGGCGCCCTTCGAGATCCTCTACCAACAACGGCTCGCCTTCAATACGAGTCATGATTCTCGGCGCTATGAAATAAGCGACGACTCCCACGAGGCCGGAAAGTATCGTTAGATCAAACGCGACATAAAGCAGAGTTGTTAGTAATCCTGCCGTGCGCGGGCCGGAGTGGAACAAGAGCATCACACCGGCGATTGCCCCCACGTACGCATGGGCCAACATCCAATATCTCAACGCACCCGCACGCCTGCGATAAATCTTCTTTCGAAACGGATACGACATCACGACGACAACGCCGGCGAGTCCGACCAGTCCGGTGAGCCAGCGCATCGTCAACCAACTGCCTGCGATCACCGTGTCAAATCCGTATTTCGATAGACTCCATACGAGAGCGATGGCCGAAAGAATCGTTACCAGAGTTCCGCCGGCATGCCACGCGCGTGCGAGCGGATCGCTTTTGTGAATGTTCCGCCCGACAGCATGCGTCTGATCGCGAAAGACAATTCCCTGTGCTGAACCGATCTCGCTGAAATACTCGATCGGATCGACACGTACGAGGGCTCCCGTCGGACAGTTCTCTTCGCACGAATAGGCCTTGCGTTTCGCACCCGGAGGATTGAGCGGTGTCGCTTCGCAAAGATTGCACTTGATCGCAACTGGATCTTCGGAAGCTTCCGGAGTTACCGGACGATCATTTCTAAAACTGAACGCATTTCGTAGTCTTGAAGCGAAACTCAAGTCAGGGGGCGGCGACGTGCGTGCCACCATCGTGATGGCGTCGTAAGGACATTGCGTAGCGCAGTCGAAACAACCAATGCACGTATTCGGATCGATATCGATCTGTCCGCGTGGGTCGCGACCGATCGCGCCCGTCGGACAACCCGTCAAACATTCCGGATCGGCACAGTGCATGCAGACCTGCGGAACGAGAGCATGCTGTAGACGCTTCTTTCCGATCGCTTTTGGCCGCTCGATCTGTATACCCCTGCGCAGCAGACGTGATTGCCCGTGAACCTTGTGACACGCTAGCGAACAGTTGCCACAGCGAATACAAAGGTCCATGTCCATGACGAGCACGTTTGTGCCGTCAATGATTCCGGTCGCGATCTCTTCTTCGGCCGCCTTCAGCGCGTTTAGATCGGGAAGCGCTTCGATCGTGAGTGGCAACGAACTGCCAACGTTTGAGAGCTTGGAAAAGGCGTCGATCAGTTCTTTGCGAAGTGCCGGATCGGTTGAGAACTTGTCGAGCGCTATCTCGAGCACTTCCGTCCGCTGCATCATGCTGGCGCGGAAACCCCAAACAGCAGGTTGAGCGATGCCTTCAAATCCAAGACAGTTTCCGCCGCCAAGAAAATCGACGCCGATTGATTCGTCCATTCCCAATACCACTTCAGGCGAGGCCGCATGAAACGGAACACCATGAGAACGTCGGACCCAGCCGCTCTTGATCAGAATGAGTCGATCTATGGGCGCGTTTTCCTGGCATAACACGTGGTTCTTGCCATAGACCATGTAGCGTGAATTGAGGAGCAGTTCAGCGATTAGTGCCAAACTCAGAGGTTTGCCGCTGACGTGTGAGAGATCTTCGAGAACGCGACCCACGCCATGCGTGCGATAAGTCTCGTCCAGAATGTTGCCGAAGGTTTGAAGTTTGCGCAGCAGGCGCAGTGCAGGGCGAGTGACTTCCAGCACGACGGCTGTTTGATTAGGCGGCACAGAAACCGTTGCGTTGCGTTCAATACCGGCGAGCAAAGCCATTTCGCCGAACACCGAGCCCGGCTCAAGTTGACTTATCTTTTTTTGTCCGGCGGCGTCGCGAACGTAAACATCGAGTGCGCCTTCGACGGTGATATAAAAAGTGTTTCCACCCCACTCACCCTGACGCATGATCTCTTCGCCTGCATCGTAGGTGAGAAGACGGACATAAGGTCCGACGCGCTTACCATTCGCGTAATCGCGACCCTGAACTATGACTTCGAGATCGGTGGCATACTTCTGTCGGCCATTTTGTTCCTCGAAAAGTTCAGCGGTAAGAGCAAGATGCTGGACGGCTTCAACTACGCGACCCCGATCGGTGATTTCGCGTGGCATGTGATTGTTTATACTACACTCCTAAAGCCATAAAGAAGAAAAATTTGAGTTAGCCACAAAAAGGCACATAAACAGATTGTCGAGCCGGGCCCATGTCACTCGACATCACTAGAGTCGGTGTTTTGACCGCGGGCTTTCTCTTTATGTGCTTTTTGTGCATTTTTGTGGCTAGTTCTTTTTGTGTGCTTCTTTGTGGCATACTCGCGAAGCAATGCTGCCAGAAAATCTTTTCGCGCTTCCACTTGAACAACAAATCGGACAGTTCCTATTTATCGGTCTTCCAGGTACCGAGCTTGATGCCGAAACACGAGACTTAATTGAGGAAGTTAAGCCCGGCGGCATCATTATCTTCGGACGCAACGTCGCTGGTCCAGAACAACTGCGATCGCTGCTCGACGGCGTTCGCGAAATGCTGCCGACGCCGCCGTTTATAGGTATCGATCAGGAAGGTGGGCTTGTCGATCGTCTGCGACGCATCTTCACTCCGATGCCGTCCGCACGCACGATTCGCCAGCACGGCGACCTTGCAGCGGCCCGCGCGCTCGGCAGAATCACCGGCGAAGTGCTGCGCATGCTTGGTTTCAACATCAACTTCGCGCCAGTCATGTCAATCATGACCGAGGATCGCGATCTACTGTCGAATGGTCTCTACTCGAGATCGTTCGGGCGCTCGCCCGGCGAAGTTCTCGGCTACACCACTGTCTACATGCGCGGTCTGCAAGGCACCGGCATCCTCGGCTGCTTGAAGCATTTTCCGGGAATTGGCGCCGGCGAAGTCGATTCACATGAAGAGATGCCGGTCGTGCAACTGTCTCACGACGATCTGATTGCACAGGATCTCGCACCCTACATCGAACTCTTCCAAAGACGCGACGATCGCGTGCGCTGTGTGATGGTTAGTCACGGTGGTTTTCCAAACATTGACATCAAAGAGGCAGTCACTGGTGGTTTGCTCGAGCCCGCCTCGCTTAATTACAACATCGTAACGAAACTGCTGCGCGAGGAACTCGGCTACAAACATCTCGTCGTAACTGACGATCTCGAGATGGGCGCGATCGCGCGTCACTGTGAAATCGAGGACGCCGCGGTGCGCGCGTCGCTCGCCGGTGAAGACATGCTGCTCATCTGTGCCAGTCCCGACAAGATACGGCGCGGGTTTAGAGGGCTACTTGATGCCGCAAAAGAAGGCATGCTCTCCAAAGAGCGGATCGCCGAGTCGCTCGAACGCGTCGCAAAAACAAAGGCCATCATTCAAACACCATACCCGCTCGATCTGGAGCGTTTTCAGGTACTGGCAGACGAAATACTCAGACTCAATTCCAAGCTTAACTACACCTACGGAGGCACGATTAAGTGAGCAAGGGCAAGCTTATCCTGCTGGTTCTTTTAGTTTCAGTGTTGCTCGTACCGCCCGCATGCCGGCGTCGCAGCGACACATTTGTGATCGCACTCGGCGACAACATTCGCACCATCGATCCGATTGGATCACCTTCAGTTGACGCTGCCAGCGAACGCGTGCGCACGCTGATCTTCAACAGCCTCGTCAAGAAAAATGAGAAGTTTGATTACACGGGTGAACTGGCTTCGGACATCAAGCGCTCCGACGATGGGATGACTTACACGTTCACACTCCGCGACGGCGTGAAGTTTCACGATGGCAAGACGCTAAGTTCTGCCGATGTAAAGTACACGCTCGATCTCGTCTTCCGCAGCGATTTCGCCAAGTCTGCGAGTTTTTATGAAGGCACGGGCGCTGACAAACACAGTTACATCAAGAGTGTCGAAGCACCCGATGCAAAAACGGTTGTAGTCACATTGATAAAGCCGTGGGTTGGTTTGCTTTCGAATCTGGTTCCAGTCGCGATCATTCCCCAGGACAGTTACGAGTCGCAAAAAACGTCTCCGCTCGGCACTGGTCCATTCAAGTTCATTCGTTACGACAACACGCAGCAGGTTTGCGATGTTGAAGCGTTCAACGAGTACTGGGAAGGAGCGCCGAAGCTGCCGGCGGTTCGCGTGCGAGTTATCTCAGATATGAACGCGCTCCAGGCCGAGTTGCAGTCGGGACGCGTTGATATCGCACCGATGCCAACCAGCCTCTCGCCGGATGCCGTGAAACGACTCGAGCAGGATCCAAATTTACAAGTGAAGGCGTTTCCCGGTTCTAATGTCGTGCTGTTGACGCTTAACACGGCGTCACCGCCGCTCGATAACGTCAAAGTGCGTCAGGCGATCGCGTATGGGGTCGATCGCGAGAGCCTCGTCAAGAATCTATTGCTCGGCTTTGGGACGATTGCGCATTCGATCATTCCGGAGGAGTCGTGGTCCTATTCTGCGGGTCAGACTTATTCTTTCGATCCGGGGAAAGCAAAGCAGTTGCTCGATGAGGCAGGGTTTCGCGATCCCGATGGCGATGGTCCAAAACTGCGTTTTAATGGGAAGCCGATCGTTTACAAGCTCTCGGGCAGTAGTATCGCGGGAAGGCAGTACGCGGGCGTCATCCAAAACTATCTAAAGGAAGTCGGAATTCCGGTTGAGATTCAAACGCCGGAACAGAACACGCTGTTTGATGAACTGCGCCGAGGTAACTTCCAGATCGCGTACACGCAGTGGGTCGGCGGAAACCAGGATCCGATCTTCTACAAGGATCTGTTCGCAACTTCAGAGATTCCGACGCAGACGCGACCGTCGCGAAATCGCAGTCGTTACAGCAATGCCGAGCTCGATAAACTACTCGACGAGGCGGTGAACACGTTCGATCGGCAGCGGGGCCGTGAGCTTTATGTGCAAATCCAGGACATCGTCAGTCGTGAGGTGCCGATCTTTCCGTTGTGGTATCAATCCAACATCGTCATTGCGCGGAAGAACGTGCAGAACATTCAGGTGAATGCCAGCGGCGACTGGGGGTTTGTGCGAAACTTGAGTCGCTAAAATAAGATACTCACGCAACGGCGCGACGGCGCAACGGGAAAAATGATCTTCCGTTGCGCCGTTGCGCCGTTGCGCGTGTAATCTTATTTCTAAAACTCTGTAATCGGAAGCGACGCTGTCGCCGCAAGCGTTGGCATCACCCCTGCATTCAAATAATCCCACGCCGCCAGCCCAATCATTGCCGCATTATCGGTTGACCACTTCAACGGCGGCAGACACAGCTTCACGCCCATCCGCTCACAAAGCTCTGTGGTTCCCTCACGTAATTGCGGGCTTGCGGCAACACCCCCGACAACCACCAAACACTCCGCCGGATAAGCTTCCAGCGCGCGCTTACACTTCGTGATCATGATTTCCATGCACGCACTCACAAACGATGCCGCTACGTCTGCATGGTCCACGTCCGGATTTTTGTCCAGAAACCTTCCGACGGCCGACTTCAATCCTGAGAACGAAAACTCAAAACCCTCATTTAGCATCGGTCGCGGAAATGGAATCGACGGCGTTCCCGTCTTCGCAAGCCTATCGACTGCCGGACCACCCGGAAACCCAAGACCCAGGAGACGCGCGACTTTGTCATATGCCTCACCGACTGAATCATCGCGCGTAGATCCCAGAAGTTGGATCGCAGTCAAACTCTCCATGCGCGCGAGGAATGTATGTCCGCCGGAAACGAGCAAGACGATGGCCGGCAATTCAACACGTCGCTCGACCAGGTCTGCACTGCGTAGATGACCACGCAGGTGATTGATACCAATTACAGGAACATTCCACCCGAGACCCAAACCGGCAGCAGTGTTCACGCCCACAATCAGTGATCCAATCAATCCGGGACCTCGCGTAACACCGATCGCTTTCAGATCAGGACCCTTTACGTTTGCCTCTTGAAGCGCACGCTCAATGGTCGGAACGACCGTGAGTGCATGCGCGCGACTCGCAAACTCCGGATACACTCCACCCCAACGCGAATGGATATGCGTTTGGCTGGCGATGATTGAAGAAAGTACATTCCCGTCGCGATCGACAACCGCAGCGGCGGTGTCGTCACATGAAGACTCGATTCCCAGTATTACGTCTTGACTCATGATAAATACTTCAAAACCTCTGACTCCGGTACAACGCCAACACGTTCGATCACCGGCGGATCAACTCTGCAGTTAACGAGCGTTGATGCTGTTGTCTTTAAGATACCGCCGTCGATCCACAAATCCGGCGCACCATCAAGCTGTTCCAGAATTTCCGCCACGTTGTCGGGAGTTCCAGCACTGTGCGCATTCGCGCTCGTTACAAGCAATGGTCCAGCCGAACGCAACACCGCAAGAAGACGGCTGTCATTCGGTATGCGCACAGCCGCTTCGTCGCGACCTTCAAGCCATGCTGGTCTGTAGTCGGAACTAAACCCCAGCGCGAGCGTCAAACTTCCCGGAATCAGCGGCGACCGCAGCAAGCGTCTCGCCGTCTCGCTGATCTCAAATCCCAACGGCTCAAGCTCAGCATCCGACCAGACCATAATCGGCAGATTCACATTCCTCGGCCGGCGTTTAAGCGCAAATAGTCTGTCAACTGAGCTATCGAAGTTCGGACTCACCGCGAGTCCGTAAACCGTGTCTGTCGGCAGCAACACCACACCACCATTCGCCAAACACTCAACAATCTCCTCGACCTCACTCATAGAAAACATTCGACTGATCGTTCAAGGCTTCAACCTGTACGGTTGAACGATCTCCGTCCTTCCACACCTGATGGGCGAGCCTCAACAACACGCCAGCGTCCGGATTCTCGATACCCGTATCAACAACTCTCGACTCTTTCAGCAACGCCGCGAGCTTATGCCGGATTCTTCCTGCCACAGCGATTTCCGCAAATTCAGGTTTAACCTTCGCGAACGCTTCGTTCAACGGCCCGAATCGCATGATCTCAACACGTGCACCCCTGATCAAGCCGACGTATGCATTGTCGTTCGAAGCCGGTACTGCGCAGATAACAGGCAATTCCGTTGCGTCTCTCGTTTGCGCGGCGATGATCTCGAACCAGTTAAACGGATAAATGCTCACCTTCAAACTAAACGCCAACGCATTCACGAAAGAGATCCCAGCGCGCACAAAAGTGAGCGAGCCCGGTCCGATATTGATTGCAATGCCACTAATATCACTCGCAGCCGCATCAATGCGCTCAAGCCCGCACGAAAGCAACGCACCCAACGTTCTAAACGGTAACTCACACTTATCTACCGCCGAGTCGAAGATCGCTTCACCGTCGCGTCCAATCACAACGCGATATTCATTCGACGACGACTCGACTGCCACTAACAAACTCATACCTGCAATTGCGTCCTTAAAGTAGCCAGCACTGGCCGCCAGCGCTCCGCCGCCGCAGAGAACGTCAACTGGCGCCAGTTGTCCTGGTTCTCAACGAACTCCAAATCGATCGTCAAAGCATTTGGAAAGTCCTGCTCAACTATGTCGCCCCACTCGACCGCCGTGATGCTCTCGGTAATGTAGTCGTCGAGTGCCAGATCGCGAAACTCAGCCACACTCGAAAGCCTGTAGGCGTCGATATGCAGGAACGTTCCCGCCGGCATTTGATAAAACTGTGCGATCGTAAAAGTCGGACTCGTAACTTCAGCGGTGGATCCAAGCGCAGCAACAAGCTCCTGAACAAACGCAGTCTTCCCTCCGGCCAACGCACCTTTGAGCAACATCGAATCGCCCGGACGGAGCAACGGCGCGAGCAGGCTCGCTACACGCGCCGTCTCTTCCCTGCCCTCACAAGTAAAACTAAAACTATTCATGCTCTACGAATACAGACGCCTCGTGGCTATGGTTGTTTCCAATTCGGGTCGAGACGTGTCTTCTTCAGACTCGGCGCGTCCAGCACATTCGCATCAAACCCGGAAACATACGGCTTCACCAGTGAATACGACGACGCAAAATAAATCGGCACCGCCTTAAGATCCTTTAACGCCTGCGCCTCACTCTCAACCGAAACAGTCGGTTCGGGCGAGGGGCTCGGACGTACACTGCCCTCGGGAACCGGCGACGCACTCGGCAACACATGCACATCGCGCTCGAACAACATTCGCAGATTTACCAACTCGCTCGTTGTTTGCATCACGATGCCACGGCGGACAATGTCGTAATCGCCTGCTTTGATCCCGGCTTCGTACTCGTCCCAGTTTCGAACCACGATCTCCGTTTCGATGTTCAGTGTCGCATGCCACATCGCCGCAATCGACTGCGCCACGATGCGCTGCTGCTCGTTGCGGTTGATCAAAAGTCTAATCACGGGAAAGCCTTCGCCGTTCGGATAACCCGCCTCCTCGAGAAGTGCTTTCGCTTTATTGACATCGTGCTCGAGTAATTCGGCTTTGTCGACCACGGGCTTTTCACCTGACATCGCGTCAGGCAGAAACTTTCCGGCAGGCTCTGTCGCACCGCCCAGATCGTCGCGGCTGATGCGTTCACGATCGATGGCGAGCGCGAGCGCTTCACGCACTCGCACATCGTCAAATGGCTCATGCGACGTATTGAACGCATAGTAAGTCAAGGCGCCGAAAGTGCCGCGATGAAAGTCCTTGTACGGGGCCAGCAGCTTGAGAGCGAGTGGTTCGAACGGCGCGTTTGTGATCGCGTCGAGGTCACCCGCTCGATATGCGCTGAGAGCGTCTTCCGCGTTTGCAGTGTTCACGAATGTCACGCGGTCGAGCGCAACGGACGCGTCGTCCCAGTAAGTCTTGGCACGTTCGAGCTGGACGCGATCCTTCTGTGCAGTTGATAGATGAAAAGCGCCGTTCGAGATCAGTTCATGCGATTCCAGACGGTTTGTGCTTTCTGCCGTTGCAATCTTGACGGGACGAAATACAGGATGTGCGACGAGTGCGGGAAAGCCAGTGTCTGCTCGCTGAAGTGTCACCTGCAAAACGTGTTCGTTGATTGCGCGCGCACCAAAGTTGTGGGGATCAGAGACACTCGGAGTTGCACCCTCGATGTTCGCGAGCAACTCAGTGTGTGGCGCCAGTGGTCCAATCTTAAGCGTGCGCTCCCAGGAGCGCACGAAATCCTGTGCTGTTACATTCTCGCCGTTAGACCAGCGCGCGTTGTTGCGCAGGTAAAAGGTCCAAACACGTCCATCGTTCGACGACTCCCAGCGGGTGGCAACTGCGGGAACGGGTGTGAGTGTCTTTGGATCGTAGTCCGTCAATCCTTCGAAGAGCGCTCGGACGGCGTCGGTGTCTGGTGGCGCTGCGGCAAATGCCGGATCGAATGTTTGTGGTAGTCCTCCGTTGCTCCAGCGAAATTCCTGTGCGCGGGGTGGGACGACTTTGCCGTAAAAAGTCGACGGCTCCGCTGTGCTGAAGCAGCCCGTGTGGACCAGGCACAGCGCGACCAGCAGTGAGCAAATGCAGGGGAAAGGTTTTTTAGCCACGGCTGACACGGATTAGTTGGTTATAAACTTCGACGGTTCGAGCCCTTGCCGGATCAAATCCATCTGAGGTATCGATCAAATAATCAGCGAACTTCTGTTTCTCTTCCTGCGGCATTTGGGATTTTATTCGCCGCAGCGCTTCGTCGCGTGAGAGCTTGTCACGCAATATCAGTCGTTCGAGTTGCACTTCCGGCCGGCAGTGGACCACGATCAGTTTATCAAAACGCTTGTAACCGCCTGATTCAATCATCAGTGCGGCATCGACGATTCCGATGCCGTCCGGATCCTCCGCTTCCCATCCGTTCAAAATCTCATCCTGGCGCGCGATGATGAACGGATGAAGTATGTGGTTAAGGCGTTCACGTTCGCTCTGATCAGTGAAAATCCGCGCTCCAAGCCGTTTTCGGTCAAGTGTTCCATCCGTGTTCAAAACATCACCAAACGCTTCCGCAACCGCTTTCAACCCCGGCGTGCCCGGCATCACGACCTCACGCGCCGTCTGATCTGCATCGAATACACGGCATCCCAGCTCAATAAAGACCGATCCCACAAACGATTTACCAACGCCGATCGATCCTGTCAGTCCGACACGTAGCATCGCCAATTTCCGATTGCCAATTGCCAATTTGCCTATGTACCAAAATTGGCAATCGGCAATTGGAAATTGGCAATCAACTCATCCTCTCCTCAGCTTTGCCGCTTTCAACGTGTTCTTCATCAACATTGCCACTGTTAACAAGCCAACACCACCCGGCACCGGCGTCAACATGCCGGCAACTTCCGCTGCTTCTGATGGATTCACGTCGCCAACCAGGGTCGCGCCGCGTTTTTCTACAACTTCGAGACGCTTCTCGGCTTCGCTGCCAAATAACGTACGCACTTCATCCGGGTCAGTGACTCTATTCATACCAACGTCGATCACGGTTGCTCCTGGCTTGATGTGTTCACGTCGGATGAATCCAGCTCGTCCGATTGCCACAACCAGCAGATCTGCCGTGCGTGTTACCTCAGCAAGATCGCGGGTGCGTGAGTGACAAATCGTCACGGTCGCATCGCGCTGCAAGAGCAATTGTGCCATCGGCCGCCCGACGATCTGGCTGCGACCAACTACACACGCGTTCACACCACTTATTTCGACACCGCGATCGTCAAGTAGTTCCATGATCCCTGCAGGCGTGCAAGGCACAAAGACCGGTCGACCCATGGCAAGTTTGCCTGCGTTCACAGGATGAAAGCCATCGACATCTTTGGCGGGATCGATCGCTTCGATGATGGCAGTTTCATTAATTGCGCGAGGCAGTGGAAGCTGTACAAGAATTCCATCAACGTCGTCACGTGCATTCAAGGAACCGACCAGATCGAGCAATTCAGCATTGCTGGTCGACTCGGACAGCGCGTGATGTTCGGAGCGAATGCCTACCTCTTCGCAAGCGCGAATCTTGTTTCTGACGTAAACAGCCGAGGCTGGATCGTCGCCCACACGCACTGCTGCTAAGGTTGCACGAAGACCGCCGTCGATTTCCGCTTTTACTTCGTCTTTTATTTTCGCCGCTAGTTGTGCGGCTTCAAGTTTGATCATCATGAAAATTGCCAATTGCCAATTGCCAATTGCCGATTTGAGAGCACGGTAAGTACAAATTCGCAATCGGCAATTGGCAATTGGCAATCATTAATAGTGGTCTGTGCTCTTGTGCCTGCTTGTGGCCACATTATAATCCGAGTTATGACATTCGTCAGATTAATACTTTTTTCCACAATAGTTTGCATTGGTGCGGTTGCGGCGCTGGCCCAGTCGCCGGATCCGATTGTAGCTGCGGTTGAATCGGAAGACTGGCAAGCAGCTCGCGCGGGAATCAACAAGGTTCGGGCAGCTAACGAGGCCCTTTTTCGAGATAAGAATTACGACTATCTGCTCGGACGAATTGCGGAGAGAACGGGTGACACGGCGACCGCGCTGGCCAGTTATCAGGCGATCGTTGCGAACAATTCCAAACTCAGAGAGTACGGTCTGTGGCGACTCGCGAAGCTTGCGCGTGCGACCGGCGACCTCGTTCTCGAGCGGGAGCGTTTACAACAACTCGTGGCCACAGCGCCGTCGAGCCTGCTTTTTGATCCGGCAACGTTGCGACTCAGTGAGAGCTTTTTCGAAAGCGGTGACTTCACGGCTGCGGCAAACAGCGCCAAACCGTTAACACTCTCGAAGAACACTTCGCTCGCGCGGGAAGGAGCCACGCTGATTGGGCTCGCTTACGTGCGCGGGGGGAAAGCCGCCGAGGCTCGCGATGTTTTCACAAAGCTGCTGATGCAGATGCCAGATGCGTCGCGTCCTGACGATTTCGCACTCGAGGCAGTGCGACAGCTTGATGCACTCGACAACAAAGCACCCACGCTTTCCGAAGCGGACCATTTACTGCGCGCTTCGGTCTATCAGTTCAACCGCGATTTTGCCGGCGCGCGTGTTCATTACCAGGCCGTCATCGATCGGTTTCCGCAAAGCACGACTGTCCCGAATGCGATGTTTCAAATCGCGCGCGGACTTTACAACGAGGCAAAGTACGACGACGCAGTTAAACTTTTTCAAAAAGTTTTCGATGCGTATCCCCAGTCAACTAGTGCACGCGATGCGGTCGGCTTTCTCGGCTCAAGTTACGTGCGGATGAAACGCACTGATGACGCAGTCGCAGCATACAAACTACTCATCGATCGGTTTCCGGATAATCCAAATCCCGAGCGTGCTTACCTGAACATCATCGATGCACTTCACGAAGCCGGGCGCTATCCGGAGGCCCTCAACTGGGTGCAGCAAACGCGGGCGCGCTTCAAAGCTGACGTGGCCAACGCGATCGCCCTCTTCGCACAACTGCGTATTCACCTCGCGCAGGGAAGTTGGGCCACAGTCGTGCGTGATGTCGATGAACTGTCAAAGCTTTCAGACCTTGGCGGCACGCGCGTGCCTGGCGGTACCAACCCTGCTGAAGTGAATTTCCTGCGCGCCTATGCGCTCGAACAACTTGGACGAACCGAAGAGGCAATCAACGCTTACCTCGCGATTCCTGATGGCCGGAATGAGTATTACGGAACGCGCGCTACGCAGAGACTGTTGGCGCTCGGAGCCAATGAGAAGACACGCACATTCGTCCGTATGCGTCTGAATAATCTGCTCAACGACAGCAAGGTAAATAGTGCCGCCGGGCAATTTGAGCCGGCACGCGTCGCAGCACAATCTAGCCTGAGACTGACGAACGATCCACAAGTAAGGTCCGAGGCGCTGAAGTCTCTGCAGAGTGCCTACAATGCTTTGAGCACTTATCGCATTCCGCAATTCAACAAAGTTCCGTTGTTAAAAGTCGACACAGATCTGGAATCTCACGATGCGCTGGCCAACAGTCTCTTGCTTCTCGGGCTCTATGACGAAGCGATTCCGGAGTATCTCGCGGCGCGCAAATCATCTCGTGGACCCGATGAGGATTACACGGTTGCCGTGTTGTCCTTGCGCGGCGGAATTGCCAATCGCGCCGTCCGTTTCGGTGAGCAGACTTGGAAAACAGTGCCGGCAGATTTCGTCATCGAACTGGCGCCACGCGAGATGGTCCAGCTTCTATACCCTACACCGTTTCGCGAATCGCTGTTGAAGCATACAGGGAGTAGAAACGTCGATCCCCGTTTTGTGCTCTCGATTGCGCGTCAGGAATCGCGTTTTCAGACTGATGCGAAATCAGTTGCGGCCGCACGTGGGATGATGCAGTTCATTGCCTCGACCGCAAATGAAATCGCGGCCCAAGTCAGACTAAACAATTTCAATCAGGACGATCTCTACAACGCCGACACTGCGATCCTTTTTGGCTCGCAATACCTCGCAAATCTCTTTCAGCAGTTTCCAAACCAACCACAGGCCGTTGCGGGTTCGTACAACGGAGGCGCCGATAATCTGGCGCGTTGGATCACACGATCACGGGCCAATGAGGCGGATCGATACGTACCTGAGATCGGGTTCACGCAAACTAAAGATTACGTCTACAAAGTGATGGCTAACTATTGGACCTACCAAAGACTTTACGACGCCCAACTCCAACCCAAATGAAGCCACAAAAAGGCACAAAAGGCACAAAAAACACAAAAAGGATCATTGCGGTGTTGTTGATGTTGTGTGTTTGGCTCGGTGTGTCTTGCCGGCGGAGTGGGAACGAGAAGCGTTATGACTTCAAAGGCAAGGTCGTGGCGGTTGAGCCGGAGAAGCATTCGGTAACGGTCGCGCATGAGGAAGTCAAAGGTTACATGCCTGCGATGACGATGCCGTTTGCGGTACGCAACGAATCAGATCTTCAGATCCTTGCGAAAGATGACGACATTACTGCAACCCTCGTCGTCGACGGATCTCATTCGTGGCTGGAGGACCTAATCATCTCGAGGCAGAGCGCGAGCAGCTCGGCGGCGATGCCTGGCGTTACGATCGCGAAGGAAGGCGACGAGGTTCCGAACTTTACGCTTCGCAATCAGGACAATCGTGAGATTCGCATTCAGAATTATCGCGGCCGAACGTTGTTGCTGACGTTCATCTACACACGCTGTCCGGTGCCGGATTACTGCACGCTGATGTCCAACAATTTCGCCCAGATCGACCGAGCCCTCAGCCAGGATTCTGGTCTATACGCGAAGACCCACCTGCTCAGCGTCAGCATCGATCCTTCCTACGACACACCGCAGGTGCTGCGTAGTTATGGCGCTGCCCATACTGAGCGTTATCAAAACGAGACTTTTGCGCACTGGGAATTCGCGGGCGGGACCACCGAGCAGGTCAAGAAGATCGCCGAGTACTTCGGACTAACCTATTACCCTGAAAAGGATCAAATCATCCATGGCTTGAGGACCGTGGTAATAGGTCCGGACGGTAAGGTCGCAAAGATCTACCCAGGAAACGATTGGAAACCCGAAGAAGTCGTGCAGGCAATGAGAAATATTAGCCGCGGATGAACGCGAATGAACGCCGATCTGCGTTTATCCGCGTAAATCCGCGGCCTAACTTCCTTTGATCTTCTTGATCTCCTCGGTGAGTACAGGCACCGCCTCAAATAGATCCCCAACAATCCCGTAATCGGCAATGTCGAAGATCGGCGCCTCAGGATCTTTATTGATTGCCACGATCGTGCCGGAGTTTTTCATGCCGACGAGGTGCTGGATCGCGCCTGAGATGCCGAGTGCAACATAGAGTTTCGGTGCGACTGTTTGTCCCGACGATCCGATTTGGCGGTCAATGGGCAACCACTCGGCGTCACAAATCGGACGCGATGCAGCGAGGTCGCCGCCGAGGACTTCCGCGAGCTTCTCTGCGAGCACGAGGTTGTCCTTGCTCTTGATTCCACGGCCGACTGCAACAATGACGTCGGCCTTCGTGAGATCAACCGCCTGCTTTGCTTCCTGAAACGGAGCCTCAGGCTTCATTCGCACTTCGCCAATCTCAACCGCAACGTTCTCAACCTGAGCATTACCGCCCTTTGCAGCCTGGTCCGGCCGGTAAGCTCCCGTCTGAAACGTCGCGAACACAGGCGACTCACCATCAGACACCACATCCGCATCGAGCTTGCCGAGGAAGATGCGGCGCGTGAAACTAATCTTGCCGCCATCTGCTTTGGCGCGAATACAGTCGCTGATTAGCGACTTCCCGAAACGGGCAGCCAATTTGGGTGCAAAGTCACGCACCTGGTACGTGTGCGTCAGAAACACAAAATTCGGATCGACCTGCTTGACGACGTGCTCCATCCCGTCTGCATAGGCATCCGGCGTGTAATCCGTTAGTTTCGGATTCGTTGCCGCGATCACTTTCGCGACATCATAGGCCGCAATCTCCTGCGCCACACTGGCAACGTCCGCACCAAGCACAACCGCACTCACCGGCTGCTGTAACTGCGATCCAAGCGCCTGCGCTGCAGCAATCGCCTCAACCGAACTTCGATTCGCGACTCCGCCTTTGTGTTCTATGAAAACTAAAATTCCGTTACTCATCTGGTTAAAACACTCTCGCTTCAACGTGTAGCTTTTGCGCCAGTTCTGCAGCACCAGCCTTCGCATCGCCATTTCCAAGCATCTGCGTCTGTTTCATCTTTTGCGGCAAATAGATCTTCTCCACGCGCTGATGCGACGGTCGCCCAACGAGATCGGCTGATGGCGTGACTTCCTTAATCTCTTTCTTCTTCGCCGCCATGATTCCCTTCAGCGTTGCATAGCGAATCTGGCTGATACCCGACTGAATCGTAAGCAACGCAGGCAACGGCATCTCGTACCACTGATACCAGCCACTTTCCAACTCTCGCTTCACACGCAGCTTGTCTGCCGCTGCATCCAACTCAATCACGATCGTGGCATGCGGCAAGCCGAGCAACTCGGCCATGATGACGCCCGTTTGCCCATAACCGTAATCGTCAGACTGCAACCCAGTCATGATGAGGTCCGGTTTCTCTTCGCGAATGGCGTCGGCGAGAATTGTCGCCGCAGCATATGGCGTGAGATGTGTGAGATTGTCGCCCGCGACATGAATCGCACGATCGGCGCCTCGCGCGAGTGCGTCTTTAATCACACTCTTCACGCGTTGCGGACCCATCGAACAAACAATCACTTCGCCGCCGAGCTTCTCGCGCACGCGCAGTGCTTCTTCGAGCGCGTAACCGTCTGACTCGCTCACTTCGAAGGAGAGATCGCCCTCTTCAATCCACGTGGCGTCTTTGTTAATCCGCAGGATCGCATCCTTGTTAGCGACCTGCTTCATCATCACTATGATCTTCATTAACCTTCGTACCTCTTGAACAACAACGCCGCGTTCGTGCCTCCGAACCCGAAGCTGTTTGAAAGCACGTATTCGACTCTGGCTTCGCGAGGTTCGTTTGGAACGTAGTCGAGGTCACAGTCGGGATCGGGATTCACGTAATTGATCGTCGGCGGTATGACGTTTTTATGCAGCGTCAACGCACTGAAGACACTCTCGATTCCACCGGCAGCGCCGAGCAAATGACCAGTCATCGACTTGGTTGAACTGACTGCGAGTTTGTAGGCATGCTCGCCGAACGTCTCTTTGATCGCGAGTGTCTCAAACTTATCGTTATATGGCGTCGACGTGCCGTGGGCGTTGATGTAGCCGACCTGATCGGGTTTCACACCAGCGTCTTTCAGTGTTCGTTGCATGACGCGACGCGCGCCCGAGCCGGTTTCGTCGGGCATCGTCAGGTGAAACGCATCGGCACAAGCACCATAGCCGACGACTTCCGCGTAAATTCTTGCACCACGCCTCTTCGCGGCTTCGAGCTCTTCGAGAATCATGATTCCCGCGCCTTCGCCTATAACGAAACCGTCACGGTCTCTCTCGAAAGGTCGCGATGCGTGCAATGGATCGTCGTTGTTAGTCGACAACGCTCTCATTGCAGAGAAACCAGCGACACTCATCGGTGTAATGGCCGACTCGGCGCCCCCGCAGATCATGATGTCTGCATCGCCCCGCTGGATGATCTTAAAACTGTCGCCGATTGCGTGCGCGCCTGCGGCACAGGCAGTAGCTGTCGCTGAGTTTGGTCCCTTGGCGCCGAAACGGATCGAAACCTGGCCTGCGGCGAGATTTACGATCGCGGAAACGATGAAGAACGGTGAAACGCGATCCGGTCCATCGTCCAACAGCTTCGAGTGCTCGCGCTCGATGGCCCAGAAATCTCCGATGCCGCTGCTGATGTATGTGCCTGCGTTCTCAGCGATCTCGGCCGGAAACTTTCCTTCCGGCGTCATTTGGATCCCGCTGTCAGCGACCGCCTCGATCGACGCCGCAATCGCATAATGAATAAAGGCGCCCATCTTGCGCGCCTCTTTCTTCGCGATGAATGTTAGTGGGTCGAAGTTTTTTACTTCGCAGGCGAATCGTACCGAAAACTTCTCTGCGTCGAACTTCTTGATGTAGTCGGCGCCGCTCCGCCCACTCATCAATGCAGCCCACGTGTCTGCGACAGTGTTGCCAACAGGTGTGACGAGGCCGAGGCCCGTAATCACGACACGACGTGTCAAATTAGAACTCCTTTATGCGCCATTGCCGATTGCCAATTGCCGATTGCCGATTTCTTTTAGCTCAACGGGCCAAACAAATTGGCAATTGGCAATCCGGCAATTGGCAATGACACTTTTATTTCTTGTGTTGGTCGATGTAATTGTACGCGTCCCGCACACTCTGAATCTTTTCCGCATCTTCGTCGGGAATTTCAATGCCAAACTCTTCTTCAAAACGCATCACGAGTTCGACCGTGTCCAGCGAGTCGGCACCGAGGTCGTCGATGAATCTCGCATTCGGCGTGACCTCGTTTTCATCGACTCCAAGCTCGTCGACGATAATCTGTTTCACCTTGTTCTCGATCTCTTGATCGGGCATCGTGTTTGCTCCTCTGTGAGTTAATTAAACTACTCAATCTCCTGCAGCAAGGGCAGCTTCTGTTGCTTCCAAACTCGCTGCGTCCTCTACGTTCAGCGTCTTAACGTCGCGATTGATCTGACGCATAAGACCTGACAAAACTTTTCCTGGTCCAACTTCGACAAACGGACCAGCCGACTTGCTCGATGAGCAACTGCATCGAATCGAGCCAACGAACGGGGGCTGAAACCTGTCGCACGAGGGCGTCGCGCAACTCATCAGGCGCCGTCGTGGCGCGCGCATCAACGTTTGTCACCACCGGCATCGATGGTGCTCTAAAGTTAAGCCGCTCGAGATCTGCCGCCAGCCTGTCCTGCGCAGGTTTCATGAGCGCGCAATGAAACGGCGCACTCACTTTCAACTTGATCACTTTCTTCGCAACACCGTTTAGACCTTCAACCGCACGATCCATAGCTTCAGTGTTGCCGGCGATCACAGCCTGCCCGGGCGAATTGAAATTCGCGACTGAACAAACCTGATCCTGACTCGCCTCTTCGCAAACGCGCTGAATCTCGCTGAGCTCGCCGCCGATCACTGCCGCCATCGCACCTGTTCCTACTGGCACAGCTTCCTGCATGTACCGTCCTCTTGCGCGCACAGTGCGAACCGCCTCCGACAAACTCAACGCACCCGCTGCTACAAGCGCGGAGTATTCACCTAAACTGTGTCCCGCGACAAATGCCGGCGCGCTAATTCCCGCATCCATCATGGCGCGAAACGCTGCTACGGAAACAGTCAGAATCGCAGGTTGCGTGTTCTCCGTTAACTGCAAATCTTCCGCCGGACCCTCAAAACAGAGTCGCGAAATCGCAAAGCCCAACGCTTCATCGGCTTCTTCAAAGACCTGTCGTGCAACCGGAAACTTCTCTGCTAAATCCTTTCCCATCCCAGGACTCTGCGAACCCTGTCCGGGAAACATCATTGCCAATTGCCGATTGCCGATTGCCAATTTATCTGATTCCACGTTTCAACTATTCAATAACTCTTTAATACCGCCGACTCAATCGGCAATTGGCAATTGGAAATCGGCAATGCGATCACCATCTAAACAACACCGCGCCCCACGTGACGCCGCCACCAAACGAAGCCATCAACACCAGGTCGCCCGGTTTAATCCGTCCTGCTTCGACACACTCATCGAGCGCAATCGGAATCGATGCCGACGACGTATTTCCATGGACCGCGATATTCGAATAGACCTTCGACATGTCCACGTTCAGCCGATCAGCCACGGCTTCCGTAATTCGCTGGTTCGCCTGATGGGGGATAAACAAACTAATATCGTCTGATTTCACGCCTGCCTGATCGAGCACGTCACGCGATATCTCAGCCATTGAACGAACGGCAACTTTGAAGAGTTCGTTGCCTTTCATCTTGAAAAAGTGATCGCCGGCTGCGAGCGTGTCCGGTGATGGCTTCCTCCGAGTTCCGCCACCAGGTGAATAAAGCTGTTCTTCGTAACGTCCGTCAGATTTGATCCTTGACGCCAGGATTCCCCGCGCACTCTCCACAGGCCCCAGTACCGCAGCGCCTGCGCCATCACCAAACAACACACATGTCTGGCGGTCTGTATAGTCGACGTACTGCGTCAGAATCTCCGCACCGACAACTACTGCGTGCCGTACCTGGCCCGTCTTGATCATCGAATCAGCAAGCGAAACTCCGTACAAGAAACCAGAGCAGGCCGCAACAATGTCCATCGCTGCCGCGTTGTTTGCGCCGAGCTCTGCCTGAATGATGCATCCGGTTGAAGGGAGTATCTGATCCGGCGTCACTGTGGCACAAAGAAGCAGATCGATGTCGGCAGGATCCAGACGAGCGCGCTCGATTGCCTGCCGCGCAGCACGCACCGCGAATAGCGACGTGTATTCACCCGGCGCGGCTTTGCGGCGTTGCTTAATTCCTGTGCGCGTCGTGATCCATTCGTCAGAAGTCTCGACCATAGTGGCGAGATCCGCATTCGTAAGAATGCCTTCCGGATAAGAGTGACCCGTACCCAGAATTCCAGCGCGTTGATTCACCATTAATCCCTCAGATTACTACAATCAACCACAGATTACACAGACGCACGCATGCTATCCGCATTCATTTGTGGCTGGTTCTTATTGGTTTCTGCAATTCCCTTTTCAATTCGCTCGGCCGTGCGATGCTCTGAAAACTCTTTAACACTCCTGATTGCGTTTCGAATCGCGCGTGCATTCGATCGACCGTGGCCGATCACCACGATGCGACTCACGCCCAGCAACGGCGCACCACCATACTCCGTGTAGTCAAGTCGCTTCTTAATATTTCGAAACGCCGGTTTCGCAAGCATCGCGCCGGCCTTCGTGACTGCCGTCGCCATCAACTCGCGCTTCAACATCGCCAGCATCGCTTCAGTCAGTCCCTCTGAAAGCTTCAGCATCACGTTTCCAGTGAAACCATCAGTGACGATCACATCGACGAGACCTGAGAAAACATCGCGACCTTCGACATTCCCGACAAAGTTGATATTGCTCAACTGACGCAAGAGTGGGAACGCTTCTTTCGTCAGCTCATTCCCCTTTGCTTCTTCCTCGCCGATGCTCATCAAACCAACAGTAGGTTTCACTGTTCCGAGCACCGAGCGCGAGTACTCATCGCCCATGACCGCAAACTGCGCGAGGTGAATCGGTTTGCATTCCGAGTTCGCGCCGACATCGAGCAACAACGTCGGCTTTGCCGCTTTCGTCGGAATCATTGCCGCGAGGGCGGGTCTGTCGACACCCGGCAAAGTGCCAATCACCATCTTTGCAGTCGCCATGGCCGCGCCAGTATTGCCGGCAGAGACAAAACCGTCCCCGCGACCTTCCATGACAAGCTTGGTACCGATCCTCAACGAACTCTTCTTCTTCCGTCTGACGGAAGTGGCGACGGGATCATCCATCGCAATAACTTCAGCGGCTTCGACTAACTCAATACCGCGATCGCCATCGCCGCGCCAACCGCATCGTCGCAGTTCAGGCTCAACCTTGTGAGACTGGCCCACAAGAATAACCCCGACGCCGAAGTCGCGCGTCGCAGCAAGGGCGCCATCGATCTCCACGTGCGGCGCATGGTCACTTCCCATGGCGTCGAGAACGACCTTGCCCGTCAACTGGGGTTGATGCTGCGACTGACTTCGCACAGATCTGATTTAGCTTTGTTCTACTTGCACCACTTCGCGACCTTTATAAAAGCCGCACTTGGGGCAAACGCGGTGTGGCATGCGGGGCTCACGGCAATTCGGGCAAAGGGTAGTTTGGGGGGTGCGCAAAGCATCGTGCGCGCGGCGCTTGCCACGGCGAGCTTTCGAGTGTCGTCGTTTTGGATTTGGCATAATTACTCCATTTATAAAGATTGCCGATTGTAAATTGTCGATTGCCGATTGATCTTGCCTAGCTAACTTCTTTCAAATCGGCAATTGGCAATTGGCAATCGGCAATTTCTCTTTTGTAGCTTAAGTTAAATCTCTTAGAGCCGCCCAACGCGGATCGGTATCATTTGTGGCGCAACTGCAATCGCCCGTATTCCTGTCTGTGCCGCATTCAGGACAAATGCCTTTGCAATCTTCGCGACAGAGCATGCGAGTGGGTATAGCCAGCACGATCTGCTCTTTCACGATCTCGTCGACATCGATCGCTTGACCGTCAAAGACCGAAACCGACATCTCCTCTTCGGTCAGTTCTGCCGCTCCACTCGATTCGTATTCCGAACCGGTGATGTACTCGAGCGCGAAGTCCGCGCTGACCGGCATTTCGACGGGCAGCAAGCAGCGGTCGCATTCGACCTGTGCTCGCGTCTCGATATGTCCGTTTACAAAGACCTCATTGGCAGCCAGTCGAACCTTGCCGCTCGCGGTTGCCGGCCCACTCAAACTTATTCGCTCGTCCACCGGATTGAGATCGTCAGGCTGATAAACGTGAGCGAAATCGCCCTTACCACCCTCCAGGTTCTCTAACTCAATCCGCATGCAAAACGGCCATTATAGCGGGCCGGTACGCTCTGTCAACGCGCTAATCGGTCTTAATCCGTGAAAATCCATGGCTCAAAGCATCTTCCCGTAACACTGTCGCAAGTCGCTTGTCAGCTCCGGCAATGAGTCGAGTGGCTGGCTGGAACAGACTGGAATTTTTCCCACCCGCTTTATCTAAAGCTTCCTGTGCCAGCTCTTTACGCCCGGTTCGTTCATAGATTAGTGCAAGTAAATAAAATGCCTCAGCATAGGCGGAATCCATCTTTGTCGCCTTCCGCAGGTGACGCACAGCCAGCTCATCACGGTTCAGTTCGAAATACAGGCAGCCGAGGACGTAATGGGCTTCAGGTGACGGGCGAACAGTGAGAGCACGCTTAAACTCACCGAGTGCGGCACGCCAGTTCTTTTCAGCCACGAACACCCAGCCGAGGCCGTAATGTCCGGCAAACGAAGAACCACCGTGGGTATTCGCGTTGCTCAGCAGGTCTTTCGCGAGCGCGACCTCGCCATCGTCAGCACACGTTAATCCGAGCAGGAGTGAGACGCGAAGATCGTCCGGCAAAGCGGCGTGGGCGCGCGCGAGGTATGATCGCGCTTGTTTGGTCTTTCCTTTGCGGAAATAGTGCTCGCCGATAAATAAATTCAACGTAGAGTTTTGTTCGTCTATCTCGGCCGCGGCCTGGAGTTTCGCGATGCCCTGCGGAACCTGCTTGTCTTCAATCAGTAGAAAACCTTCGTTCACGAGTTCTTCAAATGCTTTGTCGTGACCGCGCGTGCCGGCGAGAATTTGTAAACGCAGTTCATCGCGATGAACGATCTCTTCCTGCTCGACTGTGTCTCGCTGACAACGCTCGCTCCACATCCTCTCGAGGCGTTCGGTTTCGATCACTCCATCTTCGGTTAACAGACTTACAAGGGCTCTCATCAGCGAGCGATCGAAGTACGCGTTTTGAGCGTAACGAAGCAGCAGATCGAGGCTGCGCTCCAGACGTTCGGCGAGTCGCGCGACTCTGTTTTCAGCCGCAGAGATGCGTTCGAGAAGATGTTCGTCAGTGGAAAGACTTGTTGGTCCAGATTCGAAACGTGAGGCACTGGGTTCGACAACAATCATCAAACGCGTGCCGCAGCGAGCGCAAAATTCCTGGCCCAGCGGATTTGCCGCAAGGCATTTTTGACAGTAGTGAGAGATGCCGGGGCGCATTTTCATTGCCAATTGCCAATTGCCAATTTGTTGATCACAGATTCTCGACTAATCAAATCGGCAATCGGCAATTGGCAATTGGCAATAACCTAGTACTCGTAAAAACCGCGACCGCTCTTTCGACCCAGCCAGCCGGCGTCGACATAACGCTTTAGCAGCGGGCACGGCCTGTATTTAGGGTCTCCGAGCCCCTCATATAACACATTCATGATGGCAAGGCATACGTCCAGACCGATGAAATCGGCCAGTGTTAACGGACCCATCGGATGATTCATGCCGAGTTTCATGATGCCATCGATACTTTCACGACTCGCGACGCCTTCGTACAAAGTAAAAATCGCTTCGTTGATCATTGGCATCAACACGCGATTGGAAACAAAACCGGGCGAATCCTGGCAGTCGAGTGCTGTTTTACCTAGCTGCTCTGAGAGGGTTCTTACTCGTTCATAGGTTTCGTCGGAAGTCGCCATGCCGCGAATCACTTCGACGAGTTTCATCACCGGCACCGGATTCATGAAGTGCATGCCGATGACTTTGTCCGGACGTTTGGTCACCGCGCCGAGTTTGGTGATTGATATTGATGAAGTGTTTGAAGCGAGAATCGCTGCTGCTGGTGTGATCTCATCGAGTGTTCTGAAAACGTTGGTCTTCACTAACAAATCTTCAGTCACCGCCTCAACAACGAAATCAGCGTCTTCAAATCCGCGAAAATCAGTGGTCACCTTGATCCTACCGATGATCGATTGCTTTGTTTCTGTATCGAGACGCTCTTTATCAACATCCCGCTGCAAACTCTTATCAACCGCACTGAGCCCGCGATTGAGAAACTCTTCATTCACGTCGTGCAGGACCACGTTGTGACCCGCGCGCGCGGCAACTTGCGCGATGCCATTCCCCATCGTCCCTGCACCCACAACGCCGATAGTGACAGGATTAACAAGATTTTTTTCAGGATTTACAGGATTCATCATGTCCATCTTGAAACACCATGTAAATCTTTATCTATCGCTCGATCGCCATCGCGACCGCGTTGCCGCCTCCAAGACACAGTGAAACAATTCCGCGCTTCGCATCGCGTCTCTTCAACTCATACAAGATGCTCGTCAACAATCTCGAGCCCGACTGACCAATCGCATGGCCCAGTGCAACCGCGCCGCCATTCACATTCACCTTTTCAGGATCGAGTCCGAGCTCGAGCGTCACCGCCAACGCAGCAACTGAAAACGCTTCATTCAACTCAATCAGATCGACTTCACTCGGCGACCAACCAGTTTTCTTGAACAACTTCCGCACAGCTTCAACCGGCGCCATCATCACGAGTCGCGGGTCCACACCGGACACTGCCTGCGCAACGATTCGCGCCATCGGTTCAACACCAAGTTCGCGTGCACGTCGCAACGACGTCACTACAACTGCCGATGCGCCATCGTTAACACTCGGCGCATTTCCGGCTGTCACAGTGCCTTCACTCTTGAACGCCGGCTTGAGTTTCGCGAGACCTTCCACCGACGTGTCCTCACGCACCGTCTCATCAGTATCGAAGACAAGCGCGGCACCTTTCTTCTGCGGAATCTCAACCGGAACTATCTCGTCCTTAAACTTCCCCGCCTTGATCGCTGCCGCTGCTTTGCGATGCGAGTTGACGGCAAACTCATCTTGTTGACTGCGATTGATCGAATACTCATCAGCCACGACCTCACCAGTGCAGCCCATGTGGTAATTCTCAAACGCGCACCACAGTCCGTCGTTAATCATCGAATCGATGAGCTCACCATTTCCGAGACGATAACCTTCACGCGCTTTCGGAATCAGATAAGGCGCGTTGCTCATCGACTCCATACCACCCGCAACAACCATCTCTGAATCGCCGAGTTGAACACCCTGCGCCGCCATCATCACCGCTTTCAAACCCGAACCGCAGACCTTGTTCACAGTCACTGCAGCAACAGTTGAAGGGATCCCTCCATTAAGTGCGGCTTGTCGTGCGGGATTCTGGCCCAGGCCAGCCTGGATCACACAACCCATGATCACTTCATCAACATCTTCAGGCTTGATTCCAGCGCGCTTCACAGTCTCGCGCACAACTATCGCTCCTAACTCGGTCGCCTTAAACCCCTTAAGCGATCCGAGAAACTTTCCCACCGGCGTGCGCGCGGCGCTGATGATTACTGCTTCGTTCAATTCCGGCATTTCAAACTCCCTTATGTTAGACTTGCCACGATATTAGAACTTATTTCGCTATTCTTAAAGCATGCAGGCACTCATTCTTGCAGGTGGCAAAGGCACGCGCCTTCGACCTTTAACAGTTTACACTCCGAAACCTATCGTCCCGATTTGTAATCGACCTTTTCTTCTTTATCAAATCGATACGCTGCGGCGCGCGGGCATCACAGACATCACACTCTCGCTCTCGTATCAACCGAATAAGATCGAACATTTGTTGGGCGATGGTTCTGACTACGGGGTGAAGTTGAAGTATACGGTCGAGCCGCAACCGATGGGAACGGCGGGCGCTTATAAGTTCGCCGAAGATCTCATTCGCGAACCGACGGTGGTCTTCAACGGCGACATTCTTACCGATCTCGATCTCAAAGCCGTCATTCGTGAACACAACGAAAGAAAAGCAACGGCGACAATTGTGTTGACGCCGGTTGAGAACCCGCAAAGCTATGGTCTTGTCGAGACTGAAAAAGACGGCAGCATTCGACGGTTTCTCGAGAAGCCAAAGCCCGACGAGATCACGTGCAACACAATCAACGCAGGCACGTACATTCTCGAGCCTAAAGTGCTCGACTTCTTGCCTGCCGGTGAGAACTACTCGTTCGAGTATGGATTGTTTCCGGATCTGCTGAAACGCAGCGAGCCGTTCTACGCGCACATTCCGACGCGCACTTACTGGATCGATATCGGCACGCCGGAACGGTACCTGCAAGTGCACGCAGATCTGCTCGCGAATCGTGTTGGGCGGATTCATATTAAGGAGCGACGGGGGCAGTTTGATGCCGCGACAGTGGCAGAGATTGACGACTTGTCGATCGTCGGCGACGACTGCGTGATCAAACCCGGGGCGCAGATCATCAACTCGGTGCTGGGCCAGGGATGCTTTGTCGAAGAGCGCGCACGAGTCGAGAACTGCGTCATCTGGCCGCACACGCGAATCGGAACAACCGCACAACTGAACGGCGCGATCGCTGGTCGTGGTTGTCATATCGGGCGGTCGGCGATAATTGGACCAGGAACGGTGCTCGGTGATAAGACGTCGTTGACTGACTATACGTTTACATAAATTTTGAAAAGAGTTTCACGCAAAGACGCAAAGGCGAAGACGCAAAGGCGCAAAGACGCTAGATAAAGTTCAGACAGAACTTTGCTTTCTTTGCGGCTTTGCGTGAAACCTCTTACTGGAGAGTGGCAATCATGAATTTTGATGTTTTTCGCGCGTACGATATTCGTGGCATTTATCCTGGTGACATTGATGAAGACGCGTACTACAGGATCGCAAAGGGTTACGTTTACGTATTTAAGCCGGCAAAGATGGTTGTCGGCATGGATGCACGACTGTCGTCACCACCATTGAAAGCGAGTTTGATCAAAGGCTTTCTGGATTCCGGTGTTGACGTCGTAGACATCGGCAACATTACGACTGACATGCTCTATTACGCCGTTGGAGCATCATCCGAATACTCGGGGGGCGTCGTCGTCTCCGCTTCACACAATCCTAAGGAATACAACGGTATGAAGATGGTGCGTGAGAAAGCCACGGCCATCTCGTCCGACACAGGGTTATTCGAGATTCGAGACATACTCAAAGCAGGTAAAGACGCGGAGGTTACGTCGGACAAGAAAGGAACTCTGAGTGAGCGCGACATAACAGACGCCTATATCGAGCACGTCTTGAAGTCGATCGATACGAGCAAGGTCAAGAAGTTTACTTTTGTTGGAAATGCCAACTTCGGTTTCGTGTGTGCACCCGCTGCGAAGCTGGTAGAACGACTCGGATTGAATTTGATTCCTTTGAACTTCGAGCCCGACGGATCGTTTCCAAAGGGCCCACCCGATCCGATGTTGCCCAGCAATCGAACTGAGACTGAAGAGCTCGTGCGTCAGAATAACGCAACGTTTGGAGTGGCGTGGGATGCTGATGCTGATCGCGCGATGTTCTTCGATGAAAAAGGAGAGTTCATCTCGGGCGCGTATATCACGGCGTTACAAGCGGATATTCTGCTGACGAAGTACGGCAGCGACAACACCATCATCTTCGATCCACGCGTGATCTGGCCGACGCTCGATACAGTGCGGCGTAAAGGCGGGAGGCCGATCATCTCGAAAGGTGGGCATGCGTTCATGAAAGATCGCATGCGGCACGAGAATGGATTGTTTGCTGGTGAGCTGAGTGGGCACTACTATTTTCGTGAGAACTTTTATGCCGACAACGGTGTGATTCCGTTTCTCTTGATCCTCGAACACCTCTCGATACAGGATAAACCTTTCTCCGAGATCATGACCCAGTACATGGCGGGTCACTGGATGTCTGGAGAGCTCAATTACCGCGTCAAAGATATTAAGGCGGTGATCGAGAAGGTGAAGGAGCGCTATCACGCCGAGGGGCAGGAGGATTACACCGACGGCTATTCACTCGAGACTGCCGAGTGGCGTTTCAATATCCGTGGCTCCAACACCGAACCATTGCTGCGTTTGAACATCGAAGCCCGCAAAGATGGATTGGTAACGAAAGTGAAACAACAAATCGAACAAATCATCAACGCGAGTTAATCAAATAATTATCGAACGTACTGTAGGGGCGGCCCTCCGTGGCCGCCCTTGGTTGGAAATCGTGTTCGCCGATTCCGAGGCCGTGGTTTCTTGAATCCTGTATTCCAACCACGGGCGGCCACGGAGGGCCGCCCCTACAGTACGTACCGCAGCGTCCGTTATGCCTGAGCTTCCTGAAGTCGAACATGTTGTGAGAGCGTTGGCGCCGCTTGTCACCGGGCGGCGAATACTCGCCGCGGAGCTAAATCTCAAACGCATCGCTCCCGGGATCACGCGGCCTGCGTTTGATCGACAACTCCGTAACGCCATCATCACCGGTGTCGGACGCCGCGGCAAGTACATCCTCTTCAAACTTGAATCTGGCCACGTATTAACCACGCACCTGCGCATGACCGGCAAGTTTGTCTCACTCACGACTGATCAAACATTGCCACCATACGCGCACGTCATCTTTTATCTCGACGACGAACGCCGCCTCGTGTTCTGCGACATGCGACAGTTCGGACGCATGCAGCTCTTCAAAGATCCACTGCGCCCACCGAAAGAGCTTCAATCACTCGCGCCTGAACCCTTGTCAGAAGATTTCACCGAAGAATACTTCCTCGACACACTCTCACGCTCGCGCCGTCCTTTAAAGCACTTGCTTCTGGACCAGACTCGTGTTCTCGGTCTGGGAAACATCTACGCCAGCGAAGCCCTCTTTCTCGCGGGCGTGAACCCAAAGAAAGCGGCAAACAAACTCTCCAGACCGCGCGCACGAAAGCTGTACCAGGCGGTTCGTGAAATTCTGCAGGAAGCAATCGACGCCGGCTCGACTCTCAGAATCGATCTCGCGGATGGAAACGGCAGCTACTTCGAGGCACCGGAACGCTTCTGGCGGGTCTATGAACGCGAGGGCGAACCGTGTGTGAGATGTGGGGCCGGGATACGGCGTATCGTGCAGGGCGGAAGGTCCACCTATTACTGCCCTAAATGTCAGAAGAACTAGACCACGTTGGGCCAGATCGCCGCACGCAGTAACAATAAATGTTACTTAACACCTAACAGTTTGCGGCACGTTGCCTCAGGTCTTTACTGTTCTTCTTCCTTACCTGAATACGGAAACTCATCCGCCAAAACTGCGCGCATCTTTACGTGGCCATATAGCACTTCAAGAAAGCAAATAAACCGATGTAGCAGCGGTTTCGGGTCGAGGTTGTTTTCAATTGCAGTGATGACTTCCAGCGCCAGACTCTCGTAACCACGCCAGTCTTTGTACATCAAATACTGCATGCTGCCGTCTCTAAACTCGAGGATTCTGGCTGTAACGGAGCGCAGCACGTCGGGGTCGCCCTTGGCCTGGGCCAGGCGCACAAAACGCATAAGGGACGACAGGTCTTTGCACAAAATGAGCGACTGCTCAAGCCGGAGTTCGACGTCGTTGAAAAGTTTGGAGCCATCGACATTTGGCTTGAAAACCTGCAGCAAAGTTATCGTCGATTGCTGGAAGCAATTCGTCAATAACCCGTGTGCGTGCATGATCTTGCCATAGACGATGGGTATAGACTGCTCGGTGACGCCACGGACCAACTCGCGTTCAAAAACCCTCCGAAGATCGTGAGTAATTCCATACGAAATGCCATCCAGCACATCGTTGAGACGTTCGTTTACCCTCGCTGCCGGAATGGCCCTGGTCTCGATGTAATCCGTGAGTGAACGGGCCTCGAATTCGAGGACTTCGAGGAGGGAGAGGCTTTCGAGAAGCGTGTCGAGCTTTTGGAGATTGTTTTCTATGCGCGTGAGCCAGTCGAAGAAGCGAAGCATCTCCCGGAGGATGGTCAACGAGAGTTCGTGCAGCTCCGGATTTGAGATACTCCGGAGCACGGAG
Source organism: uncultured Acidobacteriota bacterium (assembly GCA_963849205.1). Lineage (GTDB taxonomy): Bacteria > Acidobacteriota > Blastocatellia > Pyrinomonadales > Pyrinomonadaceae > PSRF01. The sequence goes on from CAWKGP010000011.1 coordinate 164,913, forward strand.
TCGATCTCGTTATGAAGATTTGTCTGGACTTCTCTTTGGGCCTGAGTTTGGGTGTCGGTCGGTATCTCGTCGCTGAGTAACGGCAACTGAGGCTCTGGTTCATGTGTAAGGTAAGCGAGGGATGTGGCCATCGAGGAAACCTCCAAACCTCGACAACGGCAAGGCCCGTGCCGCGTAACTAAACGACGCTGATTGGCGTGCGGCGGCCTGGCGCTGCTTTGTAATTGATAGCAGCTAACATAGGGACCAAAGCGGCGCCAGAGAGCGCAATCCGAAGTTACGGGACTATTCTGATAACCCCCGTATTGCTGGATTGCCCATGCAGGTTAATCGTGACGAGGCAAATGCCTGCGGCAATGTTGTCCGGCAACCTGAAATTGATTTGCGTAAAGCTCGTGTTGGGAACGGATCGCACATCCTCGGCAGTCACAGTGAATGTTTGACCATTTCCATCGACGAGCGTAATTGTCACCGCAGCAGCAGTGTCACCCTGATTCAATGTCAGGTTGGCTGCGAAGAGCATTACTCTTCGGTTATGATCAGTGCCCGGGTTGAAGTGGTCCACAAGTCCTGGAATGCTGAACGGGTCTCTGACAAACCACACCGAGTCAATTGCTGCCGCCTGATTGGCCACAGGTCCTGATTCTTCCAACAGCAGTTGCAACGTATCGTCATTCTGGATCGTTCCCACTCCCTGCGCATCGGCGACGACCGCGTTCACAGGATTAGTAAGATTGAGCAACACAGTCTCATTCAACTCAGTTTTCTGATCGCCATTGATCACGACGGTGATTGGCTTAGTCAGATCTCCGGGGTTGAACGTTAACGTGCCACTCGTGCTTTGATAATCGTTGTCACTTGTCTGCGCCGTTCCATTTGCGGTGGCATAAGACACATTCACAGTCGCCGCACTGGCCGCGGATAGAGTTACGGTGAACACGAGATTGGTAGTTCCGGAATTGCCTTCCGAAACACTCACGTCGTCGATGGAAAGCGTTGGCGCCGCCTTCACCGTTTGACCACCCGCGAGTGTCCCGGTCGCACTCTCGAAGGTTGAATCACCACTGTACTCCGCAGTGATGACGTGATTGCCAGAAGCGAGGGCTGCGGTCGTCAGTTGCGCTGTGCCGTTCGTAAGCGTCTGTGCCGGCCCGAGGTTAGTACCTCCGTCCTTGAATTGGACCGTCCCCGTCGGCGTGCCCGAAGCGGAAGACACAGTGGCCGTGAACGTCACGGATTGACCAAAGTCGGAAGGATTAACTGAAGAAGACACAGCCACCGTGGCCGTCCTCTTGTTGACGGTGATTGAAGCAGTCGCGGCCGGACCTAAACCGGCGCCACTCGCATTCGTAGCTCCCTGGACCTGGAAACTAAACGTCGTTGCTGGACTCGATAGATTCGAGGACGGGGTGAAACGAAGACCAGCGTTGGCTTCTGCACTCGTGATGAAGCTGTTATTCGCGATCTGCGTCGTCCCGTCGTTCTTGAACAACGTACCGTTCGTGATGTTTGTGATCTTGAAGTGAGTTATTTCCGCGCCGTCGACTGCATTTCGCGTAATCACCAGGCCCGACGTTGTCTGCGTGTTAACAAACGTTGTTGCATTCGTCACCGAAGGCAAGTCCGCGACTGGATTTACAGTGATTGTGGCTGTCGTTGGCGGGCTTATTCCTGTACCAGTTGCACCAAGCGCCGCTTCGACACTGAAGCTGAAAGTCGTGCCGGGGCTAAACAAGTTTGCCCCCGGCGTAAATTTCAAACCGGCATTACCTTCGTCGAATGTGATGAAGTCGCCGTTACTGATCGGCGTCGTACCATTGTTCTTGAAGAGCGTGCCGTTGTTGATTCCGGAGATCCTGAAATGTGTGACCTCGCCGTTGTCAACGGCGTTACGGGAAATCACCAGACCTGAGCTCGTTTGTGTGTCCTCATTTGTAGTTGCACTTGTCACTGACGGCGCATCGGCGACTGTGTTAACAGTCAGCACGAACGTGTCCGACATGCTTTCCGTTCCATTGCTGACGGTCACAGTGATGACTGCTAAGCCCGATTGATTCGCGCCCGGAGTGATGTTCAAAGTACGGGTTGAACCGCTGCCCGTAACGCTCAGGTTCAACGGATCGTTAGGCACCACGGCGGGGTTGCCGGACGTCGCAGTCACGCTCGTAACTGCGCCACTGATGTTGAAGTTGAAAGACAGCGGCGTGTCTTCCGCTGTCGATTTATTACTTATGTCCTCGATGCTCACCTGTGCTTCGAACGCGCCGATGTCGACTGTTGCCGTCAAATTGGCGTCAGCCGAATCCGCTGCGCGCGTAAAACCCGCGCCGCGCTGATCCGTAGTCACCGATACACCAACGGCGGGCGTACAGGAGTTGTCGAGCACACAATTGTTGCCTGCATCCAGCGCGGTCGAATTGGAGAGCAGCGCGTGTGTCTGAGTTGGACCACCATTATTCGCCAACGGTCCAAGTCTTGGATTCAAGGGTGAACCGCTCGGGCCGACCTGATCACCGTTGACGCCGTTGGTGAAGCCGGACGTTCCGACGATGCTGCTATTGTCTAAGTTGCCGATCAGATTATTACCTCGAGAGATGAAATTGCCGGCGACGTCTGAGCCGTTGTTGCCGGCAATGATCGTGTTCCTGACCTCGACCGTTTGCGCGAAAGTCAGGACCCCGGCAACTCGCGGAGAGGAGTTATTGGTGATAGTGCAGTTCGTTATGAAGATAGCAGTACTGGTTTCGTTTTCAATCCCGGCTGCGTCTTCCGCACTGTTCCCACTAACAGTGCTATTCGTTATGCGCAGTACAGCGCCGCCCCGGTTCATGATGCCTCCACCAATTGAGTTAGAGACGTTGCCGCTAATCGTGCTGTCGGTGATTGTCAGGACGCCTTCCGTGAAGATGCCGCCGGCAAACCCCGGCGTGCTGCTGATGCCCGTAGCATTACCGGCAGTGTTGTTAATGACTTCAGATTTTGACATGGTGGAAGAACCTGGTGCTTTAAGAAAAAAGCCGGCGCCCATGCCACCGAATCCACTGTTCTCCGTGCTGGTACCACCAGTGTTGCCGGCGATAATGACGTTTGTAAGTGCCGACGTACCGCCGTCCTGAAAAATGCCGGCGCCATCACCGCCACGTCCTCCACCACTTCCTGTTCCACCGCTGCCACCATCTCCGGACCAATTTCCGGTGACTGCGGAGTTTGTCATCGTCAACGAACCACCGCCCTCGCTGTAGATTCCGCCTCCGCTACCTCCGTTACCCGGCAAAGAAAGAGCGTTCCCGCCCTTTCCGGCTCGATTTCCGATGATGCGCACATCCGTCAGCACGAGCGTCCCCAGGTGTCGAATGCCGCCACCTGGAGCACCGGCAGTGCCGCTGAATCCGCCCGCTGTGCCATCTGGAGCGTGACCATTAGTCAGCGCCAGTCCGGAAATGTTTATCGTGACTGAGGACGTAGTTATATTGAAGATGCGGAATTGAGGGGTTCCCGGGGCCGTGCTGCGTTCGATTGTGAGCAACCCGGCTCCTGGCCCCGTAATCGTCAGGTTCTTATTCAGAGTCAACTCAGCCGTCGTTAAGGTGATCGTGCTCGTGACCGTCGCCATGTTGAAAGTGATCGTCGAGCCGTCGCAGGCGTCGATGATGGCCTGGCGCAGACTTCCGGCGCCCGCATCCAGGTTGTTGGCCACCACCGGATCAATTGTGCAAAAGGGCATCGCACTGGCAGCCGAGGATGACGTGGGACCAACAGCTAGAGCGACACCCAAAGCGAGCAGCAATAATGTGAAGGTGGAAATGATGAAGACACGACGAGGGCGTAGACAAGCAGATTTATTGTTTTTCATGAATGGGGGATCCTGGGCATTTAGGAGAAAATAGACTTCTGGGCTAAGAAGTCTGGCGCCGGGAGATGCGGTAAATTAGCATTAAGCCGCACTCCTTATCAATAAAAAAGATTTAAAAGTCCCAAAATTCCCGTGTGGCTAATTTCGGATTTCTCTGTGCAACTCTGTGTTCTCTGTGTCTCTGTGGTTAGTGGAACTTGAGAAGAGAACACCACAGAGACACAGAGAACACAGAGGTTGCACAGAGAAATCCGCATCATTCGGAATTACAGATTCGTGAGGATAAAATCCAGCATCATTTGTCTCATGTGCTTCAGCAATGGCGGATCCGTCACGCCATGCCGCGACTTCGGATACAGCATTAACTGAAACTGCTTCCCTGCCTTCTGCAGCTCATAGACAAACTGGATTGTGTTCTGCATGTGCACGTTGTCGTCGATCGCACCGTGAAGCAATAACAGCTTCCCGTGAAGGTTCTTCGCGGCATGTACCGGCGAGCTCTTTTTGTAACCTTCGGGATTGTTTTGCGGCGTGCCCATGTAACGCTCGGTATAGATGCTGTCGTAGTCGCGCCAGTCGGCCACGGTCCCGCCTGCGATGCCAATTTTGAACGACTGGCTATGGGTGAGGGCATAGCTCGTCATGTAACCGCCGTAGCTCCAGCCCCAGATTCCAATCCGTGAACCATCGATGTAAGCCTGGCTCTTCAACCACGCCACTCCATCTTCAAGATCGCGCAGTTCGAGTTCACCAAAATTCTTGTAGACCGGCCAGGTTGCTTCCATTCCCTTGCCGCTTGCAGTGCGGTTGTCGCAAACCCAGATGATGAAGCCTTTCTGGGCCAGCAACTGATGAAACATGTAAGTGGTCGAGCCCCAGGCGTTCCGCACTTGTGGCGCGTGTGGTCCACCGTAAGTGAAACTCATCACCGGATATTTCTTACGCGCATCGAAATCGGGCGGCTTGATCATCATTGCTTCCATTACGAAGCCGTCGCGCGTCTTGACCTGCATGAGCTCTGCGTTTCCGAGTTTGTATTGTTTGAGCGCGTCGACTTTGTTTTCAGCGATGACGCGTACGAGTTTTCCTGACGAGTCGTAGAGGCGAACCTGTGAAGGTGTGTTGAGATCGCTCCAGACGTCGATGAAGTAGTTGTTTGCAGGGCTGAGATCGACACGATGCGAACCTGCCGTTTGTGTGAGACGTGTTAGACCACTGCCGTCGAGCTTGATGCGATAGCCGTGCGGTGCGACGTGGCTGTGTTCCGTGGCGGTGAAGTAGATGAAACCATTCGCTTCGTCTACACCTTCGACTGATCGCACTTCCCATTTGCCGTCAGTGATCTGTCGCAGTAGTTTGCCGTCAACCGCATAGTGATAGAGATGTTCCCAGCCGTTGCGTTCGCTGGCCCAGATGAATGAACCGTCTTTCAACCACAGCGGCTGCTCGTTGATCCCAACCCACGCCTTGGACGTTTCATGAATGATGTTTGCCGATTTGCCATCTTTTGCGTCGGCGAAGTTCACATCTAAAAAGGTTTGTTCCCGGTTCTGTGCCTGGTAGACAACTTTCTTACTGTCGGGTGTCCATGTAACGCGAGAAATCAGCAAGTCTGCTGGTTGATATTTGAATGTGTCGATCCAGCGAATGTCGCCACCGGCAGCATTCACGACAGCGAGCTGTACGATTGGATTCGGATCACCCGCCTTCGGATAAGGCGTGACCTCGAGGTTCTGGTGATACGGAATGTGATCGACCACCGTGAATTCCGGGACGGGAGTCTCGTCAAAACGTAGAAACGCAATGCTGGTTGAATCAGGACTCCACCAGTACGCGCCGAAGTTCCCGCGTCCATACAACTCTTCCTGGTACACCCAATCGAGCCGGCCATTAAGAATCTTGGCGCTGCCGTCGCGCGTCAGAGCGCGCTCGCGCCGCTGCATGCCTAAGTCTTCGACGTAGAGATTGTTCTCACGTACAAAGCTGACCATCCTGCCGTCAGGACTGAACCCTTCGCCGACCTCCTCTTCAGGATTGCTCGTGAGACGAATCGCGCGGTCGCTGCCAAATTCGTAATAAAACAGATCGTTGGACCAGTTGATTAGGACTGCTGTTTCCGCGGAATTGAGATTGTAGTTACCACGATTGGCTAACTGGCGCGCATCCGCCGCTGTCACTCCAGGCAATGCAGCAAATGCAGCCTGCATTTTCGCTGCATCAAAGAATGGAACGGCCTCACCCGTCGCAGCATTCACCTTCTGCAATCGCGGTAGATCGCGTCTAGTCGCTTCGTTTGTCAGGAGATAGTGGTTGCCGTCCTTGAGCCAGCGAACGGTGGGTGTTGAGCCGTTGAAATTGACTCGCTTGACCGGATCAAAAATGTCGTCGATGGTAAGAAGTTTGTTTTGGGCTTTTAACGGCTGCGTGCCCAGCGCAATGAGAGCTACAGCCAGCACGAATGCTTTTAAGCGAGTCGTATTCATCATATTGACTTCTTCATATTGATCTGGGCGTCATCTTCTTGATCAGAGGCGTTAGTACTAAAAGGATCATCGCCGCTACGAGCGTAATGCCCGCAAATATTCCGAAGCCACGCACTAAAACCGCCGTATCGTTGCCCTCAAACAGTCTCGTAGTTAAGCCCGCAATATAACTTCCAATCGAAATCGAAAGGAACCACACTCCCAACATCAGACCAACCATTCGCCCTGGAGATAGCTTGGTTACCGTGCTGAGACCGACCGGGCTCAAACACAGCTCGCCGATCGTTTGTAGAAAATAAACTGCCACAAGCCACATCGGGCTAACACGTCCGCCTCCTGCGATAGAAGCTGCAAAGGCGATCACGACAAAAGCAATTCCGGCAAAGAACAAACCGATGGTGAACTTCCCGGGGCTCGAAGGTTGTCGGTGTCCAAGCGACTGCCAAACGATTCCGATAATTGGTGCGAGCATAATCACGAAGATCGCGGGCACAGACTGGAACCAGCTCGAAGGATAGGCCCATCCGAGTATAGTGGTGTTCGTCAAGCGATCTGCAAAAAGCGTCAAGCTCGAACCAGCCTGTTCATACGTCATCCAAAACAGTATCGAGAAAAGAAACAGGACAAAGATCACGAGCACTCGTTTGAACTCGTCGGTATTGAGGTGACGCATGATGCCTATCAGATAACCGACGAAGAAGAAGACCACTGTGGGAAACAGTGCTGACAATATGCCCGCCTCGCCGTACATCAGACCGGCTATCGCGCCCGAAACGCCGCCGAGTATCGCGAGGCCCAGGGTCACATAATCGACGCCTTCCTGAGTCTCTGTTTCGACAGCGCGAGTTATCGGAGTCGGTTTGTCTCCCACATGGCTTAGTTGTTTATGTCCGACTAGATACTGAACGAGACCGAGCGTCATTCCGACTCCAGCAGCGCCGAAGCCCCAGTGCCACGCGGAGTTGGGATCAAATCCCCAGGAGGTTAAGCGGTCTCGGAACCACTGGGACTGGGCCAGAAAACCAACGACAATCGGTGACAAAAACGCACCGAGATTTATGCCCATATAAAAGATCGAAAAGCCTGCGTCACGCCGCTTGTCGTTCTCGGAATATAACTGGCCCACCATCGCGCTGATATTTGGCTTTAGGAGTCCGGTGCCACAGGCAATCAGAACGAGGCCGGCGTAGAACGTCGCCTTCGAGTTAATGGCCATTGAAAAGTGACCACAGGCGATTATGATCCCGCCTATTAGAACCGCGCGGCGAGCACCGAAGACTCGATCCGCTAACCACCCACCCGGCAGAGGTAAATACCAAACAGAGGAAACGTATGTGGCGTAGATGATGCTGGCGTATTTCTCGTCAAAACCAAGTCCTCCCTGAGCCAACGAATTCACCATGTAGAGCGTCAGGATCGCTCGCATACCGTAGTAGGAGAAACGTTCCCACATCTCGGTGAAGAAGAGTGTGGAGAGGCCTCTTGGGTGTCCCAGAAATTCACCACTTCGGACGGAAGTAGCCGCATCTTCCGATGTGCTCATAGGCTGATTCCTTTGTAAGTAATGCGGAGCTTAGGGAAAGACCGGGGCCACGATAACACGGATCTGTGTAAAATCGATCTACACAGATCCGCGTTATCCGTGGTTAGTTTTAGTCTGCGTGAAGCTGGAAAACCTGAGCTGCTTCTTGAGGCGGAAGTACCGGGTGGAAAGTCTTGCCGTAGCGCTTCGTAATGATCTTTACGTAATTCTGCGTTTCGTTGTAAGGCGGAATCCCGTCGTACTTATCAACCGAACCCTCGCCCGCGTTGTAGCCAGCGAGTGCGAGTTCAACATTTCCTGAGAACCGCTTGAGCAACCAGCTTAGATACTTCGTACCCGCAGTAATATTCTCCTCCGGATCGTTCGGATGCTCGCAACCAAAACGCTTCGCCGTCGCAGGCATCAACTGCATCAGTCCCTGCGCACCCGCATGCGATCGCGCACGAGTATCGTACTTCGATTCCTGCCAGATGACCGCGTGTATGAACCGCGGATCCACACCGTGATTCTCGCCAACTTCAAAGATGATGCGATCGATTTCCTCGTCCCCGGAAGTGGGAATGTCTGCTGGGATCCGAAACGCTTCAGGACTTGCGACGGCGTCGGGCGCCATCACGCGACTGAACAGAAGGCCAGTCAGGTTGCTGAAAAGGAAAAGTGAAATTAGTGCAAATGGTGCAAACTTGATCGAGCGAAAATGGGGTAACCTGCGGGGAAACTTCATTCAGTAAATTCTCCGGGTAAACGATGACCATACGGGCACCAGCAATTGATTTTCTGCAGACGCCCGAGGGGCTGCTTCGAACAACAGTCACGACTTCCAACAGCAAGGCTGTAATTGAAGGACCGTGTTTCTGATTCATGAGTTACGAGGTCGGTTGCCCTTTCGTTCAACTTTTTATGCCTGTAAGTTATAGAAAATAAATGTACTTATTCGTTTCACAACAATCGGTCTATCTGAAGGGCAATGTCATCGTGACAGAAAAAACAAGACACCTGTGGGCCATCTGGATCCCAAAATCGAAAAATTCGTGAAGCACTCAGTACGTACTATAGGGGCGGCCCTCCGTGGCCGCTCGTGGTTTTGATAAAGGTTCAAGAATTCCATGTTTCGAGTTTAGCGAACACCATTCAAGCGACGGGCGGCCACGGAAGGCCGCCCCTACAGTACGTGCCGAGTAACTTGACACCCCTTACTCTCGGGGCGTATAAGCACGATGAAAAGCGTGGTGAGTTAAGGCGACTTGCGGCCACGTAAAATAACCAGCTAAACAGCTCGGGCGCCTGGCAGAAACCCGAAAACAGATTTTGAAGTCCCGCGTTGTTTAGCGCGGGACTTTCTTATTGGCAAGGCCGATTTTCCAATTGCCAATTGACGTGAAATCGATGATTCCCAATCGATAATCGGCAATTGGCAATTGGCAATAACAAGATGCAACCATTTCGAGACCTACTCTCCACTGACCGGATCCTCGTCGTCGACGGCGCGATGGGCACGATGCTCTATGCCAAGGGTGTCTACATTAATCGTTGTTATGACGAGTTGAATCTCAGCGCGCCTGATCTGGTCCGTGAGATTCACACGGAATACATCCGGGCGGGCGCCGACATCATCGAGACCAACACGTTTGGCGCTACCGCTCATAAACTCCAGCAATACGGGCTTGAGGGAAACCTCCACGAGATCAACGCTCTCGCCGCGAAAGTCGCTCGTGAAGCTGCCGGCGAACGCGCTTACGTCGCCGGAGCCATTGGGCCACTGGGCCTGCGTATCGAGCCGTATGGACCCACCTCGTTTGCCGAAGCTCGAGACATATTTAAAGCTCAGGCTATCGCGCTCGCTGAAGGCGGAGTCGATCTGTTCTGTCTGGAAACGTTTTCTGACGTCTCGGAAATACGCCAGGCAATCGCGGCCGTGAAGGAAGTCAGCGATCTTCCGATCATCACGCAGATGACCATCCAGATGGATGGCAACACGATGTTTGGCACGACGCCCGAATTGTTCACCGAGCGGCTCGACGAGTGGGGCGCAGACGTAATTGGGCTCAATTGCGGTGTTGGACCAGCGATCATTCTCTCCGCGCTGGAGAAGATGCGCGAAGTCACGAAGAAAAAGCTTTCAGCACAACCCAACGCCGGACTGCCGCGCGATGTGCAGGGTCGTCAGTTCTACATGTGCTCGCCTGAGTACATGTCGAAGTTTGCCAAACGGTTCATTCAATCAGGCGCCAAGTTTATCGGCGGTTGCTGTGGCACTACTCCTGCGCATATCAAAATGATTTCTGATTCGGTGCGTGCGGCGTCACCGCGAGCACAGCGCGTTGTATTCAGCGCCAGCGGGGCAGCAACGGTGGAGGATACGGCGCCGGACATTCGCGTCGTTCCGCCAGAAGACCGTTCCAAGTGGGGACGAAAGATTGCGCTTGGCGAGTTTGTTACATCAGTCGAAGTGCTTCCGCCGAAGGGTGTCGATGCGAAGAAGACGCTCGACTCGATTCGTCTGTTGAAAGAGGCCGGTGTCGATGGCGTCAACATCCCTGACGGCGCGCGCGCGCAGTCGCGCATGAGCGCAATTGCCACGGCTGTTCTGGTAGAACAACAGATCGGTATTGAGTCGGTACTTCATTATTGTTGTCGGGACCGAAATCTTCTCGGGATGATGTCTGACTTGCTTGGCGCGGCGGCACTCGGTCTGCGCAACATTCTGGTCATCACGGGAGATCCGCCGAAGATGGGACCATACCCGGATGCCACGGCTGTCTTTGATATCGATGCGATCGGACTGACGAACATGGTCAACAAGCTGAACCACGGTTTGGACCTTGGCAACAATCCAATCGGAGAGCCAACTGCGTTTTGTATCGGCGTCGGTGTTAATCCGGGTGCGATCAATCTCGAAGAAGAGATCAAGCGGTTCGAATGGAAGGTTGAAGCGGGCGCGCAGTATGCGATCACGCAACCGGTGTTTGACACTGGCCAATTGTGCGACTTTCTAAAACGGATCGAGCACGTGCGGATTCCTATCATTGCGGGTATCTGGCCGCTTGTCTCGTATCGAAATGCTGAGTTTCTGCACAACGAGGTTCCGGGTGTGAGCGTTACGCCGTCGATCATGGATCGGATGAGAGCGGCTTCGGCTATCAGCAAGGAAGCGGGCCGGGAAGAGGGCTTGAAGATTGCGCGCGAGTCGTTGCTCGAGGTGCGCGATGAGATTCAGGGGGTGCAGGTTTCGGCGCCGTTTGGGAATGTCAAATATGCGCTTGAGGTGTTTCAGGCGCTGCCGGAATTTAGCCACGGATAACACGGATCTAATTAAGGATTATCGCTGATAGACTACCTTGCCTGCGACGATCGTATAGAGAACTTCGGTGTTGAGAAATTCTTTTGGAGCGACCTTCAGAAGGTTTTTTGAGAGTACTGTCAGATCAGCGAGCTTGCCGGGTTCGATTGAGCCTTTGATCTTTTCTTCGAAGTTCGCATAGGCGGTGTTGTAGGTGTAGGCGCGGATTGCTTCTTCAATCGAGATGCGTTCGTTCGGAAACCAACCTGCTGAAGGTTGCCCGGTGATTGTTTGTCTGGTGACGGCGGCGTAGAGGCCGAGCATCGGGTTGATCGGGTATTCGGAGGCTGATGTTCCGGGCCAATCAGTGCCGAAACTCAGCACCGCACCACTCGCTTGAATGCTCTTAAACGCGTAAGCACCTTTCGTCCTTTCAAATCCGATTCGTTCTTCCATCCAACGCATGTCGTCGCTCAAGTGAAACGGCTGTACTTCTGCCACAATACCTAACGTCCCAAGGCGCTTGAAGTCAGCGGGCGCAAGCACCTGGGCATGGACCAGACGAAAGCGACGATCACGTTTGCCGTTCTGCTTGTTTAGTTCGTCGAGGTAGTTGAGCAACACGTTGTTCGCTTCGTCGCCGATGGCGTGCACCGTGATTTGCAGTCCCGCGCGATCGGCGGCGAGCATGTAGCCGAGAAACTTTCCTTCGACGAATTCACCTTTGTCGTTCACCATCAGCGGTCGCCAGCGTCCACGATTGTTTTTGTCGTGTGAGTACGGCTCGAAGAACCGCGCCGAGCTGGTACCCATGATGCCGTCGATGTGACCCTTGAGAGATCCGAGACGGATCCATTCGTCACCCGAGCCGGCGCGAATACCTTGATCGGCTAATTCCTTCCAACGATCGAGACCGGGCCGGAAGTGAACTCGGACAGTCAGTTCACCAGTCCGATGCAATTCTTTGTAAATGTCCAACTGCAGATCGTCGGACATGTCGCTAACGTTTGTGACGCCGTATTTGCGGATCTCTGCGAGGGCATTCTTTGTTTGCTGGATCCGTCGTTCGCGTGAGAAGGTGCGTGGAATTACGGTGTTGAAGAGTTTTGTGACGCCCTTTCCGCGCACGTGACCGTTGATGCGACCGTTGCTGTCGCGCAGGAATTCGACATCCGGCGCTTGAGGGTTATTCATGTCTAGCTTGAGAGAACGAAGGGCGGCCTCGTTTGCGGCGAATTCGCTGTCGTCAAACTTGCGAATGAACATCGGATAGTCGGCGGTGATGGCATTGACGAGCGACATGTCGGGAGTGAATGGTTCTTTGCGCTGGTTCCCTGCACTACCTGCGGTCCATTGATCGTAAGCGCCCCAAAAACCGCCGACGATCCACTCCCCTTTCGGCAGCCTACTGATCACGTCTTTAACGCGCATGACAAACTCGTCCTGCGTTGACGCTCGCATGATGTTGAATTCGAGAAACTGTGCGGCGGAAGCAAAGTGGACGTGATTGTCGTTGAAGCCCGGCACGACGAAGCTGCCTTTGAGATCGATCACTCGCGTGTTTGGACCACGCAGCTTAAGCGCGGCGCTGTTGGAACCGACGACAACGAACTTGCCGTCTTTGATTGCGACGGCTTCAACGGTCGGATTTTTCGCGTCGACAGTCCAGATGACGCCGTTGTGCAGGATCAGATCGGCTTGTGATGGTTGAGCGATGAAGGCGAGTGTGAGTAAGAAGGCTAGCATTCGTTCCTCCCTGAGAATATGTTAGACAGGATTAACAAGATAGGGCAGGATTCACAAGATTTATCCTGTAAATCATGAAAAATCTTGTAAATCCTGTCCAGACTCACCGCTTAGCTAACACGTGCCGTAACGCCGGCTCGAGTGTGGGCCAGCCGAACAGAAATCCTTTATCTTCCAAAACGCTTGGTTCTACCCTCTGGCTCGAAAGCAAGAGCGCATCCGCGAGTTCACCAAACGCAAGACGTGCCGCAAATTCAGGCACCGGAAACAGCGTAGGCCGTGAGAGGACGCGTCCCAGCGTCTTCGTAAACTCGGCATTGGTTACCGGATTGGGCGCGACAAAATTTACAGGTCCCGCTACCGGCTTATCAGCGATCAAAAACTTCAGTCCATTCACCACATCACCGAGTGCGATCCAACTCATCCACTGCTTTCCACTTCCGACGCGTCCGCCGATTCCCATGCGAAAAGGCGTCAGCATTTGCGCGAGCGCGCCGCCATCTGTATCGAGAATGACGCCGAAGCGCGTGTGGATGGTGCGGATTCCCTTCTCAATCGCGGGCTTCGTCGCATTTTCCCACTCGACACAGACGCTCGATAAAAAGTCTTCTCCGGGCGCGCTCTGCTCTGTCAAGAGTTCATCACCACGATTGCCGTAGTAACCAATCGCCGACGCGCTGAGAAAAACTGACGGCGGTCGAGAGAGTCGCGCCAGCACTTCGCTGAGCAGCGACGTTCCCTTCGCTCGGCTTTCACGAATCGCGCGCTTCTTGTCATCGGTCCAACGCCCTGAGGCAATACTCTCGCCGGCAAGATGGACCACAGCGTCGAAGCCCTCCAGGTGTTCGGCATCGATCTGCCCCTGGTTCGGATGCCACTCGACTTCCGGCGCGCCAAACGCACGTGCGCGACGCACGAGTCTCAGCACTTCGTGGCCGTCTGTCGTCAGCGAATTGATCAGGGCCTTGCCGACGAGTCCATGCGAACCGCTAACGAGAATTTTCATTTGGCGCAGAGGATATCACGCAGGTTGCACGGGGCGCCTCCTTTGGAGTGCGGCGGCCTGGCGCCGCTTTGTTATCGAAGGTGCGCGATCGGAACCAAAGCGGCGCCAGGCCGCCGCACTCCAAATTCTGCTTGAAATTTTTCTACCGAGGTGTAGAATGCGCAACAAATTTAAGCAAGGAGCAACCTCACTATGCTTCGTCTCACACTCTGTTTCCTCATCACCACTTTTCTTTTCGTCGTCGTTTTAACGCCTCGAGCAGAGCCGTTTGCAACTCTGACGCGGGTTACAAACACACCCGAACACGTGCTCAATCTCAATCCAACGCTCAGCGATGACGGCCGCACCATCGTCTTTGAATCAACTACTGATCTCGCGAATACGGGCGGAACGGCTTCGTTTCGATTGGTGCGGGCCCGATTGTCTTCGTTCGTCGAGTTAGGCGCGACGCGCGCAGTCTGTCCAGCGATGACTGCCGATGGAGGGACCATCGTGTTTGCGTCGAGCGAAGATCTCGTGGGGCGAAACGCTGATCGGAATTCAGAGATTTTTTTGTTCGATGGAGTGAAGCTGAATCAACTGACTGAAACAAAGCCGGCATCCGGTGCTTTAAGACTTACTGATGGAAACTTTCAGCCGTCTATTTCGAGCGACGGTCGCGTCGTTGCGTTTTTGTCGGCTGGAAAGGTCGTTATCTATGACGCGCTGGATCGGAAATTTACGCAGTTGACGAACGATTCGGCAGTGAATCCGAAGATCAGCGGCGACGGGACCCGTGTCTATTACAAGAGAACTACGGCCACGGATTTATCGGATTTAATACTGATTGAAACAAAAACGCTAACGACGCGAGTGATTGCTGCGAATGTGTTCGAGTTGTCGCTAACGGAAGCGCGTGCGGTTAGTAACGATGGGATGCGGGTGGTGTATTCGGCATCGAATGGGATCAACCAGACGCAGGTCTATATGTGGGATGGTCGCGACGATTCAATTCGTCAGTTAACTAATTTGGGTTCGAGAGCAGTCGATGTCGGGCTGCAACCGACAATCAGTGGTGACGGGAGACGCGTTGCTTTTGCGACCCGGCGCAGAGTGCTCAACACCAGTGATGGCAGCGTCGAGCTTTACCTGCTCGATCTGCCCACCGCCGTGGTGCAGCAGATCACGAACGCGCCTTCGACAGCAACGGGCGGAGTCATTTCATCACTCAATTTTGATGGAAGTCTTGTAGCGTTCAGTTTTCCACGAGTGCTCTCCGGCACGGTAAGCGACGATGATCTGAGAAACAATAGCGAGATTTATCTGGCGTCGATTGCGCCCCGAGCGATCGGCGCTGCGACTATCATCAACGCGGCGGCAAAGGGAAATGAGCCGCAACCGTCGAACATCGCGCCTGGCAGTGTCGCGCATATTCGCGGCGGTAAGCTCGCGTTGAAGACGGAAGCCGCGAACGTCACCGGCGACGAACTACCTTTTTCGATTGCCGGCACGACGGTCTCCGTAAATAACCAACTCGCTCGACTTTTCTATGTCTCGGCAGATGAGGTCGTGTTTATTGTTCCGAGTGGGTTGGCAAGTGGTCCTGCACAATTCCTCGTAACCAACTCAGAGGGACTGTCGTCGATCGCGGAGGCATCGATTACTACGACCGCGCCGGGACTATTTACGATTAGCGGCGACGGTCGTGGTGAGGCGCTGGTGCTCAATTCGGACACGCTTGTGCGCGGTCCATTCGATCCTTCGGGTGGGGCGTTGCGACTCTCAATCTTTGCAACCGGCGTTGCGAAGGCTAACAACGTTGCGGTGACAATTAATGGACGGCAGGTAGTGGTCGAGGCAGTTGCACCCGCACGAATGATTGGGTTCGACGAGATTCACGTTTTGGTTCCGGCTGAGTTACGTGGCGCCGGCACGTCCACACTGATAGTGACCGCCGATGATGTGAAAAGTAATCCTGTGTCGGTTGTTCTTGGTGGGATCGCACCGACACCAACTCCGACACTCACACCGAGTCCAACACCAACACCGAGTCCAACGCCATCACCATCGCCGAGTCCCTCACCTACTGCGACCCCGTCACCGGACGCATCGTCACACATCGTGATCAGCCAGATCTTTGGTGGCGGCGGAAACGCAGGCGCGCCATTTCGAAATGACTTCATCGAAATATTCAACGCAGGAAATTCACCCGTTAACCTGAGTGGCTGGTCTGTGCAATACGCAAGTGCGACAGCTTCGACGTGGTCCGTGACACCACTTACATCTGTGGCACTCGCGCCGGGGCAGTACTATCTCGTCCAGGAAAGCTCAGGAGGAAGCAACGGAGCGAGTCTCGCGGCGCCCGATGCAACCGGAACGATTGCTATGGCCGCCGGCTCCGGAAAGGTCGTACTAATTAAGACCTCGACCGCGTTAACAGGAACATGCCCGAGCGATCCGAACATCATCGACCTCGTCGGCTACGGCAACACGGCTAATTGCCTCCGAGGTTCTGCGCCCGCCGTCGCGCCGAGCAATACAAATTCGATCCTCCGCGCCGCCGCCGGTTGCACTGACGCACGCAACAACGTTTTAGACTTCGCTCTCGGTCCGCCAAATCCGAGAAACACAAATTTTTTGCCACGGATTTGCACTGATCCGTAAGATTCGTGTTATAGACTCGCGCATGCACTCGCTCACGGATGCAGTTGCTTCGCTCCAGAAACACTTTGGCTTCGACGATTTCCGCGAAGGCCAACGCGAAGTAATCGGTTCGATCCTGGAAGGCAAAGACGCTGTCGTCGTCATGCCGACCGGCAGCGGCAAGTCGCTTTGCTATCAACTTCCGGCGATGATTCTTGACGGCGTCACGCTTGTCGTGTCGCCATTGATCGCACTCATGAAAGATCAGGTCGATGCGCTCCATGCGCGTGGACTGCCGGCAACGTTCATAAACAGCTCGATTTCTGATTCCGAACAGCGCGCGCGTATCGAATCACTGCGGCGGCGCGAGCATAAGCTTGTTTATATCGCTCCCGAGCGATTTCGTAGCAGCCGCTTCAACGCCGCACTACAACAAATTCCGATTTCACTCGTTGCTGTCGACGAAGCTCACTGCATCTCGACCTGGGGTCACGACTTCCGTCCCGACTATCTGCGTCTCAGAAGCGTGATCAAATCTTTGGGACAGGTTCAGACTCTCGCTCTCACAGCCACTGCTACGCCCTACGTTCGTTCCGACATCATTCAACAGCTCGGTCTCAATCACCCGCAAACATTCGTCAGCGGTTTCGATCGACCTAATCTCTCGATCGAGGTGATTCACACGGAGAAGCAGCGCGAAAAGCTGTCCCGCATTCGCACTCTTGCCCGGGAGATTCCCGGCTCCGGAATCATCTATGCCTCGACTCGCAAAGCTGTCGAACAGGTCGGCAACAAACTCAAAGCTCTCGATCTCGGCGTTTCGATTTACCACGCGGGTATGTCTGACTCGATGCGGATCAAAGCTCAGGACGACTTCATGAACGGGCGCACGCAAATGATCGTCGCCACCAACGCCTTCGGAATGGGCATCGATAAACCTGACATTCGCTTCATTGTTCACTATCAAATGCCCGGCTCCATCGAAGCGTATTACCAGGAGATCGGGCGCGCTGGTCGCGATGGACTTCCTTCAACCTGCGTGCTGCTCTTCAACTACGCCGACAAAAACACGCACGACTTTTTCATCGAAGGCTCTTACCCCGACATCAGCGTTATCAAACAGGTCTACGACTCGCTCGCGGCAACCGAGCTAAAAAGGATCGAACTCTCCACTGCCGAGATCGCGCGACGCACAGGCGAAAGCAACGAGATGGCAATTCAATCCGCGCTTTACGTGCTCGAACGCGCCGGGCACATTCAACGCACCGCGCCTGCACTCAATCGTGGTGGACGCGGCGCACAACAGGGTCGCAGCATCATCATGCTCGACAGTGTTCCGGCGACGAAACTTCGAGTTGATCCGGCAGAGGTGTCGCGGCGCGGTGAATTAGAGCGGCGGAAGTTACGCGCGATGATCGACTTCTGCTACACCGACTATTGCTACCGCGCGCACATCCTCAACTACTTCGGCGATCGCAAGAGCGGTCGTGAGTGTGGAACGTGTGGCAACTGTAAACCGGGAGATATCTCACATGTATATCAAGCAGATATTGAAGAGCACCGCGGGACAATTTCTGCGCCTGTAGATTCAGCTCCACGCGCCCTCAAGGACGATGAGTTGCTGCGTGTGCGCAAAATACTCGCGTGCGCGAAACGGATGAATGGCCGCTTCGGCAAGAAGATCCTCGTCGGGACACTACGCGGATCTGCAGCAAAACAAATCCTGACCGCGCATCTCAATGAGTTGTCTACCTATGGACTACTTAAAGACATGGCCGCTGACGAGCTAGAGATCTATGTGGATGCTCTCGTCACAGCTCGCTGCTTAAAAGTAAAAGGTGGTGCATATCCAACCATTTCAACTACTGAACTCGGCGATCGCGTGATGCGCGAGCAGGAACGCGTCATGCTCGCCCTCGGCTGAGAGCGTCCTGGGCTTGTCGTAGTCAGTTACAGGATGAACAAGATGAAAACAGGATGAACAAGATTATCTTGCTCATCCTGCTAAATCTTGTTCATCCTGTCTATATGCGCTCTACTTGACCACGCCCGCTAAGGGACTCGACGCGCTCGCATACAACCGTTTCGGCATCCGTCCCGCCCGATACGCTAATCGTCCAGCTTCAATCGCGAGCTTCATCGCCGTCGCCATCTTCGCCGGATCCGCAGCTTCCGCGATCGCCGTGTTCATCAAAACACCATCGGCACCGAGTTCCATCGCAATCGCGGCATCACTCGCCGTGCCGACACCCGCATCAACAATCAACGTCACGTCTGGTAATTGCTCACGCATGATGCGCAGGTTCGTGGGGTTCTGAACTCCGAGACCCGATCCAATCGGCGCCGCGAGCGGCATGATCGCAGCGCAGCCTGCATCAAGCAGTTTCTTCGCCATGATCAGATCGTCGTTGAAGTACGGAAGAACCACGAATCCTTCCTTCACGAGAACGCGTGCAGCTTCGAGCGTCTGCTCGTTATCGGGAAACAACGTCGTTTGATCGCCAATCACTTCCAGCTTCAAGAGGTCTGTTTGCAAAGCCTCACGGGCGAGACGGGCGGTCCTGATCGCGTCTTCAGCCGTGTAACAACCGGCAGTGTTCGGAAGAATCTGGAGATTGGGACTTAGATAATCGAGAAACGACTCGGTGCTGCGATCGAGTGGCACACGCCGCACAGCAACAGTCACCATCTCTGCACCGGAAGCCTCATGCGCGATCCGCATGTCTTCGTAGCTGCGATACTTCCCTGTTCCGATAATTAGCCGCGACGTAAACGCGCGTCCACCAATGATCAATTTCTCTTCCGACACATTTGCTGCAATCGCTTTAGACATAATAACTAAACTCTAGCACCTCCACCGACGAAGTGCACAATCTCGATCCTGTCTTCGTCCTTCAGCATAGTACTGCCCCACTCACTACGACGCACAACCTCACGATTGAGTTCGATCGCGATCCGCGCCACCGGTAAATCGAGGTCAGTAACCAACTCTGCCAGCGAAGTTGCATCGACTTCCCGCAGCTCCCCATTTACATAAACATTCATAGCCACAAAAAAGCACAAAAGGCACAAAGAGCACAAATAATCATTTTGTGCCTTATGTGCCTTTTGTGCTTTTTGTGGCTTTAGGTGGTTGGGTGGATGATGCGGCGCAGCTCAGCGGCTTGATCTCGTGCAACGGCTCGCACTAGTACCGCGGCACGGCCGGAGGTGAACTGAGGAATCTCTGTGGCAATGCTCGCGACACCGTCACTCTCAGTCTTCAAAGTGTAAATCAGCGGTCTGAACGTCGTCCCGAGAACCTTTACTGAAACGGCCACATTCGAGAGCGGCTTTTCGTCGCCTCCGATCGAGTTCGTAATCAGAACTCGCAGCGTATAACGCTTACCCGAGTAAAACTCTTCATCATCAAGAAGGTTTATATATAGGCCATCCGGCAGAACCGTTTCTCCTACGGGCTCAGGCTCCTCGACTTCCTCAGTTTCAAAACTCGCCGGCGCAGTCTCAACAGGCTCATAGTGCGGCTCCATTTCTGCCTCGTCTGCAACATCAACTTCTTCACGTGGCGGCGCGGGCGGTGGCGGCGTCCACTCCTGCGTCATCGGCCAGTACTCAATCTCGAAAGCCTCTTCGACCTGCTCGGGCGGCTCCGTCTCGACTTCCAGCTCACTTGTTTCGACAGTCTCTAGTGGTGCAGGCGCTTCTTTCGCACGGCCACTCATCTTCTTCAGGTCGTTGATACGTCCGGAATGAATTGCCGCACAGATCAAACGATGCTGACGCTTGAGTCGCTCAGCCAACAGTTCATCGCTAAAACCTTCGGCGATTAGATCTTCATAAGGAGAGCGTTTGCTGGCCAGAATCGTGCCGCCGGCGTAAACCAGTGAGAGGATGATCGGTGAGTCGAGTCCCTTGTCCTCAGTTTGCACATGATAGATAACGCCATCATGTTCGATATCGGTGTTGAATCCGGTAATCACTGTTTCGAGGACTACGCTCTCACAAACGTCATAAAGTTGAAGAACAAGGTCAACCGGGAGGCCGCTGAAAACCCCACTAAACGGCGGGCTTAGCTGAACGTTAACACAAGCATTTTTTCACGGTCAATCAGCATTTTTCCTAGACTGATCTCTGCAAGAGGGGTTGCTTGACACCCTCGATCAGTTCCCGTAGCATCAGCTTGTACAATGATTCTCAATCTCGTGGATGGAGTGGCACTGACCGCAACTGGCGTTTCTGATTTGAAACAGACTGTGGTTGGTGAGGGTGTGCCTTAGATGCCTTTTAGGCTTTACGATTACTTGCCCATTCTACTCATGTTCATCGTTGCCGCAGGCTTCGCAGTGGGCAACGTCCTCCTTTCACAATTCGTCGGACAACGCAAGCGAACAAAAACAAAGTTGATGCCTTACGAGTGTGGTAAGGATCCGGTTGGCTCTGCGCGCGAAAGGTTCTCGGTGAAGTTTTACCTGATCGCGATGATCTTCATCCTGTTCGACATCGAAGTGATTTTTCTGGTGCCGTGGGCAGCGGTGTTCAAATCCCTCGCGGCGCAGGGCGCAGGAATGCGGACCTTTGTTTACCTCGAGATGATGATCTTCGTGGGACTGCTCCTCGTGGGTTACATCTACGTCGTAAAGAAGGGCGCGTTTGACTGGGGCGAGAAAGCGCGACGTGAAGGTGAAGCCCAGGCAAGAGCTTTGGCCGATATGGAAGCACGCAGGATTGAGAAGAGGCGCACCGCAGCATAAGGAAGTTTTAAGATGGGTCTCGAAAATGTAATTGCCGAAGCGCTGCCCGAGGTGTTGACCACACGGCTCGACTCCTTAATTAACTGGGCGCGAAAATCGTCGCTCTGGCCAGCGACATTCGGACTGGCGTGTTGCGCGATTGAGATGATGAATGCGACGACGTCGCGAAACGATCTCGCGCGTTTTGGTGCTGAAGTATTTCGCGCAAGTCCGCGCCAGGCTGACGTGATGATCGTCTCCGGACGCGTTTCACGAAAAATGGCGCCGGTGCTGCGTCGAATCTACGATCAGATGCCCGAGCCGAAATGGGTTATTTCGATGGGAGCATGTGCGACGTCGGGCGGAGTTTTTGATAACTACGCCATCGTTCAGGGCGTCGACAAGATCGTTCCGGTTGATGTTTACATTCCGGGTTGTCCGCCCCGACCCGAGATGCTGATTCACGCCGTGATGATGCTCCAGGACAAGGTTATGAAAGAGAGCGTCCGCGATCGCAGAGATATTCCGGAAGAAGAAGCAAGAGAAGCTGTCGTGCCGGGTACGTTACCCGTCACCGATGGATCTACTGCGCGGCAGAACACGTTGCCGGAGTCACGGCCATACACAATCGCTTCGAGACACGAGCGGCGTCGTTCTTCGTAGAGAGTCGAGCAAACAATCGGGGATGACATCAGGGCCGGAAAATATCGAGACGCCAGAACAACCTGCGGGTTCCGAAACAGCGCCGTCACCATTAGTGGCGGCGTTACAGCGTGAACATCCCGAGTGGATCAGCGAAGTGATCTACGCCTTCGGCGAGACGACGATTGTCGTTCCGCGAGAGCACATCGTCGCAGCTTGTTCTTTTTTGAAAACGTGGCCCGAAGGACGTTTCGATTTTCTGACTGATATCTGTGGCGCAGATCGCGGTGTCGAAGAAGAGCCTCGGTTCGAAGTCAATTACCATCTGTTCTCAACAACTAAATACCACCGGCTTCGCTTAAAGGTGGTATTGAACGAGGAAGACACGCACGTAGCGACCGTCAGCGGCGTCTGGCGGACGGCGAATTGGCACGAGCGTGAGACGTTCGATCTGTTTGGCGTAATTTTTGACGGCCATCCGGACTTGCGTCGCATTCTTTTACCGGACGATTGGCAAGGCCACGCATTGCGAAAGGATTTCCCATTGCGAGGCTACGAACCGTACAGCCTTAAGTGATTGCCAATTTCCAATTGCCGATTTCCGATTTGAAATTGGCAATTGGCAATTGGCAATCGGAAATGAATTATGAGCTCAGCAACCCTTCCACCACAGTTTGAGATCGTCGATCGTCCGCTCGATACACAAATGACGATTTCGATGGGTCCGCAACACCCATCGACGCACGGCGTGCTGCGTCTCGAACTCGTGCTCGACGGTGAGACGGTTGTGAAGGCCACGCCCGATATCGGCTATCTCCATACAGGAATGGAGAAACTGTTTGAGTACAAGAAGTACCAGCAGGGGATCGTCATCACCGACCGAATGGATTACCTTAATCCTCTCGGCAACAATCTTGCGTACGTGATGGCGGGCGAGAAACTGCTCGGACTCGAGATTCCGGAACGCGCTCAAGTCATTCGCGTGCTGTTCTGCGAACTGCAACGAATAGCCTCGCATCTTGTTTGGCTCGGGACTCACGCGCTCGATATCGGCGCGATGACCGTCTTCTTCTACTGCTTCCGAGAACGCGAAAAGATTTTGAACCTGATCGAAGCGGCGTCAGGTGGAAGATTGACTCCTTCTTACTTTCGCATCGGCGGCTTGATGATGGATTTGCCGGCCGGTTTCGAGAATCGCTGCAAACAGTTTCTTCAAGCTTTTCCCCCTGCTCTTGACGAATTTCATAAGTTACTGAGCGGCAACAAAATTTTTCAGCGTCGCACTCAGGGCATCGGATACATTTCCGCGGAAGACGCAATCGACTGGGGGTTGGCAGGTCCGTGTTTGCGCGGCAGTGGCGTGGCTCTCGACATTCGTCGTGCGAATCCGTATAGCGGCTACGAGAAATACGATTTTGAGATTCCGACTGAGCCGGATTGCGACGTTTGGGCACGTTACATGGTGCGCATGAGAGAGATGGCCGAGTCGCACAAGATTTCGACGCAGGCACTCTCCCGTTTGCAACCTGGGCCAATCAAGGCTGACGCGCCGAAAGTCGTGTTGCCCGATCGTGAAGCGATGAAGAGTCACATGGACGCGCTAATTCATCACTTCCTGATCGTCGCTGAAGGTTTTGATGTTCCGGCAGGTGAGGTATATCACCCGATTGAAGGTTCTAAGGGTGAGCTTGGTGTTTACATCAAGTCGGATGGTGGACCAAAACCGAATCGCGTTCATGTTCGTGCGCCGAGTTTTGTAAACCTGTCTGCGCTGCCGATGATGTCGGAAGGCGAGATGGTTGCGGATATCGTGGCGATTATCGGGTCACTCGATATCGTGCTGGGTGAAATCGATCGATAAATTTTTGCCGCGGATGAACGCAGATAAACGCAGATCAGCGTAAATCCGCGTTGATCCGCGGCTAAATAACTACATGAGTACGCAGATTGTAAATATCCAACCACTGTCGCAGCCTGTCGATTTGGGGGTTGACCCGGCGACTTTCTCGCCTGAAGTAGAGGCGGAGATCGATCGACATCTCGCGAAGTATCCCGTGATGCGTTCGGCGATTCTGCCGCTGATGTTCATCGTGCAGCGCGAACGTGGATATCTCGATCCGCCGGGTGTGCTTTATCTCGCCAACCGGCTGAGGTTGCGCGTGACGGATATCTGGGAAGTCGCAACGTTCTACTCGATGATCCACACCGAACCGGTTGGCAAGTATCACATACAGGTTTGTAAGACTTTGTCGTGCAAGATCCGCGGCGCCGGAAAGGTCACTGAATACTGTTCTCAAAAACTCGGCATCAAGGTTGGTGAGACGACGGCTGACGGACGATTCACACTCAGCGAAGTTGAATGTCTCGGCTCGTGCGGCACGGCGCCGATGTTCCAGCTCAACTTCGACTATCACGAGGACCTGACGACCGAGAAGATCGATCAAATACTGGACAAACTAACTTAATGCGTATCGAAGCCATCGGATGTGAGCCACTGCAGCTACGACGAGTTCATCTCGAGAACTCGCGCACACTCGATGTGTATCGTCGCAACGGCGGCTACGAGGCGCTTAAGAAAGCTCTCGACGGCATGTCGCCGGACGACGTGATTAACGAGGTGAAGAAGTCGGCACTGCGCGGGCGTGGCGGCGCGGGTTTTCCGACCGGAATGAAGTGGAGCTTTGTTCCGAAAGACTCGCCGAAACCGAAATATATCGTTTGTAACGCTGACGAATCCGAGCCCGGCACATTTAAGGATCGATATTTGATGGAACGCGATCCACACATGCTCATCGAGGGCATGCTGATCGCCGCGTACGCACTGAACTCGAAGACCGGCTACGTCTACACGCGCGGTGAGTACAAATATCTGATCGACATCATGGACGTCGCGCTTGAAGAAGCGCGCGACGCCGGACTCGTCGGCGATAACATCCTCGGCACGAACTTCTCCTGTGACATCCATACGCACACCGGCGCTGGCGCATACATCTGTGGTGAAGAGACGGCTCTCCTGAGTTCACTCGAAGGCTTGCGTGGTCATCCGCGCATGAAGCCGCCCTTCCCTGCTGTCTCCGGTTTGTACGCAGCTCCAACTGTCGTGAATAACGTCGAGACGCTCACGGCCGTGCCTGACATCATCAAGATGGGTGGCGAGGCTTATCAAAAACTCGGGACTGAGAAGAGCGGCGGCACGAAGCTCTGGTCCGTCTCTGGTCACGTCAACCGCCCAGGCGTTTACGAATTGCCGATGGGTTATGACGACATGGAAAAGTTCATCATGGAAGACTGCGGCGGCATGCTCGACGGGAAGCAACTGAAAGCTGTGATTCCCGGCGGTTCGTCGGTCTACATCATGCGTGCCGATCAGATCATCGGGAAAGACGTGCGCATGGATTACGAAGGACTCGTCGCAGCGGGCTCGAGTGTCGGCTCCGGTGGCTTCATCGTGATGGACGAGACCGTTGATATCTTCGAGTCAACCAAAAACCTGACTGAGTTTTATAAACACGAATCGTGTGGCTGGTGCACGCCGTGTCGTGAAGGCACGGATTGGCTGGTAAAGGTGTTCAAGCGAATCGAGAACGGCGGCGGGCGAATCGAAGACGCGCAACTGATGCTCGACCTCTGCGACAACATCGAGGGCAAGTCGTTTTGTCCGCTCGGCGATGCTGCATCATGGCCGATTCAATCGGCAATCAAAAGATTCCCGGAAGATTTTAAGAAAAGATTACTGAATGGCGACTGAGCTGATCAAAGTCACAATCAACGGCAAAGACTTCGAGGTGCCGAAAGGCGCGCGTCTGATCGACGTGTGTCGCGACAAAGGTTTCGATATCCCCTCCTTCTGCTATTACTCAGATCTCGCGCTACAAGCTTCGTGTCGCATGTGTCTGGTTCGCATTGAGAAGATGCCGAAGCTGCAAACGTCCTGCACGATCATCTGCACCGACGGGATGATCGTCACTACTCAAAGCGAAGAGATCGAGAAGGCTCAACGCGGCATGACCGAGTTTCTGCTCGCGAACCATCCGCTCGACTGCCCTGTCTGCGATCGCGGTGGCGAGTGCGAACTCCAGGAGATGACGTTCGACTGGGGCGGTCTTGAAGAACGTTTCACTGAAAAGAAAAATTACTACGCAGAGCGATATCTCTCGCCGATGGTGGCGAACGATCCGCAGCGCTGCATTCTATGCAAGCGATGTACGCGAGTTTGTGATGAGTGGATGGGTGAGGATGCCATCGAAGCCGGCGGTCGCGGCGCGCACACGGTTATCGGGACCTATCTCGGCTGGCTCGATTGTTCGCAGTGCGGAAATTGTATCGAAGTCTGTCCAACAGGAACTCTTCTCGACGCCACTTACCGTCACCAAACACGACCGTGGGAGCTCGCGCAGACGATCACGACGTGCAACTTCTGTTCGGATGGCTGCCAGATGTCACTTGGTTCGCGCGGCGGTGAAGTGCGTCGATCAGTGGCGCGCGATCGATACGTCAACGGAATCAATGGCGAGTTTCTCTGCGTTAAAGGTCGGTTCGCCCACCCCTTCATCAATCACGATGACCGCATTCGCACGCCGATGATTCGTTACAAAAAAGGCGGCAAACTGATTCCCGCAACCTGGGATGAAGCGATTCGTCACGTCGCGGAACGGCTCGATGCGGTTGCAGAAGAACATGGACGAAACGCCGTCGGTGTTGTTGGTAGTCCGCGACTGACTAACGAAGCACTCCATGTGTTGCACAAGTTCACAACTGAACTGGTCGGCACCGAGAACTACACGACCACTGACGTCTTCAGCCTGCGAAACTTCTTCCAGCATCTCGGCGGACCGCTGGCAACGCATCGTGATATTCGTTATGCGAAAACGATCGTTCTCATTGGTGGTGATCCGAGCGAGTTACAACCGCTAACCGGAAAGCAGATCCGTCAAGCGGTGAGAAATGGCGACGCGACTCTCGTACTCGTCAACTCCGTGCCAATTCGCTTGCGCGAACAGGCAAAGATATTTGTTCACATCAGGCCAAAATCGGAAGATGCGTTTGCACTCGCGCTGTTTGATCCTTCAGCTGACTCACTCGCCGCAAAGAAGACAGGTGTCGAAGAAAATGCGATTGCTGCTGCACGTCAGGCGATTGCGGACAGCACCGGCGATGTCGTGGTGATGTTTGGTCGTGAGCTCACCGCTCCGGCTCAGGCGCTCGTCGCTCAATTGTCGCAGAAGTTTGCTACCCGAGACCGCCGAATTCTTTTTCATCCGTTGCCGCTCTTCAACAACAGCATCGGCGCGCACGACATGGGAATGATGGATACGCCGGCGTCCGCTCGTGGAATGCTGAACGCTTGCGGCAACTCGATTCGCGCGCTCTACGTCGCCGGAAGCTTCCTGCCGGAACATTTTGAAGGTCACGAGGACGCACTCTCGAAACTCGATTTTCTGGTGGTCCAGGAACTCTTTGAAAACGAGACTACGGCGGCAGCGGACGTCGTCCTGCCGGCTGCATCTTATGCTGAACAGGACGGCACATTCACGAACAATGATGGCCTCGTCCAGCGTGTCCGGCAATCAATTCCGGCGCTGCATCAGTCCAAACCTGACTGGGTAATCGTTTCTCAACTGGCGAAAGAGCTCGGAATGGATTTCGGATATGAAATGTCGGCGAGTGCCGTCTTCAGAGAAATCAGCGAGAAAGTGCCGGCTTATTCGGGAATGCGTTATCCGTTGCTGAAGGATGAAACGAATCCGGTCCAGGCGAAATACGAGGTAGTTGATCGAGCTGACATGTCAGCAGAACTCGCTGCGGTGCGAGAATGCGTCGACGACCTTCCCGATACCGGCGAGAAGATAACGGTTACACCTGATGTCGGGACAGAGTTGTTCAGGCTCGGCATGCTGACTGATAAAGTGGGCCAGTTTCACCTGCTTGCGTCGGGCAATCCGCGTCCCGAAACGACCGCGGTTTCGCCCCTTTATCAGATCGGAAGAAAGATTGCCGATTTCCAATTGCCAATTGCCGAATTGAAAAACAGAGAATTAGTAGATCAGACGAGCTAATGACAAAACGGCAATCGGCAATCGGCAATCGGCAATAATTTCATGGATACTGCGATCGATATTGCCCTGAAATTCGCCGCCATCACAGTGGCTTTTGTGGTGGTGCTCCTGATCGTCGCCTACACGGTGCTGGCGGAACGTCGCGTACTCGGCTTTATCCAAGGACGTCTTGGTCCAAATCGCGTCGGATACGGCGGCATCTTGCAACCATTTGCAGATCTGCTGAAGTTCATTCTCAAGGAAGACATCGTCCCGGATAAATCGACACGATTCATCTACTTCCTCGCGCCCGTGATCGCCACAATGGCTGCGTTGATGACGATGATCGTGTATCCATTCGGGCCTGAGATCCCTATTCCGTTTACGTCGATCACGATACCGCTTGTAATTACGCACTTCGACGTCGGATTGCTGTATGTGCTTGGTATAACTTCAATCGGCGTTTACGGAATTATGCTCGCCGGATGGTCTTCCAATAACAAGTACAGTTTGATGGGCGGTCTTCGTTCGTCGGCCCAGATGATCTCGTACGAGCTTGCGCTCGGGTTGAGTTTGATTGGTGTGATTCTGCTTGCCGGTACGTTGGATCTGGCGCAGATCGTTGAACATCAATCAGCCTGGCACGGGATGCGGTGGAATATTCTTTTTAACCCACTCGGATTCATCGTCTACCTGACTGCTGCTATCGCCGAGACGAATCGCGTCCCTTTCGATCTTCCTGAAGCAGAAACCGAACTCGTTGCCGGTTTTCACACGGAGTACAGCGCGATGAAGTTTGCGCTGTTCTTCCTCGCTGAATACATCAACATGTTTACGGTCTCGATGCTCGCCACGACGCTCTTTCTGGGCGGCTGGAACGTGCCTTTTGCGGAAGACATTTTTGGACGTGGGACTTTCTTATTCGGGCTCGTGAGCGCGATCGGGTTCCTGGCAAAAGTCATTTTCTTTCTTTTTATTTACATCTGGCTGCGCGGGACGCTGCCGCGCTTTCGCTTCGATCAGTTGATGGATTTCGGCTGGAAGATTCTGTTGCCATTGGCTCTGCTGAGTATCTTCATCACAGCCACGTTGATTTTCCTGTTTCCGAGTTTGTGACGGAGCGTTTCACGCAAAGTGCGCAAAGACAACCGGAAGACGCAAAGTGAAACCTGATTTTCTTTCCGCCTTTGCGTGAACTTTGCGTCTTTGCGTGAAACAAAAGTATTGATGTTAGCGCTACTGTTTATTTTGTTTGCTGGACTGGCGATTGGATGCGCACTCGCAGTGGTTGTGCAGCGCAATCCGCTCTACAGCGCGATTTCGCTGGTTGGCGTTTTTATTTCGCTCGCGTGTCTTTACGTCATGCTGGCGGCGCCATTCATTGCTGCGGTCCAGGTGATTGTGTATGCGGGCGCGATCATGGTGCTCGTGGTCTTCGTCATCATGCTGCTCAACGTCGAGCACGAAGACCGCGGACGCATGCGTCTGAAGTTTCTTGTGCCTACGGCTGTCGCACTGGCCGCGATTCTGATTGCAGAAGTTGCTTTCATCCTCGTTTCAGTGCAGGAGTTCAGAGTTACGCCAACTACCGGAGAGTCAAACGTCGGACTCACACACTCGATCGGCTCGCAACTGTTTACGAGATACCTGCTGCCGTTTGAGATCACGTCGATACTGCTGCTGATGGCAATCGTTGGTGCGATGACACTCGCACGTCGCGGCGGGTTGTTGTCGCCGACTGCGCGTGTGATCCCGGGAGCGCAAATGTTTCCACGTTCCATGATCGATCGGAACGCCGCGCCTGACGATCTAACGCCCGTGGAGACCGATACGACTGATGAAGCGGCCCGGCTGCTTGGTATTAATAACAGAAACAGGGATGAATCTGCGTAATCTGTGGACGGAGTTAAAGAAGATGGAACCACAGCTTTCATGGTATCTGGCACTCTCGGCGATACTTTTCACGATCGGCGTGACGGGTGTGATCATCAAGCGCAACATCATCGCGATGTTCATGTGTATTGAGCTGATGCTGAATGCAGTGAACCTGACCTTCGTTGCGTTTGCGAGTTTCTTTCAGGACGTCACCGGGCAGCTTTTTGTCTTCATCGTCATGACCGTCGCGGCCGCTGAAGCTGCGGTGGGTTTGGGAATCATCATCGCCATCTTTCGCAATCGTGAGACGTTGGATGTCGATGAAGCAAGTATTTTGAAACTGTAACCACGGATTCGACGGATTCTACAAGAGATTTACGCGGATAGGATGGAGAATAATCTTCTCAGTTTGATTATCTTTGCGCCGCTGGCGGGGGCTGCCATTAATTGGTTCGTCGGAAGACGTGTGCGAGATGAGAAGTTTATCGGCATCGTCGCCTGTGGTTCGGTGGCGATCTCGACAATCGTTGCTTTTTACATGGCGTTTATGTCGGGCGGTGCGTTGCGCGCCGAGACGCCGGTGTTCGACCACATCTGGACGTGGTTGCATGTCGGAACTTTCCGTGCCGACTTCGCACTTGCGATGGACCGCCTGAGCGGAACGTACGCACTCTTCATCACTTTTGTCGGATTCCTGATTCACGTCTTTGCCGTCGGATACATGCGCGGTGAGGAAGGCTTCTATCGCTTCTTCGCGTTTCTCAATCTGTTCATGTTTTCGATGCTGACGCTCGTGCTCGGCGACAACTTCCTGTTGATGTTTGTCGGTTGGGAAGGCGTGGGCCTGTGCTCGTACCTGCTGATTGGCTATTACTTCGACAAGAAGGAAGCAGGCGACGCCGCCAAGAAGGCCTTTATCACGAACCGCATCGGCGACTGGGGATTTGTACTCGGAATCATGCTGACATTCTTTGTCACGGGTTCAGTCAGCTTTTTTGCAAACCCAGCGGCGGGTGAAGTGACGCACACGGCGCTTTCGTTCTTCAAAACCGCCCAGGTTGAACCATTCACGGCCGGTGCAATTCTTGCCGGTGGAGCGACGTCCATCGCCGTGCTGCTGTTTATCGGCGCCGCCGGAAAGAGCGCGCAGATACCTTTGTATGTTTGGCTGCCGGATGCGATGGCCGGACCGACGCCCGTTTCGGCGTTGATTCACGCCGCGACAATGGTCACTGCCGGCGTCTACATGATCGTGCGCTGCTCCGAGATCTTTGTACACGCACCCACAGCGATGTTTATCGTCGCAGTCATCGGCGCAGCCACTGCACTCTTCGCTGCCACCATCGGACTCGCACAGAACGACATCAAAAAGGTTCTCGCATACTCAACCATTTCACAGCTCGGATACATGTTCCTGGCGTGTGGCGTCGGCGCATTTACCGCCGCGATCTTCCACGTCATCACGCACGCATTCTTTAAGGCACTGCTGTTCCTCGGCTCGGGATCGGTCATTCACGGGATGCACCACGAGCAGGACATGCGACGCATGGGCGGGCTCAAGAAGTACATGCCCATAACGTTCGCGACGATGGTCACGGGTTGGCTCGCGATCAGCGGTGTGCCGATTTTTGCCGGGTTCTTTTCGAAGGATGAGATTCTCTGGAAAACGTGGAGTGCTACGGAATTTAGTCTGCCTCACGGGTTTAACAAATTTCTCTGGTTCATTGCCGCGCTCACGGCCTTTCTGACTGCGGTTTACATGACGCGAATGATGGTCATGACGTTCTGGGGTCGAGAGCGTTTTCGTGAGACTCACGATTCGAAACACCAGGAGCCTGATCATCATCATGGTCCAGTTGAACCGCACGAGTCGCCGTGGGTGATGACGGTGCCGTTGATCGTGCTCGCTGTCTTGTCGACCGTCGGTGGTTTCATCGGCGTACCCTACGCGTTGAGTTCTGTATTCACACATAAGGACGTGAACGTGCTCGAGCACACGCTTCACCCTGCAGTGGCCACAGTGCCGGTGGTAACACATGGTGAGCCTGCTGCTGTTCCTGTTGAGGGTGCGCACGAAGGAGCTGTTGTGCCCCAGGCGGAGGCGGCGCACACCACACATTCGAGTGAAGAGATCACATCGGAGCGTTTGCTCGCAGGGCTTTCCGTCCTGATTGGTTTGGCGGGGATTGGTCTCGGATGGGTCATCTTCCAGAAACGACCATTACTGGCGATGCCGCGAATACTCGAGAACAAGTACTACGTTGACGAGATTTATGACGCTGCACTGATCCACCCAATCGAGGGTGGCTCGCGTGAAGGATTGTGGAAGATTTTTGATGTCGGTGTATTAGACGGCATCCTGCACGGAATCGGTGACGCAGTTACTGAACTTGGACGACTTGCGCGCTATCTGCAGGCGGGTTTTGTGCGCGCCTACGCAGCGATCATTCTTGTTGGAGCGCTGATTTTGATTGGACTGTTTGCGTATATGGGCTTTCCAAGGTCATAGGACGCCCTTTGGAGTGCGGCGGCCTGGCGCCGCTTTGGCCTCGACGGGCGCTATCGAATAACAAAGCGGCGCCAGGCCGCCGCACTCCAAAGAGACGCCCAAACTAAACGAGCTTTATGCCTTACTTGCTGACCATTTTGATCCTCTTACCCGTTGCCGGGGCTCTCGCTCTGGTGGGCTATAGCTTTGTGTCAGGCCGGAAAGAGGAACATTACCGGTGGATCGCACTTATCGTTACGGTTGCGACGTTCGCAGTGTCCTTATTACTGCTGCGCGGCGCTGATGCGTTTGGCGCTGAGTTCAGATTCGAGGAGAACGTAAGCTGGATTGGATCGATCGGCGCGCGTTATCACGTGGCCGTCGATGGCATCAGTTTGTGGCTCGTCCTTCTGACTACGCTGTTAATGCCGATTGCGATACTGTCGAGCTGGACCGCAGTTCACAAACGACAACTTTCTTACTACGTCTTCCTTCTGATTTTGCAATCCGCGATGACGGGCGTTTTTGTCTCGCTCGATCTTTTGCTGTTCTATTTATTCTTCGAAGCATCGCTCGTGCCGATGTTCTTCCTGATCGGAATCTGGGGCGGCGAACGTCGCGTCTATGCCGCGGTAAAGTTTTTCATCTACACCGCGGTGGGAAGCTTGTTGATGCTGGTTGGCATCATCACGCTCTATTTCACCTACAACACGTTTGACTATCCGACACTTATTCAGGCGATACCGGCAAGTCCGTTCGCCCCTCGCAGCGAGTACTTTCTGTTTGCCGCTTTTGCGTTGGCGTTTTGCATCAAGGTTCCACTCTTCCCGTTCCACACCTGGTTACCTGACGCTCACACGGAAGCTCCTACTGCGGGTTCCGTGATTCTTGCCGGCATTTTGCTGAAGATGGGAACGTACGGTCTACTGCGCTTTAACCTGGGGCTTTTCCCGAATTCGGCGCGCGAATTTGCTCCGTACATCATCGTGCTCGCCGTCATCGGCATCGTCTACGGCGCACTTGTCGCGATGGTC
Source organism: uncultured Acidobacteriota bacterium (assembly GCA_963849205.1). Taxonomy (GTDB): domain Bacteria; phylum Acidobacteriota; class Blastocatellia; order Pyrinomonadales; family Pyrinomonadaceae; genus PSRF01. The sequence goes on from CAWKGP010000011.1 coordinate 198,250, forward strand.
CAACCTGATGTGAAACGACTGGTGGCGTACTCATCTGTGAGTCACATGGGATTTGTCGTGCTCGGACTGTTCTCCTTTACCGAGTTGGGCATGCAGGGCGCCCTTTATCAGATGCTCAATCACGGCGTTTCAACCGGCGCGCTCTTCCTGTTCGTCGGTTTCATTTACGAACGCAGGCACACCCGTATGATCAGCGAGTTTGGCGGGCTTGCGAAGCCGATGCCGTGGTTTTCCACGTTGTTTGTGATCGCTTCTCTATCGTCGATTGGTCTGCCGTTCCTGAACGGGTTCGTCGGTGAGTTTTTGATTCTGATTGGCACATGGACTTCAAGGGCGGTTACCTATTCATGGATCGCTACGATGTTCGCGGCCACGGGTGTTATCTGGGCGGCGGTCTACATGCTCTGGATGTTGCAGCGAGTTGTTTTCGGCAAGATCAAGAATCCTGAAAACGCTGAGTTGTCTGATCTAAACAGTCGTGAGATCGGACTGCTGCTGCCGCTGCTCTTCCTGATGCTTTTCATGGGTGTTTACCCGCGCGTGTTTCTCGATCGCTCAAGACTTAGCGTGGAAGCAATCCGCGCTCGTGTCAGCGCCAGTCCGGCAGGTGGTTCTTATACAACCTCAGCAGGTTCACGCAAAGACGCAGAACACGCAGAGGAGAACTCAAAATGACGGACTGTTTTGCGTTCTTTGAGCCTTTGCGTGCAACCTTCTTCGCACAATCAATGATGCCCATCATTAGCTGGTCGCTAATCGCGCCGGAAGTGATCGTGTGTGCTACGGCCGTTCTCGTGATGCTCGTCGACGCGTTTGTTCGTCCGACACAACGCTGGATCACTGGAGGTATTTCACTCGTTGGAATCCTTGCAGGCGCGGTTAGTGTTGTATGGCTCTGGTCGACTGGTACGCCCTCGACCGATGCATTCAACGGCATGATCGTGCTCGACGAGTTGCGGCTCGGGTTTACGCTCATCTTTCTGCTTGTGTCAGCTCTGACGTTGCTGATCTCGACTGTCTGGGTGCATGGCGAACAATTGCCGGCCGGCGAATTCCATTCCCTCCTGTTGTTTGCCACAGTCGGAATGATGCTGATGGCTTCAGGCAATGACCTCGTCATCATCTTCCTTGGTCTCGAGATCCTCTCAATCGCCACTTACGTGATGGCTGGTTTCAGACGGAGTGACGTTCGCTCGAACGAGTCGTCGCTGAAATACTTCATCCTCGGTTCGTTCTCGTCAGCGTTTCTGCTGTATGGCATCGCTTTGATCTATGGAGCAACGTCGATCGCCGAGCCTGGACCCGGCGGATCGCTCAGCAGGATCGTCGCCGGAACAACCAACATCGCCGAAATCGCAACTCGCGTCAGCCAGGCACAGTATCCGGCGTTGCTTTATGCAGGCGCTGCGATGATGCTCGTCGGGTTTGGTTTCAAGATAGCCACCGCGCCGTTTCACATCTGGACGCCGGATGTTTATGAAGGCGCGCCCACGCCAGTCACGGCATTCATGGCTGCCGGTCCGAAAGCAGCCGGCTTTGCCTCGTTCATGCGCGTTTTTGTTTTTGGATTGCCGTTCGTAGTTTCGGCTTCGAATGCGACTGCCGGTAACCTGCACCAGCTCTGGGTCTATGTGCTCGTCATCATGGCGATTCTCACGATGACGCTCGGCAACGTCGTGGCGATCGTACAGAACAACGTCAAACGCATGCTGGCGTATTCTTCGATTGCGCACGCTGGATATGCGCTCGTCGGTTTTGTCGCGGCTGGAGCGGCTTCGGATCCGGCTCAACGGAATAACGCGATCACCGCAGTTATCTTCTATTTGTTGACTTACGCGGTGATGAATATCGGCGCGTTTGCGGTGGTCCAACTCATCGCGCGCAGTGGCGACCGCAGAACGGCAATCGAAGACTACCGCGGGATCGGATTTGAATCGCCTGCGCTGGCGTTCTCGTTGAGTCTTTTCATGTTGAGTCTGCTCGGGATGCCGCTGACCGCAGGCTTCATGGGAAAGATCATGGTCTTTGGAGCCGCGATTGATCAGCACTATTACAAGCTCGTGGTCGTCGGTGTGCTCAACACCGCAGTATCCGCTTACTACTACTTGCGACTGATCATCGTCATGTTCTTTGGCGAACGAACGATGGCATGGAAAGCGCCGCCTGTTCCTGCGAGCGTGGCGGTGGCGTTGGTGATAACGGTGCTCGGTGTGCTTTACCTTGGGATCTTTCCGGGACGTGTTATCAACGCTCTGCAAACCCGGATCGATTCGCAAATGTTTACCGAACAGTTAATCCACAGATTACGCAGATAGATCTGTGTAATCTGTGGATAAAAACATGCCGGCCGAAAGCTACTCACAAAGTATTCAGGAACAACTTGGCGAAACATGGATGCCTCGAATCTATCGCGAGCGCATCCTGGGGCTGCGCACCCGTTCTTATCAGTTCGAAAATGCCAAGGCGTCTGACCGTGTCGTTATACAGCACACACTGCTCGGAGTTGAGCTAAAGGTCGGTCGCCGCCGGCTGCTCTGTCCGGATCTCGCCACCGCCAGGTACCTCTCAGTGTTTGCGCGTCTCGGTTGTAAGGCTGTAGCAGTACCGTACGACATTACAAAAATCTCGCATTTAGCGGACGAATTGGAGTCATCGTGGTATAGAATGCTGTTGCTGGTTGACCAGGAAGCCAGAGCAGAAAGCACCAGATTCAGGGGGAGACTTCGTGGCCTGCTACTTGCTAAGATTCGCACGGAAATTGAGGAGGCGGGACCCGGAACGCGTGTTCCGGAGTTCAGGCAAAGTACAAAACAGCGTTTGAAGTAAATCTCTTAACGACACTTTTACCGATACATGACTCAAGACTATACCCCCACTAACGACCGGACAAAAGTTTCCGGTGCACTTCCCTTCCCATTCAACCAGCAAACTTTTTGTCGGTATGAGCCGGTTGAGCAGCGCATTGAAGAAGCACGTGTGCTCGTGATCGACAACCTGCTGCGCGACGAACGCGATCTGTCGGTAGTGGCTCGTGAAGAATGGGGCGAGTTGCTGGCAGCAGAGTTGAGACGCGAACGTCTCATCGCCGGGATGGCGATTGAAAACATTCTCAACAACGTTTCTCGACTCGTGAAACGGCCCACCACCGAGGTGGCCCATCTGTCCGAAGCCGGCGAGGCTAGTAAACGTTTTGCGCCTGATGCAATCGTGCTAAGCGGAACGTTACGGGATTTTGATTACTACAAGCAGTCAATCCTGGATGACTTTGGTCAATTCATTCGCACGACCCAAACACCTGTGCTCGCGATCTGTGGTGGTCATCAGCTCGTTGGTATGAGCTTCGGTGCGCGGGTGGTGACGTTGGACAAACTCGAACAACACGAGCAACGCGCGGCTCGCCCGGTTGAATATCAGTATCGCTTCATTCGCATTACGGAGCCTGTCGATCCGATCTTCCAGAACGTCAACTGCTCGGATCCAAGTGCGCCTGCGCGCATTCTTCGCGTCTGGCAGAATCACGGACTGCAACTCGATCGCGTGCCGGAAGGTTTCGAGTTACTGGCGACGTCGTATCTCTGTCGTAACCAGATGATGGTGAAGCGCACTGATGGGCAACTGATTTACACAGTCCAGTTTCACCTCGAGAAATCGTTTGAAGACTGGAACAAGAACCGCACACGCTGGGAGCACCCGAACGACTCGCGCGATGGTCGCATACTTTTTGAGAACTTCCTGACACTCGCAACACGTAATTGATGCTCACGCAAAAGAGTCTCGCGCTGGCGGCACGTGAGCTCGCTGCGCGCGATGAGCTTCTGGCGGGGATCTACGCTAATCACGGCGATCCTCCACTCTGGCAACGTGCGGCAGGATTCACAACACTCGTTCACATCATTCTCGAGCAACAGGTGTCGCTGAAGTCTGCGAAAGCGATGCTCGTGCGTCTGGAGACTTCGATTCAGCCGTTTACTCCGGCGAGGTTCCTTGAGCTTGGGGACACTTATCTGCGGAGTCTCGGAGTGACCCGCCAGAAGTCGGCGTATCTGCTGCATCTTTCGGATTCAATTGTTAATGGTGAGTTGAGTTTCACGAAACTCGCGCGCATGAGCGACGAGCAGGCGCGAGTTGTGCTGACGCGAATTAAAGGGATCGGATCGTGGAGCGCGGATGTATACCTTCTGATGGCAATGCGGCGCGCAGATATCTGGCCGGCGGGTGATTTGGCATTGGCCGTTGCGATGAAGGAATTAAGAGGTCTGGGCTATCGCCCCGGCCCTGATGAATTGGAAAGACTCGCTGAACCGTGGCGTCCACACCGGGCGGTGGCGGCAAGAATGTTGTGGCAGTACTATCTCGGGAAAAGAAGTTTCACGCCAAGGCGCAAAGAGAAGACGAAGGCGCAAAGTAAGATCTAATAGATCACTTTGCGCCTTTGCGTCTTCCTTTGCGACTTTGCGTGAAACTCTATTTCGAGATCGTTGAGGCGGTGGTGGTTGTACGTGGCACCGTGAGATCAGGTGTCATGGTGACGTTCTCCATCGTCAACTCTACTAAGTCATCGACCACCGCCTTGAGGTCGTTTGTTTCTTTATAGACCTGTAACTGACGATCCGCGGATGTGCCACGCGCGAGAATCGTATGCACGTGCTCGATCTCTTTTCTCGACCCCAACTCATCAATTACATCGTCGACGAATTCGAGTAGCTCGAGCACAAGGTCATGCACCGGCACTTCCGTCTGCTTCCCGAAATCGATCATTTTCCCATCCAGCCCATATCGTACCGCGCGCCACTTGTTCTCCTGAATCAGCATACGCCGGTACAAACGGAAGCCGAGATTCTTGTCGATCAACTTATTCAACTTCGCGACGATGGCCTGAAACAGCGCGGCTATCGCGATCGTGTCGTCGACGCGCGTCGGAATATCACAAACACGAAACTCAAGCGTTGGAAAGTATGGATGCGGTCGAATGTCCCACCAGATCTTCTTGCCGTCGTTGATGCAACCGGTCTTGACCAAAAGATCCACGTACCGCTGAAAATTGCTGTATGAATCGAAGTGATCGGGAATGTCTGTCCGCGGAAACTGTTTGAAAATTTCAGTTCGATACGACTTGAGACCCGTGTTGTGGCCCATCCAGAAAGGTGACGAAGTCGAAAGCGCCAGCACGTGCGGCAGGAAATAGCGTGCGGCGTTCATGATGTGAATCGCCCGTTCGCGATCGGCCATGCCGACGTGTACGTGAAGTCCAAAGATCAGCAGCGAGCGCGCGACTGTTTGCAGCTCCTGCACAAGTAGTTCATAGCGCTCGTCGTCAAAGATCTTCTGGTCCTGCCAGCGCGAGATCGGATGTGTCGAAGCGGCAACGATAACGAGGCCGTTCTTCCGCGCTAGTCCGGCAATGATGCTGCGCAGGCGCGTGATGTCCGTGCGTGCTTCCTGAATGTTGCGGCAAATCCCCGTACCGACTTCCACCATCGACTGGATCATCTCGGGCTTGATCTGCTCGCCGAGCAGCATCTTGCCCTCTTCGAGAATCTCGGCGACGTGCGAACGCAATTCGCGCGTGTGCGGATCAACGATCTGAAACTCTTCTTCGATGCCCAGTGTGAATTGATCGAACATTTGTCCTCTTTCCGCTTAAATCTGTACGTTCAGGGATTTTGCGATCCTGCGCCAGTCCGGTTTGGTCTTGCTCATAAACTCGTATCGCAAATGCTTCCAGGCGCTTCCCGGTGAATGAACCGGACTATAAAGATCGAAGTGCACGTACCAGGTCCGTGGCTTCCCTTCCTGAAACAAAAAATGAAGGACGGCTTCGACTCTTCCTTTTTCATAGAAGCCGCCGCTCGTGTCGTTATGGTTCGCAAACCTGCGTGTGAAATCGGCTCTCCGCGAAAGCGTGGACTCAATCATCGGCCACGCTTCGAACTGCAATCCCACTCCACCTTCGCCGTAAACATTATCGATTCGCTTCACGAGATGCCAGAGTCCCTTGGCACGCATTCTGTGAAGTAGCAGCAACAGCGCGTATTTTTTATCCAGAGGCCACGAATCGAAAGCTGCTGCATCGCTTTCCGCACCCCACAAGCCGGCCAATTTTCCTTTGAGAAACTCTTTAGTCTCTCGCGAAAGATCGGCCCACATTAACGAAGTCGTGGGGTCCTTCGTGTCAGCCACTCGAAACTTCACGCTCCAGTATCGCTCGAACTTCGTCCGATAATCCCTGGAACCTCAAACCGACGCCTCTTCCCGGATTGCTGTAGACCACCACCGCATTGCAGACCACCTGAGCATCAGCGCGAAACGGTATACGAATCAAGAGCAATGCTCCTTCGGGGATCTCAGCCTTCGTGTTCATATAGAGTCCACCAACGCTGATGTCTTTCGTGCTCGCGACACCGGTAACATCCTTGCCATCGAAGAAGACATCAACAATCAGCCGCGAGCGATCGGAGCTGCGGCGCTCCTCCTGCGAATCAATAGCCTTGTCGTCGTCAGCCACGGGATGCTCCTCGTTATCCACAGATTACACAGATTCTACCTGTTTTCCATCATTTTTTACTGACGATGTAGGTCGGTACCATTCCACCACCCGAGCTGACATTGGCCAGTTCAGTGAATGATAGGCGCGTGAACGCGGAACCGACTTTTCCGTTGAACAGCAGTGGGTCGAGATCGACAAGCTGCTCCGCGAATTCCACTCGACCATCGTCCGTCAATGCTGGAAAAGTCTCGCGGGCAGTGGGAACACGTTCCTGCACGAGGTAATCGCCATCAGCGAGCGCATTATTGATCGCGTCGTCCCAACCACGCTGGTCAACGTTCCAACCAATCGTGATTCCATGTCCACCGTAATCGTCATTCGGCTTAAGCACCAGGCGCTCTCCGTCTGCGCGAATAAAATCAAGCAGGTTTACTTCACGGCCGAAGTAATCGGTGTGTTCATCTCTGACGACGCGCGTCCACGGCACGTGCGCTGTGATCGCTGCCAGCTCATCGTCGGAGAACAAACCCGCGTGCTTCGGATCCGTCAGCACAGCGAAAAGGGCTTTCTTGTGAATCAGCTTCGAGCGAAAACTGTTTACCATGCAGATCGCGCCGGCACGATATGCATCGAGTAATGCCGGGTATTCACGAATGATCGGCAAGTACTCGTTTACGAGCAGGCGCTTATAAACGATGTCGATCTCCTGGCCGGCAACACTGAGACGATTGTCGCGAAACTCAAGCTCCTGCGGCGTGCAGATTACCGACGGATATCCCGATTGTTCGAAGAACTCTCGAAAGAGCTCAAACTCTTTAACCGTTGGCACTCCGGCCAAATCGATTATGGCGATTCGAGGTGCGCGCTCCGGTTTTCTACCAAGATACTCCTCATATGAGCTAATCAGGACGTCCAGCATCAATCCCTTGCCGTACATGGCACGCACGTTATACTCGGCTGCGAACTCCTTCATCACCGGTAACGAAGAAAAAATGTCGTATGCAGCGTCAGCGTACGCGATACCCGCAGGACTCTCACCGTTTAACTCAACAAAGCTGTAAGAAGTTTGAGTGAGAAATGAGTCGAGCCGCGACGTTGGTGAGACGGCAGCATAACCGGGATCGATTGCGACCAGTTCACGTTCAATCTCGGTCAGGCCGAGGTCGTCGACAACCTTTTCGTCTTCGACAGCGGCATCTTTCACTTTTTGTATTGCGGACCAGACGGTTTCGCAGATCGCGCAGATGCGTTCGAAGTCTGTTTCCGTCACAAAGTGCGGGCGGAGATATGGGGAGAGACGCCGGCCGCCAAAAATCAGTTTGGCTTTTTCCAGACCCTCATCCAGGAGAGCGCGCGAGCTTTCGGCTAGATCTTGATTCGCGAGCAGATCGTGATAACGAGCAACGGCCTCAGGGAACATGGGCCGTTAGGGTAACATTTGCCACAAAAAGGCACAAAAGGCACAAAAAGCATAAAAAAGAAGTACTTACCGGCAAGCAATACCATCTCCTTTATGTGCTTTGTGCCTTTTGTGCTTCTTTGTGGTCTACTTCTTCTTTGTGGCGGGGATTGTGACGACGAGTTTTTCTTTTTTGCGGACGACTTCAAATGTGTATGAGGCAGGTTTTGGATCTGTTTTGAATACCGAAACCGACTTGCCGTTGATCGACTGAATCACGTCGCCGGGTTGCAAGCCGGCTTCGAACGCTGCCGTTACCGGATCGACGTAGACAACGAGAAGACCCGCCGTAGTTCCGAGTTGTGTTGCGACGGGAGGTCTTAGCGCGATGGTTTCGATTCCCTGATCGAGTAATGAAAAACCCTTCAGTGGCGAAAGTGAAGTGCGCAGATTGAAGCTGAATGTCGGCTCGAGCATCTGGCTCAACTTAACGTTGAGTTCCTCCTCGACAGGACGATTCGGACGCAAAACAGTGAACTCGACCAAGTTACTCGGACCAGCCTGTTCCAGCCACCAGGTAAAGTCTTCAGCAGTCTGAATGTCGTTATCGTCAACTTTCAGAATCACGTCACCTGCACGCAACGTAGCGAGTGCCGCAGGACTGCCGGGCACAATAGACGTGAGCATTAATCCGCGATGCTTGTTTGCGAGCGCTTCGGCAGCCTTAAATTCCCAGCCGTGATTCACAATCTGATCAAATTTCAGTTTGGCAATTGCTTCACCTTTAACACCGAGCCATGGACGCGGAACACTTGCCTGCTGTTCCAACACACGCTGTGCTGCACGTTTGATCAACGTCGCCGGCAGAATGCTCGCTTCGCCTTCTTCGAGACCATCGACAATGCCGATCGTTTCACCCGACTGATTGAGCGCGACACCACCAATGTTCGCCTGTGACAACTTCGGAGCGCTGACACGGAATCGCGCAACGCCGCCTGACGGCGCAGGTAGGACAGTTTGAATCCGACCTTCAATCGCAGCCATGCGAGCGTAGAGTTTTGGACGCCACAGCGGACGCGTCCCAGCGACCGGCTCAGGCCCGTACAACAACACAACCTCTCCGGTGTTTACCGGTTCGTCTTTGACGGCACCTGCCCCAATCGTATTCTTTTTTGTGAGTCGCAAGATCGAGAGTCCTGTGACCCCGTCAAATCCGATGTACTTCGCCGCCAGACGTCTTCCGTCTGCTCCTATAACCGTGATGTCCGGAGTATCGAAAAAACTATTGGGCATTCGTGGGAATGAAGGGCTTGGCGCTGACGGTGCTTTAGGCGCTGTTGGTGCGAGAACCGGCACTGGCCCAAACTCAACTTCAGCTTCCGGCAACCACGCTGCGATGGTTTCACCGTCGTCCAATGCCAGACCTGCGATGACGTTCGTATGCACGTCGTCCATCAGATTAAATCCGAAATCAAGACCGGAAATAGCTTGCACCTGCTGTTGCGAACGGGCCAGCAAACGAAACATCTTTAAGGCGTTGAGACGATGAATGATCGTTACGACTTGAGGAGCAGAGGCCTTGTCGCCGGTTCTCCACGTGCGAACCGGTGGCGCAGGTTTTTTCGGTGACGGCGCAGGGGTCTGCGCTGCGACCACTCCACAGCAGAGCGCTACGCTCACGAAAATTGCGGCTCGAATTTTATTTCTAAACTTCATCCCACTTACCAAACTCGTTTCGGTGCAAACTGATTCGCGTTCTGCATCAATCGCTGTGAACCAAAGCTAATCGTCGGCACGGAAATCGTTTTTGCGTTCCCACGTCCATCGTCAAGTGAAAGTTTGAAATACTGTACCGCCGACGCATCAATTGAAAAAGTATTGGACGACGATGCAAGCGGGTCGGCTCCGTTGATAACCTCAGCACGAATGCTGGCAGTGTCCTTTGTCGCTAATTGTCGTGTATTCCTGATTGCCACGTGTCTGGGACGCTCTGTCCTGTTTTTCTGTGGACGCACGTTCGGAATACCAGCCAGGTCCGCTGGCTTTGGCGCCTCGGACGTGTTGGGCGCTACCGTTTCCTGCGGCTTTGGTGTTTCAAGAACCGCAGGCGCTGACGCTTCTTTCGCCATCTCATCAGACGCCGGCGGTCGATTCAAAGCGTCTTGTACCAAATAGGCGCCAGTCGCGAAAACGAGCAACACCGCCGCGACCCCAAAACCACGTCGCAGCACCGGCCAAGCCAGGAAATTAATCTGCGAGGCAGCGCTGCTCGACTCGTTTGCGAGGCGTGCACGCAAACGGAAATCAAAATCAGCCGGAGCAGCAACAGTGCCGAGACTGCCGACCATCTCTCGCAACTTCGTCTGCTTCTCGTGAAACTCACGGCACGCACCACACGCTCGTAAATGCTCGACTGCGGCGGTGCTGCACGTCTCATCCAGGTTCAATTCGTCAAGTTCGCGACGAATCAGTTCACAAATATTTTTTCTCATAACTTCATCACCTACAAATAAGCACGCATCTTCTCGCGCAGGAATCCTCGCGCCCGGCTGATTCTCGACTTAACTGTGCCCTCGCTCGTTTCCAGAATTCTCGCGATCTCGTCATAACTGCGTCCGTCAACATCACGCAGAATCAGAGGCGCACGATACTTTTCCGGAAGCGTGCCAATGGCCCGTTGGACCGCATTGCGTCGCTCGGTATCTACGAGGTCCGAGTCCTGCAAAGGTCGCCCGTCGGGAGGATTAAATTCCTGTGCTTCACCACCATCGCCAGGTTGAAAGAAACCCGTCAGCGAAACGAGCTTGCGGCGTTTACGCTTGCGAAGTTCGCTGATGGCCAGGTTGGTGGCAATGCGATAGATATAAGTCGAAAATGCGTAGCTTCGCTGATATCTGTCAGCTGCCCTGTAAACCCTCACAAATGTCTCCTGAGCTAGATCAACGGCGCCATCGTAGTCATTGGTCATCCGGTAGATATAGCTCGTAATCTGGTTGCGATATCGACTAACCAACTCAGCAAAGGCATCCTGGTCGCCGCTACGAGTCGCTTCCAACAACGCATGGTCGGAAGTCGTGTCCTCCAGCACGTCCTGCTGCAGGGCCGGGGCAAAGCCCAGCTCATCGATGGTAGTCAACGTATTCATCAGGACAGGTAGGCTCTCACACGGGGGAATACACGCCCGTATTTAGATCTAGTTCCGACAAAAAGGCACAAAATGAAGTTTACTCAATCAAGCCGGACGTGACTATCCTTTTGGACGCCTCACCCCGGGCTCTGGTTTTGTGCTTTTTGTGCGTTTTTGCGGCGGAAGTCGGCTTTGTGGCTAGCCTTCAGGGCTTTTGAAGATGGAGTCGCTGATTTTCGAACCGTAGGTAATTGTCAGAACCCGAGTTTCCTGGCTCTGACGTCCGTCTTCCAAGAGCACGGTGCGATAAGGCGCGAGAGTCTGTTGAACTGCCCGGTAATCGAGGAATTTTCGGGTGTATTTAACGGGCGCGCCGCCGGGGTTCCCTTCTTCATACTCGAGCCAAAGCACGCGCAGCGATTTAGCGCTGATGTAGTAACGAGTTTTTCGTTTTTCCTTATCAATCAAATCTACGACGAAAAGATCGAGTCCTTTTTGCTGGTCCTTGCCGACGAGCGTGAGAGTTGAACCGCATTCCTTGTAGCGCAGCAAGGAATCGATACTGTGGTGATGTTGAGAAATGAAATTCGAGGTCGCGTCCTGTCGCGGCGTGAAGGCAGCACCGTTGATAAGTCCCCAGAGTTTTCCCTCGCCAAAGATGAGCGAATACTCCATCGTAGGCAGTTTCTGATCGAGACGAATCTTGTCTTTGTCGAGGTTCTCACCTCGGATGAAGCGTCGCTCGTACTCTGACTCTTCAGTCTTGCCCTCATTGTCGGTTCGCGTGATTTTGCCGCGCTCTATTCCGTTCCGTCGAATATGTTCGAGGGCTGGCCGCGTGCCGTAAACGAGGATCACAGACTCAACTACCTGCTCCCCAGTGAAACCCAGTTCGGTTGAGTTCTTTTTAGCCGGTTTGGACTCCTGCTGCTTCGTCTCTTTTTTCGTGTTCTGGGGAGTCGCTTGTGGAGTTGCTTGCGGAGCCGCCTTGGGATCCTGCAAAGCCGCCTGGGTTTTGATCGGCGATCCGAACGAGAGTACAAACGCAGTTAGAGCTATGAGGGACAAAACTAGACGCAGCAAAATGTAACCATTCTCCTTGAATCCAGATCGCCGTATTGCCGACGGCGCCAACCGGGGAAAGCCAACGTTGAGGCCGGATTGTAACACAAGCCTCGTAAAAAGCCGCTTCCGACCTCAGCAGCACTTTGCATGGATGCTCTCACCCCGTGCCCCGGATGCCTGTTTGACAACGATGGACGGCGCGGGTATTTTCCTTGGTTTTCTCGAAAGGACATCCAGCAAATATGAAGCGAGTAGGAATTCTCGTAGGCCGGGAAAAAACTTTCCCGGAAGCACTAATCAACGGCATTAATGAACGCGGCCGCGGCGACGTCGTGGCCGAATACATCAAGCTTGGCGGCGTTAAATACGACGATCCACCGAAGTACGACCTCGTAATCGACCGTATCTCGCATGAAGTTCCCTTCTATCGAGCGACGCTGAAACGAATGGCGCTCGAAGGAACGATTATCATCAACAACCCGTTCTGGTGGTCGTCCGACGACAAGTTTTTCAACTACTCACTGGGCAAAAAACTGGGCGTTGCAATTCCCAAGACCATCCTGTTGCCGCAGAAAGATTACATCGAAGGCATCGTTAGTGAGAGTTTGCGTAACCTCGAGTTCCCGCTCGACTGGCAGGGCGTCATCGATTACGTCGGTCTGCCCGCCTTTCTGAAGCCGTTTGATGGCGGCGGCTGGAAGAATGTTTCGAAGATCAATTCGCTCGAGGAACTCTGGGCTGAATACGACAAGACCAGCACACTTTGCATGACGCTTCAGGAGTCGGTTGAATTCGATCAGTTCGTGAGATGTTATTGCGTCGGACAGCAGGAAGTGATGATCATGGCTTACGATCCACGCAAGCCGTATTTGTCAGGTGAGCAATACGTACACAATCCAAACTATCTCGCACCGGCGCTCGCGGAACATGTGACAAACGACGTGAGAACGCTTTGCACAGCGTTGGGCTACGACATCAACACAGTCGAGTTTGCGATTAAGGACGATGTGCCGTATGCGATCGACTTCATGAATCCGGCGCCTGATGCTGAGTTAGCATCCGTGGGCGAGTTCTATCACAACTGGATCGTCAATGCTGTTACCGATCTTGTTTTCAAGCGACTTGCAGAGGGTCGTGAGCAACCACATTATCGGTGGGATGCATTGCTAAATCCGGCGCCGGTTGCCAGGAAGGGTGCAACTAAACGGAAAGCCAGTAGCCGCGGATAATACGGATTGAATCCGGATTTTAAATCTGTGTAATCTGTGGTTTGGATCGCGTGAGGAGCATCTTCGTACCAAGTAATGTCAGTAACCAGATGAGCAACGCGGACGAGGCAACCGACCAGGCTAAACTCCCGGCAACGGGATCGATCAGACCACCAACAAGCGCAAGCAACACACTCGCATTCGTCACACGCAACGCCAGTCGACGAATGCGAGTGACGCTCTGCAACCAGTTAATCCGGCGCAGTTCCGCCACCAGATAATCATCATCATTATTCAACTGCATGTAGTACTCGCCTTCACTGCGAGCATAGCGGGCGAGGGCTGTTTCAGAACTCACACGCGCGGCTTCGTGGTAATGATGAATCACGTGGGCCAACTTCCCTTCACGCAACGCAATGTCGGCCAATCCAATCCTGGCTTTGAAGTTTGCGCTGTCCAGATCAACCACTCGCTGTAGCGCACGGCGGGCGTGATTAGCATCTCCGCATTCGAGAAAACTCTCCCCAATCAACGGTAGTAAAACAACATCGTTTTTCGCGCGAATACTCGCCAGTCGCAAAGCTGCTCGCGCACGCGACAACAGACGCGCATCTGACTGCGCACTCGCCTGCGATCGCAACAGTCGAGCGAAGTCGTAAATAAGCCACGCGCCGTGCGGCTTTACATTGAGTGCGCGACGAAATGCTTCACCGGCTTCACGCAGGCGGCCCGATACGCGTAGTTCGTTTCCGAGTCGACGAAGCAGACGCGCTCTTTCAAGATCTTCCGGTGTTGCCGGTATCTCGGGAGTCGCCGGATTCCGCTTGAGCTTACGACCGAGTTTGAAATCCGATTTAGTAACGTCGAGCAGATCTGACGAAGCGAGTTGCGATAACTGTGCTTTTCGGTTGAGGAAACGCGGATCGTTGAGATAGTCGCGCAAGTCGCGGCTGCGGTTGTCCAACTTGCTTTCGTGAATGAGTGGAAACAGTTCCCGCACCAGCTTACGGTAACCGCTGCCGCCCGAAACGAGGACAAACTCTTTGCCCTTGCCGGTGATCTGTGTTCGATAGCGATAACGAACACGGCCGCCGCGACGCAGCGTACGAACCGCTTGCGTTTCTACTGTTTCAAAGTCGTCAGTTGCGAGTTGCTTGCGATAGCCGAAAACCAGGTTGAGAAATGATGCGAGAGGCCCGTGCCGTCGCAGCGAAGCGCCATCAAACGCGATGCGATCACTGAGTGCAAACACCGGCACAAGCAGCCATGCGGCCGCAAGCATGATAACTGCGGTTAAATCGTAGCCCGCACGCAGCACAAGGGCGGCTGCAAATGACATGACACCGGCAAGAGCGAGATAAGGACCAGGCGAGACTCGTACACTTGCGATCGTGGATTGCGGGCGAGCGCGCTCTCGTTCTTCCTGCACCTCCGTGAGTGCCGGCAGGCTGTTAAGCTCTTTGGTCTCGTTCATTTCTTTATCGCTCGCGAGGACAATCGATCGGCAGCTCAAATGCGAAACTCCCACGCGATCCGCCCGGTTCAGTGTAACGCAAGTCAGCTAATTGAACGAGGGTGCGAGTGGTGCAACCAGGATCGGCGAGTTGCATGACGGGAAACCGTGCGAAGCCCAGAAACACACGGGCAGGCCGCTGCTGCGAAACTGTATTGAACAAGTCTGCGCTTGGTTTGGGGTAACGCACGGGTGTCTCAATGGAACTGTCGCCTAACAAGCCAACTTCAAATCGATACATAGCCCGATCGGTTTCGAAGACGCAGTCCCAGCGGAACGGATTTGCAAGCCTCGGCATCGCTGCAAGCTTCGCGACTGTTTCGCCGTTCGCTGTCGCCATTTTCGCGGCCTCTTCGCTTCCCCGCGCGATCGCTCTGGAGTGTGCGAAGCCCAGGAACGTCCAGTAACAAACCACGAGCGCAATCGCAACGAATGCGATCCTGCTTCCCCAACGTTCTCTCGCGCCTTTTACAAAAAGAACAATCAACGCAATCAGCGCTATTATCCAAAAAAGCGCAATGAGGCGTGGATTCGGCAAAGCATTACTTCGCGGGCTCGCGACGATCAGGAAAGTGAGACCCGCTGCGATAATGGCCCAGATAATCTTGTAAAACTTCGTCTTCGCTGTCAGCAGAAACGCCGCGCCGCCAAGAACCAGCCAAAGGAATGGATCGACGATAAAAACAAGATCGCCGTAAGACCACGTCTGATTCCACGGCAAAAAGAATCGGATCCCATAGTTGTTGGTCCAATCCAGGAAGGGGTGGGTCGCACTCGCAATAAACGAGGCAATCATCAATCCTTTAAGCTTTGTTTGTGGTTCTTCGTTTCGAAAACGTGACCCAAGACGGTCAACTGCATAGAAGATTAGTGGCAATAAAAAGGCCAGACCGATTACACCGACGATCGCGTGAGTAATACCGCGATGATGTTGCAGGAAGTCCCAACGATCTCCAAAGACGAGAATAATCACGTCTGCATCAGGTGCGTTGGCGGCGAGCACGCACAGGGTCGTTGCACCAGGGGACAATCTGTCCAAACCCGCCTTTGCTACAGTGAGTCCGACGAGTGAATGGGTAAGATTGTCCATGGAATTAAGAGATTGGGCGTCTCTTTGGAGTGCGGCGGCCTGGCGCCGCTTTGTTATCGATGGTGCGTGTTCAAGACTAAAGCGGCGCCAGGCCGCCGCACTCCAAAGAGACGTTCGATTTACCCAGCCAATGAAGGAATCTCGGGAGGAAGTTGACTGTAACGATCCGGATCGACTTTTTGGAGTTCTTCGGCCGCCTCACGAGCCGCTGTGGATTGCGGCACCGGCTGATTGTCAGGTCCTTTTGCCTTTCTGGCCGCGTCTACGATATTGAACAGCAGATCGGCGGCTTCTTTCTTCTTGCCCTGCTTCTCATAGACTTTTGCCAGGCGAAGATTGGCAGTTTCCGCAGTCACAGTTGCGCTGTTTAGCCTCGCCAGTTCGCTGTAGAGACGTGCGGCGTCGTCAAGTTTGCCGTCACTTTCGTTTGCCTGTGCGAGGGCGAATTTTGAAAGGGCGGCGACGTCGCCACTGCCGTTGGAAAGTTCCGTCAGCTCGCTGATGCCCTTCGGGCGATCGACGACCAGACGGTTTGAAGCAATGAAGTAGCGTGACTCTGATTTGTATGGCTCGCCGTATTTCGCGGCCACTTTCTCAAACTCGGCTATTGCTTTCTCGGCCCGTTCTCTTTCAGTGGAGAACGTCATTTCAGTGCTGCCGGGCAGAGGGCTGGGTGTAACGGCGGCCGTCGTGATATTTATGGCCCGACCGAGGGCTTGGCGCGCTTCGTCGTTTTTACGGTTATTCCATTTAACAAACACGAGAAGTAGGAGGCCGGCCACAATTAGCCCGCCCAGTCCATATAGAATCGTGCGTCCGCGACCCTCGAGCAGGTTGCCCAGACGGTCGAGAAAGCTCATAGTCGTGTCGCGAAAGCGGTCGTGTTGGAGCTCACGCGCACGTTTTTTCTTATACTTTGCCACTTGTTTTCCTCTTGCAAGCCTACGTAGTCGGCCGCGTTCTCTTAGGTGTATGATTAGCGGAAAAAGAGTCACTCTAATGGCGCGTGTAAAAACTTGTCAAGAAGCGGCAAATCGTAGTATCAGCCGGGGTGAATGCATCTAAACCACCAGCATGAAATTTTTTTCCACACATCGGGAACAAAAGACTGGAGGCGGTTGTCTAAGGGGAAGCCTGTCCGGGAAAGGGCAAACATCTTTAACTGCTCCGATTCCCGCCCCAGGGGGTGATCAGTGAGCTACGGAGAACCAATTGCTCTCCACGGGCAAATGGAATTAGAGCAGGTTGCTCCCGCGACCGTGGTAGAAGCCCGGCCACAGGTTGATACTCAGTTCATTGAAAGATTAAAGCGAGGCGACGCCTTAGCCTTCGAAAAACTGGTGCAGGAACGGTCCGGTGAGATTTATGGGCTGCTCTATCGCTTGACCGAGAACGGCGAGGAAGCACGAGACCTGACTCAGGAAACATTCCTGCGAGCATTCCAGAGCATTGGTCATTTCAGAGGCGACTCGGATCTGCGGACGTGGATTTACCGGATTGCAATCAACCAGGCCCGTAACCGTTGGCGCTGGTGGCGTCGCAGGCGTCGCGAGTCAACTGTTTCTTTAGACGCACCGGAAATCGGTAATGGACGTCTTGGCCTGGTGGCGACACTTAGATCACCAACTGCTAAGGATCCGGAACAGGACGCAATCGCGAACGAACGAGAACGAGCTTTAAAGAAGGCGTTGAGTAGTTTGCGACGTGTATATCGTGAAGCTGTAGTTCTCAGAGATATTGAAGGTTTTGCATACGAGGAGATCGCTACGACGCTGGAGATTAGCGTCGGCACAGTGAAATCCAGACTGGCGCGAGGTCGCCAGGAACTCCGGCGGAAGCTGGAAGGCTCTTTGTAATCGGATGGCTGATCCGCCCCGGCTCACGAAACTCGGTGCCAAATGGGTCGAAGTGAAAAGCGGCGGGCTCAAGGCTTCCGTAGTGGCATGATGAGGGCGTATTGAAACGTGGCCAGCAACACCCGTTGAAGCATCGCTCACTTCAAGCCTGAAGGGGTTGCCCTAAACTTGTCGATGTTGCTTCTCAATAAGGAGCAGCCGGGGTCGGTCAGCCATCCGAAGCTTAGGCAATTGAAAATGTCTTTAATGTCTTGCGAAGAAACCAGACAGACGTTTTCGTCATACATTGACGACTGCGTATCTCTGCCGGCTCGAGTAGCGATCGATGAGCACTTGGATCGTTGCCCTGTTTGTCGAGCGGAAGTTGTTCAGTTGCGTTCGTTGACTCGTAG
The DNA here is from genome assembly GCA_963849205.1 of uncultured Acidobacteriota bacterium. GTDB lineage: Bacteria > Acidobacteriota > Blastocatellia > Pyrinomonadales > Pyrinomonadaceae > PSRF01. Next base: position 216,387 of record CAWKGP010000011.1, read on the forward strand.
TTTGAGTTCGCTGGCGCGACCGAAACCACCTGTCGATCTGGCGGACACTATTTCCGATCTATTAACGATAGAGGCGGCTGCAAGACAGGCAGTCAAGCCGTCGTTTAGTATTCGTGTTGCACGTTTCCTCGAGCCACGAGTGATGCCTTACACGGTCGGTTCATTTGCATCGGTCATCCTCTTCTTTCTGATGTTCAACGCGCTGCGTCCGCATTTTGTGGCGCTGCGTGAGGCTGCTTTGTTAAATAACAGCGGCAGCGGCGTTATCGTGCTGCGTTATGAACCGGGATACAACATTTATCAGCCTGTCAGTCGCCAGGATTTTGCCGACAGCCGAGCTCCTTTTGGCGAACAGTCTCCGAGCCTGGATCCCAGTGGTGCTTTGGCGGCTCTGACTCGGGCTTATTCGCAGCCACATGCCCATCACTTAGTAGATGCTGACGACATGATCGTCGTTACGAACGTGTTCAGTAACGGCGCGGCCTCACTGGCGGACGTGGTCCAACCTCCCAAGGACAAACGCATGCTCGCTGAGTTTGAATCCGCGCTGCGTCAGAACGCGGCATTCGTCCCTGCATCTTACGATCGCCGCCCTGACACCATGCGCGTCGTGATCACGCTCGGTCCCAAAGTTCAGGTCGACAGTCGCAACTTCTAGTCTTTCTAAAATTTCTTATTGACACTGACCCACAGCAGGCGTAGAGTGCCGCCGTCTCAGGCGGTTTATGTTTCGTTGGCCCAACACACCTCCCGCGAGCCGGCGAGTTTTGATCCCACTAATAGCCCATTTCTGATTCGTTAAAGTCCTCGCATCCCCCTCAGGCATAACGAGTCGTTTTTCGTTACTCGAGATGTTATCGGAGCGTCCTCATGTCTAAGATCGCCCAGAACTTCACACTGCGCATTATTCTGGCTTTTACAATTTGTGCATCGTTGTTGTTGCTGCCGGGTGTTTCGCTGCTGAGCGAAGCCTCTCAAGGTCAGGGCACTGTACGCAACGTACGTCCAGGGCCTAAGAAACCTGAAGGTATCCTGCCTGATCTGGAAGAAGTGAAGAATGAGTCGCACGTGGAGCGTGAGGCACCGCCGCCGATTCATTCCACCATGCGTGCGAAACGCAATGAAGGTAAGCCGTGGGATGGGAGGCGTGTGGGCGATCATGGAACACCACAAAGACCAGTGGACCAACCTGATGAAGGCAGGCTCACGCGACGTGCACACGCACGCAGACGAGCCGCTCCGCCGCCACTTTATGAGGATCAGTTCATCCAGAATTTCTTCAGTTTAGGGTTATTGCGCAGTGCCACTTCAGAAGAAGCAACTTACTGGAGCGACCTCTTGCGTGCCGGTTACAACCAGAATCAAACATCGCTGAAGCTTGCGGCAATTGAATTGGGAAGAACGCTCTTTGAATCGGCCTCATACGCAGCGCGCAATCGTGATGCGCATGGGTATGTCTACGATCTTTACAAGACTTATCTGATGCGTGAGCCGGATGCAGGTGGCTGGGCTTACTGGGAAGCGCTGGTGCCGAGTCATGGGCGTGAATATGTACGCCGTGGCTTTGAGGAGTCAGGCGAGCTTGCGAACTTGCTGGCGACTATCTCACTTAGCGGCTCAGCCAGCGCAAACGCGTCATCGTTGATCACTGCGCGAGTGGATCCACGCAACCAGCCTGGCAATGGAATGCTCTCGCGGGATGCAAGGTGGAGTGTGCCATTGCTCAGTCTGCCGGGACGCAACGGACTCGATCTCGGCCTTGCGCTTTCTTATTCCTCCATGGTCTGGACGCGTTCCGGGCCATATTTCTACTTCGACGAGGACAATGGTTTTCCGAGCCCCGGGTTTCAGGCTCGGCTTTCCCACCGTGCAGCGCAAGACCTTTGACGCGCAAACAGCAAAGAATGCGTATCTGCTGATTACGCCCTCTGGCCATCGCATTGAGTTGCGACAGACCACGTCATCTGCGGTTTACGAGGCCGCTGACTCTTCTTATCTGCAGTTAACCGAGACCGGCGGCATCTTGCTCGTGCGCTCTACAGATGGCACCCAACTCACCTTCGCCGAAGCGAACAACGAATATCGCTGTACGCAGATCAAGGATCGCAACGGCAATTACATTAGCGTCAACTACAACGCTCAGGGTCAGATTACAACCATCACCGACACACTCGGTCGTGTGATCACCTTTCACTACGACCTCAACTCGAACCTCATCTCAATCACGCAGGCATGGCACGGACAGCCGTCGCATCAGTGGGTCAGCTTTGGTTGGTCGACGCCCAATATGCAGTACAGCTTTGCAGATACCGCAGTAGTCGGGATCAAGAATGGCGCTCCGGTGCCGGTAATAACGCAAGTAGCCTTGAACGATACTTCGCACTTCACTTTTGAGTACACCAACCCGCTGCAAGTCTCGGTGATTAAGAATCACTTTGGCACCATAGAACGGAATGCGACGAGCTTCGGTTATGAGACTTTAACGGGTGATGTGCCGCGGTTGAATAGCAGCAGCGTGTCGGCGCACAACTGGACTGGAGTTAATGGGCTGTCCGCTCAGGTCACCACCCAATACAACGTGGCTGTTGACGGCGCCTGTGTAACGACGGCTCCCGATGGGACCATTTACAAGGAATATTATGGCACCGGTTGGCAGAAGGGTTTAACTACGCTGAGCGAGATCTGGTCGGGAGGGGTTAAGCAAAAATGGACCACCACCGTCTGGACGCAGGACAACACATCAGTTAGCTATCAAACAAATCCGCGTGTTACCGAAACCAATGTCTATGATGGCAGTGGCAACAGACGTCGCACGGTGATCGACTACGGACCGTACGTGCAGTGGGGTCTGCCTTATCTAGTGACGGAATATGCGGCGAATGGCGAGACCGAGGTCCGACGTACCTTTACTGACTACAATCTCACCCAGGGTTATCTCGACCGGCGCATTATCGGTCTCGTCTCCGCAGTGCACCTCACCGACGTCAGCAGTTTCCAGGGCAAGATTACTTACGACTATGATGATCCAGCGCGGCTCACGGCCCTGCCGGCCGCGGTCGCCCAGCACGATTCCGCTTACAATACGACTTTCACCGCCCGCGGAAACCTGACGAGCGTCTCACGATGGGATTTCAATGACATTAACAATGCGGCGAAGAAGTTAACCAGCTATACAAACTATTTCGTCACCGGCACCCCGGCGTCAGCTACCGATCCGTCTAACCATACGAGCAGCATCAGCTATGCAGACGCTTTCTCAGTCGGCGGCGATCGCAACACATTTGCCTACCCCACCGCGCTGACCGATGCTGACGGTAATAGCACTACCGTGCAATACAACTTCGACTTTGGCGCCACCACACGCACGCAATCACCCGCGCCTTTGGACCAATTACAAGGCACAATCCAAACCGTGGCCTACAACAGTCTCGGTCAACTGGAGCGTGTCACCACCACGAACAATGGCGCTTACAAACGTTTCTGGTATGGTCCGAACTACGTGGCGAGCTATGCAAGCGTCAACAACGTCGCTGATGAGTTGTATGCAATCCAGGTGGTGGATGGTTTGGGGCGCGTGATTGGAGCCACTAGTAATCATCCCGGCAGCGAGGGCGGTTATCGTCTGGTCAGTACGATTTACGATCAGATGGGCCGGCCGACCAAAGTCTCGAATCCGACCGAAATCAATAGCGCCTGGCTGGTGAGTGGTGACGATGAGGGCATCTACTACACGCAGCAAACCTACGACTGGAAGGGCCGTCCGCTGGTCACCACTAATACTGATTTGACGACCAGGACAGCTTCTTACTCCGGCTGCGGCTGCGCTGGCGGCGAAGTCGTCACGCTCACCGACGAAGGTACCATCGACGGTGGAGTAGCTAAGCGCCGACAGCAAAAGATCTATTCAGATGTTTTCGGTCGTAAAGTTAAAACGGAGGTTCTCAACTGGCAGGGCGGCAGTGTCTATTCCACGATCGTCAATACCTACAACGCTCGTGATCAACTTACCCAAGTGAGGCAATATGCAGGCGCGGAAGGCAGCAGCACTTACCAGGACTCGACTATGACTTACGATGGCCACGGCCGTCTAAAAACTGAGCACAAGCCTGAGCAAAATGCAGGCGCCAATACCGTCTGGGATTACAACGCCGATGGCACCATTCAAAAGATCACCGACGGACGTGGTGCCGCAACAAACTATACTTACAATGCGCGACACCTCTTAACGGCAGTTACCTACACTGTGCTGCCAGGCTCGCAGATTCCAGCACCCAGCGCGATCACTTACCAATACGATGCCGCATCAAATCGAACTTCCATGACCGACGGTACCGGCTCTACCACATATACATACGACTCGTTATCTCGCATGAGTTCAGAATCACGCACGTTTACTGGTTACAGCGGCACGTACACGTTTAACTACTCGTACAATCTTTCCAATGCGTTAACTGTGCTCTCTATTCCGTTTCGCTCTCAGCAGATTGGCTATAATTACGACAATGCCGGTCGCCTATCAGGTGTGACGGGCAGCGGGTTTTCAGCGTCATACTACAACCCCTTCCCCACTCTATACACGCAAAACCTAACGACCTTTGCTTCCGATATCACTTATCGCGCCTGGGGCGCCCGCAAGAGCATGACGTACGGGAACACCACAAGCGAGCAGATTACGCATAACGCACGCCTACTACCCGTTACCTACACCCTCAACAACATGAACTACCAGAACATAACAGTCTGCTGTCCTCATCCGACTTACAGCACGATGACGTGGTCCTATGACTATTACAACGATGGCAGCATTAAGTCCGCGTGGGATTCAACGAACAGTTGGTTCGATCGCGCGTACGCATATGACTATGCCGGACGCTTGAAGCAAGCCTTCACTTACCGTCGTGCACGCGGGTTGAGCCCTTATCCAACTAATTTGTATCCCGATCCTTACTACCAAAACATTACCTACGATGCTTTCAATCACTTGAGCCGTACCGGTTTGCTTTATACCGGCGAACCGAGCGACGTTGGTAGCTGGGTTAATAATAGACGGACGGACTCAGGCTGGCAGTACGACGCGGACGGCAATACCACTGTCGATCCAAACTTTACTCACACATTTGACGCGGCCCGAAAAACCTCGCATTCGGTTGCATCAGACATGGTTGGCGAGGGCGTGAATCATCCGTTACAGCCCCGCTCAGATATTACGCAGACGTACGACGGAACGGGTGCACCCGCAAAGCGTATACAGATTTCGCGACGACCTAATCCAGTCGATAATCAAGCACCTCCGTACGAAGACACTCAGACGACGTACTATTTGAGATCTGCTGTGCTCGACGGAGCCGCAATAGTTGAATTTAATGGAGCGGCTGGTCTCGATGTACTCAACATTTATGCTGGCGGCCAGCGTATTGCTCGTGACACTGGGGGTGTCATGTTTGAGCAAACAAATCCCGTGACCGGTACCCGCGTCATTTCGCATGGTCATTCTGGCAATCGCGCCACAAACAAAGAAGAGCGCGACTCCTTCGGAGCCGAGATTCCTAACTCCAACCCATACCCCTCTTCACAGAGCTACGTTGACTATAAATTTGGCGAGCAGATGTATATCGAGGGTGGCGATCCTTTCGATTACAGTACCGGCAGAGAAATTGATGGTATCCCTGTCTCTGAAGCTGAGTTTCGGCGGCGAGTCGAGAATGATACCGCCGTTGGAGATGTGTTTAGTGGCGGAAGGTATATCGGCTCTATCAACCTTTCAAGAACCATTTCCTTTAGCCGGGTTAGATTGACCTTCGACGTGTACAGGCCATCTGCGGAACTAACGAATTACCCCGAGTTGTGGTACAGCTACTATAGCCACAGCGTCGAGGAGGAGGTTGACCTTCCCGGTGCACAAACAAAACCCAATCAAAAATCACCTAGAAGACATCTCACGACGGATGAAAGTAATTCTCTTCTTTCGGATCTCAAGAAACTGATTAGCGATGCCGACTGTGCAAATTTCATTAGGTCACTTTTGTCGCAGCTCAAGACCGAAACCGGCCGCCAACAACACGGCACGACCGATTTGATACAACTTTTTGAAGCTGTACAGAACGGAAGAGGTTTTGATTGGGATCCCAATCTTGGCGATCAAGCTCGTGGTGGGGGTGGTCCAGGGAATGCGAGCATTACAATTAACCCGTCACTTGCTTTCGCGAATCTCAGGAACAAATCTCATGATTCTACGGTATATCGCGCTCGCACTCTCATCCATGAACTTTTTCATGTGGCGGGTTATGGCCACGATGCAATGGCTTTGGCAGCATATAATATGGGGGAAAGATTCGATTCAAAATGGCGTCCGTGGACTGGTGACTTCCCCAATCCGCAGGATAAATTCTTCCAAACTAAGGATCTGAAAGAAGCAGCCGCCAGACTTGACGGTGCCTACTCTGGCTTCTTCGGAAACGTTCTTCATCAGCATTGCAAGTGAGATTCAAATGAAGACACCCGCGTTGATTTCGATTGTTTTTGTAATGTTCCTTCTCCCCCTGAAAATCTTTGGTCAAGAATGGCGCGGCATTCAACCACTGCAGTCTAATTGCGAAGATGTCAAGCGTGCTTTAGGAGTCGGTAAGTGCGAATACCCGAAAACAACCTACCATGTGAATGGTGAGACAGTGAGTATTAGTTTCAAGAGTTGTCCTTGTCCGACTATATGCTATAGCGACCTCCGCGACTGGAATGTACCTCGCGGCACTGTCTTGAGCATCGTACGTGAGTTGCAAAATCCCCTTCCGATTACGGATTTCGATGTAAATAATGGCAACTGGACATCTCTTAAGACGGATTTCATTGGTCACATCATATACAACAACAGCGACAAGGGTATTAGACTTTCTGCAATTGACGGAAGGGTCGCCACCGTAACCTACTATCCTCCAATTAATAAGTTCGAGCATCTCCGTTGCCCAAATTGTTTCTCACTAACTGCAAAGAAGTATGACATTGATTCCCCCGTGTACATTGCTTACGGTGAGAACATGAGTCCGGACCGAGAGAAATATCGACTGAACGATTTCGCAGTACAGCTGCGTAAATTGGGACGAAGGTCGAAAGCTTATATTGTGGCTTACGACGGATGCGCCCGTCCAAAAGGCGAGGCACGTGACCGTGCATTACGTGCGGAAGCGTATCTCCTCGCACAGGGCATTCAAAGCCGCAAAATTGTAATTATTGAGGGTGGCCAACGTGAATCAATGTTAATAGAATTGCATGGACGAGGGCACAACATGCGTCCTCCAAAAACTCTTTCCTCAACTTATCCACCCGACTAGGCTCTTTGGGGTGGCAAATCTTGGGATACCCTCGCTTGACGCACCGCAGCGCGCATGCTAGTTTGCGGATTCACTCGTTATTACTGAATAAATGATGCGTCGCTCTGAACTCCGCGCGCGTGGTGAATGACTTGACCGCAACGGCTCCGCAACTCAAAAGAACTCCACTCAATGGCGCCCACCGGCAGATGGGTGGGCGTATGGTTGATTTTGGTGGCTGGGATATGCCGGTGCAGTATCCAGCCGGCACGATCGAAGAACATCTGCGCACACGCACTCATGCCGGCCTGTTCGACGTCTCTCATATGGGTGAGATTGACGTACGCGGCGCAGACGCAATCGCGTTCGTCAACCGCATCACGTCGAACGACGCCAGCAAACTCGTAGATGGTCAGGCACAGTATTCAGCACTCACGACGCCGGAAGGCACAGTCATCGATGACCTGGTTGTTTATCGTCTGGGTGCCCATCACCTGTTGCTCGTCGTCAATGCCAGCACCACTGACAAAGATTGGGAATGGATAAAGTCGAACCATTCTGGCGAGTCGGTTGAGTTGAATAACGTCAGCGCCGATTATTGCCAACTAGCGCTGCAAGGGCCGGACGCACAGACGATTCTACAAACCTTGACCGACGTGCCCTTGAGCGAAATCAAGTATTACCATTTCACTCGCGGCAATATCGACGGAGTTGCGGGAATCATTTCGCGAACAGGCTACACGGGTGAAGACGGTTTTGAAGTTTATGCACCGCCCGATCGCGCGGAGCAGTTGTGGAATAAGATTCTCGACGTTGGAAAGACCGATACACCTACAGGCGTATTGCCGTGTGGCCTAGCTGCGCGTAACACTTTAAGACTCGAAGCGGGAATGGCGCTCTATGGCAACGAGCTCGACGAAAACACCACATTGCTCGAAGCCAATCTCGGCTGGATTTGCAAGTTAGATAAAGGCGACTTCATCGGCCGTGAAGCGCTCGCGCGTCAGAAAGAGGAAGGCTTAAAGCGCAAGCTCGCTGGGTTTGAAGTGACCGAGCGTGGCATCGCACGTGATCACCAGGATGTCGTCGTTGAAGGTCAGCGAGTGGGAACAGTGACGTCGGGCAGTCCGGCGCCGTTCCTCAAAAAGAATATCGGATTCGCATATGTACCGGTTGAGTTCGCAAGTGTGGGCCAGCAGATACAGATCGATGTGCGCGGAAAACTCGTAGGCGCACAGGTTGTAAAAGCGCCGTTTTACAAGCGGGCAAAGTAGACAGGATTAACAAGATTTTTTCAGGATTGACACGATAGAGATGGAGGATCCATGGCGAACGTTCCGGAAGACCTGCACTACAGTAAAGACCATGAATGGGTGAGAGTTGACGGTGGTGAGGCCATCATCGGCATTACCGACTACGCCCAAAATTCATTGGGCGACGTGGTGTATGTGGAGTTGCCGAAGGCGAACGATGAATTTGCAGCGAACGAAGCGTTTGGTTCGGTCGAATCGGTGAAAGCAGTCTCTGAGGTCTTCACTCCAGTCGCCGGCACCGTCGCTAAGATCAATGAAGCGCTCGCAGATGAACCTGAATCAGTCAATTCGGATCCGTACGGCACAGGTTGGATGATCCGAGTAAAAATGTCGAACCCCGGCGAAGTTGATAGCCTGCTTACGGCCGCCGAATACGAAGATTTTACGAAAGCTGAGAGCGAATAATCTTGCGCTACATTCCTAACTCGCCGGAAGAGCGCATCGAAATGCTGGAGGAAATCGGGCTCGGATCGGCCGAAGAACTGTTCGATTCAATTCCTCAGGAATTGCGTTTACAAAGACCGCTCAACACTCCCGCAGCACTCTCAGAAATAGAACTGCTCGACAGATTCGAACAAATGGGGTCGCGCAATGCGGGCGCGCGTCGGATCAGTTTCCTCGGCGGCGGCGCGTATTCACATTACACTCCCACCATCGTCGATCACATTCTTTCTCGTTCCGAGTTTTTCACCGCGTACACGCCTTACCAGCCCGAGATTTCACAGGGCACACTGCAAACAATCTTCGAGTTTCAAACACTCGTGTGCCAGTTGACAGGCATGGAAGTGGCGAATGCGTCGATGTACGACGGCTCGACTGGACTTGCGGAAGCAGTGTTGATGGCGGAACGTGTGACAAAGCGCTCGAAGGTTGTTGCATCAACTGCCACGCACCCACAGTATCTCGAAGTGGTCCGAACCTACGTTCAGCACGCAGGCATTCATCTCGAGCTCGTTGAGTTTGATGAAAAGACGGGGCAGTCGTGGCACGCACTGGCTGAAGCGATTGACGACGCGACCGCAGCACTCGTGGTCCAATCACCAAACTTTTTTGGCTGTGTCGAGGACCTCGCAGCACTCGCCGATGCCGCGCATGCAAAGGGCGCATTGCTGGTTGTTGCCATTACTGAAGCGATGTCGCTCGGTTTGTTGAAATCGCCTGGAGCCTGTGGCGCCGACATCGTTGTGGCAGAAGGACAATCGTTTGGTGTGCCGTTGTCGTTTGGTGGGCCATATGTCGGATTGTTTGCGACGCGTGAAAAGTATGCTCGACAAATTCCCGGACGCCTTGTGGGAGAAGCATATGACAAGCAGGGACGGCGAGGTTTTGTGCTCACGCTTGCCACTCGCGAACAACACATACGACGTGAGAAGGCTACGTCAAACATCTGTACGAATGAAGGGTTGATTGCGCTCGCAGCGACGGTGTATCTCGAAACAATGGGCCGTCGGGGTGTTCAGGAAGTCGCTCAGCAATGTGCCCAGAAAGCAGCTTATGCGGCGCGCGCGATTTCAAAACTCGCGGGTTATTCACTTCCCTTCTCCGGTCCTTATTTCAATGAGTTTGTCGTGCGTGCGCCGGGTAAGGCGCTGGATCTGCTGGCTCGTCTCGGCAAAGAAAAAGGAATTGACGGCGGTATTGCTTTGTCGCGGTTCATACCCGATCGGCCCAACGACTTTCTGGTTTGTGTCACTGAGACGAATAGCCGCGAGCAGATCGATGCACTTGTCGAGGGGTTGGCAACAGTATAGGTCCTATGACCACAGCAATTACCAAAGTCACGAGTCACATTAGCCCGAACGAGCAGCTCATCTTCGAGCGCTCGCAGACGGGACGCATTGGGTATCGGCTCCCTGCGCTTGACGTCGATGAAGTCGAATTGAACATCCCTGCCGAGTTTCGTCGTGATGACGATCTTGAAGGCATGCCCGAAGTAAGCGAAGTAGACGTCATCCGTCACTTTGTTCGCATGTCGACCTGGAACTACTCGATCGACCTCGGCATGTATCCGTTGGGCTCCTGCACGATGAAGTACAACTCGCGTCTCAACGAGCGCGTCGCGAGAATCGCGGGATTCGCTAATCTTCACCCGTTGACTGACGAGCAGGATGCACAAGGCGCGTTGCAGGTGATTTACGAACTCCAGCAACACCTTGCTGAAATCACCGGCCTGCCCGGTGTTTCATTGCAACCAGCGGCGGGTGCACACGGCGAGATGACCGGAATCATGATTATCCGGGCTTTCCTCGACGCACGCGACGGGGCTGCTGCGTCACATCGCCGCACGATGCTCATTCCCGACTCCGCTCACGGCACAAATCCGGCCTCGGCGCATCTGTCTGGTTTCTCAGTTAAAACCATCCGATCGACGGCCGAAGGTCTGACAGACCTGGACCACCTGCGCGAACTTTGCGCGCACGGCGAAGTAGCGGGTCTCATGTTGACGAACCCGAACACGCTCGGCCTCTTCGAACGCAACATCAAACAGATCTGCGACATCGTTCATGAGGCAGGCGGACTCGTTTACATGGATGGCGCAAACATGAACGCCCTCGTCGGTGTGGCGCGCCCCGGCGACATGGGCGTTGACGTCATCCATCTGAATTTGCACAAGACTTTCTCAACCCCGCACGGCGGCGGTGGACCAGGCTGCGGGCCGTGTTGCTCTACAAAAGAACTTGAACCGTTTCTGCCGGTGCCCCGAATCGTGAAGTCCGACGAATCGAGTTATCGCCTCGACTACGATCAGCCTAAATCGATCGGACGCGTGAAAGCATTCTTCGGAAACTACGGCATGATGCTGCGTGCGCTGTCTTACACGCTGACCCACGGCAACGACGGTTTGCGTGAAGCAACGGAAGCGGCGGTACTCAATGCACGTTATGTCGCTGCCGGATTGGTTGAGACGTACGACAAACCGTTTTCCGGTTCACCGATGCACGAGGTCGTCTTCACAGACAAGAGGCAATCTCGCAAAGGCGTTCACACCCTGGATATTGCCAAGCGTTTGATCGATTACGGATTTCATCCGATGACGATCTATTTTCCGCTGATCGTTCAAGGGGCGATGCTGATCGAGCCGACGGAGTCCGTGGGCCGTCAGGAACTCGATCAATTTGTCGCGGCAATGAAATCGATTGCCAGTGAGGCTGTAGAAAATCCGGAATTGGTCTTGAACGCCCCTCACAATACGCGCATCGGTCGCCTCGACGAAGCCGCCGCAGCGCGCAAACCGGTCCTGCGCTGGAAGCCTGCAGACAGCTAGACAGGATTTACACGATTCGAACAGGATTTACATGTTAATCCTGAAAAATCTTGTAAATCCTGTCTAACTCTTACCCGGAACTCTTAACAAGGCAAGTCGCTCAACGGGTCGACCGTTGACGATGTGTTCCTCGACGATCTCAGGCACATCAGCCGGGCGCACCTGCGCGTACCAAACACCATCCGGATAAACCATCACAGCCGCACCCACAGCACAAAAGCCTACTGACGCGCATTCAGTCAACACTACCGATCCATTCGGATTACAACCCTTCTTTTCTTTGCCGTACTGCAGCTTCCGCGCTTTTAGCTCACGCTCGAAAGCATTTCTAACCTCCACGCTATCCACCGCCGAACACGACTTCCCCGTGCAGACAAACACGTGATACTGGATTGACGCCGCTGCAATCGGCGCAAGCTCAACTAAACGATCGCAATCTTCGATGAATTCCACGTCGCCCATGCTACCAGCTTTGCCACAAAAGGCACAAAAACCACAAACGTTTTCGATGATTCATTCGTACTTTTTATGCTTCTTTGATGCGAAGGAAGTTTATTCATTGTAGAATAGGCCCGTCGAGTGCGACCGGAAATAATCGGTCGATAGTGATCGACACATGGTTTTGTAACTCTTTATGTCAACCGGCCTGGTTATCCACATCTCCTCGGGCGACGACCGGCATACCGAAATCCTCTCCGACGATAGCGTTCGCATTGGTGCTTCCGAAAGCTGTGACCTGCGGCTCCGCTCTTCCAGCCTCCCCAAAACCGCCGCAAACACCGTATTGCTCGAACTAAGCCGCAAAAACGGCTCCTATCGCGTGACAGATTTCGATCCGGCCCAGTCGCTGACCCTGAACGGACAGCCCCTCAACTCAGGAAACGAGATTCACGACGGCGACGAGTTTCGCATCGGCGACTCGGAAGTCGTGCTGCACTTCTTCCCTGTCCGCGACCTGCCGGCAGTGGTTCCTCAGCCGTCTCGCGAAACACATGTGGCGCCATTTATCGAAGCCGCAGCCATTGAGTCTGCGGCGACCGCCCGGCGCGACGACGCGAAGGTCTTTCTCCGTGAGTTCACTCGCGAACTGGTGCGCGAGATTAAGCCGAGTACCAAAATAGTCACTTTTGTAATCCTGTTCGCGTTGGTTGGCGGAATACTGTACCTCGGATTCGCGATGTACAAAGAGCTACAGCGCAGCCGGCGTCTCATCGATGAGCAAGGCCAAGCGCTCACGCAGATGAAAGATCAGGTTTCCAAAACCAACGAGCAGATCGTCAACATCGACGAGTCAACCAGACAGTTGCAGAACAGTCTCTCGCTTGCTGTGAAGCTGCGCAGCGAGTACGGCAGCGGTGTTTGTCTGATAGCCGGTTCTTTCTACTTCGTCGAGGCGGGAACGGGCCGGCCTCTGCGATACGCGGAAGCACAGTTGAACGACAGCGGAAGCGCCCTCCAGAGTGGCGCGCCCGAAGCATTAACACCTGAAGGCAACGCGGCGATTGCAGAGTATGAATTTGTCGGCTCCGGATTCCATATCGGCCAGGGCTATGTGCTCACGAATCGTCACATCGCTCAACCATGGATTGCGGACGAGCGCGCGCAAAGCATCAGCGGTGGTATAAACGCTCAGCCACGCTTAAAAAAACTGATCGCTTATTTTCCAAACATCCCGCAGGCCATTCCGCTAAAGTTCAAAGGCGCTGCGTCAAGAGATGACCTTGCAGTTTGTAGTCTGGACATTGCCGAAGTTCCGGAGACAATTCCGATCCTGCCATTGGAAACGGATCCGGATGCAGTCGCCGTTGGCAAAACAGTCGTGATGATGGGTTATCCGTCCGGCCCGGATCGTCTTTTGGCTCTTCTGGATGATGCGGAGTCGAGAGGGATTCAGCAACGATATGGGACGCCGATGGCCCAACTCGCATATCTCGCGGAAACAAAACGTATTCAACCACTCACTACTCAGGGCAGCATCACCGATCTCGACGTTCGGCGGATCGTATACGATGCACGAACTGCTGAAGGCGGCTCCGGCGCGCCGCTGTTTGGTCCATCGGGACGAGTAATCGGTGTCAACTTCGCAGTCTTCACTGAAAACCAGGCCTCAAATTTTGCGGTTCCGATTCGCTTTGGAATACCGCTGCTCGAACGCAGTGGCTGGCAAGCGCCTGCAAAAGAAACAAAGGAAGGTGAAGCTGCCGGGCAGAGCTCAGGCCATGGTAGCGGATCTCGTTAACACCTCAACCAACACAATCGTCTTCATTAACGTCAAAGCCACGGCGCTCCAAAACGCCACAGCATGTTTATTTGAGAATTAGAGATTTTGACCCTCTTTGGAGTGCGGCGGCCTGACGCCGCTTTGTTATCGATCGCGCCTGATCAAGACCAAAGCGGCGCCAGGCCGCCGCACTCCAAAGGTGGCTTGTTACAATGCACGACGTGTCACATCAACGACACAAAATAGGTCCACGCGGACTTATAGTAATGTATATTGGTTTTGTGCCCGGTGCGGGCATAGGTATTGCTAACGAGACAGCGACCTTAAGTTTTTCGAGGGAACCGTTCAATAAGATCGTTTTAGTGCAGCACAAACTCCCCATCTGCCAGAATTTTTGAGTATTCAGGAAAAGGATGACGTTCCAAAGCCGTAGGCACTGGCACCTGAGGGCGAGCTTTCTATTAGCTTTTCTGCTCGTTATCTCGCCATTCCTCCACACCATCAGCCGGGCCGAAGGGCCAAACTCCCCAGAATCCGAGGAAACCGACCCAGCGGTGGCGCTTTCTCAGATACTGCGATTGGAGCGCGTCGAAGTTCCGGACGGCGCGGAGTTGATCACTGTTCACGCACGACTTGCCGGCATTGAGTCTACTGAAAACGACAAGTGGGTACCGCTTGTGTCTATTCTGCGCGACACTCTCGGCGACAATATCTCCGAGAACAATCGTCTGCGATACGTCTGGCCGCTGACCTACACACGTCCGACAACCAAGCAGCGTTTGGCAGCAGCTATTCCGTTCTTCTACACGCGAGTCGGAAACAAAGACAAACTTACGAAGACGCCTCCGCCGGCACTTGATCTCGCGTCGCCTGAAAGCGAAGTGTGGGACAAGATCTTCTGGACTGCACTCCAAAACATTCTGCTCGATCCGTACGGCACTCCAATCAAGGCCTCGACCAGCTCTTACCGGCGCAATTCAAGCGACTATCGCCGCACGCACATTATTCGAGCACTCTCAGTGCTGGCGCTGTATCAGGCTGTTAAAGGTGAATCAGCATTCACGCCTGCTGAGATGGCGGCGATCCAGGGACGTTTGATGCTGAGTGACAAAACGTTCGGTGGACTTGTCGACGATTCGAATCTTCAGGCGTACTACGCCAGGAAAACTACGCAAGCCCACGACGAACGCGGACACAACTGGGAGCTGCTGCGTCAGAGAGCGGAATCGGAATCACTTTACTTCGAGCCGCTGCTGATGCCGGACGGAAGTGCGACTCACGCACTGCTCTGGGTCGCCAAACGTGATCTCGTTAAACTACAGGGCACGCGTTACAGCTCACGGTTTCTGAACATCGCCAATCCCTGGACGGACAAGCGACTGCTCAACTGGAAGGGCTACGTTGAAACTCGTTACTTCGATTCTGAGAACCATTCGGTTGACAGTCAAACACCCGGCGCTGAAGCGGTGGAGATGATTCCGCTTGGTCTTTATGGCCTCGACAATCCGAAGATTCCGATGCTGCTGGTCGACTTCCGCGACAGCTACAATCCTAAGAAGCGTGAGATGTCGCGTCGTGTGCTGAACGACGTTACGCGAAACATGCTGTCGCTTTCGAAGTTCGGGAATCTGCCGTTCTTCCTCGGCCGCACGGTTTTTGATTTTGTCACCGGACGTCGCGGAATGGATATCAATCAACCGTCACGTCTCCAAACCTATTCGCAGTTAAAGCTCCTGCTGGCACTGAATACTTCGATGGAGCCTGAGCTTCGTTCGGAAGTCAGTGGACGACTCGAAAAGATCTCGCTCAATCCTTTTGAAAACGATCTGGACGCTGAGGCCAAAATCGCGACAGCACAATACGAAGCGCTGTTAACTTATGCGAAGGATCCAAATGGACTCGCAGCAAAACTCGAAAGCGACCGTCGTGCAGAAATGCTGCCTTTAGAGCACGGTGACAAAGCGCGGTTTGCTTTCCGGCTATTGAATGTTTTGAGTTTTGGAAGATACGTGCATCGTGAAGATCTCACGGACGACATGGAAGACCGTCTTGATATTGCACGGCGACTTCAGTATCACACACGGTTCCTGCAGCAAATCGCAAAGTCGAGTGCTGACATCGACATCACATGGAATCTGGAAGATGTGAGACGATCGTTGCGCTTTATCGCCGAGCATGGTTCTGAGGCAGATGGAAACGCCGCGTCAGTAACAGCAAAGATCTTTTCGCGTACGAAGGACGATGAAACGCGTCGCGCATGTCTCGACAGTCTCTCGCGAATTCATAGTCCAAAAGCGAAGAACGAACTGCAGCGGATTTCACAGAACATTGAAGTCGACAAAACGCTCAGAGATCTGGCCGGCGAGTATCTTCGCGGACGAAACCCAAGAATTCAGCCAGTTGCGGCAACCGTTAGCGGTACGCCAGTCACTATCGGGCAACCATAGCGATGGGCAGCACGAAATTTTCCGCATGGGCGCAAAGGCGCAAAGAGATTCAGTTTTCATCTGTGCGCCTGTGCGTCTTTGCGGGAATAATTCTTTTTCTCCTTTCCACTGCGACAACCTCACTCGCCCAAGCCAAACGACTCGTCGTAATTAAATGCGACGGACTGCCGTATGACGTCGTAGACCGTTACGTCAAGCAGCGCGATCCACAGTCAGGGAAGAGTCTGCTGCCGTGGATTGATTACATCTTCTATCAACGAGGCTCAAGGCTTTCGAACTTCTACGTGCGAGGCATGAGCCTGACTGCTCCATCTTGGTCGCTGCTCGAAACAGGCCAGCACCTCCAGATCAAAGGCAACGTCGAGTTCGATCGTTACACACTGCACTCGTATGATTACCTGAATTTCTTTCCGCTTTATCTCGCGGGAATTAACGGCAGCCGCATCGACATGCGCGCGGTTGAAGTGCTCGACTCGCTCGGTCTGCCAATGCTGTCGGACGCTTACCCGCACAACCAGCGCTATATAACTTATTCAATGTTTCTGCGGAACCAGCGCTACTCGACGCTCCAAAACAGTTTGCAGAATAAGTTCAGGAAACCTCCCAGGGAATTGTTTGACGAATGGACCATGGGCTTCGAGCTGCGGAGTGCCCTTAGCGAACAACTAATCAAGGAGTTGATCACGAATCTGAACGATCCGAGGTTTCGTTACCTCGATCTAATGATGGAGGACTTCGATCACGTCGCTCATCACGTCAACGACGAGCAGTCGCACCTCTTCGTACTTCAACGTATAGACGCCGTCATTGGTCAGGTCTGGACTGCAATACAGAAGAGTCCACTTGCAGACGATACCGCTCTCGTGGTGATTTCCGATCACGGCGTCAACAGTGACGCGAAGATCTACAGTCAGGGCTACAATCTCGTGAAGCTGCTTGGCAGTCGCGTGGGTGGCGGGCATCACGTGATCACCAAACGTCGTTTGATGCTCGACTATTCGATCAAGGGCGTGAATCCGTTTGTGCCTCTGATCACCACAACGACGCCCGATACTTATTATCTCAAGGGCGAGAGCACCGCGTATCCAACCGCGATGCTCGACTTCGACGGCAACGAACGCGCCTCCCTCCACCTGCGCGACAGTGATCTCAACATTCTGCACATCCTTTTGCAGCAAATGCAGCGTGGCAAACTTTCGGAAGAAACTGAAAAAGCGGTAATCAAT
This sequence comes from uncultured Acidobacteriota bacterium, assembly GCA_963849205.1. Classification (GTDB taxonomy): domain Bacteria; phylum Acidobacteriota; class Blastocatellia; order Pyrinomonadales; family Pyrinomonadaceae; genus PSRF01. Next base: position 234,163 of record CAWKGP010000011.1, read on the forward strand.
GAGTTCTTCGCCGTAATCGATCGACGACGCGTGGACTGGGAAAGGGATCTCAAGCAATTACAGACTGAACTGGGCGCTCTCGATCGCACGATCGCAGAACAACGCAAACTCTGGGAAGCACAACCGAAGAAGTTCAGCAAAGAAGAACAGGACGCAGGCTTGGACGATGCTTCGAAGCGCATCTACGTCCAACTCGATCGTTGGCAAACGGAGCGCAAGGAATATGCTGAATACACACTTGCGCTTCAGAATCTTCTTAAGATTCCGTCCGAGGCGTTCTCGGCTTCGAAGATAAAGATCCCTGATGTGATTCCGAAGATGTCGATGGGTGATCGAAACACGATTTATGAACTTCAGAATTACGTCGTCGGTCTTAGTCCAAATGGCTTCGTAGTCAATTCCGACGGATCACTGAACATCGAACAGAGCATTGTTCGAATCGACTATTTCTCATTGCTGCAGGGCATCTCGGTTAGAAACAACGTTCAGCGCGGTATTGCAAATCGTCCCGTCGATCTGATCGCGACCAGACTCACTCGGGAGCTCGTGCTTCCCTTAATCGACGATCGTGATATCGACGAGGACGTAGTCTGGGTAACAGCAGGCGCCAATCGGCAGGCTCTAATCCTCTCGCGCCGAAATGCCGGTGGGGAGTTGAGTCTGCGTTATCTGCCCATAAGCGGACTAACAATGGATGCGAGCGGTCGTTTGCAGTTCAAGCGGATCAGTTGGCAGGCAGGATTGCCTTTGCAGATCTTTGAAGATCCCAACCTGATCCTTCCGACTTCCGATCGCACAGCCTGGCTCACCGAGTGGCATACCGACACCGAGTGGCTGAATGCATTGCACAACACCCACTATTCAAACGGGCTTGTCGGACTGCACGAGGAACTCGCGCGCCACGATACCGAACGACTCTCAACTGAAAACCCTGGATTAAGTCAGGATGAACGTTTGATGAGAGAGTATGCCCGACGCAAGCGTGAACTCGTCGAGGCTGATATGCTGATCGTCGCCAACGATCACTGGAACTTTGACGTGCGTGGCTTCAATCCGGGTGGGAATCATGGCTCGTTTTTCCGCGTCTCGACCCATTCGACTTTCATGGTTGCAGGTGGATCAAATACCAATGTTCCCCGCGCTTTCAATATCGAAACACCCTACGACAGTCTGAGTTTTGTGCCGACACTGTTGGCATTAACCGGAAATTTACGCGATGATAGCAATCCCATACCTGAACTGTGGGAAAGAGGATTCCGAAAGTTTCCTGGACGTGTTGTTAAAGAGCTGTTGCCTGCTCAGCAAGACCGCACGAAAGCAACGGCCACCGGAGTGAGTGCAGCACCTTGATTGAATCGAGAGAAGACTTCGCGGAAAACTGGACAACCGGTGAAACAGAAGAACTCGCCGAAGAGCCGGAACCAACTACTAACAATTCGCGTCGATCTTTCCTTTGGCTTCAGACTCTTGCCTTCCTGCTCGGCCTCGGTCTGCTCATTTACGTAATCAACCGCGTCGGCGTGCAACCGCTTTTCGACGCGTTACTGCGCATCGGTTTCGGGTTCTTCGTTATCCTTGGTTTAAGTGGACTGCGGCATGTGCTGCGCACTGTTTCGATGCGCGCGGCTGTCCCGGCCGAGCATCGTCGCATTTCCTTTCGGAACGCCTTCGCTGCAAGACTCGGTGGCGAAGCTATCAGCTTTCTTACCTTCACTGGTCCACTACTCGGCGAAGCGACTAAAGTCGCATTGCTTAGAAAACGAGTTCCACTAACTTACGGCGTGCCGGCGCTTGTCGTCGATAATCTGCTCTACAACTTGTCCGTCGTCTTCTTCGTTCTGAGCGGCGCTGTCGTGATGTTATTGAGATATCCGCTGCCTCCCGGCGTGTATCTCGTCCTGATGATCATTGCGAGCGTTGCGGCTACAGGAATTCTGATCGCCGCGATTGCTGCGAAGCGTCGCGTGATGTTACTGACATGGCTGATTGACCGTCTGGGCGAATTGCGACTCAGTCCGAAAGTCATTCTCAAGCGACGCCACCACATTTTTCACCTCGAATCGAAAGTTTACGACTTCTACAAACATCATCCAGGTGCTTTCTTCCTGATGATCGCGTGCAACCTCGCTGCGCACGCGGCAAGTGTTCTTGAAGTTTTTCTCGCGCTCAAGATGCTGGGCTTTCATCCTCAGGTGGCCCAAGCCTACATTATTGAGTCGCTCACCAAGGTCATCAACTTTGCGTTTGCATTTGTTCCGGGAACAATCGGCGTCTATGAAGGCGGCACCGAAGTCATTCTTCAGAAGGGACTCGGATTCACACCCGCCGCGGGTCTTGCGTTAGCCCTCGTCCGCAAGGCTGCCATCGTCGTCTGGACATCAATCGGCCTCCTCGTACTTACTTGGCGCACGCTTCCCAACGCCTGGCGCCGCCTCCTTGATCGTAGTCCGCGGTTACAACGTCTTATGGATAGTCTCGTACTTTCAAACATAGCTCATCGGCCCGCTCGCACTGCGGTCAGCGTTCTTGGCACCGGAGTGGGAGTGCTGCTGATCGTCTTCACTGTCGGTCTCGCACATGGCGTTCTGCATGAACGTGGCCGACGCGAATCAAACATTGGTGCGGAGATCATGATTCGCGCCTCGGGATCGATCAGTCTCGCGGGTGCGTCCCAATTCAAGCTTCAGGCTTCACACGCTGCGGAACTCGCAACGATTCCAGGCGTTCGCGCAACGACGTCAATCGGCCAGGCGGTGGACAGCAGTGACTCGGGCTTTGGCTCGCGCTTGCTAGATGGGATTGAGTACGACCAGTATGCGAGCATTGCGCGAATCTCGATGCGCGAGGGCCGGCCTTTGCAATCGGGCGACGAAGCGATTGTCGATCCGGAGTGGAAGAGAAACCGCAAGGCCAACGTCGGAGATACGGTCGTCCTCTTTCACCGGCCTTTTAAAATTGTCGGCGTTTACGAGCCACCGGGCGGCGGGCGCATTAAGATTCCGCTGAAGACAATGCAGGAACAGGTCGGTGCCGAAAGCAAAGCATCGGCGATACTCGTCGCGTGCGACGATCCGACCAAACAGGAAGAAGTAGCAGCGCGCATACTCGAGCGCTTTCCGGAAGATCAGTTATTGTTCACGCGCGATCTTCCGGAGTTGTATGCGTCGGGTGTGCCGGCGTTGAATGTATTTCTCAACGTGGTCGTCGGAGTTGCAGCGGCAATCAGTATTCTCGTGATACTGCTCGCGATGTATACAACCGTTACCGAACGCACGAGACAGATCGGTATTCTCAAGTCGCTGGGTATGTCGAAGACATCGATTGCGTGGGTGATTGAGCAGGAGGCGATTATCGTCAGTGTCCTCGGCGTGGTCGTTGGCGTGTTATTGACGATGCTCGCACAACTCGTGGTAACACGAACGACGAGCCTGATAATCGAAATCGAGCCACGGTGGGTGCTCATTGCGTTGGCTGTTGGGTTGGTGGGTGGAAGTATTGGGGCTTTGTATCCAGCTCTACGAGCGGCGCGACAGGATGCGGTGGAAGCCTTGAGTTACGAATAGTTCGTTTAACGTGGAACCAAAAGTTCCCCTCAGACGTTTCGACAATTATGTTCTGTCAACAGTGCGGTACAGAGGCTCAAGCAAATGTCCAGTATTGCCGTGTCTGCGGCTTTGACTTGAAGGACCGCAGTTCCATCCCCAAGCTCCAGGAAATAGTAAAGAGCTTTAAGCTCGATCCACCCCAAAACGCAAAACACTGGCTCAATCTCAGAAAAAAGAAAACCGCGGCAGAACGACGTGAGCAACACATTACGACAGGCGTGGTTTCGTTGTTTTCCGGACTTGGTTTAACTATTTTCCTGTACTTCCTGTCGGCAGCACTCGTACTGAAACTTCCACCTCACATCATCGATCAGATTCCGTTTGAGATCGAACCGGTGGTGAAGGTGATCTGGCTGCTCGGTCTGTTACCAGCAGCCTCAGGCGTGGGTCACATCATCGCGGGTTTATTGATTCGCCCCGATGCAGAACCGCAGCCATTACAGATCGATCAAGTCGTGTCGCCGCCACGCGAGCTAAGCGATCAGCCGATAACAAACCCGATACCCGTCAGCGTCACGGACCACACCACAAACCTTCTCGAACACAAAAAAGCACAAACGCGCAAATAACTTGTTTGTGCTTTTTGTGGCTGATTAATACTCTTTTCGCGGCCTGATCCGAATGGCGTAGTCCGGCCAGCAGTCACGCGAGTCGAAATTCTCGAAGTTGACCTCGTTGTCAAATCCGAACGGACTTGCGGGAGTAGCCGGCGCCGGCGCGGCAAATTTCGGATCCAACGCTTTCGCAATTTGATCGCGCGCATCGGCAAGATGCGCGCGCGTTTGTCGATCGGTGGCTCGCGCACTCACCGTTCCAATCGCCGCACTTAAATCACGAAGCTCAGCTTTAATCAGTGCGCGATAGTCGTCCGTGACCGACGGTCGCACATTCAACTTATTCGAAAGCAAGTCGATGTACGAGTTCTGTAGATTGCGACGATAGACGTCGATTTTGATCGGTCCAGCACCTTCAAGCTCACTCCAGATACCGCGCCGAACATCACCCATGAAATCTGCAGGCTTGTAAGCCGCGATGCCATCGATCGCTTCCTGCTCGACCAGACGATCGAATCGCGCATTGTTCAGCAGCGAGTTAAGAATTCGCTCCTGTGCCTGATTTACTCGTGCGAGTGCACCAGCCGGCTCGATACGTCGCAGTATGTCAGCCTTCAGTGCCCAGCTCGGCGTCGCGAACGCGTTCTCGTTAAGGAAGCGTACTGCTGCGGCCTGTCGTTCCCTCGGCACGATTACAAATCGCACGCCATCCTGGCCGCCATGTTTCTGTTGTGAGTTGAAGCCTCCAACGATGCCGGTGACGTGGTTTAACTCGAGAGCCCACTGGCCCAACATGCGCGCGTACACCTCTTCAAGATCGTCATAAGGTTCACCAGAATGAGATGTGGCAGGCAGGAGCATGTCGGCTACGCGTTTCAGGTTCTTGAGCCCGAGCGTTGTCGAAGCCACGGCATCACCGTCACCTACGGCTTCGGTATTCTCACCAGGATCAGAGCCGCGCGCATCTGCGGTTGAGAAGCGTAAGTAAGGTTTCGCGTCCTGCGAACGTGCCCATTCGTCGAGTGTCTTCTTTTCTTCGTCCGGAGTCTTAGCACTCGGAATGGGTTTATAACCCCACATCGTCGCCCACTTATCGTACGGACCAATTCCTGGGACGAGAAGATCCGCCGGAACATTATCTTCCGGTTGCGCCACGTAGTTGAACCGCGAATAGTCCATCAACGTCGGCGTGTGGCCCATCGTTTTGAGCCATGCCGGATCGCGAACTTTGTCTGCGGGATACGTGGCGCTGGCTTTCATGTTGTGCTGGAAACCAAGTGTATGACCAACCTCATGAGCAATCACGTATTCGACCAGACGGCCCATCAGATCGTCCGGCAACGGAAGTTTCTTTGCACGCGGATCGAGTGGACCAACCTGTACGAAGTACCAGTTACGCGCAAGGTTCATTACGTTGTGATAGTACTGAATATCCGACTCGAGAATTTCGCCAGTGCGTGGATCGTTGACGTGCGGTCCCGAGGCATTCTCGATTGTGGATGGCAGATAACGAATCACTGAATAGCGAGCGTCTTCCGGATCCCAGTACGGATCTTCAGTCTTTGAAGGTGCTTCCTTCGCGATGATCGCGTTTTTGAAGCCAGCGGCCTCAAACGCTGGTTGCCAGTCCTCAATTCCCTTCTTGATCCACGGGATCCATTTTGTCGGTGTCGCCGGATCTACGTAGTAAACAATCGGCTTGACTGGTTCGGAAAGTTCGGCGTTTGGATCTTTCTTTTCCAGACGCCAGCGAGTGATGTATGTGCGTTGTGGCGCGCGGTGTTCGTCTACGCCGTAGTCAGTTTTACGAACTGAAAAGTATCCGACGCGATCGTCGAACAGACGTGGCATCATCGGCTTTTCAGGAAGCTTCACCATGCTGTAGTGCATGACGACGGTCGCATTTGTTCCGGTGCGCATTCCCTGTGCGAACGGATTTGGCGCGGGTTGTGGTCCACCTCCGCCGCCGCCCGGAGTTGGTTCAGGCGGTGACGTGTAGGTTTGCGAAACTTCTACTTCGATGTTTGTCGGAAACGACTTTGTCTTTTCGATGAAGGAACGCGAAGCGTCGAAGCCACGAGCACGCAAACGTGTTCGCGCGCTGAACTCCGTGACTTCCGTCGTGAACAAACGACTCACATCAATCACGGCTGAATCGTCTTTGCCGAGTGCCTCGATATTGAAAGCCATGATGATGGTGTCGTTATTTGCCGCCTGGACCGCGCGCGACACCGGGAGCTTTGGATCGGCGATGACGTCGTAGACCACATTGCGCAGCAGAATGCGATTGCCTTTGCGCTCCCATTTCACCACTCGATTGCCGGCCGCCTGTCCGCCATAACCAACACCGAGCGTGGTCTTGGCGATCTGGCTCACCCAGAGAAACTCTTTGCCGAGTTCGCTCTTCGGGATTTCGTAGTAGACCTTTTCTTTGATCGTGTGAATCGTGAAGATGCCTTCGTCTGACTTCGCTTCTTTTGTGATCACACGCTCGTAAGGTCGCGGTTCAGGCGACTGATCGGGCCGACCAGGACGTTCCTGACCAGCGCCTCCAGCGGGTGGCGCAGGCGGATCCTGAGGCGAGCTCGTCGCCTCCGATCTCGGGGCCAGAATAAAAACGGAGATAGTTAAAGTCAGAACAAGAATCGAGACAGGGAGAGACCGAGATCGCATTCGCATGCGTGAACTCCTTCCAGTTTATCGTTGGAATTCAATAACCGGGTAACACAGATATCACGGATATGAAGAACGGATCAATACAGATTGGGATTCAATCTCGATTTGATCCGTGTAATCTGTGGCTGGTTCGGCGCGACGCGATCTGTAAGCAGCGGCAGCGGGTTGATCGCTCCCGTCAAGGTATAGATTCCGAAGTGGAGATGTGGAGGCGTGCCCTGCGCGTTTCCGGTTGTCCCAACGTAGCCCAGAACTGTCCGTGTAGTCACGCGGTCGCCGACTTCGATTCCGTTCGCGTAGCGGTCAAGATGCGCGTAGTAGTAGATGCGTCCGCCTTTACTGATCACCGAAACCGTCTGGCCACCAAGATTGTTTTCACCAATCTTGTAAATGTACCCGTTCGTCGCGGACAGAATCGGTGTGCCTCGTGGTGCAAAGATGTCCTGACCTTCATGACGCCGCCCGGTGCCTCTGGGAGCACCCCACGTATTGGCGACCTCCTTTTTGGAGACATCCTTTAAAGGCATTGCGATTTTGGTATCGGGAGATTGCGTGTAGAGCTTAGCGACGCGGGCGTAGAACACAAGCGTGTCAGAAAGGCCAGTGGCTACGAGTATCAGCAACATAACCACTACAACTACTGAAACTTTTGTAAGACGCCACAGCCAACGCATGTCACCTAAACGAACAACTCCTTTATCTGGTTCCCACAATGGTTAAGAATCCCGAAAGCATTCGATCAGTTGCCCTTGCGCCTTTGCGCCTTTGCGCGAGAAGATCCTATTATCACGCTACATGTCCACCCCCAATAGCTATGAACAGTTCCTCCGGAGCTTTCGCGAAACAGTCGTGAGCGCGACGGCACGGCTCAGTGATATTCCGGAAGAAAACAGCCGCCGCCGCAGTTCGCCTGACGGCTGGGCACCGATTGAGATTCTTGGGCATTTGATCGACTCGGCAGCAAATAATCATCAGCGCTTCGTGCGCGCGCAATTCACTGACGACCTTGTCTTTCCGGGTTACGAGCAAGAGCAATGGGTCAGCTCGCAAAAGTATCGCGAGGAGTCATGGGCCGACGTCATCCAGCTCTGGAGCGCTTACAATCGGCATCTCGTGCATGCGGTTTCGGTAATACCGGAAGATGTCTTAACCAAATCGCGTTCGCCTCACACACTGGATCAGATCGCGTTCGTTCTCGTAGACAAGAATGAACCCACCACGCTCGAGTATTTAATTCGCGATTATCTGGTCCATCTGCGGCATCATCTCGATGAGATTTTCAATCAAGTAAACTTGCACTGAATAGGAGCTTCCAATGGCGGAGTTAACATACGAACAACTAAGACACAAGACATTGGCAGAGCTACGTGAAATGGCTAAGGGCAGCGAGCACGAGGCCGTTCAAGGTTATACACAGATGAATAAGGAGCATCTGGTCGTAGCGCTTTCCAAGGCATTGGGCATCCAGCACGAGCATCACAGCGTCGTCGGTATCGATAAGAGCAGCATCAAAGCGCGCATTCGTGAATTAAAGACGCAGAGAGCAGCGGCTATCGAAGCCCACGATCGCGCTCAACTCAAAGTGGTCCGGCGAACGATCCACCGTTTGAAGCGACGAATTCATAAGGCAACTGTTTAAGCGTTGACTTTCGCTGCAAACTGGCTTAGAAGTTCGCGACAGATAATTCTTCCTACAACTTAAAGAATAAAAGTGAGGTAGCTCATGAAAAAGGCTATCAATCTGAACGTGAATGGTGTCTCTCATACCGATGAGGTTGAGCCACGCATGCTACTCGTTCACTACCTGCGAGACGTTTTGGAACTGACCGGCACGCACGTCGGTTGCGAGACTTCCCTTTGCGGAGCTTGCACTGTGATGCTCGACGGACAAGCGGTGAAGTCGTGCACCGTGTTCGCCGTTCAGGCCGACGGTTCATCGGTCACCACTATCGAAGGACTAGCCAAAAACGGCGAACTGCATCCGGTTCAGGAAGGTTTCTGGGAAAAACACGGATTGCAGTGCGGCTATTGCACGCCGGGCATGATCGTGACTGCGGCGCAGTTGCTCGACCGGAACGCGGATCCTTCACGTGAAGAGATCTGTCACGGTCTCGAAGGCAATCTCTGTCGCTGCACAGGCTACCAGCACATCATCGAAGCGGTGCAATACGCTGCGAAGAAAGGCGGGCAGGCATGACAGACAACTACGTTGGCAAACGTGTAAAGCGTACTGAGGATCCGCGTCTGATCCGAGGACTCGCACACTACGTCGACGACATCGCTTTGCCGAACACGCTTCATGTCGCCTTTGTCCGTTCCATTTATGCGCACGCCAAGATCACCGGCATCGACACCTCGGCCGCAGTCGCAGCTCCGGGTGTCGTCGCTGTTTATACGGGCGCAGACGTAGCCGACAAGATTGGACCAGTGCCCTGCGCCGGCGCCTTGCCTGACTTAAAGGTTCCCGACCATCGTGTGCTCGCAAAGGATAAGGTTTACTTTGTTGGGCATCCCGTCGCGGCAGTAGTGGCTAAGGATCGTTACGCAGCGCGAGATGCTGTCGATCTCGTGATGGTCGATTACGAGGATCTGCCGGTCGTCACTGACGTCGAAGCGGCCGCGGCTGGTGGTCCAGTTATTCACGACGGATTCAGCGACAACATTGCATACCGCCTGACCTCGGGCGAGGGTGATATTGACGCGGCTTTCGCTGCCGCCGATCGCACGGTTAAGCAACGCATCCTGCACAAACGACTCGCGCCGATCGCGATGGAGCCGCGTGGAGTGCTTGCACGTTACTTCCCTGGCGAGGAAGAGCTGACAATCTGGTCGTCGACACAGATCCCGCATCTCATGCGCACGCAAGTCGCGCTGATGATCGGAATTCCCGAAAACAAGTTGCGCGTGATCACACCGGAAGTCGGCGGCGGCTTTGGATCCAAGTTGAATGTTTATTCGGAAGAAGCCCTGCTCGGCTGGATTTCGATGCAGCTCGGAAAACCAGTGAAGTGGATTGAAACGCGACGAGAAAACATTCAAGCGACAATCCATGGACGTGGTCAGGTTGGCGATATCGAAGTCGCATTCAAGAACGACGGCACTGTGCTTGGTCTACGCTACAGCGTCTTTGCGGATATGGGCGCGTATCACCAACTGCTCACACCTGCGATTCCGACGCTGACGGGATTAATGCTATCGGGCGCTTACAAGATTCCCGCGATCCAGATGAATATCACTGCGTGCTTCACGAACAAGATGGCCACCGACGCCTACCGCGGCGCCGGCCGTCCCGAAGCAACGTATGTCGTGGAGCGTGTCTTTGATCTTGTCGCCGCCGATTTAGGCGTGGATCCCGCGGAAGTGCGTCGCAAAAACTTCCCCGCGCCGAGCGAGTTTCCTTTTCATACCGCTACGGGTCTCGATTACGACAGTGGCGACTATGAAACTGCGCTGAACAAGGCACAACAGATCGTCGATTACACAGCACTTCGCGAAGAGCAGAAAAGGGCGCGCGAAGAAGGACGATTGATCGGAATCGGAGTTTCAACCTACGTCGAGATCTGCGCGCTTGGTCCATCACAGGCGATGCCTGCGGGCGGTTGGGAAAGCGCGACAGTTCGTATCGAACCAACGGGGAAGGTGACGGTGTTGACTGGAGCTTCACCGCACGGCCAGGGACAGGAAACTTCGTTTGCGCAAATCGCCGCGGATGAACTGGGCGTCAACATTAACGACGTGACTGTGATCCACGGCGACACGGGAATTGTTCAGTACGGTATCGGCACGTTTGGCAGTCGCGCGACTGCGGTCGGCGGCACGGCGGTCTATGTAGCGATTCAAAAACTCAAGGAGAAGGCACATAAGATCGCCACGCACATGCTTCAAGCTGATGCGACACGCATCTCGTTTGAAGGCGGAAAGTATTCTCTTCAGGCGGCAGCTGCAGCCGCTGCGACTGGAACTTCAGAGCCAGTTGTACCCGTCGCTGAAGCGCCGGCAGCCGCACTACCGGAACCGCAGACTGACGGCAAAACGAGTTTGACGATCCAGGACATCGCACTCGCCGCGCACATCGCGAAAGAATTGCCACCAGACACTGAACCCGGTCTTTCAGCAACTTACTTTTTCGAACCAAAGAATTTCACGTTCCCGTTTGGCACACACATCTGTGTTGTTGAAGTCGATCGAGACACCGGTGATATTAAATTCCTGCGATACGTCGCGGTTGATGATTGCGGCAGGGTTATCAATCCGATGCTGGTTGACGGGCAAGTCCACGGCGGCATCGTGCAGTCAATCGGGCAGGCGATGTTCGAAGAAGTAGTCTACGACGATCAGGGACAACTGATTACCGGCACTCTGATGGATTACGCAATTCCACGTGCGTCGCACGTTCCGGAATTTGAGTTGGATCGAACTGAGACTCCTTCACCAGTGAATCCACTCGGCGTGAAAGGCGTCGGCGAAGCAGGAACTATTGGCGCCACTCCGGCAATTGTTGGCGCGATTGTCGATGCGCTGGCGCCGTTTGGAGTGAAGCATCTGGATATGCCGCTCAAACCGGAGAATGTTTGGCGCATCATCAACGGAAACTAGAGGAGCTGAACAATGATTCCCGCACAATTCGATTACAAAGCGCCGGCGACCCTCGACGAGGCCGTGGCGCTGCTTAACAGCGATCTTGACGGTGCGAAGATCCTCGCCGGCGGTCACAGTTTGATTCCGGCGATGAAGCTGCGGCTCGCGCAACCGCAGTTGCTCGTGGATATCGCGCGGATCAAATCACTCGCGTACATCCGCGAAGAAGGCGACCAGATTCTGATCGGAGCGACGACTACTCATTACCAATTGGAATCCTCAGATCTGCTGAAACAGCTTTGTCCGCTCCTGCCCGAGTGCGCAAAAAGCATTGGCGATGTGCAGGTGCGAAATAAAGGCACGATTGGCGGAAGCATTGCTCACTCGGATCCGGCTGGTGACTGGCCCGCCGCAGTTCTTGCACTCGATGCCGATCTTGTCCTCGTTGGACCAAACGGCGAGCGAACGGTGAAAGCCGAGAACTTCTTCGTCGATCTACTCACGACCGATCTTCAGCCGGGAGAGATACTTCGCGAGATTCGCATCAAGAAGCCGGCTGGCAAGTTTGGTCAGGCGTATCAGAAAGTGCCTCATCCAGCTTCAGGATTCGCAGTTGTTGGAGTCGCAGTTCATCTGACGTTGAATGACGATGGCTCGTGCAAGTCGGCAGGCATTGGTGTGACGGGCGTGGGCGTGAAAGCATATCGCGCGCAGGCTGTCGAAGCCGCATTGGCTGGGACAACACTGGATGATAATGCCGTGGGCGCCGCAATCGGACACGTTTGCGACGGCATCGATCCCAACGCGGATCTATACGCCTCGAGCGAATATCGCTGTCATCTTGCGCAAGTGCACACACGCCGCGCAATTCAAGCTGCGAAGGCTCGCGTGCAGTGAAACTTGAAGGCTCTCACGAACTCGACGCTCCTCGCGAACGCGTCTATCAATGCCTTGTCAATCCGGAGGTGTTGCAGCGCTGTATACCGGGCTGCGAACGACTCGAACAGACAGCAGAAAATATATTTGCCGCGACGATCAGGACCGGCGTCGGTTCGATTAAGGGTGTCTTCAATGGGAGCGCGCGTCTTGAAGAGATGCGCGAACCGGAACACCTGCGACTCGTTGTCGAAGGTAAAGGCGCACCGGGATTTCTAAAGGGTTCGGGTGATTTGGATCTCGCCGCAACTGATACAGGCACGAAGGTCACGTACACGGCTGATGTTCAAGTTGGCGGAACGATCGCGAGCGTAGGCCAACGGATGATTCAGGGGACTGCGAAGATGATGGCAACGCAGTTCTTCACCAGTTTAGGTGCTGAAGCAAAGACGGCGGTGGGTGAGCCACCGCCGCAACACGGCTTTTTTCGAACAGCCCTGAGGTGGTTCTCAGGGTGGCTACGAAAGACAATCCACAGATTACACAGAAATACAAAATAATCTGTGTAATCTGTGGATGGATCTATTCAGACTGGCGGCGCGCCTTCGCTATAAAATCCTCGATCTCGTGGATCTTTCGTGGCAGGGCTTCGCTCAACCACCGGACGCCGTCGGCCGTGACCAGCATGTCGTCTTCAATCCTGACGCCCATGTTTTTGTACTTCTCAAACGCCGGTCGGACAGCAGTCTTGAATTTTTCCCACTCGCCCTCGTTCCAGCCATACGGCATCTGGTCCAACGCATCCGGCCGAATGTAGATTCCAGGCTCGTTTGTGAACACCACGCCCGGAACAAACCTCGCTCCACCACCAACGTCGTGAACGTTCATTCCCAACCAGTGTGATGTTCCATGCATGAACCAAATGCGATGCTGCATTGAATTGCGATCCGTGATCAGCCCGAGTTTCAAGAGTCCATCTTTGATTACTTCAGTCCCGGCACGACTCACATCCGATAGCGTGGCACCCGGCTTCGAAGCCTTTGCCACTGCCTCCTGTGCGTCATAGACGATCTGGTAGACAGCCGCCTGAGCCGGAGTAAACTTCCCGTTAACCGGGAAAGTGCGTGTGATGTCAGCCGTGTAGTGATCGTATTCGGCGCCAACATCCATCAGCAGTAGATCTCCCTGCTTCACCGGTCCCTGCGACTCGACGTAGTGAAGCGTGGTTGCGTTTGGACCACAACCTACGATATCCGGATAACCCCAATTGTCCGCGTTGCGCAGCTTGAAGGTGTAAGCCATCACTGCATCGACTTCGTATTCCCACTTCGCATCACCGGCGGCAGCCCATGCGCGCTGGTGCGCTTCGATGCTGATGTCGATCGCGTGCTGGAGAATGCGCAGCTCCATCGGCGACTTCACCAGACGCATTTGAGTGAAGATGGGCCACGCGTTCTTGATACCGTAACCGGAAGCCGTACTCGCCCAGTCGGCAGCAAACCGTTGCTCCTGTTTATATTCGCGACTCTCACCCTGCTGGCCCGGCATCAACATAAACAGACCGGCCTCGCCTTTCGCAGCCGCATCAAATAACGTCGCGTAGCCATGATCGTTGGTTAACGGCATGTCTTTTGGGAGGTCAGACATGAAAATGTTTTCCGGCTTCGGACGATAAGGTTGGCGGTTGCGCAGTGCCTTGATGAACGGATCAAACTCGCTCACATGCCAGATCTCTCTGATACCCGAAAGCTGATTTGCTTCTTCCGCGCTGTACATATGACCGGTCCACGTTTCCATCGCCGGATTGCGGCGCGGCATGAAGAGGATCTCACGTACCTTCGTATTACCCGGCAGCAGCACAAGCGTCGCATTCTTCTGCTTCAGGTTCGTGAGATAGTAGAGATTGTTTTCCTGACGATAAGGATAGTCGACGTCGTTCGCGTAAACGCGCGGCTCGGTGCTAAACAGAATCAGGAACGACTGCGCCCCGACGCTTTGGGCCACTCGCTCGCGTCTCTGCATCAATTCGCCCACTCGTTCTTTGTTGTCAAAGGTCGGCGCCGGCGGAGTGATTCTGATATTGGATGGAACGGCATTTTTAGTGACGTCAACGGCAAAACCTGCCGGACTTAGCATCGCGAGCGAGATACAAACAGCAAGCAGCGCAAAGATTACACGTGTAGTTGTCGATTTCCTCATCTCAATTCTCCTCTTGAATACAACGAGCACGCGAGCAATGCAGAAGAAACTTTATGGCGACGGCACGGGCGCCGGTGCCGGTCGGCGACGCGGACGTGGCGGATTCAAAATGGTTCGCTTCCCGTCTCTTGTCACCAGCACGCGCATTCCATCCGGCCTGGTTATTATTTGCGATCCATCAGGAAGATTGCGTATCACAACGCCGTCCGGCAGAACTCTGGTCTGTTGTCGACGCGGGCGGTTTTGCTCGTCAAACTGCGGCGGCGTTGGCACATCCGGCGGCTGCTCTTCATGTCCCTGATTCTCAGTCTCGACACGAGTGTCAGGCGTAGGAGCTTTTTTTGGCTCTTCGTTACGCTGAGTCTTTTCTGTCTTTTTCGGAGTGGTTGGGGCTACATCAACTTCGTCCTTCTTTTCCGGAGATTTAGTTGCTTCCGGAGAAGGTGCGGGAGTGCTTGCAGGACCTCCAATCGGAGTCGGAGTTTCAACAGCAAGTTGCGAGACTGGAGGCTCGTTACGGTTTTGTAACGCATAGAAACCCAGTGCGCCGCAAGCAACCAACGCTAGTACTCCCGCTGAGACGGCAATCGGAAACACTCTTCTTGGCCCACCATGTTTAGGACGCACGACGGTAGTTTCGCTAGTCGCCGCAACCGTCTGTGGCGTCGCGACTGTTTGCGTGGGAACAGCGACAGTCGTTGGCGGTGGCGGAAACAAAATAGTCTGCGCCTCGCCACGTTCAACAACAGTTGAAGCCTGTTCAGTACCGTGCAACGCCTTGCGCATCTCAGCAGCCGTGGTGTATCGCTGTTCGCGATTCTGCGCCATCGCTTTCGCGAGTACATGGTCCAGTTCAGGCGCGACCGCACTGTTCACTTCGCTTGCCTTTAACAGCGGATCAGGCTGACCGTTCACGATCGCAGCCGCGCGAGTTAACGCATCCGGTGGCTTAACATCTGTGAGCAGGTGATAAAGCGTGGCGCCTAACGAATAGAGATCACTGCGAGAGTCAGTTCCTAATCCCTGAATCTGTTCCAACGGCGCATAGTTTGGTGTGTAACCGAAAATACTTGCGGCAGTCGTGATGCGAGAGATATCACCGGCCTGACCTTTTGCCAAACCGAAATCGAGCAGAATGATCTGACCGCGCGACGTAAGTTTTAAATTTTGCGGCTTGATGTCGCGATGAACTATCTGAGGATCCTGCGTGTGCAGGTAATCGAGCGCGTCGAGCAACTGATCCGCCCAGGTCAAAACCTGATTTGCAGGAAACGGGCTTCGTTTGCGAGTCATCATCTCCGACAAATCATCGCCGGGGATGAACTGCATCACGAGAAACTGTCCATCTTCTTCAGAAAAATGGTCGCTGACACGAGGCAACGCAGGGTGATGCAGACGCGCCAGGAGTCTCGCCTCGCGCTCGAACTGCTTCCGCAAGCGTTCCTCGGCAAACAACGTCTCTTTCAGCGCAACTGTGGTATCGAGACGCTGGTCGATGGCTTCGTAAACCGCACCCATTCCGCCCTGCCCAAGCTGGCGAATGATGAGATAACGACCCTGTAGAATTGTTTCTGGCGTCAGCACTCGGGCGATTATACACGAGCCACCCGAATCCGTGTTTATCTGCGGCAGATCAGGTATGCTACGCACGTGAGCAAACGCGCAGCCCCCGAAGTGATCGATGTTGGACCACGCAAACGGCGTCGTCTGAAAATCTGGCTCCTCGTCGCGGCCGCACTGCTCCTGCTTTCGTTCTCGCGCATCGTCTCAATCTACATATCGTCTCTCTGGTTCGGCTCGCTCGGCTATTCGTCGATCTACTGGTACATCTTCAAAGTGAAACTCGCGCTCTTCTTTGGCTCTGCCGTACTTACGGCGGCTTTATTGAGCGCGACATTTCTATTATTTCAGAAACTCTTCGGAGCCTTAGCCTTCGAAAAACGGACCATCCTTCTCAACAACCAACCCTTTCAGTTCTCGCCCGCAAGAATCATCAGACCACTGGGCTGGATCATCTCAGCACTGTTCGGACTGATCTTCGGCCTCAGATTAAAAGAGCACTGGCGGCAGTTCGCGCTTTATTGGAATCAGCCGGCCACAAACATCTCGGATCCGATCTTTGGCAAATCGCTCGGGTTCTATCTCTTCTCGTTACCGTTTTACGATCTTATTAGCTCCTGGCTGCTGGGCGTGACATTCATCATCCTCTGCGCGGCGATTGCCTACTCGCTGTTGGGCCTGCCGCAAACAGTGCTCAAACCGAGCGTCCGCTGGTCATCCGGAGCTGCATTTCGCGGTGTTTGTTGCTCGCTGGCTCTCTTTCTCGTTGTGCTTAGCTGGCGCACGTATCTTTCACGCTTCCCTTTTCTTTGGGAGGACCATCAGGTCTTTTCAGGAGTCACTTACACCGAGGCGCATTACACGTTGCCCGCAATGTTGATTCTGTCCATCGTCTTGATCATTGCGGCAATCATTCTGGTTGTTAACGCCTTCAGCGTGCGACGCTTTAGCCTGTTGCTCATCGCGCTGGCACTTCCAGTCGTAACTTATGTGATCGGTATTGTTCTCGTTCCTTCGTACATTCAGAGTTTTATCGTCAAACCTAACGAACTCGACCGCGAAGCGCCTTACATCGGTTACAACCTGGAATGGACGCGAAGAGGTTTTGGACTCGATCAAATAGAGTTTCGCGACTTCGAAGCGGAAACCTCGACAGCCGCGCTCGATCTCCCGAACAATCGACAGAGTCTCGACAACATTCGCCTCTGGGACTGGCGTGCACTCCAGGACACGCTCCGACAGATTCAGGCGATTCGCACTTACTACGACTTCCCTGATGTCGACGTCGACCGTTATGTCATGGCGGGCCAGACGCGGCAGATGATGATCGCGCCGCGAGAGATCAACGACGAAAAGTTGCCTGCTTCATCCCGCAACTGGGTCAATGAGCGATTGATCTACACGCATGGATATGGCGTGACGATGAACAGCGCCAACGGTTTCACGCCCGAGGGTTTGCCGCAGTTTGTGTTGTCAAACATGCCGGTTGAGGGTGAGATTAAGGTTACACGACCAGAGATTTATTTTGGTGAGAGCACGAATCGTTACGTCTACGTTAAGACCAAACAGCAGGAGTTTGATTACCCTCAAGGTGACGATACATACGCCACCACCTCTTATCAGGGCACGGGCGGCATACCGATTAACAGCCGCTTGCGACGCATGTTACTCGCATGGGGAGTTGGTGATCTCTCGAGACTGCCGTTCTCAGATGCTATAACTAATGAAAGTCGCGTCCTCATCAATCGAAACATTCGCGAGATCGTAAATGGCGTCGCTCCATTCCTGACTTACGACAAAGACGCTTACATCGTCGTCTCCAACGATGGGCGTCTCTTCTGGATGATCGACGCTTTTACCGAATCGTCATACTTCCCTTATTCAACGCATCACGACGTCGCCGGCAATTCGCTCAACTACATTCGCAACAGCGTCAAGGTTGTTATCGATGCTTATAACGGAACGGCCAGTTTCTACGTGTTCGATAACCAGGATCCAATCCTTGCGGCGTACCGGCGTATCTTTCCGAGTCTGTTCCAGGATGCGAGCCAGATGCCCGCTGACCTCCGCGCGCACGTGCGGTATCCCGAAACACTGATACGTTCTCAGGGGGAAGTCTACAGTCTCTATCACACGCAGAATCCGAAAGTGTTTTTCCAGCGCGAAGACGCCTGGAGCATCGCGCAACACATTACGATCAATGAGAAGAATGAAAAGGTGAGTGAGCCTATCGCTCCCTATTACGTGTTGATGCAGTTGCCGGGCGAGCAGCAGAATAATGAGTTTGTACTAATTCTGCCTTTCACGCCTGCAAACCGAAACAACATGATCGGTTGGATGGCCGGACGCAGCGACGGTGAAAACTACGGCAAACTGCTTGTCTACAACTTCCCGAAATCAAGATTGGTGGATGGACCAGTACAGATCGAGGCACGCATCGATCAAAACGCAGAGCTTTCGGGACAGTTCACGCTTTGGAATCAGCAAGGCTCGCGCGTCATTCGTGGGCATTTGCTGGTGATACCGATTGGGCGTTCGTTGATGTTCGTCGAACCGATCTATCTGCAGGCTACGCGGAGTCCGATGCCCGAACTGCGGCTCGTCGTTTTGGCTACACAGGAAAAACTTGCCTACGGAAAATCGTTCAATGAGGCAATGAACAGTCTGTTCGGCGACGCCGTCGCCAGACCTTCCGCACCGCCGGAAACTGGTCAGGCTCCACAACAACCAACACCATCAGCAACACCCGGCGCGGATTTACAACAGCTCGTAAACCGTGCGAACCAGGAATTCGAGGATTACCAGCGCCTAACCTCGCAAGGCAAACTCGGTGAAGCAGGTCAAAAACTCGAACAGCTCAAACGCACGCTCGAGGAGATAAGACAAAAAACGGGCCGCGGATGAACACGGATTTAAATCCGGATTTAGATCCGCGTTAATCTGTGTTCTAACTACCCTTCTGATTCAATCTTCTGGAGCAGTTTCTTCGCCTTCTCAACTGCGTCTTTGTGCTCCGCTACGTATTTTGGATCGGGAGTCGATGACATGATTGTTTCGATTTGCTTCTTGGCATCGGCGTTTCTATTGTTCGCTTCATGCGCTTCAGCAAGATATAAACGCATCACCGTATTATTGGGATTGAGTTTTAGGCCCTTTTCCAAATACTCGATCGCTTTGTTAATGTCGCCGCCGAGAACTTTAGGAGCTTGTAGATAGAGTCGACCCAGACCGATATAAGCGCTGTAGCCCTGATAGCCCTCATCAATCTTCAAAACCGCTTCCATCTCGCGCTTTATGTCCTGAAAACTGGAAAGGTTGGAAAGGGTGCTGTGCGCTGCCTCGCCGCCGTAGTTGGCCCCCAGCCAGAAATGGCCGTCCGGTTTGTCCGGCTGTAGTTGTACAGCTGCTTTTCCGGCTTCAGTTCCTTCTCGAAACATGTTGTCT
The DNA here is from genome assembly GCA_963849205.1 of uncultured Acidobacteriota bacterium. Lineage (GTDB taxonomy): Bacteria > Acidobacteriota > Blastocatellia > Pyrinomonadales > Pyrinomonadaceae > PSRF01. The sequence continues at coordinate 253,655 of CAWKGP010000011.1, forward strand.
CGTTCGGAGTCGTTGTCAGTCCGGTCCCCGACGTAGAAGGCCGCCCGTGCGAGCTTCCAGGCTGCCTCGTAGTTACCGTAATCCGCCGCATGTGCCTGGCGGAGGGCTGTAACTGCCGTTCGAGCCTTGGTCATATCCTCGCGGCCCTCATAAAACGGCTCAGCCTCAGCGATCTTATCTGCGGCCAATTTCGCGTCCGAACTGCCTGTGCTGGACATACTCTCCGGCGCCCCGTTGTTGCATGCAATCCCGCCCATAACTAGCGAAATAAGCGCCGATGCGATCAGCGCTGATCGGACAATTTCCTGCTTTTTCCTAGGATTTATCATCAATTGACCTCAGATTGTCTAGAATCAGCATACAGTGTGTAATACTTTTGCTTCCGGTTAACCCAAAACGGTTCGAATACGGTATAGTGACTTCCCATTCAGAGCCGATCTCGGCCGCAAGACCGCAAAAACCAGCTGGAGGAGAGCTTGGCAGGGGCCGCATTCTACGATCTTGAGGGAACTTTAGTCAGCACTAACCTTGTGCACACGCTCTCGTTCTATGCGAAACGCCAGCAGGGTTTGATGGCCAGTTTTACGAAGAGCGCGACGACGTTTCTGAGCCTTCCAGTATTCGCGGTGACGGACCAGTATAGCCGAAAAGTCTTTAATGACCTCTATTTCAAACGCTACAAGGGGCAATCCGAGGACCGGCTGCGCTACTTTGCACATGATTTGTTTGAAGACGTGATCAAGCCGGCAGTTTTTCCCGGGACGTACGAACTGATCGATAAATCGAGGAAATTAGGGCTGCGGCAGGTCGTGATAACCGGCGCGCTTGATTTATCAGTGAAGCCGCTCATGGAGCACCTGGGAATCACTGAATACGTCACTAATCGGCTGGAATTCGTGAATGGAGTGGCCACCGGGCGTTTGTTGCCTCCCGTGATGGCTTCAGCAACCAAGGCTTCGTGGATTCGAACTTACACCGAACGAGAAGGGATCAGTCTGAGTGATTCATACGCCTACACCGACAGTATGAGCGACCTGCCTATGCTCTCAATTGTCGGTCACCCGGCAGTGATAAATCCCGACATGCGTTTGCGACAAACAGCATTGCACCATGACTGGCCCATACTAAATCTGAAATGAGCCACAAAAAGGCACAAAAAGCACAAAAGAAGAAATGGCACTTCAACTAAGAAGAAAGACACACGAATCCGTAATTTACATCGATCGCGACAGCGCGCCGCGCATTATGCCGTCCGGTGAAGACTTCATTCTTGAAGACTTGCCGATCGGAACGCGTGTGCTCTATCCGAACCCGTCGATCAAAGGTCTTCCCAATCGCGAAGCTGCTATTCGTTACGCTTTGAATCACCCGCTCGGGTGCGATCCGCTGTTTGCTCAACTCGAACCGGGAATGCGCGTCACAGTTGCGGTTGATGACATCAGTTTGCCTCTCCCACCGATGGCCACGCCCGACATTCGCCAGACGATCCTGGAGATCGTTCTGGACATGCTCGCCGGACACGGCGTGGACGACGTCCACATCATCATCGCGAACTCGCTCCATCGAAAGATGACGGAATGGGAAATGAAACGGATGGTGGGCCCGAAAATTTTTGCTGATTACTATCCCGACCGTTACTACAACCACGATGCCGAATGGACCGATGGCCTCGTAAAGATCGGCGAAACAAGACACAAAGAGCCACTTACCCTCAATCGCCGCTGTGCGGAAAGCGATCTGCTGATCTACGTCAACATCAACTTCGTGCCGATGGATGGTGGTCACAAGTCAGTCGCAGTCGGACTCTGTGATTACGAGTCGCTGCGCGCGCATCACGATCCGCAGACGATTCGTGATTCAGACAGTTACATGGATCCAGCGCGCTCGGCTTTGAATCACAAGGTGATACGGCTCGGAAAGATCGTCGACGAGACACTAAACGTTTTCCACATCGAAACTGCCATCAACAATCGCATGTACGGCGCGGACATGGATTTCCTGCTGCGCAATGAAGACGACTTTACTGCATTCGACCGCATGAAGTTCGAAGCCATGCGTTACACGATGAGCAAGTTACCGCGTCCCGCGCGTCGCAAGCTGCTGCATTCGCGACCGGCGCAATACGAGATGACTGCGTGCTATGCGGGCAAAACAGATCTCGTTCACGAGAAGATCATCGCCAAGGGAATGGAGCAATATCTGGTTCCGATACGCGGCCAGGCTGACATTCTCATCACCGGCATTCCAGATATTTCACCATACAACGTCTACTCGATTCTGAATCCGTTGCTCGTCCAGGTGATGGCGCTTGGTTATCACTTCAACTTCTATCGCAACAAGCCGTTGTTGAAGAAAGGCGGCGTGATGATTTTGCATCACCCGTGTTACGACGACTTCGATCACCAGTTTCACCCAAGCTACATCGAGTTTTTCAATCGCTTGCTGCCCGAGACGCGTGATGCGTTCACGTTGCGTGAGAAATATGAGCGCGAGTTTGCAAATAATCCCAGCTACATCGAGATGTATCGCCGCGGCAACGCCTATCACGGCGCGCATCCGTTCTTCATGTGGTACTGGGGCGAGAACGGTCGCCAGCACATCGGTCACGTAATCGCCGCAGGGGCAGAGAATGCGCACGTGCCAGGGATTCTCGGTTGGGAACGAGCGGACAATTTGACCGAGGCAATTGCGATGGCGCGCAGCTACATGGGCAATTCCGCAGAGATCACGATGCTGCATCAACCGATGATCGGCATTGCGGATATGGAATAGGACGCCCCTTTTGGAGTGCGCCAACTTGTTGGCGCTTTAGTACGTAGTTACGAGACTGACACCAAAGCGGTAACAAGTTACCGCACTCCAAAGAGGCGCCCAAATCGGAAGTTTGAAAATGAAACTATCTCCAACTGAAATCTACAAGGACCGAAAGATCTTTCTGATTGGAAGCACGGGGTTTCTCGGGAAAGTGACGCTGAGCATGTTGCTCTATCGTTTCCCAAACGTCGGCAAGATCTACCTCACCGTCCGCGCGCGCTCGCAGGAGGAATCGGAGAATCGTTTTTGGAACAACATCATCACTGCGCCTCCGTTTGATCCACTGCGCGAACGTTATGCCGGCGCATTCGAAGGGTTCGTCAACGACAAGGTAATTGTTAGAGGCGGCGACATCGCCGAGACAAACTTCGGCTACTCCGAAGAGGAAGCACAGAGTATCGCTGAGGACGTCGACGTCATCATCAACTCCGCAGGTAACGTCACTTTCAATCCGACACTCGAGAGCGGACTGCGCACGAACGTAGTCGGGACACAAAACGTCATCGCGTTTGCGCGCCGGATGAAACGCCCGGCTCTGGTCCATGTTTCAACCTGCTTCGTTGCGGGCAATCGTTCAGGTGCTGTTTGGGAGGGCGATCCGGTTATTGGCTACTTCCCTCGCCATCGTGAACCGGAGATGGCGGGCGTGCAGTTCTCTGTCGATCAGGAAATTGCAGACTGCGCCAAGCTCGCCGATCGCGTCAGAGATGAAGCTCGCGACGCAATGATGACGGCGCGCTTTCGTGAGCTCGCACGGAAACGACTCAACGAGGAAGGTCGCGACGTCGACGACCCTGATGCTCTCGGACTCGCAGTCGCGCGCGAGCGCAAAGTCTGGACGCGCACGCGTCTCACCGATCTCGGCGTCGAGCGTGCCGCCTACTGGGGTTGGCCCAACATTTACACGTATACAAAATCACTCGGCGAACAACTCGTCGCTGCCGAGACCGAAATGGTGCGCTGCATCGTGCGGCCGAGCATCGTCGAGTCGGCGATGTCATATCCGTTTCCGGGTTGGAATGAAGGGTTCACGACTACTGCGCCGATCATCTTTCTTATCCGCAAGGGCCAAACGCAGATTCCCGCTGATCCGAAATTGATTCTCGATATCACGCCCGTCGATCAGGTTGCGTCCGTGATGTTGGCAGTCTCGGCACAGGCGTGCGTCGAGACACCGGAGCTTGTCTTTCAGGCAGCCACCGGCGACGCGAACGCCAACAACATGGAAAGGATCATCGGTCTTTGCGGACTGGATAAGCGCAAATACTTCGAAGAGAAGGATACCGGCATCAAGATTCTGAACCACGTCGCGGCGCGCATGGAGCCGCGGCCCGTTACGGTGTCGAAATTTGAAAACACATCTTTGCCGATGTTCAACTCGGCGGCGAAGAAGGCGTCGTCGTTGTTGGATCGGGTGCGGCCGCGTTGGGGTGGCGGTCGTGTCGGCGAAGTGATCGACAAGGTCAAGACGAGTGTCGAACGTGTCGAAGAATTCACGCGCGAAACCAGCGAAGCGTTTGATATGTTTTGCCCATTCACTGTGGAAAATGCCTACGTGTTTCGGTCGGACAACGTCCGGACACTCTTCAATCGCATTAGTGAAGACGAACGGAACCTCATCACCTGGAATCCGGAAATGTTTGACTGGTACGACTACTGGCTCAACATTCACCTGCCCGGACTCACCAAGTGGGTATTTCCAACACTCGAAGACGAAATGCGCGCACAGCCGAAGCGCGTCTACACGTATCGCGACCTGCTCGAGCTGTTTGAGACTTCGACCAAGCGCCACGCGACGAGAGTCGCGATGCGTATCGAGCGAGATGGGCGCAAGGAACAGTACACGTATGCGGATCTACGTGAGCTTGCGACGCGTGTGGCGGGATTTCTCGCGAGCCAGGGCATCAAGCATGGGGATCGCGTGATGTTGGTCAGCAGCAACGCACCCGAGTGGGGCATGAGTTATTTCGGTGTGCTAAAGACGGGTGCAACGTGTATCCCATGTGATCCGGAAAGTTCTACGACGGAGATCCTCAATTTCGCGCGCGCCGGAAATGCCGCGGGCATGATCTGCAGTGAAGCGGTTCTTAACGATCATCCGGATTTACAAGAGCTACTCACTACGCAGGGACTGACTCGCCTCTGGACTTACGATGACGTCTTCGCCTTACCGGACGAGGAAACCGAGGACGAACGTATCGCGCTGTTGCCGAAACGTGTTCAGGCGCAAAACGTCGCTTCACTCATCTTTACGTCCGGCACGACGGGCCAGCCAAAAGGAGTGATGCTTTCGCATCGCAATTTGACGAGCATGGTCTCGATGTTGTCGTCAGTTTTTGACATGACGACTCACGATGGCGTCTTGTCAGTCTTGCCTTTGCATCACACGTTCGAGTTCTCAACAGGCTTTTTGACACCGTTGAGTCGTGGCGCGCAGATTACTTATCTGCCTGAGCTCACCAGTGACGCGCTCGCGAAGGCGATCAAGAATGGTCACGTAACTGGAATGGTCGGCGTTCCCGCGCTTTGGGAACTGTTGCACCGCCGCATCAAGAATCGTCTGTACGAGCGCAGCGACTGGATCGGTAAGACGGCAGACAATCTGATATTCGCAAATGCATGGCTCCGCGATAAGACGCCGCTGAATTTTGGGCAGGTCCTGTTCTATCCGATTCACGAAGGTCTCGGCGGGCGCATACGCTATTTCATCAGCGGCGGCTCAGCGCTCAGCGAAAAGATTCAGCGCGACTTCCACGGTCTCGGGTTCACGATCCTGGAAGGTTATGGTCTGACCGAAGCCTCACCAGTTCTGACAGTCACCAGACCCGAAAACCGCATGCTGAGTGGAACAGTCGGCAAACCACTGCCCGGTGTCGAAGTGCGTATTGCTGAACCGGATTCGAGCGGCGTCGGCGAAGTTGTTGCCCGTGGTCCAAACGTGATGCTCGGTTACTACGAGGACGAGGCTTCCACGCGCAAGACACTCGTGGATCGCTGGCTCTATACCGGCGATCTCGGTCGCGTTGACGACGACGGAAATCTCTACCTCGTTGGTCGCTCGAAAGAGATCATCGTCGATACAAACGGCAAGAATGTTTATCCCGACGAGCTCGAAGAGACTTACGGCAACTCGCCCTACGTCAAAGAGCTGAGCATCGTCGGCTTGCCTGATGGAATCGGCGAAAAGGTCGCTTGTCTCGTGGTTGCGGACGACGAATTCGACATTTCACTCTCGCGAGCGGCGTTGCATCGACTCGTCGAAGAGCACTTCCGTGAAGTCTCCGCTTCACTGCCCTACTACAAACGGGTGAAAGTTTTGCACTTCACCGATATCGAGTTGCCACGCACTGCCACGCGAAAGGTGAAGCGACGCGAAGTAGTCCAGATAATGGAGTCACTCGAGGAGAGTCAGAAATCCGGACGGCGCAGTACGGCTCCGGAGAGTGCGAACACCGATTCGATGTGGCTGATGGGAGTGGTTGCGAGCGTTGCAAATCGACCTCGCTCGGAAGTCGCGATTGATACCCGATTAAGCGATTTGGGATTTGACAGTTTGATGTTTGTCGAACTCGCAACCGCGATCGAAGCTGCGGGTGGTTCCATTTCGGCGCCGGAGCGATTCAATGAAGTTCAGGACGTGAAAGAGTTGTTGACGGTCGTCGCCCGACAGCCTGGTGCATCAACGAAACAGGAGACGCGTGTTGACGATCGCCGCAAGGATGACGAAATTCACATTCCGTCGTTTGTGCGTACGGCGGGCAATAAAGCCGGTGATTTGCTTCAGCGCTTTCTTTACGATCAATTCCTGCGCACACATTACCAAGGACGCTCGAACATTCCGCCGCACACCAATTTCCTTGTCGCGGCAAATCACTCTTCGCACCTCGATATGGGTCTGACGAAAATGGCCCTTGGTGAATTCGGGAAAGATCTGGTCGCACTCGCCGCCGCCGATTACTTTTTCGACACGAAGTACAAGCGTGCAGTGATGGAGAACTTTACAAATCTCGTGCCGATGGAGCGCACTGGTTCGCTGCGACAGTCGCTTCGTCACGCGAAGTCGTTTCTCGATCGTGGTTACAACGCGCTGATCTTTCCTGAGGGAACGCGCTCGATGACCGGCATCATGGCCGACTTCAAGCCCGTCGTCGGATATCTCGCGCTCCACGCGCGTGTTGGTATCCTCCCGATGTATCTCGATGGCACTTACGAGGCGATGCCCAAGGGAACGACGCTTATCAAGAACCGCGATGTCGGCGCTCGCATCGGACGCTTTCTCGAGATCGAAGAACTGGAGGAGATGACGAAAGGCATGCCGCGTACGGAGGCTTACAGGCTCATCGCAGCTCGCGTGAGGCATGAGGTTGTGAACCTGCGCGATCGCACACGGAGCGAATTTGATGCGAAAGAATTGCGGAAGCTCTGGAAGAGTGAGCGAAAGAAAGAATTAGTAGCCGAGGAGGTTGCTGTATAGGTCAACAGATTGCCAATTGCCGATTGCCAATTGCGCAAATTGGCAATTGGAAATTGGCAATCGGCAATGAAGAAGATGCCTTCCAAAACCTCCGGCAAACGTACCGCTCGCCTGACGCCCGTCCCCACGGGCACAAAACGACGTGCGGCTATCGAAAAGCGACAACGCGCCGTAACCCTCATCACCGGCGGTACCGGTTTCCTCGGCGCACATCTTGTTCGCCAACTGACCCAGGACGGCGCGAAAGACGTCCGCGTGATGGCGACTTCGATTCCCGATTGGCTTGTCGATCTCGGAGTCGAAACATTCGCCGGCTCAATCACGAACGCTGACGACAACAAACGCGCCGTTGAAGGCATCAGCGAGATCTATCACCTCGCCGGCAGAGTTTCACGCGAACGCGAAGATGCGCGTGAGATGTACGACATTCACGTCGAAGGCACCCGCCTCTTGTGCGATGCCGCGAAAGCTGCAGGAGTCAAAACAATCGTCCTTGCATCAACCAGCGGCACGATTGCAGTCACAAAAGATGGCGAGGTTAATCCGGACGAAACGTATCCTGTTCCGCTCGACATCATTTCGCGCTGGCCTTATTACGCGAGCAAAGCGTACCAGGAGATGGCGGCACTTGAACGCTTCCAGGGCAAAGGACTGCGGCTGGTGATCATGAACCCCAGTTTGCTGCTCGGACCCGGCGACGATCGTCTAAGTTCAACCAAGCTCATTCTTGACTTCATGGCGCGCAAGATCGGTGCGGTGCCGACAGGTGGAGTAAGTTTCGTCGATGCGCGCGACGCTGCTCACACGTTCCGAGTGGCGATGAAGAAGGGACGTCACGGCGAGCGTTACCTGCTGGGCGCCGCCAACTGGACCTTCTCAAAATTCTTTGGCCGGCTCGAGCGGCTCACAAAGGTTTCGGCACCGTGGCTGGCGCTCCCGTCGCGCCTTGCGATTACGGGTTCGGGCCTGCTGGATTCACTTTTCAAACAGTGGGACATGGCCTCGCCCGTCGAGCCGGGCGCGATCGAAATGGCCCAGTATTTCTGGTATCTGAACTGCTCTAAAGCCACTCGCGAGCTGAGCTTCAAGCCGCGCGATCCCGGCGAAACCCTCCAGGACACCGTCGCCTACGTCAGAGAAAACTTTCTCGGCAGCAATGCGTTTGGCAAGTAGCCACAAAAAGGCACAAAAGGCACAAAAAGAAATGTGCTTTGGGGAACTTGCTGTGGCTTTCCAGCGTCTTAGCACAAGCTCTTAGCTTTCCGACAATCAGGAGATACTCCCATGGGTAGACTTCGTGCGCTGCTTCTTCTCCCCTTCCTTATTTGTGCCTCGCTGACAGCACACGCTCAGGGTCCGACGGCGCTTCAGGCAAACGCGCCGGTTGAACGGACACTCGGGGCGGGTCAGGTGCACGAGTTCACCGTCACGCTGGAGGAGAACGCCTGGATTCAGTTCGTTGTTGAACAGCAAGGTATCGACGTCGTCGTCAAGACCTTCTCACCTGACGGGAAAGCTCTTGGAGAGTTCGATTCGCCCAATGGCAATGATGGTCCGGAGCATGTTTCGTTTGTTGCCACGACGGCAGGTATTTATCGCCTCACTGTTAACCCGCTCGATCCTGCTGGTACAACTTCAGGTCGCTACCAGATCAAGATCCTTGAAATGCGCCAGGCAAACGAGCAGGAGATCAAAGCCAGCCAGAGTCTGCAGATCGTCAAAGCAAAAGGCATTGCGTTACTTTTAGAGCTCGAAGAAACAATCACACAAATCCAATCGCCGTTCACGCGTATCAATGCTCAGCTCCTCGCGTCCCAACTCCTTTGGGAACCCGAGCAAAAGCGCGCGTCAAAGTACTTGACTGATGCAGCTAACGGAGTGAAGGAACTTATCGCTTCAATTGACGCGAGCAATCCGGATTATTCGCAGCAGTATGGGTGGATTTCACAGATGCGTTTCGAGATGACGCGCGTGCTCGCACTACGCGATCCCGAAGCGGCTCTAACTTTCCTCTACTCGACTGTTCCGCCACCCAATCCTTACAGCAATAAACGCGAACAAGCGTCGCAGGAAAGCATGATGGAACTGTCGATCGCGAATCAGATCATGCAAAAAGATCCGCAGCGAGCGCTTCAGATTGCGCGCAAGAATTTAAAAACAAAACTCTCGTCTAATGTACTGAACACGCTCCGCTTCCTGAGACGACAGAATCCCGAGTTGGCTGCTGAACTGGCAAACGAAATCGCCGGCAAAGTTCTCGAGGAGAAGCTGCTTAAAAACGCGGACGCGGCAAACCTGGCGATTGGCCTGATCCGCTCACTCGAAAGACCCGGACGATCATCGTCGGGGAACACTCAATCCAACTACGTTCCGCCGAAGACAGCGGCTTTGTTGTCAGAAATGCAATACCGCGAATTAATTCAGAAAGCTCTGAGGGAAGCGTTGTCTTTCTCTCTGCCATCGCCTCAAATTTACACACCCGAGCGCGATGCGGCGTGGAGCCTGTTAAGCGGGCTACAGCAACTCGGTCCGGAACTGGATAGCGTCTCACCGGGCGGCTCAGCAGCAGTAGAAAAGAAGTTGAACGAACTATCGGGCCACCGATCTTCGGGTCTTAACCAGTTTCAATATTCAATCGCCAACAGTCCGGTAGACACAGCACTCGAGACAATTGAAAAAGCACCACTGGAACAACGGGAACACCTTTACCTTCAGCTTGCAAACCGTGAAGCCGCCAATGGCGACATTGGACGAGCCAAACAACTCATCAAGCTCATCCCAAACCCCCACCAGCAACGCAACGCTCTGGCGAACATAGAGCAGCAAGAGATCTATCGCGCATTGGCAAAGGGAAAGGCTGACGAAGCCCTGAGGCTCATCAGCGGATTTCGCACACCCAGAGAACGTGCTGTTCAATTGGCCCAGATCGCCAACCAGATTGGACCAGGTCAGAAACGGGCAAATGCGATTAACCTGCTCGAACAGGCGAGAGCAATTCTGGGGCCTGCTTTACAGGCGCAAGATCAGGAACACATGAATGCGTTGTTTGAGATCGCACGCGCGTTCTCTCGTTACGATTCAAAGCGATCCTTTGAGACAGTTGAGCCGTTGATCGATCAGATCAACGAGATCTGCACGGCCGCGCGGACTTTGGAAGGTTTTGGCGCTGACAACTTTGATGACGAGGAACTCAATTTACAGAACGGCAGCGTCGTCGCTACGACGGTGACGCGAATGTCTCAAGTGCTTGGTACTCTGGCCGTGACGAATTTCGAGCGCGCAAAAGCCGGAGCCGATCGACTGCGATTACCTGAAGTCAGGCTCAAGGCCTACCTCGACATCGCGCAGCAGTCGATCACGGGACCGGTGAGATAGGACCTATTATTCGCCAAGCGCCGCGTATTTGAAGAGCCTGAACCTGTACCTTTGCTGCGCCCGGATGTTCGCGGCGATCACGCCGTGAAGGCTATCGTCCCACTTCGTGTACTGATCGATATATTGATCCGATGCTGCCTTATCGCCCTCGTACTGCACAGAAAGCGTCTTTTCAAGCATCTTGCCGACAACGTCATGATACTTTTCATAGTGGACCTTCAGCGTCTTCGTGCCTGGATCGAAAGTTAATAATCCATTTTCGAGATAGAAGTTCCACTGCATCAACTGCATCGTGTTGTATGGTTGGTCGCGTCGTGGACGATTGTTCTGCAGCACGCGCAAGATTCCGCCCGCATAAACGCTACGCAACTGCGCATCGGTGTAATAGCCCTTTTTGTGGAGAGCTTCGGCAACAAACAACGACACGAGGTCGGCCTTCATTTCTTCCATCGCATTGGCGTTGTCCTGCAACGCGTCGTCGAGTTCGCGCCCGTCCCTGGTTCGATCCACGCCGAGGTAGTGGCCCACTTCATGCCATAAGGTGCGATAGAAATTTCCGTCGGGCGTTAGTTCCCTTGCCTGCTGCTCGCCAAGCGCGGCGGCAAGTGTTTTTGACACTCCCTCAAAAATGTTTTGGTCGCGCATAATGTTGGTGCGCAACAGAATTGTGCGGCCATAACGACGCGCCACGTAGCTTTCGTTCGGCAGAATCGTGGCGGTATTGCCACCGCGTGATTGTCCGAAGTCTGCAACAACATCGTAGACGCCGACGGGAATGTCTTCACGCACTTTCTTGTGGTTTTTGTAAGGAAGCGAATCTTCGAGCGCCTGTAGACCCTTCATCGCTTCACGCAATGCGGTTGTTTCCTGTTGCCGTGTCTGCAATAAACAGAACGAGAAGAAAGTCTTCACGCCGTACAGCTCGTCGTCGTAAGTTTCGTAGGAACCAATCTGCGCGTTGAGATTTTTGAAGCGTCCAGTAACCCAGCTAGCATCGCCTGACTCGTAATCGTTTGAGAGCAAGTCGCGCGCACGATTGCGCAGATATCGCGCAAACTCTTCGTCGTCTTTCGCCACTGCATCGGCTGCTTCGTTCAAAAGCTTATAGGCTTTCGTCAGCTCATCCGCATAAGCGACTGCGTATGGCACTGCATAAACATCTGTGGGTTGTTGATTGGGCGGCGTCGTGATTCGTCGTGAATCGGCCGAGAGTTGGAGCAGTTCCGCAAGCAAGCCCGGGTGCAAAGTCTCTAACACAGGATACTTGTTTAGTGTGGCGATGTCGCGTTGTAGATTCTTTACATTCACGAAGCGAACAACGCTACGCAGATCGAGAACTTTGTCGCGTTTGTTCGCCTGTCCACCTGGGGATGCGATTGCCCGTTCAATCTCTTCCTTAGTTATGCCCCATGGATAAACATTCTTGCCGGGTTTGGTTGGATCGACGGGAAGAAAAGGCTCACGCTTGTTTTCGAGAGTCGTAGCGATTGGTCCCTGAGATAGACGGTAGAGCGTCAAAAGGTTTTGCGTTGCCGGAGTGGAACCGGTTCGTTTGTCGAGTGCATCGAGCGCACGATAAGACGATGTTGCTTCAGGGTGTCGCTGTTCCTCGTAGAGCTTCTGAAAGATCTGTCCGACTTCGATCAACTTCGCCACAGCCTTTCGTTCGCCCTCCGATAATTTAGAGAGGTCACCGGATAAACGAATCGTTTGCGTTTTGTCGATTATCGGCTGGCTCTTTTCGAGCGGCCAATATCCTGCGGGAAGAGTTTGCGTCAGTAACAGAGCAGTCATAAGAAGTTTGGTCATGTGATGGATTTTGCCACAGATTTACGCGGATAAGCACCGTGCAAATGTGCGGCAGCAATCGTCAGCAATTTTTTGCGACGGAAATTTATTGCACACTGAATTTACGCGGGTTTTTCCCCATTTTTGACGGCACCGGGCTTGCACTGTGTGCATGCAGTGACGAGTCTGGCTTCAACTATCAAACGACGTTTCAAGCGTGCGCGGCGACGACGCAAGGTTGGTCGAGCATACGACATGGCGCTTGAAGTCGCGAGCGTGTTACCGCCACATGCCGACGTGCTCGACGTCGGTTGTGGAAACGGATTTATCGCGCACCATCTCCAGAGCATGCTGGGCAAAACTGTGGTTGGGCTGGACGTTGGCACGAACACCGCGGACGCGCGGATCAATTATCTTCCTTACGATGGCCGTCATTTTCCTGTCAGGGACGACAGCTTCGACGCCGTGTTGCTTTGTTACGTGTTGCACCACGCGCAGGATCCGCAACTGGTGCTGAATGAAGTCAGTCGCGTCTTAAGAGAAGGCGGGCTCGCGATCATTTACGAGGATATACCTACGATCTGGTGGGATCGCGCGGTGTGCTGGACGCACGATCGGCAGTGGCGCGACCGCACTGGACCATGCAAGTTTCAACTAGAACAGGATTGGCGCCGGACGTTTAGTCTCGCAGGCTTCGATATAGTGAAGGAGCGTGCGCTATCGCGCTGGCGTAATCTCGCGCATCCGGTATCGCGACGTTTCTTTGTTCTGAGAACAGGAGATCCCGCAAAGGCGCAAAGGCCCCAAGAAAACCAGGTTCCGGATTTAAACTTTGCGCCTTTGCGCCTTTGCGGGGAAATTCACTCCGCTTCCGGGAATACGTCGGCAAGATCTCCGTCCTGAGTTGTGCGCTGTCTATTTAATCTCAACGATGCCGCGCTCCATCAGCTTCTTAATCATTCGTAAACAATCTGCCTCACGAAACGGACAAATCGAGAGAATCGACTGTATATCCCACGAGCCATTGATACGCGAAAGCACAAACCCTTCCTGCGGATCGATCTGCTCAGCCGTCAAATCCACTGCGCGCAACTGCGGCACTGACTTCGGCGAGATCCCGCCAGTTTCATAAACACGCTTGATGAACTTCTCCTCCGCCACCGGCAACAACGCCTGCGCTTCGGGGTTGTTAGGTTGCTGCTGCAATGCCTTCTGAATGATCTGTAAAGCTGCATCCGGATCTTCGTCGAGTTTGCGTTCGGCAGACCAAACCATCTCGGTCACGCTCTCCGGCAAGTCCTCCACTTCCGTAACAAGCTTTGGACTGTCTTCTGGCAACTCTCCGGTTACGCGGGCAATGCCTTCACTGATCAACGTATAGAGTTGACCGTAAACGTGAAACGACGACGCGTGCATGTGATAACAAACTTCAGCTACCGACATCCGCTTCTCGACAAAGTACAGAACCTGCCGAAACTCCTTCCCAAGCTTCAGCGAAGACGTCCATCCGGCATTGAGCTCAAGCACGCTTCTGTCAGACGGGACCAACGTTCGATAGCGGGCAAACTCGTCAATACGATAAATCCCTTCCATGATGACGGTGGTTGGTTCGACCTCAATCAGCAGTAAGTCTTCCGGTAAAGGATCGTCGTCGTAAAACTCAAAGTCACCGTCAGTCCAAACAAACAGATCGTAGATAGCGTCGAGAGTCCTTGTTTTCAGGGTACTGAGAACATCATCCTCACTTAAGAATCCCTGCTCGACCAGAACTTCGCCGAGTTTCGCGCCAGAGGTTCGTTGCAGTTCTCGCGCAATCTTCAACTGCACTTCATCCACTTTTCCGTAATGAAGCAAAACCTGGCCGAGATATTCGCGGGGATCGTTAGACTTGGAGCCCACGATCATTCCGTTTTTGAAGTAAATCTGTTTGGTGATTTTGCCGTGATCGAATTTGAGAGTGCCTGATTTCCTGCCTGCAGCCAGAAACTGGAGCAGATCAACCAGACTCATTGTTTTCAAAGTGCCTTGGATCGCCATTGGTTGTCGGTTTTGTCGGGCACCTCGCTGGCGGGCCTACATGTGAGGATCTCTGGGGGGAGCTCCCTGTTCGTGGACCACAGAAGGTCGGACTTCAGAAGCGTTAATCCTCAACCAGGTCCGCACAAATCGCCGGAGCTTCAGGACCTGCTTCTTTCGCGATTTGCAACAGACGCAAAAGATTCTCCCTTTGTTCTTCGTTTAAGTCGACAAACTGAACACCAAAACCCACTCCGTGGCGATGATGCCGAACTTCACCTTCGAGGTAAAGCCAATCGCCGTCCGGAAGTAGCACACGAAACGCAACGATCTCGCCGGCCAATACCTCGCCCACGGTATCAAGGTAACAGCCGCCCTCTGAGAGGTCGGTGATGCGGGCTGAGTGTCTTTCCTCGCCGCCATCCCAAACCGCATCTAGATGAACGCTTAGTCGGGGTTTAGATCTTCGGTCGTCCATGAGCTAAATGCATCATAGATTATTTCAGCGACAGATTACACAGATAAGTTGACACGGACTCGAAGCGCGTCGGGAACAATCTGGAATGTTGCCGGAAGTCTTCCAGGAAGTTCTCCATCTACTTCCAGAGCGATTTCTGTACTTCGATCCGATGCGCGCACAGTGATCTTGCGCGCCAGTGCGTGACTCACTTCGGGCATCGAGAGGTGTGATCCCGTGTAGACGCGTGGAGCACTGGTGAAGATCTTCATGGCGCTTAGATCACCGATGCTGATGATGTCGAGCTTGCCATCTGTGAGTTTCGCATCGGGCGCGATCTTCATGCCGCCGCCGAAGTAACGAGCATTCGCGATGCATAGATTCGAAACAACGAGATGCCGTTCGTGAGAGTCGTCGAGTTGAACGAGGAGACGTACAGGTGCGTTGCGCATTGCAGTCTTCAGCAACGCGCTCGTAAACGAGACTTCATCTGTCTTTACTCGCTCGATGACTTTGGTGCTCATGCCACAGGAAGCAACTCCCACGAAATACCGTGTCGCGTCGTGTCCATTGTGGTCCGTATATGAAACTCGCCCCACATCGATGCGCACGGAACGCCCGGTGCGAAGAATTCTCGCCGCATCGCGAGTGCGCGCGGGAATTTCAAGCGTTCTTCTGAAATCGCCACCCGTGCCGCTCGGCAGGATCCCGAGTTCAGCATCTTTACCCGAAGACAGAATCCCGTTTGCGACCTCAGATATCGTGCCATCCCCGCCGCACGCAATAATGAGCTTCGCGCCCTTCCGCGCCGCCTCACTCGCAAGCGCCGCCGCATCGCCACGATGTTTGGTGAACACAGCCCGAAACGAGCCGAACTGCGAACGCAAATCACTCGCGATCTGCGGCCAGGCTTCGCCCGTGCTTCCACCGGCCGACGATGGGTTAACTATCACTACTGACATATCGTGCTATTGCCGATTTCCAATTGCTGATTGCCGATTTTTCGAATTGGCAATTGGCAATTGGAAATCGGCAATAAGTTTCTTATCTTGTTCGCCGAGCTCTGCGATTTTTCCCATTACCGCATCAGCGATCTCTTTGTGCGTGCGCAGCCGATCGGGTTTCCCAAGATGTTCACTCAGGTCCAACACTTGCCCGAAGTGAATCCTGATCACATCCTGGCGATTCCAGTTACGCGCCACCTGCTTCGGCAAGCTATTACATAACCCGGCGATGAATACCGGAATAACCTGCGGCTGTGCCTCCATGATCAACTTCCCGACGCCCGGTTGCGCGCGCAGGAACGAATAAGGATCGTCGTTCTTATTACGCGTTCCTTCCGGATGAAATCCGATTACGTTTCCCGGACCGGAACGCGCCAAATCCACGAGCACTTCAAACGAAAACCTGTCAAAAGCGCGCTTCTCCGGAATCGGATGGTCGCCCGTTGCGAAGAATGGCGGGTACATTGAAAACCAGCCCATGATCAGGTTTACGAACAGTCCCAGCGGTGACTGGTAGAAGAATCTGCCGCGCACTGGAAAGAAAAGTCGTTTGGTCCAACGAGTCCTGTAAAAGAGCACGGTCGACACCGCGTACATATCGAAGAACGAACGGTGATTCGCAACCAGCAGCAATGGGCGATCGTGCGAAGCGGCCTCGACATGCTCGAGACCATAAACGTTCATGATGTTGTACGTGGAAAGATGAATCCAGCCGGCACCAAGTGTGCTTTGACACCACGTCCAGAATCGCTTCCAGGCGCCCTCATTCATGCGCCTGACGAGGCGGAAAGCGAAACGTTCGAACGGTGTTAAGACTTCGAGATCAGTCAATCGAGAAGTATTTGGCCTCCGGATGGTGGACAATAATAGCCGAAGTCGATTGCTCTGGCTCTAGTTGAAACTCCTCGGTGAGATTGACGTCGATGCGTGAAGGATTCAAGAGAGTGAAAAGCTTTTCCTGATCTTCGAGTCGCGGGCACGCAGGATAACCAAAACTGTAGCGCGAGCCCTGGTACTCCTGCTTGAAGAGTCGCGGCAGATCGGGAGAATCCGCACCAGCAATGCCCAGCTCTTCACGAATGCGCCTGTGCCACAGCTCAGCGAGTGCTTCAGCACTCTCGACACTCAAACCGTGAAAGTAGAGATATTCCGAGTAATTGTCTGCTTTGAATAACTCGTGCGAATACTCACTTGCTCGCCGTCCAACAGTTACGAGATGAAATGCGACGACGTCCTTCTTTCCCGAGTCACGTGAAGCAAAGAAATCGGCAAGGCACAGATGTTTTCCTGCTGGTTGGCGAGGAAAAGTAAATCGCACTTCCTTGTCCTGATCGTAAACGATCAAATCATTTCCGTCTGACTGGCATTCGTAATAACCATAGACCACTTTAGGCATCAGCAGCTTTTCACGTTTCGAGCGTTCTTTGAGCTCTTCGTAAACCGGTCGCACTTTTTCACGCACCAGAACCTTATATTCTTCAAGCGGCATTCGACCCTGCTTGAATTGCCACTGCCCTTTGAACAACGCGGTCTCGTTTATGAACGCAAACACATTGTCGAGGGGAATGTCTTCGACGACACGCGAGCCGAAGAACGGCGCGGGGGGAATCGGCACATCGCGACTTATTGCCGAACGCGTGGTATGCGTCGTATCTCCGACAACCTTGCGTGACTTCGCAGCTTTACGAATACCGAGTTTCTGTTCTTCACCGATCAGATCTTCAACATCTTCGCCAACATCGACACTCAATCCTGCGGCTACTTCCTGAGTCTTCTCTTCGCCGTTGGTGGCTCCAACCAACTGGTCCATTGTGTGAAGCCCGGCAAATGCGTCACGCGCGTAGTAAAGTTGGCCGTGATAGAGCGACTTCAGATCGTCCTCAACATAACGACGCGTCAACGCGGCGCCACCGAGCACGACCGGAACCTTGATGCCACGCTCATTCATCAACTCAAGGTTCTCGCGCATGATCAGCGTCGACTTCACGAGCAGCCCGCTCATTCCAATCGCGTCAGCGCCGTGTTCGTCATACGCCTGAAGAATCGCATCGATTGGTTGCTTGATGCCGAGATTCAAAACCTTGTAGCCGTTGTTCGTCAGGATGATATCGACGAGGTTCTTTCCGATGTCATGAACGTCGCCCTTAACGGTCGCAAGCACCATCGTTCCTTTGGCCGTCGCACCACCTTTCTTCTCCATGAACGGCTCGAGGAATCGAACAGCAGACTTCATCGCTTCGGCAGACTGCAAGACAAAAGGCAATTGCATCTGGCCACTGCCGAAAAGATCGCCGACGACTTTCATGCCGTCGAGTAAAATGTTGTTGATGATGTCGAGCGCTGAGTATTTTTCGAGACCCGTTTTTAGTTCGTCTTCGAGACCGATCTTCTCACCGTCGATAATGTGATTCTTCAGACGCTCCTCGACAGTCTCACCCTTCGAAGCTTTCTTTGTGGCCTTCGACTTCACACCTTCGAAGAGCTTCGTGAATTCTGTCAGCGGATCGTAAACACAAACATCGCCTTCAAATTTACGCTCGTCGTAGATCAACTCGCGCGCGACTTTCAGTTCTTTTTCCCCGATTCTGTTCAGTGGCTCGATCTTGCTCGCATTAACGATTGCGGAATCGAGACCAGCTTCAACTGCGTCGTGCAGAAAAACGGAATTCAGAACTACTCGCGAGGCGGGATTGAGTCCGAAAGAGACGTTTGATACGCCCAGGATGGTAAACGCACCCGGAAGCTCCGACTTGATTCGCTTGATCGCGTTGATAGTTTCGAGCGCATTGCGACGATCTTCTTCAATGCCTGTCGAGATCGGCAACGCGAGTGGATCGAAGAAGATGTCCGAGGCCGGCAGACCAAGTTCTTTCGTCGCTTGTTCGTAAGCGCGCGTTGCGATCCTGACCTTGCCTTCAGCCGTACGCGCCATTCCGTCTTCGTCGATCGTTCCAATGACAACACTGGCGCCGTAGATCTTTGCCAGATCGATCACCTTCACAAAGCGCGGCACACCGTCTTCATAGTTCGTGGAATTAAGAATCGATTTGCCGCCGGCATGCTGAAGTCCGGCTTCCATCTTCTGCCATTCGGTCGAGTCGAACATCAGCGGCAGCTTGACGTTCGTGACGAGCCGCGAAGCCAGTTCGTGCATATCGCGTTCACCATCACGGCCCACAAAATCGACGTTCACGTCGAGAATGTGCGCGCCTTCGCGCTCCTGCTCCTTGCCGAGCGCGACCAGACCATCCCAGTCTTCCGCGTTCAGCAGATCGCGCATCTTCTTCGATCCGCTCGCATTGACGCGCTCGCCGACGATCAAAAACGATGCATCCTGAACGTATGGCTGTTGGATATAGATTGAAGACGCCGCGGGTAATGTCGTTGCGTGACGCTGTTTTGGAGTGATGCGTTGCATCGCTTCGACGACCAGACGCAAGTGATCTGGAGTTGTGCCGCAGCAACCGCCGACGATGTTGGCGCCGAAGTCATTCGCAAAGTGGACTAGTTGGGCGGTAAAACTTTCCGGCGTCTCGTCGTAGTGCATCTTGCCTTCAACCACCGAAGGCAAACCTGCGTTGGGAAGAACCGAAACCGGGAGCGGTGTGTTTTCGCAAATGTAGCGAATGCTCTCGGTCATGTGCTTTGGACCAGTACCGCAATTCATGCCGACCACGTCGATGGGAAATGGCGCGAGTGCGGTCAGCGCTGCTGAGATCTCTGTGCCGTTGAGCATGGTGCCGAACACTTCGATTGTGACTTGCGCGATCACCGGCACTCTACGACGTGTCTCTTTGAAGTGAGCAAAGATTGCGGCGAGTGCAGCTTTTGTTTGCAGCACATCCTGACAAGTCTCAACGATCAGCAAGTCAGCGCCGCCATCGAGCAGTCCTCGCACCTGCACAGAATAAGCGTCGCGAAGATCTGTGAAAGAAATGTGGCCCAGGGTTGGGAGTTTGCGACCTGGCCCCATCGAGCCGGCAACCCAGCGTGGCTTTTCTTTGGTGGAGTAATCCGAGGCCACGCGTTTGGCAAGCTGCGCAGCCAGCACGTTCATGTCGTATGCCTTATCGGCGATGTCGTATTCGGCAAAGTCGACGGGTGTGCCGTTAAACGAATTCGTCTCTACTACATCGCAGCCGACATCAAGAAAACCTGCGTGCACCCTTTCAACCGCATCGGGCCTCGTCACGAGAAGGTTTTCGTTGCAGCCTTCGAAGCGCGGTCCACCAAAATCGTCGAGGGAAAGATTCTGGACCTGGAGGTTGGTACCCATCGCGCCATCGAACACGACGATGCGTTCTTTGAGTGTTTCGAGAAGATTCGGCATACGCAATAACAAAGGCCCCGCGGTTAACAACGCGGAGCCTGAAACTTTAACTCATCGAGCTGTTTAGCGGATTATTTTATGTGGCCGCAAGTCGCTTTAACTCACCACGTCAAATTGTCAAAGGGTATTGAAACACATCTTGATAATCCTGTAAATCCTGGAATCCTATGGAAGTTAATCGACAGACCAAAGCTCGGTCAGGTTCAACGTGAAGGCGGGGAGCAGAGGATCAGCGGACACAGTCTCCGGATTATCAAGAACCACGGTCTCCTGATTAGGCCTATACACATAAACTTTTCGCTTAAGTGGATCGATCAACCAACCCAGCGATGCACCGTTCTCCATGTACTCAAACATCTTGAGGTCTAGCTCCCTGAAATTGTCACTCGGCGAGCGAAGCTCAACGGCAAAATCTGGACAAATAGGAGCAAACTTCTCTTTCTCCTGGGCTGTCAGGCTGTCCCACTTTTCCCGCTTTATCCACGCGGCATCCGGCCCCCGAATAGCACCGTTTGGCAATGTGAATCCGGCGTCAGCGCCAAAACAGACACCGGTGCCATGCTCTCTGAACCAGGATGCGAGTTGAGAAGTGAGGTCGAAACTACGTCTACCAGTCATTGAGCCCGTCGGCGGCATAACTATTAATTCTCCGGTTGAGGTGAGTTCAAGCCGTAGGTCACCATACGTGCTACAGAGTTCTTCAAATTGTTCGTGAGTTACGGGTGGGCGTAGCGCAAGCAGTTCGAACGGAATCGGGTAGTCAACCTGTATGAGACTGTGAGCCATTTCGGTAACTCCTAGTTGCGAGGATCCTAGCATCCATATGATTTGCCGACAAGACTGCTAATCTGGCTATTTTTTGTCGAATTTGGCTATTCTTAGGCCAGCTTGGCTATTTACGATTTCCGTTTTAACCTCTAACATCCAATGAGCATGCGACGCGCCATCTACCCCGGTTCGTTTGACCCGGTCACCAACGGTCACCTGGACATCATCGAGCGCGGCTGCAAACTCTTCGATGAGATAATCATCGGTATTCTCGTCAACCCGGACAAGCAACCCTTATTCACTGTTGAAGAACGGCAGGAGATGCTCACTGAAGTAGTGAAAGGCATCAATAAGGGAGGCTGCACACTGCGTGTTGATTCTTTCAGCGGACTGCTGGTCAACTATGCGGTGGCCCAACAGGCGAACGTCATCGTTCGCGGTATCCGCGCTATCTCCGATTACGAATACGAACTGCAAATGGCGTTGATGAACCGGCGTCTCGAACCGGGTATTGAAACCGTGTTCATGATGCCTGCTGAGATCTACTCCTATGTCAGTTCACGACTGGTTAAAGAAGTGTTCCAGCTCGGCGGCGCCGTCACCGGCCTCGTCCCGCCGCTTATTGAAAAACGAATGAAAGAAAAGTTGAATCAAGGATGAAAACCTGGCCTGTTATGTCACCCTTTTCCGTTTCTGAAAACGTCGCTCGCATGCAGTCGTCAGCCACAATGGCGGCGATGCAGGCGGCGGAAGCGTTGCGGGCCTCCGGCGCAAATGTTTGCGACTTCGGCGCCGGTGAACCTGACTTCGATACTCCCGACAACATCAAACAAGCGGCCGAAAGAGCTATGCGTGCCGGTCGCACGAAGTACACTGCGAACGCAGGTATTCGCGAACTCCAACGCGCAATTATCGATTTCTATCACAGAGAGTTTGGCACCGAGTATCAACCATCGGAAGTGATGGCAACAGCAGGCGGGAAGCAGGCAATCTTCAATGCAGTGGTCACTTTACTAAACCCGGGTGATGAAGCGCTCATTCCTAAGCCTTACTGGGTGACGTTTCCAGAAGTCGTAGTCTTCACAGGCGCTAATCCTGTCTTTATCGAAACCGAAGAAACTGACTTTGTGCTCTCAGCCGATCAGGTTGAACGCGCCATCACGCCGCGAACAAAGCTTCTGATTCTGAACTCACCTTCCAATCCTTCCGGCCGCGTACTACCACCGGCGGAGTTTCGCAGGATCATGGAACTCACCAGCGAGCGCGGGATCTATGTCGTTTCCGATGAGTGTTACCTACGGTTTGTCTATCCGCCAGGCGAGGTGTTTAGTGCGGCGAGTTTGCCTGTCGAGATTCGATCGCGTTTGTGCATAGCCGGATCGTTTTCGAAGACTTACGCGATGACAGGCTGGCGCGTTGGCTATGCGCTAGCGCCGGCTGAATGGACCAAAGTAATGCTGAAGGTCCAGGGTCACTCGACTTCGAACACAAATTCAATCGCGCAATGGGCCGCGGTCGAGGCACTCACAGGACCACAGGAGTCCGTGGGAATCATGCTGGCTGAATACACACGCCGGCGTGAGTGGTTATTGAATGCGTTGCGTGAGATTCCGGGTTTTAAGTGTAGTGAACCTGAAGGTGCGTTTTATGCTTTTCCCGACGTGCGCGGGTGTTTGAAAAAGGATCTGAAGACCTCGGGTGAGTTTGCGCAGCGACTGCTTGAAGAAGAACACACGGTCGTCACTGATGGGGCAGGTTTCGGGGCTGAAGGTTTTATTCGAATCTCGTACGCGACGTCGATGGAACAGATTAATGAGGGTGTCAAACGAATGAAAAACTTTGCGCAAAGACACTTTTAGCCGCGGATTGACACGGATAAACGCTGATCTCGCGTCATCCGCGGAAATCCGCGGCTAATATTCTTAGTAAAGGTTGAAGTTGTATTCCAACTGCATCCACATCGAGACCTGATGCCCGTCCTTGGTTGCAGGAACGAACTTGATCTGACGTGCTGCCGCAATTGCTCTTTCCGTCAAACCGTACGGCAAACCCGAAACAGTTCTGATGTTCGAGACTGTCCCGTTTGACGCAAACACCACCTTCAACACGACCGTACCAGTGACCTGGTTCTTGCGCGCGTCTTCTGTGTACTGCGGCTCAGGCTTCGAGATCAGACGTGCTTTCGTCGTGACGTCTCTGCCGGTAAAGATCCGGTCATAGCCGCCACCACCGCCACCGCCTGGTCCACCACCACCGTCATTTCGGTCTCCGCCGCCGATGTTTCCACCACGGCCTGGTCCGAGACCGCCACCTTCACCTGGTCCGATACCGCCGCCTGTTCCAGTTCCGATACCGTTGCCGGTACCCGGTCCTGACGAAGGATCGGTGCTCTTCGATTTGTAGTCACCATACGGCAACACACGCGCATCAGGTGGCACGAGCATCGGATCTGCGACCACTGTCGCTGCAACCGGCAACGACGGATTCTTGATTTGCGGTGGCTTCGGATCCGGCGCTACTACCTGTGGAATTGTCAGAGACGCTTGCGGAACTTTACCGAACGAAGCCGGCTTCGCTTCTTCACGTCCACCGCCACCACCACCGGCAGCTCTTTCAGGCTTCGGCTTGCTGCCGCCGCCACTGCCCTTATTCAGACCAGCAGTTCCCGGATCCGGAGTCGGTTGCTCGTCAGGGATGTCGAGCATCTGCTCGACCTGAAGCTCTTCTTGATTCTGCGCAATTTCTTCCTGCTGCCGGCGTTGTCTGTAGTCGATTCCAATGATGATGCCCAGAATGGCAAACAGGAAAACGAACGACGTGACCATCGCAGCGACCACACTACGCGAGTCAGATGCTTCAGCACCCATGACTGCCGCGCCACGCTCGCGTCCAAGCCAAGTGGAAAAGAGTGCTACGAGCACCCCGCTGGCGATTAGCGTAAACAGTACCAATCCCATGCGCGATGTCCCGGCACCTTGCGCACGGTCCATCAGCATGACTACGCCGACGAGTGCCACCATTCCTAAAAACGCCGCACCCATGGCTGTCAGCACATTCGGCTTACCGAGAAACTGGCGAAACTTCTGGCCGTATCCAACGAAGGCTCGCTTCGTGAATCCAAACGGATCGCGTTTGAACTCGGGCCAGGTCAGTTCATATTGATGAGCCGTATCTTTTAGTTCGTGGCTCAGACGAGCCATCAGACCTGAGTCATCCATGATGGTCAGGTGATACTCATCTCGTAGAGCAAGGGCTGAGGAAGTATTAGAGGCAACGTAGATTGGATCGTTAGCAGCCGGCTCTTCCCTGTGGGCATTGTAAGCCGCTGCTGATTCGATCTCAGGAATTTTATTGTCTCTGCTGACCGTCATGCTTGGATCACGATCCACTGTCAGGCTTGGATCTACCACTGGCGGGCTATTGACCGTCAGGGGGTTTCCGTCAACCGGACAGAAGCTGAACTTGTCAGCAAACTCTTCTTTACATACTGAACAGAACTTCATCAATACTACCTCTTCCGCTCCGGAAAATTCTCTTGCAAAACTGGTTACGATTCGCTTGTCGAGAACTCTCGAAGGCCCTGGCGCTACCCAGCGTTTGAGCAACGACTTGAGCTCATCGTCGGAAACAAACTCTTCTTCCGGCTCAACGCCCATTTCAGGCCTCCCTCAAAGTACCAATTTCCCGACTACTATTCAATTCCTGATTGCTTTTCAGATAAGGACTCAGGATCCGTCTCAAACCTTCCCGAGCCCGGTAAAGCCGCGCCTTTATAGCTCCTACGTCGGTGCCCGCAATCTCGGCCACCTCGCTCAAGCTCAACCCTTCATACTCAAACAAGATCAGCGCCTCACGTTGTAGTTGCGGAAGACTGAAAATCGCTTCCCTCACCTGAGTCGCCAGCTCCTCGTCGAGCAACCTACGCAAAGGCCCTCGACTCGGCGCATCTTTCGGTTCCTCGGAAACTTCATCCATGCCGGTCTCTCGTCCCTGATCACGGAAGTGCTTCAGGGCCAGATTCCGGGCGGCGGCATACAAGTAAGTTTTCAAAGAAGCCCGCTCCGGACGATAGTTCTCAGGTTTGCGAATCAAACTGAGAAAGCAGTCGTGCGTAACGTCTTCAGCAATTTCAACCGAACCCAATAATCGGTAAGCAAAACGAAAAATCGGTTCCCGATACCGGTCGTACAACTCCAAGAAGGCTGCCTGGTCGCCGTCTCCTGCCTTTTTCAGCAAAAGCTCGTCTGTGATTCTCTCGGACAATCAAGCACTCGATCCTGCAGGATTAGCTCCTGCTATAGTTACCGTTAACCGGAAAAAAGTTACTGTCCGAAGGAAAAAAACTTGCGCGTACCAGCAAATATCGGGAATACCGACCGAATATTAATCCCACGTCCCCGGCAAGTACATACTTTTTGCATCTAAGCCGGGTCAAATCAGACCGGATCCCTTTGTCAATCAGGGCTTAGGATGCGGCCAAATGCCAAACGGTTGACGAGCAAAGACACGGCATCTAAGATGTTTTGGTCCCGAAACCTAACTATGATTACTCCCGCAACGGCGCAACGGCGCAACGAAAATCGATTCGTACCTTTTAACGCATCCTCGTTGCGCCGTTGCGCCGTTGCGGGAGTACTTCTTCTTTGCGTCCTGTTGACAGCAGCACCGTTGCCTGCCCAAGCCCCTTCCCAGCCGGAACGCGAACAACTCCTGAACGGCCTGCGGCTGCTGTTCTGGGTCAAGCCGGGGAGTCCTGACGTCACCCTAAAACTACGAATCAACAGCGGCGCCGCGTTCGATCTGGCCGGCAAATCAGGCCAAATGGCTCTGCTTGGCGACATGCTATTTCCCGATGCCGCTACCGTCGATTTTTTCACAGACGAAATGGGCGGGAAGCTCGATGTGAACGTAGGCTACGATTCAACCACCATCACGATGGTTGGCAAAGCCCATGAGTTTGAACAGATTGTAGAGGTTTTGCGCAACGCTATCCTGTCCACCCAGTTGACACCGGAAGTCGTGACGCGCATGCGTGACCAGCGCATCAAGCTCCTGCGCGATACGTCGATCTCGCCGGCAGCAGTTGCAGATCGTGCGATTATTGCGAGATTGTTCGGCGACTTTCCGTATGGCCGACCAGCCGCCGGCTCACCCGAGGATGTCGCGCGAGTAGACCGCGCTGATCTAATGCAGGCTCGCGATCGCTTTCTGAATTCAAACAACGCGACCCTGGCAATCATCGGCGGCGTAACAAAACCGCGCGCCATGAGAGCTGTGCGCCAACTGCTCGGGCCGTGGCGTAAAAGCGAACAGGTCATCCCGACAACTTTTCGCCAACCCGCTCCTGCTGATCAACGAACACTCATAGTGAACGTCCCTGGACCAACCGTCGAGCTTCGTTTAGCCGCGCGCGGAGTTGCCAGGTCGGACAATGACTTTCCGACTGCGACGATCCTTGCTCGACTAGTACAGAATCGCTGGCAGGCCGCCGCACCCGAGTTAGCGAGACAGCCAGTATTTGCTCGAAACGATGCCTATGTTCTCCCGGGAGCGTTTGTAATAGGTGCCGCGGTTAACGAAATGACTGTTGCCGATTCGCTCGCAGCGGCAAGAAAAGTTATTGACTCTTTGATGAGCACGCCGGCAACAGCCGAAGAGTTGGAGCGTGCAAAGACGGAAGTAATCAACGATATCTCGCCAATCATTACAAAACCTGAGGCACTTGCAGATCCATGGCTCGACGCTGACACTTATCGCTTGAGCGCTCCTCAGGATCAAATTGCGTTGCTACGATCCGTAACGGCCCCAGAGGTCCAACGTGTCGCGAACAGGCTCTTTAATAAAACGATAGTTTCGGTGGCTGCAGGTGAAACAGCGCCAGTAAAAGCGGCACTACAAGGTCGTTATCAGGTCGAAGTTCTCGGTGAAATTGCGACTCCGGCACCGACACCAAAACCGCCCGCGAAACCAGCGAGCAGGGACAATCCCGGGTAATCACAAATTGTTTGCAAGCGTCTTGCAACCAAACCTCCATCAGATTTGGCTTAACTGTGCCTGTTGATAACGGAAGTGCCGCGAGAGAGCATGCGAGCCGCGTTCGTAAGATGTTTTCAACGATCGCGCGCCGGTATGACTTCTTGAATCATGTGCTTTCCGGCAATGTTGACAAACGTTGGCGCCGGATTGTTGCAACCAGAGTACGCGAGAAGATTCCGTCGAGCAGTGCGTGCGTTCTGGATGTTGCATGTGGTACGGGCGATTTATCGCTTACGCTGTTTGAAATTACGGGAGCAGGTGTTGTTGGGACTGATTTCTGCCGGCCGATGTTGGATATCGCTGCCGGTAAGACGTCTGGTCGCATACGCCTAATCGAGGGTGATGCCTTGGA
Source organism: uncultured Acidobacteriota bacterium (assembly GCA_963849205.1). Classification (GTDB taxonomy): domain Bacteria; phylum Acidobacteriota; class Blastocatellia; order Pyrinomonadales; family Pyrinomonadaceae; genus PSRF01. Next base: position 281,069 of record CAWKGP010000011.1, read on the forward strand.
CCTTCCCTTTCGAGATGGCACGTTCGACGCTGCGACAATCGCATTTGGATTGCGCAACCTGTCGAATGTCGAAAGTGGTTTGGCTGAACTCTCCCGAGTCTTGAAACCGGGCGGCTGGGTGGCTGTGCTCGAGTTTTCGAGACCTGCGAATGCGATTCTGCGACCCTTGTTTAATCTGTACTTCAGAAAAGTACTGCCGTTGATGGGTGGCATCGTGAGCGGTTCACTGAGTGCTTATACCTATCTACCGGCATCGGTCCAGAAGTTTCCGGACCAGTCCCAACTCTCGCTCCTGATGGAGCAGGCAGGATTTGTTCAGGTTGGTTATGAGAACCTGACCGGTGGGATTGCGGCCTTGCATTTGGGGAAAAGGCCAACATGATATTGTGAGATTGGTTGCAGCGTTTAGTTTGCAACCAGATACGTAGTCACGGGGTATGGTTTGGTAAGCGCGCGGTTGTCGGGGCTGTGCGAGTATTCGAACCTACCCTGGGCTACGTTTTTTAGTTTAGACAGGATTTACAAGATTTTTCAGGATTGACAGAATAAGAATCCTGTTCATCTTGAGAAATCCTGTAAATCCTGTCTAAAAACCTGTAAAGCTCTCAGCACGACTGTTGTATTATGCGCGCGCGTGCGCACCAGTCTCCGGTACCGGATCTTCGGCATTCTCAGACGCCTGCTTATTCTCCTGCTGGTAGTTTGGACCGTCGTCTCTCTTGTTACATTACTGATCGAACTCGTACCCGGCGATCCGGCGGTTGCAGTGCTCGGTGAGCAAGCGACGCCGGAACAGTTTGCACAGTTTCGCGAGAGGCACGGTCTCGACCGGCCACCGTTTTTCTTTTCCTTTCCACGCGACAATAACGATCAGCGACATTTCGTTTGGCATGGTGTCGACAATCGTTACACCGACTACTGGCGCTCGTTGCTCACCGGCGATATGGGTCTGTCGTTTCGCAACGATCGTCCCGTGTCTGAACTGATTCTCGAACGCTATCCAGCCACAATTGAGCTCGCAATCTTTGCGATGCTGATCGCGATCGTGATTGCGATTCCTCTCGGAGTGATCGCCGGCACAAATCGTGGAACCATAATCGACAATATCGCCTCAGTCGTTGCATTGCTCGGCATCAGTCTGCCGAGCTTCGTGATCGGGCCGATGCTCGTTTACATCTTCGCCGTGAAACTTGGCTGGCTCGCGCCGTCAGGTCGTTTTGACTGGAGCGACATCATTCTGCCTGCGTTTACGCTCGGCGCCGCGTTGTCAGCGATCCTCACGCGCATGGTGCGCTCGTCGGTTATCGAAGAGCTAGGTGAAGACTACGTTCGAACTGCGCGCGCGAAAGGTTTGAGCGAACGCACAGTCGTTTACAAACACGTTTTGAAGAACGGCTTGATTCCGGTCGTAACTATCCTTGGCTTGCAACTGGGCGTGTTGCTGGCAGGCGCAATCATCACTGAGAAGATCTTCGGCTGGCCGGGACTTGGGCTACTACTCGTCGAGGACGGCATCGGAAAACGCGACTATCGTGTGGTGCAGGGCTGCGTGCTTGTGATCAGCATGACGTACATCGTCGCGAACTTACTCACAGATATGGTGTATCGCTGGCTCGATCCACGGATTAGAGTGGGATGAATCGATTAACGATCATTGGCCTCGTTATTGTCGTGGTGCTCGTGCTCGTGGCCCTCCTGGCGCCATGGATTGCACCGTATGATGTCGGCGCTACCGATTTGTCGATGCGTTACCTCGCACCATCCGCAGCGCATTGGTTTGGAACTGATTCCACCGGACGCGACATTTTCTCGCGCGTTGTGTTTGGAGCACGAATCTCTTTGCAGGTCGGCATCATCGTGGTGACGGTGTCAGCCGTAATCGGCACGATTCTCGGTGCGATTGCGGGTTATTATGGTGGCTGGGTCGATCGTATTGTTTCGGGCTACGTCTTTAACGTCTTTCTCGCCTTTCCGGGTTTGTTGTTGGCCATCGCGATGGTGGCCTTTCTCGGAGCCGGCTTGAACAAACTCATTTTCGCGCTATGCATCATCGGCTGGGTCGGCTACGCGCGTCTCATTCGCGGCCAAGTGCTAAAGGTTCGTGAATACGACTTCGTCCAGGCAGCGCGAGCACTCGGCGCGAGCGACGCGCGCATACTGTTGATTCACATTCTTCCCAACGCGATTCAACCATTGATCGTGCAGGCAAGTTTGGGAATGGCCGGTGCCGTGCTCTCAGAAGCAGCCCTGTCGTTCCTGGGACTTGGCGTGCCACCACCGGCGCCGTCATGGGGCGTCATGATCGAAGAAGCACGCGACTTATCGACACTGCAGGTCGCACCGCATGCACTGATCTTTCCGGGCATCGCGATTGCGCTTACGGTTCTTGCCTTCAACTTCATCGGCGACGGCCTGCGTGAGTATTTGGATCCGCGACAACGAGTTCGATGAGCGCCATCTCCGTCCGCAATTTATCCAAGACTTATCCTGTCCCGTTTCGACGGCTGCGCGCATTCTTTCGTCGGCCGTTGAAAGATCCGGTTGAAGCACTGCGCGATGTTTCGTTTGAAGTCGAAACTGGTGAGATCTTCGGTCTGATTGGCCGCAACGGTGCCGGCAAAACGACCTTGACCAAGATCGTTGCAACGCTTGTCCAACCGACAACCGGCAGCGTCGCAGTCTGCGGGCACGACAGCGTCAGCCACGACGAACATGTTCGTCGTGAGATTGGTTTGGCGACTGCCGAAGAACGAAGTTTCTACTGGCGCTTAACGTCTGAACAAAACCTGCTCTTCTTTGCGCGCCTGCACGGGCTCTCAGATGGGACGGCCAAACAACGTATCGGGGATCTCTTTGCGAAACTCGAACTTGAAGAAGTGGCGCGTCGTCGGTTTGGAGAGCTTTCAACGGGCAACAAGCAACGACTGGCAGTTGCACGCGCGATGTTGACGTCGCCGCCAGTGTTATTGCTCGACGAACCAACTCGTTCTCTCGATCCACTGGCGGCTGCGCGAATGCGAGAGCTGATCCGGTCGCTCGCACAAGAGGATCCGCCCGTTACGATTTTCCTGACGTCGCATAACCTCGGCGAAGTTGAAACACTCTGCGGACGCGTCGCGATCATCAGTCGTGGGCGCATTCGAGCAATCGACACTCCGAAGAATCTGCGCGATCTCAGTTCGGGATCGGAGACTGTACACATAACTCTGGCCACCGGTGAGAAGATTTCGTTCACCCGAGAACACGACGACAATCTTCTGGACGAAACGATCAGAGACTTGCAGAGCCGCGGCGAGCGCATAGTTGATATCGAAATGGAACGAGCGACTCTGCTGGATGTACTAGAAAGGTATGAAGCCGCGGATGAACGCGGATAAAGGATGAACAGCATCACACTACTCCCGAGACGTATCTTCGCGTTCGTGGCGCGTGATTTCCGCCTGTACGTGAGTTACAAGATGCAGTTCTTCCTGCGCATACTCTCGGTGCTCACAGTCGTCACGACTTTCTTCTTCATCTCGAAGATCTTCGCCGGCTTCACCGATCCGCAGTTCTCTCAATGGCGAGATCCACTCGCAACCTGGCTGACCGGTCTCGCCGTTCTCAACTACTTCATGACCGGGTTCTCGAGCCTCGCCAATTCGATCAGACAGGAACAGATGCAAGGCACACTCGAGAGCGTTCTGTTAACGCCTATCAACCTTCCGACAGTAATTGTCGCGAGCTCGGCCTGGGATTTTCTCGAAACGACTTTCTTCTCGTTCCTTTATCTCTTCTTCGGTTGGGTGTTCTTTGGCGTGCACTACAGAGGCAGTTTCTTCCTGGCCCTCGTTTTCCTTTTACTGACCACGGTCGTACTTGCGTGTCTCGGAATTCTCTCGGCGAGCTTTGCGATGGTTTTCAAACGCGGCGATCCATTTGGAATCTTCCTCGGCGCCGGGTCGGCGTTGTTCTCCGGCGTATTTTTCCCGACTCAGTTGTTGAAAACCTACGCCGGACCAAAACTCGGCAACATCTCATTGATCCTGCCAACAACTCACGGCCTCGACGGCATCCGGCAGGTCCTGATCGAAGGCCATGGATTTGAGCAGGTGACGCAGCCGCTGATGGTATTGCTTGGATTTCTCGTCGTGCTGCTTCCCATTTCGTTGTGGGTTTTTGGGCGTGCCGTCAGACGTGCTAAGCGGGAAGGTAGTCTGATCCAGTATTAGACCTCTTGTGCGATCACTGGTTTCGCACTCCTGCGGAGTTTCGAAGAACTTTCAAAAGAGTCAACAACTTTCTTCTGCTTGAAATTTATTCAGATCGCTGCAAACGAAGTACGGTAGCTTTATCGCCCACAATCCAACCATTTTGAGAATCAAGGAAAAATATCTCTTGCAAACCATTCTGAGTTGGACTCTTCGACTGTATCCAAGATTCTCCGTTGTCTGTTGAATGATAAATAGTTCCCTCGCCACCGACCAACCAGCTATTTCCATCTCGAAGAAGTAAGTCATTCAATACGTTAGCGGAGTTGGGTGTCCTATCTTCCCAGGTCTTCCCGTTATTCCGACTTTTCAACAGAATGCCGCGAAGCGAATAATTTTCTCCCGGCTGAAGCCTTTTGCCTAATATCCAAACGTCAGCTCCAGACGATATTACTTTATGAAAAAGATAGCCCTTGCTAATCTCTTGTCTTACCCAACCATTCTCATAGTGAAAAACAATCCCTTTTTCTCCGGCCGCCCAGACTCCCCCCGAATCACTGCACGAAATGCTACCCAGTCGCTCCTCAGTGGGAAAAATGCTGGACACCTTCAAATTGTGTCCATCAATAAGGGCCCGAACTAGTCCGCTATTTCCATATCGGCGCTGACCTCCTATGCTTTTACCTGTTGTCTCGTCCACCACAGCCTCAAATGTATCGCCCTCACCTATCAGCCACACGTTCCCAGAAAGATCAACGCACCCGTCAGTGAAGGCGGAGAACTTTCCGTTCAATTCATTCAAGCTTTTTTTATCAAGGTCTACACTCTGCCAACTAATACCTTTGTCGACCGTCTCCATAATAAGAGGTTTATACTTTTCATCAGAGCCAACGATCCAGAGGCCCTTCGCATGACTAGAGACAAGAGACCGAAAGATCTGATGTCCGGGAATTGGCACTTCATTCCAGGTTTTTCCGCCGTCATTTGTCCTCTCAATCGTGAAGGCCGTTACCACTATGCCATCTGTCGTATCGAAGAACCACAAATGTGAAATACGAGGCTCGTGTATTAACGTCCCGACTTTAAGCACCTCCCACTCGAAGCGATCCCGGCTCGTTAATTGTTGAGGAGAGCCCAAACAAGCCAAGCCGATCAGGACAATTGCGAACACAAGACCGTAGGTTAAGAAGTCTCTCCGCAAGTTAGTGTGGAATATCAAGTCTCCTCCTCTTGCTACCGTAACGCGACCTAACCGCGTTCTCAAATCTTGTGTCCGAGCCTACTGGGGGATTTCTCCTGTTTATTACGCGTGGAATCATATGGTCGTATAAGTGACCAAATTCATGCGCATCACCCATATCGTTGCTAAATTTGAGCATATCTACAGCATAGCCGGCTGGAGTGTAATACTGCCGGGACTCCGGGTTCTTGTTTGCAATTTCTCCAGAATTAGGATGAACAAAGATCTGAAAGTTGCCGCTTGTGCTTTCACCTCGCCTTAATGTAATCCCCCACTCCTCAAGTTGTGAGTGCGACCATCCTTAGTCTGAAAAGTTTCAGCTACCCTGAATTCAGCCACGTCCTTGCTTGCCAAGATCGCTGCCATCCCATGGCTGAGCTCTTTCTCGTCTTGGTTAGATCCTATTCCCGCGAACTTTGTTATGTCGTTCCTTTCGATTGACAGAACAGTATTACCGTCAACCACCTCGCATGTTACGTATTGCATGCGTTCTAAGCCGAGCATCGTCACGATTCGTTTGAAGGCCCCTCTTGCAGACAAAGAAAAGTATTAAACCCTGGAAAAGGGTTCCTCAAAGCGAACCGTCGCGCCCCAAAGATCTTGCCAATCATGTAAATGGCCTTAGTTATGCTACCATCGCGTTCAATGGCTCGCGGCGTCGCAGAAAGCATTCTCGATCTCATCGGCCAAACTCCTTTACTTCACCTCTCGCGATTCGCGAAACCTCCATTAGCTGATATCTACGCAAAGCTCGAATGGATGAATCCCGGCGGCTCCGTCAAGGACCGGGCTGCGTTAGGTATGATTCTCGACGCGGAAGAAAAGGAACTGCTCGAGCCAGGCGCTACGATCATCGAGCCAACCGCGGGAAACACCGGGATCGGCCTCGCGCTCGTGGGAATTGCACGGGGTTACCGTGTTATCCTCTGCGTCCCGCAAGGCTTCGCAGTCGAGAAAATGAAGTTGATCGAAGCTCTCGGTGGCGAGATCGAGTACGTGCCACACGAGGCCGGCATGCAAGGCGCGATTGACCGCTGTCACGAGCTGTCAGACGCAATCGACGGCAGCTTTGTGCCGCAGCAATTTGAGAATAATGCGAACCCGTGCTTTCATGAACTGACGACGGCACGCGAGATCATTGAACAGATAAACGGCCGGATTGACGCGGTCGTGATTGGAGCCGGAACATCGGGAACGTTCTGTGGCGTCGCACGGGCAGTGCGAAAGCACAATCGAGACGTGCTTTGCGTCCTGGTCGAGCCTGAAGGTTCGATTTACGGTGGGAACCCGCCTGGACCAAAAAAGGTTGAAGGCATTGGTCAGCGCGATTTCATTCCGAAGATCTTCGATCGCTCGCTGGCTGATGAGATCATAATGGTCCAGGACGAAGAAGTTTGCGCGGCACTGAAAAAGATCGCGAGGCTCGAAGGTCTTCTTGGTGGCTGGTCGTCAGGCGCCGCTGCCGCGGCGTCGTACAAGATCGCCGAACGATTGGGCCCGGGGAAATGCATAGTCACAGTTTTTCCTGACGGTGCTGAAAGATATCGGAGCCAGGGAATTTTTGATGAGTAACTGATATGGGATTTGCAACAACAGCCATTCATACCGGATCGGAACCAGACGAAAGCACGGGCGCGGTTACCGTTCCGATTTACCAAACTTCAACGTACGCACAGGACGCACTCGGAAAGAACAAAGGATACGAGTACGCACGCACGCAGAATCCAACGCGTTCGGCAGTCGAGCGAAACATCGCCGCACTTGAAGGAGGACGTTTCGGTTTTGCATTCGCCTCAGGCATGGCCGCCATTGACGCGACGCTGCGACTCGTAAAAGCAGGCGAACACGTCGTCGTCTCCGATAACACTTACGGCGGCACGGCGCGTCTCTTCAATCGCATTCTCGCGAACTACAACCTCACATTCGATTATGTCGACACTTCCGATCCGTTGAACGTCGAAGCCGCGATCAAACCAAATACGAAGATGGTGTTTGTGGAAACGCCGACGAATCCCATCATGACCGTGACGGATCTAAAGGAGGTCAGCGAGATCGCGCATCGTGCCGGCGCGCGCGTCGTGTGCGACAACACGTTCATGTCGCCATACCTGCAACGGCCGCTCGAGTTTGGTGTCGACATCGTGGTCCACTCGACGACCAAGTATCTGAATGGTCATTCCGACGGCGTTGGCGGAGCCGTGGTTTTGAACGACGAAGAAGACGCGAACTGGATCGGCTTCGTGCAAAACAGTGCAGGAGCGATTCTCTCGCCTTTCGATTCGTGGCTCGTCCTGCGAGGCACCAAGACACTCGCGTTGCGCATGGAGCAACACGACAAGACAGGTCGCGCGGTCGCAGCGTTTCTGGAAGAGCATCCGAAGGTGAAGAAGGTTTATTATCCAGGCTCAGCGTCGCATCCACAGCATGCTCTGGCGCGACGACAGCAACACGGTTTTGGCGGTATGGTAGCGTTTGACGTCGGTTCGCTTGCGGCAGCGCGAACCGTGCTCGAGTCTGTTAAGCTGTGCACGCTCGCGGAAAGTTTGGGCGGCGTCGAGACATTGATCTCGCATCCCGCGACGATGACTCACGCTTCGGTCGATGAGGCCAAACGTGAACGACTCGGGATTACCGACGGACTAGTGCGTATTTCCGTGGGAATTGAGGATACGGACGACATTATTGCCGATTTGGATCAGGCTTTGGACAAAGTTTAGCTAACAGGATTACAGGATTAACAGGATGGGTTACAATCTCCCGGTTCTCAGCCATATATAACGACTTCCTAATCGCTCTCCATTTATGATCGTAGAGTTATACGCCAAATCAGACGTTGGCCGAGTTCGCCGTGGCAATGAAGACAATTTTCTCGTCCTCGACCTGTCAACCGAACAAACATGGACCGGCGCCGATGGCACTCCCCCACCCGCAAACTTAACCCGCTTTGATATAGGCAATAAGGGATTGGTCCTGGTCGTCTCGGACGGCATGGGCGGCGCACTCGCCGGCGACGTCGCGAGTCGTATGGCAGTCGATTCAGTCCGCCAAATGCTGGTCGGCGAGGGCGATGCCTCGTGCGATCCGGATCTAGACCTGGTCGAGTGTCTTAAAAACGCCACGCACTACGCTAACACCGCGATTCACCTGAGGAGTCAGGAAGACTCACGTTGCGCCGGCATGGGCGCAACATTCACGGGTGCCGCGGTCCGCGGCGACAGTCTCGATTTGGTGCAGGTTGGTGATAGCCGCGGTTACGTGATTCGCAAGGAGCAGATTCGTCTCGCCACGAAGGACCAGTCGCTCGTGCAACAACTCGTCGATGTTGGACAAATAAGTGAGTCGGAAGCCGAGACACACATGTTCCGGAATGTGATCCTGCAGGCACTCGGCGCGCAGAGTGAAGTCAATCCTGTTACAGGTAAGATTCGTTTAAGGCAGGACGATGTGGTGCTGCTCTGCAGTGATGGCTTGTCAGGAAAACTTCGGGCTGAGGATATTCAGCAGATTGTTGTCAACAGCAAAGGCGATCTCGCGAAGGCTTGTGATGCGTTGATTGACGAGGCGAATAATCGTGGCGGTGAGGACAATATCACTGTCGTGCTGGCGCGTTTCTTTGGTGACGATCTCGAGGAGCCGGCATCCGATAGGATCACGATCGAGTTGCCACCGCTCGAAGAAGATAAGACGCTTGATGACACTTACGAGGCCGATACTGAACCACATTAGATCTATCCACAGATTACACAGATGAATCTTTATCTGTGTAATCTGTGGATAACTCTCTCGGCCGCCAGTCGGGTTCACCACCAACTCTTCTAACGTAGATCGACGCACCCTCAACACTCTCCACACAAACCCGTTCACCCGCTTCCAAAGGTTGTTCACCTGGCGCTGGATATGCGGTCCATGTCGACCCAAACACTTTCACTGCGCCCTCATTAAGTGCACCTTTACTCGACGAAACTACAGTACCAACCTTACCAGGCAGTGCATCAACTCCACTGCGTAACGAATGCTCGGGCGTCTCGCGCGAAAAATAGTTGATAAAGATTGTTCTTGAGGCAGCGGTTAGGGCAATCGACACGCCTGCAAAGATCAAAAACTGAATCACAAGACTGTCGATGCCGATGAAACTCGCAAAAGCGGCTAACAACGCACCGATTCCAAACCAGAGCAGCACAAATCCGGACGTGAAGATCTCCGCGACAATGAGTATCGCACCGAGGATGCACCAGAGAACCCAGATCCACTCACCCATAGTCGCCGTCAGCCCTTCGCCAGATTCTTCATCACGAACCAGATGTTTGCAGGACGTTCCGCCAGCCTGCGCATGAAGTAAGGATACCAGTGTTTACCGTAAGGCACATAGATTCGCATATTGAAGCCGTCGCGCGCGAGCTGCCGTTGCAGATCGCGCCGCACACCGAAGAGCATTTGAAATTCGTATTTCTCTTTCCCGATTCCTTCACGCGTCGCAAAGTTGATTGTCGCGTCGATCATCTTTGGATCGTGTGTGGCGATGCCGTGATAAACCCCACTACTCAACAGCAGTTGCATCACCTTGATGTAGTTTGCATCGGTGTCTTTTTTCTCAGGAAACGCGACTTCCGGCGGCTCGTTGTAAGCCCCTTTGCAGATACGAATGCGCGCCGGTATTTTCACTAGCTCCTCCGCATCCTTGTAGGTTCGGTATAAATACGACTGCAAAACGATGCCAACCGTGTTCAGATCAAATTCAGCACGCAGACGCTTGAAGATGTCGATCGTTGCCTGGGTAACATTTGAGTCTTCCATATCGACGCGAACAAAGTTGCCACGTCGATGGGCCTCTTCTACAACTCGCCGTGCATTCCGGTAGGCCAGTTCCGGATCGAGACCGAGACCAAACTGGGTGAGCTTGATCGAGACGTTTGAGCGAAGCCGCTTTTCATCGATCTTCGCAAGAATGTTCAGGTACTCTTCAACTTCCTTATCGGCTTCGGCGGCGCTTCCTACCGATTCATTCAAATGATCGAATGAAGCCGTACAATTTTCCGTATTTATCTGCTGAATAAATGGGACCGTCTGGTCAATCGTGTCGCCGGCGACGAAGCGTGTGGTGAGTTTTTTGAAAAATGTAAATCTGGTCGCAAAATCCTTTAACCCCTCGTGGCGGGACAACCAAATCAGCGCGTCTTTGGTGATCATTTATTTCAGTCCGTTTTGTGGTCCGTCCCTGTGGTATCCTTGGCGGCGCCTTTCTCTCACCAACCAAGGAGGAGCGTTTTGCACGCGAGCGTCATATTAAGGAAACTGTCTGAATGCGATTGAAGCTAGTGTTCATTGCTTCATTGCTTGCGGCAGTTGTGGGCGCCGGTTCGTGCATCGCGCTCGTGTTGGGCGTCTTCTCGCGACAGGCCCTGACAAGCCCGGGCCTACTCGTTCTTTCGACCTTCCTGTTGCCACTGGCAACCATAATCTTTGCATCGATCTTTGTATATCGTCACACCGCACGGCGTCGACGACTGCAGGCGTTCTTAACTCTCGTGCTTGCGACCCTACTCACCGTTGCGTTTTTCATCGTGGCTTCGATTGTAACCACGCGCCGAGATCGATTGGAACCGGTGCGTCCTGCTGGACCACAGATAGCTTCGTGACTTCACCCGCCGATCGGATTCAACCCAATCTCTTTTTGCACTGGTCTTAACGCATCGATTACGAAACGGATGTGCTCGTCGAGATCGACACCTAACTCTTCGACACCTTGCCTGATATCGTCACGATTCACAGATCGCGCAAATGCTTTGTCTTTCAGTTTCTTTTTAACTGACGAAACTTCCATATCGTCGAGACTGCGAGTTGGTCTCACGAGTGCGCAAGCAACGAGGAAGCCACAGAGTTCGTCGGTAGCAAAAAGCGCGCGGGCCATGTCGGTGTCGCGCGGCACGCCCGTGTAAGTCGCGTGGCCCAGGATCGCGCGGATGATGCGATCGGAGTAGCCGCGTCCACAAAGAATGTTTGAGCCGGTAAATGGGTGCTGATCAGGCGTGGGAAACATCTCGTAGTCGAAATCGTGAAGCAGACCGACCATGCCCCATTCATCCTCATCGGCAGGTCCTTCAGCGTAACGCTTTGCGCACGCGCGCATGGCAGCCTCAACCGCCAGCGCATGTTTACGCAGGCTATCGCCCTTTGTGTACTCACACAACAATTCCCAGGCTTCAGCTCGATCAGGCATGAGTGGTTCTTGTAGCACGAGCCACAAAAAGTCACAAGACAGGGCTTGCCACAAAAAGGCACATAAAGCACAAAAGAAAACCCTTATGTGCTTTTTGTGCTTTTTTGTGGCTAATGAGCTTTTGTGGCGATGTAACCGGGGCGGGCGCGGATAGCAACGTTCTTGCGAGTTGTTGCTACCTTGATGTGGCGATAACGCTCATCGCGGTCTTTATTCAGTGGGTAATAGCCGATCATGTATTGCGTGCGAAGCTCGGCTGCGATTTGTGCGAACGCGTCGGGCAAGGATCGCAAAGTATCGGCACGCAACAAGCGACCACCCGATTTGTCGGCTAACTGTTTCAGATAACTATCAGCTTTCAAGTACGCCATATCGAGCACGGCCGTGACCGAATCATCGGGACCACTCCTCGGTCGCGGGCTAGTGGTGTCCGGCATCGTCGTACCAGGGATAGAAGGAACGCGCGGGCCGCGTTTATCCGGATCGTTTGGATCCGGAACTCTCTCGGTCGGGTCTGCAGTCGGAACTGGATCACGACTCGGATCAGGATACCGATTACGTTCTTCTTCGCGACGCCGCCGCAAGATCTCGTCCGCTGATGGTAGTCCGAATGGACCAGTCTTTCGCGAGCCAGAGGTGGGTATTGAAGTATCCCCTGGGAACGTCGGCGGCGTTGTACCACCGGGGGTGGGTTGTCTGATCACGTCGATTGTCGGCAGAGATGATGAGGAATTCGACTGCTCTCGGGCCAGCGCTTCTGTTGTTGCTCGCGTTTCGTAACGAATCGGGTAAACCACGACTCCTTCTTCATCAAGTGAACGAACTGTTCCCTCAAACGTCGCGCGATCACTGTGCCAATCCATTCCGTCACTAAAAAGCACAATTGCTTTCCGGCCATTTATCCGGCGAATCGTGTTCACGGCCAGCTCAACAGCGTCGTAGACCTTCGTTCCGTCACCAGACCTGGTCCCATTAATCGCAGCACGCAGCACATCCCGGTCGTTCGTAAACTGGTTTAGATCATTTACCTTGTCGTCGAACGAGATCACTTTCACGCGGTCTACCGGCTGCAACTGCTCTACAAACGTATTGGCTGCCCGCTGTATTTCTTTCAACTTGTCGCGAGTGCTTGAACTCGTATCCAGCAAAAGCACGACGTGGAACGGCGCCGCGACTCTTCCAAAGACCGCGATCTCCTGTTGTACATCGTCTTCACTAATCGTGAACTCTTCCTTGCGAAGGTCCGTGATGTACATGCCGCTCCGGTCAGTGGCAATCAGCGGCACTGTCACCAGATCTGTGTCCGTGACTACGGTATCAACGTCCTGAGGCTCGGGCGGCGGCGTGGCGGCGGGCTGCGGCTCAGGTCGGGTCTTCGGCCTCTGGCTCGAAGTACGCGATTGAGCAAAGACAGAAGTCAGCGCTATCGCAATCACCAGAACAATGGAAAAGGCAGGACGCGATGCAGGCGAAAACATTCAACCCTCCTCACGCAGACCGCTGTGCCAGACTTTAGAAAGGTACGGCGCTACGATGTTACTCGCAAGAGTAACGTTTGCCTAAGGTAATTGACCATTCCTTTTTGGAGTGCGGCGGCCTGGCGCCGCTTTGGCCTCGATCGCGCATCTTCGATAACAAAGCGGCGCCAGGCCGCCGCACTCAAAAAAGGCGTCCAACTTATTAATCCGTCGCGGCTCCCCGCATCTCGCCAGCCTCCCGTCGTTTTGGAAACGCAAGAGAAAGTGCCACCGATAAGATCAGTACAGCTAAGATGATTGCCAGCGACAGCCAGATCGGGAAATGCCCGTCGAACAGTTGGTTCAGCCAGACCATCTTCAGTCCGACAAACAGAAGCACAGCGCCGAGTCCATACCGAAGCAGGTAGAACTTGTCCACGGCACCCGCTAGCATGAAGAACAGCGCCCGCAGACCCAGTATCGCGAAGATGTTTGACGTGAAAACGATCAGCGGTTCGTTCGTCACGGCGAAGATCGCCGGAACTGAATCGACCGCGAAAACAATGTCGGTAGCCTCCAGGAAAATGAGCGCGACGAGCAGCGGAGTCGCGAACGTTCTTCCATTCACTTTCGCGAAGAATTTCGATCCCTGGAGTTCAGGCGTAACCGGTAAGAACCGTCGGAGTAGTCGAATCAAAAAGTTCTTTTCGGGATCGACAGGCTTCTCCTTCGCAAAAAAGATCTTGAGGCCCGTGAAGATGAGAAACACGCCGAACACGACCACCACCCAGTGATACTGCATCAGCGCCGAACCAATCGCGACAAAGATCGCGCGAAAGAGAAGAGCGCCGAGAATTCCGAAAAACAACACGCGATGCTGATATTTCGCAGGAATGCTGAAGTACGAAAACACCATCACAAAGACGAAGATGTTATCGACCGAGAGCGCCTTCTCGATTACATAACCGGTGAGAAACTCAAGCGAGACTTGCCACGCCGCGGCACTTGCTTCAAATCCAGGTATGGCCAATAGCCGGGGGTCGTGGGAAAACTTCCACGACGCGTAGTTGTACAGGCCGAAGTTGAAGAGCAGAGAGAGACCGATCCAGACGGCGCTCCACGTCGCTGCTTCTTTAAAGCCAACAGCGTGTGCTTTGCGATGAAAGACGCCGAGATCGAGTGCGAGGAGTAAAACTACGAGACCGATAAAACTGAGATAGAACCACCAGTAATCAGAAAACGGAAAAAGCTCAACCATATCCACCCTTTCGCGCTAACAGTTTCGTCCTGTACGCAAAAGAAAACCCTTTGCGCTTAGGACCTAAGCGACAAAAGGTCTTGGTCGTTGAGCTTTATGCTTTTCCCGACGGGCCGGGTACCTACCTTGGTACCGTGTTGACGACCGCATCAGACCCTAAACTGGGTGACCTACTCCCCTTTTTGACTCCAGCCACAATACACTACGCCACTAGAAAGCACAAAATAGATAGCCACAAAGGGGCACAAAAAGCACATAAAGAAGATTTGTTAAGAGGGTCAACGGGCCTCAAATATCAACGTCGCTCCTTTTTGTGACTTTTGTGCTTTTTTGTGGCTTAATTTGTCTTCGATGCGATCCTTACTGTTGGCGGCCTTAGCGGCTTATCTTATCGCCGCGATCCATTCCATTCTGGCGTTCGTCAACAAACGCCGCTCTCTGCAACGCGTTGCGGAGTGGTCGACCGCTGCCGGATTCATCCTGCACACAGCAGCGCTCGCCGCCGACTGGGTGATCGACGGCCATTACCCACTGTTTTCCCTGCGCGAAGCCCTCTCATTTCTGGGCTGGGCACTCGTGGCGCTTTACTCGCTCGTGCTCTATCGCTATCGAACACAGGCAGTCGGCGCTTTCACAATGCCGTTGGTATCCGCGCTCACGCTCCTGGTGTTATTGATCGGCACGAATTCATCCAACGCGCCCGCCGCTTTCTCAGCAACGTGGCTCTTCCCGATTCACACCACGCTCCTGATCTTTGCTTACGCGGCGTTTTTCATTGTCTTCATGGCGAGTGTGATGTATTTACTCCAGGAGCGAGAACTGAAATTGAAAACCTTTGGCGCGACGTTCCACCGTCTGCCTTCATTGACTACGGTGAACGAGATCGCGACCAGCTCTGCCGCTCTCGGTTTGACGCTCTTAACTCTCGGCATCGCAACCGGCGTGATCTGGTCCTCATCACGCTTTGGACGCTTCTGGCGGAACGATCCTAAGGAAATTTTCGCGTTACTAACGTGGGGACTGTATTTCTTTCTCACTATCTATCGTTTGACGGCCAACTGGCGCGGGCGCAGTGCCGCGTGGCTTGGCGTCGTCGGATTTGTGTTAGTTCTTTTGACGTTTGTGGGGGCCCGATTTCTCGGTAGTTATCACGTTTTCGGGTGATTTGAATAACCAGATGTCCATACTTCTCGTCGGAGTTAATCACAAAACAGCTCCGGTCGAGGTCCGCGAACGACTCGCATTTAACGACGAGGCGTGCGCCACTGGTCTGCGCCAACTCGTCGACGGCGAAATCGTTCGTGAAGGACTGATTGTTTCCACGTGCAATCGCGTTGAGATTCTCGGCGCCACGTCGAACGATCAGCTTGAATTCAGCGCCGGGCGTATTGCGCAATTTCTCGACACGTCCGGAAGTTTACCTGCCGGTTTTCTCAAGGCACATCTCTATAGCCACACGAATGAAGAGGCCGTGCGGCATCTGTTTCGCGTAGCGTCTTCGCTCGATTCGATGGTCGTCGGCGAACCTCAAGTGCTGGGTCAGGTGCGTCATGCATACGCTGTTGGCGTCGAAGCCGGTACTGTTGGTCGAGTTCTGAATCGCCTGGTCCATCACACGTTTCGTGTGGCGAAACGAGTACGAAACGAAACGGGAATCGCCGCCAATGCTGTTTCGATCAGTTACATGGCGGTCGAGCTTGGCAAGAAAATTTTTGACTCGCTCAAGGGTTGCAGTGTGTTGCTTATCGGCGCCGGAGAGATGGCTGAACTATCGGCCCGGCATCTCGTGAACGCGGGAGCAGCGCGTGTCACTATCGCCAACCGCACCGAAGAAACTGCACGGCGACTTGCGGCTGAATTCGATGCCGGCACGGTGTCTCTGGATCAGTTAGACGAGGTGCTACCCGCTACTGACGTCATCATTTGTTCGACCGGCGCGCCCGATTACGTCGTCACCGAAGCACGGACTCGCAAAGCTCTCGCGCGCAGGCGTAATCGTCCTACCTGCTTTATTGACATCAGCGTCCCGAGGAACGTGGATCCAGCCGTCAGCAATATTCCGAATGTCTTTCTTTTCGACATCGACGATCTCGAATCTGTGATCACGTCGAATATTCGCGAGCGTGAGCGTGAAGCCGAGCGCGCGGAACTGATCGTGCAATCGGAAGTGATGCAGTTTCAGCAAAAACTTCGGCTGATGGACATTGGACCAAGTATCGGTGCGCTGCGACAGAATATGCACGACCTTGCTCGTGCTGAGATGGCGCGCCAACGCAAACGGCTTGGTCCGTTGACGAAGGATCAGGAAGAGGCGATTGAGTCGCTATTGATGTCAACGGTTAACAAGATCTCGCATCCGCTTATCAGCCAGATGCGCCGCTTTTACGAATCGGGTGAACACGATGAGGAATAGTCCAGGATGTCGCGCTCGCTCGTAATCGGTTCCCGCGGTTCCAAACTCGCACTCTGGCAGGCGAACACAGCGCGTCAGCGTTTACTCGAACTCAATCCTCAAGTCGAAGTTCGCATTGAGATCATTAAGACTACGGGTGACGTGAAGAACGATCCGCTTTCCGTGATCGGTGGTAAGGGTGTGTTCACGAAGGAGCTGGAGGATGCGCTTCTCGATGGACGCATCGATATGGCAGTCCATTCGCTCAAGGATCTGCCAACCGTCGTTCCTCATGAACTCTCGATCAGTGCAATTTGCGAGCGTGAAGATGCGCGTGATGCCCTCGTGCTGCGACCGGACGTTGAGGTTGAGCATGCGTCACTTGCTGGATTGCCCACGGGGGCGGTCGTAGGGACGTCGAGCCAGCGTCGCTTGTCGCAATTAAAGGCGTTGCGTGGGGATGTTGTCGTTAATGATTTGCGAGGGAATGTTGATACGCGAATTCGAAAGCTGGATGAGGGGCAGTACGACGCGGTGATATTGGCGACCGCAGGTCTCGTGCGGCTCGGATTGCAGGACCGAATTACTGCGAGGATCTCCGTGGCTGAGATGTTACCTGCAGTTGGTCAGGGTGCTGTAGCGATTGAGACTCGGAGTGATAATGAGCTTGCTGTCGAAGCAACGAGGAAGTTGGACCATCGTGAAACCCGTCTAGCCTGTTTGGCTGAGCGGTCATTTCTGCGAAGCCTCGGTGGCGGTTGCCAATTCCCCATCGCCGCTCACGCGACCATTGATGGCGATTCGTTGGCGCTCGACGGCCTCGTCGCCAAACCGGACGGCTCCGAGATCCTCCGCGACTCGTTATCCGGCCCCCTGGTTGACGCCGAGTCTCTCGGCACCCAACTCGCCGAACACTTGGTCCAACAGGGCGCAAGATCCCTATTGAACGAACTGTAGGGGCGGCCCTCCGTGGCCGCCCCTGCGTTGAATTCCACACAGGGGCGGCCACGGAGGGCCGCCCCTACAATAACGCCCAATGAACGCACCACTTCAAGGACGAACGGTTGTTGTAACGCGTGCGGCGTCGCAAGCAGTAGAACTCACATCACTCCTGGAAAACTTCGGAGCGACGGTGATTGTTTGTCCGACGATCGAGATTCGCGAACCCGACAACTACGAACGCCTGGACGAAGCACTCGATCACCTCTACGGCTACGACTGGCTCATCTTCACCAGCACCAACGGCGTCGAATACTTCAACAAACGTCTCTTAACACGTGGATTAAAGCTCGAAGATCTCGACGACATCCGCGTCTGCGCAATCGGACAACGTACCGCCGAAAAACTTCACGACGCACACGTCCACGTCGATCTCGTCCCTACACAATCAACTGCGGAAGGAGTATTCGCAGCATTCAGCGAATTCGCCGGCGGCGACGACCAACTGCGCGGACTCAACATCCTTCTGCCCCGTGCAGCGGTGGGTCGCGAAGTCTTGCCTAAAGCGCTCGAGCAAGCCGGTGCGCGCGTTGATGTCGTCACCACGTATCAAACAGTACTCCCGGCAGACTTCGACCGCGGTCGCTTCAGCGCAATGCTCACCGGCAGCGGCGACTGCATCGCCTTCACGAGTCCCTCCACGATCAAGAACCTCGCGAAGCTCTTCGACACACACGATCTCGGCAAGGTCCTTCCCGGCGTCGTGATCGCATGCATCGGTTCAGTAACGTCGACTGCCGCTACTGAATACGGTCTACGTGTCGATATTCAACCGGAACAATTCACCGCAAAAGACCTGGCCCAGTCCATTGCCGAATATTATTCAACCACGGATTTACACTGATCTACCTGTGCTACACTGACGCGGATGTCAACGTTGATTGCTCAAGATAGCATTTACGGAGAACTAGTCGGAAAGTCAGAATCGATCCGGAAGATCTTCTTTCTGATCGAACAAGTCGCGCCATCATCAGCTTCCGTTTTGATCACCGGTGAATCAGGCACCGGAAAAGAACTCGTCGCACGCACCATTCACAAAATGAGCCCGCGTCGCGAAAAACCGTTCGTCGCAATCAACTGTTCCGCCATTCCCGAATCGCTCATGGAATCGGAACTGTTCGGGCACGAGAAAGGCGCATTCACGGGCGCCGCGTCGCGCCGGCAGGGCTGTTTCGAACTGGCCGACACAGGCACGCTCCTGCTCGACGAAATCGGCGAGATGCCTGCAATGCTCCAGGCAAAGCTGTTGCGGGTGATCGAAGAACGCGCAGTGCGACGTCTCGGCAGTCGCAAAGAGATCGAAGTTGACGTGCGCCTGCTCGCCGCAACGAATCGTCAACCGCAACAGGCTGTTTCCGAAGGTACACTACGAAGCGATCTGCTATATCGTCTCAATGTTTTCGGGATCCACTTACCTTCGCTGCGTGAGCGCCCCGAAGACTTGCCTCTACTCGCACAACATCTGGTCACGCAGCTCGCCCAGAAACACAACAGACCCGCACGCTTTCTCACCTCCGCAGCACTCGAAGCACTGAAGTTTCATTCCTGGCCCGGCAACGTCCGCGAACTTCGCAATGTGATCGAACGAGCCGTCATCATCTGCTCAGGTGAACAGATCGAACGTCACCACTTCGCGCCCTATCCAATCGAACAGCGCGAACGCCTGCGTAATGAAGACACTCTTTCGTTACCCGTGGGAACGCCGCTGGAAGAAGTCGAGCGGCAGATGATCATGCGCACGCTTCAGAAGACGAAGAACAACAAAACCCGCGCGGCCGAGTTGCTCGGTATCAGTCTTAAAACGCTCCACAACAAGCTCAATCTTTATCGCGAGCGTGGTCTCCTTCATGACAACATCACCGACGAATGACGCAGCGGTAACCTCCACAAACGACAAAAATGACCGGCGCGAACTCTTCGGCTGGAAGATGTACGACTGGGCCAACTCGGCCTTTTACACGACTGTAGTCGGTGCGCTCTTTAGTCCGTACCTGACGCGGTTGGCCCAAAGCGCAGTCGGCGAGAATGGTGTTGTGCTTGATCTCGGACCACTCGGTGCAGTTACCGCGAAGTCATTACCGACTCTCTGCGTCTCGATCTCTGTCGGCGCCCAGGTGTTTCTCTTACCCATCCTCGGAGCGCTCGGCGATTACTCCGATCTCAAAAAGCGACTGATGGCTTTGTTTTGTTACATCGCCGTAATTGCTAACTGTCTCCTTTTCTTTGTCCAAGGCGATCTCTATCTCCTGGGCGGCCTGCTCTTCATCATTGCGAATGTCTGCTTTGGCGCGTCAAACGTTTTCTACAACGCGTTCTTGCCGGAGATCACGACCGAGGATCAGACGGACAAGGTATCGAGCAGAGGCTTCGCTTATGGATATCTCGGCGGCGCGCTTCTTCTTGTTTTCAACCTGCTGATGGTGACGCGTGCTGAGCAGTTCGGCATGTCTACAGGTATGGCCGTGCGTTTGTCGCTTTTATCTGCCGGCATCTGGTGGGGCGGGTTTGCAGTGATCACGTTTTCACTGCTGAAGTCGCGACCGAGCAAGAAGAATCTTCCGCCGGGTAAGAGCTACATCTCAGCCGGGTTCACCGAGATCGTTGACACTTTCAAAGAACTGCGTCGTTTGCCGCTGACCGCACGTTATCTGATTGGGTATCTGATCTATAACGACGGCATACAGACGGTGATCTTCGCGTCGAGCGCATTTCTCGAACAGGAACTGTTTCCGCAGGGTAATCCGGAATTTTTACTGAAGATTTTTTTGATGGTCCAGTTTGTGGCAGTCGGCGGTGCACTGCTTTTCGAGCGACTTGCCTATCTCATCAAAACGAAAAATGCGATTCTCGTCTCTCTCGTGATCTGGTCGGGTATCGTTATCTATGCTTACCGATTTTTGGACAGTGTGGCGGAAGCATGGGTGATGGCAGCAGTAATTGCGATTGTTTTAGGCGGTTCGCAGGCGCTGTCCAGATCGCTCTTTTCAAGACTGATTCCCGACGGCAAAGAGGCATCGTTCTTTGGTCTTTACGAAGTTTCCGAACGCGGCACCTCGTGGATGGGTCCACTCCTGTTCAGTATCGTAATCGCGCGCACAGGTTCATACCGGTTGGCGTTGCTGTCGCTAATCTTCTTCTTCGTGGTGGGATTAGTAGTACTGTGGACGACAAACACTGACAAAGGTGTTCAGGAAGCAGGCAACCTGGTCCCGCGTGCGGCCTGAACCAATTTCACGCAAAGGCGCAAAGGAATACGCCAAGGCGCTACAGATGCTCAATACATCGCGCCTTGCGTCTTTCTTTGCGCCTTTGCGTGAAATTTCTTAACCCGCCAGCTTTCGTTCTTTCGCAGGTTTCGCCATACATTCGGTCGAACAGAAGGTTGCCAAACCCGAATTGAGGTTCAACGCGCGTTCGGCAGGGATCCATGTGCCGCAACTCTCGCAGCGGACCAGTTTGTTCTTCGAAGGTGTCTTAGGTTGCGGCGCAGTGGTGTTGGTCGTGATATCCACTGCCGCATTTAACGAGCTTACGATCTTCTGAATGAGCTTGAGATAGGGTCGGACGCGCGAGTAGACGAGTACAAAGATAATACTGACCAGCGCGGCGATTATCAGGTATTTCATTCCGCCCCGTCTATGTGCGGTCTCCGGAATTGGAACCGTAAGGCTCGTCCTGCGCGCGACGTCGTGGCATCGGATCACTTGCGCGGCGTCGAGGTTGCGAGTCTTTTACGCGGCGATCCAGAGTTCCGGGTGGAAGACCTTTCCCATGTACGGCCTCTTCCAAAATCCGAGTGATCTCCTGTGAGAGCGTTCGGTGCTCGGCAGCCGCGCGGCGTCGAAGAGATTCCTTCAGGTGATTAGGAACATATGCGCCAATAAAAACCCCTTTGCGATTAGCCATCTATCCGCCTCTCTCTATCGTCGGGTGAGATATCAACCCTGCAAATACGGAACAGGTCTGTAAGCCGAATTCTGTACTTCGATCGAAATCGAAGTGGCGATCATTCATCTAGTCCAGCCGTTGCCGGCTGGCTCCAGCGACCTACCCGGAGGTCGTAGCGGACCGAAATCCGCTTCGGGCGGGCAGCCCTTGTGACGCCTCCCTATTTGGTCTTGCACCGCGAGGAGTTTGCCTGGCCGCGCATGTCACCATACGCGCCGGTGCGCTCTTACCGCACCATTTCACCCATCACCCGTTAAGGGCTGGTTTGTTTTCTGTTGCACTTGTCGTCGTCCGGCAGCCAAAACCGCCAGACGCCCCGCCGTTAGCGGGCTCGCTGCCCTATAGTGTTCGGACTTTCCTCTCCCGGCTGACGCCGGCAGCGACCGCCCGACCTGTTCTCTTGCAAGGCGGGCCGATTATAGCAAACGGGGTTCAACGGGTATAGCCACGGCTTGGATGGGGCATTTAGCCGAAGTATTTAAAGCCGACGCGAAGACTGTTTGTCCACTGAGGCGGGATTGAGAGCGCGACGGTGATCGAGGCGACGGCGTGGGAAAGCGCGAGAGCGTAGAGGTTTGGTTGGCTTTGATAGACGGCGGCCCAAATTGCCCCGCCGAGAAATGTAAGTGCGAAGAGTAGAGGGTTTGGGAGGTGAACTACGGCAAATAGCAACGCCACCAGCAGCACACTTTTCCAGCCTTTGCCAAAGACTACTTGCGCCCGGCGGTTCAGATAGCTTTGTAGAACATACTGCTGAAACAGTGCCCAAACTGGAACGAGCAGGAAGCGCCATCGGAATGGTCTATCGGCGAGATGGAAGCCCGACAAAAAAATGATCAACGCAACCACGGCGACGGTTGGAATGACTAGCAACTTCACGGCCCCGAGGAAGTTGTCGGAGCGAAAGCCGAGGTCGGAGAGAGATTCACCGTAGATACGATGAGAAGAGATCATCAACGTGAGAGCGAGCACGATGGGAATCGCGATTGCAATCTTGTTGGTGCCGATGAACGCCAGAACCACCCACTCAGCGATTAAGCAGGAGATGAGAACAGACACGATCTCCCACAGCGCGATGGTTGATGGTTTGACTGAGAGTTCTGTTTGCATTCAGCGTTTAGGGTGATGAGGTTAGTCTCATAAAGATTTACAAGATTTGCAGGATGAACAAGATGCATCTTGTTAATCTTGCTAATCTTGTAAATCTTTATGAAGCCAACCTACCGCCACCTGCCATCAGGATTCACTTCAAATCTGATCGGATCTCCCAACATCTGTAACGTATATCTCGCGCCGTTACCACTCGAATGCAGCGCGTAGACTTTTGCTTCGTGCGTTCCGGGAGCAAGTCCATTGACGACGAAACTGTACCCGTGCCACTCGTCTTTGGACCATCCAGCCTTAACCACGTCAGGTCGCGAGAGGAAGGCCACCTGCGTGCCGATCAGCTTTCCATCGATGAATAGTTGGACCTCAACTCGGCGCCACGGATCCGCATTACTCACCACCCACCCGGAAATACTCTTCGTCTCTTCGACAGCTTCACCCCAACCATGAAACGTCGGCGGAAACGCGTTCAGGTAGACCACGACTGCAATCGTCCCGACCAAAATCGTTTCAAGTATGGACTTCGCAATCAGGAGATTGACGAGACGGGTCATAGAATTATTTGGGAAGCGCGTTCGGCGGAAACAGTTCGGGCCACCGAGCTTTGAATTCAGTCCTCACGATCTCTTCAACTTCATCCGCTGTACCGACCGCTAGACATCTCAACGCTATTTCGCGCGCTTCATCCATTCGAACCTGCGATAGGACTGCTCTGACTCGCGGAATCATCGCTGGAATCATACTGAGATCGGTCGTTCCCAGACCGGCTAACAGCACAGCATACGCAGGCGTGGACGCCATCTCGCCGCACACGATCACCGGAATGTCCGCGTCCTTTGCGGCATGAAGTGTACGGCTGATTCCGTAAAGCACTGCCGGGTGCAGTGTGCGAAACCACTGGGCCACCTTATCGTTGCCACGGTCCACCGCAAGCGTGTATTGGACGAGGTCGTTAGTACCTAACTCAAAAAAGTCTACCTCGCGTGCGATCTTCTCTGCCGTCAACACTGCCGAAGGAATTTCGATCATGGCCCCAACCTGAACCGCGGCGAACGTCGCGTTTTCGGCCGCCAGCCGTGCGCATTCGTCGTCGATTACCTGCCGCGCCGATCGAACGTCGGCCACATCCGCAACCATCGGAATCACGAGACTCAGCCGTCCCGCCGCAGCCGCGCGCAAGATCGCACGAACCTGAGTGCGCATGATCGACTTGTGGTGAAGATTGAAACGAACCGCTCGCAAACCCAGCGCCGGATTGCGCTCCCGCTCCTTCAGATCCGGTCCAAACTCCCCTCCAACATCGAAGAGCCGCACGATGGCGCCGTACTCGCCTGCAGCCTCTGCCAGCAACTTGTACGCTTCGTACTGTTGAGTCTCCGAGTCCATTAGTCCTGGCCGCGACAACAAAAACTCGGAACGGAACAATCCGACTCCACACGCGCCAAAATCACGCACTGCCTGAAACTCCGTCGGCAACTCGACATTCGCGCGCAACAGAATCTGAACGCCATCGCGAGTCGTTACTGGTCCAAACTCGTCAACACTCACTTCACGCACAGCCGGACCAGGCTGGTGAACTGTAAACCGGTAGTGTTCTAAGGTCTCTGTTGCCGGATGGAGTATCACTTCTCCAGCACGAGCATCGACAACGATCTCATCGCCGGTTCGTGTGCGGTGATAGAAGTTGCGCAAACCAACCACGGCCGTCAAACCAAGTCCTCGCGCAATGATCGCCATGTGCGACGTCCAGCCACCCGCATCAGTGGCGATCGCTTTTACGTGATCGAGATTGAGCTCAGCGATCTTCGAGGGCAACAGTTCAGTGGAAACGATGACGGCATCTTCCGAGAGGTTTGGATACTTCGGACCTTCGCCAGTCAGATTCGCCAGCAGACGTTGAATCACGTCTTCAATATCGGATCCTCGTTCACGCAAATACTCGTCGTTAATCTGCGTGTAAATCGAAAGCAGCCGATCGCCGACAACTTTCGCCGCCCATTCGGCGTTCGAGTGCTCCTTGACGATGTAGTCTTCGACGTCGCGCGTCAGCTTTGCATCCTGAAGAAAGAGAAGATGCGCATCGAAGATGTATGCGTGCCCGCGTCCGAGCTCTTTCTCGGCCCGATCCTTGATGGCTTCGAGTTGCCGGCGGGAAAGCCTGACGGCAGCACGGAATCGACGTCGCTCACGTTCGAGGTCGGCTTCTGCAATCTCAGCTCGATAGATGTTGGGCGTGCCTTCCTGCAATCGCAGCACACGACCGATCACGATCCCATCCGATACGCCGAGTCCCTTACAACGTAGTTCCTTTGTAGATCGAAAAGACGGTTCGCCATCAGTTTTGTCGGCTTCGTCGAAGTCACGCGCAAAGAATGCCACAACTGCATCGAGTGCTTCCTGCTCGTCAACTCCGTTAGCGATAATCTTCAGATCAGTGCCGCGACTCGCAGCGAGTGTCAGAATACTGAGAATCGACTTTGCGTCTGCTTCGGCGTGGCCGTCGAGGCGTTGGAGTGTGAGACCGCTTTGAAACTGACTCGCCACACGTACTAGATGGGCTGCCGCGCGTGCGTGAAGACCGAGGCGACCGGTGACATGAAGTCTGCGTTCAGCCACGTTCAATCAGCTCCGGATTTGGTTGGCGGCTCTGCCAGCAAGGCGCCGGCGAGATAAATGCCCTGGCGGCCCTGATCGCGAATCTTTGGCGCAATATCTTCGAGTGACTCTTCCGCGGTCGCAGTCGCGAGCTTGATCACCATCGGCAGATTCACTCCGGTGATGACTTCTACCGATCCTTCTTCCAAAAACATTGAGGCAATGTTCGTGGGTGTGCCGCCGAACATGTCAGTCAACAATAAAACGCCGCCACCCTGCGACACACGCGTGATCGCTCGCTGCACTTCATCTCGTGCCGCATCGACGTCGTCGTGCCAACCGATCGAGACAGCAGCGATGTGTGAGATTGGTCCAACGATCATCTCGGCGGCGGCGAGCAATTCACCCGCAAGATGACCATGGGTTACGATGACGCCAGCTACTTTTTTCGTGTCAGTCATATAGCCACAGATTACGCGGATTTTCGAACACGATTTTGTTTACGCACGTCGCGGTGTGATGCATGCGCATCGAACCCTGCCCGACGCAGAGCCCGCGCAAGTTCATTGGCAATCATGACTGACCGGTGACGGCCTCCGGTGCACCCGATTCCGACCGTCACATACGATTTGCCCTCACGTTTGTAGAGCGGTAACAGGTAAGAAAGCAAATCGGTAAAGCGCTTCAACGTCTCCTTCACGTCGTCCTGCGAACGTAGATACTTGACCACGCGTCTGTCGTGACCCGACAAACGCTTTAATTCGGGTACGAAGTGCGGGTTTGGTAAATGCCTGACGTCAAACAATAACTCCAAGTCGCCCGGGTTACCATACTTGTGACCAAAGCTCATCACCTGAACACGCATTGGCGCGCCCTGGCGATCGAGACTAAATCTCTCGAGCAGAAAACGGCGAAGGGTGTGAACTGTATGATCCGAAGTATCGATGATCTGGTCGGCGTGTGCGCGAATACGCGACATCGCCTGGCGCTCATCTCTGATTGCAGCGAGAAGTCCCTGACCCTTTGCGGCCGGATGAGGACGGCGTGTTTCGCTGAAGCGATACTGCAAAACGTCGTCAGAAGCTTCAAAGAAGAGAACACTGACCTTCAAACCGAGGCTTCGTAACGCGTCGAGTTGTTTTTCGAAATCGGCGAGAAAGCCACCTTCGCGAATATCGATTACGAGCGCGGCGCGCCTGATTCCCTTCTCTTCGTCGTCTGAGACGAGACGGCCAAACGTCGGCAACATCGTAATCGGTAGGTTGTCGACGCAGAAGTAACCGAGATCCTGAAAGGCGTTCGTGGCTGAAGACATTCCGGAACCACTCAATCCGGTAATGATCACTATATCCCGGGTCATTCTGGGCCACAGATTAACACGGAAAAGGACGGATAAGGATCGATCCGTTCTTATCCGTCCCCGTGATCCGTCTTAACTGTGGCTACGGTTCGATCAAGCCGTAGTTACCGTCGTTTCGTTTGTAGATCACTCCGAGGCGCGACGTATCGGCGTCGCGAAATACGAGAAACTGATCTGTCTCGCCTGAAAGTCGCATCGCCGCTTCTTCCGCCGTCATCGGTTTAACTGCATAACGACGTGCGGGAATAATTCTCGGCGGACGAGGTGTCGCCTCGATAAGATCTCCATCGGGCTGCGGTGCAATTCGCCCGACAGACTTTCCGCTCTGCTTCCGGTCGATAATCTTTTTCTTCAGTTTAACTGCCTGCTTTTCGATCTTCGCCATTGCGCGCGTGAGCGCCATGTACATGTCGGCGCTTGTATCCTTGGCGGTCAACGTATGATCGCGCCAGGTGACGATGATTTCCCCGATCTGCCGGTTTTTCTCGACGTCGATAATTACATGCGTATTCAGTGTTGAGTCGCCATTGAAAATATGATCGAGCTTCTTGAAATGATCCTCGACATGACGGCGGATTGGTGGTGAAACCTCAACGTGTCTGCCTGTGTATTCAAATTTCATCAGCCTCTCCCTCCTCGAAAGGGTTAAAAAGATAGCAATCCCCAACCTGACCGATCGCGAGTCAGGCTTAAGGCAACAAATTAATTACTAAGCTTGATTCGCGTCGCGCTCAGTGGGGCGTTAAACGACGGCGCGACGCTCGCGCGAACCGGGGATTTGCATTTGGTCGCGATACTTCGCAACTGTTCTACGCGATAACTTGATTCCATCCTTCGCCAGTATTTTAACAACCTGATCATCCGTAATGGGGTTATGCGAATCTTCTTCTTCTATTAATTTCTTAATTTTGAGCTTGATGATGCGCGTCGAGATCTCTTCGCCATCTTCGTTCATCATGCCTTCCGTAAAGAACCGGCGCAGCTCGATGACTCCTTGGGGCGTATGCGCATACTTGCGATTGACCACTCGCGAAACTGTCGACAGGTGCATGCCGATGTCTTCAGCTATGTCTTTCAACATCATCGGCTTGATGTATTGCACGCCATGGTTCAAAAATTCTCTCTGACGTGCAACGATCGACTCGACGACTTTATAAATCGTTTGTCTGCGGTGTTCGATGTTTCGCAGCAGGTCGACTGCCGAGCGCATCTTCTCGCGAATAAAACTCTTCGTCTCGTTGCTGACTCCCTGGCTCAGCATCTGTTGATACTGCTGGCTCACACGTAAACGCGGGCTACCATCATCAGCAAAATAGATTATGTAATCGTCGTCGTTCTCGTCGAGCTTCTCGATATAGATCTCAGGACTGATCAGAATCGGTTCTTCTGACGAGTAACGCCGGCCCGGATACGGATCGAGCGTGCGGATAAACTGCAACTCTTCGAGCAGTGTTTCAACATCGATGCCAATCTGCTTCGAGAGATGCGGCAACTTATGCTGCTGCAAGTCCGAAAGGTGTTCACTGATCAATCTCGTCGCCAGGCGATCGCTTTCACCAAGTACCTCGAGTTGGACCAGCAAGCATTCTTTTACATCACGCGCACCGCAACCAACCGGGTCGAGCCGCATGACTTCCTGCCGCGCACGCTCGACTACTTCCTCCGAAACTTTCTCCATCGCGGCAATCTCTTCGTTACTCGCACCCAACCGGCCGTCAGCATTGAGATTGCCTATCACGCAGATTGCCGCTTCACGAACTTCACTGTCCATGGAACTCATGTTGAGTTGCCACTCGAGATGTTCGGCGAGTGATGGTGGTCGTGTAAGAAATTGTTCGAAGGTAGGAGCGTCTTCTTTGTACTCGATCTCCTGCGTCTTGTAACCGGGATCGAGATAGTCCTGAAATTCTCGTCCGAAATCGATCTCTTCGAAGGCGTCGCGTGCTTCGTCAGTGGCGCCCTCGTCGGCAGCTCCCTCTTCGTGATCGCCGCCGGCTAAAGCTTCGCCGGCTTCAGCTGCTTCGGTGGCCGGCAGGCTCGACAACACTTCAGCATCACCGGAGCCGTTCGTTGACGGGCTGCCGGCTTCAGGAGTGCTCTCCTCAAAAGTATTTGCGTCGGCGTTGGCAAGATGATCGAGGACCTTCTCGGCGATCTCCTGCACCTCTTCCTGGCTCGGCACTTCTTCGAGCACAGGATTCTCCAACAACTGTTGCTGAATGAGGTCGGTCAGTTCGAGCGACGTCATTTGCAACATTTCTATGCGCTGGCGCAACTGCGGCGTCAGGACGAGTCGTTGGGAGAGGCTGGTAGTTAACTTAAGAGACATTCCTCAGATCGAGTGCCTTGCTTCTACTTCACCTTTTCGGATTGTTGCGGCTTGTGCCGCAGGGGAGGATTATAACCGATCAGCGTTCGCTGTGGCAGATTCTCTGCCACAAACAAGCATCAGAAGACACAAAAGTGTAAACATTCACATACGAAATTTTTCGCCCAGGTACAATCTGCGAACTTCGGCATCCTCGGTCAAGTCGCGTGGCTGGCCCGAACGAAAAATCTTGCCCTCTGCCATTATATACGCGCGGTCCGTTACGCCAAGTGTTTCGCGTACGTTGTGATCGGTGATGAGAATTCCGATACCACGGTTTCGGAGATAGAGTATTACATTTTGAATATCATCTACTGCTTTTGGATCGATGCCCGCGAAGGGTTCGTCGAGCAGGATGTACTGCGGTTCGGTTGCGAGAGCCCGTGCTATTTCGGTGCGCCTGCGCTCACCACCTGAGAGGGCATCCCCGCGTGTGTTTCGGACGTGAGCGATGCCAAACTCTTCCAGCAGTTCTTCAAGACGTTTCAATTGTTCACGACGGCGTAGACCCGTCGTTTCCAAAACGGCGAGAATGTTTTGCGCCGTCGTCATCTTGCGGAACACTGATGGCTCCTGCGGCAGGTAGCCGATGCCAAGGCGTGCGCGCAGGTACATTGGGAGTTTGGTGAGATCCTGATCACCTAAAAGGACATTGCCGGCGTCTGGACGCTCGAGACCGACAATCATGTAGAACGTCGTGGTCTTTCCGGCGCCGTTCGCCCCCAGCAGTCCAACCACTTCGCCTTTTTCAACTTGAAGACTGACCTCGTCAACTACGCGACGACGTCCATAACTTTTTACAAGATGTGCGGCGCGAAGCGCAGTGTCGGTCGAAGCGTTCATTGGGCGAGCAGCATTGGTTCACGCAAAGACGCAAAGTTCAGACGCAAAGACGCAAAGAGATATCTAAGAAAAAGTTCAGATCTTCTTTGCGCCTTTCCGTCTGAACTTTGCATCTTTGCGTGAAATATTGTCTCAATTATTTGAAGGTTTTCGAATCTTGTGGGTTGAGCGCACGCGGCCCGGCGATTGTGGACCACGAGCATCGTCGGCGGTGACTTTACCTTCCTTCATCGAGAGCGTCAAACGATTGCCTTCCGTATTTCCCTGCTCCACGTCGTCAACCCGCGCGGGATTACCTTTCAGAATCGCGATCTCACTCGCGGAAGTATATTCCACCCAGTCGCCAGTGCCCTTTCGGTTTGGCTGTGTAAGCACGACGTTTCGCTGTGCGACAGTCTTCTCCATCTCGTTTGTTTCTTTTGTGAGATAGACGTCGGCGACACCACTCGTCAGTCGATCTGTGCCCTGCTTGATGTCGACACTTCCTTCGTAATGAATCGTGCGATCCGGATTTGAATAGAACATGGAATCGGCGGCGGCAAATACCGGCACGGTGGTGTTGTTGTTTTCCACTCGCTTCTTCGAGTTGTAGATCGCTGTTTGCACGCGGCCCGTAGCTTCCATTCGTTTGTCGTTGACGTAGATCACGAGTTTGTCGCCACGCACATAGTTGTCGTCCTGCCACGCACGAGCATTGCCGTAGTAAATTGCCTGCCCGCTTTCGTGACGAAACTCTCCGCGTTCGCTCGCGATGTAAACCGGGCTCTTCGCCTTTGAGAAAGGAGTGGCTCCGTTGGTCTGTTCCTGACTGTAGTAAGTTGTCGTGGTCCTGCCACGCGCATAGGAAACGTTGTTTCGAAGATCGCTGTCGAGCTCAGTCGCTTTGGTGCGCCCGCGCGAGTCCCAAACAGTCGGATCGCCGCCGCGCAGCCGGACCATCTCGTCAGCAGCAACATACGAAACGTTCGTGGCGACACCGTTGCGGTCGTTTTCGTTGAACTTGCCGTCGCCCTCAGCATCGAAGCGCTCAATATCCTGCGTCTCCTTGAGGAAGATAGTCGTCATGTCTTGCGAGGTGAGTGTGCGCGTGCCGCGACCCTGAGACGGCTGCATCGGATCGAGAACCGCTTTAGCACCACCGCTCGCTTTGCACGTGCGGGCGAGATTTCCGGCTTCAAAGAAGTCACAGTCAAACTGCGGCGCATTCAGTTTCTTGCGTTCAGCGCGAGTACTGCTCACGACAGGGTCGACTGACAACTCCGCGTCGCCCGTGGCTTGCGCCTTTTCCAGATCACGGCCAGTGACCCGCCAGATAAGTTTTACGGCATTCGCAGTCAGACGTTTGTTGGCAGCTCGCGGATCATTTGCCTTCGACTTCGGCGCACTCATCGTGATCACCGATCGCCCGCCCGCGACCATCTGTTTCAGCAGACTGCTGTCGTTTGTAGCCTGGAAGTTAACCTCAATCGAATTGCTCCCGGTGACCTCCACATCGGACTCGCCTGCGAGTGTTCTCGCTTTAACATCGCCGTTGGCGAGAGCTCGTTCGAGTCGTTGGTCCTTGTCCATGAAGAAGTCCATGTTGACCGCGTGGACTTCAGCAGCACGACCGGGATCCATGATGCGCATATAGGCATTGCCACGCATTTCCGCTCTTTGCAGATGCTTCTGCTCATTAATAAATGCAGTAAGGTTATCGCCGCTCAGAATGTCAGCTTCCTGTTCGATGGTAACGCCACCTGAAAACCAGAGTTGCATCACCTGTTGTTCGAACGAGCCATGCGCCGCCTTGATTACGACGGGACGCGTGCGCGATGACGCTTTGGCAGATGCACCGGGTGCGATCTTCAACTGGACATCATTTTTCAGTACGAGTCGTTTGGACTTCTGTTCGACGACGGCGCCGGTCGACGTTCCGGAAACGTTCTCACGTTCAAAAGCAACCGGCGCGTCGGTCTGTGCGATGCCGGTGTTTTGGTCGAATGAAAGTGACTCGGTGCCGACTTTCAGTTTTTCTTTAGTTTCGATCTTGACGTTCCCGACGAACGAAAGAACGTCTGCTCCAGGTTGGACGATGGCGCGAGCAGCAGAGATTTGATCGGGAGTTTCACCTTCAGGCGGATAGACGGCGAGACTGACGTTTTCCAGCTCGTGATGATCATCCGAGAAGGTGACATCACGCGATGCTTTCACCAGCAGCCACAAACGATCGTTTTTCGTAATACGCTGTTCGTAGCCTTCGACGACGCCGGTGACTTCCTTCGATAGTTCCGGCTTCTCAGACTTCACCTTGAAAACGGGAGTGTTTCTCAGTTTGTAATAAGAGATGGCAACTACCGTGATACCCGACACAAGGAGCGTAAACGCGACGATTCGCATGATCACGGGCACTTTGGCGCGCAGGCCAAGTGCGATTGCGCGTTTACGTGTTACTTCCTGCATCTCAAATCAAGCACATTCAACTGCATTCGAAAGTCGCCATTCCAGGGACTCGTCTCGAGTGTGTAGGCGAGTTCGATGCTGCCGTTCAACTCCGGAGTTTGCCCCGGAATTTCAATACAATTCCACCAAATCGCTTCAAGCGGGCGGTTTTGCGGACCCGCCAGCCTCAACTTTAAATGCTGATCCTTCAGCACGGCGGGCTCGGACAAACACCGCAGGTTCTTCGTTACAAATACCGGACGCGGATTCCCTGCTCCAAAAGGCTCCAATGCGTCCAGTTCTCGGGCGGTCGAAAACGTCACAGTGTCGGGCGCCAGTTCCAGGTCGACATTTACCGATGGCTCCAAGTCTTCAGGACTCAACCGCGATGCGGCATGCTCGTTCAACCGCTTCCGAAACTCTTCAATGCGACTCGATCGAATCGTTATGCCAGCCGCATGCGAATGACCACCAAACTTCTCAAACAACTCGGAACACGCAGTCAAACCGTCCAAAAGATGATAAGCCTCGATACTTCGTCCCGATCCATGGGCCATGTCACCATCAACTGACAACACCACACACGGCCGGTTCAAGCGCTCGGCAATCTTCGACGCCGCAATTCCAATCACGCCGCGATGCCATCCCTCACCTGCGATCACTGCCGCGTAACATTCGTCTGGTTCGTTTATCTCAGCGACGGCGAGATCGATGATCTGTTGTTGGACCGTCTTCCGCTCTTCGTTACGAGCGTCGAGATGATTCGCCAGATGGCGCGCAATGTTGGAATCGCGCGTATCAAAGAGCTCAACGACAGCCTTGGCCGCATCCATACGTCCGGCGGCGTTTATACGTGGGCCAATCCGAAAGCCCAGATCGTATGCTGTCATGCCCTTGCCGTCACCGCAACCGGCAACATCGATCAACGCACGCAAACCAGGGTTAGCAACACGAGCCAGATCCTTCAAACCGATTGTGACGATCGTGCGATTCTCGCCTACGAGTTTAGCAACATCCGCGACTGTCCCGATCGCCACAACCTTCATGAACGCGGGCACTTGGGCCTCGCGACCGTATTCCCGAAACAGTGCGTGTACGAGCTTGAAAGCCACTCCAACGCCGGCGAGGTTCTTATCCGGATATTTGCAACCAACCTGGTTCGGATTGAGCACTGCAAAAGCCGGTGGCGCGCCTTCCTTCTCGTCAGGCAGGTGATGGTCGGTGATGATTACATCCAGACCTTTATCGCGTGCCCAGTAAAGCGGTTCGTGTGCGCGAATGCCGCAGTCGATACTAACGACGAGTTTATAACCGTCAGCGAGTGCTTTTTCGAGCCCCGCCTGCTGGATGCCGTAACCTTCAGTAAAACGATGTGGGATGTGAAAACCGGCGTTAGCGCCGAGGAGTTTAAGAGCGCGCAAAAGCACGGCGGTCCCGGTCGTTCCATCAACGTCGTAATCACCGTAGATCAAGATGGGCTCACGTGCTTCAAGCGCACGTTTGAGACGAGCCACAGCCTCCTTCATGCCGAGCATGGAGTAAGGCTCATGAAGTTGATCGTAAGTTGGAGACAGAAAGACGCGCGCATCGCGCTCGTCGGCATACCCGCGGTTTATAAGAAGAGCAGCCAGGATTGGTGAGACACCCAGAACGCGTGCCAGTGAGGCGGCCCTATCAGCATCATGCTCACGCACGATCCAGCGTTTGGCTTTCATTTATTGCCACAAAAAAGCACAAAAGGCACAAAAAACACAAAAGGAATTCTAATTGATCGGAGCCTATACCTGATTATGTGCCTTTTGTGCATTCTGTGCCTTTTGTGGCCCTACTCTGCGAACCATCCATTAGCATCGAGCAACTTTACACCGATGCGTCTATTACCATCGATATCATCGATCCAGGAACCATTAACTTCGGCCGTTAGCTTACCACCAAATGGCGGCACGAGCTGCACCGTTGAACCCAGCGGCACATCAACGTCGATGAGGAGCGTTGCGCCGCCGCGACTGATCTTGGTGGCCTTTGCCTTGGCCTGAAAAGATTTCCCTGACGCGTCTGTTCCCTCCACATCCAAAGCGAACTCGACAGGCACTCGCGGGCTTCGCGGTCGCTGGGAAGAGCCTTCATTCATTACTAATCACCGCCCTTTTTTAGCTTGAGTACTTCAGAGGTGGGGCCGTGACAGTGTACCACACTGCAATCCGTGTTTATCCTTCTACAAAACCCGCACAATCCGTGGTTCAAATACTTCCAGATATATAGCCGGCTGACAACGCCACCAAAATCGCAATTCCCACGATCACGCGATAGACAATGAAAATGCTCGTCGAATGCGTCCGCAGATATCGCAACAGGAACCAGATCGACGCATACCCGACAATGCCTGAAACCACCGTCGCGACCGCCAACGCTCCGTAGCTCCCCGCCGGCAACTTCTCGACTGCCTCTTTAAGTTCCAACAATCCACTCGCCGCGATAGCAGGAATCGAAAGTAAAAAAGAAAACCTTGCGGCTGTTTCGCGAGTCAGGCCCGAGAACAAGCCACCCATGATTGTCGAGCCCGATCGACTCGAACCGGGAATTAGTGCCAGCACCTGTGAAAAGCCGACGGCGAGCGCATCGGAAACACGCAGCCGGTCCATACCGTGATCTCTTTTCCCGACGAGTTCGGCAATCGTCATCAACGCACCCACAACGATCATCATCGTCGCGATCACCCACAGGTTCTTAGTGAATGGACCTTCAATCTGTTTCTTCAACACGAGGCCGACAGTTCCGACCGGAAGTGATCCAATAATCACCAGCCATCCAAGCCACGCGTCTTTTGATAGTTTTGGCTTCCCTGGTTCGTTCTGCCCCCGCATCAGAGCAAGATGATCCGTAGTAAAGGCCCGCAGGATGTTAACGATATCGCGCGCGAAGTAGATCAAAACCGCGAGCAGTGTTCCGAGTTGAATGACTGCGATGGTGGCCGTCGTCTGTTCTGCCTGCAACGTCTTATCGGCGCCGCCATAAAGATTGATCACGCGTGCGGCGAAAACGAGATGTGCTGTTGAACTGACTGGAATGAATTCTGTCAG
The DNA here is from genome assembly GCA_963849205.1 of uncultured Acidobacteriota bacterium. Taxonomy (GTDB): domain Bacteria; phylum Acidobacteriota; class Blastocatellia; order Pyrinomonadales; family Pyrinomonadaceae; genus PSRF01. Next base: position 316,544 of record CAWKGP010000011.1, read on the forward strand.
GCCCTGAACCAGGCCAAGGAAGATGGCTTGAAGAATGGTCATAGTTTCCTAATTGCCAATTGCCGATTGCCAATTGCCAATTTTCAGAGTGCCGGAATGCGACAAATTAGCAATCGGAAATTGGCAATCGGCAATGTTTTCATTCTCTAAAAGAATTTCGCTCCGCAATCCAATCGTACATGGCTGGCGGCATCAGCATGCTGGCCCGCACAATCGTCGCGAGTTGCCATGGGAAAGAATAAATCGCTTTCTCCTTTTCAATCGCTGAGACGATCTTTTTGACTCCGGTATCGAGTTCCATCAGGTATGGCATCTTTGCTTCCCGTCCTGAGGTCAGAGCAGTCTTGATGAAACCTGGATGGATGATCGTGACGCCCACGCCTGTGTGGCGCAGGTCGATCCGGAGACTCTCAAAGTATGCTGTGAGTGCGGCCTTGCTCGCGCAGTATGCAGCCGACTTAGCGAGGCCTCGATATGCGGCCAGACTGGAGATCGCCACCAGACGGCCCTGACCACGCTCAACCATTTCGGCAAGGACGGCTCCAACACTATTCACCGCTCCGAGAACATTGATGCCGATGACGTTTGCTGCGTGTTCCGGCGTTAGACGAGTCGCGTGATCTGATGTACCGATACCGGCATTGGCGATCAGAATGTCGATTGGACCAAGCTCTTTCCGAAAACGATCGGCGGCTTCGCGGACTGCTTCGACGTCACGTACATCCGCCGACGCAGCGACGACTTTAACGTTGCGCGTTTTGGCCTCGTCAACAATCTCCTGAAGCAATTCCTCACGCCGGGCCAGCAGTCCGAGATACGCACCACGCGACGCGATCTCCAGCGCAATTCCCTTCCCAATACCGGAAGAGGCGCCGGTGATCATCACCACTTTGTTGGACCAGTAACTCATCAGAATTTGGCCGCAGATTTACGCGGATAAACGCAGATCAGCGTTAATCCGCGTTCATCCGCGGCTTAAATTAATACTATGACAGCCGTGATGACTGGCTTCGCGCCGGTTTGTTTCTGGATGAAGCGCTTCAACTCCACGCGCACGTGTTCCTTCAAAAGCGTTTCGTCTGAGAGCGTCTGCCGCGACGCGCCCGCGACTGCTGACGTGACAATGCGCTTTGCATCCGCGAGCAGATAGTTTCCAAAACCATTTCCAGTGCTCAACCCGCGCACGCCACGCGCCGCAATCTGTGGCTCACCATCGAGCTCGCCTGTTTCCTGATCGACGGTTACAACAACCGTCACTGTCCCCTCGTAAGCGAGTTGCTTGCGCTCACGGACGGTCTCGCTGTCGATCTCCTTGAAGCCGCTTTCATCGATGAACGTGCGCCCGATTTCACGCTTGTCAATCACCGCAGCACGCTCTCCATCGAGCTCGAGCACGTCGCCATTCTCGATGAGGATAATGTTCTCTTCCTTGTAGCCCAGATGGTTTTTGACAAACTCCTTGTGCCGAAACAGCATGCGGTATTCACCGTGTATCGGGACCACAAACTTCGGCCGCACGGCTTCAGTCATGATTCGTATGTCTTCCTGCGAAGCGTGACCACTGACATGGACCAGCCGGCGCTTCTCTTCAATGATGTTGGCGCCGCGCTTGTAGATGAATCCGATCATGCGCGAAATCAATCGCTCGTTGCCCGGAATGATGCGCGCCGAAAGCACTACCGTGTCGCCTTCCTCAATCATCAATCCCTTGTAACTCTGCGTCGCCATCTGTGAAAGCGCAGCGCGTGCCTCGCCCTGAGATCCGGTAACCAGAAACACGACCTCATCGTCGCTCATCATCTTTGCCTGGTTGAGCGACACGATTAGGCCATCCGGAATGTCGAGATACCCAAGCCGGTCTGCAACCTCCACGTTCTTCTGCATCGAACGCCCCAGGACGCAAACGTGACGATCAAACTGCTGCGCCACGTCGAGCACGATCTGCAAACGATGAATAGACGAGGCAAATGCTGCGACTACGATCCGTCCCTTCGCCTCCGAAAAGATCTCTTCAAACGCAGGGATAACTGCGCGTTCGGAAGGCGTGCGACCGGGAACAGTCGCATTCGTCGAGTCAGACAACAAAGCGAGAACGCCGTCCTGCCCGTATCGCCTGAACGAACGCAGATCGATCGGTTCACCGATAACCGGCGTCTCATCAACTTTGTAATCGCCGGTGTGAATGATCGTCCCGACGGGCGTCTTGATTCCGAGTGAGAAACAATCGACGAGCGAGTGGGAAACACGAATGAACTCAACCGAGAAAGAACCGATATCGACCACATCTCTCGGCTCAACCCGATGCAGCAGCACGTCGCCGAGCAAGTCGTGTTCTTCAAGCTTGCTTTCGGCTAAACCTGCGGTGAAATGCGAGCAATAGACAGGAACGTTGAATCGCTTGAGTAAATAAGGCAGCGCGCCGAGATGATCTTCGTGACCGTGGGTGAGAACGATCGCGGTGATGTCGTCTTTATATTCGTCGAGAAAGCCAAAATTCGGAATTGAAACATCGACGCCGTAGGCCGTTTCCTCGGGAAAGCCCATCCCGGCGTCGAGAATCAACATCTCGTCGCCGTAGCGCAAAGCCATGCAATTCATTCCAAACTCGCCGATACCACCGAGCGGGATGATCTCGAGGACACTAGCCATAAATCGCAAGAGTATAGCATGTTACACGGATTAGCACGGGTGACATGGACGCGTTTTCCTCGGTATTATCCGGCTATGAACAAACTAATCCTTCTCCTGGCTATCCTTCTCTTTTCATGTTTCACCGCGCTTGCCGCAACGCCGACAATGCGTCTCGACTACTACCACACGGGCGATGCGACGCAGGAAGTGTTTAGCGTCGACCGCGTTGTGATTGAGCCACTTCCATGGCCCGGCGATCCGAAGCAGGCGATTGATTCCTCGAATCTCGGAAAATATCTGTTCGAAGTTCGCGACGCGAAATCGAAGCAGCTTCTTTACTCACGTGGGTTTGCTTCAATCTATGGCGAGTGGGAAACAACGGACGAGGCTAAAACGACAAAGCGGACGTTTCAGGAGTCACTGCGATTTCCCGAACCGCCGGCACCCGTCACCATCACTCTGAAAAAACGCGATGCAAAGAACGTCTTTCAGGACATCTGGACCACGACGTATCGATCCGGCGGACCAGTTTGTCGATCGGTCCAAACCGGTCGCGCCTGCGCCGCTGATCGCGATTCAAAAGGCAGGCGATCCGGAAACAAAGGTCGACTTCCTGATTCTTGGCGATGGTTACACGGCTGCTGAAGCGAAGAAGTTTGAAGCAGACGCACGCCGGATGACGGACGTGCTGTTCAAAACGTCACCGTTCAAAGAGAATCGTAGACACTTCAACGTCTGGGGACTCTGCCCGCCAGCAGCCGAGTCAGGCGTCTCACGTCCCTCGACCGGTATCTATCGCGATTCGCCGATCGGCGCCACTTATGACGCCTTCGGATCGGAAAGATACGTACTGACTTTCGACAATCGCGCGTTGCGTCGCGTGGCGCAGTTTGCTCCTTACGAGTTCATCGAGGTGCTCGTTAACAATCGCACCTACGGTGGGGGCGGTATTTTCAATCTCTACAGCACGGTAGCGTCTGACAATGCTTTCTCGAACTATGTCTTCGTCCACGAATTCGGTCATCACTTCGCCGCCCTTGCAGACGAGTACTACACGTCGTCGGTCGCTTACGCGCCGGCAACGGATCGCGTGGAGCCATGGGAGCCGAATGTCACTGCATTGCTCGACGTAAGCGCGTTGAAGTGGCGCAATCTTGTTTCGCCGTTTGCGAACGTCACGCCGATTCCGACGCCGTGGAACAAGGAAGCGTTCGAGACTTATTCGCGGGAAATTCAGAAGCGCCGCGTCCAGCTTAGAAAAGACAAGCGTCCGGAAGAAGAGATGGAGGCTCTGTTTAAAGAGGAGCTGGAACACGAGGACAAAATGTTTCGCGCGGAGAAACACTTCGGGCAGGTTGGCGCGTTCGAAGGAGCGATGTACGAAGCGCGCGGGTATTATCGACCGGAAGTCGACTGCATAATGTTTTCGCGCACGGACCACTTCTGCAAAGTCTGTCGTGCCGCGATTGAACGAATAATCAAAATGTACTCTCGGTAATCCACAGATTACGCAGATTATCTGTGTAATCTGTGGATGGTTTTAGTGGGGTTTGAGGGGCTCGATGAAGTCCTGGTCCTTGGCGCCCTGGTGACAGACGATGCAGGATTGCTGGCCGCGCTCTTCGAGATCGGAGACGAGGGCGTAGGTCAATCCACGATCGGTCCATGTCAACACTTTCAGACCATCGATGGCGTTGTAGTGAAACTGCAAAGCACCGGCCTGGATCACTTCGCCGCCCGTCGGCTGGACGAGTGATTCCGAAACGATCACAAGGCTGATCGGTCGCTCCTTCATCCGATAAGCAACGTAAGCAGCGTAGTCGTTCTGGAAACTAACCAGCCGTGCGCCTTCAAGCTCGTAAAGCTTCTCCTGCCCTGACGACTCCTGATAGTTCGGTAACTTCACACTGAAGTTCACCTTGTTTACAAACCACGAAGAGATCTCCTGTGGATGCGTCGACTCCACCTCGAGTGGCAATTGCCCACGCATGTGTCTAAGGTGAGTCTCAGCCGCGATGAGCGCAAAACTACACGCTGGCCCTCGCTCTGGTTTATCTGGTTGTTTGACTATGCGCCAGGCCACCACGGGCAACAACAACACGAGCAAAACTGCAGCGGCCGCAACCATCCAACGGATACGAGGGCTTCTACGCGGTCGACTCTGCCCGAGAATCTGCTGCACTTTCGCTCGCAACTCCGGTGGCGCGACGTGCAACGTTCCACTCTCGCGCACTGTCTTGAGAAAGTTAAGCTCCCTCGCAAAAACGGCAGCACACGACTCACACTCGGACAGATGTGCCTTGACGCTCGCACGTTCATCGCCGCGCAACTCGTCGTCGAGATACAGAGTCAATCGCCCGCGTATGTCGTCACACTTACTCATTTACCCAATCCGTAACCAATCCGTTTAATCCGTGGCTCAAGCATTTTTCTCAATCTCTCACGCGCCCGGCCCAAACGCGACATGACGGTGCCGGCCGGACAGTCGAGCACCGTTGCGATCTCCTGATAAGTAAATCCTTCAATGTCGCGCAACACCACGATCTCGCGATACGCGTGTGGCAAACTCTCAATCGCTTCCCGCACTTGTTGTCTCTCCAGCTTCCGCAGGTAAACAACGTGCGGATTCTCCTGTGCTTCACCGATTGACGGTTCGCCCAACTCGAGTTCAACGAAACGTGGTCCACTCTTCTGGTGACGCAGTTGGTTGAACCACGCGTTTCGCATGATAACGAACAACCAGCCTTTCAGATTGCTGTCTGCATCCGGCTGGTTGGCCGCGCTCGCCGCGCGCACATACGTTTCCTGCACCAGGTCTTCAGCTTCCGTCGCGTCGCGCGTCAACGTCAGGGCATAGCCGTAGAGCGAATCGATGTGCTCCATCGCCGCTTGCGCGAATTCCGCATTGTTAACAGGACGGTCCATTGTCGTCACGTTTTGCGGAAACCATTTTAGATTAACACCTAACCGCTTAGAAAATTCCCTGGAATAATTTGCCGGGTGACGTGTTATTTCCATCATGAGACAGACAAAACGAATCCGGGTGCTCGTTAGTGTAGTCTGTTTTCTCTCTCTTGCGGCGATTTTAATCGTCAACGAAGGCGCTCGTGCACAGCAACAACGGCCCTCGTCGTTTACTCCCGTAATCGAGGAGCCGTTCGACGTGGTTCGGGCTCGCGATAAAGCCGCAAAACCGCGAGTAATGGCTGAGCATCAGCGGCTTCTTGAAGAGCGTTATGATCTTAGCCGGCGCGTTGACGAAAACGTCCGGATGACGCGTGGAAAACCAATACCGGTCGGGCCAACAGCAAAACTAAAAAGCGGATTGACGTGGGATCAACTGGGTCGCATGACTCCTGAAGCGATTCGTGATCAGGGAGTGTTTCCGTATTTGCCACTCCCACACGTCAGTCACGCTGTTGGAGGGATGGTTTTTCCGCAGCAGGAGATCAAGCTGTTGCCGCGTGTCGAACGCTTCGACATGGACTTCGATTTGCCGGAGCAATTCCTCCCGGAGTTTCCGCCGGCGATGTTTTTGACGACGCGCAAGGATCTCGGCGACGTCTCGAAGGGACAACTGATCACCGTCAATAACTTCTACGAGTTGTTCAATGGAATTCTCAATCCCAAACAGCTCGAGGGTTTGCGACTGCTGGTGACGCAGTTTCCACAACAACAATTCAACGCCACTGACGATCGGAAGACTGAGCGCGCTGACGGCATGCAGGGCGTCTCTTGTTTCGACTGTCACGTAAATGGACACACGTCAGCAGCGTTCCATCTGGTCGGCGACATTCGCCCGCAGGAAAACCGTCGCCGCATCGAAACCACTTCACTTCGCGGAGTGAACATTCAGAGACTCTTCGGTTCGCAGCGGGCATTAAAGACAGTTGAGGACTTCACTGAATTCGAACAACGAGCCGCATACTTCGATGGCGACATCGTCCTCGCCACGAAAAAGGGTGTAAACATCCTGGAGCGAGCTTCGCAAGTGCACTTCATGTCAGAGTTTCAGGCGCTACTCGACTTTCCCCCTGCTCCGAAACTCAACGTGCTCGGGCGCTTGGATCGAACCAAAGCCACGCAGAGCGAGACTCGTGGTGAGGATCTGTTCTTCGGTAAAGCAAGTTGCGGCCAGTGTCACACGCCACCTTTTTACACTGACAACCTGATGCACGACCTTGCGGTGGAACGATTCTTTAAGCCACGCATGGAAGGCGGAATGATGATCACAGCACAGGGAGCGATCAAGACGTTTCCACTGCGTGGGATCAAAGAATCGCCGCCCTATCTGCATGACGGGCGTCTATTGACGTTGGAAGACACGGTTGAATTCTTCAATCTCGTACTCGAGTTGAAACTAACAGCGCAGGAGAAAAAAGACCTCGTCGCCTTCATGCGCGTGCTGTAACAAAACTGAATTTGATTTGTACCTCGTCAGGGTCGACACGTAAGTGGCGCGCGCGGCGCTGCGAACGTGATGACCCGGCGTGGTGCTGCTCTGCGGCTCTCCGCGTATCCTCTGCACCTTTGAGGTACGCAGAGGGCCGCAGAGATTTGGAGTGCTCCTCTTTGGAGTGCGCCACCTTGGTGGCGCTTTGGCATTGGTTCGCTAACGGCGCGTACCAAAGCGCCACTAAAGTGGCGCACTCCAAAGAGGCGTCCGATTTGTGGGTTGTGTTATTTTCTCACCAAATGACACGCCCTAATCGATTCGTATACATCGCCATCCTGATTGTTCTTGTTTCTGCCAACGTCGTCGCACAAAAACTGACTCCACATCACATCACGCTCGCAAATGGAAAGTCGTTTGACTTGAATCTCCCGTCAGGCTACGAGATCAGTGTTGCTGCTCAGGGTCTGAAACGCGTTCGCTTTATGGCGCTGAGCCCTGACAATCGTCTCTTCGTGACCGACATGTTCAACCTGTCCGACAATCGTCGCGGCGTCGTCTACATCCTCGATCAGTTTGATTCGAAAACGCGACAATTCAAGAAGATCACGAAGTACATGACCGGGTTGCACAACCCGAACAGCGTCGCTTTCTACAAAGATCGAAGTGGACAGGACTGGTTTTATCTCGCCTTAACAGATCGTCTCGTGCGTTATCGTTACGAAGCCGGCAAAGACGCTCCTTCAGGCGAGCCGCAGGTGCTGGCGACATTTCCCGCCTACGGACTTTCGTACAAATACGGCGGCTGGCACCTGACGCGCACCGTTGTCGTCGGAGGTGATGGAAAGATCTACGTCGCCGTCGGCAGTAGTTGTAATGCCTGTGAAGAGAAGGAAGAAGTTCGCGCCAGTATTCTCCAGATGAATCCTGACGGCACGAACAAGAAATTCATCGCGACGTGGACTGCGTAACGCAGTCGGGCTGCGTTGGGTGGATGGAAAACTCTACGCGACCAACATGGGCTCGGATCATCTGGGCGACAATCGTCCCAACGATACTTTTTACGCGCTGGAGAAATCGGAAACGCATTACGGCTGGCCTTATTGTTTCCAGGCGGGCGCGCGCATTTATCCCGATCCGAAGTTTAATCCGACGGGGGCAGCTTTTGATTGCAAAAAAGTGCCGGCAGCGCTCACGCCCTTTCCGGCGCACAGCTCGCCACTCGGTCTGGAGTACTTCAACGCCGATAATTTTGCCGATCTTGATGGGTCTTTTCTGGTCGCCCTCCATGGATCGACAAAGAAGAGTCTGCGGCGCGGTTATCGTGTTGTAAAAGTCGCTGCAGCCACTGGCTCGATGACGGATTTCATCACCGGCTTCTTCAGCGGGACAATCATCAACGGTCGCCCGGCAGACATTTTCAGCTTCGGCAAAGATGCATTTCTCTTGACGGATGACTATAGTGGCGTGGTTTATTACGTCTATCTGAAATCCTAGTTTTATCCACAGATTACACAGATTACATTTTTCAGCCTGAGCAAGAGAATCTTGCGTAATCTGTGTAATCTGTGGACCTGAAAGGAACCACTATGCGTTTTCGTGTTTCGCTTCTTCTACTCGTCGTTGTATCCCTGGCCGCGCCGGCTCTGGCGCAGAAACGCAGCATCACTGAAAAAGATCTTTTCAACTTCGTGTGGATCGGCGATCCACAGGTGTCGCCGGATGGTTCGCGCGTCGCATTCGTGCGCACAACCGTCAACGATAAGAAGGACGGATACAACACCGCTATTTGGACTGTCTCGACTGCCAGCGGCGAAACACGTCAGCTCACTAACGGCCCGCGGGATACGACGCCGCGCTGGTCACCTGATGGCCAGTTTCTCTTGTTCGTTCGGGCTCCGGAAGTCTCAGGCCGCGTAGAACCGGCGCAGTTGTTTATGCTCGCGATGGCAGGTGGCGAGCCGTTTCAGTTCACATCTCTGCCGCGTGGCGCAGGCGGGCCGCAGTGGTCGCCTGACGGCAAGATGATCCTTTTCTATAACAATGCCACCGCAGAAGAACTCGCGAAGGCGGCCGCTCGAAACGCTACGCCCACGGCATCACCGGCTGCGAGTCCGACTCCACCCGAACGCGAGAGCGACGTGCGTGTCATCAATCGCGCTGTTTATCGCGCCAACGGCGCAGGCTATCTCGACTTCAAGCACCGGCAACACATCTGGGTCGTCACGGCTCCGAAAACAGGCGATGAAAAAGTCACGCCAAGGCAGTTAACTAAAGGATACTACGACGATGGCAGCGCAGTTTGGGCCAAAGACAGCTCGCGCATCTATTTCGAGACTGAGTATACAGACGAGCCTTATTACGAACTGCCGCGCACAGATCTTTACACGATGTCCATAACCGGCGGTGAGCCGACCAAACTGACTTCGTTCGACATGAACGCGGGCGGATTCACCGTCAGTCCAGACGGTAAGCAGATCACATTCATCGCTTCGGTAAGCCAGCCTGTGCGTTCGTATTCACAACCCGATCTATGGGTGATGGATCTCGCTTCGGGCGCCAAGCCACGCAATCTCACTGCGAATTTTGATTTCGACATCGGTGGTGGTTTGACGGGCGATAACGTGGCGCCACGAGGCGGCGGCGGTAACCCGCCGATCTGGTCGGCGGATGGACGCAGCATCAACATGCTGTACGTCAAAGAAGGCAAAGCAAACCTCGGCTCGTTTGATGTCGCGCACGGAAAGTTAAAGGACGTCACAAGCGGAAACCAGGCCGTCGTTAACTATCGCGCTGTTCCGGATGCGTCGAAGTTTGTTCTGTTGATTTCAACTCCGACACGTGTCGGCGATCTCTTTTGGCTGGAGAAACCGGGCGCCGACCCAAAACAACTGACACGCATCAACGATGAGTTGTTCTCAAAACTGAATCTCACCGAGCCGGAAGAAGTTTGGTACACGAGCTTCGACGGCAAGAAGGTTCAGACGTGGGTGCAAAAGCCACCCGATTTCGATGCGAACAAAAAGTATCCGCTGATTCTCAACATCCACGGTGGACCACACGCAGCTTACGGGTTCATCTTCGATCACGAGTTTCAATGGATGGCGGCGAAGGGTTACGTCGTGCTTTATCCAAACCCGCGCGGTAGCACAAGCTACGGCCAGGAGTTTGGCAACATCATTCAGCACAACTACCCCGGCGATGATTACAAAGATCTGATGGCGGGTGTGGATGAACTTATCCGTCGTGGCTACATCGACGATAAGAAGATGGGCGTCACTGGCGGCAGCGGCGGCGGGTTGTTGACTAACTGGACTGTGGGGCAGACCACTCGGTTTGCAGCAGCAGTCTCGCAACGCGACATCGCGAGCTGGACTGACTGGTGGTACACGGCCGACTTCACACTCTTCCAACCTTCGTGGTTCAAGGCACCGCCGTTTGAGGATCCGGAAGATTACAAACGTCGTTCGCCGATCACCTACGTCAACAAGATCCAGACTCCGTTGATGTTGATACTCGGTGAAGTGGACTGGCGTACTCCGACTGGACCAGGCGGTGAGGCAATGTTTCGAGCGTTGAAGTACCGCAGGATACCGACAGTGATGGTTCGCTTCCCGAACGAGTCACACGAGTTGTCGCGTTCCGGACAACCATGGCACCGCATCGAGCGTTTGCAGCATATTGTCGGCTGGTTCGATAAATGGATCATGGGCGTGCCGAAGCCGGAATACGACATCGGTGAAGCAACACGCAGCACGACCACGCAACAGTAAGCAGATCCATCCACAGATTACACAGACTTTCTTTTGAATTTGTGTAATCTGTGAAATCTGTGGACTATGAAGACTCTCGGACTCATCGGCGGCACCGGCCCTGAATCAACAATCGACTACTATCGACTGTTGACCGCGCAGTATCGCGAGAAGATGGACGGTGCCTCACCGCCAGTCATCATCAACAGCGTCGATCTGAAACGCATGATCGCGTGGATGTCTGCGAATGAGCTCGATAAAGTGACTGACTATCTCGTCGCCGAATTCGAGACACTCGAAAAAGCAGGAGTCGACTTTGCCGCCCTGACCGCAAACACGGCTCACATTGTGTTTGACGAACTCAAACAACGCGTCAACCTCCCGCTGATTAGCATTGTGGAGGCTGCCTGTGAGCGAGCCGAGGCTCTAAACCTCAACAGCGTTGGGCTTTTCGGCACGCGCTACACGATGCAGGCGCCTTTCTACCCAAAAGTGTTTTCACGCACCTCGATCAAGCTCTTCACGCCAAACGAAGAGGAACAAGAGTACATTCACGACAAATACTTTAACGAACTGCTTAAAGACACGTTTCTGCCGGAAACACGCACAAAATTCCTCGCAATTGCAGACGAAATGAAAGCCCGCGACGGGATCGAGGCCTTAATTCTCGGCGGCACAGAGATTCCCTTGCTTCTTCGCACTGAAGAACACAACGGCATTCAACTCCTCGACACCACCCGCATCCACGTCGATCGGTTGATCGAAGAAATGTTGAACTAAAAACACATACTCAGATACGCAGAAGTAGTATTATCTCCTCATCCACAAAACCCCCTCGTTTTCCCCCTTTGTTTAATCACTGCAGGTGTGTGAAAGGAAATCATTATGGGACTATTTGACAAGATGTTTGGACGCGGGGCGTCGGACGCGGAGCAACAACAGGGAGCGCAGCAACGCTTCAATGAGCTCAAGCAACGATATCAAACCGTTCTCACAACCGCCGACAACGAACGGATCCAGTTTTAAACCTGCACGTGCAGGACAACAAACTCTTCATCAAAGCTATTGCGCCATCGGAAGAGGCGAAGAACAAGTTCTGGGATCAGGTCAAACTCGTCAATCCGAATGCCGACGACATCACTGCGGACATCAGTGTTGATTCAAGTCGTGCAGTCGGCGCAGCCGCAGGCGGGGGCCAGGGCGGCGGTCAAACGTACGAAGTGAAGAGTGGCGACAATCTCTCTAAGATCAGCAAGCAGTTTTACGGTGATGCGAGCGAATACATGCGCATCTTCTACGCAAATCGTGACAAGCTAAACGATCCTGACAAGATACAGGTGGGCCAGCAGCTCGTGATCCCACCAGAGTAAAGCTGTACAATTCCGCGGTGAACGGGTGGTCATCAAAGGCCACCCGACCATACACCGCGATGGATTCAAAAACACTACCAGTCATAACTGCCGAACGTGTCGTGCTTCGTTGGGTTTCCGAGAACGACATCGACAGTCTCTTCGAAATCTTCTCTGATCCGCAGGTAATGCGCTATTGGAGCTCGGCTCCATTTACCGATCGCGAAGAAGCAGTAAAATTGCAGCGCGAGATCGCCACCGGCAACGAAACCAACACCATGCTCAAATGGGGACTCGCCTTGCGCGATTCCGATCACCTCATCGGCACCACCACGCTATTCCATCTCAATCTCGATAACGGCCGCGCTGAAGTGGGTTATGCGATGGGCCGCGCACACTGGGGCAAGGGTTATATGAACGAAGCGCTCAACGCTTTGCTGTCACACGCGTTTGAAGTCATGAAACTGCGTCGTCTCGAAGCCGACGTCGACCCGCGCAACACCGGATCGATTCGCACCCTCGAACGTTTAGGTTTCCAAAAGGAGGGGTATTTGCGCGAGCGGTGGCATGTGAACGGCGAGATTCAGGACGCAATTTTCTACGGCCTTCTACGTCGCGAATGGCGTAGGACGTGAATTCTACGCAGGGGCGGCCACGGAGGGCCGCCCCTACAGTACGTACCGCAGAACCTGTAGTGACTAGACATGTTAGGCGCTATCGCGCGTACTGTAGGGGCGGCCCTCCGTGGCCGCCCCTGCCTCGAACTCGATTGCAAGTTTCTCAGTCCTTCTCGTTCCTTCGAGTTAGTTGACACTGAAAGGAACCCGTCATGAAGACCTTTTTGCTCTTAACGCTAACCGCCATCTTCAGCACTTCCATTCTGTTAGCCTGCTCCGCTGCCACAACTGACACCATCCCACCCATCTCCCAAACCGCCCCAATTCCTGTCAAAAAGACGATGAAAGCCTTTTGCTTCCGAACAGGAGCTGCCGCGTTATTTCAAGGAGCTGGCAGAAAAATACAAACGCGAAAACAGAGCAAAGGTGGGGAATATGGCCTACGATTCGGCCCCGGCTACTAAATTGGCCGCATCCGAGTCAGACCCATCGGAATCAGTTACCAACACTCAGCACGCCGGTGTTGATGAAGGCGGAATAGTTAAGGTCCACGGCGATCATCTTGTCGTCCTGAGACGTGGTCGTCTCTTTACCGTTGCCATCGGTGAGACATAACTCCCGGATACGGCATGGCACTGCACACTGTGACCGTCTGCGATCTTGCCAAAGGTGGTTTTGATTGTCAGGCCACGGCAGTAATTGGACCACCGGGACACGTATTCTATGTTTCGCCTGACTCGGTGTTTGTGTGGGCCAGCGCTTGGGATGATCGCCAGTTCAGATCGCTGCTTTTCCGTATGCCACTCGATGGTTCTGGCCCTAGTGCGTTGGGTGTGGCAGGCACTCCTATCGACCAGTTCTCGTTTTTACAGAGTGAAGACCATCATCTCAACGTGCTCGTAGCATCACGTGGTAAAGGTGATGGGATGTGGCAGGCTGAAGTCACGTATGGCGACGTCGCCTTGATGCGAATCCCGATCACGAGTTTCTCGGATGGCAGCGAGTCAGTTCCATCGTCAAACTATCGCAAACTGCCGAAGCCTGAGAGCTACGGGATTCAGAATCGTTTTGTGGGTGGACATCTGATCTACGGCACCGGCAGCGGCTGGGGTGAGCCGAAGAAAAATGCGGATCAATCGAATCTATTTGTCGTCGATTGGAAGCGCGGCGATTCCCATCAGTTGAAACTGCCTCATGGTGTCGATCGCATCGAGCAGATGGGTTCCGACGCGGTGATCGTTGGTACGGATGGCACGAACTTGCACTTCTCTTCTCTGCGTCTCGGCCAATGGCCGGAGATCGTCGCTCGCTACACACGCAAAGAGGCTTCGCAGGGTGAGACGCGTAGTCACGGCTTCTTCTACAAACCGGATGGTGATGAGACAGGAATGTTGGGTCTGCCAATCAGCGTTCCGGGACGTGCAGGTTATAAGCAGTTGTTCGAACAATTCGGCCGCCATTCTCTTTCTCAGAAACGACTCGCTACAGTTTCGCGAAGTCGGTGAGCTCGGTTCGCAGCCGGAGAAAACGATCGACGACCAGTGCCGTGCGTCGTGTGTTGACTGGTATGGGAATGCGAGACCGTTGTTCCTGCGCGGTAGGGTGTTCGCGCTGCTTGGATATGAGATCGTCGAAGGGCGCCTCGACGATGGCCGCATGCACGAACTACGCCGGGTGAATTACGCGCCCGGGCAGCAAGCTATCGTCCGCGGTGAATAACCAAAAGAGTTTCGCGCAAAGGCGCCAAGCAAAGCCGCAAAGGCGCAAAGAAGAACTGAATTGCTCTCTTTGCGCCTTTGCGGCTTTGCTTGGCGCCTTTGCGCGAAACTCTGCTAAACTCCTCTCTCTGCGCGCTCAGTCCAATCACAAATTTCAGGAGGCCCCTATGTTCCGCCGACGGTTGTCTTCTCTTTCCCTGCTGCTGATTCTTGCGCTTGCTAACTCCTTCGTAGCACAGACTGCGCGGCGCCCACTAAAACTCGACGACATGACTCGCTTTCGCAGCGTCGGCGATCCGCAGATCTCGCCTGACGGCAAATTCGTCGCTTACGTCGTCGGCACCACGGATGCAAAGGAAGACAAGTCAAACTCACACATCTGGATGGTTGGCATAGACGGCTCCAACGATCGACAGATAACCTTCAGCAACGAAAGCGAGAGCTCGCCGCGCTGGAGCCCTGACGGCAAATACATTTCATTCACTTCGTCACGTCCCGGCAAAGCACGTGGCAACCAGGTTTGGCTGCTCAATCGAGACGGCGGTGAGGCGATGCAGCTGACCGAGATCAAGGGACGACTACAGGGACACGAATGGTCTCCCGATTCAAAGCGATTGGCCCTCGTGGTCGGTGATCCAGATCCCGAGTCGGACCCTGCGCCATCACCTCAACCCGGCGCGACTCCACGCGTGCCAAAACCCATCGTCATCGATCGTTACAGGTTTAAGCAGGACGGTCAGGGCTACCTGCTGACGGGACGCCACACATACATTTACATCTTCGATATCGAGTCGAAGAAATTCGAACGACTAACCAAAAGCAAGTGGGATGAGAGTTCGCCCGCGTGGTCGCCCGACGGTACACGCATCGCTTTCATGAGCAATCATTCGGACGATCCGGATCGTGATCCGGCAGCACAGCTCTACGTCGCCGAAGCAAAGCCGGGTGCTACTGAGAAGCAGCTCACACCAACAGAAATACGTGCCGGTCGCTCGCGACCGGAGTGGAGTCCCGATTCCAAATGGATCGCTTTTCTCGAGGGCGAGGAAAGGAAGTACGGCGCTTACAGCATGGATCGCCTGGCCCTCGTTCCCTCGGATGGCAGTGGGGCGCCAACGCGCCTGAAAGCAGCCGAGGATCTCGATCGCGGTGTTTCGTCGCCGCGCTTCACTGCTGATGGCAAAGCAATTCAGTTCCTCGTAGTCGACGATCGCTCGGTTTATCCAGTCAAAGCAAATCTGTCGGGCGGAGCGGCACAAAAGCTTCTGACGTCGCCAGTTGTAGTTGGCAACTGGAACTTCAACGGTGGACGTGCGGTTGTAATGACCGGCGGTAACTCGAAAGCCAGTGAGATTCATGTTTGGGAAGGAAACGCACTGCGGCAGCTGACACACCAGAACGACAAACTGTTTGCAGAACTCGATCTCGGCGTCACTGAAGAGGTCGGATTCAAGAGCAAAGACGGCACGCAGGTAAACGCCCTCTTGACTTATCCGGTCGGTTACACAAAAGGAACCAAAGTTCCTCTCCTGCTGCGAATTCATGGTGGACCAAACTCGCAGGACCAGCACAGTTTTAGTCTTGAGCGCCAGATGTTTGCGGCGAATGGTTACGCGGTACTGGCGGTGAACTATCGTGGCAGTGCGGGACGCGGTCAGAAGTTCTCACGCGCGATTTTTGCTGACTGGGGAAATTATGAAGTCCAGGATCTACTGGCCGGAATCGATCACGTGGTCAAGATCGGTGTTGCGGATCCGGATCGACTTGGCGTGGGTGGTTGGAGTTACGGCGGAATCCTGACGGACTACCTGATCGCGACTGACAATCGATTCAAGGCCGCAACGAGCGGCGCGGGTACGGCCTTTACGGTCGCCTTCTACGGCACCGATCAGTACATCATTCAGTACGATTACGAAATTGGACCACCGTGGAATCCTAAAGCATGGGAGATTTACCAGAAGATCTCCTATCCGTTCCTGCATGCCGATCGCATTCAGACGCCGACACTCTTTCTCGGCGGCGAACGCGACTTCAACGTGCCTGTGCAGGGTAGTCAGCAGATGTACCAGGCGCTTCGGAGTCTTGGAATCGACACGCAACTGATCATTTATCCGAACGAGAATCACGGCATCCAGCGGCCGAGCTATCAACGCGATCGGATGGAGCGATATCTGGCGTGGTATGACAAGTATGTCAAGAAGTCTGCCGGGCCTGCGAGCACTTCAACTGCGCAATAAGTTATAGTTCGTCGCATGCGTCTGTTTGCGACGTCGGATCTACACACGGATTACAAGGAAAATTTCCGCTGGCTGCAGGAGCTGTCGGACACTGAATACCGCGACGATGCTCTCATCGTCGCGGGTGATATTTCAGATCGCCTGAAAATTATCCGCGAGACCCTGCTGTTACTCCGCGGTAAGTTTCGTCAACTGCTATTCACACCTGGCAATCACGAACTCTGGGTTAGAGGCGCAGAGATCAACTCCCTCGAGAAACTCCAACTCATCCTGGATCTCTGTAGCGAGCTGGATATCTCTACGAAACCTTTACGAATAGGGGATTTCTGGGTAGTTCCGCTCTTCTCGTGGTACGACGGGATCTTCAAACCTGAGAGGGTAAAAGAAGAAAAAGCTGCGCGACAAGTGTGGGCCGACTTTCACTTCTGCAAATGGCCCGACGGCGCTGCACCGCTCTCCGACTACTTTCTGCGTCTCAACGAACCGCATCTCAAGCCGTACGATGCGCCGGTGATCACGTTTTCACACTTCATACCACGTTCGGATCTACTGCCGCCGAAGGAGTATTTGCGAATCAGTTGGCTAGGGAATGTCTCAGTCTGTGCGGCACTAGACAGTCAGATCAGACAACTCAACTCCACCGTCCATATCTGCGGTCACACGCACACAACTTTCGATTGCGTGATTGACGACGTGAGGTACGTGCAGAACGCCGTCCGTTATCCAAAGGAACGCCGCACCCCCAGCTTCCCAATCAAATTGATCAGGGAATAGATCTTCGAAAAGGTTCGATTGTAGGGGCGGCCCTCCGTGGCCGCCCTCGATTTAACTCGTGTTCATCAACTCGAGGCTGCCGATTTCTCTACCTGCATGTCCGATCGAGGGCGGCCACAGAGGGCCGCCCCTACAATCGAACCTAACTGTTTACGAGTTGTTTGCGAGGCATGTTTTGCAGAAGACGCGCGAGCGTTTGGATGTCGAAAGGTTTGGTGAGGTGAGCATAGAATCCTTCGTTACAGGCTCTCTGCACGTCTTCAGGCCGGCCAAAACCTGTCAACGCGATGGCCGGTAGATCCTGCTTGCCAGGAATCTTCCGCAACTTACTCAAAAACTCGAAGCCATCCATCTCCGGCATCGAAATATCCGACAGGACAACGTCAAACTGTTTTTTACGAGCGATCCGAAGAGCTTCCTGCCCGCTCGTTGCGGCGCAAACCGAAGCACCGCCGATTTCCAGCAAGTGCCGAACCATCTCGGTTGTGTCTTCAGAGTCGTCGACAACAAGAACGTTCAATCCAGACAACGAACCTACACCGAGATCGACGACAGGTGCGATCCGGGTTCTTGTATTCACGCTGCGCGGGAGCCGGATCGTAAACGTGGCGCCCTTCCCTTTACCGGCTGAGTCAGCGCTCACTGTACCACCATGCAATTCGACGAGCTGTTGGACCACGGCCAAACCAATGCCCATGCCTGCCTGGGCGCGATTGGTGCCGGCGTCGGCCTGACGAAAAATCTCAAATATGTGAGGCAGGAACGATGAATCGATCCCCTGCCCGTTATCAGAGACGGTCAAAATGATCTCATCAACATCTTCCTCAAGCCGCACGGTGATACGTCCGCCGCGTGGCGTGAACTTCACCGAGTTGTTCAGTAAGTTCCAGATAATCTGTTCGAGCCTGACCGGATCAGCCTGAACAAACATCACATCCTTAGGCGCGCTTACCTCAATATCAATTCCCTTGCCTTCGGCGTCCATGCGCACCGTCTCAATCGCGTTTTCGATTGATTGGACCGGAGAAACCGCCTCACGATTCAATTCCAGTTTGCCGCTACGCAATCGTGAGAGATCGAGTAGATCGCGAATCAGTTTTGACTGCGCCACCGCGTTACGCTTCACGGCGTCAGCCATGCGATACAGATTATCCGACCCCTTGATTTCCTCCATCCTCAGGAGTAACTCTGCGTAACCAAGAATCACGTTGAGCGGATTGCGCAACTCGTGCGACATGATCGCCAGAAACTCATCCTTCAGACGATTGGCATCTTCAGCCGTCTGCCGCAACTCATGTTCGCGCGAAAGTAACTGTTCGCGTTCTTCTTCAACTTGCTTTCGTTCGAGGTAATCGGCAGTTTGTCGCGCCAGCAAATCCATGAGTCGCAACTCCTGTTCACTGGGTCGATGAGGTTCGCTGAAATGAGTGGAGATGGCACCGAGAAGTTTCCCGAAGCTGCTCAGCAATGGCACTGACTGAACTGCCCGTACATCAGCCTGCAGCATCATCGAAAGCGACGTCTGGCCGGCATAAATTTCACTCTCAGTGATGTCCTCCACGATCACCCGCTGGTGCGACTCCATCGCCTTGCTCCAGGCGGAGTTTCCATTCCTGGCGTTGGTGAAAAAATCTCGAAATGACTCGTCGAAACCACTTTGAGCGGCTAGCTGAGGCCGATTCGAATCGTGATCCAGCAACTGAATACTGCCTTTGGCTGCCGAACTTATTTCAATCGCGACGTTGAGAATCTCCTTCAGACAACCCGCGATGTCGTCGCCATCCTTTGCGCAGCGAGTGCCAATCTCATTCAGCCGTCTCATTGCTTTGAGGTCGGCAGCGCTATGTTCCAAAATCCCAAACAGACGCGCCTCGCTCTCACGCAACTCCTTTGTGCGTTCGGTGACCTGCTCTTCGAGTCCGTTCTTGGCCTGACGCAGTTTTTCCTCGAGAGCCTTTTGCGCCGTCAGATCAGTGATGACGATGCTGATAGTGTTTGTTTGTGGTTGCAGCTTGGCAAACGACATCAGCACCGGGACAACCCTGCCGTTTCCAGGGCTCAGCGTGTATTCACGACGAATGCTCTGCTCCCGTGCTCTTTCCAGGTCTGCGAGAAACTGCTCACGCATTTGAGGGACAATGTAATCGCCGAAAGGAACTCCACTCGCATTTGATTCACCCGTCTCGTTCAAACCTAAAATGCCGCCAAAGTTGCGATTGCTGTAGAGAATGAACGAGTCGGGAGAAACACTGACGGCGCCCTCGCTCATTTCATCAATCATCAACCGGTAAGGATAGTCGGCGCTCGTAAGCGTATAGATCATTTCGCCGTCCGGACTATCAACGACGAGAGCATCGACTTCTCCCTCACGTATGGCACGCAGCGTTTCTTCTGCCTCGTCAAGTCGACGCTGCAGTTCTTCAATCTCGGTATTCAGGGAGGTTGAATTATCTCTTCGCTTCACCATTGCTGTTGCTGTGCCCAGCTATTAGCACTACGTAACCGCTTTCCCCGTTTCCTGTCGCTCGTAGAGATCCAGGCCTACCAGAATTTTTTGCGTGTTGGACATGTCGCCAACAAACTTTCTGAGTGGACGCGGCAGTCTCTTGACTAACGTCGGCGCGGCGATGATTTGTTCCGCGCGTGCGGCCTCCGGATCTTTATAAATATCGATCACTTCCAAATCGTAGTCGTCGGGCAAATACTCCTCACAGAGTTTCTTCAGGTTGTAAACCGCTCTCAACGATCGCTGGGAAGAACCAGTGACGTAGAGTCGCAGAATGTATCTTGCTCGTTTTAATGTTTTATCTTTGAGCGCCCCTTCAAACGCCTCTGTGGCATGGCGCAATTTACTCTTCGATGATTGTTTACTCGCCGGCTTTCCATTTTCATTTTTTGGATTTGCCATTAACACACACTTTCTTACCGCGGTTGAATGTCCAGCCCTACCAGCACACGTTCTGTGTTGGAGAGATCGCCTATGATCTTTCTGATCGGTTGGGGCAATTTCCGCACGAGTGTCGGGATGGCAAGGATCTGGTCTCCGCGCGCGAGCGTAGGATTTTCCATCAAATCGATCACTTCAATGTGATACTTTCCTTTCAGATACTCCTCGCAAATATCCTTCAGATTCTTAAAAGCAGTGAGCGATCGCGGCGTTTGGCCGGCGACGTAAAGGCGCAGGTTCCATCTGCCCGGGTCGTTGCCGTCTGCCTGCGGCGAATGACCATTAGCATTGGTCGTTCGGCGCGACTTTTTCCTGGGGGTGGCTTTCATCTGGCAGTTCCTTTCCGTGCTTTTTTCGCACCATTTTCTTGAATTTGAATCATCTTGTTATCGCTGTTATCAGCCCGACGCAAACGCGCCATCTCACGACGTTGAGCGGCAGCAACTTCCAGCCTATTCTTTTCGTCTTCCAACTCCCTGAGAATCGCGTCGCGCTCGCTCTCGTACTGTCCTCGTAACGCGACTAACTGGGCCTCGTAAAGCTCCTGCTTCCGTCGCAACTCGCGTTCCTTTCGCGTAGTCGCGTGTTGGCGTTCTATCTCGGCAGCCTTTTCGCGCGCGAGTTGAGACGACCGGGCCGAACCCATAAACACACCTTCAGAACCAACGTAAGCATCGAGCAGTTGGATACCGTTATCGGTAAGCACAAACTCGCGCACCTGGTTAGAGTGCGCAATTCCCCGAGCTTTCAGAATGTATAGCCCGCGGTTGCGTTCACCATTCGATTCGATATTTTTCACCAGCAGCCAGGCATCCATCAGAGACGACACGCCAACTTCAGAATCCTCGATTTCACTTTGAGCTGACGTCAAACTCGTAAACATCCCCGTGATCTCCCTCATTTTTAGGAAATCGATGAGTCGAGTGAGCATCGACTTTGTTTCGACCGAATCGCCCACTGCGAGGAAGTTTGTAATCGGATCGACGACCACCACACTAGGGTTAAGGTCGGCGATTACCTTGTGAATCATCGCGAGGTGTATTTCCAGTCCCCACGAGGCCGGTCGTGCATTATGAAACCTTAACAATCCTTTCCTGACGAATCTTTCGAGGTCGACACCTACGGAGCGCATGTTTCGGATGATCTGCTCCTGCGACTCTTCGAAAGCAAAAAATAGAGCGTGCTCTCCTCGCAAGCAGGCCGCCTCGATGAAGTGTGCCGCAAGTGTGCTCTTTCCCGTTCCCGCTGTTCCGGAAACCAGTATCGAACTACCACGGTAGAATCCCTTTCCACCTAACATAGTGTCGAGCCGTTCGATACCGGTTGAGACGCGTTCAGTTGGCGCTTTGTGAGTCAAACCAAGCGACGTGATCGGTAGAACAGAAAATCCCTTCTCATCGATGAAGAACGGGTACTCGTTCGTGCCGTGCGAAGTGCCGCGATACTTCACAATGCGCATGCGGCGCGTCGAAATCTGGTTCTGTACGCGGTTATCGAGAAGAATGACGCAGTCGGCGACATACTCTTCGAGGCCGTAGCGCGTAAGAGTTCCATTGCCGCGTTCGCAAGTGATAACTGCCGTCAGCCCTTTTTCTTTCAGCCAGCGAAACAGGCGTCGCAACTCGGCGCGGAGGATTGCTTCATTGGGAAGTGCTGAGAAGAGTGCTTCAAGGGTATCGAGAACGATACGCTTCGCACCGATTGCCCTGACGGCATGGTCGAGCCTAAGGAAGAGACCTTCCAGGTCGTATTCCCCTGTTTCTTCAATCTCAGAGCGCTCGATGAAGACGTAGTCGAGCACGAGCTTCTTTTCTGCAACCAGTTCGGTCAGATCAAAATTCAGAGAGGCGACGTTTGTGGCGAGTTCTTCTTCTGACTCTTCGAACGATATGAACACGCCGGGTTCGTTAAATTGCGTCGCACCTCGAACCAGGAACTCCATCGCGAAGAGCGTCTTGCCGGCGCCCGCACTACCGGAAATCAGTGTTGGCCGGCCTTTGGGCACACCGCCCTTAGTAATTTCGTCAAAGCCGGGGATTCCGGTGCGTTCCTTTTGTAAAGCTATTGGTTTTGAACGAGGACGACGGGAATTTGTGGTCACGAAGGCTCCTCCGAGGCACACAGATACTGGACGATTGGGTTTAGTACGAGGGGACGAGGGGAAGTGAATTTATAACATACTTGCGTTTTGAACGGGTAGGGGGTAGTTCTATCCACAGATTACGCAGATTCGTTAATCAATCTGTGTAATCTGTGGATACCATGTTTGTATTTTTCCTACTGATTACTGTCTTCACCGCTTCAGCACAGCAACAACTCACAAAGATCTCAGGCGTGGTTTCCGATCCGAACGGCAGCGCCATCGCGAACGTGTCGGTTGAGTTCGCTGCAAACGGAAACACAATTCGCACGGAGACGGACGCAGCAGGAAGTTTTACTGTGTTAAGTCCGCAACCGTACGGAACACTCTCAGTTAGTTCGCCTGGTTTCAGCACCATCAAGTTTGAGATCACAACTGCGCGTGAACCGCTGCGGATTCGTCTTGAACCGGCTCCTGTGATCGAAAGAATCTTGGTCGCTGATAATGCGGAGCGAATTCCATCAACGCCCTTAAGCCAGTTTGCGCTCACTCAAAACGAGATCAGTCTGGCGGGCGCGCTGACGCTCGATGACGTTTTGCGACAGGTGCCCGGGTTCTCGCTCTTTCGCAGATCCGGAGGTCTGACTGCGAATCCGACTTCGCAGGGCGTCTCGCTCCGAGGTGTCGGTGCGAATGGTGCGAGTCGCGCGCTCGTATTGTTCGATGGTGTGCCGTTGAATAGTCCGTTTGGCGGATGGGTTTACTGGAATCGTCTGCCGCGCGTGAGTGTCGAGAGTGTTCAGGTATACAACGGCGCTACTTCCGATCTGTACGGCAGCGGTGCGCTCGGAGGCGTCATTAACATAAAGAGCACAACGTCGCCTGCGACTTTTCTCGATTTCGAGATTTCTGGCGGCAATGAGGTCACGGGAGCTACGTCATTTCGTGGCGGGAAGCAGTCGGGTGAGTGGGGATTACAGTTTTCCAGCCAGGCATTGCACACAGATGGTTATGTGCTTGTTCCGGAAGATCAGCGTGGACCGGTGGACACGCCTGCGGGAACCGGAGATCTAACAGGTTCGCTTACCCTCTCGCGAAATCTCACCCAAAACGGTCATGGGTTTGTACGTCTGAGTTCATTTGGCGAAAGCCGACGCAACGGCACGCCGATTCAGCTCAACGACACACGAATTTCGTCGATCGATCTCGGCTTTGATTGGTCCGATGCTGTTTCCGTACGACTGTACGGATCGAAAGAGAATTTCAATCAAAACTTTTCTGCTGTCGCGGTTGATCGACGCTCTGAATCACTGACAAACCGGCAGCGTAATCCCTCGCAACAAGTAGGATTCGCTTTTCAGTGGCGTAATTCTGTTGGCAATCATCAGACGATTTCGGCGGGCGCTGAAGGCCGCGACGTGCGCGGTCATAGCGCTGAAACCACCTTCAACAATTCGCGCGTTACTGCATTCGTCGATGCGGGCGGACGACAAGACTCTCTCGGTTTTTTTGCGAGCGATTCTATACAGTTTCGAAGCTGGTTCTTCAATGTTGGCGCGCGTATCGATCGCTGGAAGAATAGCCGCGGCTTCTCGAATCGAATTCCAGTCACTGGCCTTCCCTCTCTGAATGACTTTCCCGATCGCTCAGAAACCGCGTTCAGTCCTAGAATTTCCGTGATGAAGCGTTTTGATCACGGTCTTTCATTGAGCGCTTCGGCTTATCGTGCGTTTCGGGCGCCGACACTCAATGAGATGTATCGCAATTTTCGTGTGGGGAATGTGGTGACAAATGCCAACGCCGCGTTGAAAGCAGAGCGCTTGACGGGTGGCGACGCGGGAATCGGTGTCGAGAGGCTTGGTGGCCGATTGTTTGTGCGCAGTAATTTCTTTTGGAGCGAGATCGACGATTCAGTTGCGAATGTCACACTCTCTACAACGCCAGCTCTGATCACCCGCCAACGCCAGAACCTCGGGACGATTCGTGCACGTGGAATCGAAGTGTCAGCCGTTACGAGGTTCGGTAAGCATTGGGAGATATCGAGTGAATATTTGTTAACGGACAGCACAGTCTTGCGTTTTCCGGCGAATAGAAATCTCGAAGGCCTGCTCGTTCCGCAAGTCCCACGGCACCAGTTTAATTTCCAGGTGACTTATGCGAGTTCAGCGTGGCTCGTGGGCACGCAGGGGCGATTTGTGAGTAAACAGTTTGATGACGATCAGAATACTTTGCCACTCGATGGATTCTTCACGCTCGACGCTGAAGTGTCGCGCAGAATCTCCGAACACGTCAGATTGTTTGCGGCGTTTCAGAATTTGACGGGAAGTAGATATCAGATCAGCAGCGCGCCGGTGTTCACTGTTGGGCCGCCGGTGCTCTTTCGACTCGGCGCGCGTGTGTCGCTTCGTTAGTTGGGGGCAGGATAAGCAAGATGTAACAAGATTGGACAAGATAAGATCCTGTAAATCCTGTTCACATCTTGTTCATCCTGTCCAACTGTCTTTTCAGCGTCAGCGCGTTCCGGACCGCCGCGCCCTCAGGATCGTTGTTAAAGTAAACATAAACTGCCGACAACTCACTGCGCCAACCATCAATCCGCTCAGCCCACTTTCGCAACTGCCGTCTGAATACGATCCCCAGTACTTCGCACTCGTGGGACCGTGAAACCGAATGTACGCAAAGTCAGCAGTGATCTCGACCGGCATTTTCATATCCGCGAAATCATGAACGCAAAAGGCGGCTTTGTACTTTCTCAGCAACTGAAATACCTCAGGCACAAGCCAACTCTCATCGCGAAACTCAAACGCGTACCGGTGCTCGCCTGGCAGCGCCTCGAGAAACTCAGCCAAACGCTCAACATTCAGCTTCCAGCGCGGCGGGAGTTGGAAGAGTATTGGCCCGAGTTTCTTTTCTAAACGGTCAGCCACCAGAAAAAATTTCTCTGACGAAGGCTTTGGGTCCTTGAGCTTCTTCATGTGAGTGATGAAGCGGCTGCTTTCGCTGCATACACAAAATCGCGCGGCGCAGACTCTCGCCACGCATCGAAAGTCTTCGCGGTTGGTAGTCGATAGAAACTGTTGTTGATCTCGACGGTATTGAAGTGACGGGCGTAAAACTCAAACATCTCCGCGCTGGTAGTTCCGACCGGATAAAAGACACCGCCCAGCCAATGTTTGTAATGCCAACCCGAAGTGCCGATGAAGATCTTCACTTCACTAACCGGATCCGCGCTGATCGGCTTCGAGATCCTCCAATCCGCGTACCTTAATTACGCGAAGTCTCAGCCTTCGAACCGATGTACTTCTCAAACCACTCGAGGTTTGCCTTCATCGCTGCAAGTTGCATCTTCGGCTCATTCGGCCCATGCGGTTGGCGCGGCAACACGAGCATACGCGTCGGCACGCCTTTCACTTTGAGCGCATTGTAAAACTCGTAACCTTGCGAGATCGGCACGCGAACGTCGGCCTCACCATGTTGAATCATGGTCGGTGTGGTAACAGCTTTCACATTAAACATCGGCGAGTGCTTCTGATAGAGATCCATCACTTCCCAGAACTGCCCGCCGAAGTAGTCAGGAATAAACGCCGGAATATCCGCGGTGCCGTTGAAGCTCATCAGGTTGGTCACCGGAGCACCCGCTGAAGCCGCCTTGAAGCGATTCGTCTGCGTCACGACCCACGACGTCATGAAACCACCGTAGCTCCACCCCATCACGCCAAGACGCGCCGGATCTGCAACGCCCATCTCGACAACTCGATCGACTCCCGTCATCAGGTCCTGGTAATCGCCGAAACCCCAGTCTTTCAGGTTTGCACGCCGGAAATCCGTTCCATAACCGCTTGAACCGCGCGGATTCGGACGCAGAATGGCGTAACCGCGCGAAGAGAAAGTCGCAAGCGGATACACGCCTCTGCCGCCGAGGAAGGTCTGCTGAAACACGCCCGCTGGTCCGCCGTGAATGTTCAATATCAAAGGCACGCGTTGACCAGTCTGATATCCGACTGGATACGTTAGTAATCCTTCGATCTGTTTTCCGTCTTTCGATTTCCAGGTGACGACTTCGGTTCGTCCGACTGGAGGTGTCTTTATACCGGCATTCACAGTCGTGATTTGCACGGGTGTGAAATCAGTCGCGGACGCGACATAGACATCGGACGGCGTATCAGACGTTTGCCTGACAAACGCGAACGTTGTACCCGAGCGATTGAGATTAAAAGCGCCGATCACCGCTGGTGTAACTTTGATCTCGTCAATGCGATTGGCGACAACATCGAGTGAATAGATTTGCGTTCCCGTTCCTTTTGGTTCGCTGAAATAAATTCGCTTGCCGTCACTGGACCAACCGGCCACACCGGGTTGTGCGTCGAAAGATCCCACTAACGACTTAGGCTGGCCGCCACTGGCGGGAAAAACCTGGATAATTCCACTCTGTGCCCACCGCGGCGGATTGTCGCTTGCCTGGACTGCAATCCACTTTCCATCAGGTGAGTACAGCGGAGAAGTTTCAGCAGCAGGCGAATTGGCGAGTACGGAAGTTTTTCCGGTTGCGACGTCAATGATCGACACATCCGACGTGGGCCAATCGTTCGCTATTGGCGACTTAACGTGACCAAATGCGATGCGCGAGCCGTCGTTGGACCAGTCAAAGTCTTCGACCTGGTAATTCGCAGTGGTGAGTTTGCGTGGTTCACGTTTGCCGTTTGCGTCCTTCTGAAGTGAAAGGACATACAGCCGTGCGAGCTTCACGTTTTCATCGATCCAGCGGAAATCATTCTTGCCTTTGTCGTTCTTCTCTTCTTCGTCAGACTTCGGATCTGTCATCGTGAAAGCGATCGAGCGACCGTCAGGCGACCAGTTGAAGTTGATCACGGCGCTCTTGCCGTCGGTTAGAGGTTCGGCCTCGCCGCCATTCAAGCTCAACAGGTAAAGATTGTTTCTGTTGTCTTTGCGATTTGACGTAAAGGCGATCCAGTTTCCGTCAGGCGACCACTTTGGATTGGTCGAAGACTTGTCGCCAAAGGTAAGCTGGGTGCTTTGCTTGGTGGCGAGGTTTGCCATCCAAATCTGAGTGACAAACTCACTCTTGTCTGCCGCCATCACGGCTTCGTTGACTGTATAGACCACTCGCTTCCCGTCAGGAGAAACTCTCGGCGTGCCGACAGCTTTGAATTTCAAATGCATCTCCGGTTCCCATGTTTGTGCTGTGGCAGTTGCAGCAAGAACGACGATTAGAGTCAGAGCTGTGGCAAGGGATTTCATGACAGTTCTCCTGTGTTTGGAATCTATCGAAGGTTGCTGGAACTTTTACTCGCGCGCACGACGAAAGTCAACAAACTTCTCGCGAGAATGCGCTCGTTCGGTGTAATCTGCGAGTTCCGTGAGCTTGATCTCCATTTCCGCAATCGAAGATGCACGACGACGGATCGCAGACGCAGCGATTCGCACGCCGCTTGTCCGTTTGAATGTGCCGGATGCACCGGCCGAGATCTACTTAAAATTGGAGAATCTCCAACCGATTGGATCATTCAAGATCCGCGGCGCTGCAAACGCAATTGCGCGTTTGTCGAGGGAGCAACTTGAGCGTGGAGTTGTGACCGCATCTGCGGGCAACATGGCCCAGGGTGTCGCGTGGTGTGCGCGACGGCTCGGGATTCCCTGCACAGTGATCGTGCCTGCGACGGCGCCGGACATGAAGGTCAATGCGATCGAACGCCTTGGTGGAAGGGTGGTTAAGGTTTCGTTTGACGAATGGTGGCGGGCGTTTGAAGAGCGTTCGTATCCGGGTGTTGAGGGAACGTTTATTCACTCGTTTGACGACCCGGATGTGATGGCTGGAAACGGCACGATCGGGGTCGAGATCTTCGAGGACCTTCCTGATGTAGACGGGGTGATAATTCCATGGGGCGGCGGTGGACTTACGTGTGGAATTGCTTCAGCGTTACGCGTGCTTCGTCCCGCTTGTAAGATCTTCACGGCGGAAGTATCAACTGCGGCGCCTCTTGCGGCTTCCATGGCCGCCGGAGTTCCAACGACGATCGACTACCAGCCGTCATGGGTCGACGGCATCGGCGCCCGCGCAGTGTTCCCACAGATGTTCGAACGCGCGCGGTCTTTGATCGACGGCTCCCTCGTCTCCGATCTTAGTGCCGTAGCGTCCGCTCTTCTCATGCTGGCCCAACACAACCACATCATCGCCGAAGGCGCCGGCGCCTGCCCCGTCGCCTGCGCCCTCTCCGGCAACGCCGGCCCAGGCAAACTCGTCTGCATCATCTCCGGCGGCAACATCGCCCCCTCGAAGCTCGCTAAATTAGTAAATTAATTTAGCCCCGCCGAACGTACTGTAGGGGCGGCCCTCCGTGGCCGCCCTCGGTTTAATTTGATTTCTGGGCAAGCGGGTGATTAGATCCAGGCGAACTTGAATCTCTCAAAGGGGTAAACCTCACTATGCCTCAGTTTAATAACCTTGCCTATCCATCCAGATACAACTCGCTACGCCTCCTTGGATACGACTACACAACCATCAGAAAACTCTGTGCGATCACGTTAGTCTCCGACTTGCGAAGACCTGTCTTTGCCGACATGCTCCTTGCAAAGGCGATCCTGACATCCTTACTGAGTCCTGAGACCCTCGCGAAGTTGCACCTGCGAGCCTTTACACTTATGCCTGATCACCTCCATCTCGTCGGCGGAATTTTGTCGCCTTCGCTTGATATCCCAAATGTCATTGGCGGCTTTAAGAGCTTCACAACTCAGCTGTATTGGAAGCGTAGTCAAGAGATTATTGCATCTGGAGAAATTAGTTTACCTTCGCAAAATGTGAGCCGGTCGGACTTTCGAGAATCGCGAGCACTATTGCCGGCATTGCTCAATGGGCAACTAACGTTGCGACCCGAAGTTGTGGAGTTGAAGAACTGGCCATCCATTCGGCCAGAAGGTTTTCTTAAGAAACACCTCTGGCAGGCGAAATTTTTCGATCACGTGATTAGAAATGATAAAGACCTTCAGGAGAATCTAGATTACATTGCGATGAACCCTGTGAGAGCTGGTTATGTGGCACACCCGTGCTTCTATCCTTACACGGGGTTCTTGGATTCGCTCGACGGCAGTTCTCATTAAACCGAGGGCGGCCACGGAGGGCCGCCCCTACAGTACGTTCGGTGTCTTTTGCAGCTTCGAGAGAATTGCCCCAATTCCGGCTCCGAGGAAGAGGCCATACATGATTCCCCAGAACAACATCCCGGTGCGGCCTCCGAGCTGATCGTTGATTGTGGAGCCGAGGAAATAACCGGCAGAGTTTGCGATGAACAGAAGTGCGGTCAATTTTGGTATCGAACGCGCTGCGCTAAAACCGAGCGCGAAGACGACAGTCATCAACAGACATCCAAGCAGCGAACCGACCCATTCACCTGCAGCCCCACGAAGCAAGAAGTACGCACCCACCCAACCCGCCGCATAAGCAAAGAACGCAAGCCCCCACAGCAAATAAAACTTCGGCAACCGCCAGCGACTATCAGAAACCAGTGTTCCAAGCACGGCCCCGCCGAGCAGTATAAAAGCGAGCGTCCAGGCGATGTACGCGCCCAACTCACCCAACTGCCTGTACATCCAGCGCTCTCCGAACGCAACCGTTGCAAACACTACCAAACTGACCAAACAAAAACCGATTCCGCCTCTTACCACCGCGCGCGAAAGTTGTGTATTCACGTTGCTCAAATTAGTTGCAGTTAGGAAACACGTTTGTGAAAGGCTACTGACAGCATGACACTTCTGTAAAGTAGTTGGAGAGGAAATAAACGAGCAAGGGCAAGGAAGGAGATTTGAAATGCCAACGAGATATGACGATCGCGATTATGACCGTGATACTCAGCACTACGGACAGTACAACCGTCGCTCAGATTCAGATTACGGACGCGGCGGTTATACATCGCGCTCCGATTACGGTCGCGATTGGGAATCGGAAAGATATGGCAACGAAGGCCGTTTCCCCGGCGATGAAAACCTAGGCAGATACTCGTCAGGGAGGCGAGGACGCGAACAAAGCGGCCGCGAAAATTACTGGGGTCGCGGCTGGGAAAACGAACGCGACGAAAGCAATCGCGAGAGCCGTTACGGCAGTTATGGTCGTTCGGGCGCAGAGCGCGGCTACAGCGAAGGCCTGACCGGCGGCTACTCGGAACGATACAACTATCCCACGGGCTCCCGTTCGACCGAAAGATACGGTGAACGCGGACGTGGCTACGATTACGATCGAGGAGATTACGATCGCGGGCGCACCGAAGAGGGACGCGGCTGGTGGGATCGAGCATCAGACGAAGTCGCATCATGGTTTGGCGACGAAGAGGCTGAGCGACGCCGTCGCATGGACGAACAACGCGCACATCGCCGCGGTCGCGGACCGAAAGGTTATCGCCGATCCGACGAACGAATCAAAGAAGACGTCAACGATCGCCTCAGTGATGATTACTATATTGACGCGTCCGACATTGAAGTGTCGGTACAGAACCAGGAAGTAACACTAACAGGCACCGTCAACAACCGTAACGACAAGCGACGCGCTGAAGACCTTGCCGAATCAGTCTCAGGTGTGTCGAACGTCGAGAATCGGCTACGCGTGAAGCAAAGCACTTATGGCGATTACGGCCGCCCCAGCACAGGCACCGGGAACGAAACTGCATCAACCAGCAGCGTAAGCGGTACACCCGGCACAACCACAAGCTCAGCAGCCGCCGGCGGCCGAACGAGTGGTACTTAATCAATCGGGCCTTTCCACAAAAAAGCACAAAGACGTCGCAAGATGTCTTTGTGCTTTTTGTGCCTTTTTGTGGCCAACCCTAATAGCGTACAATAGCCGCCGCTTCGTTAGAGCCCAGTAGACTCCCCCGGATTGTTTTGGCGTTGTCGTTCCCCGTGCGCAAAAAGATTGGCCGCTACGAAATCTGCTCCAAGCTTGGTGCGGGTGGCATGGGTGAGGTCTACCTGGCCCACGACACTAAACTCGACCGCAAAGTCGCGCTCAAAATTCTGCCTTCCGACATGGTCGACGATCAAACCGCCGACCACGTACGACGATTCGTGCAGGAAGCGAAAGCAGCGTCGGCACTTAATCATCCAAACATTCTCACCATCTACGAAATCGACGAGATCGACTCTGCTCAGTTTATCGCCACTGAATTTATCGATGGCGAAACACTGCGCGACCGCGTACGAAAAGGTTCGCTGACTCCGAGTGAAGTGCTCGACGTTGGCATCCAAGTCGCCAGCGCCCTTTCCGCGACTCACAGCGTCGGTATCATTCATCGCGACATCAAGCCTGACAACATCATGTTGCGGCACGACGGTATCGTTAAAGTTCTCGATTTCGGGCTGGCAAAACTGACTCGTGAACGCGAGACACCAGATTCCAACTCGTTTGCCACAACACAGAATCTGATCAACACCGCAATCGGCGTCGTACTCGGCACCGCGCAGTACATGTCACCTGAACAAGCCAGGGGGTTTGACGTCGATTCACGCACAGACATCTGGAGTCTGGGTTGTGTGCTCTATGAAATGATTTCCGGTCGACAACCATTTGCCGCTCCCACGACAGTCGACGTTATGTCGGGAATTCTGCATCGCGAACCGGAATCGCTTTTGCCACACCTCACGGAAGGACCACGTGATCTCGATCGCGTCGTCTTTCGTGCTCTGCGAAAGGATCGCGAAGAACGCTACCAAACCATCAAAGACCTGCTCATCGATCTCAAGGATCTGAAAAGAGAGATCGACAGTCACTCACACCGCTTGTCCAATGCTCGAACATCGTCAAGCTTTGCCGCAGAAGCGCCGGATAAGTCAGTTGCCGTCCTTTACTTCGAGAACATGAATGCCGAAAAGGAGAGCGACTACTTTTGTGCGGGCATAACTGAAGACATCATCACCGATCTCTCAAAGATCAAAGACCTGAAAGTCGTCTCGCGTAACGACGTGCTTCCCTTTCGAAACAAAGAAGTGAACACGCGTCAAGTTGGCGATGCATTGCGCGTTAAATACATCCTCGAAGGGAGTGTGCGAACAGCAGGCAGTAGGATCCGCATCACGGCACAGCTCGTCAGCGTTCGCGACGGTTATCATCTCTGGGCTGAACGTTTCGATCGTCAGGTCGAAGACATCTTCGATCTGCAAAACGAAGTCTCACAAAAGATTGTTGACGCGTTAAAAGTTTCTCTTACAGACTCAGAGCGACAACTCCTGACTCAGAAGCCCACCGACGACCTACGCGCCTACGACTTTTACATGCGCGGCAGAGAACATCTCTACCGGAAGGGTCGAAGAAACACCGAAAGCGCCATCAACATGTTCGAGAGCGCGATCGAACTTGATTCCGGTTTTGCGTCTGCTTATGCGGGACTCGCGGAGGCGTATTCGTCAATGTACGAGTGGTATGACGGCGCTACGTCATGGCTGAGCAAAGCGATCGAGATGAATCAGAAAGCTCTTACGCTGGAGCCGACGTGTCTCGATGCGAAATTCGGCATCGCGATGGTCTACTTCAATCAACGCCGGCTGCCGGAGGCTAAGCGTGTGCTCGAAGAGATTCTCAAAGAGGATGCAGACTTCTATCCCGGTTACATGAGACTCGGCATGATTGCGGAGCTCTCATCTGATCTCGACAGCGCCCTCACTTATTACCGGCGCGCGGCTGACCTGAAACCGTACGACGAAGAGGCTTGGAAATACCTGGCCGAGATTCATCAAAGGTTGGGAAATGTCGCTGCGTGTGAAAAAGGAGAGCTGAAAGTCATCGAAATTACGTCGCGAAAGCTCGAAGCGAGCCTTGATGACGTCGTCGTAATGAGCCGGCTCGCGGAAGCCTACGCGCGGTTTGGCAGCAGAGAAGAAGCAAATGCGACCCTCAAACGAGTTTTGGAATTAGAACCAAATGACGGCCTGGCTGTATACAACTGCGCCTGTGCTTACGCGTTACTTAACGAGACGAAGGCTTCGTTAATCCTGTTGCGGCGGGCGTTTGAGAGTGGATTCAGAGCCGTGACGCATTGGGCCAGGGGCGACAGTGCCTTCGACTCGATGCGTAACGACGAAGAATTTCGGAAGTTATTGGTCGAATTGCAGTGATACAACAGGAAACGGAGAACACAAATGCCAAAGTATGTAATCGAGCGAGTCGTGCCGGGGGCCAGCAAAATGAGTCCCGCTGAGTTGAAGACGTTGTCACAGCGATCGTGCAACGTGCTGAATGAATTAGGACCACAGATTCAGTGGGTGCAAAGCTACGTCACCGACAACAAGCTTTACTGTGTTTACATCGCTCCGAATGAAGAGATGGTCCAGGAACATGCCCGACGTGGCGGCTTCCCGGCGAATCACGTGTCGCAAGTTAAAACCATGATTGACCCAACCACATCCGAGGAATAAAGAGTCGATGGATCTCCGCGCTATCCAAAAGCCTCTGAAGGAAAAGTATCGCAGTGATCCCAATAGCTCTCGTATTACGCTCAGAGCTAGTGGCGATCAAACCGATACGCCAATCTCTTGTTCCGTCGAAGTCGGACAGAAGATATTTGAAGCCCAGGCACACAGCGGTGTCGGTGGACCCGGCACCGCTGCCTGCTCGGGTGATCTCCTGCTCGGCGCTCTCGCAGCGTGTGCGCAACTGACTTGCCAACTCGTTGCGACTGCGATGGGCATCCCGTTCGAGCACATTCGCGTCGAGGTTGAGGGCGAGATGGACCTGAGCGGCACACTCGGAATCTCAAAAGAAGTTCCGATTGGCTTTCAGAACATCCACGCAAAATTCGATATCAAAGCTCCGCAGGCAACCGCGGAGCAGTTAGCAGCATTGAAAGAAAAGACAGAACAGTATTGCGTTGTAATGCAAACCCTCTTGAAGCCCCCACAGATTCGAACCAGTTGGTCGTAAACGCACGGGCATGAAGGTCGCCGTACAGTTGCCGTCATTTGAACGGGCCACCGAGTGGCTGAATGGTCGCGTCACCGCGCGACAGACAAAAGGTCATCCGACACTCGTTCATTTCTGGTCCATCAGTTCCGAAGCGGCGAAGACGAATCTGGCGCAGGTCGCTCAGATACGCGATCAGCGCAAGCGTGAAGGTGTGCGCGTTATCGCCGTACACGTGCCGCAGTCGCAAGCTGAAAAGAATCCCAAAACTGTTCGCGACGCCATTTCGCGACTCAATCTCACAGAACCATGCGCACTCGACAACGACAAACGCGTCAGCCAGGGAAAGGAAGAACTGCCGGCGTACTTCCTGTTTGATTCGGACGGCGAGATCCGAAGTTCGACTGTTGGACCAAATGGCCTGGATATCATCGAGGATGATTTGGACCAGTTGCTCGGCGAGTTGAGAAACAACAATCCTTTTTGCGTGGCGTGCGAGTTGTTTCTGAACAAAGAAGCAATGTTTTGTGCTGAATGCGGTTCACCATTAACACTGCCCGGCTCAAACACGCATCCGTATTACGAAGACCATTTCAACTCTGCCCTTCCCACGATTCGACTAACCAATCCCGATCCGCTCATCGGCCACAAGATCGACGGCAAGTATGAACTGGTCGCACGTTTAGGCGAGGGCGGCATGAGTGTCGTCTATCGCGCTCGTCGCGTTCACATCGGCGACGACGTCGCGGTAAAGATCCTGACCGGTAAGTTCGTCACGGACGAAGCGGCACTGGCGCGCTTTCGCAGGGAAGCACGCGCAGCGGCGATGCTGCGTCATCCCAACGTCATCACGATTCACGATTTCGGTGAGACTGACGATCCAAACGCCCCAGCGTACATCGTGATGGAGTTTGTAAAAGGAACGCCGCTGCGCGAACTGTTGCGGAGCGAGGATCACTTTTCCGTCGAACGTGGCGTGCGATTGATGCGTGGCATTTGCGCGGGTGTCGGTTCCGCACACCGGCAGGGCGTGGTCCATCGCGATCTGAAGCCCGAGAATATTCTGGTAGTGGCGCCTGAGGATGATTTCGAGCTCGAGAGTGTGAGAGTCGTTGATTTCGGACTCGCGAAACTGCTTGCTGATGCTGGGCCGGCATCTTCGGGAGCAGTCGTGGGAACACCTTTCTACATGTCGCCTGAGCAGTGTTTGGGTGAGCCGCTCGATGCGCGATCGGATGTGTACAGTCTTGGAGCGATGTTCTACGAGATGCTGTCAGGGCATCAGCCGTTTGGTGCCGAGACTGTCTCGGGTGTGATTAACCGGCACTTGTCTGAACCGCCGCCGCCGTTTGCTGAGTCGCTCGGGATACCGCGGAGAGTTTCGATGGGGATCATGCATGCGCTCGCGAAGGATCCGGATGACCGCCCGCAGACGGCGACTGAGCTGGCGCGGCAAATGCAGTTAGTTTGAGACAGGATTAACAAGATGTTTCAGGATTAACAAGAGGTTTCAGGATTTACAGGATTGAATCTTGTCCATCGTGAAAACATCTTGTTAATCCTGTCTCAATTTACTATTTGATACGCGTGTCGATCGCGATCCAATTTGCTTCCCACGTCTTCCCAAAATCATCCGAAAACGATTGCTCAAAACGATATGAATCATCCGTGATCTTTGTGATTACAAATCGCACGAGTATCGCTCGCCCGTTGAACGTGTCCTGGTTGTAGAACTCTCCGCGTCCATCTTTGAACTCACCAACACTCGGCGTCGTCAACATTCCGTTACTCACATTCGCAAAGTTCAAACTCCACTGCCGCGCCTGCGGGTTGTACAAACGCAAACTCAGCCCCTCGATGCGCCCAGCCGGACCAGCAACCTTAAGCTCGACGAGATTCGCGCGACCATCCAAAACTTTTCGCACCACCGTCGTACCCTCATACTCCACCCACGTCGTCGAACCACTCAACGGGCGCTGCAAACGTCTTAACTGCGTCTTCCAGCTCCCGATTTCCCAATCAAAGTCGTGCTGTCCGTCGCGTTGAGCAAATGTCTGAAGGGGATAAAAGATGAGAAGTAAGAACAGGATGTATCTCATGGTCGAACAACTTAGTCCGGCCACAAAACCGGGTCAAGAGGTTACCTTGAGGTAACCTGGATGTAACTATGCCCGGCGAGACACTTTTGCTATCACCGATACCAGCTTGTTCAACTCGATCGGCTTCGAAAGATGAACTTCATAACCCGCATCGAGCGCTTTCGATTCATCAACCGCGCCAGCGTAACCGGTAACGGCAATTGCAGGTATGCGTTCTCCATCAGTTTCGAGTTCACGAAGTTGTCGGACGAAATCGTATCCGTCCATTCCCGGCAGTCCGATGTCCGATACGACCACGTGAGGCTTCCAATCTTTGACCAACTGCAGCGCCGTTGATGCAGAATCGCTGGCTTTGACTTCTGCGCCATAGCGGGCGAGGGCGAGCGTAATCAGCTCGCGGGTGTCCTGCTGATCGTCAACACTAAGAACTCGCACTCCCTTCAGGAGGCCGGGATAAAATTCAGTTTTGTCGCCGGTGCCGTTTGGTTGCTGCCGCAAGGTCAACAACTGCGCGCTGACTACAGGTGACACTTCACCCAATCGTTCAAGGTCCGACACCGACAGTACTGGTAGTGTGACGGTAAACGTTGCTCCCTTCCCTTTTCCGTCGCTGGCCGCTCGAACTTCGCCGCCATGCATCGAGACAAGGCTTCGGACAATTGAGAGCCCTAGCCCGAGACCACCGTGCACGCGTTTCGACGAAGTGTCAGCCTGACTGAACCGCTCGAACATGTAAGGCAGAAACTCCGCATCGATACCTTCGCCTGTGTCACGAATAACGACCTGCACATTCGTGGCGGTCGTTTTAAGTTCAGTCTCAATGCGGCCGTGATTCGGCGTGAATTTGACCGCGTTTGAAAGCAGGTTCCAAATTACCTGTTGTAAACGCACCGCTTCGCCCATAACTAGCCCCGCATTTGGTTCGAGCGCTGTGAAGAGTTGAATGTTCTTTCTCTCTGCCGCCGGACGAATTGCATCAATCGCACTCTCGACTACGACTGAAAGCTCGACGGGTCTTGGGTCCAGTTTCAGCTTACCGGTAACGATGCGCGAAATGTCCAGCAATTCATCGATAATTGCTCGTTGAGCCGCGGCATTACGCTCGATGACGTCGATACCGCGCTTGCGATCGACTTCGCTGAGCTTGCCGCCCTTTAACAAGTGAGTCCAGCCTACAATCGCGTTGAGCGGCGTACGCAATTCGTGTGAGAGGATGGCGAGAAAATCGTCCTTGATCCTGTTGGCCAGCTCGGCACTCTCCCGTGCCTCGTGTTCGCGAGCCATCATCTTCAACACTGATTCTTCTGACTCGCGCCTGATCCGCTGAAGGCTCAAGTGGGCCTCAACACGAGCCAACAGTTCGCGTGCCGAAAACGGCTTTACCAGATAATCGTCCGCGCCCGCTCCCATGCCTTCAAGGCTCGACTCTTCACCGGCGCGAGCTGAAAGCAGTATTACGGGGATGGTTGCCGTCCTGTCGTCACCACGCAATGCTTTCAACAAACCGAAACCATCGAGCTTCGGCATCATCACGTCCGTCAAAATCAGATCAAAGTCCTCATAACGCGCCTTGCCGAGCGCGGTTTCTCCGTCTGCGACTGCGACCACGTTGTATTTCGGTGTGAGCAATCGTCTGACGTACTCGCGCATATCGCCGTTGTCGTCAGCCAGCAGGATCCGAGCGCGCGGTTGTCCCGTTGCTATTGCGAAAACTTTATCAGGCATGGGATCAAATGCGTGCAAATCATTAAGACGATCTTCCTCACCGGGGAGCCATTTTAAAACCTCGTCCACATAGGCTTCACCACGCAAACTGGTCGATGCAAGCGTTCGCTCGCCTCCTACTCGATCGGCAGGCAAGTGTGCCGAGCCAACAGGAATGCTGACAGTGAAAGTGGTCCCCTGATCTAATTCACTCTTAACTCGAACACTCCCGCCGTGTAGTTTCACCAGTTCATGGACGAGGGCCAGACCGATTCCGGATCCTTCATAACTGCGACCACGAGCTCCTTTGACGCGGTGAAAGCGTTCGAAGAGGTGCGGTAACTCAGACTCCGGAATGCCCGTTCCGGTATCACTCACTTGGAGCTCAATATCGTCACCCGACTCTCTAAGCGCAACCCGTATTTCTCCGTCAAAGGTAAACTTGAAGGCGTTTGACACCAGATTTAGAACAATTTTCTCCCACATCTCTCGATCGACGTAGACGTCGCGGTCGATTGATGGACAATCAACCACCAGATTGAGTTTCGCCTTCTCGGTTGCTGAACGAAACATGCTGGCCAGTTCGCGCGTGAGAGTTGAAAGATCGACGGCTTCATAAATAGCTTCGATACGACCCGCCTCGATACGCGAGAAGTCGAGTAATGTATTGACGAGTTTGAGTAAGCGGACCCCGTTGTGAAACGCCATTTCCAGCCGCTCGCGGAGTTTGGGCATTGAGCGAACAATGGTAAGCGAATCTTCCAGTGGACCAAGAATGAGTGTCAACGGCGTGCGAAACTCGTGACTCACGTTGGAGAAGAATGCCGTTTTGGCGCGGTCGATTTCCGCCAGCGCTTCCGCTCGTTTCCGCTCTTCCTCGTAAGCACGCGCATTAGCGATCGCGGTGCTGACGTGTCCGGCAATTAAATCGAGGAAGCTGCGATACTCGGCATCCACGACTCGACGCGGACTAAGCCCGGCAACGAGAAATCCGGTGGGCTTGCCGTAACCTGACGCTGCAATCGGCAGCACCAGTGCACGCTCACATGGCTCCGGCCATGGTCCACCGGTTGTGATCCCAAACCGGTTCGCCAGATCCGACACAACCTCTACTGCGCTTGTCTCAAACACCTTGCCTAAGGGCCAGGTATGTGAATCAGTCAGCGCTATCTTTTCCGGTGCGGCGGCCTCGCCTGGTTCGAAGCTACTTGAACAAGCCAGACGTGCTTGTTTCGCGTCATCGTCCAGTAGATAGACGAGGGCAAAGGGAACGTCGTAAGGATTCTCGGCCACAGTTTTTACTGCAACGTCGCAAGCCTCCTCAGCCGACTTCCCTTCAATGACCGAGCGTCCCAGATCGCGGAGTGTTTGTAACCGGCGCTCGCCGACAACGCGGCCTGTGGTCTCGTAACAAGCACAAAAAATTCCATCAACCTTATCGGCATCACCATGAATCGGACTGTAGGAAAAGGTGAAGTACGTTTCTTCGCGTGGCAGGTTGCGGTCCATCACCAGCAGTAAATCTTCTGACCAGGTCGCAACACCGGTCGCAAAAACACCGTCGAGCATTGGACCGACAGTGGACCAGATCTCTTTCCAGCACTCCTGACCGGATCGACCCAGCCAACCCGGATGTTTTGTGACGCCGAGGATGGGAATGTAGCCGTCGTTGTAGAACATTGTGTAGGCAGGATGGCCCCACCAAATCACAATGGGATAACGCGATCCGATACAGATTGAAACGGCAGTTTTGAGTGACGCCGGCCATTCAGCCACTGGCCCAACCGCACTGCTCGACCAGTCGAACGCGCGCATACGCTCGCCCATTTCGCCGCCGCCCTTAAGAAAGCTCAAATCACCCGGCTTGGGCGCAGTTTCACTCGGGACAGGCTTAGGCGCACTTTTGTTGGCAGGCTTTGACATTCAGGTGGCAAAAACCAAAAGGGGTATTAGATTAAACCCGACGGGGGTGGCCAATTAAAGACCGTCTGACGTTCCCTGTCAACGCTTATCCACAGATTACGCAGATTCTAAATCAATCTGTGTAATCTGTGGATAAAAACCTTAGAGGCCGACTCGCTTTACCAGGTCTGCAAACCGTGGCTCCGAGCGAATCGGGTCGAGGAGCGGGAATACTTTCAAATACGCGACGAAGTTCGAACGTTCCTGGTATGCCTTCTCCAACCAGACAAACGCCTGTTCCTTGTCGCCGAGGCCGACGTAGACGTTGACGAAGGCGGCTGGCGTAACGTAGCGGGTTTTGTTTAGCTCCAACAATTCATTCAAAACTTTTGTCGCCTCGGCTCTTCGACCGGCCAGACCGTAAGCCAGGCCAAGAATTCCGAGCGCGCCCGGCGTTCGCTGCGAAACAGCAACGGCTTTCTCCGCCGCCGCGACAGCTTCGTCAAATTGCTTATTCGCGGCATAGGTGTGACCGAGGATCCAGAGCGCCTGGTAGTGATTTGAATCCATCGCAATCACGTTGCGCAGTTGCTCGATCGCTTCGTCATAACGACGCGCGTTCTCGAATAGAAACCCGCGCTGCGCGCTAATCGACATTGAAAAGGGATCCAGCTCACGCGCGCGATTCGACGCCGCGATCGATTCGTCGATACGTCCGCGCGACATCAAATAGCTTGCGTAAAAGTTATGTGCATTTGCATAACTCGGATTCAACTCGATCGCGCGTTTGTGATTCTGTTCGGCAGCGGTCCAATCCCAATTGTAGTGCTTCACATAGCCGAGCGCGCTGTAAGCCTCGCCCAGTCCACTATCGAGTTGGAGAGCTTTGGTTGCCGCCTCTTCAGCGCGTCGCCGCGCCTCAAGCGGCGGCATCGACGCCACCTGGACGGCACCGAGCGCGTTGTAACAATCAGCGAGGCCGACATATGCCGGTGCATAACTCTCGTCTTCTTTAATCGCACTCTGAAAATGCGCGATCGCTTTGTTGAGATTTTCTTCGGTGCGTTTATTCCAGTAGAGGTAACGACCCTGCAGGTAGTCGTCGTAAGCCTTCGGTCTGACAGGACGGCGTGACGCAAACCGAGCCTGCTCGGCAGGTGTCATCTGAATGCGCACTTCCTGAGCGACTGCCCGTGCTATTTCACTTTGCAGATCGAGAACGTCGCGCACGTCGCGCGTGTAATCCCCAACCCACAGGTGACGATCCGTGGGCGCGTGGATCAACTGCGTACGAACAACAACACGGTCGCCGGCTCTTTGCACGGTGCCCTCGACGATTGCGTCCACCTTTATCTCACGCGCGATTTCAGGCAGAGACTTCTTCGTCCCCTTGTAATGCATCGACGAAGTGCGTGAGATGACGTGCAGACCACTGATCTTGGCGAGGTCACCGATGAGAGCATCGGTCATGCCGTCGGCAAAGTATTCCTCCGAAGCATCACCCGAAATGTTCTCCAGCGGCAGCACCATGATCGACGACATGGCCGGCCGCGGTGGTTCCCTTCTGTACAATGCATACGCCAGCGCCGCCAACAGCAACGGAATAACAATCAGCAGCGCGTAACGAAACACTCTCGACGGCCGAACCACACTTGGTGGATGAACCTGCTCTTCCTTTGCGTCTTCCGTCTCGTCTTTGCGGCTTTGCGTGAAACCCTCCTCCTCAACCCTCCGCACCTCCGCCACAAACCGGTACCCAATCCCCGAAATCGTCGCGATGTACTGGCTTTCCTGCCGGCTGTCCCCCAGCGACTTTCTCAGCGCCGTGATGTTCTGATTAAGATTGTTTTCCTCAACCGCAGTTCCCGGCCAAACCCGGTCCAGCAACTCGTCCTTCTCGACCGTCTTTCCCCGCTCTTCAACCAGCACGAGCAGCAGGTCAAAAGCTTTTGGAGTCAGTCGAATCACCTCCCCATCGCGCCAAAGTCGACGCTTCAGCGGGTCGATTCGAAACGGTCCAAAATCGTAAAAGTGCTGGCATTTGCTCGGACATTCGGCTTTCAGAAACTCTCTCAGAAAAAATCAGCGGGTTTCTAAGTACATTTCGCTCGCCTCACGGTAGTTTCCGCACCCGTCGAGCGAGCGACCTTCACGCAGGATTCGAAGGCGCAAAACTCGGCCATTCTAACGCTGGATTATGGACGGAAGGAAACTATCATGACTCAGAAACTACTTCTAAAAAGCATTCTTACATCGGCGATCTTAGTCTGCACCCAGACAACGGCCTGGGCGCTTAACAGCAATCTGCCCTTCGTGCAGGAAGACGTCATTCTGCAATGGAACCGCGTGCTGATGGAGACCGTTCGCACGCCGGGGCAGCATCCCGCAACCATTATGCCCGTGCGCAGCTATGCAATCATGCACGCGGCGATGTTCGACGCCGTCAATTCAATCGACGGTAGTTACACTCCTTATTTAACTGACGTACCTGGATCACCACACGCTTCGATTGAAGCTGCGGCGGCGCAAGCGGCTCACGACGTTCTGGTCGGCTTGTATCCAACGCGTGCCGGGATCTTCGACACAGAGCTCGCGATCTCGCTCCAGGGAATTGATGAGAATCGAGCACAACAAGGAATTCGAGTCGGTCAAATCGTGGCCGAACGGATGCTCGCGGCTCGCGCAAATGATGGCTGGAATGTGACGCCGCCTGCTTACAGTCTGCCGGCAACCCCGGGTAACTGGCAGCCCGTGCCGGGTCAAGCTACGTTCACGCACTATCCTTCAGTAATTCCGTTTGGAATTCTTTCGGGAACTCAGTTCCGACCGAGTCCGCCACCGCCGTTGACGAGTGCCACATACACTGCCGATCTAAATGAAGTTAAAGAGCTAGGATCGGCGACCAGTGCTACTCGCACAGCGG
Source organism: uncultured Acidobacteriota bacterium (assembly GCA_963849205.1). Classification (GTDB taxonomy): domain Bacteria; phylum Acidobacteriota; class Blastocatellia; order Pyrinomonadales; family Pyrinomonadaceae; genus PSRF01. The sequence continues at coordinate 359,569 of CAWKGP010000011.1, forward strand.
ATCAAACACACGTCGCACAATTGTGGGCGGGTGTTGGTACGCCGACAAACTTCCTGTTTGTTTGGAACAATGTTGCGCGCACGGTGGCGACGTCTCGTGATATCACGACTGTCGAAAAGGCTCGCTTGTTTGCACTTATCAACTTCTCGCTTCACGACGCATTGCAAACCACGTTTGCCAGCAAGTTCTACTACGGACTGTGGCGGCCGGTGAGTGCGATTCGTCGCGCGGACGAAGACGGTAATGCAAACACGACAGCGGATCCGGCATGGTCTTCGTTAATTACCGCTCCACCGTATCCGAGTTACGCAGGAAATATGGCAGCTATCGGCACTTCGCAATCAACGATTCTCGGGTTGTTCTTTGGACGTGACGATATTTCGTTCCAGCATACATGGGAAGGCGCAAACGGTGCGACGCGTTCGTATGCTGGATTTGCGGCAATGGCCAACGAACAAGAGCGAGCGCGTGTTTACGGTGGCATTCATTTCACGTTTGATAACGTCGCCGGTCAGTCAGTGGGCCGGAACGTCGCGAACTATATCTTCGCGAATGTGATGCGACCGCGTCAGTGCGTGAGGTAAGACTGAAACAGAATCCACAGATTACGCAGATTTTATCTGTGTAATCTGTGGATAATGTACCGTCACTTCCTTCCTCAACCCAAGATTCCGTCGTGCTCTCTGCTCAAACTTGCGTGCAGGATTGGTCATGTAGAGACCGCAACAACGATTACAGATCGGCATGCGATTCGAAAGAATGTATTTCCGAAATTTAACCGCCATCTCCGAATTGAACGCAGTGCTAAAACCGTCGCGAAAGACATTCCCCGCAATCACGTCAGGATGGCCGGGGCAGAAGATCAGATCGCCGTTGGCATGGATCCTGGCCCAGTAAAACGGCATGAAGCAGCTTTCGTTACCAAACGTATTCAGATAGTTTGAAAACCATTCATCGAAGTCTTTTCCACGCAAATGACTCGGACCGGAGACCGCGTACGGTGGCAACAATCTGAATCTCTTTTGGTTCAGCAAACGTCGCAGGCGCGCGACTGTTTCCCCGTAATCGTGCTGCTCGTGAGTCGGCGCAATCCAACCACGCCACGCGCCTGATGATTTAAGGCCAAAGTCTTCCTGCAAGTGTTTCTCGTACGCCAGCCCGGCGCTCTCAGGCATGAAATAACGCAGGTTGTAATTGAGCATGAATACACCCAGCTCGCGTGCGGTGCTGTAAGCACGCTCGATAACGTCCGCGGTCCATTCGGACACGACCGTGCTCATGACGACGAGCGGCGCAGGTAATCCGAGCTCGCGTCGCAGATCGAAAAGGCACCTCAGTCCTTCTGTGATGCGCGCATAGGTCCCTTTACCGCGAACGCGATCGTGCGTTGCCTCGTCGCCGTCGATGGAGAGAATAAAAGCGAGGTTCCTTATTCGCGCCAGTGCGGGTAGATGGCCCTTCATCAACGTACCGTTCGTCGTGATCAGCACATCGAAATCTCGTTCCGCGAGTGCGCTCAATAAGGCGTCGATCTCCTTGTAAGCGAACGGTTCTCCGCCATGAACGTTGATCATTGAATCGCGCGGCGAGAGTTGGCGGATCAGTGTCGTGGCTGCGTTCGCGTCGATGCTTTCGACTTTGCGCGAGCCCGCGAGAAAGTAGCCCGCATCGCCCCACTGGTTGCAGAACGCACAACGCAGGTTGCAGGCCTCGGTCGGTATCAATTGCACCACCGCTGCAGCTCGCAGCTTAAAACCCCCGTCGCGTACAGCAACTTCAAAATCTTTACCCCACTGTTGCATCCGGCGTCGACCACGCCAGTAAAAACGAGCGAAGTGGAGGTAGTCGCCTGGGGTGTAACGATGTTTTTTTGACAGGATTAACAAGATGTTTACAGGATTTACAGGATTAATCATGTTCATCATGAAACATCTTGTTCATCCTGTCTCCTTTTCTCATGACAGCCTCACCATGATCGCGTAAATGATCCCGCTGAGAATCGCTGCAATCGGCAAAGTCAGCAGCCACGACATCAAGATCCCTGAGACGACGCGCCGATTCGCTTCCCTCGTGATTAACCCGATGCCAAAGAGTGACCCAACCGACACGTGAGTTGTCGAAACCGGCAGCCCAAACCTGCTGGCAAGAATCACAAGCGTCGATGTCACGAGGTTAGCGGTGAAGCCCTGACCGGGATTGAGCGGCGTGATTCGCTTACTCATCGTGATCGCGACTTTGCGCGCATTCAGTAGTCCGCCAATCGCCATCGCAATCGCTACCGTCAGCATCCCCAACTTAACGTCGAACGCATTGATCACGAGTAGCAGTGCGACAATCTTCGGCGTGTCGTTCAAGCCGCGCGCAAATCCGACGCTGCCGGCACTCAGAAAATGCACCGTATCGAGCGCACGCTGAACGCTGCCGCCGAAAAGTCTTCCCTTGTACTGTTGCCGGCACTGTTCTACTGGTCCAATACTTAATTCCGGTAAAGTGACGGGAGCGAGCGAGAGCAATCCAGCGGGTTGCGAGATCGGAACTACTTGTACGACTTCACCAACGCAAACGCACCATTCTTTCTCGACTCCGAGCTTCACTCTGATTCCACGCGCCACGACATAACTCACAACACCCAACGCAACCGCCAGCAACGGGCTTGCGAGCAACGGCAGGAAGAACAAAGTGCCGAGCGTCGCGAAGTTTACACTTGTGCCAACAGCCGTTAGACCTGCACCCACCAGTGCTCCCACCAAACCATGCGTAGTTGAAATCGGAAAGCCCGTGATGGTCGCGAGCATCACCGTCAACCCTGCGCCCAAACCCACAGCCAGAACAAATTGCGGTGAAGAGCGAGTTCATTTGGAATCAGGCCACGACCGGAAAAGTTCTTGAGCAAAGTCTCGGCCAGAAACAGCGAGGTTATCGAACCCGCATAAGTCGAGATCGTGGCCCAGATAATCGCAGCTCTGTAGCTCGTCGTGCCGCTGCCGAAGAGAGTCGCAACACCCTTGAAGTTATCGTTCGCGCCGTTGGAGTACGCGAGAAACAGCGTTGCGATAAACAGGACGATGAGAGTGATCACGAGAGCACCTCGGGCCAATGAGTGTTGACTTGTTTGGGTAAATTCAGACGCTTTCTGGCCTTTTGTTCAAACGGCCGCGCAGGATTGGTCATGTACATTCCACAACAACGATTGCAGATTGGCAGACGATTCGTGAGCATGTGCTTGCGAAACTTGATCGCCATGTCCGAGTTGAACGCATTGAGTAAGCCGTCGCGAAAGACGTTGCCGGCGATGATGTCGGGATGTCCGGGACAAAAGATCAACTCGCCGTTCGCATGAATTCGAGCCCAGTAAAACGGCATGAAGCAACTCTCGTTGCCGAACGTGTTGAGATAGTCAGTGAAGTAGGTTTGATAATCAGAGCCACGCAACTGGCTCGGCGTGGTAAAAATAAATGGACGTGAAAGACGTCTTTTATTCTTCAACACGCGTGCGAGCGCAGCCGCCACGCTGCTGTAGTCGTGTTTCTCATGATTAGCGGAAACCCAACCCCGCCACGCACCACTCGACTTCACTCCGAACTCGTGTTGCAGATGGCGTTCGTAAGCCTGGCCCACGTCTTCCGTCAGAAACCAGCGAAAGTTGTAGTTGATCGCGAGGGCGTTGAAGTCGCGCGCAACGCCGTAGATCTTTTCGAGCGTTTCCGTTGTCCACTCGCAAACCGTCGAGCTGATGATCACCGCCGGCAGCGGCAAGCCGAGCTGGCGCCGCAGATCAAACAACTCTGCCATTCCTTCTCGCGCTTTCTTGAAAGTTCCCTTCCCGCGTACTTTGTCGTGCGCCGGTTCATCTCCATCAATTGACAGAAGAAACATCAGGTTACGTATCTTCGCGAGTTGCTTGAGTCTTGGTTTGAGCAAGGTTCCATTGGTGGTGAAGATGACGTCGAATTGTTGTTCGCGCAGCAGCTCGAGGAAGGTGTCGATATGTTTGTAGACAAAAGGTTCGCCGCCGTGAACGCTGATCAGCGAATCGCGCGGTGAGAGACTGCGCATGAGTGTAGTTAATGCCGCTTCGTCCATGTGCTGAACGGGACGAACGCCGTCGAAGAAGTAGCCGTTTTCACCCCATTGGTTACAGAACGGACAACGAAGATTGCACGCTTCCGTCGGAATGAGCTGGACCACCGTCGCAAGCGGAAGCTTGAATGACTGCGAACGAACGGAGTGCTCGTACAACTCTCCCCAGACACGCTGGCGGCGACGATTGCGTCCGTACATGCGTGCAAAGTGCAAATAGTCTGTGAGGCGATACTTCATGATCCAAAACCATCCACAGATTACACAGAAATTTATCTGTGTAATCTGTGGATACTGCTATGGAAGCAACACGATCTTCCCGTAACTCTTTCTGCTGGACATTAACTCGTGTGCTTCAGCGATCTGTGCGAGTGGCAGAACGTGGCCCACCTGCATTTTTAGTTTCCCCTGCGAGATCCATTCGAATAACGACGCCAGCGAACGACTCAACAGCGCCGGTCGTTCAAAGATCGCACTCAGATGCAGACCTAACACACCCTGTGAACGAAACAGAACTTTTAAAGTGTCGATCGGCTGTACATCTTTACTCGCGGCTCCATAAACAACGAGCCTTCCGAAAGTCGGGAGGATCGCGAGGCTGCGTCGAAACACGTCTCCGCCGACTGCTTCGAGTATCACAGTTGGCGCATTCCTGCCGCTCAGCTTCTGATCGAACTCGTCGTAGCTTAACGCCTCATCAGCACCAAGTTCGAGCACTTTCTTTCGTTTCTCCTCCGAAGAAGCGGTGCCGATCATACGCAGACCGAGCAGCTTCCCGATCTGTATCGCGGCTGTGCCGACACCACCCGCCGCTGCATGGACCAAAACTGTTTCACCCCGCTCGGCTCTGCCAACAGTGGTGAGAGCGTGATACGCGGTCAGATACTGAACCGGGAATGCAGCCGCATCGACGAATGACATCGAATCGGGCACAGGCATACACGCAGCCGCATAGACGCAAACACGATCGGCATGACAACCACTTCCGGAAATCGCCACCACTCGCGAACCAGCCGGCAACACGTCGCCTGCTTCCACGACACCCGCCGCCTCGGCACCGGGAATGAACGGCGGTTTTGGTCCATTTGGATAAAGCCCCTCACGCTGCATGACGTCGGCATAATTCAAGCCACATGCCTCGACGCGAATTCGCACCTGCCCCGGCTTCGGCTCCGGATCAGGTAGTTCGACGAGCTCGAGCTGGTCTACACCACCAAAACCTTTCACACGAACTGCTTTCATCTCAATCTTTTCTCCCGTGCAATACGATCGGCGATGTACTCGGCATCGCGTGCAATCCCTCGCAGATACGGCGAAGCGAATGTTCTGCCAAAGCGATATCCCAGCAGGAAAACCCCCTGCATGCGCGTGCTCTCGCAGTTCTTGACCAACGGTCGGCCGTCAGGGTCCAGATTAACAACTTCTTTTAAGTGTTCCTTCGCATAACTAAACCCGGTCGCGAAAACGATCAGATCAGGTTCGAGTTGTTCACCATTACTAAACTCAACTCTCCAGCCTTCGTAGCGACTCACCTCGGGCATGCGCTTTATCAAACCACTTCGAATCGCTTTCATGACCACACGTCCCGTCATCGGCTCGGTGAGCCGGCCCGCGCGCCATCCGAACAAAGCAGACGGCAAGTGCTCCGGAAGCCAGGCGAAATAATGGACGTCGATGCCCAAGATCCAGTGCGGCACTGCAAGGAGTCTCGAACGTAGGGACAACCACGCACGATCACCTTCCTGTCTCACGCGTAACCACGTTTCCAAAACCTCCGTCGCCGACGCACCACCACCTACAACCAGAAGTTGTCGCGCGGCCGCGATATCCTCCTCCCGTGTATCAACGCTGTGTCGCCAGCGGCGCGGTTCAAAGTGAAAGTTATCAGGCAGTCGGGGCTGGCTGATGATGCCGGTGGCGTTGATGACGTGACTGCCGCGAATCTCATGTTCTTCACCGTCTTTTTTGTAACGAACTAGGAATCCGCCGGAGTCCTTTTTTACTGCAGTGACCATGCAGTCCATCGTCACGTTCAGGTTGTGCTGTTGCTGGTAACGTTCTAACTCATAGACCAGCGTCTTAAAAGGCAAATACGTCGGGGCGTCGGCCGCGACCTTCATGTCAGGCATCACCGACAACCCCTTCGGCGAAAGAAGTCTCATCTCGGGATCAACGCGACGCAGCGCATCGGCAATTGACGAACCCTTTTCAAGAATCCTGTATTCGACGTTTCGTTTTGCTAGCGTCTCTGCTGCTGCAAGACCAGCTGGACCAGCACCAATGATGATCACAGGATCGCCGGAGACTGGCTGGCTCATACAGCGACCTGTTGCCGGCTCTCGGTTTGATGCCCCAACTGTTGGACCACCAGATCCAATAAAGTTTCCGCTTCAGTCTCACTTAAAGCCGTCAGACGATAAGTCAAGAATGCTTGCGTGCGTTCTGGCCAGGCGAGCACTGCCAGCGCAGCGCCCATGTGCAAACACACAGGCGTGTAGATTTGCTGATCGACGAGCTGCAACGCGCCGCCGGAAGCGCGAGAAACCTCATCGTGGATCGTCTGTTCCTGTTCGAGCCAGGCGAAATGGCTTGTAGCGAAGCCGGTTAGTTCCGGACTGGCCGCGATACGGCGAAAGGCTTCCCACGGAAGAAAGTCGCCGGGCGCTGAAAGTGTCGGCAACGCGAGATGTTCTCCCCGCCGCATCGCGCGACTCATCTGCTGCTTGAGTTGAGTTGCCAATTCCTCTAATGGCTGCGTTGCGTCTGCAGTGAGTGTCAACGGCGAAATCAGGTTTCCGATTTGCAAATTCTGATCACGGCGGCGACGCAAGCTGACCGGCACTTCGAGAGAGATGAGTGATGTTGTTTGCGAGCCGCGCAAACAATTCCATTCGTAAATCGCCTTCATCCACGCAGCCGCGCACAACCACCCATTTCTGATCCCAACATCTCTCTCAACAACCCCGATCTCACCCGGCGCGCAACTCCGCAACGCGAGCCGCGCACTCTTGTTTGCACGCGCTTCATCTCGCAGCTTCTGAAGACTCTTCAGAGCCTCGGGAATCGCGAACCTCTTTGGAGTGCGGCGGCCTGGCGCCGCTTGGGTATCGATGGCGTCTGATCGTAACAAAGCGGCGCCAGGCCGCCGCACTCCAAAGAGCGCCCGAAGCGCCTCCGCACAAACCCCGAAAAATCCCTCTCCATCCACAACCGCATGATGTGCTCGAAACGCTAACAGATTCTCATCGCCATCAGAGATCCAAAGCACCTGAAACGGCGGTTCACGAAACGGATTCAACGGCTTGTTACGCCACTCGAACAACTCCTGTCTGCTATCACCGATCCGAAGCATCTCGCGCAAACGTGGCTCGCCATCCCACGCCAGTCCCAGCAATCGCCTGCTTATAGTTTGGCCCAAGGGTGGCCAGCGCCGCACGAGATGTGACAGCATCCCGTCCACATCATCACGAGTGATTCGCCCTCTCAACTCGACTTCAACACCGAGCTGCATCAGCACGCCGGACGACTCCTGGTACGCCACAAAGAAAGCGTCGATCGCTGACAACCTTTTCGACTTCATGACGCTTTGCTCCAGCGCGCCAGCCGATTGTTGCGGGCTTCAATCGCCGTAGACCATTCGGGGACTGATTCAAGCAACATCATCACGAGCTCGCCTTGCATGATGCGTTCGCTATTCCAGGTAACTGTGACACTCGTGTTGATGTTTGAAGTTTGTGAACGAACGATCTCGGCGCTTATGTCCACATTTGCAGGAAGAAACACAGGATGCAGAAAGCGTGCATCGCGCACCATACCGAGAATGGCCCACCGCTCGACTCCCATTTGCGTTTTTGCGAACTCCTCGACGAGCAGTCCCGAAACCTGTGCCGCGAGTTCGAGAATGAAAGAGCCGGGCAACAACGGCTTATCCGGAAAGTGATCTGCAAACAGCGGATGATCCGCAGGAACAAACGCCTCGCCGGAAGCGCGCCCTTTCTCGGCATCAATCCGTATCGATTGCATTAATTCGAACATAAGAACGTACTGTAGGGGCGGCCCTCCGTGGCCGCCCCTGCGTGGGACTCGAACGAGGGGCGGCCACGGAGGGCCGCCCCTACAGTTGAACCTCCGCCAATTTATGGTCCACGAGGCGCGTGATTGCACCGACTGTACAAAAGCGTGGCAGCGTCGTGGCATGAATGCGCGGCGGAAAGAGTTCTTTCGGCGTGTCGTAAAGCAAATCCATCAGGCGCTGCCGGCCAGCTTCAGTCAACACCGCATCTTCCGCAAACTCCGCTTCGGCGAGATCGCCACGCGCTAGCTGATAGATCGTTCCTTCCGGTATCTCGATCTGAAAGTGCTGCTCGATGCGAAACAGCAGATCGAGCAGGTCCATCGAAGTGAAACCAAGATCGTAAAAAAACAGTTGCTGCGGCAAAATCGGTTCCGTTTCAGGCAGCGCAAGCGTCTGACGCACCAGCGTTGCCACTTCGGCAGTTGTATTACGCGTGCTCAAGCCGTGACGCCTCCATCGACAGACCAGACCTGCCCCGTTACATACGAGCTCATTGGCGACGCGAGAAACAGCACCACTGGCACAACTTCTTCAGCTTCGCCGGGCCGGCCCATCGGAATCGACGCGCGCGCCAAATCCATGTGATCGTCGAGAATGCGCGCACTCATTCCGCCGGCGAGCAGTCCCGGCGCTACGGCATTGATCCTGATCCCACGCGTCGCAGTCTCGCGCGCTGTAGTTCGCACGAAAGCATCCAGTGCCGCTTTCGAAGACGCATACGCGGCCTGGCCGGGGTTGGGACGTTGCGCAGCGGTCGATGAAATGACGACGATGTTGCCACTGCGATTTAGAATCATCGGTTTTAGCGCCGCTCGTAACGTTCGAAACGCAGCCCACAGATTGAGTTCATAAACTCTCGACAACTCTTCGTCGGTCAAACCCGCGACGAGCCCGTCAGCCAACATGCCGGCATTAATGATAAGTGTGTCGATCCGCCCGGCTTCTTCGAGGACACGATTAACAACACTTGCTGCTGCATTCTCTTCGGTGAGATCTGCGACAAAACCTTGCGCCGAAAGTTCCTTCGCCAGCCCAGTCAACGCATCTTCCTTCCGGCCTGTCAAAAACAACCTCGCGCCTGCTCCCGCAAATCCGGTAGCTAGAGCACGTCCGAGATAACCAGTAGACCCGGTTATTAACGTGACCCGATCTTTTAAGTGCCAGTCACTCATGACGCTTAAGAACTATCGCGGCGTTTTGTCCGCCCATGCCGAATGAAACAGACAATACCGTCTTCGCATTCACATCACGAGGTTCTCCGATGACGTGGTCCAACTCGCAACCGTCATCCACATTTTGTAGATTTACAGTCGGCGGAACGATGCCAGACGCACAGGTTTGTGCCGCCACTATCGCTTCGAGGACACCGGCCGCAGCCATTGCATGTCCGATCGCGCCTTTTGCTCCCGACACTGGAACGCTTTGCCACCTGCCGGCGAAGAGTTTTCTCAATGCCGCAGCTTCCGCGAGATCGCCGGAGTAGGTCGCCGTGGCGTGCGCGTTAACCGCGTCGATCTCTTCCGCATTCAGACCGGCGTCCGCGACTGCCCGTTGCATGCAAAGCTCAGCACCCGCGCCGTCGTCACAAGGTCGATTCAGATCAAATGCATCCTGACTAACGCCGAACCCGATCACTTCTGCAAACACCGGCGCGCCACGTTCGACCGCGTTTTCAAGACTCTCCAGAACCATTGCGCCCGCGCCATCTGCCAATGCAAATCCCTTGCGGCGTTTGTCGAAAGGACGACACGCCAACGACGGATCGTCGCCGTTGTCGATCGCCACGGCCTGCAATCCCGCAAACCCGATCAGGTAAAACGGCGTGAGCATCACACTCGAACCACCGGCCACGCACGCATCATGCTGACCATTTTGAATCAGTCGAAACGCTTCGCCGATTGCCTGTGTGCCCGAAGCACAGGCAGCAGCAATCATGCGCCGCGGTCCGGTGAATCTTGACGCGAGATTCGAAAAGCAACGTCCCGCGGAGCGATGCACAAAACCTTCCGGGCCCATTTGAAAAGTGTCGAGACCAGTGGACCAAATGAAACCACAATCGGCGGCATCGCGTTTCGACTCGGCGAGCGCGTCGTCAATGGCGCGATTGGCAATCACATGATCGCGATCGACGTTCTGCGGTGAGACTGCATCAACCTCGCCTCCGCTCGTCACATTGATTCCCGAATCTACGAGACGCTGCACACGTCGCACACCGGAACGATTGGCGAGCAGTCCGTTCCACAAGTCGCCGGTCGTTGAGCCGAGGGCCGAGAGTGCGCCCATACCAGTAATAACAACGCGACGCTTCATCAAGAGACTTCCAGGTTAACTGTTACGCCTGATACTCCGTCCGTGTGTTCCGCGGGCACAACGTACGACTGCCGCCCACGACTCGCCTCAGCAATCGACAACAACATTCCAGCGAGACCATTTGCCGCGTGTGGCTTCACATCGGAGATTTGTCGGTTGCGTGCGATTGAGACTAAGCGCACGGAGGATCTGGCATGAACTGAAAACAACAACGCCACACCTAAACCCGCAGCGCCATCGTCAGCAGCATCCTGATCTCCAGCCATCAATAACGCTTCCTCTTCGTGTCCCGCATCGAGTCGCTCAAGCACCGCTTCCAATCCACACCATGCTTGCCCTGCTGCACCGCCCAGCCCGAGACAGTACGCGTGATTCCGATGTGCAATCGCAAACGCAGACATCGCCAGATTGTCGACGGCGTGAAGTGTCTGCGTCGGATTCATGCGCATATTCCCGAGTGTCCCACTCGCCATTCCCGACGTGACAACATCCCCCCAGCGATAAAGATCAGCCGAACCAGGTTGGCAAGGCGCCAAAGAAATAACCGCCGCCGTCGAACTATCGTGTGAAGACTTCATCACCTCATCAGCCGCGGCGAGCGCAAGTTGAACCGGCTGGTTGTACCGGCGCACCAGTCTCCACAACTCAGGCTTCTCTTCCCTCACCCTCGCGAGATCACTCTCCTGCGCCGCTGCCACCAGATAAACCATTTTTGTGCTTTATGTGCCTTTTGTGCCTTTTTGTGGCTAGTTCTTCCCGAAGTACACCGTGTGGATCCCGCGTTTGACCTTGGACCAGTAATACAGATTTGTCGCCAGGTTCACCCACAAATTCAACGGCTTGCGACGAAACACCACGCGACTCAGGATCGAACGCAACGAATAAAACTCCTGCACCGCACCCCACCAACCGTCATGCAACTCCTCCGGCGAGAGTTGTTGCGGCTTGTAGACAACGTACGGCTCACGCAGATGATTTAAATCAGTATCGAACACACTTCCCGATCGCCAGATCTTGTCGCCGGTGGGCGAGCCGGGATAAGGCGTCAGAATAAAAAACTGCGTGATCGGCACCTTCAGCGATTCGAGATATCCAACCGTGCGTTTGAACGTCTCCGCGTTGTCGTCAGGCAATCCGAAGATGATCAGCGCATGTGGACTGATGCCGGCGTCCATGATGCGTTTGAAACCTTCCGCATACTTATCAACTGCGTGAAAAGTCTTATTCACATCTTCAAGATTGCGCGCGGAGAAAGTCTCGACGCCAAGCGCCATCAACACACAACCCGATTCACGCGCCTTCTTCAACAAATCCGGATGGCGTGCAACATTGATCGTCGTCTGTGTTCCCCAACGAATCGGCGCGCCTTTGAGCGCGGTGAAGAGTCGATCGGAAAACTTCACGTCTTCACAGAGATTATCGTCACAGAAGTTTATGTTTCGACTACGCGTAGCCTCGACGTCGCGAACGATGTGATCCACGGGTCGTTTGCGATACATGCCGTTGAAAACCGCCGCGATCGAGCAGTACTCGCACGTGAACGGACAACCACGCGTCGCCTGCACCGGATAAACAACCACCCGATCCTTTTTAATCAAGTCATAACGCGGAACAGGAAGATTGTTGATATCAGGCGGCCGCGCCGATCGATAGCGACTCTTTAGCTTGTTCTGCTCGATATCTTCAAGTATCTGCGGCCAAACCTCGTCACCTTCACCCATAACGATCGCATCAAAGAGCCCTTCAACACGATCCGGCAACATCGAAGGCAGATAACCGCCAAGCACGACCTTCTTCCCGGCTGCGCGAAATCGCCGCGAGATATCGACGCACCGCTGAAGCTGCATGATCTGCCCTGAGAGTGCGACTACATCTGCATCACTCTCAAAGTTAATATCCTCCAAATACTCTTCAACTAACCTGACTTCGTGTTTGTCCGGCGTGAGCGCAGCCATGAGTGGTGGTCCAAGGTGAGGCAAATACGCACCAAGACGATCGATCAGGGTCTTCGACTGAACGAGACTGCCATCGTCGCGATAGTGCGCTGGATGAATGATATCGATCTTCATTTAGCCACGGATGACATCGATTCGATCATGTTCGCTAACTGCCGGAGATTTGTGCCACTCACAGATGCCTTTGCCAATTGCTCGCGCGTGATTCGTATCCGGTAACGATCTTCAACCGCCACCACAACTCCGAGCAAAATCAGCGACGAAAACGGAATGATCGCATCCAACGGCTCGTCCTCGGAACAATCACGGACCGGCAGCGCTGCATTCACATCCGGCGCAGCGCGCATGATCAGTTCTCGCAGTTCGTTGATTGTTTCGGGCCTTGCTATTGACTGACTCTCCCGGTGATCTGAACTAAGGGCGGTCCGTTTTCAAGCTTGACCGGTGCAGGCGATACCGGCTCGGCGTCGGGGAAGAAACGCTCGTCCTTGTGTCGATAGAGATTGTTGTACGAGCAGCCGGGCATAAGTCGCCCGTCGGGCATCACGTAATGCGTGCAGCACTTCTTCAGACGCGCCACATCGAGATCCCACGGATCCATGAAGTTGTGGATGAAGAGTGCCTTGCTGCGCGCCTCGGTGCGGCGCTCGATATCAGCCGCCGACAATGGATTCCGCGAATTGAAAGTGTCTTTGAGGAACGACTTCAACGACGCCAGAATCAGCTCAGAGTCTTCACCAACTTTAGTCGCCGACCACAGATTAGTAATCGAGTCAAGAATCATCTTTTCGAGTTGATTATCGCTCCGAATGATCGCGCGGTTCTGCATCGCGTCGAGGTACTGCCGGATGTTTACAAACTCCGGCAACGGTTTGTACTTCCCGTCCTCCATCCGGAACAGATATGTCGCGGTGTAACAACTCGGATGCGAGCACGGCACCGGATGAAAGTATTCACGCTTGAACCAGCCAGTCTGTTCTTCGATGAGCTGGTGAACTTCCGGCATCGTGAGTCGATGGCCTGCTGGACTTGCGTGATAGCCATCGCCACCATCGCCTGTGTGGGCCATCGGTTGAATCACGATGCTCGAGCATTGTGGTAACTCCAATCCGAATTCCACGAGAGCGCCGAGCTCGTCACTGTTGTCGCCCTTCGACACCGTCGGAACGATAACGGTCGGGATATCGAGTTCCTTGATCACCTCGATGCATTGCATCTTCATGTCGATCAGTTCCACGCCGCGCGTCTTCGGGTAGACGCCGGCGCGGAGCGTGTCGAACTGGAGCGATGCGTACATACCGCCGGCTTTGAACTTCTCGGCGAAGGCGCGGTTCTGTGCGATCTTTCGTCCGTGCGTCGAGATCAGAAGACGCTTGATCTTGCCTTCATGTGGGCCACGCAGAACGTAATCGCAAAACTCGAAGAACTGTGGGTGCAACGTTGGTTCGCCGCCCGACAGCAACATGATCGGGAGTTCACCTTCCGCCGCAACCAACAGATCGACAGCGCTTTTGAACTCATCAAACGTCATCGAATAACGCTGCTGATTGCGAACGATGCAAACCGGACAAGTGAGATCGCAGACGTCGTTGATTTCGAGAATGGGCGAGCAGGTGTGCTGCAAGTGATCCTCACACAAACCGCAATCTTCCGGGCAGCCGTGCTCAACTTTGGTTGCAAAGCGATATGGCATCGTGCCGGGCTTCGTGTAAGAGAGCGACTTCGTGTAGTACTCCGCATCGCTCGAAACCTCGACTTCAAAGAAGCCATGCTTCGGGCATTTCTTCTGCATCCACACCTTGTCGTCGCGCAAAACAATATGCGCGTCGATTATTTTTTTGCAGGTGGGACAGATAGAGCGCGTGTAAGAAAAGAATGCGGCGTCGCGGTCCCTCTTAGGTGGAGGACCCGCCAAGAGTTGCTCGAGTTGAATCACGATTCACACTCCTTTGATTGGACGAGGACGCGCGGGATTTTATTTCATTTCGATGAGTTTAGCCACAGATTTTCACGGATCTCTTTCACGGATTTAAGCCAGGGTTCCACCATCAAGAAAGATCACGGTGCCGTTTATATAGGTGTTGCGTCGAGAGCCAAGCCACGCGACGACTTCGCCGCACTCCAATGGTTGACCAAAGCGAGAAAGTGCACAGGCGTCGAGGTAACGTTTTTGATGATGCTCTGGGATCGTGGAACGCAGACCACCTTCAAAGATTCCGGCCGCAATCGCGTTGACCAGGACGCCGTACGGACCAACTTCATGCGCGAGACTGCGCGTCAAGCCTTCAAGTGCGCCTTTGCTCGCGGCATAGTGCACGGGTCCTGCAATTGAACGCGAGCCGGTGATGGAGCTGATGTTTACGATCCTTCCGTACTTCTGCCGGATCATGCCGCGCGCTGCCGCGCGACACATGCGAAATGCGGCGAATAAATTGAGTTCCATGATGTCTGCAAAGTCGTTGTCGTCGATGAGGATGAATGGCACTGCTTCACTGAAGGCCGCGTTGTTGACGAGTGCATCGACTGCGCCCCAGGCTTCCTCGACCGTTGCGACGACTCTGCCGGCTGCGTCTCGGTCGCGAAGATCTGCTTGAATCGGCAGGCATTCACGACCGAGGTCGCGCACGATTTTGTCGGTTGCGTCAGCGCCGGCTTTGTTTCCATGCCATGTGAAAGCGACGCTTGCGCCTTCACGCGCGGCAACGGTGCAGATGCCTTGTCCGATACCGCCGGAGCCACCGGTTACGAGTACTCGCAAGCCTGACATCAGACCGTTATTTAACGTTCCATTCGATTGCACGTTTGTCTCCAGTTCCTCGCAGATTCACTTGAAAGGTGTTTAAGGTGTTGGCTAATCCGTATGAATCGGAGTCGACGTCGCCGACGAGGCAGAGTGCCGGACCGTTGAAGCCCCAGGAACGCGCGATGAGTTGTGAGGCAAAGCCGGGTGTGATTTCGAGCACCGCGCTTGGGAGGAGGCGTCCGCCGATTACGGCGGATAGTGTTGGCGCGAGGGGTTTGTCCATTTTTAATAGTAAGACATCGGGTGGATTTGCTGGACGACGATCAGGCGCTTCTGTTGCGAGTTGTCTCAACGTTTTATTCATCAATGGACCAGGCGTCGCAGTCATTCTCCACCCATCGTCTCGACGCGGCACCATTGCATGAGCGCCTCTCCCCACCATCGTCGCGCCACACGCCCCATTCAAGGCTCTACAGCTCGCGAGGACGTACTGTAGGGGCGGCCCTCCGTGGCCGCCCCTGCGTGGAATTCGAGCGAGGGGCGGCCACGGAGGGCCGCCCCTACAGTACGTTCTTCCATCACTTGTTTCACTAGGAGAATTCGCCAGGGAGGTGGGGACTGAGCCGGACTGATGAATCAACGCGCCGAGGGCAACGGCGAGTAAACCTGAGGCGCCGAGGGTGTGTCCGAAGTGCGTTAAGGGGGTGGTAAGAGGAATACTTTTATCAAGAAACGCGGAAAATGCTGCGAGCTCGGCAGTGTCATTCGCAAACGGGCCGGTCCCCTGCCCAAGTATCAGCCCCGCATTCTGCGGCGACACTTGTTCAAGCACACGCGAGAGCCCATCGTGCCCAACCAGATCGCTTCCTAACTCTGGTCCACGCAACGTCGTCCCCCCCTCCTTCGATCGCACAAGCCTGACCACAACCGCCGCTTCACCAAGCACAAACCCCAAACTCGTCGACTGCCACGGCGCCGAAGGCTTCTCCGCCAACACTCGTAAGCTCTCAAAGTTTTCATGATTTGACTGCGCCAGAATATCCACGACCAACACCAGGACTTCCTCAACCGCACCAGACATCAACAGTTGTCGTGCAGCAAACAACGCATGAATCCCGGAAGCACACGACGAACTAAACACAGGCAAACGATCATCCGCCCATTCGGTACCCGCAAGCAAAGCTCTCGTGTCAAATGCCTCTTCCCAAACGTCCACGGCGCTGCCATTGCACGATGCGACGAGCAGAGGCATTTTCCGAGAGCAATCGATATCGCTAAGCGCTTTCTTCGCTAATGCCCGCCAACGTGCAGCACCGGCAAGCGACACGTCGATCTCCTTCGCCGGAAAACAAACACGCGAGACATTCCACGCGTTCGGCGTCCACGGCAACTCACTCGCCCCTCGAGGTGCGTCCGATCTCAAAATATCGGACACACTTCCCTGCGCGGTCGCAAGCCCAATACCGTCAATCGCGATCGTCATCTGCGTAATCTGTGGACAAAGAAGCGAAGGTTGGTTTCAACACCGGATAGAGACTCTGATACACCCGATATGCTGATCGATAAATCTTCGAAGTCTCAGCGTTCGGCGAAACACGATCGCGGACGAAGATAGTCTGCGCACATGCCCTGTCAACGTCTGTCCAAACTCCGGCGCCAACACCCGCCAGCAATGCCGCGCCGTAAGCAGCGCCTTCAGTCGTGTTGACGGTCACCATTTCGGCTTCGAATATGTCAGCGATAATCTGCCGCCAGAGCAAACTCTTCGCGCCTCCGCCCGACAACCGAATTTGCTCGACTTCTCCAAGACCCACATCTTTCATCAGGTTGAAGATGTCTCTGAGACCAAACGCGACGCCTTCGAGAACCGCACGCGTCAGGTGCGGTCGACTGTGACGAGCAGTCAGCCCGATCCACGCGCCGCGCGCGAACGGATCCGGATGCGGTGTTCGTTCGCCACTGAGATACGGCAGAAATATTAGTCCTTCACTACCCGCGGGAACTTGCGATGCCTCGTCAACAAGCTCCGCAAAACTTTTATCGTGCGCAAACTTATCGTGATACCATTGCAAACTGCCGGCAGCACTGAGCATCACGCCCATCAAGTGCCAGCGATCGGAAACAGCGTGACAGAATGCGTGCAGCCTTCCGGCGGGCTCGATCAAAGCTGATTCAGTTGCGGCAAACACTACACCTGAAGTGCCGAGCGTCACCGCCATCGATCCAGGACGAACGACCCCAACTCCGACTGCCTGCGCTGACTGATCTCCTCCACCCGCAACAACCGGCGTGCCCGCGCGCAACCCTGTCGAAGCCGCAACTTCGCGAGTAATTTCCCCTGTTGTTTCATGTCCTTCAAATGTTGGCGGCAACCAGTCAGCGGAGATGTTGAGGATGTCTAACAACTCCAACGACCACGTGCGCCGCCGCAGATCGAAAAGCATCGTGCCTGAACCATCTGCTTTATCCATCGCAAGCACGCCCGTGAGTTTGTAACGAATGTAATCCTTGGGCAGCAGGATGTGACGAATACGACGATAGACTTCCGGTTCATGCTTCTCAACCCAAAGGATCTTAGGGCGCCGTAAATCCCGTTAACGCATCGTTGCCTGTGATCTGGACGAGCTTTTCGCGGCCCACACGCGCGCGAATCTCATCACACTCGGCGCCGCATCTTTGATCGTTCCAAAGGATCGCGGGTCGCAGAACCTGTCCCTGCTCGTCGAGCAAAACGAGACCGTGCATCTGTCCAGTCAAACCGATCGCGGCGATGTTCTCACCAGAAACATTCGCTTCGGCCAATGCCTGCTTGATGCTGTTAGCTGAAGCAGTCCACCATTCATGTGGATCCTGTTCGGACCACAGCGGATATGGAGTCGAGAGATTCAGCGCAGTCGTGGCACTACTCACCACACGTCCTTCACGATCGATGAGCAATGCTTTAGCGCCGGTTGTCGAGAGATCTATTCCGAGTAGATGTGTCATCAGGGCCATAATAATAAACGAAACTTTCTGCGCACCTAAAACTAACTCTGTGTTAGTATGCGGCTTCCCCCAAAAGCTAACTTCCTCTCAATCGCACAAGTGATTGACGATCCGGGTTGCCCGACACCGGCTCCGCCTTTGACCCGAGGACGGACTAATGCCCTTTCCGGTGATGCTAGCTGGACCGATTCTGCGTCGCGTCGAACCGACGCTGGTAACGGTTTGGGTAGCACTGCGTGAATCCGCCACACTTCAACTCAAGCTCTGGAACGGGCTCGTACAAGACACCTCCAGTTCGCCGTTATTCAGTGGACCGGCCAACCAGGAAGTCCCGGGCGCGATCGCGAATACGAGTGCGACAATTCGCATCGGCGATCAACTTCACATCGGCGTCGTCACTTTCAAGCTTCCCCCAGATAAAAACACTCTGCTGCCGCATCTTACGTATTCTTATAACGTCACTATAACGACAGAAGCCGGTACTCACGATCTCAAGTCTCTCGGCCTCTTAAAGACCGTTGAGAGCGAAGGCAAACCAAACCTGGCGCTCGGCTACGGTAACGGTTTCCTTCCATCATTTGCGCTCCCGCCAGCCGAACTTACTGATCTGCGCATCCTGCACGGTTCGTGTCGTCGCATCAATCGCAATGTGCCTGACGGACTTGCATGGGTCGACGACTTCATCGAACCGGAACACGCCAATGCCAAAGGTCGCCCGCACCAGTTGCTGCTCTCAGGCGATCAGATTTACGCCGACGACGTTAATGCCCCGTTTCTCCGCATCATCATGAAGGTGGCCAACGAAACTCATCGGCACGCAGCAGGACGCCTCTGAAGAAACCGTGCCACTCGAGCATCTCCCACTTCTCGGGAAGCTTTTTCCCGCTGACGAAACACACTTTCCTCCCGGCTATCGTTTTTCGTTGACGATCAATGACGCATTGATGACCAGCAAAGATGGAACGAGTCACTTGCTTGGGCTTGGTGAATTCTGCGCGATGTACCTGCTGGTCTGGTCTAACGCCTGTTGGCCTGCCGCCCTACCGACTGAAGCTGACATCAAGAATCAAGAGTTATCGTTTCCCTGGCTCGGTCTGATGCCTGCGGATCTCAGATCACACGTCATCGGCGAAACTGAAAAGAGCACGCTGATCACTGCGTTCCGCGTCGGCGAACTTTCCGGTCCGGTGTTAGAGAACGTCCTGAATCGAACAAGTCAAACCGTGGGACCTGACAAAGAAAGAAGACCGCGAGGCGAAGAAGGAAGCACTAAAAGCACGAGCTGAAGGGCCTTCGAAAGAAGTGCTTCTCTTAAAGCAACTTTGGCTGGCGTTGCCAAAGGTCAGACGCGCACTCGCCAACGTACCCACCTACATGATGTTCGACGATCACGAAGTCACTGACGATTGGTACTTGAATCCGATGTGGCGCGATCGAGTGCTCACAAACCGGTTGGGCCGGACGACGGTTCGCAATGGCCTGGTCTCGTATGCACTGTTTCAAGACTGGGGCAACGATCCGGTGAAGTATGAGTCTGGTGACAACAAAAAACTGCTGGATCAGTCGACCCAACTCTTTCTTCCAAACGCCGTCGGACCGAACGAAGCTGCCGGCGACGTGATTGATAACTTGCTTGGTTTGGATCTGGACGATGTGGAGAAAGTTCCGCCGGTTAAGTGGCATTTCAGTGTTAAGGGTTCAAGACACTTATTGATAGGAATTGATAATCGTACGCGGCGCAGCTTCGTCTCGCGTATTGGTCCACCGGGTAATTTGTCACCAGCAGCATTAGCAGAACAGATTCCGGCAGGTCCGCTGGAGGCGGGTTTGGAGGTTCTTATTCTGATCGCGCCTTTGCCGGTAATCGGTCCGCCAATGCTGGATGAGGTTGTCGCTCCGCTTGTCTACCGGATCTTCGATCTCACCGCACGCAACAAGCTCGAGAAACAAGCGGGCACCAAAGGCATGGCCGGAACAGATCCCGACGCCATCGAAGCGTGGGCTTTCGATCCGATCGCGACTGAAGCATTACTCAAACGTCTCGAAACTTATCGTCGTGTGGTCATCCTGTCAGGCGACGTCCATAACGGGTCGAGTCAATCGATGAGTTACTGGAAAAAAGGTGACAGCGAGCCGGCGGTGTTTGCGCAGTTCACTTCGAGCGGAATGAAAAACGTGATGCCCTGGTACCTGCGTTTCATCGATCGCAGCTTCGCAACCGCGCAGAAAATCGTCCGCGCCGAAATCGGAACAATGCGTTTGGGTTGGAATGTGCGCAACCCGGAACCGCTCACCTTTCCGGAAAATGTTGAAATCGCGTCGACCCTGTTATCGCGTTTGCGACACGAACCGATTCTCATTCCCGGCGAAGGCTGGCCGACCAACACGACGATAAATCGTCCACCTGATTTTCAATGGCGCGCCAAAGCACTGCGCGATCAAAGACCCGATGACCAACGTCCTGATCCGGCGAAGGTTGATCCGTTGAACGAAACCAACACCGACATCACTCCGAATCTTGATGCTTACCGGAAAGTGCTGGTGCGTCACGCTAAGCAACTGACGCAAATGCTCAACTCGCGTCAGATTCTTTTCGCCAACAACATCGGCCGCGTACGATTCGAACAGCAGGACGAGACGCTTGTCGCGATACAGGAACTCTACACAGCGTTTCCATTTGTCGGCGCCGAAACACTGGAAAAACCCGCGCTCTTCACGCTTCACAGCGTGCCGCTGAGCGATCCCCGGGAGAAGAAACCTGAAGACGAATTTGTGTTCATCCGTAGCTAAGAATTCACGATGACGGTCCTGCAAAAAATCGTCGGAGCCTTTCACCACACCTTTTCGTGGCTGCAGGAGACTCTTGCAGATGAGGACGTGGTGCGGGCGATCTATAACGACCTTGGTCTCGATCCGGACGGCGCAGACAAGCTGATCGACTTGCCCGAGGATAAACTCGGCAGCATCGCGCGCTATCGTGATGCAGTTGATCCAACGCCCGAGGCTTTTCTCGAAGCACTCGACGACATAATCGCTCTCATCGAAGCAGTCGCGAACCTCACCGACAAAAAAGGAAAGTTAGACGAGGCCGTGCTCCATACCATCCTCGGTCTCATGATCACGAACTATGCGCGCTTTCACTATCCAAAACTCTACTGGTTCGCAGAGCCGGTTCTGTTCCTGGAAAACATCGCTACGAGTGACCCGATAGTCAAAGGCAACTCAGTCGCCTTCCTTAATGGACTCAAGAAGATTGGCGCATTCGCACTCGACCTGGGCTTTCGAGATTCCTCGAAGGCATTCAACCAAATCGTCGATGTTGTCACCAGCCCGATCGAGACGCTCACCACAAACTTTCCGCTCGAAACCGAAGCAGACGCACGAAGACTTTCAGATTTCACGTTTCAGCCATTAGCAATTGTGCTCGCTATTATCGAGAGTGAGCGTCTGAAAACTCACGCCGAATCGCCGAGTCCGTTTGCGAAACGCGACGTAGCGATTATCGCCGATAGCATTTATGCGTGGGACGCTTCACCTGTTTCTACTACTCCGATAGCGGATCAAATCGCAGACCGCACGCTTACTTTTTCGATCATCGACATTGGCGACGACACGGCAGCAGGCGTCGAGGTCGAGAGATCTCTCAACTGCACGATGACGTGGGTGCCAAGCGTCCACGGTGAAGCCGGTTTTCTAATCGGGTTTGGCGGCGCGGCCCAGGTTAACGTCGATCTGGGTGCTGACTGGAATCTGATCATAAAACTCAGTTCTGCTATTGCGATGGACTTTTTTATTAGAAACGGGAAGCCAATACCGCATGGTCCATCAGACGCAAAACTGGAACTCACTCTGGAACAACCGCCGGATGAATCCGCCCTGCCTAACGTCTTCCCCGATCGAACAGGCACGCGTCTGGAATTTGAACGCCTTTCGCTTTCGGGTGAGATCTCTACGAAAGAAGCCGGGCTCAAGTTAATAGCGCAAAACGCCGCGCTTGTGATCGCGGCCAACAAGGAAGCGGATGGTTTTGTTAACGAGATTCTGCCGACGAGTGAAACGCGCATCTCATTCGATCTTGGTGTCGGACTTTCGACCGAGCGCGGTCTTTACTTCGAAGGCGGCACGGGTCTCGAAGTAATCATTCCAATCGCGAAGAAATTAGGTCCGCTAATTGTTCATCAACTGATGCTCAGCGTCGTGGCAACCAGCGAAGAGCAGCCGTCGCATGTGACGACGGAGATCTCTGCCGGACTCGGCCTTCAGCTAGGGCCGATTACTGCGGTAGTCGAGCGTCTCGGACTTGAGGCGCGTGTTGAATTTCCGGAAAAGAAAGAGCCGGATTTTTCGATTGGTTTCAAGCCACCGAACGGCGTTGGGTTGGCAATCGACGCGCATGGTGTTGAGGGTGGCGGCTTCCTGCTGTTCGATCGCGATAAGGGGCAGTACGGCGGCGTTCTTCAAGTCAATCTTAATCTCAAGCGCGTCAGTATGACGCTGAAGGCAGTGGGGCTAATCAACACGAAGCTGCCCGATGGAACCAAGGGATACTCGCTGGTTATCATTCTCACTGCCGAGTTCAAATGGCCACTCGGCCTCGGATTCACGCTCACAGGTCTCGGCGTAATACTCGGTATTCATCGGACGTTTAATGAAGCCGCGTTGCAGGCCGGCGTTAAGAATCACACTCTCGACAGCATTCTCTTTCCGAAAGATCCGATCGCCAACGCGCCCACGTTGCTCGCAACGCTCGGCACCGTGTTTCCAGCCGCGAAAGGACACCACTTCATCGGCGGGATGGTCCAGATCACGTGGGGGGATTCACCGTTGTCGCCGATCTTGACGATGAGTCTCGGCATTGCGGTCGAATTCAAAGGGCGTTCGCGCATGGTAGTGATGGGCCAGATCAAGTCAATCCTGCCAACCGAGAAGCAGGACCTTGTTCGATTCCACCTTGACGCAATCGGCATCATTGATTTCGATCAGAAAAACGCGTCAATTGACGCCGCTCTATACGACTCGCGCCTCGCCAAGACCTTCGCCATCAGCGGCGAAATGGCGATGCGTTCTAGCTGGGGCGAATCGCCAAACTTCACGCTCGCTGTCGGTGGTTTTCATCCTGCGTTCAATCCGCCACCGAACTTTCCGAAGGTGAAACGCGTTGCCATCAATCTCTCATCGGGTGACAACCCGCGATTGCGTTGCGAAGCGTATTTCGCGTTGACATCAAACACGGTCCAGTTTGGTGCGCGCGCTGAGCTCTATGCGTCGGGAGCGGGATTCAGCATTCAGGGCGAGATCGGATTTGACGTACTGATCCAGCGTTCTCCGTTCCGCTTCGAAGCGTCCTTTTTTGCGCAGGTCCAGCTCAAACGTGGCAACACTAATCTGTTCAAAGTTCGCGTCGAGGGAACGTTGGCGGGTCCGCGACCGCTGCACGTCAAGGGCAAAGCAACGTTTGAGATTTTGTGGTGGGACGTTTCGATCCGCTTCGACAAGACGCTCATCAAAGGTGAAGCACCGCCGCCGGCCGAATCTGTAAACGTATCGCCATTGTTGAGAGAAGCGCTCGGTCAACAAAGTAACTGGCAAAGCCAGCTTCCCGTAGGTCAGCGTGCGATGGTCACATTGCGGGCACAACCGGGCGCGTCAACCGATGTATTGCTTCATCCTCTCGGCACATTGACGATCAAGCAAACAGTGGTGCCGTTGAACTTCGACATCTCGAGGTTTGGACCAAATGCACCTGCAGGTTCGCGTCGCTTCTCGATCGAGAAAGTAATTATCGGCAATCAACAACAAACGCTTGGTACGGAGAGAGACTTCTTCGCCCCGGCGCAGTTCACCGAAATGAGCGACGATAAGAAACTGTCAAGGCCGTCGTTCGAGAAGATGGACGCCGGCGTGAGTTTCGGATCGAGTGTTTTTGAGATTCCGGAGAAAGAAGAAGACCGGATCCACGTCAATGCCATCGAATTTGAAACGTTTATTATCGACAAAGAAACGAACGAACCGCGACCTGCCGATCCGGTCGAGCAGGGAAAAACACTTTTCTACCAGTTGCCTGGCCCACGCTTCATCAAACAGGCACGTTTCGGCGCCGCGGGCAGCAGTGCCCTGCGACGTATGGGAGAAGCAAGATATCGCACCGTAATTGGCAAACACCAGATTGCTAAAGAAGGTTGGACCATAGTTGGTGAACAGTCGTTACAGGCTATTGCGGAGGTTACAGCAGCGAAAGCGATGTCTTACTCAGAAGCTGAACAGACCGTGAGCAAACTGAAACAACGAGATCCGGTGAAAGCGAGCGCTTTTCGAATCGTTCGACCATCCGATCTGAAGGTTGAGTCTTAGCATGATTTCTTCTCTGTGCAACCTCTGTGTTCTCTGTGTCTCTGTGGTTGTTGAGCCTACAAATTAGATAACCACAGAGACACAGAGAACACAGAGGTTGCACAGAGAAGAAGTCAAACCAAAGAGAAATGGCTGATACCGCAAACTACATCTTTCTCCCGTGGGTACGGCAGGGTGCTGCGTCAAGCATTCAAGTCGATGATCGGAGCCCAGGTCAGCGGGGCGTCGTGTCTGTATCTGTCGACCTGCACATCAGCAACGATCCGAATCCGATAAAGCAGACAGTGCGCCTTTATGGACCAGGCGACGTAACGGGTATCGATCAGCAACAAGTTGTACGCACTGAACCACGCAACCAATCGTTCGATTTTGAACCGAATTACTTCCCTGCAATCGAATTTGATCGTCCTGATTTTCCCTGGCTCCTAACACCCGCAAAAGCTGACGCAAACGGAATCCTGCGGCCGTGGCTCTGTCTCGTCATCGTCAAGAAACGGGATGGCGTTGAGTTACGCACCGGTGGGAATTTGACGCTTCCGGTTCTCGAAATCAAGTCAGGCGCTGGGGATGAATTGCCCGATTTGTCGGAATCGTGGGCATGGGCACACGCGCAGGTTGCAGGCAGTTCACCCGACAAAACTTCGCTTCAGAATTCGCTGGCCGGCAATCCGGCACTGACAGTCTCCCGGTTATTGTGTCCGCGACGTCTCGATCAGCTAACGCACTACATTGCCTGCGTCGTACCGACATTTGATTTAGGCAGAAAAGCCGGTCTTGGTTTACCGATTCGTCGCGATAAAGAAGTGAATGAAGAAGACGAACTGAAACCCGCATGGGAAGCAGGCGCAGCATCAGTTACGTTGCCGGTCTATTATCACTGGGAGTTCAGAACCGGCACGAGCGGCGATTTCGAGGCTCTTGTTGGACTGCTCAAACCTGCGGATCTGCGTGACATTCCGGGCATCGGCAAGCGCCAGGTCGACATCGGTCAAGCGTTCGGAAAGCGCGCCGTCGTGCCTGCTGAAACGACACTCGAACTCGAAGGTGCGTTACGCGTTCCGAATAATCCCGCCGCTGATTGGCCCAACACTACCAAAACACCTTTCCAGACCGAGCTTAAAAAGATCCTGGATGAACCGTGGCTGGTTACTCAAAACGAGCAAAACAAGGATCCGATCGTGGCGCCACCAATCTACGGCTGCTGGCATGCAGCGCGTCACACTGTAAACATTCCTCCGGCTCCAAACACCTGGCTCGATGAACTAAATCTCGATCCACGCCATCGCGCTATCGCTGCACTCGGCACCAACGTCATACAAACTCAACAAGAGCAGTTGATGGCTTCTGCATGGGAGCAGCTCGGAGAGATCGAGCGCATCAATCAAATACGACGACAAGCTCAACTCGGTCGCGCTGTCAATGGCGTTTACTACGCCAAACACTTCAAGCGATTCTCGCCTGAGACACTGCTGAAGGTGACGGCCTCTGCACAAGCACGCATCGTTGTGCAAGACGCAACTACAAAAGTAAGAGCCCTCCTGTCTAAGAGAATCTCTGACTCCGCAATGCCTGATCGCGCGGTCTCAGCTACTTTGCGACAGTTATCGAGTCCACGTAATGCCATCAACACACGTTTCCGCCCGGTTGGTGTTCAGCCGGTCGGCATTGTCTCCACTCTGAGGAGCGCTCTCACGCTCACTACATTTCAGATGAGTGAAGTGGGAATGGTGAAGATCGACACCGTCGTGATTCAAGTTCCGGCATCGACGACTTTCAAGATAAATGAGACCGTTCGTTTTGAACGTACATTCGCAGCACTCGAGTCGCCGTTTCCAAAACTCGGCAACGATTTCACTATCGCGCCCGAAGGTCACATCCGCATCCTGCTCAACTTCGCGATGAATGCACCCACCGAAGGAAAAGACGCGACAACGTTCAAGAACACGGCGAAGGACCTGCACAGATATCTCCAGCGTGCGTTTGCACCACCACCGGCGACCGCGGCGGCTCGTCTCGCTCCCGCGATGAACCTCGAAGAAATCAGCAAGTCTCTACTGCCGAGCCTCAATCCCGAAAACACGATCAAGTCGCGTGTGCAGGCGTCACTCGTCATAGCCGACGACACTAAGACGACTGAAGATCCACTCGAGCCGATCATGGATGCTCCGAGTTTTCCGCAACCGATGTATGAAGCGTTGCGTGATATCTCGCAGGATTTTATGTTCCCCGGATTAGAGCGCGTGCCGCCAAACACCGTTACGTTGCTTCAGCCGAACCCAAATTTTGTTGAGTCGTTTCTGGTTGGACTAAACGCGGAAATGAGCCACGAACTGCTCTGGCGCAACTATCCCACCGATCAACGTGGCACCTACTTCCAACAGTTCTGGGATACCGAAGACGATAGCAAACAGGACATCGAAGCGATTACGAACTGGGGCGATCGCAAGCTTGGTAGCAATTCACCGAATTCGACCGGCACGCTCGTGTTACTCATTCGCGGCGAGTTGCTGCGGCGCTATCCGAATACGGTCATCTACGCTGTGCCCGCAATCAAACAACAAGATGGGAAGTTAACCCTGGCTACAAAATCAGACGACGAACGCCACCCACTTTTCCGCGGCACGTTGAAACCCGACGTGACTTTTCTCGGTTTTACACTTTCTGACGCAGAGGCATTGGGCGAGTCGCCGCATAAACCGGAAGGCTTTTTCTTTGTTATTCAACAACAACCGACAGAACCACGGTTCGGAATGGATGAAGCAAAGTTCGACAAACCGGAACCGCTTCCGAAGCCTGCGACCTGGAGTGATCTCAGTTGGCGACATTTGGCGAATACCGAAGAGGAACTGAAACAGCTATCGCACGCCTCGCTTAACTCGATCACAAAACTATTCCCCGACATCAACAAAGAAAAGATCGACAACGCCCAATGGGCCAAAAACTCCGCCCATCAGGCTTACATCACGATGCAGCGGCCGGTGCGAATCGCGATCCATGCAAGAGACATCATCCGTAAATAATCTGCGCAAATCTGTGGTTACATGATCACTGCGAATCCTGACATTCCCAACATCCAGAAGACGCCAGAGCTCGAAACGCGTCTGTCGTTTGGACCAGCACGGCCACTCGTGTTATTCCCGGTCCGACTGGAAACGCGCTTCTTTCAACAACCGGATGCGACGACGGATTTGTGCGTGCGTGTTTATCCCGACAAAGTTCACGTCGACTCGCACGAACCAAAACTCACGGACGATGAGCTGACCTGGGGCAAACATTTCTGGGAGCAGATGTCAGAAGCAGGCAGCGGCGAAACGTCTGAAGATCGTCGCAAAGCAGCATGGCGCCAGCTCGCCGAACGTTACGATCCACCGCGCGCCGCATGGATTGCGCGTGCCACCAGGAATCTCCCTGCAAACACGCCTGTCGAAACTAAAACAGAATCGTGGACCCGCGCGCCAATCGCACGCGCCCTCCCAAATCAATGGCTCGTGCTCGGTTACAAGAATGGACAACTGGTAGTTAACGTCAAAGGCGCGCCCGTCTCAGAACCACTCACTGCCGGTCCGGATCCCTCACCAACAGCGAAGCTGGATAAATTCGGTCTCGACGAAGGCATGAAGTGGATGGTGGATTTCGCCACCGCCGAAAAAGTCGGCATGGGAATTCGCGTCAAGATGACGAAAGAAGCCGCTGCCGCCGGTCTCGACTTTCTCCTCGTGATGGGTGTCAAAGATTCGCTCGACACAAAAACAGACTGGGCGCCAAAGCTTAAAGATCTCCTCGACGCACATCACTACACCAGCGGACTGAGTTTCATACCTTCAGGAACGCCTTCGAACAACACTGCGGATGAGCCATCGGGATTCAGCTCCAGCGATCCAGGTTACGAAACCAGTTATCTCAGCGAGATAAAGACACCAGCAATAAAGCGTGGCGACTTCTCGAATGCCGATACGTTGACGACAGCGCTCGGATTCTCAGACTTCGATCAATTCTTTGCGACTCTTCCTCATGCAGCAGACACAGATCAACTCGACGCACGCCACATGAACACAGCACTGTGGTCGGCGACATGGGGTTACTTCCTGCTCCAAATGCTTGGGGTCGGCAAACCTAACGAGAGCCCACTCCAGGATGCCGATATCGACTGGGCACGCAACCACTTCATCGATTTTGTGCGCGCCACTGGTCCACTTCCCGCGATCCGCGTGGGCCGGCAGCCGTACGGTGTTCTGCCGGTTACTTCACTCACCAACTGGAAAGCACGAGCCGGTGAGGAGAAAGAACGTGACGCCGCCCTCGCTGCTTTCCTGATCCGGTTGCGCGACATCTGGAGACGCGGCGTTACCAAAGTGCCGCGCCTCGGACGAACTGCAGATACACCGCAACAAAGCGGTATCCAAACAGATCTGCCTGAAGTGCTGAGCATGGAAGGATCGTCGTCAAGTTATTCCATGCGTCATCTCATGGGCCGTCATTATCTCGAGCACCTCTGGGTGTTTCTGAGTGCCGACTTCTTTGCCGACGTTTGGGATCCGGCATTACCCGAAATTCCCGAGTTCGAGGAGCCTCCGGAGGTGGATGTATTTGATCCGGAGCAGGATCCGGAGCTATCAAAGACTGCGAAAGCTCAACTCAGAAAGCTCATACAGGCACAAATTGATGAGCGCAACAGAATCATCAAGGAGCAGGAACGACAGCGAGCCGCCGCCGCGGCAGCACGGCAGAAAAGACTCACTTTCATCGAGAACAAGCGTCTTGCGAGTGCCGCTTGGTGGGAGACACAGGAACGTCTCGCGGCCAAAGTACTGCAAACACTCCAGGTGCCGTGGCGACCAAGATTGTCGAAAGCAGTCTACTCAACACCACTCGCAACGCTCAGTGGCCCACTCGTCCAAGCTGGACCAGGCACGAACCTCTCACCCGCATTCATCGACTCACTGCTGGCCACGCGAGAATTCACCAAAGAAGTCTGGTTCCAGGGTCAGAAGTTTGAACAGCCGGCGCCGCACACGCTTTTCAACTTGCTCCTGCGACATTCGATGTTAGTCGAATACGGCTCGGCCGCATCGCGATTGCTATTCAACAGAGGCGTCATAAAGATCGAGCAACGCCGCGAACCAGAGCTGGTGAACCTGGCGCAAGGTCAGGTGACACAAACAATCTGGGACCAGATGAAGTCCCAGATCACATTTCCGAACGCTCAACCAATACCGATTATCAAGTTGTTGTTTGGTCCAAACGGTTCCGGCGAACCGGATCTTGCAATGGCTCCCGTATTGAAACCGTTGAGCGAGTTTCGTGCGAGTCTGAATTACCTGAAGTCGCCAAAGATTGGTGTCGCAAAACTCGAGCAGTTGTTAACCAGTACACTCGATCTCTGTTCGCACCGGCTGGATGCGTGGATCACTTCGTTTGCCACTAAACGTTTGGCCGAGATGCGCCAGCGCGATCCCAACGGGGTTCTATTTGGTGGTTATGGCTGGGTAATGAATCTCAAACCGGCTGATCCACTCACGCCGGTGGCGACGCCTGCGAGTGAAGACGGCCCGGTGTTTCAAAATCCAAACAATCCTGGATTTATTCACACTCCTTCCCTCGCCCAGGCTTCAACCGTGGCGGTGTTGCGCAGTGGTCATCTGGCCCATGCGGGCAACCAATCGCCGAACGATCTTTTAGCGATCGATCTATCGTCCGAGCGTGTGCGACTTGCAATGTGGCTGCTGGATGGAGTGCGAGCGGGACAACCGCTGGGTGCGCTGCTTGGTTATCGCTTTGAGCGACGTTTGCAAGAGATTCGAAAGGCACAATTCATCGCGCCGTTTCGCGAACTCGCGCCACTAGTGGCAAAGAAGCTGGAGCAAACGAGTCAGTCGGTCGAAGCGATCGCGGCCAACAATGTCGTTGACGGTTTGGCCCTGCTGCGTCGCTGGCAGAAAGGTAAGAGCACCAATCCGCCAATCTGGAACAAAGACACGATTCCCTTTGGACAAACGATCGGGCAACAGAGGATCGCATTCCCTCCATTCGTCGCCGGCAATGCTGATCTCACTGCGCTGCAGAACGAACTGACGCTTTTGGAAGAGTCGGTCGATTCGGTTAGCGATGCACTGATGGCTGAGAGCATTTATCAGGTTGTGCGTGGTAATCCGTTGCGTGCTGCCACGACGGTAGAGTCAATCGCCGGTGGTGAAACGCCACCGCCGGAACTGGAGATCGTGAGAACACCTCGTTCTGGAATTGCATTAACACACCGGATTGTGACGTTGTTTGGTGGCGATTCCGAGCTTCCAGCCGGATGGCCCGCAACAGAAAACTCATTTCGCGCCACCGCGGAACCGCGGTTGAATGCGTGGGCCGCACGGATGATTGCCAATCCGGCAAACGTGCGTTGTCTCGTTGAACGATTGGACACCGCAACCTTAAGCGTCGTCGAAACGAAAGAGATCAAACTCAGCGAGTTGCAACTGAGTCCGCTTGATTACATTTACGCGGCCGGAGGCGGCTCGGGCGGCCAGCAGGCAGAAATAGAGCAGCGCATTCTTTTTGCGCTCAATCGAAGCTTTCCGCCGGATTCCCTCTTGCGTGTCAGTCCGAACCGGAAACCGGAATGGCCGCCGAATGATTTGAGTTACGGGCAGTTCAGCGAGTCGCTTCGTGCGACTCGTAAGCTACTCAACGGCGTTCGTGCTATCGACGCTCACGATCTGAATTCGCCTGATCAAGCGACCGACTTCAGCGTAGATGTTGCGGAAATAAGCCGACGTGCCACTGACGCGGCTGAAGTATTGCGCCAAACGGTGCTCGATCTCTCCGCCCAATTGACACAGCCTCAGACGGCGAATCTCGAGACGCTGCGATCGTTGATCATGCGTGCGGCGGGGTTCGGTATCGCTGGAGCCATACCGGTCTCGTTCAGCGGCGATCGCGAGACGCTGTTAACTCAAGCCGCGTCGATCCAAACAGAGCTTGTGGAGCGCGTCGAGAAATTAGACACGCTGGGCGTTCGTTTCAATGCGAGTGCTCGAAGTCCAGAAGGCGATCGCGATCATGCATTGGAGCAATTGCAGATCATTTTCGGAAAGGCCTTCATCGTTTTGCCGCAATTCAAGGCAGCGAATGCTGGTGAGCTTGAAAAAGCGCTGGCCAACAACGACAAGCTGCTGAATGGCGATCCCTTGGTTTCGTTTGCGTGGCTGCGGCAGATGGCGCGTGTACGCGAGTCAGTCGGCCGTTTCAAGACCGCGTTTGAGTATGCTGAAGCACTGAAGACGGGGGAAAAACTCAAAGTCAAAATCGCCCAGCTTCCACACGTTGACGACGAACGCTGGGTCGCATTGCCTCTCGAGCAGGGTAAGAGTTTGCCTGGCGGAAAGATTTCGATTGCAGTTCAAAGCACGACGCTCGTTGATATAAACCAGCCGCTCGCCGGGCTTCTAATCGATGAATGGGTGGAGGTCGTGCCCGGTGCAACTGAAATCACGGGTCTCGCGTTGCAATACGATCAACCGAATGCCGCGCCACCGCAATCGATCTTAATTGCAGTTCCGCCAGAGCTCGAACAATCATGGACCACGTGGTCCTTACAACAAGTGTTACTGGAAACACTCGATCTGGCGCGCGTTCGCGCCGTCGATCTCAGCGCGCTGGATGAAGTCGGGCATTACCTGCCCGCACTGTATTTCGCTTTCAACACGCTCGGTGATGCCGCCTCGACCGACTTCACCACGATTAAATAAGGGCGCCCCTTTGGAGCATAAATGGAAGTAGCTGGATATGCCGTCAATAACTAGTTGGATGCGTCTTGAGCCGGTTAGCCGGAACGTCGAAATGAAGACGAGCCTGCAGGCTCGCATCTACGACCCGCTGTGGCTGCTTGCTCGACAATGGCAGCTCGGAGAGTTTCAGGGCGAAGACAACGGCTCACCAATCATGGCGAGCTGGCGCGGAGAAGGCGCGCGATTAACTCGATATCAATCAGGTGCAGCTCGAGCCCGGCAGTAGCGTTAACGCACCAACTTATGACGTCACTCGCATGCCGCTCGAAACACTCGTCGAGCGCGAGCCCGTTCATCTCTCGACAGACCAGGCGGCTAAACCAGAGCGACTCAAACTCGCAGTCGAGGCTGGACTTGAGTTTCTGCGAATGGTCGAGCAGATGTTTGACGACGGTATGACGTCTCGCAACTACAGAGACGATTTCATCCGTGAATTTCCGTTCACACTCTCGCCACAACAGCGAACCACACTCGACAACGAGAGCCTCGCGTTCGTCGATCTCATGTCCTCACGTGTTCCTGACGCACGGCTCATGATTGCTTCGTTTCGCTCCGGTGCTCCAGACAAAGTCGTCATCAAACCTTCTCTGAAGATAACGCCGGGTGACGTGTCGGAGATTCAACAGGCTGCGCAACAGTGGCTCAAGTCGTCAGCACTGTTCTTCAGCGAACCTGAAGCATTAAATCCGTCATGGCTGACGGAACGATTGGAGTATGCCTTTTCGGTCTCAGGTCGCTTCAGTGAAGGCGAACGTGCCTTAACGTCACAGGAATACTCTGAAGGTCATCTCGATTGGTACGACTTTGATGTCGACTCTAAACTCAAACTCGGTGCGGCAACAGACAAAGCCTTCGATTCGATCGCACGCACAGCAATTCCCGCTCCCGTAAGCTTCGCCGGAATGCCGACGCCACGTTTCTGGGAGTTTGAAGATGCACAAGTCGATTTCGGATCGGTTGATGCTGGTCCAACTGATCTTGCGCGCATGCTCCTCGTTGAGTTTGCCTTGACGTATGGCAACGACTGGTTCGTGATCCCGATTGAGTTGGACGTTGGTTCGCTTTATCAAACGCGATCGTTGGTGATTACTGATACGTTTGGTGTCCGGACGCTGATCAAATCGTCGAGTGAGTTGCCTGCGCCACACTCGACATGGCGCATGTTTCAGCATTCGAATCTGCGAGCTAGTGGCGTAACTGGACCAGCCGCAAACCTCTTCTTCCTGACGCCATCAATACTCGGCGGCATCGAAAGCCGTCCGATTGAAGAAGTTCTTTTCCTGCGTGACGAGATGGCAAACATGGCATGGGGTGTCGAACGCATCGTCGAAAGCGCAACTGAAGAGCCACTGAACCGGAATGAATCCGAGCGACAGGCGTTACTGCCGCCACCTGCACAACGCACCGATGACAAGCTGGTTTACAAATTGGCGACGGAAGTTCCCGGCAACTGGGTTCCGCTTCTGCCGGTGAAGACCACGACCGGTCTGCGTCTGCAACGCGGAAAAGTTTTGAGGATCGATGGCTCGTCCGGATTCATTGAAGCGCACGGTCGCATCCTGAATCCTGACACGAAGAGTCTGAAACTTTTTGAGGAAGAAATACCACGCGAGGGCGTTAGCGTAACTCGCCACTACCAACTCGCTCGCTGGCACGACGGCTCCACCCACCTCTGGATCGGGCGCCGCAAGAAGGTCGGCACCGGCGAAGGCTCAAGCGGTCTTCGCTTCGACATTCTCGAGGATTAGTTTAGACAGGATTAACAAGATGATTTCAAAATTAACAAGATAAGAATCTTGTCCATCCTGCTCAATCTTGTGAATCCTGTCTAACTCCTACTCGGAAATCCAAACCAGCTCCGTCTCCCGTATTGTTCCCTGAAATATCAATTTGCAAAGGATTACGGGACATGCGAAATAAACTCCCCAGACGACTCTCGTTTAGTTTGCTTTTCTTAAGTCTGTTTGCCCTTTGCCCGCGCTACCTTAACGATCTGTTTCACAGGATTTACAGGATGTCTTATGATTTACAAGATGACATTCTGTAATCCTGAAAATATCCTGTAAATCCTGAAAATATCTTGTTAATCCTGTGAAGCATCCAGTAGGACTCCAATGAAGCTAAGATTAATTGTGCTCTATCGCACCTGCGACTCACTCCCCTGGGCGCTCTTCAAGAATGGCCGCGTAGCCGAAGCAAAGAAGTCATCAAAGAAGCACTGCGCACCGGCACTAAGGATCAACGCATCAACGATCACGCCCAAAAAAATTAACCAGAGCTAAACACAAAATGATTTTTGTGCGTTTTGTGCCTTTTTGTGGCAACATACTCCGCAAATAAAAATTTGCAGGAGGATTCTGATGCCACGGCTACGTGCGAGTGTTTTGGTATCGGCCATCGTCGTTGCTGCAGTGTTGTGTGTTCGTTTTGCCGGCGCGGAGAGTACCACCACGGCGCAGGGACTCGCAGCGTGGGAACAAGTCTATTCAGTCTTAATTTCTCCGCGCTGCATCAACTGTCACACCGCCACAAACTATCCACAACAAGGCGATGACCGGCATCGTCACGTCGCGAATGTCGTTCGTGGTGGTCCTGAGGGCAAAGGTGTCCCGGGTTTGAACTGCGCCGGCTGTCATCAGGAGACGAACGCCGACAGCACCGGCGTTCCCGGTGGTCACAACTGGCATCTTGCGCCGCTCGAAATGCGTTGGCAGGACATCAACGATCAGCCGCTTTCGAGTGCGGCTGTCTGCCGGCAGGTAACGGACCGCTCACGAAATCACAATCTCGATGGTCCAGGTTTGTTGAAGCATCACGAAGAAGAAGCGCTCGTGAAGTGGGCCTGGAATCCCGGTCGCCGCCCCGACGGCACAATGCGCACACTTCCACCACTCACGCACGAACAATTCGTTGCCGCCACACGTCGTTGGGTCGAGGCCGGCACGCCGTGTCCAACCGGAAGATAGGAGTTCAAACAATGGCGACTTTCCAAATAACCGTAAACGGACAGCGGCGAGAAGTGAATGTCGATCCGTCAACGCCACTGCTCTGGGTGCTGCGTGAAGATCTGAAGATGACGGGAACGAAGTTCGGGTGTGGCATCAGCGCGTGCGGCGCATGCACGGTCCACGTAGGCGGTGTGGCCACGCGTTCGTGCATAGTTCCGATCTCGCATATCGGCGAGCGTCCGATAATCACGATCGAAGGTATTGGCAACGACACTGTCGGACGCGCCGTACAGGATGCATGGGTCGATCAGGACGTTGTGCAATGCGGCTACTGCCAGAGCGGACAGATCATGGCCGCAGTGGCGCTGCTTAAAAGCACATCGCGGCCTACGGAGAAGAATATCGAAGAGTCGATGGGTGGAAACCTCTGTCGTTGTGGCACCTATCCACGCATCCGCGCGGCCATCAAGACCGCAATGGCGCAGATAAATAAAGGAGGCGCGTGATGGTCAGATCTGTTGAATTGGATCGGCGCGGATTCTTGCGCGTTTCTTTTGTAGCTGCTGGCGGGCTGTTCGTATCGCTATATCTCGATCCGGCTTCACTAGCTCAGGAAACAGCGATGCCTCAACAGCCTGCCAAGGTTTATCCGCCGGATGCATTCGTCAACATCAGACCGGACGGCAAGATTGTTATCCAGGTGAATCGACTCGAGTTTGGTCAGGGCGTCCAGACTGCCTTGCCAATGGTGCTCGCGGATGAGATGGATGCCGACTGGAACAACGTCATCGGAGAGCTCGCGCCCGCAGAAGACGTCTACAAAGATCCTCTTTTCGGAATTCAGATCGTTGGCGGATCAGGTTCGATCGCACACTCGTATCAACAGTACCGTGAACTCGGCGCGAAGACGCGCGCAATGCTCGTTGCCGCCGCGGCGGATCGCTGGAAAACAACACCGGACAAATGTCGCACGGAGGCGAGTGTGGTCCGCGGACCAAACGGCCAGTCTGCAACGTATGCTGATCTCGCTAGCGAAGCAGCGCGCAAACCAGTGCCTGCAACTGTTCGTTTGAAAAATCCGTCGGAGTTCCGGCTCGTGGGCAAGCGAGTCAAACGACTGGATAGTCGTCCGAAGTGTGATGGCTCACTGAAATTCGGACTCGACCTCGATCTGCCCGGAATGAAAGTCGCGATGGTGGCCCATCCGCCCGTCTTTGGCGGCCGCGTGAAGAAAATTAGTGACACGGAAGCACGTCGCATTGAGGGTGTGCGCGACGTTTTCGAGATTCCACTCGCGAAAGGGACGGGCGTTGCCGTTGTTGCAGACAAGTACTGGCCTGCAAACCAGGCGCGCAAACTTCTCAACATCGAATGGGATTTGTCCGGTGTTGAGGCCGCCGACAGCACAGCGTTGTGGGCCAAGTACAAACAACTCGCTCAAACTCCCGGCGCCGTCGCCGTCACGCGCGGAGATCAGAGTGCACTCGACAAAGTCGCC
The DNA here is from genome assembly GCA_963849205.1 of uncultured Acidobacteriota bacterium. Classification (GTDB taxonomy): domain Bacteria; phylum Acidobacteriota; class Blastocatellia; order Pyrinomonadales; family Pyrinomonadaceae; genus PSRF01. Next base: position 396,292 of record CAWKGP010000011.1, read on the forward strand.
GCGAGAAATCGAATCCTCGCCGAATATGAGTTTCCGTTTCTTGCTCACTCGCCGATGGAGCCTCTGAACACGACAGTCAGATTCGACGGCGACCGCGCTGAAGTGTGGGCCGGTTCACAGTTTCAAACTGTGGATCAAATGGCAGTCGCGGAAGTACTCGGTCTAAAGCCCGAGCAAGTCACTTTTCATACTGAGATGGCCGGCGGCGGATTTGGTCGTCGCGCAGTGACTGACTCTCACGTGCAACGCGAAGCGGCCATGATTGCCAAACGTCTCAAAGGAACGCCGGTGAAACTTGTCTGGTCACGCGAGGACGATGTGCAGGGCGGTTACTATCGACCGATGCATTTTCATCGCGTCGAAATCGCCGTTGGAGCGGATGGCTTCCCGGCGGCCTGGCGTCATGTAATTGTTGGCCAATCGCTACTCGCGGGCACTCCCTTCGAATCGATGCTCGTCAAGAACGGTGTCGACGAAACCGCAACCGAAGGAGCCGCCGACACGCACTACAACATCACAAACATGCACGTTTCAGTTCATCATCCGAAGGTGAACGTGCCTGTGCTTTGGTGGCGGTCGGTCGGACATACTCACACTGCGTTCGTGATGGAGACGTTGATCGACGAGCTCGCTGTCCGCGCGCGAATGGATCCGATCGCGTATCGGCGCAAACTCCTCAAGCCCGACGCTAAGAAGCTGGTGTCTACGCTCGATCTGCTTGATAAACAAACCGCAGCCTGGCGCAATCGCCTGCCTAAAGGACACGCACTCGGAATTTCATGTCACGAGTCTTTCGGGACAGGTGTCGCATGTGCGGTCGATGTGTCGATCGAGAACAAGCGACCAAAGATTCACCGTGCGGTGCTCGCGGTTGATTGCGGTGTCGCAGTGAATCCACTGTCAGTCGAGAGCCAGTTTCAGGCAGGAGTGGGATTTGGTCTGACGCAGCTAATGGCCAAGGGCGCGATCACGTTAAAGAACGGAATCGTCGAACAGAGAAACTTCGACGGCTATGTTCCGCCTTACATCGTCGATGCTCCTGTTGCAGTCGATGTTCACATCGTCCCGAGCGCGGAGGCACCAACCGGCTGCGGTGAACCACCCGTTCCCGTCATCTCCCCGGCAGTCGTCAACGCTCTCGCGCGACTAACAGGAAAACGCTACCGGTCATTACCTCTGGTGAGCATTTAGCCACGGATGAACGCGGAATAAATCCGGATCTAATCAGCGTTTATCCGCGGCTAAATATTCCTGCTCACAGCATCGTTTTATACTGTTCCCACTGCTGTTTTATTCTCGCTGCCGATTCCAACCACTTGATTGCTTCTTCCTGCTGGTTCATGAGTGCGTATGCACAGGCGATGTGGTAAGCCGTATGGTGGAAGTGTCCGAATCCCTTTCCCCGTTCAATAGCTAACTTGATCTTTTCCTCCGCTACTTGATGTTGTCCATCTGATGCCGCGAGGATCGCCTGCAAACTTGTAAACAAACCGCGATTGTCTTCCGGATAGTCTTTTAGAAATTTCTCAAGTGTTGCGGACGCCTCTTCTTTCCTTCCCAGATCAAAGAGAGTCAGGACGATTTGATGGCCCACCAGAGCCGGATTGGCGCCGGCCGGAACATTCCGCAAAGCAGCAAGCGCCTCTTCGTGTTTACCTTTAAAGAGGAGCGTTTCCCCAACCCGAAAGCGCGCGAGCGTATTGCCTGGATTTGTTTTAAGTGCCTGGTCCAACTCCGCCAAAGCTTCGTCGACCAATCCCACATGGCACAAAACCAGCGCCAGTTGATTTCGCGCCTCATCCAAACTCGGATTCAACGCAAGCGCGCGTCGATATTCCTGAATGGCTTTGTCGTGAGGAAAGTGATTGGACGGCGTCCACAGCAAGCGCCCTCTCGCCAGATATGCCTCGGGTAACTCCGGATCCAGGGCAAGCGCCTTCTCAACCGCAACAAATGCTTTCTCCTGCAAATCTTTTTCATCCGGCGCAAATAGAAAGAGCCTCCACACATATGCCTGGGCCAACTCTGCCCAGCCAGCAGCAAATTCGGGATCGGCCGTGACTGCACGGTTTAAGGCCTCGACCGCAGCATCGTTGTCTGCTTTTGTTTGCCGGCCAAGATAATAACGACCACGGAGAAAATCGTCATAAGCTGCAGGATTGATTCGACGCCTCTGCGCTAAACGAGACTGTTCCTGTGGCGTCAGCTTGTGCCTGATTGCTTGAGTCACTGCCTGTGCCACTTCATTTTGCAGTGTTAGCACGTCACGAAGATCACGATCGTACTCGGCGCTCCAGAGATTTGCTTCAGAATTGGCTTCAATCAATCGCACTCCGATACGCACATCGTCACCGAAGCGTTGCACTGACCCTTCAATTACCGCATCAACTTGTAACTCCTGCGCAATCTGCTTCACCGTTTTTGGTGAGTTTTTGAACTGCATAACCGACGTACGGGAGGTCACTCGCAGTGAAGCAACTTTCGCCAGCCCGGAGATGAGTGTCTCAGTCATACCTTCGGCGAAATAATCCTGCGCGGGATCACCAGACAAATTTTGCATTGGCAACACTGCCAGCGAGGTTACCTCCGTTGCTATGGAAGGTGTCGGTTTGTTGGGCCGGCGGTTGAACCAGATAGCAAAGGCCAGCACGATAGCGACGAGGGCAGCAATTCCAATGAATGCGAAGGATCGACTTCGCGTCAGCAGTCGAGGGCCATCTATCGTCGATCGCTGGTGACTACTCAGATGGCTCCCACGTTCCAACTGGTTCTTAACATCTTTAAGGTCAGCCAACGCTTCATCGGCCGTTTGATATCGGTCATTTCGGTCCTTCGCCAATGACTTCGCGATGATCCGCTGCAGCGGAAAGGCCTCGTGCCGAAACGTCTCCAAAGGTGCCGGCTGCCTTTCAGCGATCGCTATGATGACGTCGGTCGGTGTGGGTCCTGCAAACGGTTGGCGTCCGGCAATGAGTTCGTAGAGGAGTACTCCCAAACTCCAGATATCTGTGCGTGCATCGACCAATAGACCACGAGCCTGTTCGGGCGACATGTAGGCGACAGTCCCCATCAATACTCCGGGCAGGGTTTTTAGCTCAATCGCGCGCGTTTCAGCTTCACTATTCGCATTATCGAACCTCGTGTCTGCCAACTTTGCCAATCCAAAGTCGAGCACCTTCACATATCCATCTGCTCGCAACATCACGTTTTCAGGTTTGATATCGCGGTGAACGATCTTCGCTCTGTGAGCACTCGAGAGGGCCGACGCGATCTGAATTCCGATGTCGAGTGCCTCGTTGACGCTCATGCCATCTTTCGTAATTCGCTCGCGCAGTGTCACGCCTTCGATGTATTCCATCACAATGCAGTGACGATCATCCTCAGTCTGAATTACTTCGTGGATGATGCAGACGTTGGGATGCGACAATGCCGCAACTGCTTGTGCTTCAACTTCGAACCGTCGCAGGTGTGCTTTGTGTTTGGTGAGCACTGCCGGCAGGAACTTCAGCGCCACCTTGCGTCTTAAACTGGTATCTTCGGCAAGATAGACTTCACCCATTCCACCCGCTCCAAGTGGCGAGAGGATTCGATACTGATTAAATCGGTCGCCCGCGCGAATTGGTGTCGAGTGTTCGCCTGCCACCATTTTCACTGCAACCTCGAGAGCGGGGGTTTCGATGAAGTTTTGAGCGTGTTGTTCATAGGCCAGTAGTGACTGGACCTCGCGTAGCAGTGCTTCGTCGCCGGCACAGGCCTGGACCAAGAACGCGGCACGCTCTTTGGCCTCTTTCTCCATGCTCGCGTGATAGAGACGTTCGATTTTTTCCCAACGATCACTGTTCACGAACTCACAATCTCTCCCGCGAGCTCTCGCAATAACCAAACTTTTGCGAGGCGCCAATCGCGCATTACCGTCTCTTTGGAAACATTCAATAGCTCGGCTACCTCTTCGATGGAAAGCCCGGCAAAAAACCGCATCTCGACCACTCGCACTTTACGCGGATCAATTTGGGCCAAGGCCGTCAGTGCCTCGTCCAGGGCGACAAAGTCCTCACCGCGCTGGACCACAAATGAGGCCGCGTCGCTCAGCGATACCAGCAGCGTACCGCCGCCGCGTTTCAGGTATTGTCGATCTCGAGCGAAGTCGACAAGGATGCGACGCATTAGTTGCGCAGCAACACCGAAGAAGTGTGCGCGGTTTTGCCAACGTACGTTCTTCCAGTCGATGAGACGAATATACGCCTCGTTGATGAGAGCAGACGTCTGTAGCAAGTGTCCGGGACGTTCGCGACTCATGTAATGGTGCGCAAGCCGGTGCAGCTCTGCGTGAATAAGTGGGGCGAGCTGGTCAAGCGCAGATTCGTCCCCTTCACTCCAGGCAACAAGCAACCGCGTAATCTGTTTAGACGACTCGGGCTGCATAGACAATCGGGGGATTCGAGGCCCAACAAATTACCACAATCAACCTGTTAATCCTGAAAAAATCTTGTCCATCCTGTCCAGATTTCCTTCTGGCTGGGGCGGCGCAAAGATTTTTTTCGTCACGTTAAAGGTTCTGTCCGCCAATCCCGCCTTAACTAATAACAAACCCAAAACACCAAGAGGAGAAACATGAGAGGCAAAAAATTAACCAAAAGATTGGCGTTCATCCTAACGACAATAATGACTCTCTCGCTCATATCGATGGGTCCACTCTCGAGCGCAGCCTGCGCAACTGGAGCTGAAACACATTCGAATTTGTCCAATAAACCACGGCTAAATCACCCGCCCGCAGCGGCAAGTAATGTCGTGAATGAATGGAATGCGACCGCAGTAAGACTCACACTGCAGTCGGTGCCGGCTCTTGCTCCGGTCCAACAAACGCGGGTAATGGCCATCTTTCATCTCGCCATGCACGATGCGGTTAATACAATCACGGGGGAGTATGAGACGTATTTGGAACCACCGGCTCCGCCCGAGAATGCCGCGCCGGAAGCTGCCGCTATTGGGGCTGCTTATGAGGCTCTGAAAAATCTTTTTCCTGGAAATGATGTGATGCTTGAAGCTCAATTGCTGACCTCCCTGCAGCAGCACGGTTCCTCAACCAGCGATCCCGCTGTTCAATTCGGTCGCTCTGTAGCAGCGTCAATCCTCGCGGTCCGAGCCGATGATCACTCGGCGGTGGCCCAATTCAATTACGACGCTCCAAATCAGGGTCAACCCGGTGTTTGGGTACGACTCACAACTGCGCCTGCATTGCTGCCAGGCTGGGGGAAAGTTACTCCGTTTGTGCTGCGGAGCGCATCGCAGTTCGCACCGGATGCACCGCCCGATCGCAATAGTGAACTGTATGCAAAGGATTACAACGAGATCAAAACGATTGGCGTTTCGACCGGTTCTACTCGTTCGGCCGAACAAAGCAACATAGCACTCTTTTGGCGTGCCTCACCGACTGCGATTTGGAATAGTGTCTTAACGCAGGTTGTGCAAACTCGCAACATGGCCTTGTCCGACGAAGCACGGTTGTTTGCGTTGTTCTACCTTGCTGCAGCCGATGCCTCCATCGCGTGCTGGAAGTCGAAATATGAGCACAACTTCTGGCGACCGCAGTCAGCTATCGTCAATGGCGACATTGATGGCAACGATCTCACCGCCGGCAACGTCGACTGGAAGCCGTTCATAACAACTCCGCCACACCCCGAGTATCCATCGGGCCACACGACCAACAGCAGTGCGATGGCAAAGATTCTCACGTTGGAATTTGGAGACACGCCGGGAGTATCAATCTCCGTCACACAAACGGGCATTACTCGCAATTGGACCAGTTTCAGTGAAGCCGTTGAGGAAGTAATCGACGCTCGCGTCTACTCGGGAATTCACTTCCGCAATTCTGACGAAGTCGGGGCGAAGATGGGGCGACAGATCGCGCAGTTCGTTTCGCACCACGCCCTACGACGAAACTCGAAGGCGAAATAGGTAAGCCGCGGATGAACGCGGATAAACGCGGATCAGAAAAGTTTTTCCTCTTTTGCTGATCCGCGTTTATCCGCGTTCATCCGCGGCTTATATTTTGTATTAAACTGTGCCTCACAATGAAATTACTCATCCTTTTATCACTCCTGGCGCTGGCCCCGTGTGTGCGAGCGCAAGATGGTCTGATCACAAACACCGAAGGTCGCAAGACAATCAGCCTCAACGGCAATTGGCAAGTGATCATCGACCCCTACGAATCGGGGTTTTACGATTATCGTTATCAGCCGAGTAACAACGGGTATTTCAAGAATGCCAAACCTAAAAACAAGAGCGAACTGATCGAGTACGACTTCGATAAGTCTGAAACTTTAAAGGTTCCCGGCGACTGGAATACGCAATCAGATCAGTTGTTCTTCTACGAAGGCACTGTTTGGTACAAGAAGTCTTTCGACTATCAACGCAAGCCGAACACGCGCCTCTTCGTCTATTTCGGCGCCGCTAATTACCTCGCAGACGTCTATCTGAACGGCGAGAAGCTTGGTCAGCATGAAGGCGGCTTCACGCCCTTTAATTTCGAAATAACAACCCGCGTCAAAGACTCAGACAATTTTCTTGTAGTCAAAGTCGACAACAAGCGCCGCCGTGATGCTGTGCCGACGTTAATGACTGACTGGTGGAACTACGGCGGACTCACACGCGAAGTGAAACTCATTGAAACGCCAGCGACGTTTGTGAATGACTACATGGTCCAACTTCAAAAGGGCTCGCGCAATCGTGTAACCGGCTGGGTAAAGTTGGTAGGAGACAAGCTCAATCAAAAGATCACGATTCGTATCCCCGAAGCCGGACTCAGTCGATCGTTTACAACAAATGCCGCCGGTACTGCTGCAATTGATTTCACCGCGGATCTCAAGTTGTGGTCTCCCGATAGTCCGAAGCTTTACGACGTGTTTATTGAAGCCGAGACTGATCAAGTGCGTGAGCAGATCGGCTTCCGCAGCATTGAAACGCGCGGCACCGACATCCTGCTGAACGGGCGACCCGTCTTTCTGCGCGGCATCTGCATTCACGAGGAGGCACCGCTTCGCGGCGGACGTGCCTATAGCCGTGAAGATGCAGTAACGCTGCTCAGTTGGTCCAAAGAGCTCGGAGCGAATTTTGTCCGTCTGGCGCATTATCCGCATAACGAATTTATGGTGCGAGAAGCTGATCGGATGGGCATCCTCGTCTGGTCAGAGATTCCCGTCTACTGGACCATCCAGTGGGAGAATCCTGACACGCTGAAGAATGCGCGGAATCAGTTGCAGGAGATGATCGCGCGCGACAAGAACCGAGCTGCGGTTGTGATTTGGTCCGTGGCAAACGAAACACCGCTTAGCGAGCCGCGCTTAATATTTCTCAAAGAGCTGGTCGCTCTGGCTCGCAATCAAGATCCCACGCGCCTTCTCTCGGCCGCAATGGAACGGCACTACATCAATCCCACAACGCAGATGATCGACGATCCGTTAGGTGAGTTTTTGGACGTGCTCGGTTGTAACGAGTATGTCGGCTGGTACGATGGCTTGCCTGAGAAAGCCGACGGATTGGAGTGGAAATCGAAATATCAAAAGCCACTCGTGATGAGTGAATTCGGCGGTGACGCCTTGTTCAACCATCACGGCGACGCCCTGACACGCTGGACCGAGGAATACCAGGAGAGCATCTACCAACACCAGATCACGATGCTCAAAAAAATCCCCTTCCTCCGCGGCACCTCCCCCTGGATTCTAACCGACTTCCGCTCCCCCCGCCGCCCATTGCCCGGCATCCAGGACTACTGGAACCGCAAAGGCTTGATCTCCGATCGTGGCGAAAAGAAGAAAGCGTTCTACGTGCTCCAACGCTGGTATCAAGAAATGCGCTAGGACACGTCAGTATTAATTTTGCTCTTTTCAGTTGGTTGAGTCCCCGCCTCGCTCCAGAAGGCAAGTTTCGCGCGTACTATCGCAGCGTTGGGATTTTCAATCTTCTCGAAATTGATGAGTGCCTGTTCGGCATGTTTGATGGCTTGAGCACGCTCGCTGAGTTGGTCCAGCGCCAGACTCATGTTCCACAACGCTATGCCTTCGCTCCTGCGGTCGCCAACCTCGCGGGCGAGATCGAGGCACTGTTCATAGATATGGAGCGCGCGCCGAGTCTCGCCAAGGTCGTGGTAAGCGCTGCCCAGGTTGACCACCGTAATGCCTTCGCTTCTGCGGTCGCCAACCTCGCGAACTATTTCCAACTGTTGTTCATAGAATTCGATGGCGCGACGGGTCTCACCCAGATCTGAGTAGGCAATGCCTAAGCTTCCCAGCACATTGCCTTCGCCCCTGCGGTCGCCAATCTCGCGAGTAATAAGCAATGCTCGCTCAAAGTACTGGATGGCGCAGGGGATCTCACCTAGGGTAAAGTAGGCGTTGCCAAGATTGCCCAGGTCAGTGCTTTCGCCTCCGCGGTTTCCAATCTCGCAATCAATGAGCAATGCTTCTTCAAACAACTTGATGGCGCGATGGGTCTCGCCGAGGTCGTGATAGGCAACGCCCAAGTTTCCCAACGCAACGGCTTCGCCCTCTCGATGGTGCAATCGCCGGGCGGAAGCCAAGGCGAATTCCAGCCAGAGAATCCGCTCCCGTGAGTGCTGCCTCAGATCCAATATATATAAACCAGCATCAGGGTAAGTTATCCCTAACTGGGCGACATCTGCATCAGGGATGTCAATTTGCGCCGCCACCCAAGCGTATCCTGCCTGAATGTTCCCCCACTCAAGATCAAAGAGACCGAGACCGCGAAGCAGCGATTCACTGCCTTCCTTATATAGCTCGTTTGCCGCAGCCAGCACGTCCCTGTAGTGCGTTGCGAAACGTATCTGACTAATCTTGCGCTCTTCTGCGCTCCATTTTGCCTCCGCAAACAACTTCGCCAGATCATGCAGATGATAACGGTCGCTGGGCTCGTTCCACTCCACCATGCTGGCGGCCATCAGTTCACCCAATAAGTACTTCGCTTGGTCTACTTTAACTTCCCATATGGTGGCTACTGCATTGTCTGCAAACGTGTCGGGGAAAACCGCCAAGCAGCGCCAACGCTCACGCAACTCTTCGTTCAACAACTCATAACTCAAACTAAGCGACGCATCGATCAATTGCAGCCGTTGTTGACGATCCTGTAAGCGCCGAACGTAATCCGCGGGCGACAGATTCCTGTACGTTACCATTGCCGAGGCAGCTAGTCGTAAGGCCAGCGGCAGATACCCGCATAATGCGGCGATCTCATCGGCGTACGTTTCAATCCGTGGCGCAATAGTCAGCAACAGGTCGCGCGCATCTATGGCGCTCAACGTCTCGATGTTTTTTTCCGCAAGTCCAGGCACGGTGAAGTGTTGGCGCGAGGTCAACAGCAGCAGGCATCCAGCAGGTGGAATAAGCGGCTCAACTTGCTCGGCGTTTGCGGCGTTGTCCATCAGTAGCAGCGCGCGTTGACCATCGAGCACGGAGAGATAGAGTCCACGTAACTCGCTCTCACTGTCAGGGAGTTTGGCGGCGGGATGGTAAGCACGAACCACGTGGGCCAACGCTTCAGCCACAGTGAGCGGCTGCGTGCTTGCGCCTTTCAGATCGAGAAAGAACTGAGCGTCGGGATAACGTGGCTTGAGCAGTTCGATGAGCTTCAAGGCCAGCGCAGTTTTGCCGATGCCACCCATGCCCTGCAAACCGGAGATCGTAATGCCAGTCTGTTTGATCGCAGCAAGCAACTCTTTTAGGTCATCTTCGCGGCCGGTAAAATCCGCCGGCGGTGACGGTATTTGGCGGATTCGTCCAGTCTCATCCTTCGTGGCGTGTTGTGTGTTACCCGGCTCGTTCGAACCAGACAAATGAATTCCGCGACGAGCTTCTACGATCGCTATTGCCACTGTGGCGATTAAGGCAATCGCAAAAAACGACCATACCCACACGCGATAAGGCTTGAGAATTATTTCGAGGTCGCTGGCGACCAGGTTACTCGAAACCCCGCCAACAAAAAGAATCACGGCCAATATTCCCGGGATCAGCCATGGTTGGCGGAACAAAGACTTTTTCAAACTGTGGAAACCTCCAGAGTGGTGGAGTTGCTGTTGCCGGAAACGAGAGAAGCAACCGTTACCTGTGAATCCGTGGGCGCGTGAATGCTAATTGATCCCAAAAGAAATTCACAAGAGCGAAAAAATTTGTGCTATGGTGCTGATGAACCCACCAAAAAACGAAGCGGGCCGACATTGTGCAACGAACACAACGCCGACCCTTGACTATCAACCTTCGCTAGAAAGGATGACAATCATGGTTAATGATAGTAGCGCAACCGTGCGCGAAATTCCTCACGCAAACCGAACATCACGAGCCAACACAATCATGAATGCTCTTAAACAAAGAGCACAGGCAGTTCTCAACGATCGAACAATCGATCCGCAGAGTCGTGCGATTATTCGTTACGCTTTGGAGACGAACGATCCGTGGCTCGCGGAACTCGTCCGTCGCGCAGACGCCGGCGAACCCGTCGTCGATTCGACGGGCCACTTGAACATATCCAGCACCGACGAAGAGAAGATTGCAGCATTAGTGGAGATAATCTGTCGCTCCGGTGATGAATCCGGAACAAAGTCGGCCGCGCTGCTTGTCCTCATGGCGACGTTGGAAACTGCAACACACCCAAAAGCACTCGCGAATCTGGCGAAGCATTTTGCGTTTACTCGCTGCGGGGAGTTGAACCTCAATGGCATGGTGGAGACTCAGACCGCTGTATTGGAAGGCGAGTTGTTAGCGGGTAATATGGATACGGTCTAATGTCCACTTCAGTGGCCGGTTCCCACCACCGGCTGCCTGGCTCAGCTGCAACTCAGCGCAAACGGATACAATGCAAGCCTAATCTCAAAAAAGGACCTCACATGAACAACACAAACCTCATCCCTATCGAAAAAATTGAAAAGACTATTTACCTAATTCGTGGCGAAAAGGTGATGCTGGATCGCGATCTGGCGTCGTTGTATGGAGTGGAAACGGGGGCGCTTAACCGCGCGGTAAAAAGAAACCTCCAACGATTCCCACCGGATTTCATGTTTCAACTCACGACAGATGAGTCCGATTTTTTGAGATGCCAAATTGGCATCTCAAAGATAGGTCGGGGTGGCAGACGTTTCCTCCCGTACGTTTTCACGGAACAGGGGGTGGCGATGCTCTCAAGCGTGCTGAACAGCGAACGCGCCGTATTAGTCAACATTGAGATCATGCGTGCGTTTGTAAAATTGCGACAAATGCTTGCGTCAAACGCCGAACTTTCTCGCCGGTTGGATGAGCTTGAAAGCAAGTACAATAAGCAGTTCAGAGTTGTCTTCGACGCGATTCGACAATTGATGGCAACGCCAGCTCGAAAACGCAAAGAGATAGGTTTCCGTTCGCGCTCAGTGAAGAAGTGAGTTTCACGCGTTTGGTTTGCTCGAACTTAATCGCGCGGTTAAAAGAAATCGCCAGCGTTGCGCGACGGATTTCAATATTCACTATGCAGAAGAGGCCGATCTTTTGAGGTGCCAATTTGGCACCTCAAGTTGAAGCCACGGTGAGTTTCACATGTTTTGCTCCCGCTAAACCGGCAAGTTGCGCGCACACTTTCGTTGCTCTGGCATGTTCGACTGCTGGTCGGGGCGTACCCTTCATCACCAACTGCTGCAACGCTCGAGAAATCGGAGATGCGGTGTGGGTGGTTCAGCAATCCTACGCCTGCGAATGCTTCGCTGTTCGATAATGCTGGTGAGTGGATCATCGGCGTTCAGGGTGGGCATCAGGCAGAGGGAGACTGGCCTGAGTTTTCCTCGAATCAATGGGTAGAGACTAATGGGAATTATGGCTACGGTTGCGCGTGTTTACAGGTGCGCGCTAACCGCTCCACGCGGAAGGTAATCGCGATTGAAAGTGGACAAGCGAAGGCGTTGTCAGTGTGTCGCCGCGATCCGGCGCTCCGTAAATGGGGATTCAAATGATGGCATGTAAACTAAAATCTCGAACGTCAATAGTTCTCTTGTCCTCTACGTTTTTGTTTTGCACAGCTAATCTCATTAGTTACTACCTGATGCCTGCGTATTCGACAATCGATGACGGTTTTGTGTACTTCGGTTGGCCTTTCAGTATTTATGCGGAAGGTGGGTTTACCGGCACTAGAGGGATCATTTGGACCGGGTTAATTGGAAATATTGTTCTGCCCATCTGTGTATACCGCATCCTAATGAATGTGTTGGACCATAAATTTCACAAAAGCAATTAGCCACGGATTATACGGATGGGTACGGATGAATCCGTGTTATCCGTGGCTACTTTCGTACTCGGGGACGGGCGCCGCATAGTTATTTCGCAACGGGAGCAAGTTCGGGATTGATAATCGCAGCGATATCTCGTGCAAGCTTTGTCTGATTTGCACGAGCCTGATTAGCGAAAAGAATTATCGTCAGCTTGTCGTCCACATAACGAGAGATGTGCGCTTTGAAACCCTGCCACGCGCCGCCGTGTTCGATAATGCGATGGCCGCGAACTTCAGACAGTCCCCAACCAAAACCGTAGGCCGCCGTCTTACCATCGTTCAACTTCACCTTGGTCCACATTTGTTCGAGAGACGATTGCTTGAGTAGCTTCTCCGTGTAGAGTGCGGCATCCCACTTCGCCATGTCATAAATCGTCATATACAGAGCACCATCGGCAGTTGTGTTCAAAGACGGTGAAACCCAATCCTGATTTTTCAAGTGGCCATTCGCGACGCGATAACCCGCCGCACGGTTCGGAATAATATCGGCTTCACTGATGATGCGCGCTGTGGACATGTCCAACGGCTTGAAGATTCGCTCCTGCAGGAAGTCGCCATAGAACTTCCCACTGACTTTGTGAATCAGAATGCCGAGCGTGACGTAAGCCAGATTGCTATAGCTCCATTTTTCACCGGGCTTAAACGCGAGCGGAATCGCCTTGATGCGCTGTAACAGATCGTCCTCAGTGTAGTCGCGTCGCAGATCGAAGTCGGCAGGATAATCAGTCATCCCACTTGTGTGCGTGAGAAGATGCCGGACGGTGATAGAGTTCCACGACTCAGGCGCGTCAGTAAAATACTTCGTCATCTTGTCGTCAAGACTCAACTTCCCTTCTTCGACCAGCATCATGACAGCCGTCGCGGTGAACTGCTTGCCAGTTGATCCTGACTGGAAGATCGTCTCGGGCTTAACGGGTACCTGGTGCTCGACATTTGCGAGACCATAACCGCGCGCGAGCACGATCTTTCCGTCCCTTACAACTGCGAGTGCAACGCCGGGAATCTGCTGTGCCTGCATTTGCGTACGCAGGTATTCGTCGATCTTCTGCTCAAGGGAATCCTGAGCTAGGCACGTCGTTGAAAGCAGAAGAATCAGAGCCAGAATCACAGAGGTCCGTTTGTGTGGGTACATTTGGGCCACAGATAACACGGATTTTGGTCCGGATCAATTTTTTCTCAAATATTTTCCCAACGCGTTGGTGCTTTTAGTCAAAAAACCTCGCATTAATAGATAGAGACAGCACAATTCCTAACGGTGACACAAATAAGAACGCTGTCTCGTCGCAGCGATACCCCCTACCTGCTTGATTACGCTGCGGCTTGGGAGAGCCTCAACCCCCCGAATCGATTGGGGCTCTCCTGGATCGTGGTTACAAAAAGTGAATTCCTGCCGGTGTGCGGACCCACCAAATCTCGCCCCGCGTACCTTAGAGCTCCGCAAAGGCAGGTACCTCATACCTGGCCATGTTTGCAGGAGTGGTCTCACGCGACGGCGCACCGACGCGACGAATGACGACGAGTGGAGACGTTGATTGTTTCGTGCGGCGGTACGCCGTTCCGCGAGATCTGCAAAGGCAATCCACAGATTACGCAGATAAAAAAACTTCTGCGTAATCTGTGGATGATCGCGAAACAACTTCTTCTGCTCGCGCGTAGTATCCCCCTAACAGTTCGGTTACCAGATCTAGCTACACAATTCAGAATAAAAATCCAAATATGCGTACACTTTCTCCAAAACAACACCTTCGAACCGTAACCATCAATCTCTTTCTACTGTGCGCGCTCTTCGCAACGTCAGTACACGCGCAGAACCTGGCATGGCCACAGTTCCGCGGACCTGAATCAAACCCGGTAGGAACACATGCGAAGCTGGCAGAGCGCTGGTCCAAAACGGAAAACGTGGAGTGGTCGCAGGAGATTCCAGGACGCGGATGGTCCTCGCCAATCGTCACTGGGGGCAAAGTCTATCTGACGTCGGTGACGACAGACGGAAAGTCGAAGCCGCCGCAGACGGGCACTGAATACAGCAACGAGTACGTCGCGGAAATGCAAAAACAAGGGCTCTCGATGCAGGAGATCATTAAGCGCGTAACGGAGCGCGACATCGAACTGCCGAGCGAAGTAAACGTCCATTACTTCCTTTATTGCATCGACTTGAAGACTGGCAAGCAGGAGTGGGCGAAGGAGTTTCACAAAGGCCAGCCGGCAAGCGGCCGTCATCGCAAAAACTCTTTCGTCTCCGAGACTCCTGTCACCGATGGAAAATTCATTTACGTGTATGTGACGAATCTCGGTTTATATGCTTTCGACCTGAAAGGGAATACTGTTTGGAACACGCCGATTGAACCGCTTCCAATCTATCTCGATCTCGGGGCAGGCAGCTCGCCGGCACTGGCCGGAAACCTCGTTGTTATCCTGAACGACAATCAGAAACAGCAATACATCGCGGCCTTCGACAAGAAGACAGGCAAACAAGTGTGGCGCACCGATCGAGATCTCGGTGGCTCGACACAGCCTGTGCAGCGCTCCGGATGGGCGACACCGTTTGTTTGGAAGCACCCGGAACGAACTGAGATTGTCGCTGTTGGACCAGAAGTCGTTGTCAGTTACGACATGGCAGGGAAAGAGTTATGGCGACTGAAAGGACTTTCGGGTACGCCGGTGCCAACGCCGTTTGCTTACGAAGGTTTGCTGTATATCAACGGTGGTCGGGGTCGTGCGTTGTATGCGATTCGTCCCGGCGCCACGGGTGACATTTCGCTGAAGGAAGGTGAGACGTCAAATACTCACATCGTTTGGTCGCAACCGCGTGGTGGAACGTACCTGCCGTCGGCGCTCGCGTATCAAGGCAATATCTACACGCTGACTGAAACCGGTATTCTCAATCGCTTTGACGCGAAGACCGGGAAGCAAACTTACAAGACGAGGATCGATCCCGCGGCAACTGCCTTTACGACCTCACCGTGGGCCTATAACGGGATGCTGTTCTGTCTCAGTGAAGAAGGCCAGACTTTCGTAGTCACAACCGGCGATGAGTTCAAGCTGTCTCACGTAAATCAACTGGATGACTTTACCCAGGCATCACCGGCTCTGGTTGGGGAACGTCTGTTGATACGAACAGAGCGCCGGCTCTACTCGATCCGCCGCAAGGCATAAGTCACATTAGACTTTGATCTGCGGAACATACTGTAGGGGCGGCCCTCCGTGGCCGCCCCTGTGTGGAATTCAACGCAGGGGCGGCCACGGAGGGCCGCCCCTACAGTACGTTCAATACTCATTCACTCCCCAATCGGCAACAACTCCACGGCCTTCAAAACACGCGCAATACCATGATTGATATGTGCCCCGAGCGCGACCAATCCAAGCACGACTATTGTGTAGCAACTCACCGTTGATATCAGCAGTAGCATATGAACTTTATTTGAGAAGTCTGCCAGTAAGAGAAAGGTCCCCAGAAACAGACTTTCCACAATAAAGGCACCAATGAACGCGAGTCTAAAGTTTCGCTGGCTGCGATCAATACGCGCCAAAGCAGCGGCTCTCACAGTATCAAGATTTACATTCTGCGCCATTGCAATTCCCTCCTCATTTCTGTGTGACGTAAAACATCACAAAGGCCAATACGATAAATTCGACGATTGCAAAAACGATCACGATACGTTTGAGCATAATTTCACTTCTCCGTTTCTTCAAAAGTTCGTCGCAGTTTTTCAAGTCGGTACGCAAGTCGAGACTTCGCTGTGCCGACCGGGATGTCCAACACCGCGGCCGTCTCAACGAGCGAGAGTTCGTGCAGATAAAACAGGACCACGACGGCGCGACTCGCAGGCGAAAGATTACCGACTAACTGCGGCAAGCTTTCAATCAGTTCCCGTGGAAACGCCATCGGCTCGCTCGCAGGGAGCGCCGCGAGAGTTGCTTCATCTCTGACCTGCTCACTCCAACGCCGTTCTCGATTCAAATATCTAAACGCTTCTCGCGAAGCGATCTGATAAGTCCAGGCACGAAAGGCCTCGGGCTCACGCAACCAGCGCAACTTGCGATAAATCCGGATAAAGACCTCCTGCAAAATGTCTTCAGCCAGATGCTGGTCCCGTACAAGGCTGACGATGTAGCGAAACAGCGGCTCCTGAACACTTTTGAAGAGTTCATTCAAAGCTTCGTGGCTGCCGGACTGTGCCTGTAACACCCACAAGCTTTCGCGCTGCGATGCCGCTTCATCGGCCATGCATTTATATGACCCGCAGAAAGGAGATTAGGTTCGGGTAAGCGCAGATATTTTACATCCGCGCGCTTTCCCCTTGCTCTGAATGAGTAAATGGCTTATAGCTCAACGCAAATTTCCAGTAGGGGCGCGTCCATGAACACAGCAACTCTTTCGCGTCGTAGTTTCTCGAAATTAATTGGAATAAGCGCGGCGTTCACCGCATTGCAACCGCTCCGGACGTTGAAAGCATCGTCAGCGACCATCGTACGGCTTAGCTCAAACGAGAATCCTTATGGACCAGCACCCGCGGCGTTGAAAGCTATGACTGATAGCTTCAGTCTCGCCTGGCGCTATCCAGATGAGTATGCCGACATGCTGGCCGAAGAACTGGCGCGACTACACAGTGTTCCAGTGGACCAAATACTTCTGGGTGACGGCTCGGGTGAGATCCTGAAACTCAGCGCCGCATCGTTTACCAGCAGAGATCGCAAGCTCGTTATTCCTAATCCGACTTTTGAAGCTGTCGCACGTCATGCCGTGATGGAGCAGGCAGAAGTCGTAAAGATCGACCTCACCTCAGACTACCGGCATGATCTTCAGAAGATGCTTACGGCCGCGACTGGCGCAGGTCTTGTTTATATTTGCAATCCGAACAATCCGACCGCCAGCCTCACACCGAAGAACGAAATGGCGCAGTTTCTTGCGAAGCTTTCGCCCTCGACAATCGTTCTCGTTGACGAGGCGTATCACCACTACGTCGAAAGCAAAGACTACGAGAGTGTGATTCCGCTCGTAAAGCAATATCCAAACTTGATCGTTGCCCGCACCTTTTCAAAGATCTACGGCATGGCGGGACTACGCTGTGGCTATTGCGTCACGCAACGCGCGAATATCACGTCGATGAGATCGCATCAGATCTGGGACAGCGTAAATATCATGGCGCTCGTCGCAGCCCTCGCTAGTCTGAAGGATCCCGATCACGTCAATCGAGGACGTGCACTGAACACCGAGGTGAAGAAGAAAGTCTGTGAGGAACTCGACACACTCGGCTATCGCTACATTCCGTCGCATGCAAACTTCATGATGATCGATCTTCGGCGCGAAGTAAGACCAGTCATCGATGCAATGCGCAGCCGCGGCATCGAAGTTGGCCGTGTCTTCCCTGCCCTGCCAAATTTTATGCGCGTTACGATCGGAACCGGTCCGCAGATGTCGCAGTTTCTGTCAGCGTTTAAGGAAGTGATGGCGTAGACCGTGCCGACAGCTCTCGAAGACGGCCGGGCATTGATCGCCGCGTGGGAAACAAACAACCGCGTGACGATGTTTCTCATCGAGAACTTCCCACTTGAGTTGTGGTTCATGAATGTTCCCGGCGTACGTCGGCGTACGGTAGGGACGATCGCCGCCCACCTTCACAACACGCGGTGCATGTGGATCAAGATGATCGGCGCGCGTCACGGCGTCGTGGTACCTAAATCCGTCCCAGGACGAACCGTAAAGCCCGCAGAACTGTTGCGCGCACTCCCAGGCAGTAGCCGCGGCATAATTGATTTGATCGAACTCGCAATAGCGCGCGGTGGATCGATTCCACCAGCAGCATGGCAGAACTTCCCCACGGACGTTGTGCACTTTCTTAATTACTTTGTCGCTCACGAGGCGCACCATCGTGGTCAACTATGCATGCTTGCACGACAACTCGGATATCGATTACCAACCGAGGTAACGGGAGGGTTGTGGCAGTGGAAGAAACGCTCGAAAGAGTGACGTAAAGTGCGTGGGGCACGCTTTTCTATCTGCCAGCCGGTTTCACAAAAAGTCTTTTGCGGAGAAGATTTCTCGCCCAAAGGCGCAAAGACGCAAAGCGCTGCCGCGTTTAAGAGTTTTCTTTGCGCCTTTGCGCCTCTGCGCGAGAAATATCTCTTCCCATTGAGAGCCTTGGATCCATTTGAATCCTTTTTGTGCAAAGCCTCTGCCAGCAATAGCTACCGGTCAGATGGTTCGCTATGCGGGTTTGAGGCCGAACCACTGAAATGCTTTGGCGGGGTTTCCGTTCATCGTCACTACATCGACGTCGTCGAGCGCGACATTATAAAACTCATTCGTGAGGGATTCGATCCATTTCGGATCGTGGTGTCTGACCGTTACGCCTTCCGGCAAGTCAAACACTCCATACATTCCATACTTTGACTCGTCACGCTGATATCGAGTCCGGTTTCTCTCATCGTCCTGTAACCACAGATCGCTGATGTATAACAGCCCGCCACGCCGCAACACGCGATGCAGTTCTTTAACGATCGCTCTTTGTCCATCGTCCGTCGGCACACACGTCAGGACACTGAACAAAAGCGCACCATCCACAGACTCATCCGGAAGCGGAATACTTACAGAGTCAATCTGTTCAAAAGTGATTTCAGGAAATCGCTCGCGGGCCGCCTCGATCATCGCCGGTGAGAAATCGAGACCAATCAAATTGTCGTAACCTTGTTCGGCCAACTCTCCGAGGCTGCGGCCGTATCCACAACCGAAGTCGACGATAACGCTGTCGAGCGATAACCAGTGCGTCATCCGCCGAATATTCAGCGGATGAGCAAAGGCTTTCTGCGGACCTTCAGTGTTCCAGTACTCGAGTTGTGAATCCAGATCGATCAGAAACTCTCTACACCTCTGAACCCACCCTTGGCGGTCTTCGCGATCCAACCGAGGACGCGCGCGGTGTCGTAGCAATAGCCCAGGATGTAGTTACAAGTCGACAGACAATGCTTCGTGCATTCGACCTTCATTTCATCGAGCTGCTTCGCGTCAAACTTGTGATTCCCGACAACGCCCCAATCGTGCGTGGCCGAATACATCGGGAAGCACGGAGCAAGACTACCGTCGGTACGGATAATGAGTGAATTCTGACCGGCACGGCACTGCCAGGGTGGAACTTTACCGCGCATCAACAACTTCATGTCTTCCATGTGCTGGATCGGATTCACCATCTTGTAGCCTTCGTTTTTACGCTTGTCGTTCAGGTAATCCAGCAAATCATCAACCTTCGACCAGTCGTCGGGCGTCAGATAGGTTTCGTTTTCTGAAAGATGTTTGAAGTGATCCTGCTCGGTCATCGGGGTCTCGTTGATGTGGTAATCGGTCGCGATCCCGTGGTCATGAGCAATCTCGGTCAACTCTTTTACATCGTCCATATTGTTATGGCAGATGTTGATGTTGAACATCACGGTGTAGCCGTAAATCTTCTGCTTCTTGACGAGGTACTCGAAGTAAGGCCGGATCGGATCGAGCGCTTTCGGCAAAGACTTTCTTTCCTTCACCGAATCCACTGCGAGGTTGACCGTCGCCAGGCCGGCATCGCCAAGACGATCGATCACATCCGGTTTCATCAAACGTCCGTTCGTAGGCAAATAGACGAAGATGCCCTTCTGAGCACTGTAGTAAACAATCTTGTGAATGAAATTGGGTCGCAGCAAAGGCTCGCCACCCATGAGTGCTAAGACGCGCGAGCCGATTGAATGAAGCCAATCAATTGAGCGTTTGGCGACATCTTCCGTCATTCCCTTCACCTTGTTGTCGTACGACCAGCAATAGTGACAATCAAGATTGCACTTCCAGTCGGTGAACAGGTACGGGATTATGGGCCGTACCTCTTTTCGATTCTTCAGCGTACGGGATTTGAAATACGGCGCGCCCCAGGTTTTCCACATCCGAACACCATTCAACTTCAGGTATTGGTTGTGAGTCATTTCCTTGGCGTCCGGTCGCTGCGGGTAAGGCGGCTCAGGGAGAACATCCTCAGTTGGCTCTAACTTGTCGCGGCCAGGCCGTTTGTAGAGGATTTGGTGCAACTGCGGCGCAATTCGAAATGCCGGAGCAGTCGTTCCCGTTTCACCAGTCTGAACAGTACTCATATGTTGGTCCTTTGCCTCTGCAGGAATGGCTTTCGGAGGCTAGTTTATTCGAACAGATGAAACTGTCAAGCCGTTAAGGTACGCAGTATTTAAAGTGTCTTAGTTCGGATTGTCACTGATGGGACCAACCAGGATTCGCGCCTTATTGCTGGTCAAACCACGCACTTTAAGGGTAAGAAGCACGTCTCCGGCGCCATTAAGGTCTGCTGTGAGTCTTATCACAACCTGATTGAAATTAGGCAATCCTTGCAGCGGGCTAACGAATTCTACCCTCAATGGGTGCAGGACATGGTTCGCATCTTCTGCTTCGGCCGTTAAGGCTTCAACACCGTCGCCGGGTAATAGACCGAGATCGGTGGCAAACACGATTATGCGTGTGCGATTACGACCGTCGGACAAAAGGGTCGTCGTAATTGAGAACGGTTCCGGTACCCACTGCGTCAACTCCATCGCTACAGCCCGGTCAGTGCCGGCTTCAGTCAACAAGACTGGCAATTGCACGGCTTCGAAGTTCACGAATGTATCCGCGTCGAGATCGTCGACAGTTTGTACTGCCGGCGCCAATGCAAAGTGATTTTTCGCAGCAATAACCATCCAACTCGTACCCACATCAAGATTTGTGAACGAGTAGGTTCCGTCACTTGCCGTGGTCGTCGTGCTACTTACAGGACCGGACAATGTCACCACGACCCCCGCAACTGGCGCACCATCAGAATTCAGGACGCGTCCGGTAATCGATTGTTTCCTGAGCGTCGCGTTGAAGTCGATCTCCACATTGGCGTTCAGCACATTGATGGAGGTCCAAGCTGGGCTGAAGGTGTAGTTCGCTTTTGTAGGCGTCAGCACGTAGCTTCCACCCTTCGGCAGCTCAAACGAATATTGGCCGGCACCATCAGTCACCCTTGTTCCGAGTGACGAACCGGAAAGTGCGACCAACACGCCGGGCACAGGATTGCCGTTACTTCTGACAGTTCCCTTCACCAGATAAGTCTTTGGTTTGGTGATGAAGTTTGCAGTCTGATCTCCGTTGGGTGTGACGATGGTAGCCGGGTCGAAATTGTAATCGTCGGATGCAGGCGTTACGACATACCTGCCGCTCGTTGGCAGTCCGGTAAAGATATAGTTGCCGTTGTTGTCAGTGCTGGTTGTTACTGGCTGAGATCCACTGAGCGTTACTTTGACTCCGGCAAGAGGCGTATTGTTCGGGTTGGTGATGCGACCGGAGATCTTGAAGGTCAGCGAAGGAGAGCTCGATAAGTAGTCGTTTAGTGCCTGCTTTGTACTGTCCTGACAGACTGAATCCTCAAAGCAGTGGATCAACAAATCCGACCAGTAAAAATGCGCTGCGGGATCTGGTTCTCGTCCGAGTACAGCAAGAAAGCGGCTGCGAACGTATTGCACCGGATCTGCTTCGGCAGTCGTATTGATCGTGATCGTCGACTGAGCAGACGAATCCAGATGCACGTTGGAGGAGTTAATGACAGTTAACTCCCTCGTATTCGCGTCAGCAAAAATGTGATCCGCACTCGCTTGCAGCATCAACTGATCGAGGATGGCGGCGCCCACATTATTCAAAGCGATTGCTGCAGCGGCGCTATGACTCCAGCCGTATCTCGATTTTTCAACGAACACGCGCTCTGCGTTGTAGAGTTGATGTCCAAACACGCCAAAGTTGGACACATTCATTTCCAGATTACTTACGTAGATGAGATCTATCGGTGCGCTTGCCGGAGTGTATCGATAAGGAAGACTGCTCAGTCCCCAAAAGGCCCCCTCATCAAGAAACACATTTCGAAGCACTACTTCACGTCGCGGCGAAAGATTTGTCGTTTGCGCCGCGTTGCCGATATTGATCCACGAAATGGGCGCCGCATAACCTGTCTTGCTGAATAGTTCGGGCCGCTGTCCATAGTCGAGGAAAGTTGTGTCGGTGACTGTTATTCCATACCACTCGAGGTTTTGTACGATCGGAATATAGCCGCCGCTCGTCGCTGTGGATCCGAGAAACTTGCACTGGCTGATCTCGAGATCGCTTCGTATTGCTTCGACAATCGCACCGCCGCCAGTGAGTGTAGCGAGGCCATAAAACTCGCTGTGTTTGATCTGAGCTTTTTCGATGTCGGCTAATAGAAGTGTAATCGCTGCATCGGTGACGACAGTTGACGTGCCGACGAATGCGATATCTTTGATGATCAGGCTACGTAATCCCCTGATAAAGATCGCAACCCGCTCGTCGCCCGTGCGTGGGTAAACTTCCGAAAGCAGATCGAGGCCCATCGAAAGCTCGTGGCCGGGAGCACTCGGAGGAGCGACAGGTGTTAGTGATTCAACTCCGATTATCGTGATTGACGACGCGAGTCCGGTGAAATTTTTCTCAACGGGGGTGGCAATCGCGTATTTACCTTCAGGGACGAAAAGTGTTCCGCCGCCTGCTGCAGCGAGTGCGTCGAGTGCGCTTTGGAAAGCTGGACCATCATCCGCGACGCCATCACCGACGGCGCCAAAGTCGAGCAGATTGAGTGGCTCGGACTCAGATGAGTGAGATCGACCGTTGCCGAGAGCCGTGTTGTTGAGACACAAAAAGAGACATAACCCAAGTAGATAAAGGAATATCCGTGTCATTTTTACTAGTTTTAATTGTTAGTTAAGTCTTGCCGGGGTTAAGAGAGTCGCCGTGAGATTGGTCTTGGGGACAAGCGCCGCACCCGCTTGTAATTGACTTCAGGGCAGTAGATCACGCCCTGATTTACTGTACCTAATTCGATTGGTGATGGTCCAGAACTTTTTTCGGCCCGTCGTTATCCACAGATTACACAGATTGACCTGAAAAATCTGCGTAATCTGTGGACTGAAATGAAAAGCTGGTGATTGTCATATTGGTTAGATAGACTGTCCGAAATCCACTCAAGGAACAGCCAATGTCCATAATCCTATGCCGTCCCCGCACCCTTCCTGTTGAAAAGCTTGTTGATGCTGAACGACGCGCCATCGAAGTCAATCCCGAAAACGCACTCGAACACAGACTGGTAGAGCGGACGCCTATTGGCCGTCGCGGTGGTCTACGCCGTATTGCAGTGGTTATCGCCCGGAAGTGGCCGGCGACTGGCGTTCGCTTGAGCGTCTCGTTCATGGACACCCCGAGCACTGCGTTACGAGCACGGATCCTCAAGCATATGAACGCATGGGGAGAGCACGCAAACGTCCTGTTTTCCGAGACTGCAGGCGTGGGTCAGGTGCGCATTGCCAGGTTCGATAAGCCCGACGACGTAGCGGGTTACTGGTCGTGGCTCGGGACTGAGATCCTGGAAATCGACGAGAACGAACCGACGCTGAATCTCGATAGCTTCACGATGAACACCGATGAATCTGAGTTTATCCGAGTCGTCCGACACGAAGCGGGACACACCTTGGGTTTCGATCACGAGCACATGCGAAGCGACATCGTGAGCCGTATCGATCGCAAAAAGGCGATCGCTTTTTACGACAAGGACCAGGGCTGGTCAAAGGAAGAAGTCGAGCAGCAAGTTCTGACTCCTCTTGCTAAGAAGTCGATCATGGGCACAAAAGAGAGCGATCCGCTCTCAATCATGTGTTATGACCTGCCCGGCAAGATCATGAAAGATGGCAAGCCCGTAATCGGCGGCACGGATATCAATCCGAATGATTTTGCATTTGCGAAGTCGCTGTATCCCAAACCCGAACGGACTCGAACCGAACGCACTAGAAAAGACATAGCGACACCTTTTTCCCGTGTTGAGGAAGCCAACGACACGTTCGAACTGGTGGTGATGAGCGAATTTAGTTACGGCGATCGGCAGCGAGCAGCAAATTCCAGTCCGAAGTTCGCACAGGTCTTCGCGAGTTACGGTGGTGCTCGAGTTACGTCCCTGATGCGGTTGCGCGCCGACAAGGGCGAAGAAACAACCAGCTTCGGAAAGATTATTCGCGTTCACGAGCGCATCAAGGCCTATACAAATCGCGAACAGGGTTCACTTCCCAACGACGAAGAGATGATTGCCTTCGGCAGTCAACTATTCGACACTCTCTTTCAGGGCGACGTTCGCCGTCTTTATGACGAAGCTCGGACTCGTCAACGTAATCGTTTGGATCTCGTGTTGACTTCAATGATCCCGTGGATAGCGGAGAAGCCGTGGGAGTTTGCATACGATCACGGACGACGGAGTTTTCTGGCGACCGAAGAGATTCATTTCGTACGCAACGTGCTGACGAATGTGCCGGCCGATCCGATTGCGCAGTGTGACGGTCCGTTACGCATTCTCGTCGTTTCCGCGCAACCAGTCGGGTTCGGAAGATTATCGATCGATCAGGAGGTTGCCGTAATCCGTCGCGGTTTTGATCCGCTTGTTGAAGCAGGGCTTGTCGAGATTGACACGCTGGCGCGCGCCACTCCTTCGATGATTCATGATCAGCTCAAAACCGGGGGATATCAGGTGGTTCACTTCATCGGTCACGGCGTGTTTAATGAAGAACGCGGTGAAGGCTGTTTGATCTTTGTGAATGAGAATGGGAGTGAATATCCACTGGGTGAACGCTCGGTTCGTGAGATCTTTCGCGGACGTGGGTTGAGTCTCGTGTTTCTGAACTCTTGCGAGAGTGGGCGCGGTAGTCGATCTGATTTTAACAAAGGTGTGGCGCAGTCGTTAGTTGCACATGGTCTGCCCGCGCTGGTGGCGAATCAATACAGCGTACTGGATTCGTCAGCCACATCGTTCGCGCAGCAGTTTTACTCGTCGCTGGCTCAGGGTCTATCGCTGGGCCAATCGGCACGCGAAGCACGCATTGCTGTCAACTATCTGCTGCATGGAGAACCGATCGATTGGGCCGTACCGGTTCTTTACGCGCGCGATGCGAATGCCACGATCTGCACACCGAGGAAGAAATCGGCGACTACTCGCACAACCGCAGTGAGCGCATCATCACGACGCTCGATACAGGGGCATTTAACAAAGATCGCAGTTTGGGACATGGACAACGTCTTTCCCAAACTCGGCCAGACTTTGAACGAAATGAACCAGGCACAAAGCGAATTTGGCTTTGAACTCGCGGACCTTTCAGTTCCCATGGGCGTCTGGGATCTTGAAAGTGTGAAAGGCACTCCGTATTTGTGGGCTGAACGTCTTGCGCACCGGCTCGAGCGAATGCCGATGGAACTCGGAGTCGACGTGCTGGTGTGTGTGACGAGGCACTGGTTAACAGATAACGACACACTTAATATCGAGAACTGGTGGCCAGAGTCACGGAAACCTCCAATCTGTATCCTCTCGATCGCGGGTTCTGAAGAGTTAGCGGCACAAGGCCCGGAAACTGATCGCGCGATAGCTACCAGTCTGGTATCTGCGCTAGCGGGTTTTTACGGAAATATCAAGTCGAAGCCAGGGAAGAAATCCAACAAACTCGACGCGCTCTTGAAGGTCTTCGCCTGATTACTGTTCAGCGAACAGCGCTAATTCGGAGATAGCAGGACAAACAGGCGATCGTGTAATCCGCAAACGAACCTTCGTTGTGCTCACGGGCTTACCACGAACGAGCTTGCAGTTTCCGATGCTTGTGCCGCGGGCAAACTCCTGCCATTCGTTATTTGTCCAAATATCTAATGCAAACGCTTCCACTCGTTGACCGAGCGGAAGATACTCACGCAGGCGAACGACGTTGAATGTTTGCTGCCTTCCAAGATCAAGAATTAACTCCGGCGTCGTTACGTGATCTTCAGTAGTCCAATATGTATTACGACTGCGGTCAATCACGTTTCGTGGTGAAAAACTGTTTCCTCGCGTATTGCTTGCACTAACTTGCGCGCCTTGCGCGAAGTCTTCACGAAAAGTTGCATCGAGAATACGACGGAATTCGCGCAGTGAATTCACGTCCGTGTTGGGAATTTGTCCTCGACGATCCGGCGCGAGGTTGAGCAGAAAAGAACCTCCACGACCGACGGAGGCGTAGTAAAGATCGACGAGCGTTGCTGCAGTTTTCACCTTGCTGTCTTCGCTTGAGTGATAGAACCAACCGGGTCTGATCGAAACATCGCATTCAGCCGGCACCCAGTGAGAGCCGGGCCGATCCCCGCGATTCAACCGCGCTTCGTCGGCTCGGCCGGGTGCGAAATCGTCTTTGTTCAATGTATTCCACAACGGATCGCCGGCGATTCCGCGCTCGTTGCCGACCCAGCGCACGTCTGGTCCAGCATCGCTGAAGAGACAGGTGTCAGGCTGAAGCCGGCGGACAAGGTCCCACGTCGTGGGCCAATCGTAATATCTGTCGCGATCGATCCGGCGCGTCTCACGCGCGCCGCCGTAATATCCGTCGCCGCCGTTCGCACCGTCAAAGAAGATCTCGAAAACAGGACCGTACGACGTTAGCAGTTCACGCAATTGGTTACGGAAGTAGGTCAGGTATTCAGGCCGGCCGTAGTCTTTGTGGTTGCGATCCCATGGAGAGAGATAGATGCCAAACTTCAGTCGATGCTTTCGACAGGCGGCCGAAATCTCCTTTACGACATCGCCACGACCATTTCGCCAGGGGCTGTTCTTAATTGAATGTTCGGTGTATTTCGATGGCCACAGGCAGAATCCGTCGTGATGTTTGCAGGTCAGAATCAGGCCCTTCATCCCCGCGGCGGCTGCGGTGCCGACGATCTGATCCGCGTCGAAGTCAGTGGGGTTGAACATTGCCGGAGACTCATCGCCGTAACCCCATTCTTTATCGGTGAAGGTGTTGATGGTGAAATGGATGAATCCATAGAATTCCATTTCATGCCAGCGAAGTTGGCGCGCAGAGGGTGTCGGGCCGTAAGGTGTTGGTGGTCCAACCTTCGACCGCGCAACCGCCCTTGAAGAGAGCGCCGCAACTCCAATAAGAAAACTACGTCGGTCCAAATTTAACCTCGGAACGAACTGTAGGGGCGGCCCTCCGTGGCCGCCCCTGCGTTTGCACTCTGACGGTTGATTTCCACGCAGGGGCGGCCACGGAGGGCCGCCCCTACAGTTCGTTCTGTGTACGTTAGGGGACTGTAGTGTGTACTGGCGTGGACATTCTACGATCTTCCTAAACATTTCATAGCCTCAAACTGGCCCACCGCCTTGCGGAATAGTGATTGCTCAGCATGTCCTCATTCGCAGCGCTTGCTCGCGTTGATGCTGGTGAGGCGGGCGCGACTGTAACACACGATTATCCAACCAGCTTCTCACGTGATTTGGGTCGGATGGCCCCCAACCTGTTTACACCATCCTTTTCCAGACCCGAGTAACGCGAGTTCCATTTCCGGAGGCGATATAGATCTCGATGTTGTTGCTGGCAAACCCGGCGATACGGCTTGACATGTCTTTTACCACGTTCGTGATTGCGGTACTGGCTGTTTGGCGTATCACTCACCTGTTCTACGGCGAAGATGGACCAGGCGACATCTTCCTTCGTTTACGCCGGCTCGCTGGTAGTAGCTTCTTTGGTCAACTGCTCGATTGCTTCTATTGCTTGAGTCTGTGGTTCGCAGCCCCTCTCGGCTGGCTGATGGGGGAGACGTGGTTGGACCGCGCGCTTCTATGGCTTGGTTTGTCAGGCGGCGCCATCCTGCTCCAGCGTCTCACCGAACGCAACCATAAACCTCCTCCGGCAATCTGGAACGAAACACCAATCCAAAAACATAACCATTGAGGAGGAATCAAAATGTCATGCTGCGGTAAGGGTCGTAGTGCGTATAGTCAAGCCAACATCGGCTCAACTCCACCACCGGAGAGCCAATACCAACTTACGACGCCAATCGAGTTCGAATACTCAGGTCAAGGCGAACTAACCGTTACCGGACCGCTTAGCGGGGTGGTTTACCGGTTCAACCCGAGCGTCCGGCGTGTGCGCGTCCACGGCGCTGACGCCCCATCACTCCTCTCAGTGCCCGGACTTCGTCCAGTGTACTGACCCTATCAAATCCTTCATGCACTCCCACGACCACGCAGAAGGAACAACGTGGCTCGGATCGCCCGCGCCGCCACCTCTCAACAATGAATCTCTTAAGGAGTATCCATGAGTAAACTCGTAATACCAATTGATGTATCACAAGTTAAAGATTCCGATCGCGGCCAGCAGAAAGTAAGAGTCGCGGCCAGGATAGGAGAGAAGGTTGTCTCTCAAGTAGTGTCAGTGAAAGGCGGCAAAGCCGAGGTCACACTCGACGTTGACGCCAATAAACCATTCACGCTCGCAATCGGTCCCGACAACGTTTCAGATCAGGAACTATTTAATTTTCAAACCCTCACCACGGCTGTCAATCCCACTCAATGGGCCAACAAGCCTACGCTGAAGCTTCCGCCTTTTATCGTAACTCCGGCGTGGTGGGTTCTCTGGCTTGGCTGGTGTCGCAGCTTTACGATCACGGGTCGAGTTATTTGTCCTGAAACTGGTTTCCCGGTTCCCGGCGCCGAAGTGCGCGCTTTTGATGTCGACTTCTTCTGGTGGTGGATCTCGAGTTCGCAGGTTGGTCCAACTGCGATCACAGATGCGAACGGGAATTTCACTATCAAGTTCACATGGTGCTGTGGTTGGTGGCCATGGTGGTGGTGGCAGTTACGGCGCTGGAGACTGGAGCCATTGCTGATCGATAAGATTCGACCAGTTCTCAAGCTTCGGCCGGAATTGAAATTCAAAGAGCCGACTCCGGAAGTGTCTTTTGATATCGCCGGCTTGACGAGTGTTATTCCACCAGTACCAATTAGACCTCTACCCGGAATCACCACGCCGTCGATACCTATACCGCCTCCGATTAAAGCCATAACAAAAGTCGACCCGAGCACGATTCCGTCTCTGCGCGAGAGACTCGCCAGTGTGCTTCCGCCTGTACCGGAGCTCGAGCGCCTGCGTATCTGGCCGTGGTTTCCGTGGACACCATGGCTGGACTGTTCGCCGGACATCATCTTCCGCGTGACTCAGAACTGTGGTGGCGGCCAGGATAAAGTGATCGTAAATGAAAATCTTTTCCAGGCTCGCTGGGATATTCCCACTAACCTCAACGTAACCCTGAAGGCAAACGATCAAGCGTGCTGTATCCCGCAAAATGATCCGGATCCGATAGGTTCCTGTGCGTTGATAACAGGAGTTTGTGGCGATCCCGGAATAATTTCAGGCAACATTGGCGGGAACTCGGCTCATCCGGGAGGACCGGTCGGCTACGCCAACCCCGGGACCAGTGACAATCCATTCTCTGAAGGTATTTCGATCTGGGGCCAACTCGGAACTCATCCACAGGCGGCCTACTATGAGATCGAATACAAGGAACACTCGGCTGGTCCAGGTGCGTGGGCTTCGGTGCCACCCGCTGCTTTGAGTGGCTTCACACGCGGTTACTTCGACTCAAGTCCGGGCCACGTGTGGCCCAACCAATGGTTCTATCCGGGCTTTCCCCTCGTACCACTGGGGACTAAGTTGGTTTACGAGAGTCGTCAACATTACGAACAAACTCACCCGCTGCCACCGGGTTCAAGCTGGGGCAATGTTGCTAATGGGCGAGTCTGGTTCATGAACGTAAACGAGCTGGCCCAGATCCAAACCGCGGGAAACTTTGTCGATGGCACCTACGACTTTCGTGTCCGCGGATATCGAGCGTTGGCTTCTGGTGAACCAGACCCGGCTGATCCTGGAGTGGTGTTAGATGGTTGTGGCGGTCATGCGGAAAACAATCTAATCGTTTTGCGTATCGACAACCGCATTGTCGGTCCGGGAGTGCCCGGGACCGTGCACGTCGACACGACCGAACCGGATTGCGGAATCACCTCCATCAGGCTCGGGGTTGTCGAAGTTGAGCCGTGCGGTGCAGAAAAGCTGTTGCCCAATACGCCGCTCACGATCGATTACTTTTGCAGCGATCCGGACGGCCATCTGCTTAGCTATGACCTGAGGATTCTATGGGGTGATAGTGATGACCGCAGCTTGTTTGATTTTGCCGCGCCGGCGGCAGCCGCGCCTGGAGTTCAGCCTGGGCCGACGTATTCCCAGGCGATATTACAGCCGGGTGGAGGTTCGCCGACGTGGAAGGGTGGACAAATGAGGTTGCATATTCCGGATGCCTCGAAGGTGTTTCCAAGAACCTGTTGTTACCTGATCCAATTAACGGTGTGGAAGCGAAATATCGTTAATTGCAGCAGTCCGGTTTACTACAACCAGGTGCACCAATCGTTCACAGTAACTGTTGGACCATGAACACCGGTCCAGCCTTAACAAACGCCGCGCCTGCTTTCAGGCGCGGCGTTTTTATTTTCAAGTAGCGTCCACAGATTCCACCGATTTCGCAGATTAGATAAGATTAAACAACCTCGCGAAGATCGAGCCGTGGTGCTTGTAGTAAAAACCACCATGCGGTCAAACTATTTCTCAAACGCCATCAACTCATTCCTGGTATTCGTCTCTGCCTCATTGTGTGGAGGAATACTGCTGATGGTCAGCGTCATCTATATCTATCTACGCTCGTTAGCAATAAGAACTGAATTACTGAACGACACGGACGATCTTGCAACACTCCTCGGATCCGCCACTGCGCACATCATTCTTCTAATTCCCATCGTTTATTTCGGCGCTGCTTGCGGGCGTTTTGCTTTGCGGGTCGCGCCACCGTTGCTGACCGGCCGAGTTAGGTTTGGCGCTTTGATACTGACGTTTCTTCCTCTGCTGTTACTTACCCTTTACCCAATAACCTTCCTGCTCTTTTTCTTTGGCTCGAATGAACCATTGCAGGCAAAGCAAACTGCCGCGATCGACTTTGCTGCATTTAGCATCTTGAGTCTTATATGGTTCGGGGCGTTTTCATTTCCACTAATCAAGCGACACCTCAAGCCGTTATCTTTTCTGCAACGTCCTTATGTATTGTTTCTTCGACGCTTCTCAAAGTTTTCCGATCGAACAGTGATTAATCTTGTTCTGCGGCAGACACCTGCGACTAAGCCGGTGGTATTTCTTGTGGCACCGCACAGTCGCATGGGCGATTGGAATCCATTCCTCGTGGGCTTTGCGGGGATGAAGCTTCTGCATCCGCTTCGCAGCGTGCCACTCTGCGTGAAGTCGGAAAATACTGAATGGGAAGATGCGATACAGACTCTGATAAAAGGAGCTCAATTCGTAATCGTGGATACGTCGGAAAAGAGCGAGGCAATTGAAACAGAGTTGGAGATGATCAACCAGGCCGGATGCTGGCAGAAGACAATCGTGCTGAATGAGGAACCCAATCAGGGGATCGGCTCAGAGGCATTTCAAACCATTCCCTATCGCAAGAGTTGGATTAGAGCGATCCCAAGAATGATTCTCGGCTACCTCGCAATGCATGTCTCGATAATTCCCTTATCTATTATCATCATCCGATCAATAGACACCTCATGGATTCGAATTTTGTGTTTTATCCTGGTGTTTCCGTTTTTGGGATGGCTCTACATCTCATTCTTCGTGCGTCCATCAATCGACCGCACATCAAAAATGTCACTCAAGAAGCTCCTTCAATCTGCGTAATCTGTGGGTGGGTCACCGCGGTTCTCTGCAAAAACCGAGAGATGAGTGGTCATTACCGAAGCACGCCGTTCTTAAAAGGATTAACCCCCTTGCTCTTCACCTTCGTCACGTCTGCGTAGCTAATGTCCAATTGAGAGCGGGAGTTTTTCTCCCTGAGAGTAAACATGTCGGCGGCCTGCGTGATCCGGCCTTCGCTCCGAGCCGTTCCGCAATTTGACGGTGACATTTGTTTTTTTCCATCACGAACACGCCTTGCGATGTCAATTTTGATCTTCTCCACACCTGGATCAGTTAACTGTTGTTGGGCCAAAGCCGCACGACGAACCGGGGAAAGCATAATTGCTAAGGTCAAAAAGAGAGGCATT
Source organism: uncultured Acidobacteriota bacterium (assembly GCA_963849205.1). GTDB lineage: Bacteria > Acidobacteriota > Blastocatellia > Pyrinomonadales > Pyrinomonadaceae > PSRF01. Next base: position 428,562 of record CAWKGP010000011.1, read on the forward strand.
AGTTTGTTCATCACAACCCTCACATCAAATGTGATTGCTGGTTTAAAGACAAAATAGCGGTCGCGTTTTGTGACGGCGGGGCGAAAAAATTTTCTTCGAAAGCCGTTTGCGCCTCCAGTCCCACTTGGCGTAAGATTAGCGTCCCAGATAGGCGCGTAGCTCAGTTGGTAGAGCGTTGCCTCGACACGGCAAAGGTCAACGGTTCGAGCCCGTTCGCGCCTACCAGAATAAAGATCAAAAAGAAGCCGCCGGAGAACTCCGACGGCTTCTTTGCTTTGCTCTAAACCCATTAACTACGGCAATGCTTCTACGCCCCACTCGTTGCGCGTTTTTCGATCTTGGCCCAAGTGTCGCGGAGGCCGATGGTTCGATTGAAAACCAAATGGTCCCCTGAGTCGCGGTCGAGGCAGTAATAACCAAGGCGCTCGAACTGATACTTGGTCCCAGGCTCGGCGTCTCGGACACTTGGCTCTACTTTGCAATCGTGCCGTACCTGCAATGAATCGGGATTCAGGTTCTCAGTAAAGTCGTGTCCTTCTTCAACCTCATTCGGATCCTCTTTAATAAAGAGGTTGTCGTAGAGACGAATCTCCGCTGGTAAAGCGTGAGCTGCTGAGACCCAGTGAATAGTCGACTTCACCTTTCGACCATCAGGTGTGTTACCGCCGCGTGTAGCCGGATCGTAAGTACAACGGAGTTCTATAATTTTGCCGCTGCTGTCTTTGATAACCTCTGTGCAGGTGATTAAGTACGCATAACGAAGACGCACCTCGCGACCAGGGGCGAGCCGGTAGAACTGCTTCGGCGGGTCCTCACGAAAGTCATCTTCCTCGATAAAAAGCGTCTTTGAAAAAGGAATCTTTCTGGAGCCCGCGGAGCTATCTTCGGGGTTGTTGATAGCGTCCATTTCTTCCACAAGATCATCCGGATAGTTCTCGATAACCACGCGTAAAGGTTTCTGCACACACATCACCCGCGGAACAATCTGATTCAGGTTTTGGCGCAGAAAGTATTCGAGTTGCTGTAACTGAGTAATGCCGTTCGTCTTCGAAACGCCAACGCTCCCGCAGAAGTTGCGGATGGCCGTGGATGTGTAACCGCGCCGGCGCATGCCGGAGAGCGTCGGCATACGCGGGTCATCCCAACCTTCGACGTGTCCTTCTTCAACCAACTTCAGTAGCTTGCGTTTGCTGAGCAACGTGTGAGTGAGTGCAAGCCGGTCAAACTCGTATTGCCGCGACGGAAATATGCCGAGCTGTTCGATAAACCAATTGTATAACGGACGATTGTTATCAAACTCGAGAGTACACATAGAGTGCGTTACGCGCTCGATCGAATCTGACTGCCCGTGCGCGTAATCGTACATCGGATAAATACACCATTCACTTCCCGTCCGGTGATGGTCCATGTGCAGAATTCGATACATGACTGGATCACGGAAATTAAGATTTGGAGAGCTCATATCGATCTTTGCACGCAGGGTTCGCGAACCATCCGGGAACTCTCCCTTCTTCATGCGCTCAAACAGATCGAGATTCTCTTCAACAGAACGGTTGCGGTACGGACTTTCCCTTCCCGGCTCGGTTAACGTGCCGCGATACTCGCGAATCTCATCAGCACTGAGATCGCATACGTAAGCTTTCCCGTCTGTGATTAACTGAATGGCCCAGTCGTATAGTTGTTGAAAATAATCCGAGGCATAGTAAAGACCATCCCATTGGAAGCCCAACCACCGCACGTCCTTCATGATGGCGTCGACGTACTCGGTTTCTTCTTTTGAGGGATTGGTATCGTCGAAACGCAAATTGCACTTGCCGCCAAACTCCGCCGCGAGGCCGAAATCGAGACAGATGGCTTTGGCGTGTCCGATATGTAAATAACCGTTTGGCTCCGGTGGAAATCGGGTTTGTACCCGGCCTTCATATTTACCGCTCTTGATGTCCTCGATAATGATGTCTCTAATAAAATTTGAAGGCCCACCAGTATTTTGGGGTGATTCTGGTGAAGTCTCAGTGGATTGTGTTTCAAAAGGCACGTTGCTGTTTTCTCCGTCCTTAACTAAGGCTTAAACGATAGATGTGCAGTTTACAAAAGAACATGTGCAAGATCATCTCGCAGGATCCATAAGTAGTCTAAGGCCGGCGTCGAAGAGCGACGCCCGAACACCGTTCCGTGAACATTCGATCCACCAATCTCGCTATTTCTTCTACCGCTCTTTCAGGAGTTTTACCGCGTCGATGAATTCCACAAACGGCCGTAGTTGACGAATGGTCAAATCCTAATGCCGATCCCCAGCGCGATTGACCTCTCTCGTCCAGACCATAGGTTAAGTATGCCGAAAGCGTATTGATCCCGGTCCCAGGGCGTTCGCCGATCAAATGAATGATCATTTCAGCCTCCAGCAGCGAACCGATGTGATAACCCGCCCGCACTCTTCCATTCTCAACAATTATGTCTATCTCGCTAATATGACGGCCTGCTGCCAGCAGTTCGCGTCGTACGCCCGGCAGCACCGAACGCAGATTCTCATTGACAGCGTTAGCATTGAGCCCATCCGAAACGACAACCTGCACTTGCGGCCGGCGCGCGGGATAGAGCTCCTGGATACGAACCGTATCTTCGTCATCGATCAGCTCGCCCGTTGCCGGGTGCGCCAGGTAGTCATCTCGGTCCGACGATCTTGTGTGGACTCGAACATAGGATGGCGACGAGTCAGAGATCACTGCCTCATCCATTGTCGCGTAGAGCGCACGCCTTGCATTTGAGTAGATTCCCGTAATCCGAGCGTTCGCTTCGGGTGGGTCGCCGTAGTTTTCGTCGCAGCCGTAACCAAGATCGAACCCTCGTTCGGCAAGCGCTCGAATCTTTTTTGCGGCATCGTCGCGGAGCGTATCGAGCGAACGAGTGTCGCCGCCAGCCTTGTGGTAGACCGCATACAGAGCATCCGCACTCCTGCCAGATACAGCGCCGGATTCCGTCATCACGGACAGCTCGATTAATCTCTCCTGCATTGCGGAGGTAATTTGACGTCCAGTTTCCCGGCGCAATCTCGGATGCTCGCGAAAGGAAGTTGTCATGTAGCCGAGCATCGGATCCGCGTTTCCCGCGACGGCCATCAAATAGGCAGGGGCAGCCTGGACCACGATGTGTTCCGCCAGGGTTCGCAATTCGGCAGGTCCAATGCCCATATGAAAAGTGGCGCACACATCGAGTCCCATTGTGATTCCGTGAAGCTTGGCCATCACAGTGTCTTCAAGACACGCACGTAGCAACTGCTCGCCGGTGCGGAAGACCTCGGGTCCGATGAATCCTGCTACATCGTTCACAATCATCCAAATCCCTGTCCGTTGATGAATGAGTCTGGCAACCCCGTAGGCTCGCGCTTCGAGCGTAACCATATCAACACCCTCGGCGGTTTGATTGGTGACTGCGGAACCCTGACCCGTTTCGAACGTAGAGCCCGTCAAATCCAGGCGCAAGTGCGAGCAACCCATCAATATCGAGCCCCACCATCCCCAAGATTGCCTTAGAGGTTCCGGCAAGACTTTGAAAGCCGACATCCACTTTTGTTTGGGAGCGCGCGGTAGTCTGCTTAACGATGTCCGACAGCACGCAGAATCGAACAGGTAACTGAAGTCGCTCTACTACACTCTGCAGCAACTGTTCGAGCCTAATGATTGTGTCGATATCGTCGCTGGCAGGATTGAGACCGAGAATCACATCACCGCAGCCATAAGCGATCCCTTCGAGGATTGAAAGCAATATCTCAGTTTCATCGTCACCGGGAGAATTAGGCTGGATTCGCGAGCCGAAATGTCCGGGGGATCCGATAGGGATGCCCTTTCCGGGCAGCTGATTGAAGAGCTTGCAAGAAAGCGTCCCAAGCTCTTCATTAGTCATGATTTTCACCACTGCGGCAGCAGTTTCGCTGGAAACGCCATTTCGATGACGTTCAATCCAACTCGCGCCTTGGGGCGAAAGAAGAATTCGCTTGAGCTCTGCCACAGTAAGGTGGGCCACTTTGCCGGCCAGTTGCGGATCCAAAGACCGGTGAAGAGCTTCGGTAACCTGATCTTCAACGAAGTCTGCTCTGGCAATATCTCCGAGCGACAGCGCGGCCAGCGCGCCGCGTGCTTCTCGGCGCACATGGTCATCGCGCGTACCGCCGACGTTCAGATCGCCCTCTTTGAATTCGTTGGCGAGCACAAATATTTGGCTAAGCTGGTTGCGAGCCATGGTGAAGAATTATTCTAAACCGATAGTGAATTCGGGAGAATGGTGAAGAGTTGACTTTGAGTGGCGTTCAGTCTCTTGGCTCGATGCTAAGTCCTGACTCGCATAATTCAAACACTCGATACAACAACGTGGTTTCAAAAACGGTAATGGCGGAAACGGCGAGCCCTTGGCTTCGCTGGTAACCAATGTCAAACTTCATGTTGTTCTCAGCTTCAAATCACGAACTGGGCGCGCCACACATGCGCTAGTATTACGAACACTTCTTTCAGGAACCGTAGCCACTTCGAACTGAACCGACAGGTGGGCCATGGACATTGGAAGAACAATCCGGGTCTTCGTCTCCTCCACCTTCCTTGACATGAAGGTCGAGCGAGACTATCTGGTCAAGTTCACGTTTCCTAAACTCCGAAAGATTTGCGAGGCCCGAAACGTAGTTTGGGGCGAGGTTGATCTCCGCTGGGGCATCACCGAGGAGGAAAGCGCTGAAGGCAAAGCGCTGCCGATTTGTCTCGAAGAGATTCGCCGTTGCCGCCCTTACTTTATTGGTCTGCTTGGGGAACGTTACGGCTCGATTCCCGACTTTATCTCACAGGATCTAATCGAGCGAGAGCCCTGGTTGCACGAGCATCTGAGTGAAGCCAAATCGGTAACCGAACTCGAAATTCTTCACGGTGTTCTCAATAAGCCGGAATTGTCTCAGCATGCTTTCTTTTACTTTCGCAATCCGGCATATCTCACCATGCTGTCTCCGAAGAGTGCCACTGAATTCAGTGATACAAATTCGCCTCGCGGGAAACAACTCGAGCTTCTGAAAGATCGGATCCGTGAAGCAAGCGTCGCGCAATTCTGCAGGCTGCACGAAGGCTTCAACGAACCAGAGGAACTGGGCGCCTGGGTTTACGAGGACTTTGCTCGACTCCTCGATCAGCTCTATCCGATTAATGAAGTTCCCGACCTCTTGGACCGCGAGGCCTATACGCATGAGGCCTTCGCTAGAAATCGGTCTCGTATTTACATCGTACGGCCGGAGTATTTCGAGGAACTGGACGTGCATGCCGCCGGTGAAGGGCCGCCAAAAGTTGTGTTGGGTGAACAGGGCGCAGGTAAATCCGCTCTTTTGGCCAATTGGTTTCTTCGTTATCGCGAGAGTAATCCTGATGATTTCGCTTTTATCCACTTTATTGGCGGCACCCCTGACAGCACAGACTACATTCGGCTTCTGCGGCGAGTCATGATGGAAATGAAACGTGCATTCCCTACTGAGTTTCCTGGTGAAGTGTCACTTGAGGCGGCACAAATTCATGCGGAGTTTTCGCAATGGCTCGAACGGATGCCGCCACACATTCGAATTATTATCGTAATCGATGGTCTGGACCGGCTTGAGGATCGCAATGGCGCACTTGAACTTGGTTGGCTACCAGTCGTGTTTCCTTCCAGGTGTCGACTAATACTCTCCACTTTGCCGGGACGAAGCCTCGATATTATCCGTCAACGCGCACGATCCGAGATGGTTGTGGAGCCATTGAGCGAAGCTGAACGCCGGCAACTGACAAACGCCTTTCTCCAGCAAGGCGGCCGGCGCCTGAGCCCGGAGAGGCTCGAGCGTATCGCTTCCTCCAAACAGACCTCGAACCCTCTTTTTCTCAGAGTGATGCTGGACGAGCTGCGACAGTTCGGTGAAAACGAACTATTGGGCCAACGACTTGAGTTCTATCTTACGTCGCCCAATACGGAGGAGCTTTACCAAAAGATACTAGGACGCTGGGAAGAAGACTACGATCGTGATAGACCCGGATTAGTCCGCGACGCAATGTCGCTGTTGGGAACAGCGAAGAACGGCCTGGCCGAAATTGAATTGCTGGAACTCATGCGGAGGGTTTCGGAAGAAAGATTACCGCAGGCCAAATGGTCACCATTCCTGCTCGCCGCTGAGGATTCCCTGGTAATCAGATCGGGCCTGATCGGTTTTTCGCATGACTTTCTGAGACAAGCGATCCGGAAAAAATACTTGAGCTCCCATCGGCTCCGTAATGAAATGCGCTCGCGGTTGATCACGTACTTCAACCAACAAGATTTGAGCTTGCGAAAGATCGAGGAACTGCCGGCGCAGCTCTTTGCCGCGGAAGACTGGAAAGCGATGGCAACGTTGTTTGCTGATCCAGAGTTCCTGCTAATTGCATGGGTTCGACACGCTTATCGAGTTCGTGCGTTTTGGTCGGCAATCGAGACTAATTCTGAATACCGAATGGTCAAGTCGTATCAGCACATTATCAATGGTGCTGACTCGTTCGATCCGGCGGTAACTGAAGTAATCGCCAATTTGCTGGATTCCAGTGGACATCGTGTTGAAGGCCTCATTCTTGCCAGGCATAACCTGATGAAGGCTCGACGAACCAACCGCAAAGAGATGTTGGCACCAGCGCTGCTCAAAATAGCTTCGGTGTTGACGTCGATGGGTCAGTTTGATGAAGCAGAAGGCTATTTGATTGAAGCCAGACGAATCTTCAGCGAGAAGAATCTCCGGGCTGGAGAAGCGGCGGCACTCGGCAATCTGGGTTTCATTGAGGACCGGCGTGGCCAGCGAGAAGAAGCGCTGCAACGTCATGTGCAGGCCGGAAAGATTTACGAAGAACTTAACGATGTGAATGGTTGGCTCGTGGCACTGAATAATCAAGCCGGCGTTCTTCTGGTCCAGGGGGACTGGCAAGAAGCGCTCAGGCTTTACCAACAAATTGAAACCATCGCCAATGAGAATGGCAACAAGGAAGCAGCGCAAAGGGCCGTAGCTAATCAGGGCGTGGTCTATCGCCAACTCAGCCGGAATGAAGAAGCGTTGAGTTCATTTGCGAAGGCCGAGGCGATTTGTCGAGAGTTCGGCTTGACTCACGGTTTGCAGCGCGCGCTCGGCAATCAGGCGCGGATTCATCTCCAAAGTGGCAGGCTCGACAAAGCGAGTGAACTTGTCGGCTTTCAGCAACAGTTATGCGAAAGGCTGGCAGATCCATTTGAGCTGCAAATTTGTCTGGGAATCAAGGCTGCTGTTCTGAAGCGCCAGGAACGTCTTGATGAGGCGCTCAATGTGCTGCATGCACGAGAAAAGGTGCTTCGCAAATTAAAACTTGCGGAAGAGATTGTTGATTGTCTTATCAATCAAGCAGCGATCCATCTGAGTCTCGATCAGATCGACGAGTATGACCGCTGTATGCGGGAGGCTGAATCGTATGTTTTGGAAGAAGAAAAAGAATAGCGGCTCGCAATTGGCAAGTTCACTCCGAACGCAAGCGGAATCGTTTGTGCGCGCTCAGCAGTTCGATAAGGCGCTGATGCTTTTTGATCGCGCTGAAGTAGCTGCGCGTCAAAGCGGCGATAACGATGAATTACAGAATGTGCTCGGCCAAAAGGCTGGCGCTTACCGTTGGAAGAACGATTTCGCTGGTTCCATGAAGGTCCTCAAAGAGCAGGAGAAGATCGTGCGGCGAATAGGAAATATGGACGGCTTACAGTCGTGTCTCGGTAACCAGGCCGTGCTTCTCCGCGAAATCGCCGCTCAGGACGACGATGACGAGAAACTAATCGATGCAATGAAGCTCGCAGACGAGCAATTGAAAGTTGCAGTTGTGGGCAAGCTGCCAGACGGGATTCAGTTTGCATTGGGTACGAAAGCGCTGGTTTCACGCGATCTGAGGAAACTGGACGATGCCAAAGAACTCTTCGAAAGGCAAGTTAACATGTTGCGCGAGATGGGTCATCAATCAGAACTCGCGCGGAGTCTGTTTAATCTGAGCACTCTCTATAACGAGTTGCGCCAACCTTCCAGGTCCACTTCGCTGCTCGACGAAGCCGAAGCGATCGCCCGCAGCCTTGGAGACGTGATGTTGATGCAGCAAGCACAAATGGTGCGCGGTTTTGCGTCGGCGATGCACGACAAACCAAGCGCCGAAAGCATTAAGGAAATCACTGACCGTGCGCACGTGCATTTAAAGAAACACGATTTCGAAGCCGCGGAAAAACTGTTTGGCGAAGTTCTCTCGAGAATCGATGCCCCTTCAGATTTCAAATTGCTCGCTCATGCACAACGAGGATGCGCGCGAGCCGAACAGAATAACTTCAGAGAAGCGATCGAGGATTTCACGTCAGTGGTCAACTGGCCGAACGCTCCGGCGGACCTGCGAGCTGAAGCTCTCAACAACAGGGGTTCAATGTTCGGCAAGTTGAACGATATGGCGAAGTACACCGCTGATCTGTCGGCCGTTATTGCGCTGGCTGGTGCGCCCGAGAAAATGAAAATTGAGGCAGCCCTTCGTCGGGGCAAGCAATACCTGATGGATGGCTCTATGGAAAAGGCAGTCGTCGATTTCACATTTGTTTCGCGCTCAACCGCTGCATCTGAGAGAGAGAAGGGCGAGGCGGCCTTCAAACTGGGCACCATCTGGCGAGACCAGGGCGACCATCAGGTCGCAGAAAAAGCTTTCACGGACGTCCTTGGCTTCCGTGGTGCACGAGATGAAACCCGCGCATGGGCCTCGTTCATGTTGGGATTGATCGCTCGTGATACCGAGAATTGGCCCGCGGCCGTAAAACATTTCACGGCGGCGGCCGATAGCAGTACTGACGAAGGGTATTTGGATTCGTGGTCGTTGATTGAACGAGGCCGAGCCTACGAAAGAATTGGCAAGGACCTTGAAGCCACGCGTGACTTTGAAGCTGTGCTGGCTTTGCCCAAAGCTACGGTCGAACACAAAGCCGAAGTGCTTTGCAGCATGGCAATAGCTCATGACCGCAACAGACAAGGTAAGCAAGGGCGCAAGATCTACGCGCAGGTACTGGGCATGGAAGGCTTGCCGAATTTGGTCAGAGCAACAGCGCTCGTCGGGCAGGGCAGCTCGTTCCTTGATGATGAGGAATATGAGCAGGCCATAGTGAGCTTTACTAAAGCACTCGACATTCCCGAAATGTTTCCCCACGAAAGAAGTAAGGCGCTGCTGGGACGCGGTGAAGCTTTCGCAAAGACGGGTGAGAACAGAAAAGCCATCGAAGATTTTGATGAGGTGATCCGGTCTCCAGCCTCACCGGCTGACGAGCGCGCAGATGCGCATATCAGTAAGGCGATGATATGGCTCGATCAAAAACGTGGAGATGCGCTCGTTGAGGAGTGCGCCGCCATCATGAGCATTGCCGGCGTGCCACCGCGCAAATTCACTTTTGTCGCCGACTTCCTGTCGCTGTCATTCGAACTGCCAATACATCAAACTAACCCTCAAGAACTGGCACGACTAATTAAGCTCGTCATCTTGGTGCCAGGCATCTCAGATGAGCTGTTGGAGGAACTAAGAATGCGTCTCAAGTCTCTTTCCTGAGGTTGATGTTGAGCAGAAAAGCAAACGACCTGAGATGAGCAACGGCACATACAATGACTACCGGGATTCGAGAGTCGTTCGAGTTTTTGTTTCTTCAACGTTTCGCGATCTCGATGACGAACGTGAAGAACTTGTAAAGGTCGTCTTTCCTCGGATCGAGAAGCTCTGCGCGGAGCGCGACATCACTTTTGTCGGCATTGATTTGAGATCGGGAATTCCGGAGAAGCTGATCGCCGACGGTGATCTCTTGCCGATCTGCCTCGCGGAAATCGATCGATGTCGTCCGTTTTTCATCGGCGTGCTTGCGGAACGTTACGGATCGATCCCTAAACTTTCGTCCGCCGTGTTGGAACGTCATCCCTGGATCAAAACACTTCTCGACCGCTCCATCACCGAGCTGGAGATCCGTTACGCAGCGCTCAACGCATACGAGCCCGTTTCCCAAGCCTCTTTCTACTTCCGCGACTCCGGCTCTAATTCAACAATTGCTGGAACTGAAGAGCAGGCTTTGGAAATCGACTCAGACATTCGACTCACCAGACTTAAGGACGAAGTACGAAACAGCGGCTTCAAAGTGCACGGTTATCGAAACCCAACCGAGCTGGGCGAGCTCGTGTTCAAAAACCTTCAAGAGCTAATACACCGGGACTTTCTTCACGAGGAAACCGATAACCGCACGACTGAGAATCGACGACACCAAACTTTTATGAACTTACGCCTGCGCGCTTACGCAGGCCGCGAAGACGACGACAAGCGTTTCGAGGAGGAACTAACGCGTAATCATGGACTGGTGTTCGTATGCGGACCTCCCGGCCAGGGAAAGTCCGCTTTGTTAGCTAACTGGGTAACGCAACAGCGACAGACAAATTCTCAAGCTTTGATCATCTATCACTTTGTGGGAGCATCCCACTATAGCGCCAATGTCCCTGCGATGATGCGGCGCATACTTACTGAGTTGATGTTTCTCTGTGAAATATCTGATGAGATTTCCGAGCAACCTCAGGCGTCCGACCTCCAACGTTGGTTGCAAAAAGCAGCAGAAAAAGGGCCGTTAACGTTGGTGATCGACGGAATAGATCATCTTGAGATTCCTGAAAACCGATCGCGTAACTATTGGCTGCCGAATGAACTACCAAAAGGCGTTTGTGTTGTTCTCTCTTCAGCAGATGAACAATTGGCATACTGGCAGGCCAGACGCGGCGCCCATCTTTTCTCGCTTGTGGGCTTGATGCCTGAAAAAACCGAACAAGTCTGTAAATCTTACCTGGCATTCTTTGGCAAGCGACTTGATGCTGATCTCATCGAGCGGATCGTGCTGACGCCGGCCACTTCAAACCCATTGTTTCTGATAACACTACTTGAAGAAGTCCGCTTGACTGGAAGTCAGATTGGGTTGAAGGAGAGGATTATTCGACTCCTCGAAGCGCCTAACTTCCCCACTCTCTTCAATTTGGTGATGGCACGCTACGAGGAGGATTTTGAGCCGCAGCGTCCGCACCTCGTGAGAGATGCGATGAAATTATTGTGGGCCGCCCGACGAGGATTATCTGAGCAGGAACTGTGCGATTTTCTTGGAGCCGAAGGCAAACCGCTTGCGCAAGTATTGTGGTCTCCTCTCTTTCTCGCTTGTGAGAGGGTTTTTGTCTACCGGCAAGGCCGCCTCGCTTTCGCCTCCCACGGCCATTGGGAAGCAATACGCCAACGTTATTTGAACAGCCCCGAGAAGCAAGCACGCGCTCGCGCAAGTCTGGTCCATTACGTTTACTATCGCGGCAGTTACGCAACAAAAGTCCGAGAGCTTCCCTACCAGCTTTATGAACTGAATGACTGGGCCAACCTGATCACTGTACTAACGGACGCGAGTTTTTTTGAATCTCTTTGGCGTGAGAACAAATGGGACGTACTGCGATACTGGGCGACGCTCGAACGGGAAACTGACGCCAGCGCTGCAAAGTCGTATGAGTTCGTTTTTGCAGCACCGGACAAGTTTGGCACACCTACAGCCGTCTGGTATCTGACCTGTTTGTTCGACAACCTGGGTCACACCGTCGAAGCTATTACTTTGCGGAAATGGATGGCGGATTATTACCGCCGGGCGGGGGATGAAGCGAACTTGATTGCGACATTAGGAAATACGGGGACCTTGCTGGGACGGCAGGGCCGCTTTGACGAAGCGCTTGCGATGTTTCGTGAACAAGAGCAAGTAGGCAGGCGATTGCGACAACCAGGACAAGTAAAACTCGCGCTCGCCAACACAGCCAACGCGTTGTTGCTTAGTGGTGATTCGTACGGAGCCCGACAGGCGTATGAACGTTTTAAAACCTTATGCGACGAGCTTAATGACCGGGAATCGTTGGCGTTGTACTACAACGGTATTGGCCAACTTCAGGAATTAGACGGTGAACTGGAGAACGCGCTCGCATCTTTCCGACAATCCGCTGAGATATCTCAGGAAATCGGCGATCTGAGTATGAGCCAGGCGGCAATAGGTAATCAGGGTAAGGTTCTGGTGGAAATGGGTCGATTTGACGAAGCCCTGAAGTTCCTTACATTGCAGGAATTCATTTGTCGCAACATCAATCACAAAGAAGGACTCGTTGGGGCGCTTGGTAACCGCGGAATGTTGTTACGCAAGCAAGGCAAGGCGGAAGAAGCGGTGCCCCTTCACATCGAAGAAACCGAAGTGGCCCGCCAAATTGGATTTGCTTACGGACTCAAACAAGGTCTGCTGCATCACGCCGAAGCCCTCCTAAGTCTGAATCGACTGGATGGGGCGCTCGAACTATACCAACAAGGTGTCGCACATTGTCAATCAAACAATGATGTCGTGGGACTTAAGCTCGCGCGACATCAGGTTGTCGCAGTTCTCGAGCGCCAGGGAAAAGCGCGATCCAAACAAGGGAACCTCGATGGCGCTTGCGCCTCATATCGCAACATGATTCAGATAGGAAAGGAAAACCAGGAAGCACTCTGGATTGATGCCGGCCAACGATACCTTCTGAGCATCTTGCATACCGAGTGTACGAAACGGCTGGATGAGAATGATTATGTCCCCGCAATGAGTCTGCTGAGGGAGATGGAAGAAGTTTTCGCAGATCGTAACGACAGTGCAAACCTAACTCATATTCTCGACACCGAGATGGCGGTAAATCATAAGCAAGCGGAAAAAGAGTATGACGCTGCCAATCTTGAGGGAAAGATTGCCCTGCTCCAGGAGCGCGGACGAATCCTCAAATCGCTAGGATTCGACGACGACGTAAAAGCAAATCTGAGTTTCCAGTGGACTTTGTTTTCACACTTGCTTTGGGAAAAGTTTGACGCCGGCGAACTCGACGCCGCACTCAGCTCTGCGAAGAAAGCACGATCGATTGGTGAAGCGTTGGATGACCGCGAGAGGATCGAGAAGTCGCTGTCGAACATACTGATGATCCTCGGCGAGAAAGCCGAGCTTGGGTTGGACCAAAAGAAATACGCCACAGCGCTGGAACTCTATATTGAAGCTGAGCAGGTGGCACAGGAATTAGGTTACCAGGAAGATGTGAATGCTGCACGCCACAACCAAAAACTCGCGCGTCGTAAAATATCTGAACCAGCGAGTCCAGAATGATAGCGGAGTTGAGATGCTACGCAAGGGTTACATGCTCTTTTGGTTGAATAACAACCAGCTCTTCACGCTGAATCCCGAAAGCCCAAAAGGCGTCTTACCAGTATTCTCGACGCACGAGTCGTTGGCTGAAAGAAGCGGAGAAATCCCCGTGCCCTCCGATGGAATCCTATGCCAACTCGAAGTCTGGATGGACGAAGAGGGTAAGCTAAAACATGCGACGGCCGGCGGGGGACTGCGAGACCTGACGCTTGATCACAGCAGCCTCGAAGTCTTGTGGGATACAAATCCGAGTTTTGACCGGGAATGGACGAAAGGTCTGGCGCAGCTACATAGAGATTTCGAGAAGCTGGAGCGAGCGAAGAATAAGGAGTAAATGGCTACGACAAGAAAACTGATGAAAAATATTTTTGAGCCATGTCCCTCTCTCGGAGAGGCCACCGGAGTTCGGAAGCCCGAACTGTCGCTCGTGACACGTAGTTCCATCCGTCTTCGTCAGGCACGTGGTGAAAGGCTCGTCTTACCCGAAATGGGTTGCTTGAAATTTCTCACTGAGCTTGGTGTATTGCTGCATACGAATCCGGCCCGGAAAAGCATGGCTTATTGGAGCGCTTTGAAGCAACGGAAAACGAAGTTGTACGGACTAAGTCGTTGCGAGGAATGGTAGGCGCGTGCGGATTTGAACCGCAGACCCCCACCGTGCCAACGCCGTCTGAGTTCCTCGGGTGTAGCGCCTATTGGCTCCCAACCGGATAAACCCATTAACGAGAGCGGCCAGAGAAGTCACGCAAACGCTCATAAATTGATTAGGTTCGAGGGGTAGTCTGCCAAAAGTCTGCCAAAATCTAACTGACAGAGATTCGCCCTCCAATGCCCGTTTCTCATCTACCCTCCCGACTCTAAAGCCGCCAACTCTTTCCTCAATTAGTGCAATGGACTATATTGTTTTGCCCGGGGTCCAGTCATAAGTTCGTAACGTTGGGCATAGATTCTCAAAAACCAGGTTCTTGATCGTTGTTTTGAATGGGAAACCGTGAAGCGAACGAAGTTCTGGCGCACATTATTGTTCTTAATTTCGCTTTTCGGCGTCTGTCTGGTCGTGCTGGTCACGTCTGAACCTCACATATTAAGCGCTAACACTGCCCACCAGGACCAAGCGAAACCAGACCTTACGTTCGACAAAATCGTCCGGCCCTTTTTCGCTCAGCATTGTTATCACTGTCATAACAAGGAACTGAAAACTGCGAATCTGAACCTCGGAGCCTTCGACACTGCGACTTCACTCACAAATGATCGAGCGACATTAAAGCGCATTCTGGAGAAGCTTAGCGCGGGCGAGATGCCTCCTCCCGAAATGATTCCACCCAAACCGTCCGACACGTTAGCTGTTACCCAATGGCTCGCACATCAACTCGGCGCCCTACCTGAAACGAACAAAGACTCTGCAGACGCCGTCAAAACCGCAGATATCAGTTCGGGGCGAGTAACTGTTCGGCGCCTTAACCGAGTCGAGTACGACCACACGGTACGTGATCTTCTCGGCGTTGACCGTCATGCCTCAGACGACTTTCCCCAGGATGATTCCGGATATGGCTTTGACAACATTGCCGACGTGCTTTCGATTTCACCGGTGTTGATGGAAAAATATTTGACCGCAGCGGAAAAAATTTCGCGCACCGCTATCTTCGGCAACGAGCCAATGCAGCCAACTCTCGTGAGTCTGCGGTCCGGTCAGCGAAACCAGAAGCCGCAGATGACCCCGTTGACTGATTACGATCTGACCGGCTTGAGCATGCCCAATGCCTTTCACACAACTTACCGGTTTCCCGTCGCTGGTGAGTACGTGCTTCGGGTCAACCTGGGCGGGGATCGTCCTTCAGGTTCGGAAGCCTTACAACTGGCACTGTGGATTGATGGAATTCAGAATCGGCAGATAACAGTGGATCCCGCAACTATTGCTTCCTTTGTCACCGCATCGGAACCTCAACAACTCTGGGGCGTCAAAACTGAGTTCAGGGTAACTCTGACGGCGGGTGATCACTGGCTGGCGGTCACCATTCCGCGTCTCTACGAAGGCCTGCCGCCCAGTTACAACGGACCCAATCCATCCAGGAGGGTCATTCCACCACCACCTACGTTCAAGCCACCGCGGAACGCTACGCCAGGAGAGATTGAAGAACGCAGAAAAGAGTTTGAGAAAAGACTGGCTGAAAAGATTCCCGCAAACAGCGCACGCATTGGCTCCGTCGAGTTAGGTGGCCCATATGGCGCGGTGAAAGGACCTTCAATCGAGAGTCAAAAAAAGATCTACGCTTGCGGACACTTAAATGGTAAGCACGAAAAGAAATGTGCTCGTGTCATTGTTGAGCGCCTGGCGCATCGTGCATATCGACGTCCAGTCACGACAGCGGAAGTAGCACAATTGACGAATCTGGTCGCGCAAGTGCAAAAGGATAATGGATCGTTTGAAGAAGGGCTTGCAGCAGGCATCCAGGCAATGCTGCTTTCGCCTCACTTTCTCTTTCGCATTGAGGCGCGACCTCCAGCCCGCACTTCCAAAGCGGCGAGTTCCCTGACGCAACACGAATTGGCATCGCGACTATCCTACTTTCTGTGGAGCAGCATGCCGGACGACGACCTGCTGACAGCGGCCGATAGAGGTAAGTTGTCGCGTCCGGCTGCACTTGCTGCACAGGTACGACGTATGTTGCTCGATCCAAAGGCAGATGCGCTGGTTAATAACTTCGGTGGACAATGGTTGCAAACACGCGCTCTCGAATCAGTCAAACCCGATCGCAAGAAGTTTCCGGACTTCGATGAGTATCTGCGTTTGTCGATGGCGCGAGAGACCGCGATGTTTTTTGAGAGCATCCTTCGCGAGGATCGCAGTATTCTCGACTTCATCGATGCTGACTACTCTTATCTAAACGAACGCCTGGCGCGCTTCTATGGAGTAACCGCGGTGCAGGGTCCGGAGTTTCGTAAAGTATCGTTTGCCCGCGATGCACAACGTGGCGGACTGCTAACTCACGCAAGCGTGTTGACGATCTCCTCATACGCTAACCGCACGTCGCCGGTACTGCGAGGCAAGTGGGTATTGGACAATCTTCTTGGCACTCCACCACCTCCGCCTCCGCCTGATGTTCCTAATCTGAATGAGGAAAAGATCGGAACCACATCTTCTTTGCGCGAGCAACTGGAGCTGCACCGCAAAAACCCAATCTGTGCTTCGTGTCATGTACGAATGGATCCTTTGGGTTTTGGGTTGGAAAACTTCGACGCCACCGGGGCCTGGCGCACGAAGGATGGAGAGTTTCCGATCAATGCGTCGGGAACACTGCCTGACGGACGATCATTTGATGGTCCACCGGGACTGAAGTCGATACTTAAAGCACAGCCCGATAGATTTACCGAGAGTTTGACTCGGAAGCTGCTTATGTACGCGTTGGGTAGAGGACTTGAAACTTCTGACGCCGGAGCTGTTGATGAAATCGTCAGAAAGGTTGCTGCTGATAATTACCGCATGTCGAGTCTGATTCTGGGGATAGTCAATAGCGAACCATTTCAAAAGCGAAGAGAAGGGAGTGCACCATGATCATTACTCGCAAGCGATTGCCGAGGCGAACGTTTCTTCGCGGTCTGGGGACTGTGCTTTCCATTCCAATGTTGGATGCGATGGTCCCGGCACTCGCTCGCGGTCGCGCTCTCGATTTGAAGGCACCGGCCCGAATGGCTTTTGTTTACGTGCCAAACGGCATTGTCATGAAAGACTGGACGCCTGACGTTACTGGTCAGGACTATCAGTTCACGAGGATTCTCAAACCGCTCGAGCCTTTTCGAAAGGACCTTTACGTTCTTTCAAATCTGGATTCCCATACCGGCAACGCGTTGGGAGATGGACCTGGGGACCACGCCCGCGCTGGAGCTTCGTTTCTCACCGGAGTTCATTGCCGCAAAACTGCCGGCGCGGATATTCGCGGAGGCGTCTCCGTTGATCAGGTGGCCGCAAGCAGGTTAGCAGGCAGCACACGGTTCCCTTCTCTGGAACTTGGTTGCGAAGATTCGCGCACAGTTGGTGACTGTGATTCCGGCTATAGCTGCGCCTATACCAACAGCCTCGCCTGGCGTACTCCGCAGACTCCAATGCCACCGGAGGTAAATCCTCGAGCAGCCTTCGAGCGCTTGTTTGGGACCGCTGAAGATCTCAATCTTGATCCGCAAACCAGGGCACGACGACTAAAGTATCGAAAGAGCATCCTGGACTTAGTGAGAGCGGATGCGCAAACCCTCGTTAAGACGCTTGGCCCCGCGGATCGGCGCAAGCTGGATGAATATCTTTTCTCCGTCCGCCAGGTCGAGCAACGAATTGAGAGCGCCGAAAAAGACACGCGTGCACTAACGCCGGGGATCGATAAACCAACCGGAATTCCGTTCGAATTCCCTGAATACGTAAAATTGATGGCGGACTTACTGGTCCTGGCGTTTCAGTCCGATCTCACTCGCGTGGTCACGCTCGTGCTTGGACGGGAGGGAAGCAATCGAGTTTATCCGGAGATTGGGATCAGCGATCCACATCATCCACTTACCCACCATCGCAACAATCCGGAATGGATCGAAAAGGTCGTTCGCATCAACACACTGCACACGGAATTGTTTGCTTATCTCCTGGAACGGCTCAAGTCGACAACTGAGCGCGACGGTACTTTATTGGACCACGCCATGCTCGTCTACGGTAGTGGAATAGCCGACGGCAATAAACATACTCACGAAGCATTACCTGTATTACTGGCAGGCCGGGGCGCCGGCAGCTTGAAACCCGGAAGGCATGTAATTGCTCCGTCAGGCACCCCCGTCACGAACCTGTACCTCTCACTTCTGGATCGCATGGGCGTTCGGCAGGAAAAGCTGGGTGACAGTACCGGTCAGCTGGATCTCCTCTGATTCATAGTCAGAAACACCAGACGTTTAAAGTTGAGGAGTCGCAATGAGAGCAACGGTAACGTACTTACTCAGCTTAGTGTTTGTCGGAGCCGCAGCCATAGCTCTTGCCCGCATTCCTTCGCTTCCAATCGCGGCGGGACAACGTGAGCAAAACGCAAACCGCGGCGGCCAGTTGACGACCACGCCAAGTCCAAACCCGGATTCTCAATACCGTCTGGGACCCGACTCGATGCCGCAGGAAGGCGTTCCAAAGGGGGAGATCCGTGGGCCATACACGCTGCCAAGCAATGCTTATCCCGGAACTCAGCACACTTATTGGGTTTACGTGCCGGCGCAATACGATGCGGCGGTTCCTGCTGCCTTGATGGTTTTTCAGGACGGCCATGCATTCAAAGACGAGAACGGAGATATACGCGCACAGAACGTGATGGACAACCTGATCTACCGGCGCGAGATTCCGGTAATGCTCGGCGTGTTCATCAATCCGGGCCGCACGCCGGAGCAGCCTGAGCCTAACTCGAAGGACTGGGGTGACAGAACCACAAATCGGCCCACCGAATACAACACGCTCGATGACAAATACGCCCGGGTGATCACCGAAGAATTGATGCCCGTGCTCTACAAGGAGTACAACATTTCAAAGGATCCGGAGCAGCACGGAATCGGTGGTTCGAGTTCGGGAGCGATTGCCGCCTTCACTGTCGCCTGGGAACGGCCTGACCAATTCCGGAAGGTGCTGAGTAATGTGGGCAGTTTCACGAATATTCGTGGTGGCCACGTATACCCGGAACGTGTGCTGGCGAGCGAGAAAAAGCCGATTCGAATCTTCCTGTGCGGTGGCCGAAACGATAACCGAGGGATCCGCAACGGGATCTATGACGAGAAGTGGGATTGGTTTTTACAAAATGTACGGCTGATGAAAGCGCTCACACAGAAGGGTTACGACGTGAACTACTCCTGGGGAATAAACAAGCACGGCCAGAAGTTTGGCGGCGCGATCATGCCGGAGATGATGCGTTGGTTGTGGCGCGATGGACCAGTGTCCACTGACCCGAACGACGTAATAGAGCGATCATTTCGACAACCGACCGCTAAAAAATGACGAAAGTGGCGCGTGCGGATTTGAACGCAGACCTACCGGCAGCGTCAATATTTTGTGTAAACGATCGTCGGTCAGGTGGGAAGGAAGAAACCGTAAGACGGGCTATTCACCGGCGGGTGTTAAGGAATGGGACCAGGCACCTTCTTCTGGGCGAGGATCGAAGAAGTCATTTCGCATCACTTAATTAGTTTTCTCTGTGCAATCTCTGTGTCCTCTGTGTCTCTGTGGTTAACTAAACCTGTGGAAAAATCAACCACAGAGACACAGAGGACACAGAGGTTGCACAGAGAAGAATCTCAAATTAAGACATTAACTTAGAACGTGAACGATTTGGCAACCAGCGTCCCGTCGCCCCCAGAATACGGTGCGGGTATCATGTCATTTGATCTTTCCCTGACACGCATGCCGGGGATATCAGGGAGTTCGTAGGAACGATCAACGATCAGCAACTTGAACGGCTTTTCGCTTTTTGTTTTCAGCATCAACTCCGCACCTTCTGCGGATAGATTAAAGAATTGTAGGCCCCAGTTCTTCGTGGGCACACTCTGCGTCGGGTTGTTCTCGATATTGCGCATAGCCTGCTTGCCGTTTATCGAGGCCTCCAGGATCTCAACTTCGGCTTCCGCATAGATAGAAACAACCGGGGCACGTCGCTGTGAGGAGACATGGAGACTCAGAGTTCGCACGCCGTTCTCGATCCGGTCGCTGACAAGCTTAGCGTCAGGCCCAACAAGTTGTGCAGCCGGAGCGGGACTCTTCAAAAAAGGTCTCCTGAGTCCGGGAAAAAACTCGGCCATAGTGCCACGCTCCAACCCGGTAGTTAGGAATTGGGACGTCCATTCGTCGGGCCGGTCATCTGAACTGGCAAAAATTGCTTTGCCGGTGTCTGCGTTTACAGCATAAAAGATATTGTTCATCTTCGGTCGCTGGCTATCAACCCCGGAAAGAAAAATACCGGCGAGGATCAGACCAAGACTCGCCAGCGTGAGTACGGCGGGAAATAGCCACTTGCCGGAGGTTATGATCGGGAGCATCGCCTGAACGACGACTGCGAATATTAACACTACAAAAACAATCACGATCCAGGATGCGTTCAGCGTCAGCGCGACGAACAGGTTGTAGATCATCGGCGCCCACAGGACAACGGCCGGAACCACTGAGAGTCCTAATACTATTTGAGAGTTTCGATTCTCCTGAAATCTTGGAACGGAAATCAGAATCAGTCCAACCAGACTGAAGAGAAGCGGCAGCGTGAATAAGTAACTTCCTCCGGGCAGCGCCACGCTGACCACCACTGACAACAGCAGCCAGCAGAGGGAGCTTCCCACCACGAGATTTCGAGCGCTGACTCTTTTCCCCAGCCAGATGAAAATAGCCAGGGAAACGGCGAGGCCCAGTAGCACGAATCCTAGTCTGAAAGTACTGCTATGATATGGCTCACCCCACGGAACCCATCTGTATCCCTGCCGAATGAGAAGTACCAACCGCCATAGCAGCCAGACGATTGCTGCCGAGGCAATGACGCTGACCACCAGTCCAACAACGCCCCAAACGATCCCTAAGACAGTCAGCTCGTTTTTCCTGAAGCCTTGAACCACGACAAACGCGAATAGCAGAATCGTAAATACCAACAAGGGAAGAGTCAGAACTCCCGGGTAATTTATGAAGTTTGCTCCGAGCACGTTGAAGTAGACGGAATTGCCGGCTCTCGGCTTATTCAAATCCAAGTTGCCGAAATGCCGGGTGAGGGCGAGGGCATACGAGCCTTCGTGCTGCAAACTCCCCTGGTTGATCTCCTTCAGATTGTCGAGCTGGGTGTGATAATGATTGATGCCGTTCACAAATGCGAAATTCATCCCCTGCGCATCCATTCTCTTCAATACGGTAAAATCCGTGTCGTTTGGCAGTAACTTGTAGATCTCGTAGAAGAATGAGCTAGCCAACGGACGCGGCGCGGCATTGCCAAACTGACGTATCAGATCGCCGTTGGCTTCACTTGTCTCGAACATCAACACTGGGCCGCTGTTCCCACGAGCCTCGAAATTTAGAAACACACCGACATCCCTGGACCATGGATGTTCTGCCACAAACGCATCGGCCCCGAGTAAACCTACCTCCTCGCCGTCCGTAAACAATAGAATCACATCATTCTTGAGAGGCGCGCCGGCTTTAAGCGCACGCGCCGTTTCGAGCAGCGTCACAACTCCCGCACCGTCATCGCTTGCCCCCGGACTGGTAGGCACTGAATCGTAATGACTGACAAGGAGAAACGCACGACTGCTTTCCGTCCCCTTTATTCTCGCCATAATATTTTCGACGGCGCCGGCGCTAAAAGGCGGCCCCCTTCTCTCGTTTACGGCGGTGGCTTTCTGCAGTTCAGGATTAAGTCCAAGGCTGGAGAGCTCGCCGAAGATGTAATCACGGACGGACGAATGTTCCTGCGAACCGAGAGGGTGAGGCCTTGCACTAATGGTCTGCAAATATCGGAGCGCGCGCCCAGCCGAAAATTCAGACGACGATGCGGTTTCCGGCAAAGCCTCGGGTACTCTGTTTTGCAGGTAGACAGCCAGCCCCGCAATTAACGCCAGGAGGAGCACGATAATTGAAGCGAGACGTGCGCCGGTTCCAGGAAGATGTTTGACCGATTGAGCTGTTGAGTTCTCAAGTGTCTGAGTGTATGCCATTGAATGTAACCTCCTACTTTGGAGTGCGGCGGCCTGGCGCCGCTTTGGCCTCGAACAACCATTATCGATAACAAAGCGGCGCCAGGCCGCCGCACTCCAAAGTGGGCGATCTTAGGACTTTGGCAATGCTGTCCGTAACACCTCAGGCAGCACTACAGAATCTGTAATGTGTGGATCAAAAAAGCATCAACTTACCGGCCCTAAACAGCGGGCCGGAAGAAGTAGGAACTCCGCGCCTTTATCTTTCCGTCCTCATATGAGTAGACGTCGGCGAAACGCTCGTCTACTTTCTGGCCGCTCTTTAAGGTGCCAACGAAATGTCCCCAGCAAGCTCCGCTCTTATCGTCAACAACGATGTGATCGAGGTGGTGCTTACCGGATGCGATGATCCGTTCGCTCTTGTAGAACTGAAGAACTCGGTCGCGTCCCGTGAAAGGTGGATACCCTGGACGCTCGTATACGATGTCTTCGTGGAAGAGAGTCTTGAGCGTCTCCCAGTCAGAGGAATCGATCGCATTAAACAGCCGCATTACTGATTCGTTTGTCATGAGACACTCCTTTGTTTTTGTATTGTTAAATGAGAGAAGCTTGTTCGCGTCAGACCTGCATGGCGCCAGCCGCCGGGTGCTTGAATCAGTGGAGCCATTGACTGTACTTCGGGTCGCGTCCGGAAGTAGCAGCGAAGAATACTTTCTGAATTTTTTCGGTTATCGGTCCGCGACTGCCGATCTGTTTGCCGTCGACTTCACGAATCGGGGTCACCTCTGCGGCTGTACCCGTAAAGAAAGCCTCATTCGCCGTCAGAAGGTCTTCGACTTGAAGTGGGCCGACGTCAACTGGATATCCAAGATCGTTTGCGATCCGGATGACCGCATCGCGCGTTATGCCGAGCAGGATGGAAGATCTTTCGTCGTTAGTGAGCAAGCGTCCGCCTCGAACGATGAAGAGGTTCTCCCCCGTGCCCTCAGCAATCGTGCCCTCCTCATTAAGCAGAACCGCCTCGTCGTATCCCTTTCCCACAGCCTCACGCAGCGCCAGCAGTGAATTGAGATATTGTCCGCACGCTTTAGCAGTTGTCGGGATCATGCGCGAGTGAAACTTCACCCAGCGAGAAATCGTGACACGCACACCCTGCTCTAAACTGCCCCAGCCCAGATACGCACCCATAGGCCAAGCAAGAATGGTTAGCTCAACAGGGCAATTGCGCGGGAGCACACCCAGGCTGCCGCTGCCGTGATAACAAAGCACCCGCAGGTAACAAGACCTCAAGCCATTCTGCCGGACAATTTCGTCCATGGCTTCCGTGAGCTCTGCAGGTGTGTAGGGAATATCAATTGAGTAAACGGAAGCCGATTCATAAAGTCGCTTTAAGTGGGCGTCGAGGCGAAAGATTGATGGGCCATTCTCCGTCTCGTAGCAGCGGATCGCCTCGAAGACTCCACTGCCCAAATGCAGAGTGTGTACTGAGACGTGGATGGAGGCTTCACGCCATGCGATCAGCCTTCCGTTAGACCACACCCATCCGGATTGATCGAAGGACATTGTTTCACCTCCATTAGCTGTCAGTTCAGTTGTGGGGAACGAGAATTTGGGTAGTGCCTAATTTCGATTTCTCTGTGCAACCTCTGTGTTCTCTGTGTCTCCGTGGTTATAGGAATGTGAGATACAACAACCACAGAGTTAAGCATGCGCGGCTGGCGCACCACCGAATAGGCGCATTTATTTTCAGAGCAGTCACAGAGCACACAGAGGTTGCACACATAAATCCAAACTAGGATGCTCCTTTCCGTAACGCTTCAGGCAGCACTAAGGTGTCGTGCGGTGAGACATTCATGCGATATTGCTCGCGAGACGCCTTAATGATAGATGGAACGTTGGACCTGGCCCGGGCCTGTTGTGCAAGTTCGATGAGGCTTGCCAGGCCGGCGATGGTCGCTTGCTCGAAGAAGCTACGCAATTTCACCTCGACTCCGAACCTCTTGCACACCTGCGAGATCACCTGTGTCGCCAGCAGCGAATGCCCGCCCAACTCGAAGAAGTTGTCGTGCACGCTCACCGTCTCGCGCCCCAACACCTCCGCCCAGATCGCCACCAGGATCTCTTCCACCGGCGTCCGTGCCAGCACGCTCTGACTACTCGCAACCTCTATCTCCATTGCCTGCAAAGCACGCCGGTCCACCTTGCCGTTCGCCGTCAACGGCAACTCCGCCACTGCTACCACCCACTGCACCTGCATGTACTCCGGCAACCGCTCCCGCAGGTACTCCTTCAACTCCCCTTCAGTCACCTCGCTCGCTGCTTCCTTCACCACGTACGCGACCAGCCGCTTGTCGCTGCGCTCGTCCTCGCGTACCAGCACTACCGCTTCTCGCACTCCCGCATGGCCCACCAACACCGCTTCGATCTCGCCCATCTCGATGCGGAAGCCTCGCACCTTCACCTGGCCATCCACGCGACCAACGAACTCCAACTCCCCACTCTCGTGCCAGCGCACCATGTCGCCCGTGCGGTACAAACGCTCACCCGCTTCTGCACCATGCGGATGCGGCACAAACTTCTCGGCGGTCAGTTCCGGCTGCTTGAAATAACCACGCGCCAACCCGGCACCACCAATGTACAACTCTCCCGCCACGCCCACCGGCACCACCTGCATCGCTGCATCCAGCACGTAAGCCTGCGTGTTCGTGATCGGACGACCGATCGGCACACTGCCGTTCAACCTAGTGTTCCCATCCATCACGTGGCAGCAAGTGAAGGTCGTGTTCTCTGTGGGCCCATAGCCATTAATCAAGCGCTGCTCACTTTCGCCGATTGCAGAGAGATATTTCTCCACATGACGCACTGACAGCACATCGCCACCGGCCAGTAACTGGGCCACCCGGCTCAAGCCTTCCAACTGTTCATCGACCATCAGGTGGAACAAGCCCGATGTCAGCCACAGCGTTGTCACGCCCTCTGCCACAATCACCCGGCTGAGCTCATCCAGCGTCGGCACACTCGGCGGCATTACCACCAGCCGCCCCCCATTCAGCAGTGCGCCCCACACTTCCAATGTCGAAGCGTCAAAGGTCAGCGGTGCCAGTTGCAGCAACGTCTGCTCGGCATCAAGACGAACGTAGTTCGGCGCGCTGACTAACCGCACCACCGCACGATGCGTGACGGCCACACCTTTCGGTGTTCCCGTCGAACCTGACGTGTACATCACATAGGCGAGTTGGTCTGCAGATACGACTGTCTCCGGCAGCGCCGCATCCGTGTTCAGCGCAATGAGATCCCAGTCGGCGTCGAGCAGCAGCGGCAGTGTCCACTGCGCGGGCAAGTCATCGGCCAGCGCCTCGGTGGTCAGCAGCAGCAGCGAGCCGGCATCGGCCAGCATGAACGAGAGCCGCGCCAGCGGGTAGGACGGGTCGAGTGGCAGATAAGCGGCGCCGGCCTTCAAGATGCCGAGCAGCGCCACGAACAGTTCCACTGAACGATCCAGGCACACGGCGACGAGTGAGTCCGGCGTGACACCCAGCGAAATAAGATGGTGAGCGAGTTGGTTCGAGCGGCGGTCCAACTCCGCATAAGTTAACCGCTCGCCTTCGAAGACCAGCGCCACTGCTTCCCCGCTCCGCGCTGCCTGGGCTGCAAACATCCGGTGGATCGTTACCGCGCCGCCGTACTCTCTCCTGGTCTCATTCCACCCTGCTACTATCTGCTGCCGCTCCGCTGCGCTCAGCAACTCGACTTCCAACACCCGCTGCTCCGCGTCTGCTACCACCGCCTGCAACACACGCTCGTAGCTCGCCACCAGCCGCCCGATGCTCGCTGCTGCATATAGATCAGGGTTGTATTCCAGGCCACCCACGATCACGCCGCCGCGTTCCTCCAGTATGAGCATCAACTCGTACTTCGCCGTATCGCCCGCGCTCTCCACCCCGCTCAGGCTCAAGCCTTCTAACTCCAGCGCTTCGCCCGGCGCGTTTTGCCACGTGAACGTCACCTGGAACAGCGGCGACCGGCTCATGTCTCTCTCGGGCTCCAACTCTTCCACCAGTTTCTCAAACGGCAAGTCCTGATGCGCATACGCACCCAAGGCCATCTCTCGCACGCGTCGCAGCAACTCGCGGAAACTCGGATTGCCGCGCATGTCACCACGCAGCACCAGTGTGTTCACAAAGAACCCGATCAGACCTTCCGTCTCCGAGCGATTCCGATTCGCGATCGGACTGCCGACTAACACCTGTTCCTGTCCCGCATAGCGACACAGCAGTAGATCGAAGGCTGCAAGCAGCGTCATGAAGAGCGTCGAACCATGCTGGCGGCTGAGGTCGCGCAGTTGCACCGACAGTTCTGCTGAGAGCGCAACAGAATGATGCGCCCCACGGAAGGTCTGGACGGGTGGACGAGGTT
Organism: uncultured Acidobacteriota bacterium; assembly: GCA_963849205.1. Lineage (GTDB taxonomy): Bacteria > Acidobacteriota > Blastocatellia > Pyrinomonadales > Pyrinomonadaceae > PSRF01. The sequence goes on from CAWKGP010000011.1 coordinate 454,881, forward strand.
TGTCGAGCGGCAGGTTAAGGACAGTCGGAGCATCGGCTAATTCCGCGCGCCAGTAATCAAGTTGCGCGGCAAGCACTTCATCTTGTAGCCAACCGCGCTGCCAGTGCGCGAAGTCCGCATACTGGATCGGCAACTCTGCCAAGGGCGACTCGTCGCCACGGACATAAGCCAAGTAGAGCGCGGCCACTTCACGCACCAGAACACCGATGGACCAGCCATCACTGACGATGTGATGCATCGTTACGATCGCTACGTGCTCTTCTTCCTGCAAACGCAGCAACTTCACACGCAGCAGCGGCCCGGTTGTTAGATTGAACGGTTGCCCACTCTCCTCTGCTACTAACCGCTGTGTTTCTGCCGTACGCTCAGCTTCATCCAGTGAGCTCAGATCGGTAATGGCTAAGCGCACCTCACGTGGTGGCTCAATTACCTGCACTGGTTCACCATCAACCGCGATGAAGTTCGTCCGCAACACTTCGTGACGCCGCACCACTTCCGACAGCGTCCGCTCCAACGCTTCAATGTTGAGCACGCCGCGCAACCGCACTGCTGCCGGAATGTTGTAGACCGCACTGCCCGGTTCCATCTGATCCAGGAACCACAAGCGTTGTTGCGCAAACGACAACGGCAACTCCACCTCGCGCGAAATAGGCACCAGCGGCGGAACACCCAATCTCACTCCTGCTCGTTGCGCTATCTCGATCGTCTGCGCCAACCCCGCCACCGTCGGTTGCTCGAACAAACTGCGTAATGCCACTTCCCGCCCGAACGCATCCCGCACTCGCGAGATCACCTGTGTCGCCAGCAGTGAATGCCCGCCCAACTCGAAGAAGTTGTCTTCAACTCCAATCCGCTCCACCGTCAGCAACTGACTCCAGAGGCCGGCCACGATCTCTTCCACTGCTGTGCGCGGCGCCACATAACCGGCTCCCAGCACTAAACTCTTCGCCTCAGGAGCCGGCAGCGCGTCGCGATCAACTTTGCCGTTCGCCGTCAGCGGCATCTCTTCCAGCATCACGAAGGCTTGCGGCACCATGTACTCAGGTAAGCGCTTGCGCATCCAGGCGCGCAAATCTGCCGCTGTGGCCCCTTCCTCTTTCCTTACTATGTAGGCCACCACCCGTTTCTCGCTGTCCTCCTCGCTTACTATCACCACTGCGTCTCGCACCTGCTCATGCTTGCGCAACGTTGCTTCCACCTCTGCCAACTCTATCCGGTATCCACGAATCTTCACCTGATGATCGCTCCGCCCGAGGTATTCGAGCGCGCCTCCCTCGCGATAACGCACCAGGTCTCCGGTCCGGTACAACCGTCCACCTCGCGTGCCGCTAAAGCAATCGGGTACGAACCGTTCGGCGGTCAATTCCGGACGCCGCCAATAGCTGCGGCCCAGCCCTGCACCTCCGATATAGAGTTCGCCGGTGACGCCGACCGGCACGGGTTTCCCGGCGCTGTCCAGCACGTACACCTGTGTGTTCGCCACCGGTCGCCCGATCGCGGGCGTCCCCTTCTCCTCTCGCCCGATCAGAGCATAGGTCGAGTAAGTCGTGTCCTCCGATGGTCCATATAGATTGATTACCTTCTTGACCGTCTCCAATCCGTATAACTGCTCCACTAGCTCTCGCGAGAGCGCCTCGCCCGCAAGGTTTACTGTTTCCACACTCGCGGGCAGCAATCCATTGCGCACCAACTCGGCCATCGCGGACGGCACGGTGTTGACCAGTGTCACGGTCGCAGTGGCTGACACTGTGGGCAACTGCAAGGCGTTCTCGGCGAGAATGATCGTGCCGCCCACGCTCAAAGGAGCGAATAGCTCGAAGACGGACAGGTCGAAGCTGATGGAAGTTGAGGCCAGCACGCCCGCGAGTTGCGCCTCAGTAAAGTATTCCCCGGCCCATTGGGCCATGGTGACGGCGCTGCTGTGGTTTATGACGACACCCTTAGGTATGCCGGTCGAGCCGGAGGTATAGATTGTATAGGCCATGTTCTCTGCGAGAACGGCAGAAGGTGGCACGGTCTCTGGCAGATGACTGATGATTTCACGGTCCCGCTCCAGACACACTACCTTCGGTAATGCACTTGTTTCCGTTCCTGTGTCCGGATTGTGAAACGGGAGCAATTCACCGGCGAGGTTGATCAGACTCTCTTCGGTGATCAAAATCGTCGCCCCAGTGTCGTGCAACATGAAGCGAAGACGCTCATGCGGATATGTCGGTTCAAGAGGTAGATAGGCACCGCCGGACTTCAGCACGGCGAGCAGCGCGACAACCACGTCAGCGTGACGCTTAAGGAGCAAGCCGACAAAGACCTCTGGACCAACCCCCAGGTTGCGCAGATGTTGAGCGAGTTGGTTGGCGCGCCGGTCGAGTTCGCTATATGAGATCTGCTGCTGGTCGACGATGAGAGCGACGGCGCCAGGCGTGCGTCCGGCCTGTGATTCAAACAAATGATGAAGACAAAGATGCTGCGGGTAGGATTTAGTGGTCTGATTCCACTCGACCAGAATTTGCTGCTCTTCCGCTTGCGTCAACAAAGGCAGTTCGGAGAGGCGTTGCTGCGGTTGGACAGTAATACTCTCTAGTAATGTCTTCAAATGCTCGGTCATGCGGAAGATTGTCTGCGGCTCGAACAAATCGGTGTTGTATTGCAAAGAGGAGGAGAGCGCATTTCCCGCTTCGGCCATGACCAAACTCAGGTCGAATTGCGAAATGCGTTGCTCTAACGCCTTGGATTCAAGTTCGAGGGCACCAAGCTTCACGCGTGCGCCTGCCTCACCGAGCGCAAACGCGGCTAACGGCTCTTCGTTAAGAAAGTGCGCCTTTTGCAAAATGAACATTGCCTGGAAAAGCGGTGATCGGCTGGGATCCCGGTCCGGCTGCAACCGCTCAACTAGTAGAGGGAACGGGAAATCCTGATGCGCGAGCGCCGACAGCACAGTCTGTTTTGTTTGTTCGAGAAATGACGTGAAGACAGGATCGCTGGAAAAATTGGCGCGCAGAACTACGGGATTGATGAAATACCCAACCAGGCCAGCCAATTCTTTCTGATTGCGACCGGATGTCGGAGACCCTATCAGAACTTCTTCCTGTCCCGTGTAGCGATAGAGGAGCGTTTGGAAAGCCGCGAGTAAGACCATGTACAGCGTTGCGCCATGAGACCGGCCCAGGTCCTTCAGACCTCGAGTCACCTCTTCGCTGAGCTTGAACGATTGAGAACTACCCCTATAAGTCTGTACGGGAGGCCGCGAGTGGTCAGCGGGCACGTTAAGGACCGGCAGTTCACCGGCGAGTTGTGCTTGCCAATACGACCAAAGCTTTTCACCTTCCGGCCCACCGAGCATCTCCTCCTGCCGTCGAACATAGTCCCTGTACTCGAATGAGCCGGCAGGCAAATGCGCCGAAGTTCCCTCCACCTCAGCCGTGTACAGAATGCCAAGCTCATTGGTCAGTACCGACAACGACCAGAAATCCGCGACGATGTGATGCACCACAAGTAAGAGGACATGATCGTTCCTAGAACGCGCAAACAGATGGACCCGCAGCAGTGGGCCGCGCTGCAAATCGAAGGGACGGCCAGCCTCTTCGATGAGCCGGCTCTCCAACGTCGCTTCACTCAAATCCGAAGCATCATGCTCCTGAAATGAGACCTCGGCGTGGTCAAGGATGCGCTGTAAGGGTTCGTCGTTATGAGTACTGAAAGTGGATCGTAAGGACGGATGCCGATCCAGCAACAATTGAAACGCCCGCTGCATGGCGGAAACATTCAAAGGCGAGACAATGCGGACGACTGCCGGAATATTATAGGCCGCGCTGTCAGGCGCCAGTTGATAGAGAAACCAGAGCGCCTGTTGTCCGCGAGAGAGCGGATATACCGCAGACGCGTGCGTGCTTAATGCAACGGGTTCCGCTCTCCGGTCCGATGCGGCCAGTTGTGTCTGTGCAGCGATCTCGGCAATGGTCACACTTTGTAAAAGGCTGACCATCGGCAGGCTTACGCCGAGCTTTGCTTCGATTTCATGCGTTAACTCGATCGCTCCCAGAGAATCGAGTGCGTAGCGTGAAATGGGACGGTTGACTTCAATAGCGGACGCGGGGATTCCAACTTTCGCTGCAACCGCGACTCTGAGCCATGCTTCAATTGACTCTACGCTACGGATCTCCAACTCCGCGCTGAGCACCTCGTCTTCGATCTCCGATCGACCGACCATCTCCCATTCGGCGACAGGATCAAAAGTCTTCGAGATGAACTTTTCGCGGCACGCATTTCTTTGAATTTTGCCGCTGGATGTTTTCGGAATACTTCCTGTTTTGAGTAGCACAACTGCGTGAACTTGCACTTCATGCTCTTCAGCAATCGCGTCCTTGATAGACTGAATTATTTCAGCGCCATTCACTTCCCTTCGAACATTCAGTTCCTGCGCCACGACCAGCCGTTCTTCTCCATCCGCCTCAACTGTAAAAGCTGCCCCGCTTCCCAGGCGTAGTGAGGGGTGACTCTGCTCGACCGTACGCTCGATGTCCTGAGGGTAATGATTTTGCCCACGAATGATGATGAGGTCCTTCAGGCGTCCGGTAACAAACAGGTTTCCGTCCAGAAGAACACCGAGGTCACCGGTCCGCAAGAGTGGCTCGGACAGACCTTGAGAAAGGTGAGACGTAAACGTGAGCGCTGTCTCTTCGGGTCGATTCCAGTAACCCCTGGCAACATTAGGTCCCGACACGCAGATTTCGCCGACCTCTCCCGGCAAGCACGCGGTTAGACTTTCGGGATGAAAGACATAGACCTGCTGGCCCGACGGCGGCTGTCCACAACTCACAAGCGACCGATGCCCCTTCTGATCCCCGGTCCATTCAATCGCTAAATTGTTTTGCAGTGCTTCGGTCTCAACAAACTTCACTAAGGTCGAAGCCTGCGTCTCGGTTTGACTCGACACCAACAGGGTTGCTTCGGCAAGCCCGTAGCAGGGACGAAAAGCGCTCATGCGAAATCCACATGGCGCGAACGCCGCCGCGAAAGCCGTCATCGAAGCCTCGCGCACCGGCTCCGCGCCGTTGAACGCCACCTCCCAACTGCTGAGGTCAAGCAGCTCGCGTTGCCTCGCATCAATCTTGCGCACACAGAGATCGTAGGCGAAGTTGGGGCCGCCGCTGGTGGTTGCTCGATACCGAGAGATGGCAGCAAGCCAACGGAAGGGATTCTGTAAAAAGGATACCGGCGACATCAGAATGCATTTCGCGCCCACATAGATTGGCTGCAAGACATTTCCGATCAAGCCCATGTCGTGATAGAGGGGCAGCCAGCCGACAATCACAGACTGCTCGGCCTGAGAAAACGCCTCTTGAATCATCCGTTCATTGCTGAGCAGATTTCCATGGGTGACCATGACGCCCTTCGGTGTGGAAGTAGAGCCGGACGTGTACTGCAGAAAAGCCAGATCGTCGCTGCCCAAAGATGGGCATCGCCATTGCTGGGCCATTTCATCCGGAATGGTTTCAGTCGCGAGCCAACGCAGCTTCTTTAGTTCCCCGCATTGAGAGGTGAGATCGTCCACCTTTGAAAGCAGAGAAGATGTGGTTAATGCCAGTGTCGACTCTGCATCGGCGGCGACGGCCTGGAGTCTGAGCAGCGAGCGGTTTTGGCGAGGAGGATAAGCAGGAATAGCGATCGCCCCGGCATACAGACATCCCCAAAAGGCGGTGATGTAATCAAGACCCGGCGGGTACAGCAACAACACACGCTCTCCGGTCGCATTTAGAGATTGAAGCCGTGCGGCAATGGCACGAGCTCGTCGATCTACCTGCTCATAAGTCAGATTAATCTCGTCAGCTTCACCATCAATCAGAAATGTGTAGGCATTTTGAAGCGGTCGCTCCCGCACGCGTCGCTGGAGTAGATCGACTAAGTTGGAAATCCTATTCATTTCAGTAAGTATTTTGTGAAGCGGAGAAGATTTCTCGCGCAAAGGCGCAAAGGCGCAAAGCGCTGCCGCGTTTCTAAGGGGTTTTCTTTGCGCCTTTGCGCCTCTGCGAGAGAAATAGCTCTTCCCATGAAGCTAGAAGAGCTATTCCATTTGCAGTTCGTGCAAGGGAGATTCGGGTGCTTGCACTACGCTTTCTAACAGGCTCGTGAAGCGTTTGCTCATGCGATCGATCGTGGCCGGTTCGAACAAATCCGCGGCATACATGAAGTTGCCGTGGATTCCTCCGGCAGTTTCCCAAACGTGAAGGTCCAAGTCCGTCCTCACCACCGCGTGTGCTTCGTAATCGGTGGGGCTCAGAATCAATTGTCCCAGTTTAAGAGACGAGACTGGCGGATCCTTAAAATCCATCAGCACTTGAAACAATGGTTGACGGCTCGGGTCTCGACTTGGGTTTAGCTCCTCCACCAACTTACCGAAAGGCAGATCCTGGTGAGCTTGAGCTTGCAGCGTCGTTTCGCGCACTTGGTGCAGCAGGTCAATGAAGGCAGGATTCCCGCTCAGGTCGGAGCGTAAGACCAGGGTGTTGACAAAGAATCCGATAAGGTTTTCCGTTTCAGCTCGAGATCGCCCCGTGACCGGAGCGCCCACCAGAATATCGTCCTGACCCGTATAGCGATGCAACAAAGTCTGGAACGCAGCCAGCAGTGTCATGAACAGGGTGACGCCTTCACGCCGGCTCAAGGCATTGAGCGAGTCGCTCAACTTCTTTGACAGTTTGAAGGGAAGCTGAGCTGCACGAAGTGATTGACGCGAGGGGCGAGGACGATCTGTTGGCAGGTTGAGCACAGCAGGATCAGCCAGCTGTTGCTTCCAATACGAAAGTTGATGCTTCGGGACCTCGCTGGTGAGCCACTCTCTCTGCCAGACGGCATAATCCACATACTGAATTTCCAACTCTGCCAACGGCGATGCCTGTCCGGCTGCAAAAGCTAGGTACAGTGCTACCACTTCACGCAACAACACTCCCATGGACCAGACGTCGAAGATGATGTGATGCATTGTCAACAGCAACACGTGTTCTTCAATGTCAAAGCTAATTAACCCGGCCCGTAGTAATGGACCGGTAGAAAGATCGAACGGTTGGTGCATCTCGACTCGAACCAGTTTGCGTGCTTCCGGTTCTCTCTTATGCTGAGGCAGGAAACTCAGGTCGTGCACTGGCAGCGTTATCGCGGAAGGAGGATGGATAATTTGTACCGGCTCCCCAGCCGCGGAGCTGAAGGTTGTACGCAGCACCTCATGACGCCGAACAATCTCTGTCAAGGTCCGTTCCAGCGCTTGAATATCAACCCCACCTCTGAGTCGCAGGCTTGTCGGTATGTTGTAAGCTGCGCTGCCCGGATTCAGACGGTGAAAGAACCACAGGCCCAGTTGCCCAAACGAAAGCGGGAAGTGATTGCCCTGGCGCGAGATTCGTGCGATGGGTATCACTGCTTCTGTTGATTCTGTCCCGCTCACGGCGGCAATCTTCTCTGCCAAAGCGGCAACCGTCGGCGCTTGAAACAAACTGCGCAAAGATAACTCCACTCCAAACCTTTTGTTTAAGCGCGAGATCACTTGAGTGGCGCGCAGCGAGTGTCCGCCCAACTCGAAGAAGTTCGACTGCACGCCGACCTGACTCACTCCCAAGACCTCAGCCCACGTAGCGGCAACGCTTTCTTCAATCTCATTGCGCGGAGCGACGTAAGTTTCTTCCGTCACGGCGCCGACTGCCAGTTGCGCCAACTCTCGTCTGTTTACTTTTCCATTCGGAGTAAGCGGCATCTGCGACAGTAAGACGAACGCCGACGGAATCATATAGCTCGGTAATCTCTCTCCCAGGTAATTGCGCAGTCGTGGTTCGAGGCTAGGCGCACCAGTGTAGCTGCTGTTCCAGCCGCTGAAGTTCAAGGTCGGGTCGGCGGGCGGCGCTGCAGCTTGCGCGTAAGTTTGGTCCCAGGCCATCTGCCACTGCGAGGTCACCTCTGCGTGTTGCGCAGCAGTCTCAGGCATCTCGGCTGCCGCCGCCATCTCAGTAGCCGGATCAGCGACGACATAAGCCACCAACCGCTGGTCTCCATCCGCCTCTGACCGCGCAACTACAATCGCCTCACCCACCGACGGATGCTGTTCCAGGGCTACTTCTATCTCTCCCAACTCGATCCGGTGTCCTCTGATCTTCACCTGATGATCGAGCCGTCCCAAAAACTCAATCTGACCATCGGCAAGGTACCTGGCCCGGTCCCCGGTGCGATACAGCCGTCTGCCTCCTTCTTCGCTAAAGGGATCGGGAACAAACCGTTCCGCGGTTAAGTCGGCCCGGTGGATGTAGCCGCGTGCCAGACCATCGCCGCCAATGTATAACTCTCCCGGAACTCCCACAGGCACCGGCTGCTGTCGCCCGTCGAGAATGTAGATCTGAGTGTTGGCAATGGGCCGCCCAAGCTCGACTATCCCCCGGCTCACCTGCTCCACTCGCTTGAGCGTTGACCAGATCGTCGTCTCCGTCGGTCCATATATGTTCCACAGCTCAGCACCCCGCGCGAGTAGCTTCTGGGCCAACTCTCCGCTCAACGCCTCGCCGCCGCACACCATCTTCAGTTTCTTACTCCCGGCCCACTCCGCGTCGAGCAACATCCTCCAGGTGGCCGGCGTCGCCTGCATGACGGTCGCTCCGCTGTCCGCGATCGCCTGGGCCAACTCTCTCCCGTCTGCGGCTGTCTCACGACTCGCAATCACCAACCGCGCTCCGATCATCAGCGGCCGGTACAGTTCCAGCCCTGCCATGTCGAACGAAAGCGTCGTCACTGAAATCAAAACGTCATCGGCCGTGAATCCAGGTTCACGTTGCACCGAACAAAGAAAGTTAGTGAGCGCGCGATGGCTGATCTGCACGCCCTTGGGCTGTCCCGTCGATCCCGACGTGTAGATCGTGTAAGCAAGGTTGGCGGCAGTTGAAATCCGCGCCGGAGTTTGTTCGCTCTGGCGTGAGATAGTTTCCCAATCTGAGTCAAGGCAGACGACATCGACGCCGGCGACCGGCAGTTGCGAGACAAGGTGGCGCTGCGTCAGCAGCACCGCTATCTCCGAGTCAGCCATTACCAGGGCCACTCGCTGCTGCGGATACGCCGGATCCAGCGGCACGTAAGCCGCCCCCGACTTCATGATCCCAAGCAGGCCCACCACCATCTCCAGCGACCGCTCCACGCAGATTCCCACGAGGGTGTCCGCCCCCACTCCTAATGACCGCAGGTAATGGGCGAGTTGATTGCTGCGGGCGTTCAACTCGGCGAAGTTCAAATACTCCCCGGCGTATTGCACTGCCACTGCCTCCGGCGTCCGCGCCACCTGCTCGTCGAACAGTTGGTCAAAGCACTGGTCCTGGCCGTAGCTTTCCGCCGTGCGATTCCACTTCACTACTACCTGCTCTCGCTCCAACGAGCTCATCAGCGGCAAGTCTTCGATCCGCTGTTGCGGTTCGGCCACGATGGCTGACAGGATCACTTCAAAGTGGTCAGCCAGTCGCCAGATACTACTCGCATCGAACAGGTCGGTGTTGTATTCGAGGCTGCCGCTCAAACCGCCTCCCGCCTCCTCCAGCATCGATAACGTCAAGTCGAACTTCGCGGTCCGGTTATCTACTTCCATTCTGCTTAAGCTGAGTCCTCCCAGCTCCAGTTCCGCGCCCGGAGTGTTCTGCAAAATAAACATCACTTGAAACAATGGCGAACGGCTCAAATCTCGCTCCGGCTGTAGCTCCTCTACCAATCTCTCAAACGGCATATCCTGATGCTCATAGGCCGCTAAAGTCATCTCCCGCACTCGCTGCATTAACTCGTTGAATCGCGGATTGCCCGACAGGTCTGTTCGCATCACCAGCGTATTCACAAAAAACCCGATCAATTGTTCGATCTCAGCCTGGTTGCGATTCGCGATCGGAGAGCCGACAACCACGTCTGGTTGTCCGGTGTAGCGATAGAGCAAGGTTTGAAATGCGGCGAGCAGCGTCATAAAGAGAGTTGTGTCCTCTCTGCGGCTCAGCGCTTTGAGCTTCGTGGTCAGATTGGTTGAGAGGGCAACCGAGTAGGTCTCACCTTTGAAAGATTCAACCGCCGGTCGCGATCGGTCTGACGGTAGCTCCAGAACGGCAGGCATTCCTGCCAACTGCCGCCGCCAATATGAGAGTTGAGTCTCTAATACTTCTCCTTTCAACCATTCTTCCTGCCAAATAGCGTAGTCTGCATACTGGAGTGATAACTCCGACAACGGCGACGACTGTCCCGCAGAGAATGACCTGTAGAGCGTTGCGAGTTCGCGGACAAACACGCCCACCGACCAACCATCCGCGATAATGTGATGCATGGACAACAGCAAGACATATTCGCTTGGGGTGAGGCGCAACAATTTCACCCGAATGAGCGGCAATCGCGACAGGTCAAAAGGCTCTTGCGCATGTTCAGTAGCTAGTTGCGTGACACGCAAAGCGCGCTCATGCTCGTGCAAATGCCCAAGCTCCACCGAGGCGATTCTCAACGAGTGCGACGGATAAACGATTTGCACGAGGCGTTCTTCAATCATCGCAATGGTTGTGCGCAAAACCTCGTGTCGTCTCACTATCTCGTTAAGACAGCGCTCCAATACATCTACGTCGAGCGTGCCCGTCAGACGGAATGCCGTCGCGATGTTGTAAGCAGCGCTGAGCGGCTCGAAGCGACTCATTAACCAGAGTGCTTTTTGCGCATAGGAAACGGGAAAGATGAAGATACCCTCTGAAGAGAGTGGTGCTTCGTCCTCCACACCCGTCGGCTGTATTACTTCCATGGTTTGATTTTCAGCGGTTAAATTGTCGGGGAGTAGCTAGCTTCTGAACTGTCGAGAGGCTTTGCCCTAAAAGTCGGAATCCGGTCGGGCGCAGCGCCAACGGCGCGAAATATGATAGCCAGGGGCAAGCGCGAAGCGCGTCGCCCCTGGGTTACCATGAAGCAATGGAAGAGAGCACTGAAAGTGCGAAATATCATCGCGATTATTACGCTCTTTCAGAGCTTCAAGGTCGTTTACACGCGGATCCAGGGGCGACGCGCCTCGCTCTGCTCGGCGCTTGCCCCTGGCTCTTATATTCCGCGCCTTTGGCGCTCCGCAGACTGTTTTCCGACTTTTGAGGCAAAGCCCTGTCGAGAGTCACTGGCCCACGGGCTCCTTTTTTTTCCGCCGTTGGCCGGTTCACCACTCTCGGTGTCCACCTTGCCATAATCCAATTTGATGATCCGGTCTGCCAGATGGTAGTAGTGGTCGTCGTGGCTAATCACCAGCACCGTCTTTCCCTTCGCCTTTAGCTCCGGCAGTAACTGATGATAGAAAATCTCTTTGAAGTGGGGGTCCTGGTCCGCAGCCCACTCATCGAAGACATAGAACGGCCGGTCTTCAAGATATGCCGTCAGAAGAGCAAGGCGTTTGCGTTGGCCCTGTGACAGATCCGTCGTAGAGAGTTTTCTATCGATCACCTGCACTTTGTGTTCAAGCTGGAGATGAGACAGATAGTGCCGCGACTGAGCGTCTAAATCCTGCTCATTCAGGCCGAGCAGGGCCTCGAACAAATAGAAGTCAGAAAATACCGTTGAAAAGAGCTGGCGATAATTCTCGCGGTTTTCGTCGGTGATAAGCTCGCCGTTGAAGCGCACTTCTCCCGCGTCCGGTGTATAGAGTCCGGTTAGCAGCTTTGCCAACGTGGTCTTACCGCTCCCGTTGCCGCCAACGAGAAACACCAATTCGGCCGGTACAAAACTTAAACTTATGGGGCCAAAGACAAAGGTTTCTTTCACGCCTTCGCGCCGGTAAGCGTGCGTAACGCCGCTCAGGTTGAGGCTTTCATACGACGTCACAGGCACGATCGGCGTGCTCATGTTCTCCTTCGTTTGCTTTTGCAGCGACAGCCCTAAATCTTCCACTTTCCGAATGGCAACATTAGCTCGACTCAGAATCGGTGTTAGATTCAGAAGAACTTCCATAGGCGTCATCATGTACAGCACAACCACGGTGTAGCCAATCAGCGTTTGACGATTGATCTCCCCAAATGCCGGTGCAACAAAGAGCAACACACCAATCAAGACGAAAACCAGCAGTTGCCCCCAACCAGAGGTAATGGCAAAGATTGTCTCGCCGCGTACGCCGTCGCGACGGACAGAGTCGCCGGTTGCCTCAAGGGACTCGGTGAAAAAGGCCTCCCGGCGTTGGTGATGTAGTTTTAGTTCCTTCGTTCCCTGCGTTAAAGCTTGCAAGTGTTTGAGGAGCAGATCCAACCCGTGGCGGCTGGCATACAAATAACGTAAAGCCCTCTTAAAAGGCAGGTAATAGCTGAGAACACCAAACACTATAAAACCGGCCACACCCAGAAACACTGGCCAGGAGAGCCACGCTAAATAAATTAAGCAGGTGCCGATGACTGCGACGTGCATACAGACAAATGGTATTGCAGCCAGAGCATTAGAAATCGTGGGCACATCTTCAGTCAGGGTAGCTAGCAGCCGGGGAGCGCCTAGTTCTTCGAGATGTCGTAGCGGTGCGGAAATGATGCTACGACATAATTTCATGCGCAGGTCAAAATTTGCTCCGCGTGCCAGGCGCACGAGCGATATCGAAGAAGTGCACCGGCTAATAAGCATTACGGCACAGAGCGCCGCAAAGAACCACATCAAACGCGTCGACACATTCGTCTGGTTCAAGCTGGCATTAATCAGCGCTAAGAGCCCCGCATTACTGATGCCGGCAACCAGGCCCGCAATAATTGCGATGATGGCTACACGTCGCGATGAACGTACAAGAAATAAAATCAGCTTCATTGATCTTTAGGTACCTGGACACAGCATATGACGTGTAACGCGCGTGGCCCATGTACGCCCATTGTGATTGTCAGTTCGATGTCAGCAGAGCGGCTTGGCCCGGTGATACACGTCAATGCTTGCGGTAGCCAGCCGTGCGTCTCGTACTCAACCTGCAGGTGCACCAGAAGCTCGGTGAGACTGGCGAAGATACGGCTCGGGTCAAGAAAACAAACGTGCACCGGCGGCAGGAGAGAGATTAGGCGATGTTGTTCACCACCAGAGATAAGCACCAGTGTGCCGGTGTCCGCCAGCGCGTAATCCGCACTAGTAATACCGAGGGTCGCATCGATAGAGGGAACGATGTGTCGGTTATCAGCGACCAGCCACTCACGTATTCCCATCTGGCGTAACACCTCGCTATTACTAACCGCCACCGAGGAAAATTCATCCGCGGGAAATGATCTCTGAAACTGCTCGCGAGTCTCCTCAACTGTTTGCACGCAGGTTATGGATCCCCCTACCTTTTCCAGTTCACGGCTGAATTGACTGACCAGTTCGGCGATCTCTTTCGCGGCATGGGGCCTGGCGAATGGCGGCAACGGCTCAGGCGCAACTGTGGATGCAGGACGACCCAGGGCCGTCCGTATCTGCGCCAGGATGTGCTCTTTACTACACGTCTGCTTTTCCATTTTGGCGGCTTTGCACTAAAGATATTTCTCGCGCAAAGGCGCAAAGAAAACCCTTAGAAACGCGGCAGCGCTTTGCGCCTTTGCGCCTTTGCGCGAGAAATATCTCTTCCATTGAGAGTCTCTATTTCGGGCCATCGCTCTCTAAACGATCGAGCCGCGACCGGAGGCATATCGCGGAAGCTGGACCAACCAGGAACGAAGAGAACGCGGGCGCCGTTTTTTCTTCTTCCGCCGAAACGCTGTATGAATCGCAATAGTTGTGTGGCCCGCTTATATCGCGTTGCGTTTTTCATAGCCGCGAACCAGATTTTGCAAGCCGCATATTCGACCATAGTGCCAACTCGCCGTCTGAAGCCTGCTTTAGATAGGCCGTCGTGATCAGCCTGGTGCGAGTTGAGGACGGGTTCCTTAATTTCGTGGCGCAGGTGCAGCAGCATGTCTGGAATATTTATCTTAACCGGGCACACATCTCGACAGGCGCCGCAGAGAGACGACGCGAAAGGCAACGCGGCCGCGCGGTCACGACCTATCATCTGCGGCGTGAGGATTGAACCAATTGGCCCCGGATAGACCCAACCGTACGCATGGCCGCCAATCTTCTGGTAGACGGGACAGACATTCAGACACGCCCCGCAGCGGATGCAGTAGAGTGATTCGCGCAGATGCGGATTAGCGAGGATGTTAGTCCGACCGTTATCCAGAATGATCACGTGCAGTTCATCCGGGCCTTCCTCAATAGGAGACCGCTTCACGCCTGTCAGAAAAGAGACGTAGGAGGTTAGCTTTTGTCCCGACGAGCTGCGCGACAGCAGTGTTAGGAAGATGTCCAGATCTGCTAACCGCGGTATGACCTTTTCGAGTCCCATTAGAGCGACGTGCACGCGTGGTAATGAAGTAGTCATGCGAATATTGCCTTCGTTCTCCGCGAGCACAATGGTCCCCGTCTCTGCAACAGCGTAGTTGACCCCGGTAATACCCATTCCTGCTTTCACAAACTGGGCGCGAAGTACCTTGCGCGCCAGCGCAGTCATCTCCGCGATCTCCTCGGTGCGTTCGACATTCAACTTTTCTGCGAACAGATCTGCCACATCGTTCTTCGTCTTATGTATAGCAGGCATGTTGATGTGCGAAGGATGCTCGTCCGCAAGCTGCACAATGTATTCGCCGAGGTCCGTTTCCACAGCTTCAATGCCCGCTTCTGCAAGAGCTCTATTGAGGCCAACCTCTTCAGTCATCATTGACTTGCCCTTGACAGCCATACTGATTCCACGCGTCTGCGCAAGCTCGATAATGTAGCGATTAGCCTGCTCCGGGCTGGCGGCCCAAAAGACATGGCCCCCCATTCGTTCGACGTTGACTGAGAAGGTTTCCAGATAATAATCAAGATGATTAATCGTGTGCTCTTTGATACTACGGGCGCGCTCGCGCAGTCGCTCCCAGTTGTCGTCGCCGACGAGTGTCACGGCTTCCAGACGTGCGCCAGTCGCTTTGCGTGTCGCAGTTGCCAACGCGCTCTGCAACGCCGGGTTGGCGAGGGCTCGCCGATAGTTTTCGACGAACGTTTCCGGTTTGTTTTCATGCTTCGCAATGTTCATGACGTTTCCCGGGAAGCCAGCAGCTCTGCGATATGCAGACAGCGCACCTTCGAGTCTTGACGACTGAGAACTCCCGCCATTTGCATCAGACAGCCTGCGTCACAAGCAATCACAGTGTCCGCTCCGCTGCGCCTGATATTGGCTATCTTATCTGCCGCGATGGCATTGGAAATCTCGGGATATTTCACGGCAAAAGTTCCGCCGAAGCCACAGCACACATCACACCCCTCCATCTCGACAAATTCAATACCGCGTACGGCCTCTATCAATTTACGCGGTGCGCGCGACACCCCAAGTTCCCGACGCAGATGACACGAATCATGATAAGTGACGCGGTCATGGAAACTCGCCCCAACAGATTCGACATGGAGCACATCGACGAGAAACTCCGAAAACTCGAAACAACGCTCTCCCACCCACTGTGCACGCTTCCTCATTCCGGCATCGTCAGCAAACAGCTCAGGGTAATATCGTTTTACCATCGTGGTGCAGGAGCCGGATGGCGCGACGATGTAGTCGGCCGTCTCGAGTTCGCGCTCCCACACGGCGAGCAACTGTCCCGCCACCTTTCGCGCTTCCCGTCTAAAACCACTATTAAAGGCGGGTTGGCCGCAGCAGGTTTGCATTGGATTGAAGGCCACTTCGACGTTCAGGCGTGTGAGCACATCCACCATCGCCACGCCAACCTGCGGAAACAACTGATCGATGAGACAGGTGATGAAGAGAGATATCTTCATTTAGTTGCCACGATGATTCCGTGGGGAGTCCAAAAGTCTGACTCAATCCGCTTTATGTCTGAGAATCCCGCGTCTCTCAGGCACTGCTCATATTCTCTCCAGGCGTAAATCATCCCTCCCTCCGCAGGTATCGAGACGAAGTAAACGGAATCCAGCGCCGCCATCACCGGACCATCTTCTTCGTCTGAGGATATCGAGTTAAAAATCAAGACGGAGCCGCCGGGCGCCAGCGCATCATAGGCTTTCTTTAGGAGCCACGTATTCACGTCGAGAGGCCAGATCACCAGTTGATGAATGAACATGAAACAGTCATAGCCCGAGGGAAAATCGTCCGCGAACATGTCTCCCTCGACGACCTCAATACGATCCGACAGTGAGTGCGCAGCAATCTTCTGCCGCGCCCGTTCACAAGAAGCGGGAATATCAATTAGCGTGATGTGCAGTCCCGGAAAAGCTTTAGCAAGTGCTATAGCATTTGTCGCGTCGCCGCCACCGACATCAACCACGCTCCTCATCCTGCTGAAGTCAACATTCTCGAGCAGCAGCGGGTTGGCCAACGTGGACCATGAACTCATGTATTCATAGAACACGTTATGGAGTTCGTCATTTTCGCCGAGGCGCTCATAAAGATTCTTCGAGGAGCCGGGAATGTGCCTCAATCCTATGTTCTTGTTTTGGCGCAGGGATTCGACAAAATCCGATTGGCCCAAATAAACGATGCGCGCCTCGAAGCGCACCGTGTCATGAAACTCTTTCCACTTTCGCTCCTCAAAGAACTTTTCGATGGCGGAGCTATTCCGGTACGTGTCACCGGATTTGACGACAAGTCTCAAGGCCGTGAGACCAAACATCAGGCACCTGGTGGGTTGCGCCTGGAGTTTCAAGCGATCCGCTAGTTCCCTTTTGGACAGGCCCGGCTGACGGGAAAGAAGTTCAAACACGCCCAGCTCGCAGCCTGCATTTAAATACTGAAATGCGGCGTGCCCGAATAACACCAGACTCAGATCCTCAATGGTAAGAGAGTCTGCATCATCGACTTGCCGCGGCGCCCATTCTTTGACGTTTGCTGTACTCATTCTAGCCCCCATTACTTATGGTTAAGGTCACCATGAATTAATTGTTGAGTGTGTTGTTAGGTTGAGGATCAAGCGAGGACTGCCAGCGTCAATACTGGCTACCCTCACATTCCGCGTGAAGGATGCAAAAGCGGATTGAAAGTAAGCGTTAACATCTTTGATGAAGAGTTACAGCGCTGGAATTGCAGACTTCTTCAAGGAGACCGGCTGGGGCGAAGTCATTTGATTTTCAATCCTTAACCACTTGGCGCGCACGCGCTCAATCTCTTCGCTGGTATAGAAATGGCGCGTGTATTTGGAGTCGAGCATCTCGGAGATATAACTCTCCGGCAGTCTGACGTTTTCGACAAAATGCCGGTAGACTTCGGCGTAAGGCTTCTCCGCGGCAGTGTTTACCGGACGAATCGCGACATCCTGGACGCCAAGCAGTTCCTGGATGCAGCGTTCTTTCTGCCGGTCGTCGAGATCGTGTCGCATGACGAGCACCTCGTAATGATCGGTGCTGAAGCGCATGAACCCTTGCTCCCGCGGGAACGGATGCTCGTAGATGTCGATGCCGAGCGCGGGCTTGAATTCGCGGTCGAACCATTCCAGCGGCACCGCGTTCAAGGGGTAGGAGACGAAACCTTCGACCAGCTTGTCGAAAGGCACATTAGCGTGCGCGTCCCGCTGTCGCCAGTAGATGTTCAAATTATGGAAGTACGACGAAATATTGCGGGCAATGGGTTCGCGCACGAGCGTGATGACGAACGCTTTGTGACGGGGCTTGATGAGCCGCTCGTGGATCGCACGTCCGTGGACCATGTTATCGGTAGGCCCGCGCAGCTGCGACGTGAGAAAGCGTTGCCAGCGCCGGTTTAAAGCTGTCATCTCGGTAGGCCCGTTCTGCGGCAACCCTTCCGCGCTAAACAGTTGCCTGTGCGTGTAGAGGCTATAGTCCGGATCGCAGAAGTGAAAATGGAGGACGCCGAGGTCATGTCTGCCCTGTAGCGCATCAGAGACCCCACGCGAGGCGACCTTCGCCATCTGGTAGACAAGCACCGGCGGCAGCGGATGTCGCAACGCGCTCTCGACCTGTTTACGGAAGTAGCGATTTCTGATTATCTTCCACCCACGGTCAATCACCGCGGATTCCATGACACGCTGCACCGCCCCTTGTAACGTGCGTAAAAATTTGTCCTTCATCGGTTCACCTTATTTCTCGCGCAAAGGCGCAAAGGCGCAAAGAAAACCCCAAGAAACGCGGCAGCGCTTTGCGCCTTTGCGCCTTTGCGGGAGAAATCTCCGTCCTGGACCATCAATGGTCTAATAAACGCCCTAGCCGCGCTATTCCCTCCCTGATATTTTCCGGGGAACAGTAGCTGAAGTTCAGACGCATACTGTGGGGTTTAAGCCGGACTGGGCCAACGCTGAAGACGAAGCCCGGAATGAAAGCGACTTGTGCGGTCGAGAGAGCAGTGTTGAATAATTCCGCAGCGTCAACGTTGTCGTTTTCAAGCCACAGGAACATCCCGTTACTCGGCGTGGTCCAACGCGTCTCCTCAGGAAAATGTTCGCGCAGAGCGTCAAGCATGGTGTCACGCCGAAGGCGATACTGATCGCACAGGTATTTAATATGGTGGGCCAACTGTCCGGTCTCAAGATAGGCATTCAGCACTCGCTGCGGAAAGGTTGTCGAGTCAATGTCGGTTGACTCCTTGACGATGGACAATGGCTTTATTAGTTCTTCCGGCACGACGAGCCACCCAACGCGGAGCCCAGGGGCCACGATCTTCGAGAACGAGCCGACATATAAAACGTACTGCGCGTCGAGGGCCCGGAGGGGCGGTTCCAACTTTCCCTCATAACAGAGAAAGCCGTAAGCGTCGTCCTCGATTATGGGGACGCCGTATTGCCTTGCCAATTCGACGAGCCGGACGCGTTTGTCTTTGCTCAAACTTACGCTGAGGGGGTTATGCCCTTCGGTGATCGCATAGATGAATGCCGGACGCGCGCCACGCCTCAAATGTGCCTCGACGGCGTCCACGTCCATACCCGTTTCCATGGACGTCGGCACCGTCAGGACTCTCGGTTGGAAGGGTTCAAGCACCTGTTGGAAACCGGTGTAAATCAACTCCTCAGCGATAACCTCGCTGCCGGGTTCGAGTAGGAGACGAGCTAGTAAGCACATTCCTTGCTGCGCGCCCGCCGTCAGGAAAACCTGTCCCTCATTGCAGGCTACACCCCGCTGCTTCATGAGCTCGACCACCTGCGCCTTCAAGGGCTTAGAATGCGGCCCGTACTGGAGGGCATAGGGGTCTGCGGCCAGTACGCGTTGCGCTGCTTGCGCGAATTCAGCGGTGGGAAAGAGTTTCTCGTCGGGCATCCCCAGGGCCAGAGAGATAATGCCCGGGCGAGAGGCCGCCGTCAGCATCTCCTGGAGTGGAGAAGGACGAGACGTCCTGGCCCAACTCGCCAGGAGTAATTCAGTGTGAGCATCGTCTATGGTATGTATCATTGGGTTCTCACAAAGTGCCGCGGGCAGCCTGTTCACTCTCGATCGCCTCGAAGAGACTCCTGATGTTTCCGCCGCCAAAACCGCGCGCACCCTGCCGCTGGATGATCTCCATGAAGACGGTTGGACGTGCTTGCAGAGGCTTGGTGAAGACCTGCAACAGGTGGCCCCACTGGTCCCGATCAACCAGGACGCTTAGTTCGCGCAAGACGGCGAGATCTTCGTTCACTTTGCCGACCCGCTCCTCTAACCTGTCGTAATAAGTGTTGGGCGCCTTTAGAAACTCAATGCCGCAATGACGCAGCGCTCGCACCGTGTTACATATGCCGTCCGACAAGAGCGCAACATGCTGGACGCCGTCGCCCTGATGGAAGCTGAGAAATTCATTGATCTGCGACTTTCGCTTGCTGGGAGCAGGCTCGGCGATGGGAAACTTGACGGTACCCAGGGCATTCTCAACCTGCTTGGAGTACATTCCGGTGTACTCGGTCGCCACGTCTTCCTGGTGGGCCACATGAAAGTCCATTACGTCTACATAAAAATCAACCCACGGTTGCATCATGCCGTCCTCTACGCAGATCGCCGCGTGGTCCCAGGCGACGAGTCCGATGGAATCCGTGTCCGGCGGATGCGGAATGGAAATAGAGTTAGGCAGCAGCGGAGCGCCCGGCGCGCGCTGCACAAATGAATGGACCATGTCGCCTCGGTAAGCTGCGATCGTCGCCTTAACTGTGCGCGCTCCGTTCTGATCAAACGCTGTCGGCTCCATCACTGGACGCGCGCCGCGGCTCGTTGCCTCTGCAAATGCTTCGGCCGCGTCATCTACAGCAAACGCTATGTCCTTGATGCTGTCGCCGTGTAGATTGACGTGTTCGGCGATAACTGAGTCGTGTGACAAAGCTCCGGTCACCACCATTGTGATTTCGTTTTGCCGGAGTACCAGCGACATACGGTCCCGCGCACCCGTCTCCAGCGAAGCAATGGCGACCGGCGTAAAACCAAAAGCCGTCCGGTAGAAATAAGCCGTCTGCGGAACGTTGCCGACGTAAAGTTCGAGATAATCTATTCCTTTGATTTGCATAAATTAATCCTTCAAGAAGTAATCAGTATCAAACGGTAAAATGGATCCAAGGCTCTGAATGGGAAGAGCTATTTCTCGCGCAAAGGCGCAAAGAAAACCCCTTAGAAACGCGGCAGCGCTTTGCGCCTTTGCGCGAGAAATCTTTCTCCGCATAAGACTTTTTGTGTTTCTTTATTGGGTGCGCAACGCGATCAGTGGTGTGATTTTTGCCGCCCGGCGCGCGGGGATATAGCAGGCCAGCAGCGAAACAACAACGATGATGGCTGGCACAACCAGGAACGGCACCGGGTCCGCCACCACTCCGAAAAGGAGACTCGCCAGCAATCGGCTCACAACAAAGGCGAGCGCTAAACCGATAATCAGACCAATCAGGATCTGTACAGAGCCCTGCTTCACGACCATCCCGACGACATTTCTCGGTTTAGCTCCCAAAGCCAGGCGAATACCGATCTCCTGTGTTCGGCGCGCCACTGAATAAGCAACCACGCCGTACAGTCCGATCGCCGTCAGGATCAAGCCAAGAAATCCGAACGTGGTGAACAGCGTTATGCCAATGCGCTCGCGCCAGACAGAATTAGATACCACCTCGTCGAAGGTCGACAGAATCTTGATTGGCAGGTTGGAATCCACGATCTGCACCTGTTGGCGAGCGGCCACCATGGTCTGCGCGGGATCGCCCCCGGTTCGCACGAGGACGTTCATTGCCGGGGCGTAATCCTGATTGTTCGAGACGTAGATGACCGGACGTGGGTCCTCGCCCAGCGAGCGGTTTTTGGTGTTCTTCACTACGCCAATGACTTCCAGCAACGGTCCCGTCATCCCTTCAAAGCGAAAGCGTTTTCCAATCGCTTCTTCGTTGGGCCAGAAACGTGAGGCCATTCTTTCGTTAATGACAGCCACTCGGGGAGAGTCTTCTCTTTCCTGCCCGGTGAAAGTGTTTCCTTTCAAGAACGGGATTTTCATCATCTGGAAAAACCCCGGGTCGACGTTATAGGTTGAGATGAAGATTTCCTCTCCTTCGCGCGGAGGCTCACGCCCTTCGATCAGGACGGTTTCAAAATATTGCTCGAAACCCAGTGGGAAGTGGCTCGTCATACTGACAGCCTGGACACCCGGCAAAGCCCTGATGCGCTCGGTGAGTTGGCGATAAAACTCACGACCGCGAGGCTTCGTGTACCCTTGAAGGTCAAGGTCAACGTTCATCAGAAATGCGTTCTCGGTATCAAAGCCCGGATCGACGCGCTGCATCTTTTGCACACTCCTCACAAACAGTGCGGCGGTGATCAGCAACACGAGCGAGACCGCCACTTGTGCGATCACGATGGCATTGCGCAGACTAAACCGGCGGAAGCGCCGGCTGTTTAGACTCGCGTCGTCTTTCAACGACGTCACCAGATTCGGCCTGGAAGCCTGAAGGGCGGGTACTAATCCGAATATGATGGCAGTTGCAAACGATAGCAACAGGGTGAAGACCAGAACGCGCGCGTCCACCTGAATGTTCGGCTCGAAAGTGAAAGGCGGCGGGGTCGGCGGCCGGTACGCAGACATTAATCTGGTGAGCGCTAGCGTGACGATCAGGCCTGCGATTCCTCCCAGCGCGGCAAGCAGGAAGCTCTCCGTCAGCAATTGGCGAATTAGTCGCCTGCGCTGGGCGCCCAACGACAGGCGAATTGCAAATTCCTTCTGCCGCGTCGCGGCCCGCGCCAGCAGAACATTCATGACGTTGGCACAGGCAATCAATAACACCAGCACAATGAGCGCCATTAGAAAACTGGAAACCATGGAAATATTACGGCGCATGTTCGGGATGTAAATGCCGGTGGTGGGAGAGACCGTTAACTGGCGCATGCTCGCTTCGGGATTAATGTCGGGATCGTCGCGCGTCAGTTGACTATCGATCAAGTTCAGATCGGCCTCTGCCTGTGCCATCGAGACGCCCGGCTTAAGTCGCCCCAACAAATTCAACCAATCAACCCGACGGTCTTTGAGCAAGTCGGGATGTGTCGGAATCAGTTGCGTTTGCATCATCATCGGAACCCACATGTCGACGTTGTACATCACCATTGAGCCAGTGAACTGTTCAGGAGCGAGGCCGATGATGGTGAACGACTGACCATTCAAGGTCATGGTCTTCCCTACCACGTTAGGATCAGAGTTGAAGCGACGTATCCAAAATCTGTGGCTGATGACGGCGACAGGATTAGCGCCGGGAGTCTTGTCCTCTTCCGGCAAGAATGTGCGTCCCTGGGCCGCTTTAACACCCAGCACCGTGAAGTAATTGCCCGTTACGATCTCTCCCGGAACTATTTCAGTTAGCGTGCCGTTGCTGAAATTGAGAGGTGTAATGCAGGTTGCCGCGAAGCCGGAAAATGATTTGTTGTTGTCCCGGTAATCGACGTAATCAGGGTAGGAGCCGGGCGGAGCCTGCCCCAAGCCGCGATTAACAGCGACAACTTCAGCAGGCTTGTCAATTGGCAGCTCTCGGAACAAGAGCATATTGGCCAGGCTGAAGATCGTGCTTGTGGCTCCGATGCCCAGCGCCAGGCACAGCACTACCACAAGAGTGAAGCCAGGATTTTTGACCAGCGTCCGCAAGCTGTAGCGCAGGTCCTGCCGCACTTCTTGAGTCAACTGGCTGGCAACGTTGTTCTGCACTGATCGGCGGTCTTCTTTATTTTGAGACATGCTCACCGTCTTTCGACCTTGTTGGTTTCATGCCGTGGGTATCAGGCTACTCAAAATGCCCTTTACTCAGAGAGATGCTTCGACCAGAGATTGGTGGAACGGATGATCGGGGGTTTCTCGAATCTCGTCGAACGATTTTCGCAATAATGCAAGCGCTTGCTCTGCCGACGAATCGTAGACCTCTCCTTCGCACAGTCTCAAGAATTGATGACGATGCCGGCTGTCGGCCACGACCCGAGCGAAAACGGGCGCGACTTCATAGAATAACTGCGTTAGTTCTTGCCACCGCAGGGCACCACTGCGAAGGTGCTGGTCATAGCTTGCGAGCCGTGCTTCTCTTCCGTCGCTTGCCGTCAAAATGTCAGTGATGGCATCGGCGGCGAATTTAGCGGAATGCATTCCGTCGCTAATCCCGGAAGCAAAAATCGGATCGGTAAAAAAAGCCGCATCGCCAACCATCAACCAGCCCTCGCCCGCGAATTTCTCCATCGCGTAACTTTGGTGACTGTCCATGCGGAACTCCCGTAAGCGTTCGGCCCTCTTCATGCGCTCGGCCAATACTGGATTGGAATTAACCGCCCACTGGAAAAACTGGTTAACCTCCTCCCCGGATTTGACGAACTCGGCGCGCTCCGTCACCACCCCCACTGAAGTGATGTCTTCGTCAATTAGTATTTCCCATGCCCAACCGCGGTTGAACGGCAACAGGTGAATATATGTGAACGAGTCAGTCGTGTTCCTGCGACGTGCCACATTCGCAAACCAACTGTGCACGGAGCTGCGCGGAAGCTCAGTCGACATCTTCAAGAGTTTGAGTTGATGGCCGAGAACGGCCGGCCGGCCTGAAGCATCCACCACCAGACGCGACTTGAGGGAAAATTTCGATTCGCCAACGTTAACCGTGACCCCGCTTGCCTGTCCTTGCCGATTAAAATCAATCCGATCAACCTGCGCGCCGGAAAACACTCGGGTGCCGTGTTCGCGCGCGTATTTAAGTAACAGATCGTCAAACTTTGAGCGTTCAACTTGAAACGCGTGTCCCGGTTCTCCCAAACCGTCAAAATCGAGGTCTACCTCTTGATGGTCCAGCCATGAGGTCCATGACACGCCGTGCTTGCGGATGAAACCTTCGCGTTCCATGATCGGAAGAAAATCAATCTCCTTAAGAATCGCGGTGGTGCCATAAGAGAGTGATTCTCCGATATGAGCGCGGGGATAATGTGCGCGTTCGACGAGCAGGTGATCAATTCCAGCGCGGGCGAGATACGTGCCGAGGACTGAGCCTGCCGGGCCGCCACCGATAACAATCACGTCGGCGTCCATCTTCTTTGACTTGAGCGGGCGTGTGAACATCGTCGGCTTTGCCAATGCGGCGTTCGGCTCCGAGCCCGCTTGGACGGCCAGTCCGGCGTGATCGAGTCCCATGATTTCAAAGATTTCATCGCGCGTGCTGAGATACTCAGGCGCATCCAGATCACGCGGTCGCGGCAGCTTGTTTTCGATGATGGTACGGATCGTCGCCGGTCGCGGACTCATTACCACGATGCGGTCAGCGAGCTGGACCGACTCTTCGACATCGTGCGTGACAAAGAGAACCGTCTTTTTTTCGCGCTGCCAGATTTGTACCAGCTCGGCGCGCATGTGTAACCGAGTTAAGAAGTCGAGCGCGCCAAAGGGCTCATCCATAAAAAGGATTTCCGGATTGGCTGCCAGAGCCCGCGCAATCTCGACACGCTGTTTCATGCCGCCAGAGATTTCACGCGGGTATGATTTTTCAAATCCTTTCAACCCAACCATCTCAACGTAATGCTTGACAGTGCGTTGTTGTTCTTCAGGAGATTTGGCGAAGAGACCGAATCCGATATTGTCTTCGACCGTCAGCCACGGGAATACACCGTTTTCCTGGAAGATAAAAATTCCGCGTCGGTCGGGGCCGTTGACCGGTTCGCCGTTTACCAGCACCTGTCCGGCAGTAGCCTGCAAAAAGCCGCCAATGATATTAAGCAGGGTTGACTTACCGCACCCGGAAGGACCGACGATGCAGATAAATTCTCCGTCCTGAACCTCCATATTGATGTTCTCAAGGACCGGCACGGAGGCACGCACAGGCGCGCTCCCAGACGCCGACGCTCTGCGATGCTGATCTGGAAATGACAATGCCAGATCTTTAACGACGATTTTCGGTGGCGGATTTTTGGTCATGTCTTAATTAAGTTAATGGTCCTAATGGCCTTGCACAAAAAGTTGCCGTTTAGGTGGTTGAGCGCCAAAGGTGCGAAATATGACAGCCAGGGGCACGCGCTGAGCAACGCGAGGCGCGTCGCCCCTGGATCACATCACGATGACTGTGAGCTCTGAAAGAGCGGAATAACTAACGGCGATATTTCGCACTTGCAGTGCTCTATTCAATCAATATCTGCTAACCACGGGCGACGCGCTTCGCGTTGCTCAGCGCTTGCCCCTGGCTGTCATATTTCGCGCCTTTGGCGCTGTGCCCACCGCATTCCGACTTTTAGGGCAAAGCCTTGACGGTCCTAATCGTGCCAACAGGTCATGCGTTTTGATTGAAGCCCCAGCGAACCTCGTCAATGCGTTCCAGCTGCCTGACCAGGCTATCGAGCAGCAAGCCGATTAGCCCGATGAGCAACATGCCGGAAACCACCAGGTCATAACGCATCCCGGCATTGCGCGCATCGATAATCAGATACCCGAGGCCGGAGTTGACCGCGATCATTTCAGCAGCAACCACTACCAACCACGCTACGCCCAGGGCGATACGCACGCCCGTGATGATTTGGGGCAGCGACGCGGGAAAAATAATCTTCTTAAACAACGTCGGTCCGCCCACTCCGAAGTTTCTCGCAGCGCGCAGGTGGACCAGATGAATGTTCTGGACCGCAGCAATCGAGGAAGTCATGATCGGAAACAGACTTGCCAGAAAGATCAAAAAGATCGGTGCCAGGTCGCTTACTCCAAACCACAGGATAGCCACCGGAATCCAGGCTATTGGCGAGATTGGACGCAACACTTGAATAGCGGGATTGAAGGCTTTGAAGGCGCGGCCGAACCATCCAATCAACAAGCCGAGCGGAATCCCAATGATCAGCGCGAGCAGGAAACCCGACGCAACACGGAACAATGAAGCCATCACGTATTTCACCAGCACGCCTCTACGCGCCAGTTCAATCATTCCGGTCAGGACCTTGAAAGGGGTCGGAAAAATAGAATTGCCTGACAACTTCACGGCAAAGTGCCATATCAGGAGAAACAAGCCGGCGATGATCAAAGGCAACACCAGCTTCTCATAGCGGGCTTTCATTTCACGCCTCCCCATTTCCACGGGATCGCGCCTGCGGTATTGTCGGAAAATCTTATATCGGCGTAGGCGTCGAAGTTCGCTGTCCCTTTCAAGATGCCGGCGTCTTTGGCCAGACCTTCGATAAACTCAAAGTCCTTTCTTGCGAGCCGGAGACTTGTGTACGTCACGCGGTCGGGTGGCGTACTCAGAACATAGTGAAGCAGTTTCGGATCTTGATTGTAGTATTCCGTCGAGACGTGATCCGCAACTTGCATCCGGTGCGCCATATCTTCATCAAGCCACTTACCGCTGCGCGCAATGCCGTCCACGAGTTTCTGCACCCACTCAGGATGCTCATTAATCATCTTTTCGTGAACCATGAGTACACAGGAAATAAAATTAGGCCAGATATCCTTAGCTTGATAGAGCACGCGCCCGTAGCCCTCGAGCTCCGTTTGTGCCATGAAGGGTTCACCGGAGGTGATGGCATCGACAGCTTTCGCGTATAACGCGGCGGCCATATCGGGAGGCGGCATCTCCACGATGTTTACGTCTTTGATTGAGAGACCCGCATCGCGCAACCCCCGAAACAAGACCAGGTATTGGTTGGAATAACGATTTGGGACAGCAACTCTTTTGCCCTTCAAATCCCTGATGGAATGGATCGTCGAATCCTTATGGACCATCATGGCGGTGCCATCACGGTGTCCGAGGTAAACAATCTTTATTGGCGCGCCCTGTTCTCGCAAAGCCATCGCCAGGGGTGCGAGAATGAACGTCGCGGGTAAATGACCCGACACAATCGACTCTTTTATTTCCGGGAATCCACTGAACCGCACGGGTTCATAAAAGCCCTCGCCCTTCTGGTTTTTATTGACCCAGTCGGTGACGGGGCAGGTCAGGTGTCAAGTGACCGGAAGGAAGCCGACGCGAAAAGTTTCAGCTGTGTTGGCGCCAGCTGGGCCAAGTTTGCCGAAACCAATGTTGAGCCAAACGTGCAGTAAAGCAATGGTCACATAAGCACCGAGGATTATCAGAACTATTTTTAATCCTTTAGACATCAGATTAGCTCCTGTTCGTAACGGATGTGACAGACTTTGAGAATCCGGGTTTTCTCTGTGCAACCTCTGTGTTCTCTGTGTCTCTGTGGTGTGTTTTGCTCGGAATTCATCAACCACAGAGACACAGAGAACACAGAGGCTGCACAGAGAAATCCAAAATTAAGACCGCGTACCCATCGCTGCGGGAGCTTGAAGCGCGGACAACTCTGTCGAGAAGTAAGCTAATAAAGGCTGAACATGCACTTGCTCTTTACGCCATTCTCCAAACAAATCTTCGAGCAAATGATGCTCGGAAATCAGTTTCCCACGGCTGAAGCGTCGAATGACGGGATGCAGAAAACTGCTTGACGCCGCGCTTTGTGAATCAGGCTGACGATTGATGCTGAAGGGGTCGCCCTCGATCTTACCGAATTCAAGCATCACGGTGTAGTAATACTCGTTCTCGCCATAGACGCTCTCATGCACATAATCAGCGGGCATTTCTTCGTAGTATCGTGCTTGCTGCTTCTCTTCATCGATCACGAGCAAATCGCACAGATAACCTGTCTGCTGCCATAAAGCCGAAGTGTAATTGACGCGTTTGATTACCGCGCGAACGAGGGAGTCGGTGTTCACTTCGAGAAGTTCGCAAGGCCATTCGTGCCCGTGATATTTCTGCTCCAGGATGCGATAGAGAGCCTGCACGTTATAACGGAACCCGTGAATGAAGCCTGACTGCTTCTTCTTGTAATCGCGCATCTGCATCAAGGTCCCGGCGAAGTAAAGACCTTTGACATTGGTTGATTCCCATTCAGTTGTTTGCGCCGGAAGCTTATCGTTGAACACCAGCGCGGGTTTGCATTCGTTCTCAAAGATCGAATCGTCAAAACGAAAGCCGGTGCATAGGAGGACCCGGTCGTACATTAAATCTTCTGTTTCGCCGTTAGCATGGGTGTAGCTGACCGAAACCACATATTTGCCGTCGTGCCGCTTAATCTTCGTGACCGTCGCATCGAGCACTGCGTTTTGAACCTTCAACTGGTAGGTATCAAGAAAGTTGTTGTTGATGGCGCGCAGGTGTCCAACGAATTTCGTTTGCCAGGCCATCTTGACTGGTGTCGGGCTGGCAATGTGGATTAAGGCTGCCGTGCCGATTAAGTTATCCGCCGTCTCGAATCCCGAATTTCCTTTGCCGACAATCAACACTTTCTGGTTAAGGAATTCCTGCGGGTCGATCGACATGTCAGTGTACTTTTCCGCCAATTCGATGCCGGGAAGGTCGGGCAGATATAGCTTGCGGAATCCGGTCGCGATCACCAGATGGCGGCAGACGAATTCCTCGCCCGAGGTGCTCCGCAGACGGAAACCGCCGTCGTCCGTTTTTCCGATTGCATCGACTTTGGTCCCGTATTGCACACGCAGTTTGAAATGGCGTGCATAGTCTTCCAGATAGCGAACCAGGTCGTTGGCATCCGGGAAATACTCTTTGCTGTAATTCTTGAACAGCATTTCGTCGCTGTCGCTGAGTAGCGAGTTCCAGTCCCAACGCAGATTGACCTCTCTTTCATCGAAACCGGTAAAGACTTTGTTGATGGAGATTAGTTTGCGATGTCGCGGAAAGGTTTTGAAAAAATTACCAGGGCCAGGCCCTTGTTCGAGGATGATGTAATTATGCCCCGCCTTCCCTAAATGGTAGCCAAGTTGCAGCCCCGCCGGACCAGCGCCGACGATTAAATATTCGTATTGCACAGTCATTCACCTTCCTTTGTCATCGTACTGAAGGATGACTTTTCATGAGTCGCATATGCTTTGCACAAAGAGTCTTATGCGGAGAAGATTTCTCGCGCAAAGGCGCAAAGACGCAAAGCGCTGCCGCGTTTCTAAGGGGTTTTCTTTGCGCTTTTGCGTACCTCTTGCGCTTTGTTGAGAGAGATGGAGAGTTTTTCTGAGAGCACGCGCACGTGCGGCCTGTAGGCCATGTTGAAATGATTGCCGGGAACGACGTGCATCTCCACGCCGCCCGCTGCATATTTGTCCCAACCGAGCAAAGGCTCGTGCGCCACCGTCGACCATTGCTCTTCCGCACGAAAGAGAGTCACCGAGCCCGGATAAATCTTTGGCACGTAGTTCAGTCCCGCGAATACGTTGATCTTGAACATGTTGAAGAGATGGCGAACCTGTGCGAGGCCCCAATCCGGTGGCAGGGCGTTGACGCGGTGGGCCCAGTCGACAACGTATTGGAGTTGCGCATCGGGTTCGAGCGTTCTGAGATGCTCCAACAGTTCGGGTTGCGGTTCGCCGATGGCGGCGAGCAACATTTCCGCCTGGTCAATCTCCCGCGAGTGGGTAGAGGGATCATGTATCGGCGTATCGAGCAACGCCACGAGCGCCACACGCTCCCCGCGCTCATGTAACTGGCAGGCCATCTCGTAAGCGAGCAGGCCGCCGAGCGACCAGCCCAGCAGATAATAGGGGCCGCTCGGCTGCACCGTACGTATCTCCTCAACGTAATGTGCCGCCATCTCTTCAATGCGCCTTAAAGGTTCAGCCTCGTTGTTCAGACCTCTCGCTTGCAACCCGTAAACTGGTTGCTCCGGGCTGAGATGTCGGGCCAAGTCCATATAACAGATTACATTTCCGCCGGCCGGATGCGCGCAGAATAAAGGCGGCCTCGAGCCTTGCGGTTGAATCTTGACCAGTGACGACGTAACGGCCGCTCCCACCTCTTGCCGCAACACCAGGCCGAGCGCTTCCACCGTTGCTCCCTGAAACAGGACGGTCAATGGGAGCTTTACGCCGAATTCGCGTTCAATGCGACTCATTAAGCTGACGGCCAGAAATGAATGGCCACCGAGGTCGAAGAAGTTGTCCTGCACGCCGACGGGCCGTACGCTCAGGACTTCCTCCCAGATGCGAGTCAACTGAAGTTCGACCCCGTCGCGCGGGGCGGCTGCGTCATCGTCTCCCTGGCGCACACGTTCCGGCGCGGGCAGCGCACGGCGGTCTATCTTCTTGCTCGCTGTCAGTGGCAGCTCATCCAGCGTGATAAAGACCGACGGAACCATATATTCCGGCAGCCGTTGCTGCACGAACGCGCGCAGCTCTTTGTGGTCAACTGTTCCGCCCGCAAACGGAACGATGTAAGCAACCAGCCGCTTATCTCCAGTCTCGTGCTCGTGGACTACCACCACGCTCTGACGCACCGTTTCGTGTTGGCCCAAGGTGGCTTCGATTTCGCCCAGCTCAACTCGGAAGCCACGAATCTTCACCTGATAATCAGCACGGCCGACGAATTCTATGGTGCCGTCCGACAGATACCGCGCGAGATCTCCAGTGCGGAACATTCTGCCGCCAGGTTCGCTGCTGAAAGGATTGGCAAGGAATCTTTCTGCCGTCAGGTGGGGGCGATCAAAATAGCCGCGAGCCAGACCAGCCCCGGCGATGTAGAGTTCGCCACTAACACCTTGCGGCACTGGCGCGAACGAACCATCAAGAATATAGGGGTTAGTGTTGTCAATTGGCCGGCCGATAGGAATGCCGGCAAGCCGATCCGGTTCAGTGACCTCGTAACAGGTCACGTCGGCAGCGATCTCCGAGGAACCGTAGAGATTGATCATCACGGCCGCGGGCAACGCCTGCTTGAACCTCTGGGCCAGCTCCAACGGTAACGATTCGCCACTGCAGGTCCAGTATTTCAAGCGCGGCAACTTCTGCGCGAGACTTACTTCCTGCTCGAGCAGCACTCGCAGCAAAGAAGGCACCAGCACGATTCGAGTGACGTCATGTGCGCCAAGCTGGGCCACGAGTTGCCGCGGATCCTTGACAGCGTCGTCGGGAATGATGACCAGCGGAACGCTACGCAACAGTGGCCCAAAGTTCTCCCAAATCGAATCGACGAAGCTCAGCGACGTTTTTTGACAACACACTTCACCAGGCTCGAATGGGTACGTGCGCCACATCCAGGCCAGCCGATTAAGCGAAGCATGGTGTGGACTAAGCGAACCCTTGGGTGTTCCCGTTGACCCGGAGGTGTAAATCAAATATGCGGCATTCTCGGGCGTGGCGCTGCAAGCCGGCGGCTGCCGGCTCTC
The DNA here is from genome assembly GCA_963849205.1 of uncultured Acidobacteriota bacterium. GTDB lineage: Bacteria > Acidobacteriota > Blastocatellia > Pyrinomonadales > Pyrinomonadaceae > PSRF01. The sequence goes on from CAWKGP010000011.1 coordinate 486,444, forward strand.
GGTCGCAATCTCGGTCCAGTGCGTATCAACACAAATCGGCTCGCTAGCAGAGATGTCCAGACTGTCCAACACCCGCTGTTGCGTCAGCACGATCGGAGCTTGCGAATCTTTGAGTAGAAAAGTCACTCGCATTGGCCCATACGTAGGATCTACCGGGACGAAAGCTCCCCCGGCTTTCAGGATACCCAGCAGTGCGATCACCATCTCGATCGACCGCGACATACAAACAGCCACGATGACTTCTGGTCCAACTCCACGTTTTTGCAGATAATGCGCCAGCTGGTTCGCGCGCTGGTCCAACTCCGCAAACGTAAGCTGCCGATCTCCGGAGATGAGGGCGACTGCTTCGGGAGTCGTTGCTGCCTGCTCGGCGAATATTTCGTGGAGACAGCGATACGGATAGTCGCGGGTAGTATCAGTCCACTCCACCAGCAACCGGTAACGCTCGGTTTCGTCGAGCAGCGGCAGATCGTTAATACCTTCGTCGGGATTCGCAACGATTCCGGCCAGCAGCGTTTCGAAGTGGCGTGCGAACCGTTCGATTGTCGAAAGGTTAAAGAGGTCCGTGTTGTATTCGAAGGTCAGCCCCAGTCCTTCGCTTGATTCTGCTATATATAAGGACAGATCAAATTTTGCGGTCTGGCCGGCGAGGTTGAAGTTCTGCAACTCCAATGCTGGTAGCGCAAACTTTTGCTCAGGCGCATTCTGAAAGGCAACCAACACCTGAAACAGCGGCATATGACTCAGGGTGCGCTCGGGTTTGAGTTCCTCGACCAGTTTTTCAAACGGCAGATCCTGGTGGGCATATGACTGCAGCGCAACTTCGCGGGTTCTGCGCAACAACACGCGAAAACTCGGATTACCGGAAAGATCGGTTCTCAGCACAAGGGTATTAACGAAGAAGCCAATCAAGTCCTCCGTCTCCCGTCGCGTGCGATTCGCAATCGGAGTTCCTACTACGATATCCGGCTGATTGGTATAACGGCAGAGCAAAGTCTGAAACGCGGCCAGCAACGTCATGAATAGCGTAGAGTCCGCGTTTCGACTCAATTCCGACAGTGATGAGCTTAGCTGCTGCGGCAACACTGTTGAATGGTTGGCCCCGTTTGTTGTCTGTAAAGGAGGCCGTACACGATCGGTCGGCAGTTCAAGAATGGCCGGTGCGCCGTCGAGTTGCTTTTTCCAATAGTCGACGCGCGTCCTCAGGACGTCGCCCTGCAACCATTCTCGCTGCCAGTAAGCGAAGTCGGCGTATTGAAACGGCAGTTCCGGCAGGGGCGAAGCTTCGTTACGCTGGAACGCGTCGTACAGCAGAGCCGTTTCACGAATCAACACACCCATGGACCAGCCGTCGGTAATAATGTGGTGCATTGTCAACAGCAGCAGGTGATCGTGTTCATCGAACCGCAGCAAACAGACGCGCAACAGCGGATCGCGCGCCAGATCAAAGCCGTATCCCGTTTCCGCTAGTGCAAGGCGTCGAGCCTCAGCTTCCTTCTCATCCACCGACGTCCCCTCGAGAACTATGAGCGGTATCTCTACGACTGTTGACTCGCGGATAACTTGACGCGGTTCGCCGTTGACTGTGGGAAAGTTCGTCCGCAGTATTTCATGCCGCCGCACGATTTCAGTCAGCGCCAGTTTAAGTGCGCTCAGGTTGAGTGAGCCTTTGAGTCGCACCGGGGCCGCGATGTTGTAGGAATTGTTGCCGGGAGACATCTGGTCCAAAAACCAGAGCCGCTGCTGGGGGAAAGAGAGTGGCAAAGCCATGTCTCTCGAAACGGTTTTGATTGGTGGCGCTTGCAGGCCTTGCTCATTCAGGAGCGATGCTTCGATGCTCCGGGCTAGTTCCCTCAGGTTTGCTGTTTCAAACAGAAGGCGTAATTCGACTTCAGCCTGCAATGCTTCGCGCAGTCTGGAAATTATTTGCGTCGCCAGCAGCGAGTGCCCGCCGAGTTCGAAGAAGTTATCGAGTGCGCCCACGCGCTCAACTCCAAGCACTTCACACCAGATACCCGCGATCAACTCTTCGATGGCATTGCCTGGCGCGACATAGCCAACCTCTGAGTGCATTCCGTCGGAATCCGCTGGGGGCAAGGCGCGGCGGTCAACCTTGCCATTGGGCGTAAGCGGCAAGGCATCGAGCCAGACGAAGCTGGCAGGTACCATGTAGTCGGGTAGGGTCTCGCTCAGGTAACTCCGCAGTTGAGTGATGCTCACCGTGGCTCGATCTCCTACGACGTAGGCCACCAGCCGCTGCCCTCCGCTCGACGCTGCCTGCGCCACCACCACCGCCTGTTGCACCGCTCCGTGCTCCTGCAGCACTGCTTCTATCTCTCCTAACTCGATCCGGTTTCCTCTGATCTTTACCTGATAGTCCGCGCGCCCCAGAAATTCGATCTCCCCGCCGGCCAGGAACCGGCCCAGGTCTCCCGTCTGGTACATCAGCGCCCCAGGCGTCTCACTAAACGGGTTCGCCACAAACCGTTCCGCCGTTAACCCGGGCCGTCTGTAATACCCGCGCCCCAGTCCCTGCCCTGCGATGTAGATCTCCCCGGCTACTCCCTCCGGCGCCAAACGCCGCCGCTTATCCAGAATGTAGATTTGTGTGTTCGCGATGGGCCACCCGATGGACACTATCCCCGACGCCCCACCTCGCACACACCGCCGATACGTCACATCAATGGCCGCCTCGGTTGGCCCGTATAAATTGTGCAGTTCCGCTTCCTCTTGCGACATGAATCGTTGCTGTAACTTGTAGGAGAGTGACTCCCCGCTACAGAGCACTCGCTTCAAAGTTTTACTTCCCTGCCGCTTCCCATCTTCCAGATAGACTTCCAGCATCGAGGGCACAAAGTGCACTGTGGTTACCTGCTCTTTAGCTATCAACTCTTTCAGGTAGTCGCGATCCTGATGTCCTCCCGGCTGGGCCACCACCAACCGTGCCCCCACCATCAGCGGCCAGAAAAACTCCCAGACTGACACGTCGAAGCTAAAGGGCGTCTTCTGTAATACCCGGTCGGCGGCCGTCAGTTGATATTCCGCCTGCATCCACTGCAGCCGGTTGAGTATGCCGCCGTGCGTGTTCATCGCTCCCTTCGGCTGCCCCGTCGACCCCGAGGTATAGATCACGTACGCCAGGTTTTCCGCTTGCACATTGCGCCGCGGATTCTCGCTACTTTCCTCTGCCACCTCCGCCGGCAGCGCGTCCAGCCAAATCTGGCGCGCCGCACTGACCGGTATGCGATCCAGAAGATGTTGCTGCGTCAGCAGTAGCCCTACTCCTGCATCCGCCATCATGTAAGACAATCTCGCTTCCGGATAAGTCGGATCGAAGGGCACGTAAGCCCCGCCCGCTTTCAGGATTGCCAGCAGTCCTACCACCATCTCCAGCGATCGTTCCGCGCAAATCCCGACGAGGACATCCGGCCCCACTCCTTCCTTGCGCAGGTAATGCGCCAACTGGTTGGCGTGCCGGTTTAATTCCCCGTAGCTCAGGGTAGCTTCTCCAAACACCACCGCCACCGCTTCCCGACTTCGTTCAACCTGTTCCTCGAACATCTCATGCACATAGCGGTCGGCAGGATAAGCAACTCGCGTTTCGTTAAACTCCAGCACCAGTCGCTCGCGCTCGCCAGAACTCAATAGCGGCAACTCCGAAAGCTTCTGTTCGAGGCCAGCGCTGATGCCTTCCAGAAGAGTCTGCAGATGCCCGAGCATGCGGCTGATGGCTACTCCGTCGAAGCGCGCACGCTGGTACATAATCCGCAGCGAGGGCTGTACGCTTGCGGTCATGATCATAGTGAGAGGATAGTTGGTTCGTTCGGTCGCGACCGCGTGACCGATATGTAAACCGTTGCCGTTGACCTGCTCGGTTATGGGGCTGCGGGGGTAATTCTCAAACACCAAAATGCTCTCAAACAGAGGTACGCCACGCGGCACTTCGCTCCATGCCTGGATCTGGACCAACGGGGTGTATTCATACTGCCGCGCTTCGGCCTGTGCTTCTTGCAGTTTCCGCAGCCACGGCAACACTCTTGCATCCGCCGGCACTTTCACGCGCACCGGCAGAGTGTTGATGAAGAGTCCCACCATAGTTTCACAACCGGGCAATTCAGCCGGACGGCCTGAAACAACACCACCAAAAAGCACGTCGTCTTCACCGCTATAGCGATTGAGCAGCAACGCCCACATTCCCTGGGCCACTGTGTTCAGCGTTACTTGATGTTTTCGCGTAAAAGCTTGCAGCGCGGCTGCGGTTTCACTGGGAAGTAACAGGCGCTGTTCGTCAAACCCCTGTTCGTCTTCGTCTTTGACTGCCAAAGTTCGGTCGACGCCAAGCGGGGTCGGCGCGCCGAAGCCTGCGAGCACTGGCCGCCAGAACCGCTCGGCCTGGCCCACGTCCTGTCGTTGCAACCAATAGATGTAGTCTTGATATGGGCGAGGGGCCGCCAACTCTAATGTTTTCCCTTGCCGGAATGCATCGTAATAGGCAAACACGTCACGCAGTATCAAAGGGTTGGACCAACCATCGAGCAGCAGGTGCGAGCAACTCCAAAGAAACTGATAAACATCGTCACTTAAACGGATCAGAGCTTGACGCATGAGCGGCGCATTCGAAAGGTCGAAGCCTCGAGCGCGGTCTGCCTGAATTAATGCCTCTAATTGTTCCTGCTGTTGATTCTTCTCGAGCTCGCGCCAATCATGCTGGGCCAGCGGCAATTTGACGTTGCGCTGCACCACTTGAAGCGGCTTCTCGCGACGTTCCCAGACAAAAGAGGTCCGCAGCACCGGATGCCTGTCAACCACCTTCTGCCAGGCGCGCCTGAATGCCTCGACATCAAGACCACCATCCAGCGTGCAGGTAAATTGATCGAAATAAACTTCAGACTCCGGCGCGTACAGGCAATGGAAGAGCATTCCGTGCTGCATCGGAGAAAGCGGATAGATACTTTCGATGTTGCTCTTACTCATGCTTTTTGCGTCAAGAAAGTAGCTTTGTCTCAAAAGTCAGCACCTGACTTGGACATAGTCAGTGCCACCTCGCAGTAGCGGGTGGGTACGTCGTAGACGCCTCGATTTTGCTAATGTTTCGGAAATGCCTGCGGCGCTGACTGTACCCAACCGGCACTTTTGACTTTTGAGGCAACCACCTTACTAACCGCCCTCCATCTCCGGTTGGCCCATGTTAATAATCAATTCATCCAGTTCACTCTGGCTCAAATCTGTGTCCGGAAAATCAGAAGGCGTGTAACCGCCCGCCTCCGGCGACTGGCAATGGGCAATTAGGTTGCGTAATGCGGAAATGAAGTCTTCCGCCACCCGTTCAATCGTCTCGCGGCGGTGAACGTTTTCGTTGTAGGCCCAACTCGTGTGCAGCCGGCCTTCAAACACGCTTCCTGTAATGTCGACCAAGTACCTGCGCCGGCTGCGCGAGCTTCGCTCTGCTCCCGTCGACTCGGGCGCCAGGCTGAACGGCGAGCTTTCGCTAAACATCTGATCGAATTGGCCCAGATAGTTGAAACCTAGCTCTGCCTCTTCCCCAGTGATTTCTTCTGCTTCTCCCAACAAACCCCATCCCATCCCCCGACCGCGTACCCCGCGCATCTGCTCCTTCACCGACTTCAGCGCTTCTCCCTCGCCCGCTCCCGCGGACACCTCCAGCACCACCGGATAAACGCTAGTGAACCACCCCACCGTCCGTGTCACATCCACGCCTTCGCCAATCTCCTCACGCCCATGCCCTTCCAACTCCAACAGCACCCGCCGCTCTCCTGTCCAATTCCCCAACGCTGTCACCACTGCCGTCAATAACACCTCGTTGATCTCCGTCCGGTATACCGCCGGCACCTCGCTCAACAACGCCGTCGTCTCTGCTTGCGTCAGACTTACTTCCACCGCACGCGCTCCACTGACCGTGTTCGCTCCTCCTTCATGGTCCACCGGCAACTGCTTCACTTGCCGCCCGCGCCGCGCCACTCCAGTCCAATACTCTCCCTGCTCCTTGACTTCATCACCCGCCCCATACTCCCGCAACCGCTCCGCCCATTCCTTGTATGAAGTTGTCTTTGCTCCCAACCTGATCTCATCGTGCCCCGCCGCCGCCTGCTCACACCCGCTCGCCACATCTTCCAGCAGGATGCGCCACGACACTCCGTCCACCGCCAGGTGATGAATAATGATCAGCAGGCGTGCCGGTGTGTTCGCACCCAGGTTGTAGTAGCAAACCCGCAGCAGCGGTCCGCCGCTCAGGTTCAGACTCGCCTGCAAGCCGTTCGCGTGCGCCTCGAGTGCTGCCGCTTGTTCCGCTCCGCCTAAGTGCCCGATGTCAACTACGCTGAAGTAATCGTTTGCTTCCGCGGCCGCGTTAAATTGCTGCCATTCGCCCTCAGCGCTCTGCGTGAAGCGCAGCCGCAGCGCATCGTGCTGCATCACCACCGCCCTTATCGCCTCCCTCAGCACCTCTGCCGTGTAGCGCGGCCCGCTGATTCTGAGCATCAGTGATTGGTTGTAGTGCTGCGGCTCAGGCTGCTGCTCCGCGAAAAATGAACGCTGCACCGGCGTCAATGGCACGCTACCCGTGACCGCTCCCTGCTCGGCCGTCACGGCGCGGGCGCGTCCTACAACCGCAGCCAAAGCCGCCACCGTCGGGTGCTCGAACAAGTCTCGCGGCGTTAAGCGCAGTCCCGCCCGGCTCGCGCGCGCCACGACCTGAATCGAGAGAATTGAGTCGCCGCCCAACTCCAGGAAGTTGTCATGGATGCCGATCTGCTCGCAGCGCAATACTTCGCACCAGATCGCTGCTAACTTCTCCTCGACAGGAGTACGCGGCGCCGCAAACCCCTCGCTTGCCGGCGCCTTCATCAGAGTCAAGGCGCGGCGGTCAACCTTGCCATTGGGGGTGAGGGGCAAGGCATCCAGCCAAACGAAGCTGGCAGGCACCATGTAATCGGGCAGGGTCTCGCTCAGGTAATTCCGCAGTTGAGCGCTGCTCACCGTTGCTCGATCTCCAGTCACGTAGGCTACCAGTCGCTGGCCTCCGCTCGGCGCTGCCTGGGCCACCACCACCGCCTGTTGCACCGCTCCCTGCTGGCGCAGCACTGCTTCTATCTCGCCTAACTCGATCCGGTTTCCTCTGATCTTTACCTGATGGTCCACCCGCCCCAGAAATTCGATCTCCCCGCCGGCCAGGAACCGGCCCAGGTCTCCCGTCTGGTACATCCGCGCCCCAGGGGCCTCATTAAACGGGTTCGCCACAAACCGTTCCGCCGTTAACCCCGGCCGTCTGTAATAACCACGCCCTAGCCCCGCACCCCCGATGTAGATCTCCCCGGCCACTCCCTCCGGCGCCAACGTCAGCTGCTTATCCAGAATGTAGATTTGCGTGTTCGCGATGGGCCGCCCGATGGGAAATGAAGCACCGATGCCTGCTGCCGGCGCGCTCTCTTCCGGCTCGTAGAGTGTGGAAGTGATTGTCGTCTCACTCGTTCCATATGCGTTGATTACTCTGGCGCCGGGCGCGAATCGTCGCCATGCGTCGAAAGCTTCGAGTGAGACCTTTTCACTTCCGACGACCAACAGACGAAGACACGGCGGCACTCTTCTATTCGTTGCCGCCAACTCCCTCACCCATGCATGCCAGAACGGCGCCGGCAGATTGAGGACAGACAGCTTCTCATCCTCAATCAATAGAAGCAGCCCCATGCTATCAACCACCTTTTCACCAGGAAGAAGAATGCTTGCGCCGCTCAGCAATGCCGAAAAGATCTCTTCGGCGGCCACATCGAAGCTGATTGAAGCAAACTGCAGGATGCGATCGTTCACGGTCAGCCCGTAGGCTGCGGAGACGGCCAGGCTATGGTTGACAAGCGATTGATGTGAGATCGCGACGCCCTTCGGTTGCCCCGTCGACCCCGAGGTATAGATCACGTACGCCAGGTTTTCCGCTTGCACCTTGCGCCGCGGATTCTCGCTGCTTTCCGCGGCCACCCTCGCCGGCAGCAGATCCAGACAAATCAAGCGCGCCGCACTGGCCGGTACGCGATCCAGAAGATGTTGCTGGCTCAGCAGTAGCCCTACTCCTGCATCCTCCATCATGTAAGACAATCTCTGCCGCGGATACGTGGGATCGAAGGGCATGTAAGCCCCGCCTGCTTTCAGGATTGCCAGCAATCCCACCACCATCTCCAGCGACCGTTCCGCGCATATCCCCACCAGGACATCGGGCCCTACTCCTTCCTTCCGCAGGTAATGCGCCAGCTGGTTGGCCCGCCCGTTTAATTCCCCGTAGCTCAGGCTAGCTTCACCGAACACTACGGCAGTTGTTTTGGGCCTTCGTTCAACTTGTTCCTCGAACATCTCATGCACGTAGCGGTCGGCAGGATATGCAACCCGCGTTTCGTTAAACCCGATCAGCAGTCGCTCTCGCTCAACCTCATCGAGAAGATTCAATTCACCGGTGGGAATATGGGGTTCGGCGCAGATGCTCTTCAAGAGCTGTTGAAACTCCCGGCCGATGCGTTCGACATCGTGGGGATCGAAATAAGCGGGGTCGTAATAGAGTTGAAGATCGAGCGCATCGGCATTAGCGATGCAGGAAAGTCTTATCTTGAAACGATCAAGACAGCTGTATTCTCTGACGACGGAAAAAGTGAGATCGCCGGCGGCGCCCAGCACGGGAAGTTGATGGAAGTCAAAAAGAACGGAGAAAAAGGGAGCGGTCTCGGCATTCGCGGATGTGCCTGCGAGTTCGTCCCAACTAAAATATTCCTGCCACTTCTCGATCTCTTTAATGCGTTGGTCAAGTTGCTTGAGGACTTCGGTTATCGGGCCGGTCTCTGCGAACAGCGTCTGAACCGGCAAGTACCTGGTCAACATTCCAAGCGTATGCCGCGTCTCCTCGAATCTGCGGCCGTCATATGCCACGCCAACCAACACCTCGGGTTTTCCGCTCAAACGCCAAAGCAAAATCTGCCAAGCGGCAAGGAGAAGGATGGGAAGCGTTGTCTGCTCTTGCCGCGCCAGCATTCTCAACTTTTCCGCGAGCGATTGATCGACGCGCGAACTGATGAACTGGGGGGCAAATTCCACTTTGCCAACTGGCCGCTTTTCGAAAAGAAGATGAGTCAGTTGAGAATCGGCCATTGGTTGCTTGAGCCAGTATTCTCTGCCCACTTTTGTTTCGTCGCTCTCCAACAGTTCGTTCAGCCAGGTCGAGAGTTCGGCATACTGAAGACATTCGTCGTCGTTCCTACTGCCGTTCAACCGCGCCGTATAAGAGCGGACTAGTTCCGAGAGCAGGTTCGTCAGGGTCGAATGATCCGCACACAGCGCGGGTAGCTCGATGAACATGACGTGCTTGTGCGCTGATAATGCAATGATGGTCCAACATCGCGGCGAAACTTGATCGCAGCGCGATGGGGAGCGAAGCGCCTCAGAAAACAACTGCTCAATCGCGGCTTCACCTTCCGCCAAAGTCAACTCAGTCAAATCCTGTTCTCGCAACGGCGGGGAAATGGCGTCGTCGACGATCTGAGTAGGAACGTCTGCTCCGGTTTGAAAATGGAAGTCGGTCCGCAGGATTTCGTGTCGTTGCACTACGTCCCGGCATGCATCGCGCAAAGCCACGACGTCTATATCGCCCTCGATCGACACTGCCGCCTGAAGACGATAGGCCGCACCGTCCCGTTGCAAAAGCCAGAGCCGTTTCTGTTGCGGCGACAGTTGGAAACTCTCCCTGATGTGTTGCTCCTGCATGTCAGAAATACTCCCGGTTGTGGGTACTGCGTCAGTTTGAAATTTTGATGAAATACGCCGAAGGCGTTCGCTAACCTCAGCCCAAGGGTTCGAGCATCGCGAGAACCCTGGGAATGCAAATAAAAAGGCCTATTAACCCTGAAAGGGTTAGGCGGGCGGCGAACCCTTTCAGGGTTTATTGATTCTCTTTGGTCTGATCCCAGGGTTGTCGCTACGCTCCAACTCTGGGCTGAGGTTAGCGAACGCCTTCGGCGTATTTCATCAAAATTTCAAACTGATGCATTACCCGGTTGTCGCTGCGGTGAGTTTTGAGGAATTGACCGAAGGAAAACTAATTACCGGATTTTCGTTTAAGATTTTTCAATTTGCTGACGCTAAACTGTTCGAGCTGGCTTTCTGCGTCTGCTTGCTGTTGCCGCTCGGCTTCCACCAGGATTTCTTCGAACGCCTGCAATCTGACATGCGGTTGCTTGAGGAAGTGCTCCAGCAGCAGTTCAAGTTGCTTTAGCAGTTCAATCACGATGGACGAACGGAATCGACTGCGTTCATAGCGCAGTCGGACGATCAGTTGTGAATCTGACATTGCCGTGAGTACGAGCGGAAGATGTTCCTCGCCGACACCGGATGGCTTGTCAGCCTTCAGACTCATACCGGGATGCTGGACATCTGCTTCGTGCAAATTGTTATCAAACACGGCATGACTTTCAAACAGTGGCTGGCCCGCAGGCACTTCACTCCAACTGCGGATTTGCACTAACGGGCTGTATTGATATTGACGCACTTCGGCTTGCCGTCTCTGAAGTTGCTGAAGCCAGGGGAGGACTTCCATGTCAGGCGACACTTGCACGCGGACGGGTAAAGTGTTGATGAATAGCCCGACCATCGATTCGATGCCCTCAAGCTCAACCGGACGTCCCGAAACTACAGTGCCGAAAACCACGTCACGCTGTCCGCTATAGCGACTCAACAAAAACGCCCACGCTCCCTGCACGAGGGTATTGAAAGTCAACTCATTTTGCTGCGCCAGCAAGCGCAGCGTAGTCGTTGCCTCCGTCGAGAGTTCGAGATATTGCGTTTCGTAGTCCAGCGTGCCGGAACTTGTGCCGTGTGGCTGTTCCATACCCAGTGGTGTCGGGGCAGTGAAACCTGCGAGTTCACTCCGCCAGAATCGCTCGGCCTGCTCCGGGTCCTGTCGTTGCAGCCAGCTGATGTAGTCCCGGTAGGGGCGCGGAGCCGGCAACTCCAATACTTGTCCCTGCCGATATGCCTCGTAATAAGCAAACACTTCCCTCAGCACGAGTAAACCGGACCACCCGTCGAGCAGCAAATGATGCTGGTTCCAGACGAATTGATATGCTTCATCGGTCAGACGTATCAGGCTAATTCGCATTAAGGGCGCCTGGGTCAAGTCGAAGCCACGCGTTCGCTCCTGCGCTAACCACGAATCCAGGCGCTCCCGCTGTTCGCCGGCGGCGAGTTGACGCCAGTCGTGATGGTCCAAAGGTATTCGCGAATGCCGGTGCACATTCTGCACCGGGTGGGTCAGGCCTTCCCAAATGAAAGAGGTGCGTAATATCTGATGACGACTTGCTATCTGCTGCCACGCTCGTTCAAACGCCGGCACGTCCAACCTTCCTTCAAGTCTGACGCTGCTCTGATGGAAGTAAAGCTCTGAAATCGGAGCGTACAGCTGGTGAAAGAGCATCGCTTCCTGCATCGGCGATAGCGCGTAGATATCTTCAATATCCTCGTGCCTTGCAATCAGTTCATTTAATTCATCCGGTTCGAGGTTTGCCAGGGAGAAGTTTGCAGGTGTGCGCTCTGGTGCTTCAATCGCTTCCGGATCCTGGACCACGGCAGCCTCCGCGATGCGGGCCAGGGCGGCCACTGTGGGATGTGCGAACAAGTCTCGCGGAGTTAAACGCAATCCCGACTGGGTCGCCCGCGCCATGATCTGAATCGACAAGATTGAATCGCCGCCCAATTCGAAAAAGTTGTCATGCACGCCCACCAACTCGCGGTGCAACACCTCGCGCCAGATCGTTGCTAACTGCTCCTCGACGGGTGTGGTCGGAGCCGCAAACTCCGCGCTTGTCTGACCGGTTGACGTCTCGATAAGAGATAAGGCGCGACGGTCAACCTTGCCGTTGGGCATCAGCGGCAAGCGATCGAGCAGGACAAAAAACGCGGGCGACATGTAATCAGGCAACCGCTCGCGCAAGTGCTCCCGCAATTCGCCAATACTCAACTCCGTTTCTGCTCTGTCGTCGACCACGTAGGCAATCAAGACCCCTTCCACTTCTTCTTCACCGGTCGGCTCCGCCGTCATGACGACACATTGGCTGACGCGTGGATGCTGCAACAACGCCGACTCCACCTCACCCAACTCGATGCGATGGCCGCGAACTTTTACCTGGGCATCCCGCCTCCCGAGAAACTCCAGATTGCCATCGGGCAGGAAGCGGGCCTGATCGCCGGTGCGATAGAGGCGGGCGCCGGGCTGAGCAGAGAAAGGATTCGGAAGAAACAGGGCCGCAGTTTGGTCGGGTTGGTTGATATAGCCGCGGGCGACACCGTGACCGCCGATGTAAAGTTCGCCCTCCGCTCCTACCGGCACTGGCTGCTGCTGGTGGTCCAACACATAGACCTGCGTTTCATCGACGGGCTTGCCGATGGGCAGTCGTGCCCAGCGCGAAAGCGTTTCTGCTTCGAAGGGCGTGTCATAATAAGTTGCAGTGCAGGCCGCTTCAGTTGGACCATAACAGTTGAGGTATCTGGTCGGATGTTCGGCCAGACCCGCCAGGGTCGCCAGCTTTTGCATCGAGATGTTCTCGCCGCCCGCGAGCATCAGCTTCAGCCATTTCGGGATTGATTGCTGTGTCGAAGATAACTCGTCAATTACCTGATGCCAGAATACCGGCGGCAAGTGCAACGTCGTCACTCCCTGCTGCTCACACGTCCGCAGCAAGTCAGCAGTGCTTGATTCGCCCGGGTTTCGGTGCAGAACCAACGCCGCCCCGCTTGCCAGGCTCAAAAAAATCTCTTGAACCGAAGCGTCAAAACTAAGAGATACGAACTGGAACAAACGATCACTTGAATTGATACCCAAACTCTTCACGAGGGCAAGCGAGCGGCTTACCAGCGACCCGTGTTGCACCATTACTCCCTTGGGCCTGCCCGTCGAGCCGGATGTAAAAATGATGTAGGCGACATTTTCGGAATGCGCCGAGCTTTCAAACCGCTCGCTGCTTTGGCGTTCAATGTCCGGCCAATCAATATCAAGGCACACAAGCGTCGCGTTTGCCCGCTCGGACAACATGCCACTCAGCGAACTTTGCGTGAGCAGCACTTCGACACCGCTATCCTCGACTATCATCGCGAGGCGCTCCGGCGGGGTTACCGGGTCGAGCGGCACATAAGCTCCGCCGGCTTTCAAGATTGCTATTAGTCCCACCACCATCTCGAGCGAACGTTCCACCAGGATGCCGACCGGCACGTCTGGTCCTACACCGAGGCCGCGCAAGTGCCGTGCAAGCTGGTTGGCCCTTGCATCCAACTCGGCATAGCTCAAACGCTCCTCCTGAAAGACTACGGCCAGAGCATCGGGCGCCGCGTCGGCCTGCCCTTCAATCAAATGGTGAATACAGCGGTCTGATGGATGGAGAATCCGCGCATGGTTCCACTCAACCAGCAGGCGTTGCCGCTCGGCTTCGTTAAGCAGCGACACTTCCGCGATTGATGCGCCCGTCTTCTGTAGCCCTGCGCCGAGCACGTGTACAAAACTCTGCATGAAGCCGCTGATACTTTCACGTCTGAATAGTGAAGCGTCGTACTCGGCGACTCCGATCAACTGCTCGCCCGCCCGATCAAAAGTAATGCTGACGTCGTTGTTGACTTCAAGCAGATTGCTATGAATCTCCTTCAGCGTCAGCGCGACCTCGAAGAGGGGACAGCGTTGATCGTCGGGCTCGATATTCAAATCCTGAAGCAGGCGTTCGTACGGGTAGCTTTGCTTCGCATAGGTTTCCAGCAGAGTTTCGCGCACGTTCACCAGCAGTTGCCGAAACGACATATCGCCTGTTACCTCATCAACGATGGCCAGCGCGTTTGGTCGTTGAAACAATCCACCCGGTTTCTTGCGAGGGGCGCTCCCCACGATGATTGTGTTGGTCCCACTATATTTATGAAGGCAAATCTTCAAGGCCGTCATTAGTATGGCGTAAACGAGGAAAGGTGAATTGGCCGCGACCCGGTTGATTTCGGAAACGAGATCAACCGGTAACGCAACTTCGACAGACTCCGTTCGACGCGCATCGCTGCGCGCGCGTTTGAAATCGACGATCAGGCCGGAAGGCTCCCTCTTAACCGAAAGCTTCTTCAGCCAGTATTCTCGCAGGTCTTCTGGTGCGTCCCGCACCGCTGTCTCCGCCATGCTCATTTGTTTCTTCCCGGCACCGTGGCTTTGCACAAAAGGGCTCAAATGGATCCAACGCTCTCAATGGGAAGACATTTCTCCCGCAAAGGCGCAAAGGAAACCCCTTAGAAACGCGGCAGCGCTTTGCGTCTTTGCGCCTTTGCGCGAGAAATCTTCTCCGCATGAGACTCTAAAATTGGAACTCAACCTCCGCATCGTTCAAGCCATCAGACAAGCTCCGTACTACTTCGCGCCCAAATGGAATGTCGGCGAGCGCACGCGAGGGATCAGTTGCGACTTCAGTCAGCAATGACTGATAGTTTTCAAGCACCGCAGCAATGAAGGGTTCATCGTACAAGTCTGTCTTGAACTCAACGTAGCCGCCGATATTCTGATTTTCCTCACTCACGAAAAACGCCAGGTCAACGTCTGTTAGGTGGCCTTCGATTTCCGGTGCGGTATCAAACAGGAACATCACCTCGCAATGTTTCATGGCGCGTTGCAGCACCTCAGAGGGTACGGGGCCATGCGTGTGAGCGGTGGTCCCAACGTCATCGACGCGTCGCATCAGGGTGCGAAACGTGGGTTCACCTGAGAGGTCTGTCCGCAGCGCCAGCGTATGCGCCAACAGATCGGCGGGCGGATCCAACTCGCGTTGCTTACGATTCTTGATTGGCATCCAAACAATAATGTCCTCGTGTCCGGTGTAGAGATGCAGGAGAGCTTGAAGAGCCGCGGCTAGCGTTGTCGAGATGTGAACGTTTTCACTCTTGCTTAGTTTCTGTAACGCGAGGGAAGATTGCGTGGACAATTTGAACACGTGCCGCGCGCGTTCCTGTCCGGACGTTGCTTGAAGCTTTCGGCCAGGATTCAAATCCAGCGACGGGAGAGTCCCTCCGAGTTGCAGTTGCCAGTAAGCCAATGCCGGAGCGTGATCGAGCTGCACCTCCATTGTGCCGCAGGTCCGCTGCGCGATGAGCAGACCTCGCCCGCGTGCTTTTGCGAGCAGCTTGTCTGACTCTTTGATCTGAGGCGATTCATCATGCAGTCCGAGACCGAGCATGTACTCCATCCACGGTTCCAGGCCCATCGCATAGTTGTAAAGTCTCTTAGCGCCTACTGCTTCAAGAATGTTCAGGGCGCTGCCGGCATCGCAGCCATGTTGCCTTCGTGTCTTTTTGTACTGAGGCAACGGTTCTTCGAGCATTGGGCCATAAACCCAGTCGAGCGGCGCGCCGATGTGCTCAGTGCCCAGGAAGACGGTTTGAATACGCCCCCATTTTTGCCGCACGATGTCATACATCCGCCGCTCGAGGCAGTCGGAATCCGCGCCGAACAAGATACGTTCATCGCCGGCGCGTACCATGTATGCCGTTTTTCCGTGAGGCAAATCGGCATGCTCGCCAAGGAAGGGCATGGCGACAATTTCGCCATCGGGCAGCGCAACTGTTTCAAACGTATCCAGCTCAACAACGTTCTTGAAGCCGAGCTTTTGTGTCACCAACCTCAAGGAGACATCGCCGTATGAGATGCCAAAGGTCCTGGGGACCACCAGACATCCGATGCGATGGCGCAACCGCAACAACGATTCCAGCGAGAAGTGATCTTGATGGTTATGTGTAATGAGTACGTAATCGATTTTGCGGGGCAGATCCTGAAACGTAAGGCGGCTGGTGCCTCCTTCCACCGGCATCACCGGAACAAACGGATCGGTTAATATCGTCACGCCCTTCCACTCAATCAGCACACACGCGTGGCCAATATATCGAATGCGCGGTGTGGTCCCGTTTCGCGTTTCCTGACGTCCCTGAGATGGAGCGGGTTGCTCCGTCAGCAACGGCAACAAGTGTTCGTCCTCGGCGGCGCTGAGTCCCAGCAGTTCACGGATGTAAGCAATAGGCTGCGGTTCAAAGTCCAACCGGTAAAGCTCATCGATCCTTGCATCGGCGAAAGGGATGGTCCAATCAATCTCACCGCGATTTAACACGCGCGGCGTGCTGATAAAGAACGTGCGAGAACCTTCGTGTACTAGCCGGGAGAGCCTGAGAGATTGGAGGCCGGGATCGTAGTAATCGCTTTGATACAGGATTCCTTCCAGGAACCGGACAGTCGGACGATTGTAGTAATCGTAGATGAGTTCGATGTAACCGCGAAGTTCTTCAGGCGCTTTCTGGTAATAGGGTTCGAGGCTCTGGCCTTTAGCTTCTCTGACAATCCATTCGTGAAACTCCTTGACGGCCCTGGCCAAACGCAGCAACTCGCTCTGCTTTGTCTTCGTGTTCTCCAGCAGGTCTCTGACCTGCTGGGCGCGCTCCGGCGGAACACCGATGAAGGGCCCGCAAACCAGCGCCGGATCGCGATACGCTTGCGCGTGAGTGCTCGGGCTACTGAGATAAGATTCCATTGTCGGAATCTGGTAATGCACCAGATGTAAACTCGCCGGCACAGGTGTAATGAGATACGTCCATGCATGCCAGGAATTGACTAACGGTTCAATCAACGTTGATTCAGCCAGACGGTATTTGCGTGCGCTGTTCATGGCTCACCTCGGCTTAGCCTCAAAAGTCCTTGTTCTGGGATTTCTCTGTGCAACCTCTGTGTTCTCTGTGTCTCTGTGGTGTATTTTGCTCGGAATTCATTAACCACAGAGGCACAGAGAACACAGAGGTTGCACAGAGAAGAGATCGTTCTTCTGCCACGCAAACTTCAAATCACTCGCGGTTATCCTTTGACGAGTTACTCATTTGCACATGTGGTCCAGGCCATCCGTGCTAAAACACGAATTGGGTTTCCATATCGTCCTGGCTTTGGGTGGGGGAGCTGGTATGCGTTGAATAGTCCGGCGTTTGAGATACGCCATAGGGGAGGTCGAGCAGTCGCTGTTCCGGGTCGGATACTCTTTCGACAATGGCTTCCAGTAAGTTCTTCCAATCCTCCAACATCCTTGCGATGACGAGAGAGCCGAACCGCTGCCGGTCGTAACCCACCGAGAGCGACAGAGACTGACCGGGCATCGCCGCGACAGCCAGCGGGTAAGGCTGCGCCGCCCGAACTTTCATCCTGCCGAAATCAATGTTTCCGGTTTCACCCGGCGCCGGCGTGTGTACCGGATAGTTGGCGAGCACGAAAATGCTTTCAAACAACTGTTGCCCGCGTGGAATTCCACTCCACTTCTGGACCAGATTCAGCGGACTATAATCGTATAGGTGCAACTCGATGACCTGCGATTGAAGTCTTCTTAACCAACCCTCGAGCGAATCACCGGGCGCGACTTGAACGCGCAACGGCAACGTATTGATAAATGGTCCAACTATCGCTTCGACATGCGGCAACGACGCCGGACGGCCTGAGATCGTAATACCGAAGAGGATGTCCTCTTCGCCAGTGTAGCGGCTCAGCAGCAACGCCCAGGCGCCCTGGACCAGCGTGTTGAGTGTCAGGTGTTGCTTACGAGTCACGTCGTGCAGAGCGGCCGTCGCGTCCTCCGAAAGGTAAAGTTGATCGTGGCCGAAGCCTGCTTCTTTTCCGCCCGAATCGACTAAGGCACGCTCGTCTCCCAAAGAAGTCGCGACGTGAAAACCTTTGAGGGTTTCACGCCAGAAGTGTTCGGCCTTGGAAAGATCCTGGCGTTCCAGCCAGCTAACGTAATCGCGATAAGGGTGCGGTTGTTCCAGTTGAATATTCTGCCCGCGGCTAAGAGCGTCGTAGAGGGTCAGGACTTCCTTATGAACGAGCGTTCGTGACCACCCGTCAAACAACAGGTGATGGTAGGTCCAGATAAATTGGAAAGCATCTGGTGCGGTTTGAATCAGCGTCATGCGCATCAGCGGCGCCACGGAGAAATCAAAACCTCGCGTCCGGTCTTCCCGGAAGAATGCCTCTAGACGTTGCTCCTGTTCTTCAACTGAAAGCCCGCGCCAATCCAGTCGCTCGAGCGGAAGCCCAACCTGGCGATGGACCAATTGCAGCACCTTGTCGACATCTTTCCAGGAGAAAGACGTGCGCAAAATCGGATGGCGGTCAATCACCGTTTGCCATGATTGCTCGAGCGCCGTGATGTTCACTTCTCCATAAAGAGGTGAACACTGTTGCCTGATGTACAAACCGGTGGGGGCCGGTGCATATAAGGCTTCAAATAGCATTCCTTCCTGCAGTGGCGACAACGGATATACATCTTCCAGATTCGCGATTCGGGTGTCAGTCTGGTCATCAACTATCACACCGGCTTTCGCCTTGATTACGTCAAGGTCTTGCGGGCTCAGCTTCGCATCGGGAAAATCAGAAGCCGTGATGGCTTCCTGCTCGGCCGGCATCGCCGCAGCCGTGCCGTCGATCGCCGCGGCCAGGTCTGCTACCGTCGGATTCTCGAACAAGTCTCGCGGCGTTAAGCGCAGTCCCGCCTGGGTCATGCGCGCCACGATCTGGATAGACAAGATGGAGTCGCCGCCCAATTCAAAAAAGTTGTCATGGATGCTGAGTTGTGCACAGCGTAAGACTTCGCTCCATATCGTCACCATCTTCGCTTCCACAGGGTTGCGCGGAGCGGCGAAATCCGTGCTCGGCTGGCCGGGTTCGGTTGTGATGAGAGCGAGGGCACGCCTGTCAACCTTGCCGTTGGGCGTCAGCGGCAGACGCTCGAGCAGCATGAAGACCGCGGGCTGCATGTAGTCGGGTAACGACGCGCGCGAGTGCTGCCGCAGTGCGGCCACGATGTCTGCCTGTTTGTCGCCGGCTGCTATTGGATCTTTGATTACCACAAACGCGGCTAGACGCGGTTGTCCCGCATCTCCCTCTTGCACAATCACCACCGCTTGTCGTACTGCTTCATGCTCCGACAACACCGCCTCAATCTCACCCAATTCGACGCGAAAGCCGCGGACTTTAACCTGCCCGTCCACTCGACCCAAAAACTCCAGATTGCCATCCGCCAAATATCGTCCGAGGTCGCCCGTGCGATACATCCTGAGTCCGCTCGCGCTGGAAAAAGGATCCGGCAAAAAGCGTTCGGCCGTCAGTCCTGCCTGTCGCAAGTAGCCTCGCGCCACCCCTTCACCGCCAATGTAAATCTCACCACTCACACCGAGCGGCACTAGCCGGAGTTTTTCATCGAGGATGTAGATGGAGGTATTCGCAATCGCTCGTCCGATTGGGACACTGATAATGCGTTGCGACGTTGAGTTGTGCTCGTCTGCAACGCCAGCGTCTGCAGCAAGAGCTTTTGGCACGTCGAGGTTAACGACTGAGCCGATGGTTGTCTCGGTCGGGCCATAGTGATTGAGCAGCCGGCAACCGCCAGCCATCGCATTAATACGCTGGGCCAGTTCAAGACTGAGCACCTCGCCGCCCGTAATCAGGTATTTGCGAGGAAAGACTCGCCCGCCGTCGTTTGTAAGCAACAACTGACGCAGATGTGAGGGCACGATCTTGAGCACGTCGATGGCATTGGCGGCAACATAATTTGCGAACTGGTGGGCGTCGGTCGTGATGTCGTATCCAAGCACATGGAGGCAACCGCCGGAAACCAGCGCCGGGAAAATAGAAGTATTGCCAAGGTCGGCGCTGAGGGTGGAGACAGTCGCAAAACTCAAACGCTGGTCGGCCCCAGGGTGGTCCAATCGCAACTGCCGGCAAACGAAGTCAGTATAATTCACCAGATTCCGGTGGCTGACAGCAACGCCCTTGGGCCTACCGGTTGAGCCGGACGTGTAAATCACGTAGGCGAGATTTTGTGCGACCGCGTTCGACACCGGGTTGCTGTCCGCTTCGTCTGCAAACTGCGCCTCATCACTATCGACGCAGACGACTGTGCCTTTGAATGGCGGCAACGAGCTTAAGAGTTTTTGCTGTGTTATTAGGACTGGAGCTTCGACCTCGTCGAGTTGGTGGCTCAATCTCGCTTGCGGATGCTCTACATCAAGCGGCACGTACGCTCCCCCTGCCTTCAGGATTCCGAGCATGCCGACGACCATCCCCACCGTGCGTTCCATGCAAAGCCCGACACGCACATCCGCCCCCACTCCGCTTTTGCGCAGGTAATGGGCCAGCTTGTTGGCGCGCGCGTTTAGCTCGCCGTAGCTCAGTCGTTCATTGCCGATAACCACGGCAGTGTCTTCGGGTGTGCGTCCAACTTGTTCCTCGAACAACCGGTGTACGCAGAGGTCGTGACGAAACTCTGCCCGCGTGTTGTTGAAATCAAGTAGCAGTTGCCGGCGTTCTGCGTCGCTCAATATCTCCAGGTCGCCGACGAGCGCTGCCGGGTTCGCCAGCGCCGCTTTCAGCAATGTCTGAAACTGTGCTGCCAGTCTTTGTATTTCCACCGCCGGCAACTGGCCTGGGTCGAAATGAATTTCGCCTCCCAATCGATCGCCTGTCCGCGCGCATGTCAGACGTACTTTGAATCGTTCCGTGCACACCTCCTGCCGCAGCAGCGAAAACCAAACCCCGCCGCTCCTGAATCTCTCGGCTCGTTCTTCATAAGCAAAATTCACTCCCACTGAGGGCTCTGCCGCCGCCGTCTCCCAGCTGAAGTATTCTTGAAACCTGTAGGCCTCTTCCCAGCCTCCCCCGATTTGCTTGAGCACCTCTGCAAACGGCGTATCCTTTACCCGCAGTTCCAGCGGCACCACTTTGGCATACAGTCCGCAAGCTCCATGCAACTCTTCATACTTTCTGCCGTCTACTGCTACCCCCACCACCAACTCGCTTTGCCCCGTCAACCGCCACAGCAGCACACTCCAGCACGCCAGCATCAGCGTCCCCACCGTCGTCCCCTGCGCGGCTGCCACTCCGTAGACCCCGGCCGCCACTTCCTCATTGAACCTAAGCTCGTAAGTCTCATAGTCGAAAGCCCGGGGGACTGCAGCCCTGACTTCAAATGGTAGCCTCTGCGTCCTCGCCAACTTCACATTCACTTCAGCCCAATGCCGCCGCGCCGCCTGGTCATCGTCTCCTAGCAGTTCGTGCTGCCACTCCGAGAACTGCAAGTACTGCGTGACTTCTTCAGCGCTTTCTGTTTCCGCCGCTTCCAGCCTCGCCGCATAGGCGCGGGCCGTTTCCACCACCAGATTCTTCAGCGTCCAGGCATCGGCGCACACCCCGGGCAGCCTCAGCAACAACACCTGCCGCTCAGTTGTTTGCCGGACCAGCGTCGCCCGCAGCAGCGGCCCTTTTTCCAGATCGAAGCCCCGATGTCTTTCGTCTTCGTAGAGTTCGTCCAGCTCTCGCTGCTTTTCCCCCTGATTGTCTTCCGCCAGCTTCACTTCCTGCCACTGCACTACTCCGCTCGCCGCGATCACCTGCAGCGGATATCTTCTCTCCGGCCGCCGCTGAAATGTGGTCCGCAATATCTCATGCCGGTTGACGATCTCTCGCAACGCTTGCTGCAGCGTCTCTCCATCCACTTCTCCTTCAATCAATACTGCACACTGCGCCCGGCAAGCCTCGCTTTCCTGCTGCAACTCCCAACTCTCCCGCTGCTGCGGTGAAAGGCGATACCCTTCCACCCCTGCCTCTGGCTGCATGCTATTTTCTTCCCTCTCCAAACTCTTCGCTCCTTACCGCGGAGAAGATTTCTCGCGCAAAGACGCAAAGCGCTGCCGCGTTTCTAAAGGGTTTTCTTTGCGCCTTTGCGCCTTTGCGGGAGAAATATCTCTTCTCTCCCACTAGGAAAGGCTGACGGCTTTGGGCTTAATTTTCTTGAATCGCTGCAGACTATTTTCTTCGCGCTCACGTCTTTGCCGGGCTTGTTGTTTATGTGCTTCGCGCGACAGCATCTCTGCCAGTGTCTTCAAATCAGCCTCGGGCTGTGTGACAAAACAATTGAGAAGCGTCTCGAAGAGCTCGCCAAATTCTCTGATGGCCTCTTGATCGAATTGCGAGTCGTAAGTCAGCCCTATTAGAAGTTGCTGACCGGGCACGACGCCGATTCTCAGCGGGTAGTTGTTTTTGCCTTCGGTGCGGTGCTGCTGAACGCTGAGACGATCGCCGATTTGCGGGAGGGTGTCATTGACCGGGTAGTTTTCAAAACTTAGGAATGTCTCGAAGAGCGGCTGGCCACGAGGCACATCGCTCCAACGCGCTATCTGGGCCAGCGGCGTGTATTCATACTGCCGCATCTCCATCTGCTGTTCCTGAATTCCCCTCAACCACGCTAGCAGCGCCTCATCCGCTGTGATGCGCACCCGCATCGGCAACACGTTGATGAAAACTCCCACCATCGATTCGATCTCCGGCAACTCAGCGGGACGTCCCGAAACAGTCATTCCAAAAATAACTTCCTCACTGCGCGTGTAGTGACTCAGCAGCAACGACACTGCACCCTGCACCAACGTATTCAAAGTCAGTTCATGTTGGCGCCCGAGGGCTCGCAGCGCCGTCGTGGTCGCCGCCGGCAACGATAGTCTGTGCTCGTTGTAATCTTCCCCTTTGTGGTCGCCATTGCGCGCCATTTGCAGCCGCGGCACCGACTTCAGTCCACTCATCATTTGCCGCCAGAACACTTCCGCGTGCTCCATGTCCTGCTGCTGCTGCCAGGCGATATACTCGCGGAAAGGGCGGGGCTGCGATTGCTTTAGTTCCTCACCTCGCCGCAACGCTTCGTACGTCTCGAACACTTCGCGAAAAATCAGCGGCAGCGACCAACCGTCCAGCAGCAAGTGATGATGGGTCCAGATGAAATAGTAGCTTTGCTGGTCCAGCCGGATGAGCACCAGGCGCATCAAGGGCGCCCGGTTCAGGTTGAAGCCCCGTACCCTGTCCTGGTGCAGAAAAGTTTGCAGCGCTGCTTCCTGCTCCGCCTGGTCCATCCCCCGCCAGTCCTGTTGTTCCAGCGGCAGTTTCACCTGCCGCTGCACCACCTGAATCGGTTTCTTGATCCCCTCCCATACAAAAAACGTGCGTAAGGCTGTGTGACGGTCAACCAGTCTCTGCCAGGCCCGCCCGAACGCAGCCACATCAAGCTGCTTCGCCAACCGACTATGCGATTGCAATACATAGTCGCCTGCCTCCGGCGCATAAAGATTGTGAAACAGCATGCCCTCTTGCACCGGTGAAAGCGGATAAAACTCCTCAACGTTTTTCATTTCTTCAACGGCTTGAAACTTTTTCGAGCGATTCACTAATCGCTATGCTGATCTCGTCCAGGTCGTTCTGATTCCAATGGAATTCCGGAAAATCCGAAGGCGTATATCCACCCTGCCCGTTTGAACCACAGTGCTCAATTAATTTTCGCAATGCTTCGACATAGTTGTGGGCCAGATTTTCAATTGTGGCTTCCTTATGAACCGCGCTGCTGTATCCCCAACTGATCCGCAGCTCGCCGCCGATGACCATCGCGTTTATCTCTATCAGGTGCCGGCGCCGCGCTTTCAGACTTCGCTCTGCTCCCGTTGATTCGCGCGCCAGGCTGAACGGCGAGCTTTCACTAAACATCTGATCGAACTGTCCCAGATAGTTGAAACTCAACTCCGCTTCCAGCCCACTGATCTCTTCTGCTTCTCTCAGCCACCGCAATAACCCCCAACCCAAACCCCGACCCCGCACGCCGCGCACCTGCTCCTTCACGGCCTTCAACGCCTCCCCTGCCACAGCCCTCGCATCCATCTCCAGGACCAATGGGTAAACGCTCGTGAACCACCCCATCGTCCGCGTCACATCCACGCCTTCGCCAATCTCCTCACGCCCATGCCCTTCCAACTCCAACAGCACCCGCCGCTCTCCTGTCCAACTCCCGACCGCCATCACCACCGCCGTCAGCAACACCTCGTTGATCTCCGTCCGGTATACTGCCGGAACCTCGCTCAGCAACGCCGAGGTCTCCTCTCGGCTCAGACTCACCTCCACTCTAGCCGCCGCACTGACCAGGTTCTCTCCTCCTTCCTGGTCCACCGGCAACCGCTTCACTTGCCGCGCTCGCGCCGATACTCCACGCCAGTACTCTCCCTGCTTTGCGACCTCATCTCCCTGCGCATACGCCCACAACTGCTCCGCCCACTCCTGGTACGACGTCGTCTTAGCCGCCAACTTGATCTCATCCTTCCCGGTGGCCGCCTCTTCATACCCGCTCACGACGTCCTCTAACAATATCCGCCACGACACTCCGTCCACCGCCAGATGATGTATCACTATCAGCAACCGCGCCCCCGCTGCTCCCAGCTCGTAATAGCACACCCTCAACAGCGGCCCCGCACTCAGATCCAGACTCGCCTGCAAGCCCCCAGCGTGCGCCTCGAGCGCCGTCCTTTGTTCCGCTCCAGCTAAATGCTGCAGGTCCACCTCTGTGAAGAACTCGTGCGTCTCCACCTCATCATTGAACTGCTGCCACCCGTCTCCGGTCAGCTTGAAGCGCAGTCGCAACGCGTCGTGATGCTCCACCACCTTGACGAACGCCTGACGCAGGGAATCAACATCTACCGGCTGGCGTAGTTCGAGCATCAGCGATTGGTTGAAGTGGTGCGGCTCAACCTGTTGCTCCGCAAAGAAGGCGCGTTGGCTTGACGTGAGCGGCAGGCTCCCGCTCACCGCCCCCTGCTCGGCGGTAACTATCCGGGCGCGCCCGGCAACGGCAGCCAAAGCAGCCACCGTTGGATGATCGAATAGCTGGCGCGTCGATAAGCGTAGGCCAGCCTGGCTTGCACGGGCCATGATTTGGATGGACAGAATCGAGTCGCCACCCAACTCGAAAAAGTTGTCATGCACGCCCACCTGCTCGCACCGCAACACCTCGCGCCAGATCTCTACTAACTTCTCCTCGACGGGCGTGCGCGGACTCGCGAACCTTGCGCTTGCGTGCCCACCCGGCGCCTCCATGACAGACAAGGCCCTGCGATCAACCTTGCCGTTGGGAGTAAGCGGCAGGCGCTCAAGCAGGACGAAGATCGCAGGCACCATGTAGTTGGGCACTCGCGCACCCAAATGCTGCCGCAGCGCGCTCACGATATCTGTCTGTTTGTCGCCGGCTGCTATCGGTTCTTCGGTTACCACATATGCGACCAGACGTCGTTGTCCCGCATCTCCCTCCTGCACAATGACCGCTGTCTGACGTACTGCGTCGTGCTGCAATAACACCGTCTCAATCTCACCGAGTTCCATTCGATAGCCTCTCAACTTAACCTGTTGATCGATGCGACCGAGGAATTCGATCTGGCCGTCGTGGAGATATCGAGCCAGGTCGCCTGTGTGATAGAGGCGCGCGCCCGGCTCTCGACCGAACGCGTCGGGGACGAACTTCTCGGCTGTCAACGAGGGACGATTCAAGTAACTGTGTGCCAGTCCCGCACCCCCGATGTACAACTCTCCGGCGACGCCCAACGGAACCGGTTGCCGCCGTTCATCGAGTAGATAAATTTGCGTGTTGGCGATAGGACGGCCAATGGTCACAAGGTCGTCGTTTAATTCGACGACGCTGAGGGCCGACCAGATAGTCGTCTCCGTTGGCCCATACATGTTCCAGACAGAGCTGCTCCGCAACCGCAGTTGGGTGGCGAGCGAACGCGGTAGAGCTTCGCCGCCGCAGATTACTTTTAAAGGAGAATCGCCTTGCCACTTAGCGGCGATGAGCATTTGCCAGGTGGCGGGCGTCGCCTGCATCGCGGTCACGCCGTGCTGGTTTATCTTCTTCAACAGGAGTTCGCCGTCCGTTGCCTCTTCGTTACTTGCCAGGATCAATCGCGCCCCAACCATTAACGGCAGATAGAGCTCCAGCGCGGCAATATCGAACGAAAGCGTGGTGACGGCCAGGAACACGTCTTCATGTGAAAGTCCCGGCTCTCTCGACATGGAAGTGAGAAAGTTAACCACGGCACGATGCGGAATCTCCACACCCTTAGGCTGTCCTGTCGAACCGGAGGTGTAGATGACGTAAACGGCATTGTCTGCGCGTGCGTCGGTGAGTACATTTTCCTCGCTCTCGCGGTCGATCGTTTTCCAATCGGTATCCAGCCATACCACTCGCGCATTATGCTTGGGCAAGTCTTCCAGCAAATCTTTCTGCGTTAGCAGCACTGAAACCCTGGCGTCGCCAAGCATGAATGCGAGACGCGCTTTCGGGTACGACGGGTCGACCGGCACGTAGGCCCCACCTGCTTTCATCACGCCCAGCACGCCCACCAGCATTGCAATCGATCGCTCAACACAAATTCCCACCAGGCTCCCCGGCTTGACACCCAGTTTCCGCAGGTAATGGGCCAGCTTGTTGGCACGCGCGTTTAGCTCGCCGTAGCTCAGTCGTTCATTGCCGCAGATCACGGCAGTGTCTTCGGGTGTGCGTTCCACATGTTCCTCGAACAACCGGTTTACGCAGAGGTCGTGACGAAACTCGGCCCGCGTGTCGTTGAAATCAAGTAACAACTGCCGGCGTTCTGCGGCACTGAGGATCTCCAGGTCGCCGACGAGCGCTGCCGGGTTTGCCAGCACCGCTTTCAGCAATGTCTGAAATTGTGCGGCCAGTCTTTCTATCTCCGCCGCCGGCAACTGGCCTGGGTCGAAATGAATTTCACCTCCCAATTCCTCCCCCGTCCGCGCGCATGTCAGACGCACTTTGAATCGTTCCGTGCACACCTCCTGCCGCAGCAGCGAAAACCAAACCCCACCGCTCCTAAATCTCTCGGCTCGTTCTTCATAAGAAAAGTTCACTCCCACTGAGGGCTCTGCCGCCGTCCCGCCCGCCGTCTCCCAGCTGAAGTATTCTTGAAACCTGTAGGCCTCTTCCCAGCGTCCCTCGATTTGCTTGAGCACCTCTGCAAACGGCGCCTCCTTTACCCGCAGTTCCAGCGGCACCACTTTGGCATACAGTCCGCAAGCTCCATGCAACTCTTCATACTTTCTGCCGTCTACCGCTACCCCCACCACCAACTCGCTTTGCCCCGTCAGTCGCCACAGCAGCACACTCCAGCACGCCAGCATGAGCGTCCCCACCCTCGTCCCCTGCGCGGCCGCCACTCCGTAGACCCCGGCCGCCACTTCCTCATTGAACCTAAGCTCGTAAGTCTCATAGTCGAAAGCCCGGGGGACTGCAGCCCTGACTTCAAATGGTAGCCTCTGCGTCCTCGCCAACTTCACATTCACTTCAGCCCAATGCCGCCGCGCCGCCTGGTCATCGTCTCCCAGCAGTTCGTGCTGCCACTCCGAGAACTGCAAGTACTGCGTGACTTCTTCAGCAGTTTCTGTTGCCGTATAGGCGCGTCCTGTTTCGTACGCCAGATTCTTCAGCGTCCAGGCATCGGCGCACACCCCGGGCAGACTCAGCAGCAGCACCTGACGGTCAGTTGTTTGCCGGACCAGCGTCGCTCGCAGCAGTGGTCCTTTTTCCAGATCGAATCGCCGATGTCTTTCGTCTTCGTAGATCACTTCCCACTGCCCCTGCACTTCTTCCTGCCACCGCAGCGCGCCGTTCGCCGCGATCACCTGTAGCGGATATCTTCTCCCCGGGCGCCGCTGAAATGTGGTCCGCAATATCTCGTGCCGCTTCGCTACCTCGCCCAACGCTTGCTCCAGCCTCTCTCCATTCACTGGTCCTTCCAGCAACACCGCACACTGCGCCCGGCAAGCCTCGCCCTCCTCTTGCAACTCCCAACTCTCGCGCTGCTGCGGTGAAAGTCGATACCCTTCGATTGCCGTCTCTGGCTCCATCTTATTGGCCTTGCACTAGAAGATTTCTCGCGCAAAGGCGCAAAGGCGCAAAGCGCTGCCGCGTATCTAAGAAGTTTTCTTTGCGCCTTTGCGCCTTTGCGCGAGAAATATCTCTTCTATTTACTTGCTGCCCTCATCTCTTCCGTCGAAACCATCTCTTCCGTCGAAACCATTTCTCCCATCGTCACTACTATCTTGCGCTCCCCCGAATAAGGATTTCGCCCGTGTGCAATCAGCATATTGTCGAGCATCAGAATGTCGCCTGGCTGCCAGGGGAAGCTGACGGACGCGGCCTTGTAGATTTGCAGAATTTCGCTGAGGACCGACTCTTCCAGAGGCGAGCCATCGCCGTAGTAGACGTTGCGGGGAAAGTCTTCTTCTTTGAATACGGATGTCAGCGACGAGCGCACATCGGAAGCGAGAAATGAGATGTGGTGAAGTTGTATCTGATTAAAGAAAGAGAATTCGCCCGTCTTCGGATGCCTCACGACAGCAGGAGCACGACATCGTGTCCGCAGATTGTTGTTACTTGTCCACTCAAAATCTATTGACGCCTGACGACAATAAGCTTCGACAGCTGCTTTGTCCGTCGTCTGAAAGAACGATTGCCAACTTACGTCCAGCCCCTCGATGTAGTTACGGACGTACAGCAGTCCTTTGCGTGCAAATCGGTCCCTGAGATGAGGGTCAAGCATCTTGTAAACTTCGCGGCAATCGACTATCGGCGTCTCGCCCCCTTGCTCAGGGGCTTTCATACAGAAGAACCAGATTTTCATCGGCCAGCGATGCAGGTGAGCACTCTCGTTGTGAAACAGGATGGCCTGGTCGGCCGGGAAAGGCGTAGAGCGGTAAACTTTGCCGCCCAGGCTCTCGCGAGGCAGGTCGCCATATTCGTCAAAAAGCTCCGGGCAAATCGCTGCCGCCACCTTCTCAAAATCGCCTGCTGTTTTGAGTTTGGCACCACGGAAAAGCAGCGCACCGTGTTTCGACAAATTCGTTTCAATTAGCTCACGATGGCTCTGTGCCCAATCAGCCAAGTCGAGGTCGTCAACCTGGGGGCGTAACACGAGAGGCAGAACGCCGTCGGGTGTCAGGGTGTCGAGGGCAACCAGATTGTCTGACGAAAGGCTGTCGGGTTTGGGCTTAATTTTCTTGAATCGCTGCAGACGATTTTCTTCGCGCTCACGTCTTTGCCGGGCTTGTTGTTTATCTGTCTCGCGCGCCACAACCTCTTCCAGCATCTTCAAGTCAGTATGCGGCTGGGTGACAAAACAATTGAGAAGCGTCTCGAAGAGCTCGCTGAATCCCCTGATGGCCTCTGTGTCGAATTGCGAGTCGTAAGTCAGCCACAGGTGAAGTTGCTGATCGGGCACGACGCCGATACCCAGCGGGTAGTTGTCTTTACTCTCAATGCGGTGCTGCTGAATGCCGAGACGATCGCCGATTTGCGCGAGGGTGTCATTGACCGGGTAGTTTTCAAAACTCAGGACGGTCTCGAACAGCGGCTGGCCGGGAGGCACATCGCTCCAACGCGCTATCTGGACCAGCGGCGTGTACTCATACTGCCGCATCTCCATCTGCTGTTCCTGAATCCCCTGCAACCAATCCAGCAGCGCCTCATCCGGCCTGATACGCACCCGCATCGGCAACACGTTGATGAAAACTCCCACCATCGATTCGATTTCGGGCAACTCGGCCGGACGTCCCGAAACAGTCATTCCAAAAACAACTTCCTGACTGCGCGTGTAATGACTCAGCAGCAACGACACTGCACCCTGCACGAGGGTATTCAAAGTCAGTTGATGTTCTCGGCCCAGGGCTCGCAGCGCCGTGGTAGTGGCAGCCGGCAGCGCTACTCTGAGCTCTTTATAACCTTCCCCTTTTGCCCTTCCGTTATCGCCGTGGCGGGCGATTTGCAGCCGCGGCACAGACTTCAGCCCCCTCATCATTTGCCGCCAGTACTCTTCGGCTTTCTCCAGGTCCTGCTGCTGCAGCCAGGCGATGTAGTCGCGGAAAGGCCGCGGCCGCGTCTGCCTTATTTCTTCTCCCTGTCGCAGCGCTTCGTACGTCTCGAAGACTTCCCGAAAGATCAGCGGCAGCGACCAACCGTCCAGTAACAAATGATGATGCGTCCAGATAAAATAGTAGCGCTGCTCGTCCAGGCGAATGAGCATCAGTCGCATCAACGGCGCCCGGTTGAGGTCGAAACCACCGGCCCTGTCTTTGACCAGGAAACTTTTGAGTGCTTCCTCCTGCTCCGACTTCTCCATCCCCCGCCAGTCCTGTTGCTCCAGCGGCAGTTTGACCTCCCGCTGCACCACCTGGATTGGTCTCTTGACACCTTCCCAAACAAAAAATGTCCGCAGCACGGTGTGATGGTCCACCACACTCTGCCAAGCTTGCTCGAACCCCTCCACCTCCGGCAGCCTTTCGAGCAAACAATTAAACTGCAAAATATAGTCACCGGCCTCCGGCGCATGCAGATTGTGAAACAGCATGCCCTCCTGCACCGGAGAAAGCGGATAAAAATGCTCAATATCCTGGTTCGAACCGATGGGCGTCAGCGGCACACTGCCGTTCACTGCTTCCTGCTCTGCAGAGATCGGTGCGTCCATAGTAGCCGCGGCGGCCAATTCGGCAATAGTGCGGTGCTTAAAAAGCTGTCTGGTGGTTAATTTGAGACCTGCCTTAGTTGCGCGGGCATTGACCTGAATACTGAGGATTGAATCTCCGCCGAGTTCAAAGAAATTATCGTTAACCCCGACTCGTTCGACGCCCAACACTTCCGCCCAGATATCCGCTAGCAGTTCTTCAACCGAAGTGCGCGGAGGAACGAAAGCGCCCTCCAGAGTTTTTCTGTCTTTGCCGGGCGTGGGTAAGGCGCGCCGGTCAACCTTGCCGTTAGAAGTCAACGGCAGCGAGTGAAGCAGCACGAAAGCCGAAGGCATCATGTACTCAGGGAGTTTCTCTTTTAGGAAATCTCGGACGTCGCTAATTAATCGGCTTGGACTTGTCCAGACGTTTTTCTGCTGATCGCGTGGGCGCAAGCGAACATCATCATCTCGCGAAGCTGACAAGCGCGTATCCGGACGCACCGCAAAAATGTTGTAGAGTCCAGTGTCTTTCAACCACTCTTCCTGCTCGACAATCAGCGAATATCCGTGACCTTCCAGCATTCGTGAAATCTGCTGTAACCGGTTGTCGATGTCGTGCACTTCGACGACTATCTGGCGAATCTTTTGCCAGTCTGCCTCCTCGATGCCGGACAGCACATCCAGTTCACTTTTTTCCACATTGATTTTTAGCAAATCAATACGCTCGACGCCGGTTTCGCGAATCACGTCCGAGAGTGTTTTTAACTGGCAGGAAATGCGCTCGCTTTGCAAGCGCTCGGTAAGCAGTTCATCGAGTTGGGCGCCGGAAGGTCCCTCGGCCGGGTCGTGCGTTTCGGGTTGATTGACGAGAAAGGATTTGACAATCTCACGCTCCTCTACCGCATCGGCGAAGCGTCCTGAGATCAGGGTGACATTTGGATAATAGGTGAACTCTTCAACTTTCGTCTCGCTGCCGAGGCCAAACGGCAATAGCTTCACATCCAGTCCGTGCAATTGAGTGTTGATGCGCAGCACATCGAAGAGAGGCGGCAACGGCTCAAAGGCATAGATGCGCGCGCTGCTGCAAACTTGTCCAACAAACAGGGAGAAGAGGCCGATGTTGGCCCCGACATCGAAAACGCAGGCGCCCGGTTCAAGTTTGATCTGATGATGCAAGTAAGACTTGTCTTCAAAGATCTTTTTGAACATGAAGTCGGTCTCATTCTTGTTTCGGTAGATCACGGGCATGCCGTTAGGTAGTTCCTGCTGCTGGTGCTCGGCGAGTTCACCGCTCTCTTCGAAGCGAAGCAGGGTGCTGATTGTTTGTGCCCGCTCTTCGTCGGGTACAAGGTAGGCGACCAGATGCTTCTCTTTGGGAACATCCTCGCGCGCCACGAGGATGGCGGCATGGATGCCCGGATGCTGGGAGAGCGCAGCTTCGATTTCACCTAGTTCAATGCGGAAGCCGCGAATCTTCACCTGATTATCAACGCGTCCGAGAAATTCAATATCGCCGCTGGCGAGATAGCGCGCGCGGTCGCCGGTTTTGTATAACCTGTCGCCAGGAGTCTGACTGAAGGGGTTCGGAATGAATTTTTCGGCGGTAGTGATCGGCTCGTGGCTGTAGCCCGTCGAGAGGCATTCGCCGCCGATATATAAATCACCCGCCACTCCAATAGGACACGGATTCAGAAATTCATCGGCGATATGATATTGCGAATTCTGTATCGGCTTGCCGTAAGGAATGCTGGGCCATGATGGATCAACCTCGCTGATTGGATAAAAGTTTGACCAGACGGTTGCCTCGGTCGCTCCGCCCAAGGCAATCACTTCTACACTGGGAAAGGTCCGCATCAAAAGTTCCGGCAGCGTCACCGGAACCCAATCGCCGCTCATAAAGACCAGCCGCAATTTATTGCCGTGTGGAAATCCAGCGGTAGAAAAGAAGGGCACGAGCTGCTGCAGCGCCGCCGGAGCCGAATCCCAGAAGGTAATCGGTTCGGTAGTGAGCATGTGCAGCAAACGCTCCGGGTCGCGTACATCGGATTCCGATACGACCCGGATCGAACCGCCTGCAGCCAGTAGCCCGAAGACATCGTAAACCGAGAGATCGAAACACAACGACGTGATGAATAGAACTCGATCGGATGAATTGATGTCGAAGGTCCGGTTCACCCAGTAAATCAAGTTAATCACCGGCTGATGGCTGACGATGACACCCTTCGGTGTTCCAGTCGAACCCGAAGTGAAGATGATATAGGCGAAGTCTTCGGGGCTCGTCTGTGCCGGCAAGTTCTCTTTTGCGAACCGGTGCAGATCGTCACGCGTCCAGATCTTCTTTTGCGGACCGAGTTCAACTATCGCTTCGTCATCGGCCGCCTGGTCCAGACAAACGATGTGTTGTAACGCCGGCAACTGCAACTCGGCCACCGTCTGTAAGAGCGCGCTTTGAGTAATGAGGCAATCGATGTTGTGTGAAGAGAGAATCCATTCGATACGACTGTTCGGATAGGCCGGTTCAATCGGCACATAAGCTCCACCGGCCTTCAAAATGGCGAGCAGCGCGGGAATCATGTTGGACGAACGGTGCATCAAGACGGCTACTAATGAGCCTCGTCCTACGCCCGTTGATTTAAGCAAGTGGGCGAGTTGATTCGCCCGCTCGTTCAACTCGCCGTAAGTCAACTCCTCATCTTCGGAGACGACCGCAATCGCGCCGGGTGTCGCTTCAACTTGCGTTTCAAACAACTCGTGTATGCGCCTGTCCTTTGCAAATTCGGTGGACGTGTCGTTCCAGTCCACCAGCATTTGACGGCGTTCCGGCACGGGCAGCAGCGGCAGGTAAGAAAGTCGCTCCGCCGATTGGTCGATCATGCCGATGAGGATTGTTTTCAGATGGCCCAGCATGCGCTCGATAGTATCGATATCGTAGCGCCCCCGGTCGTAAATGAATCGCAGCGCGAAACGACTTCCCGCGCCGATGACCAGACTGAGGGGATAATTGGTCCTATCGTCAACCCGCGGATTGTCAATTCTCAATCCACCGCGAGACTCTCTCAATGAAGCGTCGACAGGATAGTTCTCAAAAACGACAATCGTCTCAAAAAGCGACTCGCCAGGCGGAACCTCACTCCATTTTTGAATTTGAACGAGCGGACTATATTCAAACTGGCGTGCTTCCACCTGTTGCTTCTGAAGCTGCCTGAGCCAATCGAGGGTTTTATCTTGTGGCTTCACCCGCACGCGCACAGGGAGCGTGTTGATGAAATTTCCGATCATCGATTCGACCCCGATCAGCTCTACCGGACGACCGGAGGTGGCAGCGCCAAACACCACGTCTTCCTCACCGCTGTAACGCGCCAGCAGCACGGCCCATGCTCCCTGGACCAGCGTGTTGACCGTTAGTTTTTGTTGCTGTGCGAAGCCGTAGAGGCTCGCCGCCTCCTGTTCCGTCAATCCGATGCTTAGGTCGCTGTATCCATGCTCATGCGCGTGCAGGTCAGTTGCTGCCTGTTCGACTCCAAGCTTGGTCGGCGCATGGAAACCTTTCAGCGTCTCAGTCCAAAACTGCTCGGCTTTTAGTAAGTCCTGACTTTGCAGCCAGGCGATGTAGTCGCCGTAAGGACGCGGCCGCTCCAGATGTAAATCTTCGCGGCGTTGTAAGGCTTCATAGAAGGTGAAGATTTCTTTCAGCACCAGCACGACTGACCAGCCGTCGAGCAGCATGTGATGATGACTCCAGATCAAATGTGAGACATCATCCGCAAGTTGAATAAGGGTCAGACGCATCAGTGGGGCTTTGAACAACTCAACGCCGCGTTCACGGTCCGCTTTGAGAAATGCCGCCAGTTCAGCTTCCTGATCGGCAGGGGACAGATCACGCCAGTCCTGGTGCTCTAAAGGCAGTTTCACCCGTTGGCGTACTACTTGAAACGGTTCCTGTCCGCGTTCCCAGATAAACGCGCTGCGTAAAATCGGATGTCGCGAAACCACCCGCTCCCACGCCTTTTCGAAAGCAGCAACGTTGAGCTTCCCATGTAAGGTGAACTCCGCTTGATGAAAATAAACATCAGTCCTGGTGGCATACAATCTATGGAAAAGCATGCCCTGCTGCATCGGTGAGAGCGGATAGATGTCTTCAATATTCTGCTTACTCATCCTTCATCCTCCACAAACTCGCTCAAATCAGCGACCAGTTCATCAAGCTCTTCTTGACTGAATTTCATCTTTGAAAAATCTGAAGGAGTAAACCCACCGGCTTGCGGCGAACGACAGTGAGCAATCAAATCTCGCAACGTATCCGTATACGAGCGCGCCACCTGCTCAATGGTCTCTCGGCGATGCGTATCGGTGTCGTAGGTCCAACTCATCCGCAGCTGTTCATCGAACACGACGCCCGTAATGTCCAGCAAGTAACTGCGTCTACTGCGCGGACTGCGTTCCGGCCCGGCCGACTCCGCCGCGAGGCTGAAGGGCGAACTGGCCGGGAACATCTGATCGAATTGGCCCAGATAGTTGAAACTCAGCTCCGCCTCTACCTTCATCTCTTCTGCTGGTGCTCTCATCCACCGCAATAGTCCCCAGCCCAATCCACGTCCCCGCACTCCGCGCACCTGCTCCTTCACTGACTTTAGCGCTTCCCCAACCCCGGCTTCTCCTCCCACCTCCAGCACTACCGGATAAACACTCGTGAACCATCCCACCGTCCGCGTCACATCCACGCCCTCGCCAATCTCCTCACGACCATGCCCTTCCAACTCCACCAGCACCCGCCGCTCCCCTGTCCAACTCCCCACCGCCCGCACCAGCGCCGTCAGCAACACTTCGTTGATCTCCGTCCGGTATACCGCCGGCACTTCGCTCAACAACGCCGAGGTCTCCTCTCGGCTCAGACTTACTTCCACTCTACCCGCCGCACTGACCGTGTTCTCTCCTCCTTGATGGTCCACCGGCAACCGCTTCACTTGTCGCGCCCACCGCTCCACCTCTCTCCAGTACTCTTCCTGCTCCTTCACTTCATTCCCACCCGCGTACTCGCTTAACTGCTTCGCCCATCCCTGGTACGAAGTTGTCTTCGCCCCCAACCTAATCTCATCCTGCCCGGCCGCCTGATCGCACGCGCTCGCCACATCTTCCAGCAGGATGCGCCACGAAACTCCGTCCACCGCCAAATGATGAATGATGATCAGCAAGCGCGCCGGTATGCCCTCACCCAAATCGTAGTAGCAAACCCGCACCAGCGGTCCCGCACTCAGATCCAAGCTTGACTGCTGATGGGCAGCGTGCGTCTCGAGGGCTGCCACTTGTTCCGCTCCGCCTAAGTGGCTGAGGTCAACTACGCTGAAGTAATCGTTTTCTTCCGCAGCCGCGTTAAACTCTTCCCACTCTTCACCGCTCTGCGTGAAGCGAAGCCGCAGTGCATCGTGTTGGGCCACCACCGCCCTCATCGCCTCCCTCAGCACCGCTGCCGTGTAACGCGGCTCGCTGATTCGCAGCATCAGTGATTGGTTGAAGTGCTCCGGCTCAGGTTGTTGCTCGGCAAAAAATGAACGTTGCACCGGCGTCAGCGACACCCTTCCGCTCACCGCTCCCTGCTCGGCGCTCACCGCTGCGGCCGTCCCCGCCACCTCCGCCAACTCTGCCACCGTCTGATGTTCGAATAACTGGCGCGTCGTCAAGCGCAATCCGGCCTGATTAGCCCGCGCTATGATCTGAATCGACAGAATCGAGTCCCCGCCCAACTCAAAGAAGTTGTCATGCACTCCGACCTGCTTCAATCCGAGCACCTGTTGCCAGATCTCGACCAGTGTCTGCTCGATGGCCGTGCGGGCTTCAACGTAATCCCGAGTAGACGCCGGAGGTGTCGCGAAATCCATTTGGGCCAGTTGCCGCCGGTCAACTTTGCCGTTGGGTGACAGCGGCAATTCGCCGAGCGGAATGAAAGCTGACGGCACCATGTACTCCGGCAACTTCTGGCGCAGGAATTGACGAAGATCGGAAGGGGTGGGTTGTTCGCCGGAGTCACTCACCACGAAGCCAACCAGGCGTTTGTGGTCATTCAGGTGTTGTTGCGCGATAACGACTGCGCGCCGCACTGCCGGATGTTGACAAAGGACAGATTCGATTTCGCCCAGCTCGATGCGATAGCCTCTGACCTTTACCTGTTCATCTATCCGGCCCAGAAATTCGATATTGCCGTCGCGCAGATACCGGCCCACATCTCCGGTCCGATAGAAGCGCTGGTTATCGATGATTGGATATCTCTCGGCGGTCAGTTCGGGCCGATGTAAATAACCGCGCGAGACGCAGGCGCCGCCCAGGTAAATTTCTCCGGGGACACCCACCGGAACCAGGTTCTGATATGAGTCGTAGAGACGCGTGCGGGTGTTGGGAAATGGTTTGCCGATAATGCTCCGGGACGGTGGAGCATCTCTGGGAACCAGATAGTTAGTGCACACCATCGTTGCTTCTGTTGGACCATAGTCAACATAGACATCGGCGGCGCTGAATACTCTTTGCAGTCGGGCGACCAGTTCAGGAGCGACAAATTCGCCGCCCACCACCACAACTCTCACGTGCTCGTAGTTTCTCGCAGGCTCCTGCGCTTGAATGAAATTGACAATCTCGTGGAACAAGCTGGCTGGCCCATGCAGAAAAGTGGCGCCATCAAGCAGTCTCACAAGTGAGGGCATATCCAGCACTAGCTCCCAGGCGAGCAGCAGGCAAGTGCCGCCCCCGAGCATCGGGCTGAGCACCTGGAAAAGAAATACGTCGAACGCGAAAGAGACCACACAGGGGAAGGTATCCACAGCGGTGAAGTTGTAGAGCGACTGGGTGGCGTGCAGAAAATTGGCCAGTTGCCGGTGCTCAACCATTACTCCCTTTGGCTGTCCGGTGGAGCCCGAGGTGTAGATAACATAGGCGAGATTGTCAGGACCTATAGCAGTATCACAGTTCTCCGGCCTTTCATTCCCAATTTCTTGCCAGCTCGCGTCCAGACATATGGTAACGGCACTGTGCGGCGGCAACTTATCCAACAGGCGCTTTGTAGTGAGTAGTGCGGCAGCCTGCATATCAGCGAGCATGAAAGCCAGCCTCTCAGCCGGGTAGTCAGGACTCAGCGGCACAAAAACACCGCCTGCTTTCAGGACCGCCAACAGGGCGATCACCATCTCCGCCGAACGTTCCAGACAGACTCCAACCGGAACTTCCGCCCCGACTCCCAAAGACTGCAAGTAATGTGTGAGTTGATTGCTGCGATGGTTCAGCTCCGCAAACGTCAATCTCTCCGCTCCAAAAATCAGCGCCACAGCCTCCGGCGTTTGCTCCGCCTGGGCCTCGAACAGTTGATGGACCAACCTGTCCGCTGGGTAATCAACGTTCGTATCGCTCCACCCTTCAAGCCACTCCTGTTCTTTCTCTGTCAGAATCTTCAGCCTCGAGAGCCGCTCCTGCGGATTTGCTACGGCAGCCTGCAGCAGGGTTTTTAAATGACCCACCATGCGCTTGATGGACTCTGCCTCGAACAGGTCGGTGCGATATCCCATCACGCCAAATATCGTTTCACCCGTATCTGTCAGCTCCAATTCAAGGTCGAACTTGGCCCAACCCGTTTCCACCGCCATTGGCTCCACACTCAACCCAGGCAGTTTCAACGAAGCTTCTGCCGGTATATCCTGCAGCGTCAGGGCTACTTGAAAGAGCGGCGTATGGCTCAACCGCCGCGGCAGCTGCAGTTCGTCGACCACCTTCTCAAACGGAATCTCCTGATGTTCATAAGCTCCCAGGCACACTCTCTGCACCGCCCCCAGCAACTCCGCAAAACTCTCCGCTCCGCTCACTCCCACCCGCAACGCCAGCGTGTTGGCGAAAAACCCCACCAACCCTTCCAACTCCACCCGATTCCGCCCAGCTATCGGCGCGCCCACCACCACCTCTGCCGCTCCCGTATAGCGCCACAACAACGCTTGAAACCCGGCCAGCAAAGTCATGAACATTGTCACTCCATATCGCCGGCTCAACTCTCTCAGATCCCTCGTCAACTCCTCTCCCAATACCACTTCCTCGCGCCCGCCACGGTGGCTCAGCTCCGCAGGCCGTGCCCGGTCCGCCGGCAACTCCAGCACTCCCGCTCCTACTCCTCCCAACTGCTTTCCCCAGTACTCCAACTGCTCTTCCAGCACTTCACCACGCAGCCACTCTCTCTGCCACATCGCATAGTCGCCGTACTGGACCGGCAGCTCCGCCAGCGGCGAAGGCGTGCCCTTCGCAAAAGCCGTGTACAGCGTCCCCAACTCCTGGATCAGCACCTGCATGGACCAGCCGTCCGAGACGATGTGGTGCATTACTACCAGCAGCACGTGCTCATCCGCCGCCAACCGGTACAGTGCCACCCGCAGCAGCGGCCAGTGGTCCAGCCGGAAAGGAAGCTGCGCCTGCTCGCTAAGACGCCGGCGCAGTTCGCCGGCTTGATCATCCCCAACTTGCTCCGACAAATCGTAATGGGCGATCGGCAGAGCTTCCCGCGTCTCTACCACTTGCTTCGCCCGCCCTTCGACCGTCGCAAACCGGGTCCGCAGAATCTCGTGCCGCCGAATTATCTCGTCGAGACTCTTCTGCAAAGCCTCCTGGTCCAACTCCCCTTTCAGTCGCACCGCAGCGGTTATGTGATAAGCCAGATTACCCGGGTCCAACTGATCAAGGAACCACAATCGTTCCTGCGCAAAGGACAGGGGCAAGACATTGAATCCGTTGCCCTGCTGCTTCAGGCGAAGAGCGAGAAGGGCGCGTTTCTCCGTAGAAAGATTGGCAATGCGTTGAGCTAGATCACTCATTCCAACAACCCGACTCGATATGCTTACTGTTTATTGTGGAAATCTTAGATATCGTGAGACTGTGCTTTTGCTTGAGACTGGCGGAGTTCGGTTTCAGAAAATAAGGGCAAAAGTCTTCCAAATTGCACCGCGCGAAAACATTTCTCGCGCAAAGGCGCAAAGGCGCAAAGAAAACCGCCAGAAACGCGGCAGCGCTTTGCGCCTTTGCGCCTTTGCGGGAGAAACTGCCTACTTTTTGTGCAAAGCTGACACCAGCTACATTTCGCTCCTAACGGAGCGAACCATTGTGTGGTGGCCGGGCTATAAACATGTTGTTCCTCCGGGCCAAAGACCCGGTCAGCTAAGTATGTTATTGCCAAAATAAGGGATCCGTACCGCAAGCGAAGCGCGAACCGAGGGTTAAAACTCGGGCGTCCGTTTCACTGTCGTTTTTCAGTCATTGCCGACTCGGCGGCCAGCAGTGCTTCAACCTCTTCGTGTGAGAGTTGGTCCAGTTCCGCCAGCAGTTGCTCTACGTCTTTATCTCCGCGCGACCTTCTATGAACAGCCGGTGCTTCGGTTTTTCTCGGTGCGGAAGTTTGCCGGCTGGTGACCTCGGCTAATCCGGCGACCGTCGGTTTCTCAAAGAAACTGCGGAGCGGCAGTTCCACCTGAAGAATTTCTCTCAGATGCACGCAGACCTGAGTGGCGAGCAAAGAGTGCCCGCCTAGCTGCAAGAAATTGTCATGTACGCCAACCTGCTCGATGCCCAGAAGCTGTTGCCAAACGCCGGCTATGACCTGCTCCGCCTGGTTACGCGGCGCGACGTAAGGATTCGGTAGCTGCGGTCGCGGGTGGGCAGGCCCGGCCTGACGCGCATTTGCCAACTCTTCAAGGTAGGCGCTGGCGTTGAAGGCTCGGCTCAATTGTCTGAGGGATTCGAATTCATGCTTTGAGACGAGGACCTGTGAAAGCTTACTGTGTAGGACTCTTTGAAAAACCTCGACGCCCTCTTTCGAGGTCATGCCGCCCGCCAACTCGCGTTGCCGCGCCTCCTTGAGCTCAAACGGCACGGGCGTATTGACTGCCAGACCGACTTCCCCCCAAATGTCCCAATTGACTGTCACCGTCCACGGTCCGTTCTGCGTGGCGTTGTGATGGGTGAAGGCGTCGAGAAATGCATTCGCCCCGCAGTAATCAACCTGTCCCGGAGCGCCTAGGACTGAAGCCAACCCGGAGCATAAGAGAACGAAATCCAGTTTGTCTTCACTAAGCAAGGCGTCGAGCACCAGTGTGCCTTTCACTTTGGGCGCGAGCACGGCGGCGGCGGCTTCCGGGAGTTTCACCTGAATAATGCCACCGCCGGCAATGCCTGCTGCATGAATGACGCCGTGTATCGCACCGAACCGGTGTCTCGCCTCTTCGATGATCTCCCGCATCTTCTCTTCATCGGCGACATCCGCACTGGCAACCATCACTTCTGCGCCCAGATCTTCCAAAGCTTGCAGTCTTCTTATCTTGCGGTAATCAGCATTTTCTGCGTCGTGCGTCGAAAGGCAGAGTGGCCATTGTTCTCTGGCAGGCATGGGGGTACGCCCGATCAGGATTAGTTTCGCGCGCACCGTTTCGGCA
This sequence comes from uncultured Acidobacteriota bacterium, assembly GCA_963849205.1. Classification (GTDB taxonomy): domain Bacteria; phylum Acidobacteriota; class Blastocatellia; order Pyrinomonadales; family Pyrinomonadaceae; genus PSRF01. The sequence continues at coordinate 527,279 of CAWKGP010000011.1, forward strand.
AGGTAGTGCGCCAACTCAAGACCAATACCTCCCAGACCGCCCGTGATCAGGTAGACTCCGTTTTCACGCAAGGAAGGTCCGGTACCGACTTCTTTCTCCAGGCGTACTGGCTCAAAAACTTGCACCCACCTGCGCGTTCCACGGTAAGCAATAACGTCGTCGGACAATTTCGCTGCGAATTCCGCGAGCATCGAATCCAGCAATTGCTTCTGCGCTGTTGCCGTTGGCGGAAGATTGATGTCGAGGCTACGACAGTTGATATTCGCGTACTCGAGCGGTATTACCTTACAGGGGCCTAGCACTGTAGCTTTGTCGGGACGTAAAGCTTCCTCACCGATGACGCACTGCAGGTTGTTCGATACCACCCAAATGTTTAGCTCGTCCCCAGCATCACGACTCGGCAGCGATTGCGCCAGAGATAACAAACTGTAGAAACCGAACGCCTGTGTCTCTTCATATTGATCCAGGCCTCCACGCTCATGATCCGGTGTCACGCTCCACAGGTGGACGATATTTGAGAGGCTCGCCGCATCACCATCGACCAGCTCTCTCATCAGCGAGTCGTAATCTTCAATGCGACGCGGATTAATCGTGTAGGCATTCACATCGTGATGGGAAAACTCCTCACCTGCTGTCACCACTACGACCGCGTGGCCCGCTTGCGACAGACGCTCGACCAAACCAGAACCTATCCCGCATAGATCGGCAAATACCAACCAACGGGAACGACCGGTCGGCAGTCCGTCAGCTCTAAGTTGTGCTGGAGCAACTGATTGTTTCCAGGTGGGAACGTAGAACCAATCGGCGAGATCCCGCTTCTGGTCTCCTGCAGGTTGGCTCGCTCCCGTTGAGTTCGGTGTTTGTTTTGGTTTTAGCCAGTAACTCTTTCGCTCGAATGGGTAGGTTGGCAGGGAGACACGCCGCCGCTGCTCGTGCTTGTAAAATCCGGTCCAGGCGATTTGTACGCCTTCGAGCCAGAGCTGGCCGAGTGCGCCCAGCAAAAAGGCCGAATCAGGCTGTGGATTATACGACTGACGGAGGGAAGCAAGTGCCCTTGTGTCTGCCGGCCTGGCCGGATGCGACAAGACCAGACTGCTCATGGTTTGTCCCGGCCCCACCTCCAGGAAAATCCGGTCCGGTTGTTGCCAGAGCGTCTGTAGGCCTTCGGAAAAAGCGACGCGCTCGCACATGTGCCTGGCCCAGTAAGTAGGATCGGTGGCCTGCTCGTCGGTGATCCACGTGCCGGTTACGTTGGAGACGAAGGGAGTTCTCGGCGTTTGGAGGTTGACTTGTTTGAAGAGTTCGACGAAGGCTGTCACGCTCGGCTCCATCATCCGGGAATGAAAGGCGTGCGTCGTCTGTAAACGCCGGTGGACCAGATCTCTTGCGGCTAGTTTTTTCTCTAACCTGGCAATGGCGTCCGTCGCGCCCGCCACCACACACAGCGCCGGCCCATTGGTGGCAGCGAGAGACAGGCCTTCGTCGAGCAACGGCTCAACCTCCGCCGTCGAGAGTGGCACCGCCAACATCGCTCCACCCGGCAACGTTTGAATCATCTGCGCTCTTTGAGCGAGCAGCATCAAGACATCTTCGAGGGTAAAAACTCCAGCGAGGCATGCCGCGACATACTCGCCAATGCTGTAGCCAATCATCGCCTGCGGACTCACACCCCACTCCATCCACAAACGCGCGAGAGCGTACTCAATTACGAAGACCGCCGGTTGCGCGATGAATGTCTGGTTCAACTTTTGCGCGACGCTTCCTTCAGCTTCCTTTTCCGGATGAAGCATTTTCCGCAAATTGAAGCCTCGACCCAGCTGCGTCGAGATCGCTTTAGCCGTCTGGGTTGTTTCGCCTGACTCCGGCGCAGGATAGAGCACTTCTCGCAGATCAATGCCGAGCTGTGATTTGAGTTGCGCCGAACAAATATCCACCTGCTCACGAAATGTCGGTTCGGTCTCATAAAGGCCGCGCCCCATATTGACGTAATGATCACCCAGACCAGGAAACATGAAGACGACGGGCCGCTCGCCTGCGGCGTTTTGGCCGGTGAGGACTCGTTCCGGATGTTGCGTCTCAAGCGCTTCGATGGCATCCGGCACATCCCGGCACACCAACATGCGCCGGTGTTCAAATGACCGGCGGCCCAACTTTAAGGTGTAAGCAACATCAGCCAGATTCAGCCGGCCTTCGTGGCGGTGGAAATGTGCGACCAGATTTGCGGTTGCGGCCTCAAGAGCGGAAGCGGTCTTGGCTGAGAGAAGCAATAAGTGCCACGGTCGTGAATCTCCCGAAGCCGCCACCGCCGGGGCCTCTTCGAGAATCACATGCGCGTTCGTTCCGCCCAGCCCGAAAGAACTGACGCCGGCCCGGCGGGGAACGCCTTCCGGCGCCGGCCACTCACGCAGTTGCGCATTTACATAAAAAGGACTGTTGGCGAAATCGATCTGCGCGTTAGGTTCCGTGAAATGAAGACTTGGCGGGAGCTGTCGGTGCTTGAGAGCGAGCACTGTCTTAATCAGCCCAGCCACGCCTGCCGCAGCATCCAGATGACCGATGTTGGTTTTCACCGAGCCCAACGCACAGAATTGTTTTTTCTTAGTGGCCGTGCGAAAAGCCCGCGAAAGTGCCGCCACCTCTATCGGATCGCCGAGCCGCGTGGCGCTGCCGTGCGCTTCCACATAAGTAATCGTCTCTGCTCCGACTTCGGCCATCGTCAGAGCATCGCGGATCACAACGGCTTGCCCTTTGACACCCGGCGCGGTGAAGCCCACTCGATCTGAGCCGTCGTTGTTGGTAGCCGAGCCCTTGATGACGGCATGAATCTGATCGCCGTCGGCCAGCGCGTCAGCCAGACGCTTCAAGACGATGATGGCGACGCCGTTGCCGCCAATGGTTCCTTCTGCCTGCGCATCGAACGTGCGGCAGTGCCCGTCGGAAGAAGCAATCCCGCCTTCTTCAAAAACATAACCTACTCGTTGCGGGACTCTGACCGACACTCCGCCCGCCAGCGCCATGTCACATTCACCCGCGAGCAAGCTCTGACAGGCGAGATGGACAGCTACCAGTGACGTCGAGCAAGCCGTCTGAACATTGATACTCGGGCCTTTCAAATTCAGTTTGTACGATACTCGCAGCGGCAGATAGTCTTTGTCGTTCCCGATTGAAGTTTGGAATCCTCCCACCGCGTTGATGAGTTCACGATTTGCAGCGAGATTAGATAGGAAGTAACTGCTCATGCTGACGCCGGCATAGACGCCGATGCGCCCGCTGAACTGCTCGCCATCGTACCCGGCTGTTTCAAGCACTTGCCACGCACACTCGAGAAAGAGACGCTGCTGCGGATCCATGATCTCGGCTTCTCTGGGTGAATAGCCAAAGAAGGCAGCGTCGAACAAATCGGGATTTTCCAGCACGGTACCAGCGTTGACGTAATTGGGAAGTCTGAGCATTTCGCGCGGCACCCCGGCAGCGATCTGTTCTTCATCCGTAAACCTGACGATCGACTCTCGGCCGTCGCGCAGGTTGCACCAGAATTCGTCGATATTCGCGGCTCCCGGAAAACGACCATTCATGCCGATGACGGCAATCTCGAGTCCGGTCCGGCGATTGGAAGGTGCGGTTTCGCTCACGTATTCATCCTCTATTTCCACGCTGGTGCTGCCTGAGCTGCTGGCGTAACCGATCCTTGCCTTCGCGTTGCTTTTCGACTTGCGCAGACTGGGTTTCCGCCGTCGCTCCTGCCGACGCTCCCTGTTCCCGCGTCAGATGCTTCGCTAACGAGTTGATGGTTGGGTGCTCAAAGAGTTCGACCATCTCCATCTCCCGGCGCACCACCTTCCGCAGTTCGTCAAAAACCTGAACCATCAGAATTGAATGACCGCCCAGGTCGAAGAAATTGTCGTTTACGCCGACCTTCTCTAACCGGAGCACTTTTTGCCAGATGGCCGCAATCTGCTTTTCCAACTCACTACTCGGCATCACAAAATCCGCGTTTGTCCGCTGCGCCTGTGAATCGGGAGAGGGCAAGGCCTTATAATCGACTTTACCGCCGGAAGTTAGCGGTAAGGCATTCATCAATACCAGTCTCCCCGGAACCATATATGCCGGCAGTTTCTCTTTGGCGAAACTTTGCAGTTGGTCAAGCGCGGGCGGGGAGTCTTCTTCGGGGACAATGTATGCCACCAATCGCTTGTCACCGGGCGTATCCTCACGCACAGTGACGACCGCTTGCCTGATGCCGGGGAAGCGGCCGAGGACAGCTTCTATCTCGCCGAGCTCGATACGGAAGCCTCTGATTTTCACCTGCCGGTCGACTCGACCTAGAAAATCAATCTCGCCGTTGGCCAGACGACGAACCAGGTCCCCAGTCCGGTACAACCTTCCCCCACTCTCGCCACTAAACGGATCCGGAACGAACCTCTCGGCGGTTAAGTCCGGCCGGTTCAGATAGCCCCGGGCCACTCCCGTCCCGCCCAGGTAGAGTTCCCCGGCCGCTCCCTGTGGCACTGGCTTGCCGTATTGGTTCAGCACGAAGACGGCAGTGTTTTCGATCGCCGTCCCGATCGGAACGGATTGGGCTCGGTCGGCCTCGGGATCGTATTGGTGAATCGTGCAGGCGACAGTGCCTTCTGTGGGTCCGTATTCGTTGAAAATTTGCACCCGGCCGCCGAACGCAGTGTTGATGCTGGCAGCGAGGCTTGTCGGTAGATCTTCTCCGCCCACGATGATCTTTCGCAGTTTGCTGGCGCGAGTATCCAATCCTGTGAGGGCACCGGCTAAGAGAGTCAAGTGTGCCGGCGTCAGCTTAAGCAGTTGAACACGATTATCTCGGAGGATCTGGCGGATGAGATCCGCAACGTCGTCGTTCTGATAGATGACGATTCGATTGCCCGAAACCAAAGGGACGAAAATCGAGGTTACCGTCAGGTCGACCGCCGGGGACGAATGCAGACCAAATGATTCTTGCCCGTAGTCGATATAAGCTCTGGTGGCCCAGTTAATATAGTTCGCGAGGGCAGCATGAGAGATCATTACGCCCTTCGGCTTTCCGGTAGAGCCTGACGTGTAGATTACGTAAGCCAGATTCTCATGATTGATAACGAGTTCAGGATTGGCCGTGCTTCGCTTTGTCAATTCGTCCGTCAGTTCATCGATACAGATGATCGATTCAGTGCTCGCCTTCATCTTGCTGAAGAAAAATTTCTCGGTAACCAGCAGTAGCGCGCCCGAATCTTCCATCATCAATTCGAGGCGACTTTCCGGATTAGCTGGATCGAACGGCACGTAGGCCCCGCCCGACTTCAAGATTCCCATCATTGCCACTACCAGATACGCCGAGCGACGCAGGCACATCGCCACCATCGTCTCAGGCCGCACGCCGCGCTCGCGCAGGTAATGCGCGAACTGGTTGGCGCGGCGATTCAACTCGCCGTAACTCAACTGCTGCTCTTCGCAAACGAGCGCGATCGCGTCGGGAGTTTGCGCCGCCTGTTGTTCGAACAAGTGATGCACACAATAGACACTCGGCGCTGGTTGCGATGTGACAGGCATCGAATTGGGTTACGCTCCGCCAGAAAACATTGCTAACTCGATACAACTAAGTTAGGACTTGCAAATCGACGTAGGAAGGCGGCGGCTGGATGTGCGTGAGGTCGTTCTCGAGAACGCTGATCTCACCGATTTTGCCGATCTCTTTGAAGCCTGCAAATTTGTAGGTTATATACATCATTCGATTGCGATTATTGTCGACGAATTCCGCATTCAGGCGAACCTTCTCTCTGTGCGCGAGACTTAAAATGTAGTTGAGCATAATCGTGCCTACGCCGCGCGACATCACGCGGCAAGACATCAACAAGAGCTTGATGGTCCAGACTTCCTGCCGGCACTCCAACAGAGCCAGTCCGATTTTTCCGTAGGTGCCATACTTATCTTCTAAACTCGTCACCAGGAGTTGGTGATGCTCAGACTGTCGAAAGTGGTTGAGCTCGTCATAGGAGTAGGTGTAGCCGGTCGTATTCAGTTGATTGGTTCGTTCAGTCAACTCTTCGGCCCGCTGTAGGTCCTCCTCTTTCGCCGGCGCGATGGTAAAACGCATGTTGAGGGTGGCGAGAAATTCCTCTTGCGGCCCGACAAATTCCTGCTCGGCTTTCTTGCGCTGGATGTCGGCCTGGTACATGAGCCGGCGCAATTCAGAATCTGCAGTAATGAAACGCGGATTGAATTCCGGCATCCTGGGCAGGGTCTCAAGGTTGGCCGCGTCGATACAGAGCACTTCGGGCAAAGCAAAGCTGACTTCCTCTCTTTCATAAGCCTGGTCGTCGACAAAGGCAACGGCGTTCAGGCCGATGTTGATTGATTCGGCGATCGCTTTGATTGAAGAGGCTTTGGAATTCCAGTTGATTTGCGGGTAAAGGAAATATTGATCCAATCCAAAATCCTGCAACTTCTTCATCGCCGTTTCATAATCGTTTCGACTGGCGATGGACTGCAAGATGCCCCGCCCATCCAACTCCTTGACAATGTCGACCACTTGTTTTGTCACGTGGACGCAATCATTTTCGAGCAATACGCCAGTCCAGAGAGTATTATCCAAATCCCAGACCAGGCACTTGATCGTCGACTGACGAGCTTTGATATTCGAAGCCGGCTTCATTACAAATCAGTTAGGCTAAGAGCATTTCTCCCGCAAAGGCGCAAAGGCGCAAAGCGCTGCCGCGTTTCCCAGGCTCTTCTTTGCGCCTTTGCGCCTTTGCGGGAGAATATTTCTTTGTAATTGGGACACGGTTGACTGCACCCAGGACTACGGCGTAAAAAGCTGGTACCCGTATTTGGCGATCGTTGTCTGTTGAATTTGCGTACTGCCCTCGACAATTTCCATAATCCTTGCATCCCGCATGTATCTTTGTACCGGATACTTGTTGCTGCAGCCGTTCGCGCCGTGAATCTGCACTGCGTCGTTCGCCACTTTCGTTACCATAGTCGACGCGAAGTATTTTGCGATCGTGGTTTCCATGATCGAGCGCGGATCACCCACATCTTTCAAGTAGCCCGCCTGAAAACAAAGTAGCCGCGCCGCGTCTAGATTAGTAATCATCCCCGTCATCATCTGTTGAATCAATTGGTGCTCTTTCAGGTAAGCCCCGAACTGCTTGCGCTCGCTGGTATATCGCAGGCAAGCCTCGAGGCAGGCCTGCGCAATGCCAACGCAGCCCCATGCGACGCTGTATCTTCCATAATCCAGCGCATAGGAACTGATGTGCGAAATACCGAGCCCTACTCTTCCGACCAGATTATCTTTCGGGATGCGGCAATCGTTCATATACAGTTCTGCCAGCATTGAAGCTCTCACGCCTAACATGCCCGTAATAGGTTTGACCGAAAAGCCGGGAGAATCACTCTCGACAAGAAAAGCCGTGGGCCTTCCTTCGCATTGGGCCAGGATCAGGAACAAACTGGCAACCTGGCCGTAGGTTATCCAAATTTTTTGTCCGTTAAGAAGGTACGAGTTGCCCGAGAGCTTAGCCGTGGCTTCCAGACTCTTGGCGTCGCTGCCGACGTTCGGCTCAGTGAGGCCAAAGGCCGCGATTGTTTCGCCGGCCGCCAGTCTCGGCAGCCATTGGTCTTTCTGGCTTTTGGTTCCCCATTTGAGAATGGCCTGACTGACCATGCAGTGCACTGTCAGCAGATTTCGCAATGACGAGCAACCGCGCCCGATTTCCTCGTTAAGCAAGCCATAGCTAATCGTGTCCATGCCTAATCCGCCGTTGTCATTCGGAATTAACGCGCCCAGATAACCGGTGCGCGCCAAACGCGTAATCACTTCCGGCGGAGTGCGTTCTTCCCTGTCCCAATTATCGGCATAAGGAACAATTTCGCGGTTGGCGAAAGCGCTGAACGCTGCCTTATTCTCTTCTTGCTCAGTGGTCAGTTGGATTCTCATCTCAAAATCTCACACGCCGGTCTTATGCGGAGAAGATTTCTCGCGCAAAGACGCAAAGCGCTGCCGCGTTTCTCAGGGGTTTTCTTTGCGCCTTTGCGCCTTTGCGCGAGAAATATCTCATTTTATGATTAGGCGTTAGCGGGCAGGCTCCGTTTGCGTTCGATAAAACGAGTCATCGCCTCAATCGACCGGAAGTTATCCAGTTCGAGATCCTCGGTCTCGATCGCGAACCCGAACTCATGTTCGATAAACTGCACGAGTTGCATCGCAAACATCGAGTTCACAAAACCAGCGGCGAAGATGTCCTCATCGTCTCTTAAATCGTGATTCGTTATGAATCGCGAAAGGAAACTTCTCATCGTGTTCTCAATGTCGCTTGTCATCTTGCAGGGCTTTCCTTGCTTCGCCAATATTGATAAATCGTTTCTAAGTTTCTAATAAGAGTAGAACCCCTGTCCGCTCTTGCGGCCATAAAGACCCGCGTCCACCATCTTCCTGAGCAGCGGGCAGGGCCGGTATTTACTGTCGTTAAAGCTTTCGTACAAGACCTCGATTGAGAAAAGAATGGTGTCCAGTCCGATCAAGTCAGCGGTTTCCAGCGGTCCCATTGGGTGTCCGAAGCAACTCTTGAAAATCCGATCTATCTCAGCTACTGACGCAGTCTGGTCCTGCAACAAAAATATCGCCTCGTTAATCATCAGCATCAAGACACGGTTTGAGACGAAGCCCGGCGAGTCTCCCACGACGATGTATTCCTTGCCCATCTTCGCCAGAAGTTCTGCAACTGTCTGGAGCGTTGCGTCCGAGGTGTGATGTCCGCGAATCACTTCGACCATCGTCTTCTGTGGGACTGGGTTCATGAAGTGGATTCCAAGAACTTTGGGCGCGCGTTTAGTCTGCGACGCAATGCGGGTGATGGAAATGGCCGACGTGTTGGCGGCAAAAACACAACGCTCGGGGCAAATCTCGTCCATCCGTGCATAGACGCTGCGTTTCGTTTCCCACTTTTCCGTTACGTTCTCAATCACAAAGTCGACGTCCTTCAACAACTCGTAGTCGACCGCAAAGGTGATCTTCCCGAGCACCTCGGCGGCATCCTGTGTTCCCTTCTTAAACAGCCTCTGGAAACGAATGTTATTTTTAATTTCTTGTTCCGCCTGTGCCAGAACACTCTCCGAAACGTCGATGAGAGTTACCCGATGACCTGTCTGGGCCAGGTTTTGCGCGACCCCCGATCCGATCACGCCCGCTCCGACAACACCTACCAATTGAATGCTCATCAAGTGTCCTTTACTCAATTTGCCCTTGTCGCATTTTGGCCTTGCAGTGATTAAGTGCTGTACTGACTGGTTAACTCAACTGGAGCCGGCGTGCAATCCCGTGCAGTTTTTCGCTGAGCATCCGGAGCAGGAGCGTTCTGTGTGACAACAAGTAAAAGTGGTCTCCGGGGAGAAACTCCGCCGAAAAGGTACCGGTAGTGTGAATCTGCCAGCCTGCTATTGCCCCAGCCGTCACGGAATGGTCCTGCGTACCACTGAAGGCCGTGATCGGACAGTTGAGTGGTGCTTGCGGCTTATACTGATAGGTACCGATGAGTTCGAAGTCGGCTTTCAGAGTGGGCAGCAATATCTCCATTAGCTCAGGGCAAGCTAACACCTCGTCAGGTGTGCCGTTAAGCGTTTGAAGATGTTTCACGAATTCAGGATCCGACAACTTGTAGACGTGGCTATCATCTGCCGGTATGTGTGGACCGCCGTGAGCCGAGGCAAACAGGTGGGCGGGCTCATGTCCGTTGCGATCACGCAGCTTTCGTGCGACTTCGAAGCCGAGCAACGCTCCCAAGCTGTGTCCGAAAAAGGCAAACGGCTTGTCCAAATACGGAAGAATAGCTAGCGCAATAGCCTCGGCCAACGGACCCAGCCGGACCGCCGCAGGCTCTTCCAGACGGGTTTCCCGTCCTGGTAATTGAATTGGACAAACATCAACAAATGCTGGGAGATCTTTCGACCAGGAACGATAGACCGAGCTCCCCCCACCCGCATATGGGAAGCAGAACAGGCGCATTCTAGAGGCCGGATTTATTTGACTGCGCTCGAGCCAGCGGTTGGTTCTGCTGGAAGTCTCGGGACTTGTCATAATGGGAACGATAAAGCGGCTGTGGCCCAGGTCGTCGCCAGGAGCTTACGGACCAGTGAGAGTGTTGTTCTTAACGCGGACGATGATTTCACGCTGGAACGCTCTTCTTCGTACGCAAGGCACAGCTGCCGCACAATGAACCGTTGGTTCATTTGTGAATGTCTTCTTTTAGTAACCAGTCGTCCGATTGGGGAGACCGTTTACCAAAACTCAGAAGTCGGGAGATTTGCGCAACCACTTGAGTTTTGCGCAAAGGGGAGGTGGTGTCTTGCTTCGCACCATTAAATGTGGGCGAAGAGTATTTGAGCTGCGATCAGGGCAGCTTTAACTGATGCCTGTAATCAATTTCAAAAGCATGCAATCAAAACTAGGGCTACTATCTATCCCAGCAAGCACTGCAATTCTTCGCACGATTTAGCTGAATTAACCAATAGAGCGGTCTCCAATTCTCCGCATCCAAGATCTTGCCGTTTAATCCAACTATTTCCACATTCTTTTAACTCTTACTCGGCTCACCAGTCAACTGATTTTGAGCATCGAGTGATCCTGTTCCATTTTTAGTAAGTCTAAATAGAAACGGTAGTGGCTTAGTTTAAAATCTCGTGCAATCTCTGTGTCCTCTGTGTCTCCGTGGTAAAAATAATCCTAATCATGGAGACACAGACAACACAGAGATTGCACAAAGAAGAAATGCAAATTAAGCCACCACCAAATAAACTCAAAGCTTTGCCGGAGTCTATGCTGACATTGTATTCTTAGCGCGAATTAATTCCACGAACGATTTCGGATTTGGTTGCAGCGAATCGTCCGTTCAGCATTCGAGAGCGGGCCGTGCGTGCTACCATCATATAGAATCGAAGAACTCGCAGACGAAGGACATGCTAAATATGGAAGACACCGAAGACAACACTATCTACAAGGTCGTGATGAATCACGAAGAGCAATATTCAATCTGGCCCGCCGACCGTGAGAACGCCCTCGGTTGGAACGATGTTGGGAAGAGCGGCACCAAAGCGGAATGTCTGCAGTACATAGGCGAAGTCTGGACAGATATGAGGCCCTTGAGCTTAAGGAAAAAGATGGAGGAGAGCGCTCGAGGTCAATAGGCTGAGTTGCTTATGTTACCGACCGGCGGCGATGCGCTTGAAATGGAGAGTTACAAATTAGGTGAAAAACCATGGGGAACGGAACTTCTAGAACAACGGCTACATTTAGTTCGATGAGGGACAGCACATTAGTAGATTGGAAAATAATAGGCTGCCATTATGGGGAATATATAAAAGACCTGCCCGATCGAGTCATAAAACATTTGTCGTTATTAGATGGAGACTTTGGGGGCTTTCCGGTTGATAGGCTACAACACAGTTTACAAACCGCCACCCACGCCTTCAAAGCAGGAGAGAATGAAGAATACGTCGTATGTGCTTTGTTGCATGATATCGGAGACACCCTGGCGACTCATAATCACGCTGACATCGCAGCCGCCATATTGAAACCTTTTGTGTCGGAAGAGAATCATTGGATGGTGGAAAACCATCCTATCTTTCAAGGTTACTATTTTTTTCATCATATGGGCCTGGATCGCAATATGCGAGAAATGTTTCGCGGCCACAAGTACTTCGAAAGAACAGCAAAATTTTGTGAGGCATACGATAATATTGCATTCAATAAAAACATGGAAAGCCTCCCATTGGAGTTCTTCGTACCAATGCTTCATCGGTTATTTGAGACACCGAAGAACAGCATTTATCTTAAGAGAGCTTAGAAACGGCGGTGTGCCTTTTTATGGAAGTTTGCGGGTGAACTTAGCAACCCAAACTGGCGGTCTTAGCTTCTTTCCCTTCCCGATCAAATCGACTCGTACGTTCCCATTTCGCCCATGGCGACGTACAAGTGACGCTCTCCCTCATAAGGCCGGCGAGCATGAGCAGCAAGAATGTTGTCCACCATCATGACGTCTCCACGCTGCCACTCAAAGACTTGTTCGAACCTTTCATATACTTCGAGAATTGCGCTCATTTCTGTATCGTGAATCGGACTGCCGTCGCCGTAGTAGCAGTGCCTCGGCCAGTCAGCTTCATCGAACACTGACTCAATGATGGTCCGCGTCTGCTGATCCAAACACGAAACATGCCAGTGCTGTGCCTGGTTGAACCACGACATCTCGTCCGTATGTCGGTGTCGAATAACCCCCGGTCGCACACACTTGGTGCGCAGACGGTCGTTTGACTTCCATTCGAATCGCACGCCGGAGACTCGACATTTCTCTTCTACTTCCTCGCGGCTATTTGTCTGAAATACTGTCTGCCAATTCAAACCCAAACCGTCGCCGTAATTCCGCATGTACATCACACCCAGACGTTCGAACCGTTCTCGAATTTCGGACGGAATATTCTGATAGACCAGTCGGCTATCGACAACCGGTGTTTCGCCCCCGCGATCGGCGGGACGTGCGCATCCGAACCAAATCTTGAGCGGCCATTGATGGTTGAAAGAGTTTTCGTTGTGCCACAAGAGAAACCGGTCGCCCGGATAAAACACAGGCGTATAAACTTTGCCGGTGACGCTCTGCCGGGGATGCTCACCGTTTTCCTGAAACAACGATCCGTTGCACAGGTTTTGCGCGAATTGCTCGAAGCGCAGTGGATTGTCCATATCGAATCCGCGAAAGAGGATCGCGCCGTGGGTCCGTAGCCAACTCTCGACGGTCTCACTGTTGACACCGCTCCATTCCACTAAGTCAAATCCGGCATTCCGGGGTTCGACGACAAGCGGGAGACGGCTTCCTTCCTGCAGAGTGCGTTGCGTCAGCATCTCCGCTTGCGTCCCTACAATCGGTTTTTGCTCGATCGCGCCCGCTTTAAAATTCGACAACTTCGTTTGCGTTTCAGGCATCGTAATTCACCTTTCACTCGACGGCGATCATACTACGCTCTCCTTGAAATCAATGGAAATCAATTGCAGCAAATTGGACGGCATAGTAACCCAAAACTTGAAGCTCCGCAGCTTTGCTCCAAGTCTGGACGTCGATGAGCGCGTGATCCAAGACATTGCGGCATGCATCAGGAAAAGATAAGACCTTAACCAGAGACGCCGCCTTCCCCTATTGCCTCATGTAAAAAACTACTCCAAAGCTATTCGTTGCCTCAGCTAAAAATCTACTCGAAATCAGCTCGGTGTTCATAGGGATAATTCGGGTTTGATGTGCATTGATTTTTGGTTCGCGTGTCGCTTTGGTTTGACTAATCGCTTTTTGGCCGCCAGCCGAAAGAGTTCTTTGCGATACTTGTCGAGTTCTCGCTTCAGAGCGGCCGGATTAAGATTTTGATACTGCCGCTTCAATTTCTTTTTGTCTGCCGCTGTAACCTCGGCAGCAGCCAGCACTCGTTGATAAGGGGTTTGCGGAGCGTGGTAGCTCTTCTGCACGCGACTACCAAACCGTTCTTTGCTTTTCAGCTTCATCGTTGGTTGGAAGAAATTTGTGTACAGGCGCAGCGTCGCGTACAGCTGCTTTAACACCATTAACTCTGCCGCCGTGTCGAAGCGTTGGTAACCGACTGTTTGCCGCACCACCGAATAGTTTTTTTGTTCGACATAACAGTTGTCGTTCTTGCGATAGGGACGAGCCCGCGTGAAGGTGATGCGTTGTTGCTGACAATAGCGCAGCAAATCGTGGTTGATGAATTCTGAGCCATTGTCAGAATCCAAGCCCAGCAACGGGAAGGGCAGCCGCTGGCGGATGGTTTGAATCGCTTCAAAGACCCAGACTTGAGCTTTATTCGGCACCGCCTCAGTCTCGGTCCAGCCAGTGCAAACATCTGTCAGGTCAAGTGTTTGGCAGTAGTCGCCGAGTGCCAGGCCACCATCATGCGCCACTAGATCAATCTCCGCAAAACCGGGTTGTTGCTCGTCCCATTCCGCGAAGGTCCGAATCGGGATTTGGTGTTTGAGCAAAGTGCCAGGTTTGGTGTGAGAGCGGCCTCTTAATTGGTGCTTGCGCCGTTCCGGTTGCAGCAGTCGATCGATGCTCGCCGCACTAATCCGCAGCAGTTTCTGTTTGGTGCTTACTGCCAGTCGTAGTTCGCCGCACTGCTCGAGCTTAGCGATTAGCTCGGGCATGATGGCCACCAGGCGTTTGCCACAAAGATAATTCAGCAGCTCCCAAAGTTTGATTAACTCTTTCACTACCTGATCGTCGTAGAACCTGGGCTTCAGCCGTGGTTGTCGTTTACGCGCATCTCCCACTATGACTCTCTTCCCGCGCAGCCACACTCGCCGGCCATGATTACGCAGGACAAAGCGCGCATAGCCACGGCAGTAGCCAGTCGTCTCGCAAAACTCATTCAGTATCTGCTGCTTCACCTTCTTACTGCTTTGGCGGTAGCGCTGCACCGTCACCGCTGTGACTGCTTGTCGTTGCTTCATCGTCAGCCTCATCGTCTGCCTCCAACCCGTTCTGGGCCGCGGCAGTGTCTACTTTTTCGAGTAGATTTTTATATGAGGCAACGAATGCCCTTTGGAGTAGATTTTCAGTGAGTCAATTCGTTCCTTTCTACTCTACACACAGATCGAATAGACTGATCGCGCAATGGTCACAGTTCTTTATCTGGCGCTGGTCTTCTTCCTCGTTTTTGCAAATGGATTTTTTGTGGCGTCGGAGTTTGCACTCGTGGGCGTGCGGCGCTCACGTATCGAGATGCTTGCGCAAAGCGGCAGCGCGAGGGCGAAGCGTTTGTTGCGCCTGCTTAGTAACCTCAACGGCTACATTTCCGCAACACAGTTGGGCATCACGATGGCTTCGCTTGCACTCGGCTGGATCGGTGAGCCGGTCTTCGCCCACATGCTCGAAGCACCTTTAAGAGGCCGTGTCTCGGAAGTAACACTTCACACTGTTGCGTTCATTGTAGCTTTCACGATCATCACGTTTCTGCACATCGTGCTCGGAGAGCTCGCACCTAAGACACTGGCTTTGGAGCGAGCGGAGAAAGTGGCGCTCGCAATCTCCTGGCCCATGGAGGCGTTTTACAAAATCTTTCGCTGGCCCATACGTGTTCTCGATTGGGCGGGCATCCGGACTGTAAGACTTTTTGGATTACAGCCCTCGGGGGACCACGCATCGATCTACACTGAAGATGAGCTCCGTCACTTGATCGACATCTCTCAAAAGAGCGGACACGTCGCCGCGGCGGAGAGTCAACTGATCAATCGTGTATTCGAGTTTTCCGAGGTCAGCGTACGAGAAGCGATGATACCGCGCACGCAGATTCAGGCTCTCGCTGTCACTGCTTCATTAGAGGAAACGCGAGAGGCATTTCGCTCCTCGGGAATTTCGCGGCTGCCAGTCTATCGACAAAACTTCGACGATATTGTCGGTGTTCTCTATCGGAAGGACGTCGACATGGGCCGGCTCGACGCCAGGACGTTCCGTCTCGAGGATCTTGCACGTCCGCCCGCGTTTATTCCGGAAACTGTTTCAGCGGGCGAGGCGTTGAAGCAGATGCAAGCAACAAGAGTGCATTTTGTTTTTGTCGTAAACGAACATGGCGGTGTTGAAGGCATTCTCACGTTGGAGGATTTGCTGGAAGAGATCGTCGGCGAGATCGACGACGAGTTTGACGAAGAAACGAAATCGCAGATCAAACGGGATCGGGAGAGCTTCGTTCTGGATGGGATGCTGGCGGTGCGTGCTGCGAATCAGCAACTCGGACTATCACTTCCCGAGCGGGACGGTTACACGACGATCGCCGGGTTCCTCATGACCAGAGCGGGAAGAATCCTGGCTGTTGGTGACGAGATCGATCACGAAAGCGGTACGTTTCGCGTTGAGAAAGTAGACGGCCGGCGCATTCTTCGCGTGCGGTTTCAGCCACGCGAGAAAGAAGCCTTCCAGGTTCATGCACTGATTCCCCTCTTCAGCGCCGTGGGATCCAGTTTGATGTGACGCAGCTTTGCACAAAAAATCTTATGAGAAGATTTCTCGCGCAAAGGCGCAAAGGCGCAAAGCGCTGCCGCGTTTCTCAGGGGTTTTTGCCTTTGCGCCTTTGCGCGAGCCTTTTTGGCTTTACTCGTACCGCAACGCGATTAGCGGATCGACTCTGGTTGCGCGTCTTGCCGGAATGTAACAGGCAAGCAGCGCAGCGATGATCACAGAAAGCGCCACCGCGGCGAATGTGATCGGATCCGTCGGTGAAACTTCAAACAGCAACGTGCTCATCAACCGTGTTAGTGCCAGCGCGCCTGCCAGACCAATCATCAAACCGAGGACGACGAGCGACATCCCACTTCTGAGGATTAGCTTTAGCACATCACGCCACTGCGCGCCGAGCGCTATCCGCACACCTATTTCGCGAGTTCGCTGAGTCACGAAATACGCCATCACCCCGTAGATTCCCGCGGCTGCCATCACTAAAGCAATGCCCGAGAAGATGGCGAACAACAGCCCCCAAACACGTGATTGCCAGACAGTGTTCTGCGACAACATCGTCACCGGCATCACATTGAAGACGCCCGTGTCCGGAGCAGCCTGCCAGATAGCTCGCTGGATTTCGCTCGCGCGCATCATCGGATCGCCTTGCGTGCGTGCCACAAAGTGAGTCTGCTTGCTGTAACTCTGATAGCAGGCGAAGTAGAGATCGTAACCGATGTCGTCGACTAGACTGTTGTGCTTAACATCGCCGACGATGCCGATGATTTCGGCACATCCACTACCGTCATCATCACAGTTGATTCGTTTCCCTATCGGATCAACGTTGGGCCACATCCGCTCTGCTAGCTGCCGGCTGACAATGGCAACGTCGCGATGACCGCCGGGCTTGAAGTTATCATTGTCATTGAAGACGCGGCCACGAAGCACGGGAATCTGCATTACTTGAAAATAGTCAGGCGAAACAGCCTGGTAATTCACCAGCGGATTCTGCTTTTGTTCTTCGGCGGTCTGGCCCTGAATTGAAAACTCACCTCTATACCAGGGCTTTTGACCGACGAAGGGCAAATCACTGTTGGCCGCGACAGCAATCACACCCGGTACCTGCGCGACTTGTTGGAGCAACTGTTGATAGCGTCGCGACATAAACTCGACGCGGTAATCTTCACGCCGCTGATAGGTTGGATTGATTTCCAGATGAAGCACGCCTTCGGAAGTGAAACCGGGCGATGTGCTCTGCAAACGCATGAATGAACGCAGCATCAATCCGGCGCCGGCGAGTAACACGACCGCCAACGCGATCTCCGTTACTACTAACAAACCGCGAACTCGTTGTAGACCTGCGCCCGTATTCGATTTGCCGCCTTCTCTGAGTGACTGGTCCAGATCTATCGAGGCTGATCGCAACGCCGGTATTAGACCAACCAGGAGAGCGGTCACAACTGAGATCGCCAACGTGAAGAGTAGTGCGCGACCATCAAGTTCGATCTTCACGAAAAAGGGCAACAGTTCTTGTGGTAACAGCGCAACCAGCGCGCGTAAACTCAAGGCACCGAGAACCAGACCGCTGGCGCCGCCAATACAAACGAACAGAAAAGCTTCTGAAATCGATTGTCGAATCAGACGTCCGTGGCTCGCTCCGAGTGCTGCGCGCACCGCTAACTCACGTTCGCGAACCGTCGCCTGCGTCATCAGTAAGTTCGCGACGTTCGCGCAGGCAATTAACAACACAAAACCACAGGCACCAAAGAGTAGCCAGAAGGAGCGTCGTAGTTTTCCGAACCAGAAATCTCTCAATGAGACAACACTGGCGGTGACTTCGCCGTTGGTATCGGGATACGTCTGGGCCAGCCGCGCTGCGATCTCGCGCATCTCTGCCTGCGCCTGTGCCGGCGAAACGCCAGGTTTAAGACGACCGATAGTTTGATCGATACGCATGCCGCGATTCTCGCGATTGAAGTAGCGATCGTTTAGCCACCAGAGATCGCTTTGGAAAGGAAAGCGAAAGCCTGATGGCATCACTCCGGTTACGGTCAGACTTTGACCGTCAATTCGCAATTGCCGGCCGACGATCGCCGGATCACTGCCGAAACGTCTTTGCCACAAGCCGTGACTCAAGATGATGGTGTCGTCATTCCCCGCTGTCGGACCATGGCCCAATAGCGGCGCTACTTGCAGAGTTGAAAATAGATTGGCGGTTCCGAACGTTAGATTGAGTGTTTCCGTCTCGTTACCGAAATCCAGATTTGCATTCCAACGCAAATTGAAGAACGCCAGATCGTCAAAGACGTTGTTCTGGCGCAGCCAATCCTGGTAGTCGACAAACGACACTCCCATCGATTGACCGCGCTGTTGTGAATCCACCATTACGAGGCGATCCGGATCGCCGTAAGGCAATGGGCGCAGGAGAAAAGCATTGACGACGCTGAAGATTGCGGTGTTGGCGCCGATGCCGAGAGCGAGCGTAATGATGGCTATGAGTGTGACGCCTGGATTTTTCGCCAGCAGTCGCGCGCCGTATCGAAGGTCCTGCACAAACTCGTGGACCAGCCGCACGCCACGCGCATCACGGCATTCCTCTTTTGATCGTTCGAGCGGACCAAAGGTTTTGAGCGCAGCGTAGTGCGCCTCGTCCTGGGTCATTCCATCTCGCCGGTTCCGCGAGGCCTCGCGTTCGAGATGAAAGCGCAATTCGTCGTCGAGCTCTCGCTCCACTTCGTTCCTGCGAAACAACGCCCGCAAGCGCATCGGGATCCAGTCGAACATGGAGCGGGAATATATTGCCCTTCCTATCGGCTGTCAATAGGAAGGTGATGGAGCGTACTGTAGGGGCGGCCCTCCGTGGCCGCCCCTGCGTGGAATTCGACACAGGGGCGGCCACGGAGGGCCGCCCCTACAGTACGTCCTACGATGCGGAGGCGATTTCGGAGTTTACGCGCTCCCATTCTTCGTAGAGGTTGCGCAATGTGGCTTCGGTTTGTTGATACTCGTCGTTGAGTGCGATCAGTTTTTCCGGCGTCGCGGGCGACGTCGGGAGTGCCCATTTGTTGTGAGATTTTGTTGAGACGCTCTTCGGCGCGAGCGATGTCGCTCTCGACAAGATCCGGAGTGCGCGCATCTGCTTTCTTTTTCTTGATTACTTTAACGCCGGGTTTCTTCGGAGCCGTCGGAGACTTCTTTACCGGTGGCGGTTGCTCTTCGTGAATAACAGGCTGAGTCGCTACGTCGACGAGATTGTCCGAAACAGAAACGATCGGCACTGGAGCAGATCCACGCAGACCGAGTTTCCAATCGTGGTATTCGGTGTAATCGCCGTCGTAATGCTCCGCGCCGCCTACACCATCGAGCGCCATGATCTGTGTCGCCACTCGATCTAAAAAGTAACGGTCGTGACTAATCGTCACTATCGTTCCTTCATAGGCGGATAGCGCTTCTTCAAGTGCTTCGCGCGAGGGGATGTCGAGGTGATTGGTCGGTTCGTCGAGCACCAAAACATTAACGCGGGAATAGATCAACTTCGCGAGGGCCAGTCTTCCCTTCTCCCCACCCGAAAGATCTCGGACGTGCTTGTAAACGTCGTCGCCAGAAAAGAGGAACTTGGCCAGAAACGAACGCAATTCGCCGGAAGTCGCAGTCGAAGGCGCGACGCGACGCAATTCCATGATGATCTCGTTGCGATCGTCGAGATCATCGAGCTGCTGCGCGTAGTAACCGATCTGAACTTTTGAACCCCAGCGAACTTCACCGCTCAACGGCTCTAATTTGTTCAGAATAGTCTTGAGGAATGTCGTCTTTCCCGATCCGTTTGGCCCAATGATCCCAAGACACTCGCCACGTCGCAACAGAAACGAAATATCATTCGCCAGCTCCTTGTTCGGATAACCAATCGAAAGCTGGTTAACCGTGAGCACGTGATTGCCGGCGCGCTCGATCGCCTGTAGTCGGAAGTCACCCGAGGACTGGTCCAGCGGCACAGCCTCGATGCGCTCCAATTTCTGGAGCATCTTGCGACGCGACTTGGCTTGCTTGGTTTTCTGCCCGGCGAGGTTGCGACGAATGAACTCTTCAGTCTTCGCAATCAAGTGTTGCTGATTGTCGTAAGCACGTTGTTGTGCCTCACGACGCTCCTCGCGCTCAACCAGATAATCAGAGTAGTTGCCGGTGTAACTCGAAGCGCGGCCATTTTCGAGCTCGATGATGCGGCGGCAGGCACGATCGAGAAAATAACGATCGTGGCTAATAATCACGTAGGCGGCGGGATACTCTCGCAAAAACTCTTCCAGCCACTCGACCGCATTCACGTCCAGATGGTTCGTCGGTTCGTCGAGCAACAAAACATCCGGCGCGGCCAGCAGTAAGCACGCTAGTCCAAGTCGATTCTGCTGGCCACCCGAAAGCTTTTCCGTTTCAAGTGACCACATTTCGCGGTCGAATCCGAGTCCCTGAAGAATCGACTCCGCTTTGGCCGTGTATTCGAATCCACCTTCGTGTTCGAACTCGTGCTGGAGATCGCTGTATCGTTCGAGGATCTTCTCGAGATCGTCGCCGGCGTCGGCCATGCGATGCTCCAGCTCATGCATCTCATGCTCGATCTGTTGTAGACGACCAAAGGCGGCCAGTGCCGACTCATGAACAGTCGAACCCGGCTTGAAGTGAACGTGCTGGTCCAACAAACCGAGTTTTACTCCGCGCGCGCGTACGACGTCACCACGATCCGGCGACTCATCACCTCTGACAAGACGAAAGATCGTACTCTTACCGGCGCCATTGCGACCCACAAGTCCTACGTGTTCACCAGGATTCACTTGCAGAGATGCGCCCCGCAAGACGTCCTGAACGCCGTAAGACTTATGCACATCTGAAAGTCGAAATAACATCGATAAAGCGTCTCACACAGACATGCGAAGGCGCAAAGAAGTTCAGAAACTCAAAGAATCTTCTTTGCGCCTTGAAGAGAATAATTTTACTTCGGTGACGCGGCAGGCTTTACCGAAACGGGCGAACTCGTCGCAGCCGGACTGTTAGTCGTGGTCGCCGCCGGACTGGTCGCAGGCGCCTGTGTAGGAGCCTGTGTTGGTTGCGAGTTCGTCGCATTCGGAGCAGCAGGACGGAGGCCGAGGTTGCCCGGATTGCTGAGCATCTCAGCCGCGAGATGATTTACGATCTTGGCGTCGTTAAGAGCGGTTTCCAATAACGCAGCGTTGAGGACCGTCTTGTGTTGATTCGTGAGTCCCTGAGCGATCTGCTGGCGCACGCCTGGACTTTCCAATGTCAGATTCTCAGTTGAGAGCTGCTTCTCTGCGAGCTTGAAGACGTACCACTTGCCGCTGTTGAAACGAATCGGCTGCGTGTAATCACCAACCTGCATCGGCCCAAACAGATTCGTAACCAGTTCGGCGGGAAAGTTGCTGTTCTTCAGATCCGTTTCCGATAAGAAACCGATATCGCCGCCACTGCGGAGACTCTGGGCATCTTCACTTTCAGCGCGAGCGATGGTAGCGAAATCTGCTTTTCCCTGAAGCCGCTGATAGATGGTGTCAATCTTCAGTTTGGCATCGACTTCACCCTTGGCATCGTTCTTGAGGCCATCGGCACTATTGTCCGCTGGATCCACCACGATCATGGCTAAAGACACGCCACGCGCTCTTACAAACTGTTGCCGGTTATTGGTGTAGTACTCTTCGACTTCCCGGTCGCTGATATTGATCTTTCCGCTGTACTTATCCTGCAGTGCGGTGATCGCCAGGTCTTTGCGAGCTTCTTCGCGCAGAGTTTCCATCGACATGTTCTGTGCTTTCAGACTCTTGTCGAAGTCTTCCGCGGTCATACCGCTTTGCTGCTTTTGCGTGGCAATGACGCCGTCGATCTGAGCATCAGTGGGAAGAAGCTTTTCGCGTTCGGCGCGCTGGTACATCACTTCACGCTTAATCAGACTATCAAGCACCTGCAAGCGAGCCTGAGCCATCTGCAGTTGATTCATGGACGATGCGCTACCACCAGCCTGCTGGTTCACGTTACGCTCGACCTCTTTGAGCATGATGTTGCGGCCATTGACGGTCGCAGCCACTTGAGTGTCTTTGGCTTCGGACCCACCTGAGGCACAGCCACTCAGGTTCAAACCCGCAGCAACCAAACAAGTAACAGTAAGAATTTTTGCGATGTTGCGCACTTTAACTCTGCTCCTTTAACAGACTACAACTTATTAAACGCCTCACAAGCACCTCCATCTCGGTCGGTAGTGGCCAGTTTAGATTTTGTTTCACGCAAGGACGCAAAGACAGCAATAGAGAAACGTCTGATTTTCTTTGCGTTTCGTGACGCCCTTGCGCCTTTGCGTGAGACATACTTCAAACTAACCCATTACCACCTCGGTCGCTCTCCTTGACGACCTGGAAATGCGTTTGCTATAAAACTTGGTTTCTGATTACGGCAAGATTACATTCCGTATGATGCCGAAAACGCCGGTAAAGAAACCTGAGAATTCTGGAGGTTGAATAAAAATGGCCAAACGTTGCGAAGTCTGCGGTAAAGGACCACAATTCGGCAACAATGTCTCGCACGCGAATAACCGCACTCCCCGAAGATTCGATCCGAATCTTCAGTCGATTCGCGTTCAGCAACCGCAGGGTGGCGCGCGCCGAATGAAAGTTTGCACAACTTGCATCAAGGCGGGCAAAGTCTCGAAGGCTGCTTGAGCCTTCCCTGCTATTTCAATCAACCTCCAACCGGCACTCTCACGGGTGCCGGTTGTTTTATTCCTCGAAACACTTACTCGGAAACCAGTGCTACTGCTTCAATTTCAACCCTGGCATCACGCGGCAATCCAGCCGCTGCAACTGTAGCCCTCGCGGGCGGCGGGCTTGGAAAGAAGGTCGCATAGACCTCGTTCATACCCGAAAACTCTTTCATGTCTGCCAGGAACACAGTGGTTTTAACGACCTGTTCAAGACTGCTGCCGGCAGCTTCAAGCACAGCCGTCAGATTCTTCAAAACCCGTGCGGTTTGCTCAGCAATTCCACCCGCCACAAACTCACCCGTCTGCGGATCGATCGGGATTTGGCCGGAGACGAATACAAAGCCGTTGGCCTTGATTGCCTGTGAATAAGGCCCGATCGCTGCCGGTGCATTTTCAGTCTGGATGCGTTGTCTCACTGGAGTAAACACCCTCAAAACAAAGGCGGGATTCTAACAGAAGCCACAAGGAAGCACAAAAAGCATCCACAGATTACACAGTTTGATTAATGGAATCTGCGTAATCTGTGGGTAAAGTGGTTTACGCGACGCCCTGGAGGCGCTCCACATCAAGCACGCCGGGAACGCCTTTGATGGAGCCGATCACACGGTCGAGATGCTTCACGTCGAATACCTCGACCGTTACCTCGATATGGCCGCGTTCGTCGGACGCCACGGAAGCGCGCGCGTCGCGGATTCCGGTCTTCATATCGGAAATCGCGCCCGTGATTCCGGCAATCATGCCGGTGCGGTTTTCAGTAATCGCCAGCAGCTTAACGGCGTAAGCCGTCTTCTCCGGCCGTCCTGCCCATTCAACCTCGACAATGCGCTCGCGATTGACCATCAATTGGGTAACATTCTTGCAGCGCGTTGTGTGCACGGCGACGCCCTTGCCACGCGTGACGTAGCCGATGATCTCTTCGCCGTGCAGCGGATTACAACATCGTGCGCGCGTTACCATCAGATCATCAACCCCACGCACGAGTATCGAATCGTCGCCCAGACGGATGAGCCGTTTGACCGCGCGAACGCCACTCCTGAGCCGGGACTCTTTCTGTTTGTCGAGTTGCTCAAACTGTTCGGGTCCAAGGTACTTCGCAATCACGTTGCGCGGCACGAGCTTGCCGTAACCAATCGCGGCCAGCAGATCGTCAACACGGCCGTACCCATAGTCGCTGGCGACACGTTTCATGTCTTTGTCGGTATCGTTGAGCAGTTTCTTCGCAGAGAGTTGAAAACGTGAAGCTTCCTTTTCAAAAAGCTTGCGACCGATCTCAATCGACTCGGCGCGCTGCTGCTCGGCGACCCAGTGACGCACACGATTGCGCGCGCGCGAAGTGACAATGAAGTTCAACCAGTCGCGCGAAGGATGTGAATTCGACGAAGTGATGATTTCAACGACATCGCCATTCTGAATCTGACTACGAAGCGGCACCATGCGGCTGTTGATGCGCGCGCCGGTGCACGTGTTACCGACTTCAGAGTGAATCATGTAAGCGAAGTCCACGGGGGTTGCACCGCGCGGCAACTGAATCACCTTGCCCATGGGCGTGAATGCGTAAACGTCCTTCGGGTAGAGGTCCAGCTTGAGAGAGTCGAGGAAGTCCTTCGAGTCTTTGACTTCCTGAGTCCACTCGACGAGCGATCGCAGTGCTTGCAGCGCCTGATCGTCGTCGCGCGCGCCGCGTTTGCCTTCCTTGTATTTCCAGTGGGCAGCGACACCTTCCTCAGCAACGTGATGCATCTCCTCCGTCCGGATCTGTACCTCAAACGATTGACTGTTGGATCCGATTACAGAAGTGTGTAACGACTGGTACAGATTGTCGCGCGGCGTGGCGATCCAGTCTTTGATGCGACCCGGTACCGGTTTCCAGTTGTAATGGACCACGCCCAACGCCGCATAACAGTGACGCACTTCATTCGGAGTGATGATCCTCGCTGCAACCAGGTCGTACACCTGGTCCAAACTGATCTTCTGCGCGCGCAGTTTTTTCCAGATCGAGTAGAGCCGTTTGACGCGTCCCTCGACGAGGACGAAGGGCACGTCCGCTTCATTCATCTTCTGTTCGATGCGCGCGGTGACGCCGGTCAAAAACGCTTCATTCTCAGGACGCCGTTTTTCGAGTTGTTCGGCGAGCTCGCGATAGTCGTCCGGGTGCAGGTGACGGAAAGCGAGGTCTTCGAGCTCGCCGCGAAGTTTACCCATACCCAACCGATGCGCAATCGGAGCAAAGATGTCCATCGTCTCCTGCGCGATGCGCTTACGTTTTTCCGGATTCAGATACTGAAGCGTGCGCATGTTGTGAAGACGGTCTGCGAGTTTCACCAGCACCACACGGACATCGTCCACCATAGCCAGCAGCATCTTGCGAACGTTCTCAGCCTGCTGTTCTTCGCGTGAGATGTTGCTGATCTGCGCGATCTTGGTGAGTCCGTCGACAAGGTGCGTAATCTCTTCACCGAAGTAGCGTCGAATCGTGTCGAGATCCACGAGAGTGTCTTCGACTACGTCATGCAACAGCCCCGTGGCGACTGACACTTCATCCAGTTTCATGTCGGCGAGAATGTTGGCCACTTCGAGCGGGTGGACGAGATACGACTCCCCCGAAGCACGCTTCTGGCCTTTGTGTTCTTTGGCGGAAAACAGGTAGGCGCGACGCAGTAGATCAAGGTCTGCCTGCGCGTGATTGTGGGCAACTTTCTCGACGATGTCTTCGATCCGGATCATTTAATGCAGCGGAGAAATTATAACAAAAAGAAAAACAAAGAACTTTTCCCGCAAAGGCGCAAAGAACGCAAAGGAAACCTCACTCTCCTTTGCGTTCTTGCGCCTTTGCGGGAAATGTTGCTAAAACACTAACCTTTTGGCGGTGAAGCCTTCGACTTCTCTTCCTCTTCTTTCCGCTTCTGGTTTGCCACACTCAATTCAGTGGTGTGTTTCAGAGCGGCTTCATAATCCTTCTGGTACTGAGCTTTCTGATCCGTCTTACCCTCCATCTCCGCGAGCTTTGAAGCCTCGAGCAGGAGGTTGGTCTTGTAAGACCACGCTGATTCATTATTCGGATCAAACTTGATCGCGTTCTCTGCTTCCGACAGACCCTGTTTTACGCACATTTGAGCCTGATCAAAGTCCTTCTGTTCGCTGGGCTTTTTATAGGAAACGGTCGCCTTTCTCGTAGCTTGATCGATTGTGGTCGTTTTAACGGAGGGCTGCTCGGTAATCTTGAAGGAGCAATCCCAATCCTTGCTGGCCAGAACAACAAACGCTTCTGCTCGTTTTTCCGGCTCGGCCTGGTCGTTAGCGGCACGATCGGCGATCCACTTCTTCAGCTTGTCGTCTTCCTTGATGGCGCCGTAGAGATAAGCAACAGCCTTGTACGCTTCTTCGTCCTTCGGATTATCCCGAAGAATCTGCTGGTAGGCTTCGATTGCCTGCTGGGCTCTTTGAACGTTTTCAGGAGCCTGAACCCCCGGGCGGTACTGCGCGTGAATCGTACGAGCGATAAACATCGGCGCAGTCTTGTTGTCGGGATCCAAAGCCGCAGCTTCTCTTGAGTGCTGCTCGGCTTCGGGGAATTTACCCTCACGGTATGCGCGCGCGGCCTCGTTCAACTGGTTCTTGGCCCGGATTCGATTGATAACCCCGCACCCGGAACTAGTGGCAACGAGGATCGCCAAAACGATGGCGATCCTGGTCTGAGAGAGTTTCATTTATGCATGACTCCAAATTTAAGCCAAATTTAATTAAGGAAGATCGTCAACCTGCAATCCGACCGGACTTGCGCCTGCTCCCTTGATGGCATCGATGACCTTTACGACGTCGCCGTATTTCGTTGCTCTGGGCGCCTTCACGAAAACGGTCTTCTCGATGCGATCGTCCTCTTTCACATCCGAGCGCGCTTCCATGCCGACTTTATAGGCACGCGTGTCTTTCCGCTCCTTAAACACCTGGGCCAGTCTCTGAGCCAATGGTGCCGTATCGTTCACCGAACCCATGTTGTCCTGGTTGAGCTTGATCTGCAGATCAGGTGAGATCGAAACCACCAAAGTCAGCGGATTTGGCTTCAGTTTGCTCAGGTCTTCATTGGGATCCCGCTGGGTCGGAATATCAGCCTTGAAACGGCTGGGTTTCAGCGGCGTGACCACCATGAAGATGATCAGCAGCACCAGCAAAACGTCAATCAACGGAGTGACGTTGATGAACGGCTGGGCCGTAGTGCTGCTTCTTTTCTCTATATCAGCATCATCTTTCGACGACATTTAGTAATTCTCCTCGTTAAATAAAAGCGTTTTTAAGCTGCCGGCTTTGCCGCCGCTCCGCCTTTCTTCTTGTCAGCAACCAGCCCGATCTTGTCGACTCCGAGCTTACGGACCTCATTGATCACATTGACAACGTCTCCATAGCTCACACCAACGCCACTCTTGATATAGACGATCCGCTCATTCTCATTCTTAATACCCTTGAGCATTGAGTCGACTTTCTCTGTCAACTGTTCCTTCTGCACCTTTATTTTGCCAAGGTAGTACTCGCCATCGTTGGGTACCGAGATCACGATCGACGATTCCTTGATGATGTTCGGATCGACATCCGGATTGTTCAAGTTCTTTGGCAGCGCAACGGTGATACCCTGTTGCAGGAACGGTGTGACCACCATGAAGATGATCAGCAATACCAACATGATGTCGACCATCGGCGTGACGTTAATTTCGGATTGAAGACCGCCCGGTCCGGCGCCGCCACCTGACATTCCCATAACTAATCTCCTTTAAATTCAAACCGGTAAACGCTGGTGCGGCGCCTCATTCGGCAGATTGGCCGCACCCAAGGGTTCACCATTCCCGGCGTTTTACGTTCAAACGAAACTACGCTTTCAACTGCTTCGTGCGGTTCTTGATGAAGTAGTCGACGAGTTCTGACGCCGAGTTATCCATCTCAACCACAAAGCCATCGACCTTGCCGGTGAAGTAGTTGAACAGCCACACGGCCGGAACTGCCACCAACAATCCGAGCGCCGTCGTAAACAACGCTTCCGAGATGCCACCTGCGACCGCCGCGATACCGGCTGACTCTGCGTTCTTCATGCCGCGGAACGCGTTGATGATGCCGAACACCGTTCCGAACAGACCCACGAACGGCGCGGTCGAGCCGATCGTCGCGAGACCCGAAAGGCCACGTTTGAATTCGGCGGTCTTAATCGCGATCGCTCGCTGCAGAGCGCGCTTCGACGCGTCGATCTCGTCGCCCGAAATGTCGCTCGACGCTTCATGAGCGCGAAATTCCTGCAAGCCGCTGCTGACGACCATTGCCAGGTGTGATTTGCGATGCTTGTCGCTGATGTTAATAGCTTCTTCAATACGATCGTTCTTAAGCGCCTGCGCCACGCGCGGCGCAAACTCACGCGACTGCTTCTTCGCCGCGGAGTAGGTCAAATAACGCTCGACCATGATCGCGATTGAGTAAACCGACATGATCAGCAACACGACCATGACGGCGACACCGACGCCACTCATGCTTTTGATCATCTGGGTAAGCGTGAAATGGTCGGCGCTAGAGGCCTCCGGGCTGGCTGCAGCTTCTTGCAGCAGCATAAAAAGACCCAGGACCTTGGTTCCAAAAAGACTCATTAGAATTGTCACGGTGAACCCCTCCAAAAGGTTTTATTAGTTTTGATAGCAAGCAGAGAAGCCGGGACGGCCCACGTTAACCGCGGCGACACGACAAATGTTCTCCGCAGTTATTGCGACACGAAGTTGTACTGGATCACTCCGGTAACCTTAACTGGCTGCCCCGAAAGCTTGGTTGGGGAGAATCTCGCTTGTTTCGCAGCACCTACAGCAGCCGCTCGTAACAGCGGGTGCCCTGAGACGGCAGAGGCAGAAACCACATTGCCGTTTTCATCGATAAGCACCTGAACAACTACAGTGCCTGCAGCATGTGCTGCACGGGCAATCGGTGGATATCCTGGTTTGGGTAAGCTGATCGCTTTGCCGTTAAGAACGCCGCCTGAAATGGGAGCGCGGGGTGGAGTCGGTTTGACCTCAGGTGGCGGTGGTTCGTCGGCAATTGTAACTTTGCTGGGCGTAGTGGTAACTGTGCCCGTCCCTGGACCCGCAGGCATTGGCGCGGCTGCGTTCGAGGAAGTGTCTCCCAGCACAGTGGTGACACCGCGTCTGACGGGTGGCACGTCGCTGGCCTTTGCCGAAACCTCTTTTGGCACGAGCTCAGTGCGATCAACGCTGGCAATCAGTTCCTTGCGAACGTCGACGTTCTGCTCGACTTTTTGAGGCTTGGCTTCCTGCGGCTTTTCCGGCTGAGCTTCCTGTTGCGGCACCGGCACCGGAGCGACGAGTGTGGTTAACTCGAGATCCAGTGTTGAAAGGTGTGCGTCGTACATGTAAATGCCGGCTACAAAGAAGACCCCAATTAGCACGGCGTAAATCGCCAACGTGATACCAATGAATGAGCCTTTCCGCGTGAGATCGTCTTTGTGCGAACTGGACTCAACAAGATTATCGAACATTAAATTATCCTCCGACTCCGGCGCCAAATGGATCAGGGGTTACGAAAGTCTAAGCAGTACCTCGTTAGTGTCGATAAATACCGCTTTATATTCCGTCATTAAGAAGGGGAAACAGCAGCTCCTGCGATATTGAGCACACCGAATTGAATTGGAAGCCGCTGTGCGAGAAACAACTCGCCGGCCCGCTCAACACACACCGCCGCCGCGCCCAACTTTCTGCGTTCAAACACACCGCGGGGACGACACTTGGAGAACTTAAATTGGCCAGCAACGGTCGCATCCTAATCCGCATGACGTTTCAAAGTCAAGCGCAAATAGGACACCCGTTATGGTCAAAAAGTTCCCACAACGAACACAAATAACATTAATGAAGTGGCTTGGAAGCGTCGCGAAGTCTCTGCTTCGCACCTTTCGCTGAACCGGCCGCCTTCATCACCCTTGGCTGATTGAAACTTAATGCCATTTCGCGATTCGCTGCCTCGAGTCGCTGCTCCCACCAAACCATAATCGGACTCGCAATTGCGATCGACGAATAGGTCCCAAACACCACACCGATAAACAACGCGAGCGAAAACGCGCGCAACACATCGCCGCCGAAAAGCACGAGGGCCAGCACAGACAGGAACACCAGTCCGTTGGTGATGACAGTACGTGAAAGTGTTTGGTTGATGGAATCGTTTGTAATCTTGTAGAGCGAATCACGCCGGTGCAGCTTGCGATTCTCGCGGATACGATCGAACACGACGATCGTGTCGTTGACCGAAAATCCGACGAGTGTCAGCAGCGCCGCAATCACGTTGAGACTGACTTCGATCTGGAAAATCGAAAAGAAACCTAGCGTGACCAGCACGTCGTGAAACACAGCGATCACAGCGGCGGCGCCATAAGTCCATTCAAATCGCGCCGCAATGTAAACCAGGATTCCGACGAGGGCCGCGAGTGTTACGGCGATAGCTTTGTTTCTCAGTTGAGCGCCGGCGATCGCACCGACCGCATCAGTACCGACGATCTTGTAGGCGGCGTTTTGATCCGCGTCGAGCTCGGTTCCAGGTGCGGCTTCTGTGCCGAATGTGTTTAGAGCCTCTTTGACTTTGGTTCTGCCGTCCTGGCCTTCACCTTCAAGTGGCACTTTGATTAGCACGGTATCGGGCCGGTCAGTCACCGGTTGGACCACCGCATCGTGAACGCCCTTTTCCGTCAACGCGTTTCTGATGGCGTCATCAGCAGGTCTTTGCTTGAAGCGTGCGGTTACAACGGTTCCGCCTTTGAAGTCAACGCCAAGGTTGAAGGCCTGGCGATCAGTTGCCTGCCGAACAATTGCGGATCCCAAACCCGCCAGCATGAGCAACACAGATATGCCGATAAAAACGCGCCGGTTACCCAGCCAGTCAATATTTATATCGTGAAGGACTTGAAACATGATTAATCTCTAAATACTCAGCGTCTCCATTTTCTTGCGTGACAGCAACCAGATAAAGATCGTGCGCGAGACATAAACTGCCGAGAACAAGTTGACCAGCAGTCCGATTACCAGCGTCACCGCGAAACCTCGAATAGGTCCGGTGCCGAACACAAACAAAAAGAGCGATGAGACGATAGTAGTGACGTGCGTATCGATGATGGTGATAAAAGCACGGTCAAATCCCAGCTCCACTGCGGAGGGAACGGTCTTGCCCGATCGCAACTCCTCTCGAATTCGCTCAAAGATGAGCACGTTGGAGTCGACGGCCATACCAATTGTAAGAATGATACCGGCGATACCAGGCAGCGTCAGCGTAGCGCCAAACACGATCAGACCTGCGAGCATCAGGATCATGTTCAGAAGCAAAGCCACAACCGCGTTTACGCCTGAACCGCGATAGTAAAAGAGCATAAACACTACGACGAGGGCGAGGCCCACGAGTGACGCCCGCACACCGGCGCGAATTGAATCCTGACCGAGGCTTGGTCCAACCGTGCGTTCCTCGAGATACTCGATCGGAGCCGGCAAAGCACCCGAACGCAGGGTTAGAGCTAAATCTTCTGCTGATTCTTGTGTGAAGCGTCCGGAGATCTGGCCGGAATCAAAAATCTGCGACTTAATAAAAGCGATCGATTTCACTTCGCCGTTAAGAACGACACCCATGTACTCATTGACGTGAGCACCGGTCCAGGCGCCAAATTTTTCCGCACCAGTCTTTTTCAGTGAGAAATTGATCTCGTAATCGTCAGCTCGACCGCCCGTCGAGGGAATGGCCGCAGCGTTTCTCAACTCAGTGCCGTCAATGATTGCTGGTACCTCAACTACAACCCATTGCTTTGGTTTTTGCTGGTTTGGATCGGTCTTATCAGCGGTTTTATCAATCCGTTCCTGGTAAGCCAAAACTCTCCGATTCGGTGGAATCGTGCCGGCACTGTTCAGCGAAGCAATTGCGTCGGCTTCACTCTGATAAGTTGCGGCCGGCGCCGGGCTCGGAGGCGAAATCACGTGCACCAGCTCAAGGCGCGATTCACCCTGAAGGATCCTCTTGACGCGTTCAGGATCCTGCACACCTGGCATTTGCAAGAGAATTTGATGTGAACTCTGCGCGCCGTGTGTTTGCAGTGTTGGTTCGGTGATACCCAACTGGTTGATACGGCTGTCGATGATATTTAGCGCCTGGGTGGTAGCGTTGTCAGCGAGGGTCCGCTCTGCAGCCTGGGTCATCGTCCAGCTAATCGTGTCGCCGGACGATGAATAACTCCAAACGCTGGTATCGGCCAGTTCGATCTTCTTTTCGACAGCGTCTTTGACTTCAGCAGCCTTGGAAGGATCCGCCAATTGCAGGGCCAAACTGTAGTTGCCACCGCTGGCATTCGCCTGGCCGCCTTTGACTTCGTATCCAGCATCCTTAGCTGCGTTTTGAGCCGCGATGTAGTTTCCTTCAGTCAGTCGTTTCAGATATTCCTCGGTTTTGACGCGCATCACGAGATGCGAACCGCCTTGCAGGTCAAGGCCGAGATGAATATTGGACTTGAGATTCTGTTTGATCCCGGACCAGGTGAAGTCGTTTGTATTGGGACGACGACGCGGCCCGATTACGAGGTAGATCCCGATGACTGTAACAATGGCAATGATAATTACGCGCGTGAGAAGATTCTTTTTCTTCATAGCAGAATTCGGGCCTTAGTGCGCTTTCTTACTCTGATGTGCCTCTTGTGCCTTTTGTGGCCTAACTAGCGTCTTTTCCCTCTCGATCGATGTCGGCGATTGCAGAGCGAGCCACTTCGAGCATTGTCTTATCGGCGCTGCGAATAATAAAACTCGAATCCCGCACCGCTGTAATCACACCGATGATGCCGCCGGTCGTGACGACCTTGTCGTTGATCCTCAAACTGGCAATGGTTTCCTGTAATTGTCTTGCCCGCTTCTGTTGAGGCCTTATTACAAGGAGGTAGAAAACTGCGATTATCAGAACGAGTGGCGCGAGCTGCGCAAGTCCGCTTAAGCCACCGCCCTGGAAGAGAATCAGAAAAGTTTGCATTGACCTCTTAGTTGTTTCGAAGGAATTTGACTTCGTTATCCCAGCTCAATTTCAGCACGTGAACAAACCGAAGGCGGCCAGCGCGCGAACCACTATTCACCATTCGCATCCAGCCGCTCGTTGAACTCACGCCGAAATTTTGGGAAATCGCCAGACCGGATAGATTGCCTCACGCCTCGCATGGTGTCAAGGAAGAAGGCCAGATTATGGTGGGTCAGGAGAATACTCGCCAGTATCTCCCCCGTCATATATAAATGACGCAAATAGGCGCGCGAGTGCCGCCGGCAGACCGAACAGGGGCACGATTCATCGAGCGGTCGGGTGTCGTTCGTCCATTGCGCGTTCTTAATATTGAGCTTGCCGCGTGACGTGAAGGCCTGTCCGGTGCGGCCATTTCGCGTCGGTAAAACGCAGTCAAACATATCCACACCACGCGCTACCGCCTCAACCAGGTCTTCCGGAGTTCCAACGCCCATCAGATACCGTGGAGCATCCTTTGGCATTCTCGGGGCGATGTCTTCGATGACGTCAAACATCACCGACTTCTCTTCTCCGACGCTCAACCCACCGATGGCATAGCCGTCAAAGCCGATGTTTACGGTTTCTTCGAGGCTGATTCGGCGAAGATCGAGATGACCAGCGCCCTGGATGATGCCAAAGAGTGCTTGAGTCCCGCTCAACCCCTGGGTCTCAAGATAGCCAGTGTCCGCGTGTTCGAGTTGAAGTTGGTTGAAAGCCGTCTTCGAGCGTTTCGCCCAACGCGTTGTAAGATTCATGCTTCGCTCGGTGTCTTCGTGACTCGCCTGACCAGGCGCACATTCGTCAAAGACCATCACGATGTCGGATCCGAGCGCGGCCTGCACTTCCATTGAGATTTCAGGGGATAAAAATCTGAGTGAGCCGTCGACGTGCGATCGGAATTCGGTGCCTTCTTCGGAGATCTTGCGCAAGGCACCGAGACTCCAGACCTGAAAACCTCCCGAGTCAGTTAATAAAGCGCGATCCCAGCCGATGAATCGATGAAGCCCGCCGGCCGCACGGATCACGTCGATTCCAGGGCGCAGCCACAAGTGATACGTGTTGCCCAGAATGATCTTCGCGTCGAGATCCTTCGATTCGAGTTCTTCGAAGCGAATTCCTTTTACCGTCCCGGCCGTCCCCACCGGCATAAAGACGGGCGTCTCGATCTGCCCGCGCCGCGTGGTCAACACACCCGCACGTGCTTCACCGTCCTGGGCTTGAGTCTCGAATTTGATTGGAGTTACTGAGGCCATACAAAGAATTTCCCGCAAAGGCGCAAAGGAGATGCGTCTACTCCCTTTGCGCCTTCGCGCCTTTGCGGGAAAACTTCTTGTGCTTTTCAACGATTCGCAATGGAGCGGCGAAGAAATCAAACTCCTCGCGGAGACGATTCGCCAGGTATCGCTCATATGAGAAGTGCAAACCCGGCTTCCCACCTGAAGTGAAAACCACAAACGTCGGCGGTCGCACGCTGGCCTGCGTCAAATATTGAACCCGTAGTCGCGACATCCCGCCCTTGGCAGGTGACGGCGCGGTTCCGCCACGCGGCTGCGCAATCGCCTTTTCAAAGAAATCGTTGAGTTGTGCGGTCGGAATGCGGAGATTGCGAGCTTGATCTGCTTTCAAAACGATCGGAAGAATCCGATCGACACGTTGTCCGGTCAGCGCCGAGATCGTGATCACTGGCGCCCATTCGAGGAACTTCATCTTGTCGCGCAGTTCGCGCTCAAACTCGTTCGCGGTGTTTGTCTCTTTGTCCTGCACCGCATCCCACTTGTTCACTGCGATAATGATCGAACATCCCGCGTCAAGCGCGTAACCTGCAATAGTCGCATCGAGCGCTGTAACTCCCTCAACCGCATCAACCAGAACTATCGCGACATCCGCGCGTTCCAAGCTCTTGCGCGCCATGATGACCGATAGTTTCTCAGCCATTTCATCAGTCTTGCCTTTGCGACGTATCCCGGCAGTATCGATGAGACGGAAGTTGCGTTCGGGTGTTTGCAGCACGGTGTCGATCGCGTCGCGAGTGGTACCCGCAAGCGGCGAGACAATCACGCGATCTTCACCAAGGATCCGATTCAGCAGCGACGACTTACCGACGTTGGGACGCCCGACGATAGCCAGTCGCAGCTCCCGTTCAGTCGTTTCTTCAGGCGGCGCAACATCGCCTGTATCGAGTAACTCAAGTACTCCATCGAGCATGTCACCGATTCCGATTCCCTGCTCGGCCGACACAGGAAACACTTCTTCAAAGCCGAAGCGATAAAACTCGCCGCTGTCACTCTCCAATTTCGACGAATCCGTTTTGTTGGCCGCGACGACGACGCGTTTACCCGTTGAGCGCAGATGCGCAGCGAGTTCTTCGTCAAGTTGTGTGACGCCGGCCCGGGCATCCACGACCCAGATCAGCACCTCGGCCTCGTCGATTGCCATACCTGCTTGTTTGAGGATATTGGCCGGAATCACCGCATCGTCATCCGGCACAATACCGCCGGTATCTATTAAGGAGAACTTCTTCCCTCCCCACTCCACTTCGCCATAAATCCGGTCGCGCGTGATCCCCGGCTCATCGCCGACAATGGAGCGGCGCTCACCAATCAGGCGGTTGAAAAGCGTAGATTTCCCGACATTTGGGCGTCCAATGATCGCTACGAGTTTGGGCATGAGGCGATAGCTTAATAGAATCCGTGCAATCTGCGTAATCTGCGGACCGCTTTTCGCAAAAAGTCCATTGACTATCAAACCAGCCTGTCTGTATAAGCCTACAGATGTCAGTTCGACTTATAAGGGGATTCCAAAGTATGAAAAGGTTTTTGGCTATTTCGTTAATGATGCTTGGGTTGAGCGTTGCCCTCAAAGCCCAGGAACACACTCCGCGTCCAGCGGCCACTCCCAGCAACACGCCTTCGCCGCTGCCCGCAATGGACACTAGCGGATGGATAAAATTCTCGAACGATTTGGGACGCTTCTCCGTGTTGGTGCCGAATGCTCCGACAGAAAAGTCAGAAACAAAGGATAGTGACCACGGTCCATTTACTACTCACCTGTTTATCGTGCGCGGCTCACCGGTTTCACCGGTTTATCTGATCGGCTGGGTTGATTACGATCCGAGCTTCAACTTCAACCGCCAGGCTGAGCTCGAGGCCAATCGCGATAACTTTGTTAAGGGACTTCAGGCAACATTGGTGAGCACACGCACGACAGTCATCAACGGATATTCGGCGATAGAATTTACGGCAGAGACGGCGGACAGGATCTTCAAATCGAGAGTCTTACTGGTCGGTCGACGACCATATCAGATCGTTATTGGCTCGCCGAAGGGGCAAGACGATACGGCGAATGTGACTCGATTCTTTAATTCTTTCAAGGTCAGTGCCAACTAAGTGATGTTTCACGGGATGAACAGGATAATCCTGGAACATCTTGTTCATCCTGTCTAACTAACTCCTCAGCATGAAGCGTCGACAATTTCTTCAAACAACCGCCGCCACCTCCATCGTCTCGATCATCAACCCTGTTTCAGCGCTCTCAACCTCGCTGGCGCCGCCACCCGCGTCCGAGCTCGATGAGCTGACCATCACCGACCTGCAACAAGGACTACAATCGGGCAAGTACACTTCGCGTGGACTCGTCGAGAAATATTCCGATCGCATTTCGGATATCGACAGAAAAGGTCCCGCTCTCACCTCAGTCATCGAAATGAATCCCGACGCCGAACAGATTGCAGCTGCACTCGATCGCGAACGCAAAGAGCGAGGTCCGCGCGGTCCACTGCACGGCATCCCGATTCTGATCAAAGACAACATCGACACTAACGATCGCATGATGACGACTGCTGGCTCCCTCGCCCTCGAGGGCTCAAAACCAGCTCGCGATGCATTCGTCGCGCAGAAACTGCGTGCAGCAGGTGCCGTCATTCTCGGCAAGACGAACTTGAGCGAGTGGGCCAACTTTCGGTCAACGAAATCGTCGAGTGGCTGGAGTGCTCGCGGTGGGCAAACAAAGAATCCGTACTCGCTCGAGCGTAATCCGTGCGGATCGAGTTCCGGTTCAGGCGCAGCCGTGGCAGCAAATCTATGCGCGGCGGCTATCGGTACGGAGACTGATGGCTCTATCGTCTGCCCGTCATCGGCAAATTCGCTGGTTGGGATCAAGCCAACTATCGGTCTCGTCAGTCGCGCTGGAATCATTCCGATTGCACACAGCCAGGATACTGCTGGTCCAATGGCGCGCACGGTGAGTGACGCCGCGATCATTCTTAGCGCGCTGGCAGGAATCGATCCGCGTGATGAGGCAACAAACGCGAGTCGTGGTCGATCGGTACCCGACTACACAAAGTTTCTCGACAAAGATGGTTTGCGCGGTATGCGACTCGGCGTCGCGCGAAAACATTTTGGATTCAACGAGCGCGTCGACAAGTTGATGGAAAGTCTTTTGAGCGAGATGAAGAAGCTCGGCGCTGTTCTGGTCGATCCTGCCGACATTCCCACGACCGGAAAGTTTGACGATTCGGAGTTTGAGGTGCTCTTGTACGAATTCAAGGCCGATTTGAATGCATACCTCGCCGGACTTGGACCACAAGCGCCCGTGCGTTCACTCAAAGACGTGATCGCCTTCAACGAAAAGAATCGCGAACGCGAGATGCCATACTTCGGTCAGGACATCATGATCAAAGCCGAAGCGAAAGGACCACTCACAAGCAAGGCGTACCTCGCGGCACTACGAAAGAACCACTTGCTCACTCGCACACAGGGCATCGATTTTGTAATGAAGAAGAACCGGCTCGATGCGTTGATTGCTCCCACTGGCGGACCATCGTGGCCCACGGATTGGATCAACGGCGATCATTTCACTGGTGGTTACTCGTCGGCGTCGGCTGTCGCTGGATACCCGCACATCACTGTGCCTGCGGGGTACGTGTTTGGTTTGCCAGTGGGAATTTCGTTTTTTGGCGGTGCGTTTAGCGAGCCAAAGCTGATCAAGATTGCCTTCGCATTCGAGCAGGCCACAAAAGCGCGGCGTGCGCCGCAGTTTCTGGAAAGAGCCAGGTTCAGCTAATAACGATCGCAATTTTCAAGAAGTCACGGCGTCTGCTGCCTGATATCTTTCCCCGTAAAGGAGATCTTATGCCTCGCACAGCGACCGTTCCCCGCAAGAAGTCGATCTACAGTGTTCATCCGGGCGTCTTGATGACGCAGAAATGGATCGGCGAACTCAAACAGAAAACCGGCCGCACGCTCGAAGAATGGCTCGCACACATCAAGAAGGCGGGACCAAAAGAAGAAACGGAGCGGCGTGCATGGTTGAAGGAGAAGCACGGCCTCGGCACAAACACCGCATGGTGGCTCGCAGAACGCGCCGAGGGAAAAGGCGAGGAAGCCGGCGATCCCGATCTCTACCTCGAAGCGGCAGAGCGCGACGTGGAGAAGATGTTCTCAGGCAGCAAGGCCCATCTCCGGCCGCTTTACGATGCGCTGCTGAAGCTCGGACTTAAAACCGGCAAGGAAGCGAAGGCGTGCCCGTGTCAGACGATCGTGCCGCTTTATCGCAATCACGTCTTCGCGCAGATCAAACCCACGACTCAAACTCGCATCGACATGGGCTTCGCGCTCGGCGATATGAAACCAACCGGACGCTTAATTGACACCGGTGGCTTCGCCAAAAAGGATCGCATCACTCATCGCATCCCGATCACTTCAAAGGACGACATCGACGACGAAGTGAAACACTGGCTCAAGGTCGCCTACGATCGCGATAACAAAGATTGATAGATAAAGATTGACAAGATTTCTCAGGATTCACAGGATTCATCTTGTGAATCCTGTTCAAATCTTGTAAATCCTGTCCAACATGACGTCATCCTCACTAGGCGCTCTGGGCGAATCATACGCCGCTGCATTCCTTGAACAGGTCGGCTATCGTCTCGTTGCTGCCAACTTCACTATTCCCGTCGGCCGCAACCGTCGCGGCGCAATCATCAACACCGAGATCGATCTCGTCGCTTACGACGGCGACACGCTCTGCTTCATCGAAGTCAAATCGCGCTCGTCCGACTGGTTCGCACCACCACAAGCGAACGTCGATTTACGCAAACGCCGCCAGATAACCCGCGCCGCCCGCGCCTACAGACAAATGCTCGGCATCGAGGACCAACCCTATCGCTATGACGTCGTCACCGTAATCATGGCTGACAACTCAACCCCACAGCTCGAACTACTCCGGAATTTTTGGAATGATCAATCTGTGCGCAAGAAGCGATGGAACGTTAATTTCTACGATCTATGATCCAACCAAGGGCGGCCACGGAGGGCCGCCCCTACAGTACGTTCCACAGGTCTGTAAAACACTTAGTCGCTACTGGCGCTGAGGTACGTACTGTAGGGGCGGCCCTCCGTGGCCGCCCTTGGTTGGCACCAGCACCTTATCACCCAGGCATCTGCTAGTTCTGCGTCTCCGTTTGCTTCCCCCGCGAAGGTGCGTTCTTCACGTACTTATCAAACCAACCGATCATTTCATACAGCACGTGCTCTATACTTTCACGCCCCGCGTAACCGTGCGCTTCGTGCGGCAACATCACGAGTCGCACGGTCGAACCATTACCCTTCATCGCCTGGTACATTCGCTCCGACTGGATCGGAAACGTTCCTGTGTTGTCGTCGGCCTCACCGTGGATCATCAACATCGGTTCGTTGATCTTCTGCGCAAACATAAACGGCGAGACTTTCAGATAAAGCTCAGGCGCCTCCCAGATCGTCCTGCGCTCACTCTGAAAACCAAACGGCGTCAACGTGCGATTGTATGCGCCGCTGCGCGCGATGCCGGCGCGGAAAAGATCGCTATGGGCCAGCAGGTTCGCCGTCATGAACGCTCCATAACTATGACCACCTACACCAACACGATCAGGATCAGTCACTCCCATCTCAGTCGCTTTGTCGATCGCGGCTTTCGCACTCATCACGATCTGCTCGACGTAAGTGTTGTTGACTAGTTCAGGCGTGCCGACCACCGGCATCGTTGCATTGTCGAGTATCGCGTACCCCTCCATCAGGAAAAATAGATGCGATGGACCAACAATCGACGTCGCCTTTTGCGTTGAGCCGGTGATCTGTCCGGCGGTGCTTGCATCGGTAAACTCCAGCGGATAAGCCCAAACGACAGTCGGCAATCTCGTGCCTTGCTTGTAACCCGGCGGCAGGTAGAGCGTGAAGGAACATTGCACGCCATCAGCACGCTTGTAAGTAACAAGCTGTTTCGTGATCCCGCGCAACTGCGGCATCGGGTCCGGAAACTGTGTAAGCGCATATGGCCCTTCGCCGTTTGTTCTGAGCACGTAGTAGTTCGGCGCTTCTGCCGGCGCTTCGCGACGAGTGATAAACTTGCTCGCCTCGTCAGTCAGCAAAGCCACCACATTCTCATAGCTCCTTGAGTCGCTTCGGAAGATTCGTTCGGCCTTGAGCGTTTGCAGGTTGTAACGATCGAGGAATGGACGATCGCCTTCCGGCGATGCGCCGTTGCCAGTTAGATAAATCCAATCACCACTTTGCAGGATCGCTCGCTGACCACCTATAACACGCGTAACGGGTGTGCCCGGATCGCTGTAACGATCCTGCACGTTTCGGCTCCAAAGAAGTTTCGGCGTCGCGTCCGGTTTATCAGTGTCGATGAGGAACGTCCTGACCCAACGCTTATCACGCTCGTAATCTGAGAAAAGCATCAACCCGCCTTTTTCGCTAAAACTGCCGCTGGAAAAGCGATGCTCGGTTTTGACTAACTCGACCGGTTGTCCGGTGAATGGAGCCTTAAACGTCATCACGCTGTCGCGATACGGAACCTTCTTTTTTGGATTTCCGGCATCGAGCGCTTTGAGCCAAACGAGTGTCGCCGGCTGGTTCGGCCGCCAGCGAATTGCGCGTGGGCCCGTGATGACGCCTTCAATCGGTACTTGATCGGCGAGTGGGTGGCTCGCGACTTTGTAAACGAGTTTGCCTTTTGTGTCCCACACTTCGATTTCTTTCGGAAATGCATTGTCAGGAAAGAGATATGAAAACGGTTTTTGTAATCGCGTCACCAAAAGATGATGGCCGTCGGGTGCCGGATCCAGACCTTGATAGATTCCGGGTTTGCCGAGAGGTGTCGAGCGTCCGGTGACAGAATCTACGAGCGCTAATTGCGACGTGGCGTAGTACTCGTACAGTTTCTCATCATGCGGATTCTTCAGAAGATCCTCATATGTCCTTACTGGTCCAGGGCGTCCGGAGCTCTCTTGCGTGACCGGTTCGTTCGGCACGAGCGAAGCCGCCGGCACCGCACCGCGGGTTGCGGGCACGAGTTGGACCAGCAACGTGCGACTGTCAGGCATCCACGTCAACGCGTTATTCATGACTGAGTTGACAGCGAGATCTTTTAGATTGCGAATTTTTCCGGTTGCTGCATCGCCGACCCAGAGTTGCACACGATTGGGCGTGCCATTCAGAAACGCGAAATGCTTTCCATCGTCGCTCCATTCCACTCCACTTATTTTTGCGCCTGGCGGAACATCGATCTTGATCTCGGAGCCATCGTTGAGCCTCACTAAAGTTAAAGCAACCGAATACTGGTAACGATGTGGTGAGTTTGCGGCTGGATTGATCCGCCGGCCAGCGAGACGCAACATTGGTTGAGCAAGGTCAGCGAGTGGTGGATACCGCAGACCAGTGGTGAGAATCATGTTGTCGCGCGTCGGACTCACAGAAACACCGGGTGTTACCGGGGCGTTCAGGATGTCGAGCACTTCCTTCGGCGGTTTTTTGTAACCTGTCTGCGCGTAACTGATGTTAGCGATTAAAACGAGAAGAGCGAGTGACGCGAGACGGAATACGTTTTTTGCTTTCATGGTAGGCTCCTCCGCAAAAGCGTGTGAATAGTCAGATTGTGTGGAATGCTGCGAAGAAATTTGCGACGTCGCGAAGTTATTCCAGTTGACTTTAGAAGTCAACATCGAGCCGGGACCTGTTTTATTTTTGCGCACTTGGTTGACGGGACATGCGCTGGCTCTTAGACTGCGAGCATAGACCCGACGGCTGCGCGCCGGTACCGGCGTGAGGCTTAGGGTTAAAACAACGGTGCAATGTTATTGGGTGATCCCCTTTCGCATTGCACCGTTTGTTGTATCCACAGATTACGCAGATTCTTCCATTTGAATCTGTGTAATCTGTGGATACTTGACAAGAACAGTTGAATCATTAGAATCGACCGTGCTCAAGCGGGAGTAGCTCAGTGGTAGAGCATCGCCTTGCCAAGGCGAGGGTCGCGAGTTCAAATCTCGTCTCCCGCTCCACGAAATCAGGATGAAGGCGGGCGGATGAAGGACGAAAGCTGACTGGCTTTCGAGCAGTCGCTGCTTCATCTTTCCGCCTTCAACCTTTATTCTTGCCGGTATGGCGGCGTAGCCAAGTGGTAAGGCAGAGGTCTGCAAAACCTTTATTCATCGGTTCGATTCCGATCGCCGCCTCCAAAGTTAACCTACCCTGATTAAAGAATTGCACGAACTAATTGAATTCGAGGTAGATCTCGTTGAAAGGATCAATACTGATACCTTTTCTTCAGTTCATCTGGATAATCCTTGATCTGGATTAGCAGTTTGTTAGCAAAGCCTCCGGGCCCAAAAAAGAGGTCTGAGATCACAGCAACTTTCTTGAATTGCGTTCCATCGAAGCTCCCTGTATCGCAAACCTGCATGTACTCACCCATGATCTCATATGCAGCCTTCGGATGTTGAATTATACTGTCAACAATCCATTCGTCATTTACTGCTAATACGATCATGTCGGGGGGTAAAGTCTCTTTGATTTCCCACCTTGACCCAGCAACCATGCCGTAATACTCAGGGGGCTCGAGCATACCTACGGTGCTCGGCTTTGGTGGATACACCTTTTCCTCTTGGAGCCATCTCCAATCTATGGCAAGCAATGATGCTCCGGATTTTTTACTACACAGAATCCATTTGTTAACGTAAGAAAGTGGAGGATAAAGCTCGGTAAG
Source organism: uncultured Acidobacteriota bacterium (assembly GCA_963849205.1). Classification (GTDB taxonomy): domain Bacteria; phylum Acidobacteriota; class Blastocatellia; order Pyrinomonadales; family Pyrinomonadaceae; genus PSRF01. The sequence goes on from CAWKGP010000011.1 coordinate 570,080, forward strand.
GTAATTTAGATAAATTGCATCCAGTAAATGAATAGCCATTTTAAATTCAGAAGGCTTAACAAAAAGCGCGTCAACTGAGTCACGATGTCGGAGGCCTTCAAAAGGGTCGACAATTTGTATCTCCATAAAATCATTCAAGCTCTTCTTGCGAAACACTTTGAAGGAAGAGTTCGAAGAACTAACAGAGCCAAACCACTCGCCGAGTTCAGGTTGCTGGCCTCCGGGAAGGACTTTAGTGTAATAGGACCTATACAGAAAATGGTCCGGAATTGCACCACCTTGACGTGATAGTTCGTCAATTAAGATGGGAAGGCTACTAGCATAGGCTTCACCGCGAAAATCCTGATATTGGATATGTGCCAAACTCATCGGAACCGAGTCGATCCAGTTTTCTCCTCCTGACCAGAGGGCGTACATCGGAAGCCCTTTCGACTCCGCTAGCAGCAATTCGCTTCGGACATAAGAGGACTTTCGCGAATTCGGCGTAGCTATTAGGAGAACTGCAAAGCTTTCAGCTATAGCCTCCCTTACAGCCGCTTCCCAGTCAGGAGTGCCAGGCGTTAAGCCCTCAAAGTCAATCCAGAGATCGATCCCGTTATTGCGAAGGTCTTGTGCTAGAACATTTACAAATTCGCTATCTTGTCGAGAGTAACTAATAAATGCTCTTCTGATCGTTTCAAGGCTTGGCATAATCCACCTCACTCAATGCGCCGTCCGCTAAAGCCCGTTGCGATGCTGTTCAATTGCCGGCCGAGATGGAAGGGGGGAGTAACGGCAGACGCTTGCTGTAATTGTAGATCCACTTGTTGGCGTGGCGCGAACGGGCCATAAGAGAGGTTGACCATTTCGGTCTCGTGGTAAAGCAGGCCGTTGCTGCGGCTAGTCCGCTCTCCCGCTGAGCAGCTCAAGCGTTCCTTACAACGTCACTCGACGCTACGAGCGCTTTTGACTGAACATCCCGGCAATAACTCCGGCTCCTTAACGACCTTCATCCAGATCGTGTGTCCTTCACCCTTGTACTCAGTATACTTCGGCTTTCCGCCTGCTTTAGTCAGTGCTGCAATCATGTTTCGCGAGCGCTCAACCCTTACCGCCTGGTCCAGCTCGCCGTGAAAAGCCCAAATAGGAATGTGAGCAATCCGGGCGGCCTTGGATTCGTCTCCTCCGCCGCATAACGGAACCGCAGCGGCAAACATGTTTGGCTGCATTGTTAAGATGGCGAAGGTGCCGAAGCCACCCATCGATTGGCCCAACCCATAACGCCGGGCGACCTCGATGCTGTAGGAACTCTCCAGGTCCTTGATCAGGTCCAACACTAAACTCAGATAACTGGTTGGAGTAGTTAAGTCGTAACCTATCCAGCCTTCTTCGGGCGCCTGCGGGACAACGACGATTGAGGGATTCTTTATCTGAGTCGGGCGCGATACGAGAAGATCGACGATGTAGCCGTTCCCTCCTTCTATCTGTTTTCGGTTATCGTCACCGCGGCCACCACCACCATGAAGATAGAGGACGAGCGGATAACGTTTCTTCCTGTCATAATTCGCAGGGACAAAGAGCCGGTAAGGCATGGTGCGACTCTGCGGCCCTCTATAAACTTTGGCAACAAGCACCTCTTCTCGTTTCTGCCCGACCGCCAGAACAGCGAGAAACAGAATTGCCAGCAAACAGAACGAGAATCTTTTGATCGATTGATGCATCTTGCCTCAAGATACAAGAATGATTTTACTTTTCTTACATGGACCACCAGCGTCGGGCAAACTGACAGTCGCGCGGGAACTTGAAAAGCTGACTGGCTGTCGTGTTTTCCATAATCACCTCACGGTGGATCTGGTGAGTAGCGTCTTTCCCTTTGGCACCGATCCTTTTATTCAACTGCGGGAGGAAATCTGGCTCGCGACGTTCCGTCTCTCAGCCAAAACGAGAACGTCGTTAATTTTTACTTTCGCACCCGAGAAGACGGTCAGCCAGGATTTCATTGAGAAGACTACAACTACAGTCGAATCCTATGGCGGCAACGTTGTATTCGTTGAGTTCGTATGCTCCGAGGAAGCTCTATTGAGTCGATTAGAAGAACCTTCACGCGCGGGGTTTACAAAATTGAATTCTGCGAAGTACTACAACGAATTAAAAGCAGGCGGAGCGTTCAACTATCCGCGCATCCATTCAGCCTTAACGCTTGATACGAGTTCCACACCGCCAGATCAGACAGCACAGCTCATAGCCGATTACTTAAGCACAATGGACACCGTTGATTGATCCGAATCTATGTCTCTCTAATACGGAAATCCTTCCATGAACGCGTCGAGGTCTGCTTCACCGCCTTTCGCGCTCGCTGAAAAGTAATACTTGCCGCGCGTCCAACCGAAGAACGCTCCCGATTTGTTGTTGACTTTCAGGTAACTCGGTTCAGTGTCGATCGAACCGACACGTGGATCTTTGGGGAACTTGCCGGTTGTGTCTCGTGCCGCCACAACAAGTATCTCTTGTGCCGTCTTCGGGCTAGTCGAAACTGAAAACTCAACAAACACTTCTTTGGGTCCAACTCGATAGACGGCGTAGATCGACTCGCCATTGACATCAATTGACGTGGGCGTCACGCCTCGGTGTTCGGATTTTTCGAGCGACATTCGAGTGTAAGGCCCAACCTTTTTCGGCAGGAGATCGTCAATCACAAGCCCAGCCGGCATCGGACGTTTCTCTACTCCGTAAGGCGCAGTTCCCTTCAGCGGCTTGATGTCTTTTGGAATGACAGCATTCACCGTCAGCAGGCACAGCACTACGGCTCCGATTATCTTCATAGTAATCAATCCGTGGCTAAAATCGTTCAGCGGCGCCGCGTTAGGAACGCGATCACGGCAACGAACAGTGCCGAGCCGATGATGGACCACACTATCGGAAAGCTAGTTGTGCCAATCCGCACTGGAAAGAGTTCCGGCAGACCAAGTGCCCGGGCGATCCAAAGTCCGACAAACTGCACCGACAAAACCAAGCGCAATCGACACCAGACAACCGCCGCGCGAGAAACCCGTGATCGCCTGTCCCAGCGCTCCACAAATCCCCGCCACGATCAACAAGATGAGTAGATCAAATAATGTCATATGTGGCGACGATTATACCTAACATTCCTCGTTTTCCTTGAGCCTTGGGGCCTCACAGTGATATAAGCCTCACGCTCTCACCACTCGGTCAGAGCTCACGTTCCTCGCTCTCAATTCCGCTAGGGGTATAGACCAATGACCCAACAGAAACACATTTTCATCTCATATGCTCGTGAGGACAGGGAATTTGCTCAGCGCTTAACCAAGAGCCTACGGGAATCGAAGCGGATTCCATGGCACGACCTTCACAACATTAAGGGTGGAGACAATTGGCTAGCGACGATCGACGAGGCTCTTCGCAATGCCGAAGCGCTAATCGTTGTGATGTCGCCGTGGGCGACTCGCTCTCAGTATGTCACGTATGAGTGGGCCTTCGCTCTCGGGGCCGGCATTCCCGTGATACCCGTCGTCAAGAAGCAAACTCCACTTCATCCCAGACTGACCACTATCCAATACATTGACTTTACAACTCGTAGTGGAAGTCCCTGGGTAAGTCTTCGCAATGCACTGCCGGCGTTACCCTCTACGATGAGGATTGGTCCGGAACTCCGGGCGAAATTCAACCTCGTTCATGGTAAACCCGAACAGCGCGGTGACTACTATGTAATAGACGTTTACATCCACGACGCACCGCCAGGCGCCGATCGCGTGACATACGAATTTCATGATGAAACGCTCAGGAAGAGCAAATGGTCCACAAAATCCGCTGCAACCAAATTCGAATCCACGATTCTCAGTAATGGTGACTCGCTTCTCACCGCAACAATTCGCACACCAGGTAAAAAACCTTTACGTATCGCCTGTCCTCTTTATGAAGCCTTAAAGTTTGGTCACGGCCCAAAGCCGAAACCGGAAATCAAGAAGGCAATTCGCAAGATCGGGCAGACAAGGACCACTTAGAATTTCATAGTCGCAAGGGAGCTAATGGGGCACCACCGCTCTTCCCAATTGCGGTGATGCCCCACCCTCATATGCCTTTCACATATGAGGCTGTCTCGATTTCCTCTGGTGGCAATTCGTCCTATTTGCAGTTGTTGTTGAAGCGCTTCGCTTTACACTGGTCGCATATCTCAGTCGATTTTGGTTTCTCCGTAGTAGATTCGTAGTCTGATTTGGGCCAATGACGGCAATTCGCGCAGAAATGCCATGTCCCGCTGTTGAGCTTACGACGATACACCTGAGTCATATTTAGACTTTCTGGGCCACCTCAGCGCAAGGTACGGCACGGACCTCAAAAAAGTCCTTATAAAGTTCTCAAAAAGTTATTAAATGAAACGTTGAGAATTCGGCGTAACACGAAAGGCGGCTTCCAGGGCTGCCCACGTCTTATTCGGCGCTGTTTTGATTTAGATATGACTACGCCGATGCCGAATTGCTGCACGTGCACGTCATCGGACTCAATCTCTGCCTCGGGACCGTGACAACCGTCATCGGTATCGGCTTATTACTTGCAAAAAACTGGGCCAGAATAAGTTGACAAACGAATCCACCAAAAAGCATTTCGGTTAAAGGCTTGCCACAAAAAGCACAAGAGGAAAATTTTAGCCACAGCATTTTGTGCCTTTTGTGCATTTTTGTGGCTCTGTATACTTTCGCCAGAGTGGAACACGTGGATGTCATCATCGTGGGGGCGGGGTTGTCGGGGGTCGGTGGGGCCTGCCATCTCAGGCGTGAGTGCCCGACGAAGAGTCTCGCGATACTCGAAGGGCGGGAGAGAATGGGTGGGACCTGGGATCTGTTTAGATATCCGGGCGTTCGCTCCGACTCCGATATGTACACGCTCGGCTATCGCTTTCGTCCGTGGCGTGACAACAAAGCGATGGCTGATGGGCCGGCGATCCTCAGCTACATCCGTGAGACTGCCGCCGACTACGACGTCGACAAGTTGATCCGCTACAACCATCGCGTGCAGCGTGTCTCGTGGTCCTCGAAAGATGCGCGCTGGACGGTCGAGGCCGAGACGGGATCAGACAAGAAGTTGGTCCGACTAACCTGCAACTTCATCTATCTCTGCACCGGGTATTACGATTACGACAAAGGTTACACACCCGAATGGCAAGGCGTCGAACGCTTCCGTGGGAAGATAGTACACCCGCAGAAGTGGCCTGAAGATCTCGATTACACCGGCAAACGCGTCGTAGTGATCGGCAGCGGGGCGACGGCCGTTACGCTGGTCCCCGCGATGGCCCAGCGTGCGGCGCACGTCACGATGCTTCAGCGCTCGCCCAGCTACATCGTTTCGCGGCCCGCAGAAGACAGGATCGCGAACGTGCTTCGTCGCTATCTTCCCGACCGCGCTGCATACATGTTGGCACGTTGGAAGAATGTGTTAGCAGCAACGTTCTTTTACAACCTCGCACGAAATCGACCCAACGTTTTCAAATGGATGATAGCGCGAGGCGTGCGCAATAACCTCGGCGACAAATACGATTCAAAAGATTTCACACCACCTTACAATCCGTGGGATCAACGATTGTGTCTCGTCCCGGACGCCGATCTGTTCCGCTCGATACGCGAAGGACGCGTGTCGTTAGTTACGGATCACATCGAAACGTTCACTGAAGACGGTCTCCTGCTTAAATCCGGTACGCGCCTGGACGCAGACGTCATCGTGACCGCCACGGGCCTCGTGTTGAAACTGTTCAGCGGAATGCAACTCGTTGTCGACGGCGCGCCCGTGGTGATGCCGAAGACGCTCGTGTACAAAGGGATGATGTTCAGCGACGTGCCCAATCTCGCCTTCGCCGTTGGCTATACAAACGCATCGTGGACGTTAAAGTGTGACCTCATTGCCGAGTACGTTTGTAGACTCCTGAATCACATGGACCACCACGGCTACAACGTCTGCACGCCGCGCGTTAACGATCCTGACATCGAAGAGATACCCGTCATCGATTTCAACTCCGGATATGTTTTGCGCGCACTCGACGCACTTCCCCGCCAGGGATCCAGGACACCGTGGCGACTACATCAGAATTATGTGAAGGATCTTTCAATGATGCGGTACGGGCGCGTCGAAGACGGCACGATGGAATTTAGATCGACACCGGTTGTACGTAGCTCCGAAGTAGAGGCGGTCGTCAGTGGCTGAACCCATGCGCCTTGCAGGTCGAACGGCAGTGATCACTGGCGCGGCCAACGGCATCGGGCGTGCGATTGCTGTGTCGCTGGCTCGCCGCGGCTGTCATCTCGCGCTTGCGGATATCAATGAAGATGGAGTGGTAAGCACGGCGGAGTTGACTCGATCATCCGGTGTGCGCGTTTCGCGACACCGGCTCGACGTCGCTGACCGCATCGCAGTCGCTGAGTTTCCGGGTGTTGTCGCGGCTGAGCATGGCGGCGCTGATGTGCTCGTCAACAATGCCGGCGTTGCAGTTGGTGGAACGTTCGAGCAAGTCTCGGATGAAGATTTCGAGTGGCTGTTTGAAATCAATTTCTGGGGCGTCGTGCGGATGACGCGCGCCTTCATGCCACTGTTGCACGCGAGTGACGACGCGCGCGTGGTGAATCTCTCCAGTATTTACGGCGTGGTCGCGCCGCCGGAGCAAACGGCATATTCGGCGAGCAAGTTTGCCGTGCGCGGATTTTCCGAAGCGCTGCGTCACGAACTCGAAGGGTCGCGTATAGGTGTGACTGTGGTCCATCCGGGCGGAGTCGCAACTTCCATTGCGGAGAATGCACGCGTTCCGGCGGGAACTACTGACGAAGAGATCGCACAACGCCGCGCGAAGTACCGGAGGCTATTACGACTGCCTCCCGAAATCGCCGGCGAGACGATTGTGCAAGGTATTGAACGACGAAAGTCACGCGTGCTGGTCGGTTCGGACGCGAAGACTATTTCGCTAATCGCGCGTTGCCTGCCTGTTTCGTACTGGAAAATGTTGGTTCGACTAATGCGGTGAATAAGAAACTGGTCTATGTCGAACGTACTGTAGGGGCGGCCCTCCGTGGCCGCCCCTCGATTGATTCCGCTCAGGGGCGGCCACGGAGGGCCGCCCCTACAGTACGTACCGAGTGATCTTAATTAGGTTACGTCGCCAGAGCCTTTTCGGCTTTGGTTCGTACGAATGCGTAGTTCAACGCCGGCAAGGAATTAAACTTCGCTGCTTTCGTGAACGAGGCTTTGGCTTTCGCTGCGTCGCCCTTGCCCTGGTGCGCCTGACCCAGAAGATAGAGCACCTGCGGGTTTTGTTGATTCGCCTGGCCCAACTCCGCGATCGCGTTGTCGTAGTTCTTTTCTTCCAGTGCAATCCGCCCCGCAAGCTCGTGCGCCAGTTTCAACTGGTTCGCATTCTTTGCGGCTTCCGCGCCTTTGCGAAAAGTCTCAGTCTCAGTTTTTGCTGTTACGAGATCCTTTTTCGCGATTGCTACGCGAGCGAGATTGTAATGATGAAAGAGCGCGGTGTTGTCTTTAACCGCCTGTGAGAGACCTGAATTAGCAGTTGTTTTCAATGCCTGTTCGTACGCCTTCTTTGCATCGTCGGCTTTTCCCGTCTCGAGCAGGATGTTGCCCTTCAACTGGAGATCACCCGTCATCGCGGCTGCGTCGCTAGCCTTTTCTCCAAGCGCGTATTGCTTCGCGACTTCCGCAAGCGCCTGATCAAATTTTCCATTATCAACGGCAACGACTGTCTGGCCGAACAACGCTGTGCGCCGTTCGCCGTCGGTGCGCGCCTTGTCAGTCATCTTCTGCAACTCAGCCAACGCCTCGGCAGCCTTGCCCTGGTAAGTTAGAGCTGCCGCAATCCCGAAGTGCGAGTTAATGAAGTTTGAATTGACCGAAAGCGCCTTGTTGTACTGCGTGATCGCCTCATCAAACCGGCCCATCTTCAAGAGCAACTCAGCGTACGAATCATACGGGTTCGGATCGTTGGGGATCAGTTCGATGTATTTCTTGAAAGCGTTTTCCGCTTCGGTGTATTGCTCATTCTGACGATAAGCATATCCGAGGATGTTGAACGCCGTGGAATAGTCGGGCGCGAGTTCTGTCGCGCGTTTGTAGTGCGTGATTGCCTGCGCGAAGTCCTGTTGACCAAAGTGATAACCGCCAAGAGTGAAGTGCGCGCGTTCATCGTTCGGATAAGCAGCGACGAGCTTGTCGAGAATTTCTTTCTGCTTCGTCGGATTTGCGTTAGCACCCGCCTCGTTCGCCTGGATCAGCATGCGCTCGCCGTCCGATGCTTTATCAGCGAGGGCAACTGCTTTTTTCAGGTGCTCGAAAAACTCTTTTGCCGTCGGCGAAACGTTCGCGCGGTTGAGTTCGGCGAGTGCGAAGTTTGGATCGAGAGCGATGGCTTTATCAAAATGAGCGATGGAATCGGTGATACGAAGTTTTTCAGCAAGGTCGCGTCCGGCGAGAAATTCCTTGCGGGCCTCTTCCGATGAAGTCGTGATTGCGATCTTGCCGCTGGCTGCGGACGATTTATCAGTTGATGCAGTTGCGTTGTCAACTTGCTGGCAAGCGGTGAAAGCAAGTGCGCTGAACAGCAGTGTAATTACAAGAGCCGTGCGAAGGTGTGCGTGACGCATGTTGGCAGTCCTCCTCCTTAAGGGCAGACGTATGGCGAGTTGGGGAGATCGAGATGTGGCTGGTGTGGGAAAGCCGAAAATAAGCACGAGGTGCTGCTTTCGTCAAGACATTTGTGACGAAAGCAGCAATCCGTGCGGTCTGTAGCTTGTTTAGTGAATCACTATTCCGACGCCGATGCGGAAGTTGTGAAGTGTCCGCTTGTCGTTACCTCTGAATGTCGGCGTACCCGGCACACCGACCGCGCCAAAATCAGTGAAATCAAATCGCATCGGGTTGTAATCGATCTGAATTGCGCGAATATCGACGCGATCCGAAAGACGCACGTCGAGACCGCCGCCAATCGCCGCTGCAAAACCCGAGTCGTCGAAATCTTCAAGGCGGTTGTCAAATCTCGACAGATCGGCAGAAGTGCGACCAACGCCCACCAGCGCGTGAGCAAAAGGCTTCAACGTCCCTTCCGGAGAGTTGTCCTTTATTTGAATGCCTCCAAGGATGTTGTGCAGCCGTATCTTTACTTCATCGTTGCCAATGAAGGGACCAAAAGACTTCTGATGGTATGAATAGTCAAACTTCGCACCAAGATAGCGGCTAAAGTTACCGACCACCGATGCATTGACGCCGTTGAATCCTTCGCGCTCATCGAAAACGTCGTCAAACTCGAAATCATCACCCGGATCGAAGTCTTCCACTGGGCCAACATCCACGCGATTGTGTGAATAGCCGACAAAAAACTCAAAGCGTCGGTAGTCGTCCTGGCCCATCGCGGCTCCGGCGCAAAGTAGTCCTAGAAAAACGGAGACAAATAGAGAAACAATTTTCTTACCCATAGTTCTTCCCCTTGAATCGAAATTGCTGAATGCTGGAGGTCGGGTACTCCAGCGAGTTGAATTTAGATGTATTGGAGGCTGCTGGTTTGTGCGGTTCCGTACCGGAGTAACTCAAGAGATCCTGCTGAATCTGTGGCGCGCGAGTGTCGTTTATCACATCCGAAAACTCACGGAGGTAGAGTTGACAGGATTCACAGGATGCTAACCTCAGGAATCCTGTCAATCCTTAATTACCAGTTGATCACAAACTCACGAATCAAATTTAGTCCGAAACCGGTGAGCAAGGTGGTGGTGCCGTTGCGGAAACCGTCCTTGTAACTGTAGCGCTCTGGATACCAGGTTTCTCGCGCAACGATCGAGCCCGTGTAAACTCCGGCGATTCTTGGCACCGAGACGATTCGTTTACCGTCTCTGTTTCTTGAGGTCACATTCTGGATCAGTGCATCTTTGAGGCGCGCACCGAAACCTTCGCGTTTACTCTTTTGGAAACCAGTATCGAGATTCAAAGCTTCGTCGAGCCCGTATGTCACGGTCTGCTGGATCGCATTCTGGCCCAACCCCGAAGCGAAACGCTTGCCGTAACCCTTCATCCCCTGTCCCCACTCCTCAGGAGTATCACGCCACTGAGCAATCCCGGCTGAAGCGCCGGTTTGCACGAGTCGAAATGGTCCAATCGTGCTCTTGACATAACGTTTGAAGCGTTCGCTATTGGTTGGAAATTCGTAGTCTTGAGTAGTCGCCTGATTATCAGTCGTCGTCTGACTCTTCTTATCATCCTGCCCATAACCCGAAACCGCCGCCACCCCCGCGATCACCAAAATCCCAATCGTTCGACAAACAAGATTCATAATCGTTCCCCCCACCGGATTTGTGTATAGACATGAATTTACACGATTCTGAGGCTTATTTATCAAGAATAGGTCCTATAGGACCTGTTGGTTTCGGCGGCTACGGTTTGTCGGTGACTTTTAGTTCCTTTACAGGGACGCCGTCGCTCCAGAGGCCCATGAAGCGTTGTTGAGGGGTGTTGCCGAGGGCGTATTCGCGGTTTTTGCCGTTGAAGGCGGCGTCGGTCAGGGCGTCGAAGAGTTTCCAGGTGCCGTAATAATCCATCGCGTTGACGAGCATCGTCTCGGGTCGAACACGTCGCGAGATCTGTACATCACCGATGCCGCCCGGACCACCGCCCACGCCTTCACCGCTGTCGTAATCCCTATCCATCGCTGTTGGTGCGCGATGGCTCGCCTGCAACGCCGGTGTTCCACGGGAGTCTGAAACGAGCAGGATAAAATCCTTGTTCGCCTGCGGAATGCGTGTCGACTCGTAATAGATCCGCTTCGCATCCGTGTCGCGGACCAACCCATCCTGATCTCCGGCAATGGCAAGCAACAGCGTGTCGGCAGGTAGCTTCTTTAAATTAGCGAGCGGAACACTAATCGGAGCTTCAGTAATTCCTGGTTCGACTGCCATCACCGCGCGCACACGCGGCAGTTTCGATTCAACCGCGAGTGCTGCCACATTCGCGGCCAGCAAACCACCAAGCGAGTGGCCCACAGTGGCAAACTTACTGAAGTCGGCGGCGACGTGTCCTTTCTCAGTTCTCAACCGATTAACTGCGTCCTTAACTGCACTGATCGTGTTTGGCGTGAACTCTTTGATCGGCGTCAGCAGGGTGGCCTGATAACGGGGATAGATGACGATGTTCCCACGCTTTACAAGATGATCCACCCAAGCGCCGTAATACAGCGGATTCATGCCACCCCAACCGTGCAGGAAAACGATCACCGGCGCAGTGCGCGGCTTCGGCGCGTCGGGTTCGTAGATCCAGTATTCCGTCCCGCCTTTGCCGTAACGGTTCTTTATGACTGACGAATGAACGTACTGCTTGCCGCCCGGACCGGTTTGAGGCTGCGACGGTGGAGTGACACTCTGTGCTGCAACACCGTGGAGAGAGAAAAGTATGGATGTGATACCCAAAATTGCGGATATAAAAAGCCTCCGAAACATACCCTTCCTCTTTGGAGAGCGGCGGCCTGGCGCCGCTTTTTATTGATCTAAACCGATCGAGGCGAAAGCGGCGCCAGGCCGCCGCACTCCAAACTAAGCGCGAACGGACCTCACTTCCAGATATTCAGCATCCACATCGGTCGTGCCGTCAGTCGCTCGATTGTGTGTGGTCCAATGTTGTTCGAGGTCCTTGCGCAAGGCCGCCTGCTTCTCCTCGTCAAGCGCACCAAAAGCCTTTTGTGTCGGACCGTAATACAGACGGAAATGCTCAACGACTTCCGCGGGTGAAAAAGGAAACACCCATCGTATGCTTTGAGGCGTAGCATCCGTTTTTGAGATGCCCTCATTCAACCGCTGACGTACGGTTTCTTCCACACCCCAAAGAACCGGTGACGTCATGCCTGCGGGTAGCGGAACGTATGAAGCATTAATTTTGAACATCTGTCCGATAAATCCGGTCGGTGTCCAGTTTGCCATCGCTATCAGACCGCCAGGCTTACAGACTCGTTTGAGCTCGGCGGCAACGAGGTCTGGACGGGGAGCAAACATCGCCCCAAACATGGTCATTACCACGTCAAAACTGCCGTCTGCATAAGGCAGTGCCTCGGCGTCGCCCTCGTCAAACTTTGCATTCAACCCTTCCCGCTTGGCGTTTTCGCGGGCCTGCTCAACGAGATTCGGCGCGATATCAACGCCAGTCACATCCGCCCCGGTTCTTGCCGCCGGTATCGCCAGGTTCCCCGTGCCGCACGCGACGTCGAGTACTTTCATTCCCGGTTTCAAGTCGAGCCGCTTTACAAAATCCTCGGCTTGGTCCGCGTAATACTTCGCGATTTCGCCGAAATCCCCTGCGATCCAGGTTGCTCGAAGCTTCGTTTTCAACGCGGCCAGCTCAGAAGTCGCTCCACTTTCCATTTCAACTCCCTTCGTTTCGAAGAACTAGTGCTGATTAGAACTTTATTCTATCTATATTGTCCCCCAAAATGTCCTTCACTTTGGCATGACTTGTGCGACGGGCTTTGCTGTCGAGCAATTTGCGTAACAAAAGAATTCACCCACGCAGAAGAAGGCCCAGTTTTGAACAAGGGGACATATGATAACGCGTAATCAGCTTCTTCTTTGTACCTTGGTGGCTTGTCTGGCCACAAAGTCGGTCATGGGCCAGGGTTCCAGCGCCGAATTCCGAAAAGCACTAGCCCAAAAGGCTGCCATCGCGGAAACGGATTTTGCAGCGCTCCAGCTAAACCAGCCAGTAGTGCACTCGATTCCAACCTCGGATAAAGCCGAAATTGCGGTCTCCGGTCTGGTTAACATTCGCGCCGTGGCGGACGAGTTTCTGCGGTCGTACCGCGAGAGCATGACGCGGAAGAACAACGCGGCGATTCTCGAAATCGGCGCCTTCGGAAGCCAACCGTCATTCGCCGATCTCGAAACTCTCACACTCGAGGCACGCGATATCGAGGATCTGAAGGAATGCACGGTCGGGGAGTGTCAAATAAAACTTTCCGCAGCGATGATCCAACGCTTTCGCAAGGAAATCGATTGGGAAGCAGCAGATCGCGAACAACGAGTCACCAATCTCTTCAGGCAGATGCTGTTTGAGTATGTCAAAGACTATCGGACGCGCGGCGAGGCGGCGTTGATCGAGTATAACGACAAACGAGATCGGATAAGTCTTGCTGCGGAACAGCGTGCGCTTAATGCAGCGCCGAGTTACATCAACGAGTTTATCAATGACTCGAAAGCGGGTCTGCAACTGCTTGATGACACGCTCGTGTGGTCCAAGATCAAGTTTGGACTTAAACCGGTTATCGCCATCAATCATATCCGGATCTACAAGCGCAACAGCGACGTTGGCCCACAAGTGCTGATCGCGTCGAAACAGATTTATGCCAACCACTACTTCAACGCGTCGCTGGCTCTGACGGCATTCGTCCGCGTGGCCGACGCGCCGAATAGCGCTTATCTTGTTTATGAGAATCGGTCTCGCGCCGACGGTCTCGAAGGCCCTTTTGGCAACATCAAACGAGGCGTGGTTGAGAAGAAAGCGGTCGAAGGATTGCGCGCAATTCTCGAACACTCGAAGGCAAGTCTCGAAGGATCGACTGTGGCCGCAAGCACCGCTGAGCTCACGTCGTATCAATCTTATGGTTGGGGTCAAAGACTGTTCGGCGGCGTGCGTCCGCTGCTGTGGTTGCTTGTGTTATCGGCACTCATCGCCTTGCTCGTACTGGGCCGGCGACGCACAGAGATCCCGTCTGGACCAAAGCAGAAGGCACTCAAACCGGAAAACGCTAAGAGTTAATGTAATTCCACCAAGGAGGGAGAAATGATAAAGAAACCATTTATTACGTGGGTCGTGGCCGCGGCCATCATCGGAGGTTTGCTGTCGTATGTCGCTGCACAGCATACCGGTCATACTGTCGAACTGAAGAACGCGCAGGGTGAGTCAATCGGAACGGCAACACTGTCGGAATCAGGCAAGGGCGTAAGAATCAAACTCGCTCTGAAGAACCTGCCGCCGGGACAGCATGCGATCCATTTTCATCAGGTGGCAAAGTGTGAAGCGCCGGCCTTCGAGACCGCAGGCGAGCACTTCAATCCGGAAAATAAAAAGCACGGATTGAAGAACCCGCAAGGTCCGCACGCTGGTGACATGAACAACTTTAACGTGAGCGCCAAAGGTACGGCCAACGCAACTGTCACAGACATGCACGTGAACATGGGTGATGGTCCAAATTCACTATTCGCCAATGGCGGAACTTCGCTGATCATTCACGAGAAAGCGGACGATCAAAAGACGGATCCATCCGGCAACTCAGGCGGCCGAATCGCCTGTGGAACGATCACAAAGTAGGGCGCAGATAAACGCGGATTTGGAAACGGATCAAGTAGCGTGAATGCTTGATCCGTCCTTAAATCCGTGCTATCCGTGGCTTCATGAAACGTTTGCTTGTGCTACTCGCACTACTCCTTTTCGTCAACGTCTACGCCAATCAACAGACAGTCAAGATCAGTCCGGGTTTCTTTAGCGGCAAAGACTATCTGGACATGAGCGACACCGAGAAGCGTGCGTATGTGACGGGTCAGGTCAACGGCATGCTTGTGGCTCCGTTCTTCGGCGCGCCCGAAGAAAATTTGAGCTGGCTCAAGAGCTGTGGTTCGAAGATGTCAGACGAAGACCTCGCGGCAATCATTTCGCGCTTCATCCGCGACCAACCCGGCCAGACGCAGACCAACTTAAATGTCGTGACGTTTAACGCATTGCGAGAAGCCTGTCGAAAGAATTAGTCAACGCGGAGCGTACTGTAGGGGCGGCCCTCCGTGGCCGCCCCTGCTCGGAATTCAACGAAGGGGCGGCCACGGAGGGCCGCCCCCCTACAGTTCGTTCCGCAGTGCTCTTATATCCTTAACGGCGTGTGCCGACGATTGCGCGGAGGTGGCGGAGACGCGCATCGAGATCTTCGGGGGTGAGGGAGGCATATTTCGCGGGAAGTAGACGCCGGCTGGAGCTTTCGAAGACGGCCAGCAGTTCCATGTATTCCAGCAACTCCACGTCACGACTCGGAAAATAATCAATAGCTGCCCGCTGGAAATGACCCGCCAACACCGGCGCATCACCACCACTCTCACGCGCGGCGTCTTCATTGGCCAGAAGTATGACGGCTTCGATGTCGGCGTTGCTGTAGCCAATAAGCTTGCTTGAAAAACCGTCGCGGATCGACGCCAGATCGACGTCTGTTTTGATCTTATTCTTGCGCAATAGCGCCTTCGCGACGAGTTCGACTTCTTCCGCAGTCTGCACATACAAGAACGGAATTTTACGGTCGAGACGCCCGGCGCGTTTGAGATCGACGTCGAGTTTGTCGGGACGATTGGTCATTACGAGAAACAGTATCCGTCCACGATTCGACGTGTCAGACATAAACTCCTTGATACGCGCGATCACGCGGGACGATGTGCCACCGTCGCCTTCACCGTCGGTGTTGCCAAACGCACGATCGCCTTCATCGATGATCACCACAACCTGCCCGATAGCGCGAATCACGTTGAGAATCTTTTCCAGGTTGCCTTCAGTAGCACCAACCCACTTCGAACGGAAGTTCTTCAGCTTGATCGTCGTCAGTCCACACTCCTTCGCGAACGCTTCCGCAACGAACGTTTTACCAGTACCCATCGGACCAGTGAACAAGATACCCATCGGCACTCGACTCGTGCGACCTTCGCGAATGCTCTCAGCGATGACCATCAAGTCTTTCTTTACTTCTTCCATGCCGCCGACGACTTCAAATCCATGCGCCGGTTCGACAAACTCAACGAGACCGAAACACTCGCGCTCCAGTATCTCTCGCTTTCTCTTCGCGATAAGCCGATCGGTTTCCTTGCGCGCAAGTTCGATCGGGCTCGGCAGCGACGCGTCGGCCTCCGGCATTGCAGCCGTGGGCGCGACTAATTCTTTCACTTCTTCACGGCTGAGATTTGACGTAAGCGCGGCAAGCTTGTGCGCGCGGCTCGCCGCATCGGCCCCACCACCTAATAGTCCAGAAATGAAAGATTCTCGATCTGCCAACTCCTCTTCGACAGCCGGCTGGCGGCGTTAAGATCGACGCAATCTGAATAGACTTCAAACCTGCTGTAATGCCTGCATAGCGCTCAGCGTCTTTCTCAGTCAAACGAGTATCTGCTATTCGAGCTGCTTGCCGCCGCTCGTCGAAATCGGGCATTGATACTTCAACTACTGCAACTTTTGGATTGGAGATTAGCTTGGGCGCGAGCTCTGTGAGATTCTCGGAGATCAGCAACACGACGTTATCGCCGCGTTCAATCTCCGGTAGCGACGACCAGCGATGCAAGGTCACAATCGCAGCCCGATCGGCTTCGCTCTGAAAATTTGGATCTCCGGCAGGCGCGATCGACTCCGCGTACTCCATGATCACTGCTGTTTTGGTCGAACTAATCAACAACCGTTCTAACGCGGAAAAGATCCGATCTTTTTGATTGGCAAGTAGCAAATCGTCTGCTGTGATTTCAATCTTCGCTCGCTTGGTAAAACGAGCGCCAGTCGCCACGTTGTAAACCGCAATCGTCTCCTTGGACTCCTTGAGCAATACATCCGTGAGAAACTCTGTGAGCGCCATCATCTTGCGGTTGTAAAGGACGACATCGTAAACATTGCCGTGCAACACAAACATCGACGCCTCGCCGCGCAAATAGCGACGTCGCAAGTCTTCGGCCCACGCCGGAAGCAACCGCGCTTCACTCATACGTCAAGATCCTTTAAGCCCATCGGATTTAACAGTCGTTCCGTGTCGGCAGCAGTTTGTTTAATCGATTCAACGCCATCAAGCAATTCATCCAACTGCCCGTCAACTCCTGCGGCGACTGCATCGTGACGATCTGATCTGCAATCAATTGAAAAGAGTTCTCGATCAGATCGAGTTGTCCACGAGCCAGACTGAGATAATGATGAATCTCTTTCATCTTTTCAAACCGCTTCATGATGACAGCGAGATTCTTGCCGGCGATCTCAGTTTCCGAATCTCGATTGCCTTCCCTGCGAACGATCTGCTCCCAGCGGCGACGATCTTTTTCCAGTTCACTGAGGTCGATTGAGTCAAGGTAGGCGTCGTAGCGACTGCAGGTATTCGCCATGTCGATAAACGCTTCGACGAGCCGGTCTGTCTTGGTCAGTTCAGTGCGTAACAGCTCACCCGTGAACGAGGGATTTTGTGCGGCGAGTGCGTTGATCTCCTTTTGGCGTTCGAGGAGTGATAACACACGTTCGCGATCGCTCTCGTCGAGATGCTTGAGACGTTCGGCGCGCGCCGCTGCTTCCTCAGCTTGCTTCTCCTGATCGAAACTCGGATCCCACAACCACTCCTGGAGTTTTTTTGATCCTGGCGCGTTCACGACCCAGAGTATTTCCAGACCCACGGTGACGATTGCGAGCAAGGGATTGAGCGTGAGCGCTGAAGCAGCGAGTCCGCCGGCGAGCAACGAGAGATTGTAGGGATTTGCAAAAGCCTTCTTGAGGTAATTGCGCTTCTCGTAAACTTTCTGTCTGACGAAAGCCTGGCTCGCCGCCCACGTGTCGTTGCGCAGCGGCGTCACGTTAACCGGCACACCGTCTTTCCGCATCGCGGTTTTCGGCTTCTCAGTCGTTCCCATAAATAGCAATCCACAGATTACGCAGATATAACGTACTCTGTGAAATCTGTGGATTAAGATTTCGTTGGCGCATAGATCAGATCAAGCAATTGCTTTTCAACTGCACGAAACTCCGGTGCTGATTTTAGCGCAATGTCGCGCACAGGGAACGCCGGGACGTTGACCTGATGAAGAATTCGTGCCGGCCGCTGCGACAGTACGTAGATCGTGTCGCCCAGATAAACTGCTTCAGAAACGTCGTGCGTCACGAACAAAATCGTGTTGTTCTCGGCGCGAGAAACATCAAGCAGCAGGCTCTGCATCCCCCAGCGCGTTTGCGGATCGAGGGCCCCGAAGGGCTCATCCATCAACACCACACGCGGATTGTTTACGAGAGTTCGCGCAATCGCCACTCGCTGTTTCATGCCGCCGGACAGATCCTTTGGATAACGATCAGTAAAGTCAGTAAGACCTACCTGTTTCAAGATCGATTCAGAAATCTTGCGGCGCTCCGACTTCTTCATGCCTTGAAGTTTCAGACCATACTCGACATTCTCCCGCACCGTAAGCCAACCGAAAGACGTGTAAGCCTGAAAGACCATGCCGCGATCACGCCCTACGTCGGTAACCAGTTTACCGTCAACCAGCACTTCGCCTTTTGTCGGCGGCAAGAGGCCTGCAACAGCTTTCAGAATCGTCGACTTGCCGCAGCCCGATGGTCCGAGAAAGACGACAACCTCACCAGAGTCAGGCTTGTCGAAAACATCAAACGAAACATCGCGCACTGCTTCCGTGCGATTCCCTTTGCGATCGATGTAAGTCACGCTCAGATCAGACACGCGCAATTTTGGTGGCGCACCAGTCTGATCCGCATGATACGTAACATTCGGCTGCCCCTTCGGTTCGCCGACATCGATAGCAATCGTGCCGGGTTCGCCTGATTGTGGAAGTGTTGGTGGAGTTTCTTGTTCAGCCATTGTCGATAGTTTCAGGATGCTTCGCGCCAACGGAAGAGCAAGCTGGATAAGAGACGAATGAGAAAGTCAGTCAGAAGTCCGATACCGCCGATGACCAGCAACCCCGCAAACGACCACGACGCTTTTTGATGCGTGCGCGCCAGTTCCACCATGTAACCAAGACCGTGTTCGGGATTCACTGCTTCAGCAAGAATCACGTAGGTCCACGCGATCGCATTCATAACTCGAAAGCTGTCGAATATCTCCGGCAATGCTGCGGGAACTAAAACTGTTCTGATCACCTGGAACTTTGACGCACCGAGTGTGAGGGCTGTTTGCACTAATTCCTCCGGCACAAGTCGGATCGAAGAAACTACGACCGGCAGCAGATAGACGAAGACGCCGAGAAACAAAAACGCGATCTTCTGTTTCTCGTAAATGCCGAACCAGAGAATCAAAAGCGGAATAAACGCCGAGATCGGCATATAGCGCAACGGCGCCACAATCGGTTCGAAGAAACGATTGATCGGATCGAATGCGCCCATCAGAACTCCCAGCGGCAACGCGATGGCAGACGCAAGCAGGAAAGCGACCGCGATACGGCGCGTCGAGATGAGGATCGCGTCCGTCAAATCATAGTGAAGGAAGAGTTGGAGCGTGCCACGAACAACTTCTGTAGGAGTTGGGAGGAAGTCGGGACGAACGTAGCCAGTGTACGTAAGACCGCACCATGCCCCGAGCACAAGCGCCGGCGCCACCAGACCGAGGAAGAAGGCGGTCTGTTTCGACAGCGGCGCGCGAATTGAGAAGAGCGTGCTCTTAGATCGAGACATTAAATCTGTGTAATCTGTGGTTAATTTACTGTGTTGCCAGGATCACCTTGATATCCGTGCGGCGGTTTTGTTGCCGGCCAGCCTCTGAGGTGTTCTCAGCAATCGGGTTGCTCGAACCGCGCCCGATGGTTTGGAAGCGCGTCGGCGGAATGTTTGGAAAGTTCTTGACGATGTAGTTCTTCACTGACTGCGCACGCCTCTCTGAAAGCGTCAAATTCGTGGTTTGAGAGCCAGTGCTGTCGGTGTTGCCTTCAACGCGCAGGACCGTGCTGCCGAACGACGTCATCGTCTCGCCGAGTTTGTCGAGTAACAGATAAGAGCCCGGCATGATCTCATCCGAACCGGGTGTGAATTGAATCTGGATCTGCTGGTGCAGAATCGGCACGTCTCTCTCCGACGGAGCTTTTGCCACCACCGGAGCCTCTTCGACTTTCTGTCCCGGATAATTTGCAGCTACCGCGGCAAGGAAACGCGTGTCAGCCCAGCTTTTGGCGTCAACCGTTTTACTGACGAGACCTTTCTTTCGCCAGATTACAAACGCCGTATCAAACAACGTTTCGTAGTGCGCCTTTGGACCAGTCAATCCATAGAACTGCGCGTTGTCTGCAAACGGTGTGAGCTTGAGTCCTGACAACATTCCCGAAACGGTTTCTGTATCGAGTTTGAGCGCGCGACCAACAACCTCATACGAACCGTTGGGGTTGTTCTTGATCATCTCGATGCCATCGAGCCAACCACGCACGAAGTCACGAACGGTCTCGGGCGCCTGATCGATTACTTCCTGCCGCGCGCACAGCGTATCGGCAATGATGTTGGTAGCGGCCTGTGTTGAAACGAGAACGTGCGCTTCCGAGCCGCGTGCGGTTACGGCACCAGATAGATCCGGTTCCCACGTCACCGCCGCGTCGACCTGCTTTGCTTTAAATGCCGCAGCAGCAGCCGGAGCGTCAGTCGTGAAGATGATGTTCTTCTCAACTCCGGCACGTTCTTCAGGAGTCAAACCGGATTGAGACAAAAGGTAGAGGAGTAGAAAATGTGAAGGCGTAAACTGCGTACACGCGATCTTGTGTCCTTTGAGATCTTCAACTGACTTAATGGACGAAAGTGAAACGATACCGTCTCCGCCGCGTGACCAGTCCTGCATGATGATCGACTTGGCCGCCTGATTATTCTCAGCAAGAATCGAAGCTTCGCGAGCCCAGTTGTCGACAGTGTTCCACATGATGTCGACCTGGCCACTGCGAAACGCCGCAAGCTTCGCCGCCGGATCCTCGAGCAACACAAACTTAACGTCCATACCGTACTTCTGTTTGTATTGAGAACCGCCACTGGGATCCATGCCGTTATTGAAAACGATCCCGGGCGCGTGACCCGCCCAAGTGTTGATGCCGACGACGAGTGGACGATTCAGTTTTCCTGTACCCACTGAACCGGCGTTGACGCCGGTCGAGCCGGCATTACGATTAGGATCGCCCGGCGCGTTGTTCAACCTGTCGAAATCGCCTTTGGAGTCCTCGCCGGAAGCCTTCTCGCCACCAGCCCATTGCTTGATCGCGTCGCCTTTGTAATACCAGGTGGAAAAACCGATAACAACCAACACCACTACAGCTATGAAAGCCTTTGCCAGGGGAGTCAATCTCATCTGTCACCTCACATCGTTTTTTAGACAGGATTGAATCCTGTCTAACGTATATACGAGAAAACGCTACATCGTCTTGTTAGTCTGCGCTTGTTGTGCTGCTTTCTTTGCTTTCAGTTCGGCGAGTTGTTGCTTGGCCTGAACCTCACCGGTCTGGTTGCGAAGCGCAGCCAGACGCGAGTCAAGCGAGGATTCTGAGAGCTCTTTCCCCAGGTTCGCTTCTGCAATTGTCGTCTTGATGTGCTGTCGCACGTTGTCGAGGGCCTTGACTTCAGCATCGACCGAAAGTCCATCGAGTTGCTCCTGCACCTTGATGCGGGCTTGGGCCGACTGCATTTTGGCAAGCATCGAATCACGCTCGCTCTGCAGTTTTCTGATTTCGGACTGCACACCAAGCAGAGAAGTCTTCGCCGAGTCGGCATCAGAACGCGCCTGTTCCATTTCATTCTTGAGTTCAGTGACGTCGGCAGTCAGTTGATTCTTCTTCTGAATCAGTATGACTGCGAGATCATCCTGATTGGTGGTGACTGCTGTATCGAGTTCGGCTTCTGTTTGAGCCAGCTCGGTCGTGGCGCGTTTGTAGCGCTCGTCGAGATCTTCGCGCCGGCGGATGATTCCGGCCGTGGCCGTTTTCAGCTTCGAATACTTCGCCACCATCGAATTGATCGCGTTCTCATAAGCGATCTCCGGATGCTCCTTCTCGATGTCTGAAATCCACAGCGATAGGAAACCTTTCCAGAGGTTAGCCAACCGTTTCCACATAGGGTACGTGTCCTTTCTCTAACTAGCCGACTTCAATTTGTCGGAGGGCCTGAAGCGGCCGGGTCTGAAGGATCGTGGAGCTTCGGCGAAGCCTTAACAACTTTCGCAACTGTGTCCTGACCAAAAAACTCCAGCACCTGCTGAACCTCGAGTTTTTTATCGTTGCATACTTTTATTAAGGTCTGTTGTTCGTCGACACTCTGCTGCATGATGGCGCGAATGTTTTGAATCTCCGTCTCATACTGCTTGATGCGTGCGTCGGATTCCTGGATCAACTTTTCATTGTCAGCGGCGCCGTTGCGAATGTAACCGTCGAGCGCCTGAATCTCTTCGACAGTCGCTTCAATAATCTTTTCAATTGGAACGCCGAAGGCTTTGAGTGAAGCTTCGACGATCTGCTTCTTCACCGCTGCGTCGGTGCCGGCCGGTAAGCTGCGGAGGAGGTCTGTCGTTCTCGCCACACGCTGCTGCTCGTCCTGATCTACGCCGGCGGCGGTGAAAACAGCAACGAAATCGACCTGTCCGCCACTCGGAGGCGGCGGTGCTGTTTGAAAAACAGACTGGGTCGGCGATGGAGTCGTGTAGCTTTCTAAGTTCGCGGGTAAAGGCGCATCTGGCGGAACATCGGCAAAGTCAGGTGCCGCCGGGGCGGCTTCCGCCTCATCACGTTCGATAAACCAGCCGGCGACAGTCGACGCCCATCCCTTTTTATCGGTCATAAAGCCGTCCTCCGGGGCTTCCCGAGGTCCAAAACCGCGACAGCTTATCAAATCCAGCGAAATCTTGGACAGGATTTACAAGATTTTTCAGGATAAACAGGATTGCAAAAATTGCACAATAAACGTAATCTATCTCACGAATCCGCAACGCTCTTCCCGTTTAAATCATCTGTAGTCCGTATCTCCCCCAAAGCAATATGTCATGCTTCGTGCCAAGTACAACTTAAACGGTCACCCGTCCTTAAAGGGAGCTACGAAAATGAGAGTATTCTGTCCCGAGCACAAAAAAGGATTCTTCGCACCTCGACAAAACCCCGTCAAGTGTGAGAACCGCGGACACCTTCTCGGCGAGATCGACTTCGAAGGTCAGGCCACGACTCCAGTAGACCTGCAGTGGCAGTATTGCTGTAACTGCGAACACTTCGGTCCGGTTGACTTCGACCAGTACGGTTTGCAGCGCTGTCCTGTCTGTACCCGCAAAAGCTCGGTCATTTACGTCTGCGACCGTTGCTACGTGATCAGCTTTGAGTCGAACACGCCCCTGCAGACGAAGAATTTCACGCTCTCGGGCGAGGGTGTGCCACAACCTTCGTGTCCCGGCTGTTTGCGACCAGCATCAGCGGACCTGCACGAACACACGTGCGACGTGGTTAATGCGTCGTTTGTCACGGGCCTTAGCACTTGTCCGATATGCGAGGAACGACTCGATGTCGCACCTGCCTTCCCTTCTCTCGTCGCGAACTATTTGAAGAGAACAAAGGCCGCGAACAAAGTAAACGTCACTTTTGATTACGAAACAGGTTTGTTCGCGCCGGTAGAAGACGGCGAATTCGTAGTGATCAGGAATCTCGCGCAACCAGTAGTCTTACCGCGAGCGCCGAAGTTTTCCACCAAGCGCGACTTCTATGAGTTCTATCAGGACTATTATCACTGTGCCAATCCGGATGCAGGCGACGTGCAGATCGTTCAGCCGGCATTTGTGACCGATTCCGGCAATGGTTGGAATCTTGTCGCAACTGGTCTTCTCGAAGTGATCAAACCGCAACCCAAGTTGCAACCGAAGAAGACGGTAGCGCCGCCGGTGATCCAACCACCAGTGGTCAAACGAGATGAAGAAGTGATACCAGAGCCGCCGGTTCCTGCTAAGAAACCGGAAGTCGCTGCGAAGAAAGCAGAGACTGGCGCCAGGGCATGCCCGGACTGTGGATCAATGATCGAGGAGAAATACTCGTTTTGCTGGAAGTGCGGCCACGCTCTGGAAGGTGAGCGCAAGCCCAGAACGATTCTTTCGGCAAGCGATTTAGACGACGAGTTGACCGTGCAACATGAAGCACGACCGTTTAGTTCAACAGTGCTGCCCTGGACCACTGCAAAACCCGAGGAACATCCCTCGTCGAGTCGTGGATCGGTTCTGAAGCTGCTTTCCATCGGCGGAGTTTCATTGCTGCTGGTGTCTCTTGGTTTGTTTACTCTCACGCGTTCAGACACGCAACCCGCAGTTGCGACGGCCGAGCCCCCTCCGGTCGCGCAGGCAAGCCAACCACAACCGAGTGTGCCCGTCACAACTGAAGTCTCGCGGTCTGCGCCCGCGGAAACAACGACTCAACAAGTCGAGGCCAATCCCGAAGCCGAGCTGAAGAAGCTTCAGGAAAAACGGGAGTCGGCAAAACCTTCAGAACGTCCCAAGATTTATCAGGCGTTGGCGAAAGTTGAAAAACAGTATCCGCGTGATTACCGCTTTTCCTATGAGCGTGCGAAGCTGGCAATGAAGGGATCACATAGCGCAGCGGCTCTCAAGGCGCTGACCGTTGCGGCTGAGAAAGCCATCACCACGGGTAAAGCGAATGAGATGTTGAGTGGTTTGGAAGAGGATAAGGAAGGCGACTTCAGCAAGCTCTCACAGGGACGTTACGAGTGGAGCCGCCTCGTGGCTGCATTGAAACGCAAAGATACGAGTCTTCTTAGTGAGTAAAGCCCATCCACAGATTACACAGATAATCTGTGTAATCTGTGAATAGTTGATCTCCTATTGACCCTTTGTGCGGAAGATCTCAAATACCGATCCTTTATCAATCGAAACTACAAATAGATTTCCGTTTGGTCCGGTGATCAGATCGGTCACCGTGCCAAAGTTTCTGCCTACAAGCAGGCTCTCGCTTTCAGTCAAATCAAACTTGCAGAGATTGTCGGCGACACGATCTTCAAGACGCGGATCGTCAACACCAATCTTCCGACGATTTCCTGTCAAGTTGAAGTGGAAGAGATGACCACCCTGCAGAAACGATCGTGCGCCGCCCATAAAGAGATCGCCTTCATACTGCGGTCCGAGTCCACGACCTCTCACAAAACCAATCGCGCCCGGCGCTACTTCAAACTTCCACGTAAACTCCGGTGCGCTGTAGTGAGATCCGGGTATGACAAACAGCCGAGACAGTGCTTCGGCTGCTGAGTCCGCAATCAACACTGGCGACCAACGCAGTTGCTGCAATCCGAAGTAAGGCGTGTTGAGACATGGATCATTTTCCGGACTCGTTTCGATCGCTTTGTATTGCTCGATGCGTTCGGGCGGACCCATGATTTGCACCCAGCCGGAGTTGAAGCCCGGCTCGACTCGATTCAGCTCAGACATACTGTCGTCGCCGTTCTCCTGCTCCCAAAGATCTCCGGAAACCGGATCGAAGTCCATGCCGAAACCGTTGCGCAAACCGTAGGCGTAGATTTTCTGAATATTCCTTCCTACTTCGTTGTTCATGGCGCCGCCGGCACCGAAGAACGGATTGTCCGTGGGCGTTGTCCCGTCGGGATTCAAACGAAGAATGACGCCAGTCAAGTGTGCGTCGTCGGGTTCAGGACCACCAAACTGATCGTCTGGCTGCAGTGGTCCGGGGCAATTCGCTGTCGGACCACAACGAAGATTCTGAAGTTGACCACGCCTGCCGTTGTCGCCGAAGTAAATGTAGAGCTTGCCGTCTGGTCCGAATCGCAGCACTCCGCCGTCGTGATTACCTCGCGCCGGCTGTTCTTCGTCGCCCTGATTTGGCGGTACGGGCGCGCCATCGTTCTGGAAAGCACGCAACATGATCAGATTGTGATCGAAAGTCAGCGACGATCCATTCCAGGTAAAACGATCGACTCGATTGCCGAGTAATGGAACCTGAAGAATCTCGTCGGTATCTGCTGCAAACATGTTTGCGTCGAGACAACGCACCTCGTCAGGAAAAAAGGCATCAGCAGGTAAGGCCGTACTGCGGCAGGTCCAGTAGAGATAAACGCCGGGGTTAGACGGAAAATTTGGGTGAAGAGCTATGCCTAACAGCCCACGTTCGGAAGCAAAGTTAACACCGAGGTCCAGAACCGTTCCTTGAACAGCACCATTGACCACACGTTGAACTTTGCCGGTATTCTTCTCGAGCACCAGAAAGTCGTTGGCGCCGAGAAAGGCCATACTGATAGGCGTGATTAGATCTGAAATCGTGGTACGGACAGCAAGATTGGGAACTGTCATCTCGGGTGCGGACGACTGTGCTTCTACGCTGCTTTGTTCGTTGAGACTAATGATCGAAAGACCGAGGAGTAGCGTCAGGAGCAGTGCAAAGGAAACCTTCTTCATTCTCCCTCCTTGAAGACAAACTGATAGCTTAAAAAGGGGCGTAAGGAGGGGAACTGTCTTGGGAGACGCTGCGTGGGAAGCGCCTATGGTCTAGCAAGTCTGTTCGTTCTTTGTGTCAACAGGTTTAAGAAATTTAGTTGCCGAAGTAGAGTTGGACAGGATTAACAGGATGTTTCAGGATTAACAGGATGATTTCAGATTTACGGGATCGAAATCTTGTAAATCCTGAAACATCCTGTTAATCCTGTCTAACCTAACCCAACGCGTTGATGCGCTTACGGTCAATTGCGCGCTGTGCGAGGTCGCCGCACGCCTTCACGAGCGCTCCAAGTCCCGCGAACCTCGGATCACGTGTCAGGCCTTTTTTATATCGAAAGTAAATCTGCTGCACGATTACGGCAATCTTTAACAACCCGTAAGCAAAATAGAACACGGGATTATCAATACGACGACCAGTGCGTTGCGTGTAGTGCTCCAGGAGCTCAGTGCGTGTGAAGCTGCCAGGCAGGCTCGTTAAACCAAACCCGTAGCGTTGCCACTCCTCCGGATCAGTCGTCTCAACCCAGTAACCAAGGCTGGTCCCGAAATCCATTAACGGATCGCCAATCGTCGCCATTTCCCAATCGAGCACGGCGATCACGTGTCCCAGATCGTCAGGATCGAGAACGAGGTTGTCGTACTTGTAATCGTTGTGGATCAAACCCGGTCGTTCTGAATCGGCTGGCAGGTTTTGCTCCAACCACTCGGCGAGCTTCTCAATCGCGGGAACGTCATCTGTGCGTGCGTTGAAGTATCGTTTGGTCCAACCTTCAACCTGGCGTTTGACGTAGCCTTGCGGCGATCCGAGTTCACCTAATCCTGCGGCCTGATAATCGAGTTCATGAATCTCTGCGAGGTTTTCAATAAACGCGAGGGAAAGACGACGCATCAGTGCCGGGGCGAGGTCGACTCCCGTTGGTTTTTGAGCGCGCAGAATGATTCCTGTCACGCGTACCATCACGTAGAAGGGCGCGCCGAGAATCGACTCATCATCGCAGAACAATAGTGGGCGCGGGACCTTTGGATAGACCGGATACAGATGCGACAAGATCCGATACTCACGACTCATGTCGTGCGCCGTTTTGATCTTTGCGCCAACAGGCGGACGACGCAGAACTAACTCGCGATCGCCGGAGCGCAGTAAATAGGTGAGATTGGAAAAGCCTGCGGGAAACTGTTCGACGGTTAGTGGCGCTGCGAGGTCGGGTAGATGTCTGTTGAGATATTCATAGAGAAGATCAGTTGGTAGTTCCTCCCCTGGTCGAACTGAAGACGAACGGTCTATTGTGGACATGATTTACAAGATTTGCAGGATTAATACTTCTTCAACTCAGCGCGTGCCACGACCATCTTGTGTACTTCATCCGGTCCATCGTAAATCCGCGCCGCTCGTTCGTGCCGGTACCAGTAAGACAAAAGCGTCGCGTCGGTCAGGCCAAGCGCACCATGCACCTGTATTGCGCGATCCAGAACTTTCTGCAGAATCCCGGCCACAAAAAACTTTATCAGCGAGATGTCCGCTCGCACCGATGCCGCGCCCCGAGTATCAATCGCGCGGGCCGTCTGCAAGACAAGCAAACGCGCCGCATTGATGTCAGCGCGACTCTCCGCGATCCACTCCTGCACGTTCTGCCGGCTTCCGAGCACTACGCCCGGTGACAACTCTCTGCGTGCGGCATAGCTGCACATCAAATCAAACGCTCGCTCGCAGATACCGATCCAACGCATGCAGTGATGAATCCTGCCTGGTCCAAGACGTTCCTGCGCGATCGTAAAACCTTCGCCTTCCTCGCCGAGCAGATTGCTTTGTGGCACACGACAGTTTTCGTATCTCACTTCCGCATGACTGGCGTAATCACTGCCCTCATCACCCATCACGTTGATGTTTCGTACTAATTGAAATCCCGGCGTCGGAATCGGAACGATGATCTGGCTCGCACGTTTGTAGCGATCGGACGCATCGGGATTAGTTATCGCCATCACAATTGCGAAGCTGGCGCCCTCCGCAGACGACGTAAACCACTTGTGACCATTGATGACGTAATCGTCGCCGTCCTTTGTGGCAGCGGTACTCATCCACGTCGGATTCGATCCGGGATGCTCGGGTTCGGTCATTGAAAAACAACTGCGCACGTCGCCACGCGCGAGTGGAGTGAAAAATCTTTCCTTCTGCTCCGCGGTGCCATGGTCCAAAAGGATTTCCATGTTTCCGATGTCGGGCGCCTGGCAGTTGAACAGATAGTGTCCAATGGGTGTGCGGCCCAGTTCTTCGCTGACGAGTGCGAATTCTGAAAGCGATAGTCCAAGGCCTCCGTGTTCCTGTGGCAAGTGCGGAGCCCAAAGTCCCATCGCTTTAACTTCATCGCGTTTGGCGCTCAGAGTTGGTGCGAGTTCGCGAAATGGGCGCCGGAGAAAATCGGCTTCGAGCGGATAAACTTTTGTCCGCAGGAATTCTTTGATTCGATCGAGCAGTCCGAGCAGTTTCTCGTTGTGATGGTCGGCCATTGTGATTTGTATTTAACACTCGAACAACCAAAGCACCAAGTACTCTTTGGAGTGAGCCAACTTGTTGGCGCTTTCGTATCTTTACCAAAGCGGTGACAAGTCACCGCACTCCAAATCAGTCTTGTGAGAGTTGTTGGCGGGCGAGAGTCCAGCGTTGGTTGATGAGGGCACGTGTCGGAGAGTCGAACGTTTTGTCGCGCGACAAAGCGGTAAAGATATTCTGCAACTCGTTTTCCTCGACCTTGAATGGCGCTTTCTTCTTACGCAACGCTGCAATCTGCAAAGTCAGCGCGTCGGCCATCTGCAGCTTGTACAGATAATTGCGCGGATACTTCTCTGATAAATGGCGCGCCGTCTTTACCGCGTCTTCGTAACGCTTCTCGCGTTTGTAGAGATCGACGAGCAGGATGCGAGCGAGATCGCGCGCCCACTTCCCTTCCACGGTCACTCGTTCGAGTGTTTCTAGTCCACGCTTCTTGGACCCGCGCACACCCATCGTTCCCGCAATCATCTTCAACGGCAACGAAAGCGAACCGACAACGTAGTTATGCAAACCGATAGTGAGCTCGGCATCGTGATAGTCAGGCGAGAGTTTGATCACCTCTCGATGGTGGTCCACCGCGCTAGTTCCGCCGCGCAGAGCAGCAACGTACTTCCGCTCAACTTGCGCCATGTACGCGGCCTCAAGCCCTTCGGCGGCGCCGAGATAGTAGAGTGCATCGACATTGCGCGGTTCCTTCTTCAACCGTGCTTCGGAAAGCGTCTTTGCCTGGCGGATCCATTTACGAAATTCGTCGGTGTGACGTCGATCCGTCTTTTCCTTGCTGTCACCGCTGTAGAGCGTCGCCTTGAGCTGGTACGACTCGTTTAACTGCTGCAACCATAAACTCGAGGCGAGACACTGCGCGCCCGCAGGATCTTCCGGCGCGAGCTCAACCATTTTCTGGAAACGTTTGCGTGCGCCTTCGTAGTCGAGGTTATAGAGCGCCTCATAGCCCTCAGCGCGAAGCGTGTCGAGTTGGGCCTGTTGACCCAACACGATCAGGGCTGACACAAGCGTCACAAGAATCGAAACAATAATCTTCATCGACATCCTGCTAAATCTTCTCAATCCTGTCCCGACTACCGATCGATTGCAGATTGTTGAGTGACACTTCTTTCACTGCCACACATGCCACCCTCGCCTGAGCTTACATGCCAGTGCAGGTGTTTCGAATCCTGATACCGGCCGAGATTGGTTAACACACGACAGGCGCCGTGTTCCGCAAGGACTTCCTTCGCGACCTCACGAACGACGCTCAGCATCTCCAGCAGAAGAGGACCATCAGCATCTTCGAGCGTGATCAACGACGAGATGTGGCGTTTAGGAATGACCACGATGTGCACCGGCCAGAACGGGCGGGTATGGTGATACGCGAGCACGTTATCAGTTTCACGCACGATTTTTACCGGTGTGCGCCCGCTCAATACTTCGTCGCAGTAGAAATCTTCAGTCATTAAGCCACGGATTTTACGGTTCTGTGTTATTTTTTGGAACTCACGGCAGTCTGGTAAGTGACAGTGCACAACAACCTGCTCTCCCGCTGGAGATTCCTATGTATATAAGAACGCTTCTTCTCTCGATGTTGGTGTTGCTGTGTGGCAGCGCAGCCATGGCCCAGCGACCCGGCCCGCAGTTCTGGCGCAAGCTTGGCTGTGAACCTTTCGAACCTCGGACGCGGCTGGAAGATCTCGATGATCGTTACAACAGCGTGATCATCAAAGGCTTTACACGTATCACGACGGTCGAAGTTCGAGGAGTGAGGATCGATGCTATCGAGATGCGCGACACGCGAAAAACACCAGCCCCCAACGGTCTGCTAATCGCAAAAGGACTTGTCGTGGTGCTTCGAGAGGGTGGTGAGCGACCCGATGATAACCGCGCTTTTGTCGATTACGAGGAGATTGACTCCCTCCTGAATGCAATTGACGCGATCTCGCGAATCGACGAGACCGCCACCAAACTCGTCGGGTTCGAAGCAAAGTATAAAACAATGGGCGATCTCGAGATCAGCGTGTTTCGACAAACACGTAGTGGCGCGGCGGTGCTCATTAGTACCGGCCTCTGCGATCGCCCACAACAGACCTTGTCTCTGGACGATCTCGCAAAAGTCAAAGCGATGATCCAGGAAGCAAAAGCGCGTCTCGACGAAATTCGTTAGTCCACCACGCGCACACGCGTTTCAGCTCCATTGGTCCGGATCTCGGGCACGTACATCGCATGGCCCAACACGGGTAACGCATGGAACGCGCCCGGGGCTTCAGCTCTCATCTCGTAGCTGAGCTGCCAGATTCCTTCAGGCAGTTTATCGACAAACAATGCCACTTTCCGATCGCGCAACTCCTGGTAGACCCATCGCTGACGTCCAGTAAAACCGCCGCCTGACTTGAGCTCACGTACGTAAACACTTTCGCCACTGCGAATTTGCACCGCCTCTAATCCCGCGGGCTTGAGATCTTCGAAGAGCAAATACTCATAGTTGTTCTTAGCCTCAACCGTGAGCACAACCTCGATGCGATCGCCACTCTTCACTGTTTCACCATCGTTCAACGGCACTCTTTCCGAAACCACACCCTTTAACAGCGTGGGGTGATTCACGATTTTGAAATACTGGCGCTTCACAAAGATCTCATTGCCCGCAGGTTTCAAAGGTTCTTCCAGACTGAAGAACTCTGCCGCTGCGGAAAAGTAAAGTGGACCGCTGCCGCTCTTCCGCACAATGCTGATCTCGTTTTGGCCATCGCGAAGTAGTTCACGCGAGATAGCAAACTGGCTTGGCGCGCTCAGTGCATCTTCCGCCGTGATCTGTTTAGTCGCCACCGGATTCCCGTTTACCAGCAACTGGTATCCGATTGCCGGCTGCACTTCTTTACTGACACGCAGGTAATCGTTCAGCGTCAGAACAACAATCGCCGTATCGCGCGTATTGCTCCACTGCGCGCCACGTCGATTCTTCACCAGCCAGTTCGTTACCGGCTCAATCAGTTTGTTTTGCGGATCGATAGCGAGGAGAGCACGCAACACGAAAGATGTCGCTTCGACACCTCCGTCTGACCAGCGCCAGTAGATTCCGTCCTCGCCCCAGTGCGCTGTTCCCATGACCGATGGATCAGACGATTGGGCGCCACTCTGCACGACCGAAGTGTCAGGTTGTGTATCTGTCTTGACACCGTTTTCTAGATTCGCAACGAGTGTCTTCGCCTGATCTCGATAGCCGTAATTGTGAGCCGCGAGCGCGAGAAGTGCACGCGTGTAAGCGTTCAGTTTTTCGCGATTCTTCCAGAGATTGGTGAACGCGGTTGCCTGGAACTTGCTTGCCTCTGACTGTTTCTGGAACGCGTGATAAACAGCCAGCGAATGCAGCATCCATGATTGCGAGTCGTAGTTAGTTTCTTCTTCAACCAGTTCCTTATCGAGATACGCTGCGGCACGCTCCATCACATCCGATTTCACATAGATGTCGGCCTGGCGGGCGAGTGTCATACCCCAAAGAACGTACGCGGTCATGAAGTGGTCACTCTCGCCGTCCTTCCACCAGCCCCAGCCGCCGTCGCTGTGTTGAAAATCGTAGAGACGAGTCAAACTTTGCTTCGTGATTGCTTCGAGCTCTTTTAGATCTCTGCGTCCTTGAGTGTGAGTGGCAGTTGCACTCGATTGCTCGATCCCGCCAAAGATCTTGTGCATCGCAGTCTCTGGCTTGAGACCGAGATCGCGCAGAGTCTTTGCGGTGATTACTGCCGGCAGGAAGCGGCTCATTGTCTGCTCAGTGCATCCGTACGGATAGTCGATCAGATACGGCAGCGCATCGAGCATCGTCGTCGCCATGCTGGGCGCGATCTGAACAGTGAGTTTTGTCGAGTCGGCGCGACGTTCTTTCGGGATGTCGAGTTTGATCGAGACGCCATCGCCGCGCATCTTGCCCGAACGCGTCACAAACTTCTCAATACCGTGCTCGAAGACGGTAAATGTCTTTTCCATCGCATCGGCGTACTTGCTGCTCCGCGCCTCGACTTGCAGTTTTGCTTCACTGGCGTGCTTCACCGCCACAAGCCAATCCACTCTGGCTTCGCTATTCGCCTTGATCTCGACCGGCGTTTGTGGACTATTAACCGCTTTGCCGTCGATGAGCAGACCGGTGACTGACAGACCTTCTGCATTCAAGGCCGGCGTGACACTCATCGCTTCGTCAGTGTTGTTGTTGATGACACCTGACACAGTCACCTGATCGCCGACGACGAAGAATCGTGGCGCCTGGAGTCGAACGATGAGCGGTTGCTTGGTGCGTGTAGAGGAATTACCGATGCCAAACTGATTTCCGGCAGTTGCAACGCGTGCGGTTGCAGACCACGTCGTCAACGAGTCGGGATACTTGACCTTCACCGTCGCGCTACCATTCCCATCGGTCCTCACATCAGGAAGCCAAAGAACGGTTGAGCGAAAGTCGCTTCGTACTTGCACCGCCGGCTCCTGCCCGGAAACTTCCTTCGGAGCTGGTCTCGCAGATGGTGGTGGCGGTTCAGCCACATCGTCAGCACGGCTACGTCTCACCCGCGCGAAGTCTTTTCTCTCTCCAGCGACACCATCAAGCGTCACTGGCGCACTCACACCAGCGCCGGCCACGTCGGCTGCTGATAGCTTGGCTTTGTTTTGCGCAGCGACTTCGTATTCTTCGTTCTCGCCGAATTCTCTCCGATCGCGCAATTCTCCCTCGACCTCGACGAGCTTTGCATAGGTCTTCTGATCCAAGGTGCTCTGAGTCTGCACTTGATGCGTGCGCTTATTGCCGTAATAGAACTGCCGCGGATCTCCGGCGTAGTCCTGCTGAATGTATTTGACTGACTCATCGACGAGACCCAGAGCAATCTCGGCGGCAACCGGCAGCCCCTTCACATCTTTCGCGGTCACGAAGAAAGTTCCCTCTTCGCGCGGCTGGTACTGCTCGCGATCCGCTCTGACTGCAACGTCAAGAAATCGTTCCACCGGCGGTACGACAACCTGCTTCGTATCCGAATGGGCCACTCCATCCGTAATCATCAGCGCGCTGAGATAAATGTTTGGAACATGCTTCTCCTCGATCGGCAGTTCGAGGAGCTTTGTGGTTCCAGTCACATGGACCAGCCGGTAACTGAACAAGTCTTCACCTTCGACACTAAACAACACATAGCGATCGGGCTCTGCCACTGAGAGCATCACTGGCGCGGTTTGTCCGGTGCGGAAAGTGTCTTTATCGACGACGATTTCGAGACCATCGTGGTGATAACCGAGACTTGTCGTCGTGTCGGAACAGACAAAGACGTATGTTTCCGCTTTGATCGGCGGCAGGAGACGATCGCGAACCGCGTCGGCGCCCTGGCTGCTTTGCCAGGCGACGCGATAATAGCCCTCACGATCGGCAGTGAAATTTAGTTGTCCCACTCCGTCTTTGTCAGTCTTAACCGTTTGCGTGAGGATGTCGTCGCGTTGATAACCACGAAACTTCAGACGCCAGCGACCCTGACCTCTTGGCGTGATGGGAGGAAACACATCGGACCGCTGTTGTAACTGCCGCAGCTCTTCGCCCTTCACTTCACGCCCGCGCGGGTCGATCCAGATTTCCCACCAGTAATCCCGTGTGACCTTAACGGTCCCTTCAGTTTGGACCGGTTGGTCGTTCGCGTCTAAGGCCTTGATGTCGATCGTGACTTTATCTTTCGGCCGGTAGAGATTTTCTTCCGAACGCGGATAGACGTAATAACGCTGGCGAGTCACACGGACGTTGTCGCTGGCGACAATCTCCCGTCGTGACGAATCCACAACCCGAGCCTCAATACGAAACTGGAAATCCTGTCCATAGTTTTCACGCGGCGTGTCGAAAGTCAGTTTCGCCTTTCCCGTCCCATCTGTCTTGATTGATTCACGTTTGATGACTGTGCCGTGGCCGCCGTAGTAGTTGCGATGACGGTTCTCGAAATCGTCGTAGTACCAGCCGTATTCGCGGTATGGGAACCAGTAGTGATAAAACGGATTCTGATAAACGAGCACTTCGACGGATGCATTACCGACTGGTCCACCAAAGTAATAATCGGCCTGGATCTCTACTTCGACTTTCTCTCCAACGCGGAATGCTTTTTTCTTCCCGTCCTTCTCCGGAGTTTTTACTTGAACTTTGAACTCCGGCAACTTGTACTCTTCGAGTCGAAACAGTTTGGCAGCGCCGATGCTGTGTGCGCGGCCCTGATCCCAAAACTGAACGGAATACTCGCCGAGCGGCAGTTGATCACCCAACTCCAACGATCCCCACGCGCTGCCGAAAGTATTCAGCGTCGACTTACCTTCGCTGACTTTTGTTCCGCGCGGATCGCTTATTTGATACTCGACGATTTCGTTTGCGGGAGTTGAATAGACACCACCTTTCGAGCGTCGTGCGATGAACTTCCATTGCATCGTTTCTTTCGGACGATAAGCAGGACGATCGGTGAACGCGTAGATGCGCCAATTCTGTTCGTCAGTGCTGCTGCTGTAGGAATAACCGGAGGCGAATGCCTGGCGCTCGTTGCCGGCTCCCGTTACAAAGAGGTTTTGAGTGTCAGACCTGCCTCGCAATGAAAAGCGCGCAAGACCCTCCGCGTCGGTTGTTTGCCGCAGGCGGCGCCAGCGATATTTGTTGTTCAGATGATAGCTTTCCCAAAGCGTGATGTTCGCATTGGCGATTGGTGCACCGCTCACTGCATCTGCAAAAAACACGAGCGCCTGTTTGCCTGATGACTTGAGAACCAGGGTCGCATCAGAGACGAGGACAAGCTCACGTGCCGATTGCGAACCGCCTTTTGCTTCGAGCAGGTACGCGCCGATGGGCAGTTTGCCTTCGATTCGAATCTGTTCGGCGTAAGCTTTGTGAGTCCCACTGTCGTTGAAATTTTTGGACCAGGCTTTGAACGGCGCCCGACCCGCAGTTGGAACTCTTTGAAGCCACGGCGCCGGATCACCTTCACCATCTTCTTCATCTTCCGTGGCGAGAAAACGCACGTCGCGCGTCATGTCGATCCTGTAGAGCGCGAAGTCAATGCGACGAACGTTGCGTGTATTAAGTGCAAACTGGACCTCGGAACCGGGCAGAAAGATGTTGGTGACGCCGATTCCGAGTGAAGGCTCGGTAATTTCTTTGATCCGTTGCTGTGCCTGATCGAAATAACGAGTCGCGCCTTTCGGGAACTCTCTGGTTAAACGGCGGTAGAGTTCAACCGCTTTCACGTAATCCGGCTCCTGTTGATATTGCCCGTCTTCGAGCAAACGGATCGTGCCGTAACTGTTCATCCACTCGGCATAGAAATAGAGTGCATCGTCGTACCAATCGGTTTGTTTACCGGCCTTGAGTGCGTCTTCAAATTGATCGGGAACGCGGTAACGCGCGGTGTAATCACCGCCGGCGTAGCGCATGCTCATCGCGAGCAAGAAATTGATGTGTGATGTCTCGTTTGCAGAATTGCTGATCTTTAATGCGTTCTCGAGGATATCGAGTGGAATGTAGTTGCCGTAAAGAGTGTAGATGTAATAGTCATCAGCACGAGGTGGATGCGCAGCTCTGAAGATAATCTTGAGATAACGATCGCGGGCTTGGTCGAGATCACGTTGTCCGGCCCAATAATCGAGCGCCTGGTGGTAGTACGGCCAGGCGGCACCCCAGTTCATTTGACCCCGGCGCGTCCAGAAAAAATCGGCGAGTGATTCGTTAGCTTCGGCCCAGACCAGGTCGCGATCCGACTCCTTCTCGACGACTCGGATCAACTCTTGAAGTTGTTTCTGCGCCTGATCGAAACGTGTCGTATCCGGCGTTTGCGTCGCTGCGTGACCGCGCCACGCGGTATCGGCCAGACGAAACTCAACCCAGCGCAACTCGGCTCGACTGAGTTTGCTCTTGTCAACTTTGGAATAGAGCTCGTTGGCGCGGGAATATGAACCCTGCGCGTACTGGGCCTCGGCGTCGTTCCGCAGTTGCGAGTAATTGGCCTGCTGCGCGACGGAGTTGAACAACAGGAAGGTAAAGACGGAGATTGAAAGGATGATTGTCTTCATAGCGGTAAAGGAACGGACGAAGTTGAGGAGACTTGCGCCACCAAAGCAGTATCCACAGATTACACAGATTTATCTGCGTAATCTGTGGATAGTCTTAGTGGTTTGACAGTAGATACACGGCAAATGAGGCGAGCCAGTGTTCGCCCGCGTAATCGCCGCTGGCGACGTGGGCGAGTGCGGCTGAAGCGTGCCGGTCAGCGGCTGTCGAAAGGACTTGTCGCGCCGGATCACCTGCCGGAAGTGCAGCCGCAATCGTTCGCATGCACCACGCCCGGCTGAGATTCAAACCATCGAGATGGACCAGCTTGGGATCGCTGCGATCGGTGACAATCGCGGGTTGTAACAACGCCTTCGGATCGCCTTTCGCAACGCCGGGCAGGAACCGGTGAAACCAGACACTAAACTCCTGCGGCTTCATAACGCGCCGCATCAGGTCCGCTTCCATCAATGCGGCAGAAAAGAAATCTTCACCGCCAGGCTCCCAACCACCCGGATAGTCAGTATCGTTTGCAAAATATGTCCGGCTGCGTTCGTTTAGTAATGCTTCCAATTCGCGATCGCCGGCTCTCTTCGCATAGTCGAGCGCAAAGGCCAACCCGAACGCCGTGTTTGGATGCACCCCCGTCCTGATGGGATAGGTCTGCTTGGGAAGAAAATTTCGATACGACTTTGCGAGCGTGTCAGCGAGTGGCTGAAGATTCTCGGACCACTTCTTTCCGTCGGCGTCGTTCCAGGAGTGAAGCTCTTCAGCGAGCTTCAAGGCCCACGCCCAACCGTATGTACGCTCAAACGACTGGCGGTTCGGCTGCTTCATGTACACGACTTCAGCCTGAATATTTTGCGCCGTGAGGTTTGCATTTAGCGCGTCGCGTATCTGTGCCGCTTCAGGAAGATTGGGAAACGTCTTCAACAATCGCACAAGCATCCAGTGACCGTGCACGGACGAGTGCCAGTCGTAACAACCATAGAAAGCCGGATGCAGAACTTTGGGACTGCTGACCTCGCTCGCATTGTTGATAACGTGCTCGGGCTTGTTCGGAAACTCGCGGGCGACGCACTTCAACGCGAGGGCGGCAAAGTGTGATGCCTGTTTCTCTGTAAACGACTTGCTGGTACTCATTTGGGAACTGGCGACGACGGTTGGGAACAGCAGGATTATTAAGTAAACAGCGAAAGCTTTCATAAGTTGTTCGACTCAGTAACGGTGAGATGGTCTACCGATGTGTATGTGTGGACCAGTGGCCGTGCCGGGAATTGCCGAGCGAAAAGCTAAATACGGAATGCCGTTCTTCTGCAAGAAGTTCAAGAGAGCTCGCCCCTCGACGCCATCAGGATGAAGCTGGATATCCATGGCGTTGCGATGATCGAGACGCCAGCGATCGTGAATCGCTCCCTGCCCAAAGACTGCGATTGGAAGTTGCTTGTTGAAGGTGTCCGAAAAGAACCGCTGAATCTTATACGCCTCACCGATACTCCAACCACCAGCACCTGTGAAACGTGTAAATGAAGCAGTACGAACCAGGCTCTGCTTCGCGAGCCGAAGATTCTTTGCAATCTCTTCGTGTGCAGCCGTCTCGACGAGCACGCCGGCAATTTGAGCTTCGGCATTCGCCATCTGGCGATTAATGTCGTTGATCTTTTCCTTAGCGAGCGCCAGGGCACGTTCGTTTTCTTCAACCTGCGTCCTCGCGATCAATCCTTCCGCGAGCAGTTTTTTCGACTGCTCGAGTTTTTCCTCAGCGCGCTTTACGTCGTTTTC
Organism: uncultured Acidobacteriota bacterium; assembly: GCA_963849205.1. Classification (GTDB taxonomy): domain Bacteria; phylum Acidobacteriota; class Blastocatellia; order Pyrinomonadales; family Pyrinomonadaceae; genus PSRF01. The sequence continues at coordinate 608,606 of CAWKGP010000011.1, forward strand.
GTAAAACGGCACCAGCTTTCCGAGACTTGCTTTGTATTCGTTTGTGAGTCTGACGAATTCGTCGCGTAGCTTTGAGAGTTCAGTTTGAGGGGCCTGCTTGGGCGCAGGTTTCTTCTTCGTCTTACGTTGGGCGGAGACGTCAACACAAAAAAGCACAACAAGCAAAGAAGCACAAAAAACTGAGACGATCTTCTGCAGAAGGCTTTGTGCTTTTTTGTGGCTCACTTCACCAACGTACCGGTGCGACTCCAGCGCGTGTTCATAAAGAAGTCGACGACAGGATTATTACTCGACGGCGCGCTCTCGTCGTAGGACCAGTAAACAAACATCGCGCGGCCAATCACGAGGTCGCGCGGGACAAATCCCCAGTAACGACTGTCTTCACTGTTATTGCGATTGTCGCCCATCACAAAATAACTGTTCGCCGGAACGACGATCTCGTCCTTGCCCTGAAACACGTCGTAATCCTGCACGTCGTCATCGGCGCCCTGATTGTAATAAACGTCATAAAGCTCACCCGGTTTTCTGGGTGGGGCGTCGAGAATCTCCAAAGGATCTTTGCGGTTGTGATCTTTTGCCGTGATGCGATGCTCGGGCACAGCCTCACCGTTAACAATGACGTTGGTTCCCTTGATGCTGATGCGATCGCCCGGTGTTCCGATCACTCGTTTCACGTAGTTTGTCAGGATCGGTCGATTGTCCGGACGATCGTCGCGTTTCGGATCGAAAGGATTGCCGGGATACTTGAAGACGATGATATCGCCTCGCTTGATTTCTCTTTGGGGCAGAAACGGAAGCGACGCGCCTGGCGCAAAGATGAATTTGTTCACGAGCAGATGATCGCCGATCGTGATCGTGTTTTGCATCGATCCCGTCGGAACCTTCACTGCCTGAACGATGAAGGTCATACCAAACAACGCCATGATGACGGTCACCACAGCCGACTCGAAGTATTCGCGCCCGACAAACTTGGGCGGACCCTGGGGTTTCACCGGAACCACCGGCTGCTTTTCATGACCGTTACGGTTAAATAGCCGGGCGAAAAAAGGCTTCGCCTCGGTGGTGTCGGGTTCGGTGATTCTCACCTTGTCAGTAGTGCGGTTGGTAGCCATTAAAAAAACATCCTAGATACGTTACTGGCGGCGGTCAAGCTTAACCACAGATTACACAGAGGGACACCGCCCCCAGATGAGGTTGAAACTACGAATCCCCGGACAATTCAGTTTCACCCCAATTCATCCCTTCCAGGGCGGCTCGCGCGGCTGCGGCTTCTGCCGACTTAATCGAGTGCCCTTCCCCTTGGATGCTGCCGCCGTCCCATGAGACTTCGACGTGGAAAATTCGTTGATGCGGCGGCCCCAGTGTTTCGATTACGGCATAACGCGGGGCCGGGCGGCGAGCCGCCTGCAAACGCTCCTGAAGCATCGTTTTAAAATCGGCTTTCGCGGCGCTTAGCGGATCGGCGCCTTCCAGCTCATCACGGAGTGCATAACAAACAAACTTAGTTGCAGCTTCGAGACCGCCATCCAGAAAGATCGCACCCGTGACAGCTTCAAACACGTCCGCCAGCAGTGCATTCTTTTGCCTGCCACCGCTTTTTTCTTCACCACGTCCGAAGCGAAGAAACTCGCCGAGATTGAGTTCGAGTGAAGCCTTCGCGAGTGTCGGCGCGCTCACGAGGCGATGCTTCATGCGCGACAGTTCACCTTCGGTGCCGGCGGGATAGGAACTACACAAATAATTCGATACCACTAAACCCAGCACTGAATCGCCAAGAAACTCAAGCGATTCATTATGAAGTTTGCGTGCCTGTTGTTCGTCGCCGGGCGCAACTTTCTCGTGCGCCCACGAACGATGGGTGATGGCCCGTTCGAGCAAAGTACGATCATTAAACTTGTAAGCCAGAACGGTTTGGAGGAGATCCAGATCGGGAATCGGTTCGAAGTTTTTCAAGACGCGCTGAATTATAAGCAAACGCCGGAAGCTTGTCTAAAAAGACGTGCTTCCGGCGTTGGGAATGGAGACCAGATTGCTTTGTTAGTTGCGTGGTCTATCGGGTTTTGTTGCCGGTTTGGTTGTTCCGGCCGGAGTCGTGTTTGCTGTACCGGCTGGTTTTGTTGCTCCAGCTGGACTCGTGCCGGCTGGTTTTGTTGCGCCGGTCGTGCTGGCGGTGCCGTTACCGTTCCCCTGGGTCGCCCCTGAAGTACTGGCTGGAGTCGCAGCAGGCGTTGCCGTCGGCGGAAGCGACGTCAACGGTGTCGGTTCGGGCGGCAGCGGCTTCGAGAGAATGCCGGCAATCAACTGGTCCAAACCGGTTGTTTGGTCACCATTCCGGTATTTGTACCAGGTTGTCAGGCTCTCTTGCCAAACTGCCTTGGGCTGCGCGTAGCTGGCATCGGTGGCGAGTGCCACGGCACGGGCGTAACCGTCGATCATGCGATCGACGAGCTGGTTGATATTAGCCAACATCAATTTGCTTTCCGGTGTTTCGTCCTTACCGCTGTAGAGTTTCTTGTACTCTTCAGAGAGCTTGGCATATGGACCGGTTTCATATGCGCCCGCGATGTAAGCGTAAGTGTAAGGCGACTTCTTCAACTGTGACTCAAACTGGGCAGCCTTGATCAGGAATTTGAGCGCATTTGACGGATCGCTTTGCAGTGAAAGCGTGCCGACCGAGTAGTTAAGATATGCGACCGCCACGTCTTTACCCGTAAGCGGCTTCCAGTCTTCAACAGTCTTTCCAGAATCGAGCGCGGCCAGCGCCTTTCTAGCATGGTCGAGAGCTTCAGCGCTCAACGTCGGATTGTTCAATGGTCCCACAAGGTATGCATTGACACCCAAATCGATCTGCACCTTCAGATTGTCCGGTTGTGCTGTCAGAATCTCTTTACCAAGCGCATAGGCTTCCGGATATTTCTTCTGGACGTACAGAAGATCCGCGAAGCGAGCCAATTTTGTAATCTCCTCGTACTTGGCGGCCCACTTCTTCAAGTATTCAACAATCTTGTTCTGGGCCTCAGTAATGCCGGTCGTAGGACAGGCCAAGTACTTCTTAGCGTCTTCGAAAGCTTTGGCTTGATCATCGGCTCGGTTCTTAAGGAAGGATGCGTACAGGGCTTCTTTAGCTTCATCTGTACAGGCAGCATCTTGAATGGCAGTGTCCGGTTGCGCGATGTAATTGCGCGCTGCAACGGGCAGAGCGAGTATCGCGACTGAAGTGCAAATACCAAAAAACGTTATCAGCTTTTTCATTAGTTGTTCCCAACCTCCAAAAATCAATTCAAGCAGTCGCGTCCAGGGCCCTGCCCTTTTTCGTAGCCGCGGGGAAATTTTAGGATGCGAGTGATCCAAAAACCGGTTGCCGATCTTTAGATCCTTGGGGAAAGCACTTAAAGGGTGCTAATTAAAACCTGGGTAAAATAGAACGAGCGCAATAATCCTGCAACTAGAGGAAATGTGTCAAGACATACCGGGCTTAGAGGAGAAAAACATGAAAAAAAATTGCGCCGGATAACACAACTCCGGCGCAAATAATTAGAGAGGGGTAGATTAGGGGTCCCCTGGTCAGGGTTGAATTCGCCTCGGTCGTTGCTCACCGGGCGCACTAGTCGCGGGAGTCTGAGTCGTTTTGGTTGAGGTGGTATTTGATTTTGGCGCCTCAACCGGTTTCTTTTCGAGCGGCATCAGCACACGCCTCACCGTATTCTTTGGTTCTGACGTGGCTGGTTTAGCGGCGGCGGGTGCAACAGTGCTTGGAGCGGGAGTGGCTGTTGCGGTAGCCGCGGTTGTCGTTTCTCCGTTAGTTCCTTCAGTGATCGTGCCGTCAGCTTCTGCATTCTCTGCGGCAGCAGCTTCTGCGTCGGCCACTTCTTTTTCTTCGTCGTCGAGTGTCGATGCAACCTGCAGGTTGATCGCGGTTCCAAAGCGATGATTTAGTTGACGGTAAATCTCACCCGCTACTGCTGCCGGGAAGTGCCGGCGAGCGTCAGTTCCCTGCGCGATGACGACTACTGCGAGTCGCGGATTCGCGAGCGGAGCATAAGATGTGAATAATCCAACCCAACCGCCCTGGCCGATGCAGGTTCCGGTCTTGCCGGCCACGGTTTGAGTTGCATCATAAGATTTCCGAGCTGTTCCGTAGTTAACGGCGCCCACCATTCCGGGCACCATGCGCTGCCAAACATCAGTTGTGATTGGCAACTGGCGTCGCACTTTGACACCCATCTTGTTCGCTTCTTTAGTACTGTGTGCGATCTGAGGCTGAAGCAGCTTGCCACCATTCGCCATTGCCGAAACCAGCGTTCCGAGCTGAAGCGGCGTCACTTCGAAACCGTCCGCATGTGAAAACATGCGTCTTTCAATAATGCCGGGCTTAACTTCCGGCAATCGGCCCGGAAACTCAAACGGCACGTTTATACCAGTCTTCTCGCCGAGACCAAGCTCACGTGCATAGTTCACCATTTTGTCGGAACCGATCTTCGTACCGACTTGCTGGAAGAACGGATTGTCAGAGTGAGCGAGGGCTGACGTCAGGTCGGTTCGGTATCCGTCGCCGACTGTATCAATGGGCGGAATCGCATTCTCAGAAAGGCCAGCAACACCCGTAACGAGCTTGATTGTCGAACACGGTTTGAATCCCCGACGCAGTGCCCATTCCTGGTTGACCATGGAATACACACGACCCGTCATCGGGTCCATCACGACTACTGTGCCAGCGTGATTACCGAGTGCATTCACAGCGACGCGACGTACTTCCGGATCTTCTCCGGTCAGATCGTCTTTCGCGATGTATGACTGCACTTCGTCGCGCATGGCTTTATCCAATGCCATCTGTCGCGCAATCGCAGCACGACGAGCAGCTTCTGCACGGCGGCGAGCTTCGAGCAACGCACGGCGGCTGCGTGCAGAAGCCTGACGCATCGCGGCCGCACGTTCTCGCCTGGTCAACGGCCGGCGAAGCTTCCGTTCCATCGCTCTGATCGCGCTAAACTGCTCGCGAGCAACGAGTTGTCTTTGCCGGCGAACATCACGAGCCGTTACACGACCACGGCTGCGACGTGAGCTTCTCGCGACGTGCCGCCCTCCACGTCGTGACGTGACGCGGCTCCTGGCTGAGGCTTTTTTGTTTTTCGTAGCGCGGGCACTGCGGCCCGAGGATTTTTTCTTCTTCCCGAAGGCTGTACCGGAAAAAGCCAAACAAATTAAGACAAATAGAATGAAAACAAGCCGGCGTGACTTAGGGGAATAGAAATGCAGCGTCATCAGGCCTTAGTACCTCTCTTTTAAGGGATGGCTCACTCGCTAGTGAGCAGAAACGAATCTTCCAACCGCGTTACCGTAAATCTTGAAAATCTTTCTTGCAGTTCCAAGCTCTTTCAAAAAACGCCTCTTTTCGTGTTTCGATCAAACCTTCTGCTGCAACTTGAGGGCGGGAAGAGTTTCCCTAACGGGCGGTCTCTGGGGACATTGATTTGAGACCGACGCAAATATAACATCGACCGACAGTTGTGGGCAATCAAAAAGTAACCGATTATACATATTTCGCTGGAACAGCACGTGCTTGGACATTTCCAAGTTTCCAGATTTTTTGAAACACCCGTGAACTTTTGCGGACCTTCAAGTAAGGATAAACACTCAATGCAGCAGGTTTACCAAACTGAACAACCTCTGATGCGGGCTTTTCCCTCTTAGTTTCCGCAATGAGATTTACAGCCCAGATTCAAAGTTTCCGCGCTCGGCTGCTCCTGCTGCTGGCCCTGATGCTCGGGCTCACTCTCGGAATCCAGTATTACTTCAACTTACGGGCAGTGCGAGCCAACGCAACCATGATCGTCGAACAGGAACAGGCGATTATGACCGGGATTGCACTCGGCCTCGAGAGCGTGCAAAGCGATAAGTATCTTGATGAAATCATCGGCGAGCTGCGCGAGCCGCTGCTTAACGACAAACACGGGCGGGTCAGGAACATCCTCGTCGTCGACGATGAGGGAAACGTCAGAGACAGCCTGATTGCTGAATTCACTCCTCGCGAACGCGAAGACCAAACCACCCAGTACGTTCAATTCAAGGACATTCAACTGCTGCCGCTACGAAGCGCAGTCCAATACACTAAAGAGCACGAACAGCTCCCTTCCTGGATTCCGCCATCAACTGACGTCGACTTCGGCGAAGCGGGCGCTTTCTATTTCCCGGTGCACACTGACAAGGGACGACGTTTTATCATCGTGGTCCTCGACTCAGCGCACATATTGACCAATGTCCTCGAGCGCCAGTCGTCGCGTTCCGCGCTCTACACCCTCGCCGTATTGTTTGTGACTACTCTCGTCACCGGCTTCTTTGTCTGGCGCTTCACGCGTCCTATCAAAGAACTCTCAAACGCAGCACGCAAAGTCGCTGGCGGCAATTTCGATGTGCAGGTACCCGCAGACAGGCTCGACGAGATGGGAACACTTGCCGGCGCCTTTAATGAAATGACTGCGAAGCTCGGCCGCGCGCGCGAGCTTGAAATACAACTTCATCAGGCAGAAAAAGGCGCGGTGGTCGGCCGGCTTGCGGCCGCGATCGCCCACGAGATTCGTAATCCGCTCAACTACATCAACCTCACACTCGATCATCTGCGCTCGTCGTTTTCTCCCGCGGATCAAAGCAAGCGCGCGACTTTTGTAAAGCTCACGGAACAACTGAAGACCGAAGTCGCACGCATCAACCGTCACATCAGCGACTTCCTGAAATACTCGCGGCCATCAAAACTTGAACTGCAACCTGTAGACATTCGCGCGGAAGCAGAAGACGCATTACGTCTGGTTGAAGGCAGAGCCGAAGAGTGCGGTATCAAGACGAATATCATTCAGGACGGTGAGCTCCCTCCTGTGATGGCTGACCCCGAGTCGCTACGATCAGTCTTCACCAACCTTGTTATCAATGCAGTCGAAGCGATCAATGGCACGGGCGGTAGCGTCTCGATCAAGCTTTCGAACGCGGAAGCAAACTCTGTTAAGGTGGAGATTACGGATAGTGGATGCGGCATCGCCGCTGACGACATCTCGAAGGTCTTCGAGCCCTACTTTTCAACCAAGGAGACCGGTACCGGTCTTGGTTTGGCGATTGTGAAGAAAGCTGTAGACGATCACGGCGGCACAATCAGCGTCGCGTCCAAAGAAGGCGGCGGTACAACGTTCACGATAATTCTACCGGCTAAAGAGAACACACATGCCACGAAAGAACATTCTGGTAGTTGACGACGAGAAGTCGCAGAGAGAAATCCTGGAATTGATCCTCGCGGAGGAAGGTTACGACGTCACCACCGCCGCTTCCGGCGAAGCTGCACTAAAGTTCGCGAAAGACCGGCGCTTCGATCTCGCGTTGACAGATCTGAAGATGACGGGCATGGACGGCATCGAGTTGCTCCAGCACCTGCTGGCTTTCGACTCTTCGATCATCGTCATCCTGCTCACGGCACACGGTTCCATCGAATCGGCGAAAGAAGCACTGCGACGTGGCGCGTTTGACTATCTCGAAAAGCCTTATGACAAAGCTGCGCTGCTGGAAACAATCAATCGTGCACTCGATCGTCTCGACGCGATCGACATCGAGATCATTTCCGCGTCTCCGAAGATGGAATCAGTTAAGAAGATGATCTTGAAAGTGGCGCGCTCGAACTCCACCGTGCTGGTTCGAGGCGAGTCGGGCACCGGCAAGGAGTTGATTGCGCGCGCGGTTCATAATCAGTCGCCTCGCTCGGGGGAGATGTTTCAGGCAGTCAACTGTGCGGCAATTAACGAGAACCTGCTCGAGTCGGAATTGTTTGGACACGAAAAGGGATCGTTTACGGGCGCACATGCCGAGAAGAAAGGTTTGTTTGAGATCGCGGATCGCGGCACCCTCTTTCTCGACGAGATCGCGGAGCTCGACGTCGGAATTCAGGCCAAATTACTGCGCGCGTTACAGGAACGAAAGATACGTCGTGTTGGTGGCACGCATGAGATCAGCGTTGACGTGCGTGTGATTGCGGCCACGAATCGCGATCTGCGTGCAATGGTTTCTGATGGTCGCTTCCGAGACGACCTTTATTACCGCATCAATGTCTTATCGATCGACGTGCCGCCACTCCGCGAGCGACGCGAAGACATTCCGGTCCTGATCGACTACTTCCTCAAGAAGCACACCAGGAACACGACGCTCGTGGTAAATGGTCTGACGCCGGAAACAAAGAAATTGATGAACGAATACAGTTGGCCCGGGAATGTCAGGCAGTTGGAGTCGGCAATCGAGCGGGCGATCCTTCTCAGCGAAGGCGATTTGATCACAGTGGAAGACTTGCCTACCGAAGTTCGCCAGGATGTTGGCCCAACAGCGGAGGGCTCGTTCAAGTTGCCGGCCGAAGGGATCAACTTCGAAGACGTCGAGCGCAACCTGATCACGCAAGCGATGGAGCAGACTGATTACAACATCACCAAGGCCGCGAAGCTCCTGGGCCTCACTTTCCGCACATTGCAATATCGTCTGGAGAAGTTTGCTATCAAGAAGCCTGACGGCAAAGACCTCGACGAGGACGAATAACTCAGGAGGAAATGATTCAGAGATGGAGTAAGACAGGATTTATAAGATTGAACAGGATTAACAAGATCAGAACCCCAAATCCTGTTAATCCTGCTCCATCTTGTAAATCCTGTCCCATAAACTTGTCGCAACGCTTTCCATGCAAGTCTTGAACACCTCACGCGTTCAAGGGCTGTAATCCCAGATTGCATGGAGGCCAATATGAAATCTCCCATCATTCTATTACTCGCTCTGTTGAGTTTTTCACTGTCTTGTTCAAGAGGAAGCACCACTGCCGACCAAGCCACCTTTAAAAATGAAACCGCAACCCAACCTGAACACGCCAAGGACCCCGCACGAACTTCTGTGGCCGAAAGCGTCGTCCAACCACAAAAGGTTTCACTTACTGATATCGACAAGGAGGGCTCGTCCGCCGAAGCTTTTGAACGCAAGATTATTCGCAACGCCGAAATCACGATGGAAGTGTCGTCAACCATCGACACGCAACACCGTGTGGCCTCGATAGCCGCTGCCAACGGAGGCTTCGTCGTCACTTCAGAGTCAAAGCAACGCGAAAATGTCGATCCCGGACAACGGACGCTCGACATCAAGCTGGTAGTCCGAGTTCCCTCAACTCATTTTGGCGTCGCGTTTGATGAGATCAAGAAACTTGCCAGTAACACACCCTCTGAACAAGTGACTGGCCAGGACGTCACCGAGGAATTCATCGATCTCGAAGCTCGGATCAAGACTCAGAAAGCACTCGAAATTCAGTTTCTGGAAATCATGCGGCAGGCATACAAAGTCGCCGACGCACTCGAAGTGCAGCGTCAGATCGCAGACGTCCGTACTGAGATAGAAAAACTCGAAGGTCGCAAACGCTTTCTCGAAAACCGCTCCAGCCTTTCAACTATCACCGTAAATATCCAGGCTCCAAAACCCGTTATAGCCGTTACCGGCACCGGCTTTGGTCAACAGGTCCGCGAGGCTGTTTCTGATAGCGTCAGCATGGCGTCAGACATGGTGCTCTTCTTTGTTCGTTTCGCAATCCTGATGGTTCCGTTACTGGTATTTATAGTTCTGCCGTCGGGACTGGTGGCTCGTTATCTAATGCGCCGCGCGAAGAGAGTTCGACTGGCCCAGGCGTTAGCGACACCAACTCCGGAATAAGCTTCTTTGCAGGCCCTCTGCGTATCTTTGCGCTCACTGCGTTAAACTGAGGCGCGTAACGCAGAACGCAGAGATACCGCAGAGGGTCGCAAAGAATGAAAAAGTGTTTAGGGTTGCTACTGTTAAGTCTCGTCTCGATCGGATGTGCTAAAGCTCCGGCAAACAACGAGAACGAACCGCCGGCAATCAATTCGGTCGACGTGGTGAAAGCACAGCTTCAGGAAGCTACGCTCGCGCCGGGCGAATCGGGCGAGATGCTCGTGCTGGTTCGGATCCAAAACGGTTATCACGTAAATGCAAACCCTCCCAGCCAGCCGTATCTCAAAGCGACTGAACTCGAGTTAAAACCAGCAGACGGCATTTCGGTCGAGTCTGTTACGTATCCTGATCCGCTCATTCGCACGTTCTCCTTCTCAGAAACGCCACTGAAAGTTTACGAGGGAGATACTCAGCTGAAGGTCAGGCTTAAGGCTGACAACAAAGCCGCACCAGGCAAACACAACCTTGCGGCTAAACTGCGCGTACAGGCATGTGACGATAAAGTTTGTTACCCGCCCGGCGCTCTCGACGTCGTTGTGCCGGTGAACATCAAGTGAAAGCGATCTGGATGATTTTGGCCGCGACCGGCGGCGTACTCGCAGTCGTGTTTGTCTTCACCGGAGACTTTGAGAAGGGGTTTGTGGCGGCTGCAGCCGGCGCAGCTTGTTGGTTTCTGAACTATCGCGTGCAACTAAAAGAGCGACTGGCCAGTCGAAATGAAGAGGACGAGGAGAATGAGGAATCTGATGAAGAAGTACGTTCTTAGTATTGCAGTTTTGATTTTCGCTGCGACGTTTTCGGCGTCTGTCGTAAGTGCGTCGGATCAGTCTGACGTGCGCGCTACGGTTCAGAGCGTCTTTGATCAATTAAAGTCTCACGATTACAGCAGTCTCTATGATCTCCTGCCAGGCTCGGCTCGCAATCGCATGTCACGCGAGCGTTTTGTGAGTGCATTACAACGTGCGCAGGATTTTTATCAGCTCGATCGCATGGAGATCGGCACGACAAAAGTAATGGGCAATCTTGCGGTGGTTGACACAGTGCTTTACGGACGTGTCGTCACTCCGATTCAAGCCGAAGGAAAGATCGTGGTCCAGCAATACCTGCTGCGTGAAGACGGCAAATGGCGGGTAGCGACTGGCGATCAGTCGACGGTGAGAAAAGTCCTGGCGGCAAATCCCGGATTCAGTAAGGGATTTAGAATTAAGCAGCCCAAGGTCTATATCAAACAGAACAACCAATGGGTTGAGTTTAATCCAGCCGGTAAGAAATAGGCCGCGGATTTGCGCGGATAAACGCGGATCAGCTGAGGAAGAAATCTAACGACATTTGAGCGTCGTCGACCTTTTCAGTGTATTCACCGTGACGAATGCGATAAGCCGGCACGTCGAGCGCTTCGCGAACTGCGTCAAGATGAAAGCGAATGATTCGTGGCGTGAGTCTCACCGAAGGGATGCGACGTTTTGCAGCCAATCGCCGAACGGTCGATTCGCTGACTTGCAGGTGCTTGGCAAGCTGCCGGGCTGTTAGGAACTCTTCACGAGCATCGGTCATTGAGGGGTCATGAGGGGTCATTGAGGCTTGGCAGGTAAATTGAGGGCTACACGATAAACTGCGGCGCCATCGATCTCGACGTCCTTAGTCACAGGTTCCGAGCCGTCAGCCTTAACACTGACACGATACTTCCCCGCTTCCGGAGACAAGCGAAATTTGAACGAGCCGGTCTCGGTGGTGATGCGGCTGTCGATCTTCTTAGTAGCTCCGTTTTCAAGTATTCGTAACAACTCAACTTTCACATTCGACACGCTTCGTCCCGCAGCATTGAAGACGCTGCCACTGAGAAACGCGATCGAACCTTCATCGATCGTGAGGACCAGACGATCGCCGAGCGAACGCGTCTTGCCGGCTTTAACTTCAATATCCTCGAGGGAACCGATGCTCAGTCCAGGTTTACGAAAAGTCACGCCATAAATTCCCGGCGTCAGTCGTGAAACAAGAAAATCTCCATTTTTGTCGGTAGTGGAACGCGTTACTTCAGTTTCCCCGCGTCGAACTACAACAGTAACGCCGCCCGGTGTCCCAGTTTCTACACGAACTTTGCCTTTAATTGCGCCCAGTGATTTGTCCTGACCGGTAGCAACCCCGGCAAACGCGAATGCGATTACGAACAATAAGAGAGTTTTCTTGAATCTCATGATCAATCCTTAACGTAATACTCCTCACTATTCGGATTTGAGACGCTCGGGATCATATCACCGTTTGCTTCCGCAGGTCGCGCCCGTATAATCCTGAGCGGCGTCCCCTGGAAAGAGTATTAATGCCAAAAAGACCCGCGGCTTTTTTAGCGCAACTATCCTTTCCTCTCCTGCTGCTCGTCGCCTTTGCCACGCCAAGCGTGCCGCAAAGCCAGGACCCTGCGACCCCGGCGCAACGACCTCGCAAAGTTTTCCCTAAAGAGCAGGAACCGGAAGATGTTTTACGAATCGACACCGATCTCGTTTCGGTAGACGTGACTGCCATCGATGCCGAGGGACGTCCCGTGCGCAACCTGCGTCAGCAAGATTTCAAAGTCTATTCCGACGGTGTCGAACAGCCGATCTCGTTTTTTCAAATTGAGAAACGTCAGGGCGAAGCCCGCCCGCTCGCGATTGTTTTCGCCCTCGATGTTTCCGGCAGCATGACGTCCGACGAGATCCTTCGTCTCCGCGATGCGCTGGCGTCCTTTTCGAATCAATTAGCACGCCATCCGGTTGTCTACGCGGTCATGACTTTCGGCATGCGCGTCAAGACAATCCAAAAGTTCACCTCTGATCCCAACAAGCTGGATGAGTCGCTGGAAAAACTCGCCCGTGACGAGTCTAATGGCTTATCTACTCACACTTACGATGCAGTTGACGATGCAATTCGAATGCTGGTGAGAAGCGCACCGCGCACGCGTGAGAAGCGTTTGATGAAACGCACGGTGATGGTTGTGACCGACGGTTTCCCGGTAGGCGATACAGTCAAACCGAAAACAGTGATCGAGCGTGCGAATGCCGCTGATGTGAGCGTGTTTGTGGTCACGCTGCCATCGTACTCACGCGTGATCGCATCGTCAGAGCAAACACCTCTGCCGACACCTCTCGACGTTAGTGGGTTAGCGGAATCGACGGGTGGACGAAATGTCTACGCCAACAAGAAAGACTACGCGCCACTATTTCGTGAACTCGCGGAAGAAGTTAGTTCCGCTTATGTGCTGGCTTTTTATCCACCGGAAGAAAAGAGACGCGATGGGCAGGTGCACACAATTAGAATAGAGGGTCCGCGTGGCTTAACTTTAAGACAGAGCCGCTCTGAGTATCGAGCTGCTAGTAAATGAACACATTGCCGATTGCCGATTGCCAATTGCCGATTGCCAATTTATTCGTTCTTCAAACCATAGCGACAAATTGGCAATTGGCAATCGGAAATTGGCAATATCAATATTCGTCCTCGTCCTCGTCTTCGTCGAAGCTTTCTTCTTCTACAATGTCTAACTCGACAGGGTCGAGTCCCACAACCTCAAGGTCTGTTCCACATTCCTCACAAGACACTATTTCGCCCTTGTCCGTGTCCAGATCCACGTGGACATCAGCATCGCATTCCGGGCAAGTTCCGGTCGGCACAGTTTCTTCCTCCCCGCATTGAGTGAAAGGCAGGGATACGTCCCCATCGGGAGAGCATCACCACCTTGTAAGCAACCAAATCAATCTACCCGCGAGCGCTGGAATTTGCAACAGTCTTTTTCCATGATTGTTGGCCCACGCATCATTACATTTTTATGCCGAAAGTATTTCCCGCAAAGACGCAAAGCGCAAAGAAAGAGATTGATGCTTCTTTGCGCCTTTGCGCCTTTGCGGGAGACTGAAAATGTGGATTTCCACATTAACCGATACCGTACGAAACGAACCTTAATGCGGGGCTAACCTGACCTCACGCTGATACGAGGCTCCTGTTTACACGGCAGCATGGCCGCAATAATGCCGCCATGTTTCGACTCGCTAAAAGACCAACACCCGGGCTGGTCCTGTTAATACTGGTACCAGCCCTCCTCATCCTCTTCTACTTCTCACTGGCACACTCGAGCGACACACCCACACACGTAACGACAACACTTTCGAAACGGTCTGAACACGAGACGAACTCGGACCTGGACCACGACGGCTTGCCAGACTCAGTTGAACTAAAAACCTTCAACGATCGCGAAAACTTTCGTCGCTGGTTCACATGGGTAGCCGAAATGCAGTTCTACCACCTCAGCGATCAATGGAATCCTGAACAACGTGATTGCGCTGGCCTTGTTCGTTTCGCATGGCGCGAATCATTGCATCCCCACGATCGCCAGTGGTTCCAGCGAATGGGTGAAAACTACGACCCGGTCGCACCGGATCTGACTCCGGACATCGCTGCGCCGCTCGGCGGCAAACTCTTTCGCACTGCACCCGGCACTTACCTCGCCAAAGATCTCAGCGCGGGCCGCTTTTCAGAGTTTGCGGATGCTCAAACTCTCAGGCTGTTCAACGTCGATTTCATCGGTCGCGATCGCTCTCAAGCGAAGCCGGGCGATCTGATCTTCTTCCATCAACCTTGGGTTCAGAAGTTCTCGTTTCACGTGATGATTTTTCTAGGCGAGCCGCACGTCGCGGGGGAAGGCACAAATGACTGGGTGGTCTATCACACGGGCGCTACCGCAAATGACGCCGGCACCGTGAAAAAGGTTCGTCTGGCGGTGTTGGACCAGCATCCTGACAAACGTTGGCGGCCAATCACAACCAATCCAAATTTTCTTGGCTTCTACCGGTTGAAGATCCTCAACCAGCAAATCGCGCCGGAGGAATGAGCGTGTATCGCAGGCACTTATCGTCAGTTCTCGTTTACGTTGTAATCATCTCGGCAGCCTTCTTCGTTGCCAGGTCAAAACATCAACAAGAACAAGCGGCAACCGATTCGATCCAATTCTCGGTAAACACCGATACGACTTATGTTCAGACCGGGCCGTCCTTCTCCCTTTCAACCAATCGCACTTTCGGCACGTCTGAGAATCCACGTCTCTGGTTAAACCATCGGAACATCGACAGTCTCGACTTCCGTGTCTATCGCATCAACGATCCGCAACGGTTTTTTACTCAACTGAGTAATCCGCATCAGTTGGGTGAAGACGAGCGCGAGCAGGTTGCAACTAAACTCTCAGCCAGTTATTCGCTGTTGGAAAGTATTCGTGAAGTCAAAGTGTGGGCTTACTCCAGAATCAAGAATTATTTCAGAGAACAACTGAAGCAAAACACGCGCAGAAATTTTAACCAGAAGTTTCGTGCCACGGAACCTTCCAAACGTGTTCCACTCAACGTTGCTGACTTTGCACGCGTGCCACTGCTGAATCCGAATCAGCTCGTAACTAGTTGGCGCGAGCAATTGCCACGTCTCGAGATCCAATATGATCAACGCGCGATTCCCCTCGGCAAACGTGAGGGCGGTGTGTATTTAGTCGAAGCGATCAGTGGTGAGTTGCGCGCGTACACTGTCGTGGTCGTGACTGATCTCGCGATGGTCGAGAAACTATCACCGAGTGGTGACTTACTCGTCTATGCAGTCGATCGCAAGAGCGGCGAGCCACGCGCGGATACGCGAGTTGAGATTGTCAGAGAGCGCACCGCGATCGCGAGTGGCAGAACAAACAACGAAGGCATTTTCCGCACGAAGATTCCCACCAAAGTAGATGAAACTGATCCCACCGGGGAGGAAGCCGACAATTCAAACTTTGTGATCCTCGCCTCCAATCAGAACAACTTCGCGATCTCGGATCTCGAGTCGTTCTATTTCAGCGATTTTGGCAAAGAAGAAGAGAACGTTCAGGGTTATATCTACACGGATCGTCCGGTCTATCGTCCGAATCACAAAGTTTTCTTCAAAGGAATTCTGCGGGGCTTTGATGAGCACCGGCAGTACCGCGCGGTCAAAGGCGACTCTGTCAGTGTAACTGTCAAAGATGCAAATGACGCGCGAGTGTTTCAACAGAATCTCCAACTCTCAAAGCGCGGAACATTCAACGGCGAATTTACACTCGCGGAGGAAGCACCACTCGGAACTTATCGCATCGAGGCTGAGACTGATGAGGGTGGATCGACAGCCACGTTTGATGTCGCCGAGTACAAGAAACCCGAATACAAGGTCAGCCTCACCACGCCACGGTTTGCGCCAGCAGGAAGCAAGGCAAAGTTCAATATCGATGCACGATATTTCTTTGGCGCACCAGTCTCAGGCGCTGAAGTTCAATACTACGTCTATCGCTCTCGCTATTTTCCCTACTTCAATAACAGCGAAGAGCCGGCGGAGGATTCAGACGAAGAAGCCGAGTATTCGCAATACGACAACTATTACAGCGATCTGGTAGACGAGGGCGAAGGCAAGCTTGATTCTTCGGGTCACTTGCAAGTTGACTTCGATGTTCCGGCGAGCAATGAGAACGACGTTTGGGACTTTCAATATCGCATCGAAGCACTGGTAACCGATTCGTCACGTCGGAGCATAAACGGCAGTGCGAGTCTGATAGCCACACGCGGGAGTGTTATCGCTCGCGCAACATCCGATCGCTACGTTTACAGCAGGGATCAAACAGCAACGATCTCGGTGTCGACAACTGATTACGAGGGTCGGCCTGTGCCCGCGAAGGTTTCACTGGAGTTCTGGTCGCGCAACTGGGTCAAGGTCAAGCACAAAGCAAACGAATACGATTCGGACTATGAAGTTCGTGAAGATAAGTTGAGTGTTGCAGAAGTCACCACCGATCTCGAGGGGCATGCCGAATACAGTTTTCCAATCACAACCTCCGGAAACATCGCTATCAAGACAGTGGTCCATGACGCGGGCAAGCAGCTCGTGTCTGCCGGTGGCTTCATCTGGGTTGCAAGTGCTGGCGATGAGTGGGCCAGCTCGGAGTATTACAACGAAAACGTTGGCTCGATCAAACTCGTCCCTGACAAGAAGTCGTATCGCCCCGGCGAAATAGCGCACGTACTCGCGATTCTTCCGAAGGAGGGCGCGAATCTGCTTGTCACCACAGAACTCGGCAGCGTCATGTACACACGCCAACTCAATGTCTCCGGAAGGACCACGATCATCGACGTACCGATCGAGAAGTTCTACGCGCCGAATGTTTTTTTGAACGTAACCTTTGTACGTGATGGCGACATGTACACGAGCGATCAAAAGCTGGTGGTTCCGGCACGTAATAAGATGCTGAATCTCGAAGTCATCCCCAACAAGGAACAATACAAGCCTCGCGAAACCGCTTCGTACACGATTCTCGCACGCGATGGTGACGGCGCACCGGTGCCAGATGCTGAAGTCAGTCTTGGCGTGGTTGACGAAGCAATCTACAGCATCTCGCCCGACTTCTCAGGCAATATTCGCGAGCAGTTTTACGGAATGCTGTACAACGAGGTCGAGACTCACCTCTCCGTTTCATTTTCATTCCGCGGCTTTGCCGGCGATAAGCCTATAGACCTCGCAAGCACGAAACCTTCATACCAATTAGCGGACTTCAAAAACGAAAGTGAGCTGGTTCAACCGACCATCCGCAAGAATTTCCAGGACACAGCGTTCTGGGAAGCAAATGCAGTAACCGGGAAGGATGGACGGGCGACAGTTAAGTTTCGTTTACCCGACAATCTGACAACCTGGCGCGCGACGGCGCGAGGCGTAACAGCCGACACGAGAGTCGGAGTCGTACGGCAAAAAGTCATTTCTCGGAAAGACGTGATTATTCGTTTGGAAACACCGAGGTTTCTAACACAAGGAGACACCGTCACGCTTTCAGGAATTGTTCACAACTATCTGAAGCAGGATAAATCGACACAGATCTCGATCTCTGTTTCAGGCGCACGCTTGCTCAGTCCCGCACAGCAAACGTTGACGATTCAAAAACAGGGCCAACACCGAGTCGACTGGCTGATCTCAGCGCCTGAAACCGGCGAAGTCAGACTACTCGCGAAAGCGCTGACTAATACGGAGTCGGACGCGGTCGAGTTGGGACTGGATGTTGTTCCACGTGGTTTGCACGAAACCAAATCTGAAACGTGGTCCACCGATGCTGATGTTGCAGAGCAGGAACTCACTTTCAACCTGCCACCGAATACTGATTTGAATTCACGGAGACTTCGCATCGAAGTCGCGCCAACGGTTGTGGGAACCTTGTTCAGCGCGCTGGACTATCTCACGACCTTCCCATATGGCTGCACAGAACAAACGATGTCGAGTTTCCTGCCAAACATCGTCGTTTCCCAGACGTTGAAGGAGATCAAAACAACATCGATTCGCAGTAGTGACGAATTGAAAAAGAAAGTCGTACGTGGCCGGAATCGTCTCTACGCTTTTCAACACGACGATGGTGGTTGGGGATGGTGGAAGAATGACGAGAGCGATCCGTTTATGACCGCCTACGTGATTGATGGTTTAACGCTCGCGAAACAAGCCGGCTACGAAGTTGAGGACGAACGGCTGGCGCGTGGGCGCGAAAAGCTGGCGAGCATGCTCGATGCAGGTAATACGAGAGACTTCGATACGCGCGCGTTCATGATTTATGCGCTGACTGAGAGCGGCGGAGTTGATTCCAAACATGTCGAGAAGGTCTTTGCTGAACGCAATCAACTGCAGCCATATGGGCGTGCGCTTCTCGCCCTGACGCTCTCACTTTTGAAGATGGACCAGCGTGCCTCAGAAGTAGCGACTGAGATCGAACGCTCGGCGACGGTGGACAACGGGAAGGCTCGCTGGGAGCCGAAGACCCTGCCGGCCTACTACGATCAAACCGAAGGCACGGCACTCTCACTCAAAGCGCTGACGCGTATTAAACCGAAGAGTCCTTTGCTTCCACTCGCTGCTCGTTGGCTCGTGTCGGATCGCGAAAACGGTGCTTATTGGAACTCAACCAAAGACACAGCCTTTGCGATCTTCGGACTCATTGACTACGTGAAGGTTAGTCAAGAGCTGAGCCCTGCATACAATCTCGAGATCTATGTCAATGGAGAAACTGTCCTTACCGAGCATGTGAGTGGTGCCGGAAGTGCGCAAGTATTTTCCGTCAATCGAAAGGGTGTCGCAGTCGCCGAGGCCAATTCGGTCCGTATTGTGAAGCGTGGCAAAGGCGCGCTCTACCTGTCGAGTTCGATCGAGTACCACACAAACGACGAAAACGTGGCGGCAAGTGCGACGCCGGATTTGAAAGTGACGCGTGAGTATCTTCGACTCAAAGTCGAATCCGCGGGCTACAACCTGAAATGGACCACAACTCCGCTGACTGGCGAGATCCAGTCCGGCGATTTGATCGTCGTGAAACTCCATCTGACGGGGAAAAAGGCTAGTCATCTGATGGTGGAGGATCCGATTCCGTCAGGAGCGGAACAAATTGAAGCGGTCGGGAATCTAAAGCTGAGTTATGGCGACGGGAATTGGACCGACTGGTACAGCTCGCGCGAGTTTCGCGACCGGCGCACGGTATTTTTCCTCAATCTTTTTGATGGTGATGCAACTTTTCAATATGCGATGCGTGTGCAAATACCGGGTGAGTTCGTAGTCCCGCCTGCGCGTGTGGAGCTGATGTATCAACCAAAGATTCACGCGAATACGAGTAGTCAGCGGATCGCGTTTAGCCACAGATAATACGGATCGAAGCCACGGATATGTATTGTAAATCTTTTATAGCGTTATTTTCCGCGATGCGTTTGCTGTTTACGAACAGGCGAGCGCTGGGGCTGATCGTGTGCATTTATGCGGGCTTACTTACAACGCTGTACCTGTTCGTCAGCACACGTGAAGCTACAATCTCTCAACTACTGTTAACCCTTTTTTCAATAGCAGTCGCTCCCGCGCTGTTTTTCTTGCTCCAATCCATCAGTGTTACTTACGCCTCAGGCAGTCTCAGAAAAGTCACGATTGTCAGCCTTAAGCTTTTCATTGTCAGCCTACCGGTGATTGCTCTGACCGCGTTCGCCGCTTACAGCGTGAATATGACAATCTTGCGTTACCTCCTGGTCGCCGTCGTTGCACCACTGCTTGCGATACAACTCTGGATCGTAACGAGCAACACCGGACTGCGTTCACTCGTGAAGAGTTTGGGCCAAGTGCTCAGCAGGACATTCGCACCACATTCAGTCTTTGTTTACGCATGCGGTTTTTTGATCTTTGCCGTGGCCCCGTACTTGCTGCTACGAAAGTCGATCTCCACCGAACGTGCATGGCTGGAGATTTCACTGGTGACTGTGAGACTCGCGGCGAGTGCGATGCTCATGCTCGTCGGCTGGGTCACAACCGTCGGCGCCATCTCAATACTTAGCCGCGATGACTAAGTTGCTCCTCAAAGTTCTTCGAACCTGGGTCGTTATTGCTGTCGCGCACACGGTTGCGCCCAACTTTCCGGGAGGGAGTGTGGGCTACGCTCACCCGGAACTGCGTCGACGCGGAGATCAGGGGAGATTCACCGCGTCGACGCTTCGCTTCGTTTCCAACGCCAACGTCCGCGTGGTCTACCCGCAATCGCTCGATGCAAAACAAGCCGAGCACGTGCTCAATATTCTTGAGTCAGGTCGAACAGAAATATTGCGCCGCGTGTCTGCGGCAGGAATCCAAACTCGCTTCCCAAACCTCGAGATCGTTATCAACGAAACGACCGGCGATTTTGTCGGTCGCACGCGCATGCCTCCCTGGGCCGCAGCAGCAACGAGAGACCATACAATCGAGGTTCAACCACTCGCGGTTCTTAAACGCCGACGGATTCTGGAAACAACCCTGCGCCATGAACTCGTACATGTACTCATTGATACAATCGGCAACGGCGAGACGCCACGCTGGTTTACCGAAGGCATGGCGCTCTACGTGGCCGGAGAAGGACGGCTATTTGAGAAACAAGTAACTACCATGTCCGCGGAAAAAATAGACGAGGCATTGTCATCGGCGAAATCGGCGGATGAGATGCGCGCCGCGTACGCTGCCGCCTACAACTTTGTGAAACAACTCATACGGGTCGAAGGTGAAAACAAAGTTTGGAAAAGACTTGCGGATAGAGGGTATAGTATTAAGCTGGCGGTTTATCCCGCGTCAATCACTTGAAGATTTTTTGACACCAGAAGGCGGACTCCCATGAACGTCATCACACGTACGGCAGCGTCGATGTTGCTGCTTCTGCTCGCCCTCACAGCGCCAGTCATAGCACAGCAAAAACGGCCAACTCCGAAGCCACAACCGAGAGCGGCGCCGACGCCGGCACCAACATTCGAGACGTTAATACCAGCCGATTCGTACACCTTCTACGGCGAGGTAAGAGGCGTCGGGCAACTAATCCGGTCCAGCGCACTTAACGAATTACTCGAACCGGTTTTGAAACTCTCGGCGCCGCCAAAAGAGTTTAGAACTGTAGTGAAGTGGTTGAACGCGCACGCCGAAGACGTGATGACGTCACGACTGCTGCTCGCTATCGGTCCCACAGTCAACGCCAAACAAGCGCCGCAGTCACTCATCGCGATCGAGTTTGATTCTGCTGAGGAGGCAACGAAGTTTGCCGGGACGCTGAATGAGTTCTTGCCGACAATAATGCCCAAACCGGCACCGGAATCCTCTCCGAAACAGGCAGAAGGAGCTAATACCAACGAAAAGCCAAAACCAACTACACCTCCGGATCCAGGCTTTCACTTACAACGCATGGGCTCACTCGTGGTAATCACGCCACGTCCATGGACCATGAAGCAGTTAAAACCCGCCGGTAGCAAGCTACTCGCTGAAGACGCTAACTTTCGCGCCGCACGCAATCGCTTCAGCTCTGAACCAATCTTCGTCTACGTCAATACGAAGACGATGGAAAGAGAGGAAGAAGAACGTCAAAAGCGTGCCGAGGAAGAAGGCCGGCTGGTGCAAGAACAGATAAAACGCGAGCAAGAGGAAGCTAAAACAGAAGAGAAACAACCTGAAGAGCCCGACGAACCCGAATTCTTACCTGAGAAAAATGTGGAACTGGAAGCAACCGCGAAGTTAGGGACTGGTCCTGGTCCCTCTTCTGAAGGAGCTACAGGGCCCGAGCTTTTCTCGATGCTTTTATCCGGCTTTGGCTCGTCGTTTCTCTCCGGTGAATCACGTATGCCTGAAGGCGTCGGCTTGGCGCTCGCCTTCGAAGGTGATTCATTCGATTTGCGCGTCCTGCTCGTCAGTCAATCTGGTGCGAGAAACGACGCAATACCGTTTTTGCCGATGCTCATCGCGGGTCCGGCGCTGTCACCCGAGGCGGCAAATATCTTTCCGGCTGATACTGAATTACTTTTGACGATATCGCTCGATCTACCACAGATCTATGCATCGATGTCGAAGCCTCAACCAAAACAATTTATTACTACGTCGCACGGCATGGTGAATACAAAAGAAATCGAACCCGTTTCGCCACTTGCAGCAATCGAAGAACGATTAAAGATCAAATTGAAGGATGATCTGCTTCCCTTGCTTGGTTCCGAGATCGCACTCCGCCTACCGACAGAAAGTGCAAACCTCGTGGGAATCCCGGGGATTTTACCTGCGACGCCAATAGCAACAACTGGGGACTCAGCCGCCACAGTTGTAGTCGGCACGACGAGAACAGCAACCGAGCAGCAATCAACCACTGCTGCACCCGTTCTGGCAATTGCCGTCAAGGACAAAGAAGCCCTGCGGACACTGATGCCTAAACTAATCGACAACTTCGGCTTCAAAGGCGCGAGTTCATTGATGCAAACCGAGCGACGCGAAGACACCGAACTTGTCTCGTTTGGCAATGTCTTCGCATACGCTTTCATCGGCAACTTTATCGTGCTTTCTCCGGACGCGACCTCGATACGCTACGTTGTCGACTCGTACCTGAAACACGAAACACTTTCCAGTGACATTAATTTCAAAAATTCCACGCGCTGGCAACCGAGGCCGTTGCACGCTCAGGTTTATATCTCGCCTGCGCTGATGGAGGGATATAAGAAGTGGGCTAACCAGCCGAGTACTCAAGTCAGCGATCAGGTCAGGGCCTTCTTAACAGGCGCGAGCACAGTGGCCCAGCCAATCACCTACTCGCTTTCAAACGAAGGACTCGGGCCATTACATGAAGTGCACATCCCCAGGAATCTGATTCTGATGGCAGTGGCCGGAATCTCAGGCGAGATCAATCCATCGCCGATGGTCCAGAACGAGCGAATGGCAATCGGAATCATGTATACGATTGCGCATGCCGCGGACGAGTACAAAAAGAAAAACAGCGGCGCCTACGGTACGCTTGAAGAGTTGATGGCAGCAGGCCTGGTCCCGAAAGAAGGTATTGAAAAGTCCGGCTATAAATTCGACTTTACTGTGAGCGGAGACAAGTTCGAGGTCACAGCAGTGCCAGTGGAGTATGGCAAGAGCGGCAAGCTCTCTCTGTTCCTTGACCACACACGCGTGCTGCGTGGTGGAGACAAGAGTGGAGCGACAGCCTCAGAATCTGATCCACCAATAAATTAGATCCGCGTTAATCCGCGGCTCATAAATTATCTATCTCCACAGGCTCGACGGGTTCGGCGAGCTCGAATCGAAACACCTTCGAGTAGAAGTAAAGCTCGCCATCAAGTGCACGCTTGATGTTCTTCGCCTGCCTGAAACCGTGCTGCTCACCGGCAAACGCCACATACGAAACAGGAATTCTCTTTGCTCTGATCGCATCGACCATTTTCTCCGCCTGATCCGGCGGGACCACCTTGTCTTCCAACCCCTGGAAAAAGATCACCGGACATGAAAGTCGTTCGGGAAAGTTGATCGGGGAACGATCGTAATAGATATCTTTTCGCTCCGGATAAGGACCGAGCAAACCTGTCAGATACTGCGATTCATACTTGTGCGTGTCACGAGCCATCGACTCCAAATTACTGATTCCGAAATGACTCGCGCCCGCTTTAAAGACCTTTCGAAAAGTGAGCGCGCCAAGCGTGGTGTACCCTCCGGCACTGCCGCCGGTGATAATCAGCCGTTTACCATCCACCTCCCCGCGTTCGGCAAGATAACGCGCGCCATTCACACAATCGTCAACGTCAACGATCCCCCATTTTCTGTTAAGTCTTTCACGATACTGACGGCCATAGCCGGTGCTGCCGCCGTAGTTCACATCAAGAACTGCAAATCCTCTGCTGGTCCAGTACTGAATTGAGAGACTCAACGCGGTAGAAGCAGCAGAAGTTGGGCCACCATGACTCTTCACGATCAGCGGTGGCTTTTCGTTGTCTGGCGCGCGGTAATCAGGGTTCTGCGGTGGATAAAAGAAACCGTGCGCAGTCAGACCACCCTCAGTCGGAAACTCGATCGCCCGTGGAACTGAGAAATACCGTGGAAAGATCTCCAGGTCATTTGAGCGTCGGAGTGTTTCAAACTGACCCGTTCCTAGATCGAATTTCACGATACAACCGACGTCTGTGGGCGAGCCTCCACGAAACACGGCCTGACCGTTGGCGGCACGCAGAAACTGAATGTCGGTGTAAGGACAATCGATCGATGTTAATTTCCCCGTGTTCGTATCGATTCTGGCAAAAGTGGAAACACCCTGATCGATGTGGCTGCAAACGATGGTTTCCGGTGAGGCAAAAGCGTAAGTCGACATACCGAAAACCCACTGCGGCATACCGAGTTCAGCCTTTGACTGGCAAACTCTTTCGATTCCGCCATCTGCCGTAATCCTCTCGAGATTCCACCAGCCGCTCCGGTCGGAAGCAAAATACAAAACGCCATCAGTTGACCATTCGGGCTGAAAAATCGACTCCGCAGCGCCTCCCGCAACCCATCTGGTCGAAGACAAAGTGCCGTCTTCCGAAAATTCGCCGACCCACAGTTCACAGCCATCCCACGGCATGTTTGGATGATTCCACGTCAGCCATGCCAGTTGTGACCCGTCGGGACTTAGTCTTGGTGTCGAATAAAAGTCATTCCCTTCAACGAGGATGGTGCCATGTTCGTTGCCCGCTTCGAGGTTTACGCTGACGATCGAGTTCACCGCCTCGACACCTTCGCGAGTGTGATCTTCACGGACACAGATGAGTCGACCTCGGGCCTGGTCCATACAGCTATCTGCGTAACGCATCTCGCCCGGGGCCGTTAGTGGCTGGGGCGTTGCGGTCGGTCCATCCTGCCGGTAAAGCCTTTGATCTGAGAAGTTCGAGAAACATACTGTGCCATTGCTGACTGAATAATCACCACCGCCATATTCATGAACTCTGGTGCGAGCGTTGAACGGTGGCTGGTTCACATCGACACAAGCGCCCGTCGAACTTCTCTTAACAATGACGTTGCGACCTGCTTCCTTCGGACGCATTTCCAGCCAGTAAATGTCGTCGCCATCAAACGATGGCTGGCTAAGACCGACCGATCCTTCCACGATCAGGTCTGAGGTGATCGGTGACTTCCAGGAGCCATACGGTGCAATCTTCGGTGAATTTAGCAAGGCCGATTCCTCGATTCATTAGTTTACGAATTGGGAACTTCTTCACTTTTGTGTGACTTCGGCAAACTTTTGTCACAACCTCGCAAAGGCTTTACAAGCTAGCTGCAACCTACCTTCGCCGTTTGGCAGTTAGTATCTTGCCCGTCGTTAATTCTCCATGGGAGAACTGAGATAAAGGCAAGGGCGCTGGTCTTGGGGGAGGTCAGCGCCCTCTCTTTTTGTCTACTCGCCATCTTACCAACAGTAAGCACAAACTAGAAAAGTAAACTTTAAAGATAGCAGGAGTGCCTTTCTCTTTTGTGCTTTTTGTGCCTTTTGTGCCTTTTTGTGGCACAATTCGCCAGTCAAAATCGAAAGAGGTGCCCGCCAATGTTCATTCGCAAACGAAGCCTGATCGTTTTTTGCCTGACTGCGTCTTTCATCCTCGCTGGTTTGCCTTTAACAACTGCACATGCTGACACGTTCAGACCGGTCGTGCGTGGCAAACGTGGCGTGGTCGCCGGTGGGCAGCCGCTTTCAGTAGAAGCCGGATTGCGAATTCTTCAGCGTGGCGGGAATGCAGTTGACGCAGGCGTGGCGACAATCCTGGCCGCATCGGTGATCGAATTCTCACACTTTTCGTTTGGTGGCGAAGTGCCGATTTTGATTAAGTTAAAAGGTCAGAAGGTTGCCGTAATCGAAGGCATGGGCCAGGCGCCAATGAAAGCCACCCGTGAGTTCTTTGTTAACAGAGCTCAGTCTGACGCGACCGGATCATCACAAACTACTATGCCGGGAGCAAAAAAAGGCGGCTTAATCCCGTCCACTGGTCCACTCTCCGCCACCGTGCCTGCAATTCTCGATGCTTGTGTAACCGCTCTCGATCAATTCGGTACCAAGACACTTGCCGAAGTAATGGAACCGGCGATTCAACTTGCTGACGGTTTTCCCATCGACGAACTGAGAGTCCAGTACATCAAGACACGTTCACCAATCTTCTCGCAGTGGCCTGACGCAAAACGAGTCTTTCTACCCGGTGGAGAGGTCCCGAAAGTCGGCGACATTTTCGTCCAGGCTGACTTGGCGCGCACGCTTCGCGAGATCGTTCGCGCCGAGCGGCTGGCGTCGAAAGGCACACGCAACAACAGGCATGCAGGGTTAATGGCCGCGCGTGATTATTTTTATCGTGGTCCGATCGCGCACCGTATCGGTGCCTACATGCAGGCAAACGGCGGATTGATTGCCGCCGATGATTTCGCACGATTTGCCGCCAAGGTGGGCCAGCCCGTCGAGACTGACTATCACGGGTATCAGGTCTACAAAGCCGGCTTCTGGACGCAAGGTCCCGCCATGATCGAAACACTCAACATGCTCGAGGGTTTCGATTTGAAGAAGATGGGCCATAACTCGCCGGCCTACATTCACACGCTCGCTGAAGCACTCAAACTCGCACTCGCAGATCGCGATCGCTACTACGGCGATCCGAACTTTGTGAAAATCCCCGCCGCCGAGTTGTTATCCAAGAATTACGCATCGTTGCGACGTCCTTTGATTGATGAACGTCATGCATCTCTCGCTCAGCAACCGGGTGATCCACTGAACATGAAGGCCGTTCTTGCGAGCGCCGTGCAGACCATCGGCAAAGCGTCCGCGTTGCCCGAGATCGAACGGGCCAACGATACGACGTGCGTCAACGTTGTCGATAAAGACGGCAATCTCTTTAGCGCGACGCCCAGCGGAGCATGGCTGCCGGCTGTTGTTGCCGGAAACACTGGGGTGTTGATGGGCCAGAGACTGCAATCGTCATTAACGGATCCCAACAGTCCAAACGTCGTCGCGCCTGGTAAGCGTCCTCGTATTACCTTAACGCCGACGCTCGTACTCAAAGGCGGCGAACCATTCCTCGTTCTGAGCACGCCTGGCGGCGACAATCAAGACCAGGCTCTGCTTCAGGTGTTGTTGAATATCGTACTATTTGGAATGAACCCTCAGGAGGCGGTCGAAGCTCCACGCTTTGACACGCAACACTACGTCAGTTCATTCGACGATCACGAGTTTCTTCCTGGTTCTCTGAACGTTGAATCACGAGTAAGTTTGAAAACGATCCAGGAGCTTTCGCAGAAAGGGCACAAGGTCAAGGTACAGGGTGAATGGGGCACGCTGTCAGCGCCCACAGTGATCATGTTCGATCCAAAAACCGGTGTCGCGGCGGCGGGCGCAGATCCGAGGCGCAGTCGTTATGCCGTCGCATGGTAACAAACATCTTCCTCAACAAAGGAGTCCCCCATGTTCACAAGAAAGCACGCCGTGCTGGCTGTACTTACACTGATTCTTGTTTTTGCGACTCAAAGCGTAGCATCAGCTCCGGTGCTTCCGAATCCGGTGCTCTATTTACTCCATCAGGAGTATTTCACTACCAGCGGCAAGAACTTTGTGCGCTATCGATTCGATGTGCTTAACAAGGATCTATATCCTGACGATCTTTTCGCTAAGTCTCCCGCCTTGCCGCCATGTGGAAACAACACGCAAGCGGCTCGTACCTGGGTTGATTTGTACGACCAGAGTGGAAAGCGATTGCAGGGCTTCTGTGCTTTAGGAAAATCTTCTGATTTGGGCACTATCTGGTTCGCAACGGAAGAAGGAACGGTGCCACCAAGTTGGGTATACATCGAGATGAATGATCGTAAAACCAACACGAAATACAAATCGAATTTGGCCGACACAACGCTTTAATATCAAACAACAGGGGAACAATCATGGGACTGGAAGAAGGCAAGCGCTTCGTAGATTTCAACCTTAAGAACCAGGACGGCGAGACCGTGAAGCTTGATGACTTTAAAGGCAAATGGCTCGTCGTCTACGTTTATCCGAAAGATGACACGCCGGGCTGCACGATTCAGGGGAAGTCGTTCACCGCGAGCAAGCAGGACTTTGACGACGCAAACATCTCGGTCGTCGGAGTAAGTGAAGACGACGTCGCGTCGCACAAGAACTTCTGCAACAAATTTAGTTTCACGATCGATCTGCTTGCCGATCCGAATCACGAGTTCCTGAAAGCGGCGGGCGTGGGCCAAAGCGAATACAAGGGAACGATGTACTGGAACCGCACGAGCTTCGTGATCGATCCGGAAGGTACCTTGCGCCGGACGTATCAGAAGGTGAGTCCCGAAGGTCACGAGCAGGTGTTGCTTGACGATATCAAAGCGATGCAGAACGCCTGACAGCAATGCTTGCTTACGTCTTTTGGCACTGGCCACAACCGGATATTAACCGCGGTGCGTACGAAGACCACCTGCGTGAATTTCAAGAAACACTCGCGGCAAATAAGTCGAGTGGGTTTCAGCAGTCGGTGGTCTTCCGCATTCGTGGTGCGAGTTGGTTGAACACAAGAGACGAGGCGTACGAAGAGTGGTACCTACTCGACGATTCGGCCGCCATGGACCGGCTCAATGAAGCAGCCGTCTCCGGCGCTTGTGAAGAGCCGCATAACCGCGTGGCACGAGAGGCAGCAGATGGGACTGGCGGTCTATATCGACTGCGGGAAGGTGTTGCGAAGCTGGACCAGGCGAAGTTTGCCATCTGGCTCAGCAAGCCCGCAGGTGTTTCTTACAAAACTTTTTACGCCGACCTGCAATCCCTAACCTCGCAACCCGGCGTTGCCCTTTGGGGCCGCCAAATGACTCTAGGTCCAACGACGGAGTTCTGTATTCACGGTCAAACGGCGATCGAATTGCCGCCAGGCTACAGCGGCCACAGTATTAGTCTTGAGCGCGTGTATCCCTAAGTCAAATTTAGACAGGATTTACAAGATGTTTCAGGATTAACAAGACTTATCCTGTCAATCCTGAAACATCTTGTAAATCCTGTCTAAATGGCGCGCTAAGCATCACGCTTCCAAAACTAATTCAGCGACCAATGGACAGTGATCCGAAGCCGCACGAACCCGTTCCTTCGGCTCTGTAATCACTTCACACTTCCCCAATCGATTCGCAAACGTTTTAGGCACGAACACGTAATCGAGTCGCACATGCGGATCCCACGTGGGAAACGTATATCCCTTGTCTTCCGGGTTCAGCATACGGAACCCGTCCCCATAACCTGCATCGAGCATCAACTGAATCGTTTCGCGTTGCAGCTTGCGTCCACTGATCCAGATCAACGCGCGTATCCATGCCGGCATCTTGTTCAATTCCAAAACTTCTCCCGGCGCGAGGGTGTTGAAGTCGCCGACTAAAGCGTGGAAGCCGTTTTGATGTCGCTTGATTCCATCCAACAGCGATCGAATCTCGCGCGCGCGCCTGCGTTCATCCCACCTGGAAAATCGCGCGCTGAGATGTAAACCAAAAATACGCGCCTCACTTCCCGCAGGAACAATCTCGAGAAACGAATGGCGCGCACCCGCGGGATAATGCCACTCGTGATACTCAACCTCCTCGCGACTTAAAAAACCAATCGAGTGGTTTTGGCGCGCTGCCCAAAACGGAAATTTCGTAGCTTCGGAGAGTCGTTTAATCACCGCCGGGTCAGTCGCTTCCTGAAAGACGACCAGATCAGGCGCGGCAGCAACGATTGTTTCCGCAAGCGCGTGTTCGCGTCCGCGTCCGCCAAAGCGGATGTTGTAACTAAGCAGCCGCAACGTCACCCTTCTTCACCCGAAGGAACAACCACGAAGTAAGGCTCACCAAACAAAACATCGCGGCCATAAAGCACAAGACTCGATGTGGCCTGCATATTCACGGGACGTCCAACCAACTTTTGCAACGACTCCCGCAGCGGGTTTAAATTCGGTGCTATATCCGGATCTTTATCGCAGAGCGGTTTTGTGTGCAGTCCTGGAATGTAAAAGGCGCTCGAATCCCACATCTCCATGACTTTTTTTCCGACAACGGTCACATCCAGATCACTTGTTCCAACTCCTTGCGAGTCGAAGGGAGTTCCATCCTCGTGCCGCTTGTTTGTAACAGCGCTGCCACGCAACACAATGCCCGTTCCTTCAGGCAAGCCCTGCTGTAGTTTTCGATAAAAGGCGATGAAGAGCCGTTCGTCACCGCCAAAGGCAAGCGTAACGATGCGCGAGCGAACCTCGCTCTCGTCCATTTCATGAGCATCTTTAGGCATAGTCCATCCACAGATTACACAGATTAAAAAGATTAAAAGGAGGGGGCAGCCTTAGGGGAGTTCCTTATTTTATCTCTATCTCTGCTACCACAGGAATATGATCCGAGGCCAGCGTCTCCACCACCCACGCCTTCTTCGCCCGAACACGATTCGCAGGTCGATAAAAAATATGATCGATCCGCTTCACAGGCTTGTCAGCAGGATAACTGAATCCATCACCTTTCGCGCGACTCACTGTCCACGCATCATCGAACAAAGTGTCCATGAGTTTGTAAGCACTGCCCTCAGGAACGTCATTTAGATCTGCAACGACGATCAGTGGCCCTTTCACATCTCGAATAACCTTCAGTAGTTGCTCAGTCTCAAACAAGCGACCATCTTCAAACTGGTAATCGAGATGTGTAGTGACAAACGTGAGCGGCTTGCCATCGACGTCGACCTCTACCTTCAGCATACCGCGACGCTCGGCTTCACGTTTGTTCTCAAACATCGTGTGTACAGTAGCTTTCAGTGGCAGGCGTGAAAGAATTGCGACGCCGTACTTCCCACCCTGGTAATCGAGATTTGGCGCGAAGGCGAAGTGCATGCGCGTCATCGTGGCGAGCTCTGCGATTTCGTCTTTGCCTTCAGTTCGCTTTACGCCGCGGTCGACTTCCTGCAAACCCACAAGATCGGGCTGCTCGCGATTGATCACATCGGCGATACGTTGCAGGTCGAGCTTCTTGTCCATGCCGACGCCGACGTGAATGTTGTAAGTCATCACGCGCAGCGTCTTCTTCGCGGCAGACGAAGACCCGCCACCACAAACAAGAACCAGAAAAAGAATTACGAGAAGAGCAATCCGCGGAAGATGCCGATTCATTAGTTTTTATATTAACATGCTCACTGAAGCCACAGATGCGTCTCTTCCCCTCTCTTGTCATGTTGTGCGCCGCGTTCGCAGCGGGCGCGATCAATTCCATTGCCGGCGGCGGAACACTTCTGACCTTTCCGGTTCTGATCTGGCTTGGTCTCGATCCGAAAGTCGCTAACGGAACCAGCACTGTCGCACTCTGGCCCGGTTTGTTTGGCGGTTTGTTTGGATACCGCAAAGAGCTTGCACACAGTTCCAAGATTCTGCTGCGACTTGGCGTCACCAGCCTCATCGGCGGCGCGTTAGGCGCCCTGCTGCTGGTGCGAACGCCAAATAAAGTATTCGCCGAACTCGTTCCGTTTCTGATTCTGTTCGCCACGCTGCTTTTCATGTCGAACGGTGTGGTCAACAGGCGTCTGCACGTCGGTTCCATTGACGAAAAGCCAATGGGTCTCTGGTGGACCGGTGCCATGATGTTCCAGTTTTTCTCCGCGATGTATGGTGGCTACTTTGGCGCGGGCAACGGAATCCTGATGCTCGCGGCGCTGGGAGTGCTGGGCATGAATGAGCTACACCGCGCGAATGGCATTAAGAACTTTCTCGGTATTTGCATCAACGCGATTGCCGTACTGATTTTTACGATCGCAGGATATGTCGTCTGGGTAGATGCGTTGCTGATGGCCGGTGCGGCCCTCATCGGCGGCTACTTCGGAGCGAAGATGGCCATGCGCGTTGGGCAGAAGTGGGTACGCCGAGGCATAGTGCTCATCGGATGGGTGATATTTTTTGTGATGGTCTGGAAACTGCGCCAACAGCCACAATGACTAAGCTCTCACGCGACTTTTATTTACACCCTGACGTTCTCACGGTCTCAAAACAATTGTTGGGCAAGCTACTTGTTGTTCCCGGTCCAAATGGAGAACGAGTCTCCGGCAAGATCGTCGAAGTCGAAGCTTATCGCGGTCCCGAAGATAGAGCTTCACATGCTTACGGTGGACGGCGTACAAAACGCACTGAGACGATGTACAGGTCCGGCGGTGTTGCGTACGTGTACTTTGTCTATGGCATGTACTATCAGTTCAATGTTGTCAGCGGTATCGCCGATGTGCCGCATGCGATTCTCGTCCGAGCACTCGAGCCGGTCGAGGGAGTTGAGATAATGAGGGCTCGCCGGCATTCACATCCCGACCACAATCTTACGAACGGTCCCGGGAAACTCTGCATCGCCATGGGAATCGATCGACAACTAGACGGTGCCGATCTCTTAGGCGATCGAGTCTGGCTCGAAGACTTTGAAAACGTGTCTCCACGACGAATCGCGCGGGGCCCACGAATCGGCATCGACTACGCTGAAGAGTGGATCGACAAACCGTGGCGCTTCTGGATCCGTGACAATCGCTTCGTTAGTCGATCCGTCAAATCCGTGGTTAAAGGACAAACTTCATAGGTGCGGCTGTAATCTTCGTGTTCGTGACTGGCTGCCCTCGCAGAAACTCCATCATCCCTTTCTTAATCATCGGCGACGAGAGAAACAACGGATCGGAGTGGACCGCGTCTTCGATAATGATGTGCGTGCTGTTTGAGAACCCTTTCCGATACTCCTCTGCATTGCTGACCGGTGTGCGAGCGTCCAGGGTGCCGCTGATGAACAACACTGGAATATCGGACCGAAGGGGCGATCGAAACGCATCACCCAAATCGGGAGCTTTCCACTCCTCACAAACGTCTGGAAACGGAAAGTTGGAGAAATCTTCCAGCAACGTGCCCTTAGCTTCGCGCGTGATCTGTTCGCGACGTGCAGCAGTCTGTCCCGAGGCGCAGTCCATCATGTAAGACATTGCCGAGCCAATCTCGCGCCCCGATTGATTGAGCCAGACCTGCGCGGGATTGGTGAAGTCGCCTTTTGATGCTCGGTAGAAAAGTGCCGGAAATCTTGCGGTCACTGTAGTGCCGATGTTGTTGGCGACGATGAACTGCAGGACAAACTTATTGACGATTACCTTCACCTTGACCTTAGTCCGCGTGTCAGTAATCTCCACTGTTTCCGGTTGAGCATCGAGTCGATCGAACACCGACTTCATGAGCCCCAGAAAGTCGGGAATCTCTTTGCCGACTACCGGATCGGCCTTGATCAGCGCCGCCAGATCCTCGAGATGCTTTTGAATGTTACTCGGAAGTTTGTATGTGTGATCCGGACCTTCAGTGCCTGCGAGGATGGCGCGATGAATACTCTTCGGATGCCGGCGCATCGCTGCGAAAGACAGATGAGTGCCGTAGCTGATGGACCAGAGGCTGATCTGGTTTACGCCGAGACCTTTTCTCAAATCCTCGAGATCGTCTGCGCTCTCGTTCGTGTTGTAGCCAGCCAGATCGACGCGTTGAATGTCACGCCAGTAAGTCCTACAACTGTCCGCGTTCTCACGCAGTTCCTTGATGGCAGCTTCGCGTGTCGGCGCAACGTCGAGTGGAAGCGCGAGCCGATCGAAACAACCAAGATTCGGTTTTGAAAAACCAGTGCCACGTTGATCGTATGCTATGACGTCGCCGATCTCGCGTAATGCCATGAAGAGTGGGAAACGAGAGCCCTTGGCAGCAAAGATTCCCGAACCCCCTGGACCACCGGCAAGATAGACGATTGGAGCGGCAGGATTCTTCGCCGTGCTCTTGAAGCGCACAAAAGCGAGTTCGATCAGGTTGCTGTCCGGATTGGAACGGTTTTCAGGCACGAACAAGGTGCCGAATTCTGCGTCGACCTTTTCTTTTTTGTCGTTTTCGAATGTGTACGGCTTAATCTTGAGAGTGCCGGCTTTGGGTTGCGCGGTGGCTGAAGTGACCGACAGTAGCGAAACAATCATCAATAAGACACACTTGTAGATGGACATCTGTGATGCCTCCTCTGGAAAACTAAGTCTTTTAGGAATAGGCGCCTCTTTGGAGTGCGGCGGCCTGGCGCCGCTTTGGCCTTCGATGGGCGTGATCGATAACAAAGCGGCGCCAGGCCGCCGCACTCCAAAGAAGGGCGCTATCCTTCGATTTCAGAAATGGCCCAGGCAGCCTTGGCACTCACACCGGGAGCTGAATCCTGTAGCGCTTGCTTAAGAGCGGGAAGAGCCTCCGCACTCGCGATCTCACCAAGCGCTTCGGCCGCACCACGACGAACCTCAGCTCGCGGATCCGAAAGAAGAATTGCGCAGAGTGGAGTGACAGCTCGCGCATCTTTCATCTCACTCAAGGCCCAGACCACCAGTTCGCGCACGCGCCAGTTGTCGTCTGAGAGTGTCGCCACGAGTTGTGCAACCGCCCGGTGGTCGTGTAACTCGCCGAGAGATCGTGCGGCAGCCATGCGCACCCACGCGTCAGAATCGCTCAGGAGCGTGATGAGCTGCGGTACGGCATCCCATCTCGTGCTCGGCGCCATGTTGGTCAGTTCGCCGATGGCCCACGCAGCGTTCCGGCGTACTGATGGATTTGAGTTGTCGAGTTGATTCGCCAGTGGCCTGAATGCCACGGGACCTAAAGAGGCAAGAGCGAGAGCTGCCTGTTCACCCGGTGACGATTGTTTGAACACCGCCAGTGCGGGACTCCAGCGAGTGCCTTCCCAGCAGCGGATAAGTTGCGACTTGCGGTCGTCGCCCAGCATTGCGATCAGCAACTCAATTGATCTCACGTCGTTTTGTTTTGAAGCGTTGCAGGCTTGTGCGGCGCGCTCGTCTGCGTCCGCAACACTGTTTTGAGTCTCGCGGCGCGAAACAGTGATTGTTTGCGGGACTGGCGCTTGAATGACGGGAGGTTCTGGCGTTTCAAGTCGTTGCGTGACTGCGGCGCGCACCTGCGTCTGCAACTCCACGGAGAACAGTGATAACGAAAACGCCGAGAGACAAAGCACGACGACTGCCGCAAACATCAACGACCTCGCCAGTCTTGCATTGATGCGTGTGTGGCTTCTCATGATTCGCACAATCCTTTCTTCCAGAATCTTTCCGTCGAAAATGCTCAATATAAATGCCTGAGACGCGTACTGACGCGAGACGTCTGCCGCCCACAACAACGAGCGGGCGTAAACTCTCGGGGCGAGAATGTGATTGATTACAAGTTCGTCGCAGGCAAGCTCGCGTGTGCGATCAAGTTGTTGCTTGATCAGAAATGTGAGCGGATGAAAAGAAATGGCTACGCCGACAAGTTCGCAAAACAAATTCGTCAAGAAGTCTCTGCGTGCCACGTGAGCCATTTCGTGGCCGATTACCGATAGCAACCTGGATTCGTCCACATTCGAACTGAAAGCCTCGGGCAACACGATCAAGGGACGTAACGTGCCAATCGTGTATGGCACACGCGCTTTGGCCGACAATGTAACTGGTACATCCGCAACGTTCAGGAGATTGCGACAGCGTTGCGCGGCTGCTTCGATCTGAAGAGTGACACCCGTGTGCGAAGCTGATCGGCGCAGCTTCTCTTTTCGACGCCAAAATCGCACCAGTCTCAAAGCTCGGACGAAGACGAAAACCGCGTAGCCCAATGCGAGAAACAGGACGCTGCGTGGCGTCGTGGTCACTATCGCACTACGTCGTCTGCTAACGTGATCGACTGCGTGATCGAATTCGGAGCTGCTCCTCTCCTTCACAACGGGAGCAACACTTTCGAGATTGACCGGTTTCGAAGAAGAAGCGACGACCTGAAAACTTGAAATCCACCCCGGCACAATGCGCGTTGCCGTTAACAACGGCACGACAAGGCAAGCGACGAGGGCAATTAGCCAGAGCACGTGTCGATAACGCGCTGGTCCGTTTCTCAAGAGCCATGACACGACTGCCGCAACCACGAAGATGGCCGTCACCTGCCAAACGGAGTTCAGAACAAAGTTCAGGATGAACTCGCTAATTCTTAGCATCTCGTTCTTCCTTCTCGATCAGCTCATGAAGGGCGGCCAGTCGTTCCGGCGTCAGATGCTTCTCCTGCAAGAGATTCATCACGAGTCCCTCAGCCGAACCGCCAAAGAGCCGATCGATGAATTCGCGCACGGCGTGTCCGGTGAATTTCGTTCGACTCACAGCGGGCGTATAGATATAGGCTTTGTCCTTGAGAGTCCGCTTAACTTTTTTCTTGCGGTGCAGAACAGCAAGCATTGTTTGCACGGTCGTGTAAGCCAATTCCCGTTTCAGTTCACGTTGAACTGTTTGCACCGTGGCCGGCCCGGTTTCCCAGAGCACCTGCATGATCTCCAGTTCCAGCGGCGTCATCTGCTCACTTTTGCGACGTGGCATTCCAAATCCTCTACTAAGACTTTAGGCGGACAATACCGCAAGCCGGGTAGCGTGTCAACTAAAACTTTAGTTTAAGCCGCAGATTTACGCGGATGAACGCGGATGTCAATCGCTGCCGTAACGGATCTCCATGTGGCGGATGCGATAGGCGGCGAGGATCAGCACGAGGATCGTAACCAGAAGCATGCTCGGAACCGCGATCCATGCGGGCGTGGGTTCCGCGACGACCGCGAATGGACCTTCCGACACCGGCACGGGCACAAGCGAATTAAGATAGTGAATCACGCTGACCTTTTTCAGCAGCGGAGGCAGCAGAAAGTTGAGCCACTCCCATCCATAAAGCAGCAACGCCGGGATAATCGGATTACGAACGAACAACCCCACCACGAGAAAGAACGCACCATAACCAAGACACCCAAGCATCGTGATACCGGCGTAGGTGAGCAGTTGTCCGAGCCCACGTCCCTCGGTGAAGTAACGCACACTCTGTGAATAGAAGTGCGGGAGATAGAGCAACAACAGCGAAACCACAGTCGTTGTTGTGAAGAGGATCATTGAAGTCGCCAGGCCGGAGATGTACTTGCCAACTACCAGCACCTCACGGCGCACCGCGCTCAGAAAATAATAGTGCAAACTGCGGTCGACGAGCTCGCCGCGAAACAAATTCATGAAGATCCACGCGGAACCAAAAAACACGAGAGTCCGCAGAATCAAACCGTTGTAGATGATCGAGTAGATGATGCTGTATTGATTGAAGTCTTTCCACTCATTTCCAGGCGGCGTAATGATGGCCAGCAATGCAAGGGGAAACAGCGGTAAAAATGCCAGCAGATAAATCAGTATCGAACGACGACTGAGAAAGTTTTTTTCGAGCTCCATCCGAAAGATCGCGCCGATCTGACGGAACCACAGTGACCAATTAACCGGCGGCTTTTCTGATCTGATTGCGTCTATCGTTGAACTCATCTCCACTGACTCCTATGCACTGCCGCCCGACGTGCCGATCAAATACTGGTAAACAGCACTGAGGTCATCATCAACCGGAGCGATCGATTCCACGCTCACTTTGCCCTCGGCTACTGCACGATTCAACATCAGGTAAAATCGGTCTGCGTCGCGCGTCTTGATGAAGAGACCGCGACGGTCTTCATGAAGTCGTGCTTCAACGACGTGATCCTGAGCAAACACATACGCGGCGAGTTTTGAAGGGTCTTCACAACGGATCAGGATCTGCATCGGGTGCTCTTCCATTTCGTCGCGCACGCCGTGGATATTTCCTTCGGCAACGATGTAGCCATTGTTTAGCAACACTACGCGGTCTGACATCATGTCGACTTCGTGCAGTATGTGTGACGAAATGATCAGGTGCAGTCCTTCGGAAGCGAGTTTGCGAAACAGTGCAATCGTTTCGGCACGGACCATCGGATCGAGTCCGTTTAGAGGCTCGTCCAGAATCATGACTGCCGGTTGATGCGCGATCGATTGCGCCAGCCGTATGCGTTGACGCATTCCCTTGCTATAACCCGCGACCTTTCGATCGGCGGCTTCGACGAGATTGACGCGTTCAAGCGCGAGTTGGCTAAGCTCGTTTGTCCGTTTGCGATCGAAGCCATGGACCAGCAGAAACGCATTAAGAAATTCGCGCCCGGTTACACCTCTCGGAAACGAGTCAAACTGAGTACAGTATCCAACTTTGCGGAAAAGTTGCTCCGGCTGATCCGTGGGAATACCGAGGAGCGAAATAGAACCGCGTGTCGGACGCAGCAACCCCGTCATCAAATTCATCAGCGTCGACTTCCCTGCCCCGTT
The DNA here is from genome assembly GCA_963849205.1 of uncultured Acidobacteriota bacterium. Taxonomy (GTDB): domain Bacteria; phylum Acidobacteriota; class Blastocatellia; order Pyrinomonadales; family Pyrinomonadaceae; genus PSRF01. Next base: position 646,854 of record CAWKGP010000011.1, read on the forward strand.
CGGACCGACCAGGCTTGTAATGCCCGGCGCAATCTGCAGGTTCACTCGATTCACTCCGAGTATCTCGCCGTAAAACTTGGAGACGTTGTCGAAGATGATGAGGTGGTCAGTGGAAATCGTCATACCAGTGTCTTATTTCACTACCTCGTAGGCTTTCACCTTCCAACTTAGTATTGCCAGGCAAATGGCACATATCACAAACAACATCGCCCATGAGCTCCACAGCGGCGGCTCAATCAACAGAATCTCTCGCATTGGAGCGTCATCAAATCCTCCAATCTGACGTCGCCCGGTAACGCGGTCGAATGTGCCGAAAAGTCCCATTGTGACATTGGTCATCAGCCCTATCAGGCTAAAGAGATTTCCGATACGCGTCAGGAAGATCTCATTGATGATGCCAAAGAATGCTGACGGAATAATGACCAGTCCCAACATCGCCCCACTCGCGATGATGCGCCACTTAAGCAGGGCTGAAAGTGTCTGCGAGATAAGAGCCAGCAGCAATATCCAAACAACACCGGCGATAACGATTGCGCTGGCAATCCACAAGTTATTCTTGAACCATTCAAAACCCGCGAGGTACGACTGGAAGAAAAACATCAACAACTGAGGTATCCAGGTGATTCCCGATAAGAGAATCAACAACACTGACATCTTACCCATCACGTATTCAGTGCGCGTAAACGGACGGCAGAGATAAAGCGGGAGCGCGTTATTTCGCAAGTCGCGCGAGACCAATGGTGGTCCAAGCAACAGCGCTACAAAGAATGCAAAACCGCCCTGGATGAAAACGAAGTACTGGAAAAATGCACCGTCGATGGGCAGCAACTGTCTTGCGTTGAGGTTCATGATCGCAAGCGCCGTGATGTTGTGGTGCAGGTAAATCAAAATCGCTTCTATCAAAACCGGGAGAAAACAAATCACGTAAAAAGCGATGAACAGTTTGTAAGCGAAGACACCCCGAAATGCGTGGCGCGGAATGATCAGGAACCGGTTCCACTCAGGAGTTAGCTTGCCCTTGTAAGGCTTATACGTCTGTTCATAGACCGCCATAGCCGTTCTCCATTGCCCTCAGGAAAATGTCTTCAAGCGAATCGCGCTTATAACTCAAACGACGGAGCTGCACTTTTGTCTCATCGGCCAGCCGGTACAAATCGCGCACTTCAATTCCTTCCTGCAAAACGATCTTCAAACGATGATCGGCAGACACTGCGTACTCACAACCGAGTTTCGCGAGTGCTTCAACAAACTTTGCGTGATCGCCGCGTGTTTCAAGCATGAGAAACTTGCGATTTGACTTACGTTCTTCTTCGAGATTGCAATAGACGGCGATTTGGCCGTCGCGAAGTATCAGAATCTCATCGCAGCATTCTTCCACGTCGAGTAACAAGTGCGACGAGAGCACGATTTGCGCGTGACCACTGTCGCGAATCTCGCGAATGAGTTTGATCATGCGCAGACGCGCAGGGGGGTCGAGCCCGTTAGTCGGCTCGTCGAGAAAGATCAGTTTTGGACCATGAACAATAGCCTGCGCGAGCTTGGCGAGTTGCTTCATGCCGAGCGAGTAGGTTTCGAGACGCCGGTATCGTGCTTCACCAAGACCAACGTAGAAGAGCGCTTCGTGTGCTCGTTCCAGTGCGGCATCGGGTGGCAGGCCGGAGAGTTCACCCATCAAACGGACGAAGTGAACAGCACTCATCTTGGCGATGAATGAATCGCGCTCCGGCATGTATCCAATCAGCGATTTGATTTCTCTGGCCTGATTGACGATGTCGAGACCGAATATTTGCGCAGTGCCCGCTGACGGTGGATGAAAGCCAAGGAGCGTGTGAATCAGTGTCGTCTTGCCGGCGCCATTGGGACCGAGCAGACCTATCGCTTTGCCGCGCAGGTCACCACGCAGGTTCTTGAGTATCTGCCGCCGGCCAAAAGAAACGCTGAGACCATGCAGGTCGATTACGGGCGGCTCAGAGTAAGCCGGTTGAGCTTTGATCGGTTCGTTAGAAACCGAAGCGGGGAGTGCCATACTCTTTCTTATAACGCTGTGTTCTGATAATTCCAAACGAATCCAAGTCCGAAGACTGTACCCATCAGCAGAAAAGCAACAATGCATGCTAACGCATCTGCCGGTGCTAAAGTTCTACCTATTGCAAGAATCTCGATCAGAAACACAGGTGTGTTGAGTACAACAGCGGAGGCGAGAGGAAACAGCAGTGCTGGTCTACATCCGCCCATGCGTTGACGAAGCCATGAAAGCGACGGCGCATAGGCTAACGAGAACAACAACGCTGCCATCGTGATTGAGATGACTGTCGAACTGATACCTCGTTCATCGATAATGAGAAAGTTCGACAGGACCAGCAATCCAAAAAGCCAGGAGATTAGGGAGATTGAGACGAGCTTCATTCTGAGCACCCTTGTTCGCGAGGTTATTTATTCGAAAGGATGAACAAGATTGAGCAGGATTTACAAGATGAATCCTGTAAATCCTGCAAACAATCGTGTCAATCCTGTCTAACTACTTCTTACCGCCCATGCCTCGACCAATGATGTGCTGCATTTCGAGTGCGTTGGGCATTCCCAGGAGCGTTGCCGGTCCGATTCCGAATGGTCCACCTTCAGTGTTGGCAGCAAACGTGATGCTGTCACCCTGTGCATAAGCGTAAGCAAGTGTTGGAGCCATGTTTCCAGCAATTGCCTTCACTGCTTCCTGTGGTCCACTCGGCAACTGCTCCGCCGTGCTGGCCGCACTGCTTGCCAGTCCAGCCGGAACCAAACCGCCGATGTTGTGATAGAAGACGGCCGAGAAGTTGGCGTTACCATCAGCCGGTAAACCTGCCGTGAACTTCGCCGAACGCAGGAGCGACAAACCGCTCTCCTGTGATCGCAAAGCTCTTTCGACTAACGCTCTGCTTGGACCGACGATCAAGTATCCGTTGGCGTAGGTATAGTTCACCTGGATCATTCCGAAATCTGTCGACCGCAGCGTGTAGTACTTACGGCCGCCGAATTCCGTGTTTTCCCAGGTCAATCCAGCCTTGCCAAGGTACGCCGTCTGTTTATTGACTTCTGTGACCATGCGCTCCAACGTCTGCTGCAAGTGCGCGGGATCGTTGACCTCAAACACCATCTTCCACGAAGGCGTCGGCAGGAGTGGCCCATCAATCGCAAAAGCAAACTCTCCACCTAAGGGTGCAGCGATGTCGTCGCGAAGGTTGAGACCATGCTTCGACTGCAGGGTGTCGAGGTTCTTGCGCAACTCAGGCGAAACGCCGTCGAGCACGCCGAGTAAATCGTCAACGAGTGTCGCTGGGTTCTTCACTACGAATCCGGCTACGAGGTTTGCGTCTGGTGAGATATATTCCAGAGAACCCATCGGACCGGGCGCTGCGAGCCATGAAGGAATACCGCGCTGCGCGTCGTTGAACGAGAGGGAAGCCTGTGTGTGAGTCTTTCCGTTGCTGTCTTTCTGATCCAGAACGAAATACTTCACACTCAGTATGCCCAACTTATTCAAAGCAGCTTCCTGCTTCTCAGCATCCCGACTCTTGGCGCGTTCAGCTTTCGTATCAGCGACAACCTTTTCGAGATTTGCCGCCACTACGAGACCCGCACCTTCCTGATAAACCTGTGCGATGCGGTTATGGAACGGCGTCGCTGAGAAATTGCCTGTGCTTCCGTTTGTGACTGATGCCGCCACACCTTGCAGTTGCTGCAACTTCGGACTGGCAGCAAACAGATTTGACTGAATCCAGACGTAAAGTTTCTCTCGCTTGTCGCCAGTGCTGGGCGCTGTTGCGGTGGCCGGATCTTCAACAAACTCGATCTCCGGTCTACCTTTCTTGTCGCCCGCATACTTTGCGATCTCCTGCTCGAGAAACTGCCGGAAACCCTGTGAGTTCTTCAACTCAGCAAGCACCAGCGGTTCACCCGGGCGACCCTGATCGTCCATCGAGACCGAGACTGCGATCTCGTCGCCAAGATAAGAACCAAACTGACGGATTGTTTCCACCACCTGGTCCATGTTCTGCGCTTTGCCTGCCTGCTCTTTCTCCCACCATGCGCGCAGTGCTGCGTTCTGGCTGATTCTTTCCTGAATCACGCGATGCGATTCAACAATCGAGTCGGCGAGATTCGGCAGAGCCGCATAGACCACCGTGTTCTCGGGCATCAGGTCGAGCAAATGGGTCGAATTACGCACACCGGGTTGCTGAACCTTCTTCAATTCGTTCTTGAGCGAAGCGAGACCATTCAAAACTGCCGCGTATTGATCTGCTTTGCGACTCCAGGAAACTTCATCTTTAACCGGAATCAGCGTGATCGCCGGATTCGTGGTCACCTGTTCACCGGGACGAAGTACACGATCACTGCCCGCATGATTCAGATTCACTTCGCCTTCGATCACGGAGACTCGCGAGCCCTTGGTGCCGTTGTTCACTGAGAACACTGTGCCTGTAACAGACACAAGTGAATCACCACTCTCAACAAACAACTTGCCATCTTTCTGCTTCGCAGCTTCGACAACAATGCTGCCGCGGTTGAGGTGAATCGTGGTGCCGTTGCCCGACTTAGTCAGATAAAGCTCGGATCGATCTTTCATCTCGATCAACGAACCATCGCCTAAACGGACCACAGCGCGACCGTCTTTTGCAGTACGGACCTTCTCGCCCTGTTGCAGCTTCGCTCCGGTGCTGACCGACGCTGTTTGTGTATCGGCGATCTGATAAACCTGACCCTCAGCCGCCTGTACAGTCGCGTCAAACTGGCCGTAGGGCCAGAACCTCTGCACAAACGGAATAGCCAGCAATCCGAGACCGATAACCAAAGCGGCGGCGATGCCCCAACGCATGATCACAGGTTGAAGGGTGTAACGTGGTTTGCTCGCGGCTGGCTTGACTGTCATCGAGCGCCTTGAACGTGCTTCATTCATCGCCTTGCGGCAAGGAATGCACTCGTGTGTGTGGTCCACCAGCAATAGCGAACGTGCTTCAGATAATTTGCCTGCGAGGTGCGTAGGAATCAGTGATTGATAGTCCGCACAACCTTCAATACGGTCGGCCGCCGGCAACTGGAATTCAGTTGCGCCAGCAGCGGCGGAGACACGCGCCCAAACACGGTCTGCCGCTGCTGACACAGCTGCCGGATCTACTTTTTGATTGCGGATCTCGGCAGTAACTTTGTCGAGGATCTGCTCTTTATTAGTTTTCATGATGTTTCTCCAGATAGTGCCCAATCTCTTTTTTCAGTTTGGTACGAGCGCGATGGAGTACCACGCCGACCACTAACGGTGAAGTCTTCAGAAGCGCTGCGATTTCCTTGTTATCAAAACCTTCGTAATAACGGAGAACGAACATCTCGCCGGCAGTCTTCCCGAGACGGCCTACGGCTTCCCGAACCAACGTCTGGAGTTCACGATCGGCGTGAACTGCCTCGGGACTCTTGTAACTGCTCACTATTGAATCCATTTCGCCGTCGTCGAAGGCAACGGCTTTGGAGCGTGTGCGGCTTCGCAACAGGTCGAGCGAGGCGTTTATGGCTGCGCGGGAAAGATAAGCCTCGGGATTTCCTGACCAATCATAGTCATCCTGGCCTTTGACGAGTCGCAGGAAGACGGTTTGGAGGACATCTTCCGCGTCCGCGGCGCTGCCCGTAATTCGTTGAGCCGTCCGAAAAACTCGGCCGTGGTGTGCCTGGAAAAGCGTTTCCAGCTCGCTGGCGGGTTCGTTTTTCACTAATCGCAAGGGTTTAAGTGCTGCCTGCAAGGGTGATCTCCTTCGTCTACACCCTGATAGACGAGGAGGTTTAGGGTTTATTAACACCCTTGCGGTCAGATTATCTGAGAGTTTAGTGTCGAATTGCCTATTCAGGCCAGTACTTCAGCTTAAGCCCCACTTTTTTGAGGGTCTGATTCACGGGGTCGACTATAACGCCCATGGATTCGAGAGCAATGACCCCCAATATCGGCTCAGCATTGTCCGGGCCAAAGATCACTCGACTCGTGAGGGTCTCGTCCAGAAATGAGATTTCTGCATAAGCAACGTCGAACTGCTGCAGTTCGCCGGTGGCAACTTCATAGGTCTTTTTGCCAGTTGGCTCGATGCCAATTCGCTTCAGTTCACGTGCCGGAACCATTGAATCAGTAGCACCCGTATCAACTAGAAAGTTTCCGCTAAAGGTTTCATTAGAATCCCGATTGCGAACTTTGACCGCAACATGTGTGAGGCCCATCGTGCATTCTCCTGGTAATTTTCGAGGTCGTAAAAGCATTGGTGTCAGTTTAGCTTCTGCGCAGTTGAGAGTAAAGCGAGTTGAGCTTGATTTTCGCTTCGGCTGCAGAAGGTGAATGCGGATAGCGACGGAGCAGTTCGCGCCAGGCGGCGCCGTCGTAGTGGAAGCGTTTGCTCGCCTGATCGAAGACGAATGTTATTCCCTGCCGGTTGTAGCGATCGAGACCGGTGTAATTCAGGAAATAGCTGATCTCTGGGGCATCGCCGGGGTCTTGTTTCAGTCGACGTGCCGCATCGCGTGAGAGTTTGGCGGCGAGTTCTTCGGCGGTATCGCCGAGTAACAATAGAACCGTTGGACGAAAACCCGAACGCGGAAAGTGATCGAGAAAGATTCGAGCTCGTGCGATGCGATCAAAGCCTTGAGAGCGTTCGATCAGCGTGAGCAATCGTTGGTCGTCGCCTATACGCGATGGCGAGACAACAGCTTCGCGTTGGATCCACCCACGCGTGCGATTCGATACATTCACGAGAAAGAATGAAATTCCGTCGGTGCTTGTTTTCATCGATCTAACCGCCAGCAAGCGTCCACGGCTCAGCCGCCGCACAAGCCTGCCGTTGAGTTGAGGAGTGGAGCGCAGCGCCGCGAGACGTTCGTCAACAACGATCGCGAGACGCCCACCCGCAGGAGGTTTCCGTTGCTGCGCGAGAATTGATCCGGAATTGAGAAGAATTAGAAAAAGACAAAACGTGAGCTTGTGAGGAAGCATATTGAATCTCCAATCGTGAGGTTTTAATAGGTCCCATAGACCTATATTTTTACACCGCGGCTATTCTCTCTTTAAACGCCGCGTGATGAAAGTGACAAATCGCAACCGCGAGCGCATCGGCAGCATCATGCGGCGACGGCACGCTCTTCAACGACAGCAGCAACCGCACCATCTCCTGAACCTGATGTTTCTCAGCATTGCCATAACCAACTACAGTCTGCTTAATCAGCCGCGGTGAATATTCGCAAATCTCAAGCCCGGCACGCTCCGCCACCAGCAACGCAACTCCGCGCACCTGTCCGAGTTTCATGCTTACCTTGACGTTCGTCGCAAGGAAAGAGTCTTCGAGAGCACAAGCATCCGGACGATGCTCGGCGATCACTTCCTCCAACCCGTTACACATCTTCAAAAGTCGCGTCGAAAATTTCAGGCTCGACGACGCACGAATTGAACCAAACGCAATGAGTGAATAACGTCGCCCATCGCCCTGGACCACGCCCCACCCGGTTGTCTGGCTTCCTGGATCAATTCCTAAAACGCGCATCGCGCAAAGTATACTACACGTGGATCTTAGTGCTTTGTACTTTATGCTTTGCGGGATTTTGATAAAAAGCAAAGTACGAAGTACCAAGTCCTAAGCACAAATGATATTCTGAAACTTCCCCCTTCAGCCCCCTGCTTTGTTGTGTAAAGAAATCCCTAAACGCACACTCTATGAGTGAGTTGTTCGAATCTCTGTCTGCACTAATGCGCAAACCTACGGGTGATGCGGATGAGAAACCGTTTCAGGCGGAGTTTTTCAGTGTCGAACGTCTCGAGCAGTACGCACAAACTCTCGCAGCCGAACACAAAACCGTTACTCGCAAAGGCCGCGCGCAACTCTTGCCGCGCCTCGAAGACAACGGACGTAAACTCGAAGCCGCCTACAAACTACTCGTCGAAGCACTGCGCCAGGGCCACGCCATCTCGCCCGCCGCTGAATGGCTCGTCGACAACTTCCACATCGTCGAAGAACAACTGCGCGAGATTCGTCAGGATCTGCCTAAGAGTTACTACCATGAACTTCCCAAACTCGCGCACGGCGAATTAGAAGGCTACCCGCGAATCTATTCAGTCGCGCTCGAGTTGATCGCGCACACCGACTCGCGTCTCGATACACAAACACTGCAAAGGTTTATAGCTGCGTACCAAATCGTCGCGCCGCTCTCGATAGGTGAGTTGTGGGCCGTTGCGATCACCCTGCGTCTGGCCCTTGTCGAAAACCTTCGCCGGCTTGCAATCACGATTGCCCGTGCCCGTGCTCGACGCGATGAGGCGGACAAGCTCGCCGACAAACTGCTCGAGATCGCTTCGCTTCAACCCACGGGTGTGATGGCGTTTCTGAACGAGCGCGTCGGAAAACGCGAAGACTTACCACACCCATTCCTCGTCCAACTGGTGCAAAGACTTCGCGAACAGCACCCATCCGTCATGCCCGTGATGGGCTGGATCGAGAAACTGCTGGTGCGGCAAGGCACAAGCGTCGAACAGATAATCCATCTCGAACATCAGCGCCAGGCAGCGGCACAGGTTACCGTCGGAAACATCATCACCAGCATGCGTCTGCTCTCGACGCTCGACTGGAACGACTTCTTCGAAAAAGTCAGTTTGATCGAGCCGCTGTTGGGCAAAGATCCTGCGGGTGTCTATTCGCGAATGGAGTTTGCTTCACGGGATCGCTATCGACACGTTGTTGAACGCATCAGCAAACGAACCCGTGCGAGTGAACTGAAAATCGCGCAGGCGGCAATCGATCTCGCGGCTCAGGCAGACGAAACTTCACCCGCGCAAAGACACGTTGGCTATTACCTCATCGACGATGGCCTGAGCCGGCTCGAGTCGAGTTTCAGCTATCAACCGCGTCCCACTGAACGACTGCGTCGTTTCCTGTTGCGCCACTCAACCGGCACCTATCTCAGCACTCTCACGGTAATGACGTTGCTGATCATGGGCCTGCTGCTCTATGTCATGTATCGCCACGGAGTCAATTGGCAATTCATAGTCTTAACGGCCCTGCTCGCTCTGATCCCCGCGAGCGATCTGGCAGTTACAGTTCTTAACTGGGATCTGACGCACTTTTTTCCACCGCGTTTGCTGCCGAGAATGGATACCGCTGATGGCATCCCCGAAGATGCAGCAACGTTCGTCGTCGTGCCAACGATCTTTCTGCATGAGTCACAGGTTCATGAACTCGTGGAACGACTCCAGGTCCACCACCTCGCGAATCAGGATGAGCACGTTTACTTTGCTTTGTTGAGCGATTTCCCCGACGCCGCCACAGAAGAAACTCCGACAGATTCCAACCTCCTCGCGATCGCACAAAGCGGTATCGATGCTTTAAACAGTCGACACGGTAACAATCGTTTTCATCTCTTTCACAGAAGACGGCAGTGGAACGAAGGAGAAGGTAAATGGATGGGTTGGGAGCGCAAGCGCGGGAAGCTTGAAGAGTTTAATCGACTACTTCGCGGCGCGCCGGATACGAGTTTCCTTGTCCGCACGGCTGATGACGTGCTGTTAAAGTCAATCCGTTATGTGATCACACTTGACTCTGATACCCAGCTTCCACGCGACGTTGCGCGAAGACTCGTCGGCGCTGCGATTCACCCGCTAAATCAACCCACTATCGACGCCGCAACAAACCGCGTGACTGACGGCTACGGCATTTTGCAACCGCGCGTCAGCATCTCACTGGCCAGCGCTTCACGTTCGAAGTTTGTGCAGGTCTTTTCCGGTTACACCGGCATCGATCCATACACAACCGCAGTCTCCGATGTGTATCAAGACTTTTTCGGCGACGGAAACTTTACCGGCAAAGGCTTATACGAGGTCGACGCTTTCCAACGCACACTCGACAACCGAGTGCCCGCGAATGCATTGCTCAGCCACGATCTCTTCGAGTCGTTGTTCGCACGCGCTGCTTTAACGACTGACATCGAGCTTCTCGACGATTACCCAGCGTCGTACGAAGCCTACGCGAAGCGATCACACCGCTGGACACGCGGCGACTGGCAAATCATTCGTTGGCTTTTTCCGGGAGTGCCCGATGGCGAGCGACGCAAGATTCGCAACGTGCTGCCGGTAATGGCCCGCTGGAAAATTCTCGACAACCTGCGTCGCAGCCTTGTTGCTCCGTCGTTATTCCTGTGGCTTGTTGCTTCATGCGCGGTCTTTCCCGGCTCGACATTGTTCTGGAGTCTCTTTGTTTTTCTGGTGATCGCGTTTCCTGTTTACCTGCATGTGGCCACTGGTCTCCTGATTCATCCGCGCGGGATTCCGTGGACCAGCCATTTCTGGAGTCTCTGGGGCGACTTCCGCACCAACACAGCACAGATCGCGCTCTCCTTTGTTTTTCTTCCACATCAGGCCTGGTTGATGTGCGATGCAATTGTGCGCGCTTTGTACCGGCAACTGATTTCTCGCCGGAAACTACTCGAGTGGGTGTCAGCAGCGGAAGCGGAACGGTCTTTACGAAACGACGTCGGATCGTTTGTGCGGTTCATGCTACCTGCGGTGGTGCTGACGTTGATCGCGCTCGGTCTCACTATCAGTCTGAAGCCGTCAGGCTTGCCTGTGATGGGCGTGCTCTCTGTCGTCTGGATGCTTTCTCCGTTTATCGCTTATCTCGTGAGCAAACCGCGACCGGCCGAACGGAAGCTACTGAGCGTCGACGACGCTGCGTTTGTTCGGGTCATCGCCCGGCGCACATGGCGCTTCTTCGAGACTTTTGTCGGCGCCGAAGACAACTGGTTGCCCCCGGACAACTTTCAGGAAGATCCGAAACCCGTAATCGCGCATCGCACGTCGCCCACGAATATGGGACTGCTGTTGCTCGCCACTTGTTCCGCTCGCGATCTCGGATATGTCGGCGCTCTCGAACTCGTCGAACGCCAGGAACTGACGTTCTCAACCCTGGCCCAGCTAAGCCGTCTGCACGGCCATTTTTTCAACTGGTACGACACCAAGACTCTTGAGCCACTCCTGCCGCAATACATCTCGACCGTCGACAGTGGCAACCTGGCCGGACATTTGGTCGCCGTGAAACAGGCCTGCATTGAATTCCCTGACAACAGTCTGTTTGATTCGTGCGTGATCGAGGGATTTAACGACACGATTGGTTCCGTCGCCACTGAAGCAAGCAGTTTGGGCAGTTTCCACCAGCGTACTGAAGTGGTAACCGTTAGACAGTTGCAAGACGAGATCGCCGCCTGTCACAAACTGCTTCAGGTCAAACCCGATAACAAGCTTTCGTCATGGGTTGTGTTGTTTGACTCGCTCGCGCGACGCGCCTCTGAAATCGAGGACATCGTCAATGCACTTGCTCACGAACATGGCGAGGTCAGTTTCCAGGAGCTGCGGTGGTGGGTTGGAGCTCTCACTCATCAAGTCAAATCCCGCCGCAGAGATCTGGAGACTATCACGAGCTGGAGTCGGCTACTGCCTCTGATTGACGAGGCTACGGTTGAGTCAAACCAGGAATGGGCATCGATCGTCAATCTCCTGCAACATGTGCCGACGCTCGGCGAAGTGCCGCAACTCTGCGACAGAGCTTTGGTCCAACTTGCGGCCATGCAAAATCATGCCTCCCCAACTCTGGAACAAATTGCAGCGCGACTGACCAAAGCACTCGAACAATCCGCAGGCGCCGCATCGGACATGCTTTCACGTCTCAGCCGCCTCGCACGCCGTTGCGACCAGATCATCGAAGAGATGGACTTCTCATTTCTCTTCGACGTGGAACGCAAACTGTTCCCGATTGGCTACAACGTAACCGCATCGCGCGTAGACGACTCTTATTACGATCTACTTGCTTCCGAAGCACGTCTCGCAAGTTTTGTCGGCATCGCAAAAGGAGATGTTCCTCAACAACACTGGTTCCGCATGGGCCGCGCGCTCACAAAAGTGGATGGTGGACGCGCGTTGATCTCATGGACCGGAACGATGTTCGAGTATCTGATGCCGTTGCTCGTGATGCGCAACTATCAGGCTACACTGCTGTCCGAAACTTATCGAACAATCGTCGACAGGCAAATCGAATACGGTCAGGAACGTGGTGTGCCGTGGGGAATTTCCGAAGCGGCTTACAACGTGCGCGATCTTCATCTCAACTATCAATATGGCCCATTTGGTGTGCCGGGACTCGGTCTAAAACGCGGCCTAATCGAAGATCTGGTCGTCGCTCCTTACGCAACAATACTGGCAGCGGAAATCGATCCAGTATCTGCACTTGCCAATTTGCGCCGGTTACAAAGAGAGGGCGCACTTGGACCGTACGGTTTTTACGAGTCGATCGACTACACAACTGAGCGTTTGCCGGAAGGTCAAAAGTCAGTACTCATTCGAGCCTTCATGACGCATCACCAGGGAATGAGCCTCGTCGCACTCGCCAATATTCTTCAGGAAGATCTGGTCCAGAAACGTTTTCATTCAGATCCAACGGTTCAGGCCACCGAGTTACTGCTCCAGGAACGAATACCCGTCGGTGTACCTGCTGCTCATCCGCGCGCCGAAGAAGTGTTGACCGGACGCGTCGCCCAGGGAATGCCAGGAATGATCACACGTGTTTACGAATCCGCCGACCTCGGCACACCACGCACGCAGTTGCTTTCGAACGGCGCTTACAACGTGATGATCACGACTGCCGGCTCAGGTTATTCACAATGCGAAGAGAATGCAGTCACACGTTGGCGTGAAGATGTGACTCGCGACAATTGGGGTGCCTTCATTTACCTGCGCGATGTGCGCAGCGGAGCGGTGTGGTCGGCAGGTCATCAACCCCTGCGGCAAAAGGCGCAGTCGTATCACGTCGCTTTTTCGGAAGACAAAGCTGACTTCCGGCGCATCGACTCCGGCATCGCAACGCGCATGGAAGTTGTAGTGTCTGCGGAAGACAACGCTGAAGTTCGGCGTATCTCACTTACGAATCTTTCTTCACGCACCCGCGAGATCGAATTAACCAGCTATGCGGAGGTCGTCCTCGCAACTCCGAATGCGGACGCAGCACACCAGGCATTCAGCAATCTCTTCATCGAAACGGAATTCGTTCCCGGTGAGAACGCAATCCTGGCCCGTCGCCGGCAACGCTCTTCTGAAGACCAGCCCATCTGGGGCGTTCATGTCGTCGTTGCGGAGAGTGAGGCTGTTGGCGCTGTTCAGTATGAAACGGATCGCAGCAGGTTTTTGGGACGAGGACGCACTGCGAGTAATCCAATCGCCGTGATGGAAGATCGTCCGCTCTCAAACACAACCGGCGCTGTGCTCGATCCTGTTTTCAGTCTTCGCCGGCGCGTCCGAATTCAACCGAATCAAACGGTGCGGTGCGCTTTCAGCACCGCTGTCGCACGCTCCCGCGAAGAGGCACTGGCACTCGCCGACAAGTACCACGATCCAAACATATTCGAACGCGAACTGCGTCTCGCCTGGACCAAAGCTCAGGTCGAGATGAGTCACCTCAAGATCGACGCTGAGGAAGCGCACCTCTTTCAACGTCTCGCTGCGCGCATCGTCTATTCGGATCCTTCTCTGCGTCCGACGCCACACGTTCTCGCGCTCAACACCAAAGCGCAATCGAGTTTGTGGGCCTATGGCATCAGCGGCGATCTGCCGATCGTTGTCGTTCGCATCGACAAGGCCGCAGACATGAGCACAGTGAGGAAGCTCGTGCGCGGGCACGAGTATCTGCACTACAAGGGACTCAAGGTTGATCTTGTAATCCTCAACGACACGCCGACGGACTATCTCCAGTTGTTGCATGAGGACCTGCAAAACATCGTACGGACCAGTGGTCTACAGGGACTGCAGGACAAAGCCGGTGGAGTTTACCTGCGACGTTCGGATCAAATGCCTGAAGCTGACCGGATACTGCTTCATGCCGTGGCCCGAGTCGTGATCGTCGCAGAACGCGGCGCCTTCGAGGATCAGATCGAACGCAAGCGAGTCGAGGAACCGTTGCCACCGCCTTTAGTGCCGCGATTGCCGTCGCAAGCTTATCCTGAACTGACCGTTGCGCCGCCCGATCTCGCCTTCTTCAACGGGCTTGGTGGCTTTCATCAGGGCGGACGTGAATACGTGACGTTGCTTGGCGCCGAACAATGGACGCCCGCGCCGTGGGCAAACGTTATTGCCAACGAGGTGGACTTCGGCTTTCAGATTACGGAAACAGGTGGCGGCTGCACGTGGTCGGTCAACAGTCGTGAGAATCGTCTTACTCCGTGGTCCAACGATGCAGTGAGTGATCCACCCGGCGAAGTGGTCTATCTTCGCGACGAAGATACAGGCACTATCTGGTCTGCGACGCCTCTGCCGATTCGAGAGCGCGAGCCGTACATCGTCAGACACGGCCAGGGCTACAGCGTCTTTGAACACACCAGTCACGGTATCTCACAGGAGTTACTGGTCTTTGCGCCGCTCGATGCTCCGGTAAAAATCTCGTTACTTCGCTTACGTAATCGCACTGCGAGAAAACGCAGATTAACTGTGACTAATTACAACGAACTAGTGCTCGGCGTTTTTAGATCTTCTTCGGCGCCTTACATCATCACTGAGATCGACGCGCCCACATCGACGATCTTTGCGCGCAATCCATTCAACAACGAGTTCGCAGATCGTGTGGCTTTCGTAGCAACGAGCGAGAGTCTTTTGAGCGCGACATGCGATCGCAAGGAGTTCGTGGGCCGTAACAGTTCGCTTGAAAGTCCCGCCGCGCTCAAACGACTGAATCTGGCTGGAAGAGATGGAGCCGGATTGGATCCGTGCGCCGCAATCCAAACAAGCATTGAACTCGCACCGAACGAAGCTCGCGAAGTGATCTTCTTAATCGGCGAGGCGGAGTCGAAGACTGCCGCACAGGAAGTGGTTGCAAAGTTCCGACAGGCCGGAAACGTGAACGCTGCGTTTGAAAAAGTGCTGGCACACTGGGACGCGGTTCTCGGTTCGATCGAAGTGCGAACTCCCGACGCGGCTCTGGACACGATGCTCAATCGGTGGCTCTTGTATCAAACGCTTTCGTGTCGCATCTGGGCCCGCAGCGCGTTTTATCAGTCCGGCGGTGCGTTTGGTTTCCGCGATCAGTTGCAGGACGTGATGGCGCTTGTCTACAGCCGCCCCGATATTGCACGCCAACAGATCGTGCTCGCCGCTGCACACCAGTTCAAGGAAGGCGACGTGCAACACTGGTGGCATCCTCCAAGTGGTCGCGGCGTGCGCACGAGAATCTCCGACGATCTGATCTGGTTACCGTTTGTGACCTCGTTCTACATCAATGTTACTGGCGACGTTTCCGTGTTGGATGAAACTGTCACTTTCCTCGAGCAGCCCTTACTCAAAGATGACCAGCACGAAATCTACACGCAACCTCAAGTCTCGGCAGAGTCAGGAACAATCTATGAACACTGCGCGCGCGCACTCGATCGCAGCCTGGCCACCGGCAAACACGGATTGCCGTTGATGGGCGGCGGCGATTGGAACGACGGCATGAACCGGGTGGGCCACCAGGGCAAAGGCGAAAGCGTTTGGCTTGGCTGGTTTCTTTACATGACACTGACGTCGTTTGTTCCGCACGTCGACACACGAAAACAGAAGCTCCGTGGTAATCGTTATCGAAAGCATTTGGAGAATCTGCGCAAGTCACTTGAGGAGAAAGGCTGGGACGGCGACTGGTACCGGCGCGCGTACTTCGACGATGGCACGCCGTTAGGTTCGGCGCGAAATGAAGAATGCCGCATCGACTCGATTGCGCAGTCGTGGTCTGTAATTTCCGGCGGGTCTGATCCTTATCGGATGGGACGCGCGATGGCTGCAGTTGAAGAGTATTTGATCAGGCGTGGTGACGGACTCGTGATTCTCTTCACGCCGCCGTTCGACAAGGGCAATCTTGATCCAGGTTATATCAAAGGATACGTTCCCGGAGTTCGTGAAAACGGTGGGCAATACACGCACGCTGCAATCTGGACCATCATCGCTTACTCAATGCTCGGCGATGGCGAGCGTGCAGGCGAACTCTTTGCGCTACTCAATCCGATCAATCACTCGTCGACTCGCGCCGGGCTGCACAAGTACAAAGTTGAACCATACGTGGCGGTCGGCGATGTATACGCGGTACCTCCGCACAATGGTCGCGGTGGTTGGACCTGGTATACCGGTTCGGCCGGTTGGATGTATCGCGCCGGACTGGAATCGATACTCGGCTTCAAACTGCAGCATGATCAACTGGAGATCAATCCGTGTGTGCCGCGCTGGTGGCGTGATTTCGAGATCACGTACAGACGCGGCCGCGCAGTCTATCGCATCAAGGTTGAGAACCCGGCTGGTGTCAGTCGTGGCGTGGTGATTGTCGAAGTGGATGGCGCCGAACAGAGCGGAAACTCATTCGCTCTGATCGACGATGAGAAAACGCACAACGTTCGGATAGTGATGGGTGAACCGGTCAGAACCGAGGAATCCGAACCAGCACAGCAAGCGCAAGCTTAAATCCTGTAAATCCTGAAACATCCTGTAAATCCTGTCTAACAAATGGACAGGATTCACAGGATGTTTCAAGATTTACAGGATTCTTATTTTCTCACGCGGCAGCCATGTCGGCTTCGCTGATGTCGAAGTTTGCTGAAACTTTTTGCACGTCGTCGTGATCTTCCAGCGCTTCCATCAGTTTCAACATCTGGCGCGCATCGCCGCCTTCCAACCGGATATAATTCTGCGGAACCATTTCAACTTCCGCGACCTGCGGTTCGATCCCGGCTCCCTTCACTGCATTCAGCACTGCATCGAACGCATCCGGTGAGGTAATGATTTCGAAGTTGTCTTCATCGTCACGCAGGTCGTCTGCGCCGGCATCGATCGCGAGCTCGAATAACTCCTCCTCAGACTTTGCCGCCTTATCGACGACGATGTATCCCTTTTTCTCAAACATCCAACCCACTGAACCTGATTCACCGAGGTTGCCGCCGTTCTTCGAAAAGATGTGACGAATTTCCGCCACCGTGCGATTGCGGTTGTCCGTCATCGACTGAATCAGCAACGCCACGCCGCCTGGACCATAACCCTCGTACGTGATTTCTTCGTAATTGACACCTTCTTCTTCACCCGTGCCACGTCGAATCGCGCGTTCAATCGTGTCATTGGGCATATTGCCGCCCTTCGCGTCGAGGATAGCTTTACGCAGACGCGCATTGGCGTCTGGATCACCGCCGCCGGATCGCGCTGCGACGGTGATTTCTTTAATAAACTTCGTGAACAGTTTGCCGCGCTTGGCATCGAGCGCGCCTTTCTTGTGTTTAATACTATGCCATTTCGAATGTCCGGACATTTTGGGTTTAGATCCTTCTGGATTTGTGGGTTGTCAGGGCTGGGAATATATCACAAGACGGGGAAGGTTTTCTCACGCCACGGCGCAAAGGCGCAACGTCAAGACAAGGTGAATCCGGTTACTGCGTTGCGTCGCTGCGTCGCTGCGTGAGAAATCTACTTCAAACTCTCGTACTCTTTTCGTGCCTGTACCAGAACTGGAACGTCCGAATCCGCATCTTTCCACAGACCAAAGAAATCCTGATACGACTTGCGTGCTGCTGCCGTGTCGCCATTGATCACTGCCGCGCGGGCCAGACCGAGGTGTGCCAACGTGTGGGCTGGAGCAAGATAGGCGCTTCCTGGGTGGTCTATGATCGATTGGAACTCTGCCGCGGCTTCTTTGCCCATACGCTGCTGCAGGTAGAGATTGCCTCTCACATACGCCGTTGATGAACCAAGCACGATCCCAAACTGATAACTGCGTATTGGTTCCAACAACTGAATCGCCTGACTAAGGTTTCCTCGACTCCGCTCGGCGAAGGAAGCAATGATTGGAGCCACGATCACATTGATGACGGTATTTTTGGGATAAGCCGAGCGCGCGTCATTGAGCAACGATTGCGCCTGACTCAGATCATCGCACGCGGCATATAGAAACGATGCCATCGCCAGGCTTTTTTGACCTCGAAGCAAACCCAACCCAGCCTTTGCATTCGATTTTGCCTCGTCACACATGCCAAGCTGCTCAAGGTGTGTAGCCATCGTCAACAAGGCAGTAGTAGCCGCCTCCACACGATTCTGTTGCTTGAGCAATCCGAGTGAACGCTTTTGCAGTTCCCGAGCTTCTTTCAACTTACCCAATGATAAAGCCCCAAAACTCCTAAGCATCGTGACCTCTGCTTCTTCAGGTCTGCCCTTGGCCCATTCCGCTTCGCGATCCATCGCGGCCTGATCGCGTCGCATATAGGCAAAGAAATAGTTGTTAGCGTGTGCCGATAAGGCATCAGGGTTGATCTTTTGCGCCTCTCGTTCTGCCTGTTCCGCCTCGTCAAAACGTCCTAGTCCAATAAAGCTGGCCACCAGATTGTCTTTGGCGTTCATGTTATTTGGACTGAGACGAACGGCCTCTAGTGATTCCTTTACCGCTTCATCGTAACGCCCCATTAATTGGTAATTAATCGAAAGGTTGTTGTGTGGTATGAAGTCGTTGGGATAGAGACGCGCCCACGTTTGCAGCGTCTCAATCGTCTTGTCGATCTCTCCGGTGAGGTAGGTGAAATACTTCTCGGTGATATAGAGTTTTTCCCGCTCACTTACCCTATCGCGTAGTTCGTAGGCTTTTTCGACATACGGCTTCGCAGACTCGAGCTGTTCGACATTACCGTAGTGAACTCCGATCCTTGCGTAAGCCATGGCAAAGTTCGGATCGAGCTCAATCGCTCGTTTGTAGAAAGTTAACGACTCGCGCGCTCTGCCCTTGGAACGTTCATCATTGGCCATCGCATAGGCCTTGAGTGCTTCGAGTGAAGACGTCGTCGCCTGCTCGATATTGACATCGTACTTCTGAATCGAACTCAGCGACTCACCTAACTTCTTTCGCAGATTTGACGCTGCGGCTCCAAGTGACGAAAGAACCTTTTCTTTGCTCTCGGCTTCGATCTGTTCGCGTGCGATCGAATCGCCCGTGCGTGGATTCATCGCATCCAGAGTGATCACATAGTGGCTGCCCAACGTCGCAATCGTGCCGGTCAGCATCGCTTTGATTCCCTGTCGCTCGCAGATCTCGCGACCGACATCGCGCGTGATCCGATCTTCAGACGAGCGTCCCATGAAACGTAATGTTTCGCGCACGCGATCTTCGGGAAACAAAGTCAGAAAAGGAGACTGGCCAAGCTGGACTGCCAGCGCCTGTTTGAGAGTGCCGTCGAAAACAGGTTCCCCCGTGGTGTTGACGAAATCGGTTAAGAGAATTGTGTCTCGCTCGTGGAGTGGCTCTGAATGACGCCGGTAGAAATAAAACGCCGAGGCACTCGCGACAACGAGGAGGAGCGCGACAACAGCAGCCGCGATCTTATGATGCTTGATACCGTTCGCGATGTACTCCGCACTCGAAACATGACTGACGGTCTTCACTTCGGTGGGTACAGCGCGTTCGGGTGTTGTCGATAGTGTTTGCTCACTGACCTTCGATCGGGTGACGCTGTTTGGCCCTGCGGAGCGTTCGAGTTCAGTTTCAAACTCCAAACGCTGCTTGAGCCGGCGCAGGTCAGTGATCAACTCCTTAATTGTCTGGTAACGTTCGTCGCGATCTTTCCGCAACGCCTTCATCACGATCCAATCAAGCTCGGCAGGAACGTTTGGCGCGAAGCGCGCGAGTGGCGCCGGCTCTTTCTGCGTGATGGCGACGATGACGTCGGTCGACGTTTCTCCTTCGAACGGAGTTCGACCGGCAACCATTTCGTAGATCACTACGCCGAGACTCCAGATGTCGCTGCGTGCGTCAACCGGTTTCCACGCGCCTGTTCCGGTGACATGTAATGCGATGTACCCATCACGACACCGGCATCAGTCTGAACGAGGACACGCGTTGAGGCTTCCGCATCCGAAGGAGTTCGATCGACAGTCTCGGTTAATTTAGCGAGTCCAAAATCCAACACCTTCACATAGCCGTTGCGACGGACCATGATGTTGTCAGGCTTGATGTCGCGATGGACTATGCCTGCGCTGTGAGCTTCTTCGAGTGCACTCGCAACCTGGACCGCGATGTCGAGAATTTCCGGAATCTCGAGTTGTTGAGCCGCGACCTTGCGACGCAACGTGGAGCCGTCGATGAACTCGGTCGCGATGTAATGCCTGCCATCGTCAACTCCGACTTCGTGAATCGTAAGAATGTTTGGGTGATTGAGATTGGAAGCCGCTGACGCTTCCTGCTCGAAACGGTGCAGGCGATCTCTATTCGTGGTGAATTCGTGACTAAGTACCTTGATCGCAACTTTGCGCCCGAGCTTCATATCCTCAGCGAGGTACACGACACCCATGCCACCCGCACCGAGCTTCTCAAGAATTCTGTAATGGGAAATCTGTTCCGGCTCCATCTACGACCTCTCTACTACGAGATCTCAACTCAAAAAGTATGAAATGGTGCGCCACGCAAAAGTGTGCCCATGATCGCAGCCTGAAAGAGCCAGAGAATTAGAAGTGCAACAATCGGAGAAATGTCGATCCGTCCGAGCAATGGCACCACTCTTCGTAATGGTCCGAGTAATGGTTCAGTAACATCAATCAGAAAGCGCATGATCCGATTGGAGTAACTAAGCATTGCCCAGGAAAAGATCACGCGAATGATGACCAGCAACGAGTAGATAGATAGAAAGCCATACAGAATGAAACCAAGTACCCAGAAGAAAGCTCCGCGCCGTGTGCTCTCCATCACACCGACTATGGTCGTTGCGATAGTTGAGACCAACTGCAAGAGGAAAAAGCCCAGCAGGATCGAGATCAGTATGACTACTAACGGAGCAAACTTCGGATCGACGCCAAACCCGCGCAAGCCACCGCGCACGGGCATCACTAACCCGTCGCTGAGTCTTCGAATCGTACGAGACGTCCACGCAAATGGATTCAGATCCATCGCGTCTGCGATCAATCGTATAACCATCAGCAGGATCACAGCCGCGATAGCTAACTGAACGGCAACTGTTAAGAACCAAAAAGTTCGATCGATGATGAGCATAGTTGTTATGGTCTCGGGACGCGTTCGCCAAAGATTGCGGTGCCGATGCGCACCATCGTCGCTCCTTCCTGAATGGCTACTTCAAAATCGTGAGTCATACCCATCGACAGTTCACCTCTCCGACTTCCAAAAGCGCCTCGACTCTCGAGTTCATCTCGTAACTCACGTAATCGACGAAAGAAAGGACGGCTTTGTTCCGTGTCTTCAAAAAACGGCGGAAGGGTCATCAACCCGATGAGTTGCAGATGAGTCAATGACTGGAGACCTTCAACCATATGGGTTAATTCCGACTCGTCAATACCCGATTTCGTCTCTTCGTGCCCCAGGTCAACTTGTATCAGAACCGGCAACTTCTCGCGTCCCTCGTCGGCACACAGACGATCGAGTCGCTGCGCCAAATCCAGCGAATCGAGCGAGTGAATGACCTCGAAAACATTGACGGCACGCTTCGCTTTATTTGCCTGAAGATGCCCGACAAGGTGCCAGCGCACCTCGCCCCGGCCGATTTCAGCGATCTTTTCCTCCGCTTCCTGTACTCGATTCTCGCCTAAATCGCTTGCTCCGAGTTCGATAAGTGTCCTTATTACAGACGCTGGGTGGGTCTTGCTGATCGCAATCAACTTGACCTCGTCGGGGTCGCGCCCACAGGCATTCGCGGCTGCGGCAATCCGCCCACGCACCGCCGTAAGTCGTGCTGCCAGTTGTTCTTGCGCCGTCGAAACATTAGCCATAGACAAAAATCAATACCCGGCTCGATACGAAATCATAATAACCCAGTCGCTGAAAGGATGGGGTAGCGGCACCGAAATTGATGCTATGGTAGCCCAATTGCGGCCCCGGTACCTCATAGGCCGTTGGTACTTAAGGAGGAATTCATGAAGCGTTTAACTTCAAAGAGTTTATTTGGCATTCTGGTGCTGGGTCTGATGCTGTTAGTCGGCTTGTCGTCCGACGCCATGGCCCAGGGGCGTGGTCGCGGTAGGGGCAACTCGAATTCGGACAAGAAGTGCGCGAAGTTTGTTAACTGCCATGACGCGCGCGATGGACGTTGGGATGGTCGAGGACCGAATCGAGATCGAAATTCCCGTTTCGGCAATATCTTCAGACGCAATCGCCGGGATCGGGATCGAGACTGGGATAGATATTGAGCGTAGACGCCGTGTTCGCGATCGCGATTGGGACGACGACCGACGTTGGCGCCGTCGACGGTAAATCACTTAGCCATCCACAGATTACACCGATTTATATCTGTGTAATCTGTGGATTCTTGACACCCTCAGGATGCATTCGCATAATGGCCTACCCAACATCTTGCGGATGTGGCGGAACTGGCAGACGCGCAGGTCTCAGAAGCCTGTGATGGTGACATCGTGGAGGTTCAAGTCCTCTCATCCGCACCAAATACAACCATCCACAGGTCTTACGCATCCTGTGGATGCTTTTTTTATGGGAAAAATAATTGTCACGAATTTTCGGAGGCTGGTGTTTTGGTAGTTAGAGGTCCAGTTCCGAAAGGGGAGTATTAATGAACGTCGATCACGCAGCTTTGATGGAAACCGACAACGAAAGGAACACCAGTGTTACTCAACTTGCTGACAGAGCAGTGCGTTTGAAACTTGCTGAGCGACCGGATCGCGATCGCATTCAACGAGTCGTCGATTTGGCCGACGCCCTGCTGTCAGAAGCGGAAACCCTGGCACGTGACAAGGCTTTCACTGAGGAAGCAAGCAGACTCAAACCGTTGGATATTGTCGGAGGTATCAATTTCTATGACGAGGTGCAACGGTTCGAGACTCACCTGATCAAAATGGCGCTGTCTGAGACTGGGAATAATCAGGCGAAGGCAGCAAGACTTCTTGGGATTAAGGCCACAACCCTGAATTCCAAAATTAAACTCTTCAAAATTGACGTAGGCTAGACTCCCCAGTCAGCGCAATTAAACTACGAGTCATAACAGTAGCAGGAGCAGCACTCCACAAGCAGGTTTAGTTATTAATTCCTGCTTCGCGTGCGGCTCCTGTTTCTCTTCTTAGACTGCTGGTGAACAGGTCGGATTTGAACAATCCGCCAACGGAAGTGGGCGGATTGTTCAGGTCCACACTGTTTACTTAGTTCACTGCTTCGGATCCGCCGAGTAGCTCTGCCTGGCCGGCGTCAGAGACGAATAGTCCCTGCTCGTGGAAGAGATTCGAATCAATCAGAGTCTGGACCACGTAACGCCCGGGTTTCGGGAAAGTCACGTTCACAAAGAAACTGATGTTGTCGGCGAAACCGCCTGATGCGATCTCGAATCTTGTCGGTTGGGATACGACGATCGGCTGCTGTCGATCGGGTGAGAGGATACGCACTTCGGAAAGATAACTGCCCTGCCCTTGCCAGTGATTCACCACTGCAAACTTGATTAACGAGATCGGCAAATGTTCGACGAGGATGTTCTGAAAGACACCCATGAACGACAGCTTGTTACCCGCTTCCAATCGCACGTCGTCACAAAAGAGCGTGTAGTGTAATTGCAATTTTTTAGTTGGTTCGGTACTCATCGTGTTCTAACTCTACTCCAACATCTCCTTAAACGCGTCTTCATCGATAACTGTCACGCCCAGCGATTGTGCTTTATCAAGCTTCGAACCGGCCGCCTCACCTGCCACCACGTAATCCGTTTTCTTACTCACCGATGAATTAACTCTTCCGCCACGAACTTCAATCAGCGCCCGCGCTTCATCACGTGTGAAACTCGAAAGTGTCCCGGTGAGCACAAATTGTTTCCCGGCAAAGCGCTCATCCACCTTGCCACCGCCCTTGCGCTCCGCTTCCGTCTTAACTCCAGCCGCTCGCAGCCTATCACAAAGCGCCCGATTCCCTTCATCGTCAAACCAATCGCGCACACTCTCTGCCACTGTCAATCCAATCTCAGGAATCGCGTCCAACTCTTCCACGGAAGCTTCGCTGAGCTTTTCGAGCGAGCCGAGCTCATGGGCCAGGATGCCGCCGGTTCGCTCGCCCACATGACGTATTCCCAACGCATAAATCAGATTCGACAAGTCTCGCGACTTGCTCGCTTCGATCTGCGCAAGCAAATTCGTCGCGGACTTCTTCGCCATCCGCGCCAAACTTGCAACCTGATCGAGCGTTAACGAATAGAGATCACCGACGTCTTTCACAAGTCCGGCAGCTACCAGTTGCTCAGCGAGCACTTCCCCCAATCCTTCGATTCGCATCGCGCGACGTGAAGCAAAGTGCAACAAGCGACCCATCAATTGCGCGGTGCAGTCCGCGGCCACACAACGCGCCACGACTTCACCTTCCGGACGCGAGATCAATCCACCACACACGGGACAATTCTTCGGCGGCTTAAACGCCTTTTCTTCTCCCGTCCGTTTCGACGTTACAACGCTCAAAACTTTAGGAATGATCTCGCCACTCTTCTCGATCATTACCCAGTCGCCGATCTTGAGCCCGAGACGCTTGATCTCGTCTTCATTGTGGAGCGTCGCACGAGCGACCGTCGTGCCGGCGAGAAACACGGGTTCCAAAAGCGCGACCGGCGTTATCGCACCCGTGCGTCCGACAGACACAAAGATATCGAGAACCTTTGTTGATGCCTGTCGTGCGGGATACTTGTAGGCGATGGCCCAACGTGGTGCTTTTGAGGTGGCACCAAACTCATCCTGGAAGGATGTGGAGTTGACCTTCACAACGAGGCCGTCAATCTCATACCCCAGGTCGTCTCGAAGTGCTTCTTGTTCATTTGCGAAAGCGATGACTTCCTCAATCGTTTCGCAAAGCTTGCGATGTTTGTTCACACGAAAGCCGGCGTTCTCGATCCAATCGAGTGCTTCCCAGTGGGTCGGAAACGGCTTGCGACCATTTACAAGCAGGTCGTAAGCAAACATGTCTAGCTTTCGACGGGCCACCAGTCGCGAATCGAGTTGCCGGATCGCGCCGGCAGCCGCGTTGCGCGGATTCTGAAACCTCGGTTCGCCCTGCTCTTCCCGTTCTGCGTTTGTTCTTTCAAATACGTCACGAGGAATGAAGACTTCACCACGCACTTCGAGATTGGAGTCGATGCTTTTTTTCTGCGACTTCAAACGGAGAGGCACACTTCGGATTGTGCGCGCATTCTGCGTGACGTCTTCGCCGATCCGTCCATCCCCACGCGTCACACCCCGCACTAGCAGACCGTCTTCATACTGCAGCGAAAGCGACAAGCCGTCGATCTTCAGCTCAGCCACGTACTCGAGTTTGCGGCCTTCAGCGAGCCGCTGGCAGCGTTCGTCAAACGCACGCAGTTCATCGATGTTGTAGCTGTTGTCGAGCGACAGCATCTGGCGGGTGTGAACAACTTCCGGAAAACCCTCGGCGGGTCGTCCGCCAACTCGTTGCGTAGGACTGTCAGCCGTAACCAGCTCAGGATTTGCTTCTTCGAGCTTTTGCAGTCGCTCGAGTAATTCATCGTACTCACGATCAGAGATCTCCGGCGCATTCTCGACGTAGTAGAGCTCGTCGTGATGACGAATCTCATTTCTGAGTTTATCGATCTCGCGTGCAGTAGCCTTGGCGGCCAAGTATTACTCCTTCGTTGGGCTGGTTATCTTCAACTTTGGCAGCGGCGCCGTGGGTCTGGTGTCCTCTCGAACGGTTTTGGAAGCGCCCAGTCTGTGAATTACGCGCCCGATCAGCTTGATCGTCTTCAGAAAATCTTCGACGCGAATGTTCTCATTCGGTCCGTGAGGATTTGAGCCGGCGTACCCCGTTCCGAATGACGCCACGGGTGTCGGCGGATCAGAGACGCCGCAAACTGCGCCGACTGGTCCACTCGAAGGATCCATTGGATAGATCACCGGAGGTTTTCCGTGAACTTCCGCGGTCGACTCAATCACGGCCCGCGCGACGCGCGACTTTGCGGAAGACTTCGCCAGGGGCGCACTGCCCAGTTCGATGATCTCGATATCCTTAAAACCACGTACGTCGAGATGTGCTCGTAACAGTTCGACGACAAGCTGCGACGTCAGATCCGGCACGAGGCGGAAATCGAGTCGAGCCATCGCAGTACTGGGAAGGACTGTTTTTGCGCCCGCATCCGTATGACCTGTGTGAATACCGCAGATAGTGCAGGTTGGACCAAAGATATGTTCTTTGACGAGGGTGTGTCCTTTCATGGCACGCACCCAGCCACTGATCCGAAACTCGCGTTTCAATCCAATCTCATCGAGCTCGATCGCTTTTAACACTTCGGAATCTTCCTCACTGATAGGTGCAATGTGCGACGAGAACCCGTCGATGGTGATCACGCCTTTCGGTGAAGTGATCGTGGCGAGCGCCTGGACGAGTCGCCACGCCGGATTCGGCACAATCGCGCCCCACTTCGAGTGCAGATCGGAACGAGCGCCGAAAGCACGAAGCTCAAGAAACGTGATGCCCTTGAAGCCGAGGCTTACGACCGGATTCTCTCTCGTATCACTCGAGCCTTCGTCCCACAAACAGCCATTCGCCTTCAACAACTCCGCGTTCTCCGCTGTAAAGCGATACAAACTCGGACTGCCGAGACCATCTTCGCCCTCGATTAAAAAACGGAGCGTTACCGGAAGTTTGCCAAACGTCTTTTGATAAGCCTCGACCGCAGCCAGTCGTGCAATGAGATCGCCTTTGCTGTTTGCCGCGCCACGCGCGTATAACTTGCCGTCTTCGATGTGGGCGGCGAACGGCCCTGAAGTCCATTCGGTCAGATGGCCCACCGGCTGCACATCGTAGTGGCCGTAAACAACAAACGTTTTTGGACCACTACCACACTCACCGTAAATGATTGGATACCCCGAACCGACGCGAAACGCGCGCGTCCCCATGCCCACGCGCTGCATCGACTGTTCGACCGTCTCGGCAATCGCACGCATACCTGTGCCGCGCGCGGCCACGGAAGGCATGCGGCAGAGATTCTGCAAGCGTTCCGTAAAGCTACGCGCGTGCCGATCCACGTAGCGGTCAAACTTAGTAAAAGTCATGATGATTGCCAATTGCCGATTGCCGATTGCCAATTGAGAAACAAGTGCCGTTACTAAATCGGCAATTGGAAATCGGAAATTGGAAATAATTACGGCTCAAATAGCAGGTATCTTGATTCTTTTTCGCCGCGCTCGAATCCCGCACAAATCAGTCGCTGCTCAAAGGCACGTTTGAATTCATCCCTGACACGCGCTTGTTCGTCTCGCGCACGTCTCGGATCTTGCCTCACGAGCACTGTCCACTCTGCCGGTATCGCAACACTCGTGACTGGCTTCGCCTCAAACGGCGCCGTCGCTCCATCGGCAAGCGCACTTACTCTCTCAGAACCCAAATTCCACGATGCAACCAGACGATCGCTCGGCAATCCGACTTTCTCAGTCAGCGAAGCATCGGTGTTGTAATCGGTCCCATAAAAGTTGTGCGCGTAATTCTCAACAATCACTCCCAAACGATTCAGGTTGAAATGGGCATTGCGTGCCATCATCGGATCCCACGTCCACTTAATTAGCTTTCGTCCTTCCTTCAGCGCGCGTTCTCGCTGGGCCCACTTCAAACGCGCCCCGACACCTTTATTTTGATAATCCTTCGCCACCGCCATCATGTGTGAATACCCGAAGACTTCGTCGCCACGCACTGCGGCAAGGTGATGAACGAAACCAACCATCCTGTCTGCCACAAAGGCGCCGAGTGTCCAGCCACCAGCCTGGCGGGAAACGATCAAATGACGGCGAGGTGAGAGTTCAAGATCAGGAAGGCCGAATGCTTCACGCTGCAACGCAACACAACCATCAAACTCCTCGATGGTGGTGCATTCCCGAATTGTCGTCTCTTCCATCCGTAGACATTATCCCTTCAATGGACGCGCCGGTATTTGAATTACTGCCTGTAGCCCGCGCGGAACGAGATTCTCCAAAGTCACGCTGCCGCCGAGAAGCTCGATTAGCTTGCGACCAATAATAATGCCAAGCTCGTTAATGTTTGGCTCATGACTCGGCGTGCCGTGTTCCGGATCGAAAACACTCGCCAGATCAGCCCGCGATTCGCCGTTGTCAATCACCCTGATCGATAAAAGATTCTGGTCGTCGCTATCGACCATAACTTTAACCGATTCACCGGCGGGGCTGCGACTTACGGCCCAGGCGATGAAATTGAAAAGCGTTTGGCGCAGCTTACCCTGGTCCGTAACCACAGTCGTGATCTCAGGCGCAAGTTCATAGTCCATCTTGACTTGCTGCTTCTGCGCCATGCGCGCTGCTGCCGCACATGACTCCCGCAACACTTCGCGCAGCGAGAACTCCTGGAGAAACACTTCCGTTTGCCCCGCTTCAAGGCGAGACAAATCGACGAGCTGATTCAAACTCGCCTGGAGTTGAAAACCCGAGTCCTGAACTTTCTGACAAAACCGCCGCTGTGTCTCGGTGAGCTCTTCCTGATCGAGCAGGATTTCACTGAAGCCGAGAATGGATGTCAAAGGAGTGCGCAACTCATGTGACATCCGCGCCAGAAACAACGAGCGATAGTGAGACACACGCCGCAACTCGCGATTCGCCTCTTCAAGTTCGGCTGTGCGCTTCTTGAGCTCGTCGATCAATCGCTCTTCGCGTTGTTTTAAATCTTGTTCTGTAACCGCGCTGGCCGCCGCACCGTTCAACGCCCTGTCGACACTTTCGCTTCCTCTGTCACTCATATAGACCTCAACCTGCTAAAGTTCTAACTGCTGGGGGGTCAATCAGGGTGTTAATGTTGTAATCAATATAGATTCGCCCCTGCGGACTGTCAAAGAATCCCTTTGAGGTTTTTGTGCTTTTTTGTGGCTTTATGTTTAAGTATGTTGCGGGATGAACGGTCAACTCAGCGAGCATCCGCTCGCGGAACTCATTCGGGAAATCTCATCGAAGTCTCTGAGCGGGAGGTTGCGCCTCGAGCACGAGCGCGTCAAAGTCGTCGCCTATTTTGAAGCCGGACGCTTTGTCTACGCTGCGTCAAACCTCCGTAGCCTCCGGCTCCGCGAATACCTCAGGAAAAGCGAGCTGGTGACGGATCAGGACCTTGCACAGTTTAACGAGCGAGTTTCGGATACGGACCTGTTGAAAGTTTTGTGTGCGCAGAAGCTGTTGTCACCGGGCGCCGCGGAACAGGTACAAACGCGACAAGTCGCTGATGTCCTTCGTACGGCGCTGTTTTGGACTGGAGGTTCGTGGGACTTCGAATCGCGATCTCGCCTCGACGAAAAGTTCAACCTCAAAATCGATCTGGATTCATTGTTGCTCGAAGCCGCGCGGCGTATGCCGGTCGCTTTTGTGACATCGCGCTTTCGCGATCCCGGGGAGACTATTAGCCCTCTCGAAGAGCCTCTGGTCAATGAAAATTTACTACCCGCTGAAGCTTACCTTCTCTCGCGTCTTGATAGTGCGATGCCTTTGCGCGATCTGAATGCGATTAGCGGGCTCGGAGAAGATGAAACAGTTCAGCTTGTTTATTCACTCGCGCTTGCCGGGCTGATCAGACGCGAACACTGGAAACCGGCATTTCGTGGTTCACAGCCAGCACCGCCACCAGTTGCTGAAGAAGTTAAACCCGCGAGTCCGGTTGCGCATGAGCCCGAGCCACAGAAAGATACTGATCCTGAAGAGCTCGAGAATTTTCTTACCAGAGTTAAGAATTCACAGACATATTACGACGTGTTGGATGTCGGGCGTGAAGCATCACCTTCACAATTGAAGACCGTGTATTACCGACTTGCCCGGCGTTATCATCCGGATCGTTTTCGCAAAGCCGATGCGGCGCTGGTGTCGCGTATGGAGTCGGCATTTGCGCGTATTACACAGGCTTACGATACGCTGCGCGACGATCGTCTTCGTTCGAATTACAACGCAAAACTCGAGGCACGCAAAAAAGCTGATCAGGTGGCGGATGCAGCACAGAAACCAGCCGCGCCCGTAACTCAGCCCGAACCAGTTGCTGAAAGTGTTGCGGAACCAGTGATGCCGGCGGCTGAACGAGCTGAAATACAATTCAAAGAGGGACTCGCGGCGCTCGAATTGGGCCAGCGAAAAGTGGCGCTTGGACTATTCGCTTCCGCCGCGACTACAGCTCCTAAAGAGGCGCGTTACCGGGCGTTTTATGGGCAGATGCTGGCACACAATGAGCAGACGCGGCGTGCGGCTGAGACTGAATTACTGGCAGCAATTAAACTCGATTCCGGGAACGCTGAGTATCGCGTTATGCTGGCGGAGTTGTATCGAGATCTCGGCTTGAAGCTGCGCGCGAAAGGCGAAGCGGAGCGTGCGGTGGCGACGGATCCAAATAACCGCAAAGCCCGTGAGCTGTTGCGGAGTTTGACAACCCTAGTTTGACAACTTCGTCACAAAAAGGCACAAAGTCACAGCGATGGTAGCAGCTCAAACTTCAGATTTAATAGACAGCGCGGCGGCAGAAGCTTTCATTCAGTTCGCGAAGACGACCGATAAATTCGAGCGCTATGAAAATGCACATGCGCAGCGCGTTGCAGTCATTGCTGATGAGATTGCGCAGCACTTTCATCTCGCGCGGCACGATCGCGGATCGTTGTATGCAGCGGCACTGCTGCACGATCTTGGCGAAGTGGCGATGGAGCGCGATTACATCCAGGCAACGGGACCTCTTTCACCTGATGAACGTCTTGATCTTTCCCGCCATCCGGTGATTGGCGAACGCGAAGCCTCGCGAGTGGGAGCAGATCGCGCGGCCCA
The DNA here is from genome assembly GCA_963849205.1 of uncultured Acidobacteriota bacterium. Classification (GTDB taxonomy): domain Bacteria; phylum Acidobacteriota; class Blastocatellia; order Pyrinomonadales; family Pyrinomonadaceae; genus PSRF01. Next base: position 677,635 of record CAWKGP010000011.1, read on the forward strand.
ACTGTTAGTTCGCTGGCATCATGAATGGTGGAACGGCGCCGGATACCCTGATGCGCTGCGGCGCGAAGAGATCCCGCTCGCAGCCAGGATTCTGCGGCTGGCGGATTCATATGCCGCGCTGACTGACGCACGACCATTCCGGCCGGCTATGACTGAAGAAGCCGCCAGAAGCGAACTCATCGATCGTGCTGGAATCGAGTTTGATCCGTCAGTGGTCACCTTGTTTCTCTCACTCGAAAGATTTCCTGAACTTGAATCGTTTGCAAAGATTGAAACGGATGAACCGATCACGGAGCCACCTGCCAGTCAGGGACGTGGCTGGGATCTGTTTTCGTCGTATTCGAAGTGAATTCAGATGATTGGTTTCACGCAAAGGCGCAAAGATGCAAAGAAAACTGCGTGAAATATTTCTTAGCTTATGCAATTTCCCAACGGTTGGCTTGCGTTTGAATTAGGCGTGCTCAGGCGACTGAAGTTCACTTCGGTTGCGTTGCCGTTCACGGGTGAGCCGGAGATCTGCGTGCAGTTGAAGTCGTGGAACGTTCGCGTCGCGGCGAACGATCCGATGATGTGGTCTTACACAAAAGCTCTCGCACTCGTCGAAAACGATACTGAGCAACTCAACGAAGACGATCTCTTCACACTGCTCGACGATGCGTATGTTCCGCGCGACAAGATCTCGAATCCCGCGCTGCTCAAGTGGTTTAATGAGACCGACGCGTGGTGGTTTGATAATCTGCGCTACAACGCCGAACAACTCGAACCTTACAAGCGTGCGCTGGCCTTAACCGCCGGAATGATGACGGGCGATTACGTCCTCTCTTTCAACGAACAAACCCGCACGTTGCGACAGCCATTCTCGCTGCCTGACGTGTTTCGTCGCCTGCTCGACTGTTTACCAGAGCCGACCGACAACTCGTTGCGCAACCAGAGCTCGAATCAGGACGTTCGAAATTTTGTAGCTGAACGCCATCACACGGATTTGCTGTTTTTGAGACTACCGATACCTGTTACTCAGACAACTACGTTCAAGGATCCGATCGTCACGTGGCGCGAAGAGTGGCTGCGTGGTGACGACGAATTCTGGCTCGATCTCGAACGAGAACGGGGTGCACGACTCGGCTCGCGCGTGCAAAGCAAACAGCAATATCTCGGGTTTGTCGAAGATCTACTGCGGACAGCCTCTCACATTCCCACCTGGGCCATCGCACACACCGAAAACGGTTTCATCTCCAACGACGAGCTGGTTGAGAAGGTTACACGAGTGAGGAAAGTCAGTTCGGTCTACTCGAAAGACTTTTCAGACATGCTCGGCGTGCGCGCGTCATTGATCGTGGCAACAAGTTAAGACATAGGCACCTCCTTGGAGTGCGCCAACTTGTTGGCGCTTTGGTACTGTTTACCAAAGCGGTGCCAAGGCACCGCACTCCAGGGAGTAGCTTGATTCATGCCTCAGCGACGAATTTGTAACCGACACCACGGACTGTTAGCAGGTGACGCGGATGTGAGGGTTCCTCTTCGATGTATTTGCGCAAGCGTACGATGAAGTTGTCGATAGCTCTGGTGTCGGTATCTTCGCGCAGTCCCCAAACGTCCTCGAGAATCGCGCTGCGTGAGACGATCTTTCCTTCGTGGTTGATCAAATAACGCAGCAAGTCGGCTTCCATGAGAGTGAGATGAACGATCTGTGTGCCTGAGCGAAGCTCGAGAGCTTCGAAGTCAATCGTCTTGCCGCCAAAATCAAAAACTTTCGCGCCATCATTTTGCGGAGCCTTGCGGTCTTTGTGGAACCATTCGCGACGACGCAGCAGCGCATTGATTCGTGCCAGCAACACTGAAAGATCAAACGGCTTCGGAAGATAGTCATCAGCGCCGGCCTCGAATCCGCGCAACACGTCCTCGGCCTGCCCGCGCGCTGTCAGCATCAGGATTGGAACGAACTGTCCCTGCGAACGCAAATTCGAAGCGAGTGCAAAACCATCCATGCCAGGTAACATCACGTCGAGCACGAGTACGTCATAATTCTTTGGGCCATTAGTTAGCCGCGAGAGAGCGTCCTCAGCCGTACCGACGGTCTCAACGTCGTAACCTTCCGCCTTCAGGTTATATCTCAAACCATCAGCGATATGTTTTTCATCCTCAACGATCAGAACCGAATTCATGAGTTTCACGCCCTTGGCAGAAGAACAGTAAAAGTGCTTCCGTGACCGAGGCCACGACTCTCGGCAAACCCGGCCACCCCCGATCCCGACTTCGCAAAGACGGTGGACCTGCAGCCCATCTCGGGAACCATCCTGGCGAAACTCCCGGGAAGCCGGCGCTTCGTGCTGATTTCGAGCCTTATCGAGGTCCCTGTGGGCACCATTGTCGACGCCCGCAAGGGCCGCGTTCGGCTGTTCTCCGACCTGAAGAGCGGCAGGCTCCAGTCGGCCGACTTCTACGAGGGCCTGTTCAAGGTCGTGCAGAAGCGAGCACTGGCGGGCCTCACCGAGCTCCAGCTCTTCGGCGGCAGCTTCGCCAAGTGCCCCCGCGTCCGGCTGGTGAAGCCCTCAGCGAAGAAGCCGAAGTCTGTCCGCCACCTGTGGGGAGTCGGGAAGGGCAGGTTCCGCACCATCGGCCGCTACTGCTCGGCGACCCTGAGCGGAACCACCTGGCTGATGGACGACCGCTGCAACGGCACCCTGACGCGGGTGCCCAAGGGCTCGGTCACCGTGCGCGACTTCGTGAAGCGCCGAACGTCGTCGTAAGTCGCCTAAGAAGCGTATTCGCCCGCGCGCGGGCCCGCCCGCCCGCCGCCGTTAGGGTCACCCCGGCATGGCCGGTCGAGCGAGCGTTCGTCACCGGCGGGTCCGGCTTCATCGGCGGCGCGCTGATCCGGCGGCTGGTCGCGCGACGGCTGGAGGTCCGGGCGCTCGCGCGTCGGACGCCGCCGCGCGAGGTCGCGAGCGCCGGGGCCGAGCCCGTGCGGGGCGACCTGGAGGACCGCCGCGCTGCGCGAGGCGCCGGGGCTGCGAGGTCGCCTTCCACGCGGCCGCGCGCTCGGCGCCTGGGGCACCGCGAGCGAGTTCGAGCGCATCAACGTGCGCGGGACGCAACGTCCTCGAGGCCGCGCGCGAGGCGGGCGTGCGGCGGTTCGTGCACGTGGGCACCGAGGCCGCGCTGATCGCGGCGAGCCGCTCGTGAACGTCGACGAGCGCGCCCCGCTGCGCCCCGACTCGCCGGCGCTCTACCCGTCGACCAAGGCGAGGCCGAGCACGCGGTCCGCGCCGCGAACCGCGACGGGCTCGAGACCGTGGTCGTCCGCCCGCGCTTCGTGTGGGGCGCGGGCGACACACGGTGCTGCCGGCCTCGTGGAGCGGTCGAGCGGGCAGCTTCGCCTGGATCGGCGGCGGCAAGCACTGACATCGACCACCCACGTCGACAACACGGTCGAGGGCCTGGTGCTCGGCGCCGAGCGCGGCCGCCCCGGCGGGCGCGTACTTCGTGACCGACGGCGAGCCGGTCGTAGTTCCGCGAGTTCGTGTCGCGACTGCTGCGCACGCAGGGCGTCGAGCCGCCGTACGCGCTGCGTGCCGGCCGTCGCTGGCCCGCGGCATCGGCGAACGCCGGCGAGCGGCTGCATGTGAGGGGCCGCCCGCCGCTGACGCGCTTCGCCGTCTGGGTCTCGTCCCAGGAGTGCACGATCGACATCTCGCGCGCCCGGCGAGAGCTGGGCTACCAGCCGGTGACGACGCGCGAGGAGGGGCTGCCGAGCTAGCGGTCCGCCCGATTGCTCGAAGCCGCCTGAGACCGCGCGTCGAGACGCCGATCGAGCGGCTACTCGCGCCCCACGCGGCCGCGCCTGCCACCAGGAGCGTCACCAGCTGGGCGATCCGGTCTGCCCGAGGCGGGAGACGAACCGCCTCGAGCCGGTCGGTGTTGAGGAGCAGCAGCGCAGCTCGCCGCGGTAGCCCGAGTCGATCAGCCCGGGGGCGTTGACCAGCGACGATGGTGGCGTGCGGCCAGGCCCGAACGCGGGAGACGAGCGCTGTCAAGCCGTCGGGGAAGTGCGCCACGGCTAGCCCGTACCCACGCTGGCGCGTCCCGGGGCCAGAGGCTCGACCTCGGCGGCGTGGAGGTCGAAGCCAGCGTCAGCCTCGTGAAGCTGCTCTCACGACAGGAGCGCAGCGTTCTCAACGGCAACGGCGACGACCGCTAGCCGCGGCCGTTGCGGCCGTTCACGGCGAAGCGCTCGAAGCGCGCCGCCACTGCCCGCTGGGACGCGCGCCTTACGCGCACGCCCTCGGCGGTGTCGTTGCGCTCGACCTCGCCCGGCCAGCTCGTGCAGCTCCGAGAGGCTGCCGCCCTCCTCGTAGGGCACCAGCAGCTCCATCGGCTGCAGCGTGCTCAGGAAGCGGGCCTCGATGGCCTCGCGCAGGTCGTCCAGGCCCTCGCCGGTGGCGGCCGACACCTGCGCGGCGCGCGGGTGGCGGAACTGCAGCCCGCGGCGGCCGTCGTCGTCGAGAAGGTCGATCTTGTTCAGCACCAGCAGGTGCTCGCGGTTGTGGGCGCCGATCTCGTGCAGCACCTCGTCCACGGCGGCGATCATCTCGGCGCGCTCGGCCTCCGGCGCAGCGGCGTCGACAACGTGCAGCAGCAGGTCGGCGTCGATGGTCTCCTGCGAGCGTGGCCTGGAAGGCCTCGACCAGCTGGTGCGGCAGCTTGCGGATGAACCCGACGGTGTCGGTGATCAGGTACGTGCGGCCTGAGATCTCGAACGAGCGCGTCATCGGGTCGAGGGTGTGGAACAGCCGCCCGGCGACCGGAGCCTCCGCGCCGGTGAGGGCGTTCAGCAGCGTGGACTTGCCGGCGTTGGTGTAGCCCGCCAGCGCGACCGTCGGCAGGTGCGCGCGCTCGCGCTCGGCGCGCATCGTGCTGCGCGTGGCCTTCGTCCGCTCCAGGCGCCGCTTGAGCGCGGCGATCCGGTCGCGCGCCAGGCGGCGGTCGGTCTCGATCTGGCTCTCGCCCGGGCCCCTGGTGCCGATACCGGCGCCCAGGCGCTCGAGATGGGTCCACAGGCCGCGCATGCGGGCGAGGTTGTACTCGAGCTGCGCCAGCTCGACCTGCAGCTTGCCCTCGGCGGAGTCCGCGTGCCCGGCGAAGATGTCGAGGATCACCGCGGTGCGGTCCAGCACGGGCACCCCCACCTCCTCCTCGAGGTTGCGCTCCTGCCGCGGCGAGAGCTCGTCGTCGACCACCACCAGGTTCGCGTCTGCTTCCTTCACGGCGGCCTTGAGCTCCGACAGCTTCCCGCGCCCGAGGTAGCGGTCGGGGTCCGGCTTCGGGCGCCGCTGCGTCATCTCCCCCGCCGACGCGACGCCCGCGGTGCGCAGCAGCTCGCGCAGCTCCTCGAGGTCCGGCTCGTCGGGTGGCGTCGCGATCAGGAACGCACGCTGGCGCGCGCGAGGGTTGCGAATGCCCTCGCCGTAGCCGATTCGCCTGTCCGCCCGTGGCGGTTCCGATCCATGCTTCGAGTCTAGGCGCGATAGCCTCGCCCGCCGTGAGGGCTTTCGTCACAGGGGGAACCGGCTTCATCGGCGCGCGGCTGGTCGGACAAACTGCTTGCGCGCGGCGACGAGGTCGTCGCTCTGGTGCGCTCGCCGAGCAAGGCGCACGAACTGATGGAGCGCGGCGCGACGCTCGTGGAGGGCGACCTCTCCGACGACGCGGCGATCGCGCAGGGCGTCGAGGGCGCGGACTCCGTCTTCCACGTGGGCGCCGATCTACAAGGTCGGCGTCCCGAAGAGCGGCCACCCGAGCTCTGGAGGCGAACGTCCGCGGCACCGAGCGCGTGCTCGACGCCGCCGCGGCCGCCGGCGTGGCCGGATCGTCTACGTCTCGACCGGCAACGTCTCGGGCAACACGCGCGGCGAGGTCGTGGACGAGACCTATCGCCGCCCGAGGGCGACGACTTCGTCTCCTACTACGACGAGACAAAGTTCCTGCGCCCACAAGGCGGCCGATCGAGCGCATCGCGAAGGGCGCGCCGATCGTGATCGTGCAGCCCGGCGTGGTCTACGGCCCGGACGACCACTCCGAGGTCGGCAACATGATCAACCAGGCGGCCACGGGCAAGCTGCACTCCAAGGCGTTCCCCGACCGGGCTCACCATGGTGTACGTGGACGACGTGGCCGAGGGATCCTCGCTGGCCCACGACAAGGGCGGATCGGCGAGACGTACGCCCTCGGCGGCGAGCGCGTGACGATGGACAGATCGTGAAAGGTGGCGGGAATGGCCGGCCGCAAGCCGCCGCGGATGACGATGCCCACGGCGATGATGAAGGCCTCGCCCCGCTCGGGCCCGGTCGATCGGCCCGCTCATGGGCTTCGCGCCGAACATGGGCGAGCTCATCCGCGCCTCGGACGGCGTGACCTACTGGTTCAGCGACGACAAGGCGCGGAACGAGCTGGGGTTTGCGGGGCGGCCGTTGGACGAGGGCCTGCGCGTCACCGTCGCGGCTGCGACGGGCTGACGCGCTTACAGCAGCAATGAGGGGTTGGCCCGGATCGGCGCGCGCGTCCGCGGATCCGTTTTTGTCGCCTTAACGACGTATAGGCCGCTTAAGTCGACAAAACTCGCATCCGACTGAGCAAAACGCATCGGGGACGCTGGGCACCCCCTCCAGGCCACCCCTCATTGCTGCTGTTGATGGCCGCGCGGCGCGCTACCTCCGATGCCCGAACGGGTTCCTGCACATGCGCGCCGCCCGGGTGGGCGGCGGCCACAATCGCTGCGATGCGGATTTCCGCCCTTCCCCTGATGCTTCTTGCGCTCGTGCTCGCCGCCCCGGCGGCAGCGTCGCCCGTGCTCGTCTACGACAACGGGTCGATCACCAAGGCCGACGATCCGGCGCTCCCGCCCGCCTCCGAGACGAACGCCGTCCCGGTCACCCCGACGCGCTGCGACGCCCCGCCGGTCGCCACTGGGTCCGCATCGAAGGTCCTCGCCGCCCTGCGGAAGGCCTACGACGCCGGCGCCATCGAGCGCGAGGAGTACGAGGCCTACAAGGACGTCTATGCCGACGCCAAGTCGGCCGCCCGCCGTCTCAGCGGAGGACGGCGCTCCGAGCTGAACGCCGTGATCGCCACCGTCAACTCGCTCGCCGCGCGCAAGCTCCTCACCTCGTCGCGGCTCGCGCCCGCGTTCCTCGAGCTCCAGCGCAACACCGAGTGGTGGACGGGGACGGCCAAGCTGGCCCCGGTCGGGCCGAAGAAGGAGTCGACAGGCAAGCCGCGCAAGCGCCGGTCAAGCGTCTGCGACACGGCCGCCCGCATCGCCGCCGCGGGCCAGCGGGTGGTCTTCCGCGGCGACCCGCTGATCCTGCAGCACTACCCGGGCGCGGCCTCCGGCTGCAGCCGCTGGCGAACTTCGGGAAGGCCAACGCGCTCTACAACGCCTGCCGTGTGGAACGCGGCCAGGCACGCCGTGCCAGTCGGCGGCGCTGCGCAGCTGCTCGACCGCCTGGTCACGATGGCCGCGAAGCGCGGCGGCTTCACGGCCTGGGAGTACTACTTCCCGTTCGGCGGCGGGGCGCCGCCGTGGGTCAGCGGGATCGCGCAGGGCACCGCACTGTCCGCGCTGTCGAACAGCGCGGTTCTCTTCCGCGAGCTGAACGCGCAGGAGCCGCAGCCCGCGCCCGACTCGGGCGGCGCTCTGCCCCCGCTCCCGGATCCTCGGATCCCGGCTCATCCGCCGAGCCTGATCCCGCCGAGCAGCCGCCCGATCCCGAGGCATACCTCGCGGTGGCACGCGCCGCGTTCGCCGCCTACAAGCGGCACGCGCCGGTCGGCATCCAGGCGTCGGCGTCACGCGGCCCGCACTTCCTGATCTACTCGTTCTCCCCCGGCCTGCGCGTGGCCAACGCGTTCATCCAGTCGCTGAACGGGCTCTACGACTACTCGCAGGCCACCGGCGACCGCGCAGCCAAGGCGCTGTTCACCCGTGCCGAGCGCGAGGCGCGCCGCGAGCTGCGGCTGTTCGACACCGGCGCGTGGTCGCTCTACTCGCTCGGCGGCGCCGAGTCCGACCTCAACTACCACCGCGTGCTGCGCGACTTCATGCGCGGCCTGTGCGATCGCACCAAGGCGTCCGTGTGGTGCGACGCCTCCGAGCGGTTCACCCGCTATCTGGAGGAGTCGCCCAGCGCCTGACAAACCTCACGCCAAAGACGGCACGCACCGGGAAGGCGATCCGAATCGGCGTGCGCGTCTCGAAGATCTCCTGCGTGATCACCGGGGATCTACCGCGGCAAGAAGCTGGTGGCGCTACGGGCCTACTGGGTGCCGCGCGGCAGCCATTCGTTCGTATGGGTGCCGCCGAGCCCCGGCAGCTACCGGTCACATGCTCGCGCGCGACTACCTGCACCACCGGGACACGCAGGACAAGACGCTGCGCGTCATCCGCCGAGCGAAGACCTGAGGCGCTCGACAGCCTCCGTCAGCCGCTCGTCGGGGACCGTCAGCGAGATGCGGAAGAAGCCCTCGCCGTTGGGGCCGTAGGCGCCGCCGGGCGAGACCACCACGCCGGACTCCTCGAGCACCAGCTCGCAGTAGGAGGCGGAGGTGTGGCCCTCCGGCACCGGCGCCCACACGTAGATCGAGCCCTTCGGCGGGTCCACCTCGCACGCCGATCTCCTTGAGGGCGTCCACCACCAGGTCGCGGCGGCGCTGGTAGACCTCGCTCATCTGCTTCGGATGTCGCGCCCGCGCTCCAGGGCGGCGGCGGCGGCCAGCTGCACCGCCTCGAACATGCCGGAGTCGATGTTGGTCTTCAGCGCCAGTACGCCGCACGGCGTCAGCGTTGCCGACGATCGCCGCCGGTGCGCCAGCCGGTCATGTTCCAGCCCTTCGACAGGCAGAACACCTCGACGCCGACCTCCTTAGCGCCCGGCGTTCCAGGAAGCTGGCGCCACGTAGCCGTCGAAGGTCGTCTCCGTGTACGAGGCGTCGTGCACGACCAGGACGTCGTGCTCGCGCGCGAACTCGAAGCGCGGTCGAAAAGGCCGTCGGGCACCACCCGCCCGTCGGGTTGTTCGGATAGTTCAGGTACATCAGCCGCGCGCGCTCGGCCTCGCCGGCGTTGATCGCGTCAAGATCGGGAGCGAACGAGTCTCCGGCACCAGCGGCATCGGCACGAGTCGGCGTCCACCAGTAGCGGGCCGCCCGAGTAGACCGGGTAGCCGGGGTCCGATGCGAGAGCGCAGGTGCCCGGGTCGAGGAAAGCCAGGTTCAGGTTGAAGACGCACTCCTTGGCGCCCAGCGCCGGGATGATCTTCGTCGTCCGGGTCGAGCTCCACGCCGAAGCGCTCGGCGTAGAAGCGCGCGAAAGCCTCGCGGAACTCCGGCCGCCCGCGGTTGGACGGGTACTGGTCGTGCCGGGGTCCCGCGCCGCCGATGCCAGGGCCGAGACGACGGCCTCGGCGTCGGGGTGTCCGGGTCGCCGATGCCCAGGCTGTGGTTCTCGGAAATACCAGCCTGACATCGGTGTAAGGAAGAGCGACGAGAGACGAAACGAGGAGGCAAGGACCAATGCCAGCAATCAATCGTGACACTAGCCAGCTCTGGCGAGGGCGGTATCAGCGCGGCGAGTTTGAGACACCCGACGTTCTGCTGGCTCCGGGACATTGCCAGTGTGGACACTCGAAGGCGCCATCGGCGAGCGATGCCGGACAATGTAGGTCGCTGGCGGTGGACAGCGTCCCACTCCTCGCGAGCCACCGAGGCAAGGGAGGTCCGGACCTCGTTATTCTGTGGAACAACCTAGGTTCCAGACCGGAAACTGTCGACGTTGTCGTTCACCTGCACGGGCACGCCAAGTGCGGACATAATCAGGACCCGCGGCGATTGAATCTTTGCCTCGATGTCTCCTTGGTATGCGGCCTCGATTTCAGGGCCGAGGTTCCTAATCGTCCGTAGCGAGAGGTGTCAGTGATATCTGCTATTCGGTTCACCTCTCCGCAGCGGAGGAGTTCAGAATGGACGAAGATGACTTCATGAAGTACTTACCCATGGAAGAGATTGATGTCTGACGAGATCAAATTACTTGATTTCCACCTGCAATTGGAAAGCGAGATTACAGACCTGGCGCGCTCGGGTAATGGGAACCTGACGGGTAATTTCCGCGAAGCCGCATTTACAGAACTCATCGCTGCCGACCTCGAGGAGTCCGGCGTTTTAGAAAGCCCGGAGGTTTGTGATTTTGAGGGAGGGATCGGTGCGGGCTCAATGAAAGTAAACGGCTATTCAGTGCCAGAGGAAGATTCTCGCCTTGATCTTTTGGTAACGATCTACAAAGGGCCGAGCGATCAACCGGCAAGTGTTAACGCAGCCGAGGTTGAGACCGCATTTAATAAGTTGGGTAGATTTTTCAGTAATGCTTTGGAGGGATTATATCGTGAACTTGATCCAGCTCTCGATCAATACAACATGGCCCAATATATTTACGACCTTGGGCAGCAAATTGATCGAGTGAATTTATTGCTGGTTACCAATGCACGTTTGTCAGTTCGACGTGAGAAGCGTCGAAAAGCCGAAATAGCGGGTATGAGTGCGACCTATGAAATCTGGGACCTGGAGCGCCTGCGAAGATTACGTGAGAGCGGGGCGAGCTACGAAGCTTAGGATGTTGATTTTACAACACAACCAGGAGGCGGACTTCCGGCCGTCAGACTAGATACTGGCGAGAATGGGTTTCGGACTTGGGTGACTGTGTTTCCGGGGGCTTTGCTTGCGGAACTCTACGGTCAGTACGGGACGCGGCTATTGGAACTCAATGTACGCTCATATCTTCAAGCGCGCGGGAAAGTGAATCAGGGAATAACGGAGACCCTCCGAAGAGTCCAGAAGATTTCATGGCCTACAAAACGGAATTACGGTCGTGGCTGAAAATGTAGTAACGGAAAAGATGAAATGGCCATTCAATCAGGCATCTCCACGGAATGCAAATTGTAAACGGCGGGCAGACGACGGCGTCTATACATCGCGCGGCCAAAGATGATGGAGCCGACTTCTCAAAGGTATATGTCCAGGGTAAAGTAACGGTCGTTTCGCCCTCACGATTTCAGGATGTCGTCCCATTGATTTCGCAGTATTCCAACACACAGAATAAGGTTAGCACTTCAGATCTGAGCGCCAACCATGTGTTTCATGTAGGAATGGAACGCGTCTCATTACGGGAGTGGAGTACGGACCAGCAGACTCAGTGGTTCTATGAACGTGCCCGTGGGAGTTACCAGACAGCAAAAGCTCGAGAGGGAAAAACGCCAGCGAAGAAGCGTGAGTTGAAAAGCGCTATCCACCAGGCCAACGGTTTACGAAGGAAGACTTGGCGAAATTCGAAAATGCCTGGCAGGGATTACCCCACATTGTAAGCCGAGGGGCACAAAAGAATTTCGTGAATTTCATGCAGCGAATTGAAAAATTGCCGGACGGTTGGGAACCTGAAGTAAGTGCGTACAGACACTCGGTCGCGAAAGGAATCATCTTCCGTGCCGTCCAGAAGATCGTTCGGAGTATTGACTCGATCTCAGCTTATCAAATCAACGTGACCGCATACACGGTGTCCCTATTAGCCGAAAAGACAGTGAGGCGAATAGATTTTGATCGGATATGGCGCGAACAACAGATTTCGTCGCCGCTGGCGGCGACTATAAAGTCGTGGGCTCCGGTCGTTTTTAAGAACCTTCCAGTGCCAGCCCAACGTTCCGGAAAGAACATTGGCGAATCTTTTAAATCACAAGTGACTTGGGATTACATTCGAGGTTTAGATCGAGGCTTTCGGCGGCCGTCGAACATGAAGTCATTTCTGTAAATGAAGGAAAACCTTCGGAGTCGGCACCTGGTACTGAGGTGGAGAACTTGACCTGGAGGATCAGAACAATATAGCTCGATGTCGGGAGCTTTCATAATTACAGTGGTTAAGAATTGCGACATGGGGACACACGTCCGGGACATTAGTTCCATGGCAGAAAGGAATTGCGCGTACGCTTGCAGGTTATGCGGCTGAGGACTGGCAACGATTTCCATCGATTAAGCAGGCTCGACAGGGGGTCAAGATGATCGATCAGGCGAGGTCGAAGGGCTATTTGACGAGGAATAAGTATAAATGACAACTAAGCCTTAAGTAAACATTCATAGGCACGATCACCAAGTCTAAGAGTGAAAAAGTAACCATTTAGGGAGCAAGCCCTAAATGAAAGCGTGTTCATCAATGACAATTCCGGTGATAGATTTATTTGCTGGCCCAGGTGGACTGAGCGAGGGTTTTTCGTCGCTTACCGCTCGCACTCAGAGAGTTTTTAAGGTCAAGCTCTCAATTGAAAGGGACGAACACGCGCATCGCACACTTGAACTTGCGCGCTTTTTTTCGGTACTTTCCAAGGGCGAAGCGCCTCCTGACTACTATGAGTATGTATCTGGGACATTGACTCGCGATGAACTATTCGCTCGACATCCCACCAAGCTAAGGCTGCACGTGATGAGGCATGGCTGGGAGAGCTTGGAACGAATCCACGCCAAATAGCTGGTCGATGAACGCAAAAGAACCGCACTCGAAGGTCAAAGCGCATGGTTATTGATCGGCGGGCCTCCTTGCCAGGCATACTCATTGGTTGGCCGTTCGCGAATTCGAGGAAAGAGTAAGAGAAAATACAAAAAGGACCCTCGACACTTTCTGTACCGGGAGTATTTACGGATACTCGCAGAGCACGCCCCGCCGATATTCGTCATGGAAAATGTAAAGGGACTGCTTTCAGCAACCGTCAAGAAGGAACCGATTTTTCAGCGCATCCTGCTCGACTTGGCTCATCCCGCAGCCGCCATTGACGAGAGATTGAAACGAAAACCGCCTTGAATACCGACTTGTTTCAGTAATCAATCCGGTTGGTAATTTGCTGGGAGAATTTGAACCCGAAGACTTCGTAGTTAGGACTGAGAGGTTTGGGATTCCTCAAGCACGTCATCGAATAATCATTCTCGGTATTCGTTCAGATATTCAGAAAACCCCACGAGCCTTAACTCCTAGCGAGGCACCGAACATTGACGATGTTATTCGTGATTTACCGCGGCTACGAAGTGGACTCTCCAAACAAGAGGATTCTCGGAGGCTTGGCGGAGGCGGTAAAGGAATAGTTGATGAAAAGTGGTTCTCTAATGGCTGCATCGAGGACGATATGCGCAAGGCACTCACCGTGGCTGTTAATAGAATAGGAGCAGACCTTAATCGCGGTGACGAGTATTTTCCCAGTACTCGCCGACCGAGCCGCTATCCAGATTGGTTTTTTGACCCGAAGCTTGGCGGAGTCCTCAACCATGCAAGTCGCGGTCATATTTCGGCGGATTTACATCGCTACTTGTTCGCTTCGGTGTTCGCCGAGAAAAACGGTCGTGCTCCTCTCTTACAGGATTTCCCTAAACCGCTATTGCCGAAACATAAGAATGTTCGCGAAGCACTGAAGGAAACAAAATTCAATGATCGTTTTCGGGTGCAACTCAAAGGTCGTCCCTCAACAACCGTAGTCTCACATATATCCAAGGATGGGCATTACTTTATTCACTACGATCCTACTCAATGCCGCAGCCTTACAGTTCGCGAAGCGGCCAGACTTCAAACCTTTCCCGATAATTACTTCTTTGAGGGTCCACGTACGAACAGTATAAGCAGGTAGGAAACGCGGTTCCGCCGTTACTAGCCCGGCAGATTGCGGAGATCGTTGCTGAGTTGTTCGACTAGTGTTGTGTAAACCTCAATGGCTGATGTTCTGACTCCGCAGCAACGAAGCTTCAACATGTCGCGCATCCGAAGCCGAGATACACGACCTGAAATAATCGTTCGATCAATTGTTCATCGTTTGGGCTTTCGATACCGGCTTCACAAGAAAGACTTGCCTGGTAAACCTGATTTAGTCTTGGTCCGGCATCGAAAGATTATTGATGTACACGGCTGCTTCTTTCACATGCATAAATGCCGTTACGGAAAGGTGAGGCCAGTGACGAATGCCGAATTCTGGGAGACGAAGAGGCAATCGAATCTTAAACGCGATCGGCGAAATATCGGGCTACTCAAAAGGGCTGGCTGGCAGGTTTTGATTGTGTGGGAGTGCGAAACCAGGAATCCCGAAGCTCTGAAGGAGACCCTAGTAGATTTCCTTGGGACTGCTGGATAACCGACATCTTAAGCGTTCAGCTTCTGCCTCTGGAGATTACTATTCTTGACTCTATCAAAGATGTGAATTGCCATTGCATCCGTTACGAAGCGAATTCTGGCTGTCCGTTTCGGTTCGCGAATGCAACTCTCCGACAATTTTTCCTGCTGGAACAGTGACCGTTGACCGATCGTATGCAGAGCACTATAGTTCTCTCGGTTTGTCCCTTCGTCTTGCAGGACTCACAACGTGTAAGCCTCGCGTAAAAGATGCTCATAATCTAGAGAAGGGTAACGAATAATTTGTCATTCACTCAACGGCATTTTGAAATCCTCTACAAGCTTCGAGCCACCGAACAGGTCCAGATTAGACATCTGCTAGTAAGCGTCCGGCACAAAAAGAGAGGTAATGATGGCAAAGACGCGTATGCGTGACATGATAGTGCTATTGCCAGGAATAACCGGTAGTGTTTTGAAGAAAGACGGTCGAGAGCTATGGGGGCTTTCATTTCGGGCGCTTTGGAACGCTCTTCCGCACCCAGATGTAACGCTTCAACAGCTGAAGTTGGGGGACGACGACCTTATCAAAGACGATCTCGGCGATGGGATCACGGCAACGGAATTAATGCCGGATGCTC
>CAWKGP010000012.1:0-252723 GCA_963849205.1 uncultured Acidobacteriota bacterium
TTGGAAAATGGCAAACGAGATACTGACACGCACGGTCATGGTTGTCGAAGACTACGACGACACGCGCCTGTTGCTCAAAAAAGGACTTGAAGGGCTGGGTTATAGTGTGTTGGAAGCAAGCAACGGCCAGGAAGCGGTCGATATCGCAGGTCGTGAACACCTCGATTTGATTCTCATGGATCTCGATCTGCCGATTCTCGATGGCATCGTAGCTACCCAACGGATCCGGCAGCAAACTGAGAAGCATGTGCCGATTGTCGCAGTCACTGCTTATCCAATGTCCTACACCCGTGTGAAAGCGTTTGCTGAAGGTTGTGACGAGTACATGGCGAAGCCGATCGACATGTCAGAACTGGCGCGACTGGTCAATCGCTATCTCAAACCTGAGGCCTCAATTTAAAAGACAAATCACATTTGCTGAGCTATCATCCTGTAGCCCATTGATTGAAAGGGATTGAAAGGCGGATCAAGTATGGTTTCCTCAGCCCGCCAGGCAATCGCCTGTGTCCTGTTCATCTTCATTGCTGCGGTATGTTCCCGCTCGCAAGTCGCACCCGCAAAGAGTTCAACTGCGACGATTAGCGGAAAAGTCACCCTCAAGAATAAGGGTCTGGCCGGAATCGTCGTCACAGCCAGAACTAAGGACTACTCAGGTCCGGATCGATCTCGTCTGCGCGCAACCACGGATCAAACCGGCAAGTATCGAATCACAAACGTATCTCGGGGTACTTATGATGTCACGCCGCTGGCACCCGGCCTGATTGTGGACAATGTCTTAAATGATAAATCAGTGGTTATTGAAGAAGGTGACAGCGTTGAAGACGTCAACTTTTCCATGGTTCGTGGAGGAGTCATCACCGGAAAAATCACCGACGCTGACGACAGACCGATGGTGGAACAACAGATCTTTCTTCAGCTTGTAGATGGACCATATGCGGAAACACCTTACTACAACAGTGGAATTATGACGGACGATCGAGGTGTATACAGGGCTTTTGCACTACGACCGGGAAAGTACAAAGTGTACGTTGGTCTGGGCGACAATCGTATGCCAGGTGGCCCGCAAATCTACCGGCAAACCTTTTATCCGTCAGTTACTGATTCGGCGAAGGCAACCGTCATTGAAGTAACGGAGGGAAGTGAAGCAACTGATATCGACATCATGATGGGCCGGCCGTTCACCGCATTCAAGGTCACTGGCAAAATTGTCGACGGTGAATCCGGAAAGCCTATGCCTAACGTTCGGTACGGAATATTTCAGGGTACCAGCGAAGGTTCGGGCCAATCCACCAGTGGCGCAAGTACGAATGCGAACGGAGAGTTCAAGTTTGAAGGTGTAATGCCGGGCAAGTATTCCGTTTTCCTCGCACCCGAGATGAATACTGAAGTGCGCGCAGAGCCGGTTCCGTTTGAAGTTGTCGATCACGACATCACGAATCTGGTGGTTAAGGCTGTAAAAGGATTAAGTGTGTCGGGTGTCGTGGTTTTGGAAGGAATGGAGGATTCGAGTGCGATTGCGAAAATAGGAAATCTTTTTGTTAGCGCGATGTCTGTACGCAACGAAGGAATGATGCATCGCGGTTCTGTTGCAGCGGTTGGTTCGGATGGAAGCTTCAGAATTAATGGGTTGTCACCGGGCGTTGTCCACTTCGGAGTTGGTATAAACAGCTTTGGTGGTGGAAATAAACAGGTTGCGCTTGTGCGGATCGAAGGAGACGGTATTGTTCAACCAAACAGCATCAGCATAAAAGACGGAGAGCAGGTTCCGCGCTTACGACTGATCATCAAAACGCTTACAGCCTCAATTCGCGGGCAGGTCAAGTTTGAAGACGGTGAGCTACCCACGAACGCGCGTATGTCGATTTGGGTGCAACCAGTGGACGATGGCCAATCGTTGAATCGACCGATGTATATGAATTCAAATCCGCAGATAGATGCTCGCGGAAAGTTTTTGATCGAGGGGGTGGCCGGCGGGACTTATGAAATTAACGTTGGGGTTTTTGAACCCGGCCGCTCCGATACTACTAAAATTTTCAAACAGCAGGTCACGGTTGCTGATAACTCGGTGAGTGATGTGACCGTGACGATTAAACTCAAGCCTTGAAACTGGGCTTTGGAGTGCGGCGGCCTGGCGCCGCTTTGGTCTCGATCTCAGCTGATCAATAACAAAGCGGCACCAGGCCGCCGCACTCCAAAGTGGCGCCCCATTCGACGTTCATGAGAAAACTTGGTCTCACTCTACCAATACTGCTTCTCGCTTCTACGTGTGCGGTTGCGCAAGTTCAGCCCTCCAATTCTCCTGGACCAAAAACCGGATCGATCACGGGCACTGTCGTTAACGAACACGGGCAGCCGCTGCAAAACGTGGTGATTTATGTTCGCACGTTCAGTTCGTTACGACCCGTGCAATTCGGGTTGACCGATAACGATGGAAAGTTTGAGGTTACTGGCCTCGAACCACTCACGTATCAGATCTTCGCAAGACACAGTGTTTACAGTCTGCTCCAGCGCGACGAAGGCACGCCAAACAATTATCACATTGGCGACTTCGTCAAACTGGTGATGGCCAAAGGCGGCGTCATCACTGGCACTGTAACCTCGCGTGATAGTGAGCCGGTGATCGGCGTGCCGGTTCGCGTCGCCGCGGTTCCAAACGGCGATTTCAATCAGGAACGTTTAACTGACGATCGTGGCGTCTATCGAATTTATGGCTTGCCAAGTGGAAAGTATGTTGTCTCGGCGGGTGGAAGCCAGGGACCTAACTCGTTTGGTCCATACGATGGTGACGTCCCGACTTATTCACCAGCCTCAACTCGCGACACGGCGGCAGAGATCAACGTGCGTGTCGGAGAGGAGATGACGAACGTCGATATTCGCTACCGTGGCGAACCCGGACGAACTGTAAGCGGAACCGTAAGCAACCCACCGGTTGGAGAAGCCAGAGCCGGAGTTTTTGTTAGTTTAAGTTTAGCTACTGAGGGCCGTGCTCTATTGAATGTCGGCACCACTGTGCTGAGCGGAGGTCGCGGGTTTGCCTTTCCTGGAGTGGATGATGGGGAGTACACGGTTGTCGCCCGCACGTTTGGTCTCGATGGAGAAACGTCTATTTCACAACCGCAACGAATCAATGTCAGAGGCGCAGATGTAACGGGCATTGAGCTTTCGCTGAAACCGATGGGAACTGTGAGCGGGCAAATAGTGCTCGAAGACTTGAAAACAAAAGAGTGTGGCACGAGGGAAGCGCCGATTCTCACTGAGTCGGTCGTGTCTGCATGGCACAAACAGGATGAAGCTGCGAAAGCGCTGCCGAATTCTGTTTGGGGGTTGGGAACACCGGCCAGTGCAGATGCGCAGGGAAGTTTCAAGCTGCGCAATCTCGCGCCCGGTGACTATTACTTTGTGACGCGATTCTCGGCGAAGTCGTGGTATCTGCAATCGGTATCGCTCGCATCGTCGACAACTAAGAAGGCAGTGGATGCGACTCGTGTTTGGACCACAGTCAAGAGTGGTGACCGGATCTCCGGGTTAAAGATCACTCTTGCCGAGGGCGCTGCGTCGCTTAGCGGGCAGGTTGCGTTAGCTGAAGGAGAAGCGCTGCCGGAGAAATTATTTGTCTACCTCGTGCCGGCGGAGAAAGAGAGCGGCGATGAGGTGTTACGGTTTTATGGGGCGGCCGTCAGTGCTGACGGGAAGATCACGCTGAATAATCTCGCGCCCGGACGTTACTGGTTGTTAGCCCAAGCCTGCGCTCGAAGGTGGACTCACGAAACTGCGACAGCCCGATGCAGCTGAGACACGTGCAAAACTTCGCCGTGAAGCGGAGGAGGGAAAGACTGAGATTGCATTGAAACCATGTGCGAACGTGGTTGACTACAGTTTAAAATTGGGCCGCGGATGAACGCGAATAAACGCAGATCAGCGTTCATCCGCGTTCATCTGCGGCAAAATAAACTATCTTCGCTTGACGCTGTGTTGCTCGCAACTGGCGAATCTGTCGTTTCAGTTCCACGATCTCTTTTTGCTGCTCTTTGATCGCATTGAGCATGGTCCAAATGATCGGGTCGTTATTGACCATCAGGAAACCATTGGCGTTTGTCGTAACAGCTTCCGGAATCACTTGCTGCACGGCTTGTGCGCCGAAGCCGATGTGTTCCCCTGCTGACTTGATGCCCAACGCATTGTCGGGTTTGTACTCATAACGCAGTGGCTGCAACTTCATCACTGCATTGAGCCCGCTGTTGAAATTTCCTTTGATGTTCTTCAGGCGTTCATCCGAGAAGACCGCCCACGTTCCACCCCCGGGCTTGCTGGCAGTGCCGTTGACTGACAACGTGTCGGTTGGTGCAGTCGTTCCGATGCCGACGAAGCCGCCGTTCGGATTGATCAGGAACTGAAAGTTCGTTGCCAGATTCGTGCTGGAAGTAGCTTGAACCCATCCTGCTCCCGAAGCTCCACCAAAACCAAAATCGATCACACCGGCACCGCCAGACTGGCTTAATCGGGCGATACCCGTCGGGGTCGTGCCGTTGTTAACGGGTAGTCCCGCGCTCCCTAAAACTTCAAGCTTCAAGGACGGGGAAGCGGTATTGATGCCTGTGTCACCATCAGCCGAGATATCGAGCGAACTGGTTGGCGCGCCTGGACGAATGCGGAGAGGCAAACGTGATCCACTGGTCACATCGCGCACGAAGAAGTTTGCTTCGTTGGCGCCGATGTCCCATGTTTGGGCCGTGAAGCCACCAGAATTGTTTTGCTCTAGACGCATCGCCGGAGTGTCGCTAGTGTTAATGGATAGGTCCAACACGGGTGTTGCTGTCCCGATGCCGGTGTTACCACCGCTGCTGACCCTCAGTGAATTTGCCGGTGCTCCTGCGTCAACCTGAAACACGATCGTTCCAGTTTCTGAGTTTCCAGTCGCGCCCTGATCAACGATTCCGAGGAAACTGGCACCGCCGCTGCCTTGAGCATTCGCCCGGATCTGCCAGTTGTTGGTGGCAAAACCTGCGGAGACGCTGGTGTCGTCAAACTGGAGGCGTGTATTGTTCTCTTTGAGTCTGAGCGTGTCAAAACCAAAAACCTCGCCGTTCACGCAATCAAGACCGGTACAAGTGCTTCCCTGAACGACAAGGTCGTCAGCTATTACGAAGTCGAACACCATAAAGCGGGGGTGGTGTCTTTGAATTTTGAAATTGGTACGGCTGCCTGTCGAGACAGCTTGAGTTGGTGCTGGGGCTGGTGCTGACTCAGCGCGGGCTTGTTTAGCACCTTCTTCGATAGCGCCCGGAAGAATGACCGAGCCGCCCGAGATCATGAAACTGCCTGATTGTACGAGCGCTTGAGGCAGTGAGCCCTTTTTGCGCAGATCGCGCGTAACTTCAGATTCGTTGCCTTTTTCACGAGCAGCTTTCAGCGCGGCTTTAGTTTCTGACGAAAGGTTGGGAGCCACGCGCAGCTCATAAATGTAAACTCCATCGGGCATTCTTTCGCCTTTGGCGTCAGTCAACTTGAATTCCGCAGAATTTCCCGACTTGAATTCCTTAGAGAATGCAATCCCGTCTGGTCCAGTGACGGTGAGAGTGACGGCTGCATGCGGTGCATTAACATCAAATCTAACACTCGAACCCAGGCTTGTAGGATTGGCAAACTGATTTTTGTCTTCATTCGATTGGGCCAAAACTAAAACGTTAAAGCAGGCAAGAACAAAGGCAATACTTATCACAGGGGGTAAATGCTTACGAGTTTTCATGGAAAAGCCTTCCTTATCGGCCAGGAAGCCGATCATCAAGAGTGTGAATTAAGGACTCTCCAAACAGGGAAACAGAGAGCAACCTTAGGAATGCGAGGTGTTGCAGAAACCAACCGTATAAAACGATCTTCAAGTGGCGAAAGTCAAGAGTTAAGTTTCTAACATTCGTATCCACAGATTACACAGATGGTTTTAAGCTGAATCTGTGTAATCTGTGGATAAAGAAATAGTTGAATCGGCGCCACAACTGGCGCATACTGCGCGCGTCGGTGGGGGATGGTCGCCCCCCTCTCCTCAAACTGCGAACTGAACACAGCTTGTTGCTTGGACCACGCAAGTGGCGGAGGCACTATGAAGACTTTATTGCTTCTCTCGCTTCTCCTGAGTCTCCTTCTCCCTGTGCAAACTCCTGTCGATTCGCCGCTGGCAGTCGCCAGCTTCAAGTGGACGCGCGCGCGCCGCACCATTGAAACTGCTGCAGTGGAAGGAAACGCGCCCGCCAGAGCGATGATTCCGCAGAATCGAATCTTCGCGCGCAACGCGAGAGTCAACGATCCGGCAGGATCGAGAGATCCAAATGCCGACACGATTGATGGGCGCAGCGCTGCACTGGAAAAAAGCGTCGCCGAATCTCGCGCACCAAAAGCCGAGCCGATGGATGGCTACGTTTACCGCATCAAAGTTCAGAACACGATCAAGAAGGTCGTCGAGATTGTTTTCTGGGAATATCAATTTCGCGATCCGGCGAATCCTGAGTTGGTAGCGCGACGCCAGTTTCTCTGCGGAGTGAATATCCCGGAAGGGAAGACGAAGGAACTCGAAGGGTTCAGCCTCTCGGGCCCGAGCGATGTGGTGAACGTGCAGACTCTCGGTTCCGGTGCAACGTTCAAGGAAAATGTTGTAATCAACCGGATCGAATATACAGACGGAGCAATCTGGCAAAGAAAAGCCTGGAATCTTGCCGAGGTGAAGGGTAGCTACGAACGCGTACTGCGCGAACCGTGGCGCCCGGGAATGTGCAAGGGACTTTAGGCAATGGAAACGGCTGAAACTCAGAAGCCAAGAGTCCTCATCATCGACGATGAGGAACAAATCAGAAATCTACTGATCGACGTTCTGGGCAATTCCTACCGGTGTTCAGACGCAGGCTCGGCAGAGGAAGCACTTGCTGCGCTCGCCAAGACCACCTTCGACCTCGTAATCAGTGACATCGACATGGGCGGAATGAGTGGTTTGGAACTCGTGCCACGTGTTCACTCGCTTTCGCCCGATACCGTCGTGGTGATGGTGAGTGGAAATCAGGACATCGAGTTTGCCATCAAGGCGTTGCGTGTCGGTGCTTTTGATTACATCACCAAACCGATCGACCTGCGACACGTCGAAGCGTCAGTCGAGCGAGCACTCAATCACTGCAACCTGCTGAAGGAGAAGCGTCGTTACAAGGAACAGCTCGAGAACCTTTTGCAACAACGCACGGCGGAAGTTCATTGGCTCGGCAACTACGACACCGTTACACAACTTCCTAATCGCGCCCTCTTTGAAGATCGTGTTCAGCAGGCAGTCGCGATCGCAAAAGCGACGGGCCAGTCGTTGGGCGTACTATTTATCGCACTCGATCAGTTCAAGAAGGTAAACGACTCGCTGGGCCATGGTCCGGGCGACGTACTGTTGCGCGAGTTTGCCGAGAGGCTGAAGAGTTGTATCAACAAGTCAGACACCGTGGCCAGATTCGCTAACGACGAGTTTGCGCTTTTGCGAACGCAGATTGACGGCACGAAAGACGTGATCGAAACCATCGGTTCGCTTTCGCAGGTGTTGAAGTTTTCGTTCGATCTTCCCGGTCATGATCTCTTCGCGACTGCGAGTGTCGGAGTGAGCCTGTTTCCGGTTGATGGTGAGGACTGCCAAACGTTACTAAAGAATGCGGGCGCTGCGTTATACAAGGCCAAACGTTCCGGCGGTGCGAACTATCAGTTCTTCACCGCCGACATGCACGAGCTGGCGGCAGGTCGTCTGGCGCTGGAAAGCAATCTGCGACGCGCGATTCAGAACGAAGAGTTTCTACTTCACTATCAGCCGCGTGTTTCTGTCGATTCGCTGGCGATCACGGGTGTCGAAGCGTTGGTGCGATGGCAGCAGCCGCATCGACTGGTTCCCCCGTCAGAGTTTATTCCGCTCGCAGAGGACACAGGTCTAATCGTTCCGATTGGTGAGTGGGTTTTGCGCGAGGCTTGTTTGCAGGGCCGTCGCTGGATCGAGCGGGGGTTCCCGCCAATTCCGATTGCCGTGAATATCTCGGCGCGACAGTTTCGCGATCGCGATCTTTCGCAATCAGTGATTCGCATCCTCGAAGAGACTGATTTTCCGCCGAAGTTTCTTGAGCTGGAACTGACTGAGAGCTCCATTATGCAGAACGCGGAGTTTGCAGCGAGCATGTTGACGCGGTTGAAGAGCATGGGCATCAACATCTCGATTGATGATTTTGGAACGGGTTTCTCTTCGCTCGCATCGCTCAAGCGACTCCCGATTGATGCGCTGAAGATCGATCAGTCGTTTGTGAGGGAAGCGAATAGTGACCCTGACGATGCCGCGTTAGTAATGGCCATCATTACGCTCGGCCACAACCTACGATTGAAGGTTGTAGCCGAAGGTGTGGAGACGGAAGATCAGTTGCGATTCCTGCAGTTATTGAGGTGCGACGAGATACAGGGATACTTCTACAGCAAACCTCTTCCCGCCGAGTTACTCGTCTCGTTGTTCGATCAGCAAGTAAAAACGGATCAGAGTTGGGCGTAACTGTAGGGGCGGCCCTCCGTGGCCGCCCTCGGTTTATACAAGGCGTGTAGCGAGAAGATCGATTTAAATCGAGGGCGGCCACGGAGGGCCGCCCCTACAGTACGATCGATCTGACTGGATACCCTTACTGGTGATACTCGAAACGCGCGACGTCTGATTCGCCGAGGATCACGATGTCTCCCGAGTTCAACGACGTCTCAGTCACACGCGCTGATCTCGGATCGTTCACAAACGTGCCGTTACGTGAATTCTGATCCTCGATAACGACCAACCCGTTCCTGACCCCGATCCAAATATGACGTTTTGAGATTCTGGGATCTGCAATCACGATCTGAGACGACCCACCATCGCGGCCGATAAAATCGCCTTCAGCATTCACCTTGAACTCCTGACCCGACAGTGGTCCAGAAACGAATCTGATCGATCCATAGCTCTTCGAAAACGAATTGTCGTCGGCTGTGAGCGCAACTGTTCGCGACAGATCGACAGTCATACCCTGATCGCCTCCAACCACGCGCGGCATCGGTGGCGGCGAAGGTGAACGAGCTGCCGGAGATGATAGCACCGGCGCCGGAGGAGGTGGCGCAGATACTGGTGTTGGCGGACGGTGTGCCTTGGCCTCCGGAATCGAAGGCCCTGCGGCTTTAGCCTTACGTTTCTTGGCGATTACAATACCCGCTACGACGATGATAATGAGCAGCAGTATCAGCAGCAGAACAACCACTACAACGACGATAATCCACACCGGAAAACTAGACTTTTCTTTTCCTTCAGCCTTTGCCTGCTGACTACTTTGGACCAGCCGGTCTATTTCGGAGTGTTGCGGAAATAGTCTCTTGACCTCTTCAAACTTTGGAATCGCCGATGAGTAATACTGGTCCCAGTAAAGACCCAATCCTTCGCGGAAGACGTTGTCGGTTGGACCGAGGTCGTTCGTAGCGCCGGCACTCTTCACATACTCCATCACCGTGTTTGAAGGCACGATAAACGCGAAGCCCGACACTTCCTGGCCGTTTACGGTGTCGCCACGAAACGTGAGCAGACCAACCACTTCGTGGGCGTCATTCAAGACCGGGCCACCGGAGTTTCCGTGCGTGGCTGGGGTGCTGGTCTGGAGAATGGGGGCACCACTCGACGACTGTTTTTTTGCGGAGATCTTGCCGTCGTTAATGGTTGCTTCAAGCGCCGATTTGCTGCTGAGCAGTCCGGAATTGAAAGTGTCGGCGGCGCCCGGATAACCGATGACTGTGACGTGATCCTGGAGTTGGACTTTCTCAGAGTCGGCGAGTTTAAGAATCGGAGCGTTTCTCACCTCGATCTTAATAATGGCGACGTCTTTACCTTGATCGCTAGCTTCGCCGGTCGGGGCCCCGTACTGCTTGATTTCGAAAGGAAACGCGCTGCCATCGGGAATGATGACGTGGTGCACTTTCTCGAACTTTTGTAATTGACTGTGCTGATCGATAAAGTTCGTGTTCAGACTGCGCGGGTCTTTGCCATATTGCTGCGCGATCTGTTGGACCAACTGCCAGAACAGTGTCTGTTTCGCTTTGTCCTCGCCGTCCTTTGTCATTGAGACGACGTGGGCGTTGGTGGCAATGTAGCCGTTAGAACTGATAAAGAATCCTGACCCAAGGCTGACAGCTTGAACGGTATAAACCTGGGGCGAGATGCCTGGCGGTGCAAAAAGGATCTGGCCGACAGCGCCATCGATAATGCGAACTACTGCTGGTTTGCTATACATTGCGAGGCGCTCACCCTCCGACACGGCATGCACGACGAACGGACGTTGCGAGGGAAGCAATGTAACGACCAGAAAAAAAGCGCCTGTAGCAACAAAAAGCAGTCTGCGCATAGAGAAGGCTCCTTGGGGATGTTTAGTGGCAATCAATGATGTTTAGGTCTCAAACGGCAAAGAAGATTTACCGGGCGGCTACTGATCTGAAAAGTAAGTGTGCTTCTAAAGGAATTCGAGTCGAAAGTCAATGGAAAAGCATAAACAAGTCGCCAAATGAGCCGGGCATTTTTCCGTATTGTTACTGAACGCGGGTGACAAGAAAACGTGTAACTTTCTTAAGTAAGTCGGTGGCGCAGTAAAGAAAGTAATCCCGTAAGGCATAAACAGATTAGCCACAAAAGGCACAAAAGCGCAAAATGGAAAACTCTTTCTGTTTTGTGCTTTTTGTGCCTTTTTGTGGCTATACTACTCGTGGCAAGGAGGAGAACCCCCATGGCAGACACTTCGAGGTTTACGATCATTTGTCCCTGCTGCGAGACGACAATGATGATTGATGCGCAGACGGGCGCCATCCTCTCGCACGAGGAAAAGGCCAAGCCGCTGGCTTCCTTCGACGAGATGGTCAAAGGTCTCGATAAACAGAAGCAGATGCGCGAACAAATCTTTGCGCAGGAACTCAGTTCGATGAAAGACCGCGACCGGATTCTCGAAGAGAAGTTTCAGGAAGCAATGAAGCGGGCTGAAAAAGACAAAGACAAGCCCTATCGAAATCCCCTCGACATCGATTAACCAAAATGGAGAACGCTTGATGGCTCGTACTTCAACTCGCCTTATTGTAAGTGCCTTTCTCCTCGCAATAATTCAAATACCCGGGTTGGCACAAACCCGGATGCCGCAACTCAAGTTCACCGATCGCACACTTCCGAATGGCATGCGCGTGTTGAGTGCTCCCGATCACGCGAGTCCGACTGTTGCCATCCAGGTTTGGTATCACGTCGGTTCGAAAGACGATCCCGACAAGCGTAGCGGCTTCGCACACCTCTTCGAGCACATCATGTTCAAGAGTACGAAGAACATGAAGTCGGAGATGATGGATCGACTCACGGAAGACGTCGGCGGGTTCAACAACGCATTCACCGCTGATGATGTGACGGTTTATTTCGAAGTGGTGCCGTCAAACTATCTCGAGACACTGATCTGGGCTGAAGCCGATCGTCTTTCCGGTTTGAATGTTGACGACCCGAATTTCAAGTCCGAACGTGACGTCGTGAAGGAAGAGTTTCGACAGAGCGTCCTCGCACCGCCGTATGGCCGCTTTTTTTATAAGCTCCAGGAAAAGTCGTTCGTTGAGCATCCGTACAAGCGTCCGGGAATCGGGAGCATTGAAGATCTCGATGCCGCTTCACTTAAGGACGTACAGGACTTCCACAGCACGTTTTACCGGCCTGACAACGCGACTCTTGTTGTTGTCGGCGATTTCGATCCGAAACAACTCGATACGTGGATCGATAAGTACCTGGCTCCGATCGCAAAACCCAATCGCCCGCTGCCACGCGTGCAAGTCAAAGAACCGGAACGCAAGAGTGAGACGCGCGTAACCGAATATGGGAGCAACGATCTTCCCGCGGTCGGATTGACGTACCTGACGCCGCGACAGTCTGATCCTGACTCGAGTGCTTTGCGTGTTGCAGATGCAATTCTTTCTGCCGGGGAGTCGTCACGACTCTATAATTCGCTTGTCTACACGCAGCAGTTGGCTGCGGAAGTAGATGCGCAATCGGATGCACGTGAGGATGTGAGTCTCTTTTACATGATCGCGATTCTTTCGGAAGGGAAGAAACCGGAAGACGTGGAAAAATCACTGCTCGCGGAGATCAAGAAACTCCAGGACACGCCGGTGGCGGCGGCTGAGCTGGAGAAAGCCAAGAACCAGATCATTACCGATCAACTGCGCCAGCGCGAAAACAATAACGGAAAAGCATTGGCGCTGGGTGAGGCTGCCGTCCTGCTCGGTGATCCGGCTCGCGTGAATACTGAGCTGGAGAAATTACAGGCAGTCACTGCGGCTGACATTCAACGAGTGATGAAGAAGTATTTTACGGATGCAAATCGCTTGGTTCTGTACTATCTGCCTGAAGCGTCCAAGAAAAGCGGGGAGGGGCGATAGAGTATGAAAAATCTAAGAATGTCTCTCACGCAGAGGCGCAAAGTCTCAACGAAGGCGCAAAGAATTTCTTTTTCATCTTTGCGTCTCCCTTTTTTAGCTTTGCGTCTTTGCGTGAAACCGCTTTTATTTCTTTTGTTGTTTTGCGTCTTGGGAGTCAAAGCTCAAACACCACAAGCAACACCGCCACCACCGGCACAACCCCGTTCAGTAGCATTTCCAAAACCCGTCGAAGAAACACTTCCAAACGGACTGCGCGTGATCGTGATCGAGCGTCGCGAGTTTCCACTCATTTCCGCGCAACTGCTGATCAAGAATGGTGGTGAAGTCGATCCATCTGAGTTAGCTGGTTTGGCCGATATGACCGCCAGCCTGCTCACCAAGGGCACACAGACTCGCGACGCCACGAAGATCGCACAGGAGATCGAAAGTCTTGGTGGATCGCTCGATTCGGGGGCACGCTGGGATTCGTCGTATGCCAATGTCAGTGTGATGTCGTCGAAGATTTCTCCGGCGATGGAGATCCTTGCTGATGTTGTCCGGCGACCGACGTTCAAAAGTGAAGAAGTCGAGCGATTACGACAGCAATATCTCGACAACATCACGCTCGCGATGGGTGAACCGGGATCGATTGCGCGTTTTGTGGCTGCCCGGGTCGTGTTTGGCGACAGTCCATATGGCCATCCGATTAGCGGTACAGCGGAGTCGTTGACGCGCATCACTGGGGCTGACATCACGAAAATGCATTCGCGTTATTACCGGCCTGACAATGCGATCCTCGTCATCGGAGGCGACATCAGCGCCAAAGATGGAATCGCCCTCGCGACCAAGCATTTTGGTGACTGGCAAAAGCCATCGACACCTTTGCCGGATGTGAGTGCGGCCATGCCGAACGCTGCTGCAAAGCCGGGTCGAGTAGTCGTGATCGATAAACCAGACGCCGGACAGGCTGCTGTGTATCTTGCGCGCACTGGCATCAACCGGAAAGATCCGGACTACTTCCGTGGCATCGTCAGTAACTCGGTATTGAGTGGATACTCGGGCCGTCTCAATCAGGAGATCCGGATCAAGCGCGGTTTGAGTTACGGCGCCGCCAGCACACTCGACACGCGACGCGATGTTGGACCATTCGTCGCCTCGGCACAGACGAAGAATGAATCAGGCGCTCAGGTTGCCGATTTGTTGCTAGGCGAGATTAGTCGTTTGTCTTCAGCGCCGCCCGCGGATCTTGAACTGACGCCGCGCAAGGCTGTGTTGATCGGAAACTTTGGGCGAAACTTAGAGACTGCCTCCGGGCTAGTGGGCCAGGTAGGTTCGCTCGCGCTTTACGGAATGGGTCTCGACGAGATCAATCGTTACATCAACAACGTGCAGGCAATCACGACTGCCGATATTCAGAAGTTTGCCGGTGCGAGACTGGATGCTAAAACGAGCCACATCATTATCGTGGGCAATGCGAAAGCGTTCCTGCCGGAGTTGCAGAAGAAGTATCCTAATGTGGAAGTGATTTCGATTACGGAGTTGGATCTCAATTCAGCTTTGCTTCGAAAGAAGCAAGCAGCAGGCTGAGCCACGGATGAACACGGATATGAATAAACTGATTTATGCTGTTGGGTTTGTTCTCCTCGTGATGGTTTCTTCGAAGGCGCAGCAAGTGCCGATTGATGGCGTTGATGCGCGTTCGGATCCGGCTGAGTTTGCGAAACAACTCGGAAGCGCGGATCCGTTGGTGCGACAACGCAGTGCCGAGGCGCTCGCGAGGCTGGCCGCAACGAAACAACGCAAGCTGGTTGAAGGTTATCAGCTTCAGGAAAAGAACAAAGAAGTACGACTCGCACTCGACTGGGCGTTGTATCGCATGGGACGAGCGGAAGCGTTGTATCGCATAGTCGACGAACTCGATTCAGGACGCCAGGATCAGGCCGTTGGCTATTTGTCTGAGTTGGAAAGCCCCGATCTGCTTTATCCGTTTCTCAAACGATCAACCAACGCGCCGCGAATTAACGCGGGCTTGCTCAAAGCGCTCGCGCGCATTGGCGACGCGCAAACTCTCGATCTGATCAAGCAATTTCGCGAGTCGCACCAGCCGTTTGTTGCCGAAGCGGCGGAAGTCGCGCACGACGAGATTGAAAAACGACTTGGCGAACCGGCGCCGACTACGCGCGCACGCCCGCGAATTGTCGAGAAGGCTGCGGATCGGCCCTAAGCTTACGAATGCACTCCAGCCTTCGCACATTTCTCGACTTACTAACCAGAGAAAACGAAATCATCACCATCAAAGTCGAGGTTGATCCATACCTCGAGCTGGCCGAGATCCATCGACGCGTGATCAGCGAAGGTGGACCGGCGTTGCTGTTTGAGCGCGTCAAAGGGAGTCGTTATCCGGTTGTCACTAATATGTTCGGCACGGAGCGACGAATCAATCTCGCGTTTGGTCCGAAGCCGGAAGCCCTCGTTCGCGACCTCGTTCACATTGCCGAATCGATTCTGCCGCCGAAAGTCGGTGAGCTCTGGCAGCATCGCTCTGTGGCACTCGAACTACTCAAACTCGGAACCAAAAACACCTCGCGATCGCCTGTCACGCAAGTTGTCGATCGTCCTGCACGGTTGGACCAACTACCGGTGCTCACCACCTGGCAGGAAGACGGCGGTCCGTTCATCACGCTCCCACTCGTCTACACTGAGAATCCGGTAACGAAGAAACACAATCTCGGTGTGTATCGCATGCAGGTCTACGATTCACATTCGACAGGTCTGCACTGGCAGATTCAGAAAGGCGGTGGGTTTCACTACAGCGAAGCCGAGCGTGCAAATCAGCCATTACCGGTGACAGTATTTCTTGGTGGGCCACCGGCACTTATTCTCGCAGCGATCGCGCCATTGCCTGAAGACGTGCCCGAACTCGTGCTTGCGTCTCTACTTGCCGGAGAGAAGCTCAAGATGAGGAGCAATCCGCTTGGTACGGGTCATCGTCTCGCTGCAGAAGCCGAATTCGCCCTCGTCGGACATGCTCCGCCGCATGAACGAAAGCCTGAAGGACCTTTTGGAGATCACTACGGCTACTACTCCCTCCAGCACGATTATCCCGTTTTCAACGTTGACGCGGTCTTTCATCGGCGCGATGCGATCTACCCGGCGACTGTCGTCGGCAAGCCCCGTCAGGAAGATTTTTTTATCGGCGACTACCTGCAAAAACTCCTTTCGCCACTCTTTCCGCTCGTGATGCCGTCAGTGCGCGATCTTTGGACGTACGGTGAGACTGGCTTTCATTCACTCTGCGCCGCTGTCGTGCGTGAGAGATATGGTCGTGAAGCACTCGTTTCAGGTTTCAGAATTCTCGGTGAAGGGCAGTTGTCGTTGACGAAGTTCCTGTTGCTCACCGACACACCACAGGAACTGAAAGACTTTCCTCGGCTACTTGAACATGTCCTTGAGCGATTTAACCAGAAACCGATCTTTTTATCTTCTCCAACGTTTCAATGGACACGCTCGACTACACGAGCGGCAAAGTGAACGAAGGAAGCAAAGCGATCATGTTGGGCCTCGGCGATCCTGTGCGCAAATTACCCCTGAAGTTTAGCGGCGAGCTGCCGAGTTACATTTCGCGTGCTGAAGTTTTTTGTGGAGGTTGTCTCGTACTACAGGGAGGCTCTTTCAGCGAAGACGAATCGCTATCATCACGCATCGCGAACGATCCGGCGTTT
The DNA here is from genome assembly GCA_963849205.1 of uncultured Acidobacteriota bacterium. Classification (GTDB taxonomy): domain Bacteria; phylum Acidobacteriota; class Blastocatellia; order Pyrinomonadales; family Pyrinomonadaceae; genus PSRF01. The sequence goes on from CAWKGP010000012.1 coordinate 16,149, forward strand.
GCAGACTGGCCCTTGATCGTCCTGCACGACGACGCCCGCGTGGCCCAATCGTCCCCGGATTTCCTGTGGGCCACCTGGACCCGCTTTGAACCCGCAGCAGATATCTACGCCTCACGCACAACGGTCCAACGACACCATCTCGTCTACACGGCCCCCATCGTCATCGACGCGCGCACAAAACCCGGCTTCCCAGCCGAACTCATCGTGCGCGACGACATAGCCCAACTCGTCAATCGCCGCTGGAAAGAATATTTTGGCCGCGGATGAACGCGGATAAACGCAGATCAGCCTTCATCCGCGTTTATCCGCGGCCCAAATTGATCGTAAACACCGCGCCACCCTCAGGTGAATTAGCCGCCGTAAGCGTCCCGCCGTGCTGCGTGATGATCCGATGTGTCAGTGCTAATCCAATCCCGTGACCCTTCGCCTTCGTCGTAAAGAACGGAATGAAAATCTTTTGCATGTCGCTTACGGGAATCCCCGGTCCCGAATCTCTCACTTCAATTCTTTCAAGCGCCGTCTTCACCTGAACGCTGCCACCGGGACTTGCCTCAGCCCCATTACGCATCAGGTTGAGCAACGCAAGTCGCAACATGCGTTCGTCGGCTTGCACCGTTACCTCTTCCTCTGTATCGACAGTCAACCGGACATTCAACTCCTGAAACACCGGCGCGAGCTCAGCAGCGCAATCATCGATCAATTCCGAGAGCGACACCTGCTCCAACTGCAAAGGCTGTGGCCGCGCGAAGTTCAAGAACGCAGTCACCATCCCTGAAAGATTTCGCACCTCATTGAGCAATGAGCCCGCCGCAACCTGCGCTTTGTCGTTTAAGTCCAGACTCTGAAGAAGCTGTGCGTAACCTTGCAGCGTCGCGATCGCATTCTTGAATTCATGGGCCAACCCGGCGGACATCTCACCAAGACTCTCAAGGTTGTTTTTGAGCGCAACCTGTTCACGCAATTCAGTAACCTCGGTGATGTCCGTCAACAGGCATAACGCGCCTCTTGGCCCACGTTCGGGAGGTAAGTCAATCGGAGCGATCGTCGCGCCCAAACGTCGCAATGTCCCATTCGGACTGACCGCTTCGATCTCCGTACGCCGGTACACATTACCCGTTAGCAAACAGTCGCCGACCATCTTCGCCAGTTCTTCATGCGGTCCGAGAAGTTGTTTGTATGATTCGCCGAGCGCGGTGCCGTTGACTTCGAGAAGTGTGCGTCCGGGAGTGTTGATGGCCATCGAAAGACCGGCGCCGTCAAACGCGATCAATCCGGACGGCAGGCTGGCCACGATATGTTCGCTGAATCTCTCGGCGGAATTGGCGCGCTCTCGCGCCTCAGAACTGAGCTGTTCGAGCTCTTTTCGTTGCTCCTGAAGTTGAGCAACGACTGATTGAAACGTCTCGAGAACAAACTCAGCTTCGTCCTGCGATTTGATCTGTTCGGAAACAGAGGCGCGCTGTGCTTCGCCAACAAGCTGGTGATAAGGACGCAACAGCCACCGCAGCAGAAACAAAATAGCAAGCAGGCTGCCGATTAGAATCGCGATGAACGAAGCCAGCAGGATTGGACCACGCGCAGCCGGAGACTCCGGAGTGATCGCGTAGAGCAGAATCGCAAACAGGACCGCCACAAGAAAGAGCCCTGTGAGCATCGTCAGTCCGGATTGGAAACGATTTCTATTCATTGCCAATTGCCGATTGCCAATTGCCGATTTGCTTTCCCTTTAGGATCTCACAGTCCGCGGTCCCCTAAATTGGCAATTGGCAATCGGCAATTGGCAATTACCTAAACTGGCCTGCGTACCATTCAACTAATGGTGCGCCGAAGAGTAGTGCTGCAATTGCGCCGAGACCGAGAAAGACGCCAAACGGCAGCAGCATCTGCATGTTTCGCTCGCCCTTCCGGGCCATCAGAAGGATACCGATCACGGAACCGCTGAGAACACCAACAAAGATCGTCAAAATTGTGAGTCGCCAACCGAGGTAAGCGCCCACCATAAACATCATCTTCACGTCGCCAAGTCCCATCGCTTCGATGCCGCGAAGTTTTTCCCAGGTCCAACCCATGAGCCAGAGCGAACCGCCACCGATCAACGCTCCAATCAAAGCTCCTGCAAGCGAGACCACCCAAACCGGCATATTCGCGAGGGCTCCGTGTGAGAGTGACGGCACGTCATCGAAATGTGGCGTTCCTGTCAAGTAAGGGATAGCGATGCGAGCGACGACGGCAAACACGATTCCCGGGTAAGTGATCACGTTGGGAAGAATCATGTGTTCGGCGTCGATGAATACGAGTACGAGCAACGCCGAAGTAAACACGAGATCGAACGGAAGAGCAGCACTCAAGCCCGTGTGCCACGCGACGCCAACAAACAGCGCGGCCGTGAGCAACTCGACTGCCGGATAGCGAATCGAGATCCGCTCTTTGCAGCTACGGCATTTCGCACCGAGCATCACCCAACTGAGAACTGGAATGTTGTCGTAAAAAGCGATCGCACCGCCGCACGAAGGACAGCGTGAATTGGGAAAGACTATCGAGTCTTCGAGAGGAACGCGATGAATTACAACGTTGAGAAAACTTCCAATGATCGCTCCGAAAATTCCCGCGATCACATAACCAAACGCTGGGGGAAAGGAACTTAAATCAGGCATCTTTATCTGTGTAATCTGTGGATTGCTGTCGTTCCCAGAGCATCAAGTGCTTCAGAAATGCATGATGCGCGGCGAAGCTTGCGATCGTAAAGCCCGCGAAGCCGTCGCGTAAGCCACCTTTCAAGATCAAACTACGAATGAACGCCGCTGGTCCAGCCGAAGCCACACCAAAAACTGAAGTGCGCCGCCCTTCTTCAAACATCTGCCGAGCGGCCAAAGGTGCATAACGCTCACCAATCATCCGGTGATGATGCGCGGCGTCCTGTGAAGTGTAATGCAAAAGATCGCCGTTCAGCTTTTCGACACGCGCACCGGTGTCCATCGTTACCGACTCATGAATATGACGTTGTTTCCAGTGCCCCTTGCTCTTTCGAAAGAATCGCAACTGTCGATCAGGATACCAGCCGCCGCCGCGAATCCAACGCTGTTGATAATAAGTGCGGCGGGCGATTTGATAACCATCGGCGAGCTCCGTTTCGGGTCTTGATCGCAGAGACTCGAGCGATTTCCTTAGTTCATCTGAGACTCGCTCGTCGGCATCGAGACTGAAGATCCATTCGTGCCTCGCTTGATCAACTGCGAACTGTTTTTGAGCGCCAAACCCTGGCCATGTATTTGTTATAACGCGAGCGCCGCAGGACTCAGCGAGCTCGCGGGTCGCATCCGTCGAGTTTGAGTCTACCACTAACACCTCGTCGGCCCATGCGACTGATTCACATGCGGCTTTGATATTCGATTGCTCGTTGAATGTGATGATGGTGGCGCTGACCTTCATTCCCACTAAGCGTAAGATAGTTTCACGCAAAGGCGCAAAGACGCAACGAAGGCGCAAAGAAGAAGTTAAAACTCTCCTTTGCGTCTTTCGTTGCGCCTTTGCGCCTTTGCGTGAACTGTTTTAAGGAACCACAGGCGCCTCGACTACCACGTTGTTGGCCCGCAGCGTTGTCGAAGTGGCACGCTGCAACTCGGCCAAGGCCTTGTTGTAGTCAGTCTCGGCTCGCAACTCGGAAGCGCGTGCATTTGCGAGGGCGTTTTCGCGTTGGAACAAGAGGAACGTCGTCGAACGTCCTACTTGGTACAAACGCTGCTCGCCCTCGAGCTGCATCTCGGCATTCACTCGCGCTTCACGTGCCGAAAGCACCCGCTGGCGCGACGACTCAACCGCCTGTGCAGAGTTGCGAACGTCGACTTCGATAAGCTGCTCCTGCGATCTCGTCGAGGCCTGCAACTGCTCTTTCTGAATCCGGGCACCCGCGAGATTTGCTTCTGCGGTCTTGTTCTTCCACGGGAAGGAAATCGCAGCGCCTATGGTGATGTTGCGTGTGTCGCCGCTAATCAGGTTACGCAAGTCGCGTCCGTAGCCGCCGATAAGAGTCGGATTCAGGCTATTAGCCTGTACTGGCACCAAGGGTATAGTTGGCGCCGCCAGACCCAACGCAATCTGAGCCCGGCGAATCTGCTCGAACAAAAACGCATTTTGATCGGTTAGAGGAGTATCGATAGTGATGAGTGGTACCTGAGTTCCCGGCGGTACAATAGGTTGGACGTTTTTACCAGCGAGACCAGTTAACGCCACTGTTCCAACTAAATCGATCTGCGGTTTGGTCTGGTTTTTGAAGAACGAAATGTCAATGTCATTGATGTCGTTCTGTAACCGCAACCGTCGTAGCTCCGGACGATTGTCGCGAGCGGCTTTCAAAGCGTCGGGAAGATTTACCGGGTTTGTATCAAACGTCGGCGTGTCAGTAGGGGTTAGTTGAGCCGACCATTCCGGATTGCGTGGATCCTTAAAGATAAGGACCTTGAGATTGTTTTCAGCAATCGCCACTGCCTGGATCGCTGAGTAGAGCGCAGTCTCACGATTGGCAAGCTCCGTTTGCACTTCAGCTCTTTCGAGTGGAGCTTTGGCGCCTGCCGCAATCTGTGCTTCAACGTTACGCAGGCTCTCACGCGACAGATTCAAGTTGGCGAGGTTGTTTTGCTGATCGCGCAATGCGAATACCAGTTCCCAGTAGGACTGCTGCACCCGCGTGATCACTTCGATTGTTCGCTGGCGGAAGTCTGCGTCTGACTGGTCCAGCCGCTTTCGCTGAATACGAATTTGTCTGCGGTTGTTATCGATTGAACGATCTCGCAGCAGTGGCTGTGTGAACTGCAGCGAAAGGTTCGAGGAGTAGAATGGGTTCAGCAAGCTGAAGCTGTTACTCGTGTTCGTGTGCGAATTCTGAAACTGGAGGAAATAGTTTCCACCGCCGCGGCCAAATTGTTTCACCACGGAAGGAGTCCACGAGTAAGTCGTCGTGCTGGTGACGGAACCGCCGCCCAGTGAGCTTTGCTGTGGGGAGATGCGCTTGTCGTACTGCGGCGAGAACGCGAAAACCGGATCGAAGATTCCTTCGAGCGCGCGCAGCTGAGTTTCTGCAAAGCGAACGTCGTCACGTGCGACTTCGATATCGTTATTGTTTTCCAGCGCACGCTTGATCGCCTCGTTCATCGACAACGACAAACTTTCACCATTAACCCCCAAACGTTGCAGACTGGGAACCGGCGGCAGTGGCTTGGCCTCGAATTGCGGAATCACTGGATCGCGCAATGGCTCGCCCGGTTCACCTGGCACGGGCGTTGGTGTCTGTGCCGGAGTTTGCACACCGGGTTGTCCCGTAGTTGGCGCCGGTGATTGTCCCGGTCTGGGAGCTGGAGTTTGTTGGGGAACAGTTCCAGGCGGTGTGGCCGGATTGGGTTGCTGTGTTCCCGGAGGCGCTGCCGGATTCGTGGCTGGCGTCGTGGTACCCGGGATCGGTTCTTGTCCCGGCGGCCTTGTCGGATCGTTGGGCGCCGGTGTCGGCCGCGGCGTTGATCGAGGTACTTGTGCCAGTGCAGCGTTCGTTCCGGCGAACACGACACATGCCAGAATCGCCGGCCTAACTAAGTTGCGAGATATCAAATTAAACATCAGACGAAGAGCTCCTTAAACATGGTTCCTATAAGTTTCGACCGCTTAGCGAAGGAAGAGTCGATACATTCTGGCAAACGAAGGTCCGCCGCATCAAGCCTTTATCAAGCTTTTACTACGTCAGGTGCAGAAATGCAGTTTCAAAAAGTTGAATACCTTGAATAAAAGCCTCGCTTGACAGGTCGAAACCCTCCGCATACTCTTGCCTTTCATTTTTACAAGCAGTTTACACGGGTAATTAGGGAAAGTCTGTCCCACAATCGCGACAGCGCGTATCCCACAATCGAAACAAAATCAATTGAAGTTGGAGGGCTTCGGCAATGGGTGTGAAGGTTGGTATTAACGGGTTCGGTCGCATCGGGCGAAATATTTTTCGCACTTCTCTTGGTGATCCTGACATTGATTTCGTCGCCGTCAACGACTTGACCGACACCAAAACGCTTGCGCACCTGCTGAAGTACGACTCTGTGCTCGGTAATCTGGATCATCAGATCACCTCGACAGAAAACGGAATCAAGGTAGACGACGAGGAGTTTCGCGTCTTCTCGCAACGCGATCCGGCTGCGATCGATTGGGAGTCAGTCGGCGCTGAGATCGTTGTCGAATCCACCGGCATCTTTACCAAAGCCGAGGATGCGAAGAAGCATCTGCATGGCACGGTGAAGAAGGTGATAATTTCCGCGCCGGCGAAGAACGAAGACATCACGATCGTGTTGGGCGTGAACGAAGAGAACTACGATCCGGCCACACATCACATCATCTCCAACGCGTCATGCACAACCAACTGTCTTGCACCGGTGGCGAAAGTTGTTCATGAGAAGTTTGGAATTAAGTCAGCTCAGATGACGACGATCCATTCCTACACGAACGATCAGCAGCTTCTCGATCTACCGCATAAGGACATGCGACGTGCGCGAGCTGCGGCACTCTCGATGATTCCGACTTCGACTGGAGCCGCTAAGGCAGTTGCGCTCGTGTTGCCGGAGTTGAAAGGGAAGTTTGACGGTATTTCGGTACGCGTGCCAACGCCGAATGTTTCGCTCGTCGACGTGGTGATGGATCTGGAGAAAGAGACGACGGCTGAGGAAGTGAATCGTGCGTTTAAGGATGCAGCGAACGAAGAGTTGCGCGGCATTCTTGCTTTCTCCGAAGAGCCTCTGGTTTCAGTGGACTTTAAACAGAACCCGAATTCATCGATTGTTGATGCTGAGTACACGAAGGTGATCGGGGGCACGATGCTGAAGGTGCTTTCGTGGTACGACAACGAGTGGGGCTACTCGTGTCGTGTTCGTGATCTGATCAAGTACATCGCGAGCAAAGGTCTTTAATTCTTTTCTGTGCTTTTTGTGCCTTTTCGTGGCTAAACTTTCTATCAAGGATTTGGAGCTTCGTGGCCAGCGGCTTTTTGTGCGGGTCGACTTCAATGTGCCGATCAAAGACGGCAAGGTTGATGACGATTCGCGCATCACAGCCTCGCTTCCGACGATTCAATACGCGATCGAACACGGCGCGCGCGTGATTCTCGCGTCGCACCTGGGACGACCGAAGGGCGAGCGTGTTGATAAATACAGTCTTCGTCCCGTCGCGGATCTTTTGTCTGAATTGTTGAAGCCCGTAGCATTTGCCGACGACTGCATTGGCGAAGCGGCTGAGTCGAAAGTTCGGGAGCTTAAAGACGGCGACGTGTTGTTGCTCGAAAATCTTCGCTTCCATCCTGAAGAAGAAAAGAACGACGAGGGAATTGCCAAGCAGCTAGCCGGCTTGTGTGATCTGTACGTCAACGACGCTTTTGGAACTGCACACCGTGCGCATGCATCAACTGTCGGCATAACTCGTCACGTCTCGAAAGCCGCTGCCGGTTTGTTGATGGAGAAAGAACTCGACTATCTCGGCCGCGCGATTAATCATCCGGAGCATCCATTTGTCGCGATTCTTGGCGGCGCAAAAGTCTCTGACAAAATTCCAGTCATCAACGCGCTGATCGATCGCGGGGTCGATAAGATCCTGATCGGTGGAGCGATGGCCTACACATTTCTGAAAGCTGAGGGCTTCACGGTCGGCAAGTCTCTTGTTGAAGACACCATGCTGCAGACGGCGCTTGAGATCAAGAAGCGTGCGGAAGAGAAGGGAATCACGTTTCTCCTGCCGACTGATCATCAAGTCGTCGACAGCTACGAGCCGGTAAAGGGCGAGAAGATCGTCACCAAAACCATTCCCATCGAGTTCACAAACATCGGTCTCGTCGGCATGGACATCGGCGTCGAAACCGTGTCCCACTTCGCGTCCGCGCTCGGGGACGCACGCATGATCATCTGGAATGGTCCAATGGGCGTCTTTGAAGAACCGCCATTTGATCAGGGAACGATTGGCGTCGCCAAAGCCGTCGCCGAAGCCGCTGAGCGTGGGGCTGTGGCAATCGTTGGTGGCGGCGATTCTGTTTCGGCAGTCACTCGCGCCGGTGTCGCCGACAAAATTACCCACATCTCAACCGGCGGCGGCGCGACATTGGAATTCCTGGCGGGTGATGAACTGCCTGGCGTCGCAGCGCTTTCGGACAAATAATTTTGTACATCCTAAAAAAATCCTGTAAATCCTGTCAAAAACTATGCGTAAACCAGTAATCGCCGGAAACTGGAAAATGTACAAGACGCTCAGCCAGGCAGTTGATACTGCGCTTGCGCTGAAGCCCCTCGTCGCAAATGCCAACCACTGTGACGTCGTGATCGCGCCGGTGTTTACGGCAATTAAGACTGTTGCCGATCGGCTTGAAGGTTCGAACATCCGTGTCTCCGGTCAGGATTGCTCCACTGAAACAGAAGAAGGCGCGCATACCGGTGAAGTGCTGGCGTCGATGCTGAAGGACGTCGGTGCGCGGTACGTGATTGTCGGCCATTCCGAGCGCCGGCAACATTACGCCGAGACTGACGTACAGGTGAACCGTAAGACGCATGCAGGTCTCGCGGCAGGCTTGAGCGTGATCATGTGTGTCGGCGAAACACTCGAGCAGCGCGAGCAGGGAAGTGCGGAAAGCGTTGTTTCACAGCAGTTGACAGCGGGTTCCAGCGGGTTGACAGCCTCAGACCTCGACCGTATCATCGTCGCTTACGAGCCGGTCTGGGCCATCGGCACTGGACGCACAGCGACGCCGGAGCAAGCGCAGGAAATGCATGCGTTTATCCGGCGCGTTTTCGCGGAAAGGCACTCTCAAGCAGCCGGTGAAGCGCTAAGGATTCTCTACGGCGGCTCGGTCAAGCCCGACAACATCGCCGGCCTGATGAGTCAAGCGGACATCGATGGCGCGCTCGTTGGCGGTGCGAGTTTGAAAGCAGAGAGTTTTGCGGAGATTGTGAATTACAATCGTTGAGACGAAAGTTTTAGGAGTTTGTTTTGTTAACTTATATTCTCTACAGTTTGTTTGTCCTGGCTTGTCTTGTTCTGATCGTTGTGATCCTGCTGCAACCAGGCAAGGCAGATGCGGGCGCGCTCTTTTCAAACACGTTATCGAGCACTGCATTCGGACCACGCGGCACGGCGAGTCTGCTCGCAAAGATCACGATCGGCGCCGCCGCCGCATTCTTTATCATCGCGCTTGCGTTGGGACTGCCGCTCCTGAGTGGCTCACGCTCGGTCTTGCAATCAGAATCTGAGAGTGCGCCGGCGGCAACAGCGACACCGACACCAGCGCCGACGCAACAAACACCGGCAGCACCAGCCGCATCACCGGCTGCGACTCAGTAGTGCTGTTTTGAAAACTAATCCGGCTATAATAGCCGCAGCCCTCTAAACTCACTTCATGCCGAAGTGGCGGAACTGGCAGACGCGCACGTTTGAGGGGCGTGTGAGGCAACTCGTGGGGGTTCGAGTCCCCCCTTCGGCACCATTCCTAAAAATTAAGCATTACAGACAAAGGACTTAGGGGAAGCGCGGAAATATCGTGTCTCAACTAAGTCTCAAAAAATTTCGCTCAGAGAGCAGAAAAACGGAAGAGATCCGTTCATCGAATTTATTCGGTGTCTGGGCTCACAGCTACATCGTTAGGGCACTTTTGTCTCTCGTCAGTTCAATCATTAAGATACATGTTTGTTGATCTGACCTTATATGAGCGCAAAGATAGAAAAAAAAGCTAAGCAAAAGGGCACGCTGTCGGCTGGGGCACGGGAATCGAACGCAGGCGATGACTTCCATATTTTATGGGCTATGCGCCGTGCTGTGCGGCTTCTGGATCCTTCCTCCGATTTGAGGCGGGTGCTTGTCGAAAAAGTATCTCCACAGGATGAACTTCGGCAAAGAGCTGACAAAGACCTGTTCTTGGGGGTTGATCTCTCGGAATACTATGGGGGCGAGGAGTTTCAGTCGGCCACTCGCGTGGTCGCGACGCAACTGAAATACAGCACGCGGCAACCCTCTCGCAGATGGACTGCGAGCCGTTTGTGCGCTTCGGATAAGCAGCCTCTTTACAATTGTTAGGCTACCGCTTCGTCCTAAGGCGAACGTCGTGGTCGATATCGTGTAATGAATACATTGAACTCCTAAAGCATTTAGTCGAACCGTCAGTGCAGCATAGCTCTCAATCACGACTAAGTCACAAGAGTTGGGACTCGGATGTAGAGGCGCGAAAGCGTTTGACCGTGTAGCAAGCCTTGCCATGAACGCTCCGAAAAATATACCAGTGCTTTCGGTTTTTGGACATGAAAAAACAAAGAGAACTCAAAAACATTTATCGGTCACTCAAGCCATTTGTACTCGAAGTGACTAAATCTAATCTGGTTAATCCCGACTTCTATCAACTGGTATTAAAAGCGGCGCTGGCTAAATCGTTCGATTTCAACTTCTATGTTACTGGCTTACAGTCCAGTTCACACTCGTTCTATCACACCGCGACTCTCAGAGGTCTGTGTGAAGATTTAATTGTGCTGAAAGCACTAAAAGATATTCCTCAAAAGGACCGCTCAGATCTCGTGATGTACTTGCAACTTACGGAAACGTTTGAAGCAATGGAAATCCAGGGAAAGTTTTTTGGAAAGAACCATCCTCAGGTAGTTCTTGATCAACAATACAGAAGCAAACTATCCAAAAATGAAATAGACAAATCAAACGCAATCTATGACAAGTACGCCATTCCCAGAAGAAAGTATGGACCAACTATTCAAACGCTTGCCGACTTTGAGCTCACTGATCGACGGCGTCGCTCCGAAAGGTGTTTCACGGTATGCAGTTGAGCATTACGGGGAACACTTGGATAGGGCCAACGCTCCTACTGAGGATTACGCCAGATTGCTTCATCAGGCTTGGCGTCACGCTAAGGAGGCGCTCGAGAGCGGATACGGCGGTTTTTTTTATGACGCGCGCCGAGCATTAGAGGCAAGCCGGCGGCGTAACCACCAAGATACTGAGAATGAATTACCGCCGACCAGCATGGGCACAGAAATCAGCGCCGCACTTATAATCTCGACTAAGAACAGCCTCACCAACAGCATCCCTAATTCCTTCTTAGCCGCATTAATCAAACATGGGATTTGGAGACCCGAGCGCGCTCTTAGCTTCGCACGTGCGACCGAAGACCCGTTACTGCGTCTGGCGCGTCTCACAAGCATTTTAGAGTTACTAGCCTCTGCTATGCGGGACGTGGCGTTGATGGAGAGTTCCACCGCACTGAGGTCAGTCAAGAGTGATAGCCATCGCGCTCAGGCTATCCAGATGATTGCTTCATCGTATGACCCGCAACTCAGAGGTGAAATAGAGAACGTCATTAGGGGGCTTTCAGACATCGAAGTCCGCGCCTCAGTATTGTTTAACTTACGTGGTCATATACCCGAAGACCTTGCCAATACAATCGCGGAGGGGAATTACCGGGAACTCGATTCGGTTGCAACACTTAGCGCGAAGATCAAATTAGGCGCCCGTCTAGCACCGTTACTGAAAAAGCCTCTGTGTTACTCGGCGCTCGATACACTTGCCGACGACCTTCAGCGACTGAGCGGAAGGTCACCTGAGTTGTCCCTTGCCGCGGAAATTACCCCAGAGCTATTGAGCGACTTAGCCTTCGCTAACGCTATTATGGGAAGGGAGAGTGAGGCAAGAGAACTCTGCTTGCGGATTGATAACCCGTCTTTGGTCGCAGATGTGGCGATAGGTGCGCCGCCGTCGTTCAGGGCCGAACTAATTGACGTGGCACTAGGGATCTTGTTGAGGGCAGAATGTTATTACCAAGAATGGCTGAATGCGATCAAGCTGCTTGCTCCTGTTCTCAGTCAAGCGCAGAGAAATAGACTATTTGATAAAGCTTGCTCGGTCCCGAGCGCTAGAATCAGAGGGGGGGCAATATCTCATCTTATTGAACATTGGGAAGGCCAGGTGGTGGATTCCGAATTGACCTCACTAAAACGGAATCTAGAGGCCATTCCTATCGGGTATGAGTGCGCATTAGCATTCTCGCGCGCCTCCAAACCATTAACCGGGACTGCAAAGTCTGAGTTCATTAAGATGGCAATGGAAGCAAGTCGAAGCGCGTCCTCCGGTCTTGTCAAAGCAGCTATGGAAAATTTGTTGACTGCAGAGGAGGCCGCCATTCGGGCTGTGCTCGATGCAGCGACCGAAGATGAGCAGACAAGTGCGCAGGAATTTGTAGCAGAGACGCGGGCCTTTCGTGCGGAGCGACAAGCTGGATTAATGCCGGCAGCTGAGAATGTGACAATCTCCTTTTTACAAGCCGATGCAATCGGCGCAATGGCACCGTATTTAGGTAATTATCTCGAAGAAGCTTACGAAGAAATTGAGAAGCTTCCATCACGCGGCGCTCGAATTCGTGCTCTAGATGGCTTAGGACCATTTCTGAATGAAGCTTTGCTCCGGAGGGCACTCTCTTCTCTGGGAAGAATAGGAGACCAGGATCTTGATCCGTCTGACGACTTCCTCGTTCGCTAGGGATCCTGGTGAACTTCAGAATCTTGCTATTCAAAAGGCTTTTGAGATTACGAATGAATACATCCGAGCACATGCTCTGCTCGCCATCCTGCCTAGCGCAAACGAACAGCAACGCTGTGAACTCGTGAAGGAATTGTTCAAATGCGTCACCGTCGTCAGCGAAATGTATGCAACAAGATATGGGCTGGTAGCTACAAGCTACCTGAGCCCAACGGAGCATCAAGTACTTGCCCAGGTTGAAGCAGAAGAAATATCGACTGCCTATCCAGACCTCGATTTCGTGTCAGAGTTAGTGGCGCTTCTCAGAGTCTCAGAGCTAGCTGCCTTTATCGATATGCAGCGTAATGAGCGCGTATTTGGAGGATTTCGCGCCCGATACATTGAGATGGCCGCCCCCTACCTTCCCAGGGATATCGCAAAAGAAGCGGCCCGGATATTGTTAGCCATTAGTAAATTCGACAGGGGAACCGCCCTTAAAGAAGTCGCACTCCAGTTGGCGAAGACTAATGCTCAAGAGGATGCAATCGCTGCCATCTTGGCTTCAAAGGATACTGAAGTAGAGGCATCAGTAGCTTTTAAGGCAATAACTCCTTATCTCACCGATGCACAAGTAGGTCGCGTGCTAAAGGAATTTAAGCCTAAAAATGGGGAGGCTGCTGCGCATGTATGTGCCGCAACGGTATGGCCGATGTGCGCTAAGCGACAGCAGGGGGACTGGAACCCTTTGTTTGCCGTCGCAATGCTCATGAATAAGAATGTGGAAGACGTACCATTGTTACAGGCCTTAGGTTATGCGGCAGTCTTACCACACAAGTCGATGAGTGGTTTTAGAGATTTAATATCAAATTTTTGCGGTGGAAGCAATACGCAAACTTGATGACCCCCGGCAACGTGCTACTGCCATTGAAGCGTTTGCCACTCATATGGAACCAGGCGAGCATGACAAGTTGATGGCTCTGACCACAGTAATTGATAATGAGAAGGAGCGCGCGCGAGCGCTGAAGGCCATCGGAGCGCGAGCTGATGTCAATGGTCTTGATCCAATTGTGAAAGAAACAAACAGAATAACTGATGCCGATGCGAAACAGTCAGTGCTCGAAACCATAGTACTGAGGTGGCTTGAAGAAGGGGACATGGAGCATGCCGCCGAAATCACGTTCAACCTCCCGGAACATTCAAGTAGGATCCGTTTGCTTAGAAATATTGGAACGACGTTGTCTAAATCTAAGATCAATAGAAAAGATCTATACAAACATTGGCACAGGGCGGTACAGGGGGCCACAAGTGCGCCACGCCCCGACCTGCTTTGGGTTCTATATTCGTTAGCGCCGACGCTATCGGCGTTGCAAGAGGCGAATAGCTCGGAGAGCCTACGCGCTTCTGTTGAATGCGTTGCGGAGATGTGGCCTTGAGGTATTACTGAATTCACCAAGTAGAAGCAGTTATTTCTTACCGGTATGGTGCGGATGGGCTTCGGGCGCTGGAGTTAATGTAGTGCTAGCGTAAAATCGCATTGGCACACATGAATTAGATTGCCGCTTCATCTACAACATTGTCCATGTCAGTTTAGACGTATACTCATTATCATTATTAACTACATCAAGTGCTGAAGAAAAAACCGTCAGTGTTGAAATACAGTTGAACCGCTTATCGCTTCCGATTGGTGTTGTGAGGCACCCAAAGCAAACGATTCATTAGTTTCGACTTCGTTCTGTATGGTTCCTCAAGGCGATGAATGAGAGCAAGTGCCGCATACCACGTTGAGAGGATCGGACTGCGTCAATTGGTGCGCTCGATTTGCCAACTGCGATTGGCGAGGCTGATGTATTATCACGGCCCACCACCCGGTCGTTTGCGGAGTTGGGAACTCGAGCAACAAACCGCCACCAACTGGACCGACTATTGGATAGGAACCGTTCCGCCTCGGGAAAATAAGACGGTAGATATGGTTGAGCAGACTGTGTTGCACACGAGTCTCGCGCAACGAAACCTGGAAGTGGGTCGTCGACAGTTCCTGCAGATCGTTGGTTTGCTCGATGACTGGATCGTAGAAGTATTGGGTGTTCCCATTACGTAGCTAAGGTTCCGCTTCAGAACGCCGTGATCTATACCGCGCCCTCTCCGCCGCTGAAATCCAGGCGATATACACGGCGACGCAGTAGCTACCCCGCTAGACAGCGACGCACATAGCTGCCCCACTTCACTCCTAGCGTTCCCATCAAAATCCCGGGGTCTTCTTTCTTTATCCAGAACGATTACCAGCAGTAATCTCTAGGATAGTATCGAAACTTTCTCGAAAAACCCGACCTCTATACGCGGGGTAGTAGTCCGACATTCTATATCGCGGCATTGTGTACGTTGGCATTCTCCGCTCTCGCCGGTCAGGAGCTTCTATGTAACGGGGATACACGGGAAAACGCGGGTAACCTCTGAATACTCGCCCCGGACGATACGGTGGACGGGCGTAAGGTATTCGTGGAATTCGAGCCGCAGAACCTATTACCGATCTTCCTGCTGCTCCACGAACAGCCGTCCTACCAAGTATTCCAAGTAATTGGGCTTCTGCGGTAGAGACGTAAATTTGCATGAACAAAAGACAGCCTACCAACAGCGCAGCTTTCTTTAACATACAAAAACCCCCTTCATGTTTTGCGGTCTTTTGAGTTATCGCTAGGGCTCGCTGATGACAACATCGCCCCGCTTGTTAGTTCACTCATTCCGCCAACTATCCAACATACAATAACCGTAGAGGCGAACGATGCGAAACACGCTGGTCCGGCACCAATGTCATTAGTTGGTTCAACTCGCGAAAGATTTAATGTCCTAGTCGTTTTAATGTTCAATTCGCTGTTACTTACGGGCCCCGCTACAAACGGAAATCGCGTGGCCCTGACCTCCCGGCCGGGCGACTTTTCGATGCTGCTCGAGTCAAAACTCACGCCCTATATCCTACTTGGCCTTACGTCACAGCAACAAAAGCAGTTTGCTCATGAGTGTTTCGGTGGGGATGCCGGGGAGTTCTTGAGACAGATAGGAAACTTAGAGGCGGACGGGTTCGGCGGCAATCCACTGTTATTCACGATTCCGGCAGTTGTGTTTCGCCGGGACCGACAGCTTAAGAGCAAGGCATTGTTATATGAAAGGTTTATTCAGATTTGGCTTGCTGAAGCAGCGGTACACGGATTGAAAGATCAGTTAGGTAACGATCTGTACGATCTCATTGAGAGAGTGCTGGAGGAACTCGCCTTGGGACAAATAATACTGTAGAGCTTTGACGTGAAATCACTCTATAAGATTAGCGCATTTAATCGGCTGAAATCAGTGCGGCCGACACTGCTTCGGCGTGCCTCGCTCTCACTGTGAATCGGGAGCACGCCAACAAACAGATCGTGAACGCGGCCAGTAGTAATAGGGGGAGGGGGATTCGCATTTAGTCTGCTGGTCTGTCGAACAATTCGAAGCCCTTCTTTTTGCACGCATCGCTCCTGTCCGCAAGCTCATTCACAGAGTTGTCACTCAAATTGCCAAGGCAATTAACCGCCTGCACATTCAAGAAAACCAAAAACGTAAATATGTTTTTGAGATTACTCCGTAGCACTTTGCGATTGTAGGGTTGAACTCGCTTGAGCTTGAGTGTGTTCCAGTCAATGAGATGGTTCGCAGAATCATCTGTGAACCCGAAATGAGAGGAGTGCTCGTTCAAGTGTTCGCGGAGAGCTTTGAACTGACCCTGAATCCGCTTTGCAATCTCACCGGCCTTGGGCAAGCGACCTTCAATCGCTTCCTCAATTCGTGATGGATCTTCATTGAAGTAGACCATTTTTTCAAACACCTCAATAAATGGTCGCAGCAATGCTCCTGCCTCCTGCGCCAGACCGTCAAGAGAAAGACTATAGCTTCCTAGCAATAGATTCCGGCCTTTGATCAAAGTAAGCGCACATACCCTCGAGTAAGGCTCTGAACCGTGTTCAGTTTCGAGACGAACGAGGCATTCGTCTAATAAGTCAAACCCTCCGCTCAAGACTTCAGCGTCAACTTTGAGGGGTCCGTCAAACTCTGCAATAGCCTTGTTTCGAGTATTCCACAAACTCATCAGTATCTTCCTATTGGCACACCTAACGGTACTTTGAGTAAGGCCTCAAGCTTTCATTCCATTGCCTCATTCCAGCCGAGAATCCTAATTCGAGTTTTCGCCGGCGACATCTCGGATAGCGCGCTGATGTACTCAGAGACTGCAGCGAATTTGGACCATAACGTTCAAACATATTTCTTCAACCAAATCAGAGTAAGGCTCGCAAGCGCTCCTCCAGGGCTGCCTCTTTTAGCGTCCTAACGCCACGTTGCAGCCATTCTCGAACCTTTGTCACTGTTAAGGTGTGCTTGACCGAGCTTCGGACTTCGACTTCCAATTGGGTCAATCCACCGGGCTCGACATTGTGTGCGCGAAAAGCACACAGGCCCAAAACTGACGCCTCATACAAACCTTCGGCCTCCACTTCCCCGAATGGCGTATGCCGTCCATATCGACGAAAGACACGATGCACGCCGCCATGCGGCGCAGAATATCATGCGAAGGTTGTTGCATCAATGCAACAGACATGCTCCGCTGGGATGGTTGCGAATCTGTAAATACTTTATGGTCTTAATACTCTTCGCTTAGGTGCGCGAAGGGTGCGGCCTCTAGGGGAACGAAGGATTTCTGCCTTCGATGGATCACTAATGGATGGCAGCGGGAACGTAATATCATTAACCGTCATATAGCCCGCTAGTCTTCGTAGCAAACGGTCTATTACCGGAACTGATCTGTCGTTCGGCATCACAGGCGCATCTGTAATATTTTTGAGGTCACGAGAAATGCGATTATGAAGATCAAAGAGGACATTCATGAAACGCGGATCATCAGATCCCCTATAGGTGGACGGTTTGAGTTTTAGGGTCTCACCAGTCATTTGCGCGCTCGCACGTTGAACTGCCCTAATTCGAGCCTCAAGCGTCAGCGTCTCAACTCTGGTTTGAATTGTCCTAGCTAGGAAATCAAGCACCTCTTCCGTTGTTGAAAGAAAGCTGATATTCCGCACATCTGTCTGACCCTCTATCTCTGGCCCGTCAATTCGCCTCCATTGTCCAATAGTGGCGGCCAGTCGGAGAGCAGACGCAGTATCCGACCAGTTGGAAACAGACAACTCGAAGCCATGCTCATGTAGCCATCGCGGGAAGCTTGGTAAGACGGTCGTAGCATAATGGTAACCAACAAGATATTCACAATAGTCCAAGAATGAGCGGGTTACTCCGCCCCACCACTCAAAGTCTCGCACTTCGGCGGGTGGCTTATCTAAATACATCCATTGAGAATAACTCGCATGGTTACCGCTGTCTGGGCCTTCGTTGACTTTGATGTCGTAAATAGTAGTTTCCACGAAGCCGCTCAAACCAAAGAACTCTCTCTTTTTGGAGATCTCTCTTAGCTCAATCAAACGCAACGCGATGGCAGAATCAAATGGATCGTCCTTCACACGATATTGCGATCCTAAAAAGCTATACATTACTTCCGGAAGTGGTGAATCAAATAATTTGCGCTGAACTGTGTCAACTGTAAGATGGGGCTTCATTGTTTCCCGACTCCACCCCTCACACATCAAACGTAAAGTGCCCAGCAACGTATTTGGTGAGGCGTTCGAAGGAGCAACACTAACGCCAGACTCTCCCGCGCAATTAGCCACGAGCTTTCCTATGACTTTTTTAGAACTCACTGTATTGAGAGCGGTACGAACAGCAAGCGCGTCGTTCCAGAGGTTTAGAAGATCCGTCTTGCGAGTCGAGTTGGGAATCGATTCTAGTAAAAGATCTGCTCGCATATAAGCTTCGGCACCTAGATCTAGCGCAAACGGGTTAACCAAGTCCGCCCGAAGGTTAACGGAAGCCATAGCGCAGACAGAGGGAACAAGTCCAATCAAACGGTCCGCTTGTTTACGCGCTCGCACTTCCGAAGTAATATGTCCAGGACCGCTGCCAAGAGCGCCGCGATAGTATGACGCTCGAGATTCCCCCCGCGCATAGTGCAAAAAAACCACAAAGTTGTTGAGATAAAGACTTTCCCATCCGGGCTTGGCCGCATCGCGAAGACGCTCGCCGGCCGACAGGGTATTTATTACAAGGTCTGTAGATCTTCTTCGGTCGTCGTCGTTAGTTGTTAGCCAATAGTGCTCGAAACTATCCTTCAGTTGATTAATTCGTTCGCCTGTGATCGCAGTACCTTCGCGCACTGCACTGTAAATCCGACCTAGCGCTATTACCATCTCTTGTTGCTGTTGCTCAAGTCGGTCGAAGCGTTCATGCATCTCAGTGCGAAGTTGATCCAACTTCTTTCCAAGTTCCTCTAACATGTCCATTACTGGAGCCATCGGATTGTTCCCGACGCCGTCTAATAAACCCAATCCCAAAGAAATTGCTCCTAACCAGTTTTCAGTCGCAATCGCAAAACCTATATTGGCTAAGCCGGATAGAACTTGCCCAATCTCATTAGCCTTTTGCCTATCTCCCATCGCTCGGCCCAACACGAAGGTTGCGATGCTAATTCCAGCGTTTACATCATTCTGTAGCGCAGCAATCCTGGCCCGCGCTGCCTCCCGCGCTTCGCGTTCTTCCTGACGACGCAGAATCTCTCCATATTGTTTGAGTTGCTTATCAAATTGGTCGAGCTGAACGGAGAACTGATCAATGACATTAGAAAATGCCTGTTGTTGTAGAGTGACGTCGACTCTTAAGTCTCGGCTTGCCTCTTTGATCGCTTGATTAACGACATTCCGCAATTGCTCTGGAAGCTCAGCAATTAAGGCATCGCGAGTTTTGTTGAAATTGATGCCAACTTTTTCCCGCAGTAACGGACTATCTACTACGCCTTTGAAAGCTGGCCGGTCTTCAAAGGCCTTGGCGCCCGCATCAAGTATTGCGCGCGTTAGTCGATCCTTCTCACCTGGATCAGGCGCGAGATTCAAACCTCTCGCAATGTTGCCAGATAACTTCCAAACGTCGTCTGATACGACAGCAAAAACCGACAGGGTAAGTCCGGCAGCGAGTAACGCTGGAGTTGACGCAAGCGCTAACAAAAGGCCGCCGCTGATCGCAGCTGCCTGGCCAAAGTATTTGCCAAATTCAGTGTATCGGTTGGGATCTTCCAGCTTAAGGAAGTATTCGGGCATGGCGACGGCAGAAGAACGGTGCAAAGCGCCACGATTGTCGAGCATTTGTTTGATTTCTGCTTCGTTGGGTGCTTCACCACTAACTCGGATGCGCGCGTAAATTATAGGCAGCGCAGTCACACTTTGGGCTTGTGCGGGGTTCTCACGTAAACGCCTGGCTTCGACATCAGCTAGGATCATGGACCGAATTGGATCATTCGGCGCCGGCGGCAACAAGAGTCCAATAAGCGCCCATGAGTCGTTAACTGGAAGCGCCGCTGTTGCCAGCGTGATTGCTGTCGAGTAGAGGAATTTACGACGACGCATTATATGTGCGGAAAATTCTCAGGCTCGCGCGAAAAGGATAGTGCTCAAAATGACAGGCGCGCGTATTGGTAGTCGCCAGCTTAGCACGGAACGTCGGTAATTCTCTGCAAAAAGTGAGTAGTTTCCGCGCTCACGCGCATCCTTAAGTCAATAAGGACTCGGATTCCATTTCATTACATCCCATGTGAGTTTCAGAAGTAGATGCGAATCAGGGGTCAAATCGGGAAGCGCACCCTGATTCAATAAGGCGCTGCCTAAGCGGCGGGGTCACCCCCCGCTCGGCTTCAAAACCGTACGTGAGGGTTTCCCCTCATACGGCTCCTCGAACTATCGACGTTGTCATACGCACCCGCGAGACCTAATAGCGTCATCGCTTCTTTGTCGACAATAGCGATGGAGAAGCAACAGGTTGTAGTGCGCATTGCGCCGACTTGCATTAGGGTTAATGCGCTCTACGTGCATCGTCTCTCCGTCGCGAAAGTACAGTCCGCATTCGATGCAACGGCCCCGCTGTTTTCTTAAAACTCGCGCGACTCTTGTTGAGACATCAGGACTCCGTCCTAATCGAGTGGCCCAGTAGATCCATCGCCGTCGTACGGCGAGCGTTTAGCTCGCACTTTCACGTGTCTCCGAATCGGAGTGCTGACGTGTTGATGCAACTGAGGATGCCCAGACGGAGGTTGAAATTTCTTACTCTCCGTACCGTGCCTCCGGCAGTATCTTCTAAAAGGCTCCCCACGTTCCTGTATTAGGATGCCGACGCTTGGCCCATGCCCTCAGCATCTGGGTTAGCGTGAAGTGAACCTGTGCGAAAGTCTGTTTGCTAACTACTGTAGAGTAGTAGTTAGTCCAACCACGTATCACTCGGTTAAGAGCGTAAATCAGATGCTCCTGCCGCGATGCTTTATGGTTCCTAATGACCCCGCGCAGTTTCGCCACATGCCTTCTTACGGCTTTTGGGCTTGGCTTGATAAGTGCCTTGAAGCCCAGTAATTCTCCTCGGCCCAACTTCCCAGACTAGTCTTACCGACCTTGTACTGTCTAATGTTGAAACCGAGGAAATCAAAACCCGCTTTCCCGTCCACGCTTTTCAGTGTGTGAGTGATGCGAGTTTTACTGGCCTCCAGTTCGAGCCCGAGCGGTCTTAGCCATTCTCGCGTTGCCTTTGCGCAATGCTCAATGAAATGCAGGTCTGGATGCAGAACTACAAAATCATCGGCGTAGCGCACGACCATTGGTGGGATACGATTCCCACGAGTTGGTCGAAAGCTCTGAACGATATTTGTTTCGAGCCCGTGCAGCGTGATGTTGGCCAACAAAGGTGAAAGCGGCCCCCCCCTGCATAACGCCTTCTTCCGTGGGAAACAGTTTCTCACCATCCATTACTCCCGCCTTCAGCCAAGCTTTAATCTGGCGTCTGACAAAAGGACTGGCGTTGACCTTATCTAAAAGCGCTTGTTGCTCAATGCGGTCGAAGCACTTGGCGATGTCCGCATCGAGAACGTATTTCTCTTTACGTGCCACCGCTGTAAAGATGGCTTCTATCGCATCATGGCAGGACCTTCCCGACAGGTTTCCTGTCGGGTTTGTCGCCTTCAACGGCCTTCAGTTTAATCACCCAGGTGAAGACGCGAAGGTCGCCACTTCATGTTATAGGGATCGAGGTCAGTATCGGCGAGCGTCTTTCCGAGACTTTTCCTTGGGTCGATAAATCTCGCACTGGTTCTCTTGGAGGTATAAGACGCCAGAGCGGACTTAGACCACGCGGTGTGGTCTAATACGCTGTTGGGCGTCTCAACCATAAACGAGTGCAAAATTTCGAACGTTCCGGGAGTCAAGTATGTGTAACGTCACTATCAATCGAGTTATCGCCAGTCAGGTCACTGGTCCCACCGTTGACGAGATCACCGTATTCGGAACGGTACTTGACTGCCCGAAGGTTCCATTCGACCCCCAGCGTCCAGGGGAAGAAGTGTGGGTGGATGTCACTGCAACGGTCCTCGTCAGCGGGCTACCCGATCCGACGCAGTCAACGGGGAGGGAGACCGTAGAGCTACCAGTCGTCCCTGAAGGCACGCAGCAGAGCTGGAACCATCAACTGAAAAACTTTCCGTCTGTCCCCTGCGGAACCACGATTCGAGTGCGCGCCACTTGCCGCTCTGAGCCCTCATGCTTCTTTGAGCAAGATTTCACCATTAACTGCAGCTGTCCAATTGCTACGTTGAGCGTGTCTGTCTCACCGAACTGTAACGACGATGGCACCCGCGCCGCAACGTTCAGCATTGGCCTCACAAACCTCCCGGCTGACGATCCCGTATTTGGCACGCTACACCTCGGTAGCGGCGTCTCTGGTTCAGGCGAGATCCCCGTGCAATTCGACCCCTTAGCCCCAGAGCCTGAATGGACAGCACAAGCAGGTGGCGTCGTCGGGCAGTTCAGTTTTGACTATGAACCGGGCACGTATAACAACGTCTCTTTCGAGGTGACCTTTCCGTCTGCCTGCGGCATCACAGTACCGCTTAGTAGTGAGGAACTTAACATTGGCGTTTGCCCTACCACGAACTGTCCCACCGCTTTGACGATCGAGGTTAGCAACTCAACTAATCCTAATCTGCCGCTCCCTACTGGACCAAACGATCCCTGCTTACTGGAGGGCGACTATATTGTCAGTGTCACACAGCCTGACCCTATTGGACGCACATACACGTGGAGCGTCGACATTCAAGATGGTAACGGCAGTCAAGTAGATAACGGGGCAAACGTAAATGGCCTGAACCGGAGCACCTACAGCCGTACGATTTCGGCGGGTTCGACTACGCTAATTTCTGTGGTGGTTGAAACGCCCAATTGTGACACTCCTGTCCCTGGCTCGGTGGAGTTGCGCGCCTGCGGAAACGTACCGCCGCCGCCACCACCACCGCAGCCGCCACCACCACCACCGGGATGTTCGTGGTGGGATCCGCGCTGCTGGGGAAGTCTATGCGGCGCGCTTATCGCTGCTGCGATGGCTGCTTTAATCGCGTCAGGAATCCTCTTCATCCTTGCGGGATGCTCCATCCTGACACCGGCGGTTCTCGCGGGACCCGTGGGAGTTGTGCTGAACGCCCTTGTGACGTCGGACCTTTTCATTGCTGCGGTCTTTTTTCTCGTCGTAGGCTTGGCTCTCTTGGTGGCCTGGTATTTAGTTTGCGCGAGACTACCGAACTATGACTTCTGTGCCACACTCAACGAGGTCATGACCTGTATCGCGTGGATCATTCTCGTGCAGTCTGCACTGGCACTCCTACTGTTCCTGTTTGGTGGTCTCGGCTGCTTGATCGGCCTCGTGTTTACCTGGGGCTCGTGGGGGACGGTCTTAGCTTCCCTTCAGCTCTTGAGCAATGCAGCTGGATGTTCTGACTGAGCAGGGCATGGCAGGTTCACGATTGTGGGCGTAACATTATTGAGTGAGTAATGAGGTTACATTGGTTTCGACGCCCCACCTTGCACTTATCTTTACATCGACAAGTCGATGCAGGACCACGGCCTCTTCCAGGCGATCTGTCGCACGAACCGGCTCGACGGTGAGGACAAGGAGTTCGGCTACATCGTCGATTACAAGGACCTGTTTAAGAAGGTGCAGGGCGCGATGTCGGTCTACACTTCCGAACTGGACGACAGCGACGGCGGCGCGAGTCCGGAAGTGCTTTTGCAGGATCGCCTGGTTGCGGGTCGCGAGCGTCTGGAAGAAGCGCGCGAAGCGATCGCGCTGCTTTGTGAGCCGGTGGAACCGCCGAAGAGTGAGTTGGAGCACATACATTTCTTTTGCGGCAACATCGAGATTCCGGAAGACCTTCAGGAACGCGAGCCACGCCGCATGGCCCTTTACAAAGGCACGGCCGCTTTAATGAGGGCGTATGCCAACCTTGCCAACGATCTGCAAGAAGCAGGTTATTCAAACAACGAAATCGTTCGTCTCAAGCAGGAGGTCAACGACAGACTCAAACTGCGCGACATGATCCGACAGGCGAGCGCTGAAACTATTGACCTGAAGTCATTCGAAGCCGATATGCGACACCTGATCGACACCTATATTCAGGCCGATATCGCGCGCCCGATCTCAGACTTTGGTGAGACAGGTCTTGTCGAGTTGATCGTCAAGAGCGGCATTGCCGACGCGGTGAACAAGTTGCCGCAAGGCATTAGAAACAGCCCGCCGGCGATCGCGGAAACCATCGCCAACAATGTGCGCAGCAGAATTATCAGGGACCAGTTGAACGATCCGGCCTTCTACGACAAGATGTCGGCCTTGCTCAATGAGATCATTGCCGACCTGCGCGCGCAACGGATCAGCTATCAGGAGTTTTTGAAGCGCGTCGCGCAACTGGCGAAGAAATTAGTGGCCGGCCACGAGCAGGATACGCCGGAACAGATAAGCACCAGAGGTTTGCGGGCTCTCTATAGTAATCTCGGTCAAGACAAGGAGTTGGCCATCAGGATCGATGAAGCAGTGAAAACAGTGCGGCCCGCTGACTGGCGCAGCACACAGGCGAAACGGCTGGTAGTAAAACAAACCCTCTGGAAAATTCTTCAGGATACGGATGAGGTTGAAAGGATCTTTCGTATTATCGAGCGTCACGAGGAGTATTGATGATTTCGACGATTGAACTCGGCGACATTAGCGTTGAGGTCATTAAGAAGGACATCAGGAATGTTCATTTGAGTGTTTATCCGCCGGCGGGCAGGGTGCGTATCTCCGCGCCCTTGCGAATGGATAAAGACACGATTCGAGTATTTGCGATTGCCAAACTGGGTTGGATCAAGAAGCAGCAAAAGAAACTGAGGGAGCAGGAGCGAGAGTCGGAGCGCGAGTATCTGAATCGCGAGAGTCATTACCTTTGGGGAAAGCGTTACCTGCTGCGAGTGGTTGAAAGAGATGCGGCGCCGACTGTCGAGATCAAACACTCCAAGTTGGTCCTAAGTGTTCGTCCGGGTGCGATGGAGGCAAAGAAAAAGGAAGTGCTGGAGCGCTGGTATCGTGAACAGATCAGAGCAGCGGCACCGCGATTGATAGCAAAATGGGAGCGGATTATTGGCGTGAACGTTCAGGACTTCTACGTGCGCAGGATGAAGACGAAGTGGGGAAGTTGTAGCGCGTCAGCCGGGACTATTCGGCTCAATTCGGAGTTGGCAAAGAAACCTCGAGAGTGCTTGGAGTACATAGTTGTGCATGAGATGGTCCATTTGCTCGAACGAACGCACAACCGGCGTTTCATGTCGCTCATGGAACAGTTTATGCCGCGATGGCAATCCCATCGCGACCTCCTCAATCGACTGCCGGTGCGTCGTGAGAAGTGGGTTTATTAACCACGAAGGTCATGCCCATATTCGGAAAACACTGCCACTTAAGGCCGGAAAACTTGCAGTCGATCTGTCTAAGGAAAATCGTTCGTATTCAAGGGCGACAACGGCGCTCGAAGGGAAGATGCGTTCAAACATCACAGCTCATCGCCAGCCATCGGCGGCACGTCAGGGGACGAATCAAGAAACCGAACAAAATCTTCACGGTTAGCGCGCCGCGCACGCTCGCGCAGATGGTCGACAGTCATCAGGGCGCTCAACTTCTCCGCCGCTGCAGAAGACAGTAGCTGGTCAACACTTACGCCTTCGCGAGCTGCCCATTCGCGAATCTGTTGAGCAAGGCTTTCAGGCATTTGAATGGTTACGGTGCTCATGTCTGTGTCTCAATAAGTTTGAGGAAGTCAGAAGGCGTGATAGCCACGATTCCCCATTTCTCTGATCCGCGAAAATCCCGGACATTATGTGTAACAATATATCGACAATCGGCGGCAACCGCCAATTCAAGAATAAAGTCATCATCTGGATCGGGAAGCGCTGGACGCCATGCGAAGAAAACGTCTTGGAGGTGACTGACTGATAACAGAAAGTCTAAAAACGATTCCACGGTTGCGGCATCTCGGTCCAGCAGATTCTCCGAACGTAAGAGTGTGGCTTCATACTCGACAAAGAGAGGTACTGAAATAGCTGGAACAAAAATTCTGTCCAACAGCCGCAAGAGCAAAGCACTTGATGCCCCTCGTCGCGAACGAGCCGCGGCAACGAGTACGCTGGTGTCCAGTACGACTCTCATTTCGATCCGTTTTCCACGATCGCGATTTCGTCTGAGGTCAGACCGTAGATCCGATAAACCAGAAAATCAATCTCTGCTTCGAGCTTCGATGTGACAGCGCGGCAAATGTTACTTGCTTACTGTTCTGTTCATCAACCATTCTCCGGGCAGGATGAACTCATATAGAACCGAGGATCTCTGCTAAGATTGAATTAAAGTCCGGAACAACTAAGGTACAACTGGGTGCGTACCGTACCGACGGTGCGGTTGGTGCGGACGACAAGACTTGCAGTTTTCCTAAGAAAATCAAAAATCCCCATAAAAACGGCACAAACAATGTATTGCTGATGAGCCCCCCTTCGGCACCATCAAAAATTTAACCGTTGCGAATAAGATCGTAGCCAGGTGGTCACCGCAGTCGGGTCACAACTAAGGCACACCAAATCACCGCTATGCGATCGCACCGCGCTGACGCCTGTGGCCTCAAAGTACTCTCCGAGGCCGAACGGTGTGGTTTGCCGCACAGGGATTGATTACTATTTTTTCGTCGGCTTCCTCAACCTTGCGGCTCACCGGCGCGGGAACGAGAACTCTAATGTCGGCGGTTGGGTCCGTTCAACGAATTCTTGCGCCACGCCAGCGTATCTGTTACTCGCAATCCGCATCTTGAGCAGACAGCAGCAGACCTACCGTGCAACTGAGCGAGTTAATACAGACGGGGAAGCGATCGCGACCGCATTCAATCTACAAAGTCATAACGGCGATAGACCCATTACTCAGGGTGGGCCACTCAATACACACTCGGCGCGGCTTGACAGATTGAATGCGGTTGCTATTGCTCACGTTCTGTAATTGAGCAGTTGCTATTCCACGGGACTATAATGTTCGCCCGAACGACGGCATATGGCGGTCGCGCAAATCACGGTCTGGGAGAAAGCGTGGAAACTAAAGCTATCAAAGAAGTCGATATCGTCGCCAAAGACTCTTTCCTGAACCGTTTTCTCGGAGCCGTTGAGAGAGCCGGGAACATCCTCCCGCACCCAGCTACATTGTTCGTCATTCTCGCCTTGCTCATCATTATCCTTTCGGCCGTCACCGCGTGGATGGGCGTATCGGTTGTGCATCCGGGCACGAAAGAGGTCGTCCGCGCAGAGAGTTTACTGACCATCGCGGGTCTGCATCGCATTCTGACTTCGCTGGTGACGAACTTCACGGGGTTCGCGCCGCTGGGGACAGTCCTGGTGGCGATGCTCGGCCTTGCCGTGGCCGAAGGGAGCGGGCTCATCTCGGCGGCGCTGCGCGCCGTAGTGCTATCGGCCCCGCGTCGCCTGCTCACGATGGTGGTCGTCTTTGCGGGTGTGTTGTCGCATATGGCGAGCGACATCGGCTACGTGCTGGTGATCCCCCTGGGGGCGATGATCTTCCTCGCCGTGGGGCGACACCCTCTAGCGGGACTGGCGGCGGCGTTCGCGGGGGTGTCCGGCGGCTTCTGCGCGAACTTCCTTCTGGGGCCGACCGACCCTCTCCTCGCGGGAATTACGCAAGAGGCGGCGCGCATCCTCGACAAGCCTTACGTCGTCACAGCGGCCGCCAATTATTATTTCGCGGCCGCCTCGGCCTTCCTCATCGTGCTGGCTGGAACGTTCATCACGGAACGGGTCGTAGTGCCGCGGCTCGGCGAGTACCGTGGCAATGAGAAGCCGGAGGAGCTGAAGCAGCTGACCGAGGCGGAGAAGCGCGGGCTGCGATGCGCACTCGGCATGGCGCTGGTGCTGATCGGGGTCATCTTGTGGGGACTTGTGCCCGCAAACGGATTCTTGCGTAACCTCCAGACGGGAGGCGTGCTGGATTCGCCTTTCCTGAGAGGCATCGTGGCGATCATCTTCTTCGGCGGCACGTTGGTGGGGCTGGCCTACGGCATCGGCGCAGGGACGATTCACAGCGACTCTGACGTAATGAAGGCAATGGAGAAGGCGATGGCGACAATGGCGCTATACCTGGTGCTCGCCTTCTTCGCCTCGCAGTTCGTGGCCTTCTTCAACTGGACACACCTCGGCGTAATTACGGCCGTCAAGGGAGCTGAGCTCTTACGTGCGTCAGGTATCGGCGGCGTTCCGCTCATCATCTGTTTCATCATGGTCACGGTGCTGCTAGACCTTGTGTTGGGAAGCGCTTCGGCGAAGTGGGCGGTGATGGCCCCGGTCTTCGTCCCGATGTTTATGCTCCTCGGCTACTCGCCGGAGTTGACGCAGGCGGGTTACCGCATCGGCGACTCTGTCGCCAACATCATCACGCCGCTGATGTCGTACTTCCCGCTCGTTGTTGCTTTCGCGCAGCGATACGACAAGCATGCTGGGATCGGGACCATCATGGCGACAATGTTGCCTTACTCAGTGACTTTTTTCTTTCTTTGGACGCTGCTCTTAATCGTTTGGTATCTGTTGGGACTGCCATTAGGCCCGGGCGCTGGCATCTACTACACACCGGCAACTCCATCGCCTTGAATCGGATTTGGCAAACACTTTAACCAGTCAGACTTCTTCCCTTTTTCGCATGACTATAAAAGGCCAATCTGGCGAGGTGATCAGATCACAATGTCATCCGGCCGAGTAATCCAGCGTACTGGTTGCGTTGACTCCAAGCTGCCATGGGCATCGAACTTCCGGATGGCTGCGAAGTTGAGTCCAGTTTCCTTTTCGATCTCGGCGACACTGACCTGGATCTTGGCGCTGCGCATTTCGTCGACCGTGTAGGGTCTCAGGCCGGAGAACACCTTCGCTTCGTATAAAGCCTTCACGTATTTCAACTGTCCTACGATGAAGGCTGCCGCGACAATCTTACCCTTTTCCTTTTCCAGCACGGCGATCTTCCAAAAGGAAATTGGAATCCGCCAAGGCCCATCTGTTCGACCGCGTCCGTACCATGGGTCGTTCGCTCGAAAAATGGGCCCAGTGAACACGGACATCCTGCGTTCCGTGGTCAATGCTCTGGCGAGAATGTAGTCCTCGAGATTGCCCCAGTCTGAATCGTTGTATTTTTGGACTTGAGGCGCCGCGTTGGTGAAATGAAACGAATCTTCCTCCGCCAGCTTTGCATCGGTTGGGCTGCCCCAGCACGGGTCGAGTCGACGCACTTGATGTCCGCGGCTGAAAGCGACTTTGTCTTTACCTTCGGAAACCTTGTAGAAATTGTCGGCGGGTTGGTATTTATCGGCGATACGTGAATCCGTACGCCATTTGTTGCTGGCGGGCGGATTGTCCAGGGAACTCCCGATCATGTTCACCGCCGTCAGCATCGCGAACTTTCGCTTTTCGTGGATCACGATCGAAAAATGCTTGTACTTCAACTCGTGGCCCGAATTGTTGAGCAGCGGAGCAGCCTCCGCTTTCTTCTTCGCATAGATGGCATCAAAGTCGATGGGATGTCCGTCGATGAAATTCGGGTCGTAGCCCAAGGACTTTTTATTCCAACGGCTCAGCTGAAAGGGGCGCGTGGATTCGGCGAGATCGACGGACGATTGTGTCGGTTCAGGCACCAAGCCCAGAGAACTCTCAAGGCGTTCCAGGACTAAACGGACATCGTCGTCCTCGAACCGGCGTTCTTCGAGCATGTTGTAGATGGCGCTGACGCGAACGCCTTCGTTTGCGATCCATTCGGTGGGACCCTTCGCCCTCGCTTTTGCCGGAGCCGGCACAGCTTTGTGGTGCAATGCAACGACCTGCCATTGATCATTCAGGACCGGAGCCCCCGACGAGCCGGGTTCGGTGTCCGTGAGGTAGTGGATGAAATAGCTGAGATTGACACTCTTCACATCCTTCCCCTTCAGACTTACTACCTGATTCGCACGGATGGAGATCTGCTTCGGGTCACCGTGTGGATGCTGGATTATCGTGACCCATTCGCCCTCGAATGCTTTGTCGGTTTGGGGCAGTAGAGTCAGCCAGCCATAACGCTCAATGGGGACGCTGCTGTCTGATAAGGGCGCGATCGCGACGAAGGTGACATCGAGCTCGGGATTTGAATAGAACAGTTCATGCGGGCGCAGGTTGAACCGTGTGGGAGTTTTCAATACACCATCCAAATCGTGTTCGTAGTCGAACTCGGCTTCGCACTGGCTCGCCTCGTCAAGATTTTTCAGCACGTGATGATTCGTCATCAGTAGCCGAGGGCCAACTAGAAATCCTGTTCCATACCATGCACCGCCGCTTGCCGGGACAGTAATACGGCAGACGGCTGCGGCGGCGCGCCGGCCGCGGTCCAGGTAGTTGATGGAGATCAGGTCACTCTCACCGACGATGCGCTCGAAGCCATGAGGATCGCTCGATGGGGGTTCGATGAATTCGGTACGAGCGATCAGACGTTTCTCGTTCTCAGTGACCTTGGCTTGCGTTCGTTTCTTTTTGCGCTTGCCCGGAGGAGTAAGAATGCTGTCTGCGTAAGCTTTGACTATCGCTTCGGACAACGACTGGTTTTCCGTTGGCAAAATGTCGCGGCGGGCTGAAAGGTGTGGGTTGCGCATTGCCATGATGCTCCTTCAGGAATCTACTGTTTAGAATTTGGCGGGGCTATCGTACAGCATCCCCGAATTATCCGCTGCGAGTTCCCGAAGAAAGGCGGGCTCGATAGCGAAGTTGAATCGGGCGGACCAAAAGAAATGCCGCGACAATCAATCGCGGCACTTCCCATTCAGTTAAGCTTTGCTTCTGATTTGCCACACTTAAGGTCGGCCAAAGATATCGCCGAGGATGTTGCCGAAGCCGCCATTATCCCTGCGGTAGTCGCCGTTGTTGTTGTAACCACCATACTGGCGAAAACCTTCCGCGTAGCCCCGCACAAATCCATTTCTAAATTGCGGCGAGCGAGCGTCCTTGTAATAGTGCGAACGCTGCGGGTTATAGCTCTGGCCACGCCGAGCATCACTCGAACCAGTGCTCAAGCCAGCCTGGTATCCCTGGTTCAGCTCAATCTGAGCGCTGTTGTTGTAGCCGCCATAATTCCCGTAACGCCCATTCCGATCGTAGCGGTCATTGCGATCGTAACGATCATCACGGCGACCGCGATACCTGTCGTCGTTGCGATTCCGTCGCCAATCTCGATCCTGCCGGCCACTACGATTGCGGCCATCATCACGACGCCATTCACCGTTACTGCGATCCTGCGCTTGTGCAGTCGTGCTGGTTATCATCCCGATTCCGAACACTAATGATAAAGCTAAGATTGTTCCCCCGATTTTGTTCCTGTACCCGATTGTTCTCATTTGTTCTTCTCTCCTTGGATGTGAGAGATGGCAAGGTGCATACCATCTTACTGAAACTTTGAATCAGACTGTTCTAAAGGAGTTATCAGTGTTGCGGAATGAAGCTACGCGCGCAATTGGTGTATTGATTACTCATGTGAGTCCGAAACAAAGTTGAATATCAGTAGACATTCATAGCAGATGCCGGTTTGGAAGTGAGCACTGCGAACGTTGACGTTTCGTCGCGCGCTTCGGTCCGTTTGCCTTCAATCATCGTGCAGGTTCGGCAACTTCAACTCTTTTCTCGACTGGTTCGACTTTTTTGACTTTTAGTTGACGAAGGGCATCTCCCGGACCCGTACCGGCGGGTAATACAAGTTCGCCACATGCAGCCATCCGGTCGGCCTCAGTCTTACTTATTTCAATGGTTTTAACTAACCAATATCCTGCGAAGGCATAAACTCCGAAGGCTTCGGCGATGAAAGTATAAGAGTCACTTTGTAGAATCACATTCAGAATGGCTGCCGCTATGGGAGATACCGCCATCGCCACACCCCACACTGTATAGAGCACGCGGTAACGTTTCTGTTTGTGTTTTTCTACCAATGAGAGGGTTGCAGACGCGCAAAAAATGCAAACGTAAGCGATGCACAAAAAGAAAGCGATGGCGAAATAACCATGCCATTGGCTGCCGGATTGATTAGGGAAGATAGCAGTCAGAATCGCAAACAGTGCCGCCAGGTTCAACGCAACATCCTCAGCAGGGCGATAGCCCTTATACGCAGCTAAAAGCGCGCTGATTGCGAAGAGTACGCCGACAAACCAATTGCGCATCACACCGCGTCCGGAACCAAGTTGCCGTTCCCGCACTGTCTCGGGCGCGGCCGATGGGCTGATTGGATCTGGATTGGCGTGATAATAGTCGCTCATTGAGCGCTGAAGCCGTAACTGACCACCGGACAGGTAGTAACCACCGAGCCACAACACCCACGGAAAGAGCAGTGCGATAACGATCAGCCCAATGCGGAGTGTTCGATACGTTTTAACCATGTGCTCGCTAAGATCAATGGGTTTGTCGAATTCGAACATATTTATGAGGTCTCCATTTTCGTGTTGCCGCCATACTCGGGCGGGATTAGTGAGGGCGAGCGGATTGAGCTCCCGGCCTCTGTCAGTTATGACAGAAGGGAAGGAAATGTTTCAGACGAGAATGAATTCTTAGAAACGATGGCTCAGAATCTCAACGCGCGCGCTGATCGCACGATTCAGTGGATCGCATATACCGACCCATCCGTACTGCCAAAATACACACCATTATCAACCACAGGCGAAGACCAGATTGCACCCACCGAGAACACTCGATAAAACGCAAGCACCATGTCCTGGTAATCGCCAAAATAACGTGCATAGATCGCCTCGTTGTTCAAACCCCCATCCGGCTTCAGCATCTTCAGCGGATCCCGCTTCGATCCTTCAGTTTGAAAATCCCACAACTGCTTACCCGACTTCGCGTCAACGGCCAGCAAACGCCCATTCGATACGCCGAAGTAGACCATATCGCCGGCAAGCGCAGGTGAGGAAAACACTGCGCCTTTGGCGTCGAGTGTAAATTTCAACCTCCCCGTTTTCGCATCAAGCGCGAAGAACCGGTAGCCATCCGACGTTCCGGCGTAGACCACGCCACCACGGACCGCCGGTGTACTATTGACCCACCCTTTATTCGTTGGATAGTCCCAACGTTTACGACCCGTCGCGGCATCGACTGCGTAGAGATGTCCATCCCGACAACCAACATAAACAGTTCCGTCGGCGACCGCCGGAGAAGATTGAAAGCCCTGTTGATTACGGATGTACGTATCTTCACCGGTTTTGAAGCGCCATTTCTCCTGGCCCGTCTCCGCATCAAGGGCGTAAAGATAGCTGTCCCAGCTACCGATGTAGACCGTGTTGTTCGCAATTGCCGGGGAGGCATGGACGATGTCACCGGTAGCAAACTTCCATTGCAGAATTCCAGTGACAGCATCTACACAGTAAACATTTCCGTCGCCGCTGCCGATATAAACGCGTCCGTTGAAGACTGCCGGCGAAGATGTGTAGATGTCCCATGAATCAGGAATGGTTTGAAAGCCCGACGGATATCCGTGCAGCCGTTTGCCTTCGAACCGTCGTTCATACTCGAATACAAAGGTCCATTTCACTGTGCCCGTTTGGACATCGAGCGCGTAGAGAATTCCATCGAAGCCGCCAAAATATACGAGGCCATTGGCGACCGTTGGTGTTGACGTAACCTGTCGCGAGGCGAATGTTTTGAACTTCCACTTCTGCTTTCCAGTTTCCTGGTCCAGTGCGTATAGATTTCCGTCAGTACTGCCGATGTAGACCACGCCGTTCGCAATTGCAGGAGAGCCAATGACTGGTCCATCAGTTTTGAACGTCCACTTTGTTCCCTTTAGTTGCTGCGGTCCGGCCGTCGGATAAACTCCTGTGCGAGCTGCATCACCGTGAAAGGTCGCCTGGGCCATGGTAGCGGGGGCGGTTAGTAACAACAGGATTAATATTCGGATCATTGTGATTGTCCTCGCAGTATCTTCAATAAATTGTTTGTGAATTCCGAAAACGCGATTTATGAATTCAGAAAAGTAGAGAATTCAAAATTGCGGACCAGCTTGTGGAGTTCTGCTTTAGTCGTGAATAGTACGGCAGCGTTTTTGAGTTGGTTTCATCAATCGACTCGGGACGTACTGTAGGGGCGGCCCTCCGTGGCCGCCCTCGGTTGGTTAACAGTTTGAAGAAACGAGCGTGCCCGCGCTTCGACGCCGATTTAGACCGAGGGCGGCCACGGAGGGCCGCCCCTACAGTACGTTCCGAGTAGTCGTTACTTCAGCGTCAGCCAGAAGTCTCGTGGGTAGAGACGGTAGAGTTGTGTGTCTGCACCCTCAACGGATTTCAAGTACGCTTCATACGCAGCCATTTGCTTTTCCGGTCCAATCACGAAAAAGTTTCGGCCCGCGATGTCTTTGGCCTTCATGCCGTAACCCGGAAAGACACGCTCATGAACTTTATCTTTACGTTGGTAGAGTTGATCTGAGAGGTCCGTTATTTTTCTCGCCTCCAAAATAGCGCGCCGGAAACGCGACACTACTTCGGGCGTCATTCCGTCAGCCATGTTTGACGCCATCGCTTCACCACGAGCTTCGTAGGGAGACGAGGCGCGCGAACTAAATGCAAGCGCGATAACATACTCAGCAAGCGGATCACTCATCGGGCGCTTCAGCTCGCCGATCGCGAAACGTAAGGTTTGCGGTAGTTCGGGTGTTCGCTCAGCGTAGTAAGACATCAATCCCGTAGCGGGGCTACTCCCAATACCATTACTATAAGCCAGGCCCGCGCCAATCGTTTTATTGAAAACTGAATGCGCGCCCCCGCCGGTATAAAGTTTCGAAGCGAGAAAATTCAGAATAGCGTCGCGACTAGTGTCGGCATATTCAGTAAGCTTCGCACTATTCATCATCACTCCGCCCGACATGTTTGGCGCCGTCAAGCCTACGTAAATCGGAGCCGCAGCGTCTGCACGGCGTGCCGCGAGTCGCGCTTCGATTCGGCGCTCGCTGCCGTAGTTTTCCTTAACGAGATCGCTCTTGTCGAAACCTCCGAGAACAGATTTGTAGACCGGCTCCAATTTTTGTTTGAGTGCCAGCGAGCCAACATAAAACATCCGTGTGTTGCGCGAATTAATGATCCGGCGACGCACGTTTTCGAGCTCCGCCAGAGTCTTTTCCGGGGATTGGGCCAGGTCACGGCGCATTTCATTGCACAGGTATGTCCAGTCAGAAGCGAGCGAAGAATCAGGAAGATCGCCGAGCGTTTGCACGAGGTCCGCCGCCGCATCAACTGCGAGTGCCTTCGCCGTTTCCGGCAGTTTGCTCATGTCATCGACAAACGGTTTCAATTCGGGCGTGACAGTCTGATTCTTGTCTCCGCCCATCGCAGTCAGCATCGCCTTCAGTTCATCTCGCGTTCCTTTTGCGCTCGCGAGTTTGGACAGAAACGCGTCAATTGCTTTGCTGTTTTCTTCGTCGCCCGCACTCTTGAGCATCCAGCGAAGCCGCTGAACATTATGAGCTCGAGTTAAGAAGGAAAACGCTGAAAGGTAAAGCGGATTGTCCTGGTAGCGATAGGCGTCTGAGGGATTGTTGACCCACGATTCCTCCGGTCCCTGCATCCGGCGGCGTAACCCGCTCAGTTGCTGGTCGACTACGTCACGAATACGTGGAAGATTTTCTTTACGCCAGTTTGGACTACTGAGTACGAGGTTCATCCACATCACCGCGCGTTCAGACTCTGCCGCGTCATTACCGGAACCACGCACAGTTAATTCATATCGGCGCGTTACTGGTGAACCCGTAAAGGCGACTTCAAGACTCAGAATTTCCTTACGTATCATTTCGGACATCTCGTCGTATGAGATTGCTTTGCCGTCTTTGATTACACCGACGCCGCGAAGCAGATCGGGAAGAGACGAAACGTAGACGAGATCCTTCTCGGGAATCGCATAAAGGCCCAACACGATGCCTGTAGTTGCGCCAGTCATATTGTCGAACCTGGCAACTCCGAGTTTTACATCACCAACAGACGTTTCCGTGTAGTCAATCTGATCGTCAAGAGTCAGAGGTGGATTCTCGATAAATTTCGCGTCACTGAGCTTCGCGAGTTTTTCGAGCTCAGCGGTGGTCGCGTCGTACTCGGCTTTGTAGCGTTTGATCGCTTCCTGGCCGTCGCTCAGGTTGTATTTTTTCTTCAGCTCATTAGTTTGTGCATCAGCGCGCGCCGTTCGTTCAAACTGCTCTTGCGTAATCAGTTGCGGATTTGCATGGGCCACTGCGACATAAGGTTTTGTCTCCGTGAATTTCCATTTGGCCAGATAGTCGCGCCAGAAATTCTTACCACTCGCAAGCAGACTTTCCGCGTCTTCGACCTGCGGTTTCATCGTCACTGACTTTCGAAATTCGCCCTCCTGGTTCAGATATCTTGTTTGCAACACCCAACCGTATCCATTACCACCACTCCGGAAACCGAATCCCGGTGGTGTGTTTACAAACTTGGAGAGATTGCGACGATAGGCTGTCAGAGAGTTGCGGAAGCGATCGTTGAATTCCTTTAACTCCGGCGAGCCGTCCTTGAATGCGGCAACCCGAGCAAACTCGTCGACGATCTTTTGGCGAATAAGTGCGGCTTTGTCTGCGTTGAGATTCGCTGCCGGCACGTCTGT
This sequence comes from uncultured Acidobacteriota bacterium, assembly GCA_963849205.1. Taxonomy (GTDB): domain Bacteria; phylum Acidobacteriota; class Blastocatellia; order Pyrinomonadales; family Pyrinomonadaceae; genus PSRF01. The sequence continues at coordinate 52,799 of CAWKGP010000012.1, forward strand.
TAGCGCAATGAAAACAGGAGCGCCCGGCAAATCTTCGACATAGCTGTACATCCCCTTCGCGCCAGTGTCGAGTTCACGTGTGGTGCTGTCGATAAACTTCTTGTAGAGATTTGTGTTCGCGTCGCCGGCAAAAACGGAGAGAAAGTTATCGAGCAGAACCTTTTCAGTTAACCCGAGTTTGAGGGTCGCCGGATAGCTAAAAAGTATCGACGATGGCTGTTCGGCATTTTGGTTTGGATATTCGATTATGCGGATGGTTCCGGGTTCAGCCGGCTTAAAAGCCGGAAGCTTTGCAACGCTCATGTATTCGCGCTTTGGGCTGACAGGCTCAGCTTTGGTGAAGATCGCATCGAGACGTGTCAACACGACATCAAGCGTCATGTCTTTGGGCACGGACACGACGGCGCCCATGTTTCCGAGATGATAATTAGCATCGTGATAACGCTTGATGTCGTCCGGCGTCATTTTCCGAATGGCGTCGGGAGCGCCGCCGGCGTTGAACGAGAGGGGATGTGCTGATCCATAAATCATGCGCGATGAATTGTCGTAGAGTCGCCAATCCGGGTTGTTCATCGAGCTGGTCATCTCATTGTAGACCGAGCCCTTTTCTTCAAGCCGGAGCGACTTGTCAGGGTTTTCAGTAACACCCCAATTGCGCACCTCACGTCGCACTTCTTCTTCGGTATAGTCGGGATTCAGTAATACAGTCATGTATTCATTGAACACGGCGTAGAACGACTCGGCTCCTCCGGCGGTATTGAACCCGTAGTCGGTGAAGGTTTGATAGGTCGAGGCGTTCGATTGCGTTAGCGACATGTTTTCGAGCACGTTGATATTTCGACCCTTGTTGCCCTTGCCGATCAGAAGATGCTCCTGAGTATGCGGCTCGCCCATATCAGAAACTGTGAACGTATTGGCATAGATGAATGCCTGTGGGACGGACTGGATCTGAAGCAGGTCAAGTGTAAAGCCAGTTCGTAAGTGTACGAACCGGCCGCCCATTGGTTTATCCGTGGCGTCAAGGTAAACAGCGTCGGTACGAAAACCGCGAACGATCTGGCCTTTTGTCAGAGCTGCGTAGGGGTTGGCCTCGTTGGTCTGAGCAAATGCCTGCGGTAACGGTGTAGCGACGAGAGCGAACAGTAAGAGAGCACACAACCAACTTCGAAATTTCAACTTCATAGTCGTCTCCGATGAGTGATGTAGGACGCGTGGAATCAATCAGGCGCACGCATATTAGTCTCTTGGAAGTGAATGGAACAAGCTTGCAGTATCTTCTACGCAAAAGCGTTTACGTCGTACATTTTTTTGATTTGCACAATCATCACCGGAGTTCAATCAGATCGTTTGCGCCCTCGATGATCGTTGTCTTTACTTTCGGACCAGCGGTATCCTTTCCGTTACTGTTCTTGAAATTACTAACAGAGATGATCCAAACAATGAAAGCCATTAGAGCGCTGCTCGTTCTTATCTTACCGATCACTGTGGCAGCTCATCCAGGTGGAGGGCTTATTGCACTGGATCTGAACACAGTGATCTTCGGCGATTCGATGTACAACGCTGTCTGGCGGCTCGAGAAGGGAAAGAAGCCGCAGGCGTTGGTGAAGAACTTTCATGCACATTGGACCATTCGCGGCCTGGATGGTCACGTTTACTCGGAATCTTTTGGGGAGATGGGAGGGGCACTTTTTCGGATTCCTCTCGACGGTGGCAAGCACGTCAAGGTTGCCGAGGAGTCGGATGTTAAGGCCCCAGTCTTCGCGGTTGGCAAACGAGGCGAGCTCATCTTTCAAAAGGCCGGGCAGATCATGGAGCGATCTGCTGATGGAACCACAAAACCCTTTCGAGGCGTAGGAACAGTGGCGAAGGGCGAACCAGCTTTGCAGCAGGTAATCGCTTATCACTGGGCGGATAATGAAACTCTTTACCTCTCAGACGCCAACCACCTCCGGCGTATAGGAACGGATGGAGTAGTGCGTTTGGTAGCCCGGGTCGATGGCAATCTGATTCAACCAAAGATCTGGAACTCGACCGGAGCACCTCGGATTTGGAGTATTGCCACCAACGCACGTAAACAGATCTATACGGCGCTCCCTGATATCGGTCACGTTGTTCGCATCGATCCGGACGACTCGCAGCACATCGTCGATCGGAGCGCCGGCGGTTGGCGTGTCACTGCGGTGGCAACGTTCGGCGATTCTGTCTTCATGCTTGAGAGTAGCGACTCGACCAACGCTGGTCAGCGCGTGCGAGTGCTTCGCGGTTCCGGGACGATCGAGTTGCTGGGCCAAGTCGAGCCCTGAGTCCACCGCGCAAAATCAGGTAACGGAACTCACCTGGGATCGTTCACCGGCACCGGCAAGATACAATTCATACCTGACGCCAACGACCCGAACATCTCGCATCCAGCCGGCGAAGTTACGTATGTAGCCTCTAACGGCGATCGTCTTCCGACGGTTATCGAGGATGGTTCGATGGACCTTCGGACCGGAATCTCGACCGGATACATGGTGTTCCAAAGCGGCACTGGCCGTTTCGAAGGAGCAAGTGGAAGAGCCGCAATCGTAGTCGAACAGAACTTCATCACAGGCGCCTACACGTTCACGATGGTTGGAAACGTCAACTACTAATTCAATCAAGCAATATAGTACGTACTGTAGGGGCGGCCCTCCGTGGCCGCCCCTGCGTGGAATCATAGCGCTGGGTTATAAGACAGGGGCGGCCACGGAGGGCCGCCCCTACAGTACGTTCCACAATTCCGATAATTGTTTTAGACTTCTGAAAGCTCTTGTTAACACAGAAACAGCAAAGCCGGATGAGATTCTTTGCTACTTTGCGTCTTTGCGTGAGCAAAACCGATCTTAACTCGGTCCGACCGGCCCGCTGAATGCGGCTCCTCCCGCCTGATTGTTTCCATACGAAAGAACAGTCCCGCTGAACAGCGACGTGTTGTACATCGCCGTAGTATTCGAGACACGAATGGTGCTGTTCAACGTCGACTGGAACCCGGTGCCGTTGTCTGACACCACAGAGTGGTCCACCGCGACCTCGGTTTGGCCGCCACCGTCGTTGTCCTCGGCAAATATTCCAGCGCCGCTGTTCCCGCTGAATATCGAATCGTAGATCGTGACTTTATTGTTCGTGGAAAAAGCTGCGCCATTGGCGCAGTTAAATACCCGAACATTATTGATTACGATCTTCAGGGTACCCGAGCCTGAGGCTGGTGAAGTACCGATCCCGGCGCCCGCCATGTTTCTGATGATGGTGTTGGAGACGCTCAAGAGGCCACCTCCCGAACGCGCATCGCGAATACCATTTCCTGGGCTGCCGAAGTTGCCATCAAAGCGGCAATCTTCGATGAACACTTCAGTGCCAGTGACGCCGACGCCACCGGTAATGCTGATCCCGCGCAATCCCGTGTCAACGCCGGAAAAATTGAGGTTTCGTAGTCGCACGGATTTCCTTGTATCGGTACCGGCGAAGCTGTCGAAAGCGATGGCAACGCCATTGCCCGATGGGTGAGTGGTTCCTGCGAAGACCTCGTGGCAGTCAATCTGGATTGACTTGGTAATGGTCACCGCACCGTAAGCCCCGGGATCGAGGCAGTTGATTTCGCCATTCACTGCGGTCTTGGAAATTGCACCCGAAAAAGTTTTGCACGGCGCAGTGCGGCTACACGGAAACATATCGTCTCCGACACCTGACACCCACGTCCTGCTCTGCGCCTGAGCGCTGGAAAATGCGAATAAGCCAAAAACCATCATTGCTAGAACCGTTAATGTGAACCGTGTTTTATTCATTTTGGATTCTCCTCTTTTAATAGATCTGAAGTTGGTCTCAAGAGTCTGCGCGAAGTAGTTCGTGGAACGAGCGCTAAGTCTTTAAGACTGATCCGCCGAACAGATCTCCTCCAGTCTGATTGTTTCCGTATGACAGCACGGTTCCGGTAGCCAGCGCTGTGGTGTTGTTCATCGCAGTAGTGTGAGACACACGAATGGTGCTATTGGTGGAGCCATTGAAGCCGGTACCGTTCTTCGACACTACGCAGTGGTCCACGGCTACTTCGGTGGCAGTGACGCCACCATCCAGGTCTTCGGAAAAGATTCCCGTCGTGTTACCGGTGATCACTGAATCAGAAATAGTGGCTTTGGTATTGGTCGACAGGGCCACGCCGATAGAGCAATTGAGGACCTGGACCTTATTGATCACGACCCTTGTAGTTCCCGAGAGAAAGGAGGCCGCAGTTGCGATTCCGGGGCCGAGCATGTTTCTGATTGTAGTGTTTGAAACGCTTAGCAGGCCGCCGCCACTACGGCCGTCGCGGATACCGTGGCCGGTGCTCGCGAAGTTGCCGTCCATCATGCAGTCTTCGACATAAACTTCGCCGTTGTTGGCGAGGGAACTACCGGTGATGCTGACACCCCTGGTGCCGGTATCAAAACCACTGAAATTGAGGTTTCGGAGGCGCACCGATCTTCTCGTGTCAGTACCAGCGAAGCTGTCAAAGGCAATGTTGACACCATTGCCATTGGAATGGACGACCCCGGCATACATCTCGTGACAATCAATCTGGATTGACTTTGTAATAGTGACAGCGCCGAAGCCGCCTGGATCGAGACAGTTGATTTCACCATTGACGGCTGTTTTTGAAATTGCGCCAGCAAAGGTCTTACATGGCGCGGTGCGGCTGCAGGGGAATCCGTCATCGCCGACTCCGGATACCCAGGTCCGAGACTGAGCCTGGGCAGCTGAAGCACAAGCGACAGCGAAACAAACCATTATCGAAAGCTTGATAATGGGATTACGGGTTCTCATTTTGCTTTCTCCTTGTGGGTTTAATCGGACAGTGTTAACGAAGCGGTTAAGGTTGAACTGGATGGCTTTTAAATATCCAGAAAGCGTGTGAATCAGGTGTGTAGTCGTTGCGCGAAGTTTCTGACGACTGTAATTCGCCGGGGAATGTTGGGCAAACACAAAATAAAGTGCGGGACTTTTACTTCATCTTTGGCCCAATGTCAACGCGTTTCGGGAATTTTTCAGGCGGGTGTTTATCGTTCTTTCGCTGCGATTATCTCCATCGCCTCAACCAGGACTCTGCTCAGAGGTTTTCCGAGACTTCGACCCACGCTGGTATTTACTTGCACAGCCAGCGCGACTTTGTGTTCAGGGAAGTACATCATGTCAGTCATGTAACCTGGAAAGAAGCCGCTGTGGCCGTATGATGTTCCGAGGGTTGTTTTGCGAATGATTACGCCAAGGCCATATTTGGTTTCACGCCCAAGCATGGGAGCTACCACGCCGTCCAGCACTTGCGGCAGAAGATCCGGCGAAAATGCTTTGCCCTCATAGATCATCTTCGCCCAACGCGCCAAATCAGATGCCGTCGAGGCATAACCGCCCCCGGTCCACTCAAACTGCGGACTGATTACGAATTTTCCGTCGACAATCATCGCGTCCGTGCCGCCAAATGGATTGTTTGGACCAGCATAACCCTGGACCACGCCTTTCAACCTTGGTCCATCCTGCGGAATCGTGTCGGTTAACTTGAGCGGTTTGAGGAGACGAAGGTTTGCTTCGTCGTAGAACTTTCTACCGGTGACTTTTTCGATGATCATTCCGAGAACGATGTAGTTCGTATCGGAGTAGTCCCAGCCTTTGCCTGCTTCGAATGGTGGTTTCTCATCGAGCAGGTACGCCACAAGCTCGGCCGGCTTCCATACCTTTTCTCGATTGGCGGTCAGGTCTTTGGTGAATTGGTCTTTGAATTCATATCGCACCAGACCACTCGAGTGGTTCATTAACTGCCGCACGGTGATGTCTTTTGCGTTCGGCAGACGCGAAAACCACAATTCACGTCCGAGGTATTTTTCAATCTTGTCGTCCAATCCGATCTTGCCTTCTTTAACTAGCTGCAAGGCGGTTGCGGCGGCGAATGTCTTACCTACACTGCCGGCCAGCATCCGATCGGTCGGTTTCATCTGCGTTTTGGTTTCGCGATTTGACGATCCGACGGCGAGAGTGAGGGGTTCGCCATTCGCAAGGACGACACCGAGTGTCGCACCGGGAAAGTTGCCGGCCTTGTGCCACTCGTCCAGTTTGAGTTGAAGCGCGGTTTTTAGTGTAGGTGTGTCTGTCTGCGCGTGAACGGCAACGGTTAAAATTAAATAGACGAGGAAGAAGAAAAATGGTTTCCGCATTGTAGCCACAGATTAACACGGATAGAAAATCGGATTTACTATCTGTGTAATATGTGGCTCACTAAGCTTGAGTTATGGACGCTTGGCCGCTCCGGGTTGCGATCGCTGAGGTGGTCTCATGGGCTTCCCGTTTTCACTAGCTGCGGGTGAAAACATTTTCTCGCGTTCCCAATGACGATGTTGTCCTATCGCCTGGATAAATTCCGCCCCTAACATCTTGAGATCGCCAGTGCCAACTAACACGCCAGCCTCACTCGTTTGGTCTTCGCCGTTGCTCCCGTCCGATCTTGCTCCAACGCTCAACCCGGCGAGGCGCAGTATTTCACCGCCTTCGCCGTTCGCGGCGACAGTCTTACAATGCTTGTAAGCCTCACTGACAAACTCAAACACTTCCGGCACAGCTTTGAGCGTGTTTACGCTAGCCTGTCCGCCCGGAACGTAGACAGCGTCAAACAATACTGAAGCTCCCGTTAAAAAACTGAAGTCTGCATTCGCGATCTGTCCACCCGCGCTCATCAATGTTCCGAGATGCGGAGCCACAGTGCAGACTTTCGCACCGGCTGTCATGAGACTCATCTTCATCTCCGAAACGTCCGCGTCGTCGAAACCGTCAGCCAGGAGGAAAGCGATCTTTCTGGTCTTGATCGTTCGCTTCTGAAAATTCGGATTGTCGACCATGCTGAGCGTGGGCGAAGTAGTGAAATCCGTTTTGACCTTTTTGGGTTGAAACTTTCTTGGATCCGCATCCGCAGGGCAGCTCATATTCAACGGCTTCTCAAGCTTCGCAGGTACCTGCAGTCCCAATCCTTCCGCGACTCTGTTCGCGAGATTCTTGTCCACTTGCACTAGCAGGAACAGCATCCGTTCGCGAATTGGCGGAGTCTCCACTTTTCCCAACTCGAAGCGGAGTGCACGCACGATATGGTTTTGTTCGACCTCCGTCTGGCTATCAAAGAAGAGCTTCGCTTGACTGAAGTGATCAAAGAAGCTTGGGCTACGCTCACGAACCTTCTGGGCGCTAATCCTTTCTGCAAAGCTGGCAAAACTGCTCATGTCCTGCCCCGCCTGGAACGGACAGCCGCCACGCAAACTGTTTGGCTCGTAACTTACCTGGCCGCGGTTGATGGTTTGTCGCATGTAACCATCGCGCTGATTGTTATGCACGGGAGCCACAGGCCGGTTGATCGGAATCTCATGAAAATTCGGACCACCGAGTCGGATTAGCTGAGTATCGAGATACGAAAACAAGCGACCCTGAAGCAGCGGGTCGTTAGTGAAGTCAATTCCGGGAACAACATTGCCGATGTGAAATGCGACCTGTTCTGTTTCCGCAAAGAAGTTGTCGGGATTTCGATTAAGTGTTAGACGGCCGATGCGCTGGACCGGAACGACTTCCTCCGGAATGATCTTGGTCGGGTCAAGAAGATCAAAATCAAAACTGTGTTCGTCTTTCTCTTCAACGATCTGCACGCCCAATTCCCACTCGGGGTAGTTGCCGCTCTCGATCGCTTCCCACAAATCACGACGATGAAAGTCCGGATCTTTTCCTGAGATCTTCTGCGCCTCGTCCCACACTACGGCATGCAAACCGAGTAGTGGCTTCCAATGAAACTTCACAAAACGCGCCTTGCCGTTGGCATTCACAAAACGAAAAGTGTGAACGCCGAAACCCTCCATCATCCGAAGACTTCTCGGAATCGCGCGATCGGACATGACCCACATGATCATGTGCATCGATTCCGGCATCAGTGAAATGAAATCCCAAAATGTATCGTGAGCTGATGCCGCTTGAGGGATCTCGTTGTGTGGCTCCGGTTTTACCGCGTGAACCAGATCGGGAAATTTGATCGCGTCCTGAATAAAGAAAACGGGAATGTTGTTTCCGACCAGGTCGAAGTTGCCGGTTTGTGTGTAGAACTTTACCGCGAATCCGCGCACGTCTCTCGCCAGATCTGTTGAACCACGCGAGCCTGCCACCGTGGAGAAACGCACGAACACCGGCGTTCGCACTGTCGGATCCTGGAGAAAGTCGGCCTTCGTATATTCGGCCATCGACTGATAGACCTGAAAATATCCGTGCGCTCCACTACCGCGCGCGTGCACTACGCGTTCGGGAATTCGTTCGTGATCGAAGTGTGTGATTTTCTCGCGGAGGATGAAGTCCTCCATCAAGGTTGGACCACGATTACCGGCCTTCAATGAATTCTGATTGTCATTGACGCGGATGCCCTGATTTGTTGTCAGCAGTTCACCGGCAGATTCTTCCTGATTATTTGCAAGGTCATTGAGTTTTGGATTGTTTGAGCCGTAGCCTGCAGCCGTACGTAGTTCAGTTTCCGGATCCGGCGTTCCGTTGCTGCTCGCCGGTTTTGCAGTCTTTTTCCGAGTTGCCATTGGTGTCCCCCCTGGTTCGTAAATGAAGTGTTCGTACCTACCGAGCTGCGGCTTTGCTCACCTTCGGTTTGGTGTCTCTCGATTTTTTCGCTTGTGCTGCCTCATCGGCACTCTTTACGTCTTCCGTTTCTTCCGGCGGAGGTAACACGGCCGGCATTCCCAGCGCCTGAATCCAGAGTTCGCGTGTCCATCCGGCAGTGTGATACAGATGTTCGTCTTCCTCTTCTTCGACTCGTTCATAGGCAGGTAGCAGAACGCTGGCGGCCTCCTCATTGGTGTTCTTAGCCAACTCCCCGATCAACTCCCAATTGAGATGGTCCTTGGTTTCCGCCAGGGTTACGCACTCGGCGGCGACAATTTGGGCGGATTGAGGATCTGTGGATCTCAGCGCCAGTTCCATCGCCTTCACGAGCGATGTTCCGATGTAACGAACTACCGCGCGTCCGGGAGTTTCGGTTTCAGGATCCAGTCCCAGGCTCGTCAGAACCTCAGTGAGAATCTGTACGTGCTGTTTTGTCTGCTCGAGATACTCAGTCCATTCCTGTCTGAGATCTTTGTTTGAAGCACAGCGAAGTGCGGTAGCGTACATTTGCACTCCACCCTTTTCAGTTTCCAAAGCCTGATACAACAGATCGGTTGGAACGTTTGCGAGCGCTATCTTGTTTGGCATGTTCGTACCTTTCACAGATGTAGATGTTGAAGGGGTACCGTAGAAGCAAGTGAAGTGCCGACGGGATTTAGTGAGGGAGACAAGATGCTCTGTTATATGTATGTACACTTTCGGTCCGACGCTCGTGCTTGCAGGCCCGTTTTAGTACAAGAAAATTTTTGGAGTGCGGCGTTACGCCCCGAACTGTTTTAAGTGATGATCGGTGTGTTTGTACGTGACCACGCCCCATTCGCGCCACGTCAGCGGCCCAAACAGTGGATGAGCGGGGCCCGCACCATCACGAGGTCCCGTCCCGAGGCGTTCCAACAACTCCAGGACGGCCGCGCGCTCATGTTCCATTTCCATTGATGCCGCACCATCGGGCTTTAACTTGGGTGCCGTCGGCGCTCCTTTCGGAAAGGGGACGACATAGAGCAGAAGGTGCTTCAGTGGAAACACATGGAACACGCGTTTGTTCGCCGAAGGCACCTGCATCTCTCCGAGAGCCATGAGCGCGGCAAGATGAAGATGCTTAAGCATGCCCGTTACGTCCATGCTACCCCATCGCCGCGTAGATGAAAGCGATAACGAACGCACCCTGCCGGCAATTGCGGCCCGATCTGTCTCGTTAAGAACCGAACCCATTCGTCACTGATCCTCCTTTGCCTTTCTGCGTAAGGGAAGGGAAACGTGAGTTTGATGTCCTGCATAGTAGCTTAACGGTGTCTCTTCTTGCACTGTTTGCGTTACTATGTCTACCCAAACCCTTTCGCCAATACGCACACAAGGAGAGACCATGGAACGTAAAGTTGCAAGCGATTACCCGCAGGAGTTGTTGGACCTTTTTCACGAATACCAGCATGGCGACATCAGCCGGCGCAACTTCCTCGACCGCGCCGCCAAGTTCGCGGTCGGCGGTCTCACCGTCGCAACGATTTTTGAAAGCCTGCGGCCGAACTATGCCTGGGCGCAGCAGGTCCCGCCCGACGATAAACGAATTAAGGTGGGCTACGAAACCGTGCAGTCACCCGAAGGGAATGGCTCGATAAAAGGATATTTCGCACGTCCCGCAAAGGGTGGGAAGTTGCCCGTCGTGCTTGTCATTCACGAGAACCGCGGGCTCAACCCTTATATCGAAGATGTCGCGCGGCGTCTTGCCCTTGCCAACTTCATCGCGTTCGCGCCTGACGGTCTGACTTCTGTCGGCGGTTATCCTGGCAGTGACGAAAAGGGCGCAGAAGCGTTCCGAAAAGTGGACGGCAAGAAGATGACTGAAGACTTCGTCGCCGCTGCTACGTGGCTTAAAAAGCGCTCCGATTCTACAGGCAAACTCGGCGCAGTGGGTTTCTGTTTCGGCGGCGGCATGGTTAATCAACTAGCCGTGCGACTCGGCGCCGATCTGAATGCGGGAGTCGCATTCTACGGACGCCAGGCAGCCGTCGCTGATGTCCCGAAGATTTCCGCGCCGTTGTTATTGCAGTACGCGGGGAACGATCAGCGAATCAACGAAGGCATCGCTGCCTATGAAGAGGCGCTTAAGGCTAACAACAAGGTCTACCAGGTTCACATGTACGATGGTAAACAGCACGGCTTTCACAACGACACGACGCCGCGTTATGACGGAGAGGCAGCAAAACTAGCGTGGACGCGCACGTTGGACTTCTTCAACAAGCACCTGCGCTGACGCTTGTTCAATCTAATTCAATGGTTACTCTAACGGGTCGATGATCTGTAATGTGGTGCAGATTCTCCATCACTTTCGGTGATTCATTCACGGGGTGGAAAGTGTAGCCAAAATCCTCCAACCACTGCTTGGTTACACCGGCTGCCTGGAGCCATGACGCGTCATAATCAAAAGCGTACGCCCATGGTCCGTCGATCAATTTGACTTCAGGAGAAAGGATCACATGGTCAATGATCTTCCTGTCCAGGTGAGTGGTCCATTGCTCCCATTGCGGTAGATTCACTTCGACTGGCGCAGGCAACATAGCCGACGCGAAACGCGGCACCGGCCAGGACCATGTAGCGAGGTCGCCGCCCTGGGACAGCGGCATTAGGGCGACATTACCGCGAATAGCGTTAAAGTCTCCTATAAGCACTGTCGGTTCGTGCGCGGGACGAGTAGGCCCGCCCGGTGTGATCGGCGCAAATTTCGTTATCCACTTAGTCAGATTACGCATCTGCACTTCACGCTTTTCATCGTTCTGATTTTTTTCCGGGGCTACAGTCAAAATTCCTGATTTAAGATGGACACCAACCACGGTAAAGGGCGTGTTTCCACCGCGAGGCCTGAATCGGGCCGCCACAGAATCGCGCATTGACAGTGACGCAGCGGGATCGTCTGCGTTCCGAGCACTCCCCACTTCGAGAAGCTCCAGCCTATTGCTATCAAACGCAAGTGGTACTTTCATGTCCGGCCCAAGATTGGTGGCGGCCCAATTCCCGGCTTGATCCCGCATACTGTAGATTCGGCCAGGGATGACGTTATCCACTAACTGTTCAAGTTTCTCGAGGTCATAAATCTCCTGGAAGACAATGATGTCCGAATCAAGACGCCTAATGACGTCTCGAATCATTTCCAGATCTGCGTTAGTTCTTTGGTTGCCAACGAACCCCGCTGGGAAAAAGAAGATGTTGAGCGTCGCTATGCGTACTTCCATGTCAGATCCTCCTCAGATCTCAGACTCGTCACACGCCGGGCGCCAGTAAATTTCGCGACCAGTTGTTATGTAATGATCGAAATCGGTTTTTTATTTCGGGTAGAAGGTCTGTCGTTTATCCACAGATTACGCAGATTAAATTGAATCTGTGTAATCTGTGGACAACTGAAATTCCCGACGTATTTGGTTACCGAAAGTGTCCTTTTGGGGAAGTGAAGGACCAGATTGTAGTGAAGGGGCAAAAAAAGAATCAGGTGCTTGGACCATGGCTATCTCCTTTAAGTGATCGAGTTGAGACTAAGGCCTCAATGGGTATCAACCCTTTAGTTTGTTGAATAAACGTGGAGAAGTGACTGACAGAAAGAATGTGAGCCCTCGGGAGGTGCCGCAGTGGAGAACGCGCCATCGAGGAATCTACCTAAAGCGGACGCAGATTATTACGGTCGTTTGGTAGCCGTCAAGCTTTATGTGGCTATGTCCCGTCGGTCCGCGAGAATCAGCTAGCTAACGACAACAAGCCCCTGCACACATGTGTTATAGTCCAAACAAAGCAAACAGCCTGCTTTGCCATGTGGATCGAGTCTTCTGTTTCTTCTCTCGGCCCCCTTTGCGTAATTCAGCCATATGAAAAGGCTTTAATGTGATCCGGAGACTCGAAAATGAAAATCCTTCTGTATAACCCTGACAACGGCGTTACTCGCAACTTCATGCCACACCTCTGGATGTTTCTTCTCCAGGCACTCACTCCACCGGGTCACGAGGTCGTTCTGATTGATGCCAATGCTCGTCCAATGAATGACGACGAGATCGTTCAGTTTGTACGTGCGCAAAAGATCGAACTCGTAGGCATTGGCGCAATGACTCGAATGATTGAGAAAGCCTATCGAGTCGCCGATGCGATTCGACTTGCAGGCGTGCCGGTTGTGATGGGCGGTCCACACGTGACTGAAGTTCCTGACGAGGCGCTCGGTCGGGATGGAGGACCTCGCCATGCTGATGCAATAGCACTCGGTGAAGCTGATGAAACATGGCCCAGGATTGTTGACGACGCAGCGCGTGGTGAACTCAAAGAGGTCTATGCTCCGGTTGACGAATCAGGTAAAGAGCGGAAACCAAATCTCCACGAGTATCCAGTGATTCCCTGGGAGTCGCTCGACCTCGATCAATTCAATTTCTTCCCACGTATCTTGCGGCCGTTGATGTCTCGCGTCGGCCCGCATTGGCGCTCGCTGCACATCGTTCCACTCGAGTCAGGGCGAGGCTGTCCTTATGGTTGTGAGTTTTGCACTGTCACCGGATTCTTCGGCGACTCGATCCGCTTCCGCACTAATCAAAGCATCATTGACGAACTGCTGACGTTGAAGGCGCGTGCTAAAGCTGAAGGGGGCGTAATCTCAGTATTTTTTGTTGATGATAATTTTGCCATCAGTATCAAACGAACAAAATCTCTGCTGCGCGACATCATCGCAGCCGGTGCCCAGCTTCCCTGGATCGCGCAGATTAGCGCCAACCTCTTACGCGATCAGGAACTGGTTGAGCTGATTGCCCAATCCGGCGGGAAGGTCATTTTTATCGGGATGGAATCGATTGACCCCGTTAATCTGGCCGACGTTAAGAAGGGATTTAATAAACCCGAAGAATACACGGGCGTGCTCAAACGTCTTGCCGATCGAAATATCTATGCGATCACGTCCTTCATCATTGGCATGGATAACGACACACCCGGAGTCGCAGATCGGATACTGGAACAGATTCGCTCGTGGCCTCCGGGCTTGCCGGTCTTCGGCCAGCTCACACCGTTTCCGTCTACACCGCTATACAAGCGGCTACAAGACGATGGCCGTCTGGTGCGACCAAAACACTGGCTGAAGTTTGAGAAGAACACGATGGCCCACGTGCCTCTCAAGATGACGATCGAGCAAACGCACGAGGAACTTCATTATGCGTGGGCCCGCTCCTACGATGCTGCACGCAATGCGGAGGCGGTTCAGGCGATGAGCTATGCACCAGTCGGCCCTCGCATTTTTCACTTCGTCACGCGTCTTGCATTCCGCGCGATCTATTTTCCACAAACAACCAGGCGAGCATGGCTCAAAGTGTTTTTTGAGAATAGACGCACCGTGTTCAGTCTTGGGAAAGAAGCGATTGGTACTGTGCTAACGTCGAAGAAACGCATGGAACGAAAAGTGGTGACTCCCCTGAGTCAATGAACGCCTTTGCACAAAAGTCTTATGCGGAGAAGATATCTCGCGCAAAGGCGCAAAGACGCAAAGACGCAAAGCGCTGCCGCGTTTCTAAGGGGTTTCCTTTGCGCCTTTGCGCCTTTGCGCGAGAAATATCTCTTTGAGAGCCAAATAACTAAGGATTGGCCTTCTCCACCTCAACGTAGAAGTTCCGATTTACTTCAAACGTTTTGATCTCTTCCGGCAGATCAAGAGTCTGCTTTACTTCGGTCGGAGTTATCCTGGTTTCCTTGCCGTTGATGGTAACGCGAAGCGGCATTGCGAAGCCCTTAACGACTCTCTCATAGTTAAACGAAACAGTCTTTCCGTTTACGCTGTACTTCAGTAACGGAATATTTGTCGTGCGCAGGTATTGATCAAATACCTTGCTGAGATCGAGACCCGACTTTGTGCTGATATACGATTCGATCTGTTCTGTCGTGACAGTCTGATGCCAGAAATCAGCATTGAGCCCATTCAGGATCGAGAGCCATTTGGCGTCGTCGTTGATCATCTGGCGAATGGTGTGGAGCATGTTCCCGCCTTTGGGATACATGTCTCCTGAGCCTCCTCTGTTGGATTTATAAGTGCCTATGATAGGGCGATCGTTTTTGATGCTGTGACGACTGCCGATCACATAATCTTCCGCATCTTTCTTCCCGAAGTGGTATTCGACAAAAAGGTTTTCCGAGTAATTCGCGAAACCTTCGTGAATCCACATGTCAGCAGCGTCTTTCATCGAAATGTTGTTGCCAAACCATTCATGCGCCGACTCGTGAACAATGATGAAGTCGAATTTGAAGCCGACGCCGCAAGCGCAGGGGTCGCGTGCCAAATAGCCATTCGTAAACCAATTGCCATAAGTGACTGAACTCTGATGCTCCATGCCGGGGTATGAAACTGTAACCAGCTTGTAGCCGTCTTCGTAAAAAGGGTATTTCCCGAACCAGTGTTCGAAGGCCTCGAGGGTGCGGCGAACTTCCTTGAATTGATTCATCGCAGCGGCCTTCTGATGAGGCAGGACCCAGTAGTTGATATCCAACACACCGCCTTTGCCCTGGTATTTATCAGAGAAGTTCACATAGTTGCCGATGTTGACGTTGACTCCATAGTTGTTGATAGGGTTCACGACTTCCCAGTGATAGGTTTTCTTCTTAGCAGCGACATCGTGATCTGTTTTCTTGAGTCGACCGTTGGAAACCGCAACGAGGTTTTCCGGCACCGTCACGCTGGTTTGCATTCCGCGATCGGGCTCGTCAGCCCCGTGATCTTTGTTGGGCCACCAGATGCTTGCTCCGATTCCCTGGCAGGTAGTAACGATGAAGTGCTGTCCGACGTCGTCACGTCCCCACGTTATTCCACCAACCCATGGCGGATTCTTACTGACAACTGGAATTCCTTCGTAAGAAATTTCGATCTTGTCTTCCACTCCTTTAGGCAATTCCTTTTCAAACATTACCCAATAGACATTTCCTTCGCGTTCAAACTTTAGCTGTGCGGCGCCATGAGTAACTCTTGTAATTGCCAAGGGCGGTTGCAAATCAATTTGCATCTTCGTGCCCGGTTTCAGAGTCTTGAAAGTGATTGTGTTCGATCCTTTCAAGCGTTTGGTTTCAGGCAAGAATTCGACTTGCAGGTGATAGTGGAGCACGTCCCACCATTCACGTTCGGGTGTTATCGAGCCACGCAGTGTTTCCTGACGAGTTATCAGTTCGGGTTGGGCGTGAAGATCACTGGCACCGAAGTGCAGATGTAGAAAGATCGCAATCGCAATTATTTTTAGTTTACGCTTGAGATCTGCCCAACCTAAATCCGGCACAGTATCGTTGGCCACAATTCTCTCCATCGCTTTAAAAACTGATCGAATGATGTAGCCACAGATCCCGTGTTCATCCGTGGCTAATAACCGCTCAACGGGCGGGTTGCTTCAGTATTTCAGCCAACTCGTGCAATCGGGTTGTGTCGGCTGCACTCTTTGCAGTGCCTGCGCTCTGTTCCACTGACGCTGCGAGGCTCTTGAGTTTTGACTTGTCTCCCTGTTGAATCGCTTGTCTGATCGCCGCGATTCGATCGGCCGGGAGTGCTTGCGAACGCTCGAGTTGATCGACATACGCCTTCGCAACAACAAGATTTCGTGGCCACTCGATCTTCTGCTGGTTCTGCACGTTCAACTCCGCCACTCGAACTGTCTTCGCAGCATCGATCTCGTTCTGCGTGAGAAACTTCGTCGGCGTCAACTCAAAGATATCGAGCCCGCGTGCGATTTCTGAAGCGTAGATGTGACCGTTGTACCAATATGCCGACCAGTCGCCGCCGAGGATGAGTATATTCGGATCGATCGGTCCTCGATCGAAATACGCAATCTCAACCGGATGCTCAGCATCCGTGAAGTCCACGACGGAAATTCCGCCCTGGTACCACGCCTGCACTGCAATGTCCCGACCGGGAACCGGGACGAGCGAGCCATTGTGCGCAACACAGTTCTCGCTATCGCCCTGCGCAGATGGCATCTTGTAGTAGCTGGCGAATTTCATCTTGTTGTCCTGCAAATGGAAGATCGCATCAGCGCCCCACTGGTTCGGATCGTTTGGGCGGCAACGCGCGCCGAGCCCACCACCCCACTCATCGGTGAACACGACTTTCTTCCCGTCATTCGAAAACGACGCTGAGTGCCAGTACGCATAATTTGGATCATTGACTGAGTCGATACGTTTTGGATTGGCCGGATCCTTGATGTCCAGGAGAATTCCATTTCCCGAACACGCTCCGGCAGCAAGACCAAGCGCTGAGTACACGGTAATGTCGTGACACTGATCGGTGTCCTGCGGTTTGACTGGTCCATCTTTTCCATGTGAACCGCCGCTGCTCAGACCGTTCAATGCACCTGTTTGTGAATTCGAGAAAATTCGCGGACTCGAAACGATCTGCGCATCCTGCGGTGTGGCCAACGGTACTTTAATCACGTCGATGCGAAACCGCGACGTATTCGGATCCTTTTCAGGTGCCTCATCGGAACATCCGGCCAGTTCTTCGCTTTGGCGGACAAAAGAAGTTCCAGAAACGTAGATGTAAACATTCTTCTTGTCGTTCGGATCGACGACGAGAGTGTGCGTGTGTGAACCGCGGCAAGTTTGCACGGCTGCAACCTGCTTCGGATTCTTGATCTCGGTGATGTCGAAAATTCTCACACCGCGGAAACGATCCTTGTGTGCCGGCGGAGGTGCAGGTTTGCTCTCTTGTCCGGCTGCAGGCGACGGTTGCGGAGGCGCCGGTGGAAATCCCTGTGTACCGCAATCGAGTCTGCCGTTCGCCATTTCCACTGACATGAAGAGCAGGTTCTTATAAACCGACACGTCGTTCTGTCCGCCGGGACAGATCATCGTGGTGACGAGGTTGGCTTTCAACGGGTTGGAAATATCGTAGATACTCAGACCATAAAAGTTTCCCTGAAACAGATAATTGCCTTGAAATGCAAGGTCCGAGTTTGCAAAAGCGAGCTGCGCCATAACTAGCTGGGTCCCTTTAGGCATCTTTGCGATCTCGTTGGCGGGACCCATCTGTCCGAGCATCTTCTGCACCTTAGGATCACTTGGATCGTTGGAGCCGAGTTGAAACGCATCGGGTTTTTTAACCAGCAGCAGGTGTTTGATTCCCATTGCGGCTTCGCCCGCGTCGTAAATTCCGGGAGTCAGTCTGGCGCGCGGATCAGTGGTGTCTGAACCCGTCATTCCCGCCGGGAGTGGTCCAGCCGGTTCAGGAGCAAATGGATTCTCGTTTTCTTTGGCAGGCGTCTTCGTCGCATCCTGTGACGGCGAAGAAGTTGGCGTCTGCGCGAATATCGAAACGGTGAGACTTGAGCACAAGACAAAAGACGCTAGTATTAAACGTAGAGCAATATGATGCATCGTTTCTCCTCTTAGGGCTTTTCACCCAGCATTGTTTGCATAATCTTGATCTCGGCGCGCTGGCCGCTGTCGACATCTGTTGCGAAGTTGAACAGCTCGGCATCCTGTCCCGCACCGGCAGTGTCAAATAATTCCTTAACCATAATTAAAGCGCCGTTGTGGTGCTGAATCATGCCTTTCAAAAACAGTTGGTCAAACTCCTGGCCCTTCGCGTTTCTCAGGGCGGCCATTTGCTTCTCGGTAAGCATTCCGGGCATGAGCATCTGATGAGTGGACATGTCCATGCCCGGCATGTGGTGCATGGGCGGCGACGTTGGCTCACTCCTCGCAGTCAACCATCGTTTCATAAACTTCATTTCGTCTGCTTGCGACCTGCTGATGCGCGCGCCAAGCGTGCGCAGTTCTTTATTTTCCGTGTGCGTATCGATGAGTGCCGACATCTCGACCGCTTGAGCATGATGCATGATCATGTTCTGCATGAACTGCGTATCTGCCGGCGAATGTGGCGGTAATGTCGCGCGCGTCGAGGGAGGTAACGTGCGAGTGGGTTGGCCCGGAGCGCCGGGTTGGACCACGACCGGAGTTTGTTGTGCTGATATCGGTGTGAGTAAAGCGGCGGCGAAGAGCACGCTCTGCCACCACCGAACTCTGATTAGTTTATGCCTGGCGCGGAAATGCTTAATCACAAACGGACACTCGCTCCATTCGTTTACCGAGGCACTGAGGAGTTTTTCTTCGGCAGGTCAATTTATACCGCAAGTAAGCGGGGTTCTGCACGGCGGCCCAGCTCTATTGGCGCGTAAAGTAGATGGAATTATCAAACTTCTGCGCAAAATATCCGCTGCGCCATTTCGGATTTGATCTGTCCAGCAACAGTCCTTCGGCGGCGCCGATGGGATAGAACGCAACTCGCCTGTAGTCGTCGAGTTTTAGCGTCGAGAGTTCGTGCACGATGCCTTTGTGAACCTGGTCTGCTGCGGCGCTGAAGGTTGTGAAGTCTTTCAGGCTTTGGAACTCACGAGTCGGCCGATATTTGGTGGCTGCCCACTGTGCAACACGATACTCGGTGTATCTTGCGATTCCTTCCTTCCATAATTGGAAAGAGAAGTACTTGTAGTCATCAGCACTCAGCATCTGCTTGAGTTTGTCGCGTGCTGCAAGGTATTCCGAGAGCTTCGCATTGAAGAGAGTTTGAGGTTTGGCGTTCATTGCTTCGACGAGTAGTCGTACGAGAACAGAGAACTGTTGACTGACCTCTGGGGTTTCGTAAGGAAACGGATAGTTGATCATCCACATACCCGTTTGGTCGCCGCGTGAGAGATTTAACGCTTCGGTGTCTTTGAAGAAGTTGGGCTGCGCGTCCTGCAACTGGTGGAAGTGCTCGTGCATTAGCGTGATGACCCATGGTGTCGAGGTTTTGCTGTCAGTGTTTTCCGCCTGGCCAATGACGATCGTGGAGATTCCGCCAACGGCGGGGAATGTGGCGAGTAGGTTCGTTGCAAACTTTCGGTCACGATAGAAGATTTCGCTTTTTAGTTTTGGGTCGTATCCGAGCGGGGTGAAGTCTTTGGATGGTTGTGGGTGTCGGATGAGGAATTCTTTATCCGGTGTGACGAGTAGGACTGCGAGTGGCGCTTTACTCCAGCCCAGCCAGAGATCGTCGGATACTTGATCGCTCAGCCTGAACGCTTCGGCCAGTCGTATGCGATCGACTTCACGGAGGGCAGGTTTGTCTTGACCGAAAGCGTTGCTTGCGGCCAACAGAAGGACAAAGTTTAGGGCCAGTATGATTCTAGTCATATTCATATTTCACCAGGCACACATTGTTGGTTCCATTGTTTTCAGAGTGCAAGTGGTCCAGTTCGGGTAAGGTATGGTTTGAGGATTTTTAATCTGTACCGCAACAGCGCCGAAGGCGCGAAATATGATAGCAAGCGCGAAGCGCGTCGCCCCTGGTTAAATACCCCAAATACCAGATGAGGCCTGAAGGGCCGAAATGGACGCGATCGTATTACGCCCTTTTCAGGGCTCAACGCACTTTTTGTTGCCCGATCCAGGGGCGACGTCCCGACTTTGTCGGGACTTGCCCCTGGCTATCATATTTCGCGCCTTCGGCGCTGTGATCCAAGCCTGCCCTGTTTGATCTACGCCGCATTCCTATTTCAACTCACTTGGGCGTATTTTGAGCACACACTCGATCAAGGCGTGCACCTCTTTACCGGCATTTTGCGTCCGGTGGAGTGATGACGGCATTATCTCGATTGTCTTCGAAGACATTTCCCCTGCCGCACTTGTCTACGATTCCGGCTTGAGTATTGATTGTTACTCCCGGTCTTGAGACGAAGTGATTCCGACGAAAGATCGTGTTCGTAACGGTTGTGAGCATGATGGTGGAATTGCCGCCACCGCCAGTGGATTCGAAGATGTTGTCCTGAATCAGACATCCGTCGAGTGAATAAGCTTGCAACGCATTCTGGCCGGTTCTGAAAACGTAATTATTGACGATCTCACACTTCTTCAGTCCAACCAGAAATATTCCGTTCGACATGTAGCGATGATTCGAGTGCTCGCTCCGTCCTCCGATCGCGACATTGTTTGCGGCTGTAACCTTGCCATGGTTTGGACCTTGATAAGGATCTTGCAGGCACAAGGCATTACCCGCCGATTGAAGCGCCGCGCCTTCGTAGTCAAACAAGTTGTTATAGACGCCGATGTTCTTGCTGTGATCGGCAGCAGTGTTGGTTTCGAGATCGAACCCACAAACGCCGCCGCCGAACCTCGGATTGTGATGGCCGGGGCGACGGACATAATTCTCGATGAATAGTAAATTCTCCGAATTGACCGCCGCAAAGTTAGCGGCCGCTACACCTGAAGCGACGTTGTGCCAGATCAATCCCTGGCTCGAGTAATTGTTTTTCTCGAGGGCGGAGCCGCCGAAAGTGATCCCGATCGAGCCGGTGTCTTCGAGATAATTATTCTGAGCCGTGCACCTGGTACAGTTGCCAAGCAGAATTGTCGCTCTCACTCCGCCGTCATAAACCGTCTGTCGACCCTTGATGTGAAAGCCGACTACGGCGATATCGCGAGCTGCGCCAGTGTGCGATGCAACTGAGTCGCCGAGTGCTTGAAAGACCTCGATCGCGGGATGCGGGCCGTTAACATATGTAGGTTCAAGGAGAGTGGTTCCTGTGCCGGCTAACTGCTCTGCCGTGAGAGCCTGGACCTTCAATAAATACGGATCCTGCCAGTTTCGACCGTTGCCAAACTTGAAGTAATCAAGCAGCTCTTTCGGCATTCGCCATGTGCCTTCAACCCGTACGCCGTCAGCAATAAGAAACTGGCCCTGATCGGTTATACCCTGCATGTCGCAGGAGTAAGTGGAACTGTCGAAGACGGTGTGCTTGCGAAGTGTGACTTGCTTCGCGATCGACCCGCCACCTTCGATTCGTACGGTTGTGACCGATGGATCGTCTTGTGCGGCCTGGATCTTGTCGGCCAGGTTCGCGCCTCTTACAGTTGCTGTCTTCCCTGATCGAACAGTGGGAAGATAACTGGCAGGATCGTAGCCAGGCGTGGGATAGGGAGTTGGTCTTTGAGGAGTAAAAACTTCAGCCCTGTCGCCGCCGGCAAAAAATATCGAAACAAGAATGATTAAGATTAACATCGCAAAAGCTCGGACCACTTAGGTGCAACTGGGAGGTAAGTAGTTTGCTCTACATGATTGTCGAACATTTTAAGAATAACGATCCGGTTCCGGTTTACCGGCGTTTTCGTGGGCGTGGCCGCCTCGCGCCTGAAGGACTGCAATATGTTTCGAGCTGGGTCGATGACAAGCTCGAACGTTGCTTTCAACTAATGGAGGCGCCCGATAGGTCTTATCTTAACGAATGGATCGCCAATTGGAGCGACATCGTCGACTTCGAAGTCTATCCGGTTATTTCTTCGCAGGAAGCGGCGAAGAGAGTTTTGAACCAAACGAAGTAAGCCACAGATTTCCGCTGATTAGATTCTGATTCTCAATCCGTGAAAACCTGTGGCTCCAAACTCAAGGATTCGGCACACGTGGACGATTCCGCTCGATCTGCGGACGCGGCACGGGTGTCATCACGCGGACGGAAGGGCATTTCTTCCACGCCTTCAGTGCTTCGCGTATCTCTCCTCTGAAGAGTTCGCTCGCGGCCGTGGAGACAGTCCCGTCAGCGATCTGAGTGGCTTTGTCAATGAACACACCGTAGACGTATTCGCGTGGAGTCAACAAGGCGAAACCTGCGGCGGTGCAGACGCCCGTAAACGGCAGAGATACGTAACCGGCTGTTGACTGGTAAAGAAAGCCATCGTAACCAGCAGGCACACTTCCCGACTTCGTAGCGGTTTTCACGTGGGCTTTGAAGTTGTCTCGTTTCGTGTTCGACACTCCCAGGTTCGTAGCCTCTGCATCAATGACCGATTCGATGAAGAAAGCGTCCGACTGATTACGCATCAGATCGTAAAACGACTGTCGGCTGGTTCCCGAAAGCAAACTGCCGTTTGCCACGCCTTCATAAAGTTTGCCGACATCAACGAGTGTGAGCCGGTTGGCAGGATTACTGGCCGGACCCTGACAGCCGAATTTGTGGTTGAGTTGAGAGGCTGAGCTCATGCCGACAACCTGGTGGGCCGTGTTGTTGATCGCCGTTCGACCAAAACGATCCTGGATTGCATTGGTTCGCTGGTTGTCGGAATCCTTCATCATCTTCCGCAAGGCTTCAGACAGATCTTCCTGCGTTTCCGGTGATTCATCCTCGTGATTGTCAGAGCAAGAGTCGCCCCAGATGTTTATGTCTGTGTCGATGCTTAATCCGTTTTGCACACGGCGCATGGAGTGCAAATGTTCGAGCACCTTGATCGTGCTCGCCGGATAAAAGGCGAACGACTTATCGTTAGCCATCAGCTGTGAGCCACCGACGCGTTTCAGATAGAACCCAGTTCGACCATCTGTGTTCTTGTTGAGAAGTAACGGAACGGTCAGATCGATGAAGGGGAGACGTTTAGTTAGTTCGAGTTGAGTCTCAGCGCGAAGTTGCACCTTCTTAATCTGTTTGACGGTAGGCGGCTTCTTTGGTTGTGCAGAGACTTGAGGGACGATGCACAACAATAGAACGAGGGGTAAGTGGGAGATACTCAGTTTCATAGTTTTGTCACCTGGCGAAGTTGGCAAATCGCTGCCATGGTCCACGCCGCGAGTCGATTAGTCAACTATTTTGAAGCGGGCAGCCTTAATCATCCTGAAGGGGTGTGGAGGTGGCGCGCTTGAAGGCAACAAGTTATTCTAACCTCGTGGACCACGATGAGATCATTCGCGTGTTGCGAGCCTTTGAAGACGCTGGCCTCGAATACGTGCTCATCGGTGCGACAGCAATGGGATTCCACGGCGTCGTTAGGGCTACCGAGGATCTTGACCTTTTCATCCGAGCCACAACCGAAAACATCGAACGGCTACGAACCGCCCTGCTACAGGCTTATGATGGCGACCCGAGCGTCAACGACATCTCTTCGGCCGACCTGCTTGGCGATTACCCGGCTGTTCGTTACTTCCCGCCGAGCGGTGATTTATACTTCGACATACTAACCCGTCTTGGTGAATTTGCCAGCTTTGATACGGTCGAATCCGAGATCAAGGAAGTCCAGGGCACAAAGGTAAAGGTTGCGACACCACTGGCGCTTTACCGGTTGAAGAAGGGAACTATCCGAGCTCAGGATCAAGCAGACGCAGCGATACTACGAGAACGCTTCAACCTGAAAGATGAGAAGTGATATGCCGGTACAGAAGTTCCGCTCGATTGAAGAAATGAATAAAGCACCTGTGCCCGAGTCGCGAGGCTCCGACTTCGAGCGCTTCCTGCGTCACTGCGCACGCTACTGGGCCATCTCACCCAGGCACTATCCTCGCGGTGTCTTTAAGTTCCGGAGCATTGAAGAAGCGCAGAAGGCTCGTGATAAACACCAGGGCTGAAAGATTACTTGTGCCTTAAACTTGCCCGCCACCTTAATCTCAAATCCTTGATTTTAAATCCGCGTTTATCTGTGGCCCGATAAGTGTAAACTGACCTGGATGAAGAGCAAGCTCGAAGACGAAATTGACGCCTTGTTCACGCTGTCGTTGGCAGAGTTTACCAGCGCGCGCAACACACTCGCTGCCCGGCTGAAGAAAGAAAAGCGTACCGACGAGGCCGACCGGGTGAAATTACTGGCCAAGCCGCCCGTCTCGGCATGGGCCGTTAACCAACTTTACTGGAATCAGCGCGACGAGTTCGAGCAGTTAATCGCGACAGGCAAACGGTTTCATACGGCGCAGGCGTCTCGTTCGGCGGCTAAAGTTGCGAACATGCGCGACTCGCTCGACGAGCGACGAAAGGCGCTCGTAGAGTTATCAGAACTGGCGACGGAATTGTTGCGGGATGCAGGTCACAATCCGTCGCAGGATACGTTGCATCGCATTACCACAACACTTGAGGCGTTGTCCGCGTACGCTTTGCTTCCCGATGGTCCAACGCCAGGGCGTTTGACTCAGGACGTGGACCCGCCGAGTTTCGAATTACTTGCGTCGCTAATTTCAGGCGGCGCGACGCCGGCGCCTATTGAACCATCAACGCGGTCCAAGCCAGCCACAAAGTCTAAACCCGTAACGTCTGACGCACGCCAGATCCGACAGGCAAAGATCGCTGAGGCGAAGGTGTTATTACAGGAAGCGAAGAAGTTCCTCGCTGATGCGCGTGCTAAGGCGCAGAGTGCAGAAGCAGCACAGAAAAAGGCGAACGCAGACGCGAATGAAACCGAGAAATACAAACGCGCAGCAGAGGAGCGACTGCAGCGAGCGACCGCAGTTTCAGAAGCAGCAACACGGCGTGCCCAGACCGCCAATGAAGAGGCAACAGAAGCAGCTCAGGCACTCGAAGATGCAAAGCGTGCCGTCGAAGCCGCCACGAAAGAGTTGGAATCACTGCTTCAATCCTGAAAGTCTTGTAAATCCTGTCCAAATAAATTCTAACGTTTCTTGTAGACGAGAATATAGCGCCACAACAAACATCGCATCACGCTCGAGCCAGGGAAGATCTCATCAGCAAGTGCACGCACCTGTCTCATAGTCAAATAAAAATCATGTTTACCGTGCTGCTCCCACGCCTTCCGCACTTCCGGCGGCGGCTGCAATCGACCGTTGTGAAGTAACCGCAGCCCACCACTCACGCCAAACCCGACAACATCAAACATCCTTTCAACCAATTTCTCAGACTGCACGAGATCGAGAACCACCAAAACGCCCTTTGGCTTTAGCGACTCTCTGATCTTCAGTAATAACTCCCGCTGATCGAGATGATGAAGCGTCGCAATGGAACAAATGAAGTCGAAGTGTGACTGCGGAAAGTCCCACGTCATCGCGTCAGCGAGCTCAAATTCAAGATTCTCAAACTGCTCCGACCGCGCACGCGCAACACGAATCATCTCCGCAGAGAGGTCGAGCCCAACAACTCGCCTGCAGCGCTTCGCCAAAACTCTCGCAAACGCACCAGTCCCACATCCAATCTCAAGTGCATTCTCACAATTCTGAGGAACATGCCTGAGCAGGGAATTGTGATACTGATTATTCGCCGTCCAACCCTCCTCGTCGAGAAGGGCCAAGCGATCAAAATCTGCTGCGATAGATGTCATTACTCACCTAAGACCATTGTGATTATAATCTGACCCATGACACGACGAGTTCTACTATATCCCGGTGAAGACGGTTTTATCGTTGCTGAGGTTCCGAGTCTTCCAGGCTGTATCAGCCAGGGAAGAACACGCGACGAGGCTCTTGCAAATGTGCGCGAAGCGATCACTTTGCATGTAGAAGTGTTGCGCGAACGCGGTGAACCCTTGCCGGAAGATCGAGTGGAACTAGTCGAGGTCGCTGCCTGAGCAAATTGCCTGTTGTTTCGGCCGCTCAGTGCGTTAAGGCCTTGGGCAAACTCGCTTTCGAAGTATATCGACAGCGCGGTAGTCATATTGTCTTGGTTCGCAAAACTCCGACCGCCAAACCACAATTCCGAATCACAAAGAGTTGGACCGAGGCACATTACGCGCCATTATCCGTCAAACCGGTCTCACGGTTGAAGAGTTCGTGGCGTTGGTTTGATACATGCCAGCGACCGGACCGTTAGGGTAGGAAGCGTTCATAGTGCACTGGTAACTCGATCCCAAACTTCTCACACAACGCAGACACGTCTTTATAGTCTTTCTCTTTCAGTTCGTATCCACTGTGGAACTTGATCGCCCACTCCGGCGAAATACACCTAACCGTCTGCCCGGCTATGATTCCGACTCCTGCCAGCGCATCTGCCGGGTACATTTCGCCATTCGCGGCTGGTCCATAAATGCCGTTACCATGTTCGTCCAGAATAATCACATGAATATCTATCTCGTGCCCGTGATTATCGGCTAGGACGAAATTATGTGGCCGGCGGATCTCCAACTTTATTTCCCGATAGCCGCGTGCATCGAGTAGTTCGGCGAGTTTCGCAACGTCCTTCTGTTGGATCGCAATATCGAGATCTTGGTGTAGTCGAGTTTGTTTCTCAAGCAGTGCATCGACACCCCAGCCACCGTCTATCCAGGTCTGGATACCCAGCCTTTCAAGCGCTTCGTATAAGTCAAGCACATCACTCGCTTCCATGTTGGGATTGATCTCATTGGCCTCAGACGCTGACCGCATAAATTACGCACCTATGATCTTCACGAGCACACGCTTTCGACGTCCACCGTCAAACTCACCATAAAAGATCTGCTCCCACGGGCCGAAGTCCAATTGGCCTTTCGTAATCGCAACCACAACCTCACGTCCCATGACCTGCCTCTTAATGTGGGCGTCAGCGTTATCTTCGCCGGTCTTATTGTGGTGATACTGACTAATGGGTTCGTGCGGCGCGAGTTGCTCCAGCCAGGTTTCGTAATCCCGATGCAAGCCGCTCTCGTCGTCGTTGATGAAGACCGAAGCGGTAATATGCATTGCATTCACCAACACCAATCCCTCAACCACACCACTCTCCCGCAGGCACTCGTTAACCTGCGGCGTGATGTTAATAAACGCTCGGCGCGTGGGCACGTTGAACCACAGTTCTTTGCGATAGCTTTTCATCAAAGCGCTCCACCATTGAGGTACCAGTTGGCACTATAGTACATAACTTATGGGCGCGTGGTCAGGTGAGCAATAGTCTCGTACGAACGGATGCGCGCGGGATGGTCGTAAATACTTGTCACGATCATCAACTCATCGGCATTCGTTAAGGCAACAAATTCTTCCAAGCCTCTTCGTACGGTCTCAGCGGAGCCGACGATTGAGTACTTCAGCATGTGAGAGGCGTGGTGATTCTCCATAGGAGTCCAATAGTCGTCGATGTTGTCTATCGGTGCTTGGAGTTTGCCGCCGGTGCCGCGTACGAGGTTGGTGAAGGATTGTTGGATTGTAGTGAAGAGACGGCGCGCTTCCTCATCAGTGTCGGCGGCCACGACGTTGACGCCGACCATTGCATACGGGTGGTCTAATTGTTTCGATGGTTTGAATTGTCGACGGTAGATCTCGAGGGCAGGGAGGAGTGCGTCTGGGGCGAAGTGTGAGGCAAAGGCGTATGGCAGTCCGAGCGACGCGGCGAGTTCGGCGCCGAAGGTGCTCGAACCCAGGATCCAGATCGGAACGTTAGTGCCTGCACCTGGCACGGCGCGTACAGGTTGGCCCGACACAGCCGGTGCGAGGAATGATTGGAGTTCGAGAATGTCTTGAGGAAAACTATGTTCACGTGCCGGATCGCGACGCAAAGCGCGCAATGTTCGTGAGTCAGTTCCAGGCGCGCGGCCGAGTCCGAGATCAATGCGACCCGGATAGAGTGATTCGAGTGTGCCAAACTGTTCTGCGATCACGAGCGGTGAATGATTCGGCAGCATGATGCCGCCAGAGCCCACGCGAATCGTCGACGTCCCCCCGGCGAGATATCCGATCACGACAGACGTCGCGGCGCTCGCGATGCCGGTCATGTTGTGATGTTCGGCGACCCAGTAGCGCTTGTAACCAAACTTCTCGGCGTGTTGCGCGAGGTCGAGGCTCTTGGGCAGTGCCTCGCGTGGTGTTTCACCCAGGATGACGGGAACGAGATCGAGTATCGAGATGGGAACCATGCTTGTTCTCTTTTAGCTTAATCGGAAAGTGAGAAAAGAAGAAACGCGAAGCGGGCCGACATTTTCCAGGAACAGAATGTTGCCTGGCACGGTACGTTCCGGAGGGCTCGATTGAATTTTTGAGAAAGGGGTTTGAGATCCGGGAACTCAGGTTCCAGAGACTCCTTGACAGAGATAGCCATTAGGTCAATGATTCACACAGGCAGTTTGCACCATTTAAACTTAGATCACTCAGCTAGGATACGGCGCAACAGAGGAATACCGGAGGAAATATGGCGACAGCCAAAGAGCACATCGCTGAAATCATCAAGCGTCAGCCGGACGATAGCTCTTATGACGATATTGTCCGCGAGCTGGCCTTTGATCTGATGGTGCAACGCGGTCTCAAAGACTCCGACGAACAACGAGTCATCTCGAACGAAGAAATGCAACGTCGGATAAAGAATTGGCAGAAATAAACTGGACCCGTGAGTCCGAAACCTGGCTTGAGGACATTTACAATTACATTGCAGCGGACAATGCGGACGCCGCCGCGAGAACCGTCACTAATATTTACGAAAAGGTTCAGCTACTCCGAAGCCATCCAAGAATTGGTTATAGTTACGAGCTGGCAGCGCCCCGTGAGGTTCGAATTCTCCTGTACAACCATTACCGTATAACCTACCTCGTAAAAGTCAACGGTGACATCGACATCTTAGGCGTCTTTCACGGTGCGTTAGAGATCGAGCGATATCTTTTGTAGGCCTGTGGCTCAAACGTTTTTACCTGCCGGGCTCTTCGCCGGGATGATATGAGGACTCGAGGTTGGCTTTGACGTCTTCGAGTGTCAGCGGGGCCGGTTTGAATTCTCCGCGGGTGTAGAGGACTGACTGATCCATGTAGTGCTTGCTCTTTGGATCACCGCTGGCGCCGAACGTGTGGATCGAGAGGCCACGAACGGTGGGTCCAAACTCAACCACACTAATATAAGTTCCGCCAGCAACACCGTACCGTCGTTTCTGTCCACGTGCAGGTGCGGCATAAAACGTGAAGACAGCGCCATCGTTACCGTTTACACCACTAACGGCGAGACTGGGTTTAGAATCCTGAAACTCCTCGTCCCGACTTTCATCACGACGTTGAAGTCGGTTGAGTTCGCCCCACGCAACCTTCCAGGTTCCAAAATCCCGTTGCAGTGTGTTTAGAACTTCTGTGAGCGCCGTGAAGACGTTCAGATTCTGATCGCGAGAGATGCGATCGTGCCAGAGGCTGAATATAGTCATCGCGACCGAGTCGTTCGCACTGCGATGATTCCAGCGAGAAAGTTCGTCGTAGACTTCGCGCAGCCGCCTCTCTTCCGCTGATCCGGTTCGCGGAAAGTTATCAAGACGCTGTTTGAGTGCCGTAAGCAGTCCGGGTAATCGCTTGCCGACACTCATTACGCGTGTATCAAACGCAAACTTTATCCACTCATCAAAGGTGAATTTTGGTTTACCGGCAAGGATCTCTCTGGAGACTGCGCCACGAAAGTTGTCGCCCTCCTGGACCATGTACTTCGGGAACTGTTTTGGATCCGGATTGCCTTCACTCGTCAGAAGGAAAGGAGTGGTATTGCAGTTTTGCATCCATCCGGTTTTCGGGTTTGTGAGTTGTGGCAACTCGTTGATTGTGTGATAGCCCTGCCATTCAGTCGCCGGATCGCTGCCATCGACCGGCTTGGTCCAGTCGAAACGCGGATCGCGCCGCGGCACCGCGCCGTTGTAGAGATACCACGTGTTTCCCTGGCGATCGGCATACATCACGTTTCCAAAATTCATATTCAGCGGCGTCATCGCTCGCTTGAGCGCTGCCAGCGATGTCGACCGTGTCATGTCGTACCACTCGCGCAGCCACCCGTCTGATTCAAGCTTTGCCATACGTATCGCAAGCATTTTGCCGTCACGTGCTCCGAGGATCGGGCCGTGATGCGTTTTGCGCATCGTGAACTTGCGCGTCTCGGCACCGCTCGCAGTCTTGACTTTGATTTCTTCGACGCGCTCCGTGGCGAGGCGATATCCTTTGCCGTACTTATATGCAAGCGGACGAGCCGGATCGTCGAACGTTTCCATATAGACGTCTGTTAAGTCGGCCGCATTGTCTGTGCTCACCCAACCGCCGTTCTCGTTGTGTCCAACGTACGGCAACGGAAAGCCGAAGCGCGTGTAACCGGTGAAGTTCCAACCTTCATCGCTATGAACGTGACCTTCGTAAACCTGGCCTGGGCCAAAGAACGGCAGGTGAGGATTGATGAAAAGCATTGCATGACCCGACACGCTTTTTGATGGTCCAACTACCCATCCATTCGAGCCGATGTGTTCTTTCAGATCGTAGTCAATCGTAGCCGTTTGTAGTCCCAGGCCGCGCAGACCCCGGTCGCGTGCGAAACCGTTCTGGTAATAGTTGTAACGAATGAAAGCGAGCGTGTACCACGGTTCGATCTTTGTTAGCAGTCGTGGGCGTACTTCGGTGTGTCGCGCGAGATAGTAGTTGAACCCAGCGGCGAAGGCATCGCACAACGAACGCATCCGAGGGTCGAGACGTGAATACTCAGCACGCGCTAACCTCGGGATTTCGAGTGCATGATTGAGTCGATCTTCCTCTAACGTCTTCTCGCCGTACAGCTCCGACGCTCGACCCAAGGCGAGGATAAAGTTTTCCTCGACGCGCCAGAAATTATCTTCCGCCTGAGCGTAGGCAAAGCCGAATACAGTGCTGGCATCGGTGCGGCCAAAGACGTGAGGGACGCCGTACGTGTCGCGATAGATCGTGACACTGCGGGCGAGCGAATTCGTCTGCGCGAAAACAAGAGTCTCAAATGCGAGAAGAACGCAGCCAATGAGAGCCAATCGTTTAATCATTTGGGCACTATTAAGCCATAAAGAGGCACAAAAAGCACAAAGATTTAGGCAAGCTTCTTGTGCCTTTGTGATAAGGTTCCGACTCAACAAAATACTTCAAGAGAAGGAGTCCCCCAATGATAATCCGCCTCATAGCCGCGACCTTTGTCGCAATGCTGTGGTCCACTGCTGTTTGTGCCCAGGGATTTCCAACCTTACCGCACGTACCGGGCACGAAGAAACTCATCGACGACCCAAACAAGACTCACTTTACTTTTATCGCTGCAGGCGACAATCGTCCGTCAGGTAATGTGATCACACAGCCCAAGATACTGGCTCACATCCTCAAGGACTCGAAACGATTTAATCCGGACTTCATACTCTGGTCCGGAGACACGATCGCGGGCTTCCGAATTGCCGGCAAGAAGATGCATCACAAAACGCTGATGGCACAGTACAAGGAGTTCTTCCGCCATGCTGCGAAAGCCGGAGTGCCGATGTTCAACTCTCCCGGTAATCATGAAATGGATCTGGTAAACAAGTCTAACGAAGGGACTGTCGAAACACCGGACGCGAAGATGCAGGCGCTCTATCTTGAAGTGATGAAATACCCGAAAAATGCTCCGGCGTATGGAGCGTTCAACTATGGGAACTCTCGCTTCATCGCCGTGAATACGGAAGAGGTTCCTCCCATCACGGCTGTCCGCTCGGAAGGTAAAGTCGTAGCAAAGAAATTGAAGCTTGATCCGGGGTTTGTCAGTCTCCAGCAAATAGAACTACTTACGGCTGATCTCGAGGCCAATAAAGACAAGACCCACATTTTTGTCTTTATGCATCATCCGATCAAACCAGCGAAGAAAGGTTCGCGACTTAACAAGGAGAACGCAGATCAACTGGAAGCACTCTTCGCAAAATACTCGAACGTTTCGTATGTGATCGCAGCGCACGAACACCTCTACTTCAACGCCAGTGGCGATAGTCTGCAGCCTGCTTCAAAGTCGAGCCCGTCATCGGATGGTCCAGGATATCTAGTTAGTGGCGGTGCCGGAGCGCCGCTCGACAGTTGTCCCGGTGGTGCGGAGACTAACTGCAGCAGTTCTCATCACTATCTCGTTTTTGAAGTTAAGGGCAACAAAGTCGACGTGAAGATGATTCAGGTCAAATGAAGTGGTACGCTCTGCTTGAGAAGATTTTACAGGTGGGGTTAAGTCGCCATGGATCGGTCGCTTGGATTAGTTATAGTTGTCGGCGGAGTTTTTATAATCGTCGTTGGTTTGCTGATTTACTCCGGAGCATTGAGTTGGTTCGGGCGCTTGCCCGGTGATATCCGCTACGAAAGCGGCAGCGTGCGCGTCTACATTCCGATCGTGTCGATGTTGCTCGTTTCAATCGCGTTAACGCTACTGTTCAATCTGCTACGTAGATTTTTCTAGCCACAAGCACAAAGAGCAACAACGGTGCAATTTAGTTTTTTTAGAAATACAGCCGGCGAGACCGCAAACGGTTTTGAGGGCTTTCGTTATCAACCGGCGCTCATCGAGCCGAGTGTTGAGGAAGTGCTCCTCATGCGTGTGCGCCAGTTGCCGTTTCAGGAGTTTGACTTTCACGGCTACAAAGGCAAGCGTCGTGTTGTGTCATTCGGCTGGAAGTATGAGTTTTCCGGAGGAGGTCAGCTCCGCAAGGCGGACGAGATACCGGAATTTCTCCTCGATCTCCGATCGCGTGCAGCTTCTTTTGCCAAACTGGAACCGGCCGCATTCCAGCACGTCCTGGTGACGGAGTACCGATCAGGCGCGGGGATTGGTTGGCATCGGGACAAGTCTGTCTTCGGTGAGGTGGTTGGCATTTCGCTGCTTGCTCCGTGTGTTTTGAGGTTCAGGCGAAAGGTGAATGAGAAGTGGGAGCGCGTTAACGTTCTCGCGGAGTCGCGTTCTGCGTATCACTTAACCGGACCCGCGCGAGCAGAGTGGGAACACAGCATCCTCCGTGTCGATGAGCTGCGCTATTCGATTACTTTCCGAACAATGGCCACAGACAATCGCGGATAAACGTGCCACAAGTGAGCAACAGACGGTGTTTATATTTTGAAAGCTTCAAGGAGAATATTATGCGAACTTTTATTGTGATCGTGTTGTCGGTTGTTTGCGCTGGTAGCGTTTTTTCGCAGCAGCTTTCCAGTCAGACGAAGGCGCGAGAGATCGCTGCGGCTTTTACCAAGAATAAGCACATTGTCAAAGAAAAGTACGGGGTTCGCATGGAGAAGTATAAGGACGTTCGGAGCGAACCGGCCGTGAAGTCGAACATTCGAGATTATTCCGGCGTGTATGAAGTTCCCGATCTCGGTTATGTGATTAGCGTACAAGCAGTTGACGGCCGGGTACAGGCAAGCGGGACTGAGAAGTCTCGTGCGTTCACCTTCGAGAACGCAAAAATCGAAGGAGCCTTGCTGACGGCATCGAAGGTTTATTCGGACGGAGCAAGAGAAAAGTTTGAAGGTGTTTTTCTGAATCGAACTGACCGCAACAGTCCCACGGATCCTGGTGTATCCATTTTTGGATTGGGAGTCATTCTTACAACGCCGTTTGAAATCAATGGTCTCACGTACGACAAACTCTTCTACCAGTTGAAACAATAAGTGCACTGGGCCATGAAAAAACACTTGTGCCTTTCGCACATTTGTGGTTTTGTGGCCTAGCAATGCCGCTGAAACTTCCTCCAGTTCTGCTGCTTGGTGCCCTGCTGCTAACGCAATTTTCCTGTTTACGTTCTGGAACGACTAAAACTTCTTCCCCCGCTTCGTCTCCTTCACCAACTGACCAGGCCGCCATCGATCAGATTCTAAAACGTTACGAGGAGGCGCTTGGGGGGCCGGAAGCCATCGCCGGCATAACCAGTTTGAGAATGAAAGGAACGTTCCAAGTTGCCGGACTAACTGGAGCGGTATCGGGCTGGCGAAAGGAACCAAACAAAACCCTATCCATAATTGAGTTTCCGCACATCGGCACACTAAAGAAAGGATTCGACGGAGAAACCCGTTGGGTGCAAACGCCGGTCGGTACCTACACTGATAACAGCCCACAGGAAATCGCTGAGTTGGAGCGCGATGCCGAGGTATTCAGTGCCGGAAGGATCAGGAGTCTGTTCGACAGTTTGAAGTTGCAAAACAAGGCCTGGCTAGATGGGCGGTACGCGCATGTAATCGAAGGCATCCCAGCAAAGGGGCCGTCTGAAAAACTGTTTTTCGATGTCGAAAATGGTTTGCTCGTCCGTTGGGACATGGCCCGGCGCGTGCCAAATCGCGGGATCGTTTTCGTCAAGGTGCATCTGGAAAATTATCAGGATGTGGGTGGCGTGAAGATGCCATTCAACGTTCGTTTCGCTTTTGAGTCGGGTAACTTCCGGATCAAAGTGGATGAGATGGAGCACAACGTCGCGATTAATGATGGGATTTTCCGAAAGCCCTGACTCACGTCAATATAGCTTTGATTTCATCGAGCACGGTTGCGTCTTCAATTGTTGCTGGAATTTGATAGTCAACTCCATCGGCGATCTTCTTGATTGTGCCACGAACGATCTTTCCTGAACGCGTTTTAGGCAGGCGATTCACAACTCGTGCTGTTTTGAAGGACGCTACTGGTCCAATCCTCTCACGTACCATCGCGATCACTTCGCGAACAATTTCTTCTTCACTTCGATCCGTACCGGCTTTGAGGACTACTAAACCGAGCGGGACTTCACCTTTAACATCGTCGGCTTTTCCAATTACTGCACATTCGGCAACGTCAGGATGTGCGGCGATCACTTCTTCCATCCCTCCCGTCGAAAGACGATGTCCGGCAACGTTGATGATGTCGTCAGTACGACCCATGATCCAGAGATAGCCATCGTCGTCTTTGAAACCCGCATCGCCCGTTTTGTAGTAGCCGGGATAAGAGTTGAAATACGACTCCTGGCAGCCGGCGTCGTTGTTCCACAGAGTCAGGAGACATCCTGGAGGCAAGGGAAGTTTGATAGCGACGTTGGCGGTTGTGTTCACTGAGACTTCGCGGCTCTCGTCGTCCAGGACTCGTACGTCATAACCGGGCATCGGCACGCCGCACGAGCCGGGTTTGATAGGCAGCATGTTTGGTCCAGCCACATTCGCGCCCACGGGCCAACCGGTTTCAGTTTGCCACCAGTGATCGATCACCGGCACGCCAAGATGTTTAGTGGCCCATGCCAGCGTGTCCGGATCGCAGCGTTCACCTGCGACAAAGAGCGTGCGAAAGTGTTCGAGGTTTTGTCCTGAGATGCGCTCGCCACGAGGATCTTCTCGCTTGATTGCGCGAATCGCCGTCGGAGCCACAAACATCGTCTTCACTTTGTGCTGCGATATGACGCGCCAGAATGCACCGGCGTCCGGAGTGCCGACTGGTTTGCCTTCATACAACACCGTCGTGTTGCCATTCGCGAGTGGGCCATACAGGATGTAGGAGTGGCCAACAGCCCAGCCAAGATCGGAAGAGGCCCAAAACACTTCACCTGGGTACGAGTTGTAGATGTTCGGCAAGGTCCACTTGAGTGCTACGAGATGACCGCCGTTGTCACGCACAACACCCTTAGGCACACCAGTCGTGCCTGAGGTGTACAAGATGTACAGCGGATCGGTCGCAAGCACAGGAACGCAATCGACAGGTTCGGCACCGGCCATCAACTCATGCCAGTCGAGATCTCGCCTGGCAATCATCGACGCCTGTTCCTGCGGACGCTGCAGGATGACGCACGATTGAGGTTTCCATGAAGCACTTT
Source organism: uncultured Acidobacteriota bacterium (assembly GCA_963849205.1). Lineage (GTDB taxonomy): Bacteria > Acidobacteriota > Blastocatellia > Pyrinomonadales > Pyrinomonadaceae > PSRF01. The sequence goes on from CAWKGP010000012.1 coordinate 88,651, forward strand.
CGATCGCCTGATCCAATAGTGGCTTGTAAGGCACGACGCGATTGACTTCGATACCGCAGGACGCTGAAACAACGAGACGAGGTCGGGCGTCGTCGATGCGTTTGGCGAGTTCCGGAGATGAGAAGCCGCCGAAGACGACGCTGTGAATGGCGCCGATGCGTGCGCAGGCAAGCATCGCAATCAGAGTCTCGGGCACCATCGGCATATAGATGATGACGCGGTCGCCTTTCTCAACGCCGCGGCTGCGCAAGACGCCTGCGAAACGCGAAACTTCATCGAGCAATTCACAATACGAGAAAGTCTTAACTGTTTGGGTGACGGGACTGTCGTAGATGAGTGCAGTTTGATCTGCGCGTCCAGTTTCGCAGTGGAGATCGAGAGTGTTGTAGCAAGTGTTGAGTAACCCGCCGCTAAACCAGCGAGAAAACGGTGCTCGTGAATCGTCGAGCACTTTGTCCCACTTCCTGTACCAGTGAATGGCTTCGGCAGCTTCGGCCCAGAAGTCTTGAGGCTTTGCCAGCCAGCGGTTGTAGATGTCTTGATAATTTGAGGGCATGATTCTCGAAACCTGGTTGGACACGATGAGCAAGATTCAGACAAGATTGACACGGTAAATCCTGTCCATCATGTCTAAAATCCTGACTATCTTTATCTAAACTATCCTAAGGTTTGAAACTGTTCTCCACCTATAGATTGACAGAACGATTTCATATTTACTAATTGTGCCGACAGTCTTAAGATTGTTCGACCTGTATCACCGCACACCGGAAAGCTCTAAGGGAGGTTGAGAATGTCAGCCCACGCCGCACACGCGCGGATCGGCTCTGCCGACTCAAGCTTTTACGACAAACTGAACACCGTTTGGCACAAACGCGCCTTGAACACTTTCATGGTAATCGTTCTCGCCCACTGGGCTGAACACCTCGCGCAGGTTTATCAGATCCATGTGCTCGGTTGGCCCAGGCCGCAATCCAACGGCGTTCTTGGTCTGTTCTTTCCGTGGCTGGTATCGTCAGAATTGCTGCACTACGGCTACGCGATCGTAATGTTGATCGGAATCTGGACCCTGCGGAGAGGCTTTACAGGAACCTCTCGTAAATGGTGGACCGTCGCTTTAGTGATTCAGTTTTGGCATCACATCGAACACTTTGTGCTGCAATGGCAGGCGCTGACGCATCACTACTGGTTTGGCTCGCCGGTGCCGATCAGTTTTGTCCAGTTACTAATGCCGAAGTTGCGACCTGAGCTCCATCTCTTCTACAACGCGATAGTGTTCATTCCGATGGTAATCGGCATGTACTATCACATGTTCCCACCGAGGGGTGAAGAAGCGGCCGCATGTAGTTGTGCGCTTAAGCGAGAGGCGGTGCCGGCAGTAGCTGCCTGATCCGTGTTCTTAAAACGCAATTGTCTGATCGTGCTTTGTCTCTGCCTCCTGGTTGTGCAAGGTTGCAGACGTACGAGTGAAGTACCGTCCGATCTAAAACTTACTCACGAAGTGTCTCCGCAGCCACCTCGTGTAGGGCAGGTGCGAATCACCCTCGGTCTAACAGACCGTTCCGGAAAAGCGATAACTCGAGCCGGGCTCAGTCTCGAAGGATACATGTCACATGCAGGTATGAAACCGATCGCGGCCAGCGTGGTGGAATCTGAGCCGGGGCGTTACGTGAGCGTCATCGACCTTTCGATGGCGGGAGACTGGGTATTCATCGTTCATATTCAGTTGCCTGGTCAGGGTTCGGTGGACCGCCAGTTTGAAATCAAGGGAGTCATGCCGGCATAAACAGTAATTCACTCCCGTGTTCCAGCCAGATAGAAACATCAACCCGAGCAACTCTTTTGACCTGTTACGTGTTCCGGTTGTCGGAGCATTGTTCAAACACAAGCACTCGCGAACGCTGCTTCAGATTCCTCTATTTCTGATCAGCATTGCGATGATTCTGCACGGGCTCTTTGGTCCACAGTTGGCACCGAAGAATCTGGCGACGACGTACACGTGGGTACACTTTCGCGGTGCGCTCGTGTTTGTGCTTTTGCTGGCGGGAAATTTCTTTTGTCTTGCGTGTCCTTTCATGCTGGTGCGAAATCTGGCGCGCAAGTTCTTCCGGCCGGTGCGAAACTGGCCACGTAGCTTGCGGAATAAGTGGTTCTCGATCGGCTTGTTTGTAACGATGCTCTTTGTGTACGAGTGGCTCGATCTGTGGGCGTCGCCGTGGTGGACCGCGTGGCTCATCATTGCCTACTTTGCGGGCGCATTACTGATCGACGCGATTTTTAAACACGCGACGTTCTGCAAGTTTGTTTGTCCGATCGGGCAGTTCAATTTTGTCGCGTCAACTGCATCGCCGCTTGAAGTCGCTGTGCGTGACATGGCCGTGTGCGATCACTGCGCGACGAAGGATTGCATTCGTGGTGTGCGTGAGCCCGCAGCGCCACTCGTGGTGATTCAGCGTGGTTGCGAACTCGCGCTTTTTCAACCGCGTAAAATCGGGAATGTTGACTGCACGTTCTGTCTTGATTGTGTGCAAGCGTGTCCATACGACAACGTTGGCATTATTAGTCGTGTTCCGGCCGCAGAGTTGACTACAGATCCGATGCGGTCCGGGCTGGGCATCTTCTCCAGACGCAAGGATCTCGCTGCTCTGATGATCGTGTTCACGTTTGGCGCGTTGCTGAATGCGTTTGGAATGGTTAGTCCGATTTACGTGCTTGAGAATTGGCTCGCGAGGGTTTTGGGCGTTAAATGGCAGTTTCCGGTACTCGCTTCTATCTTCGGGCTGTTTCTGGTTCTTGAACCTTTGCTGCTGATTGGTTTGGCTGCGTGGTTGACGCGGGTCTGGGGTGGAAGCAGGCAGCCGGTTGTTGCTGTTGCGGTGCGTTATTCGTATGTGCTTGCTCCACTCGGATTCGGAATCTGGCTAGCGCATTATGGGTTTCATTTCCTGACGGGTCTTTACACGATTGTTCCGGTTACGCAGGCGCTGTTTACTCAACCGCATTGGGGCACGCCGGGTTTGGCGCCGAATGTAGTGCAGCTCTTTGAGTTTGGGTTTGTGTTTCTCGGGCTACTCGGTTCGTTGTTGGTTAGTTATTCAATCGCAGCGACAGAAAAGGTAGACCACCCGTTGCGAATCTTTGCGCTGTGGGCTGCAGTGGTGGTGATAATGACGGCTGGAGCGGTGTGGGTAATGTTACAGCCAATGGAAATGCGCGCTGTATCCTTGGGAGTCGGATGAACTGAGCACCTCGGGACGTACTGTAGGGGCGGCCCTCCGTGGCCGCCCCTGTGTTGAATTCTGGCAGTTATTTCCACGCAGGGGCGGCCACGGGAGGGCCGCCCCTACAGTAGCTTCGATCGTGCGTAGAATCTTCTTACTGATCATCATTCTGGCGTTTTCGAAAAGCACAAAGGCGCATGAGGGGCCGCCGTTTCCGTTGTTTGTAGATCAGAAGGTCGATCGGTATGTCGTTTCGGTTTGGACTGATCCGGATGTTGGGACGGCGCTGTTTTTTGTGATCGTTAACGGGCAGGAGCTTCCCACGGATCTACAAGTTCGGATCGGAGTGCAACCGGTCAGCGGTCGTTTGGCTGAAGTCTTTTACCCAGCGGAACGCGAGAACGTGCAGGGCAGAGTTCAATATAAGTCAGCGGTGCAATTCGATGCGCAGGAACTCTGGCGCGTCCGCGTGCAATTGCAGAGCGTAGGATCGGGGAATGCTGAAACTGTCGCCACTGTGGAAGCGACGCCGCCCGGCTATGGTCGTTGGGATCTACTGATTTATCTCTTGCCATTTCTGGCTATCGGTCTTTTGTGGGCAGTGGCAATGATCCGCAAAGTCAGACAGCGAACTGGAGACACATAAATGCTGAGTCGATTGTCAAACTGGGCAAACGCGAGACGCAAACTCGTCTGGCTGATGTTCTTCTTACTGGTGGTCGCGGTGCTTGTGATTGTGCTCACGCCGGTCTTCCTCATCATGCCGTTCAAAGCACAAACGCCGCGCACGATGGAGATCTCGTATCTCATGCGCCGCTGGTCGCCATGGCTCACCGTGTTAGCTTCGCTGGTTATTCTCGCGATGGCAGTCAGATTGTGGATCGGCGGGCGCTGGTTTGGACGAATCGCGCTCGTGATTCTCCTGCTCCCAACACTCGGCGCAACGTGGCTCGCGCGACAGAACCACTTTCTGTGGATGTTCAATCCGTTACCGAATCCTGCATACGCAAAAACGGCCGATGCAAGCTATGTGAACGACAACGATCGTGTGCTCGCTGTTACGATCAACGGAGAAGCAGTTGCGTATCCGATCAGGTTGATGGGGTATCACCACGTGGTGGAGGACACGGTAGGCGGCACGCCGATCGTGGCCACTTATTGAACGCTCTGTCACACCGGTCTGGTGTGGGAATCAACAGTCGACGGGCGCGTTCTTCACTTCCATCTTGCAGGCATCAACAATCAAAACTTCATCATGCGTGATGAAGAAACAGGTAGCTGGTGGCAACAAGTCAGTGGCAAAGCGATTCATGGACCACTTAAGGGCCATCAGCTCAAGAGTGTATTTCACGACGAAGTTTCATTCGCGATCTGGAAGGGCGAACAACCAGACGGACGCGTGCTGAAACCCGATGAGAAAATCGCCGCTAAAAACAATTACGAAAAACCCGACTGGGAAGCGCGCTATGAAAAGCTGCGTGTAGTTGAAGGAACTGACGTCGATAAACGCCTCGCCCCTCGAACCCTTGTGATGGGCGTTACCTTAGATGGAAAGTCAGTCGCTTATCCATTGTCAGCGCTACAGAAGCAGAGCCCCATCATCGATATGGTTGGTGCTGTGCCCATCCTCATCGCGTTGGGTGAAGACAATCGCTCCGTTCGCGCCTTCGAACGTAAGGTTGATGGACGGACTTTGGAGTTCTTTCAAAAGAAGGACGACAAGAATCCGCAGTTTCAACTAGTTGACGCCGAAACAGGCAGCACGTGGAACTTCGAAGGAACGGCCACAGGTGGCCCACTCGCAGGGCGTCAATTAAAAAAGGTCTTTGTCCTGGAAGATTACTGGTTCGACTGGCGCATCTATCATCCGGATACCACGATCTATCAGCTCGGTCCGCAGTGATTATCCGTCAAAAACCCGCGTTCATCTGCGGCTAAAACTGTTCTGTGCCATTTGGCTCGATGTGCGGTTCGTTATTCATCGACTGTCGCAGGCGTGAGAGCTCGGAGTAGATCAGGTAGCGAGCCCGGTTTTGATTGCCGAGTGGCCGGTGTTCCGCGATGCAGTGCCATGGATTGTACGAAAGCTCGCGGGCGAATTTTGTCTGTCCCGGGGAAGTAAACTCCTGCTTCGGAATTTTGATCTTCGCCACTGTCACAAACGGTGAGAGACGCTCAGGCCACTCAATCGATGCGTCTTCGATCGGCATGCGTTTGTGATTGGTCTGTAACTGAATACTGAAATCAAACTCTGCGTCAGTTCGCGAAAGTGTTTGGGCCATTGACTGTCGCAGCCAGTCGTCCGGTGGATTCCACGGGATCTTCGTTTTCAAACCTGAAGTAGGAGTGATCGAATACTTCATCGCCTGTCCTTCGCCGAGCAGGTACGGCACACAACTCCAGTAGCGCACTTCGAGCGGGCTTCTATTCATGCGCGCGTAGATTCCCTGCATAGTCATGTCGCCAAAATGTGAATCCAGCGGATTGATGAAGTAGAAGACGGGTGTGCGCGCAAAGATCTGCTTCTGAAGCTTTAGGTTTTCGACAATGTTGGGCGTGGTAAACGTCGGGCAACTGATTCCGCTAAAGTCCTGAGTCGCCTTTTCATCGTCGAGCAGTTTTTCTCCCGGCACTCCCATGAGTTTGATACCGATACTCAGAATGCCGCTGTCTTCGATGTCCGGTGGCGATGCTGGACCAGGACCACCGAAGCGAATCCATGCCGGATAACTTCTAGCGTGGGCGAATACTCCGTGTTTGTAAGCGGCCGGGATATTTTCGAGCACCTGAAACTCAGCTCGAACCACACCGTAAGTTTTAGTGTTACCGGCACGCTCGGCGATACGTCCTGCGTACTCGCGTTTCGTGTACTGAGCCATCGCATCTTTGATCCCGGCAGTGATCGTGTCTTCGCCGGGTACAGGAATTTCTTCGCAGAGGCGTGTTTCGCGATTCTTGCGGAGAGTGCGGAGCAGCAATTGAGTTACTTCCACGATGGGCCGTTGAAACACCGCATTGAATGCATCACGAAAGTAGGGATCAAAGCGATGCTCGAGCGTCACGAGGCTGAGTACGAAATCGTTGAAGCGTGGTCCAAGGTTTGAGGCCATCTTATTAGTCGCCACAAACAGGCACGAAAGTCACAGTTGAGGTAAAGCGGCGCACAGTCTAGCACCTTTCCTTACGAGCGAGACATAATGTTTTAGTCCGGACACTTATTTGGAGTGCAGCGGCCTGGCGCCGTTTTGGCCTCGATCAGAAGTTTTCGATAACAAAGCGGCGCCAGGCCACCCGCACTCCAAATAGGCGTCCAAATCTGGACACGATCCGGTTATTTGTCTACAGTAAATCACGCAGCCGATCTTCTATCCCACTTTGCCTGGAGGCTGTCCTCTTGACCACAGCTATCGAGCATCTTCACGTAACTGCTAATGGCATCAACTTCCGCGTCGCGGTGTCGGGGCCTGCGAACGGTCCGGCGATTCTTTGCATCCACGGCTTTCCCGAAGGATCGATGGGGTGGCGGCCATTCATGGAAGCGATGCCCCAGGCCCGTATTTATGCGCCCGATATGCGCGGTTATCCCGGTACCGATCGACCTCGTAAGGGGTACGATGTCTTCACTCTAAGTGACGACGTAAAAGCACTGATTGAAGCGCTGAAACTGGATCGGCCGATGTTGTTGACGCATGATTGGGGCGCCGAATTGGGTTGGATCTTTGCGCACCGGTATTCGTCTCTGATTCGACGTCTCGTGATTGTTAACGGCACACATCCGAAAACACTTGTTCGTGCGGTGTTTCATTTTACAGATTGGCAAACGTTTCGTCTCCCCTGGGTCCCGTTCTTTGAGTTGCCGTGGATTCCGGAAGCCTTCATCGCAAGCTCGCTTGGTCGAAAGGTATTGAGGTGGTCGTTCACTTCAAGAGAAGGTCAGAAGGGAACTATGAATACAGCCATTGTCGATGAAATGGTGACACGATTTCAGAAGGCGTCGGACATGAAGCCGCCGATCGATTACTATCGACAGTTCGTGAGCACGATCTTGACGCCGAGCAAACGCGCACGGCTCTATCACATTTACGAAACGCCGATCAGCACGCCCGTTACAGTCGTCTGGGGCATGGAAGACGGGGCGCTGCCTGCAAGCGTTGCTTTCAAGAGCGGCAAAGACGCGGGTTGTGAGGTGGAAATACGACCACTGCCGGGCGTGGGCCATTATGTTGATCTCGAAGCTCCGGAGAAGTTGGCCCAGGAAGTCACCCGTTTACTTTAGAACTGAATTCTTCTCTGTGCCACCTCTGTGTTCTCTCTGTCTCTGTGGTTGTTGTATCGCACATTCCTATAACCACTGAGACACCGAGAACACAGAGGTTGCACAGAGAAATCCAGATCAGGACACCAGTTAAATGGACACGCAAACTCAACCACAGGCTGATTGCGAGTACATCGTTGTTGGCTCTGGCGCCGGAGGTGGGACAGTGGCTGCGCGTCTCGCTGAAGCTGGACGCAAGGTGATCCTACTCGAGGCCGGTGGAGATCCGAAGGAGCTTGCGGGTGGTGATGCTGTTTCCTGCGAAGGTCGTTTGCCCTGTGACTACGACGTGCCAGCGTTTCATGCGTTTGCTTCGGAAAATGAGGCGATGAAGTGGGACTTCTTCGTTCGTCATTACGCCGATCTCGAGACGCAGAAACTGGATGTGAAATACCTGGAGGAACATGAGGGGCGACGTGTCGACGGCGTCCTATATCCACGCGCAGGCACGCTCGGCGGTTGTACGGCTCACAACGCGATGATCCTGGTTTATCCGCACAACGCGGATTGGGATTACATCGCGGAGTTAACAGGCGATTCGAGTTGGAAGGCGTCGAAGATGCGCACTTACTTCGAGCGCCTTGAGAACTGTGGCCACCGTCCAGTACATCGCTGGCTCGCGAAGATCGGAATCAACCCGACGCGTCATGGTTGGAAAGGATGGTTGCGAACTGAGAAGTGCATTCCGATGGCGGCGATGCACAATAGCACCCTCAAACACGTGATGCTCGAATCGGGCCATCAGGCGTTTGATGACATCGGCGAAAAGTTGAAACGTGTGCGTTGGTTTTTAGAAGGGAAGTTGGATCCGAATGATTGGCGACTCGTTGAGAAGAATTCTATTGGGTTGCGTTACGTGCCGCTTTCAACAAACAACCACGCACGTACAGGGACGCGCGAGCGTGTGATCGAGATTGCGTGCAAGTATCCTGACCGTCTGCGTGTAGAGCTCAACGCGCTGGCCACGCGAGTGCTGTTTGATGATAGTAATCGAGCTGTCGGCGTTGAGTATTTGAAGGGCCAGCGTCTCTATCGTGCGCACACGCGACCGAGCAATGAGACGGGCGAGGTGCGGCGCATGTACGCGTCCCGCGAAGTGATTCTCGCCGGTGGCGCATTCAATACACCGCAACTGCTGATGCTTTCCGGTATCGGACCACGAGATGTGCTCAAGGAGCATGAGATTCCTCTGCGTGTCGAATTGCCGGGCGTCGGAACAAACTTGCAGGATCGGTATGAAGTTGCTGTCGTCAATCGTATGCGCGACGAATGGGAGCTTTTCAAAGATGTAAAGTTTGATACGAGCGATCCGCAGTATCAGCAATGGTCTCAGAAGCGTAAGGGGATCTACGCGACAAATGGCGCCGTGCTCACGATGTTCAACCGGTCGAAGCGTGCGGAGCTTCCGGATCTGTTTTGCATGGCACTGCTGGCACAGTTCAAAGGTTACTTCCCGGGATACTCCGCGCTTTTTCCGCAGGGTCTCAATTACCTGACCTGGGTGATTCTCAAGGCGCACACGAAGAATCGCAAAGGGCAAGTAACACTGCGCTCGGCCGACCCGCGTGACACGCCGTTGATTAACTTTAACTACTTTGAAGAAGGTGGCGACGAAGATCTCGAAGCGGTGATTGAGGGGATTCAGTTTGTGCGAAATCTGACGGGGAAGCTTCAGCGAGAAAAGTTGATCGTTACGGAAGAGATACCCGGCAGCGATTGCCGCTCGATTGATGATTTGAAGAAGTTCGTGCGTGAAAACGCGTGGGGGCATCATGCGTCGTGCACGTGCGCGATTGGACCACGCGAGCAGAACGGCGTGCTTGATTCAAACTTTCGCGTGCATGGCACAAAGGGCCTGCGGGTTGTGGACGCGTCTGTTTTCCCGCGCATTCCGGGGTTCTTCATCGTTAGCTCGATTTATATGATCGGCGAGAAAGCTGCAGACGTGATCCTTTCAGAGGTAGGTTAGACAGGATTTACAAGATTGATCAGGATTCACAAGATAAATCCTGTAAATCTGTCCGGAATTTTTATTGACAAACCGCGCTTCGGTCCCTATTGTTCTGCCGTTCATTTCTTGCTCATCAAGGTCAGGGAAGCCGCAATCCTCGCACGTCCCAGGTTTGAACTGCAGATAAAGGAGGGCTTTGAAAATGGCTCACACAGTTGAGGAATTACTCAACATGACCGACGCTCAGCTCGACGACCTCTTCTCGCAAGGCACCGTCGGCGACATTCCAAACGGCGAAGCCAAAGGCACAGCCATCATTGCAAACGACACAAAGTTCAGCGATGAAATTGCGAGGTTCGTCAATCTTTTTGCCTGGCAGGGAAAAACGTTTGACGCGGAAGACGGCGTCCTTAGAAATCGCATCACTCACTTCGGCTTTAACGCCATCATCGCCAAAGTCTACAAAGGACCAAGCTGGTTCGATCAGAAGGAATGCATCGTTCTCGACTACTCAAAGACCTCTCTAGTCGCTCGCTGGATTCGAGATGAGATTCGACTCATCGACCCGAATTTCTATCTCGGCCGTGTTTACTGGGGTGAGAAACCGCTGATCCATTTTGCGCTCGAGTTCCCACCGCAGTAGTAATTTCGGTTTATCGACATGACGTTTCAATCGAGTTTCATGGTGGTTGCACCACTCGACGTCAAACGTACGGACGAGTTGCGAAGTCTACTCGCAGGGATGAACCGTGTGCCGGGAATGGCGGACCCGGATAATGAGATCATTCCATTCGGACGTCTTCCCGATCTGCACTTCGCACGCATCGTCATCCTCGAAGATCAGACGCTTGACGACATCACCACGGCCTACGGCCTCCCACGCCGGAATTACCCGCTCTACCTCGCATTTCTCGCTGACTTTGATGGTGAAGTTGATCGTTTTCGCGACCAGATGGTTTCCATTGCCCGCAAAGGCCTGGAGCAAATTTTCTCTTATTGCACTGACTTCAAACCGGGCACGGATATCGTCCGCTGGATGAAACAGCACGAGCATCGACCGTCGACGATGTACATCAACTGGGTCGGGCGCACGATGCAGCAGATTCGCGAAGAAAACGCGCTGCGACAGGTCGTGCAGAACCTCGTCTTTAATAGTGGTTCCCAGTTTCAGACGGGTTCGGCGGAAGAGATCCGTCGTGCAGTCAAGAGTGTCGTACAGAAGGAAGTCAAGCTGACTCCGGTCGGAGAAATGCCGCTGTCGTGGCGGATAAAGAAGCTGGTGAACCTGATCTTTGTCCCACTCGTACTGCTGTTCTTCACTCCCTTATTCATTCTTTACCTGCCGATCTTCGTGTTCCAGTTACGCCGGCGTGAGAAGAGTGACATGGAGATCGCTCCGCGGCCCTCCGCTGAATATATCAACAAGCTCGCCCGAATCGAGGACTACGACGTAACGAACCAGTTCACGGCGATGGGCAGTTTGAAGCCGGGATTATTCCGCCGCTGGTTGCTGGTGATTCTACTGTGGCTGATCCAATACACAACGCGTCACATCTACACGCGCGGCCATCTCGCACGCGTGCCTTCAATTCATTTTGCGCGCTGGGTGTGGATCGACAACAAAAGACGACTGGTCTTTTGCAGTAACTACGACGGCAGTCTGGAAAGTTACATGGACGACTTCATCAATAAAGTCGCCTTTGGACTGAACGTGGTTTTCAGCAACGGAATCGGTTATCCGACGACAAACTGGCTCTTCTTTCAGGGAGCCAAAGACGAGCAGAAATTCAAGTATTACATTCGACGACACGAGTTGCCGACGGAGGTTTGGTACGACGGCCACTCCGGCCTTACCAACTTCGATCTAAGGCGCAACTCACTCATTCGGGATGGTGTGGAACAACGATCGATGACGAACGCGGAAGCCGTGCAGTGGCTGCAACTCTTATGAACATTGGCAATTGCCGATTGCCAATTGCCAATTTTCAGGGCGTTGGCTGCTTAAATCGGCAATCGGCAATTGGAAATTGGCAATAACGATGATTGACCTCGATTACAACGACATCCAGGGTCTGGTGCGCTTTGGTTTTGGGAAGATGAATGAAGCGTCCTTCTACCTTGTGCGCATAAAAGATGTTAGTGCGGCTCGCTCGTGGCTCGCGAACGCGCACATTACCAGTGCGCGCACACTCGAACCGCCGCCACAGACTGCTTTGCAGGTCGCATTAACTGTCGATGGCCTAAAAGCGCTCCGCGTTCCGGACGAAGCTATCGCAGGATTTGCGCCGGAGTTTCTCGCGGGCATGACGGAAGAAAGTCGTTCGCGACGACTTGGCGACGTCGGAGAGAACTCGCCCGATAAATGGCGTTGGGGTCATGCTGATCGGACGCCTCACCTGGTTGTCCTGATGTATGGCCAAAAAGACAAAATGGCGGAGTGCGAAGCGGAGTTCAAGGGGCCTTCGTGGGACGTTGCTTTCGAAGTGTTGGACCGTTTGGCAACAGACGACCTCGGTGAAGTTGAACCGTTTGGTTTTGTTGATGGAATCAGCCAGCCAGTGATCGATTGGGAAGGGAAGCGAACGATCAAGGGCGACCAGCTCGTGTACAGCAACCTTGTTTCGCTCGGCGAGTTCCTGCTTGGTTACTCGAATGAGTACAACGAATACACAGACCGGCCGCTGCTTGATTCGAACAGTAAAGGCGCAGCGCAATTACTGCCGGCGTTGGACCAGCCCCAAATGAAAGATCTCGGTCGCAACGGTACATACCTGGTCATAAGACAGCTAGTGCAGGATGTGCGCGGATTCTGGCAGTTTGCCGATAAGACTGCCGAATCGAATGCGGCCGAGCGCCATCGAATCGCAGAGTTGATGCTCGGACGAGACCTGGATGGCACGCCACTCTTGCCGTTGCAGCACCAGCCCATCCAGGGCGTCGGTCCCGAAGAACAAGATCGCGCTTACAATCAGTTTACTTTCGACTCGGATCCGGTGGGTGTGAAATGTCCACTGGGATCGCACATTCGTCGCGCCAATCCTCGGAATGCAGACTTTCCAAACCCGGTGAAGGGACCGATTTCTCACCTTATCCAAACACTTGGCTTTGGACGCAAAGGTCTCCGCGACGATCTGATGTCGCCCACTCGTTTCCACCGCCTGGTGCGTCGAGGGCGGGAATACGGGCCGGGTTTATCAGAAGATCAGGCACTTCAGCCTCCGCAGCCTAACGAAAGTGAGACCGGATTACATTTCATTTGTATCAACGCGAATATTGCGCGCCAGTTTGAATTTGTGCAGGGCGCGTGGCTGATGAGCACGAAGTTTGACGGGATGAGTGAAGAGAGTGATCCGATGATGGGAGATCGGGAGCCGGTTTCAGGCTGCCCCGAACCCAACCAATTTTCGATACCGCGTGAAAGTGGATTGAGAGAACGCTGCAGCGGTTTGCCACAGTTTGTTACGGTGCGCGGCGGTGCGTACTTCTTCCTGCCGAGCCTAAGAGCGTTGCGATATTTCGCGAGTGTTGGTGCCTGAGAGTTAAATTAGACAGGATTTACAGGATGTTTCAGGATTAACAAGATTCATCCTGCAAATCCTGAAACATCTTGTTAATCCTGTCTATGGCTTAGTTGGAGGTCAAAAATGTCATTAAAGTCTCGCCCTTTATTGATCATTCTCGTTGTCGTGCTTGCGCTGGTCGCCATCGGCGTCGTCGTTTACAGCAGGATTAAGCCGGATGGCCCAAAGCCTGGCGAGGTCCTCGATGAAGCGCGTCTCGCTCAACGCCCAGCGTCAAGTTTTCCCGCGGCGGACGAGGACTACTTCCACGACATGGACGGCGGCGTTCAGTTAACGCCCGAAGAGATCAAAGGCCGCAACACGTGGATTGTTTGGACAGCCGGCAACGATCGCTTCTGGGACAAGATGGTTAACACGAGCGCCGGGGCACTCGACTTTCTGAAGATACTCTCGTCGCATCCAAGCGTTCCCCACCTTACTCGCGACACGCGCTGGAAATACCTCGGCCTTGTCAACGATCCGTGCTTTGAAAAAGCGACTGGTCCCGATCCAAATCGTCACGGTCTCTGGCTCGACAAGCGCAAGGCTGGCTGCCCGCCCGATCCTTTCGAGAACGAGCAAAAGTATCCGGGAGTAAAAATCGGAGCGCGTGGAAAAAATATCGAGGCCGGTTCCTATTATGGCTACCAGACGGGCATTGTAGGACTGCGCATCTTCCCCAATCCCGACTTCGACGAAGCTGCAGCACAGCGTTGGAATGCGGAGAAGTACTACACGGAAAAGGATTACTACTACCAGAAAGATCTCATTCGCCCGTATCGAGTCGGAATGTCCTGCGGCTTCTGTCACGTTGGCCCAAACCCTCTGAAGCCACCGTCTGATGCAGAAAATCCGAAGTGGGAAAACCTCAGTTCCAACGTCGGCGCCCAGTATTTCTGGATCGACCGGATCTTTTACTGGGAAGCAGACGAGAGCAACTTCGTTTATCAACTCTTCCACACGTCGCGTCCGGGAGCGCTCGATACGTCCTTTGTCTCAACCGACAACATCAACAACCCGCGCACGATGAATGCGATGTACATGCTCGGACCGCGCCTGTTACATGCGCAGCGTTGGGGCAAGGAGAATCTCGCCGGCGGTGATCGCGATAACCGTCAATTCAACGACTACCTGCAGCAAGGACCACTCACGGCCCTGTACCAGAAGCCCGACACGGTCTTTACGCCGCGTGTGCTCAAAGATGGTTCAGACTCAGTCGGCGGTATGGGTGCGCTGAATCGCGTCTACATAAATATTGGTGTGTTCAGCGAAGAGTGGCTCCTGCACTTCAACGCTTTGGTTGGCGGTAAGCCGATAACGCCGATCACGATTGCAAACTCACGCAAAAACTCGAGTTACTTCGAAGCCACCGAGAACCAAACATTCAACATGGCGCTGTTCTTCCTGAAAACTACGGATCCTCACTATTTGAAAGACGCTCCGGGTGGGCAGGCTTATCTCACGGCCGATCAGGCGCAGCTAACACGCGGCAAAACTGTCTTCGCAGAGCGTTGTGCGCGTTGTCATTCGAGCAAGATACCGGCGGGTGCTCCGGGTCTCGACGAAGCTCATGGATGCAATGGTAAGGACTATCTGACCTGTTGGAATAACTACTGGAATTGGACCAAGACAGATGACTTCAAAGCGAAGATGCGCGACATCGTTCTCGCCGACGATTTTTTGAAAGACAACTACCTGTCAACAGAACTGCGCGTACCCGTCACGTTGCTGCAAACAAACGCGTGTAGTCCGCTTGCCACTAATGCGCTGGGTGGAAATATTTGGGACAACTTCTCGTCGCAGTCGTACAAGGACCTGCCATCCGTCGGCTCGATTACCTGGTACCATCCACTGACGGGCGAACCGCACCAATATCAAATGCCGGCTGGTGGCCGTGGTTACACTCGTCCGCCGTCGTTAATCAGTCTCTGGTCTACTGCGCCATATCTGCTGAACAACAGTGTCGGCGAGTTTAAGGTAAGTCCATCTGTCGACGAGCGGATGAAGTCGTTTCAGAACTCAATCGAGCAGATGCTTTGGCCTGAGAAGCGCGACAAGGATCTCATCCTGGGCGACAAGATCCCTGGCCGGATCGATCGCACGACGCAACAGAGTTATCTGAAAGTCAGTTCCGGTTTCCTTCCTGGTTTTCTACAAGGTAGCAGCGGATTCCTGTCGAAGTATTTACCGTCGATCTTTGCCGACGAAGGAATCGTGATTGGACCATTGCCGAAAGGAACTCCCGTCAGTTTGCTTTCGAACATTGACTTGTTCCGTGAAACTTCAGGTCTCGGCGAGCGTGCACAACGAGACGCTGAGATACTGAAACTCCTGATAGACATTAAGAAGGCGCTCAAGAATCTGCCGCAGGGCGCCAGCGACGAGCAGGCAGCAGAGGCACTACGTCCGCTTGTTGGACCAATGCTGGAGTTCAGCAAGTGTCCGGATTTAATAGTGAATCGCGGCCACTATTTCGGCACCGACAAATTCCCGGAAGAGCCCGCTCTCAGCGATGACGACAAACGCGCGCTCATCGAATTTTTGAAGACGTTGTAGTTACAGAATAGTTCACAGAGAAAAACAAAGAGGCTAACAATTATGAACCTTGATTGGCTGCTCAGAGACTCTGTTCAAACGACGATCATTTTTTTCGCCCTGGTTTTTATTGCCGTCTTCACGCAATTCAATAAAGCAACCAGGTACAAGTCGATGCCATTTACATTGCGCGCACTGCTCAAGGCGGCGCCTGCATTGTTCCTGACTTGGCTCGCATGGTCGCTCGGAGAAAATCTCGTCGCGCTGATGTTTCTGTTTTGCAGTCTCGGAGACATTCTTCTCGATCTGCCTGAAGACAAAGTTCCGCATGGCTTTCAGCTCGGAGCCATCTCGTTCGCCGCGGCACTGGTTTGCGTCTGTATTCTCAGTAGCCAAAGAGAGTGGGGGGAAATGCCGCTAGTGCGTCTCGCGATAACAAATATCGTGATCGCTATTTTCGTATTGCGCTGGGTGCTGCCCAGACTTCACGGATCTGAACGTGTTCTCGAAGTCATTTATTTCGGAATGCTGATCGTAGCGAATGTTTTTGCCTCGACCTCAAACGTTTCGGTGTTTCTGGGAAGCTCGTTGTGGTTCATGTCTGATCTATCGATTGGCCTTGGTGCAAAGGTCTCCGATGATCCGGTCAACAGTCTCGACACGCTCGGGCTCTACGATCTCGGGCTCTATTTTCTTGCTATCGGCTTTCTGAATACCTAACAAAAATGTGTTAGCCACAGATTTGCGCGGTTGAGCGCTGATCGATCCGGCGTGCGTGTTATATTCCTCACTAATGCGCAGACGGGTACTGTTGATTCTCATTCTGTTAGTAGCGGGTGTAGCGGCGTGGCGGATTTTTCGTTTCACTTCGGAAAGGCGCAATCGTCTCTTTCAATCGGCCAGCGAGTTGTCGAACCTCGCAACTAATTCCGCGAGCTATTCGTGGGACGCGGCGGTTGAGAAGGTTAAGGCGCCACGCACCGAGGATCTTGGCGGAACTCTCGAGGTTCCGGCAGAGCTCAAACACTACGAAGAACGATACTGGTTTCTTGCTACTCAAGTCGCCGAGATCGATAAATACAATGTACACACAGTTCAGGACTATCTCGATCTTGCGGCACTGATCGAGAAACGCGAACTAGTACCAGTTCCCGCCGTTACGGACACCTACATCCTGCTCGGCGTCGGCCAACGTGCAGACGAGGAGCCTTTCACTAAATTCGACGAAGAGAATAAAAGTGTTACCGATCCTGGCGAATACCAGGCACTACAAAAGCTCGCCCAAAGCTTCAACGGCCGCTCCTTCAATCTCGAGAATCCTTACGATCGTCACGTGCTGAAGATCAACATGCTCAGCACGATCAGGCCGCAAGCGTTGAAGATTATTGAAGAGGTTTCAGCGGCGTACCACCAGAAGTTCAATCTGCCTCTACCAGTCAGTTCGTTGGTTAGACCTGAGCAGTACCAGCATTCGTTGAGGCGTGTGAACAGAAATGCAGTAACGATCGATACGCCACCGCATTCAACAGGTCTCGCATTCGACATCGACTATCGTTACATGAGCGTCGCGGAGCAAAACTTCGTGATGAACGAACTGGCGCGGATCAAGAATGAAGGGCGTATCGAGGTAATACGCGAGCGCAATGCGAATTATCATGTGTTCGCTTTTGTGAATGGATCTCGACCCAGTGACGACCTCGTTTCTGCATCGCTCGAAAAAGCGGGCGCACCGCCGCCCGAATCGAACCACGCTGAAGCCAAGCCGGAGAAGCCCAAAAACAGGGTAGGGAAGAAGACGCAAAGGCCTCGTGCAAAGGCGCGTGTGAGCCGCAAACGGCGTCGTTGACGAGAGATTATTTAAATCTTGCAACGTCGAACCGTTAGGGCGTTTTCATGCATCTCTCAATGGATTCATGAAAAATATTGTAATTATCACCCTGCTTGTTCTTGTCGCTGGAGTTGTGGCTTTTGCCGCTCGTAGCGGGAATCGCCAGTCGCCGTCAAAGTCATCCGCTCCCGTAAAACCTGCTCCGGCGGTTCGCATTAGTGAGACACGTGCGCCGAAGTCGTCGGTGTTGGCGTCGGCAGCGACAGCGAATGCCGGTCTCAGGAACGATCTCACCTGGACATTCGGTGGAAAACAGCAGCGCGGTTGGTATCTTTACGATCTTTTGATCGGCGAGACATTGAACTTGCACGCTGATTCAGCAACTACAGACTTCGCGCAGTCGCTTGCGGTATGGCAGAAAAAGCGTGGTTTGAGCGCGGATGGTGTACTTGATGAAGACGCGCTAATGGCGATGATTTCGCAGTGGCAGAGCAACCGGCTCAAGAATAAGGCTTACGCTACACCCGATCAGTTACTCACCGCGCCGCCAACCGACTTCTACGATCCATCAAGAGCCGCTGAGCTGCGTCAGGTGGAACGAAACGCTTACGCCGCTTACAAAAAGATGGTGGCGGCTGCGATAGCTGATCCGACACTCAAACTCGCGCACACAGCGTCGGGCGAACTCGCTCCCGGCGAGAAATACTTGAAGATCGTTTCTTCTTTTCGTTCGCGCGAATATCAGGATAATCTGCGCCGCCAGTCGCCCAATTCCGGCAGCGCGGGTCTGGCGGTTAACAGTCCGCACTTCACCGGCCGAGCTCTCGATCTCTACGTTGGCGGCAGTCCGGTAGACACCAAGGATTCAAATCGCGCCATCCAGGTTAATACTCCCGTCTATCGCTGGCTCGTGCGCAACGCCGACCGCTTCGGTTTTCGTCCCTATTTTTACGAACCGTGGCACTGGGAATACGTCAAGTAAATCAATCTGTGTAATCTGCGGACAGATCTGTATAATGAGGCACTCATGGCGGTACCTAATCATGAAGTGCTCTTCAAACTTCTTTAAGTGCAGCGGACCCGCTGATCCTGCCGAGAAAAAAGCGATACTGTTCGCGGCTTTGTCCTGTTTGCTGTTTATCGGTTTCCTCAGCGTGGTTAACCGCTTAGCAGCACCTCGAAGGGTCAGGGTCAGTAAAATTCATGTGTCCCAGCCGCCACTTCCGGTAAAACCAGTTACACCTCCCCAAATAAGGGAACGAGCGCCAGACTTGAACTCAAGATTTCGATTGGTGCCGGCGAACTTCAAGGGAATAAATTTCGCGACCCGTTCCTATGGAAACTACCGCTTGTCAGACGGTAAGAATAGTGAGCTGGTGTTAATCGACGGTCAATTTCGAGAGTTCGGAAATCCGCAGCATTACTTTGATCTTGACGAGGTCCTGTACACGGATTTAACCGGCGACGGAAGCCCTGAAGCTATCGTCATGATATCGCATCTTGAATGTGGTCGAATGTGCGACGGCGGCAAAAATCTTATCTACGTCTACTCACAGAATTACCCCTTACAGGAGATTCTAAAATACGAATCGGGCAGCGGCATCGAAGGTTGTAGCTTAAAGTCGCTGACAGTGAAGAATAAACAGCTAACGTTGGATTTGTTTGGGAAGTGCCCCCCGCCATCCGGGATTATCGATGATTTCGTACGACGCGAGACGTATGACCTGACGCGGGTTGAGTTTTTCTTTAATGGAAAGCAGTTGGTACCTAAAAAGAAAATATCTGTGACACTGCCCGATCGCGACGAAGTAACTTACGGTGTTGACGTCCGCATCGACGACGACGGCACTCCCGAATTTTAAAGCCCATCACTGCGCGTAACGTAAATACACGGTCCGCGTCTCCGAATAAAAATCGATTGCTTGTGGTCCTTGTTCGCGCATGCCATAACTCGACTCTTTTGTCCCGCCAAATGGGAGTTGATATTCCACGCCCGCTGTCGGCAAGTTCACTGTGATCAAGCCCGCCTCGATCCTTTCGATGAACTGATGAACCCGCGTCAAATCTCTTGAAACAATCGACGCCGAGAGGCCAAAGCGCACGCCATTCGCAATCTCCATCGCGTTCTCGAAATCGTCCGCGACCATCAATCCCAGCACGGGACCAAAGACTTCCTCTTGGGCGATGCGCATGTTCGGAGTCACACCTGCAAAGATCGTCGGCTCTATAAAGTAGCCTTTGTCGTAGTCACCACCCGACAGCCGGTTTCCGCCAAACAACAACTCCGCGCCTTCATCTTTCGCGATCTTGATGTACTCGAGATCCGTTTCGAGCTGGTGCGAATCGACTGCGGGGCCGATCTGAATGCCAGGCTGCAATCCATTGCCGACCTTTAATGCTTTTGTCTTCTCGATGAGTAGTTGGACCAATTGCTCATAAATCGGTCGCTCGATAATTGCCCGACTGCACGCGGTACACTTCTGTCCGGTTGAAAAGAAAGCGCCGTTGATCAGAATGTCAGCCGCGTAATTGAGATCCGAATCTTTCAAGACGATGGTGGGGTTCTTGCCGCCCATTTCGAGTTGTACGCGCAGTTTCCTGTCTGAAACTTTGCGATACAGCGCATCGCCAACTGAAGTTGAACCAGTGAATGAAATGCCGTTGACCGCTGGATTGCTCGTCAACGCATCGCCTACGGAGCCACCGCTGCCGGTGATGTAGTTGATGACGCCTTTGGGAATTCCCGCTTCATGCAGAGCTTCGATCAGCCGGAAAGAACTGAGCGGCGCAAGCGAGGCGGGCTTGAGTACGACTGTATTTCCCGCTATTAGCGCTGGGGCGAGTTTCCACGCGGGAATCGCTGAGGGAAAGTTCCAGGGCGTGATCAGGGCCACGGTGCCGAGCGGTTTCCGGATTGTGTAGCAGAGAACTTGTGGGCGTTCGGACGGCACGTTGTAACTGAATTGACGTGCGCCTTCACCACCGAAGTAACGAAAGATATTGATTGCGCGCGTAACTTCACCGATCGCTTCCGGCAATGTCTTTCCCTCTTCGCGAGTCATCTCCTCGCCGAGTTGTGGCAACTTCTCGGCAAGTAGCTCGGCGGCCTTAAAAAGATATTCACCACGCTTCGTTGCAGGTGTTGCAGCCCACTGCTCCTGTGCTGCTGCCGCGGCCTGGCAAGCTTCGGCCACATCTGCTTCGTTCGACGATTGAAACGTTCCAACAACCTCATCGATATTCGCCGGATTGATATTCGGAAACGTCTTACCCGATCGACTCTCTACAAACTCGCCATTTATAAAATTTCGAAACGCCGTCACCTTAATCTCCTTTGTGTGCCTTTTGTGCCTCTTTGTGGCATCGTAAACCAATTCCCGGTTTCGTTGACAGGATTAACAAGATTTTTCAGAATAAACCACTTCAAGCCTATGGAAGACCCAGAGAAAACATTGATCTTGGAAGACACGGCTGATAAGACGCAAAAGCTGCCGCGTCTCGAGACCGGCCCTTTCAAATCCGATGCTGAGAAGAAGCAGGACGAATTTCGTCGCGGTCAGAACAAGATTCTGCACAGACTTGCGGCAAACGCACCGCTCAGTGAGATTCTCGAGCGTCTCGTGCTGCTGATCGAAGCGCAGTCGCCAGGCATGCTCTGTTCGGTGTTGTTACTCAGCGACGATGGCGATCACATCCGTCACGGCGCTGCGCCGAGTTTGCCAAAGGATTACGTAGCCGCAATCGACGGTGGCGCGATTGGACCAAAGCATGGTTCGTGTGGCACTGCTATGTATCGCGGCGAACCGGTCGTTGTGACGGACATTTCCGTTGATCCGCTGTGGGAAGACTATCGTGAACTTGCCTTGGCAAACGGGCTCCGCGCCTGCTGGTCCACACCGATTCTTTCCGGTCGTGGCAAAGTTCTCGGTTCGTTTGCGATGTACTATCAGGAGCCACGCACGCCAACGGGCGATGAGGCTGATCTGACTGAAGTTGCCACACGGATTGCCGCTCTAGCAATTGAGCATCACGCTGCGAAAGAGATCCTGGCGCGAACTCAGGCGCAACTCGCCCAGGCCTCGTATGCTGCCGACAAAGGTAAGGCAGCGCTCTCGAGTGCCGATGAAATCAATCAGCAACTCGAGATGATTGTCAGCGCGGCGAAGAGCTGTCTCGAAATGCTTGACGAGGACAAGCCGGAGATTGCGAACTTCCGTGGACCACTCACAAACATCGTCACGCACAGCAAGCAGGCGCTCGAGGTAATTGCGCGGATTCGATCGTCGCAAAACTAGAACAAACTACAGCTTTGCCTCAGAAGTCAGAACCAAGCTTGGACAGGGTCAGTACCACCTCGCGGTAGCGGGTGGGTACGTCGTAGACGCGCTCGGATTTAAAAGGCTGCGCACCCACCCGCTACCGCGAGGTGGTACTGACTGTATCCAAGCTGAATTACGGAGAAAACGTGAAATGAAGCTTACTGCAAAGCTTTGCATGAGCTCGGCGTTGTTGATTGCCTTCCACATTTGCGCGCACGCTCAGCAAAAGCCTTGTCTGACGGCCTCGAAGTTCGGTCCGGACGATCAGATCGGAAATCTCAACTACGTCACGCCGGCCAAAACACTCGCAGCAACCAAACTCGTAACCAAAGGCAAGACATACCGCCTCGGGATCGAGACCAACAAAGACACGCCTGCTTTTCCGCCACGCACGTTTGCCGTCACGATTGTTCAGCCTGGACAGACAGCAGGTGGTTCGCTTGGACCAACCAAAACGACATACAACGACGACATGATCGTCGGTTGGGCGGGTGTCGGCACTCAACTGGACGGTCTGGGCCACATCGGTATCGACAGTCTCTATTACAACTGCAACAAGGCCGCCGACTTCGCAATGACAGATGGCCTGAAGAAGCTCGGTATGGAGCACGTGCCCGCGGTGGCAACGCGCGGTGTGTTGCTGGATATGGCCGGTTACTTCAACACCGACGTCGTTAAAGAAGGAACCGCATTCAACCGTGCCGAAATCGAAGGCGCGATGAGAAGGCAGGGTATCAAGTCGATTGAAAAGGGGGATGTGGTGTTGTTCTACACGGGCTGGCTAAAGCTGCTCGGCAAAGACAACAAGCGATTTGGCGCTGCCGCACCGGGTCTCGGTCGCGATGGCGCAAAATATCTTGCCTCACTCGAAGTCGCCATCGTCGGCTCCGACACGTGGAGTTTCGAAGCGGTGCCATTTGAAAAGGACGCAGGTGTTTTTGAAGTCCACCAGATTCTTATTCCGCTCAACGGCATTCACATACTCGAAAATATCAACAGCGAAGAGATGGTCAGAGACCAGGCTTGGGAATTTCTCTTCACCCTTGGTCCGGCGCGCATCACCGGCGGTGTGCAGTCGATTGTTAATCCGATCGCTATCAAATGACGGAGAGCTTCCATGAAAGAATCACTCAATACTCGTGTCGCGAAGATCCTGCTTTTGCTAGCGACTGTTTCAGTTTGCGCCTATGCACAAGGCACAGCCGCGGATTATGAGCGTGCTCGTGGTTTGAAAGCGAAGTATGAGGCGGGATAAGATCTGGTGGAATGGAATCAATCCTCTGCAGCCAACACGTCTCAGTCTACACAATAATCTCAGAACGTACTGTAGGGGCGGCCCTCCGTGGCCGCCCCTGCGTTGAATTCCACACAGGGGCGGCCACGGAGGGCCGCCCCTACAGTTCGCTCCGCATTGCGCGAGATTGAAGTTTGATTAGCGGAAACTGTCGGTGGCGCGCACCAAGGCGTCGGCGATGCCGGGTTCGGTGGCGGCGTGGCCGGCGTTGGGAATGACGTTCAGCGTTGCTTCCGGCCACGCACGGTGCAGGTCCCACGCATTCATGAACGGACAGACGATGTCATAACGACCATGCACGATCACTGCAGGAATGTGCCGTATGCGATCGACGTTTTCAACCAAATAATTGTCAGTCTCGAAAAAGCACTTATTTATGAAATAGTGGCACTCGATGCGCGCGAGAGCGATCGCCTTCTCAGGTTCGGTAAACTCATCGATCATTTTTTGATCGGGCAGTAGCTTTAACGCACTTGCCTCCCAGAGTGACCAGGCCTGCGCGGCCTCGAGACGCACCGCCGCATCATTGCTGGTTAGGCGTCGATAATACGCATTGATCATATCGCCACGCTCAACCTCCGGAATGATCCGCACATACTGCTCCCACGTCTCGGGAAAGATCGCGCTGGCCCCGTGACTGTCTTCATAAAACCAGCGAATCTCTCTTTCCCGGCAGAGAAAGATCCCGCGCAGGACCAATCCACTGACCCGGTCCGGATGTGTTTCGGCATAAGCAAGCGCAAGCGTGCTTCCCCACGAACCGCCGAATACGAGCCATTTCTCGATACCAAAGTGTTCCCGGATCTGTTCAGTGTCTGAGACCAGATGCCACGTGGTGTTGTCGTCGAGTGACGCATGCGGCTTGCTACGCCCTGCGCCGCGTTGTTCGAAGAGAACTATGCGATACGCCTCAGGGTCGAAGAAGCGACGGTAATCCGGAATCAGTCCGGCTCCGGGTCCACCGTGCAGGAACACAACCGGCTTGCCATTAGGATTGCCGCACTGTTCGTAATAAAGCTCATGAACCGGAGAGACGCGGATGTACCCGCTGTCGTACGGTTCGATTTCGTCGTAAAGGGCCCTCAGTGATTCCATGTCTGTCAATATAGCTTCTTGTGCCTTTTTATGGCCACTGTTGGTATCCACAGCTTGCGTACGTTGGTGGTAACGTGTGCTGGCATCAACCTTATCGGTATCTTCACTGCAGCAAAAAGGAGGGCCTAATGAGGCGCTACATTCTTGGGCTTGCTGCGATATTGATTACGTTCGCGATTGGGGTTGGGGCAGATCGAGTTTGGTGGCATTTTATGGCGGCGCCGCCACTGCCAACGAAAGTTGAAACCGCTCCTGACGTCCCGCCACAACTAGAAGTTGTTTTTGTCCCCGCTCCTGCACTGCCACCACCGCCACCGCCGGCGCCAAAAGCAAATATCATTCTTGATTACGACTCTAATGAGGACGGCATAATGGCCGCCTTTTACATTATGGGTTCGAAGACGAAGGCATTCGCTGACATTGAGGGACTACATTTAATGCTGTACTCGGGATCCGAGGATGCGGGCGACATTTCAGTTGTGACGCAGGTGGGTGAACAATGGGACAGCGCCCCGGCGACATTCGGACTCGTCACTGAGCGACGAATCTTTTTCGTAACTTCCAAGCTGGAGAAAAGTGACTTTGAGTATCGTTTCGACGGCGAATTCCTGCGCAAGGATTTCCAAATAGTTGAAGGAAAGAACAAGGGAGTGCTTCGTGGAACGTTAACAAAAACGAAGAATGGTCGAACGATCGCGCAGCAGGAATTTACGTTCCGGATGGAATATGTGGGATGCTAGACGCCTGCTTCAAAGACGCAGAAAGGACCGCACTCTATCCAACTCTGCCTCAAACTCACGTTTGAACTTTCGATCATTAGGAGAACTGCCGCCGGTAAAGCCCAGACTGTATTCGAGCGCGCCGTTGTTGATTGACAGGTTGGCCCAGCCGATCACGCGGTCGCGCCAGAGGAGCGGCATCGCGTAGTAGCCAAGCTTTCTCTTTGCCGCAGGTGTATAGGCTTCGAACCGATAGGTCCAGTTCCAGAGAAGTTCGAACCGATCGCGATCGTGAACCACCGGATCGAAAGGCGCTAAAATCCGGACCACGTCCTGCGTCGCATGTCCCTCGACTCTTTCATCTGCGGGCCAGTACCAGTCGATATTTCCGAGACGCGCGTGAGACAGACGCTGTTTCGCCCGCGTCAACGCACCTGCCAACTCTTTCTTCCACTGCGGAGCGGCCCACTGCAAGCGCCGCACATAATAGGAGAGACTTGACCCACTGAGTGGCGCATAAATGCGAACGACCACATCAACTAGCGCATCGATGCGCGCACGACGCTCAACCACGCCACGCGGAACAGACGCATGCACGTGAGCGGCGTAAATCCGAATACCTTTTTCACGTCGCACGATGCGGAGCAGACCCAGGTAATGCATCGCATCGAGGAGATGTGTGGTGGCGCTTGACGATCCGCCCCAGTAGTTCGTGACTCGACCATGAGCAAAATGTTCGTCGACTTCACGCGGGTGTACGACGCCACGCTCTCGGACGAAATTGAGCAGAAGCTTCGCGTTCCTTTTTTGACCATTGGGTAACGGCCAACCGGAACGCGGATGCATCAGCGCCTGCAGCGATCGCGTGACGTAACCGTAGTTGACGAAAAAATCTTCTTCGATATCGAGTGTTGTATACCGACGTTCAAGATCGCCGGCGCGATAATTCCTGACACGATGACGCAGGATCAGGTCCTGGGCTCTTGCGGGAGCGCGAATCGGATCGGCCTGGACGAAACCCATTTGTTGGAGTGCACGGTTGAGAGTCGCCGGCTTGGGAAAGTTTCGGGCGACCGTGAATCGCCGCAGGTCGTCGATGGTCATAGACAAAAATATGTGCTCCAGGTACGAAAATAGGTATTCTCATCAGCGCAAAATGATGGCATTATGCCCTCAGTGTTCCTCAACGCTAAACGATGGACCTCAAATTTTCTAAACTCAGAGAATTACGATGAACCCCAAATCATTTCGCTCCCCTGGCTGGATCCTGTTTGCAGTTCTCATCCTCGTCCTTGCTTCGATGAATGCCGGCTCGTCAAGTGCTTTGGCGGGCGGAGAAGAATGGCGCCCGGTTGAGGCTGCTCACTTTGCGCTCAAGACTCCCATTGTCGAACCAAATGCTGACGCAGAGGCGATATTCTGGGACATTCGCATCGATGACGGCGGCCAGTACGATCTCAGTGCTCAACCACTACGTTCGCATCAAGATCTTTACCGAAAGAGGCCGCGACGAGCACAGCAAGGTCGAAATTCCTTTTGTCGGTAACACCAAAATCAAAGACGTCGCCGCTCGCACCATTAAACCCGATGGCACGATTATCGAGTTGACCAAAGAAGACATTATCGAAAAGGTGGTTGTGAAGGTTAGTGGTCTCAAACTTAAAACGAAGACGTTTGCGTTTCCCGGAATCGAACCGGGAGTGATTATCGAGTACAAGTGGAAGGAAGTAGTCTCTAACAGTTCTGCGAACAATATGAGGCTTCAGTTCCAGCGCAACATCCCGGTGCAGTCGATCACGTATCGCATCAAACCAGCGAGAGACGTATTCTTCGATGTCCGTCCTTTCAACATGCCCAAGTTTGAGTTTCATAAAGAGAAGGGCGGATTCCAGACGACCACCGTCACGAATATGCCCGCCTTTCACGAAGAGCCAATGATGCCGCCCGAAGACAGTGTGCGAGCGTGGGCCATGGTCAGGTATTCGGGGCTGGCGTCTTTAAGCTATTACCTCCTCGCCGGATCCATTTTCTACGGCTTGGATTCATTCTTGAAAGTCGACGATCAGATCAAGAAGAAAGCAGCTGAAATTACTGTGGGCGCGAAGACCCCGGAAGAGAAGCTGGAAAAGATCTTTGAGTTCTGTCGCACCAACATTAAAAACACTAACGATGTAAATGCAGGCTTTAGCGATGACGAAATCGAAAAACTCAAAGAGAATAAGAAACCTTCCGATACTTTGAAGCGTGGCGTTGGTCCGGCTATCGACATCAATTTGCTGTTTGCGGCGCTGGCGAAAGCTGCCGGGCTTGAGTCTCGGATTGCTTTGCTGCCGGATCGAGGGAAACGCCTCTTCAATAAAAACGAAGTCATTCCCGGATCTCTTCGACCGTCGAACATAGCCGTCAAGATTGGTGAGCAGTGGCAATTTTTTGATCCCGGCTTGCCCTACGTCGCAAAGGGCATGTTGCGTTGGCAGGAAGAAGGTGTTGATGCTTTGCTTGTCGCTGAGAGTCCCATCTGGGTGAAGACCCCCCTGAGTCCAGCCGACAGATCGAAAGAGAAACATGTGGCCGAGTTGAGGCTTGATGAGAACGGGACGCTCGAGGGTGACGTCACTGTTGAGTTCACCGGTCATCTGGCGGTGGAACGAAAGGTCTTCAACGAAGATGACTCACCGGAACAACGTGAAGAGAACTTGAAAGAGAGTGTAAAGTCGCGGCTGAGTTCGGCAGAGTTGACGAATATCGTAATCGAGAATGCGACTAACTCTTCAAAGCCGTTTGTTTACAAATATCACGTGCGCGTTCCCGAGTATGCTCAACGCACGGGCAAACGCCTCTTCTTCCAGCCCGGCTACTTTCAAAAGGGAATCAGCGCTTTGTTCAGCGCCGGCACACGCAGTTATCCGATCTACTTTCATTATCCATGGTCCGAAGAAGACAAGATCACGATCTCTTTACCGAAAGGTTATGCTCTCGACAACGCCGACCGTCCGACACCCATTGCTGCCGGGGAAGTCTCTCAGCATGAGATCAAGATAGCTGTGACGAAGGACGAAAGGACACTTGTCTACAATCGCACGTTCTACTTTGGTGGGAACAATTCTATAGTATTTGCGGTGCAGACTTATGAGCCGTTGAAGCAGCTCTTCGACAAGATCCACAAAGCCGACAACCACATGATCACGCTGAAGCAAATGACACCGAGTAATTGAACCCCTCCTTGGAGTGCGCCAACTTGTTGGCGCTTTGGTATTTGTACCAAAGCGGTGACAAGTCGCCGCACTCCAAAGAGGCGTCCGATCAGCGTAGTTCGTTTTTCAGTTTCAGTAGTGAATTACTGCGGTGAAGAAATCATTGAGGTCAGAGACGGTGCCGCCTGGGACTGCGCTGAGGACAAGTTTGTGTTGCACTCCATATTTTAGTTGCACCTTGAAATATCCCGGCACAACGGCGCGGTGAGTCGAAGCCGTATTTGAGAAGATATTTGCCTGTCCGATATTTGCGCCGTCGAAAGCGACCTGGATGCCAATCATTTGGTTGGCAGTTTGAGTCCAAACCGATCCATTGACTTCCAAAATGCAAGGAATGTCGCCGGGGGCATTAAAGCTAACAGAGATGGGTAACGGGCCTTTTTGACTAACAAGAACTTGAACTGACATTCGTAATCTTCCTCCATTTATTCAGACTTAAACATGTGTAGGACTTAGAGCGTCGGGGAAAGTATTAGCTAGCAGGGGAATTGTCAATACAGTCGTGCAGAGGTTGAACCATAACTACTCAAACAATCTGCTTCTCGTAAAATTTGCTCAACGGATCCGGGTTGTACTCCCCAAAAGGTGAAATTGATCGAAAACCCGCACGTTCGTAGAGAGCAATTGCTTCGTGCTGATGAATGCCGGTTTCAAGTCGCAGCACGTTGATGCCGTTGCTGCGCGTATATTCAGACAGATGGTCCAGCATTAACCTCGCGAAGCCCAGACCACGAAACTGCGGTCGAATGTACATCCGCTTGATCTCGCCATAGTCAGTGCCAAAGAACTGCACACCTCCGCAGCCGATCAGAACACCGTTCTCGCGAACGACGAAGAAAGAAACGCGCTGCCTTAACAGCTTTTCCACGCTGTAGCCGTGACGGCTTTCTGCCGGGTAAAGCGGATCGAGGTGTGCCTCAAGCTCTGTGATTAGCGCGACGGCATCCGCACTGTCGGGACTCTCCAGTGAGATGACTACGCCGTCAGACATGACTCGACTGGTTACTAGACAGCTTCAGATTGCGAGGTGAAGTGAAACGCCTTCACCTTTAACGCCGGTAACAGAGATGAGCTGCCGCCCTGGCCCTCAGAGCTGCCGACTCGTTCCGGTTTCCCAATCATGTCGACGTTGCCCGGTGCAAGCAGTTCCATCAGGCTTTGATTGAAGCGGAAGTTCTTGACCGGATATTGAATCTTCCCTTTCTCGATATACCAGATGCCATCGCGGGTGAGACCGGTTTGTAGTGCTGTTCGTGGATCGACGCCGCGGATGTACCAGAAACGACCGAGGAGTAAACCGCGATCCATCGACTTGATCATGTCTTCGATGGCGACTGGCGGTTGCGAGCTCTCCATGATGCTGTTTACTGGTCCGGGCGTCGGCTCTTTACCTTTTTGTTTGGCCCAGAAGCGTGAGTAAACGAGATTCTCAAGGACGCCATTGCGTACGAGAGTTATTTTCTGCGCCGGCAGCCCGGCCTGGGCCGACTGTGAACCGGGCAAGTCCGGATGCCACGGATCGCTGTAAACATTGATGCGCTCGTCGAAGAGCTTTTCGCCGAGTTTTGTTTTACCTCCGGGTAACGAGAATGGACTGCGTCCCTCCTCAGCACTCCGCGCGTCAAAACTAAAGGCAAAGAAGCCCAGCAAGTCGGCGACTGCCTGTGGTTCGAGAATCGCCGGATACGCGCCGGGCTCGAGCACTCGCGGATTGCGAGCATCAAGGGCTTTGCGAATCGCTTCATTCGCGACGCGAGCGGTGTCGAGTTTGCGCACATCAAAGTGGTTGCGCAGGAAATATCCTGAACTCGTTCCATCCGGTGTTCGTGCTGTGGTGGCCAAACTCACCAGACTCGATCGTTCGTAAACGAAGTTTCCGTTCTTGGTGGCAGAAGCGCCTGCTGAACCGCGTGCCTGGTGAAATCCGGCCCCGACCACTTTCGATTTTTCACACGCGGTGATGACGTCGTTGATCGTTTTTGCGCGAGCGGTGACGGAGATGTTTGAAGTAGCTTCGACGTATCCGTTCACAGGCTTGTAAGTTTGTTTCGACAGCGTGGGCATGTATTCGCGATCGACGGGCGAGATGCGCGCGAGTTGTTCTGCCATCGCGACAGTCGCTTTGAGTGATTCATCGTCGATCTCGTTTGTCGAAGCAGCGCCCCGTTTGTTGCCGATCCAGACCGTTACGCCAACATTCACGTTTTCGCGGGCGCCACTCGTGGTGAAGGCGTTCGAAGCGAATCGCAGGTGGCCATAGTTTTCACTGCCAACACCCACGACTGCATCGTCGGCTTTAACGTAGCTCAGGAGCTTTTCACAGATTGCGCGCGCCTCGTTTTCAGTGAGCAGCATGCAGGATTCTCCTCAGTGTAGGACCTAAGATGATTTTCTTGCCGTGTTGAGAACATTCACTTGCCGGAAGCGCGCGACCGGGCAGCCATGGCTGACGGCGTTCGATTGACCCGGCTCGCCCTTGCCATCGTTGAAACTGCCGCCGAGTTCGTAAGTCGCCTGTCCGCCGAGACCATCGCACGAGTTCCAGAAGTCTGTGGTTCGCGATTGATAAGCAACGTCGCGCAACATCTCGCCGCGTTTTCCATTCTTGATTTCCCAGAAGACCTGGCCGCCAAACTGGAAATTGTAACGTTGCTGATCGATTGAATAGCTCCCATCGCCGTAGATCAGGATGCCTTTCTCGACACCGGCGATCAGATCATCAAGAGATTTATTGTCTTCACCAGGCTGAAGCGACACATTGGGCATGCGTGGGAACGAGATGCTGCCCCAGCTATCACTGTGATTACATCCGTACGACTTTTTCTGACCTGTCATCGCCGCCAGATCACGCGTGGTCTGCCAGTCAACGAACATGCCGTCTTTGATCAAGTGCCAACGCTGACTTTGAACACCCTCATCGTCGTAACCAACCGTCGCCAGTCCAGTGGGCTGGGTTCGGTCGGCAACAAAGTTCATGATCTTCGAAGCGAACTGCAGCTTGCCGATCTTATCGGGAGTGAGAAAACTCGTACCGGCATAGTTCGCTTCCATCCATAGCGAACGATCGAGTTCCGTCGGATGGCCCACTGATTCGTGAATCGTCAGCCACAGATGAGTCGGGTGCAGTACCAGATCGTATTTGCCGGGCTCGACCGCTTTAGCACTGAGCTTCATGACGGCTTCTTCGCCGGCCTGTTGTGCTTCTCGTTTCCAGTCGTGCTTCAGGATGTATTCGTAACCCATCCCCTGCGGTCCGCCGAGCGCGCTGCGCGTCTGGAAATCGCCGTTGGCGCGGTTCACGGCAGTCACAGTGAAACTCGGATTGGCGCGAATAATGTACTGTTCGATACGTGAGCCGTCGGTCGAAGCGTAGAACTTCTGCTCGTTCACAAATCCCATAAACGAGTTGACGAAGCTGACGCCTTTGGTCTTCATTGCGGACTCGTTTAACGACAGGAGATGCTGAATCTTGTCGTCGATGGAGACTTCGAACGGATCTTTTTCAAAGGCGCTCTTCCAGGTCGTCACTACCTTATCGACGGGAACAAGCGAGATGCGCTTCCGCTGGTAGACTGAGTTCGCCTTTGCGATTTCGACGGCTTGTTGCGTAATGCGCTTGACGTCGTCTGCGGTGACGCTGCGGCTCGACGCAAACCCCCACGTGCCCTTGTAGAGCACTCGCACGCCAAAGCCGAAATTCTGACCGCGCGAAACGTTTTGAACCTGCTGCTCGCGTGTCGCGATCGATTCGTTACGATAACGATTGATGCGAATGTCTGCGTAAGTGACGCCGAGTTTGCGAGCGGTGCTGAGCGCGACGTCGGCGAGCGCGTTCTTATCGACGCCGTTTGCGGCAGCTTCTTCCGCGGCAGTGACGTTTTTAATCCAGGAGGGTAGCCCGGAGAGCGATATAGCCCCGGCCGCAACCCCGGCGGTCTTCAGAAAGTCACGACGAGAGGTGGTCATAGTAACGCCTCACTCGGATGCTGGAATTTAAGGACGGCGATGATCTAACGCGGTGGGGTGTGAAAAGTCAACGGTTTCTTATCCGATCAAAATCTTCCCCAATTCATTCGCAGGCGCTTTGGCGGACCGGCGACGATGCTTTGGGCTAACTTCAGTTGAGCCATCATGCGGATTTCAGATCGTTCGAATTGTGCGGCGAGGTTTACGGCACGATCAAAATCGCACCATGCGAAATACGCAGCATTTATTGAAAGCCACGTCAGGAGTTCGCCAAGATTGCCATTGGCCGACATGTTCCATTCGCCGTCACGCATATAGTGCGTATCGAAACCGTCGAGTTTGACTGCGGCATCGACGAGCTCATTCAGTTTTGGCATCTGCGATTCCATGATAGTAAACCCGCGATCGCTCTTTTCCATGCAGTAAAGCATCGCTAAAGTAACCAGCATCTCAGACCGCTCTTTTCCATGTTTATGTGTTTCAACCAGTTCAGTGACCTGATCCAGTAGCTTTATTGCAAGGGTTCGATTATTCGCTCCGACACGAACTGCGGTTTCTGCCAGATAATCAACGCGTTGTCGTACGTCAGTAAGGGTCGCGATTTTTCGTTGAATTTCCTGGAGTTGCGCTTCACTCAACGTGGCGGCGTCTTTAGCACGCTCGATCATTTCAAGCATGCGCTGCTTGTCCCCCATCGGGCCTTCATACACCGCCGCGATTTTTTCACCGCGTTCGAGATCTCCGGTCAGTTGAGCCAGGTTGAATGCGCGCCAGTAAATTGTAGGTTTGAAGGCAGGGTTCTTTTCGGCGAGTTGTAAAAGGCCATCAAAATCTTCTGCCTGAGCGAGGTCGTCAATCTCCGAGTGAACGTCCGCCGACGAGCGAACTGAGGAGTCTGGAGCCGGATTTTCTGATTTGGCGCTATGACCCACCAGAGGTGTTAATTCTCTGCAGACGTAACCTGACTCAAACACCTCCCCAGATGGTCGTTGGTTACACTTCAATGCACGGGTGGCCGTGATTAAGAAGTTGTTAAATTCTCCATATGTGGTTTCGTCGGCGAGCGGTGGGGTAATTTGAGCTAGATTTCGAATGAAGGATACCAGGCGCCAATCCCCGGTTAGTTTCGTAATGCTAAGTTTCGCAATGATTTCCTTGTGAAGCGCGACTCCCTGTTTGCGATGCTTTCGCAGCATCGGCCGAAGGAGAGTTAAGACTTCTTCGGAAAAGCCATTGGCGAGCGCGACGCGTCCGAGTTTGAGTGCCAGGTCCGGGTTAGTCTTGACGACTTGTTTGGCCAGTCGCAACGCGAGAGCGCGTTCTCTTTCCCGAATAGCTTGCGGCATGTGTTCATATGACGGCTCGGTAGTTTTAAGAAAGTCAAAAGCGAACTCCGGATCGTATTTGGCGATCCGGTCAATGGTGTCGCCTCGCAGTTGCAGAAACACCATGAGAGTTTGTTCGTCTACGGTCTCTTTATTTTCACGCGGTTGAAATCCCAACCTGATGTCCTGTCCAACCGAAACGAAGAGTGCGCGAGCGCGATTTTCGTCGTGAGGCCACAGCGACCATGCGATGTTTGAACCGATGCGGGCACGATTCTCGGCGGATTGGAGTGTGTTGATCTGAGTGGCTAATGATTCGAGTAACTCGTGAGCCTTTGCTTTCAAGGCCGCGTTGCCGTCTTTATCATCGACGCGCGTCGAATTGCTTTGTTGAGCAAGTGAGAATGCCGGAGTTAAGAAAATGACAGCGATGAGAATCAGGAGTTTACTGCCGATCATCGAACCTCCAAACTTAAATCTTTGAAGAGCGTAGCCGACCCATCACGATTGAATCAACGAACTGGCCGTCACGAAGTGCATGCTGGCGCAGCCTTCCTTCAACTTCAAATCCGAAACGCTCATACAGACGTACGGCTGGCTCGTTATCTGCGTAAACTTCGAGCTCGAGACGTGTAAGGTTCAGCCAGTTGTCTGCGAGATCCACGATCGCTCGCATGAGTTCCTTACCGACACCTTTACCCTGCCACTCCTCGTGTACCGAGATCCCAATCGCGCCTGCGTGTCTCCGGCGCGGACGGTTTGGAAACGTAGCGACACTAACCATTCCGACTATACGTCCGTCGATGATTCCTACGAGGTGGTAAACGCTATCCGTGTTCTCAGATAGTCGTCTGCGCCAGTACTCACGCGACGGATACGGTAGCTGTAGCGTACCTGAATAGACGGTCGACGCGGTGAACATCTCATAGACGGCGTCGCAGTCGTCCGCCTCAGCACGACGGATTGTTAGACTTTCGATCGACAATGTTTGTTCCTTTTTTGCGCCACTTTGGAGTGCGGCGGCCTGACGCCGCTTTGGCCGCGATGAAGCGTGATCGATAACAAAGCGGCGTCAGGCCGCCGCACTCCAAAGTGGCGCCCTTAATTTTCACCTTGCGCTCTTGTTTCGTTGCAGCATCCACCAGTAGAGCCAGATGATGATGCCAACGAATCCGAGTACGCCGAGCCATGGTCCAAGGAAGAAATCTTCCGGCACGAGGCCAATCGGTGCGTCCATCGACCGTCCGACGATGAGGCCGGCGTTGAGAACACCCCAAAGACTCTCACCCACGATCAATCCCGACGCCACGAGCGTTCCGAGACGTTCCGCACGATCCGGATTTGCAGACGCCTGAGCACGTTTGCCGTACCAATGTGAGATCACGGCGCCCACAACGACCGCAAAAGTCGCGGACATTGGCAGATAAATCCCGATGCCAACAGCAAGTGGTGGGATGCGCAGTTTGTTCATGGCACCAAGAGCTGTATCGAGCAGAATGAGGCCAACACCGACGAGCGCGCCAATGCCGATCATCGTCCACTCGAGATTGCCACCGATCACGCCCTGTGCGAGTGCGGAGATCAACGTCGCTTGAGGCGCGGGCAGTGGGTTTGGCGCCACGACGCCGACGTTCGCAGCTCCCGCAAAACCGTAAGCAGTTGCCAGTAAGTTGAGTACAAACGGAATGACAGACGCACCAGCCGCAACCCCGACGATCAGCGCGATCTGCTGCCGCATTGGCGACGCGCCGACAAGTTGACCGGTCTTCAAGTCCTGCAGGTTATCGTTTGAAATGGTCGCGCAGGCGAAGACGATTGCCGTGATAAAAAGTGCAAATGCAACGAGGGCCGGTCGAGTCGTAGCCGAAGGCGAAATCGCAAGAATAAGTAGTGAAGCGCAAATTACGATGGATAAAATCCCGACACCCGAGATCGGGCTGTTGGACGCGCCGATGAGCCCGGCCATGTAACCGCAGATTCCCGCGATCAGAAAACCGACGAGCAGCACAAAGGGAACTGCGATGAGTGTCAGAGTCAATGCATTCGGCTCAAGCACTGTCCCGCGTACAAATGTAAAGGCGAGCCAACCTGCAATCACGAGACACACTACTGTGAGAATCAGGATCCATCCCGGCGAGAGATCGCGATCGCGATCGTCTTGCGTTTCTTTTGAGCGCGAGCTTGCGAGCGTGCTGACGAGTCCGCCAACGACCGGTTTCGCGAGTCTTGCGAGCGTGTATATCGCCGCTATCGCGATTGCTCCGGCGCCGATGAAGCGTACCTGTGTGCGCCAGATTCCAATCGTGTGCGCGCCCAGTGCCACTCCTTCTGCCGGCGGTTGTAGTGACGTCAACCACGGCACGGCGATGGCCCATGCGATGATGAGTCCGGTCAACATCGCCATACCCACTGACAATCCAACGAGATGTCCGGCGCCGACGAGTGCGAGTGAAAACGCCACGTCGTAGCCGCTTGATGCACTCGCGCCAAGTCGAAAGAAACCCGTGACTGAAGCAGCGGCTATGCGCGTGGCAGTCAAAATTGCCAAACCGGCTGAAGCAGCAGCGCCGAGAATCACGGCGATGAGACCCTCTTTCGCTTCGCCACCCTCGTCTTTTGTCTCACCACGAGTACCGGAACCAACCTTGAGAACTTCCGCCGCGGCGACGCCTTCCGGATAAGGCAGATCGGAATTCGTCACGAGCGCGCGCCGCAGTGGGATCGTAAACAACACGCCGAGCACGCCGCCGCTGAGACAGATCAGAAACGATTGCCAGAACGGAAATCCGGTCCACCAGCCGACAATCACGAGACCAGGTAACACAAAGATGATCGCGGAGAGCGTGCCGGCAGCAGACGCGACTGTCTGAACGATGTTGTTCTCGAGTATTGAAGAATCCTTCACCACGCTCAGAATGGCCATCGAGATGACGGCCGCTGGAATTGACGACGCGAATGTAAGGCCGACCTTGAGTCCGAGGTAGACGTTGGCGGCGGTGAAGATCGTCGTAATGAGCGCGCCCAAAATCAGGCCGCGTATGGTCAGTTCTTTCGGTTTCATATGATGAAGGTTTCCGATTTTCAAAAGTTTGGCGAAGTACGTTTGTTCTTCAGGCTGATTTACGAACGAGTTTCGGTAGTGATCTAATTTGAAATATTCTCTGTGCAACCTCTGTGTTCTCTGTGTCTCTGTGGTTGATCTTGGCCGAGATTCTACAACCACGGAGACACAGAGAACACAGAGGTAGCACAGAGAAAGCCAAACTAGCGCACTACCGAGGTTCTTACTGCTTCTTGCGCTTTTGTAACCAGAGGTAAACACATGCCCCTAATCCGCCCACTAAAGCTCCTATCAGTGCGCCGGTTAACATTTTCTGCTCCTCCGATCTTAAGATCCTTTTCTGACCACCGTGATTTTTATTGCTGATGGATACTGCTTCGAGTGGTGCACCTCGTTGTGGGCCACGACACCTTTCGCTTCATCGTAATTCCTACCACCGGTATTCAGGTTTCGATCGAAGCGAGGGAAGTTGCTGCTCGATATTTCGATCCGGATTCGATGTCCGGCCTCGAAATAATTGCTGGTGACCATCGGTTGCAGCGTGACTTTATACACCTTGCCGGCTTCCATCCAGACGTTTGGCTTGTCGTATCCATCGCGATAACGCATTCGCTGAATCGTTTCGTCGAGATTAAAGGCACGACCATCGGGGTAGACGTCGATCAGTTTGACAGTGAAATCCGTGTCCTTTGCGTCCGACGACACATAAAGCGTGACTTCTATTGGCCCGCTTACTTCGAAACCTTCTCGCAACGGTTCGGTTGAGTAGACGAGGATATCCGGTCTCGTCTCATTCTTGCGCTGATCGAAAGAGCCCGCTGTAATCGCGTTTCCAGTGCAGCAAACATTCCCACCCAGCGACGGCACTGGATTCATCGGGTCATAATCAAACTTATCGGAATTGTTTGTTGCCGGCGCTACATCAGTCAGCACACCGTCACCGCTCGACGAGTTTGCCTTACCACCACTCGACAGGAAAAGGTTGAGCGACCGCGCTCCAGCGGGGGGCCACGTGTCAGACGTCTGCCACTTGTTGATCCCCATCGTGTAATAACGGACACGCGGCATCTTCTGGAGAATCCCGTTATTCTCGCCTTTGAGAAAGTGATCGAACCATCCGTAGGTCAACTCGTCATAGTTCAAACGCGCGTCACCAACGCTCCGTTCTCCGACGATCGTGTTTTCAGTAGCACGCTTAAAAGCGCAGTGAAGTGTTGGTGCGATTACGGCGTACTGCTGGTTCGCAATCTCCGGTGACGCAGTTTTGCGTACGTGGTTGAACGCTGCGAGGTTTGGACCAATCGAAACGTCGTACCACGACATAAACCAGAATCCCGGAATGTTGATTCGCATGTTGTCGTGCCACAAGCCACCTTTGTACCAGGCCGGATCGTTCGGCTCGCGTTGAATCATCGCGCCGCCTGTGTCTACGGGCATGCGATCCGCGAAGATGCCACGTGGTCCACCGGCAGCTTCCATTATGTCTTTGACCGGAAGATGACGAAGCGCCTTGGACCAATCCACAGATGGCAACTGTGCCGCGAGATCAAAGGCTTTCGAGGCCCGAACCAAGTCTTCCTGCGAAGTGTCCGGTGCAAACATCGGACGCACCTGGTTTTGCTGGCCGTAGAGCCACGCGATGAACAACATCTGCACTGCACCACCGCGATACCAGTTGCCCTGTTCGAAGTACGGAGTTACACGGCCGACGCCGGCGCCGAAGCCCTGCGGGATCATGGTCGTGTATGCAGGGTTACCCTGAGCGGCAACCGCGAGCTGCCATTCTGCAGTTGAGGAGCAGCCGATCGTGCCGACTTTACCATTGGACCATGGCTGCTTTGAGATCCACGTGAATTCGTCGACTCCGTCTGTGAGTGGTGGACCAAGAATGTCGTAATTGCCTTCCGAGAAGAAGCGGCCGCGTTCGTTCATCGTGATGTAAGCGTAGCCGCGCTTGACGGCTTCGAGCTCGGTGGAGAGATCGCGCGGCGCACCGTTGCGAACGTCCCAGTAGTTGAAGTTGTAAGGGGTGCGCACGAAGATGGTGGGATATTTCTTTGACGTGTCTTTGGGACGGTAGACGTCGGTTGCGATTCGTTTGCCGTCGCGCATGGGGATCATCAGTTTGCGTTCGACGATTGCAATCGACTGTAGCTCGTTCTCGATCGTTCGGCGCCGTTCGAGCATTTCCGGCGTAAGAGTGGGTCGTCCTTGTGAATGAACCGTCTCAGTGCCCGGACTTTGGATAAAGGCGAGTAGTGCCAGGATTAGGATTAAGAAGGTCTTCTTGTGCATCCGAGCGCTCCTTTTCGGAGGTGATTGGTTCGACCGAGGGCGGCCACGGAAGGTCGCCCCTACAGTACGTTCGGCAGGATCCGACACCCGGTATCGCCGCGGACTCACAGAAACATAACGTACTTCGGAACGTACTGTAGGGGCGGTCCTCCGTGGCCGCCCCTCGGTTGGCATCATCCGTCGTGTTGATTACGCAACTTAGCTAATAACGCACGTTCTTTATCACTGTTGAGCCCAGCTTTCAATGGTTCATTTGCGTGATGCGTTTGATACCACGAGAGTGTATCCCTGATCGTGTCAGTAACCGGACGAAAAGTTAGCCCTTCTGCGATGGCCTTTTGAGGGCTGATGAACATGAAGCCTTGGAGGTGCGGAGCGGCTTCTTCTGGCAACCACAGCGGCATATCAGTCCACGCTGCGACCTGTTGCTCCAGCAGAAACTCTTCGCTGGCCCAGGTAAATTGAGCGTCACTG
The DNA here is from genome assembly GCA_963849205.1 of uncultured Acidobacteriota bacterium. Taxonomy (GTDB): domain Bacteria; phylum Acidobacteriota; class Blastocatellia; order Pyrinomonadales; family Pyrinomonadaceae; genus PSRF01. The sequence continues at coordinate 127,860 of CAWKGP010000012.1, forward strand.
TTGCTGACGTTTTTGCATTCGTCAAGCAGGCCTTGCATGGTTAGAGTGTTTGGAGGTCCGTGAGTATTGTAGGCACCCGACGCATCTCGCTCGATCATTTCCACAGTCCACTCCGACAGGTCACGAACATCAATAAACTGAATAAAACGTTCCGGACGACCTGGCGCCAGGACTTCACCGCCAGCGGCGACACGGACAACCCAGTAAGTAAACCGATCAGTGTAATCGTATGGACCAACAATCAGACCCGGACGCACTACGAGCACGCGCTTAGGCATGACTTCTTCAGCCGTCCGCTCGCAAAGTGCTTTCAACCCGCCATACAGCGCACCGTATGCAGGTTGTCCTTTTGTGTCGATGGCGTATGCCTGATTCAGTTGTTCATCGGTCAGCGTGGCTCGTGGGTAGTCCTCAGTTATGTCGGGAACACTGACATCGGCATATGCATTCTGACTCGAAATAAAAACGTACCGGTTTACTGAGCTGGAGAGGGTTTCTGCTGCGGCACGAACAGCGCGCGGCAAGTGACCACACGTATCGACGACTGCATCCCAGCGACGACCTTCGAGCTTATTAATCTCCGTGTGCCGATCTCCCTCGATCGTTTCCACGTCTGCCTGAGTTGACTGATTACCGCGATTGAAGAGGGTGATTTCGTGACCGCGTGCGAGAGCTGCCGTAACCAGATGCCGTCCTAGAAACCGAGTGCCGCCGATGATCAGAAGTTTCATGTTCGTTATCTCAAGCCGCAAGACTTGTTCTTCGACCATGTTTCCGGTGCATTATGAAGGACAGGATTTACAAGATTGTTCAGGATTACAAGATAGATGCTGAAATCTTGTCAAATCTTGTAAATCCTGTGAAAGCGAACTTGTCTTTTTGCCCGACGTGCGTTTTATAAGCCCAACGCGATTCAGGGCGAGCGGTATCTCGCGGTTCTGCATGAACCAACGCCAGATGTTGCCGGTGCGGGCGTTTTCGGCGCTGAGGAGGATTATGCCGACGTTGATGCCGATCACATCGGTGTCGATCCAGCCGGTCTTAGGGTTGAAGGCGTCGACGAAGCCGTACTTGCCGTAGATCTTTTCGCCGTATTTGTCGTGCATCGTTTGCAAGGCTCGCGTTGCGAGTTCGGGAGTGAACATCAGAGAGCCGCCGGCGGCGGAGGGGACGAGGGTGCCATCGATGTCGGGGTCGCGTGGTGGACCACCCCAGGCAAGATAGCCTTTGGCGCTGTCGGATGCGGTGATGCCCCACATGTCTGGTCCAAAGGCGGGAAAGTCGTGCCTGAGGTTTATGCAGAACGTGCGATGGGCAAGAGTTGCGGAGACAGAGTTCTGGAAATAGTCGATACGGTCACCGCGAGTTTCGCGACGGTTGCGAAAGTCAACCCAGGCATGTGAGTACTGATGCATGAATAGCGGCACGCCAATGGATGTGAAATAGCTGTGACCTTCGTAGCGATAACGATCACGCCAAAAGGCGTACCATGACTCCGGTGAGATCGGATGAGTCGGCGAACCGATTGCGAGCAGGTAAAGGATCAGGTTTTCACTGTAAGTGTCCCAACGCGCACGGAGAAATCCCGACTCAGGCTTCCAGCCATGTGACAAAAGATGTGGATGGCCATTGAGCATCCAGCGGAAGTCGACGCGCTGGTAAATGCGGCTTGCGACTCGGACGATTTCGGCATCGTCACGAAAACACTGTCGGACGGTAAGAACACCACCCAGAAGCAGAGCGGTATCGATTGAAGAGACTTCGCTGTTCCAACGTCGCTCACCGGTCTTGGCATCGAGCCAGTGATAAAACCAGCCGCGTTGGTGGTAGGCGCGCGTATCGAAGAAGCGCAGCGTGTTGCGAGCGCGTTCCCGGGCCTGCGATTTGTCTATCCAGTTTCGATGGGCTGCTATACAGAGCGAGGTTAGACCAAAGCCAGTGGCAGCGATACTCGCAACGTTCTGATGACTTGCGGCGAGGGGCTTGCCATCCATGCGTGCGCGATCCGGCACGAGTCCGGTATTTGGATCAGCCTGTTCCCAGAAGTATTGAAAGGAGCGACGCTGAAGATCGTCGAGGAACTGCGCCTCAACATTTGCACAAAGCAGAAGTAGCCACAAAAAGGCACATAAAGCACAAAAAAAGTGTTTTGTTGCTTGTGCGCCTTTATTTGGCTTGAACATCAATTTGCAGTTACTTCAAACTTTGCTTCAATCACGTCCGCTGAGTTGGCTCCAACCATTACCCGGAACTCACCGGGTTCGACGACGTAACGCATCTCTCGATTCCAAAAGCCAAGATGCTCCGGACCTAAGACAAACTCGACGCGGCGCTTTTCACCAGGTTGCAGAGTAAGGCGCTGAAATCCCTTCAACTCTTTGACTGGCCTCGTCATGGTTGCTACAGGATCGCGGATGTAGAGCTGGACCACTTCATCACCTGCTCGACGACCGGTATTCTCAACGTCGACGGTAACAGTTACCTTTCCAGTTGCATTGATCCGCGGCAAGCTGAGTTGCAGATTTGAGATCTTAAACGTGGTGTAGCTCAGACCGTAGCCAAAAGGATAGAGCGGCGTCCAGGGCCAGTCATAATATTTCGAGGTGTACCGGTTCTCAGCTTCAGGTGGCCGACCCGTGTTCATGTGGTTGTAGTAAATCGGAACCTGGCCCACCGTGCGTGGGAAAGTCACCGGAAGTTTCGCACCCGGATTAACGTCACCAAACAAGATGTCAGCGATGGCATTGCCTGACTCGGTGCCACCCATCCACGACTCGAGAATCGCCGGAGCATTATTCACGATCCACCCGATCGAAAGCGGACGCCCATTCACAAGTACAACGATCGTCGGTTTTCCCGTGGCGTGAATTGCCTGGACCAACTCCATCTGACGTCCGGGAAGATCGAGCGAGGCGCGCGAAGCGGCTTCGCCCACCATGTCGTGTGTCTCTCCGACGAAGAGAAGGGCGACATCCGCTTGCTTCGCGACATTTACAGCTTCCTGAATACCGGCAGTTGAATCGTCTTTGACATCACAGCCTTTCGCGTAAAGAACCATCGTCTGCGGCGACACCTTCGCCTTGATTCCAGCAAGCGGTGTGACGGTATTTTCTTCCTTGCCGTCACCGGCCCACCAGCCGAGAGGGGCGCGCCTGTCGTCTGCCAGTGGTCCAATAACCGCGACTGATCGGATGTTCTTGTTCAGCGGCAGAGTCTCACGCTCGTTCTTCAGCAGGACCATCGAGCGACCCGCAATCTCACGAGCGAGACGAATACTTTCCGGACGCAGCAATGCGTTCGGCTCACGCGCTTCGTCGGTGTAGGGACGATCAAAGAGTCCGAGACGAAACTTAATCCGCAGAATTCTTCGCACTGCCTCATCGATAGTTGCTTGTGTAATTTTGTTCTGTTTCAGAAGTTGCGGGCCAAACTGGTTATAGCTGCGGCTCACCATCTCCATCTCGACACCGGCATTGAGCGCGAGCGCCGCCGCTTGTTCTTCATTTCCAGCGACGCCGTGATTGATGAGCTCTTTGACGGAGGTGTAATCACTGACGACAAAACCATCAAACTTCCATTCCTGTCGCAGCACCTTAGTCAACGTAAACGCATTCGCAGTTGCCGGCACTCCGTTGATGGCGTTGAACGAGCTCATGAGTGTTCCGACACCGGCATCAACAGCAGCCTTAAATGGCGGGAAATAGATTTCGCGCAGTGTGTTTTCGGAGAGATCGGTCGTGTTGTAGTCACGACCGCCTTCTGCATCGCCGTAAGCGACCCAATGTTTCGCACAGGCGAGAACCTTGTCCGGTGCGCCGTAGTCGTCGCCCTGAAAACCGCGCACACGCGCTCGTGCGAATGCAGCACCAAGAAACGGATCTTCACCTGCACCTTCCGTGATTCTTCCCCAACGCGGATCGCGTGCGATATCAACCATCGGAGCGAAGGTCCAACGCAATCCGACATTGTTTGCTTCCTGCGCCGCAACCGCAGCCGAGCGCTCAGCTAACACAGGATCCCAACTACTCGCTTCACCAAGCGGGATGGGAAAGATCGTGCGATAGCCGTGAATCACGTCGAAACCAAACAGAACCGGAATCTTCAAACGCGATTCATTCATCGCTACTCGCTGCACCTGGTTGGTGCGCTGCGCGCCACGAACGTTGAGCGTCGAACCGAGGAGACCTTTGCGAATCAGGTCGAGATGTTCCGGACGAAAGTTGCCGGCGCCTTCGCCGTCGAGTTGCTGAAGCTGCCCGAGCTTTTCTTCGAGCGTCATCCGCGCAAGCAAGGCGTTGACGCGTTGCTCGACGTTGGGAGCGCGTTGTGAATGCGTGAGAGAAGTTGAAAAGAGAAGAGAACTGACAAAGAACAGCAGTAACGCTGCAGGCCGGATGCGTTGCTTCATATTGGGTACACAGATTCCACAGATTACACAGAACCGATTTCAGAAGCTGTGTAATCTGTGGATGGTTTGCTGCTAGAAATTAAACCGCGCCTGAAATTCTACAACACGTCCCGCAAGTGCGTTTCGCGCGCGCCCGAAGTCCGGGCTATCAACATTCGGCGCGAAGAAGCCAAACGGCGCGAGATTCAAGTTGTTAAAGATGTTGAAGAAGTTTGCCTTCACTTCCAGATTCGATGCTTCACTAAGAAACGGCAAACCGGTTCGCTTGCCAAGACTCATGTCAACCGCAAAGTATTTGGGACCACGGAAAGAATTGCGTCCGATGCCGGGCAATAACAGTCCGTTTGGATTGTTTGGATCGAAGTAAAGCAAGCCGCCGCCAGGGAAATTTCCGCCCGGACGGATGAAGGCATCATTGCTGGTGTCTTCAAGTGCGCCACCAAAATATCGCGGCGGACGCGACGGGCAGACGAAGTTATTGGAATTTGCGGAACGCACGCACTGTCCCGTGTGTGGTGTCCATGGGAAACCGGTGTGTGCCGATAGGATGCCGTCAATCTGCCAACCGCCAAATGCTTTGCCCACAAAATCGCGTCGATTGCGGAAGATCGGCAAATCCCACAGACCCGAGATATTCAGGTTATGTCGCACGTCAAAATCGGATGGACCCCGCTCCTGACGCAGATCCTGTGGAAACGTCTGATTGGTCTCAGCGCCCGGACCTTCATTCGAAAGCGTGTCGATGCTCTTGGCCCAACGATAGAGTACGTCGAACTGAAAACCGCGTGCGAAGCGACGTGTCAAACGTGTATTCATGGCATTGTAGTTTGAATTCACGTCAGGCGTCGGAATGAATACTGCAAAGGCGAAGAAGTTTGCCGGAATCGCCGGTTGCACTAAGTTTTGATTAACGAGACGAATCAACTTGTGACTCGAGCTGCCTTGATAACCGACGGTGGCGACGAGACTGAACGGCAACCTGTACTGGAAATCCAATGAATAAGCGTAAACGTAAGCCGTAGGAACGTCGGAAAGCGTGCCGTAAACTTCAACGGTTCGATTTGGAGGAGTACCTGTTGCCGGATCGATACCCACTGCGAGCGCCGGGTTTGCAGGAAAACTAAAGGGCGAAGTGCTACTTCCCAACGCATAAAGGATCTGTCCGCCGGCAAAAGGACTACCGAAGTCAGTCGCAGCGGTGCCGCAGCAGATTTGATAACGAGCGAAGAATGGTGGATTGCCGCGAGTGTTGGAGAAAACTACTTCCGGAATGCGGTTGTAGTAGATTCCCGCTCCGCCACGTATGACGAGTTTCTGTTCGAGGTTGTAGTACTTCGGGCTATAGGCAAATCCGAAGCGTGGTGCAAAGTTATTTTTGTCCCCATTGTAGAGTTTGCTTGTCGGTTCAACTCGTGAACCGGCTAAACCACCGTTTGGTCCAAAAATAAAATTAGCGACCTTGTTGTCCTGCTCTTTCAAGACTCCAAAGTATTCGTATCGAAGACCGAGAGTGAGCGAAAGATTTGGTCTGGCTTTCCACTCGTCGCCAACGAAGAAACCGTAACTATTGGAGCGGAAATGGCGTTGTGCGTCTGCCGGACCGCCCGTCTCGGGATCGGCGTTGATCTGATAAAAGAGCGGCGCATCGTTCGCGAAGTTAAAGAGACTTGCGAAGGTGTACAACGGACGGGAAGCGCCGTTTAGGTTGTTATCATTAAACTCGCGGCGAAACTCACCACCGAACTTGAAACCGTGATTTCCGTGCACCTTGCTGACAACGTCGCGAAACTCCATCGTCTTCTCAGAGAAAACGCCGGGCGTTGTTTCAGCCTGGTTGGCGCCGAAACGAATGCGGCCATCGCGCAGCAGGCTCTCGATTTCAACGCGGGGAATGCCGAAGTTAGTTCCGGTCGATGACTCGAGCTCGTTGAAAGCGAATTTGGTTAAGTTAAATCGCGCTTCGTTCAGCAGTGTCGGAGAAAATGTGCGGTTGTAGAGCACTGTGAAGGCTGTGTTATGTGGTTCGGTGGTAATGTCGCCTTGCGGCCGCGCGCCGTTGCCCGTGTCACTCCCAACAAAGAAACCGCGTGTGAGATAAGTGCTGAACGTTAGTTGATTGAGCGAGTTTGGTAGAACGTCGAAGCGTGCATTGTATTGCTTGGGCTTGTTGGTGGTCGGCCCAGCTATGATCACCTTTTGAATGTCGGGGATTCCATCGAGGCCGCCCCCACTAAGGTTTGAAAACGACACGTATTGGCCCAAACCGCCAGTCAGCGATCCGACGTCGAGTCCGCCACCAACAACCTGACAGGGAAGACCGCTGTTGATGTCGCTGCACAGAGGCGTCAATACGGCGCCTATGCGTGGTTGGACACCGTCGCTGGCCAATATCCTGGCACTGACGCCTCCGGGCCGCGCATTGATGACAGCTTGCCGGAACTGCGGCGTCTCTACATAAGTCGTCGTCGGGTTCGTTGAGTTCTCACGCAGTGCTTCGTAAGACAAGAAGAAGAACGCCCGATCGCGGAGGTTGTAAGTCGCGGGACCACTACCTTCACCAAACCGCGGCAAAATTACTGGACCACCAACACTCCCACCAAACTGCCGGAAGAAGCGCTCGACTCTTTCCGTTCGTCCGCGGCCAAAATCGTTTGGATATTTATTGAAAGCATTGAGCTTCGGACTGTCGTACTTGAGGAAAGCGCTGCCGTGGAAATCGTTTGTTCCATTTTGTGAGACGACTTTGATCTGAGCGCCAGAGTTTCGACCGTCTTCCGCGGAATAGGATGTAGACGAAACCTGGATCTCCTTCACGGATTCCTGGTTGGGTGTTACGACAGCGGCGCCACCGTGACTGAGACTGTTGACGCTCACGCCGTCGATCTGAAAGTTGTTCGCGGAGACGCGTTGACCATTCGCGCTGATTTGCGGCTGATTCTCCGCCTGAAAGATCGAGTTATTCGAACCACCCGGTCCGGGAGAATTCGGAAGCGCCTGCGAGTTTCCGTTGGCCGATCGCGACGCGTCGCCAAAGAGACCGGGGGTTAGCCGGATCAACTCGTAAGGATCGCGGCCGGCCTGCGGTAGTCGCTTTACCTCGGTGGTCGTTATTCCTTTCGCGACGTTTGCGTTTTCAGTTTGCAGTTCTACAGCAGACTCATCGCTGATGACCACAGTGGCGGTAATCTCTCCGATCTCAAGGATCACATCAACGCCCTGAACAACCTCCGCGCTCACACTGAGGTTTTGTGCAACGCTCTTTTTGTACCCAGTCTTCTCAACCGATAACTCGTATTTTCCCGGAGCCAGGCCAGTGATGCGATAGAAGCCTTCCGCATTGGATGTGGCTTCCTGAGTCTTTCCGGTTTCCGTATCCTTCAGAATGACCTTCGCGTCAGGTACGAGTGCACCGGCGGAATCCGAGATCGTGCCCTGGACCCCCGCCCTGAACTGGGCGTGAACTGAAATCATTGCGCACAAAATAAAAATAACGCACAAGAGAGTGCGGACGAGACTGGAGATAGTTCGCGCCATTGCAAGGCCCCCTCCCAGAGGCCAAATTTTCCGTGCAAGCTTTCGCAAAAGAGTCGGGGGAGACGGTAAAGCTAATCCTGGACCATGGAACAGTACAACGGCAAAGCCGTTTTGTTTGTGCTCACCCTTTCACAAAAGTATTCTTTTTGTTGCGAGGGTTTGACGGCGCATTGACACTTTCGAAGAATCGACGGGTTTATGGAGAAAAGTTCAAACTGGGTTCAGGCTCCCGAGTCGCCGTCGCTACAGGCGGGGGAGGTACACGTGTGGCGAATTTGCCTCGAGCAGGATGGCGGGTTATTGGATCGGTTTCGACGAACACTGTCATCCGAAGAACTCGATCGGGCCGAACGATTTCGTTTTGAGCGACTTCAACGACATTTCGTCGTCAGTCGCGGGTTCTTGCGTCACGTGCTCGGGCGATACCTGCAAGCAAACCCGTCGGAGCTGAGGTTCACGTTCAACGATTACGGAAAACCCTCGTTGTCAGGCGAGGACAGTTTGCAGTTCAACATGTCGCATTCACATGAGATGGGGCTGGTGGCTGTGACACGCGATGCGGCGGTGGGAGTTGATGTCGAGCACATTCGTGCAGACTTCGCGAGCGAGGATATTGCAACACGTTTCTTTTCGCGGCTCGAAGTTGAAACGTTCAGTTCGTTACCGAAGGAAGAACGCGTGGCGGCGTTCTTTCGCTGCTGGTCGCGGAAGGAAGCGTACATCAAAGCCATTGGCAAAGGATTGTCACAGCCGCTCGACGGATTTGATGTGACGCTCGCACCTTGCGATCCGGCAGCGTTGCTGCGTGCAGGTGAAGAAGACAAGTTGCAGTGGTCTCTGAGTGATATTGACGTTGGTTCAGATTACGCTTCGGCATTAGCGGTTGAAAGCGTCCCCTCACAGATCTCTTGCTTTGAGTTTGTTGGACAGGATTGACAAGATTGAACAGGATTTACGGATGAATCACACGCCTACCCACGCAATGAATACGACAACATCGGCACCGGCTGCCGTCGATCCGGTTTGTGGTATGAAGGTGGATCCTGATAACGCGGCCGGCTCTTTCGAGTATCAGGGTAAGACTTACTACTTTTGCAGCACGCATTGCCTGCACCGGTTCCGCGAAAGTCCCGAAAGCTTCCTGAACCCAACTCCGCAACAACCGATCGGAATTACACGACAGCCGAAACCGGTTGCACCTGATCAGAAGTACACCTGCCCCATGCATCCGGAGATCGTCCGCGATGGCCCAGGCAGTTGTCCGATCTGTGGTATGGCGCTCGAGCCCGTCACAGTGTCTCTCGAGCAGGAAGAGAATCCTGAACTGATCGACATGACGCGGCGGTTTTGGATCTCGGTGATCCTCGCGATTCCGGTTTTTGTGCTTGGGATGAGCGACTTGATACCGGGTCAGCCGCTGCAGAAATTAGTCTCGATGCGGGCGCTGCAATGGCTGCAATTGATACTCGCGTCGCCGGTGGTTTTGTGGTGTGGTTGGCCGTTCTTTGTGCGCGCCTGGGAATCGATCGTTAACCGCAGTCTGAATATGTTCACGCTGATCGGGCTCGGCGTCGCGGTCGGTTACCTCTTCAGTTTGATTGCGGTGGTCCTGCCTGGAGTATTTCCACACTCGTTTCGTCATATGGACGGAAATGTGCCGGTGTATTTTGAAGCCGCAGCGGTGATCGTCACGCTTGTCTTGCTGGGCCAGGTCCTTGAGCTGCGCGCGCGCAGTCAAACCGGGAATGCGATTAGAGAACTGCTCGGACTGGCCCCAAAGACTGCACGGCGTATCAGCGAAAACGGGCAGGAGCAGGATGTTCCACTGGACCAGGTGCGAGTCGGCGATCGTTTGCGTGTTCGTCCCGGTGAAAGGGTCCCGGTGGACGGCGTGGTGCTCGAGGGTTCGAGTGCGGTGGATGAATCGATGATCACGGGTGAACCGATTCCCGTCGAAAAGGCACCTGGGGATCGAGTTGTTGGAGCGACAATTAACAACACCGGCTCTTTCGTGATGCGTGCGGAACGCGTCGGTTCTGAAACACTTCTGGCGCAAATCGTTCAGATGGTAGCCGAGGCGCAAAGGAGTCGCGCGCCGATCCAGAGATTGGCTGATGTTGTTTCAGGTTACTTCGTGCCCGGCGTGGTAATCATCGCGGTGGTCACCTTTATTGTCTGGAGTGTCTGGGGTCCAGAGCCGAGGATGGCCTATGGACTGGTGAATGCCGTTGCCGTTCTGATCATTGCTTGTCCGTGTGCGCTTGGCCTCGCGACACCAATGTCGATCATGGTTGCAACCGGAAAGGCTGCACAGAACGGCGTGCTGTTCAGAAACGCCGAAGCGATCGAGGTCATGCGCAAGATCGACACGCTCGTTGTAGACAAGACGGGAACGTTGACTGAAGGCAAGCCGAAACTGGAGAGCGTCGTTACCAACGGACACGTTGACGAGCAGACACTTTTACGACTCGCGAGCAGTCTGGAGAAGAGTAGCGAACATCCACTCGCCTCAGCGATTGTCACGGGCGCACGAGATCGCGGTATCGAAGTCGCTGATGCCGCGCGTTTCGAGTCGATTACCGGAAAAGGTGTTAAGGGAGAGATTGATGGTTACCGGGTCGCGGTGGGCAATCGTTCATTGCTGGAGGATTTCAAACTCGATGCTGCTGAACTGTCCAATAAGGCGGAGAATCTGCGAACGAATGGTCAGACGATCATGTTTGTAGTCGTCGACGATGTGCCTGTGGGGTTGCTCGGCGTCGCGGATCCGATCAAGGAAACGACGCCCGATGCAGTCAAACAACTTCACGCAGAAGGCATTCGCATCGTGATGCTTACTGGCGACAGTCGCACAACCGCCGAAGCTGTTGCGCGCAAGCTGGGAATTGATGAAGTCGTCGCAGAAGTTTTGCCTGATCAGAAGGTCGAGGTGGTGAAAAAGTTTCAGGACGCAGGACGGATCGTGGCAATGGCGGGTGACGGAATCAACGACGCGCCGGCGCTCGCCCTCGCTCACGTCGGCATCGCGATGGGTACAGGCACGGATGTGGCGATGAAGAGTGCGGACGTGACGTTGGTGAAAGGCGATCTCCGCGCGATTGTTCGAGCTCGAGCACTGAGTCGCGCCACGATGACAAACATCAAACAGAATCTCTTTTTCGCGTTTATCTATAACTCGCTCGGTGTCCCCATCGCCGCGGGTATTCTGTATCCGTTCTTCGGGATTTTGCTAAGTCCGATGATCGCGGCGGCCGCAATGAGTTTTAGCTCCGTATCAGTCATCGGAAATGCATTAAGGCTAAGGTCATTTAGCCACAGATCAGCGTAATCCGTGGCTAAATAACTTATTGCCTGACGCGGTGAACATCACACCAAGCACTTCGTCAGTCACAAATCGTTCATCGAGATCTGAGAGCCGCACTTCACGATCGGTTCTCCCATTGTTGATGTTAACTCCAGCTAGTCCATTACCATTCTTTAAATCAGTATAGAAATACATCCACTGCCCGCGCAGCGCTGCGAGTCGATCACGATGCCAGAGAAAACGCGACAGACGTTCCAACTGCCGCGCCGGGTCAATTCGCTTAGCGATGCCGAATTGTTTGAAACGCGGTGTGCCACGATTGCGACGCGAGGCGGTCGCCAGTCCCTGCAAGTTCGAAAATGACGATCGCGCTTCCAATCCAGACCAACTTAGCCCAGACACCGCATGCGCGATTTGAACACCACGAAACGCCGTCATCGCTGGTCCACCAAAACGGAAATACAGCGACGCGGCGCGAGCTGCGATCGCGGCCACAGTGCGAAAGATTCCGCGACCGGGAGGCGTGTGTTTTGCGCGCCAGAGTAAACGGCCATCCCTCGAAGTGAACGCCACAATCTCTGACTGGCCGCCGATTACGATGTCGCCCTGCTCATTCAGCACTCCAAACGAAGCGCGCTCGATTTTGTGTGGGATGCGAGTGATTACTTTGCCATTCCGCGGGTCGAGAAAAATCAGATCGTCACGATCCGCCACCATCAGTCTATTAAATTCGGGGAACAGAAGATTAGTAATACCCTTATCGGCGCCTTTATAGCGCCACAGAACTTTTCCGTTGTTAACATCGATAGCGCTCACGCCGTAGGAGCCACGCTCAACGGTGTCACCATCCTTCAGCCGCGTAAATTGCCCGCCGGTGCGGACGTAAAGAACATCTCCAAAAAGAAGCATCTCCGGCGTCAGACCGAGATCCTTTGCTTCCCACTCCGTGTCACCAGTCTGTCTTGAGATCGCTCTAATGCGACCACGCCCGGAGACGTAGACGAAACCTTCGCTGAAGATCGGCTCAGCTTCGGTGAGCGCGAGCCCTTCTTCGTTGACGCGATACTTCTCGCGCAAGCGCTCTTTGCCGCTCCGTGCGTCAAATGAAGTGACGCCTTCGTAGAAAGCATAAAGTCGACCATCGATGAATGCTGGTGGGTAATAGTTGTCGAGTGTGTAATCGACTTCCTTGCCAGAATCCTCAGGCCAGCGGGCTGGCATCATTTCGACTTCGCCAATTTCATACTTCCAGAGCTCGTCGCCAGTCGCCAAATTCAGAACGTGGAGAAAGGGGCGGCGTTTGAAGCCATCGCGCGCGCGATTCTTAGCGTCCTTCACGAGCACAATCGCAAGCAGATTCGCCGCCGGCTCAACTGAGATCTGCATCACGGCGCCTTTGATCTTGTCGCTGCGCCAGATCGAATCGCCAGTCAAAATATCAACTGCCTCGACACGCGCTTTGTCTCCTTTTTCAAGACTCAACAAAAGCAGATCGGTGCCGGGAACCGGAGCCACATCGGTTTCCTCAAGCGACGTGTCTTTACGACGCCAGAGAGTTTCGCCTGTTGAAGCATCGATGGCATAGAGCGACTTTTCTGTGCCGGCTATCACCAGGCCCATCTCTGTGGGCTGATAAAAACGAATGTCTTTGTCGAGTTTTGCTGTCCACGACTGGGCAAAAGCGGGAAGGGAAGAGAGCAGTAACAACAACAAAGAGGGAACAACGGTACGACTTAACTTCATGCGACTAGGATAACCCAGATCTGTTATGCTTTGCCCCGAAATGGTGAGATTTCTTGCAACGCCTTTGACCGTCGTATTGCTTCTTTGGACGGCGACTTCACTGTCGGCGCAATCGATCGATCCGAACGCGCCATCGCCTGTGCGGAGCAACACCGTGACCGGTAGCATTGCCGCGCGCGATCTCGGAGATGCACGGTTAACGGATCACTATTACGCCTTCACAGGTGTGCCGGGCGATCTGCTGATCACGATTCAGAGTCAGAATCTCAACGGCGACGTCGATGTCTTTACAGTCGGATCGTTACGACCACTGCTCAAGGTGACTCTTTATGCAGAGCTCACGACGCCGGTTACAAAAGGGATCTACCTTCGCCAGCGACAAGATCTGATTCTGCGTGTGGAAGCGCGAAGCCCGAATGATGATCAGGGAACCTATCGATTGTTCTTCGGCGGTTCGTTTCAACCGATCGTCGGTGGTCCTGACATCGCGGAAGCAGAAACACCAACACCAACCGAAACAGCGCGTGGCGGTAGACGCGTTTCCTCAACGGGAGCCAGACTTGCCGAGCCAGAGCCACCACCAGTAACCGAGGTTGCGGCAGCACCGACACCCGAGCCAACACCGGAACCGACGCCAGAAACCGAGACACCAAAAGCAACGCCGGAAAAGTCTCCTGAAGCTGAAGCGGAAAAACCTGCGACAACGCGAACCACACGCGGACGCCGACCGGCAGGAAGACGTCCGGCGCCGAGAGTTCGGGAGACGCCGGCCGTAGTTGAAGAACCCAAGGCAAAGCCCGCTGCGGAGCCCGAACCGGAGGTTGGACCACGACTCGTAATCGAGACGAATGATGGAACGTTGATTAATCGATCAATGAGCACGGTAAAGCGTGTGACGGTTGAGAATGGTCAGGTGGTTGTCGTTGGGAAGGACGGAAAGATCGATCGGGTACTGCTCATGAACGTCGTGCGAATGTCGATCTCTCCTTAGCCACAGATAAACGCGGATTTATTTTCCTGCTTTCAAACTCGCCAGCCTGCTTTTAAAATTCGGTAAATCCTGCGCAGATGGATCGGCCTTCTCGAGTTGTGCGATCGCATCTTCAGCGGCTTTAGCATTACCTTGTTGGAGAGTTACGAACGCGAGTCCGGCAAGCACCGTCACGTCGTCAGATTTCATTTTGATTGCCGCTCGATACCACTTCTCGGCGGTGTCGTAATGTCCTGCATCGAGATTTACTACTCCGAGCATGGCGACAGTTGGATAGTCAGTAGGTCGAATCTGATTCGCCTTCAACAGGTACTCGATCGCCTGATCGTAACGTTGAATTTGATAATAAAGCTGGGCAGCCTTGACCTGTGCCTCAAAATTCTTGGGCTCGTTGCGCGCCTTCTCGAGCGACGCAGTGACTTCCTGCTGCATCGCCTGCGGGTTCGGCGCGTTTTGTGCGCCCACTGGCGGATGGTCTCCGGGCAGCGATTGCGGTCCGGCAGCCGTCTGCTGTTGCATTGCCTGCTTCTGACTCATGGAACTGGCAAACATAAAGCCCACGATGAAGCCCAGCAGAACTCCGATAATTGCAAAAAGTAGATTCTCTCTCGTCATAGTTATCGATCCAGAACTCTCAATGGGAGAAATCTTCTCCGCATAAGACATTTTGTGCAAAGCTGTTTGTCACTTACTTCCTGCCAGCGTCTTCGCTTCGTTGATGCGCTCAGTGATCGTCTGGCCCACCTCAGAATCCGGCGGAACTTTCTTCAGCACGCGCTGCCAGTAGTCGATAGCTTTCTTGTAATCCCTGGTCTGGAACGCAGCGCTGCCGGCGAGTTGTAGAGCTTTCGCGTTTTCCGGATCGACTTGCAAAGCGCGATTGATGAGTTCCGTCGGCTTGCCTTCAAGACTTCTGCCGCTTGCCATTGCAGCGGCAAACGCATACTCGGCCCACAGGTCAGCATTTTTGGGCGTCAACTCCGTGGCCTTGCTATACGCATTCGACGCTTCGCTGAACTTCTCCATCGAGCTGTAAGAGCGCGCCAGCATCAACCAGCCTTCAGGGTCATTCGGATTCGACTCGAGCCTCTTCGCAAGCTTGTCGACGTTCGCTGCGATCTGCTCTTGCGAACGTTCCATCGGGCCAGATGCGGTCGCCACAGGAGGTGAGCTTACTGAAGCGGGATTGTCGATGAGGTTCGGCTGGCCGATTTTGAGATAAAAGATGATTGCTATGAATGGAATGCCGAACCCGAGGACATAGGCTGTGCTGCGTGCATTCACTGGGGCAGCAGTCTTTTTCGAACTGACGCTTGCGGTGTCTTCCAGCAAACGCCGTTCGATCTCGTCACGATCCTGCCCGTACTGTTCCTCAGCAACGAGCCCGTTATGCAAATCAGCCTCGAGTTCTGAGAGTTGATCGCGATAGACGGCGATGTTCGCCTGCCTTCTCTCGTCATCAGCTTTGACGTTTGTTCCCTGCGAGCGCTGTAACGCCGGCGGCAGAACAAACGCCAACGCGATCACAATCAGCACCGCACAAATAACCCAGAAGAGAATCACGTAGTCTCCTTGCCGGGAATGGAGGCGAGTAACTCTTCGGCGCGACGATGTTCGTCGGCGCTCAGAGGCTTCTCAGTAATCAAATCTCTCCGTTGCTTGATGTAGCGGAAAAGCACGTACAGGCCAGCAAGCAATAAAACAAAAGGCCCAAACCACAGCAGGTATGTGGTGAAAGTGACGCGCGGTCGATACAGGATAAAGTCGCCGTATCGCTGTGTGAGAAACGCGATGATCTCCTCGTCACTTTTTCCGGCTTTCATTTGCAGACGTATCTCACGGCGTAAGTCTGCGGCGAGGCCAGCAGGCGAATCAGCAAGTGTTTGGTTTTGACACTGAAGGCAACGAAGCTCCTTCGAGAGATTTGCGAGTCGCTGCTCAATCACCGGATCGTCGCTCGGAACTTCTTCCTCCTGCACCTGCGCAACTACTACGGACGCAAGCAGGCAGATCAGCAATATCGAGACTAAACGCAAACGGGTCATTTACTTGTTCCCTGACGATTTAACTCCTGAACCAAAGGCAGAATCTTTTCCGACCAGACCTCCGGAGTGATTGGGCCAACATGCTTGAGTCGAATCATGCCACCCTGGTCGATTACATACGTCTCAGGTGCTCCATAGACTCCGTAATCTATTGCCACACGTCCGTCGAGATCGACCGCGCTCACCGTGTAAGGATCGCCTAACTCTTCAAGCCATGCGATCGCATCTTCGCGCCTGTCTTTATAATTAAGCCCGTAAATCGGAACGACTCCGGATTGCGCATACTTGATCAGCCAGGGATGTTCTTCCCGGCACGCTACACACCACGAAGCCCAAACATTCAGAAGCCACACCTTGCCGTGCATGTCTTCGTTAGAGATCGTCTTGTCAGCAGCCTTGAGTTGCGGCAGACGAAATGCGGGCCCGGGTTTATTAATCAGGACTGACTTAAGCTCGTGTGGATCACGCGTAAGCCCAATCGCGAGAAAGACGGCGAGAACGACAAACAAAACTAAAGGGATTAGATAGCGGAGCATTGCTTATCCACAGATTACACAGATTAAGATTCTGTTACGGAAGCAGCAACAGTGCTGGGGACCTCCGCGGGTTTAACTGTCTGGCGTGCTTCACGTTCCTTGCGTGCCGCCAATGCATATCGTCGATCGCTGAGTGCGAGACCACCGCCGAGTGCCATCAAAAGCGCCCCACCCCAGATCCAGCCGACGAATGGTTTGTAATAAACGCGCACACTCCACGCGCCACCACCTACGGGTTCACCTAACGAAACATACAGATCTCGAAAGACGCCGCTGTCGATAGCGGTTTCGGTCATGACATTGCCGCTGGCGGTGTAGTTTCGCTTCTCCGGATAAAGTCTTTCAAGCACCTGACCGTTGCGACTGACGACGACCTCCGCGCGACCGGCGACATAGTTTGGACCATTGACGTTTGTGACTCCGACAAACTGAAATTCGTAGCCACCGGCCCGCACCACATCACCGCGCTCCATGCGCACGTCCTGTTCTGATTGATAACCAGTGACGAGAGTCACACCGACGACGAAGACTGCGACGCCGAGATGTGCTAACTGCATGCCGTAGTAGCTTCGACTCTGCGTGCGAAGTTTTTGAAATGTGGTGAGCTGTCCTGAAGTGACTCGAATTCGTTCCCAAAGGTTAACGGCGATCGTGGTAACTATCCAGAAGGCCAACATCAAACCCAAACTAACAAGTGCTTTCCATTGACCAAAAACAAACGGCAACGTAAGGGCAGTCACAACACTGATTATGAACGCCCAGCGCAGTCGCGTAACGAGATCCGGCAGACTCGCCTTCTTCCAACGCGCGATTGGGCCAATGCCCATCAGGAACATTGCCGGCGCCATGAGCGGGACAAACACCAGATTGAAATATGGTGGACCAACAGAAAGCTTCGCGCCGCCGAGCGCATCGACAAGCAGCGGATAGAGAGTTCCCAACAGAACCGAACCGGCCGCGACAGTCAGGAGCACGTTGTTTGAAAGCAACAGCGACTCGCGCGATAGAACCTCGAACTTACCACCCACTCCAACCTGCTTCGCTCGGATCGCGTAGAGCACCAAAGAGCCGCCGATCACAATCAGCAGAAACGCCAAAATAAAAACGCCGCGTTTTGGATCGGTCGCAAACGCGTGAACTGATGTCAATACACCGGAACGAACGAGAAATGTTCCCAAAAGACTTAGCGAAAAAGCCGCGATTGCGAGTAGCACTGTCCAGCTCTTGAAACCCCCGCGTTTTTCAGTGACTGCGAGTGAGTGGATGAGTGCTGTTCCGACCAGCCACGGCATGAACGACGCGTTTTCAACGGGATCCCAGAACCACCAGCCACCCCAACCGAGTTCGTAGTAGGCCCAGAAACTTCCCAGGGCGATGCCGCAGGTCAAAAATATCCACGCGATCGTGGTCCATGGTCGTGACCAGCGTGCCCAGGTTGCGTCAAGCCGTCCGCCAATCAGCGCCGCTATCGCAAACGCATAAGCGACGGAGAATCCGACGTAGCCCATATAGAGCATTGGTGGATGGGCCACCATCGCCGGATCCTGAAGCAACGGATTCAAATCCCGACCGTCTAGCGGAACAGGCGAGAGACGCGTGAATGGATTTGAGGTAAGCAGCATGAACAGCAGAAAGCCCACGCTTACGATTCCCATCACGCTCAACACGCGCGCCACCATCTCTTCCGGAAGATGCCGGCTAAAAAGCGAAACGGCGACGGTCCAAAGTGCCAGCATGAACGTCCAGAGGAGCAGGGATCCTTCGTGTGAGCCCCAGGTCGCGGCGAGACGATAATGCAGCGGCAGTTGTGAATTGGAATTGGTGGCGACGTTGAGAACCGAGAAGTCGTTGGTGATAAATGAATAGCCCAGACAGCAGAAGGCGATCACCACGAAGATAAACTGCGCCTGACCAGTGGGTGCAGCGAGCGCGATCCACGTTTGGTTGCCACGCGACGCTCCGATCAGTGGCAACGTAGCCTGCGTTAGGGCAAGCAGGAGGGCGATGATTAGTGCGAACTGACCTATTTCAGGGATCATTTGTTTGGCAAATGTTTCACGCAAAGGCGCGAAGACAAAAACAAGGCGCAAAGGAAAGAAGATGTTTTTGCGTCTTTGCTTCCTTTGCGACTTTGCGAGAAACCCTTCTTAGTTAGTCACCACTGACTTTGCGGCTTCTTTAGCGTGCTTGGCTTTGTCGATTGCCTGTCCGGCTTCGGGAGGCATGTAGTTCTCGTCGTGCTTTGCTAAAACCTGGTCGGCCTGAAACACACCGTCGGGACCGATCTTTCCCTGCGCCACGCAACCGCGGCCTTCCTTGAACAAGTCAGGAAGAATTCCCCTGTAGACCACCGGGACATTCGCCGCTGTATCCGTTACCGTGAAGCGCACAGTCAACCCATCGCCGTCGCGTTTGAGTGTGCCTTCCTGCACGAGACCACCAATGCGAAACGTGCGATCGACGGGCGCCTCTTTCGCTGCCACTTGAGTCGGACTAAAAAAGAAGACGAGGTTATTACGAAAAGCATTCGCAACCAGATAAGCTGCGATCCCGAGACCAGCGAGCCCCACAAAAATAAACGTAAGCCGTTTATGACGTCGTTTCATTGATACTCCCTCTTAAAACGGAAGCAGGAACGGAATCGGACGATGATTGCTGTTGTTGTGTAAGCGCTTTCTTTCTTTGCTTCAGGCTGACGACTTCCCAAACAATAGCGATCAGGGAAACGAGATACGATCCCCAAATATAGAAGCCATAGCCGCCCATCGATAGATCTGGCCAGTTCATGATTAGACTCCTACCTCAGCGAATCGAGAAGCGTTCTGCTCTCGTTCAAGGATAATGCATCGCAAGCGAATCAGCACAACCGCCACAGAGTAAAGCCAGCAGGCCGCCAGCATTATTAGCAGCGCGTACAGCATTGATCCCTGGATAGATGGTTTCTGAAGAAGACGAATAGTGGCGCCCTGATGCAACGTATTCCACCACTGAACCGAGAAATAAATGATCGGAATATTGATGAGGCCGACGAGCGCGAGTACGGCGCCGGCGCGGTCTGCACGTCTTGGATCGTCGATGGCTGCCTGAAGCGAGATGAAACCGATGTAGAGAAACATCAGGATCAGTGTCGACGTCATGCGAGCGTCCCAGACCCACCAGGTGCCCCACGTTGGTTTGCCCCAAAATGCGCCGGTGATTAGTGAGAGCGCGGTAAACATTGCGCCTGTGACCGCCAGCGCGGATGCCATCATCGACGAAAGGCGCGCGTTGAAGGCCCACCCGATGCCGGCATAGATCGCCATCAACACGTAAAGAAGCATTCCCATCCACGCAGCGGGAACGTGAATGAAGATGATGCGGTAGGCCTCGCCTTGCTGAAAGTCGGGTGGCGCGATGAAGAAGCCGACAAACAATCCCGTGGCGAAGAGAATCGCAGCGGGTATCGCGAACCACGGAATCATTTTCCCCGCGAGCGGGTAAAAGGTTGTAGGCGATGCGTATTTGTAGAGGTTCATTTTATTGCCAATTTCCGATTGCCGATTGCCAATTTGTCTGCCGCCGCCGGCTGCCGTTCAAATCGGCAATTGGCAATTGGCAATCGGCAATCAATTTACTCCAACGAAATCCTGAGCGCAGCGGCGGTGGCCCAGGGCGAAAAGAGCAGCGATACGATTGCAAATGCTCCGAGCAGTGACAGATGGGGAGAAGGGCTCGTTCCCATGATGCTCGCTTCAACCGCTCCGGCGCCGAATATCAGCGCGGGTATGTAAAGCGGCAACACCAGAATCGAGATCAAAACGCCGCCGCCACGCAATCCCAGCGTCAATGCTGCTCCAACCGATCCAATCAAACTCAATATCGGAGTGCCAATCAGTAAACTCGCAAAGAGAATCCACAACGTCTCTCTGCTCAGATCGAATTGCACTCCCACGAGCGGTGCAATTAATACCAATGGCACTTCCGCGACGATCCAGTGCGCCAGCGTCTTTCCCAACACGACGAGAAAGAGCGGCTGCGGCGTCAGTAACAACTGTTCGAGCGTGCCGTCCTGATAGTCGTTGGCAAACAACCTGCCGAGCGAAAGCATTGACGCCAGTAACGCTGCCACCCAAACCACGCCCGGTGCGATCGATCGCAGCAACTGCGTCTCGGGTCCGATGCCGAGTGGAAACAGGCTGACGACAATGACAAAGAAGAAAACCGTCGACAGCATGTCAGCGCGGCGACGCCACGCCAGCATCAAATCGCGCCAAACGATCCAGCGCAACATCGATAAGCTCGAAGGTGCGTTCACGTTGTGAATTCGAGTCGTTTGGTACGGCCTGCTGCCAACTCTAATTCCTGATGCGTTGCAACGATCGCAATGCCGCCGCCGTCCAGGTGGTTTTCAATCAAAGATCTAACGAGAGCAACCGCCGACTTGTCCAATGAGGTCAACACCTCATCGAGTAACCAGAGTTTGGTGTTGCACACGAGAAGTCGCGCGAGTGCTACTCGTCGACGCTGACCTTCTGACAAGAGTCGTGCCGGAAGGGAATCGCGACCACCCAAACCCATCTGTCCAAGAGCTTCGCGAGCGCGTTTTTTGCTCACTTCAACGCCATTCACGGCATTTGTGATTCGCAAATTTTCGATCGCGCTCAGTTCGTCTTTGATTCCGTGTCGATGCCCTAAGTAAGTCACGACGGCGACATATTCCTCACCGAGTGAGCGAATATTCGCACCGTCCCACTTAACCTCGCCCTCAGCCGCAGGGAGGAGTCCACACAGCATCCGTAACAAACTGGTTTTGCCGCTTCCGTTTGGCCCGGTGAGCTGGACGAAAGTTCCGGGAGACACTGCGAAGTCGAGTCCGCTAAAAAGCCTGCGATCTCCGCGCACGCATCCGAGCTTACTGACCTCTAGTATTCTCGTTGTCCTCCGACGCCATTGTGGCATTGCCAATTGCCGATTGCCAATTGCCGATTTAATAAGTCGTTTCTCGCCTTTATTCGATGAGGCTTACCGAAAACAAATTGGCAATTGGCAATCGGCAATTGGCAATCAACTAGCTCCTCGCGCGGGGCTCGACTGGTCCCTTCGCTTTCAGCCATTCATGCCATCCACCTTGCAACACTCGCACGCGTTTGAATCCATTGGCCTGCAGAATCTGCGCTGCGGCGATGCTCGATTCATCGTTTGGGCAAGCGCAATACGTGACGATCTCACGATCTTTTGGAAGATCTTTTAAGGGAGGGAACGCAAGCCGCGCCCTTAGTCTTCGAAGTTTATAGTGAATCGCGCCCTTCAAGGTGCTGCTGCTGTTTGCATAACCCTCGGAACTGCGCACGTCGATGATCATGATCGGCTGATTACTGCTGATCTTTGTTTTGAGCTCCTCAGCACTAATCATCTGGACGGCTGGATCAGCCTGCGCTTGAGCAGCAATCGCAGTGAAGCCGATGACGATGAGTGCGAAGATCCAGTATTTCGCGTATTTCCCAGTGCTCATTTCCGTTCTCCTTGTTACCTATTTCATCGTGCGTGGTTTATGAAACACGCCGGGAGGAGCTTCGGCGCCTGTATAGGTCTTGGGGTCGTACCATGAATAGGTAGCTGACGCATAATAAAGATAGCCGGGCGAGCCCTGCACGGTTTCTCCGATCAGATCACCCTGCGGTCGCGGTAACTTTCGGCCGCTATTTGCAGTCACAAATTCCTTGCCGCTGTGAACTTTTAGATCGTTGCCGACGACATTCTTCAGTACGAAGGTTTGAGTCGCTTGCGTGTCGCGCCAATCGTTCGCGCCATAACCGTGAATAACAGCCATCAGTGTTTCGTCTTTTTCGATCTTCAGTTTTATGCGTGGATCACGCCTCGTGCGAGGTTCGCGTACGAGCCAGGGCGGTAGTTCCTGATTCATCAGATCGAGATCAACGGGTTTCAGAATCACTGCGATGTCCTGAGCACCGTCGCCATTAAAATCACCTGCGAGATGATTCGGATTGTAATTTGGATCGACGACGGCTGCATCCTTGAAAACTCTCTTAACGGCTTCCTGAACTTCAGTTGTTTTCGCTGCTGGCGGAGCTGTTAGTCGCACTGGCGTCGACTCAGGAGAAGGTTGGTACGCGAGCGGTGCTTGTTCTGCCACCGGAGCTTTCGACTGCGAGCTGCAGGCGCAAATCATTAACGCGGTCACCAGTAGACAAGGGATGATTCTTAGCATTTCAAAATAACCTCTTGAGGATTCTGAATCGTCGGGGCACTTAGACAGGATTTACAGGATTGAACAAGATTTACATGTTCATCCTGAAAATCCTGTAATCCTGTCCATCATCCGGAGGAAACCGAAGCCCGCCGAGAGATTCCTCAGCGAGCTTCGGGATAGTGCCTCGTCAATTCGGCTGCCGAAAGAAAATCATAACGACAACACGAATGCAATGAGATCGTTCCGCTGCGCGGCGGTCAAGGCATTGAAGTTATTTCTGGCTGTCGTTGCCTGTCCCGCATGCAGTTGGATCGAGTCAAAAATGGTGATGTTCAGGCCTTCATGCATGAGCCTGTTGCGTGCACGAATGCCCCAAAGCGGCGGCGTTCGCAACTGATTTGCCGTGCTTTGTCCGGCGTTCTGAACAATACCATCGCCCGTGCCGATATTGTGAAGCGCAAAATCGCTGAACGGGTGAATGATCTTGTTACCGAGAGCTGCCGGCACTGCGAATGCTCCGCCATTGATGATCGTTCCCGGAGGCGCGGTCACAAACGTTCGGGTATGGCAAACGGCACAACCGACTGAGTTAAACAATGAATCGCCACGTGTCGCAGCCGCCGGTATCGGTTGTTGACGGCGCGGTGCTCTTGTAGCCGCCATAAAATCGGCGAACGCAAGAACGTCCAGCCCGTCGTCCTCAGGATCCGGTACCGGATCAAAAGGCGATGGGAAAGTGACGTTGATAATGCCTTCAGCAGTGCTGGCCGGATTCTCGTGTGTTCCGGCATCTGCGGCATTGGAACTACGACCGCCGAAGCCATCGAACGGGTTAGTGATACCCATTTCATTGAGATAGGCATCACCGGAGAACGAAACGAGACTCGCATGCTGAGCTTTCCAGCCAAAGCGGCCGATGCGCAAGGTGTTGTTGGCTTCCGTCACTGGAACCTGGGTAAGGGTTCCGCGCTGAGCCAACGGTTGCGCGGCCACATTATTCTGGAGCGCCGTGTTGGAGAGACATTCGACGAATCCATCACCGAGAGTGCTGAGTGTGACACGGAATGCTTTGACAGTCTCCGCCGTGGATATGTGTTCCACGATGTCCGAATCCGTCGCGCGAGCATGAATTAGCTGCCCGCCCGGTGCATCAACGAATTGGCCATTCGTGATGTGACCTGCTCGGAATTCCATCTGCTGGCCGAAGGCGCCAACGTCAACTGACTGGTGACATTCAACACAGCCTACATCGTTATAAGTTGGACCAAGACCATCTTCGATAGTCTCACGTTCCGAGAAGATGAATTTGTTGTCTTCGAATCTGCCGTTTCCGCGCGCGGTGGGCGGTTCAGGTTCGGCTACGCATTCGTCGATCGGTGTCCCTTTCACGCCGAAACCATTGAACAGGTCATCGGTTTTGGCGTCCATGTCAGTGGTCAGTGCCTCGGTTGCAGTTTGACTCGCGACAGGCTGGGGTTGGCTCAGGGGTAAGAAGAGCGCGACCGCGAACAAGACCAGCGTCAAGATAGGTAGAACTTTCCTCATGTAACTTTGACCTCCTAGGAGCTACAAACGGGTTGCGAGACAAAACCCACAGCTTACCCGTAGGTAAACTGCAAAGTTCTGCTTAAGGTTCTTTCTAAAAACCCTGCTTGGACTTGGACTAAAGAGGCAGCTCAAGTCTTAGGGGGGTACGACCAGAGTTAATGAGTTCCCTCACGTAAGAAGTAACCAAGGACTAACCTTAGTTGTGAGAGAAAGGGCAGAGGCGCGGACCCTGCTCGAATAGTAAATCGAATTAGCTGGGCGTGACTGCTTTATAAGTCGGGAGTGGCCGCACTCTATGCCCCTTTTTGGGCAATGTCAAGAAAATTGTATCCACAGATTACACAGATTACGCAGATCAGGTAATCTGTGTGGCCAGTGGACAAAGCGAGACACAAAACTTACCCCTTCACCGCAATCGTAGGGCAGGAAGAGATGAAGCTAGCCCTGCTATTGAACGTCGTCGATCCGCTGATCGGAGGCGTCTTGATCATGGGCCATCGCGGTACCGGAAAATCGACCGCGGTGAGAGCACTCGCGGATCTGCTCCCACAAATCACGGTAGTTACCGGATGTCCTTATAACTGCGATCCCGAAGACGAGCGCAACTTGTGTGACCAGTGTCACCAGAACCGAGAACGCAGCTCGAAGCAAAATGCCGTGCCTGTAGTCGAGCTACCTTTGGGAGCCACTGAAGATCGCGTTTGTGGGACTATCGATATTGAGCGGGCGCTTTCGGCCGGACGAAAAGTTTTCGATCCCGGGTTGTTAGCGCGTGCGAATCGAGGCTTTCTTTATATCGACGAGGTGAACCTGCTCGAGGATCACCTGGTGGATTTGCTGCTGGATGTCGCGGTCACGGGCATAAACAAGGTCGAACGTGAAGGAGTTTCGGTTGAGCATCCGGCGAGCTTTGTATTGATCGGATCGGGAAACCCTGAAGAGGGCGAACTTCGACCACAGTTACTCGATCGATTCGGCTTGCATGCCGAAGTCACAACGGAAAACTACCTGAAGAATCGAGTCGACATCGTCGAGCGTCGTGAAGGTTACGATCGAGATCGTGATGCGTTCTGTAAAACCTATGAACCCCACCAGGAGCAACTTCGCAAACGAATCACGCGTGCGCGCGCAAATCTTTCAAAGACAAATACTGACCGCACCGTGCTTGAAAAGATCGCGCAACTCTGTGCGGATCTGAAAGTCGATGGTCACCGGGGTGAACTGACGATCATGCGTGCGGCCCGCGCCCTGGCTGCGTTCGAAGGCCGAAAGGCCGTCACCGAGGAACACGTGAAGAGGGTTTCGGCGATGGCGTTGCGACATCGATTGCGTCGCGATGCGCTCGACGAGACAGCGACAAGCGAACAGGTGCAGCAAGCCGTGGACGAGGTTTTTCCAAACACGGCGCCGCGGCAGTCTTCGCCTGGTAATGGTGATGGCGACCCTCAGGATCTCGATCGTCCGGGAAAAGTAAACAAAGATGGTCCACGACAACGGCGGTCAGCATCCGGAAGTAGTTCGAGACCAAACGAAGCGGATGTGTTGTCGCCACCCGGGGTTGAGAAGAAATCCGACAAACTGCGACTTGATGAGCATGTGAAAGGCGAACGCGGGAAGAAATCAAGCTCGCAGAGCCGGAGCCCCAGCGGCGCAAAGGCAGCATTGGCACAACGGCGTGGGCGATACACCCGCGCAGTGACATTCAAAAGCGCGGGTGCTCGCGTCGCGATTGACGCCACAGTACGTGCGCTCGTCGGACTAAATTCGTCATTGCGTGATGGACGACTGGCCCCCGTAACTTCAGAGGCGTTGCGCTACAAGCTCCTGAAACACAAGCAGGGCCGGTTGTTTATATTTGCGATCGATGCGTCCGGCAGCATGGCGGCAAATCGAATCGCGCGAGCGAAGAGCACGATTCTCAAGTTGCTTCGGAAGTCGTACTTGAATCGCGACAGCGTTGCGATCGTTTCCTTTCATGGAACAACTGCGAATGTTGATTTGCCTCCGTCGCGAAGTATTCTGCGTGCGCGGCGTGTGCTCGACTCGCTACGCATGGGCGGCAGTACGCCGCTGGGGTTAGGGCTTGTGACTACGATTGAGTTGTTGGAACTCGTGGGTAACAAGTTTGGTGAGTCAGTTGTGCTGTTGTTTACCGACGGACGTTCAAATGTGCCGTTGAGACGTGGCGGTCTTAACCTGCGCGCGTTCCGGCAAGTGAAGATCGAGTCGGAGCTACGAGAGCTCACCGTGCCGCTCGCCAGAACAAAAGCTCGCGTTGTCGTTGTAGACACCCAGAAGGAGTTTGAATCCGCTGAAGAGACGCGCCGTCTTGCATGGATCCTGCGCGCCGAATTTGTGAAGATCGCTCCGGCCAATCCGTAAAATCCGTGGCATCTAAATTAAACAACGAGCGCGACGCGAAGGTGTTCGCCCTTTACGAACAATTGCTGGAAATAGAACAGCGATTGATCCCGACCGGTCTGCACGTGTTCGGTCGCGCCTCTTCGGCCGGCGAGAAAACCGATCTGTTGAAAATGATTGCTTCGTTCGATCGACCTGAGGCGGGAACGCGTGCGCTTCCGGAGGATCTCGTGGAGAAGGCGGTGCGGACGTTCGCTGAACACGGAACAGACGCAGCGATCGCTTTCTTGCAGACAAAAGGATTGGACGCCGAAGCAACGCGTCCTGTTTTCGCGCTTCTCGAGTCAGTTACCGCAAAACTGCAGACTAACAGTGAGATAGATTCCCTCGCGCGGGCGTTGCGAGGTGAGTTCGTCGAACCTGGACCAGGCGCCGATATCATTCAGAACCCCGATATTCTTCCGACCGGCAGAAACACTCATGCGCTCAATCCCTATGGCGTCCCTTCGGCAGTGGCTTTTGCGCGCAGTGAAGGGGTCGCGAATAGTCTGCTTGCACGGTACAAACAGGAGAATGGACGTTATCCCGAAGCGATGGCGCTCGTGCTTTGGGGACTCGACAACATTAAGACGCAGGGCGAAGGCGTGGCCCAGGCGCTCTGGCTGCTCGGCACACGTCCGGTTCGCGATGCCTTAAATAGGACGACGAGCGTCGAGGCGATTCCCTTGAGCGAACTGGGCCGGCCGCGAATCGACGTCGTAATGACGATATCCGGAATCTTTCGCGATCTGTTTAGTCCGACCGTTCAACTGCTCGATAAGGCAGTCCGTTTAGTTGCACAACTAGATGAGCCTTTGGAATCGAACTACGTTCGCAAACATGTTCTGCAACAGGTCGAACAGGATGCCTCCGATTTCGATGATGCAGCCGTACGTGTTTTTTCAAATGCCCCGGGAAATTACGGCACGAACGTGAATTTCATGGTGATGGATTCACAGTGGGAACGCGAAGAGACACTTGGCGATCTCTTTGTGACGCGCAAGTGTTTTGCATATGGGCGCGACTCCACTGGACGTGCGATTGAGGGCAGGGAAGCGCGACTCGCGATGGATCGTGCGCTTTCACGCGTCGAGGCGACCTACCAGAACATCGATACGTTTGAAATCGGTCTGACTGATGTGGACCACTACTTTGAGTATCTCGGTGGCGTGTCGAAAGCGGTCGAGAAGCGCGCGAAGGCGCGGCCGGCGATCTACTTGTCTGACAGTTTGTCGCGTGAGGTGAAGATTCGATCGTTGGAAGAAACCGTGCGTTTGGAGACTCGGGCAAAGACGCTGAATCCCAAGTGGTATGAGGGGATGTTGAAACACGGGTTCAGAGGCGTGGCTGAGATTGAGAATCACGTGTCGAATACTTTCGGGTGGAGCGCTACGGCCGATGCGGTTGATGATTGGATCTATTCGGAAGTGGCGAACACGTTTTTGTTTGATGAGAGGATGCTCGAGCGCCTCAGAGATCTAAATCCGCACTCCGCGCATTCGCTTGCGCAGAGGTTGTTGGAAGCGAATGGCCGCGGGTATTGGGATGTTGATGAGAGCGTGTTGGAAAAATTGAGGGAGATCCGTCGTAGTTTGGAAGATCAGCTTGAAGGCGTTGCGTAGTTTTA
Source organism: uncultured Acidobacteriota bacterium (assembly GCA_963849205.1). Classification (GTDB taxonomy): domain Bacteria; phylum Acidobacteriota; class Blastocatellia; order Pyrinomonadales; family Pyrinomonadaceae; genus PSRF01. The sequence continues at coordinate 156,186 of CAWKGP010000012.1, forward strand.
GACAGGATTAACAAGATTCTTTCAGGATTCACAAGATGAAATCCTGTTAATCCTGAAACATCCTGTAAATCTTTATCTAATGAATATCACTATCCTCTACGTCGGTTCGAGTTTGTTGGCGCCGCTGAAAAACGCGGGGCGCGAGATCAATCGTGTGCACAATCTCGGGCTGCGTGTGGCGGCGTACAATTTTGGCTCGCCGTTGAGTGAACTCGAATGGCAGGATGTTGAAACAGATATAAAAGACGCGAATGTTGTTTTTGTCATTCACGTGATGGACGGTGAGAATGCCAGTCGCCTCGTCGCCGCTCTCGAAAAATACAAACATCACGATGCAGTGGTCGTCATCAACTGTATGCCGGAGTTGATGCGACGAACTCGCCTCGGTCGTTTGGATATTTCCACCCTCGGAAAAGGTCAGAACGGCAAAGGTGGAAAGTTGTTGAAGTCTGTGGGCTCCTGGGTTGGGGCACAGGCAAGACGTGGCAAATCGAGTCGTGGACACGGTCAATATTTGAAACTGGTCGATCGCCTGCCGGGCATTCTCAAATTCGTGCCCACCGCAGGCGCACTCACTGACGCAAAGCATTATCTCTATCTCTTCTGCTATTTCCTTCAGCCCACGCCGCAAAACATCCAATCGATGTTGCTCTACGCGCTCGTCCACTACGTTCGCGATGAGCGCCTGAAGAAGATTCGTGTTCCACGACCTGAGCAGATGCCCTCTGTCGCGATCTATCACCCCGCGGCTCCAGCGCTGTTTCAAACGTTTGCTGAGTACCGTAAGTGGTATCGGAAGCCTTTGCATTCCGAGTCAACCATCGGTCTGTTGTTGATGCGTCCGCAAGTCATCAGCAAGACAACAAAGCATTACGACGCACTCATCAACGCGATTGAAGAGGAAGGTCTGAGCGTGATTCCGGCGATCGCGACACTGATGGATAACCGCGAAGCCGTGTCGCAGTTTTTTGTCGAGCCGGCGAAGACGAAACCGCGCGTCAGTCAAATCGTTTCGCTGACCGGTTTCAGTTTTGTCGGCGGCCCTGCCATGAACGACAGCGCCGCAGCTTCGGAGTTTTTGCGTACTCTAAATCTTCCATATCGTTCTGCGGTTAGCCTCGACACACAAACCATCGAAGCCTGGTCTGATTCGCAGACCGGACTCAATCCAGTTCAATCGGGAATGCAGATCGCAATACCGGAGATCGATGGCGCGACGGAGCCTTTTATCTATGGTGGCATTCCCAGTCGGGGACAAGAACCAATCGCGCTTCAGGATCGATGCACACGTCTTGCGCGGCGACTGAGACGTTGGCACAAGTTACAAACCGCCACCCGCGATCAGATCAAGCTCGCGATCATCCTGTTCTGCTTTCCTCCAAACAAGGGAAACATCGGCACCGCCGCAGATCTCGATGTGTTTCCGGGGTTGTTCGATGTGTTGAAGCGCCTTCGCGAGGAAGGTTATCAAGTCGAGCTGCCGGAATCGTCAGATGCGTTGCGGAGGAGATTAATCGAAGGCAATTCAGAACAGTTTGGCGCCCCGGCAAACGTAGCCTATCGGATGAATATCCACGAATACCGAAAACTCTGCCCCTATGTGAGAGAAGTCGAAAATGACTGGGGAACGCCGCCCGGTGCAATCAACTCTTTTGGCAATGAATTGTTGATTCAGGGACTGACGCTCGGGAATATCTTTATCGGCGTCCAGCCTACATTTGGCTTTGAAGGAGATCCGATGCGTCTGATGATGGCGCGAGGTGGTTCGCCCCACCACGGATTCCTCGCGTTCTACACGTACATCTCAAAAGTATTCAACGCCGACGGCGTCATTCATTTCGGAACACACGGCGCGCTTGAGTTCATGCCCGGAAAACAGATCGGACTCTCCGGTGAGTGCTGGCCGGACCGGCTCATCGATGAGTTGCCAAACTTCTACATCTACAGTGTCAACAATCCCTCGGAAGGATCGATCGCCAAGCGCCGCTCGTATGCCGAGCTGATCTCCTATCTGACTCCACCGATCGAAAACGCCGGTCTCTACAAAGAACTCGCCGGTCTTAAGGATCTCGTCATGGCCTACCGGCAATCCACGAACGAACAAGAACGGGATAAGCTTTATCAATCCATCGAAGCGCTCAGCCGAGAAACTCATTTTGAACGCGGATTGCACGGATAAAATCCGGATTTAAATCCGTTGAATCCGCGTTCTAAATTCACTCGGGTCCACACGATGTATAAAGGACTCAACTCCGTTAATCACAATAACGGGAATGTCGTACTTATATTTTCTGAGTAATTCCTCATCAGATTCGATATTGATCTCCTCGAAAACAAATTCGTCGCTACATCCAGCACTGAGAATTGCAGCCTTCGCTTCGTCGCAGAGATGGCAACCGGGTCGCGAATAAATGATGACGTGTGGTTTAGACATCGATACTTCTTGCCAGCCAATCAGGAAATTATGTATAAATACTGCCGCCGACCATATTAATAATTTGTTTTTTGTTAGGTGCGGCGCTCTTCATGTTTAAGCAAATAATTCGATTTACTGCGCAGAGAGGAATCCCTGTTCAAGGTGGGATTGTATAATTAACCCTCTGTTAGTAAAGTCGAAGTGTACCCACGGAAGTTCGCAACACCTGGCAATTCGGAATTGATTTGACGGAGGTCTGGTCTTGGATAGTCAAGCCGATCAATTGTCCGCCCCGAGTGTAGGTTCCACGCCGAGTACGCCCGCGCGTACTGCGCCTCCGGCGAAGCCCTCAACTGCCGCCGCGGTCGTCGAGACGAGCCCTGATTCGTCGGTGAACAAGATGCGACGACGGATGGTCTGGGCCACCGTCGCCGGCTCGCTCACTGTTTTCTTCCTGATGTTCGTGCGGTTCTTCCTGCCGCGCTCGATTCTCGAACCTTCCAGCATATTTCGTATCGGCTCGCCTAACGATTACGCTCTCGGTGTCGATACCAAGTGGCAACAACAATACCGTGTCTGGGTGACGAGAACTTCAGATCGACTGTTCGTGATCTACGCGCGCTGCACGCATCTGGGTTGTACACCAGACTGGAAAGCGAGTGAGAACAAGTTCAAATGTCCGTGCCATGGCAGTGGCTACGATAGTGAAGGCATTGCCTTCGAAGGGCCGGCACCGCGACCGATGGACCGCGCGAAGGTGACCCTCGACGCGGAAGGACAAATTGTTGTGGATGTCGGAACGCTCTATGAATGGCCGAAAGGCGAGAAAAGCGAATTCGATGATGAAGGGGCTTTTATAAGGGTATAAGACGTGGCTGAGACTCCCGATCCAAAAGATACAAAACAACTCACTTCGGGCGACGAAGACAAGCGCGGCATGCTCGACAAGGTCAAGGAAACGGGCGGTGCGCTGGCAAACCGCGCGAAAGAGGAAGCGAAAGACTATAAGGATCCACAGGAGACGCAGCTTTGGAAATCGATCTTTCGCGTCTCTCACGATCGCTCCGATCCACGTAACCGTTCACTCGCGATTCTTTCAAACGTCTTTCTGCACCTGCATCCCGCGAAGATCAATCGCGACGCTGTGCGGTATCCGTTTACTTGGGGCATGGGTGGTATCACTTTCTACCTTTTTATCGTGCTTACGTTTACCGGGGTGTTACTGATGTTCTACTACCACCCCACCAAGGCCGACGCATTTCGCGACATTCTTTATCTCGAGCATGACGTCCCGTTTGGAAAGCTGCTGCGCAACATGCATCGTTGGGCGGCGCACTTGATGGTGATCACGACCTGGCTGCACATGTTTCGCGTCGTGCTTACGGGCTCGTACAAGAAACCGCGCGAATTTAACTGGTGTGTGGGCGTCGTTCTGCTCGTGTTGACGCTGCTTTTGTCGTTTACGGGATACCTTCTGCCGGACGATCAGCTTGGTTTCTGGGCGGTCACAGTGGGTACAAACATGGCGCGAGCGACACCGATGCTGGGTCATGAAGGCCCATTCGGTCCACAGCTGGGGTTGACTGCTTACAACGACGTGCGCTTCGGACTGTTGGGTGGCTCGATCGTGGATTCGAACGCGCTTTTACGTTCATACATCTGGCATTGCATCGGTATTCCGCTCGTAGCATCGATCTTCATGGCCGTGCACTTCTGGCGTATTCGCAAGGACGGAGGCATCTCCGGACCGGCGCCGGTAGTGCTCGAGTCGGAGATGAAGGCAGTAGCTAAGAAGAAGTAGCCAAGTATGCGAAGATTCATTAACAAGTGGACACTTCTGATTCTCGGCGTGCTCATAGTTGCCGTTTGGGCCATCAACGTCCAGGATTGGCATCAATTGTGGGTCATTTCTTCGGCACCCGATAACGTCCCCATCGTCGCGATGTTGTTCCTGGTACCGTTTTTCACGTGGTTGGGCATCAGGCAGGCGGTTGCAAACGATCGCCTCATCGACGAGCTCGAAGCAGATCCCAAACTGGCAAAGACGCACCATCGCAAAGTCGAGCCATGGCGGCCGGGTTGGGCACGAGAGCTTCACGTTTGGCCCTACCTCGTCAGAATTGAGTTTCTTGCCACCGTGATCGTCACGGTGGTTCTTTTTGTCTGGTCCATCACCCTCAACGCTCCACTCGAAGAACCAGCTAATCCCAACCTGACGATGAATCCGTCGAAGGCGCCGTGGTATTTCCTCGGGTTGCAGGAGATGCTGGTCTACTTCGATCCGTGGATCGCAGGCGTGGTGATGCCGTCGATCATCATGGTGGGGTTGATGGTGTTTCCGTACGTCGATTCAAACCCGCTGGGCAATGGTTATTACACGCTGAAACAACGCCGGTTTGCGCTCTGGATGTTTGGTGCGGGCTTCGTGCAGTGGATCGTATTGATTGTGATCGGCACGTTTATTCGTGGTCCAGGTTGGATCTGGTTCTGGCCGGGACAGACGTGGGATCACAACGCAGTCGTGTTCGACAAGAACGTAGACCTCCACGACGTGCTCGCACAGAAGCTTGGCCTGCACTTTCTCGCCACTAATGCTGGAAAGTTCATTTTCGGGCTGATTGTGGTCAGCGGCTTCTACGTGATCGGTGCGCTCTTCTTCCATTGGTTGATGACGGTTGACTTCAAGAAGATCCGTCTTCCACGCGGTCTTGGGTTGAGCGAACTTCACCGGAGTCTATTCCCGAAGAGTGAATTTGAGCAGAAGATACTATCGCGTACGAGTTTACTTCAGTATTTGATGTTTCAGTTTTTTGCCGTGAGTGTGCTGCTGGCGCTTCCTGTCAAGCTCATTTTACGTTTGGTTTTCACCATCAAGTATGTGTGGGTAATTCCCTGGCTCAATATCAATTTCTGACTAGTGCGGAGGTTAGATCACAGTGGCTGATTCACCAGCACCCGGCGAGTCGTTAGTAAAAAGGGAAGCCGATCTGCCGGCAGAAGATCCGATTGCGAGTCGCTCGACAAGCGGTTGGATGCTCGTGTCTGCATTGCTGATGACGATCTCGATTGCCTGGGCGCTCTACGATGAGGCGTTCGGTCAGCGGCCGTGGAAGGGAATGCAGCGGGAGTTTGTCAGTCGCTATACAAAATATCTCGACAGCATTAAAGCAGACGCCGGAAAGACTGAAGCTGAAGTCAAGGAGAGTCCGGAGTATCAGAAACTCGATGAAGACGCGAAGGCCGCTCGCGCGGCAGTTCAGTCCGAGTACGAGGAACTCGGGTCCAGAGTAAGACTCGCACAGGCTAAGCTGGACGCGATCACCGACACTTTTCAAAACCAGCGTGGTCACCTTACCGTCATCAACTACAACGTTGAAATTTCCGAGGGCGCCGCAAAAGAGCGCTGGCGAAACCGGGCATTAGCGAAGAGAGCGGAAAAAGTAACCGTTGAAATGCCGTCAGATGATGGGAAGACGACGGTAAAGCGAGAATTCGACTATGCCGGGCTCGAAGGTCTTTACGATCAGTTACGTGATCAGAAAGCCAACGATCTCGCGCAACAGGCAGCACTGTTGAAAACGCCGTCCGAGCTGGCTCAAAAACGTGACGCCTATCTAAAGAATCACCTTATCGGTCTTGGACCGGAAGCTATCGAGGGTCTGAAGACCAAGATGGGCAATTATGACTATTCGATCCTTGGCCATCAGATCAGCGTAAATTCCTATAACGTCGTCGATCGTTGTGAGGTGTGTCACGCAGGCATTCGTGAGCCCCTCGACATAACGCCTGCGAGTATGGCTCCCGGTGGACCAAACAACGGTGAACCTGACTCATGGGCACGCGCGTTTGTCAGTCACCCGAACAAAGAAATTCTCCAGGTACACAATCCTGAGAAGTTTGGCTGTGCCAGTTGTCACTGGGGCAACGGTCGTGCGACCACGAGCGAAACAAAAGGACACGGGCGTCACCGGTTCTGGCTCTGGCCCATGTTCGAAAAAGAGAACACCGAGGCCGGTTGCCAGCAGTGTCACGCGCGTGATCGTGTAACGCAGGGAGCGGAGGTGTTGAATCTCGGTCGCGACCTGTATGCAGAGCGCGGCTGTGTGGGCTGCCATCGCTACGAAGGTTTCGATCGCGAGACCGATTCGCTCGCCGCAACGCGCCAGCAGATCGGACAGCTCCAGGATCAGATCACCGGGAACGAGAAACAAATCCTCACAGATACGAAGGCCACAGAATCCGAGAAAACGACTGAAGATGAAGTCAAGAAGCTTTTGGCCCATGCCGAGAGTCTGCGTGTGACGAACAGTCTTCTGGCGGCCCGCATCGATCAGATGAGATTGCAGGAGCGGTATCTGCTACAGGATGTGAAGAAGGTTGGACCAAACCTCAAGGATGTTCGAGTCAAGTTGCGCAAAGAATGGGTGCCGGTTTGGTTGCATAATCCGCAGGCGTTTCGACCCGACACGAAGATGCCGGTCTTCTGGCGTTTCGGCACCATGCCGGAGGGCACGCCCGGCGCCCATATGCGCGATAAGGATGGCGAGCAACAGATCCAGGCAATTTCTGCTTATCTCTGGCAGGAGAGTTTCGATTCCAAGCTTCCGACGCAGCAGCAGGGCAACGCTCAACACGGTAAGGAACTTTTCGAAACTCGTGGCTGTCTTGCCTGCCATTCAATCGGCCCTGACGACAGCAAGATGGGTGGCCACTTTGCCGCTAACTTGCAGCGCATCGGCGAGAAGTCAAACTTCGATTACATCGTGCGCTGGATTCACAATCCTCGTGAACGCGTCGCGCCTTATTGTCCCAAGCACAAACGCGATCTGACGCCTGAAGACTACGCGAAGAAGGGTAAGCCGTTTGTTTTTGACACTGAACTGCATTCTCGCTGTCCGGAAGATGGCGCTGAATTGCAGGTGCAAAACATGACGGTGATGCCAAACTTCCGTCTCTCGGAGACGGATGCGCGCGACATCGCTACTTATCTCTTCTCGCTCTCGTCGCCGCCGAGTTATGCCGCAACGGCGTACATGGACGATGCGAATTTGAAAGATAAGGGCAGGCTGCTGATCAAGCAGTATGGTTGTGCCGGTTGTCACGAGATCAAAGGCTTCGAAGATGAACAGCGCATCGGCAAAGAGCTGACCGTCGAAGGCGCAACGCCGATCGAGCGACTCGACTTCGCGCTGCAAACACACCACGCGGAAGACGGTGAAGATCCGCTGAATCTACGTCCGGACGAGAAGGAACATAAGCCCTGGTATAACCACAAGGGTTTCTTCGAACGCAAGATCGTGCAGCCGTCGATCTACGACGAGGGTAAAGAGAAGGATCAAAAGGATCGCCTGCGTATGCCTCAGCCGTACCTGACGCCGGAATGGCGCATTGCGTTGACGACATTCCTGCTCGGCAGCGTCGGCACTGAAGGCGCAAATGTTCCCGGCGCGCTCTTCTTTAATCCGCAGGATCAACGACGTCAGGATATTCAAAACGGCTGGTGGGTGATCAAAAAGTACAATTGCCAGGGCTGTCACCAGCTTCAGATTGGTCAGCGTTCGGTGGTCCAGGATCTGCCTTTCTACCAGACGCCTGAAGGTAAGGATCTGCTGCCGCCCCGTTTGACGAGTGAAGGTGCGCGTGTCGATCCGACGTGGTTGTTGAAGTTCCTGCACGATCCGTCGCTGAGTGGTGAGAAGACGCCGGAGCAGGCACGACAGCTCGCTGCCTTACCGTCACCGAGTCCGCAGGCTGCGGCTTCACCTCAACCCGGTGCAAGTCCGGCGGCGAATAATCAAACGGCGAGGTTGTTACCGCAACCCGGATTGGACCGTAATGGTGTGCGCCCATACTTGCAGTTCCGCATGCCGACGTTCAACTTCTCGCCAAACGAGTTGCAGATCCTCGTGCGTTTCTTCATGGCGATGTCGGGTCAACAGGATCCGTATATCAAGGAACCGATGCCGCCGCTAACGGCCCAGGAGCGACTGCTCGCGCGACAGTTGTTTACATCCGGAACACCGTGTTTGAAGTGTCATATAACCGGTGATCCGGCGCGTGACGCAAAAGCCATTGCGCCAAACTTCCTGTTGGCCTCTGAACGGCTGAAACCCGATTGGACTTTCCGCTGGTTACTGGATCCGGCGGAGATCAGTCCGGGAACCGCGATGCCTAGTGGACTCTTCCGCAAGGAAGGTGATCTCTGGGTCGCTAATTTGGCGGCATTACCGCCGGCAGCGAGTGGATATCACGATGATCACGCACGGCTACTGGTGCGGTACATGTTTTTGATGAGTCCTGATGAGCAGCGCCAGTTGCTCGCGACAGGTCCGGCAACAACGGCAGCGCCTGCGCCGGCGACGCAGAACCACGCGAGTGCGAAGCGCAAGCGAACAAAGTCGAATCACGTACGAGTTCGACGAGTTGCAGCATTAGGACGCAAAATGGCTTTAGCTTTGAGGAATTAACTGTAGGGGCGGCCCTCCGTGGCCGCCCCTGTGTGGAATTCAGCGCAGGGCGGCCACGGAGGGTCGCCCTACAATCGAACCTTGGCGCGTCAAAAGCAAAAATTGGCGTTTGATGCTACAGTTGATGCGCAAGTTATCTTAGTTTGGAGGAGTTGATCATGAATAAGCAGACAAAAGTCTGGCTTGTGTTAGCGATTACACTGTCTTTGCTCGCGCTGGGCTCAGCCTGCGGTGGTAGCGGCACCAATAAAGAACCCACACCGCCAGCTGGCACGGCCACCGATGCGACAACAGCTTACAGCGGTCCAACCGGCACAATCTCCGGTGTGATTTCCTACAACGGTACACCGCCGGCGCCGAAGAAGATCGACACAACGGCCGATCCGGTCTGCGGCCAAAAGAATCCGAATTTAGCGACCGACGATACGATTGTTAAAGACGGAAAGCTGGCGAACACCTTTATCTATATCAAGGACGGCACCGTCGAAGGTGGTAAGAAGATTGGTGACTATAGCTGGGCGGTCCCAACACAGCCGGTAAGGCTGGACCAAAACGGTTGCCACTACGCGCCACACGTATTAGGCGTTATGGTCAATCAGAAGGTTAGCATCACCAACAGCGACGCTACTCAGCACAACGTTCACCCAACGCCAAAACTGAATACGGAGTGGAACCAGACTCAGGCCAACGGCGCACCGCCCATCGAGAAGACTTTCGGACGGGCTGAAGTCCTGATTCCCGTGAAGTGCAATCAGCATCCGTGGATGAAAGCCTATATCGGCGTGTTGAAGCATCCGCTTTACGCTGTCAGTAAGGACGATGGCACTTTCACAATCGCGGGGGTTCCGCCAGGCAAGTACACAGTCGTTGCCTGGAGAGAAGGCACGACTCCAGAAGAGCAAACAATGGAGGTAACAGTAACCGCCAGCGCTCCTGGTAAGGCCGACTTTGCGTTCCCGAAGGGTGGAGCAGCTACCAGCTCAACCAAGCCTTCGTTGCAAATGATGCCGGCTATCGAATTGCCGCTGCTGCACAAACACTAGGAGTAAATTTGATTGCCAATTGCCAATCGTCGATTGCCGATTTGGTTTAACCGAATAAGCAAAAGACAAATTGGCAATTGGCAGTCGGCAATCGGCAATGAATCGGGGTCTTAATCGTTTTGCTATTTTCGTCGCTTGCGCGACGTTTTTCTTGATTATCGCCGGGGCGCTGGTTACGAGTAACGACGCCGGCCTGGCTACGGAGGACTGGCCGCTTTCAAATGGACAGGTTTTTCCGGAGATGGTCGGTAACTTGTTCTGGGAACACGGTCACCGGATGGTTGCGACTACCGTCGGCATGCTGACGATAGTCCTCATGGTCTACATTCTTATCAAAGAAAAACGACCGTGGGTGCGGAAGCTCGGCGTGTTTGCACTTCTTGCCGTGATTGCTCAGGGACTGCTCGGCGGATTAACGGTGAAGTTGATGCTGCCGTTGGCGGTTTCGAGTGCGCACGCAACACTCGCACAGCTTTTCTTTTGCACGACCGTCAGTCTTGCGGTTTTCACTTCGCGAAGCTGGATGGAAGCGAGACCGCTGCTAGAAGAAAAGGGAAGTTTTCCGCTCCGTTATTTATGCACCGGAGCCCTCGTGACGATCTTTTTGCAATTAATACTTGGAGCAACGTTGCGTCACTCGGCTACCTGGGATCGACATCTGCCGACTGAGTTAATATTGGCCCACATCGGTGGAGCAGTTGCGGTAACTCTCATGCTCGGGTCGGCAAGTCTGACTGTTTTGCGACGTCACGCGGAAACCCGATTTCTAACACGACCCGCGACTGTTGCGCTTGCGCTTTTGGTGATTCAGCTAGGACTGGGAATCGCTGCATTTATGACGCGGCTGGAATCACCAAACGATCCGCAGCCGTTGAATCCGATGATTGCGATCACTGTCGCTCACGTTGCGTGTGGCGCGCTCGTGTTTGTCACTACGATCGTGTTGACGTTGCGTACATATCGCGTTTTGCCGGCCGCTGGTAACGAAGCGAGCTGGGCTGCAAGACCACAGGAATCTTAATGGAAGAGTTTGCTATCGATTTACGAAGTTCGGCTGTCGACGTTGTCGAGCGAACGCGGTTATCGTTCCGCGAGCGTGTGGCGGCGTATGCCGAACTCACCAAGCCGCGCATCACGTTTTTGATCGTGCTTACATCCGCGGCCGGGTTCGCACTTGCTTCGCGATCCGGCATCGATTATGTCGCGTTGTTGCGCGCGCTTTTGGGTATTGGTCTTTTGTCGTCGGGAATCGCAACTCTCAACCAGTACGCTGAGCGCGATCTCGACGGCTTGATGCGTCGCACTGCGAACCGGCCGTTGCCCGCGGGCAAACTTGCGCCGTGGGAGGCGCTCGCGTTCGGAGCCGGGATCACGATTCTGGCCGAGATCTACTTGCTCGTGCTCGTGAATCCTTTGAGCGCCCTGCTTGGTCTGACAGTTATCGCGGGCTACGTGTTCGCATATACACCACTCAAAACCCGCACGTCATTATCGACACTCGTCGGAGCTTTTCCCGGCGCCGTGCCGCCTTTGATTGGATGGACCGCCGCGCGAGGCTCGATCAGTCTCGAAGGCTGGATACTTTTTGCGATTCTTTTTCTCTGGCAGTTCCCGCATTTTCTCGCAATCGCCTGGATGTATCGCGAAGATTACAGTCGCGCCGGCATTTTGATGCTGCCGGTCGTCGAACCTGACGGTAAAGTGACAGCACAACAGATCGTCGTCTATACGCTGATGTTGTTGCCGGTGAGTTTGCTGCCGACAGTGATGGGAATGTCAGGACAGATCTACTTCATAGGAGCGATCGTGCTCGGACTGCTCTTTCTCTACAGCAGTCTTCGGGCGGCATTTTCGATGTCACGACAACACGCGCGTCGCTTGTTGCTGGCGTCAGTACTCTACTTGCCGCTGCTGTTTATCTTAATGGTGTTGAATAGTTAGACCGCAGATTAAAAACAGATCTGAATCAAAAGGAGATGTAACCGATGGGACGAGTTCTTGCGGTTATTATCTGGGTTATCACGCTGCTGTCAGTGCTGCTGTTCGTAGCCGGTAAGTGGTGGTTTCCAGAGGGTATTTCCGAGCACGCTCCAGCTCTCGATCGCCAGTTCTTTATAACGATACTGGTTGTCGGTATTTCCTTCACCGCGGCACAGGTCGGTCTGGGCTGGATGGTGTGGAAATATCGTGACACCGGTTCGAGTAGCGATCGTGCAACTTACTCCCACGGTAGCAATCGTCTCGAAGTGCTCTGGACGGTCATTACCGCAGTAATTTTTATTACGTTGGGAGTGATGGGCCAGAGTGTTTGGGCTTCATTGAGATTGTACGACGCGCCGGCTGGTTCGTACACGGTCGAAGTGGTGGCGCAGCAGTTTCAGTGGAACTTTCACTACGCCGGCAAGGACAACAAATTCGGACGCACCGATCCGAAGTTCATCGACGACGGTACTCTCAATTTCATCGGTCTTGACGCGACGGATACCGCAGGCGCCGACGATGCGGTGACCTCAGCGCTCGCGATCCCTGTCAATCGTCCGGTTGAACTGCGTTTGCGTTCGAAGGATGTGATTCACAACATCTGGGTACCAGAACTGCGCTTCAAACAGGATCTTGTTCCGGGCATGGAGATCAAGGTCCACTTTACGGCGAACAAAGTCGGGAAGTACGAACTGGCGTGCGCAGAACTGTGCGGACAGCTTCACTTCAAGATGAAGAGCTACATGCTCGTACTGCCGGAAGAAGAGATCCAGCAGATGCAGGGCATGGCGCAGGAGCAGTTCCAGGCAAAGATGCTTGAGCTGCTGAACAAGTATCCGTTACCGACATATAAATGATTGCCAATTTCCAATTGCCGATTGCCGATTTATGTTTGCCCGATCGTTAAAAATTGGCAATTGGCAATCGGCAATTGGAAATAACCAGGACTTTGAGACACCAGATGTCAGTCCGTTACCGACATATAAATGATTGCCAATTTCCAATTGCCGATTGCCGATTTATGTTTGCCTGATCGTTAAAAATTGGCAATTGGCAATCGGCAATTGGAAATAACGAGGGGTAGGAGACAATAGATGTCAGTCCGTTACCGACATATAAATGATTGCCAATTTCCGATTGCCGATTGCCGATTTATGTTTGCCTGATCGTTAAAAATTGGCAATTGGCAATCGGCAATAACCAGGACTAGGAGACACCAGATGTCAGTCCGTTACCGACATATAAATGATTGCCAATTTCCGATTGCCGATTGCCGATTTATATTTGCCTGATCGTTAAAAATTGGCAATTGGCAATTGGCAATCGGCAATTGGAAATAACCTGGACTAGGAGACAACAGATGTCAGCTGAGACTCACGAGGGCGTGCACCGGCACCCGGCACCGACGGGCTTCATACGCAAGTACATCTTCAGCATTGACCATAAAGTCATTGGCATCCAATACATCATGCTGGCGCTGGCCGCAGTGATAGTCGGTATGGCCATGTCGCTTCTCATGCGACTTAATTTGTCGTGGCCCGGAACCAGTTGGCCGATTCTGGAGACGCTGTTTCCGACGGGGGCGCCGGGCGGAATCATGACGCCGGAGTTTTACCTGTCGCTGGTAACGATGCACGGGACCATCATGGTGTTCTTCGTCCTAACGACAGCGCCACAAGGCGGCTTTGGCAACTATTTTCTCCCGATCCAGATCGGCGCTGAAGACATGGCCTTTCCGGTGCTGAACATGTTGTCGTTCTGGGTCACCCTCGTGGGCTTCATCGTCATCCTGCTGGCAATCGTTGTTGAAGGTAATCAGTCGCTCGGAGAGGCATTCTCGGCACTGGGACCATCATTCACGGGCGGCAGCGGCACGGTTGGACCAATCGGCGGCTGGACCGGCTACGCGCCGTTGAGCGCGCTCGGCAAAGTCGCAGGCCCCGGTCAGGGTGCCGGCATGAACCTCTGGGTGATCAGTATCGCGATCTTCTGCGTTGGCTCGTTACTGGGCGCGCTTGAACTTCATCACCACACTTTTGAACATGCGCACCAAAGGCATGTCGTTGATGCGCATGCCGCTGACCTGCTGGGCATGGTTCACAACCGCGGTGCTGGCGCTCCTGTCGTTCCCGGTCCTTCTCGGCGGCGGAATTCTGTTGCTGCTCGATCGCATCGCGGGAACGAGCTTCTTCATTCCTAGCGGTCTCTATGTAAGCGGTATTCTTTCCGGAACGAATCCAAACTTCCCGTTGCACACAGGTGGTTCACCGATTCTCTGGCAACACCTCTTCTGGTTCTTCGGACACCCGGAAGTCTACATCGCGATCCTGCCGGGCATGGGCGCGACGTCACACATCCTTTCAACCTTCGCGCGCAAACCTGTCTTTGGTTATCGAGCCATGGTGTTTGCGATCTTCGCGATCGGCCTGCTGGGATTCTTCGTGTGGGGCCATCACATGTTTATCAGCGGTATGAGCCCCTACTCCGCGATCGCGTTTTCAGTTTTGACGCTGTCGATCGGTGTGCCTTCCGCGGTGAAGACATTTAACTGGCTGGGCACGTTGTGGGGAGCGCGCATTCGTTTCACCACCGCGATGTTGTTTGCACTCGGCTTTGTTTCATTGTTCGTGGCCGGCGGTATCACTGGTTTGATTCTTGGTCAGAGTTCACTCGACCTGCCGATGCACGACACCTACATCGTCACGGCACACTTCCACCTCGTGATGGGTGTGGCGTCAATCTTCGGTATGTTTGCAGCGCTCTACTTCTGGTTCCCGAAGATGTTTGGACGCTTCATGAGTGAAGGCCTTGGCCGTATTCATTTCTGGCTCACGTTCGTCGGCGTCTACACGATTTTTGTGCCGATGCACATCATGGGAATCGTCGGTATGCCGCGACGGTTTTCAAGCTTTGCCGAGTACGAGTTTTTGAAGACGCTGCATCCGCTGGTGCTCTTAGTTTCAGTGGCGGCGGTGATTACGATTTTCGCGCAAGTCATCTTCTACTTCAACGTCTTCTGGAGCATCTTCAAAGGCAAGAAGGCGGGCGACAATCCGTGGGAAGCTACAACCCTGGAGTGGACCACTGCGACGCCGCCGCCACACGACAATTTCGCCGGCGTGTTGCCGACGGTTTATCACGGTCCGTATGAGTTTGCGGTTCCGGGAGCACCAAACGATTACGTAATGCAGACTGATGTCGGGGCCGAAGTGCCAAGCGGTGATGGCCACAATGGTCACAAGCACTAAGAAAGTACCTAACAAGGGGATCGGTTCTGGTGGAAAGTTTCCGGGACCGAACGGTAAGAAGCCAGGCGGGAATGGATTTCACGGCGGTGGCGACAGGTCAAAACGCAAGTTTTCACCCTCCAGCTACCGCATCACAATGTGGATGGTGCTGGCCGCCATCGTCATGATGTTTGGAGCTCTTTCCGCGGCTTACGTCATGGTCTCGGAAGAGCAACGCAAGCCGGTTCCGATGCCACGCATGTTCTTTGTGAGCACGGGACTGATCCTTGTAAGTAGCGCGACGTTCCATTGGGCAAAAAGATCTTTGCAGGAAGACCGTGCGCGCGCTTATCTCAGGTGGTTGCTCGCGACGTTTGGTCTCGGAGTCGCGTTTCTCGTGTCGCAGCTCGTCGGTTGGCGAGAACTTGCGAGAGCCGGTGTTTATTTCTCGGGTCATCCGCGCAGCACGTTCTTTTACCTGGCGACGGCGCTGCACGGAGGACACCTGGTCGGTGGCATCGGTTTGGTGTTCTATCTCGTGATCAGACGATTGCGACCATTGTGGCAATTGAACGCTGAAAAGAACACCGCATGGACCAGGGTCGTCGGGCTCTACTGGCACACGATGGATGGAATTTGGATCTGGTTATTCGCACTATTACTAATTTTTAAGTAGGAATTTAGCCACTGATGAACACGGAATACACAACGGATTTTCTGGGATCGCGGTATCGCATCGGGATGTGGGTCGCGCTTGCTTCGATCACGATGTTGTTTACGTCGCTCAGCAGTGCGTACGTTGTTCGTTCCGGCGTCATGCTCGACTGGTTCCCGATCTCCATCCCGCGGGTGATGTTTGGCAGCACGGCGTTGATTCTGCTCAGCAGTGTGTCGATTGAGATTGCGAGACGGAAACTCAAGCAGAATTTAGCCGGGGGCTATTCGCGGTATCTGTTGCTGACGACTGTTCTCGGCCTCGGCTTTCTTATTTCTCAAGTGGTTGCATGGCGACAACTCGCACGACAGGGGATTTATCTGGCGAGCAATCCGTACAGTTCGTTCTTCTACGTGCTGACCGGTGCGCACGCTGTGCACCTCGCGGGTGGATTACTCGCGCTTGGTTTTTTGTGGTTCCGTTCACGAAATAAATTAGTACGGCAGGCGACCGCGGATGCAGTTTCGATTTACTGGCATTTCATGGACGCTCTTTGGATCTACCTATTCCTACTCCTATTCCTTTGGAGGTGACAGGTGAGCACTGAAGCACGTGCAGGACATTTCCCGGCAGTGGATTGGGATGGCGGCACCTTTCCTTATCGCGTGGGCCATCGCAAGTTGGGAATGTGGTTGTTTATCGTTTCCGACTCGTTGACGTTTTCGGCGCTGCTCATTGGCTACAGCTATTTGCGCGCGTCAAACGTCTGGCCGACTCCGTTTCCTTTCTATCCGAGCATCGTCTTTTCGTCGGTGATGACTTTCTGCCTGCTGTCGTCGAGCTTGACGATGGTCTTTGGCGTGTCGGCATCGAGTAAAGGCGACAAAGCGAAAGCGAGGAAGTGGATCCTCGCGACGATCTTCTTCGGAGTTGCTTTTATCATTCTCCACTTGATCGAATGGCAACATCTCATGCACGAAGGACTGCGGCCGTTCTATCTGCCCGAACACTGGGTGCAGGTATTCACGACCACGAACGGTGTTCCACCCTCCCCATTGTTTGGCGCCACCTTCTTCACAATTACCGGTCTGCATATGTTCCACGTCGCTTCCGGCGCGGTTTACCTGGCAGTGGTCGCCGCTCGCGTGAATAAACTCAAACACGAAGACATCGAGATCAGCGGCCTTTACTGGCACTTCGTCGACCTCGTCTGGATGTTCGTGTTCCCGTTGATTTACATCATGTCGGTTGATGTTGGCGGACACCTGGCTCGTTAAGCAGCGGAGGAGAACCGTAAATGACTGCAGACGCACACGCACACGTTGACGAACATTTTGCAGGCAGCAACAAGCTGTTCATCTCGATCTGGGTTTGGCTGGTCGTGCTGACGCTTATCGAGATCTTCCTGGCGTACAAGCCGATGCCTATAACCCTCATGCTGATCGTGCTGCTGGGGCTCTCAATCATCAAGGCAGCACTGATCGTGGCGTATTTCATGCACCTGAAGTTTGAGCGACTGAGCCTGATTCTCACCATCGTGCCGATGCTTGTCGTTTGTATTTTGCTATTATTCGTGTTTTTCCCGGACAGTTTTCGTTCGGCCGGACTGCGGTATCAGTTCAAAGAGACTCCGCCGGTCGCGCCGGCGCCGGTCGAGGAGCCGTGATGAAATCGAATTGGCGGCGAATTTTGGTTTTGGTTGTTGTGGCGGTAGCTGTTGTGCTGTTGGCTAATGGTTATGCCGACGCACAGTGCTCGATGTGCCGCACAGCACTGACCAGTGCCTCCAATTCGAGATTCATTCGCAACTTCAATATCGGCGTGCTGGTGTTGCTGACACCACCGGTCGCAATCTTCTGTTCGATATTTATTGTCTTACGGAAATATCGAGGCCACTGAAAACACGGATGAGTGACGATAACCCCTTAGCCATCGACGTTGAGAAAAATACGACCAGGGGACGTGTTTGTCCGAGGTGCGGTGGAAAGATCATTCCCTCGAATCGCGCCGTGTATCAGTCGGGCGCGGATCCCACCGGATCGTTTCCTTTGTGGACGTGCGAAAGATGCGGGTATGAGGAAGTAGGCGAGCGCCGTAAGCCTGCCGGAAAGGCGAAGCACTAATCGAGTCTAATCAAATCTGATGCGCAAAGAACTCGGACTCTTAAACTTTATCTGCATACTTGTTGCGCTCGGTTTTTTGGTGATGGCGATTATCAGCGTCATCTCATCGGGCGACTTTCTCACGACTGACAATCTCTTCATCATTACAGTCAGCCTCGTGATGGCTCTGATGTTTGCCGTCAACCCGCTGCTGTACCTCAAGTCTGAGGGCCGTTTGCCTCTGCCGGGTATGAAGAAATCAATCGCAGCTCCTGCCGGAGGCGGTGAATGGGGACAGATCAGATCACAAGCTCCGCCGTTGCTCGACGCCAAGGGTCGCGCTATGCCACCAGACGTACGCGCCATCGTCTCACAGATGGATAGCCGCAAAGAGGCACAAAAGACACCAAATGCTGTTTAGCTGTACTCGTCAGGTTGTCTCTCTGTGATGTCTGACTTTATCCCGTACTTACCGCACCTTAATGCGTGCCTCAATGCGACCAGCGCAATCTTGTTGTTTTCGGGTTACAGGTTTATTCGGGCGGGCAATGTGGCGGCTCATCGTGCTTGTCAGGTATCGGCATTGGTAGTCTCGCTACTCTTTCTTGCTTCCTATCTCACATATCACTTTAACCACGGCACGACGCGTTTTCAGGGCACTGGGCTCGCGCGACCCTTCTACTTCACGGTCCTGACGAGTCACACGATTCTCGCAATCGTGATAGTTCCACTTGTCGTGCTTACCTTTTACCGCGCCTTTCGTAATGACTTCGTGCGGCACCGGCGTATCGCGAGGATTACGCTGCCACTCTGGCTGTACGTGTCGATCACAGGCGTGATCGTTTACCTTATGCTTTACCAGATCTATCCTTCCTGAAACGTTTCGTCAATGGCTGTTCCCGGTTCAAAACCGATTCTATTCCTGGCAATACTCTTCGTGGCAGCTACGTTTCTGGCGTGGTATTTCTCATGGTTTGGTCGTGAATTGTCGGATGCTGACATCTCGAAATATCTCGCTGACGAAAAGAACCCACGCCACGTCCAACACGCGCTCCTGCAGATTCAGCAGCGCATAGAACGCGGAGATACCAGTGCAAAAAATTGGTATCCGCAGTTACTAACGCTCAGCGGTAGTCCCGAAACAGAGTTTCGACTGACCGTGGCGTGGTTAATGGGGTTTGATAACAAGTCGCAGGAGTTCCATGACGCGCTGCTAAAGTTACTGCGCGACGAGGAGCCGATCGTGCGTCGCAACGCCGCACTCGCGCTTGTTAGATTTGAAGACAGCAGTGGAAGAGACGAGCTGATTTCCATGCTCAAGCCATACGTGCTCAAAGCGCCGGCGGATGGTGTCGTTGCGAGCAGTATGCACGAAGGATCAACCGTCGCGCGCCGTACGCCGCTTGCGCGTATTCAGCAACCGGATGGAAAAGTCGTTGAACTGCGATCTCCACTGCCTGGACGCGTCAACAAAATTTTGAAGCCAAATGGCTCGCAGGTGTCGCGAGATGAGGACTTTGTGAGTTTGTATTCAGATGAAGAGAGTGTTTGGGAAGCTCTGAGGGCGTTAGCGATTGTGGGAACAGCGGAAGATCTGCCGTTGATTCAGAGCTATGCCGATTCTAACGAGGCATCCGGGCGCATTAAGGAACAAGCAGGCCTTACCGCAACAGCCATCAACCGCAGATTAGGCAGGTAATTCTGCAGGAGGTGCAGGCGGTGCATCGGGAAGTGTGATCCCGTGAACTGCTTCCCAATCGTCTGTTGGGACCATCTCAATCGCATCCCAGGGACAACCATCGAGAAACGCGCCATCAGGACCTTTGCTGGTGCACTTCTGGCAACCGATGCACAGATACGGATCGACTTCGATTCTGCCAAACGGAGGGTGATCTTCATCGGGTACCCAAAACATGCATGCCTCAATCGGGCAATACTCGACACATGCCGGCGACCCTGAGCAGCCGGTGCAACAATCCGTAGTGATCGCAAGTATGCGTGGCCGCTTCTTGCGCGTTGCTTTTCCGTCGCCCTCCGACATTGGCCAGTGTTTTTCTACGATGTCGAACATCCGCTAACCCTCGCGTTTTATTGGTTTATCCCGGGTCGACTCTAACATAGCTTTGCGGAATTCCTCAACGATTTGTGTCGGCGACTTTCTGACGCTGTTTCGGAATAACAATAGCCTCTAATAGATGGTCGAAAACCACATCGGGAGGGATACATATGCAGGTAGTCACAGGAGTATTCAAATCAGAAAATAACGCAGAAACCGCTGTCAATAAGTTAAGAAGTCTTGGTATACCAGACAAACGAATCGGTATCGTCAGGCCCGGAACTCATCCTGAACGACTTGAAGCTGGTGTTCCTGTCACCGACACTGAAGATCCCGGAATGGGCCGCGCAATGGGTGCGGCAGTGGGTGGCGCAATGGGCGCTGCCGGCGGCGCCACAGCCGGTCTAGCGGTCGCCAGTCTCGTCATTCCTGGTATTGGACCACTGATCGCGTTTGGAATGGTCGGCGCCGGGTTGCTGGGCATTGTTGGAGCCGCTGCGGGTTCTGCCGTCGGCGATACTGTGGAAGAAGAGCTGGGCGAAGGTATCCCTCACGAAGACGTCTATCTATATGAGGACTCGTTGCGACACGGGCATTCAGTAGTCATCGCCTATGTGGACGAAGGAGATCAGGCAGATAACGCGACTGAAGCGCTGAATGACGCGGGTGCTGAAGATCTCGATACACTGCGTGAAAACTGGTGGCAGGAGGTGCGCGAAGGAGAACACGCATACTACACCCGCGACGGCGGAGACTTTGATCGGGACGAGCCAAATTATCGTCGCGGTTACGAAGCCGCTTTGCATCCCAGGCGCAGCGGTAAGGCGTATGCCGACGTCGAAGAGGAATTGCGCACGGCCTATGCCAACACTGTGCTTGACAGACCGTTCCAGTCCGGGTATGAACGCGGGTTAGGTCATCGTTCCAGACTGGAGAATCGCTAGAGGTTGAAGGACTTTCTTCTGAATGCTGCCGTCCTGATCGGGATACTGGGCGGCAGCGCGTTCATAACCAGTTGGTTTGCGCGAACGATGTACGTTCGTTGTTCAGCATGCGGCACTCTAAACGCCCGCCGGCGTACGGAGTGCCGCTCGTGTCAGACAGCACTTTAGATCCATCCACAGATTACACAGAATGTTTAATAAAAATCTGTGTAATCTGTGGATAGGCTTTGAGACCATTATGACCATACCCCCGGAGTGGCGTACGCACGCCGAGAGCACCGATTATCGCGAAACACCAAATTACGACGACACAATCGCCTTTGCACGTCGCCTGGCCCATGCATCCTCGATCATCGAATACGAGGGCTTTGGCTTCAGCGGGCAGGGCAGGGAATTACCGCTAATCATCGCTTCCGAAACGCAAACGTTCACGGCCGCTGCGGCAAAAGCAGAGGGCAAAGCCGTCGTCCTGATCCAGGCGTGCATTCACTCCGGCGAGCCCGACGGTAAAGACGCCGGTTTTGCGTTGTTGCGCGACATCGCTATCACTCAGACCATCACAGGCATACTCAACAACGTCGTGTTGCTGTTTATTCCAATCTACAACACCGACGGTCACGAAAGATCCAGTCCCTATAATCGCATCAACCAAAACGGGCCGGCTGACATGGGCTGGCGAACCACCAGCACTTACCAGAATCTCAATCGTGACTACATGAAAGCCGACACGCCGGAGACACGCGCGTGGCTCAATCTTTGGCATCAATGGCAACCGGATCTATTCATCGATTGTCACGTCACTGACGGCGCCGACTATCGCTGCAACATCACCTATCACCACGAACATCACGACGGAGTTGATACTGCAGTGCTCGAATGGGAGCGCGACGTCTTTGACGGTAAGGTGAAATCTGCAACTGAAGCCGCCGGCAATGTGATCTCCTGGTATCTCGAGTTCATCGATAATCGTGATCTCGAACTTGGCACGAGAGACTTCAACGGCTCGCCGCGTTTCTCAACCGGCTACGTCCCGCTGCGAAATCGACCCGGCATTCTGATCGAAACGCACATGATCAAAGATTATCGCTCGCGTGTCATCGGAACGTACGACTTTCTGAAAGCAGCCCTCGTGGAAGTTAATCGTGATCCGGAACGGCTGCGAAAGATCGGACGCGAAGCCGACGAACGCACCAGAGCCGTTGGCCAGGTTTACGATCCAGATGCGAGGTTTCCGATTGACTTCGAACTGACCAACGATGCGACACCGTTCGCAGTGAAGGCATTCAACTATGAGACAGAGCAAAGCGATGTGTCGGGTGATCTGCGCGTGGTCTATGGTCGCGAGCCGCTCGACTTAACGGTGCCGATGTATCAAACGTTCCGCGTCAAGACGGCTGTTGCTCCACCACTTCGTTACATCGTCCCCGCGGAGTGGACGCAGGTTATCGATGTGCTAAAAGCGCACGGAGTGCGGATGAAAACGCTCGCGGCGTTTAGGTCAATTGAAGTTGAGAGTTATCGTTTTACAAATGTGAGATGGCCGCACGAGCCATTCGAAGGCAGACACATGCCACGCTTCGACGTGGAACGAACGGTCAACACGAGAGTCTTTCCTCCTGGCTCCCAGATCGTGCCTGTGAATCAGGCCTTAGGACGAGTAATCTTAAATCTCCTCGAGCCACATGCACCTGACTCACTTGCCCGTTGGGGCTTCTTTAATGCGATCTTTGAAGAAAAGGAATACGCAGAGCATTACGTACTCGAAGCTCTCGCTCGCGAGATGATGGCTAACGATCCTGCGCTCGAACAAGAGTTCAGACAACTGCTGGCAACGGACGCAGAGTTTGCCGCAAGCCCGTCAGCGCGATTGCGGTTTTTCTACAGACGTTCGCCCTACTGGGATCCACAGATGAATCTTTATCCAGTAGGGCGAATCATTAGTGATTTCGATCTACCACTCGTCTGATTCCATAGACGCCCGACGAGTGATCGTCGGGTTCCGCAATTACTGTCGGGCGCCGAGCAGGGCAAACAGTGTGTCGTTTGCCTTATACGACTGTCCGACGCCCACCAATGATGTTGATTAGCAGCACCACAAGCGCCAACACCAATAGAATATGAATAAACCCACCAACCGTGTAGCTACTTACAACGCCGAGCAACCACAACACCAAGAGAATTACAAAAATCGTCCAAAGCATTTGTTCTTCCTCCTTTTGTCAACCACGCCCAAGTTTCGTTGGTACAAAAGCAATCGCCTTGGGTTGAGCAACGAGTGTGCCGTTTTGGTTTCTGGGCTTTTTGAAGGAAATCGGTGGTTTGGGCGTATGGAAATGTAGCACTCCAAAGCCGGGGATGGACGAATTTTAAAGTACTGATGAAAACCTCCCGGACAACCTGAATTGATCTATCACGAATCTGTGTAATCTGTGCTAAAGTGATTTCAGCGTTCGCGAAGGCGGGCGCCTCGGTGTTTTAAGCCTGTCTCGCGTGCGGGTCCTTCCTTTGAAGTTCCGTCGCTTTTTCACCCGATTCTTTGCTTTTTTATCTTGTTTGCTGGCCGGACAGAGGGGCACTCTGCCGGACTTTTTGGAGGTTTGTTTATGCCCACCCCTAGCCCACGGGTATCGGTTCGGACACGTAAACTCGCCATCGTAGGCCTGTCAGTCATCATTCTTTCCCTTATTGTTGCGGGCACGATCGCGATTTACCAATCGCAGCTATCATCAGTACAAAAGATTAACTACTCCCAGCTCTACAAGCTGGCTGAAACCGGCGGCGCGGTAGCGCTCGCGGTCGAGGGTGAGACACTCACCGTTACTAAAGCTGACGGTTCGCTCGTCGAAGCAACGGTTACGGGTGAAACCACGCAGGCTGAAGTAGTGCAACTGTTCCGCAAGAACAATGTGCCGGTCGAATTTCGGCCGCTCCAGCCCGGACTTCTTTCCGATGTCCTCAGTTGGGGACTGCCGATCCTGATGCTTGGAGTGGTCGGATTTGCCAGTTGGAAACTCTACTCGAGCATGAGTGGTCGTGGCACATTCGAGCTGGAGAATCACAATGGCAAGCAGGATGTCGGATTTGACGATGTCGCAGGCGTCGATGAAGCGCGCGCGGAGTTAACGGAGACGATTGAGTTCTTGCGTAATCCGGAGCGGTTTAGCCGGCTTGGCGGCCGCGTTCCGCGTGGCATTTTGCTTTACGGACCTCCGGGCACTGGTAAGACACTGCTCGCCCGCGCTGCGGCGAAAGAAGCTGGTGTGGCGTTCCTGGCTGCGTCGGGTTCGAGCTTCCAGGAAAAGTTTGCGGGTCTTGGCGCGGCGCGCGTGCGACATCTGTTTGCAAAGGGCAGAAAGCTTGCGCCCTGCATTATCTTCATCGATGAGATCGACGCCCTGGGACGACAACGTGGTCGCGGCGGTGACTCCGCGTCTGCCGATCAGGATCAGACGTTGAACCAGTTGCTGGTCGAGATGGATGGATTTGATCAGTCGAGCGCGGTTGTTGTGATCGCGTCAACTAACCGGCCCGATATTCTCGACAAGGCACTCACACGGCCGGGAAGATTTGATCGTGAAATCGCTGTGAACCTTGCTGACGTTTCTGGTCGCGAAGCGATCCTGAAAGTTCATGCACGCAACCTCAAACTCGAAGACGGGCTCGACTTGCAGTGGATCGCGCGTGGAACTCCGGGTTTCTCCGGTGCCGAGCTCGCGAATCTCATGAACGAAGCCGCAATCGCCGCCACTCGCGACGACTCTCCGGCTGTCGCTCGCAAGCACGTTGAGATTGCGCGTGATCGCATATTGATGGGCGCCGAACGACAGGGCTTTATGATGGACGAAGACGAGCGTTATGCGACGGCAGTCCACGAAGCTGGTCACGTTGCTGTCGGCTTAGCGGTTGAGAATGGCGACCCGATCCACAAGGTGTCGATCCTGCCACGTGGGCGAGCGCTTGGTGTGACGCAGTCACTACCCGAACGCGATCGCTTTATGAAGAAGCGTGAATACCTGGAAGATCAGATTGCGTTATTGCTTGGTGGTCGTGCCGCTGAGCAGATCCTGCTGGCGACGATGACTGCAGGGGCTTCGAACGATATCGAACGCGCCGTTGAGATAGCAAGACGGATGGTCAGCGAGTTTGGTATGAGTCGCCTCGGACCGATTCATCTCGGCCAGGCGGATCAACAGCGCAGCCAGAGTTTGCTGGATAAGGTTGAGGAAGCGACGACCGAGTTGATCAATGAGCAACTCGAGCGCGCTTGCGCAATCGTGACGGCGGAGAAGGAATCAATCGGGCGTCTTGTTGAACTGTTGATGGAACGCGACACGCTCGATGCTGAGGAGATTGCGGGCTGTTTTAACCGACCGAGCGTTCGTGCTGCGTAAGTCAGTTTGTAGGCAGGATTAACAAGATTATCAAGACGGAATCTTGTTAATCCTGGGACATCGTGTAAATCCTGTCCCTCACACTACCAGGTAAAGCGGATTCTCGAGGATCTTCTTGAACGTCTGCAGGAACTTTGCTCCGGTGGCGCCGTCGATTATGCGGTGATCGCACGACATCGTTACGCGCATCATCTCCCGGATTACGATTTCCTTGTCACGCACAACCGGTTTCGGCGTCATTGCGCCAATTGCTAGTATCGCGCCTTCAGGCGGATTGATGACGGCTGTGAACTCGTCGATGCCAAACATACCCAGGTTGCTAATCGAGAAGGTTGCGCCGGTGTACTCTTCCGGCTTCAACTTCCGCGAACGCGCACGCTCGGCCAACTCACGTACTTCGCCAGCAATTTGGCTGAGTGACTTTTGATCGGCCGCACGCACCACCGGCGTAATCAAACCATCCTCAATCGCGACTGCCACGCCGATGTCAGCGTGTTCGTAATACCTGACGATCTTCTCCTGAAAAGACGCATTTACTTCCGGATGCTGCATCAACGCGGCTGCCGTCACTTTGATGATGATGTCGTTAATACTGATCTTGAGATCCGGATCGAGAGCGTTGATACCACGACGCATCTCTGCGGCGCGGTCCATTTCGATGTCACACGTGAGAAAGAAATGTGGAATCGGCCCGAGCGAAGTGACGAGACGTTTTGCAATAACCTTTCGGATCTCACTGGCAGGCTCGTCTCGATAGGCCGAGGCTCCTGCTTGCTCAAATCGTGGAGTCGCAACGAGACGGAGCGGAGTAGCTGCTTCCGCTTTTGGCTGTGTCAACGCCGCTTCGATATCCTTCTTGATGATGCGCCCACCTGGTCCACTGCCTTGAAGCGAACGCAGATCGATGCCGGCTTCTGCAGCCATCCGTGCCGCCAGCGGCGAGACGATCATGCGGCCTGAGTCTGAAGCTGCTGCCTGTGGTTGACGGCCGTTATCGACCGTCGGCTGGGTTTGAGCACTTGCCGCTGCGGCTTTAGCTTGCGGCGCCGGCGCAGGTTGCTCCGGAGCTTTCTCCGGTTCCTCTTTCTTCTGCTCTTGCGGTTTCGCGGCCGCTGCTGGTGCTTCGGACAACACAGACGCGATATCTTCGTTGGGTTCGCCGATCACGGCAATCAACTGTCCCAGCGGCGCTGACTGTCCTTCATTAATCAGGATCTTGCGCAGAACACCGTTCGCGAGTGCCTGCATTTCCATCGTCGCCTTGTCGGTATCGATTTCGGCGAGCGGCTCGCCCATGGAGACCTTGTCTCCCTCTTTTTTCAACCAACGCGAGATCTGTCCCTCCTCCATCGTAGGGGAGAGCTTCGGCATGATTACCTTCGTTGCCATTCGGCGTTTCCTTTAGTTAGAACAAGTTTCACGCAAAGGCGCAAAGTTTACGCAAAGGCGCAAAGAAATCAGTTAACGGGTTTTCTCTGCGTCTTTGCGTTAACTTTGCGCCTTTGCGTGAAACATCCAATGATTTAGTCCAGATACGCGACTTCGCGCACCGCGGCGATAATGCGGTTCACATCAGGTATCGCGAGGTCTTCGAGATTCTTCGCGTAAGGCATCGGGACATCTGCGCCGGAAACGCGCTTCACAGGAGCGTCAAGATAGTCGAATGCGCGCTCCATGATCTCTGTGCTGATCTCAGCTCCGACGCCGCAGATCGGATGTGACTCCTCCGCGACGACAACTCGATTCGTCTTCTTCACTGATTCGACGATCGTGTCGATGTCGAGTGGCCGGATGGTCCGGGGATCAATCACCTCACACGAAACACCTTGCTGCTCGAGTTGCTCCGCTGCCTTCAGTGCCACTGGAACCATCAACGATCGCGCCACGATCGTCACGTCTTTTCCTTCGCGTTTGATATCCGCGACTCCGAGTGGAATCGTGAAGTCAGGATCGTCCGGAACCTCGCCTTTGTTTCCGTACATTCGTTCCTGTTCGATGAACACAACCGGATCGTCGTCGCGAATAGCAGACTTGAGTAACCCTTTCGCGTCGGCAGGAGTCGACGGCATCACAACCTTTATCCCAGGAAAATATGCATACCACGACTCGATCGCCTGAGAGTGCTGCGAAGAAACTTGAAAAGCAGAACCGCCTGGACCACGAAATACGATCGGAATGTTGAACTGGCCGCCAGACATGTAAAGCATCTTGGCAGCCGAGTTGATGATCTGATCTGTGGCAAGGATCGAGAAATTAAAGGTCATGAACTCGACGACGGGCCTCAATCCGGCCATCGCTGCGCCCACACCGAGTCCGGCAAAGCCGAGCTCAGTAATCGGCGTATCGATAACTCTCTTGCCGCCAAATTCGTGGAAAAGACCCTTAGTGACTTTGTAAGCGCCGTCGTATTCGGCAACTTCCTCACCCATTAAAAATACTTTTTCGTCGCGGGCCAACTCTTCGCGGAGGGCCTGGTTAAGTGCTTCGCGGATCGTGATTGTCGGCATGATTTTATTTGCGGCCCGGTTCGATTGGGGTTGCGTAGATGTCTGTATAGAGTTCCGAAGGATCCGGCAATGGGCTCTCATCGGCAAAGCGCAACGAGTCCTCGACCTCTTCCCGTACCTTTTGATCGATCTCATCCAACGTCTTCTGGTCTACGACCTGTTCTTCGAGCAGGCTGGCGGAAAACAGTTTGAGAGGATCACGTTCCTGATACTTCTCGATTTCCGCTCTTGTGCGATAGTTGCCAGGGTCAGACATCGAGTGGCCCATAAAGCGATAGGTGCGGACCTCGAGCAGCGTCGGAAGATAATCCTTGCGCGCGCGTTCGACTGCACGCACTGTGGCTTCACGCACGGCTAGAATGTCCATGCCGTCCACAAATTCCGAGGCCATTTCGTAGGCGCAGGCTTTCTTGGAGATGTCACTTAGTGACATGGCGCGGGCGAGGGAAGTGCCCATGCCGTACTGGTTGTTCTCGCAGATGTAGATGCAGGGAAGCTTCCAGAGCTGGGCCATATTGAGCGATTCGTGGAATGCGCCCTGGTTCACTGCCGCTTCACCGAAGAAACAAAGCGTCACCTGGTCGGTGCCCTGATACTTTGTGGCGAACGCTGTTCCGGTTGCGAGTGGAATCTGACCTCCTACAATCGCGTGGCCGCCGAGAAAGCCGACAGTCTTGTCGAACATGTGCATCGAGCCGCCTTTTCCTTTTGAGCAGCCGGTGGCTTTGCCATAAAGCTCGGCCATGATCGAGCGCGCCGTCATGCCTTTAGCGAGTGCGAGGCCGTGTTCGCGATAGCTCGCAAGCACGTAGTCGTCTTTTCTGATCGCGGAAATGGCGCCGACACCGACGGCTTCCTGGCCGATGTACAAGTGACAAAAGCCACCGATTTTTCCGGCGACATAAACTTCTGCCGACTTCTCTTCGAAGCGACGGATCAGGAGCATCTGCCGGTAGAGTTCGATTAGTTGATCGACTTTGAGCCCACTGTTGTTGACTCGGTTCTTTTGTCGTTCCTTGGCCTGGTCTCTTTCCTGTTTGAGCTCTTGGGGGTCCAGGTCCGGGGGAGCGTCCATCACGCCGGTAGAGCTCTGCTGCTCTTCGGCTTTTGCGGCTGAAGGTGGTGCGGCTGTTTGTTTGCTCATAAAAGGTCGGATTATGCCACAAAAAGAGTTAGCCACAAAAAGGCACAAAAAGCACAAAACGATTATTGAGTGGAGGCGCCCAAGAATTCCTAAAGAATAATGGACGCCTTTAATGAATAATCATTTTGTGCTTTTTGTGCCTTTTTGTGGCTAATCGTTTTTGTGGCTTAGGTCATCATGTCGATTGAGGCGAGGCCGGCGCCGGCGACAGTGAGAACGGTTTTGCGTCCGTTCTTGTCGTGTTGCATGCGGCGAGCGGCGGCGCTCAGGAGTTCTTCGGAGGTTTCACCGTCCTCCGGGAAGCAGGCAACGCCGAGACTGATTCCTAAGCCAACCATCGTGCCCGTGCGTACCGAGAACAATTGCTCTTCGACGGCATTGCGCATTCGCTCACTGATCGCTCCGGCCATCTTGATCGACGCCATCGGCATGATGGCGACGAATTCGTCTCCCGCGTAGCGCGTCAGAATATCCATCTGCCTCATCTCTCGCCGAACAACACCTGCCACGCTTGCCAGCAAACGGTCGCCAATCGAATGTCCATACTGGTCGTTCACGATTTTGAAGTCGTCGATGTCCATACACACGACGGCAAGTGGCTCTTTGTTCATGCGCTGGCATTCGGCGAGTCGTTGTTCGAGCATCATGTAAAACCCGCGGGCGTTCGGAAGATCCGTTAAAGGATCGACAAGAGCACTCTCGCGAGTTCGCTCGTAAGTCAGCGCATTGTTGAGGGCGCTCGAAGCGTGTTGGCAAACGGATTCGAGCAGTCGAACGTGTTCGGTGCTGTACGACGTGCGGCTTTGTGAGTACAACGAAATCGCCCCAAACGCGCCCTCCTCTCGTAGTAACGGCGAAACTAACACTCCGCGAAAGCGTTTCACGACTTCATCGGGAATACCAATCATGTCCAAATCCGCCGAGGCATTACACATCGATCGTGAATTCGCTATCACCCAGCCCGTAATCCCATCGCCAATATTGATGCGCCTGCGCTTGAACAACTCCACCTCTTCGCCAACCACATGCGCGGCAATTGCTTTACCCGAAGGATCGTCAACCAGATAAATCACACAAGTGTCAAAGGGAACGATCGCGCGTAGCTTGTTCGCAACGAGCGTCACTGTATCGCTGAGATTGAGCGACGAACCAATCGTCTGTGCGATTTCGTGGAGTGCAAAAACCTCACGTTGCGCGTCACTGATCGATCGGAATGGCGAAACTTCTTCAGCGACGCCAAGAATGTCGGGCGCCAGACCAGCATCAGGTTTCGTACTTGTCTGGGTATCGATGGTGGGCGTCGAGTCAACTTGTTCCTGGATGTCCTGCGAGTCGATCATCCGATCAAACTCTTCCACGTGCTCGATGAAAGTTTCGACCACCTTCGGATCAAACGCGCTGCCAACCATGCTGCGCAAAAGCGCGAGCGACTCTTCGCGTTTCATCCCCTTGCGGTAAGGACGATCGCAACGCGTGGCGTCATAAAAATCGACGACAGAAATAATCCGCGCGACGAGTGGAATCCCTTCACCTTTGAGACCTTTTGGATAACCGCTGCCATCCCATTTCTCGTGGTGGTAACGAACGATGTCTTCGACCGGGTAAGGGAAGTTGACGCGTTTGAGGATGTCGCCACCAACGACGGGGTGGATCTTCATCTTTGCAAATTCGGCTTCAGTGAGTTTGCCCGGTTTGTTGAGGATGTATTCGGGCACAGCAAGTTTGCCGATGTCGTGAAGCAACGCACCCGCATGCAGTGCACGAATTTCTGAGTCGGAAACCTTGAAGAGACGTCCCATTTGCTGGGCGTAGATTTGTGTGCGACGAACGTGACCGTGAGTCGTTTGATCTTTCGCGTCGATCGCGATGGCTAGCGACTCGATGGTGTTCATGTGAATGGTCGCCATTTCTTCCGCATGCTGGCGTCTTTCGGCCTCACCGTGCCGGATTTCTTCAAGACGTCGTTCGTTAAAGCGATAAAGCAGGTACATGAGGGCGGAGATAAGCAATCCGAGAACTGCGTGTGCGAGACTCTCGTTGAAGACTGCCGTGTAGAACAAAACTGCCGAAGCCGCGCCGGCGAGTTTTGTAGTCAGCGTCCAAACAACTGTTTCGGGAGTCGGAATGAGCGTGAACTTACCGGCTTCAAAACTCAAACACCACGCGGTCGCAATTGTGCTCAAGGCGTACTGCAGAGTTGCGAGGACAAGTAGTGGGATCAGCAGGACGTTTAGCGGGAGAGCGCCGTCAGCCGGCACTTCGTTCTGACCGGCAAACAAATTGATGAGTGCTCCGTAAAAGGAGGCAGCGACGAAGGTCGAGACCACCGCCATGCCGGTCTTGAGTAGCACTTCACGATTGGTTCCGATTCGGTAAGTGGAAACAAATGCGACGAGGGCTGCGAGTAAGACTGCCGGGCCGGTAGCGTTTGAGGGAGGAACCGCATAGAGCATAACGGCCAGCAGGACAAACGAGTCGGCTATAGACTCTCTGCTTCTGAGGATGCCGTCGTTACTGGTTACACGAACAGTGAGTGGGCTCGAAGCTATTGTGATGAGGATAAGCAATAGCCATGAGCCGATCCCTACGTCTTTGAAGATGGCGAGGTCAACGGTGGTAATAACTGCGGCCAACAGCAAAATAGCGCTCACGACAGAGATACCTGCCATGAGAGCGGTGCTCCTCCAGTTGGTTTTCAGCATGTCTGGGGCGATCCTTCCGAAAACACAAGATCTATCTAACAAAATTGGTGGATTGGTTTTGCGCGCTTGGTAAGATGCCAACATTGTTTGGCACGAGGGTAAATATAGCGCCACAGTGGGTTGGAGTCAAGCCTCACCTTGGAGTGCGGTGAGTTGTCACCGCTTTAGTAAAAATACTAAAGCGCCAACAAGTTGGCGCACTCCAAAGTGAATCTAAAGCTGTGCTGCCAGGGCAGTTACGTCGGTCACTGGTTGCTGACAAGTGAAGTGCTCGCAGACGTACGCCGTAGCCTGAGAGTTTATGAGCGGCCGATTTGCGAGTAAGGGGGTGATCTGAGCGGCTTCAGAATCATCCCCAAAGCCCGGCGCGACAACCTTGTTAGGAATGTACTTTCTCCAGGTTTCGGCCAACAGCGGATCGATATCAGCCGCCTCTTTGCCAACGATCGCCACTTCCTTCGGCGTCGACAGGAGAAAATCAACAGCCGAAAGGGCATAACCGAAGCCGGACGGATACCGTCGCGCCTGATCGCCGATTTCACGCAGCACTGCCGTTGCCAGATTGCGGTAGTTCTCACGATCGGTGAGTGTCGCGAGTCGGAGCAGGACGATTGCGGCGACTGAATTACCCGACGGAGTCGCGTTATCAAAGTAGTCCTTCGCACGTACGATCAAGCTCTCGTGACTCTTCCCTGTGAAGAAAAATCCCTCGCTCTCGTCATCCCAGAACTCTTCAATCATGCGGTCGGCCAGTACGAGGGCCTCCTTAAGCCAACGCAGTTCTCCTGTCGTCTCAAACAGCGTCAGCAGACCTTCGCTGAGAAACGCATAGTCTTCAAGATAAGCATTGAACTTCGCGCGCCCGTCTTTCCATGTGCGCAACAGCCGTCCATCCTCGTTCAGGTTTGCGAGAACGAAATCAGCGTTGCGACGCGCGGCGTCTGTGTAGTCAGACCGATTTAGGATCACGCCGGCCTCAGCGAAGCTCGCCAACATCAAACCGTTCCAGGCGGTGAGTATTTTCTCGTCGCGATCAGGCTTGATACGCGTCTCGCGTAACTCAAACAGTTTGCGGCGGCTTTCTTTGAGCGATGCTTCAAGCTCTGCTTCGGAGATTCCGAGCGACTTCGCGACTTCTTCTTTTGACCGCGTGACGTTTGGAATATTCTTTCCTTCAAAATTTCCGGCCTCGGTAAGGTTGTAGTAAGCCGCGAAGGTCGCCGCATCTTTTTCACCCAACGTCTGCTGGATTTCCTTGATATCCCAGACAAAAAACTTTCCTTCATGTCCTTCTGAGTCGGCGTCCTGCGTTGAATAGAAGCCACCGTCAGCATGAGTCATTTCGCGAAGAACGTAGTCAAGAATGCCTTCTGCGGTTTCGCGTGCTAATTGGTCGCCGCTTACTTGAAAGTAGTGAAGATACAGCCGAGAAAGTAACGCGTTGTCGTAGAGCATCTTTTCGAAGTGAGGCACGAGCCATTTGGAGTCCGTTGAATAACGATGAAAACCGCCGCCGAGTTGATCGTAAATGCCTCCATTCGCCATCTTGGTGCACGTGTGTTTCACCATCTCAAGCGCTTCGCGATTGCCGGTCCGAACGTGTGTGCGGAGCAGGAATTCGAGTGTCATTGCTGGCGGAAACTTCGGCGCGCCACCGAAACCGCCGTTGATCGAATCGTAATTCCGTACGACGCCGACGTACGCTGCATCGAGCAACTCAGTCTCGATCGGATGATCGGAACCGCCTGTCTCACTGAGACGCTGAAGCTCATTGATGAGCGAAGTCCCGGTCTCGCGGATTTCATCCTGTCGCTCGCGATACGCTTCCGCAACGCCGATCAAAACTCTCGGAAAACCCGGAATATTGAAACGATCCTGCGGCGGAAAATATGTGCCACCGTAAAAGGGAACTGCGTCGGGCGTCAGAAACACAGTCATTGGCCAGCCACCGTGATGAGTCATCATCTGAACAGCGTTCATGTAGATCTGATCGAGGTCAGGACGCTCTTCGCGGTCGACTTTGATGTTCACGAAATACTCATTCATGAGCTTCGCGATTGCTTCGTTCTCGAATGACTCATGCGCCATTACGTGACACCAGTGACAAGCCGAGTAGCCGATACTGAGCAGAACAGGCTTGTTCTCGCGTCGCGCTAGTTCGAACGCTTGGTCACCCCAGGGATACCATTCGACCGGATTGTTGGCATGCTGAAGCAGATAAGGACTGGTTTCATTAATTAAATGATTAGGCATATCCACAGATTACACAGATTACGCCGATTGCTCCAATCTGTGAGATCTGTGTAATCTGTGAACATGGAACGCGAAACTCTGGAGTTTGATGTTGTTTTTGTAGGTGCAGGCCCGGCCAATCTCAGCGGCGCGCTTCACCTCGCACAACTCGTCAAACAAGATAAATCTCTCGGCGACATTGAAATCGCGGTGATCGAAAAGGGATCGACCGTAGGCTCACACATACTCTCCGGCGCAGTAATGGATCCGAAAGCGCTGCGCGAACTGATACCTGATTTCGAGGAACAGGGAGCGCCACTCGAGTCGCCGGTAAAAGAAGATCATTTCCTCTATCTCACGCCGAAACTCGCAATACGTTCACCGATCACGCCACCGCCACTGAAGAATCACGGTTATTACATCGTTTCTCTCAACCGTTTGACGGCATGGTTAGGTGAGAAGTGTGAAGAGGCGGGCGTAAATATTTTCCCGGAGTTTCCCGGCGCTGATTTGCTCTACGACGAAAACGATCGAGTGCTCGGCGTGCGTACAGGCGATAAGGGCATCGATAAAGAAGGAAAGCGCAAACCGAACTACGAACCCGGTGTCGATCTACGTGCGAAGGTTACTGTACTCGGCGAAGGACCACGCGGATCGCTCACAAAGCAACTTATCGAACGACTCGGATTAGACGATGAATGCGATCCGCAGGTCTACAGTCTCGGCGTGAAAGAGTTGTGGGAGCTGCCCGATGATCGATACCCAACCGGACGCGTAACGCACACTCTTGGTTTTCCTTCCGACACGTCTACCTATGGCGGCGGTTGGATCTACGGAATGCAAAACCGTGTCGTGAATATCGGTTATGTGACAGGTCTCGACTACAAAGACCCGTTGCTTGATCCGCATGCTGAGTTTCAGCGCTTCAAGACACATCCATACGTTGCAAAACTGCTCGATGGCGGGAAGATGATTCGTTATGGCGCGAAGACCGTCACTGCGGGCGGTTACTTTGCGATTCCACGCATGTACGCTGATGGGGTGCTTTTAGCAGGAGATTGTGCCGGGCTTCTGAATCCGCAACGGCTGAAGGGAATTCACTCCGCCATTAAGAGCGGTATGTTGGCAGCCCGAGTGATCTTCGACGCTTTGAAGGCGCAGGACTTTTCTGCCGATCAGTTGGAGCGTTACGAAGATCTGATAAATGAAAGCTGGATCATGCCCGAGTTGCACAAAGTGCGAAATTTTCACTCCGGCTTCAGACATGGTCGCTGGCTCGCGCTAATTAATACGGGACTACAATTCTTCCTGGGCGGGCGTGCCTGGGGTCTGTTTGATCGTGATCATGCCGTTCCGGGTCATGAAGAGATGAAGAAGCTTTCGTCGTATGGTTATCGCGGCGACAAGCTGGAACAGCGCTACACCGATTTGCGTTTCGACGGCAAGCTAACTTTCAACAAAGTCACTGACGTCTACCACGCCGCAGTGGGCCATGACGAGGACCAACCGGTACATCTACACGTGCTCGACACCAATATCTGCTCGACTCGTTGTGCCGAAGAGTATGGCAATCCCTGTCAACGATTCTGTCCGGCCGCTGTCTATGAAATGGTTGAAGACGGTGGGAACGGAAAGCGACGCCTGCAGATCAACTTCTCAAACTGCGTGCACTGCAAGACCTGCGACATCATGGACCCCTACCAGATCATCAACTGGGTAACACCTGAGGGCGGTGGCGGGCCAGATTACAAAGGTATGTAATCCACAGATTACGCAGTTCTGTGTAACTGTGGATTACTCTGCCGGGCTCTTTCCGTCCGGCTTGATATCGAAGTGCACGCGGCCGCGCATCACTTCTTCCAACGCAATTCGCGTCGGCTTGTGTTTCTGAGGATCGATCTCAATCCGTGGATTCGCACCGCGCTGCAATTGTTTGCTGCGCTTTGCGGCGAGGATTATCAGACGGTACTTCGAATCAACTTCCTGGCCGTTCGTTCCTTCAACTTCACTCTCAACTAACTCTGTCGGTGTAGGCACTCGATTGCTCCTTCAGTTATGAAACTATGATTGTTGAAACTTTTGAATAACTTCCCTGACGAGACTTTCCTGTCGCATGCAACGAGCCCGCTCGGCATAAATGATTGATGCAAGCTGTCCGGCGGCCCTCTCGATCTCGTCGTTAATGATTACGTAGTCAAAAGAAGAGTACTGCTTTAACTCTTCCGGTGCATTCCGCAAGCGCACCTCAAGCTCTTCAGGCGAGTCTGTGCCTCTTGCAATCAACCGTTGCTTCAGCACCTCATATGAGGGCGGCAAGATAAAGACGCTTACTGAATCCATCAGCAATTGCCGCACGCTCGCTGCGCCCTGTACGTCGACTTCGAGAATCATGTCGGCGCCGGCGCCGGTCAGTTCAAGGATCTGTTTTTTCGACGTCCCGTAAAAGTTTCCGTGCACGCAGGCCCATTCCAGAAACTCGCCCGCGGCAACCATCTCGTCGAAAGTCTCTCGACTAATAAAAAAATACTCGCGGCCATGTGTTTCATTCGTACGTGGCGCACGAGTAGTGAACGAGACAGAATAACTAAGATTTTCGACACAAGCCAGCACGTGGCGGATGATTGTTCCTTTGCCGCCGCCTGACGGTGAACTAACTACGAAGAGTGTGCCTCTGGGAGCAGCATGGCTGACTGGTCCAGCCAACTGTAATTCTTTCACTTTACTCGACATTCTGAACCTGTTCGCGAAGTTTCTCCACTTCTGCTTTGATCGCCAAACCAGCCTCCTTGATGGCGAGGTCCGTAGATTTGGAAAGCGTTGTATTTGCCTCGCGGTTGAGCTCCTGGAGCAGGAAGTCGAGCATTTTTCCTGCGTCGCCGGGAGCCTCAAGCGCCTCCTGAAACTGAGAAAGATGACTGCGAAGCCGCACCATTTCTTCACTCACGTCGCTGCGATCCGCGAGATAGGCAACTTCCTGGGCCAGTCGCACGGGATCTATTTCGATAACTTGACCGCCTCGATTCAGCAGTTCACCGATACGTTTTTGCAATCGCAGACGATAAGCGTCCGCTAGTCCTGCCGCCGAGGCTTCAATAACGGGAACGAGAGTTTCGATCTTCTGCACGCGTTCGCGCAGTTCCTTTTTAAGAGCTTCGCCTTCCTGCTCGCGCATTCTTTCAAGCTCGTCGAGCGCCTGGTCCAAAGCGCGTTCGAGGGCGGCGGTGATTCTGTCGTCGATGCCGTTGCGAGCCGGTTGAAGAGCGCCAGGGATTCGCGCGATCACGTTGATATCGAGTTCGCCGGCGATATTGAAGTCCTGCTGAAGTTGTTTCAGCGCGCTGACGTAACCGGCGATGAGGGGGCGGTTTATCTCGTACGCAATTTGTGCCACACGTTCCATGCTCACTGTGACATCGACGCGCCCGCGCGATAATCGTGACGTGATGCGTTTTTTTATCGACGACTCGAGTGAACCGAGTTCGGAGCCAACGCGCAGGTGTATGTCGAGAAATCTATTGTTAACGGTCTTCAGATCGACAGAGACGGAGAAATCGTCACCCGCCACCATCGCCTTGCCGTATCCGGTCATTGATCTCATGATTAATCCATCCACCGATTACGCAGATTAAATTTGTGCCATCTGTGTAATCGGTGGAACCTCTTCTTCTTCGTCCGCAAATTGCAGCTCGTAGAGTTTCTTGTATTGTCCGCCACGCGTCAGCAGTTCCGAGTGAGTTCCCGTTTCGATAATCCGGCCTGCTTCCATCACTACGATCTTGTCAGCCCGGCGTACTGTTGATAGACGGTGAGCAATCACGATTGTCGTGCGATTG
Organism: uncultured Acidobacteriota bacterium; assembly: GCA_963849205.1. Classification (GTDB taxonomy): domain Bacteria; phylum Acidobacteriota; class Blastocatellia; order Pyrinomonadales; family Pyrinomonadaceae; genus PSRF01. The sequence continues at coordinate 193,885 of CAWKGP010000012.1, forward strand.
CGTACCAGGTTGCTGATTGCTTTTTGAACCAGGCGCTCCGATTCCGCGTCGAGCGCCGACGTAGCCTCATCCAGGATCAGGACAGGCGCATTAACCAGGATTGCACGGGCGATAGCGAGTCGCTGGCGTTGGCCGCCGGAAAGAAAGATGCCGCGCTCGCCCACAATCGTATCGTAACCATTGGGTAATTCGCGAATAAAGTCGTGGGCAAATGCAATTAATGCAGCCTCTTCGATTTCTCTGTCGGTTGCTTCAGGCTTGCCGTAAGCGATGTTATGTCGAACTGTATCGTTGAAGAGCACTGTCTCCTGAGTGACAAGCGCGATCTGTTTTCTCAGACTCGAGATCGTCGTGTCTCGGATGTCCATGCCGTCCCAAACCACTGCTCCCGAACTCGGATCGTGAAAACGAGGCAGCAATTTCGTCAGTGTCGACTTTCCGCCACCCGACTCACCCACCAACGCTACCATCGTCCCCGCACGTATCTTCAGACTGACTTCACGCAAAACGGAACGCGATTCATTCGCGTAGCCAAACGAGACGTTTCGCAGTTCGATCTCCTTCTTAAGCGTAGGAAGTTCTGCCGCGCCTGGCTTCTCCTGGATCGCCGCATTCTCATCCATGACTTCAAACACGTGATGCGCAGCAGCCAGTGCCTGCTCCATGCTGTTTTGCAGTCGCGAAAGTTTGCGCATCGGATCGTAACTGCGAAAGAGAAAGAAGAGGAAGGTGACAAACTGCGCCGTGTCCATATTCCCGCTGATGATTTCACGCTGGCCAAAGAACAGCAGCAACACGACGAAGAGAATGCCGATCATTTCAATCGTCGGCGGTGAGGCGCCGGCGATGCTCGCGCTGCGAAGGTTTGCCTTCACAATCCTCTTCGCTACGGCAGTAAAGCGATCTGACTCGCGCTTCTCTGCGCGATACGCCTTCACGATCCCCTGATTGGCAAGCGCTTCCTGCGCAGTGTCTGTTAACTGTTTACTTCCTTCAAAACTCTCGCGTGCGAGATTCCGCAACGACCGGCCAAACTTGGCAGTGAGAATTGCGATCACCGGTGCAATCGCGAGTGAACCGAGCGTGAGTCGCCAACTGAGATAAAAGGACGCCGAGAGAAATCCGATCAGGATAAAACTCTCGCGCAGCATGTCGCGAATCGTGCTGGCCACCGCGGTCTCAATAGCGGCGGCACTCGTTACCAGTCTCGAAACGAGATAATTCGTGCGGTGCCGTTCGAAGAACGTGGCGGATTGTGCGAGAAGATGGCCGTATAAATCCTGTCGCAACTTGAGCACGGCCGACTGTCCGATCCGCGCCATCAGGTAAGTCGAGCAGTACTCCGCGATACCCTTTGAGAGCGTGAAAGCGACCAGCAAAATCGAGATCATTTTCCACGCGCCCAACGGGTCCTGCGGAATTAAGTGTTGCAGACCGAAAACGGTGGCGGTACGCTGTCCTGGCCCCTGCACTAAAGCCTGATCGAAGATAGGTGCAATCAAACTGCCGATGGCGGTCTCGAGCACACCCACGATAATCATCGCCAGAATAGCCAGTGTGAAGATTGGCCAGTGAGGTCTTAAATACTTTAACAGGCGACGAAGATCATGCATCTCTGGTTGCGAAAATCTCTGATCAGTTGCTATAAGGAAGGTAGAAGACGGTCCAAAGTCTTAAGCAAAGAACTATACTTACCCCCACTTATTTGCGTCAAGGCTGACTGATTTGCTCGATTTCTTTCTGGGCGTGAACTCATGCAAATCCCTTCCCTCGGATGAGTCTGCGCAAATATGGGTTATAATCGTCTGCTATTTGAGACGATTTTAGATCCACTCCGACAGGATCAGGACATTTGGCACAGCAAGCGACACCAAACAACAAGCACGCGGGTAAACGTCTTCTAATCGCTGATGACGATACCGATATGAGACTTCTCCTGGCCGAGTACTTTCGCCGGCTGGGGTTTCAAGTCGAAGAACGCGAGAGCGGCAGTGCAGCACTAGAAGCCACGATCGCCGGACGCTTCGACTGCTTCATCTTCGATGTTTCGATGCCGGGTATGTCAGGCATTGAACTACTCAAACGCGTTCGAGATCGAGGCATTCAGACGCCCGCATTATTCCTAACTGCACATGACGCGCTTTCAGACAAAGTAGCAGGCTTTGAGGCGGGGGCGGACGACTATCTGGCGAAGCCGTTTAGTCCACGAGAGCTCGAATATCGAGTTGAAGCTCTGTTGCGCCGCGGCGGGGCCGCGCCGCCGGAGACCGATGGCGAGCGCATAGAAGTGGGCGATCTCGTGATCGACAAGCGCCGTCACGAAGTTATTCGCAACGGTTATCGCGTTGATCTAACACCACTAGAATTTCAGATTCTCGAATTGCTTGCGTCTGAACCGGGTCGCGCCTGGTCCAGAAATGCACTACTCGATCGAGTCTGGAGCACCGACTACGAAGGGTATCAACGTAACATCGATCCACACATCAATCGTCTTCGAAAGAAGCTTGAAACGGATCCAAAGAACCCGCGTTACGTGCTGACGGTTCGCGGAGTCGGGTACAAGCTGAACGAGATTCCCTGATGCTCTGGTGGATCGGTTTAGGGCTGATAGTCGCGTGGCTTGTTCTTCACCTGCTGGCGCCGCGAGGATGGGCTCCGCTCCTTCTTTTATCGGGAATTTCTCTTCTCATAATTCAGGGTGCCGCTTATCGACGAAGCAGGCGCCGGTGAAAATCCGGATTAAATCCGTACGATCTGTGGCCTTGACCTCATCTGCTCCTTCGGCAACAATGCGCTTGTTTGAGGCATCTTTCTAACTGCTGCCAGTTGCTCCTAAATTCGCAAGTCAGGAGTTGTTTTGCCATGAGTTTCAGCCGCATTGGTCGACATCTCGTTGTTGCGCTCAGTGCTTGTCTACTTTTTGCTTCGGGTGTGATTGCCCAGGACGTTGAACGCAAGACCGTCGCGATAACCTATCCGTTGGACGAAACGGTTACGGTCAAGTTTCGTGGGACGACAACATTGCCGCGATTGAAGGGTGAGGCGAAGGTCAAACGTGCCGGACGACGTGGCACTCGCGTCGAGTTGAGCATCGACGATCTTCCGCGAGCATCGGAGCTCGGCGGAATCTACACGACTTACATTCTCTGGGCCATCTCGCCCGATGGACACGTCGACAATCTTGGCGAGATCAAACGCAGCGGCAGTACTTTCGTCAATTCAAAACTGGATGTGACAACGCCGCTTCAATCGTTCGCATTGATACTTACCGCGGAGCCCCACTTCCTGATGAAGGTTCCCAGTCGCATGGTCGTTATGGAGAATCTTCCACCGCAGCGACCAAATGGAAGTCAGGTTGAAACTGTAGACGTTCGTTACATCGGCAATTCGAGCGATTACTTCCGCACCGTTACCGTGCCTGAATTAGCAGATAGTGACTATCGCCAAACTCCGGTGTCATTGCTCGGAGCGCGGCAGGCGGTGAACCTTGCGAAACACGCAGGAGCGGCTGCAGATGCGCCTAATGAATTACAGACAGCCGAAGATCAGTTGCAGTCAGCAGAGAAGGCCTGGCGCTTGAATCAACCGCTGGCGGAAGTTGATCTCGAAGCAAGAAGAGCCACATCGTCGGGCGCACACGCAGAGGAAGTCGCAGCAGCGCGGAAAGCTGCTCGGATGCGTCGTGAGGAGATCCGGCGTCGTGATGAAGCGGTGCGCAGTGCTGAACAGACTGCCGAAGCTTCGCAACGAGAAGTTTCACAACTTCGTGCGGCACTGGAAAAAGAGCAACGTGCTCGTGAACTCGCCGAGCGAGATTTAGGAACTGCCAACGATCAACTACGGGAAAAGCGAGTTGAGATTGCTCAGCTCCGTGATGAGGTAGCGACGCTGCGTTCCGAAGGTGATTCGGCAAAACTAAAACTCGCGCGCATGGAAGGTGAGAAGCAGGCAGAAACTGCACGCGTTGAAGCTGAGCGACGGGCATCCGAGAGACGCGCCGCCGAAGCGACTCTCAAGGAAACGTTGGCAAAGTACGGTGCGCTTAAAGAGACCCCGACCGGCTTTCGTCTGGTGCTGCCGGAGACAATTTGGACCAACACACGCACGGCAACCCTGTCTGCGGCGTCATCAGCTAAACTCGAACCCCTGGCAGCTCTGTTGGCAAGCAATCCTGATTATCAAATCCTGATCGAAGCCTACACGGACAGCAAAGGCAACGAAGTTTCACTACAGCAGTTAACACAGGAGCGAGCCCGCGTACTTTCCGATCGCTTTCAATCAGCCGGCGTCGATCCGATGCGCATTCAGGCTAACGGCATGGGCGCGTCCAACCCGCTTGCTCCGAACACCACGGTTGCAGGCCAGAAGAAGAATCGCCGCGTTGAGATAACGTTTACGTCACAAGGGGCAAAGAGCACGGCGGCGAATTAGGCTCTGAACAAGCTTTCACGCAAAGGCGCAAAGAGGCAAAGGGCGATTCAGCTTATCTTTGCATCTTTGCGCCTTTGCGTGAAAATGATGTTTGATTACGCTAATCACTAGATGTCCCCACTCGACCCGCTCGAAATACTACAGGTCATCGGCTATAGCATCGGCGCGCTACTGCCGCTCTGGATGCTATTTCAGCTCGTCACTCACCGCAGCAAACTCACGAATATCGAGCGACTGCTGGCCCTGCTTGCGCTCACCATGGGCGGCTGGCACACCAGCAATCTCGTCGTCACACTGCACGGTCTCTTCGATCTTGGTCCTGAGACATGGACTACGTTGTTGCGCTTCGCAGACACCGTCGCCGTTGTCAGTATCACCTTTGCCTACTCATTCCTGCTTCACGTCCACCTTTACCTCTGGGCCAACGCACATGGCCGTACTCTTAACAGAAGCGAGAACGTCCGTGTCTACCTGTCTTACGTACCCACGATCTTTCTTCTCATCGCGGTGCCGCAACTCTGGACCGGCGAATACGCGCCGATGTTCACGAAGCTCTCGTTCTTCGTGATTCCATTCGCGTTCTGGATTGCGTACGTGCTCGGCTTGATTGCCGTGACGGAACTGCTGATTGCCCGCACGAGCAGGAACCGCAGCGAGAAGATAATCATGCGGACGCTTGCTTTTTCGTTTATCGGCGTAGGCTTTGTGATCTTTGCCGCCCTCGCGGCGGGTGTCGGTGAAGGAACTGTCGCCGGGCTTTACCTCAAGACGATCGCGAACCTCGGATCGTTGCTGCCTTCGGTTCTGCTGGCTTACTACATCTATCGTTATCGTTATCTCGAAATAATCATCGAAGAAAGTTTGATCGTGGTGACATTCGCCACGGTAGTTTTGACGGTTTACGTCTTCGGCATTCGCACGATCGGCGACTGGATGACGCAACGATATGGCGTTAGACCGGGTCTCGTCGAAGCATTGCTGATCCTCGCGCTCGCTTTACTCGCTGCACCTTTGCGCGGCTGGCTGGCCCAACGATTCCACAAAATGTTCGAGCGTGAAGCAGCGCTTTATAAAGAGATCGTCGCACGCATTGGCTCGTATGCAGGTCACTACAAAGATCTTTCCGACCTGCTCCATTTTGTAGAAGAACGAACCACGGACGTGCTTGGATTGCGACAGCTCAAAATCTTTATCGATGACACCGAGCCCTGGGTGAAGCAGGTGCTCGAGAAATCAAAAGAGAACGGCTGGGAGCCGGTTGAAGACGAGCCCGCGCTTGCGGACGAGGGCTTCAAGATCGCATATCCGCTACGTCGTGAGGATAAAGTCGAAGGCTTACTTGCAGTCGATGCGGCTTCAGCAAGTCTCACTCCTGATGCACGCTCAATCATTGGGCTCCTCGCGGATCAGGTCGCGATCGCGATCGACGACTCGAGACTACTGGAGGAGAACCTCCGGCTCGAACGAGAGCTCGCGGAACAAGAGCGTCTCGCATCGCTGGGTCGCATGGCGGCCACTGTCGCGCATGAAATCAAGAACCCGTTGTCAGCGATAAAGTCGATTGCGCAGGTGATGCGCGAAGACGAAAGTTTGCGCAACGAGTATGAACGGGATCTTGGCCTGATTGTCGGTGAAACTGATCGTCTGAGTCAGAGTGTGACGCAGTTGTTGAGTTTCGCAAGGAGAGAGAGTCCTGCAGCGCAGCCGCTGAGTGTTGATGAGTTGCTGCGATCTGTGGTTGATCTTTTTCGAGCCAGTGCCCGCGAACAGGGAATTGTGCTGGATTGCAAAGTGAAGGTTGAGGCAGAGCTCGCGGGGAAGTCAGTTTCTGCACTGCGTGATGCGCTCTCAAATCTATTGCTCAACGCGTTTCAAGCGACGCCACACGGCGGCAAGGTTGAGCTGATCGCGGCGGCTGTAGACAGCGAGTTATTGATCAGCGTCCAGGACAGCGGCTCAGGTGTACCTCCAGATTTGCGCGAACGGATCTGGGAGCCATTCTTTACAACACGTCAACGTGGCACCGGATTGGGTCTCGCTATCGTTCGCAAACGCGTTCAGGAAGTCGGGGGCTCAGCCTCACTCGCCATCAGCCGCAATGGACGCGGTGCACTCTTTCAATTGCGCGTTCCGCTCTAATGCTCAAGCAGGTTTCACGCAAAGGCACAAAGTCTTTGCGTCTTTGCGTGGAACTTTCTTCCAAGGGATGCGTGATAGCTCTGACCTGGTGAACCGCTATTTGATTGAAGGAGATGACAGTAATGAATAAGCAGATGTTTCTGAGCGCGATGCTGCTCGCATTGTGCCTTGCGAGCAGCTTAACAGTTCAGGCTCAGAGTTCGGATCCTGATGAAGCCAATCTCGAGACGCAACTCTATCTGATCGTAGGAACTAATCAGGATGTTGACGAGCCGCGCTTACCCGCAGCGCTCGAACCGGTAATTAAACAGTTGCGCGCGTCCTTGCCATTTAAAAACTACCGCCTTGCGGCAACCCTAATTAATCGTGTGAAGAACGAAGGCCGTTTGGAACTCAGCTTTATCGGTGGACCACTCGCAGCGCAAGCCGGCGTCGCATCATCAACAACGCCAAGCTTCAGCCAATTCAAGATCCGACAAGTCAAGCTTCTGCGTAACAGTGAAAACCAGCCGATAGTGCAGATGCTTGGTTTCAATTTTGGTGCCCGTATCCCGATTCAGACTCCAGGTGCGATTGCAGCGAGCGGTGCAGTAGCGCCGATCGTCAACTACGAAAACACCGGTCTCGCAACCGACATCAGCATGCGTGAGTCAGAAGCCGTAATCGTCGGCACGCTCAATGTTGGACCGTCAAACGATGCGATCATCCTGGTCGTGTCGGCTAAGAGGACAAACAAATAGAGCGCCTTTTTGGGTGCGGCGACCTGGCGCCGCTTTGGTCCGATCTTGCGTGATCGATAACAAAGCGGCGTCAGGCCGCCGCACTCCAAATTGTGGCACGCGATGCGCTAGGAGTTTAGGGCCACACGGCCCTAAACTACTCAGGAAGTGAGAAAAGACGCGTTGCGATTAATGATTGTTGACGATGAGGAAGCCGCCCGCTACGGCATGCGGCGCGCACTCTCAACCCTTGGCTACAACATCACTGAAGCCGGTTCCGCCGAAGCCGCCCGCGCTCTCCTAAAACAAACCGAACCCGACCTTCTGCTCCTCGACGTAAACCTTCCGGGGATGAGCGGACTCGACTTTCTCCGCGAGCTCAAAAGCACAAACGGCAATGGACCGCTCGTGATTATCGTCACCGCGCACGGCTCCGAACGCATGGCCGTCGAAGCCGTCAAGGCCGGTGCTCACGACTACCTTTCCAAGCCATTCGAACTCGACGACCTGCGACTAGTCATAAAAAACGCCGCGGAAACAGTTCAACTGCGGCGTGAAAACTATTCGCTGCGACGTCGCATCGAGGTTGAACGTTCGCAGCGTGGCGCGCTCATCGGCAATTCAGAAGCGATGCAAAAAGTGCGCGCTATGATCGAAAAGGTGGCGGAGACTGATGCCACGGTCCTTGTGCGTGGCGAGTCAGGCACGGGAAAGGAACTGGTGGCGCGCGAGCTTCACGAGCGTAACAGCGTGCGTCGCAATGCGTCATTTGTAGCAGTAAATTGTGCTGCGTTACCTTCGGAACTCATCGAATCCGAACTTTTTGGCCACGAAAAGGGCGCTTTTACGGGCGCCGCAGCAAGACGGGAAGGGAAGTTTGAACAGGCTGACGGGGGCACACTGTTTCTCGACGAAATTGGCGATATGAGCTCCAACGTGCAGGCTAAGTTACTGCGCGCGCTAGAAGAAAGACGAATCGAACGACTCGGCGCTAACGAATCTATTCCTGTCGACGTGCGCATCGTGAGCGCAACACATCGACCACTTGAACAGGAGATCACAAATGGCAATTTTCGCGCCGATCTCTTTTATCGTCTGCGTGTTGTCACCGTTGAGATCGCGCCGCTACGTGAGCGACGCGAAGACATTCCCCTATTAGCGGAGACTTTTGTAAGACTCGCGGGGGAGCGCTACGAATTACCGCAACGATCGTTGAGCCAGGGCACACTGCGCCGCCTCGTTGAATACAACTGGCCGGGTAACGTGCGCGAGCTGAAAAACACGATCGATCGTGCGGTGATCATGGCTGACGGTGATGAAATCGCGCCAAAAGACCTACCGGACGAGATCACAGCGGGCATGCCAAAGAACGGCATCGTTGAAGGCGAGTCGGATGCTGACGGTTTGCGGGTGCCGTTTACGGCGGATTTTCGTGAGGATCGCCGCGAATTTGAGCGCCGCTACATCACTCGCTGCCTCGAGTATACACAGGGAAACGTCACCCGCGCGGCTGAGATTCTGGACATGCACCGGCAGTCGTTGCAGCATAAATTAAGACAATTGGGCCTCGGTCGCCGCTATGTTTCAGTGAGCGGTGAGGTGCAGGATAATCCCGACAGTTGATAGAAGACCATGAAGGCAAAACTCGATGCAATTATCCAACCTGACCAGGCTGAGTACCTGGACCAACTGCTCACTCAAAAAGATCCGTTGCTCGCTGAGATGGAAGCTTATGCTGCCGAGCATCGCGTGCCGATAGCCGATCGGGAAGTGGCTCGCTTCATCGAGATCACTGCGCGCGTTACGGGTGCGCGGAGGGCTTTGGAAATCGGGATGGCGATCGGTTATTCGGTGGTCCACCTGGCGAGGGGCATGGGCGAGCAGGGAAGAATCGTGACGATCGATCCGAGTGACGAAATGATTAGCGCGGCAACCGGTTATCTGCAGCGCGCCGGGTTGTTGGACCGTGTCGAGATCAAACGAGGCAAGGCGTTGGAAGTGATGCCCCATCTCGACGAGACTTTCGATCTGCTTTTTATCGATGCGCTCAAAGAAGAGTACTCACAGTATCTCGATCTCGGGTTGCCGCTTCTTCGTAAAGGTGGTGTTGTGATCGTCGATAATCTGCTTTGGGGCGGAAGAGTCGCAACCGGCGATACTGAAAGCTCAACAGTGGCGCTGCGAGAATTCAATCCTTACTTCATCAATCATCCGCAACTGCTTGCCGAAGTCCTGCCCGTTGGTGACGGGCTTGGATATGCGGTGAGGTTGTGAGCCCCAACATACGCCTCACAGGATGACCAAGATGTTACATGATTTGCAGGATTTATCTTGTCAATCCCGGAACATCTTATTCATCCTGTGAAACGAAAATCTTGATCAAAGTTTCTTTCGCGTGCTAACTTCCAAGAGTCTCTTCACTTGCGGGTTTCCTCATGAACCTGCGCTGAACTAAAGCGAGGTACCTGATGAGTAGTGGCAAGTTTAGACAGATTCTCGGACTCGTCTTGCTGGCGTCGCTGGCATGTTCTACCTACTCATGTACGGTCGCCTCTAGTAATGAAGAGTTTTTCGGCAGCACCACTCCCCCACAGCGAAACATTTTCAGATATGTAACTGGAGACGAACCGGAATCGCTCGACCCGGCGATCAGTAACGGCCAACCCGAAGCGCGTCTGTACATGGCGCTTTTTGAGGGGCTCGTTGAATACAATCCGAAGACACTCAATCCGGAACCGGCCCTCGCCGAACGCTGGCATATAAACAACGATTCATCCGAGTTTACTTTTCATTTGCGGACTAACGGCCGATGGTCTAACGGTGATCCGATCGACGCAAATGATTTTGTTTATACTTTCCGCCGCAACCTGGCAAAAGAGACTGCATCTCGCAATGTATACCTGATGGCGTACATTAAGAACGCACAGGACTATAACCAGCAACGAGTTTTTGTCCGCGATCCAAAAACAGGAGAGTTTTTACTCGCGCGAGACTTCAATGAAGATCTTCCGGCTGAGCCGCTCGCCGGTAGTCCAATCGATCCGGCAAAGGGCGAGTATCTTCCCGATCCCAAAGAGACTACTCCGGACGCAGACACCGCTTTTCATCAGCAAATGCACACGCCGACGAAACTCACTCTTCCTGGCGATGAGAAGTCACGAGCGAAGCTTCTTGGCGCCAACGCAAAGTTAAAAGCTGCAGTCGAAGGCAAAGAGTTGGTGAAGGTCAAAGCAGAGGACATCGGCATCGAGGCCGTCGACAAATACACTGTTCGCATTTCCCTCGTGCAGCAGGCGCCATTCTTTCTTGGATTGCTGGCACATCAGGTTTTCCGCGCCGTGCCACGCAAAGCCGTGGAGCAGTACGGTACCAAGTGGGCCCTCGCGGAGCACATCGTGAGTTGTGGTCCATTCAAGGTGAAGGCGTGGAAACCTTATGACCAGCTAGTCCTGGAACGCGATCCAATGTACTGGGATGCAGCGAATGTAAAACTGGACGAGCTCTACTTCTACCCGATCCTCGACAACTCCACCGTAATGAACATGTATAAGGTGGGTGAGCTTGATGCAATGTATAACCACGCCGTGCCAAATGCGTGGCTCCATATCATGCGGACGAAAAAGGATTACATGAATCGTGCGGAGGCAGCGATCGAGTATTTGATCATTAATACCACGAAGCCTCCCTTGAACAATGCCACAGTCAGAAAGGCGTTCAATCTCGCGATTAACAAGGAAGCTTATGCAGAGTGGCGCCGCATTGTGAAACCGCTCACAGCATTTACTCCTGAGGGAATGTTCGCCGGCTATGAACAACCGAAAGGCGCGACGTTCAATGCGGCAGAAGCACGCAGGTTGCTCGGTGAAGCGGGTTTTCCAGTAGTGCAAAATTCAGATGGAAGTTTCAGTTGTCCGACGTTTCCAGTAGGTGAAGTCGAGTTTATCTACAATAGTCAGGCCGCAAACAAAGCAGTCGCGGAATGGTTTCAGGCCCAATGGAAACAGAACCTTGGCATCACTATCCCGTTGCGAAATATGGAGTGGAAAACTTTTCTGGAGGCGAAGGAAAAGCTCGACTTTAAAGGCTTCGCTCGTGGCTCGTGGGGCGCAGATTACATGGATCCGTTTACATTTCTGAGTCTCTTCTACACAGGAGGCGAGAGTGGCACTGGCTGGGAGGATCCGAAATACATCAAGATGCTGGATGAAGCAAATCGAACTCTCGACGAGAAGCAGCGATATCATTTGCTCGCGGAGGCAGAGAAGTACTTGATCGAGAACCAGCCGATCATCCCGATCGATTCGCCATCTGTGAACTGGATGAAGAAGCCATATGTGAAAGGCATGTATCCGAATCCCGGCTCATTGTTTCCCTGGAAGTATGTTTACATCGAACGCGATCGGGCCAAGTGGGATTACGGCATGCCAAGTTTGGACGCTGAATAAGATTGCCAATTGCCAATCTCCAATTGCCAATTTCTAAAACATGAGTATACGGAAGCAAATCAATCGGCAATTGGCAATCGGCAATCGACAATAAGATGCTTCGTTTCATTGTCAGACGGCTTCTCATAACGATCCCCACGATCCTCGTCGTGATCTCAATCACGTGGGTCCTGATTAAACTTGCTCCCGGAAACTTCTACTCCGGCGAGAAACCACTCCCTCCTGCTATCGAGAAGTCTATTCGCGAGAAGTACGGACTCGATAAACCCTGGTATCAGCAATACGGAAAAACGATGTGGGGAATTGTTCGTCTCGACTTCGGGACATCGCTTCGCTACCAGGGCCAATCCGTAAACACAATCATCAAGCGCTCGTTGCCGGTTTCAGCAGCAGTTGGAATCCTTGCGTATTTACTGGCGCTGATTGTGGGCGTGACTGCGGGTTCGATTGCAGCACTCAAACAAAACACGAAGTGGGATTACGGCTCTATGGCTTTGGCCATGCTTGGTATTTCTATACCCAACTTTGTGCTTGGTCCAATACTGGTATTGATTTTTGCGCTTACTCTTTACTGGCTTCCGCCTTCGCGTTGGGAAGGTTTTCCCAGCCGGAACCTGGTTCTACCGGTGCTTACGCTTTCGGCGCTTTACATGGCTTACATTGCGCGACTGACGCGTGCGGGCATGCTCGAGGTGCTCCGGTCAGATTACATCCGCACCGCGCGAGCAAAGGGGCTGAGTGAGCGCGATGTAGTTATCCGCCATGCATTGCGCGGCGGGTTGATGCCGGTGATCTCGTACACTGGACCAGCCCTGGCGTTTCTGTTGACTGGCACAGTCGTGGTCGAAAGGATTTTCGCGTTGCCGGGACTGGGAAATTATTTTATTCAGGCATCGCTGAATCGCGACGAGCCTTTGATTATCGGAATCGTTGCGTTCATTGCGATCACGCTTTTGCTGATGAATTTACTGGTTGATATTGCGTACGCGTATCTCGATCCGCGCGTGCGGTATTAAACCTTGGAGTGCGCCAAAGAGACGCTCAATTAGATTGATGTCTAAAGAAAATCCAGATCACGAAGATTTGGTCCACATTGGTCCTGAGATGGCCGTGGCTGAGGCCGACGTGCATCCGGACGAGGTGGGTACATTTGTTCGCGGCACCTCGCTGTGGCGCGATGCATGGCGTCGTCTGTTGAAAAACAAACTCGCAGTTCTTGGTCTGGTAGTAGTGGTGATTGTGACGATCGCATCGATCATCGGTCCGACAGTGATCAAGAGCGTCTTCGGCTTCACTCCCGACTACATCCCCACACACAACATCAACCTGACGCGCTCACTTCCGCCTTTCACTGGCCCAAGCGGTGAATTCACCTGGACACATCCGATGGGCACCGATAACTCGGGCCGTGATCAGTTCGCGCGAGTGCTGCAGGGCGGCCAGATCTCGCTGTTTGTGGGAATTCTTTCGACGCTCGTGTCACTCTTAATCGGAGTTACGTACGGCGCAGTGGCGGGATATATAGGCGGGCGTGTGGACAACGTAATGATGCGCATTGTCGACGTGCTGTATTCATTGCCTTATGTGATCGTTGTCATCGTGCTGTTGTCGATGTTTCGCAGCCAAACGCCTAGAGGACAGTTAATCTTGCTGTTCATCGCCCTCGGTTCAGTATCGTGGTTAACGATGGCGCGAATTGTTCGAGGTCAGGTGCTGTCGTTGAAGAACCAGGAATTTGTACTGGCTGCGCGCGCAACTGGCGTATCGAACACGCGGATTATCTTTCGACATTTGATTCCGAATACCCTCGGTCCCGTCATCGTCTACGCGACGCTGAGTATTCCGCAGATCATGTTGACTGAAGCGTTTCTTTCGTTTCTTGGTTTCGGCGTTCAAGCGCCGCTAGCTTCGTGGGGCAGTCTCGCCTCAGACGGAATTCAGAACATCGCCATCTTTCCGTGGCAATTGATCTTTCCCGGCGTGACGATGGCGCTGACGCTGTTTTCACTTAACTTCCTCGGCGATGGCTTGAGGGACGCTTTGGATCCGCAGATGAGAACAGTATGAGCCCGGACGGCAACCTACTCGAAGTTAAAAATCTCCGCACCTACTTCGAAACAGACGATGGAGTCGTCAAAGCCGTCGACGACATTTCATTCGAACTCAAGCGCGGCCAAACGCTCGGAATCGTCGGTGAATCCGGGTCAGGAAAGTCAGTCACGAATCTCTCAATCATCCGCCTCATACCCGAACCGCCAGGGAAAATCGTATCAGGCGAAGTGATTTTCAACGGCAACGATCTGTTGCTGGTGTCAAACGATGCTATCCGCAAGGTCAGAGGCCGGCGCATCGCCATGATTTTTCAGGATCCGATGACCTCGCTGAATCCGTTCATGAAGATCTCCAAACAATTGATGGAGATGACTGAACTTCACCTCGGTCACACAAAAGCACAAGCTCGTGATCACGCAATTCGGATGTTGGAAACAGTCGGTATTCCCGACGCACACACGCGCGTCGACAGTTACCCGCACGAGTTCTCCGGTGGCATGCGACAGCGCGTCATGATCGCGATGGCGCTCTCGTGTGAACCGGAGCTCCTGATTGCCGACGAGCCCACGACGGCTCTCGACGTTACGATTCAGGCGCAAATTCTCGAGCTCATCAAGAAGCTCAAACGTGAAACCGGAACCAGCGTGATTCTCATAACTCACGATCTCGGCGTCGTCGCAGGAATGACGGATCACGTGATCGTGATGTACGCGGGAAAGATCTTCGAACAGGCAACAACGAGCGAATTGTTCGCGCTCCCGGGGAATCCATATACCAAAGGTTTACTTCGATCGGTGCCCGACCCAACTGCCGAACAAGGCAAGTTGTACCAGATACCCGGATTGCCACCCGACGTCGCACATCTCAAACCCGGATGTCCGTTTGCACCACGCTGCGACCGCGTGGAAGACATATGCAAGCGCGAGTTTCCACCCTTTGTCCAACTCAACGCCGATCATCATTCGCTCTGTCACTTTGCGCGTGAAGTTTACAGCGAGTCAGGCGGTACACCAGCATGAGCACGCTCATATCGATCAAAGATCTAAAAGTACATTTTGATCTTGGTGGTGGTGGACCAATCGACAAGTTGTTCAATTCCAAGTCGGTTAAACGAGTTGTGAAAGCAGTTGACGGAGTTTCACTCGATATTCAGGAAAGAGAAACCCTCGGACTGGTTGGTGAATCAGGTTGTGGCAAGTCAACGCTCGGACGCGCGATCCTGCGTCTAACTGAACCGACTGACGGACAGGTGTTCTATCGCGATCGTGACCTCGCACACTTGTCGCAAAGACAGTTACGTGAGGAGCGTCGCCATCTACAGATAATCTTTCAGGATCCGTATGCGTCGCTCAACCCCCGGATGACAGTCGGGCAGATCGTTGGTGAACCACTCGAGACGTTCCGGCTTGCGCGAGGAAAAGAAGCCGAGCAACGCGTGCAGGAGTTACTCGAGACAGTTGGACTGAGCAAACGCTTTATCAAGAGATATCCGCACGAGTTTTCCGGTGGTCAACGACAACGCATCGGCATCGCCCGCGCCCTCGCAGTCGATCCGGACTTCATCGTTGCCGACGAACCGATTTCGGCGCTCGATGTTTCGATTCAAGCTCAGATCATGAACTTGCTCGAGAAGCTACGTCGTGAAAAGAACCTCACATATCTTTTCATCTCACACGACCTGCGCGCGATCAGGCACGTTTCAGATCGCGTCGCGGTGATGTATCTCGGCAAGATTGTGGAGATAGCAGACGCAAAGACGATCTATGACGAGCCGCTGATGCCGTACACGAAGGCACTCATTTCCGCGGTACCAGTTCCCGATCCAAAGATAGAAGCTGCGAGGCAGCGTATAATGCTGGAGGGCGACGTGCCTTCACCGATCAATCCTCCATCCGGTTGCCGGTTTCACACACGATGCCCTTA
This sequence comes from uncultured Acidobacteriota bacterium, assembly GCA_963849205.1. Classification (GTDB taxonomy): domain Bacteria; phylum Acidobacteriota; class Blastocatellia; order Pyrinomonadales; family Pyrinomonadaceae; genus PSRF01. The sequence continues at coordinate 209,594 of CAWKGP010000012.1, forward strand.
CGCGATCGCCGCATGCAAGGAGGTGGTTCCTCAGTTAGTAGAGATCAAGCCTGCGCATTTCGCAGCGTGTATCAGAATCAGTCCGGCGCAGCCTCATATCGAGGACGTGGAGCCCGGCGCCGCACCTGGACTATCCACAGATTACGCAGATTCTATGAATAAATCTGTGTAATCTGTGGATTGAAACCCCCCGGTTATTAATCATTTAGCACTAAGGTAAACTCCCTCATGTGCGGGTGGAGGAAGCTCAGTTTCCGTGGCAGTCTGCTAAGTTGTTCAATGCCACGTGGTTAACGCCCAGATCCTGATGGTTAATAAGTCCCCCATTGCCCTGAGTCCTCAGGAACATCGCGACGACGCCCCGTCCTCCTGGCCAGAAATCCAGGATTCACTTGCGGAGTCTTCGGCGCTGGCCTTGTTGCTTGTTGACGGCCACCAGCCTCCCGCGGTGGTGGTGTCGAACAACAACTCGATTTGCCAAACCTTTCAAAGCTCCCCTGAACATGTTGGACTTTGCGATCCTTATTGTGGCGTGGCTCACTCGCGAGCGATCAAAGCCGGCGACGTTGTTGAATACAAGTGTCACGCAGGACTCTCGTGTTTTGCGAAACCGGTTGAGCTCGGCAGCAAACGAAATCTGGCGGTCATTGGAGGCCGTGCCTTCATAAAGAGTTCAGACTACCAGCAACTGATGGAGCGCTTTCGCACAGGTGATCTGCAGGACATAGCTTCGGAGAAAGTCTTCGCAAACATTATTTTCTCCGAACCACAACGCCTCGGTGAATTAGCAGAACGAGTCGATACCGCAGCGCGTCGACTTAAAACGGCGTCGTCGAATGGATCGGGGTCGGTTCAGGCGGTTGCGAAGAAGGAAACCACACGCGCGGACAAGGATCTCGAACTGGAAGTGCAACGGTTACGAAGCGAGCTGGAATATCGTTCGCGGTTTACAAATTCGCTGCAGCATTTCCTCGAAAGAATAAGCTGTGCCGATCCCGTTAAGACTTACAACTCGATCATCACGAGCTCGAAGGAATTGCTGCAATCGGATCGCGCCTCATTAATGGTGCTGGACGAAACTACGAACGCATTGATTTTAAAAGCCGCCAGCGGATTTTCAACGGCGCTGGAATCGCTGCCGCCGGTCCGCGTTGGTGAAGGAGTTTCCGGTGAAGTCATCGATACGGGCAAAGCCGTTATGGTTACGGATCTGCGTATGGCGGGTCGCAAGCCGGCGCCGGCAGAGCGCCAGTACAAGACAAACTCATTTATCAGTTATCCGATCACCATTGGTGGACGAAAGGTCGGCGTGCTGAATGTGACAGACAAGTCAAGTGGCGGCACTTACGACGAAGTTGACCTGTCGTTACTTGAAATAATTGGACCACAGGTCGCACTCGCGCTCGAGCGCGCAGAGTGGCAGGAACGCGCGACTGAGTTTCAGCTCATGTCCATCACCGATTCGCTCACCGCGCTCCCGAATCGTCGCTATCTTGAAGAGCGTCTGGCGGAGGAACTCAATCGTTCGAAACGTTACGACTATCCGATGAGTTTCCTGATGATCGACATCGACGACTTCAAAGCCTACAACGATAAGAACGGGCATCAAGCGGGGGATCTGGCGCTGCAGATTACGGCGCATTGTTTGAAGAGTGCGTTGCGCGTGGTGGACGTTGCGTCGCGTTATGGGGGTGAAGAGTTCTGCATCCTGTTACCGCAGACGGCCATATCCGAAGCTGGTGTGATTGCAGACCGTATCAGGCATCGTGTTTCCACGACGCACTTTCCACACGGAAAATCGCAGCCGTTAGGGCGTGTAACGATCAGTGTGGGTGTTTCGACCTTTGCGAAGAATGTCGATACACCGGAAAACATCATTGCCGCAGCGGATCGAGCGCTGTATCAGGCGAAGAGTAATGGGAAAGATCGAGTGGAGTTTTACGGGGAGAGGGAAAGCTAAATCCACGGATTACACCGATTATATGAATCAACTGTGTAATCTGTGGATGGATTTAGATGAGCAGTCCTAGTGAAAAGTTCCGCCGCGTTCTCGGGCGAGTGATCCAGCAGGACTTTGTTGGTCGTGCTGCCGAACTCAACCGGATCATGGCGCAATCAGAACCTGACCGAGCGGGTCGAGGTCTGCTGCTGCTCATGGAACCATCCGCCGGTGTCTCTGAACTCCTTCGCCAGGCTTACGATCAGATCTTCAATCGTCGCAGGGATGTGATCCCGATCTATTTCGCGATTACGCGAAACGAGACCACCGCGGTAAGCGCCGCGATCGAGTTTCTCAACACATTTCTCCAGCAATACATCGCCTATCGCCGCGACGAACCCGTTGTCTCCGATGCTCCTTTGACGTTACACGACCTTGTCGAACTGGCGCCGGCAGCCGATCTCGGGTGGATCGAACAGCTTGTCGAGTCGTACAACCGCCTGCGGTTCAGCAATGACGACAAGGCGTTAGTGCGGTTCTGTCTGGGTGCGCCACAACGCGTTCCAGCGGTACGCGGGCGACCTTTCGTCATGCTCGACGGCTCGCAACTGGCGGAGTATCTCAACGGCGCAGTCGTGCTCGGCACCGAATTACTCAGAGTGTTTGCACGAGGAGGTTTTTCATTTGTTCTTGCCGGCTTGCGTCGCCAGATCCTCGAAGCGGCACACGACGCAAACTACAACTTCGAACTGCTCGACATGTTGCGTCTCGAACAACTCGATGCCACAGAAGCAGGGAAGCTGGTCGAACACGTCGCACGACGCCAGCAGGTATCAACCAGTGAAGCCGCGCGCGATCTGATCGTGCAGCAGTTTGCGGGCAGTCCATTCTTCATCAACATCTACCTCCAGGCTGCTCGCGAGAAACACGCACAGTTGCTTTCGTATCTCGATTGCGAACGTCTCTACGTTGATGAACTCTTCGGTGGTCACATCCACCGTCACTTTGCGGATCTGTTGGAAGAAATCTCGCCGCGACTCGACACGAGACACCTGCTGATCCGTTTGCTCTGGGAAGCAGCCGCCGGTGAGGAGCAGATTTCGTCGTTTGAGATCTGGCGTAAGCGACTACACATAACAGCAGCAGAGCTTGAAGATCTTCTGCATCGATTACACGTGCGGGAATTTGTGAATTGGGACGAGACAACCGTCGAAGCCGGAAGTGGACCGCAAGCCTGGAAAGATTATCTGAAGATTCGCTATCGCCTTGACGTTTTGAGTGAACCTCGCGCTCTGGTTGTTGCAGACATGCTGGCCGATTCTCTCAAGCGTGCGCCACACACGATGGCGCGTCATTACAAACAGATCGCAAACGCCGGCCTGCGCGAATTGATTTCAAGATTCAACTGCCAGCAGGTACCGGCAGTTCTGTTTGATTACAAGTCATTCAGCGAGAAGTACAAAGGTGCTGAGAGTGAAACGATCGTCTCGGGACTGGCAGCAGAGACTAAGTTTTTCAAGCTTCCTCAGACGATCCACCTGGCGACGTGCTCAGCATTCATCAGCGACATGCGACAGCTCTGCGAGGAAGAGCACTGTCTCGTCGCGCATACTTTTGAAGAAGCAACCTACTCTGACGCACAGGAAGTTATCTGGCTTGCAGCGGATATTGAGTCGAAGCTCGAGGTCGACGTCTCGGTCGCACGTGCCTGGTGCGAAAGATTTGAAAGCCTCGCGGAGAGGCTGGGTTTCAGTCGCTTCAAAATCTGGTTAATTTCAAACCAGGGGTTTACAGACGAAGCGAACAATCTTCTCGAACGGCGAAAGGTGCTCGGTTCGAGCCGTCAGCAATTGGAGCTTCTGGCCTCTCACGTGCGCGAAACCGTACATAGCGCGGTGGTAGAGACCGAAAGTCCCGATGAATTTATGATGGTTGTGCCCATGGGAGAGGACAATGAGTTGATCGCCGCGAGCACTGCCGAGCAGATTGCGAAGCGATTAACATTCCGTCCAGAGGCCATAAACCAGATAAAAACGGCCATTGTAGAGGCTTGTATCAATGCTTCCGAACATAGTTTCAGTCCGGATCGAAAAATTTATCAACGTTTTCGCGTGGAAAGTGATAGATTAGTCATCACAATTTCGAGTCGTGGCATCGTGCCAGCTAATCTCAACGGCGCGAAGAGTGGAGCAGAAGGCAAAGAAGCGGCGGAAGAGAGACGCGGTTGGGGACTCAAACTCATCCGGACACTCATGGATGAGGTCGAGTTTGAACGGGTCGACGACGGCACCAGTTTGCGCATGACCAAGTACCTCCGGTCACAAAAAGGGAACGCAAACGAATAGAAGCGGCTTACCAGATCAAGGGGTCAGAATAACAATTTAGTTTTTAGTGCCTTATCGTGGCTACATTCGAAGCAGGAGGGAGCTATCGAGTGGATACACCAAGTGGAGGGCTAGTACGCTCGCACTGTGTTGGCACCACCGCTGTTGTTTACGCTAGCGATTATCTTAACAGGCTAACCGGTGAAAAGATCGAGCGTGAGTGTCGCCGGCAACTCAAATGTGGTTGCCGCGCGCTAGTCATCGATTTCAGCGACACGAAACTCGTCAACAGTATTGGGATCTCAATTCTCCTCGGCATAATCGACGTTGCTGAAAAGAGCGGCGCCCGGATTGTCTTTTCAGAAGTCAACAATCAAACAGTCGAGTTGTTTGAAATGCTCGGACTGACCCGCCATGTTGTGCTCGTGAAAGACGAACGAGAAGCACTTATCAACCTTTCGCGTTTTGAGACTGCTCCCGTAGTCCATTGAACACATGGAGCCTTCGACCCAGAAACTTATTCACACATTTGGAGCCCTGGCCGACTTAGGACAAGAGATTGCCGGCACCGGCGACTTCAACGAGATGGTGCGAACGTCAATGCACCTGCTCCTGGGGACGCTCGCGCTACGACGCGGTGCGGTTGTCGAGTGCAGTGGTCCTGGTCCACTTCGTTGCGTCTCTATTTGGGGACTCGGGGATCAACTCCTGAATGGAGTTGAGATCAACGAAGCAGAGATGAAGGCTTTTCTCGGCGCCGCGGCCGCTGACTCCCTTGTGAAAGGTAGGTCAGGCTCAAGTCCGTTTCTTGATCGATATCGCGAGAAGCTCGCCGCTGAAGGAATTGAGCTGGTTCTGCCGATGATTGTACGCGGAGAAGTCACCGGTCTGATCCTGCTTGGCGGGAAAGCGAGTGGTGAAGAATTTTCGAGTGACGACTTCGAAACGATTCACGCGATGGTGCGGCACATCGGTGTCGGCATTCACACGCATCGACTGCTCGAGCAAGTGGCCCAACGCGCGGAAGAGAATCGCAGGTTGTACGATGAATTGCGTGCGATCTATCGCGACACCGTGAAAGCTTTCGCAGCGGCAATCGATATCAAAGACAAGTACACACAGGGCCACTCAGAACGCGTCGGTAAGTATAGTGAGATCATCGCGCGTGAAATGGGGTGGAGTGAAGAAGAAGTTGAAGGGATTCAGATCGCGGGTTATCTGCACGACATCGGGAAACTCGTCGTCGACCGCGACATCATCAACGCGCCTTACCACATCGATGCCAAAAATTCGAGTGAACTGAATCGACATCCCGCGGCCGGTTATGAAATTCTCGCTCCAATCAGACACCCGTACGCAGATATTCCGTTGACGGCGAAATATCATCACGAAAGACTCGATGGTCGTGGTTATCCTGACGGACTTACGGATCAGCAGATCCCACTCGGCGCGAAGATTGTCTCGCTCGCGGATTCATTCGACGCAATGACAACCGATCGTCCTTATCGTCGCCGCCGCTCGTTTGAAGATGTCGTGCGTGATCTACGAGAGAGCAGCGGTAAGCAGTTTGATGGAAAGGTCGTCGCGGCGTTTGGTAGGGCGCTTCTAAAAGAGGTAACTGGCGAAACGAAGGAGCGCCGCATCACAAAGATGCTCGGCAAGGACTATCTGGAAGGCGAACACACAGCAACGTTACTCACAGATCTGATAGCGGAACTTGAGAAAGAAGTTTCACGCAAAGCCGCAAAGGATGCAAAGGCGCAAACCTCTTCTTAGCGTTCTTTGCTCACTTTGCGCCTTTGCGTGAAACTTATCTTGGCTGAATACGGATCGTGAAGTTACAGATCGCGATCCTCTGATCCGCCGTGACCTCGGTCGCTTCTTCCCGAATTAACTCTTTTCCATTGACGAGCGTAGGATTCCGGCCCTTTGCGACGAGCCAGAATCGCCCTTCATTGTCACGCGAAAGAGTTGCGTGGACGCGGCTGACTTCCGGATCGCCCTTAAGCGGTAAATCTACCGAGATACTCCGCGAGCCACGACCGATTGTGATCTCATTCTTCAGGATCGGCACCACCGCTTCGCGCACCCCGTTCTGCCAGATCTCAACCTGGTAAAGCGGGGCAGGTTTCGCCCGAACCACCGTCTGTTCACTTTCACTGACATCCGACGCGCGCTCGACCACTGTGTCATTGAGACTGAACGCAGGTGCCGTGCGCGACGGATCCACACGCGGCGTTACCATCGTGTGCCCGCTCTCCGTCTCATCCCAAACGGCCTGCACGCGAAACTCACCCTTATTGAGTGTCCCGTCAACGCGAAGCTCGACGGCAAAAGACTTGACTGCCAGTTGCGTTTGCCCACTCAATTCGCGCGCACGCTCCGATAGAACGTGAAAGAGCCCTTGCTCCAGACCACGACGCTTATCACCCTGCCACTCCTTGTCGTCGTCGGCGCTGAGGTAAACGATGTACTCTCGTGGAATGTAAGTTGGACCACCCGGCGGCGTGAACATTTCGCGCTGCATCGCCGCTTCGACTTCGCGGGCAATCTTTACCAGAAACTCTTCCCAAACGCGTCGGGGTTTTGCATGCTCGTCGGCAGCTTCGAGGAGATCCTCGCCTGTCTCACCGTCTATCCATTTTCTGATCGATTCCAGCAGACCCAAACCGTCGCTCCTTCTCCGCACTCAAAACTAATCGAACTTAATGTATCGCTTGTTGACCCAGCCACGGTCCGACGAATAAGGATCGGTCTTCGGTCTTCCGTGTTCCACTACCTGCACTTCATACCAGTTATTGTCGGCATTTAAAACTTTTACTTTCGATCCGGATTCAGCCAGGCCGATCGGCACGTTTGTGCTGTTCGCCACTGGTCGCAGATTGACGTCGGTAGTGGTGATGCCCTGACGCCCGATTGGCACTGGCTCGACTGTTTGAGTAAGTGGCGCCAACGGATTCCACTTCGTTGTTACATACTTGTGGGTCGCGAGGAGCATACCAGAGAACGCGAGTATTAAACCGATCGCAACGAGCGCACGGCGCTTCCTGCTTGCGGGTAATACCGAGTTAACCGGTAAAGTCCTTCTCTCCGGACGTCGATCTCTCTTTTCGGTTTCGAGCTCCTGACGCGCACGCATTTCCATCTGTCGTTGTACTTCACGATTGATTGGAACAACGATGCGTGGCCGCTTGGCTGTGTCCAGCTCGGGAGGCAGAACCTTGGGCACTTCAAAGTGCGGGCGAGGTGGCGCTGCTTCGGTGAACTCTTCCTGGGGCTCTACTGAGAGGTCTTCACTGGGCTTGCGTCGCATTTCCAGTACGGCGCCGGCCGGGACCATTTGCAACGGCCGAGTCGGCGGCAGGCTTGCGTCGGCAATATCATCCCAGAACTCTTCGACGGTTTGATATCGTGCCTCGGGGCGATTTTGAGTTGCTTTCTGAAGAACCCGCAGAACTGCATTCGCCCACGGCGTTTCACGGATGGGCAACGGCAATTCGGTCACTGCATGTTGCGCAAAGCGCCGTGGCGATTCTCCTGCAAGCAACGTGTAGGTTGTCTTTGCAAGTGAGTAAATATCGGCCGCAGGCGTCAAATGATTGTGAGGTAGTCTTAACCCGCCCGTATCGAGCTGCCCAGTCTGCATCAACGGATTATGTTCCGGCGCTGAATAGATATTTGTTCCGACGCGCGTGATCGCGCCTTCAGTCGCATCGATGCGAGCAACGCCGAAGTCCGCGATCTTTACGATCTCTTTGTCGGCAGTGAGTAACAGGTTTTGCGGTTTTATGTCTCGATGGATCACTCCGCACTTGTGTGCGTGTGCGAGACCGGAGCAAACCTGTTCCAGATAAAAGAGCGCTTTCTGAAGAGACAACGGACGCGTCTTCGTGAGAGCAAAGAGATCGCCGCCAGGAAGATACTCGAGAACGATGTAATGAAAAGTCGTACCAGCCAGATCGATCGCGGTGCCGTGTCCAAGACGGTTTATTACATTTGGATGGCGAACGCGATCGAGCGCAACTGCCTCGTTCTGAAAGTTTGAGACGAGCGTGCGCTCAAGTTCGGCATCGGGCTCGTCCTGCAGGTACAGGTTCAGAGCTTTGATAACGATTGTGCGCGGAGCATCTTCGACAGCAGCATTATCATTTGCGACGTAGATCTCAGCGTAGCTGCCACGCCCGAGACACTCGACGATATCGTAGCGGCCATCGAGTCTGCTGTTTTGAAGTTTCAGTTCCGCCATTTTTCATTCGCCACAAAAAGGCACAAAAAGCACAAACGTTAATTCAGAAAACATTTCTGTGCTTTTTGTGCCTTTTTGTGGCTATTTCTCTTATGTGCCTCTTCGTGGCTCATTTTCGCACCTTAGATGCTGTTAAGGAGCGTTGCTGTTGGTGGGCGGTTTTGTCAGCTCTTCGTAGTGGTTGAGCACTTTCCATCGATCCTTCTGAGTCCTGACACTGATCATGCTCAAACCCAGGATAGCTTCCTTCTTGATCGTGGCATTTGCCGGAGAAGGATTGAGGTTCGACTTGGTGATCGCCGCGTCAAAAGCTTTAGTCGCTTCGTCGGTATTGCCGGTCAGAAGATTTGCGCGACCATAAAGATACAAAAACTCCGCATTCGGCGAATCGAGCGGATTTTGAACGCCAGCTGCCACTATCTCCTTGCCGACATCATTCGCCAGCCAGGCACGCGGATCCTGATCGACTTGCCGTCGCGCTCTCTCGAATTTCACAAAAGGCTCTTCAGGTGGAGCTGTGGGAACGGGTGTAGCCGCCGGCGCTGGTTGAATTTGGGAGGCCAGGAAGGGAATTCGTTCCTTGAAGCGCGCGCCGGCATAAAATGCCGCGCCAAGAAGCAACAATACCAATACAAACAGCAGCGCACGCCCCCCACCGCCACCCCTAACAGTATTCGGTTCGGCCACGTTGAGTGGTTCGGCAGCTAAAGGCGTCACGGGCGCTGGTTCACTTGCCGGGCCCGGGAAGGCAATTCGCGAAGCCGGCATGAATGCTGTGTCAGCAGTCGCCGAGCCATTGCCTGACTGCACTGCATAAACGCGTTCTGTTTCAGGCGAGATCGTCGGTTCGAGATCGGCTAATCGCTCATTTGCTCTGAGATGTTCGCCAACGCGTATGGCGACAACCGTGAGATTGTCTTCAGCGCCGCGATCGAAGCAGCGTCGTTTTAGCTCGTTGCAGAGGTCATCGAGGTTGTCACTGACAACCATTAGCTGTCGAATCTCATTGTCGGGGACGTGTCGTGTGATGCCGTCTGTACACAACAGAAACTCCGTGCCGTCCTCGACTTCCATCGTCTTCATGTCGACTTCAACACCCTGTTCCGCACCGAGCGCACGACTGATCACATTTTTGCTGGGATGATTTGCCGCCTGCTCCGGTGTCATACGTCCGGCGCGAACTTCTTCTTCGACAATCGAATGGTCTTCAGTTTCGCGATGCAGCGCGCCATCGGGTGTAAGCCGGTAGAGTCTGGAATCGCCGACGTGTCCGAAAGTCGCGATGTTGCCTTTGAGATGAAGAGCGACGATCGTCGTCGCCATCATTGAAAACTTCGCGTGCTCCTGGGCCATCTGGTGAATCGACGAGTTGGCCCGTTGAATGGCGAGCTCCATCAAGTCTTCAATGTCGGCGCCGTCAGTTTGGTGGCGAAACGCTTCATCGAGCACTTCGATTGCGGTCTGGGACGCGACTTCACCGGCCTCTGCACCACCCACGCCGTCCGCAACCGCGTAGATCTGGCGCTCGCGGTCGTGTAAGAGGGCGTCCTCATTCAACGGTCGGCGTTCGTTCAGTCCGCGATCTGTCAGCGCTGCGGATTGGACCTGAAGGGTCCTGGTCTCTTCGCTCATTGCACAGCCTCCAGCTTAAGGGGAGAAGAACTCTTAGCCACCGGCTTTTCTAGTATGACCTTGTCGCGTGCATTTCGGTTTGAAAATGCCATCAGCATCCCCAGCATTGCAAAGCTCGTAATCAGACTGAAACCACCATGGCTGACGAAAGGCAGCGTGATTCCAGTCATCGGTAGAGCTCTTAAAATACCGCCAATATTCACCAAAGCCTGAAAACCGATAAACGCCGTTAGACCTGCTGCGCACAACTTCGTAAACATATCACGCGCCTCCAGCGAAGTGCGAACTCCAGCGACCACGAAAATTATGATCGCGAGGATAATTACTGCGCCTCCGCCGAGGCCCGTTTCTTCCGCAATGGCGGCGTAAACATAGTCCGAGTCGGCAATCGGAATTACTTCGGGGAAACCTAATCCGAAACCTCGACCGCTTGTTTTGCCTGAAGAGATGCCCCATTGCGCCTGGGCCGGTTGAAATGCCAATTTGTCGAACCAGATATCGACGTTAACAGTCCTCTGCATCGCCGGGCTCTGTTCGGCAAGTTCCTTCAGTCTCGGATCCTTGCTGAGTGATTCGTCATACTCTTTCTTCCACCATGAAACTTCCGGCGATGGCGGATCGAAACCGTCGAGCCAGAGATGAAAGCGCTGTTGAATTCGGGAAGGAAGCGCAGCGCTGATTGGTCGCGCAATCGTCGGCAGGAGTGGAACTTTCTCCTGAATGTCGCGAGGGAGTGCGCCCACAACCAGAATTCCAATGACGAGGATGACCGAGCCAACGAACAGCAAAAGCTGAGGCCAGCGCCGCACGGCGACGAGGTAGAGCGTTGTGTAAGCGCCGCTGAAGATCAGCATCTGGCCAAAGTCTTTAAGAGCAAAGAACGGGATAAACGGCATCACCGCCATGACCAAAAGTGGAATGATGTCGCGTGCGCGTGGAATGCCCCAGTAAGTTTCAGCGAGATCCTTGTAACGCGCTGTCAGAATTCCGGCGAAACCGACAAGGAATGGGATCTTCGACGGTTCCCACGGAGTCATGTTGCCGAGTGCCTTACCAGCACTCGAAGTGATAACTGCGATCGCGAGCGGCACAAGTGTGAACAGCACTATTATGAAACTGTTTCGTTGCAGCCATAGCAGAAAGCCGTCGCGCACGCAGAGCGAATACGCGATCGCAAATGCAAAGAATGAAAATACGGGGATCCAGGTATAACTGGCAGTCAGCGCGTTCCAGAGTGAGTAATTGGATTCTTTCTTCGGAATCTGTTCGATTTCGATCGGTTGTGCAGGCGTGGGCGGTAATCCCATCAGCTGCTTCTTGACCGGATCGTAGTTCTCCATGATGTAGCGTGTGCGCAACGCCTGCATCTTCTCCTCACGTGCCTGGGCCTTGTTGCGCGCGTTGTATTCGGGATCGCTGTAGAGGCGATACTGGATCAACATGCCGAAGGAGAAGAGAAGGATTGCGGTCGTGTAGAGAACCCAGTTGCCGGCGAACCGTTTATTACGCGAAAGCCAGAGCGCGATGATGATCAAAGGAATGAACATCATCAGGTCGCGAACGGCGCCGATAATCGACGTTTCGTAGCCGCGCAACAGGCCAGCGCGATGCACGGCGAAGTATCCCGCAATCTCGAGGCCGAGGATTAATAGAATAATGAGTAAATGTGACGACGCCCGATTTTTCATATGAACTTTTCACGCAAAGGCGCAAAGGTAAAACAAAAGACGCAAACAAACAGGCGCCTCTTCTTTTGCGCCTTCTGTTTGGCCTTTGCGCCTTTGCGTGAAACTTTCTTATTTGAAATATCCAAGATCCTTTGCCTTTAACACGAGCGCCGCCGCAATTGGCGCGGCCGATCTGGATCCATAACCCCCACCTTCAACAATCACCGCCATCGCAAGCTGTGGCCGTTCGAGTGGTGCGATGCAAAGGAACCAACCGTCAATCCGTGGATTCTCGTTGTCCATGATCACTTCGTCATACTCACGAATGATGTTTCCTTTATTGTCTTTCTCAACCCTGTGTCGTGTCTTTGGCTCGCCGGTCTTAGGATCGTAAACAGGCACGACTTTCTGCGCCGTTCCAGTCTTGCCCCCCGAAGTGATCCCCGCTGCCTTCACTGGCCCAAACACACCGCGTGCAGTCCCGCTTGACCCACCAGTAACTAGTCCCATGATTGAACGCATCCGCGCGGCAGTCTGCGGCGTCATGATTTGATTGAACGGCTCCGGCTTCACACCTGACTCAATCCGCGGCTTCATCAACTTGCCTTCCATATTTCCAATTGCTGCCGCGGCGAGAGCCATCTGAAGCGGTGTCATCTGTCCTGCATATCCCTGTCCATATCCTATGAGGGCCAGATCGTAACGCGTGACTTGTTTGCCGGTAACAATCGTCGCTTCGCGTGGCGCCAGGGCTCGTTTCACGGCGTCAGTGCTGGCGTCCCAAATCTGCGGCAGCTTGCGACCCCGCAAAGCCTCAGATGGAGTGTCGTAAGCACCGATGCCCAATAGTTGCGCCGCGCGTTTGAGTTTTTCCGCACCGAGTTTCACGCCCATTTGCGCGAAATACTGGTTACACGAAACCTCATACGCGTGATCGATCTTGATGCGACCGTGAACTTCGCCTGGTCCACCATCATCGAATATCACGTTTGCTCCGGGCGCCGCGTAGTACCCGCCACCACTGCAAGTGAATTCCGTGTCCTGCTCGCCGGCGACGAAGGCCGCAATCATCGTGACTGTTTTGAATGTCGAACCGGGAATGTAGTAAGCGCCGAGTGCGCGGCTTACGAGTGGCTTGTCACGTTCGTTTGCTTCGAGACGAATCCAGGTCGCTTCGTCATCAACTTCGGCGAGACTGTACGAAGGCTCACTGTACATTGCCAGCACGTCGCCTGTCTGTGGGTTAAGTATGACTACTGCGCCGTGCTTTCCCTTCAACTGTTCGACTGCAGCCTGTTGCAAAGAGCGATCGATCGTGAGGCGCACGTCCTGATTGCCTCTGAACTCGAGTTGTTTACCTTTAACGACTTCAAGCGCTTCCGGAAGTGCACCGCTCTGAACTCCAAACAACGCGCGTTCCAGACCCGGGTCGCCGCGATCCGAGCCGAAGATATGCGCGAACGCTTTGTCCATCGGATACTCGCGGCGGATGTTGCCGCTTGAATCGCGTTTGTAATACGCGAGTGGTTGGTCCACGCGTCCGCTGCGATCGAAGATCCAACCACGCAGTGTTGACTCTGACAGACGGCGCCCACGCAGATCCTTGTAACTTAACTCCTGAAACTTTTCATTTTGTTCGGCGGCGTAATGCGCCCAATAGATGTGAAATGAAAACAGTCCGATTGAAAGCAGCACGAATAAATATCGAAGCGCTTTGAGACCGCGATTTGTCGAAGTCGATCCAAGTCGTTTTCTGACGGCTTTCGGCAGGTCTTCAGGGATCGGCGAAACCGTCTGCCGTCGACTACGAAGGAGACCAAGCAATAGCAACAAAATGACGAAACCAAAGCCCCCGACATAGATCAGCGTCAGGAGCGCAGGCGTTCTTTCGAGCACATGAGGAGTCGGAATAGGAGAGGGCGTGGGAGTTTGAAAGAGAAGTAGAAATGAGATTAATAAAGTCATTCAGGTTTCGTTTATTGCCGATTGCCAATTGCCAATTGCCGATTGTTATTGCTGGTTCTCAAATCGACATTTGGCAATCGGCAATTGGCAATAGTTTCACTCACTTTTGCGCAATCGTACTTCCACATCTCCGAAACCGACGACGTCGCCGTCTTCAAGCAGTCGCGATTCACCGTAAGTGATGCGACGACCGTTGATATAAGTTCCGTTAGTTGAGCCCGTGTCGGCGACGAGGAGTGTGCCTTCGGAAGACATCAAGAGCGCCGCATGTATTTTTGAAACGCTCGAATCGTTCAGAGTTAACTCGTTATCCGCAGCGCGTCCGACGTTGAGTCGCTTGCCACCAGGTTTGAAGATTAATGGCACTTCACGAGTACCACTCGGCATGGTGATCCGTGCGATAACCTGAATGTCAGGCATTGGCGGCGCAGCACCCGGAATCGGCACACCGGTCTTTGCCGCGCGCGCCTCTTCGTCCTGTCGTCTCAGATCTTCTTCGAATTCGCCAAAGTTTGGATCGACCGAGATGCCCGTCGTGAAAATGTCGACTTCCGCTTCGACGGCGACAGGCGCGAGAGTCCGGTAACGATGATCGTTGATGTGATCGATCGCGGCAGCGAGAACTTCATTTTTCAGATCGTTAAGAATCTCAGGCGGCGCTTCCGAATGCGTACCCCATTCGACTTTGAGCACGAGATGATGCGGCGCGATTCGTCCTTTCCTGCCTTCGTCTCTGGCGCGCTCATCGATCAGCTTCTTCATTCGTTCGATGAGCTTCGAGGTGGTGAGTCCGCTGCGGGGTTCGACGGTGCGACCTAGTCTGCGGTCGACGACACTGCCCATGCCTTCGAGCACACGACGCAGGATGCGTTCGGGTAAAGCTTCCTCGCGCTTCTTTTTTGCGGCTTGCTCTGCTTTGAGCTTGCCTGTCGGGTCGTCAGAGTCAGTCATGAATACCCAATACGAGTTTTCTCGCGAGCGGTTCATGCTGCCCGCCCAAATCCCACGACTAAGGGGTGTGTACGTGCGTATTCTAGCCTAAACCGTGGCGCCGGAGTAAATTGATTGGTATGGAACCAGTTGCAAAGGTGGGATGTTGATTCGGCGTATCCACAGATTCCGCAGATTAAATCTGTGTAATCTGTGGATACACAACCTTAGAACATGAGCTTCACGGAGAATCGCATCGTGCGTGGGCCGCCGAAGCTGTAGAACGATGGGAAGCCGCCGCTCGACAGGCTCCGGCCACTCATCGCGGTTGATTGCCCAAACGCCAGATTCGCTCCCTTTCCGACAACCAGATCGTTCCCCAACGGATCCTCAAAATTCGCGTGGTTGAAAAGATTGAACGCGTCGGCCTGTATCTGCAATGCGACCGCTTCGGAGAAGTTGAACTTCCGTCGCAATGCCAGATCGACCTGATACATCGGAAAACCTCGCAATCTATTGCGTGACAAATTGCCCTGCTGTAAATCTTCCGGGATAACGAACGCCGCAGGATTTACTCTGCGCCCGCCCGCGACTAACGGATCGGAAAGGAACAGCGAATTCCCCCCCACGACATCCGGACGTAGATATGCAACTCCAAACGCAGTCGGAACCAAATACACAACATTCAACGGCCTTGCAGAGCCAGCGGTGAAGATCGAATCCAGCGCCCAGTTGCGTGAAAGTTTGTTTCCAATCCCGTGTGACACCGCCGCCGGCAACTCGTACGAAGCGAATCCCGTAACCTGGTGACGGACGTCAAAGTCAGATGCGCCTCGATCAAACGCCGGATCGATGATGGTCATGACCGGTCGTCGCACCGAATCTTCACTCACGTTATCGAGTGATTGTGCCAACGTGTAGGAAGCGAGCACCGTGAGACCATCACTTGGGCGGCGGTCAAACTTAACCTGCAAAGCGCGATAGTCGGAATTGCCACGATTGGTAGTTAAACGAAGAAAGTTGAAATCGGGATTTTGATTCAGAAGAGTTTCCGTGTGAAACAGTCTCTTTCCTGACGACCCGAGATAAGTGGCGGAAACGCTTTGTGCGGTTCCCAGACTTCTTTGCAGAGTTACATTCCAATTAATCACGTATGGAAGCTTCAACTGCGGGTCAAACGCGAGCAACGGCAAAGCACCCGCATTCGTTGCATTCGAAGCAAGTGGGAACGGAGAGTTGAAAAAGGAAGTGCCCGACACAAACGGAATTGAGTTCGCAACGATATCGCCTGAGCGATCCTGACTGAGGTCGTAAAGAATACCTACACTGCCACGCAAGACCACGTTGTCAGAAACGTCATAAGCAACACCTGCGCGCGGCGCAAAGTTCAGGAATGTAGTTTTCCAAAGCGATCTTCCTCGCCCCGTGACCCTGAGGTTAGCCGGATCGTCGACTCGGTCCACCGTGAAGGCCTGGTCGATCGATGGCGGGGGTGCGAGTTCCCAGCGCACGCCGTAGTTTAGCGTCAGCCGTTTAGAGGTTCGCCACTCATCCTGTGCAAAAAGAGAAAGACTCTTGAACACTGGATTCTGACGATCGGCGAAGCGCAGTTGATTGATCCGAGTTGCAACTCCAGTTAGTGCCTGGCCCACGCCATCGAACAAAAGGTTCTCTTCCGAGGCGCGTAAGTCGATCACGGGTGAGAGCCGGCGAAAATCACCGCCAAATCTGAATGAATGATTTCCGTTATGCATGGAAACTGATCCCATCAGATTGAACTGACGCTGCAGATTCGACTCCTCACTCCCGCTCATCCACCCCGCATTCCGTGAATTGAGATCGAATGCAAAGGCCGAAGAGGAGATTGGCGTCGTAGGAACTGCTGCACCGCCAAACTCATCCAATAAATATCTGCTGCTGACACGCGCTCGGCTGTAGTTCGCCCGCAGCTCAAGAACAACTGTTGGTGAAAACGTATGCGTAAGCGATCCGCTCGCGGTTTGTGAACGACTGTCGATCCGGTTGGTGGTGTTGAGTGAAAGACCACGTGGTCCACGCTGGGTGGCATCGGAATCCGCAAAGGTGTAGCGCCCGTGGATCATTGTCAGATTACTAAAGGAGTGATCGACTCTGATGCTGCCAACGTCATGTCGCGCGGGATTCGCAAAACTCGACGCAAACTCAGCGAAGCCATCAGGCCTGACAGAGCCGGTCGGAAGCGGAAACGCGTTGAGAAACGAGCGAAGCTCCATAGGCGCATCCGCCCGCGCGTTTAGAGAAGGCACGTCAGTGATGCCCACCATAGGTTGACGGAAACGCATGCCTTCGTAGGCGGCAAAGAAAAATGTATCGTCGCGGTTGATTGGTCCACCAAACGTGCCTCCGAAAGAGTTCAATCTCCGCGGTGGCTGTTTCAGACCACGACTGTTAGCAAACCAGTCGTTCGCATCAAGGGCATCGTTACCGAAGAAGTGGAATAGAGAGCCGTGAAACTCGTTCGATCCGGAACGGGTGGTCACCTCAACCTGCGCCCCTGCTACACGACCGTAATCAGGTTCGAGTGCCACAGTCTTGATATTGAGTTCCTGAACTGAATCGAATGATTCTAATGAGTTTGCACCACCACTCGCAGTGAGCGCGGGCGTGTTACCAGACGCAGAGGCGCCGGGGGATTCGCCACCCGGCGTGATACCGAAGTTCACGTTGGCGCCGTCAACACTGAATCCGTTGGCGGTGGGAGGTTGGCCATTCACCGCAATCTGGGCTTGATATCTTTCGACCGCAGGACTGGAATGCGCGGGAACAACGCCAGGCGAGAGTGTAACCAGACTCAAGAAACTTCTTCCCTGTATCGGTAATTCCACAATCCGCCGACCCGTGATTGTTGAACTTACCGTGGCGGTTTGTGTTTGAAGCAACTCACCAGTGACTGTCACGGTCTCTGTAATTCCCGACGGCAGGGATTCTGGCAGGGCTTCAACCAGCACCTCGACTTTCTTCGGCGCTTCGGTGCCAGTAAAGACAACGTCATCGATGGCGACAAACGACGTATAGCGCGACATCAATTTGAAGTTCAGACCGACTTCAGCAATCTCTTCCTGTTTCTTCTTTCGCGCAGGGAGGTCTGAATATGTTTCAAATTCTTCCTGCATCAGTTCGTCGATCCGGCGCCGGCCCCACAGTGTCGAAAGGACGTCGTGATCGTTTTCTTTCTCCGGAAGCTCTACCGGAATGTCGCGAACAAAGTCCTGACCGGCGAGCTTTCCAGTCAAACGAATCTGTCCTTTAGCACCGTGCGAATATCGACCGGATAAGATCACCGGCTTGATACCGAATAAGTCGGGAATGTGTTTCGGATAAACGTCCGTTACCGGCAGGTTGGACCAGTCGATCGAGATGTCAGTCAACAAGGGATTGCGAATGCGGTCGTTGAATCGTTTTGCTACTGCCGATGTATCGCCGGCGCCGGTCACATAATCGACCTCGCCACGGCCGTATTCAGCCATCTTGTTGAGCAGATAACGATTCGGAGAAGGACCGAACCCCATTGCGAAGACACGGGCATTTTTATACTTCTGCAGCTGGGCCAGAATCTCGTCATCGTTGCCGACTTCACCATCAGTCAGGAAACATGCGATGCGAACGTGACCTTGCGAATCCGATGGCTCCAACGCGGCGTTGACGGCTTGCATCATTTCGGTACCACCATCGCTCTTTCGCGAAGACAGAAATCTCTTTGCCTTGTTTAAATTCTCGGGAGTCGCGGGTACTGGTTCCGAGAAAAGTATGTGAGTATCCCCGGCGAACGTGATCAAGTTAAAGGTATCGTGTGGGTAGAGGTTCTTTAGCGCGAGGTTCATCGTCTCTTTGGCTTTTTCGAGTGGAAAGCCATCCATCGAACCCGATGTGTCGAGAACAAAGACGAGTTCTTTCGGCATTACATCTTCGGCGGATACGCGCTGGGGTGGCTGTAAGATGAGAGTGAAGAAGCCACCCCTTTCGGAGCGATGGGTAAGGACGGCATCGTTGATGGTGTCGCCGGCGACGCGATAGGTAAGGATAAAATCTTTATTTGGAATGGTGGCGTGGTCTTTCAAACGCACGAGGCTGCGCTTCTGGTTGAGTTGCTGCACTTCGGTTTCGTGAGTTTCTGAGTTGACAGCAACGATCGGCACACCTGCATCCAGATCGATTTCGAGTGAGATATCGTGACCGGCGCGCACGCCTGCGGCTGCGCTGGGTGGAGAAATTCGGGAGGCGTCATCTTGCTTATCTGATGGATTAGCGGATTCCTGTTGTTCGGTGGTCAGAGGAATATAGCGTGGTCCAACAACCATCGGGAACGACCACTCGTAAGAACCGTTTTCGTATTTGAGAGTCTCGACATAACTGATGACGATACGAATGCTTTGACCCGGCATGATGTTGGCGACTTGCTGTGTGAAGATGTTTGGTCGCTCCTGGTCCAGCAGGCTTGCAATTTTCCCGACTTCTTTAGCGGCGGCGTAGGCGGCTTTCGCCTCTTCCCGGCGCATTATCTTTCCTTTAATAACGCGCTCCCCGATGATCATTGTCAGATCATCGACGGCGGCGGCATCCGGGAGAGGGAAGGTGTAGATCGCTTCGATCTTCTCGTTGAATTTGTTTTCGAAATCCTGAGTTACGGTAACACGTGAGAGAAATCCACTAACCTGCGCTTTCACTTCAGTGTGTTTCAGCGGGCACTCACCGGCGGGTCGTCCATCCTTATTAAAAGCTTCCAACGACCCCTGACTCTGCGCGCGCACTTTCTCCTGCGCTGCGGACGTAGTGTCGTCATAAGCAATGGTGGAAAGCAGAAAGACGATTGTTAGGGAGATGGCAGTTAGTCCAATCCATTTCGGAATTGATCTGCAACGCATAGTCTTGTCCTTGTCTGCGAACACACCTCGCCGTCGTGCATGCGTATCGGAAGCGTGCCGCTGCCTGAGTGATCGCCGGTTGTGTTTGTGTTGAGACCGAGAACGCGTGGTGGTCTCAAGAAATTAAAACTAACTCAAGGACCATGCGGGGAGACCGCGCGAGAACCTTGTATTTGGCTAACGCTATTGATGCGAATTTTCGGAGGTGGGTGGCTTGAGTTGAAAAAAGTTGTCTGAAAAATCTTGCCGGACATGGTGCTGATCAATTAGATTGGTTACATCGCCCCTTGACCTCACGTCAAAGCTGACATAACGGAGGCCTGCAATGCTGCAGCAGCTATGGGATACGTTTGTAATGATGATCCCGGTGTTCATCCTGCTCACGATGATCTTCGGAGCTGGGTTTTACATCGGGCGAGTGAGTAAGCGGGATAGTTAGCAAGATCCGTCTAATCTGTGGCTAAATAATCCACATGAAACGTTCCGGTGTCGCCGATCTTCCTTTACACGGTGGACGTGTTCCGCCGTGGCTCGCCGAGCGTATGACAATGCTCGGTACGGCGATCACCGAGAACATCGTTCACCACTACGGCACCTCAACATTTCTTTCACGACTCAGCGACCCATTCTGGTTTCAAGCCTTCGGCGCAGTGATGGGAATGGATTGGCACTCTTCCGGTATCACGACTTCAGTGATGGGTGCATTGAAGCGTGGGCTTGCGCCACGTGCCGATGAACTTGGGCTTTATGTCTGTGGCGGCCGCGGCAGGTTCTCACGAAATACGCCAAACGAACTTCGCTCAATTGCCGAACAACGCGGCTTCGATGCCGACGCATTCGTGCGCACCAGCCGGCTTACTGCACGTGTCGATAACAATGCCGTCGGCGATGGCTTTCAGATCTATCTCCATAGTTTTGTACTCACGTCGCAGGGCGAGTGGGCAGTCGTGCAACAAGGTCTGAACGATCAGAATGGCCTCGCGCGCAGGTATCACTGGCATTCCGCGTCAGTGCGCGATTTTGTCGCCGAGCCTCACACGGGAATCTTTGGTGAGAATCAGGGCACGATCATGAACCTCGTCGATGCCAGGGCAGATCGCGCACAAACTGCGCTACTTGAAATCGCAAACGAGCATCCGGAAAAGACGCTCAGCGCGGCACGTCACCTGCGCATGCCTGCACATCATGAAGTCCATGAGAAGAACGTTGATCTAAAACGCCTCGGTGCTGTCCTCGCCGTCGCCTACGAAAAGGATCTCCACGACTTCGCAGAGTTACTGCTTCTCGAAAAGCTTGGTCCACGAACGTTGCAGTCACTAGCGCTCGTCGCTGAAGTTGTTCACGGCGCGCCAAGTCGTTTCAACGATCCGGCACGTTTCGCTTTTGCGCACGGAGGCAAGGACGGCCATCCTCATCCCGTACCTTTGAAGACATACGACGAGTCATTGAGATTTCTGCGTAAATCGTTAGACGCCGCGAAGGTTGGACACACAGACAAAGTCGACGGCTTCAAGCGTCTCGATCGCTTTGTGAGGATGGTCGAGACGAACCTCAAGCCCGAAGCCGACTTCAAAGCGCTCATTCATCACGAAA
The DNA here is from genome assembly GCA_963849205.1 of uncultured Acidobacteriota bacterium. Classification (GTDB taxonomy): domain Bacteria; phylum Acidobacteriota; class Blastocatellia; order Pyrinomonadales; family Pyrinomonadaceae; genus PSRF01. The sequence continues at coordinate 230,791 of CAWKGP010000012.1, forward strand.
ATGCAATATCGCGATCAGTCGGCGGACGCACTGTATTCGACGACAAGCGCAGGCGTTCTGTGAATCCAAGGCAGGGCTCATTGTTCTAATTTGGAAACATGCTTGATTTTTCGAGCGCATTTGCTACTCTTTTTCACGACCCCCACCAAATTGCCCCGACCTTAAAGACGCTTGCTGGAATGCGCCGTGCATTCCCTAATTGAGTATTGAAGGAGCAAAATTATGAGCTTTAAGAGATTTCACCCATTAGCCGTGGGGTGCGTTCTGGCCGTCTTGATGTCAGTGGCGCCCGTTGCTTTTGGGCAGGTTACAACTACAACGACACAAAACCCCAGTTTAAATGCCCGCTCGGTCCCCAGTGGCGCGAAAATGAAGTTTAAGGGCGTCGTGATCAGCCGTGATGCTGACGTCTTCACAATTCGCGACCGCAGTCGTGCAGACTATCAGGTTCTCATAACTGACAATACCAGTATTAAAACCCACGGAGGTTTCCTCCGTTCCGGCAAGAGATATCCGGTTACAGATATTCTGCGAGGCCTGATTGTCGAAGTTGAAGGGCGTGGTGATGCACAGGGCCAACTCGTGGCCGACAAAATTCGCTTTAACGAATCGGATATGCGTGCTGCGATTACTTCGGACACGCGCGTAGGTCCAGTCGAAGCCAACATGGAACGTGTGGCGGGACAGATGGATGAACTATACGCCGTGGCAGCGGAAGCACGCGCGGAAGTAAAAGCCGTTAACGAACGCGTGTCAGCGTTAGACGACTATGACGTGCAGGAGACGGTTGCCGTCACGTTCCGTACGAACAGTTCAGTGCTTTCACCGGAAGCAAAGACGCAACTCGATCAGCTCGCTGGAAAAACACAGGGCGCCCGAGCTTTCATGATTGAAGTTGCGGGACACACAGATTCAACTGGCAGCGATGCGAAGAATTTCCGCCTCAGCCGCGCGCGCGCTGAATCGGTGATTCAGTATCTCGCCGTCCAGCATAAGATTCCGCTACGACGTTTTATCACGCCGATGGGCTATGGCAAGACCGAATCGGTCGCCGAGAACACGACCGCTGCCGGTCGCCAGCAAAATCGGCGCGTCGAAGTGAAGATGATCATCAATCGTGGACTGAACCAACCGGCGTCATCGTCGTCAGTCCGTCCATAAATCGAGCGGCGCGTACTAGCCTACAGGAGCAGGATCGGGCACTCGCCCTCCTGCTCCTGCGTCTCCGTTGCCTGTAACGGATGACATATTCGTTGTCGTTAGGTTGCGATTCGCCTGAGCATTATTCCTTGGTTTCCCGCCAATACACGGTTTACGTCCCTCAGACCCGTTTTCGTGGAAAATCCGCCAAAGTCACGCGGCAATTTCGTCATTAATGGGCATTTTTGGCGAATTTTCGTGGCCCTGCGTTTGCAGAGCAGAGGGACATGACAAATACTGAGGTCTTCCCAATTTTGCACGGTGGCTTGGTAGCCACGAAGAAATCTGAACTAGCGCCAAATTCGGATCTCGCGCTGGCGATAGCGGCCGGGAAAGGGGATATGGCGGCGTTTGAAAAGCTTTACGAACGACACAACCGCCGGGTGTATTCATTGTGTCTGCGAATGACGCAGAATGCCGCTGAGGCCGAAGATCTTGCGCAGGAGGCGTTCATACAGCTATTCCGGAAGATTGGAAGCTTCAGAGGCGACTCAGCGTTTACAACCTGGCTACACCGGCTGACGGTGAATCAGTGTCTGATGCACTTCCGAAAGAGAAGTGTGAAGCTCGAAAAGACAACTGAAGAAGGTGAGACGCCGGTTCAAATTGTGAGCGGAACCGAGAATCCGAATTCCATGCCGGTGATGGATCGAATTGCACTCGATAATGCATTGACACAACTGCCGCCGGGATATCGCACAGTGTTTGTATTGCACGACGTTGAAGGTCACGAACACGAAGAGATCGCAAGGATGCTCGGCGTGGCAGTAGGTACGTCTAAATCCCAGTTACATAAAGCGCGCATGAAGCTGCGCAAGATCCTTCGCGCTCGCAACGAGCCCAGCAAGAACTAGCCACAAAAGGCACATAAAACACAAAAGGCACAAACGGTTTCAGAAGTCGTTTGTGCCTTTTGTGTAGTTCTGTGTAATCTGTGGATATGAGCGAACGCAGTGTAACCTTCTACCGCTGGAATGAAATTCCTCTGGAACAGCTTAGTGAAACCATTGATCGTCGTTTGGTAACCGCCGATCGCATGATGCTGGCCCATGTCTATCTGAAAAAAGGCGCGATCGTACCGAGACATTCACACGAGAACGAGCAGCTTACCTACATTCTCGAGGGAGGTTTGCGTTTCTGGATCGGCGAGGATGAAGCACAAGTGATCGATGTGATGGCCGGCGAAGTTCTGCACATTCCTTCACACGTCCAACACAAAGCTGAAGCACTCGCAGACACGCTCGACGTCGACATCTTCAGTCCACCACGACAGGACTGGCTCGACAAGACTGACGATTATCTCAGGCAGAAATAGACCATCATGGATCTCGGACTAAACAACAAAGTGGCACTGGTTGCGGCCGGCAGTCGTGGGCTGGGTCGTGCAGTCGCCGAAGAACTCGCAGCCGAAGGTGCTTCGCTGTTGCTTTGCGCGCGCGATGCGCAGACGTTAGCTGAAACAGCAGCCGCCATTGCCGAAACTTCGGGTGCACACGTGCTCGCTGTACCCGCCGATGTCACCGTGATTGACGACATCAAACGACTCGTCGAAGCAGGAATCGAGCGATTCGGACAAATCGATATCCTGGTTACTAACGCAGGTGGTCCACCGGCGGGAACATTTGATAAGTTGACGCGCGAGCAGTGGGACGATGCGATCAGATTAACGTTGCTCAGTGCAGTTGAGCTGGCGCGTCAGGTTTTGCCGGGAATGAAAGAAAGACGCTGGGGCCGAATAATCAATATCACATCAATCGCCGTGAAACAGCCAGTCGATGGTCTCTTGTTGTCGAACAGTCTGCGCGCTGGTCTCACTGGATTTGCGCGCACGCTCGCCAACGAGGTTGCGCCCGACGGGATTACGGTCAACAACGTGCTCCCTGGTTACACGCGAACGGAGCGTCTGGAGCACCTGGTTGAGTTTATGGCTGAGAAGCAGGGAATTAGCGTCGACGAATTCCGAGGAACTTGGGAAAAAGAAATTCCGATGGGCCGGCTGGGAGACCCGCGCGAACTTGCGGCTACGGTTGCATTTCTCGCGTCGGAACGGGCGAGCTACATTACCGGCACGTCGATCCAGGTTGACGGCGGCTGGATTCGATCCTTACTCTAATCTGCGTAATCTGTGGACCAGAAAGGAACTGAAAAATGATCAAGGCAATTCGTGGTAGCACCATCTGATAACTCGATAAACGCGCCTTCGACGAACTCATCGGACCATACCGGCGAAGGAGTGATCATCGACATTGGGACGGGAGACGGGCGCTATGTGTACCAGTCTGCGCGCCGGAACCCGAACAAGTTCTACATCGGGATCGATCCGAACACGCGTCCGCTCGAGAAGATCTCGGAGAAGATTCATCGCAAACCTGCCAAGGGCGGCGCTTCTAACGTTCTCTTCATTCAATCAGCGATCGAAGATCTGCCCGAAGAACTGAATGGCGTGGCAAACGAAGTACACGTGCATTTTCCGTGGGGCAGTTTGCTGCGTGCTGTGGCGACTGGAGAGGTAGCGCTGTTGGAGAACGTGCGGCGAATCTGTGCTGAGGATGCTTTGTTGGAAGTTGTGATCGGGATCGATCCGGTGCGAGATAAGTCGGAGATTGAGCGACTTGATGTTAAGCCGCTGACGTTGGAGGTGGTAGATACTGTTCTTGTTCCGAACTACGCGGCGGCCGGGTTCAAGATTATCGAACGCGGGATAATCGCCGCCTCCGAGTGGCCCGCACTTGAGACCTCGTGGGCCAAGCGACTGCAAGGTAATGAACAGCGTCCAATTACATATCTAGTCGCCCGTGCTGTTTAAGAGTAAGTTAGACAGGATTTACACGATGAGACAGGATTTACAAGATCAATCCTGTCTCATCCTGAAAAATCTTGTAAATCGTGTCCCAAAAATTAGAAACTCTGATCGTCTGCGGATGGTCCAAAGATCGCCGGAACCTTTGCGCCCATCAACCGCAGGTAGACGGTCATCTGGCCGCGGTGATGTGACCAGTGACTGATTGTTTCCTGAATGATCTCGTGTCGTGGTCCTTCCCAGACGACATTTCCACGCGCCAACAATTTCCAGGGCGTATTGAGAAACTCGTCATCGGTCCCTTCGAGTGCACTGCGCGCTTCAGCCGCAGCTTCATCAAGCGCTTTCACCAAATCTGCACTCGTCTTTTTCTGCTCCTTCTTGGTGCCCTGACCTTCCGCCGGCGCCACATCCAAATCGTCGCGTTTAATCTCCATCGTGATCCACGTCGGAATCGTCGCCACCATATCGGCGAGGTAACCAAAGATCATAGATCTCTCATGCGGTTTCCAATCGTACTTTCCATCTGGAACCTGCTCGAGCGCTTTGCGCGAACGTTCAACTTCGCGGTCCAACTGTTCCCGAAAAAACTCCGTAAGTTTCATCGCTAAAACTCTCTCCCTCCAAAAAATTAAACGTGTGAACACAGAATACAGCCCACCTGTCACATCGCTATGGCGAAAGCCTGATCGCATTGGTGTATTATGATTTCATCAATGCTCCTGCAAGGGAATTTCGCACACTCGTTTCAATCGCCAGTTCTGCGCATTTTTCTCGTGCTTATCGCGATTGGATTGCTCTACGTCCTCGGGCGCGAGGTGCGGAAAATTCCAGCGAAGTTACTCACCCTGATGGCAACGGCTTTCATCGACATGGTGGGCGTGTTGATGATCTTTCCCCTCTTGCCGTTTTACGTGAAAACCCTCGGTGGTCCGGGTGTTAGCTTTCTTGGCTTTCACCTTGGTGTCGGCACGATCACGGCGATCATCATCTCATCGTTCACCGTTGCTCAGTTGTTGAGTGCATCACTGTGGGGAAAATTCTCTGATCGGGTCGGTCGTAGACCAACGTTACTGATCGCGTTAACAGCATCAGCCATCGCTTACCTGATTTTTGGTTTTGCGGATTCGCTGTGGCTGCTGTTGCTCTCACGCATCGTACAGGGCGCAGGCGGCGGAACAGTCGGCGTGATTCAGGCTTACGTGGCTGACTCAACTGCGCCACAGGATCGAGCACGTGCACTCGGTTGGCTTTCAGCTACGACGAACCTCGGTGTCACACTTGGACCAGTTCTCGGTTCCTTCGCTATCACCCTTGGAAAATACGATTTGATGCCGGGATCAACGACGTTGCAGATGGGTCATGCTGCGCCCGGGATCATCGCGGCTGCACTCTGCATTCTAAACATCGCGTTCGCAGCACGTTACCTGACAGAGTCGCGAGATCTGAGTGAACATGTCACGGTTGAAGGTGAAAAGAATTTGACCTCGCGTCAGGCGATCTTGCAGGTCATCTCTCACTCGAGTGCGCCTTCATCGCGTTTGATCTGGATCTACGCGATTGCGATGGGTGCATACCAGGGAAGCTTTGCGTTACTCGCACTCTTTCTCAATGCACGCTTTCAGGTGACCGAACAGACCATCGGTTACTTCTTCATGTACGTCGGATCGATTTCGGTGTTTACGCGTGTGCTGCTGCTGGGTCGAATGGTTGATTGGCTTGGTGAGTCGAAGCTTTCGCGATTGGGACTCGTATTGCTGGCGGCAGGGGTGTTGGGAATGCCGCTGTCACACAACCTCTGGATGCTGGGGCTCACTGTTGCCCTCATCCCGCTCGGCACAGCATTCACATTCCCATGCGTAACGGCACTCTTATCGCGAGTGATCAAACCAAAAGAGCGTGGACTGTACATGGGAATGCAGCAGACTTACGGCGGCGTCGCGCGAGCGATCGCGCCGTTCTTCTTTGGTCTGTGTTTTGATCGCCTGGGCGTGTCGTCGCCGTACTTCTTCGCGTCAGCGTTTATCATCGCCACGATCTTCCTGAGCCCACAATTAAACCTGACCGCTCAAAAGCCGGCGCTGTCTGAGCAGTCCGCAGAAAACGCATCGTGAATAGATCCTCCTTGGAGTGCGCCAACTTGTTGGCGCTTTGGTAAAAAAATAGTAAAGCGCCAACAAGCTGGCGCACTCCAAAGTGGCGTTTAGTTCATTCGTTCAAGTTATCCAGTCCGGTGAATTTCCAACCCGTCCGTGTTTGCTCGAAGTGATAAATCACCACTTCGTTTCCGCCTGCGTCAGGGCACGCAACGGTGAAGTGTTTTGGATTGTCGGCGTCGATTTCGGGTTTGGCTTTAGCAAAACAAGCCACGGCGTCAGTCTGTTCGTTGAAGACTTGTCGATAGCGTCTGGTTAGCTGAGCCTTCGTTCTTATTGCCGGTATGCCGTAAGACATCTCAAGTGGAAACTTTGACAAACGCGCAATGGTTTCCACGTCGCGTTTGCTGACGGCGGTCTTGAAACTTTGCCAGAAAGTGTTGGTTGAATCGGCGCCGGTGATAAACAGAAGGAGAGATAGCGTGATTATTGTTTTCATAATGTTACAATCCGCGGCCAATACTAAAACGAAAGGTACATTTTTGCGATGCTCAAAAGGTTCGTGACTGCTCTGATCTGTCTGACGCTGGCTCTCGCTCTCAGTTCATGCACGAAGAAAAATGGTCCCCCGCGCACTGCGGATGTGAATGCGAATGCTCCGGTTGAAGGCACTGAGAAGGTGAAGCCTGCGCCTGGCACTGGAAACGTACAGGGGAAAGTGCTCTACAACAATGCTCCAGTCGAAAATATCGAAGTCAAGTTGTGCGAAACGTTCAGTCGTTTTCTCAGCGGTTGCGGTGGAAAGACTTATACAGCGAAGACTGACAAAGACGGCGATTTTGTGATCACGAACGTGCCGCCGAAAGAGTATGAAGGACTGACAGTCCGCGTTTTTGACACTGATTCATACGTGTTTGCGACGACGGGCATCGCTGGAATCGCGGCGAGCAAATACAACGTCGAAGCTGATAAGACTCTCTTCGTACGCCCGACGCATCTGTTCAAGGGCGACATGAAAGTTCTGAATCCGAAGGCTGGATCAACCGTGAGCGGACAGGACCTTGAATTGAAGTGGGAAGCTTATCCTGATGCGGCGTACTACAAGTTCACTCTCTATCCCGATAATCACCAGATCACGCCGCCATACACGAATGAGCGAGTTGACGGGGCGTCGTTCAAGGTGAACAAGCCGCTGGAGAAGGGAACTTATCGCTACACGGTTGAGGCGTACAACAGTGGAGACAAGAAGCTCTCCGAGACTCCTGACGACATAAGATTTACGGTTAATTAGAGGCAAGGAAAATAGGTCCTATATGTCCTATAGGACCTATTTTCGGTTTTAGATTACCGATTCGGTGTCTTCACCGTTATCGTATTCGAGAACGCTGAGTTGCCCGACGCGTTGAATGCTCGCACACGATACCGATAGAACGTCTTGGACGTCAGCCCAGTATTCGGGAAGCTCGTGACGTTTGGTCCAACCTGCGCTATCTGTGCGAAGTTCGTGCAGTTGTTCCCCGTGCAACGCTCGATACGGAAGCCATCCTCGTTTCCGGAATTGTCGCTCCACGACAAATTGATTTGAGTCGCTGAGACAGCATTCCCAGTTAGATTCGTGGGAGCGTTCGGTGTCGGCGGAGGCGTCGGTGTTGGCGTAGGAGTTGGTGTCGGAGTCGGAGTTGGTGTCGGAGTCGGAGTTGGTGTCGGCGTAGGTGTAGGCGTTGGAGTCGGCGTCGGGTTACCACCACCACATGTGGGGAATTTGAACGATCCGATTCGCGTGCGCCAGTTGAAGCTTGTCGTCGTCGTGTAATATTCAGAAGTAAACCAGAAAGTACAATCATCAACCGGGTCGACCGTAAGCGCCGCATAGTCACCCCAACGACTACCAGTTCCGGTTTGACTTCCGGTTCCCGCAAAAAGCGTCGCCTCACCCTGGCCCAGCACGTTCAAAGGATCAGTCGCGAGCCGTCCTGCGTAGCGTAACTGCGGGAAGATTGTGGCACTCGACGCGCTGTAGCCGATCGCCAGGTTTCCATCACGGTCCATTGCAGCACTACCCAACCAACGCCAGGTACTGTCAGGTTGGTACGTGCTCTCCTGAAAGACGGTAACCGGACCATTCGTGACGTTACGCAGCTCAAACCAACGAACTCCGGCGACACTACCGGAACTGACAGTGTAGTTGCCCACCACCGATTCGTGTGTGCCAAAGTTGCGATAAGCAAGTCTGAACATCAGCCGGTCTGCGATTCCGTCCAAACGCGCCGTGGTCCCACCTTGCGGAACGCACGATCGAGTAAAAGGACAGAGCTGAGTAAATCCGGCGGCTGAAGGATTCGCAAAGACAGTGAAACTCGAATTTGCTGGAGTGACAAAGTCGGCGTGGAAGTGAAATGTCTTGTAACCACCTAGACCAGGCCACTGTACGAACGTTGCGGGTGCGCCGGGTGGTGGCAGTGTTGATCCGTCAAGATCGGCAGGCAGGTAGGTTTCTTCCAATGGTCCACCTGTTATCCCAGTCGTTACAAACGTAGCTGGCTGACCGTTAAGCATCTTCGCGCGATCGAAAGCAAAAGGTTGCGGGCCCAGGAACGACGTGCCTGTCGAATTGAACACGTTCATGCTCATGTAATAGGCGTCGGGCCAAACGCTCAAGTGCGGATAGTCGAAGAAGTTGGAGCCAAGATGAAAATCGTAACGATGATACGAGCCGGTCGCGTCACCGGTAGTGGAAACCGCCACACATTCATCCGTTGGTATCGAAACACCGGCAAACTGCGAGATCACCCAGCGATCGGCTATCTGGTCGTACATCACGACCGGATCGCCGCTGCCGTTGAATTCGCATACGCCGCCAAAGCCCTGCCAGATTGTTGTAATACCGGATGGTCCTAACAACGAAGCACCGGTGGTCTTATCAAAAACCTGAAAGCCTTCGTTGACCATCTGAACGTACTGCGTTGCGCCAACTTCACCGTTTGTGTCAGGCGGCGCGCAGTTACATGAGACACCCGGAAACTGCATGCCGTTGAAATTCAGGTCCGTGGTGGGCATGTTCGCAGCGGCGAACTCAGTCGCTGCAACTGACTTTTGGACCACGCGATCGGGACTGTCTTTGTGGAAGTGTGCGATCTTCGGGTTCTGGTTCGCCTCTTTCTTGGGCTTGAACACTGGTTGCTGTTTCAACTCACGGATCGGCGGTGACGTGTCGTTTCGGATCGATTCGCCGACGGTCACATCCTGCTTCTTTCCCTGAAGCGGGTTGGCGACAACTGAATTCGGTTGGGCATTGTCGCCGGACGACGACTTGGAAGCCTCGATGATTCGGGGGACAGTGATGATCGCCGCAAAAAGCAGAACGGCTGTTACCAGAACAATAATCCTGACTCGCATTTGTATTCCTCCAGGTCCAGAAGTCCAAAAGACAAACGGGGGCCGCCTCGGGAAATACTGACTTAGCTAGTAACTCAAGAACTGATAATGCTGGTAATTCATGGGCGACTGAGGCGTGAAACAGGTGCAAACCTACCATAACTACAGCGAAAATGCCAAGAAAATTGGCCCAACTCTGGAGTGCGGCGGCCTGGCGCCGCTTTGTTATCGAAGAAGCCTGATCGAGGCCAGAGCGGCGCCAGGCCGCCGCACTCCAAAGTTGGCGCGTGAACCGGAAATTGTTTTAATACGATTCATGACAAAAGCCTGCGCACTTCTCGTGTCTTTGCTCCTACTGGTGTCTGCGTGTTCAACTCCGGTGGAGCAACGATCGGCCAATACCGTTAAAATCGGGGCGTTCCTCTCCTTAACCGGAGCGACGTCGGCGTACGGCATTTCGGCGGCCAACGCGATCAAGCTTGCCACGGAAGAGACCAATCGCAATGGCGCCATCGAATGGCAAACAGGTTGAACTTGAAATCGAGGACGATGAGTCAAATACACAGGCAGTACCGGGCATCGTCGAACACCTCATCAAGGAACACAAGGTACACGCACTCATTGCCGAACCGGTGAGCACGAGAGCCATGATGGCCGCACCAATCGCCCAGCAGAACCAGACTGTTATGATCTCGTCTGCTTCAGTGAAGCCGGAGCTCACGATGCAGGGCGACTACATCTTCCGTGCCTGCTTCATCAGCTCGACTGAAGGCGAGGCGATCGCGAAATTCGCCGCCGATCGACTCAAAGCCAGGAAAGTAGCAATCATTCTCGATGACAAAAATGATTACGCGGTAGTCTTAGCCGGGTTCTTTGCGGACGCTTTCAAGAAACTCGGCGGCGAGATCGTCAGTCAACAGAAATACGAACCAAACACCACGGATTTGAGTTCGCAAATGGAGGCGATCAAAACGGCAGCGCCCGACGTCGTTTTCGCGCCCGGCTTTTACACCACTGCTCCGCTCGTAGCGCGCGAAGTGAAGAAGTCAGGCATCAAAGCCACACTAATCGGCAGCGACGGTTGGGACTCGCCGAATCTGATGGATGGTGGCAGCGAACCGTTCGACGGCGTCTATTTTGCAAACCATTTCTGGGCCGGCAGTGATGATCCGCTGGTGAAGAAGTTTGTGGCAGACTATCGCGCGAAATATGGAGTTGATCCAGACGCCGGTGCAGCTACCGCATATGACGCGGCGCGAATGCTCTTCGATGCGTTCAAGCGCGCCAAGTCGACCGACAATGCAGCAGTGCGAAACGCGCTCGCACAGACAAAAGACTTTCCCGGCGTGACTGGCAAGATCACGCTCGATGCAAATCGAAACGCTCAAGTTCCCGTGTACATGCTACGGATTGAAAAGGGTGGTAAATTCACGTTGCAACAGTAGCAGTGATCGGTGTTTTAAGTTAAAACTTCGCATTCATCCCCGACGGTCGCAACAAATTTAAGGAGCAGAAGAGATGAAAGTATTTCGCATAATTGTCGCCGTAGCAGCCTTCGCGGCGTTTACAATCCTCGCCCAGACACAGACGCGACCGGCGCTGACGCCCACCACCGTCGCGATTATCGACTCGTCAGCATTCAGCGATGAGAAAGCAGGGATCGGGCGCGTGATGGTGGCGATGCAGCAAATTGAAGCCAAGTTTACCCCCGTGCGCAATGAGCTGCGCGGCATGCGTGATCGTCTCACCACGATGAGATCTGATATTCAGAAGAAACGCCCGGTCCAGGAAGCCAGTCTGACGGCAAGGCAAACTGAAGAAGCAGATCGTCTCGAGTTAGAGATCAAACGCAAAGCTGAAGACGCGCAGTCGAGTTATCAAAAAGACTCAGTTGCAGCTCTCGAACCGTTGCAGAAAGATATCGGCACATCATTGACTGCATATGCGCAGTCGAAAGGGATCACGCTGCTTATCGACGTCAACCGCGTGCCGGTTGTGTACGCGGCATCGCAAGTCGATATCACCAAAGACTTCATCGCCGAATACAATCGGACGCATCCGGCTGGAGCTGCTCCTGCCGTTGCGCCCGCACGACCGACGCCAGCACGACCGACGCGTCCATAAACGCGAATGCTCAAAAAAATTCTCCTCCTATCAGCTTCCGCTGGCGCGGGGCACGTGCGCGCGGCTGACGCTGTCGAAAAAGCTTTCCAGCAGGCGAAAGGCGCCGCGAACAGGGAAGTGTTGCATGTCGACGTTCTGAACTACACCAACAAGCTCTTTCGCCATCTCTACTCCAAAGCCTACATCGATCTGGTCAACAAGATGCCCGAGGTGCCGGGCTGGTTTTACGACAAGCTCGACAAACCCTGGAAGAACGAACGCCGGCGCCTCGCATTAGACAAACTCAACACACGTCCTTTCGTTAAGCTGCTGCGCGAGTATCACCCGGATCTCATCGTTTGCACTCACTTCCTTCCCGCTGAAATCGTATCGTGGCTAAAGGCGAAAGAGCGTCTTGCCAGCAGGCAGGTCATCATAGTTACCGACTTCGACGTCCACGCGATGTGGCTGGTCCATCATTACGAACACTACTTCGTCGCCATTGATGAGGCGCGTGTTTATCTTGAAGTGTTGGGCATACCGGCGGAAAAGATCACGGTCAGTGGAATTCCGATCGATCCGGTGTTCGCCATCAAGAAAGATAAACAGGAGATGCGTGCGAAGCATGGACTCGCTCCTGATCGGACCACGATTCTGCTCTCGGCCGGTGGATTTGGTGTGGGCTCGGTTGATGCCCTTGTGAGCTCGCTGCTTTATCTGCAGAATCGTGCGCAAATCGTCGCGATCTGTGGTCGTAACGAAGAGCTAAAGAAACGTTTGACGAAACTGGCCGCGCGTACGAAACCGGATGCGACGGTTCTCTTGAAACCTTTCGGATACACGACGGAGATGGATGAGTTGATGACGGCGTCCGACGTCGTACTCGGTAAGCCGGGTGGGCTGACAACTTCCGAAGCTCTCGCAAAGGGGCTCGTGTTTGTGATCGTCAATCCGATTCCCGGGCAGGAAGAACGGAATTCGGATCACCTGCTCGAAGGCAGCGTCGCGATCCGTTGCAATAACCTGCCAACATTGTCGTACAAACTCGATCGACTGCTGGGCGATCCGCAACGGTTTCAGTCGATGAGGAGAAATGCGCTGCGTATGGGACAGCCCAACGCCGCAAACCAGATCGTCGAGCAGTTAATGAGTGCGTTTGATTAGAAGATTTTTGGACCACGAGCGCCACCCAATCCGATCGGGCTAGAGAAAACAGAATATGAAAATTGATAGACGGAAATTTCTTGAGGCATCGGCTCTTACTCTTGCCGGCTCATTTGTTTCGACAGCCGGAATTCTTGAGCCGCAAAAGCGCAGCGGTATGAGAAGTCTAAAAGCACACGATGCAAAGATTCAGTCGCTACTGGCGCAGATGACGCTTGAGGAGAAAGTGGGCCAGATGATCCAGGCGAATCAGGCGAGCCTCAAAGATCCGAGCGACGTCGAAAAGCTTTTTCTGGGTTCACTGTTGAGTGGCGGTAGCTCCGATCCAAAAACCGGAAACGGTGTTGCCGATTGGACCGATCACTACGACAGCCTGCAGTCACGCACACAGAACACGCGCCTACGCATTCCGATTCTCTACGGTATTGACGCTGTACACGGACACAGCAACGTTCTCGGCGCCGTGCTCTTTCCGCACAATATCGGTCTGGGCTGTACACGCAATCCTCAACTGGTCGAACGTGCCGCACGCATTACGGCAATCGAAACAAGGGCGACTGGTATCAACTGGACTTTCGCGCCTTGCGTCACCGTCGCGCGCGACGAACGTTGGGGCAGAACCTATGAAGGCTTTGGCGAGGATCCAGCGCTTGCTCGAACCCTCGGTGAAGCCGCTGTCCGTGGATATCAGGGCAACGATCTCAGCGACCCTCAAAGTTTGCTTGCTTGTGCGAAACACTTCATCGCCGACGGAGGGACGAAGTACGGCACAGGGCGGAAGCTTAGAGAGAATTTGCAGATACTGGATCGCGGCGACGTGATATTGAGCGAAGACGAACTGCGCCGTATTCACCTCGCAGGTTATGTGAGTACGATCAAAGCGGGCGTCGGGACCATCATGCCTTCATACAGCAGTTGGAACGGGGTGAAATGCTCCGGCAGCAAACGTCTACTGACTGAAATTCTCAAGGACGAATTGAAGTTTGACGGTTTCCTGATTTCGGATTACGACGCCATCGACGAAATGCCGGGTGACTACAAGACACAGATCGAGACTTCGGTAAATGCTGGCATGGACATGTTCATGGTGTCGACGAAGTATCGCGAGCTCTACGGATTTCTGCTTGAGCTCGTCCGCGAGAATCGCGTGCCTATGTCGCGCATAGACGATGCAGTCATACGAATTCTGCGCGTTAAGTTTGCCATGGGACTGATGGAGCCCGGTCGATCGCATCTCGCCGATCGAAAGCTCCACGCAAAATTCGGTTCAGCCGCGCATCGTCAGGTCGCACGTGAATGTGTTCGGGCGTCCCTCGTGTTGCTCAAGAATGAGAAACGAGTGTTGCCGGCTTCAAAGAAGCTTAACCGCATTCACGTGGCGGGTAAGAGCGCAGACGATATCGGAAACCAATGTGGCGGTTGGACCATAAGCTGGCAGGGCAAGAGTGGCCCGAATACCACCGGTGGAACGACCATCCTGAAAGCCGTGCAGGAAACTGTCTCTCCAACTACGAAAGTTACTTACTCCAAAGACGGGTCTGACGCAGCCGGAGCGGATCTCGGAATCGTCGTCATCGGCGAAACACCATATGCGGAGTGGATGGGTGACAGGCAAAATCTCGAACTCGCGGAAGAAGATGTTGCAGTTGTGGAAAAGATGAGACAGGCGGGAATGCCGGTCGTGGTTGTTTTAATATCGGGTCGTCCGATAATTATCGACAAGATCGTCGACAAAGCAGACGCTCTCGTGGCGGCTTGGCTGCCCGGAACTGAAGGACGCGGAGTGACTGACGTGCTATTTGGCGACTTCAAATTTGTCGGGAAACTGTCATTCTCGTGGCCACGATCGATGGACCAGATTCCGATCAATGTAGGCGACAAAGACTACAATCCGCTTTTCAAATACGGCTTTGGTCTGTGAGATGATCATTCGCAAAGCCACAATGGAAGAGCGGGATGCGCTTCAACAATTGATTGCAGAGTCAGCGCGACACCTCAGCCGTGAACATTACGACGACAAGCAGATCGAGACTGCGATTGCCACTGTCTTTGGTGTCGACACTGATCTGATCGAGGATGGAACTTATCTCGTTGCTGAAAGCGACGGACAACTGGTAGGTTGTGGCGGTTGGAGCAAGCGAAAGACTCTCTTCGGCGGCGATCAATATACGACGAGAGATGCCGGTTATCTCGATCCGAAATCGGAACCGGCTAAGATTCGCGCTTTCTTCATTCACCCTAACCACGCGCGTAAGGGAATCGCCCGCGCGATTCTCAATCAGTGTGAGACGGAAGCGCGGGGCGAAGGTTTTCGTGCTCTCGAGTTAATGGCGACGCTGCCCGGAATCGAGTTTTACAAGTCGTGCGGTTTTACAGAGACAGGAAACTTCGACCTGGATCTCACAGAGCAAGTGAAGCTCGAGCTCGTTCCGATGCGCAAAGAGTTGTTGTGACATGGACCCGAAGAGAAAACTGCTGAACCATTTTCTGGCTGCGCTTGCTTATCGCACGCAAAAGGCTCTGCGAGATGCGCCGGAAAATTTCGGTTCGTTTCGCGCCCATGAAGGTGTGCGCACTCCCGCGGAACTGGTTCGTCACATGACGAGCGTGCTCGGCTACGCACGCACACATTTTATCGGCGGACGCTACTGGCCTGAGCCTCTGGAGTCACTGGAAGAGGAGATCGAGCGCTTTCACGAAATGCTCGGATTGCTGGCCCAACATCTTCGCAACGGAGATACGCTTCTCGAAGGCATGTCAGAAGAGCGCCTGCTGCAAGGTCCGTTTTCAGATGCAATGACACACGCCGGACAACTCGCCTTGCTGCGACGTTTAGCGGGCGCGCCTGTGCCACCAGAGAATTTCATCGTCGCAGAGATCGCGCCCGAGCGACTTGGACCGGATCAGGCAGAACCGGTTAGCCCGGATAAAGAGTGGCCTGAAGCGCCACCAGGTTGGAAACGTTAGCCACAAAAAGGCACAAAAGGCACATAAAGCACAAATGAAGGCAAAAACGTTAGTCGTTAGCGTATTGCTTCTGTTGGTTGCGGTGGTTTCGCAAGTCGCAGTTGCACAGGAAGAATTCAAACCGATAACTGTATTCTTGATTCGTCACGCGGAACGCGAAGACGAGCCGAGGCAGGATCCGCCGCTCAAGAAAGAAGGAGTAGCGCGTTCGCAGGAACTCGCACGTCTGCTCGGCAACGCCGGTATTAAAGCGATCTTCACTTCGCAGTTCACCCGAACGAAACAGACTGCGGAGCCGCTGGCAACAAAACTCGGCTTAACTGCCACGCCCTTCACGTTAAAGATAAATCCATCCAACCCAAGGGAAATCGCCGCGGAATCAACCGCCGAAGTCACGAACAAGATTCTCGAACGCGCCGGCGAGAGCGTGCTCGTAGTTGGTCACAGCAACTCCATTCCCGACGTGATAAAGATGCTGGGCGGCGATGTGGTCCCAACGATCGACGAGCGGAAGTTCAACGATCTATTCATCGTTACAGTCTATGCAAAAGGCAAAGCGAGAGTGGTGCAACTGAAATACGGCGCGGAATAAGTGACCCTTTTGCCGTAACTTTTTCGCGTTAGGGAAGTGTAACGTGTAATTTGTAACAGCCGGCAGTATGCCGGTGCAGGAGATTTCAAAATGAAACGTTTGTTCTTTGCGATCCTGCTGCTCATTCCCGTCGTGGCAGTCGGTCAACACAGCCACGCTCCAGCAAAAGACCCAAAACCAGTATTACTCGAAGCAGGACTGGGCGATATCGACCACCCAG
Organism: uncultured Acidobacteriota bacterium; assembly: GCA_963849205.1. Classification (GTDB taxonomy): domain Bacteria; phylum Acidobacteriota; class Blastocatellia; order Pyrinomonadales; family Pyrinomonadaceae; genus PSRF01. The sequence continues at coordinate 247,308 of CAWKGP010000012.1, forward strand.
TTTCAACCAAAAACCCCGAAGCCCAGAAATTCTTTAATCAAGGCCTGGCTTACGTCTACGCCTTTAATCACGAAGAGGCTATACGATCGTTCAAGCAGGCTTCCCAGCTTGATCCACAGCTGGCCATGGCCTATTGGGGCGTAGCGCTCGCCCTCGGGTCGAACTACAACGTGCCGGCCGACGCTAATGCGCTACTCGAGGCATACGGAAACTTACAGAAAGCCGTTGCTCTCGCGCCAAAAGCCTCGGAACACGACCAGGCTTATATCAGCGCTCTCTCAAAGCGTTACTCTGCCAATGTTCAGGCGGATAAAACTCAGCTCGAAGTCGCTTACAAGAACGCGATGGGCGAGCTTGCAAAAAATTATCCGGACGATCTCGATGCAGCGACGCTCTACGCCGAGAGCATGATGAATCTGCGTCCGTGGAAACTTTGGACACTTGACGGCAAACCAGCCGAAGGCACACTCGAAATCGTTGCGGTGCTTGAAGAGGTCTTGCGTCGAAATCCAAACCACTCGGGCGCGAATCACTACTACATCCACGCCGTTGAGGCTTCAACAAATGCCGAGCGCGGACTCCCAAGTGCGGACCGGCTGGGAAAGGTCGCCCCGAAAGCTGGTCACCTGGTCCACATGCCGTCGCACATTTACATTCGCACCGGTGATTACTACGCCGCCGCTCAGTCAAATGTCGACGCCATCGCGGTAGACAAAGAGTACATCCAGAAGAGCGGTAATAACGGTCTCTATCCGGCGATGTACTACAACCACAACATCCACTTCCTGGCGGCAGCAAGCGCCATGAAGGGACGTTATGCAGACTCAATCAAGTCGTGCCGAGACCTCGAAGCCAACGTAAAGCCGGTTGTTAAGGCGATGCCGATGCTCGAGATGTTTCTGCCGTACACGAGTATGTCGCTCACGCGTTTTGGCAAATGGGACGAGATCTTGAAAGAGCCAAAACCGGATCCGTCACTCAAAATCACGACCGCATTCTGGCACTTCGCCCGTGGCAGTGCGTATGTAGCTTCGAAACAATTACCGAAGGCTGAAGCGGAACTGGCAGCACTACGCGCTGTTAACAAGAGCTTGACGGAAGACAATCGCATGTTCAGCAACGCTGCGATCGACGTCACGAAGGTTGGTGAGTTCGCATTGGAAGGCAAAATTGCCCTCGCACGTGGCGAGAAGCAGGCGGCGTATGATCTTCTGAACAAAGCCGTCGCTGCTGAAGATGCAACCGCGTACGCTGAACCGTCTGACTGGGACTTGCCCGTACGTGAAGTGCTCGGCGGCGCGCTACTCGCAAATGGCGATTACAAAGAGGCCGAGAAAGTATTTCGTGCTGAGATTCAAAGACACCATCGCAACGGACGTGCGTTGTTTGGTCTTGCCGAGAGTTTGAGAAAACAAGGTAAGGAATCAGCGGCTCGTAGTGTCCAGTTGGAATTTGAAAAGGCATGGCAGCATGCCGATACCAAGCTGACTGTATCTTCGTTGGCTGGTATTGGCGAAACTGCCTCGGCTATGGCTCCGAGTTCGCCCAGGGCAGAAGTCCAGTTTTCAAGTGTCATGCTAAAAACTGGCATTCGCATGCATTATGCTTACAAAGGCGAACCGACCGGAACGCCGGTTATCATGCTGCACGGTTACACCGATTCATGGTTCTCGTTCAGCACCGTGTTACCACTGCTCGACAGCAAGTATCGTGTCTACATTCTCGATCAGCGCGGGCATGGCAAAACGACGCAACCGATGGGTGGTTATGCAATGCAGCAGTTTGCCGCGGACGTGCTTGCGTTCATGGACGCAATGAACCTCCCGAAGGCGACGATTGTTGGGCATTCGATGGGAAGCTTTGTGGCCCAGCACGTCGCCGTGCAAGCGCCGGAGAGAGTGCACAAGCTGGTGCTCGCTGGTTCCGCGACGAGTGTTCGCAATAACACTGTGATCGACTTGCAGCGTGAGGTTAGTTTGCTGAAGGACACGGCACCGGTGCCTGAAAGTTTTGCACGCGACTTTCAGGTTAGCACAGCGTTTCAACCGCTCCCGCAGGATTTTTTGGCGGGTGTGGTGAAGGAGAGTTGCAGGGTGCCGGCGCATGTTTGGCGTGAAGTTATGGCAGAGATGCTTGCGCCTGAAGCCAACGCTGAGTTGAAGAAGATCAAGACGCCGACGTTGATTCTTTGGGGCGACAAGGAGAGTATTTTTCCGCGCTCCGAACAGGATTCGTTGGTGTCGGCGTTGCGAAATTCAGTGTTGAGAGTTTATCCGGACACTGGTCACGCACTGCATTGGGAGCGTCCCGAACGCTTTGCGAAAGACCTGGCCGAGTTTATTAATTAGGATCTCGTGAGGTAGGGCGCCTCCTTGGAGTGCGGTAACTTGTTACCGCTTTGGTAAAAATACTAAAGCGCCAACAAGTTGGCGCACTCCAAGGAGGCGCCCGGCTTTTAGGTTGTGATGGACTATAAAACCGCCGACTTGCCGAGTCTTATAACAGCGGTCAATCAAATCGCCGCGGATACAAAGTCTACGTTCGGTCATTTATCTCCTGCACAACTCAACTGGAAACCGTCAACAGAACGCTGGAGCGTAGGCCAATGCTTCGATCATCTGCTCACTACCAACAAAGGCTATTTTCCGATCGTCGACGACGTGCTTAAAGGAAGAAAGCAGTCGTTTTGGGAAAGCATGCCATTGTTGCCCGGGCTTGCCGGAAAGCTATTGATCAAGACACTCGATCCGGCAAGCACTCGCAAGATAAAAGCCCCGAAACGTTTCGAACCGGCCCAGAGCGATATCAACGCTTCAGTGATTAACGACTTCATCGATCAGCAGATACGGATCGGCGAAAAGATGAAAGCCACTAAACATCTCAACCTCGAAGAGATCGTGATTACCTCACCGGTCTCTGCCGCAATTACGTACAGCCTGATGAACGCGTATCGAATCATCGTGGTTCACGAACACCGTCATTTCCAGCAGGCAAAACGCGTTACCGAAGAAAGCGCCTTCCCCAAATAGGGCCACAAAAGGCACAAAAAGCACAAAGAGCACAAAAAAGTCGTTAAGGACGTTGAAGGCATTTGTTTGCTTTTGTGATTTTTGTGCTTTTTGTGCCTTTTGTGGCATGTTATCTTGCGGCACATGGAGATTAAGAGAATCAACACCCCGAATGCTCCGCAACCCGCTGGGCATTACTCGCAAGCCACGGTTTACAACGGCCTGGTCTTCGTCGCCGGACAGCTTTCAATCGATCCCGCAACTGGTGAGAAGAAGTTTGGTTCAATCGAGGAACAAACTGAGCTAGCGCTCAGCAACGTTCACGCAATTCTGAAAGCCGCAGGCAGTGACTGGGATCGCGTTCTCAAGATGAATATATCCATCGCAGACATTAATCTGTGGGAAGCATTTAATGTAGTTTACTCGCGTGTGCTTGGCGACAATCGTCCCGCTCGCGCAGTCATTCCATGCGGGAAGCTTCATTACGATTTTTTGATCGAGATTGAAGCCATTGCAGCAACGGATCTCTGATATCATCCCAAATACTATTGATGAGTACCCTCAGCAAACAACCCAAACGCAATTCACCCGAACAACAAATCACTCACGAACCACCGGCCGACGGTGGTCGAATGATTGTGCTGAGCGCGCCGCTCACGGAAGCGATCGATCACGCCGGGTATTTCATTCAGATGGCACTCGCATCACTGCCGATCTGGATGGAGGGCGTAATCAATCGCAAGTATCCGAAGTGGCGCGAGGTCGAACACAATCCTGACGGCTCGGCCCGTTACATGCCGGCTGGTGTGAGACTGGTGGAGAAGTCTCTATCGCGCGAATATCGCAGCGACGACGTCGTCGCCTGTTATCCTGACGACCTTCACAAGTTTATTGGACCGCGAACGCGCGTCGTGGCGGTCTCAACACACAACCCACTCGGAGTTACGTTTGCTGCCGGCGTTTATACGTCGATCTTTGGCTCGTCAAAGATGCCGATCAATTCTCACTACTCGAGAGAACTGTTTGCCAAAATTAAAGGCAGTCCGTACCGCAGTAACTTCAAAGTAATCGTCGGCGGTTCCGGCGGTTGGCAGATCATTCAAACCGATACTTACGAAGAGTTGAGCATAGATTGCGTAGTCGAAGGACGCAGCGAGTCTGTCGAAACTCTTGAACTGTTTAGAAAAGCAATTCAGGGAGAAGACTTGCCGCGCCGGGTTGAAGTTCAGCACCCGATGGACCGCGACGGAATTCTGTTTCCCGATACGCGAACGACTTTTGGCGTTGTTGAGATGACCACGGGCTGCGGGCGCCGTTGCAAGTTCTGTGTGCCCGATCTGAATCCACAGATCGATCTTCCCAAAGACAAGATCATGGAAGCGGTCCGAGCGAATGTGCGAAACGGAAACAAGCAGATCTCACTTGCAACCGAAGATATGTTCATCTGGGGACAAGTGCACACCGATACGCCGTTCTACTTTCCAAACCGTGAAGCCCTCGTCGATCTTTATTCCGACATCGTGAATACACCAGGCGTCGAGCAACACGTGCTGAGTCACTGCACGATCGCGCCCGCGGTTGTCGATCCTTTGCTCATCAAGCAACTCTCAGATATTTTGCTCCCCAAGAGTCCGATCCATTTTCCGGTTTTGAGCAGTCATCCACAGAAGAAGGCGCTCGCGCCATTAATCGGACTCGAGACCGGATCGGTGCGTATGGCCAAGCAGATAATGTCGAGCAAGGGCGTGCCATTCTCGATTGAAGACTGGCCCAGCGTCGTGCTCGAAGGACTACGCGTGCTGAATGAGAACAACTGGTTTCCGGCAATGACATTGATCATTGGCAATCCCGGTGAGACTGATCAGGACACGATGGAGACGATCGATCTCGTTTACGAGATGGAGCGTCGCGGTTTGTTTGCCTTCCTGGTTCCATCGATCTTTACGCCGTTGCACGACACGCGCATGGAGAAGGAAAAAGGCGTAACGCAGACAAAACAGCTTACAAAGCTTCAGTGGCAACTGATGATGAAGTGCTGGAAGATGAACCTGCGACCCGGGCAGTATAGTTGGTGGGGACCAATGGCGTGGCGCGTCGGTTCAGTTGGTATGTGGCTTTACAAATTGCGACGACTCAATGGTCCAAACTTCACCTGGCCGTTGTTAATGTTCTCCGGCGCAATCTCAGAAAAGAACCTTCAGCGCATGGGCAAGATCTATCGTGGCAAACCGCTGAAGGTAAAAACACGCCGGGAACTAATCGCGTCACTCAAGCCAAAGGATTGGCGGTACCTCCGTGCAGACAACGGCGACCTGCCGATGGAGTTCGCGGCACCCGTCGTCGCACAGGCGATGGCAGCCTCATAAACCAGGGGCGGCCACGGAGGGCCGCCCCTACAGCACGTCGCG